>CAWEMT010000003.1:0-1617205 GCA_963810255.1 uncultured Alphaproteobacteria bacterium | reverse complement strand
AAAAACTGCGCGTAGCCGGCGCGCCGACGCGGAGCAAATATCGAGCGCCGCGAGTAATCCGCATCGCCTGTCGCTTCGTCGGCGACGGTCTCGCGCATGTTTACCATGGTGTCGGCCTCCCGGATGAATTTGTCATGATTGCCCCACCGGCCCAGGTCCCTCCGAACTAAGCAAATCGGGGGCCAACAACGCCTCGATCTCATAAAATAACTGAGCGACCTTCGGGTTTGTCAAATCGCGCGGGCGTGGCAGATCAATGTCGATGAGCGGGTATACTCCTGATCGCGGGCCGACCGACATGACAGCGATGCGATCGGCTAGTGTGATCGCCTCTGGAAATATCGTGGGTCACGAATACGATAGTTTTACCGGTACTTTGCCAAATATCGAGCATGACACGTGCATGTGCCGTCGCGTCAGTGCGTCTAGCGCCGCGAACGGTTCATCCATCAAGAGGACGGCTGGGTCGACCGCGAGTGCGCGGGCAATTTGCAACCGCTGTCGCATTCCGCCCGACAATTCAGATGGAAATTTTGTGCGATGCGTATCCAGCGCGACCCTGCGAAGGTTCATTTCGATTATCGTTTGCCAGTCCGCTTTGGGGACCTTGCGCACGCGAAAGTCCGAAACGAACGTTTTCTTCAACTGTCAGCCAAGGAAGCAGCGCAGACCCGGCATCTTGAAAACATCACCCGTTCGCGGCCCGCGCGTGTTATGGGCTTGCCGCCAAATGTAACCGAACCGCTTGTGACCGGGTCGAAGCCAGCCAATATGTTGAGTAAGGTTGATTCGCCGCAGCCGGACGGCCCGAGTAAACAGTGAAATTCACTGTCATTGATCGTAAGAGAGACGCCATCCAGCGCAACATAAATGCCGCGCGTGGATTTAAAAACTTTGCAAACATTGTCGAATTGCAACAAGCCTGCCTCCGTATGAATTCCAACATGAGTATGGGCAGCCAACGACGTTGAATTTAGACCGAAGCGACCGTCGAATGCTATTCATGCAAGGCGGCATGATCAGGCTATACTGGGACATCGAAATATCATTTGCAATGTTCGACGAACCAGAAAGGCCGTCCCAACTTGTATTATTCAGGCGTTGCAAGTTGCTGCTACTCATCTCTTTGGTGCGGCGTACAGTGTAAGCCGTTAGCTATCGACCGGGAGCGACAGAATGTCTGACGTCAAAGTAATAGCGCCAGTGCGCATCGGTCAAACCGACATAGTGTATGCGCAGGGTGTGAGAGTGGTGCTTGGCTCTTCTTCACCGGGCATGAGGCCACCGATTACGAAAACGGGATAGCTGTCACGGTGACAGGCATTCCCGGATTGCCGCTTGGTGGATCGCCAAGATACCGCCGCGAGGGCGATTTCCTTTTTGAGCGCTTCTCCAGATTGATTGCCGCCGAAGGGGGAGATCTCCACCATATCGTCCGGGTTGACCAGTATTATCCCCGCGCCGAATGTGTGAATCCATACCAGCGGGCACGCAAGGCCCTCCTCAAAGACTACGTCCCTCCGAGCACTTCCGTTCTTATGGAGGAGCTTTTGGTCGACGGCGCGAACATGAACGTATCGTTGCTTGCGGTATTGCCGGGAGAAGGCCGTAGACCGAAAGCGGCTCAACCAGAAGGCGTACCGGTCCCGCAGCACTCTGGATTTATCGCCTCACTGACGTGTGGCGACTATGTCTTCGTCGCCGGGCAGATGCCGAACAACGCAACCATGACGGGCCTAGAACCGGCGGCTTATCGGGCTCCAAATGCGGTTTGGAACGGAACTGACATCCGCCTGCAAACCGAGTTTCTCATCACCTCGCGCCTCAAGCCGGGCCTTGAGGCGGGAAGCAGCTCGCTGAGAAACGCTATCAAGGCTCAGGTTTACCTGACCGACATCGATGATTTGCCTGAGTTCATGGATGTCTGGAATAGCCATTTTCGGGAATATCCTTGCGCGCTCACGGTTGTTGCGACAAAGGGCCTAGCGCTTCTCGAATCAAAAATTGAAATCAATATTTTCGGCGTTCGTGACGGTGGCAAGATCAAGAAGCAAATCATTGACCACGAGGCGTCGGCGGCAATGCGGTCGGCCCCGCGGCTGTGCGCGCGGGCGACCTTCTTTGTTTGTCAGCGCTGTATGCGGCTGACGCGAAGGGAGCTATCCCGGCGGCGCGCGCCTCTGCCGGGCTGAGGTATCTCGGCGCACCGGTGCAGCACCAAATGCGGGCAATTCTTGGCGCCGCTGGGGAAATCTGCGCGGCTAGCGGAACCTCGCTTGCCAATGTTGTGCGCGCCCACCATTTCGTCGGTGATCTCAATGTGGTCTATCCGGCGCTCAGGATCTGGCAAGAAATGCTTGCCGGAGTGCCGATTCCGTTCGGCGCCGTTCGCACGCCGCAACCCCTGCCAATTCCGGGTTGCGACGTCATTATGGACATGTGGGCCTACCAGCCGGGCGGTTGATGCTGCTCTAATTAAGGCCGCCGCCCGGATACGGGATGCAAAGCCGGTCGATCCGGCGATCAGGACAATCCACTAGTGCCATCGCATTGTCGAATGCGACCTTTTGACCGGGACCTGATCCGCGGAAGGATGGCCAGTGGTCATGTGAACCGCATCTAAAGGCCGAACACATGGCTGCACCGACCAATGTTGCAAACGTGAAGAAAGCCCTTGCCAACTCGGAGCCGTCCACAAATGGCACGAAGCAGGCATACCAACCACGCCGTAGAATGTCCGCTTTCGGGCTAAGAGCGGACATTGCCGCCGGCGCTGTTTGGATAGATCGAGACAACTTCCGTGTGACTGAATTCGTACTGCCAACGTTTCGCCAATAAATCACCTTAAACTGGAACATGAACAAACGTCATCGATCGTCATCAGATTTATCAGGATTTACGGGATTTTCCCGAGAACGAAAGCTCGCTCACAACGGTCCGGTTGGAGGTTGGTGTCCAATTGGCGCGGCGCCGACGCCGACTTATGAAAGAAAGAGCACTTTGAAAGCAAGCTGGCGCCGCCGCCGCAGATTCGACCTTCGGTTTAGGAAATAGCGGCCGTGGCGTAGTTCGTTAGGGAGCGTTACCTTGCGTTAGGCTCTCGGACCATCCACTCGTGCCCGTTTTTACTAGCTTTTCCGCACATTCGTTAGCTTAGGTTATACCTGACGCATAAGCGGGCATAACGATTGTTTTCGTTTACCCGTAGTTTACCCGGGAGAGCGGCGTGACGACAAAGGTCCTGACCGCAGCAGCGGTGGCCCGCCTGAAACCTGCGGCGCAACGCATCGAGATCAACGACGCCGCGGCGCCCGGCCTGTTCCTGGTGCAGACAGCCGTCCGGCAGCAAGTCGTGGGCGATGAAGATTCCGCCGCAGCGGCAACCAACACGGCAAGCTGACTTTGGCCCGGTCGAACTATCCAATAAGGAGGTTGCGAGCGAGCCGGTGATTGGCGCACCGCTGTCGCTTGCGGCTGCGCGCCGGCTGGCAGCGGAGGTTCAGCGCCAGCGCGCGCTAGGGCGCGACGTGATCGCAGACTACCGTTCCGAGCGGCAGCGGCCGGCGCACCGCGTTACTGGATCGTGCCGAGCACTTGTTTTCCATCGCAGCGCGAAACTACGTCGAGGAGCACGCCGCACACAAGACCCGGCGCTGGCGCGAGACCTGCCGGCTGCTCGGCATGTCCCCCGTCGACCTAGAACCTATCCGGGGCGGCCTGTGCGACCGCTGGCGCCCCGACAAGACGATTGGCGACGTTGACAGCACCACCATCTATGCGATCGTCAACGAGGCCGAGCAGCGCGGCGTTCCCGGCTTGAAGCGAAGGAACGACAAGCCATCCGAGCCGCGAGCACGCGCGATGTATGCTGCGCTGTCGTCAAAATTCAACGGCCGCTCCGTCGCGGCCGCATCGCGAAGCAACCTGTGCCAAGGAGCACACCGGCCGCCAGCGCCCCCAGCGCGCGACCGCGTACTTGACGGGCGAGACGAGCTGCGCGCGTTCTGGAAGGCGTGCGACCAAAATCTGGGGCGTGCCCTTCGGCCCGCTGTTTCAGCTGCTCCCGCCCACGCGGCCGCCGCGGCAGACGTCGGCAAATTATCCTGCGCCCGAATTTTGGTTCGGCAGGTTGGGTGAACTTTCGGCGCCCTTTTTCTCCTTGTGGAGGCGCGCCGGCCGGCGGGCGCGCTCCTGAGACGCAGGCGCGTCCGCCGGTCTTTCTTTTCTACTCGCCTGCGCCAGTTCGACTTTGCGCGGCAGGCCGACACGAGATACGCTGATGGTAGGGTGCCAGGCCGTCGATCAAGGGCGGCGGCCCGGCACCTTCTATTCCACGCCGAAATTCCGCATCCCTTGAGCCGTGGCAAAAAAGTCACATTTTACAGGGCTACCGGGTCCTTTTTCTCATAATGCTTGTTCCCTCTAGCAAGAAGATTAAGCTTCGTTTTTGAGGGACGACATTGATTTTTTTGGGGGCTCACGTGCGTAGAGTGACTGTTGCTATTGCCGCGGTCGCCAGCTTGGTGGCTACGCGAGGTTTTGCGGCTGACCTGCCGATGAAGGCGGCCACAGCGCCAGTGATGGCGTACAATTGGACTGGCTGGTACGTCGGCGGAAACGCTGGCTACGGATGGGGCCGAAACACCGGAGACCTCTGGGATTTGTTCACCGACCCGGGCGGGGTGGCGGGCTTGGCAGCTTATTTCACTGTCCTCTACCGCGCCAATGTTCTTCCCGGTGTGAAGCCGGATGGAATTGTTGGCGGCGCGCAGATCGGTTACAATTGGCAGACTGCGTCCTGGGTTTTGGGTTTGGTGGCCGATATTCAAGCGTCCGGCATGCGTGGATCGGCGAGTACCACGGTCATCCCCATCACCGGCGCCGCAACTTCCATCCAATCGAATACATCGAAGATCGATTGGTTTGGAACGGTGCGCGGACGCGTAGGTTATGTATACAACAATTGGCTGTTGTACGGGACCGGCGGCCTTGCTTAGCGCACGGACACGTGAAATCCTACCTAGACTGCTATTGTTCTCAATATTGCTCCGACTTGCGTTCCACCGCTTATTTGGGCCGGAACGGGCTCCAGCGTTAGGGTTGGTTGGGCCGCAGGCGCAGGCATTGAAGTTGGAGTGACGCAGCATTGGACTTTCGGGGTCGAGTATCTCCACTTCGATCTTGGAAGCATTTCGACCACTGCTGTGTCGGCCAACCCGGTCGCCGGAGGCGCGACTATGACGGCGAATTCGGACTTCGCGGGCGACATTGTCCGCGGCATAGTCAACTACAAGTTTTGAGTGACATTTACGTTTGCTTAGAACGCCCGCGCATCGCGAGGCAGGCCGCCATCACCACCTCGTGGTTCTTCCCCGCGACCTAATCGGCCGGCAGCACGACCTGAAACGGATAGTCGCTGGTCGATCGCTGCGTTGGAGAGTTCGTGTGTGTACCGAAAACCTTATCCGCATTGATTAGCCGAAGGAATGACCTGAACGTCTGCGGGTCATGTTCGGACTCGTTCCGCTTTGTCCTGGCCGTTTTAACTTCGCCATTAAAGTCGAAAAGCTGGCTTGAGGCAGAGAATGCCGTGCTCCGACATTAGCTGATTGTTCTGCGGCGCAAGGTGCCCGGCCGCGTTCGGCTCACGAACAACTACTGCTCGGTCCCGATCCAGCTGTATCGATGGTTTCCGTCGGTCCTGCAGGTCGTCACGATCATCCAACCTGAAACACTCGTGCGGTGGCATCGGGCGGGCTTTCGTTTACTGGTGTTGGAAATCACATTGGGGGGGAGGGCGGCCGCGGATCGAAGCGGACCTCCGCGCATTGATCCGGCGGATGAGTATCGAGAATCCGCTTTGGGAGCGCGGCGCATCTCGCGGCGAACGGCCAACGTTTCGCCAATAAATCACCTTAACCGAACACGAACAAACGTCATCGATCGTCATCAGATTCACTAGGATTTACGGGATTTTCCCTAAACCACGCTCGTCATAACGGTCTGGTTGGAGGTTGGTGTCCAATCAGCGCGGCGACAGAAATCCGGTTTGCATTTAGGTCGTAACCCTTTGATTTGGAATGGCATGAAATAGCTGCAGTTTGAATCTAAGCTATTGATGCCTCATGAAAACAATCTGACTCTTAATCAGCGGGTCCAAGGTTCGAGTCCTTGTGCGCCCACCAAATACTCTCAATAAATCAAATAGTTATAAGGATTTGGATTCTTCGCGCTCGACGCCGAAAAAACTATAAACACCTATAAAATTATTTTGTGTAATTTTTTGGATCGCGGAGCCTAGAAAAAAATCGTCGCTGCATTCCAACAGTCGCCGTTTCATTTCGAACAAGTATCGATTGAGCAATGCCACCCCCAATTGACGCTTCAGCTTCCAGCTGTTTCGATAAGCACTGGGGCGGCTAGCGAAGCGTCGTCGTTTAGTAAGGGGGGGTCCGTGCGCGGTGGCAAAAGATATTTTTCTGTTGTGAAGCGCGAGGAAGGACCGAAGCGAGAACGTAAATCGCGCAACTCCCATCGCAAGACACCAAACAGTATCAGGCGCGGCACGTTAAGACGTCGGATCATTCTCAAATCAGATGATTGGTACGCGAAAGCGATGCTTTCGGTGACGATAAACAAATCTATGCTATAATTGTGGACTTCGTCGTCACTTATCCAAAATGCGGTAAAAGCGCGCTACGGAACAAAGAATGCTATGGCTTGCGTTGACCGCCGTTTACCGCCTATGCGGCGCGACCAAAAAAATCCGCCAACCACAACGAGATTAGTAATTCACAACATTTAGAAGAGGCGACAGGTGACCAGCGATACAAAGAAATCAAAAGATCCGTTGGCGAATATTATTGTGAGGAAACCGAAAAATCCATCAGCCGAAGTTGCCGCGACCAGACCGAAAAATCCGTCAGCTAATCTTATTCCGTCCGAAGGCTATTTCCTTGAGATCGATGGAAAAGTAAAATCAGAATACAAGGCTTCAGATGAAGCAATGAAGGCAGGTCTGGAGCTTAAGAAGAAATTTCCGCAAATCCAGGTGGTCGTGTGTGGCGCAAAAGAAAGAACGCGGACGCTGGTGGAAGTGCCTGAGTGATTTGCGCCTCGCGATAGGTGGCGGAGGCGTCTCCTAATGGAGTATCGTTTCCCGCCCAAATTACGAAATTCGCTAATCGCTGGGCTGTGTGGCTCACTTGTGCATTGGGCGCTGATGGCTGTCAGGAATTTCTTCGGCATTGTCCCCGAGTTTCAGCCATATGATGATGTCCAGCGCGTTCTAAACTTCGCTGTCGGTGGAATTAGAATTGGTGGGGTCGAGTGGGCAATCCCCTTTATCTCAGGCGCTCTGTTCGTGGGTTTTGTATTCGGTAAGGTCTATCGCCAACTCCCTGGAAGTAATTTCATTGATAAGGGCATTTTTTTTGGAGTTTTCGCATGGCTTGCGATGGGGCTCGGATTTTTTCCACTCATTGGTGACGGCGTGTTTGCGGTCGGACTAGGTTTGGGGGTCAAGCCCGCTATGCTGATGTTCGTGATGTTATTCACCTACAGCCTGACGATGAGCGCCGTTTACGACAGGTTGAATGCGCTTAACTAGCTATTTTTATTTTGGCGAACTGACAAGTCGTTTTTGACCAAGCTTTCCATGAGAGCGGCTTGGATTTTTGACAAAAATATTGGCAATCGTCGCTGATATGAGCGTTGCCGTGATCTCGAAAGATGGCGGCGCAGATTATCGGTGACTACATATAAAAGTTAGTGCAGGCGTCTATCCATGATGCATCTTCATTTTATTGGATAGCTGGCTTTCTAAGCTAACAGTTTAACGCATCCCCGCCGCTTTCGCCGTCGTTTCGCCGAAATCTTTCGCCTGCTCGGTCATCGATTTAAGTTGTGTTTGAAAATACTCTGCTTGGATTCGCATCACGTCTTGCAAATCCCTCGCTTGGGTTAGCTTTTGTGCAAACCTAAAAGAGGTCTCGACATTGTTTTGAGCGTAATCTGATACTTTCTTGCTTAGCGCAGTACTCGCCCAAGGCGATGCTGAGATACCTTTTTGAAAGAAATTTAAATAATTCTCCATTGCTCCGCGAGCTTGATCTATTGTCTGCCCCGCGATCGCACGTACATTTTTAGATCGTTCTTTGGAATGTTCATTATTTTTGGAATGTTTATTGTTCTTCCCTTTGGAAGGTTTATTGTTCTTCCCCATGTGCGTCTCCTGGGCTGCGTTCAAAATGTGAAAACCGAGCGCCGCATCGACGAGCGCTAGCCATTGACTTTAGATGTGACTTTCCAAATATGTTGCAAGTAGCGGCGCAGCTCCCGCGAACAAGTCAGCAGACAAATACACAGAAACAAAACCGCCGTCTTTGACCTCGATCAGACAGCATTGCTGACCGAGTTTTCAAATTCGCGTGAAGCGTTTGGGTAGAACTGCCACGCAACTTGAAACGCAGGCGGGTGCGCCTTATTTGGAATATATAAAGCTGGACGCAAACGCCCCCCAGCCCAGTGTCCAGCCGAGATTGACCCCAGCGGTTCCCCCCGTCTGGGGTCAGTTTTTATTGATCATCCAATGATCTGCGCTCGTTTGTAGAGCGCAGCTTCTTGTTCCTGTTGCTGCGGATCGCCAGGGGCGGCATCATTGCCGTATGGGCAATGGTGGCTCGACAAAGCCTGATCTGTTCTCGACGGCGCAACAGCCGCCAGAAACATCATCGCCTTCAGCAAGCGAACCAAAACCACCACTGTCTACTGACGGACCTGCAGCCGCTGCATCGCCATCATATGCGCTGCCAACCAACCTACCGAGCGCCATCAGGCACCTAGATGATGACCAGCTAAACCGTCTGTTGGCAGCAGTTCTCGCGGAGCAGCAGGCGAGGGGTGGCAAGAAGCTTTCCGTGTCAGATGAGCCGTCCCGTAAGAAGCGGATTACGGAAGTCTCGCCCCCTTTGGCTCTGGGAAAATTGAATGCTATCCGCGCCGCCTTCAAAGCTGGCGTCACACCGTCACGGATATCTCGGCAATTCGGAGTTTCGCTTTCGGATGTTAGAAAAGCATTGGCTGGCGAAGAGAAGAAGTGAGTGCAGAAGATCATGCTCGTGAAAAATACCGTAGATGCGGCGCTTAGTCGTTCGCTCGGATTGACAATGAAAGAGCTCGAGCCAATTTTAGCTGTCGGTGGTGATCCAGCTGAAAGACAGTTTATGGAATGCTGCTGGCGTCTTTGGAAAGCGGACGGAATAGAATTGGTGGAGCCGTTTATTGATGCGGCTTTTAATATTATGCCTGAAAAATCACGCTCCGTCCTTTTCGCGAGGATGCTAACGATTGTGTATTTGGCGCAGGACAGTGAAACTAAGAGTTGACTTCAATCTGGCTCTTCTGACCCAGGGGCGCTGAGAGAATGGACCAGATGAATGCCTGAAACACAGCAAGCCAGAAATCCGACCTGGTCACGCGATGAGCTAATACTAACGCTCGATCTATATGTTCGGTTCAAGGGCAATCCGCCAGGCAAAACCAGTAAAAGCGTTGTGGAGCTATCCGAGTTTCTGAACAAGATGGGTGTGCAGATTGCCAATCGTAAATCTGATTTTCGCAAATCCAAACGGCGTCTACATGAAGGTGATGAATTTCAGACGTTTTGATCCCACCTATATTTCACAAGGCAAGAAAGGACTTCAACGAGGCGGAAAGCTGGAAGAGGATGTTTGGCATGATTTTGCCATCGATCCTGCCAAGCTCGCTGAAACAGCTAACGCAATTTGGCTCATTGTAAAAAAGGGAGAAATCCCAGAGGCGTCTGAAGAAGAAGACGAAGAATTTGCTGAAGCCGAAGAAGGGCGGATTCTTACTCGGGTTCATCGAAGCCGCGAACGCAGCCGTGAATTAATTGAGAAAAAGAAATCATCTGTACTGAAATCAAATGGTCACCTCAAATGCGAGGCATGTTCGTTTGATTTTGAAGTCAGGTATGGCGAGCGCGGTAAGGGATTTATTGAAGCGCATCACATCAAGCCAGTTCATACTCTTACGCCAGGCGAGAAGACGCGGCTCGAAGATCTCGTGCTTCTATGCTCCAATTGCCATCGCATCGTGCATACACGGCGACCTTGGTTGTCGGTTGAGGAGCTAAGCCAGCTCATTTGCCGTTAAATATTTCTGTGGCTTAAACTTCCCTTGCAATTTTCCGGTAAAGGATAATAATCCCATATCCTCGATCAACTGATGGAGGATGAAATGACCGCTCTAAAATCCCTGACATTCACCACTATCCCAACACCTTGCGGCAACCCAACGCTTGATCGCCGCGCCAGAGTCATTGCGCGTCTCGAAGAGCAAAAGCTCATCCTGAAAGACCCGAACTACACCCGAACCGTCAAAAACTGGGTGAAGAAGGACGGCGTAAGGACTGCCGTCGAAAATCAGCAACGAGTTCCGCTGTGGTGGCGACAAGCCCCGAACGGCTCGTTTGCGTTGTTCGTGAAAAGCGGGTTGAAGCCAATCGAGTTTGAGAAGGGGAAGCCAGCAATAGCGGTGCCGTCACTCGATAAGTTGCCGTCGGTATAGACACGCTGATTGCGGCGATCCGCGCTGGCGAACTTGATGCGCAGTTGGCTCAGACCAGCAAGCAGGGCGCGCCGAAGAAAACGGCGGCTTAAGAAGGCATTGGGGTAGGGGAGCGCAACGACTTCTGGCGTTGTCGCTCCCCATTCCCCCCGCGTCACCAACTTACGCAACTAATAGTGACGGAAAGAACGTTTCCAATACTTCGCGATCAATTTCCGACTTGGCGTCCGCTGATACCCGCGCCTCGGTTTCAAACTCATTACCGCATTTTAAGCAGGACCACAGATTGAGGACGAGCCGCTCCTCACTATAGAATTCCGAACACTCAGGAGCGATCAGTGAATTGCCGCACTTGTTGCAGGTCGTACCAAAGCTGGAGCTTGACGCCTTCGATTTCATGGCGACCTCCCTGGCTAAATCGTTGGAGTTTCTTATTGAGGTTTAGAATACTGAAGGAATGTATCGGGATGATGGCGGCTCGGTGGCATGCAGCGAATAACTTCCAATAATCAATACCGCATCGCAGCATTCGCGAGGATCTTGTAATGACAGCCCAGGTCATCGTCTGGGACCTCGAAACAGTGCCCGATTTAAAGGGCTTTGCCGTTGCCAATGATCTTGAGGGCAAAAGCGATGACGAAATTCGCGAGGCGATGGGGGACAAGTTTCCCAAGCACATCTACCACTCGATTGCCTGCATTGGTGCGCTGATCGCCTACCGAGACGATGACTATTGGGTCGTCGATGCCATAGGGGCGCCGCATGTAGGTGAGCGCACTGAGAAAGAGCTGATCGCGTCGTTTGCCGATAAGATTGCCGAGCTAAAGCCGCAACTGGTCACGTTCAACGGAAATAGCTTTGATCTTCCGGTCCTACGATATCGAGCGTTGACACACAGCATCGCAGCACCAGGGTTGTCCGCACGATCGTACTATAATCGGTACACCGACGACGCCATCGACCTCTGTGACGTTCTCTCTTCGTTTAGCCCGCAAGCAAAAGCGACCTTGCACGAGATATGTCGCGTGATGGGGTTACCAGGTAAACCCGATGCCATCGATGGGAGTGAAGTTTACGCATATTTCCGTGACGGACGAATTCAGGAAATCGCTGATTACTGCGAAACGGATATCGTCAACACCTACCGCGTTTGGCTACGTTACGAGCTATTTCGCGGGCGGCTGTCGGACAATGGATTCAAGGCGAGTGAAGCGAATCTAGCTGCGTTTATCACGGCGCGCGCAGATACGAAGCCGCATTTGGCGGGGATGGTGGTTTAGCCGTCGTCTCACTTACTCTTCGCGAAGACAGGAAATTTGCCGCGTCCGACCCCGTCGATGATGTTCTTCGCTAGCGTAAGCTTCTTCGACGCCGCTACCGCTGACACGTTCTTTTTATTGACTGCCGTATTATCGGCTCTCCCGCGTCCAGCTTTAAGCTCATGCTGAGTGAGCGCTTCACCAAGATTGAAATGCTGCCCGATCTCCCAAAGTGTTAATTCAGGCTGCGATTTACGCAGATCGTATATCTCTAACATCCGTTTAAGGCTAAACCATTCGAATTGATTAGCAATAGGATAAAGAGCGTGGCTCTCCTTGAATGTGCGTTGTCCACGCTTACGCTTGTTATATTGCGCTACGAGCTTAGCCAACTTTTGCTGGATAAATCGTTTGGGCAAAGTCAGTGGGATTGCCACGACGAGAAGCGATCCTGACTCCCAACCTTCTGGCAGTTCTTCAATGGTTCGCTAAAGCTCAATCTATCTAAGATTGAAAAATTGATTGATCTGGAACCTTATCGCTTCGCATTAAACTAACTATAGTGAGTGCAAGGATCATGTTCGTGAAAAATGCCGTAGACGCGGAGCTTAGTCGGTCGCTCGAATTGACAATGAAAGAGCTCGAACCAATTTTGGCTGTCGGTGGTGACCTAGCTGAAAGACAGTTTATGGAATGCTGCTGGCGTCTTTGGAAAGCTGACGGAATAGAATTGGTGGAGCCGTTTATCGATACGGCTTTTAATACTATGCCTGAGAAGTCTCGCTCCGTCCTTTTCGCGAGGATGCTAACGATCGTGTATTTGGCGCAGGACAGCGAGAACGAGGACAAGTTGGTTTAACTTGACCAAACTATCCATTTGCGATCTATCGCTATAGGAGTATAGTCCAACATTCTCCGATAGAAAATGTAAATTACTGTCTCTGTTGCTCAAGTACTTCAGGGATCGCTTGATGTTTTCGACTATCCAACGGCAGCGGTGTGTATTGTGAAAAACGGCGCGCCCAAAGAACGCCCGCCATGGGGCTCCAAGGGACTCGTCAATCGTGCTGGAAATGCATTCAGAGAGGCGCGCGATCTTACCACTGATGAGATATTCGCATTGGAAACGTGGCGAGCGGCACACGAATATATTTTGAATACGTTTGAGATCGGTTCAATTCTAGAGAGCGTCGCAATGGAACTGCGCCATCTGCGTTATTTTCTTGCCGTTGCCGACGTGCGCAGCTTTACGCGCGCCGCGGAAAAGCTGCACGTGACGCAGCCGACGCTGTCGCATCAGGTGAAGCAGTTGGAGCGAATGATTGGCACGGTCTTGCTTGAGCGCGGCGGCAAAGAGGTCGAGCTCACCGCGGCCGGCAAATTGTTCAAGCCCTATTGCGAGCGTATTCTGAAGGAAATCGACGCGAGCGCGCTCGCCGTTTCCGAGCTTGAAGGCTTGATGCGTGGTACGCTGCGCATGGCGGTGTTTCATTCCTTCTCGCACTCGATGCTGCCGCCGATCATGTCGGAGTTCGCGCTGCGCTATCCGGGCGTGCATGTGACCGCGCGGCTGGTGCCGCGCATCGACATGGAGCGCGACCTGATCAACGCCGAGCTCGACATGGCGGTGGCCTATGTCGCGGGCGACAACGAGCAGATCGTCGCCGAGCGGTTGTTCGACGAGGAGCTCGTGCTGGTGGTCGGCTCAAAGCACCCGCTGGCCGGGCGCAAATCGATGCCGATGCGTGAGCTTGCCAAGCTGCCGCTGGTTCTGTTGACGCCGGAATTCGGCGCGCGCCAGTTCGTCGATCGCTTTTTCGCCGACAGCAACTTGCGTGCGCATGTGGTGCTGGAGATGAATGCGATTGAGCCGATCCTGGCGACGATCCGTAATTCCGGCCTCGCCAGCGTGCTGTCGGCCGGCGCCATTGTCGAGCCCAGTGGCCTGCAGAGCGTGCGGCTCACCGATCCGGCGCCCAAGCGCACGGTCGGCATTTTGTGGCGGCGCAACGGCCACCGCTCGGCGGCGGCCCAGCGTATGGCTGAAATGGTCAAAGCGGCCTACGGCGAAAAGGCGAAATCTGCGCCGCGGTCGACGCGTTCGGTCACGCGGGCCATATAGACATTGTCTATCGCAGCGATAGTCAGAATATTCTTGATCTATTCATTTGGCGGTCTAGGCTTCCCGCGCTGCTCGCCTGTTTCACAAGAGCGAGCGCCACGGGAGGACGTCCTTGTCCGCGTTAGAGGCGCAGGCGCCGCGCGTACCTGTGCTGCTGATCACAGGCTTTCTTGGCAGCGGCAAGACCACTTTGCTCAACCGTCTGCTGAAGACGGACGCCTTCGCGCGCGCCGCCGTGGTGGTCAACGAATACGGCGAAGTGAGCATCGATCATGTGCTGGTGCAGGCGCCGCGCGTCCGCATGCGTATCGTCGATGCCGGCTGCCTGTGCGGCCACGTCCATGAGGAAGTGGCCTCCAGCCTGCTTGATCTTAATGCCAAGCGCGAGCGCGATCCCGCACGCGCTTTCGATTGCGTGTTGATCGAAATGTCGGGGCTCGCCGATCCCGTGCCGGTGATCCAGATCCTGTTGACCGATCGCGATGTCAGCGAACGCTTTGAATTGAAATCCGTGGTCGCCGTGGCCGACGGCGTGCACGGCGCCGAACACCTGACCCGCGGTCATGAATCGGTAAAGCAGGCGGCGGTGGCCGACACCGTTGTCATCAGCAAGAGCGATCTGGCCGACGCTACACAATTAGAGGCGCTGAGTGCAGAACTGACGGCCATCAATCCCGGCGCGCGGCAATTGCAAGTCATCCAGGGCGACGTCAGCGCCGCGCAAATCCTCGACGGCGCCGGTTTCGATCTTGCCGGCCGCAGCGATGCGGCGCGCGGCTGGCTCAACGACGCTTCCTATGCCGCCATGGTCGCGCCGGCGTCGGCCGATCCCGCGATTTCCACATTCGCGCTGACCTATAACGAAGAAATCACACTGCCGGGCTTTGTGCTGTGGATGAACCTACTGGCCGGCTTCCGCGGCGCTGGACTGTTGCGGGTCAAAGGAATCGTCAACGTGGAAGGCCGGCCCTACGCGGTGCAGGCGGTGCAGACCATCGTCAGCGAGCCGGTCGCGCTCGATGATTGGCCGGAAGGCGACGACCGCCGCTCGCGGCTCGTATTTATCACGCGCGGCATCGACGCATACGACATCCGCCGGACCTTCGCGACGTTCCGCTTCGAGGCGGGGCGCGCCGCCCGCAACATGACCATCAATCCGGAAACCTACGCGTCGTTCCGCGACACCATCCAGCTATTCCGCACGTCGTCGCATGCTGACGATGCCGCTACCCAGAATCAAAACAGCGAGTTGGAGTTCCGATGACAACAGCAGCCGAAGCCGGCGCCGAATCGGGCGCGGTTAAATACATCACCGCCGCCAGCATGATTGACTGCACCGGCGCTGCCGCGCGCAAGGACCCCGTGATCGTGCTCAAGGGCAAGCGCATCGACAAGATCGGCACCAAGGAAACGATCAAAATCCCGCAGGGCGCCGAGGTGATCGACTGCGGCGGCTGCACGCTCATTCCCGGCATGATGGACATTCATCTGCACACGATGATGTTCAACTGCCTGACCTTCCACAATCACCGCGTCGCGCAGTGGGAGATCACGCCCGAGCTGCAACAGATGTACGGCGTGTTCCATGCCCAGCTCTGCTTCGACATGGGCTTCACCACGCTGCGCGATCTTGGCCTCAATTCGCAGCGCGGCCTCTTGGTGGCGGAAGCCTGTGCCATCCGCGATGCCTTCGATGCCGGCATTCTGGAAGGCCCGCGCATGCTGATCGCGGCCTTTACCACCATCACCGGCTCGCATCTGGCGCTGATCCAGCCGCGTGCCGCGGTGCGCCTCGGCTTCCAGACCGCCGACGGACCCTGGGAGCTGCGCAAGCTCGCGCGCACCAATTTGTTGGCCGGCTGCGACGTGATCAAGACTTGCACCACCGGCGGCGGCGGCACCGATAAGGAAGAACCCGACATCCGCAACATGACGCAGGAGGAACTCGACGCCGTGGTGGACGAGGCGCACGCCTTCCACAAGCCGTGCGCCGTGCACTGTTTCACGCCGGCGGGTCAGCGTATGGCGCTCAAAGCCGGCGTCGACACCATCGAGCACATGGTGTTCTCCGACGACGAAACCATCGGCATGATCAAGGAAAGCGGCACCTGGATGACGCCGACCCTGGCGCACCGCACCGATCACGCCATCGAAATCCGCAAGAGCATCGGCACCTCGAAATTCGTCACCGACAAGATGAAGAAGCTGCAGCCGTTCTGCTTCGACACCTTCCAGAAAATGGTCAAAGCCGGCATCAACATCGCCATGGGCACCGACATGGGCTTCGATCCCGAGATGGGGACCAACGCATCGGAGCTCGCGATTTACGTCAAGCTCGGCATGAAGCCGATGCATGCGCTGCAGACCGCGACTATCAACGCCGCCAAAGCGCTCAAGATGGACAAAGATCTCGGCAGCCTGGAATCCGGCAAGCTTGCCGACATCGTGGCGGTGAATGGCGATCCGGTCGCCGACATCGCCTGCTTGCAGGAAAAGAAGAACATCCAGCTGGTGATGAAGGAAGGCAAAGTCTATGCCGACCGGCGTCCGGGCGGCCCATCGAAGAACGTGGTCAACGCCCAGCCGGGAAGCTGGAAGATCATCGACTATCTCTAGAACCCGCGGACCTTGAAAGGGTCGCGCATGGCAACGGCGGATACAGCAGTGGTTACGGGCGCCAGTTCCGGCATCGGCGAAGCTATTGCCGCGGCACTGCTCAAACGCGACGTGCTCGTGGTCGCGCTCCAGCGCAGCGCGCCCAAGCTCAAGCACGCGAAACTGCATTTTCGTCCGATCGATCTCACCGATCTGGCGGCGACGCGCAAAGTCGCCAATGACGTCGCGGCCGAATTTCCGGTGCGTTACCTGGTCAACAATGCCGGCGAGAACGCGCCCAACCCGCTGGAGAAGGCCACGGTCGAGGAATTGAATTACGTCACGACCATCACGCTCGGCGCCGCCATGGTGCTGATCCAGAGCTTCGTGCCCGGCATGCGGCGCGCAAAGTTCGGCCGCATCGTCAACATTTCCTCGCGCGCGATCCTCGGCAAATCCGAGCGCATCGTCTACGCCAGCGCCAAGGCCGGGCTCGAAGGCATGACGCGCGTGGTGGCGATCGAGACCGGTGCCGACGGCATCACGGTCAATTCCGTGATGCCCGGGCCGGTGGAGACCACGCATTTCAACCGCGGCCATCCGCCGGGCTCGGTGAAACGGCAGACGGTGATCGACAAGGTGCTGGTCAAGCGTCTCGGTACGCCGCAGGACGTCGCCCGCATGGTGGCTTTCCTGCTCGACCGTGACAGCGGCTTCATCACCGGGCAATCGATTTACGTCTGCGGCGGCACCAGCGTCACCGGCACGGGAGGCGAATGATGGCGCGCCTCAACACCGCGTTGGTCGGCGTCGGCGCCTGGGGGAGGGTGCTGGCCAAGGCTGCCGGCAGCTCCGACAAAATCGAATTCACCTGCTGTGTTGGCCGCAACGCCGAGCGGCTTGCGGCGTTCTCGCACGATACCGGCATTCCGGCGCGCGATATCGATAGCGCGCTGGCCGACAAGGATATCGCCGCCGTCGTGCTGGCGCTGCCAAACGAATTGCATTTCGAATTCGCGCGCCGCGCGGCGGCGGCCGGAAAGCACGTCTATATCGAGAAGCCGATCGCCAACACCATGACCGACGCGCTTCGTATCGCCGCGCTCGAAGGCGCCCACGGTGTGCGGATTGTGGTTGGGCATTGCGCGCGGCTGCTGACCGGCGTGCGCGCCATCCGGCAGGCAATCGTTAGCGGTAAGCTCGGCAAAGTGAGCCAGATCGAGGCTAATTTCTCCAATGACCGCGGCCTGCGTCTGACACCGCAGGATTGGCGCTGGTACCAGAAGTCGGCGCCGGGCGGCCCGCTCAGCCAACTGGGCGTGCACCAATTCGACACGCTACGTTTTCTCGGCGGCGATATCGCGGCGGTGAGCGCGAGCGCCGCACGCCATTCGCCGGTGGGTGCCGAGGTCGAGGATCAGTGGATCGTCACCGTGCACTTCGCGGACGGCAAGCGCGGCACCGTGATCTCGAGCTGGACCAGCCCCGGCACGTTCAATGTGCGCGCGACCGGCGCCGCGGCGCTGATGTTCTACGACATCGACCAGACTTTTTGGCCGAGCCCGGAACGCCTGCACGAGAACGCGACGCTTTATCTGCAGGCGCGCGGCAAGGGCCCGGCTGACCGGCAAGCGCTTGCCGTGCCGGCGGGCAACATGTTTCGCGACGAGCTTGAATTGTTCGCTGATCACGTGGCGAACGGCGGCGATTGCGAATTGTCGGCGGCCAATGGCTGCCAGGCGGTGGCGGCGGTCTATGCCGCGCTCAAATCGACGCACGAAGGCAGCCGCGCGGTGCAATTAAACGGAATCATCGAAGCGGCGCGGGCCGAGCTTGGCGCAGGCCGCAACATGCGGCGCATCGCCGCCGGCGGGCGATAAGGTGGACGACGTGGCGGATCAGATCGAAGTCAAGAATGTGACCTTCGAATATCAGGTCGACAAAGGCCGCGTGCTGGCGATCAAGGACATCAATTTCTCCGTCCGCCAATCCGAGTTCTTGTGTCTGCTCGGCCCGAGCGGCTGCGGCAAGACCACCATCCTCAACATCCTCGCCGGGCTGCTGCGGCCGACCAGCGGCGAAATCCGAATCGGCGACGCGCCGCTCGACAGTAACCGGCAGAACCGTGGCGTCGTGTTCCAGGATTTCGCGCAACTATTTCCGTGGCGCACCGCCAAGCACAATGTCGAGTTCGGCCTGGAAATGCGCAAAGTGGACAAGGCGGCGCGCGAGAAGACCGCACTCGAATTCCTGCGCCTCGTCGGCCTGGAAAAATCCGCCGACTCGTTTCCGCACCAGCTCTCCGGCGGCATGCAGCAGCGTGTCGCCATCGCCCGTTCGCTCGCCTACAACCCGCAAGTGCTGCTGATGGACGAGCCGTTCGCCGCGCTCGACGCCATGACGCGCGACGACATGCAGCAGCTACTGACCGACGTTTGGCAGAAGACCAAGAAGACCATCGTTTACATCACCCATAACGTCGCCGAGGCGGTTTATCTCGGCGACAAGGTGATCGTGCTCAACGCGCATCCCGGAACCGTGAAAGCCGAGCTTACGCTCGACCTGCCGCGCCCGCGCGATCCGCTGAGCGAGCCGTTCGTGGCTTGTCAGCGTGAGATCATGCGTCACTTGCGTTCACACTAACGAAAAACGAAGCGATACCGATCTTGGAATGAACAGCAAAAAGAAAACCACAAACGTTTAAATCGAGAGGAAACCATGACCAAGTTCACTCTGCCCCGACGTAACTTCCTGACACTCGCCAGCGGCGCGCTCGCTGCAGCGGCGCTGCCCGGCGCCATGTCCGCGCACGCCGAATTGGCGCCGCTCAATTGTGGTTATCAGACCACCTCTTGGGGCACGATCGGGATGCTGGTGGAGTCGAAGGGTCTGTTCAAGAAAACGGGCGGCAACGTCACCATCCACAAGTTCGACGGAGGCAAGACTACGCGCGACGCCATGGTGGGAGGGCGGATCGACGTCGGCGTCATCGGCTCAACGCCGTTCGTGATCGGCGCGGCGAAAGGCGACATGCTGGCGATCGGCATGTCGATGTATGCGGGCAAGACCGACTCGATCGTGGCCGCCAAGGACAAGGGCATCAAGTCGGTCGCCGACCTCAAGGGCAAGCGCATTGCGTCCAAGCTCGGTTCGGCCACCGATCACGTATTTCAGGAGAAAATCCTGCCGAAGTTCGGCCTGAGCAAGAGCGATGTCCACGTCGTCAATATTCCGCACCAGAACCACATTGCCGCCTTGGTGGCGGGGTCGGTCGATGCCTTCGCCGGCGTCGAGCCGTTCCCCTCGCTGGCCGAGGTCGACGGCATCGGCGTCTCGCTGGTGGACTATTCCGGCTTCGATATTTTGCCGGTGGTCCTGGCGGCCAATCGGTCGGCGATCGACAAGAAGCGTCCGGCGGTGGTGGCCGTGCTGCGTGCCTGGCTCGAAGGCGTCAAGCTGTTAAATTCCAATCAGGCCGAAGCCGCGGCGATCGTTTTGGGGTTCTTCAAGGCGGAAGGCTTCAAAGTCAGCGACGCGGTCATCAAGCGCATGTTGTCGAAGTTGGACGTCACGCCGACCTACAAGCCCGGCTTGCGCGCCTATCTGGAAGATGAAATCGAAGACGTTGATGCAGCAGAAGGCGATCGCGGCGGTGCCGGATTGGGGCAAGCTGCTCAACACCGACCTGATGCAGGAAGCGATGAAGGCTTAACCGGCGAAAGCGGGATCGTATGACACCGATCAAGACCATCGCCTTCGTCGGGCTCGGCCATATGGGCGCGCCGATGGCGACGCAACTGGCGGCCAAGGGCTTCGGGCTGGCGCTGTTCGATCGCCAGCCGGAAGTCGCGGCTGCCTTCGCCGCCGCCCATGGCGGCCGGGTCGCGGCAAACCTTGCCGATGCTGGGCGCGGCGCTGATGCTGTAATCTGTATGCTGCCGAACGACGCGGCCGTGCGTGAGGTGGTGGTGGGAGAGGGCGGTCTCGCCGCGGCGCTGGCGGAAGGTGCGACCGTCATCGACATGGGCACGTCCGACCCGCGCGCCACGATCGAGATCGGCATGATGCTGGCCGCGCGCGGCGTCGCTTACGTCGATGCGCCGGTGATGGGCGGCGTAGTCTTCGCCAAGGACGCCACCCTCGACATCATGGCAGGCGGCAGCGACGCCGATATCGAGCGCTGCATGCCGGTATTTTCGGCGCTCGGCCGGCAGGTATTCCGCTGCGGCGCGCTCAGCTCCGGCCATGTGCTCAAGACGCTTGCCAACTACGTCAATGCCGGCGCGCTGATCAATCTGATCGAGGCGCTCGCCATCGGGCGCAAGTTCGGTCTCGACAGCGCGATCATGGCCGATGCGCTGGTGCACATGTGCGCCGGCCGCCAGCACCCGCTGGAGAAGAAGGTGATCCCGCAGGTGCTCACCCACAAATTCGCGACCGGCATGGCGCTCGGCTCGATTGCTAAGGATGTGGCGATCGCCGCCAAGTTCGGGCATTCGATCGGCGCCATTACCCCGCTCGCCGATCGCGTCAGTGAAATCTGGGACACAGCCGAGGCCACATTTGGCGGCGACGTTGATCAAACCGAAGTGGCCCGGCTTTGGGAGCAAGGCAACGGAGTACGACTGTAAGAAAGGCAATTGCAAAAACAGGAGGGAACGATGACTAAATTCACTCTGCCACGACGCGACTTCTTGACGCTTGTCGGCGGCGCGCTCGCCGCGGCAACACTGCCTGTCGACATGCGCGCGCATGCGGCAGCGACGATCAATTTCGGCTACCAGACCACGTCCTGGGGCACGATCGGCATGATCGCGGAGTCCCAAGGCCTGTTCAAGAAAGCGGGCGCCGACGTCAAGGTCTTTCAGTTCAGCAGCGGCAAGGACGCGCGCAACGCCATGATCTCGGGCCGCGTCGACGTGGGCGTCGTCGGTGCCACGCCCTTCATCATCGGCGCGGCCAAGGGCGATATGGAGGCGATCGGACTGGCTCTCTATGGCGCAAAAACGCTTGCCGTTGTCGTCGGCGTGAAATCCGGCATCAAATCGCTGGCCGATCTCAAGGGCAAGAAAGTCGGTTCGCAGCTCGGCTCGGCCACCGACTTCGTGTTCCAGAACAAGATCCTGCCGAAGGCCGGCCTGAAAAAGGGCGACGTCCAGGTGATCAACGTCAAGTTCCAGCAGCACGTGGCGGCGCTCACCGCCGGATCGATCGATGCCTTCGCCGGTGTCGAGCCGTTCCCGTCGGTGGCCGAAGTCAACGGGCTCGGCAAGGTGCTGACCGACTACTCGGCATACGACCTGCAGCCGATCATTCTCGCCGCCAACACCAAGACCATCAAGGAGAACCACGACAACCTGGTCGCCTTCGTGCGTGGCTGGCTCGCCGCGGTGAAGGTCTATCAGGACCACCGCGATGAAGCGACACAGGTCGTGCTCGACTTCTTCAAGAAGAAGGGCTTCGACGTGAATGAGAAGATCATCAAGCTGATGCTCGACAAGATCGACGTCACCCCGGATTTTGGGCCGCAGCTCAAGTCCTATCTGGAGACCCAGTCGAAGGTGCTCGTCAGCCAGAAAAAGATCGCGGCGGTGCCGGATTGGGGCAAGCTGCTCAATAGCAGCATCCTGTCGGCCGCGCGCGCCAAGTCCTGATCAAGTCCTGATCGCGCGTATGTGGAGACGGGCACTATCGATCGCTCTGCCGTTGATGACCTTTTCGGTCATCGCGGCGGCGTGGGAACTCCTCGTCCACTTCGGCGGGTTTCCGCCGAAGCTGGTGCCCGGTCTCGGCGCCGTTGCCGAAGCCTTCGTGCGGCTTGCCGGCAACGGCATTCTGCTGGCGGCGACTTTGGCGACGCTTTATCGCCTCGGCGCCGGCTTTCTCATCGCCACCGTCGTCGGAGTCGTGGTCGGGATCGCGATGGGGCGGCGGCAGTGGGTCGAAGACACGCTGCTGCCGATCGTGACGTTCCTCTACCCGATCCCCGGCCTCGCCTACGCGCCCTTGTTCGTGCTGTGGTTTGGCCTCGGCAATCTGCCGACCATTTTGCTGGTCGGGGTAGCGTCGAGCTTTGCCGTCATTATCAATACCTGGAGAGGCGTGAAGGCGGTCAAGCCGATCTGGCTGCGCTCGGCCGAGGTGATGGGCGCGCGCGACCGTGAGATGTTCCGGCGCGTCGTGCTGCCGGGCGCCTTGCCCTACATCATGATCGGGTTGCGGCTCGGGCTGGCGCAGGCCTGGCGCATTCTGATCGCGGTGGAAATGCTGATGTCGGTGCAGCGCGGCCTCGGCTGGCTGATTTTTGGTGCGCAGACCTTCCTCAATACCGACGTGATGCTCGCCAGCATCGCGGTGATCGGCTTCATCGGTATCGTGCTTGAGCGCCAGGTGTTCACCCGCATCGAGCGCTACACGGTGGTGCGCTGGGGCATGGTGGCGGCATGAAAAGCCGATCTTCATGGGTCTCTTTCGCGCGCGGTGTCGGCGGCGTGCTGGCGCTTGTGGCGATCTGGGAGGCCTTCGCGCGCAGCGGTATGTACTCCACCGCCATGACGCCGCCGGTGGAATTGATCGCCGCGACCATGTGGGGGATGTTGGTTGACGGCAGTCTGCTCGAGAATGCGCTCGCGACTTTGGTGCGGGTGTTCATCGGCCTGTCGATTTCGTTCGCGCTGGCGGTGCCGCTCGGCGTGTTGATGGCGCGCCACTGGGTGGCAGAGCGAATCTTTTTGCCGGTACTGAGCGTGTTGCTGCCGATCCCGTCACTCGCCTGGGTGCCGTTGTTCATCTTGTGGTTCGGCATTGGCGACACGGCCACCATCCTGGTGGTGGTCTATGCCTCGATGTTCCCGCTGGTCTATAGCGTGTGGACCGGGGTGCGCGCGGTCAATCCGCTCTGGCTGCGCGCGGCGACGGTCATGGGGGCCGACGAGGCGACGCTGTTCCGCAAGGTGATCTGGCCCGCCTCGCTGCCTTATCTCATCACCGGACTGCGGCTGGCGTTCGGCCGCGCCTGGATCGGTGTGATCGGCGGTGAATTGCTGGCGAGCCCCAAGCTCGGCCTTGGCGAGATCATCTTCAACGCGGCGGAATTTCTCAACGCCGGCATCATGCTGAGCACCCTGATCGGCATCGGTGCCATCGGCGTGTTCTTCGAGCGCTTCGTCTTTCAAACGCTGGAAACGATGACGGTTCGGCGCTGGGGAATGATCGTGGAGTCGAATACATAACTTGGCCGGCACTGCTCCGCCTTTGGATCAGCGCAATTCGATCTCCATCGAAATTGCGTCGCCGCGATAGATGCCGTGTCCCAGATAAATAATGGTGCCGGCACGGTCGACAGCGATGCGGTCAACTTTGGCGACCGGCGCGTTCAGCGGCATCTTCAGCAATGAAGCCATCTCGACGTCGGCGGTGGCGATGGTGAGATTCTGCCAAGCCTTGGCGATGCGGTTCCCGGCGATGCGGTGCAGGATCGGCAAGGTCGGCAGGCGGCGGAATTGCAGCGGCGGGCCTTTCTTGAACAGCTCGTATTCGAGATAGAAGCGCCCGACGAGGTAAGGCAGGTCTTGCCGAAGGTGCAGACGGCGCATCATCTGGTATTTCGCGGCCGGCGTTCCCTTGCCCGGATCGACGGATGGCAACGCGGCAACGACGCGCTGTTCGAGCACCTCGATCTTGGCGCCTTCATGCACAGAGATCAAAGATTCCCAGTCGATCGCGAGCTTGTGCGCCGGCGCATCGATCGGCGACTTGCGCACGAAGCTGCCTTTGGCGCGCATGCGCTCGATCAGGCCTTCCTGCTGCAAGAGGCCGAGCGCTTCCCGCATCGTTCCGCGCGCCACCGCGAATTCCGCGGCGAGCGTGTCGACGTTGGGGATGCGGCCGCCGACCGGCCACGCGCCGGCGGCGATACGGTTACGAAACAGCGTCGCCAGTTGGATGTAGCGGGCGACCGGGCTGCGGGACAGATCGGTCGCGACAACCCGCAAGGCAGAGGTGGCGGTCGCCATCGCGCGTCTCCATTAGGTCAATAGTATGGACTTTTGTACGCCCTATCGATAGGAGTTCACAAGCCGGAGCCGATATGAGCCGATTGCCGATCACCATCGCGACCTGGGACTACGACCGCGTGCGCGCCCTTACCGATGAGCGCGTGCAAGTGGAGGGCTGCGATGTCAATTACATCACCATGCCGGTCGAGGAATGCTTTGAACGCGCGTTTTTCCACGGCGAGTTCGAAGTGGCGGAGATCGGCTTCAGCCCGTTCCTAATCGCGCTGTCGCGCGGGCCGACGCCTTATGTCGCGGTGCCGGTGTTTCTGTCGCGCATGTTCCGTCATTCAGCAGTCTATATCCGCAGCGATCGGGGCATCGAAGGGCCGGCCGATCTGCGCGGCAAACGCATCGGCGTGCCGGAATATCAAATGTCGGCGGTGATGTGGTTCCGCGGCTTCCTGAAGGATCAGTGCGGCATCGAGCCGAAGGACATCAATTGGGTGCAGGCGGGCCTCGAAAACCCCGGCCGCCGCGACAAGTTTCCGCTCAATTTGCTGGAAGGTTTTCCGCTGGTCTCGCGCAACGATGCGGCGCTGTCCAAGCTGCTCGCCGACGGCGAACTCGACGGCGTGATTTCGGCCCGTACGCCTTCCTGTTACATCAACGGGCATCCGGAGGTGCGGCGGCTTTATCCCGATTACCGCGCCGCCGAACGCGACTATTTCACCAAGACGGGCATTTTCCCCATCATGCATGCGCTCGGTATCCGGCGTGATATCTACGACAACAATCGCTGGCTGGCCGCCAGCCTTTACAAGGCTTTTCTCAAAGCCAAGCGGCTGGCCGACGCCGAATTCGCCGAGACCACCGCGCTCAAGATCGGGCTGCCCTGGGTCACCGCCGAATACGAAGCGACGACCGCGGTCATGGGGCACGACTTCTGGTCCTACGGCGTTGATGCAAATCGCCAAACGCTCGCTACAATGGCACGCTATTCCTACGAGCAAGGGCTCGCCGTGCGACTGGTCGATGTCGATGAAATGTTTGCCGAAGGCAATCTGAGCGAGACACGCGTCTAGAGTGGAGGACGACATGACGGTCCAACTGATCTGCGCTTCGCACAGCCCGTTGATGTTGACGGATGTCGAGGAGTTGGAGAATGGCGTGCATGCACAGTTTTTCCGCGAGCTCGAGCAATGCTCGGCGGCGCTGCATAAATTCAATCCCGAACTGATCGTGGTTTTCGGTCCCGATCACTTCAACGGCTTCTTCTACGAACTGATGCCGATGTTCTGCATCGGCACGGCGGCGCAAGGCTCGAAGGATTGGCATCTGGAGGCCGGCCCGCTCAAAGTGCCGCGGCAGACCGCGCTCGACTGCGTGCGCTATCTGCACGGACGCGATTTCGACGTGGCGCTTTCGCACGAGATGAAGGTCGACCACGGCATCACCATCCCGCTCTACAAGCTTACCGGCGCGCTCAACCGCTACAACGTGCTGCCGATTTTCATCAATTGCGCGGCCGATCCGCGGCCCTCGTTCAAGCGCGTGCGCAAATTCGGCGAGGCCATCGGCGCATTCTTCGCCGATAAAAACATGCGCATCACTTTCGTCGGCTCGGGCGGGCTGTCGCACGATCCGCCGACGCCGCGGCTTGAGATGAGCCCACCTGACGTCGCGAAGCGCCTGATCCAGCGCGCGACCCCGACGCCGGAAGAGTATGAGGCGCGCGAGAAACGCGTGATCCGCGCCGCCCGCGATCTCGTCGTCGGCAAGGGCCCGTGCCTGCCGCCGGACGAGCAATGGGATCACAATTTCCTCAAGAGCTTCGTCGATGCCAGGCTTGAGGACTTCGATGCCATGACCGACGCCGAGATCGACCGCGTCGCCGGTTTCGGCGCGCATGAGGTGCGCACCTGGGTGGCGGCAGCGGCGGCGGCCAAGGCCATGGGCAAGCTCGAGGCAGAATTGAAATACTACCACCTGGTGCCGGAATGGATCACCGGCATGGGCATCGTGGTGGGGCAAGCCTGACTATCGACTTGTCGTCACTGGGCCGCGCCGAAGGCGCGTGACTTGGTGATCCCGCTTCGGGTGACACTTTGCGCGCCTAAGCGGGATGGCCGGAACAAGCCCGGCCATGACAGCCGAAACGCTTTCACTCTCATCGTATCACTGTCTCGGACACACCGATGTCAGCCTCTGAAATAACCGGGCGCGTGCCCTCGGGCGACGTTAAGATTTTCTATCGCAAGTTCGGCCGGCCGGGCCGCACGCCGGTACTGATCGTCCACGGGCTGTCGTTCTTTTCTTATGATTGGGCAAAGCCCGCCGAGTTGATCGGCCGCGACCGCGAAGTCGCAGCGATCGACATGCGCGGCTTCGGAGAGTTCGGACTGGAGCCCGCAGCGCGACTATAAGCTCGAGACATTGAGCAACGATTTAATCGCCGTGCTCGACGCGCTCGGCTGGGACAAGGCGGTGCTGATGGGCCATTCGTTCGGCGGCCGCGTCGCGCTCGCCACCGCGGGCTGGAAGCCGGAGCGCGCCGCCGGGCTCATCTGCGTCGACTTCGCGCCCGATCTCGCGCCCGCGGGTCGCCGCCACGTCGCCGAGCGGATCGGCGGGCAGCCCGATCTGTTCGCTTCGCTCGAAGATGCCATGGCCTATCATCACGAAGCACCCGGCGACACTGCGCGCCGCGCTCGCTGGGAAGCTTTTCTGAAGAAGACCGACAAGGGCTACGTGCTCAAGCGCGACCTGCATTTCCGCGACAACTTCAAGCGCGCGCTGGAGACCGGCAAATCGGCGCCGGTGCCGGAATTCTTCTGGCCGATGCTGGCCGAGATGCAGATCCCGACTTTGCTGATCCGCGCCAGCGAGTTCGGACATGTTCGCGCCGGAGACCCTGGCAAAAGCGAAATCTCTAAACCCGCGGCTGACCGGGATTGAGCTTGTCGGCAGTCACGACCTCGCCGGCGACAATCCGGAAGGACTGGCCGCGGCGGTCGATGATTTTCTCGGCAAAGCCGGCCTGTAGCGACCTGACAGCGTGCCAATCGTAAGGCGAAGCGCGGCGATGAACTCGTGCGCGGCTGCCGAGGATGCCTCGCCCTTGCGCTGAACCACACCGAGATCGCGCGTGATTTCCGGCGCGACGACCGTGACGCGCGCAACCGTGGCAGTGTCCGTCAGGCTGAGTTCGGGCAGCAGCGCCACGCCGAGACCGGCCCCCACCATGGCCATGACCGTCTGATGCTGAGTGACCGAATGCGTGACTCGCAGCGATTGCCCATGCTCGCGGCAGGCGCGTTCGAGCGTCGAATGGATGCTGGTGCCGGGGACGGTGGTGATCAGCGGGTATTCGAACAACGCCTCGAGCGGCACCTGCCGCTTGCGTGCCAGCGGACTCGACGGCGGCACGAGGCCGACGAAGCGGTCGCGCAGCATGAAGGAGAAGGTCAACTCGCTGTTGCGGTCCGGCGCCGCCGCGATGCCGAGATCGGCATTGCCGCCGGCGACGCACTTTATGACGTCGCGGGCGCCGAGTTCGATCACCTGTACGTCGATGCCGGGATAACGTTTGATGAACGAGGCGACGACGTCCGGAAGGATGCGCGACGCTACCGAAGGAATCGACGCCACCGCCAGCCGTCCGCGCCGTAGCGAAGCGTGGTCGCGCACTTCGAGCACCGCCGACTCAAGATCGGCGAGAATGTTGCGGGCGCGCAGCAGGAATTTCTCGCCTTCGGCGGTGAGATGAACGCTGCGCGTGGTGCGGCTGAGCAAAGCGGTGCCGAGATATTCCTCGAGCTCGCGCAACTGCGCGCTCAGCGCCGGTTGCGACAGACCGACGCGCTCGGCGGCGCGGCGGAATTGCCGCTCTTCCGCCACGGCGATGAAATTGCGAATTCGCGGCAGACTCAAGCCCACGCCCATGACCGGCACCCTTCGTTCATTCTTGTGATATTCCGCATAATTCATAGCATATTTCGATTTGACGGATTTATCCACGGGTGGTTCCCTGTCCCCTAAGCAAAGAAAAAAGCGCGGTTTCACCGCGTTGCGATAAGGGGAGGCCAAGGGGTGAACGCACCGACCCCCGCCAAACGCATTTCGACCATCGACACGCCGGCCCAGCAGGTGCCGGACGGGTTCGACGGCACGTTCTGGAACAGCGACACGGTCGCCGAGCTTCTGCGCGACATCGGGCTCGACTTCGTGGCGCTCTGCCCCGGCTCGAGCTTCCGCGGCTTGCACGAGAGCCTGGTCAATCACCTCGGCAATGAGCGGCCGGAAATGCTGCTCTGCCTGCACGAGGAGAACGCGGTCGCCATCGCGCACGGCTATGCGCGGGTGACCGGCAAGCCGATGGGCGTGATCGTCCACTGCAATGTTGGCCTGATGCACGCCACCATGGCGGTCTACAACGCTTGGTGTGACCGCACGCCAATCCTCATTCTCGGCGGCAGCGGGCCGCTCGATTTCAGCGCGCCGACGCACGCCGATCGACTGGCTGCACAGCGTGTCGGACCAAGCGGCGCTGGTGCGCAATTATGTCAAATGGGACGACGCGCCGATCTCACCCAAGGCCGCGATCGAGTTCGATCCTGCGCGGCCATCAGATGGCGAGCACCGCGCCCAAGGCGCCGGTCTACATCACGCTCGATCAGCGCATGCAGGAGGATAGCTTGCTGCATGCGCGCGACGCCAAGCCGAACGTGGCGCGCTTTCAAGCGCCGGCGTCTCCCGCCGCCGACCCGGAGCTGGTTGTGCGCGCGGCTGAATTGCTGCTCAAGGCGCGCTCGCCGGTCATACTCGCCGGTCGCGTCTCGCGCGACGGGCAGGCGTGGGCCGAGCGCATCCGCCTTGCCGAGATGCTCGGCGCCCGCGTGCTGACCGATCTCAAGGTCGCAGGTGCGTTTCCCACCGACCATCCGTTGCACGGTCCCGATCCGGCTATCGCTTTCACGCCCGACGAGGGCGTGCAGATCATGCGTGAGGCTGACGTGGTGCTCAGCCTCGACTGGTGGGATCAGGCGACGCTGTTCAAGCAGGCCTGGGGCGACAGCGACGTGCCGGCGACAATCATTCGCTGCTCAATCGACACCTTCATCCATCGCGGCTGGACGCGCGATCACATGGGGCTGACCGCGGTCGATCTCGACATTCTGGCGGAGCCCGATCGCGTGGTGCCGCTGTTGCTGCGCGAACTCGACAAGCGCGCCGGCGATTCGTTCCACCGTGCCGCGGCGGCGCGGCTGGATATGTGCCGCGCCAATCGCAAATCGTCGCAGCCGTTCCCGCCCTTAAGTGGTGAGGCCGACGCTATCGGCTTGTGGGATATCGGCGCAGCGATGAACGACGCGCTGCGTGAGAAGCCCTTTTGCCTGATGCGCGCGCCGCTCGGCTGGCACGTCGGTGCGCTGCCGATCCAGCATCCGCTCGATTATCTCGGCGCCGACGGCGCTGCCGGCATCGGCGGCGCCCCCGGCATGGCGGTCGGCTCGGCGCTCGCCTTGCGCGGCAGCGGGCGGCTGCCGGTCGCCGTATTCGGCGACGGTGACTACCTCATGGGCGTTTCGGCTTTGTGGACCGCGGCGCGCCACAGGATTCCACTGCTGATCATCATCGCCAATAATGCCGGCTACTATATCGACGAGCAACACCAGGCGACGACGTCGCTGGCGCGCAACCGGCCGGCAGACACCGCGTCAATCGGCCAGCGGATATCCGATCCCGACGTCGATATTCTGGCGATGGCGAAGGCGCAGGGCTTCGACGGCTTTGGTCCGGTGCGCCGCAAGTCCGATCTTGCCGCGGCGATCGCGGCCGGCATCGCGGCGGTCGAGCAGGGACGATGCTGTCTGATCGATGTCTGCATTTCGCCCGACTACGAAGGCTACCCGCGATGATGGACTGAACAGCGACCCGAATTGGATAAGGGTTCCAACAAGAAGAAGCGTTCCGCTCGGACGTGAAAATTCAAAATGGGAGGATGAAGATGAAACGTAGTTTTACCAACATGATGACTTTGTCGGCGGCGGCGCTCGCGCTGACCCTGACCGGCAGTCTCGCCACGGCGGCGGACTTTCCGACCAAGCCGATCACCATGTATATCGGCTTTAACCCCGGTGGCGCCGTCGACACCACCGGCCGGCTGATCGCCGACAAGATGTCGAAGATTCTCGGCCAGCCGGTCGTCGCCGTCACCAAATCGGGTGGCGGCGGCACCGTGATGGCCTCGCAACTTATCAATGCGACGCCTGATGGTTACACCATCGGCATGGGGGCGAGCGCCGCCTATACGCTGACGCCGCAGATCAACAAGAACATCAAATACAAGATCGACGACTTCAGCCATCTCGCGACGCTCACTTATCCGTCCGATGCCATCGTGGTAAAAGCCGACAGCCCGTTTAAGACGCTGAAGGACATGATCGAGGCGCGCAAAAAGGAAAACAAGGCGATCTCGTTTGCCTCGCAGGTCTCCGCCTCGCGGCTTATGTGCATGGCGATTACGGAAAAGTCTGGCGTCGAGTTCAAGATCATCCCGGTCAAAGGCGGTGCGGTCGGCATCCAGGAAGTGCTCGGCGGCCACATCGACACGACCTGGAGCGGCAGCGGCTGGACCGAACAAGTGCGCGCCGGCAAGCTGCGCGCGCTTGCCACCATGTCGGCTGAACGGATGAAGGACTATCCCGACATCCCGACCCTGATCGAACTCGGCTACAACTTCACCTTCACCGACACCTTCATGCTGTCGGCGCCGAAGGGCGTTCCCGCCGACGTGGTCGCCAAACTGGAAGCGGCGATCAAAAAAGCAATCGACGATCCTGAGGTGCAGAAGACGCTGCACGACAAGATTGGATTGCTCACCAAGTACCGCGATCCGAAGGAGACGGTCGCGTTCCTGCATAAGCAGCATGACGACGTCGAGCCGCTTGTGAAGAAGCTCAAATAGCGCAGCATTGAGGGCGCGCCGTGCACCTTGCGGCGCGCCCGATAACTTCGCGAGGGACCCGCGCGTGCGACGCTCGGATATTATTTCCGGGGGCTTGGTGACGATTTTCGGCCTGGTGATGATCTTCATCATCGTGCCGTTTCAAATCACCTCGTCCAGCGACTACGGGCTCGACCCGAAGTTTTTCCCGCTCGCGGTTCTCTGGCTGGTCGTCGTCATGGGCGCATTGTTGGTCGCCACCAGACTGCCGGCGCCGCCCGACCCGGATGATTCCCCACCGGTGCTGGGGTTGCGAAACTGGCTGTTCATCGGCGGATTTTCGGTCTTTCTGTTCGTGGTCTTCGTCGCCATTACGACGCTTGGCTACGTCGCCGCCGGCCTTTTGATGGTTGCGCTGATGATGATCGCGCTCGATCTGCGTAACCGGAATTGGGTGCAGTTGGCCGGCGTATCGATCCTCGCGCCGCTCATCATCTACTACACGCTTTATCATCTGTTCAGCGTTCAACTGCCCACCGGCATTGTCGAGGGGCTCCTGCCATGAGCGATATTCTGGCGGGATTGGGCGACGCCCTGATCTGGACCAATGTGATCTTCATCGCGCTCGGCGTGCTGACGGGGATTATCGTCGGCGCGATTCCGGGTCTCAACGGCCCGATGGCGATTGCGCTTGCCTTGCCGGTCACATTCTATCTCTCGCCGCTCGGCGGTCTGGCCTATCTGATAGGCATCATGAAGGGCGGTACTTTCGGCGGTTCGATCTCGGCCATTTTGCTCAACACGCCGGGTTCGCCGGAGGCCGCCGCCACTGCCTTCGATGGTTATCCGCTCGCCAAGCAAGGCAAACCGCTAAAAGCGATGAAGATGGCGCTTTACGCCTCGGTGTTTGGCGACACTTTCAGCGACATCGTGCTTTTTATAGTTGCGGCACCGATCGCCGTGGTGGCACTGATGATGGGGCCGCCGGAAATGTCCGCGGTGCTCATCTTTTCGCTCACCATCATCGCCGGCCTGTCGGGCAAGTCGCTGATCCGCGGTGTCATCGCCGCCGGATTGGGCGCAGTGGTTGGGACCATCGGTCTCGACCCGGAATCAGCGCTGCCGCGGTTGACGTTCGGTTTTGTCGATCTCGACGACGGCGTGTCGCTGATTCCCATGACCATCGGCCTGCTGGCGTTGTCCGAAATCCTGATTCAGATCGAGGCGCAGCTGGTGTACGGGGCGGGGCATGCCACGCGCATCAATCCCTTCGGCAAGGATGTACCGCGCGAAGACAAGATCGTGACCTGGGCGGAATGGCGCGCCTGTTTCCGCACCATCATACGCTCCAGCCTGATCGGCACCGGCATCGGCGCGCTGCCCGGCGTTGGCGCTGTGGTGGCGGGCTTCCTCGGCTATGCCGCCGCCAAGCGCGCCTCCAAAACGCCCGAGCAGTTCGGCACGGGTAAGCTGGAAGGCGTGGCTGCGGTGGAGGCCGCCAACAGCGCCGTCTCAGGCGCCAATCTTATTCCGCTGCTTGCCATCGGTGTGCCGGGAAGCCTGACCGCCGCCGTTCTGATCGGCGCCTTCCTGGTGCACGGCGTGCAGCCGGGGCCATTGATCATGAAGGACCACGCGCGGCTAATCTACGGCATCTTCGGCGCCATGGCGCTGGGCAATATGTTCAATTTCATCATTGGGCAATTCGGTCTTCGGTTTTTCGCCTATGTCGTGAGCTTTCCCAACAAGGTGATCTATCCGGTCGTTATCCTGCTCTGCATCGCCGGCGCCTACGCCACCAGCAACAGCATGTTCGAAGTTGCTATCGCGCTCATCTTCGCTGTGGTCGGCTATTTCCTGCGCAAGCTTGACTTCTCCTTCGCCACCTTCATCATCGGTTTTGCGCTCACCCCGCAGACCGAACTGTATATCCGCCAGACGGTGATCCTTTACTCCGATCAGCCGCTCAACCTTCTTCTGCATCATCCCATCGTGGTGTTCTTCTTGACATTGACCGTTTACTCGATCGTCCGCATCGCCAGGCACCAGCGCGCCGATGCGCGACGGATGCGGCAGGCACCGCGACCGGCGCTGGAAGGCGATGTTGCATGACAACCTTAAAAAACTGATCGAACGGTATGATCGAACGCATCGAAATCTCCAAATGCACTGGTTGCGGCATCTGCGACATCGTCTGCCCCGCCGACGTCATCCATATGGAGCCGGTCGACAATCCGTCGGACTTTCCCGGCCTGCGTGCGACCGATCAACTGCCGGTGATCAAGTTTCGCGAACACTGCATCACCTGCTTCAGCTGCGAAATTTTCTGCCCCGAGCAGATTGTCGACGTGCACCCGTCGGTGAAAAACCGGCCGCGGCCTTGGTGATCATTCATGGCACAGTTTGACGGTCTGTTCACCGAGACAGACATCCTTATTGTCGGCGCCGGTGCCGGCGGTCTGCTCGCCGCGCTCAGCGCCAAGCGCAACGGCGCCCGCGGCACACGGGTGACCTTGGTCGATTCCTGGATGATTGGCCGCACCGGGCACACCGCATTTTCGAACGCCTGGAAAATCGTCGTCTTTCCCGAAGACGATATCGACGGAATCTTGCGGGAAATCGTCGCCGGCAATGACGGAATTGCCGATCAGATCCTGGTGCGCGACTCGCTCGCTGCCTCCTATGACCGCATGCGCGATTTCGAAGCAATCGGCATGACCTACGCGCGCAACGGTGACGGCAGCTATGCGCGCAGACCGACCCGCGGGCTCGATCTGGCCCGCGTCATGCACCCTGATGGCGGCGGGCTCGAGTTCTGCTGGCATTTGCGCCGCGCCCTCGAAGCCGAAGGTGTCCAGTTGATCGACCGGCTATTTGTCACCGGCCTATTGCGCGATGCTGACGGCCGCGTCGTCGGCGCGGTGGGTATCAACAGCCGCACCGGCGAGTTTCACGTCATCGCCGCCAAGGCGACTATCATCGCCACCAATGCGATCACTTTCCGCTCCGGCTTCGTGCGCGACATCACCGGAACCGGAACGCTGCTTGCCTATGCCGCCGGCGCCACGTTGCGCAACGCCGAATTCAGCTATGTACGGCCCGGTACGCCAAAGTTCTATTTCGAGGGCATTACCTTTGCCATCCAGGAAGGCGCGCGCTGGACCAACGCCAAAGGCGAGCAATTCATGCGTGGCTATTCTCCGGAATGGGGCGACGAGGCCGACGTGCCGACCATCGCCCGCGCCATGGCGACGGAGAAACAGAAAGGCAACGTGCCGCTCTATCTCGACATGTCGGCGATCCCCGACTCGATTCGCGGCGACTTCATCCACAGCAAAGTAAAGTGGATGGATTACTTCTTCCGTAAGCTCGGCGACGAAGCGCACACCGACATGTTCGGCAAGACCCCGTATTACGCGCTCAACCAGATGACCAAGATGGGCGTTCGCACGGCCCCCGACTGCCGTTCCGATGTGCCCGGCCTGCTCGCGGCGGGGCTAGCGCAAGCCGGTGCCGCCAATCATTTCGCCGGTTTTCACATCGGATTATGTGTCGGCAACGGGTGGATCGCCGGCCGCAACGCGGCTGAAGACGTTGCGCGCGCGCCAACGCCGAAAATCGATCCGGGCATGATACAGACGTTGCACGAGGAAGCGATGCGCCCGCTCAAAGCCGGCGCCGAAGCGGAATCCGACCGCATCCTGCGCGACCTGCAACAGATCATGTTTGCCTATGACATCGGCATTCTCAAGCGCGCCGACCGCCTCGAACAGGCGCTCAACAAAGTCGAGACGCTGGCGGCGCGCGCCGGTGAAATTGCCGCGCCCCACGTCCACGAATTGGTTCGGCTCAAAGAAACGGAGGCGATGCTGCTCGCGGCCCGGTTTATCCTCGGGGCTTCCTTGATACGCACTGAGTTGCGTCTCAGCCACTTCCGCGAAGACCATGAGCGGCGCGACGACGGCAACTGGCTGTGCTGGGTCGACATCAGCGACGCCGATGGTGCGCCGCGGTTTGCTAAAACCCCGATCCCGACGCCGCTCTGTCCGGTGACCGCGCTGTCGTCCGGCGGCCCGTCGCGGCTGCGCCATCTTAACCCGACCACAGGCGTTTGACGGTCGTACGCCGTCAGGCCCGAGGTCTTGGAGTTTCAGCGGGGCCGAGCTGGCGCGAAAACGTGTCTTGTTCGTAATGATTGACACGTTGCCAAGCGAGGCTAATGTTTCAAATATAAAATAGTTCATCGTTTCAGGGATGGGCGAAAGCAGGGCGCTGAGAGTCCATCCGGTCAAAGGGAGGAATTAGCTATGTCCGCGACACTCTTGACGCAGCTCGCTGCCGCAATCGGCAACAATTCGGTTCGCGTCATCGATCTTAGTCAGACGCTGCGGCCGTCGACGCCGGTCATCCAGCTGCCGCCGGAATTCGCGCCGTCGAATCCGTTCACGATCTCCGAGATCTCGCATTACGACAACCGCGGCCCGGGCTGGTATTGGAACAATATTTCCATGGGCGAGCACACCGGCACCCATTTCGACGCACCGGTCCATTGGGTTACCGGAAAGGACTACAGCGACGGCTTCACGGATACCATTCCGCCGCAGCGGCTCGTGGCGCCGGCCTGCGTCATTGATTGCAGCAAGGACGTTGCCGCCAACGAAAAGTTCGTCATGGAGGTCTCGCACATCGAGGCGTGGGAAAAACAGCACGGCAAGATCCCGGCCGGCGCTTGGGTGCTCATGCGCACCGGTTGGTCCACGCGCGGCGATTCTCCAGCCTTCCTCAACATGAAGGATGATGGCCCGAATTCGCCCGGACCGAGCGCCGCCACGATCACCTTTCTCATCAAGGAACGCGACGTCAACGGATGGGGCGTCGAAGCCGTCGGTACCGATCACGGCCAAGCCTATGCCTTTGAGCCGGCCTTTCCGGCGCACCATCTGATGCACGGCGCCAAGAAATTCGGTCTCGCCAGCCTTTGCAATCTCGACAAGCTGCCGCCGACCGGCGCGCTGCTCATCACGCCACCGCTCAAGATCGAAAAAGGATCGGGCTCACCCTTGCGGGTTCTGGCGCTGGTCGCGGGCTGAGCCCGCGGTGCGCGGGCCGGTCCCGTGAGCGAACCGGACTACATTATCGTCGGCAGCGGCATCAATGCGCTGGTCTGCGCAGCCGTGCTCGGGGGAAAGGGCCGTAAGGTCCTGATGCTGGAGCGCAACGACCGCATCGGCGGCTGTATCCGCACCGAGGCGGTCACCGCTCCCGGCTTTGTCCACGATGTGATGGCGACAACCTTTGTGTTGTTCGTAACCTCGCCGGCCTTCGCAATGCTGGGCAAAGCGCTCGGCGAGCGCGGATTAGCGTTTGCCGACAGCGATACGCCGACGGGCGTATTGATGCCCGACGGCCGCTACCTGGTGCTGTACAAAGACCGCGCGCGCAATATTGCCAACTTCGATGCTCTGGCGAACGGTGACGGCTCCACCTTCGACGCCGAGATGCAGCGTTTCGGCGGCGATGCGAGTTTCGTCTTCAGCCTGTTGGGCGGCGCGTTGTGGTCGCGCGCCACCGCCAAGTTGATCGCACGCGAGGCGTGGCGCCGTGGCTTGCGTGGGGTTGCACGCTTCCTCGGCGAGGCACTGGTTTCTGGCCGCGCCCATTTGGAGACGCGCTATCGGTCCGAGGTGGTGCGAGCGCTGTTTGCGCCGTGGGTGCTGCACTGCGGGCTCGGCCCGGAAAGTGCCTATGGCGGCGAAATGGTCAAGGTCATCGGTTTTGCGCTGGAAGCGGCCGGCGCCCCGATCGTCAAAGGCGGCGCGCAGAACGCACTTGATGCCTTTGCGAAATTGATCGCCGATCGGGGCGGCACGATCCGCACCGGCGCCGACGTCGAGCGCATCGAGCTTGACCGGCAAGGCAAAGCGCGCGGGGTGCGGCTTGGCGACGGGACTGAACTGAAAGCAGGGCAGGGCGTCATCTGTTCGGTTGCGCCGGGCCAGCTCTATGGCCGGCTATTGAAGCACCAGTCCGTGCCGCAAGACGTGAGCGAAGGCCTTGCTCACTTTCGCCACGGCAAGGGCAACATGCAAATTCATTATGCTTTGTCGTCGCCGCCGCGCTGGAAGGCCGATGAACTCGGTAAGGTCGCACTGCTCCATCTCACGCCCGGCCTGGATGGCGTCTCGCGCGCCAGCAACGAATGCGAGCGCGGTCTGCTGCCGGTGGAGCCGACCCTATGCATCGGACAACCGACCGCGCTCGATCCTTCGCGCGCCCCCGCAGGCAAGGCGATCCTCTGGCTGCAATTGCCGGAAGCGCCGCGTCATATCAAAGGGGATGGCTTGGGTGAGATCGCCGTGCCCGCCGACGGCACCTGGAGCGAAGCGGTGCGCGAGCAATATGCCGATCGGGTCGAGGCAATTCTTGCCCGGCATATCGATGGATTTAGCGACAGTGTGATCGCCCGGCGCGCCTATTCGCCCGCCGACCTTGAAGCCCTGAACATCAATCTGGTCGGGGGCGATCCCTATGGCGGCTTTTGCGGCCTCGACCAGTTTTTCCTGTGGCGGCCATTCAAGGCGTCGGTCAATCACCGCACCCACGTGCCCGGCCTCTATCACATTGGCGCCTCGACACATCCGGGACCCGGTCTCGGCGGCGGGTCCGGCTTCCTCTTGGCGCAGCAATTGGCCTGAGCCGGGCGCGGGCGGCGGGCGCTGCCGCTCTTTCATGCGCGTTGCTTGCCAAAATGCTTGAAGAATTGCCTTGGACGGCGGCGGCGCTTGTTTTAGACTTAAAATAATAATCGCCGGCTTCGAGGACCTTCTCGGCCCTCGTCAACCGCAACGCGGCGCTCAACAGCCGTTTGGTCGTTTCGAAACACAGCGGAAGGGGAACTCCAATGTTTATGCCGACCCGTCGTGACACACTCGCGCTTGGCGCGGGCAGCCTCATTGCCAGCCTGATCGGTCCGCGCGGCCTGGCGCAAGCCGCCGTCGGCGACACGCTGACCATCGCCTATAATGTGAACCTGCCGGCCTTTGACCCGACGGTCGGACCCTCCGCGGTCAATCCGACCATCCAGGCGATCTATCGCTCGGTGTTCGACCAGTTCGTCGGCCAGAAGCCGAACCTCGCCTTCGAGCCCGGGCTGCTCACCGCCTGGGGCTGGAGCGACGACAAGAAGAGCATCTGGATGGACGTGCGCGAGGGCGTGACCTGGCACGACGGCTCGCCATTCACGCCGGAGGACATCGTCTGGTCGCTCACCCGCGCCGGCGATCCCAAGACCGGCAACCCGATCCAGTTCGTCTGGTCGACGCTTGGCAACTTCAAGATCGACGGCAAACGCGTCACCGCCGATGCCAAGCAGTTCGATCCCAGCCTGTTCAAGTGGATGGCCTTCCTCACGGCCTATGTGCTGCCCAAGGCCTATTACACCAAGGTCGGCGCGGAGGGCTTCGAGAAGAAGCCGGTCGGCACCGGGCCCTACATGGTCGACGAGTATCAGGGCAACGCCTTCCTGCGCCTCAAGGCCAACCCGAAATACTGGGGTGGCAAGCCGGCCTTTAACACCGTGGTGTTCAAATTCATCACCGACGCGACCAGCCGCGTCGCCGAGATCGAAAGCGGTTCGTCCGACCTGACGCTGGAAATTCCCTACGAGGAATACGACCGGCTGCGCAAGAAGAAGGGCCTCGCCGGCGTGGCCACGCCGATCACCGATATCGGCATGATCTTCATCAATTCCGATAACGCCAATGTGCTGACCAAGGATGTGCGTCTTGCCGCCAACTATGCGATCGACAAGCAGGCGATCGTGAAGCGGCTGTTGCGCGGCTACGGTGTGCCGATATCCACGCTGGAGGCGCCGGAATACGAGGCCTTCGATCCCACGATCAAGGTTCCCTACGATCCGAAGAAAGCCGCCGCGTTGATGAAGGCGGCCGGATATTCGCCGGAGAAGCCGCTCAAGACCAAGATCCAGACGACGCGCGGCTTCAAGCCGAAGGACTACGAAATGATCCAGGCCATCGTCGGCATGTGGCGCAAGATCGGTCTGGACGCCGAGATCGAGGTCTACGAAGTCGCCAAACATTTCGAGCTGCGCACCAGCCACAAGCTGGCGCCGTTCGCCTTCTACAATTGGGGCAACGCGATCGGCGATCCCTCGACCTCGACGGGCCACGCCATGTTCTCGATGTCCCCGCATTCGAGCTGGAAGAGCAAAGACGTCGATGCCCTCATTGGCCCGCTCTGGGGCGAGGCTGACGAGGCCAAGCGCGTCGCCGGCTACAAGAAGGCCGACCGCTATATCGCCGAGAACGGCGACGTGATCCCGCTGCTGCAATATGTGCAGCCGATCGTCTACAAGGCCGAACTCAAGGTGATCCCCAACGTCTCCGGCGCCATGCAGCCGACGCTTGTGTCGAAGAAGGGCTAAATGTGACAATGAGGACCGGGGCGGGAAAGCCCAGTTCAACGCTTAGTCGATGATCGCTTCGGTCCTGGTCAAACGTCTTTGGATGGCCATCGTGACGCTGTTCGGCGTCGCGGTGATCGTATTCCTGTTGTTGCGCGTCGCACCCGGCAATCCGATTGCGATGATGATCGGTGCCGGCGCGAGCGCGGCGGACATCGCCCAACTGCGTGCCCATTATGGGCTCGATCAACCGTTCATCGCGCAATTCGGCATCTGGCTCGCCGGCGTCGTGCGCGGCGATTTCGGCGTCTCCATCTCGCTGCATCGCGACGTGCTCGAATTGCTGGCCGAACGGCTGCCGGCCACGCTCGAACTGGCGGCTGCCGCCTGCGTAATCGCAGTCGGGCTCGGCGGCGCAATTGCTATCCTCGGCACGCTGCTGCGCCAGCGCGCCGCCGAGGCGGCGATCGACAGCGTCAATGGCTTGATGCTGGCGGTGCCGGATTTTGTCTGGGCGCTCGCTTTCGTACTTCTGCTCGGCGTGCTATGGCCGGTGCTGCCGCTCTCCGGCCGCCTGGACCCGAGCGCCGGCGTCCCTTTCAGCACCCATTTCTATCTCGCTGAAAGCATACTCACCGGCCATTTCGCGATCGCCGGCGACATCATCGCCCACATGATCATGCCGACATTGGCGCTCGCATTGCCGCTGGCGGCCGTTATCGCGCGCATCCTCAAGGAGGCGCTGAGCGAGGCCATGGTGCAGGACTACGTGCTGATTGCGCGGGTGAAAGGCTTCTCCGAGCTGCGCTTGATCGTGGGCGAGGCGTTGCGCAACGCGGTCGGACCGACGTTGGCGCTCACCGGCGTGCAGTTCACCTTTCTCATCGGCGGCACCGTGATTGTCGAGCGTATCTTTGCCTATCCCGGCATCGGCTCGATGGCGATCGATGCCGTTATCAATCGCGATCTGCCGCTGATCCAGGGTCTCGTGCTGGTGTTCGGCGCGCTGTTCATCTTCGTCAATCTGGCTGTCGATCTCGGTGTCGTCGCGCTGAACCCGCGGCTGCGCCATGGCTGACGCCGCGATCATCGCGCCCGTGGCCGCGCGCGCTTCCCGCGCCGGCAGGATCGCGCGCGCGCTGCTGCACCAGCCCAAAGTGGTGTGGGGCGGCGGCTTCATCCTCTTTCTCATCGTACTGGCGCTGTTTGCGCCGTGGATCGCGCCGCGCGATCCGCTCGCACAGGACCTGATGTCGGGTACGCTGCCGCCCGTCGGCTTCTCCGGTCACGAGGCAGGCTATGTGCTCGGCACCGACGATCTGGGCCGCGACGTGCTGTCCCGCCTGATTTTCGGCAGCCGTATCGCGCTCACCGTCGCCTTCGTCGCCGCTACTTTGGCGGCGGTATTCGGCACGTTGCTTGGCTTGTTTGCCGGCTATTACCGCGGCCTCGCCGATACCGTCGTCTCTCGCCTGGTCGAAATCTGGATGGCGTTTCCGCCGGTGCTGTTATCGATTTTGGTGGTCGCCATCATGGGCTCCGGTGTCACCTCCGTGATTGCCGCCATTGCCATTATTGACTGGACGCGTTTTGCTCGCGTGGTGCGGGCCGAGACCATGGCGCAGGCGCAGGCTGACTACGTCACCGCGGCGCGCACGCTCGGCTTTGGCCGCTGGACCATCCTATTCCGCGAAATTCTGCCGAATGTGGCGCCGGTGCTGCTCGCACTGCTGACGCTGGAAATGGGCATCGCGGTGATCGTGGAAGCGATCCTCTCCTTCGTCGGCCTTTCGGTATCGTCCGACACGCCAACCTGGGGCGGCATGATCGCGCAAGGGCGGCAGATTATCTATCAGGCCTGGTGGGTGTTTGCCGCGCCGCTGGCTGCGCTGTTCGCGACCGTGCTTGCCTTCAACCAGTTCGGCGACGGTCTGCGCCGGGCCCTCGATCCGGTCATGCAGCGATGAGCAACCCGCTACTTTCTGTGTCGCATCTCAACGCCGTTGCGCGTGAAGGCGGAGGCCTCATTCTGCGCGACGTCTCATTGGAGGTGGCGCGCGGCGAGGTCCATGGCCTGGTCGGCGAAAGCGGCGCCGGGAAGTCGACCATTGCCAAAGCGATCCTCGGCATCTTGCCGCATGGCATCCGCATCACTGGGGGCGCAATTGCGCTCGAAGGCCGCGGCCTGCTGAAGCTGCAGCCGCGCGCCTTGCGTCCGCTGCTTGGTGCCGAGGTGGCGTTGATCCCGCAGGACCCGCTGACCGCACTTAATCCCGGCCGGCGCGTCGAGGCCCAGTTGACCGACGGCCTGCGTCTTTGGCGAGGCATGAACGCCAAGGACGCGAAGGCGCGCGCGCTGCAACTGCTCGAAGAGGTACAGATGCGCGAGCCGGCCATGGTCATGCGCGCCTTTCCGCACGAACTCTCCGGCGGCATGCGCCAGCGTGTGTTGATTGCCGCCGCGTTCGCGCTTGAGCCTAAATTGGTTGTCGCCGACGAGCCGACCACCGCGCTCGACGTCACGGTGCAGAAACAGATTTTAAGGCTGATCCGCGCCATGCAGGAGCGTCATGGCACTGGCGTGGTCTTCGTCACGCACGATCTCGGCGTCGTAGCGCAGATCTGTGACCGTGCGACCCTGCTCTATATGGGCAAGGTGATGGAGCAGGGGCCGGTCGAGGCGCTGATCGGCGCGCCGCGGCACCCCTATACGCGGGCCTTGATGGACGCCTGTCCTCGTTACGATGAGCCGGGCCGAGGTCTTGCTCCGGTTCCCGAGGAGGTGTTCGCCGCCTGCCGTGCGGAGATTGCCGCGTTTGATCGCGCGGAGGCTGGGCATGGCTGAAAACTTGATTGACGCTCGCGGTGTGGTCGTCGCCTATCCGGCGCCGCGCGGCGCGTTCGGTCGCAGTCTGCCGCCGAAGCCGGTGCTGCACGGCGTCGATCTCACCATCGGCCGCGGCGAAACTGTCGGCATCGTCGGCGAATCCGGATCCGGCAAGACCACGCTCGGCCGCGCGCTGCTCGGCCTGGTGGCGCCGAGCGACGGCAGCATTTTCTTCGACGGCCAGGAGATCGCCGGTCTTGGTGAGGCCGCGATGCGGCCGCTGCGCCGGCGCATGCAGATGATCTTTCAGGACCCAATGTCGTCGCTCAATCCGCGCCGCACGATCCGTCACATCCTGATCGAGCCGCTGCTGCTGCATCGGCGCGGGGGCCGTGCCGATGCCGAGGTGCGGGTGCGTGCGGTGCTTGACCGCGTCGGTCTGCCGGCGACGGTGCTTGACCGCTATCCGCACGAACTCTCCGGCGGTCAACGCCAGCGCGTCGGCATCGCGCGCGCGGTCGTGCTGGCGCCCGACTTCGTGCTCGCCGATGAAATCGTGTCCGGCCTCGACGTCTCGACGCAAGCGCAGGTATTGCAGTTGCTCGGTGAGCTCAAGCGAGAGATGAATCTGTCAATGGCCTTCATCAGCCACGACTTGTCGGTGGTGCGCGCGCTGTGCGATCGCGTGTACGTGCTGTCGAGCGGCCGCGTGGTAGAGGAGGGCCGCTGCGAGGACGTCTTCGCGGCTCCGCAGGACGACTATACCCGTACGCTGATCGACGCCATTCCGCTGCCGGTGATAGATCCGCAGTGGCTGGCGCGCCAGCAGACTTAATAAGACGGACAACGGAAATCGCAATGTACGACGCGATCGTGATCGGGGCGGGCCATAACGGCTTGGCGGCGGCGGTCCATCTCGCCGCCAAGGGCTGGAAGGTTGCGGTTATCGAGCAGGCGCAGGAGGCGGGCGGGGCGGTGAAAACCCGCGAGGTGACGTTGCCCGGCTTCCGGCACGATCTGTTCGCCACCAATCTGAGCCTGTTTGCGGGGTCGCCCTTCTTCGCCGCCTACAAGGACCTGCTATTCGCCAATGGTATGGGGATTGTCGGTGCCGGCGACTGCTTCTCAACGGCGTTTCCCGACGGCACCTGGCTTGGTGTCAGTAACGACCTTGATGTAACCGCGCGCCGGATTGCGGCCTTGTCATCGCGTGACGCCGAAACCTGGCGTCGGATGGTGTCCGATTTCGCGGACGACGCCCCGCACATCTTTGCGCTGCTGGCGTCACCGATGCCCTCATGGGCGGTGGCGAGGACGATCTGGAAGGCCTATCGCGCCAAGGGCGCGGCCTGGTGCGGTGCCCTCGCGCGCTTGGTTCTGTCCTCGCCGCGCGAATATCTCGATGCGAATTTCGAGAATGAGAAGCTCAAGGTCATGATGTCGGCCTGGGGCATGCATCTCGATTTCGGGCCCGATGTCGCCGGCGGCGCGCTGTTTCCCTATCTGGAGTCCATGGCCAACCAGAGCTTCGGCATGGCCTTCGGCCGCGGCGGCGCCGACGGCATGATCAACGCATTGGCCGCGACCTTAAAGTCGCTCGGTGGCGAGCTGCATCTCGGGCGCGCGGTCGAGACCATCGAAACTTCGGGTGACCGGGCGACCGGCGTGCGCGTTGCCGGCGGCGAGGTTATGCGCGCACGCCGCGCCGTGATCGCCAATGCCCATCCCAAGCTCGTGTTCGGAAAATTGCTCGCGCCCGATTCCGCGCGGGCCGCCTTTGATGCCAAGGTGGCGGCGTTCCGCGCCGGGCCGGGCACGATGATGATCCACCTTGCGCTTTCGAGCTTGCCCGACTGGACGGCCGGGGCCGATTTGCAACGCTTCGCCTATATCCATTTGGCGCCCGACTTCGCAACCATGTCGGCGGCCTATGCGCAGGCACTGTCGGGCATGCTGCCGCGCGAGCCGATTCTTGTGGTCGGCCAGCCGACGGCGATCGATCCCACGCGCGCGCCAGCGGGCAAGCACGTGCTGTGGGTGCAGGTGCGGGTGCTGCCGGCGGATATTCGCGGCGATGCCGCCGGCACGATTTCGGCGACCCACTGGGACGAGGCGAAGGAGCCTTACGCTGCGCGCGTGCTCGATTTGATCGAGCGTTATACACCGGGTCTGGCAGGCAAGATTTTGGGCAAGGCCGTGTTCTCGCCGCTCGACCTCGAGCGCGAAAATCCCAACCTGATTGGCGGCGACAGTCTCTCCGGCAGCCATCATCTCGATCAGAATTTCGTTTTCCGGCCGGTGTTCGGCTGGTCGCGCTACAAAACCCCGGTCAAGAACCTTTATCTCTGCGGCGCCGCGACTTGGCCCGGTGCCGGCGTTGGCGCTGGCTCCGGTTTCATGCTGGCGAAGATGTTGGCTGGCACCGCAAGTTGATGTAGCGCGGTGGGGCAAGTCGATTGAAGGCTCTTAAGGCTGATGCGGCGCAAAGCCCCCCGCTTAAGGAAAAACAATGCCGGACACCATCGACGCCCACGGCGATTCTCCTGTCTTCAAGAACTCGGAAGAGCAGTGGACAATCGCCGCTGTTGCCCGGCGGCGAGGGGCACGACATCATCAAGGTCGAAGCACGCCAAATGCATCCTCGCTAAACGTATCGAAAATACCTACCATTTTTGGGTTTCGATTAAGCGTCTCCTCACATTCGTCGGCTTTAATGTCGTAAATTGATATCTCATTCGGAGACCGCGACGATGCGCGAACGGCGAAAGAATTTTCGTGTCGAATGGAATTCGGCCGCCAAAATCTACGATCACAACGGCCATTTCGCCGCGCTCTGTATCGTGCGCAACTTTTCAAATGGTGGCGCGAAGATTGTTGCCCTGGAACCCGACATGGTTCCGGACGACTTCATCCTGCGCATTTCACCGCGCACCCGCGCCCAGAGATGCCACGTTATCCGGCGTTTGAAGGACGGTTTGGGCGTGAAATTTACCGACAGCGCCAAAAGCGCTGACGAACTGGCGCTGGGGCGGCAAAAATCGCTCAGCAAACGCGGCGAGCGATATCCGCAGTGGGTCTGAGCGTTTGGCGCCGCCATCGGCCATGGTGGCGGCTGCTGCCCGGCTCTTACGCAATTGCACAATCGCGCGCCGCGGCCGGCAGCCTGCCCAAAACGGTATCAACGTAAAACAATAATATTTACAGAACATTAGACGACGTGCGCATGCCGTTTGTGCATGGCACGCCCCTTGCTGCATTTGCGAAGAGTGAGTTGTGGCCGGCGCCTTTAAGTCGCCGTCCGCCTCGCATCGCCCAACGGCGGGCATGACGTTGCCGAAGGCCTCGATCCGCACACGCCGGCACTCGCGATTGCGCGCGTCACGCGCTTCGATCAGGCCGTGATCGCCGCCGCCATTTGCGACCTGCCGGGGCGCCTCGCCGAGGCAAACTTGCCCGGGCCGTTGCTGGTGATGATCGGCAGGGTCTTCGAACGCCGCATGCGAAGGCCGGCGGCCAAGGTCGCGGCGTTACCGTAGGGGTGCTCAATTTTGATGCTTAAAACATCATATCTGATGCTTGACAAGTTATTATAACTGACTCAAATATCACCAAAGACACTTCGCGAAAACAGCCTCTATTGCAATGATAACCTCCGGCCAGATGCGGGCCGCCCGCGCGTTGCTTGGCATCGATCAGCGTGAGTTGGCACAGCGCTCGCACCTTTCGTTGCCCACCATCCAGCGGATGGAAGCGAGCGACGGCGTCGTCCGCGGCAACGTGGACTCGTTGATGAAGCTGGCCGACGCGCTTGCCGCCAATGGGATCGAACTGATTGGCGACGGCGTCACTTCGAGCGCCGGCGGGCGCGGGGTGCGGCTCAAATGACGGTTGCCTACATATTGTATGGCGTGGCCGCGCTTTTGGTCCTTGCGCCGCTTGCGGTCGCGCTCGCGACATCGCCCGGCGCCAGCAGCGTCGTTTACGGCGCCAGTCTCGTGGTCACGCTGGTGCTGGGCGTGATCGCAGTCATGAGTCTGATCGGCCAGCAAACTTCCACGGCCACCTTGCCGCTCGGCCTGCCTTGGCTGGGCGCACATTTCCGCATCGATGCGCTGAGTGCCTTTTTTCTGGTGGTGGTCAATCTCGGCGGCGCCGCTGCCAGCCTCTACGCGCTCGGCTACGGCCAGCACGAGGAAGAGCCGCAGCGCGTGCTGCCGTTCTATCCCGCTTACCTCGCAGCCATAAATCTGGTGGTGCTGGCCGACGATGCGTTTTCTTTTCTGGTGGCGTGGGAATTCATGTCGCTCACCTCCTGGGCGTTGGTGGTGGCGCATCACCGCGATGCGGAGAACGTGCGCGCCGGCTTCGTCTATTTGCTGATGGCGGGCTTCGGCACGCTGACGCTGCTGCTCGCCTTCGGTCTCCTGGCGCACGGCGACGGCAATTATGCGTTCGACGCCATGCGTGCCGCGCATCCGTCGGCCGGGCTTGCGGCGCTGGTGCTGATCCTCGTCCTCGTCGGCGCCGGCTCCAAGGCCGGCGTTGTGCCGTTGCACGCCTGGCTGCCGCTCGCGCATCCGGCGGCGCCAAGCCATGTGTCGGCGCTGATGAGCGGCGTCATGACCAAGGTCGCGGTCTATGGCTTCGTGCGCATCGTGTTCGATCTGCTTGGGCCGCCGGCGTGGTGGTGGAGCATGCTGGTGCTCGCCGTCGGCGGCATCACCGCGGTGATGGGCGTGCTCTACGCAATGATGCAGCACGACCTGAAGCGGCTGCTCGCCTATCACACGGTGGAGAATATCGGCATCATCTTCATCGGACTGGGGCTCGCGCTCGCTTTCAAGGCGCACGGCATGCCGCTCGCCGCCGCGCTGGCGCTCACCGCTGGCCTGTTCCACGTTTTCAATCATTCGGTGTTCAAGAGCCTGTTGTTCTTCGGCGCCGGCAGCGTGTTGAACGCAACCGGCGAACGCGACATGGAGCATCTCGGCGGCCTCATCCACCGCATGCCGCAGACCGCCTTCGTATTCCTCGTCGGCTGTGTGGCGATCTCGGCGCTGCCGCCGCTCAACGGCTTCGTCTCTGAATGGCTCACTTTTCAAGCCATTCTGCTCAGTCCGGCGCTGCCGTCCTGGGGCCTCAAATTCCTGGTGCCGGCGGTCGGCGCGCTATTGGCGCTGTCGGCGGCGCTTGCCGCCGCCTGCTTCGTCAAGGCGTTTGGCGTCAGCTTTCTCGGCCGCGCCCGCACGCCGGCCGCGGCGGCGGCGCAGGAAACGGACAGTAACTCGCTCGCCGCGATGTATTTTCTAGCCGCGCTTTGTTTGGTCGCCGGCGTTGTTCCCGGCTTCTTCCTCGACGCGCTGGCGCCCATCGCTAATAGCCTGGTCGGCGTGAGCATGCCGCACCAGGCCGGCGTCGACTGGTTGTCGATCGTGCCGATCGCGCAAAGCCGCAGCTCCTATAACGGCCTGCTGGTCTTCATCTTTGTGGTGCTGTCCGGCTCGATCGCCGCTTTTGCCATTCATCGACTGGCCTCCGACCGGTTGCGGCGCGCGCCGGCCTGGGACTGCGGCTATCCGGATCCAAGTCCTGCAACACAATATACCGCGTCGAGCTTTGCCCAGCCGATCCGGCGCGTCTATGGCGCCACCGTTTTCCGTGCGCGCGAGATCGGTGAAATGCCGGCGCCGGGTTCGATGGCGCCGGCGCGGCTGACGGTCAGTCTGCACGATCTGATCTGGGAGTGGGCCTATGCGCCGGTCGCAGGGCTGGTCGGCTACGCCGCGGACCGGCTCAACGTGCTGCAATTCCTGACCATCCGCAGCTATCTGACGCTGGTGTTCACGGCGCTGGTGCTGCTGCTCTTGGTGCTGGCGGTGTGGCAATGATCCGCGATTTCGCCTTTCAGGGCGCGCAAATGCTGCTGGTGCTGCTGCTGTCGCCGCTGCTCACCGGCTTCGTGCGCAAAATAAAAGCGCGCCTGCTACGCAGGCGAGGGCCACCCTTGTTGCAGCCCTACCGCGATCTTATCCGCCTGATGCGCAAGGACGTGGTGCTGGCGGAGAGTGCGTCCTGGCTGTTCCGCGTCATTCCCTACATCGTCTTCGCCGGCACCTGGGTGGCGGCGTCGCTGGTGCCGACGTTCGGCAGCGGCCTGATGTTTTCGTGGTCCGCCGACCTCATTGCCCTCATCGCGCTGCTCGGCAGCGCGCGCTTCTTTTTGGCGCTCGCCGGTCTCGACGTCGGCACCGCTTTCGGCGGCATCGGCTCCAGCCGCGAGGTGATGATTGCCTCGCTCGCCGAGCCGGCGATGCTGATGATCGTGTTCACGCTGGCGCTGGTTGCCGGCTCGACACAGCTCTCCACCATGGCCGAATACATGTTGTCGTCGGCGGTGGGCTTGCGCGTGTCGCTCGGGCTGGCGGTCATCGCGCTGATCATGGTGGCCATCGCCGAGAATTCGCGCATCCCGATCGACAACCCGGCCACCCATCTCGAGCTCACCATGGTGCATGAGGCGATGGTGCTGGAATATTCCGGACGTCATCTGGCGCTGATCGATCTGTCGTCGGAGCTCAAGCTTCTGCTTTATGTCTCGCTCATCGGCTGCCTGTTCGTGCCGTGGGGGCTCGTCGAGCCGGGCGCCAGCCCGGCGATAATCGCCATCGGCGTTATAGCCTACATCGCCAAGCTCACCGCTTGCGGCGCAATGCTCGCCGTGTTCGAAACCGCCATCGCCAAGATGCGCGTGTTCCGCGTGCCGCAATATCTCGGCGCCGCGCTCATGCTCGGCCTGCTCGCCACACTGTTGTTGTTCGTGTCGGGGAGTTTGTGATGCGCGGCCATCTCACCTTCGACATTGCCCATCTGCTCGCCGGCTCGCTGGTGCTGGTGAGCTTCATGCAGCTTTATCAGGACCGCCTCTACGCGCTGCTCAACATTTTCGCGCTGCATGCGGTCGTCCTGGCGGCTTCGGTCGCCTGGCAGGCCTTCGTCCAGGATGCGCCGCATCTCTACGTCACTGCGCTGATCGCGCTCATCTTCAAGGCCATCGTCATCCCGACCGCGCTGCACCGGATCATCGTCAAGCTCGGCATCCACCGCGAAATCGAAACCGTCGTCGGCGTCGGCCCGGCGATGCTACTCGGCATGGGGCTAGTCGCGCTGTCGATGGTGGTGATGCTGCGGGTGACCGCGGAGGCCGATCCGCTGGCGCGCGAAGACCTTGCCTTCGCCCTGTCGGTGGTGCTGCTCGGCCTGCTGATGATGGTGACCCGGCGCAACGCGGTGAGCCAGGTGATCGGCTTCATGTCAGTCGAAAACGGACTGGTGCTGGCGGCGACCGGCGCCAAGGGCATGCCGCTGGTGGTGGAGATCAGCGTCGCCTTTTCGGTGCTGATCGCCTTCATCGTGATCGGCATCTTCCTGTTCCGAATTCGCGAAAGGTTCGACACCGTCGACCTGCAGGCGCTCGACCGGTTCCGCGGAGAGCGCCGATGACGATTGATGCGCTCGTCGGCGTTCTCGTTATTCCGGCCGCGGCGGCGGTGGTGCTCGCCGTTTTGCCCGGCTATCGCATCACGGCGCGGCTCAATGTGGTGGCGGCGCTGGCGACATTCCTGACCGCCTGCTCGCTGTTCGTGGTGCAGCCGCAGTCCGGGCCTTACCTTTTGGTAGACGACCTCAACAAGGTGTTCATCGTACTGACCACCTTTGTCGGCTTCACTACCAGCGCCTTTAGCGCCAGCTATATCGGCCACGAGATCGAGATCGGCCGCCTCACGCCCACTTACGTTCGCTTCTATCACGCCATGTACCAGACGCTGATGTTCGCCATGAACCTCGCGCTGGTGGCCAATAATATCGGCCTCATGTGGGTGGCGATCGAAATGGCGACGCTCACCACGGTGCTGATGGTCGGCATTTATCGCACGCACGAGGCGCTGGAAGCGGCCTGGAAATATTTTATCCTCGGCAGCGTCGGCATCGCGCTGGCGCTGTTCGGTACCATCCTCGTCTATATGGCGGCGCAGCCGGTGATCGGCGAAGGGCTCTCCGCCATGGTCTGGACCGTGCTGGTGACCAAGGCGGCGCAGTTCGACCCGGCGCTGCTCAATGTCGCCTTCGTCTTCCTGTTGCTTGGCTACGGCACCAAGGTGGGCCTTGCCCCGCTGCATGCCTGGCTGCCCGACGCGCATGCGGAAGGCCCGACGCCGATTTCGGCGGTGCTGTCGGGGCTGCTGCTCAACGTCGCGCTTTACGCGCTGCTGCGCTTCAAGATGCTGCTGGCGCTGAACCCGGCGGCGATCGCGCCCGGTCCGCTGATGGTTACGATGGGCCTGATCTCCTGCGTGTTCGCCGCTTTCATGCTGTACAGGCGGCGCGACATTAAACGCATGTTCGCCTATTCCTCCATCGAGCACATGGGCATCATCGTGTTCGCCTTCGGCATGGGCGGCGCGCTCGCCAATTTCGCAGCGCTCTTGCACATGACCATGCATTCGCTGACCAAGTCGGCGATCTTCTTTGCGGTCGGCCACATCGCGCAGGTCAAGGGCACCCAGAAGATCGCCGACATGGGCGGGCTGACGGTGAGCAATCCGGTGCTCGGCTGGGGCTTGGTGCTTGGGGTCGTTGCGATCGCCGGCCTGCCGCCGCTCGGCATCTTCATGAGCGAATTTCTGGTGGTGAGCTCGACCTTTGCGCGTCAGCCCTGGCTGGCGACCATCCTTGTGCTCGCCATTCTGGTCGCGCTCGGTGGCCTTTTCCTGCGCCTCAACAGCATCGCTTTCGGCGAGCCGCGCGGGCCGACCGCGCCGGCGCAAGCCTCCTACGTGCCCATGTTCACGCATCTCGCCATTGTCTTCACGGCCGGCCTCTACATTCCGCCGGTGCTAGTTGTCGGCTTCGAGAACGTCGCCAAGTTGTTGGGATGAGCGCAATGAACCCGGCACGCAACGTCGAGACCGCGGAAGGCTGGGGCAGGGCCGTGACCCGCCTGGCTGACGGCAACGCGACGCTGCTCGGGCTGTGGGGCGACCCGCCGCACGTGCATATGGCGCTGTTGGACGCTGACGGGACCATCGCCATTCTGACTTACGTTTGTAAGGACGGAAAATATCCGAGCGTCGGCGCCCGGCATCCGCCGGCACTGCGGCTGGAACGCGCCATCCGCGATCTGTTCGGGCTTGATGCGATGGGCTCGCCCGATACACGGCCCTGGCTCGATCTCGGCTTCTGGGCCGTAGCGCAGCCGCTCGGCCGCAACGGGTCGGCGCAAAAGCCCGCGCCTTATAAATTCCTGCCCGTCGAAGGTGAAGGCCTGCACCAAATCCCGGTCGGGCCGGTGCACGCCGGCATCATCGAGCCGGGCCATTTCCGTTTTACCGCCAACGGCGAGCATGTGGTGCGGCTGGAGCAACGGCTCGGCTACGTCCACAAGGGCATCGAGTTGCTGATGCGCGGTGCCGCGCTCGACCAGGCGGCAAAGCTTGCCGGGCGCACGTCCGGCGACAGTACGGTTGCTTATTCCTATGCGTTCGCTCTGGCCGCCGAGACCGCGCTGCAGATCGCGGTGCCGCCGCGCGCCGTCTACTTGCGCGCGCTGGCGGCCGAGCTCGAGCGCATGGCCAACCATTTCGGCGATATCGGCGCCATCTGCAACGATGCATCGTTTGCGCTTATGCACGCGCAGACGAGCATCCTGCGCGAACGCACCTTGCGGGCGGCCGAAGTCTGTTTCGGACACCGGCTGATGATGGACGTTATCGTACCCGGCGGGACCGCCCGCGATATCGCGTCCAATGGGGCGGCGGCTTTGCACGCGCTGCTCGACGAGGTGCGCAAGGTTTTTCCGCGGCTGGTTGAGCTCTACGACAATACGGCGTCGCTGCTCGACCGCACGGTCACGACGGGGATTGTGCGGGCCGATTATGTCAAACAATTCGGCGCCGGCGGTTATGTCGGCCGCGCCTCCGGGCGGAACTTCGATGCGCGCCGCAATCCCGGCTACGCGCCGTATGACGAACTCAAATTCGAAGTGCCGGTGCTGACCGCCGGCGACGTTAATGCGCGGGTCTGGATTCGCATTCGCGAAGTTGAACAGAGTCTGGCGCTGATCGGACAGATTCTCGATTCGATGCCGGGGGGTGACGTGCTGGCGCCGGTCCAAAGTAGGGGCGGCGAGGGCTTGGGCCTGGTCGAGGCTTTCCGCGGCGATGTGCTGGTCTGGCTGCGACTCGACGAGGAAGGACGCGTGGCGCGCTGCCACCTGCGCGATGCCTCCTGGTTTCAGTGGCCGCTGCTGGAGACCGCAATCGAAGGCAACATCGTCGCCGACTTCCCGCTCTGCAATAAATCCTTCAACTGCTCTTATTCGGGGCACGATCTTTAGATGCGCAGAACGCTGTTCGAAAGCTTGACCCGCGGTCCGCTGACGGAAGCCGCGCCTGCGCCCGACGCGGCGGGCCTCGCCGAACTCGCGCAAGGCGTTGAACGCGCCGCGCGCGCCAAGCTCGGACGCTCCCTGTCCATACGCCAGGTCGACGCCGGTTCGTGCAACGGCTGCGAGCTGGAAATCCATGCCTTGAATAATGCGTTTTACGATCTCGAACGCTTCGGCCTGCATTTCGTCGCCTCGCCGCGTCATGCCGATGTGCTGCTGGTGACGGGGCCGGTGACCAAGAACATGTCCGAGGCGTTGCTGCGAACCTATAATGCCACCCCCGATCCGAAATGGGTCGTTGCGGTCGGCGCCTGTGCGCTCGATGGCGGCATTTTTGCCGGCAGCTACGCGGTCGCCGGCGGCGTCAAAGACGTCATTCCGGTCGATTTGCACATTCGCGGTTGCCCGCCATCGCCGACAGAATTGTTGAAGGGACTGCTCGCATTGCTTGACGATGCCAGCCGGGCTTCCTGAATGGATCGGCCGAAGATCAGCAAGGCGCTGATCAGCGTCTTTTCGTTGTTTTGATCGCTTTAGCCGTGCTCGGTCAATAACGTTGGATCCAGCCTAGCGGTTTGTCCGTTCGAACTGTTGCAGCAGTCTGTTGCCGCGCTCGACCGCCGCGTCGAGCGCCTGCTGCGCCGTCAGCTTGCCGGAAAATGCGGCTTCGAGCTCATCCTCAATGGCGGCCCGAATAAGCACAAATGAGCCAAGCCGAAGGCCTTTTGAATTCTCCGTTGGCGGCTTGTAGGTGATCTGCTCGATGGAAATTGCGGTTCCGGGATTGCGATCATAGAAGCCTTGCGCGCGGCTGAGTTCGAACGCGGCGCGCGTGATCGGGAGATAGCCTGTTTTCTGATGCCACCAAGCCTGCACCTCCGGCCGCGACAGGAAAGCAAAAAAGCGTGCGACGCCTTTGTACTCGGTCTTTGGACGCCCCATCAGCACCCACAGCGTGGCGCCACCGATGATCGTGTTTTGTGGCGCGCCGGGGACGTCGGGCCAATAAGGCAGCCGGCCGTAGCCGACGCTAAATTTCGCCTTGGCGATGATATCGGCGCGCGCTGCTGACGATCCGAGAAAGATGCCGCATTCGCCGCGCTGGAAGCGCGGCTCGGCGCTGGTGGCGCGGCCGCTGTAATCGAACAGTTTGGTCTTTTGCCACTCGGCGAGCTTGCCGATGTGACGGACAACGGTCGGATTGTTGATGGTGAGCCGTGCATCGAGGCCGGAAAACCCGTTCGCTTTGGTGGCAATCGGCAGGTTGTGAAGCGCCGAGAAGTTCTCGATGTTGACCCAGGACGGCCAGTGCGTGGTGAACCCGCAGAGCACGCCGGCCGCCCTCAGCTTGCCGGCCGCAGCTTCAAGCTCCGGATAAGTTTTGGGCGGCGTTTCGGTGTTGAGCCCGGCCTTCTCGAACAGTTGCTTGTTGTAATAGAGAATGGGTGTCGACGCGTTGAACGGAAACGATAACATATTGCCGCTGACGTCGGTGTAATAGCCGGTTACGGCGGGCAGATACGCGGTCGGATCGAATTGCTCGCCTTGATCGCGCATCAATTCATAGACCGGATAAATCGCGCCTTTCGCCGCCATCATAGTCGCCGTGGCGACTTCATTGACCTGTACGATGGCAGGCTGCGTGTTGGAGCGGAACGCGAAGATCGCCGCCATCACGGTGTCGGCATAATTGCCCTTGTAGACGGGGACGACACGGTAGTCCGGTTGCGAGGCATTGAAGTCGTTGGCGATCTTCTCAAGCTGGTGCCCGAGCTCGCCAGGCATCGCATGCCACCACTGGATTTCGACGACGGCCTGCGCAGGCCCGGAAAGCAGCGCCAACGCGCCGGCCACGGCGACCCGGATAAGGGTGAAATATGACATGATCTGTCTTAACCTTGATTGGCTGTCATACGGCTGACCGGTTTGGTCCCGTAGCGGCAATAACTTCGCACATTTCAGCATCATGACGCTACATTCTCGGGGCGCCGGCCAATCGCCGGAGATCGGCCCAGGCAACGCCCGGCTGAAAGAAATAGCAATCCGCCGGGCGCTCCGGTAGAATATTTTTGGCCCTGAATTGCTGCAATTAGCAGATGGCGACCATGTCTCGGCCTAGCGTGAGCCGGTATATTTTATTGCTGACGGTGCTGTGCTGCTTCGCCGCCGCGCCGGCGGCACATGCGCGCGAATTTCGCGTCGCCGACACCCAGCTGGAAAATTATCCGACGGTACAGGCCTTGATGTTCATGGGGCGCAACATCGCAGACCGCACCGGTGGCCGCCACAGCCTTCGCGTCTTTCACTCCCATCAGCTGGGTGAAGAAAAGGAAACGATCGAACAGACCAGGGTCGGTGCGATCGACATGAATCGCATCAACGTGGCGCCGCTCGGTTCCATCGTGCCGATCGTTAATGTGCTTGCGCTGCCGTTTTTGTTCCACTCGGCCGATCATCTGCACGCGGTGTTGGATGGCCCAATCGGCGACGAAATTCTGAACAGCTTTAGACCTTACGGCTTCATCGGTTTGACGTTTTACGATTCCGGCGCGCGTTCGCTCTACAACAGCGTCCGCGGCGTGCGGACGCTCGCGGATATGAAGGGCTTACGAATTCGTGTCCAGCAGTCTGAGCTGATGATGAGCATGATTAAGGCGCTGGGAGCCATGCCGATCGAACTGCCCTACGGACAGGTGAACACCGGTCTGACGACGAAGCTGATCGATGGGGCGGAAAATAACTGGCCCTCCTATGTCACCACAGGTCATTATAAATCTGCCCGCTATTATACCCTCACCGAGCACACGATGAGTCCGGAGGTTCTCGTCATGTCGCTCAAGGCCTGGGAAAGTCTATCGCCTGACGACCGTAAGATCTTCCGCCAAGCAGCCCGTGAATCGAGCCGCTTCATGCGCAAGCTATGGCTTGCACTCGAAGAGAAATCGCGCCGCGAAGCGGAAGCCGCCGGTGTAGTCGTGATATCCAAGTTCGATCGCAAACCCTTCGAAGATGCGATGACGAGCGTATATGTCAAGGCGTCGGAGGACCCGACCATGGCGCATCTGATCCAGCGCATTCGTCAGGTGCAGTGAGTTGCGCTCTTGACGGCATTGCAGCAGGAGTCGCGATCCGAGCCGCAGTCGCCGCCGCGACACGCGCTGCGTTTCAATATCGTACGGCTAATCCGTGCGGTGCCGATCCGTTGGCGCATTCTCGCCATTGCAGGCGTTAACGCGGCTGTGGTGCTGGTGCTCGCGGGTTTGATCTGGGATGGCGCCCGCACGCTCAATAGCGCGTGGGACGACGTGCGCAGTGTCCGCGAGTCGGACAGGTTGCTCGCGGTTCTGGAGGGGCAGGCGGGCCGGCTTCAGAGCTTGATCCATCGCTACATCAATCAACCCAATCCACAGAGCTTCGCTGAAATCCTGCTGCTGCGCGAAGCCGTGCTCGGCACCCTGAGCAATCGCGGCATTGCCGATCCAGTGTTGTCCGGCTCGATCGACGAATTGCAAAAAGCGACCGAGAAGTTCCTCGACGGCTTTGGCGATCTGCGTAACGAGCAGGCGACCATCGCCAAGGCCTATGAAGAACAGGTGCTCACGCCGGCCCGCGAAATGTCGGGGCTCTACGCGATCATCGACAGCGCGATCGCCAACAGCGATTCGCTCATCTGGCCGTCGCTCGGCAAGTCGCGTGAGGCCTTTACCGCAATGCTGGTGGCGGCAAACTCCTATTATCTATCGCTCGCCTCCACGGCGGCGGAGGAGGCGCGTAACAATATCGCGCAGATCGAGAAGACAATTCCGGTCATGATCGATCTTGCCGAGAACGATCTGCAGCGGACCGCTTTGCAGAAGCTGGGCGAGCGCGCCGCCTTGTTGCGTAACGGTCTTGCCGCGTTGGCTCAACATTTCAGCAAGCGCGACGTTTTGCTGCACACCGGCATTGACGCCAATCAGACCGCGATGATTGCCGCCATCGATAAGCTGTCGAATGAAACACGCAAGCGCGAGCAGCAGGCGCAGACAAAATTCGATCAGGCGCTGCAGGATATTTATCGCAAGGTTACGATCGTCGGCGTGCTGTTCTTCGCGATCATCCTGCTCGTCGGCGCCCTCGTCGCGATCAGCATTCGAGTTCCGCTGCAGGACTTGAAAGAGGCAATGGCGGCGATCGTGGAGGAACGTTACGACCACGAGATTCAAGGCACGAAAGCCGCCGATGAGATCGGCGATATGGCCCGCGCGGTCGAAGTCTTCCGCGACAATGCCATTGCCAAGCGCAAGGCGGAGGACGAACTGCGCGCTTCCAAGGAGCAGGCCGAGCGCGCGCTGGCGGAGTTGCGCGACGCGCAGCAAAGCTTGGTCGATGCCGAGCGGCTGGCGGCGCTCGGCAAGCTGGTCGCCGGCATCGCGCATGAAGTCAACAACCCGATCGGCATCAGCCTGACGGTCGCCTCAAGCCTGGCGCATCGTTGCGCAGACTTTTCTCGCGAATTGCAGGCGGAAGGCGGACTGCGGCGGTCGCGGCTGGAGGAATTCATCGCGCGCAACCGCGATGCTTCGCAGCAACTCGTCGCCAACCTTGAGCGCGCCGCCGAGCTCATCCAGTCGTTCAAACAGGTCGCCGTCGACCGTTCGCACGCCGAACGCCGGGAATTCGATCTGGCCGAAGCGACCGATCAGATCGTCGCCAGCCTTCGTCCCGTCCTGAAGAAGACGCGCCTGTCGGTCTCCGTCGAGGTGCCCGAAGGCATTATTCTCGACAGCTATCCGGGATCGTACGGACAAGTGCTGACCAATCTTTTCCTCAATGCCGTCCACCACGCCTATTCGGAAGGGCAGGAAGGCACGATCTCCATTCACGCGCGGGCGGTAGACGGCGGCGACGTGGAGGTCAGCATCGCCGACGACGGAATGGGCATGGCGGCCGAAGTCCGCCGGCAGGCTTTCGATCCATTCTTCACGACCCGGCGCAGCGCCGGTGGCACCGGCCTCGGGCTGCACATCGTCTATAACCTCGTCTCACGGCAGCTTGGCGGCAAGCTCGCGCTTGAATCCAAGCCCGGGCACGGAACGACCTTTCGCATGACGCTACCCAGGCGCGCCCCACGCGAGCCGACTGAAAATTTGGCGAATCCTCGCCCCGGACCAGATCAATGGCAGAATCCGACGACGTCATCCGTCTGATCGAAGAACCCGATCAGCAGCATGCCGACCAGAGCAAGCAGCGCTGGAAAGTGGCCGTGATCGACGACGATCCGGCGGTGCACGAAGGCACGCGCTTTGCCCTCAGCGACTACAGTCTGAACGGGCAGGGGCTTGAGATCCTGTCCGCCTATTCGGCGGCGGAAGGCCGCAAGCTTCTTGCCGCCCACCCCGATATCGCGACCATTCTGCTCGACGTGATCATGGAGACCGACGACGCCGGGCTAGACCTCGTCGAGTTCATCCGCAAGAACCTGAAGAACGAAACGGTTCGCATCATCCTGCGGACAGGGCAGCCGGGTCACGCGCCGGAACGGCGTGTCATCGTCGATTACGACATCAACGACTACAAGGCGAAGACTGAACTGACGGCCGACAAGCTGTTTACGTCGTTGACCGCGGCGTTGCGCAGCTATCAGCAACTGCAGCGCATGGAAGATACCCGCCGCGGGCTGGAGATCATCATCGACGCCGCCTCGATGCTGTACGATTTTAAATCGATGCAGCGGCTGGCCGAAGGCGTGCTGACGCAGATTGCCTCGTTGTTGAATGTCGACTGCGCCGGCATCCTGGTGCTGCGCGACGGCGGCGACGGTGACGGCAAGTTTTCCGTGCTCGCCGGATCGGGATGCTACCGCCGCTTTATCGAGACGCCGGCAGAGGGTGCGCTCGACCAGGACCTGCGCAACCTGGTCGAGGCTGCTTTTCATCGCCGTCATCACGAGTTCAAGGACCGGCAATCGGTGCTGTATGTCCGCACCGGAAGCGGCCGCGAAATCGTCGTTCTCTTGGAGGCTGAAAAGGATCTCTCCGAGACCGACCGGACGCTGGTCGAGATTTTCGCCAGCCGCCTGTCGGTCGCCTTCGACAACGTCATTCTCTATGAGCAGTTGCAAGAAGCAAACGATCGGCTCGAACAGCGCGTCGCCCAGCGGACGCGCGAACTGACATCCGCCAATCACCGCCTGTCCGTGCAGTGGTCGCGGTTACAGCGGGCGAATGCCTTCAAGAGCGAAATCCTTGGCACCGTCGCCCACGATTTGAAGAACCCATTGAGCGTCATCCTCGGCCGCACCGAGATGATGACAGAAATGATCGGTCAGGCCGCGTCTTCGGCGGAAAGCGTGAAGGCGCAGGTCGGTCACATTCGCGAGTTGGCGAAGCGAATGGCCTCGATGGTCGACAATCTGATTTCCGACGCGATGTCGGACGCGCTCGACATTACGATCCGGCCTGAGCGCGTCGACGTCGCGGCGCTCGCAAACGAGATTGCCGTGACGAATCAGCCGTTGGCCGAAAACAAACGGCAAAGCATCACGGTGTCAGCCCCCGCCGATTGCCTGATCAACTGCGACGCCGATCGAATCCGCGAGGCGATCGACAATCTGGTCAGCAACGCGATCAAGTACAGCCCGCTTGGCGGGCATATCGAGTTGCTGGTCGCGCGCGTCGATGGGGGCGTGCAGGTGCGCGTCCGCGACGAAGGGGCGGGCCTGTCACCCGAGGATATGTCGCGTCTGTTCGAGCGGTTTCAGCGCCTGTCCGCCAAGCCGACCGCCGGCGAGAGCACGACAGGCCTCGGCTTGTCGATTGCCAAGCGAATTGTGGAACTGCACGGCGGCACGATCGGGGCCGAAAGTCCGGGGCCGGGTCGCGGGACAACGTTCACAATGTGGTTGCCGGTATCATGAGCCAAGGCCAGCACATCTTGGTGGTGGACGACGAGGTGGCGGCCAGGGAACTGGTCGGCGACTACCTGCGCATGCACGGCTTCACGGTGACCCTTTGCGACGGTGGCAAAAGCGTGCGCCAGACGCTTGAAACGCAATCCGCCGATCTGATCGTGCTCGATCTCAATATGCCGCAAGAGGATGGGCTCTCGATCGTTCGCGATCTCAAGCAGCGCAGCAACATTCCGATTATCATGCTGACAGCGACGGCAAGTCCGATCGACCGGGTTGTCGGCCTGGAGCTTGGCGCCGACGATTATCTGGCAAAGCCCTGCGAGCTGCGTGAACTTCTCGCGCGCGTGCGCTCGGTGCTCCGCCGAAGCGCCATGGAAAAACCGGCGGCAGCTGCAGCGGCCGCTCCCGCGGAGGTCGACAAGAGCAATCTGGTGCGCTTCGGCACCAAATGGCTTGATCTCGAAGGCCAGGTTCTGCGCGACGAGGAGGGAAATGAGCACCCGCTGACGTCCTCGGAGTTTGCGATATTGAAAGCCTTCGCTGCCAATCCGAAGCGCGTTCTTTCGCGCGAACGGCTGCTTGAGCTTGCCAACGCCCGTGGCGGCGAAGTCTTCGACCGCGCCATCGATCTGCGCATCATGCGGCTTCGGCGCAAGATCGAGCCCGATGCGGCGCATCCGGCCATCATCCGCACGGTGCGCGGCGGCGGCTACATTTTTTCGCCGCCGGAAGCGAAGGGCTGACACCCCGGCGGCTATCGGGTGCCATACATGCGGTCGCCAACATCGCCGATGCCGGGCACGATATAGCCGTTCTCATTGACCACCTCGTCGATTGCCGCCGTCCAGATGTGCACGTCCGGATGATGGCCGTGCAATTTCTCGACCGCCTGCGGCGTCGCCAACAGACAAACGATACGCAACCGTTTGGCGCCGCTTTCCTTCAGGCGATCCACCGCGGCAACCGCCGAGTTGCCGGTCGCCAGCATCGGATGCAGCACGATAGTCAAGCGGTCCGCCATGTCGTCCGGGGCCTTGAAGAAGTATTCGACCGCCACCAGCGTGCGCGGGTCGCGATAGACACCGACATGGGCGACACGCGCCGACGGGATCAGCTCGAAGATGCCGTCAAGAAAACCTAGGCCGGCGCGGCCGACCGGTGCCAGCACGAGTTTCTTGCCGGCCAACACCGGCGAGGTCATGTTGCTTAGCGGCGTTTCGACCGGCTGCATCTCCAGCGGCAAGTCGCGGGTCGCCTCATAACAAAGCAGGGCGCCGATTTCGCTGAACAGTTCGCGGAATACTTTGGTCGAACGGCTCTTGTCGCGCAGCAAGGTGAGCTTGTGCTGCACCAGCGGGTGATCGACGATTGTGGCGCCCTGCATGGCAATTCCTCTCAGGCTCAGAATACCGTTCCGTCGCTCATGACTTGGATGGGCGAACCGCCGTCCGGGCGGTTGATTTGTGCGAGCTTGCGGCCGGCGGCCCAGGTGCCGCCTTCCAGCAAGGCGCCGAGCGGGAAATTGTGGCCGGACATGCCGAGGCGGTCGCGCACCAGCGGCGCCAGGCGGTCGAGCAGCGCGACGGTGAGCGCGCGCCATTCGACCACCAATTCGGCGTCGACGGCATGCGCGCGGGCTACTTCGCCGGGATGGCGCAACGCGAGAACGCCGGCGTCCACGAACAGGCCGCCGTTGCGGTATTCGGCGAGGCCGGTCAGTCCGTCGATTTCGGCGATGGCGATGCCGGCCCTTTGCAGTGGCTCGATCAGCGAATAGGCGATCCACTGCGACAGCTTGTGCAGCGGCATGAGGCCGTCGGTGGCATCACCGCGTTTGATCGCGGGATGACGCCAGCAGTCTCCTAGCGACACGCCGCCGAGCGCCAAACGGTCCGGCCAGATCGGGGCGAGGTGAATGAGCAAAGCGCGCAGGAGTGCAGGCGCCGGCAGCATATTGCCGTTTGCGCTTTCGGCGAGATCATCGAACAAGCCGCCGGCGCGCGCCGCGTCATGCCGCGAAAAGACTTGCGGATTTGCCAGCATCGCCCGGCCGAAGCGTGCAAGCAACGCGGCGCGGCCGTCGAGTCCCGCCAAGGCATTGTCCCTACCGGCATGAAAGCCGCGGGCGAGGTCCGTGCCGGTCAATGCCGCGAGCCTTTCCGCATCCACGCGCAGCGGATCGTTGGGGTCGGCCGAGAAGGCGCCGTTCGCGAACATCCGTAGGCTTGCAAGCGCTAAGCCTTCCGAGCGGCCGATGCGCAAGCCGGTAGCGGCATCGTCATAGCACCAATCTTTGCCGGCGCCGGCATCGAGCAGCACGGAGACGATCGCCAGGTCGAATTCGGCGCGGGCGCGGGCGCGCGCATCGGGCCACGATGACTTGCGCGCGATGTCCGCCCACAAGTCGTGGCCACCGGCCACGAAATGGCGCCAGCGCGCATGCAGCGGCACCTTCAGATCGGGGTAGTTCTCGCGGATCACAACGGTGACGAAATCGGCGGTCGGCGAAAGCTTGGCCAGGTCGACGCGGAAATGCGCCAGCTTTTCGGACAGGCCGGCGTCGAGCATCTCATGGGCGCGTTCACGCACCGCGTGCGCCGACAATAGCGACAACGCCGCTTCGGTCTCTTGCGTATGCGCCAAGGCGTGAATGGTTAGAACTCGTCGAGCTTGCGCCCAACAACCGTCTTGAGATCCTCGGCCGACGGCACGTCATCGGGCGCGTAATAGCCGGCCGCTTTCTTGGCTTGCAACTCGACCTGGGCGTCGGGCGGAATGAGCTCAGGCGGGATCGAGACGCGTTCGCCGATCTCAATTCCAAATTCGACGATCGCGTCATATTTCATATTCGACATCGACATGAAACGATCGATGCGCGTGATGCCGAGCCAATGCAGCACATCGGGCATCAATTGCTGGAAGCGTGCGTCCTGCACGCCGGCCACGCATTCGGTGCGTTCGAAATAGGTAGCGGCTTGGTCGCCGCCCTGCTGCCGTTTGCGGGCGTTATAGACCAGAAACTTGGTGACTTCGCCGAGCGCGCGGCCTTCCTTGCGATTGTAGACGATGAGGCCGGCGCCGCCGTTTTGCGCGTCCTTCACGCATTCGGCGATGCCGTGGATGAGATAGGGCCGGCAGGTGCAGATATCGGAACCGAACACGTCGGAGCCGTTACATTCATCGTGCACGCGGCAACTGAGCGTGCGCTTGCGGTCGGCAACCGCCGCCGGATCGCCGAAGATGTAGAGGGTGATGCCGCCGACGGGCGGCAAGAACACGGTGAGATCGGGCCGCGTCACCAGCTCCGGATAATTGCCGCCGGTCTGCTCGAACAAAGTGCGGCGCAGCTTATCCTCGTCGATATGGAAGCGTTCGGCGAGACCGGGCAGGTACCAGACCGGATCGATTGCCGCCTTGGTCACCGCGATATCGCCGTTCGGTCCAACGATCTCGCCGTCGGTTTCGACTCCCCATTCGCCGCTGGCAAACTCCGGGATGGTCAGCCGCGCCTTGGTGACGGCGATGGTCGGCCGGATGTCGAGACCCTCGGCGATCTCCGGAGCAAAATCCTCCGCCACGCGATGGCCCCAAGGGTCGAGCGAGACGATGCGATTGGGTTCTGCCCATTGCGGGAAGGGGCCGATGGCGACGGCCGGTGCGGTATTAGAGAGATCGGGCCGCGCTAGCGGATTGAGCGCGCCCGACGATACCGCCAGCGCACGATAAAGTGCGTACGAACCGCCATGGGCTCCGATGGCGTTTTTCTCGTTTGCGGATGTAACCGTACCAATGACCGGGCCACGCTCGCGCGCGCTTGCCGCGCCCCACGTGATCGGATAGCGCCCGGGCGTGCGTTGGCCGGGATGCGACGTAAGCCGGATATGGCCGTCTCGGTTCGTGGACATCAGGTTGCCCCACAAAAGCAAAAAGCCCTCTTTCGGCAGACCGAAATGAGGTGCTTCAAAAAAGCAATATAATGGGTCTGCCCGGCTGTCTCAAGGCCGTCAGGTTGCAGTGCGGTAAAAAAGGATATTCAGCCTTGGAATTCCGCCAAATCCGCTATGCCCTTGCGGTCGCCAAAGAGCGCAGCTTCACCAAGGCGGCCGCGCGGCTCAACGTCTCGCAGTCCGCCGTCAGCGAGCAGGTCAAGCTGCTGGAGGAGGAGGCGGGGTTTCCTCTGTTTCGCCGCACCTCGCGCGGCATCGAGGTGACGGAGCGCGGGCGCAGCTTCCTCTATGACGCAGAACGCATCGCCAGCGACGTCTTGAGCCTGACCGACACGGCGCGGCGCCTGCGCGGCGCCGTGCTCGACACCTTCAAGATCGGCATGGGCTCAGGTATGGCGCAGATCTTCATGCCGCGGCTGTTCGGCAATCTCGAACAAACCATGCCGGGCGTGCGGCTTGAGATCGTCACCGCGCCGACCCGCACCATCTTCAACGATCTTCACGACGAGCGCATCGATGCCGGGCTTGCCATCGAGTCGGAGCCCGACCGGGTGCCGGCCGGGCTGATATTCGACCGGCTGACCGTCGCCGAGATGGCGCTGATCGTGGACCCCAAACACGCGCTGGCGCGGGCGCGCCAGGCGGTCGATGTCGGCCGCCTGCTGGCTGAGCCGATTGTGATGAGTGAGCTCGCGGTTGGCTACGGCCAGGTCGTATTGTCGCTATTCACGGATCTGGGCATACGGCCCAACATCCTCACCGTCGCCAATAATATCGAAACGATCAAGACGATCGTGCAGACCGGCAAGGGCATCGCCATTGTGCCGCGCGCTTGCGTCGATACGGAGGTCGCGCTTGGTGTCCTTAAGGTCTTGAAGATCACGCCGGCTCGCAGCGTTACCCTGTCGCTTTTCCGGCGGCGGCAACCGATGTCGCGGCGCAAGGAAACCTATCTGGCCGCGCTGCGCGCCGCGCTGAAGGATTAGCGTTGGCCATCGGAAAAACCGATGGCAGCATCGTAAAACGGTCTTGGACTCGGCGCCGCTGCCCCGCCGATAATTGCCGCCATGCAGCAGGGGCGCTTTCGCATCGGCATCGATACCGGCGGCACCTTCACCGATATCGTCTCGGTCGATGCCAAAAGCGGGGCCATGCTGGTGACCAAGGTCGCCTCGACCCCCGACAATCCTGCGATCGGGCTGGTACGCGGCGTCAATGCCGTGCTGGCGCAGGCGCAAGCCGGCCCGGCCGAGGTGCTCGGTCTCGCCCACGGCACGACGGTCGCCACCAATGCGCTGTTGCAAGGCGAGATCAGGTCGCTCGGACTGATCGTCACCGAAGGCTTCCGCCACATTCTGGAGATCGCCCGCCAATCGGTGCCCGAAGGCTATGGCAATTCCTATTTCTGGGTGAAACCGGAGCGCTTGGTGCCGCTGCATTTCGTGCGTGAAGCGGGGGGACGGCTGAATTTCCGCGGCGAGGAAATGCGGCCGCTTGATGAACAGAGCGTGCGCGAGGCCGCGCGCTTCTTCCACCGACAAAGCGTGCGCGCGATTGGCATTTGTCTTCTGCATTCCTATGCCAACGATGCGCATGAGCGGCGCGCCGCCGAAATCGTCGCCGAGGAATACCCCGAGGCCACGCTGTCGGTTTCATGTGCCGTGCTGCCGGAATACCGCGAATATGAACGCGCCGTGACGACTTTGGTCGATGCTTTCGTCAAGCCGCATCTGGAGCGCTATCTGGCGCGCGTGCAAAACGAGCTCGGGCCCTTACGCGACCGGCCGTTTCTGGTCATGCAGTCGAGCGGCGGCGTCGCCAGCGCTGAGCAGATCCTGCGCAAGCCGATCACCACCGCGCTGTCGGGACCCGCGGCCGGCGCGCTCGGCTCTGCGGTGATCGCCGAGATCGCTGGCTTTCCCGATCTAGTGACGCTCGACGCCGGCGGCACGTCGACCGACCTCTGCCTGATCGAGGCCGGCCGCCCGCATCTCACCAATGGTGGCTCGGTCGGACAATTCCCCGTGCGCATCCCGATGATCGATATCGCGACCATCGGCACCGGCGGCGGCTCGATTGCCTGGATCAGCCGGGAAGGGCACCTCAAGGTCGGTCCGCGCAGCGCCGGGGCCGAGCCGGGACCGATGTGCTACCCGAACGGCGGCGACGAGCCGACCATCACCGATGCTAATCTTGTGCTCGGCCGCATCCCGCCGGCGTTGATCGGCGGCGGTATTGCGCTTGACGTTGCACGTGCGCGCCAGGGGATTGCGGCTCTGGCCCAGCGCCTGCCCGGTAACTTAGGCGTCGAAGAACTCGCCGCCGGCATCATCGAAATCGCCAATTGGAGCCAGGCCAACGCCATCCGCCAATTGACCATCCAGCGCGGCATCGATCCGCGTGGCTTTGCGCTTCTGTCCTTTGGCGGCGCCGGACCGGCGCAGTCGCCGGCCGTGATGGAATTGCTCGGCATGAAGGCCTGCATCGTACCACCCAATCCGGGCAATCTCTCCGCCTTCGGGCTTTTGGCGGTCGATTGGCGCACCGATCACATCGTCACCAAGGTCATGCATGAGGAGAGTATCGACCTTGGCGCGGTTGCCGCGCACTACGCCGCGCTCGAAAGCGAAGCGACCGAGACGCTGTTGCGCGATGGCATCGAGCCGTCCCGCATCCGCCTCGTGCGCGAGGCGGACGTGCGTTATGCCGGTCAATCCATGGAAGTGCGGGTGCCGGCGCCGGGCGGCACGGTCGGCCATAATTTCCTCGTGCAGCTCATCGACGCCTTCAACGCCGCGCACCTGCGCACCTTCGGCTACAATTATGCCGGCCAGCAGAAGGTCGAACTGGTGAATTTCTGTGTGTCGGGCTTCGGCGTGATCGAACGCCCGAACATGCCCAAGCTCGCGACCGGCAAGGCAAAGCCCGCGCTGAAATCCTCGCGTCCGGTCTATTTTGACGGCGCTTTCCGCGACACAGCGATCTATGACCGCGCCGATCTGCCGCCCGGCTTCACGCTCGGCGGTCCCGCGGTCGTGGAAGAGTTCGGCTCAACGACGGTCGTCTTCCCTGGCCAACATCTTGAGGTCGATCCGCACGGCATCCTGATCCTGCGCGCTTCACGAGGAGCGGCGGCATGAACGTTCAGAACCTGGCGATCAAACCATGGCCGACCGCACCCAAAGGCGAAGCGGTCGAGGTCGATCCGATCGTGCTGCAGATCGTCGAAGGCACGCTCAATTCCATCGAAGTTGAGATTGAGTTCGCCATCGAGCGGACTGCACGCTCGCCGATGATCCGCGAGGCACACGACTATCGCGTCGGCTTGTTCGACCGCTATTGCCGCAAGCTGACCGGGCGTTCCTATTCGGCCATGCCCAACGCCGTGGTGCGCGATTTTCCCCCCGCCACCATGAAGCCGGGCGACGTCTTCCTGATGAACGACACCTATCTGACCGAGGGCTCGATCGGCCATTTGCCGGATCTATGCTCGACGGTGCCTGTCTTTCACGACGGTGAGGTGGTCGCCTATATCCAGGCCTTTGGTCATCACGACGATATTGGCGGCCGCGTCCCGGGCTCGATGCCGGGCACCGCGGTGACCGTGTTCGAGGAGGGCCTCGCGATCCCGCCGGTCAAGATCTACAGCGAAGGTGTCCGCAACGATTCGGTCTTCACGATTCTTCGGCGCAACACGCGCGTGCCCGAGATGCTAAGCGCCGACATCGACAGCGAAGTGCAGGCCTGCGTGATGGGTGCGCGCCGCATGGCCTCGTTGTTTGCGCGCTTCGGCCGTGCGCAGGTCGAAGCCTGCTTCCAGGCCATCCTCGACAAATGCCGTGACATCTATCGCAACGAATTGCTCGCGAAAATCGCCGACGGTGAATATGCCTGGGAAGATTACGTCGAACATGACGGCGTCACCGATCCCAAGCTGCACAAGCTCGCCTTGAAGATGATCAAGAAGGGCTCGCGCATCACGCTCGATTTTAACGGCACCGATCCGCAATCAAGCGGGCCGATCAATTGGCCGGCGGACTACGCCGACGGCGCCTTCCTGGTGAAATGGATCGCGCCGATCCTGCGCAACCTCGCCGACACGCCGGAGCGCGCCGCTGAAATCCACGTCAATGAAGGCGTCTGCGAAGTGTTCGACGTGATCTTCCCACCCAAAGGCACGCTGATCACGCCGGAATGGCCGGCCGCGACCAATGCGCGCTCCTTTGTGCTGTTGCGTTGTCTGGGGCTGCTCGCCGGCGTCGTGGCGCAAGCCGTGGACGGACGCATGCCGGCTGACCAGGAGACGATCCGTTACACAGGTTTCTTCGGCGAGGACAAAACCGGCAAATCGTTCCTGTCGCGAGAAGTGCTCGGCGGCGGCTCGGGCGGGCGCTATTACGCCGACGGAAATGATGCCATCCATATCGTGCCGGATTCGCGCAATCAGCCGGCGGAATTCACCGAAACACGTTTCCCGTTGCTGGTCGAAAAGCTGGCGCTGCGGGTGGATTCGGGCGGGTTCGGAAAGCGGCGCGGCGGGCTCGGTTATGAAAAGCACTACCGCGCTCTGGTGGATTGCCGCACCATTGTCACCGCGGACCGCGTTCGCTTGGGATGCTACGGAATAAACGGCGGCAAGGCAGGCCAGCCATTTTGCGTCACGGTCGATCTTGAGGGCAAGCCGCGCGATCTGGGCGGGCTGGTCGATGGCGAGAAGGTCGCGAAGGGTCAGGTCGTCCGGGTGGTAACCACCGGCGGTGGCGGCTGGGGCGACCCCTTGGAGCGCGAGCCGGAGCTGGTGCAGAAAGATGTGACCGAGGGCCGCGTCTCGCTGCAAAGCGCCCATGATGACTATGGCGTGGTCCTGGTCCAGGATGCCGACGGCTTTGCGGCCGATGAGACGGCGACCGCGACGCGACGCAGTGAACTTTTGGCTGCGCGCACGGCGCCGCTGCCGATGATCGACCGCGGCGAGGGTTTCGATAAGATGATGCGCGGCGAGTGCAAGCCGCGCATGACGTGAGACCGGGACCAATGGCAATCGAAGTTGCGAAAGTCGAATTAAAGACCGTGCAGGACGCAAGCGGTCTGGAGGCTTGCATCAAGTCCGGCCAATTTTCCGCCGACGATGTGATCGCGGTCATCGGCAAGACCGAAGGCAACGGCGGCGTCAATGATTTTACCCGCATCCTCGCCGACCAAGCCTTCCGCCGTGTGCTCATGCAGCACGGTAAGCGCAGTGAAGCGGACATCGCCAAGATCCCGATGGTCTGGTCGGGAGGTTGCGACGGGGTCATCACTCCTCATGCGACCGTGTTCGCCCGCAACAGCAATGCCGGCCCGGCTTCACAATCACGCCTGACCATCGGTACGGCGATGAGCGCCGAGCTCAAGCCGGAAGACATCGGTCGCCCTGCAATGGTTGAGAAAGTCGCCGCCGCGGTGAAAGCGGCGATGCGGGATGCCGGTATCGGCGATCCGAAAGACGTCCATTACGTGCAGACCAAGACGCCGCTGCTTACCATCGAGTTGGTGCTCGACGCGGAATCGCGCGGCCAGCATGTTGCTTGCGAGGTGCACGAGTTGATGGGCGTATCGAACGGAACGACAGCGCTCGGCATTGCGGTCGCTCTCGGCGAAATCGCGATGCCGAAGGCAGAACAAATCTGCAAAGATCTCGACCTCTATTCGTCGGTCGCCTCCTGCTCATCCGGCGTGGAGTTGACGCAGGCGCAGATCGTCTTGCTCGGCAACAGACCGGGCGCCGGCGGCCGCTACCGCATCGGCCATGCGGTGATGCGCGACGCGCTCGACCTCGACGGCATTTACGACTCGATCCGCAGCGCCGGCCTCGAACTGCCGCAACGCCCGCGCGCCGAAGACCTCAAAGGCAAGGTCGTCAATTGCTTCATGAAATGCGAAGCCGACCGTACCGGCAAATTGCATGGACGGCGCCAGATCATGCTCGACGATTCCGACGTATCCTGGCATCGCCATATCAAAGCCGCGGTCGGTGGCGTCGCCGCGGCCGCCATCGGCGATCCGGCGGTTTTCGTCTCGGTCGACGCCATGCACCAGGGTCCGCAAGGAGGCGGGCCCTGCATCGCCATCATCGATGCGGGGGAGTAAAGCCGGGTGCCCCCGGCATGATGTTTGCATGCCAACAAAGCTTCAATTCTGGCATGCCGGTTCCACGGGTAAGGCCTGAAAAGTCAAACACCACGAGGAGTTAGTCAGATGTCTCACTTTAAAACGACGCGGCGGCAACTGGTCACCGGGGCGTTGGCGACGGCCGGCATCGCCGGTCTGCCGATCAGGGCGCAGGCTGAAGTTGACAAGGTCAATGTCGGTGTTTTCCCGATCTCGTCGTCGCTGCCTTATTACATCGCCATCGACCTCGGTTACTTCAAAGAGCTCAATATCGAGCCGCAAACCATCAAGTTGATGGGCGGTCCGTCCAACGTCGCTGCCTTGATGACCAACCAGATCGAAGTCTCCGCGGTGCTGGTGACGCTGGAAGGTCTGAACGCCGACGTGAAGAAGCCTGGCGTCGCCATGTACATCGCCATGCACAGCCAGAATACGCACTTCAAGATGGAGCAGTTCGTGGTGCGCGAGGGACTGGTCGACAAGGTCAAGTCGCTCAAAGACCTGAAAGGCCTCAAGCTGATGTCGGCGCCCGGGCCTGCCAATCTCAATACCGCCAAAGGCATCCTTGCCAAAATCGGCCTCAAGCCGGGCGACTACACCATCGACCAGCTCGACATGGGTCAGCACGTCAACGCCATGAAGGCGGGGACCTTCGACGCCGGCTATACGCTCGAGCCGTCGGCCACCATCATGCACAAGATCGGCGCGGCGAAAACCATCGAGGACGGCGTCATCGCCAAGTACATCCTCGGCAGTCCGGATGCCGATGCCTATGCCGCCGGCTGCGCCTTCACCACCGACTTCATCAACAAGCGTCCCGATGTTGCGAAGCGTTTCGCGCAAGCCTGGTCCAAGGCCATCGACTACATCAAAGCGAATCGCGCCGCGGCGCAAAAGCATCTTGCCAAGAACACGATGACGCCGCCGGACCTGGTCGATGTCGTGCCGCCGCTCGGCTATATCATGACCAAGGACATGAGCCCCAAGCAGCTCGGCTATCTGCAAACCTTCGCCGATTTCGGCCATGACATCGGCGTCGTGCCCGAGAAGATCGACGTAAAGAAGTATCTGAAGTCGTTCTGAGGCGGACCCGCGATGCGAGATGAGTGACGCGCGATGAGCGCAGCACAGCCTGCCGTTCGGTACCCGTCGGCGGATGCGCCGCCGGCGGTACCGAATGGCGACTCCGCGACGCGCCCGCACGTCACTATCCGCGGCCTGTCGAAACGTTTCGACAAAGCCACGATCTACGACAATTTCGATCTCGATATTCCGCGCGGCAAGCTGATCTCGGTGTTCGGTCCCAACGGCTGCGGCAAGAGCACCCTCATCAATATGATCGCCGGTCTCATCCCGGTCGACGCCGGCGAGATCCTGTTCGACGGCATGAAGCTGTCCGAAATCAAGTTTGGTTACGTGTTCCAGAACTATCGCGAGGCGCTGTTTCCCTGGCTGCGCGCCTTCGACAACGTCGCTTATCCGTTGAAAATGATGAAAGTGGCGCCGGACGAACGCCGCACGCGCACGGAAAAATTGGTCGAACATCTCGGGATCAAGCTCGATCTCAATCTTTATCCTTATCAAATGTCCGGCGGCCAGCAGCAGCTCGTGTCGATCATGCGCGCGTTGATCGTGGAGCCGGAAATCCTGTTTCTCGACGAGCCATTCTCGGCGCTCGATTATGAGATGACGCTGTTCATGCGCGAGCAGCTGCAGCGCATCTTCATGGAAACGGGCACGACCACTGTGCTGGTGTCGCATGACCTGGAGGAGGCGGTCTATCTTGCCGACCGGGTGCTGCTGCTGTCGCGCCATCCGGCGCGGGTCGCGGACTTTGCGGCGGTGACCGCGGCGCGGCCGCGTACCATTGCGACATTGTCCGATCCGGATTTCATCCAGATCAAGGCGCATTGCCTCGAAGTGTTCCAGCGCGAGGTGAGGCGGGCATGAAGAGTAAGGCGTTCGAACCCTTCCTGCCGATCGTTGGAGTGGTCGGGCTCCTGCTGATCTGGTCGATCACGGCCTGGAACAAATGGGTCGATCCCGTTCTGTTGCCGTCGCCTGAGTCCACCTTTAACGCTTTGTGGCAGGGCATGGATGGCGGCACGCTCGGCTTTGATTTCGTCAAGACCGTCTACCGCACGGCGATGTCGACTTTGATCGCGGCGGTGATCGCCATCCCGCTCGGCATCCTGCTTGGCGCGTCGGAAAAGATTTATCGCTCGCTCGAGTTCGTCATCGATTTCTTTCGCTCGACGCCGGCGTCGGCGATGTTTCCGCTGTTCCTGGTGCTGTTCGGCGTCGGCGACGAGACCAAGATTTCGGTTGCCGCCTTCGGCGCTATCCTGGTGATTTTGTTCAACGTCGCCTATGGCGTGATGAACGCGCGCAAGACGCGTCTGCTGGCCGCCAAGGTGATGGGCGCGTCGCGCTTGCGCGTGCTGTTCGATGTGATGCTGCTTGAGTTGCTGCCGCAGACCTTCGTCGGCTTGCGCAATGGCGTTTCGCTGGCGCTCGTCATCATCGTCGTGGCGGAAATGTTCATCGGCTCGCAGGACGGGCTCGGCCATAGCGTCTTCGAGGCGCAGCAATTGTTCGACATGCCGCGCATGTATGCCGCTATTATCGCATCCGGCGCGCTCGGATACGGTCTCAATTTGCTGTTCCTGTTGGTCGAGCGGCGCTTCGTGCACTGGTCGGGAAAATAGCGATTTCATAGATGGCCCAAGGAGAACTCACCCGGAAATCCGCCGGTGAATTGGCGGCGCTTGTGCGCTCGCGCGCCATCAGCCCGGTGGAGCTGCTCGACGCCCATTTGGCGGTGATTGAACGGCTCAACCCGCAGCTCAACGCTATTGTGACGCTCGTCGCCGAGCCGGCACGGGCCGCCGCCGTTGCGGCGGAGCAGGCGGTGATGCGCGGCGATGCGGTCGGGCCACTGCACGGCCTTCCGGTCGGTATCAAGGACGTCACGTTGACCGCCGGCATTCGCACCACCTTCGGCTCGCCTCTGTTCAAGGATTTTGTGCCCGGTGAGGACGCCGAAGTCGTGCGTCGGCTCAAAGCTGCCGGCGCCATTGTGCTCGGCAAGACGAACACGCCGGAATTCGCCGCCGGCGCCAATACGGTAAACGCCGTGTTCGGCGCCACGCGCAATCCATGGAATCCGAAATTGAGCCCGGCCGGCTCGTCGGGTGGCTCGGCGGTTGCGGTCGCCACCGGCATGCTGCCGCTGGCGCAAGGCACCGATTTCGGCGGCTCGGTGCGGGTGCCGGCCGCGTTCTGCGGCATTGCCGGCATCCGGCCGACGCCGGGATTGACGCCCAATCACCCTATGCCGCTCGCCTGGGATCCGGGGCAGGTAAACGGCCCGCTCGCCCGCACGGCGGAAGATGCCGCCCTCATGCTGGATGCCATCGTCGGTTTCAGCAGCCTCTCGCCGATTTCCGTCGCGCCACCATGGAAAAGCGCATTTGCCACCGTCTCGGCGTGTGGAGACGTCAAAGGGCTCCGCGTTGCCTATGCGCCGAATATCGCCGGCATTGGCGTTGAGCCCGAGATCGATGCAATCTGCCGCAAGACGGCGCTGTCGCTGCGCGATGCGGGCGCCGGTGTGGAAGAGATCGAATTTGACATTGCCGAAGGCCGGGCGCCTTACCAAGCTTGGCGCGGCTTGTGGATGGTCGGCCAGCAATTCGCCAATCTCGACCGGCTCGAGCAATTCGGCGCCAACCTCAAGGGCAACGTCAAAGCCGGCCTCAAAATCACGACGCTCGATCTCGCCGCAGCCGAACGCACGCGGCAGGCGCTATTTCTGCGCTTCCGCGATCTGTTCGCGCGCTTCGATCTGCTGTTGACGCCAGCGGCGCCGGTAAAACCGTTTCCGGTCGAGCAGAATTTCCCGACCGAAATCGGCGGAAAGCCGCTGGAGAATTATACCGACTGGCTCGCCGGCACATTCCTGATCACGCTGATGAGCCTGCCGGCCGGCAGCGTGCCGGCCGGCAAGACGGCGGACAGATTGCCGGTCGGATTGCAAATTGTCGGGCCACGCTTTGAAGAGCCGCGCATTCTGTCGCTTGCCAAGATCGTGCAGCAACTGCATCCAATCGGCTGGCCGCCGCTGAACGCGCCTGGTCGAACGTGAATTCAGCGGCGCGCGCCGTCACTGTAATGTGAGCCGGCCGGACTTGATCCCAAAGACTCTTTGAATGCTATTGTCGAAGCCGCGCACAGTTTTCATCCTTCCTGCCGGGCGCGGTCAATGGCTTCAATCCCCAATGGTTTGATCTGCGCCGGTCTCGCGCTTGTCTTGTACGCGTGCCTGGGCCTGCCGCTGGCGGTACGTTTTGCGCCGCGTCCGCTGGCCGTGATGATGGCGCCCGCAATTGGCTGGGCCGTTCACAGTGCTGCCGCGCTGGCGCTGTTTTTTGCCATCGGCATGACACGGGTGACGGTCGTTGCGGCCTTTGCCGTGCCGGCTGTCGTGGCCGTCTTCGTCTTGTGGCGCACTAATCCTGCAGCCGGGCCCGAACGGGTATTCACGCGGCCGGTTACAATTGCCTTGATCGGCGCCGCGTTGCTGGCGGCGGCGGTCATGGCCGGCGTTCTTCCGAAATTCTCCCCCGATGGCGTGTCGCTCGCCGAACCGATCTTCGATCACTCCAAGGTGGCGATGATCGATGAGATGGCCCGCTCCGGCGTGCCGCCGGCCAATCCGTTTTTCGGCGGTGCCGGCACGCCGGTACGGCTCGCCTACTATTATCTCTGGCATTTCAGCGCCGCCGAACTGTCGCTGCTCGCCGGCGTCACCGGCTGGGAAGCGGACGCCGGGCTTACTTGGTTTACTGCTTTTGCTTCGCTCGCAATGATGATCGGCTTGGCGGTCTGGTTTTGCGGCCGCGCCACAGCAGCTCCTTGGGTGGTCGTGCTCGCCGCCACGGCATCGATGCGTCCGCCACTCGGGTGGCTGTTCGTCGCCGACCGCGTCAATGCGGTTGCGAGTTCACCCTGGGGTTTTGGCGGCTGGCTTTTTCAGATCAGCTGGGCGCCGCAGCACATGGCCTCGGCCATGAGCGTCGTTCTCGCCGTTTTTCTGCTGACGCGGTTGGTCGAGCGGCCTGGCTTTCTATCGGCTTTGATCTTTGCATTGACGATGGCCGCCGGCTTCGAAAGTTCCACCTGGGTCGGCGGCATCGTGTTTCCGCTCGCCGCCGCCGCTATCGCCTTGACTTTGTTGATAGCGGGCCGATGCGCAACAGCGCTGGCGTATCGTGTTTTTGATCGTGGTGGCGGTGCTGTTGGCGCTGCTGCTGATATCGCCTTTCGTCTACGACCAACTGCGGATGACCACGTTGCGCGGTGGCGGCGCGCCGGTCGTTCTCATGCCTTATCCGGTCCTGAGCGAAAGCGTGACCAAGGTAATCGGACGCTTCGCCAATCTGCCGGCTTTTTGGCTGACCTTTCTTGTTGTCGAACTTCCAGCTTTTTATCTCACGGGTGTGCTGTCGCTGGTGTTTCTGCTTAAGAGGAAAGACCTCACGCCCGAGCGGCGATCGGTTGCTATTCACATTTGCAATTCTATCGGCGGTCAGCCTCTGTGTGTCCTGGCTTCTGGCCAGCAAGCTCGGTTACGCCAACGATCTCGGCTGGCGCGCGGCGCTGCCGGCGATCCTGTTGCTTATCACCTTCGCCGCCGTCCTGCTGTCGCGCCTGATGCAAAGGCCTTTGTCGCTCGCCTTCGCCGCGGCTTTGGCGCTGGTTCTGCTCGGCGTGCCGGATGGCGCGTCGTTTATGTATGGCAATGTGATCGTTCCGCCGGGTCCATCGGCCGATCTTTTGGCGACAACGCCTGCGCTCTGGCAGGCAGTGCGCCGTCATACCTCGACCGACGATCGCATCGGCAACAATCCGGACTTCCTGGAGGATATGACGCCCTGGCCGGTGAACATTTCCTGGGCGCTGCTGGCGCGACCGCCGCTCGTGTTACGCGTCACAGTCGCTGGTCGGCCCCTTCACGGCGCTGCCGGAGACGAGGAACAACCAGATCCACGATCAATTCGCTCGCGTTTTCGACGGCAAGGGCGATGCCAGACGACGTCGCGCAAATGGCCACGCTTTATCATTGCAGCGTTATCGTGCTGACGTCGGACGACGAGGCCTGGAGCCGCGATCCGTTTGCGGCAAGTCCGTTTTATCGGCTGGTCGAAGCCAACGAAGCTTGGCGGATCTATAAGTCGTCAAGCTGGCGCGGCGCTGAGCGAAGCGCGCTGCTAAATCCCGGCGAACCAGTTGAAGCCCTGGTGCGACCAGAACGTGCCGGGAGAAGATGTTGGTCACCTCCATCGCCATGATCCATTTGGCGTTCTTGAAGCCGAGCTTGGTCGAGGTGCGCAGGCGCAGCGGAAAGCCGAACGGGTCGGCGAGCGGCTCGCGGGCGTATTTGGTCGCCAGGATGGTCTGCGGATGCAGCGCCGTCGCCATGTCGAGGCATTTCGGTATAGTCGTCGGCGCATTTGAACGCGATGTATTTGGCCGTGGTGTCGGCGCCGATGCGCTTGAGGAATTACGTCAAGTTCACGCCCGACCACTGGCCGATATAGTCCCAGCCCTCGACGCAGATGTGCCGGATGATCAGTTCCTGTCTCCGGCAGTCTGTAGATCTGCTCGACCGTCCACGGCTGTCTTGTTCTTGATGCAGGCCGGCCAGCTCCAGCTTCCAGGTCTTGCCGTCGACCGGTTTGACGTCCTCGACGTCGTAATAAGCGTTGAAGCGCGGCGGCTTCGACCACCTGATCTTCGCTGTAGGTCGGCGCCAGGTGATTGGGGCGGAAGATCAGCTCCTGCACGTCGTCGTTGAAGGCGTTGATCGCGCGCATGAACGTCTGCATCGGCGCTCGTGTCGCTGACGCGTGCAGCCGGTCAGCATGGTCAGCGCGCCGAGGCTGACGCGTGCCGCGCAGCAGATTGCGGCGGTTGATGTCGGCGATCAGCTGCTTGTTCTCCTGCATGCACGCTCTGATCGACGCCGTTTTTGGGCCGGAAGATCGAAGGCGATGGCGAGCGGATCGGCATGGCGATCAATCCATTATTCGGCGGGCGAGGGCAGCGGATCGTGCGTCGGCGTTTTCCTCCGGCTCGGGCGGTCCGCCGGTCACCATGGCGCCGATGGTCTTCGGCACAATGAGCGCCAGCGCGACGTGAACGACCAGAAAGCAGAACGATGGCCGTCATGCCGAGGAAGTGCACCAGCCGCGCGCCCTGGAAAGCCGTAAAACAGCGCGTCAATTCGGAGAGCTGGATCGGCTTCCAGATCACCCAGCCGGAGAATCACCTGGACGATGATGACCAGGATGATGCCGACATAGAGCAGCTTCTGCACGGCGTTGTAATGCGTGATGTCGTCATGCGCGAGGCTTGAAACGCAGCGCGTCGCGAACGTCGGCGATGATCGCGCTCGGCCAGATCGGCAGCAGCTTGCGGCGGAAGCGGCCCGGTGGAGAACCCGTAGACGAGATAACAGAGCCCGTTGATCATCAGCATCCACATGGCGAAGAAATGCCATTGCAGGCCGTGCTGGGCCCAGACGCCGATGATCATCCAGTCCGGAAAATGCAGCCAGCCGAACAGGACTTCGTCGTTGTAGATCTTCCAGCCGCTGCCGATCAGGATGATCATGGCAACGGCATTGATCCAGTGCATCGTGCGGATCGCCGCCGGGTGCAGCTTCGCCGATGACGGCGAGTTGATTTGACCGCGATCACGTCCGTCATGAATTGTATTTTAGACGTATTCTTTCGCGCCGATAAGGCCGAATCGGCCTTTGACGCGCAACACACGAATTCGTGTAATGCGGGAGCTGTCGATGCCGCGATTTCATATGTCCGTGATGTGTCTGGCCGCAGCGGCTGCTGCTCGTGCCGGCCCGGGCGTCGACGCAAGAGCCGCTCATCAGCGCCTGCCGCAGGGGCGGGCGATCTGGGCGCGAAGCCGCAAGCCGAGGAACCAGGAGGAGCGACGAGCCCACGCCTGAGGAGAAGATGTGCGAAAGCGCTTTCCGCAGCCCGTGCGCGTCGGCCATCTGATCGGGCTGCCGGTGCTGGACGATGACGACTCGACCATCGGCTACGTGCAGCCAGGTGGTGCGCGTCGCCGACGGCAAAATCTCCCTGATCGTGCCCTACAGCGCCTGGTTCGGCTGGTGCCGGCCGATTGGGGCAAGCGGCCGGTGGCGGTGCCGATCGAGATCGTCACGCATTCTGTGCACGCCAACTCGATTCGGTCGACATGTCACGCGAAGATTTCGACGACGCGCCCACCTGGACAGCCGTCGCAGGACAAGCCGATTCCGCCTGACGAAAAGACGCTCATCGCGCTGGGCGCACGATAGCGACCGTCAAGCGAGCCGATGGAAAACTCGCTTGGCGCGGAACTCTCGTCAAGCTTAGATGTTAAGAGCACATGGACGACCAGACCAAGTCCCGCTTCACCTCGCAGACGCTTGTCGCGCAAGCGCTCGGCGTGCATGAGCCCGTCACCGAGGCGATCGTCCCGCCCATTCATATGGCGGCGACCTATCTGCGCGACGCCGACAACGGCTATCGCGCCGGCTATGTCTATGGCCGCACCGACAATGTCTCCGTGCAGCAGGCGGAAAACCTGATTGCCGCGCTGGAAGGCGCGGAGGAGGCGCTGCGTGTTCGGTTCCGGCATGGCCGCAGCCACCACGGTTCTGCTTGGCGCTCGACAAGCCGACGCACATTGTCGCCTCGCAGGTGATGTATTGGGGCTTCCGCTCCTGGCTGCGCGACATCGGCCGCTACGGCCATAACGTCACCTTTGTCGAGACCTCCGACCTCGATGCCGTGCGCGCCGCCGTGCGGCCCGGCGAGACCGGGCTGTTCTGGATCGAGACGCCGAGCAATCCGCTGTGGACCGTCACCGACATCGCGGCGGTGTCGGAAATCGCGCACAGCGCCGACGCCGTGCTTTGCGTCGACTCGACCGTGGCGACGCCGATCTTCACCAAGCCGCTGTCGCTCGGCGCCGACATCGTCATGCATTCGGCGACCAAATATCTCAACGGCCATTCCGACGTCATCGCCGGCGCGCTGGCGGCGCAGGGCGAGGGACCGCTGTGGGCGCGCATCCGCAAAATGCGCGGCCAACTCGGCAGCGCGCTCGGTCCGTTCGATGCCTGGCTGTTGATGCGCGGCATGCGCACGCTCGATGTGCGCGTGCGCGCGCAGGCCGAAGACCGCGGCTTTGCTGGCGGAGCGGCTGGTCGGCCATCCGGCCATAGTCGCGGTTCTCTATCCGGGCCTCGAACACCATCCCGGCCACGACGTGGCGCTGCGGCAGATGGCCGGCGGCTTCGGCGGCATGTTCTCGATCCGCGTCAAGAACGGCGAGAAGGCGGCGATCGCGGTCGCGGCAAAGGTCGAGTTGTGGAAACGGGCGACCTCGCTTGGCGGCGTCGAAAGCCTGATCGAACATCGCGCTTCGATCGAAGGCGACGGCTCGCCTTGTCCCGGCGATCTGCTGCGCTTTTCCGTCGGCCTGGAAGACGTGGACGAGCTCTATTTCGATCTGATCCGCGCGCTTCGCTGCCGCGTAACGAGATGGTGACATGAAGCCAATCGCTGTCGCGATTGTTTGCAAGACCCCGCATGGCCGGGAAATCGAAGACGCGGCTGTCGCCGCCGCTTCTGCCGGACGAGTGCGCGGCGATTTCGCGCTGCTTCATCCGCGATCTGGCGGCGACGATTCATTCTCTTGCCGCGGATGGCGATGTGGCTGGCCTGCGCGGTCTATACGCCGCACGGCTCGGAAACCGCGCTGCGCCGCTTGCTGCCGGACGGCTTTCAATCTGTCTTTGCAAGGCGAGGGCGATCTCGGCGCCCGTCTGCTCAAAGGCACCGCCGATCTTCTTGACGCCGGCTTTGCCGGCGGCGATCCTCGTCAATTCCGACTCGCCGACCTTGCCGAAAGCCATCTTGCGCGCGGCGGTCGACGCCGTGCGCAACGGGCGACAATGTGGTGCTCAGCCCGGCCTTCGACGGCGGCTATACGCTGATCGGGCTATCGCGCCCGCACGCCCGCCTGTTTGAAGACATGCCCTGGAGCACCAGCGACGTCTATCGTTTGACGTTGGAACGTGCGCGCGAGATCGGCCTGCCGGTCGTGAATGTGCCGGGCTGGTATGATGTCGATGATGGAGCATCGTTCCGCATGCTGGAAGATGAGTTTGAAGGCATCAAGCCGGATTTTGCGCCGAGCCGCAGATCACCGGCGCCGAAGCGCCGGCGACGCGGCGATTTCGTGCGCGCGCGTCGGAACGCGTCCCTGTTGCGGGCCTGACATGCGATTAGCCTCGGGCGACAGCTTCGTCAGTGTCGTGATCCCATGTCTGAACGAAGAAGAGCCGATCGCCGGCGTCGTGCGCGACGTGCTGGCGCAAGGCGTCGATGAGGTCATCGTCGTCGACAACGGCTCGACCGATCGCACGGCGGCGGAAGCGGCTGCGGCGGGCGCGCGCGTCGTCGCTGAGCCCAAACGGGGCTATGGCCGGGCCTGCGCGGCTGGCGTGAAGGCGCTGTCGATCGCGATTGCGACATTGTCTGCTTCCTCGACGGCGACGGCAGCGACGTGCCGGAGTTCATGCCGGATTTGATCGGACCGATCGCCGTAGGCGGTGCCGATTTCGTCATTGGATCGCGCACGCGCGGACGGCGTGAGCCGGGCAGCTTGACGCCGCAACAGATCGTGGCGGGCCAGCTGGCTGGCGGGCATGTTGCGGGCGGTCTATGGTGTGCGGTTTACCGACATGTCGCCATTCCGCGCCATTCGCGCAGATTACGCTTGCGCGTGCTGGGCATGCGCGAAGAGACTTATGGCTGGAACTTGGAAATGCAGATGCGCGTGGCGGCAGCCAAGTTGCGCATCGTCGAAATTCCGGTCGATCATCGCTGCCGGCGTGGCGGCGAGTCTCGAAAGTTTCCGGCAACTTGGTCGCCGGGCTGCAAGGCCGCCTGGAAAATCGTGACCACCTTCGTCCGGCTGGCCGTTTCTCTTCGCGCCGAAGCGGGCGCGGCCGTTGCGCCGGTTGCGGCGCGAGGAGGCTGTGAGTATGCGGGTTCTGCTCACCGGCGGCGCGGGGTTTATCGGCCGGCATGTGCTGGCCGAACTCCTGAATCACGGTCATGACGTGCGGGTGCTCGATTCGCTGCGCCATGACGTCCACACGGGCGGCAAGACCAAGCCGCTGGCCGGCGCGGAGCTGATCGTCGCCGACGTGCGCGACGCCGCGGCCGTCGAGCGGGCCTTGCAAGGCATCGACGCCGTCCTGCATCTGGCCGCCAAAGTCGGGCTCGGCGTCGATGTCGGCGATCTTCCGGACTACGCCTCGTCCAACGATGTCGGAACCGCCGAGCTGTTGGCCGCCATGGCGCGGGCCAAGGTGCGTCGGCTGACGCTTGGCAAGCTCGATGGTGGTCTACGGCGAAGGCGTCGGGGAATGTCCGGAACACGGCGGGTGTCAGACCGGACCCGCGCGTTGAAGCCGAACTGGCGGCCGGAAATTTCGAGCCGCCATGTCCGCATTGCGGGCGGAAGCTTGAAGACGGGGCTGGTCGACGAAAACGCGCCGCTCGATCCGCGCAATGCCTACGCCACCAGCAAGGTGGCGCAGGAATTCTATGCCGCGAACTGGGCACGGGTGACCGGCGGTTCGGTCGCGGCGCTGCGGTATCATAATGTCTACGGCCCGGGCATGCCGCGCGATACGCCTTACGCCGGCGTGGCGGCGATCTTCACTTCGGCGCTCAAGCGCGGCGAGGCGCCCAAGGTGTTTGAGGACGGCCGCCAGCGCCGCGACTTCGTGCATGTGCGCGACGTCGCCGCCGCGACCGTGCTGGCGTGCGAGCAACATACCCAAGGCGTGCGCGCCTTCAATGTCGGCTCGGGCACGCCGCGCACCGTCGGTGATATGGCGGCTGCGCTGGCGCGCAGCGCTGCAAGGGGCCGCAGCCGGAGCGTCACCGGACAATATCGCCTCGGCGACGTGCGGCACATCACCGCCGATTCCTCGCGGCTGCGCAGCGAGTTGCAGTGGCAGCCGCAGGTCGAGTTTGCCGACGGCATGGCCGAACTGGCGCGGCAGTGAGCATGTTTCCGCCGCCCGGTTCTTGCGACTGCCATGTGCATGTGATCGGCCCAAAGCCGCGCTTCCCGTTGCCCGCGAACCGCCGCTACACGCCGATGGATGCGCCGGTCGGCGACCTCACGGCCATGCTCGAGCGGCTTGGGCTCACGCGCGTGGTGATCGTGCAGCCGAGCTTCTATGGCACCGACAATCGCTGCATGGTGGACGCCATGGCGCAGCTTAAGAATGCGCGCGGCGTCGCGGTGCTGCCCGATCAGGTGCCGGAGGCCGAGCTCGATGCGCTCGACGAGCAAGGCATCCGCGGCCTGCGCGTCAACATCGCCAGCGCCGGCGCCGCATCGGCCGACGCCATCATCCGCGCGGTTCAAGCGGCGGCCAACCTGTGCGAGCCGCATGGTTGGCATGTGCAGATGTTCGTCGCCGCCGACGCCATCGCGCCGCTGGCGCCGGTGCTGCGCGACCTGCCGGTCAACAGTGTGCTCGATCATTTCGGCCTCATCGCGCCGGACGCGGCCAACGGCGCGTTGCGCGCCCTTACCGGCCTGCTGGAAGCCGGCAAGGTCTGGGTGAAGATTTCCGGCGCCTACCGCATCAGCGACGATCCGAACGATCCGCGCATCGATCCGCTCGCTCGCACGCTGTGCAAAGCAAACCCAGAGCGCATCGTCTGGGGTTCCGATTGGCCGCATACCCCGCGCCACGATTTGCACAAAGGCGGCAGCGAGGTGGAATTGCCGTTCCAAAAAGTCGACACGCGCGGTCTGCTCGATCTGCTGCCACGCTGGCTGCAGGACGACGCCCTGGTCGAGCGCGTGCTGGTGGGCAATCCGGCGCGGCTTTACGGCTTCAATTAGTTGACAGCTTTCGCCACTGCCTCGCCAAACGCGTCGGTGCCGAGCTTGCCACCCATGTCCGGCGTGCGCGTGTTTGGATCGGCGATGGTTTTGTCGAGCGCCGTCTCGATCGCGGAGGCCGCGCGGGCGAGCTTGTCGTCCTTGTGCCGCTCGCCGAGCCAGGCGAGCAGCATGGCCGCCGAGCCGATCAGCGAGGACGGATTGGCGATGTTCTTGCCCGCGATGTCGGGCGCCGAGCCGTGCTGCGCCTGCGCCACCGCGTGCTCGCTGCCGGCGTTGAGCGAAGCGGCGAGCCCCAGGCTGCCGGCGATTTCGCTCGCCTCGTCGGAGAGGATGTCGCCATACATGTTGGTGGTCACGACGACGTCGAACGGACTGGCGTCGCGCACCAGCAACGCCGCCATGGCGTCAATGATGCGCTCCTCATAGGCAATTTCAGGATAGCGCGCCGCCACCGCACGCACGCAGTCGAGGTAAAGACCATCCGACACCCGCAGCACATTGGCCTTGTGCACGGCGGTGACTTTCTTGCGCCGGCGCATGGCGAGATTGAATGCAGCTTCCGCGATCCGCGTCGAGCCTTGCCGCGTGATCTTGCGAACCGCGAGCGCCAGATCCGGGGTCGGCATGAATTCGCCGGGACCGAGGTGCATCGAGCGATCTGCATAGAAGCCTTCGGTATTCTCGCGCACGATGACGAGATCGACCGCGGCGCCGCAGCGGGGAGGGAATCCCGCGCGCGAACGTGCCGGCCGGATATTGGCGTAAAGGTCGAGGCGCTTGCGCAATTCGCCGGACGGGTTAAGCCCGCCCTCGGCGACGGGCGGATATTCATTATGCGAGACCGGCCCGAGCAGCACGCCGTCCGCGGCTTTGGCTTTTTCCAAGACTGAATCCGGAAAAGTCGTGCCGACGCTGCGGTGCGCCGCCCAGCCGATCGCCGCCGTCTCAAAGGCAAGGCGCAGGCCGAACTTGGCGTCGGCGGCGCGCAGTACCGAGAGCGTCGCCGTGGTGATCTCCGGTCCGATGCCGTCGCCTTCCAGCACCAAAAGATTGATGGCGTCGTCATTACGCTTGTCGCTCATGCCCGGCCAAGCTCCCCGCTCTCGCCGCCGCTTTTATCACATTGTCGGTTTCCGTCTGGGCTTTTCTCGCGCGACCCGTCTTGCTTGGTGTGCGCTATCGTCTCGCTTAAGCTATGCTATTTCGGTATAGGAGAAAACGATCGCGCCAAGGAGCTGAAATGGAACTGAAAGAACTGCGCAACTTCATGCGCGTCGCGCGCGCCGGGAGCGTCAGCCGCGCGGCTGCCGAATTGCGTCTGGCGCAGCCGGCGCTGAGCCGGCAGATCAAGAAGCTCGAGCACGAACTCGGCGTTTCGCTGTTTGCCCGCCACGGTCGCGGTGTCCGCCTCAGCGTTGCCGGCTCGCTGCTGCTCGAGCGCGCGGAGGCGATCGCGCAGCTCGTGCATCAGACCACCGACGAGATCAAAGAGGATCGCTCGCCGAGCGGCGGCCGCATTATGCTCGGCGTGCCGCCGGCGGCGGGGCGCATCCTCATTCCGCCCTTCGTCGAACGCTTCCAGCAGGCATGGCCGCAGACTACGCTGCACATGCGGGAAGGGGTCGCCAGTTCGCTGTTGGAATGGCTAGTGGATAAACGGCTCGATATCGCCATGCTGCATAACCCGCCGCACCTCGAAGCCCTGAATATCAGCGAGATCTTGACCGAACGGATGTGGGTGGTTGGACCGCCGGCGCGTCGCGGCAGTGTCAAAAAGCCGCGCGCGGTCTATCGGATTCGCGACCTGACCCAGCTGCCGCTGATCTTGCCGAACATGGCGCATGCCAACCGGCGGCTGGTCGAAAACGCGGCGATCGAGCATGGCGTCCGGCTGCGCATCAAGATCGAAGCCGACAGCGTCGCCTTCGCCAAGGCGATGGTGGAGAACGGCCTCGGCTACACCATCCTGACCTACGCCGCGGTGCAGGACGAAGTGCTGCGCGAGACATTGACCGCTTACCCGATTGTCCGCCCCACGCTGTCTACTCGGGTCGCCATCGTCACTCTGCGCGATAAGCAACTGCCCAAGCTCACCCTCGCGGCCGGCAAGATGTTGCACGAAGTCTGCCGTATGCTGGTGCGGGACAAGCACTGGGCGGGGGCGCGGCTGGTGTGAACGCGCTTTACCAGGCGCGGCTCTTCCCATCGTTTCGCCGCTCCGATTTCCATGCCGAAAAAGTATTGCCTCGCCGGGACGCTGCCCATTGCCGGAGCGGCTATATAGAACTAGGCTTTCGGCAACAATAAAGCACAGGGGAGGATCGAAATGCCGCGATTTATCGCTCGTTTATGCTTGGCCGCGTCGGCGCTGGCATTGTGTGCCGCCTTCGGCCAGAGCGCGCAGGCCGGCACGCTGAAATGGATCACCTTCAAGCCGCAAAATGCCGGCGATGCGCAATCGATCAGCACGCAGTGGTTCGTTGACGAGTTCAAAAAACGTACCGGCGGCAAAAGCGAGATTCAGATGTTCTGGGGCGGCAGCGTCGCCAAGGCCAAGGAGATCCCCGACGCGCTCTCCGGCGGCGCCGGCGACATCGGCGACATCATCACTCCTTATTTCCCCGACAAGTTTCCGCTCAACAACGCGGTTGGCTATTTCATCCCGCAGCCACATTCGACCATCGAGATCGCCGAGATGCTGCAATACTGGCACCGGCAATATCCGGCCTTCGACAAGGAACTGGAAAAGTACAACCTCAAGGTCATCGGCTTCCGCCCGCTCGAGCGCTACGGCATCATTTGCACCAAGCCGATCAAGTCGATCGAGGACTTTAAGGGCAAGCGCATTCGCACCTACGGCTTTGCCTATCCGGCGCTGGTGCAGGCGCTTGGCGGCACGCCGGTGTCGATGACCTCCACGGACGGCTATGAAGCGCTGCAGCGCGGCATCCTCGACTGCTCGCCGATCGGGCCGTCGCTGGCGCACGGCTGGAAGTACGACGAGGTGGCGAAGTATTACATCGACGTTCCGATCGGCGCCTCGTTCGGCCACATGATCGCGATGAACCTCAATAACTACAAGAAGCTGGACGATCAGACGCGCGCCATCATCGACGGCCTCGGCCGCGAATACGCCATGCGCTACACCGTCACCCTCGACGTCCTCACCCAGAAAATCCTCGACGGTTGGAAAAAGAAGGGCGTCACGGTCACCCGTCTGCCGAAGAATTCGCTCGACAAGGCGCTCGAGTTTCCCGCGGTGAAGGCGGTGCGCGCGAAGTGGATCGAAAAGGCCAAGGCCGCCGGCCTTACCGCCGAACAGGCGAACTCCATCGCCGACGATCTCTAGCCGCGATCGGCAGGCAAGCGGGCTGCCCCGCGAGACGTTGCCATGTCCGCCTTCCGCCGCCTGTACCGCGCCTATGGCCGCCTGCTGCGCGGCTTCGGGCTGATTTCGGCGGTATCCACCTTTGTGATGATGGTGCTGGTGGTGCTCAACGTCGCCGGCCGATACCTGTTCAACAAGCCGTTGACGGGAACACTGGAATTCACCGAGTCGTTGCTGGTTCTCATCATCTTTCTGTCGGTGGCGCTCACGCAATATGACGGCGGCCATATCCGCGTGACCTTGCTCACGCGCCGCCTGCCGAAGCCGCTGGCGCGCGCGCTCAGCATCTTCTGCATGATCTGTGGCGCGGCGTTCTTCGGCTGGTGCGCCTACGCCGCCTGGGTCTTCGCCGCCCAGTCCTATTCGTTCAACGAACAGGAATGGGGAACGGTCGTATTCCCGCTTTGGCCGATGAAATTTGTCGTGTTCATCGGCATCGTGTTGCTTGCCGTCCAATTCGTGCTCGACGCCATCGCCGAGACCATGATGCCGATTGCCGCCGACGATGAGATGGAGCACCTCTGATGGGCTCGCTCGCGATCGGCTTCCTCGGCGTCGTCGCGCTGTTCGCCGCCATCCTCGCCGGCGTCAACGTCATGGTCGCGCTCGGCATGGTCGGCGGGCTCGGGCTGGCCGCAGTGGTCGGCTTCCATGCCGCCACCTCCATGCTCTCGACCGTGTTCTTCGAGACCACGCATTCGTTTCATTTCAGCGTCATCCCGTTGTTCCTGCTGATGGGCTATTTCGCCATGCGCGCCGGGCTAGGCGAGGACCTGTTCGACGCCGCCAACAAATGGTTCGGCGGCATGCCCGGCGGCCTCGCCATCTCCACCACGCTGGGCGCCGCCGCCTTCGGTGCGGCGTCGGGCTCCTCGATCGGCACCGCCACCGTGTTCACCAAGCTGGCGCTGCCGCAGATGCTCGACCGCGGTTACGACAAGCGCATGGCGTCCGCCTCGATCGCCATCGCCGGCACGCTGGCGGTGATGATCCCGCCCTCGGCGGTGATGGTGATCTTCGGCATTCTCACCGATTCCTCGATCGGCGGCCTGCTGATCGCCGGCGTCATACCGGGTATCGTGTTCGCCATCGTCCTCTGCGGTGCCACGCTGTTCACGGTGTGGCGGCACCCGGAATACGCGCCGCGCTCCAAGGAGCGTTACACTTTGGCCGAGAAGCTCTATTCGCTGCGGCTCGCCGGGCCGCTGGTGCTGGTGATCGCCAGCATTATTCTCGGCCTCTACATGGGCGTGTTCACGCCGACCGAGGCCGGCGGCATGGGCGCGGCGGTGACGCTGGTGCTGGCGGTGATCCGCCAGCGCGGATTCAAAAACCTGAAACTCCTGGAGATCCTGCGCGAGACGGTGAAGACCTCGGCGATGATCTTCGCCATCATCATTTGCGCGCTGATCTTCTCGCGCTATCTCGCGCTCTCGGGTGTTGCCAATACGCTCGGCGATTTTCTCACCGGATTGAACGTCAACCGCTGGGTGATCGTGCTGATTATCGTGGTCATCTATCTGATCTTCGGCATGATGATGGACGCGCCGGCGCTTCTCGCCATCACGCTGCCGATCACCCATCCGGTAATGATGAAGCTCGGCTTCGACCCGATCTGGTTCGGCGTCTTCGTGGTGCTGCTGGTGGAGCTTGGCGCCGTCACCCCGCCGGTCGGCGTCAATTGTTTCGTCGTGCAGGCAACGTCCGAGGGCCGCGTCGAGCTGGAGGACGTGTTCTCCGGCCTCATTCCCTATGTGCTGGCCGGGTTCGTGATGCTGTTGCTGCTCTGCCTGTTCCCGCAACTGGCGCTCTATCTGCCGCAGACCATGCATTGATCCGCAATGAGCACCTCCGAAAGATTTATCCTGCGTTCGACCGTGACCTCGCCGTTTGGCCGCAAGGTGCGGATGGCCATTGACGTATTGGGTCTCGGCGACCGCGTAACATTTGCTCACGCCGACACGCTCGACGAGAACGATACGCTGCGCCAACAAAATCCGCTCGGCAAAATGCCCTGCCTGCTGTTGCCGGATGGCAGCGCGATCTACGACAGCGGCGTCATCATCGAGTTTCTGCAGCACGTTGCCGGCACCGATCGGCTGCTCCCGCGTGAGGGGCCGGCGCGCTTTACGGCGCTAACGCGGGCGCGGTTGGCCGACGGCATCACCGAGGCGGCGATCCTCATGGTCTATGAGGGGCGCTTCCGCGACGCCGACAAACACTCCGAGCGCTGGCTCAGCCACCAGCGCGGCAAGATTCTGCGCGCGCTCGCCGCCTTCGAGGCCGCGCCGCCCGATGCGGCGGTCGCCGATATCGTCGCCATCGGTTTGGCTTGCGCGCTCGGCTATCTCGACTGGCGGAAGCCGATGGATTGGCGGCCGACGCACCCGCGGCTTGTTGCCTGGCTGACGGACTTTGCCAAGCACGAGCCGGCCGTCGAGCGCACCAAGGCGCCGGTAAGTTAGGAGAGACGAAAAATGCAGACCTACCTGGCCTCGCCCAGCAGACCGAAATTGAAATTGCCGGTGGGCGCCTGCGACGCGCATGTGCACGTCATGGGGCCGGAAAGCCGGTTTCCCTTCGCCAATGTCAATCTGACCAAACAGGACGCGCCCAAGGAAAAATTGTTCGCGCTGCATGATGTGCTCGGGATCGAGCATTGCGTGATCGTGCACACGACCAGCCACGGCCATGACAATTCCGCCACCGCCGACGCGCTTGCCGCCAAGGGCGGCGCCTATCGCGGCGTCGCGCTGGTTGAAACAAACGTAAGCGACGCCGAACTCAGGCGGTTGGATGCCGCCGGCTTTCGCGGCGCGCGCTTTCATTACATGGGCCATGTCGCGTTACGCGAGCCCGTTGAAGCCGTGATCGCCTTCGGCAAGCGGCTCGCCGATATCGGTTGGCATCTGCAGATCCACATGGCGGCTGAATTGATTGCCGAACTGGCGCCGGCGATCAAGCGCTCGGCCGTGCCGGTGGTGATCGATCACATGGGCCGTGTCGATGCGTCACTCGGTCTTGCGCAGAAACCGTTCCAGGATTTGCTTAGGCTCATGTATGAGAAGCATGTCTGGGTGAAAGTGAGCGGCTGTGACCGCGCCAGCCGCGCCGGTCCGCCTTATTCCGATGCGGTGCCGTTCGCGCGCAAGCTGGTCGCGGATTTCGGCGACCGTTGCGTTTGGGGCACCGACTGGCCGCATCCCAATCATCCACTGCCAATTCCTGACGATGGCGTGCTGGTGGACATCCTTTCCGAAATCGCGCCGAGCGAGGCCGCGCGGCAGGCCTTGCTGGTGGACAATCCGCAGCGCTTTTATCGCTTCGCACGCGCAGGGAAGGGGGCATCATGAGCGGACGTCTGCAGGGCAGGATCGCCATCGTCACCGGCGCCGGCAGTGTCGGTCCCGGCTGGGGCAACGGCCGCGCCACCGCGGTGCGTTTTGCCGAGGAGGGGGCCAGGATTTTCGCGGTCGACCGCGACAGCGACAGCACTCGTGAGACGATCGAAAAAGTCAAAGCCGTGGGCGGAGAAATCGTCGTGCACGCCTGCGACGTCACCGACAATGCCTCCGTCGCCGCGATGGTGGAGGCTTGCGTCCAACAATTCGGCCGCATCGACATTCTGATGAACAATGTCGGCGGTTCAGCGCCCGGCGGCCCGGTGGAAATGGCCGAAGAGGTTTGGGACGCCCAGGTCGACTTCAATCTCAAGAGCGTGTTTCTGACCTGCAAGCACGTGCTGCCGGTGATGGAGAAGCAGAAATCCGGCTCCATTATCAACGTCGCCTCGACCTCGGGCATCCGATTTACCGGCGCGTTTCAGGTCGGTTATGCCGCCACCAAAGCCGGCGTGATTCAGCTCTCGCGCGTGGTCGCCGTGCAATATGCGGCGAAAGGCATCCGCGTGAACACCGTGGTGCCGGGGCAACTGCACACGCCGATGGTGGAGGCGCGCTTGGCGCGGCAACGCGCCGGCGGTGACGTCGAGGCCCTGCTGGCGCAGCGGCTCGCGCGTATCCCGATTGGCTTTGCCGGCGACGGCCGCGACACGGCCAATGCCGCTCTGTTCCTCGCCTCCGACGAAGCGCGCTTCGTTACCGGCACCGAGATTGTCGTCGATGGCGGGATGAGCGTCCGCTGCGACTGACCATTTGGCTCGCCGCTTAGTTGCGCGGCGTCGCCGCGCTCTATAGGTTTATCGATAGAAAACGGCGATCGGCAAGAACCGACGCCTGCATGTTGGGGAACATGTTTCTCAGGGAGGGAACAATGCGGTCATTCAAGGCGGTACTCTATGCGCTCGGAAGCTTGGCCGTGATGTCGGCCGGCGCGGCGCAAAGCGAGCCCATCAAGATCCGCAATGCCTTTGTCGTTCCGGTCGCCAATTGGGCGCCGATCCTCGCGGTCAAGAAGGACCTCGCCAAGCATTGGGGCACATCCTACGTGATGGAGGCGGTGCACTATCAGGGCACGCCGCCAATGATCACGGCGTTGGCGAATGACGAGCTCGAAATCGCCGATCTCGCGTTCTCGACGTTTGGTTTGGCGGTGCAAAACGCCGGCCTAAATGACTTGCGCATCATCTCCGATGAATTCCAGGACGGTGTGCCCGGCTACTACAGCAGTCAGTTCTTCGTTCGCAAGGACAGCGGCATCAACAAGATCGAGGATCTCAAGGGCAAGGTGCTTGCGACCAACGTGGTGGGCAGCGGCGTCGACATCGGGATGAAGGCGGCGCTGAAAAAGCACGGCTTGGTCGACAAGAAGGACTTCACCGTTCTCGAGGCGCCGTTCCCGACCATGGCGTCGCTGCTTGCCGAGAAGAAAGCTGACCTCGTCACCGGCGTGATGCCGTTTTCGCTCAATCCGCGGCTCAAAAAGGAAGGCAAGCCGCTCTACGAGCAGAAGGATGGACTTGGCCGCTCGCAGTTCATTTTCTGGGTGATGCGCAAGTCGTTCATCGACAAGCACCGCGCCGCGCTGGTTGACTTTATGGAAGATGTACTGCGGATCGAACGCTGGTACCTCGATCCGAAAAATCATGATGAGGTGGCCAAGATCGCTTCCAAAATCCTCAAAGTGTCGCCCGAACGCTTTGGCTGGCTGTTTACCAAACAGGATTACTATCGGGACCCGAACGGGGTCCCCGACCTCGCGGCGCTGCAGAACAACGTGAACACCGCCGCGGATCTGGGCTTTCTTAAACCCGGTCTCGATGTCAGCAAGTACGCCGATCTCAGCATCGTCAAGGAAGCCGCTGCGCGCTTGAAGTAGCGCGTGGGCTAGGGTCGTAGTGGCCCGGCAGGCGCTGCCGTCGTCTCACGCACCAGCAATGGGGCGTCGAGCTCGCGGCTTTGCACTTGGCCGCGTTTTTCGATCGCCGCCAGGATCGCCGCCCCGGCGCCGCTGCCCATCTCCTGCGCCGGAACGTCGATCGTCGTGATCGCCGGCCTGATGTGCTCGGTCAGCGGCAGATTGTCGAAACCGGTGATCGAGAGCTGCTGCGGCACAGCGATGCCACGCTCCTGCGCCTCGAGCAAAACGCCGAGCGCGATCACGTCGTTGCCGCAGATCAGCGCGCTCGGCAGCCGATCCCGCTCCACCAGCCGCGCCAGCGCTAAGCGGCCTTCGCGGATAGAGTAATCGGCTTCCATGGTGGCGTCCGGCTGTAGGCGAAGGCCGTGGATGGCGAGCTGAGTATGCACCGCGGCGAGACGGTCGCGCGCGCGATCATTGCCGGCGGTGATACCGGCAATCATGCCGATGCGGCGATGCCCGAGCGCCACCAGGTGATCGGCCAGGGCGCGTGCCGCCTTACGGTTGGAAAAGCCGATATTCGGCCGCCGCAGGCGAGGGTTGTAAGCCCAGATGTTCGCGTAAACGACGCCGGCGCGCTCCACCGCCTGGTAGGCCGCATCGGTGTGATCGTTGCCAACCAGCAGAAGGCCTTCGACGCCGCGTTCGAGCAGTCGCTGGACCTGGATGGCCTCCGCGTCGAGGTCGTAGTTAGAGACCGCGACCAGCAATGTATATTCGGCGGCCTGCAACTCACGTTCGAAGGCATTGATGCTGGCGGCGAAAATCGCATTGTTCAGGGTCGGGATGACCGCGCCGATGGTGTAGGTCCGGTTGGAGGCAAGCGCCCGCGCGCCAGCGTGCGGGTAGTAGCCGAGCTGCGCCATGACGGCCGCGACATGTTCGCGCAGCGCCGGCTTGACCAGCGGGGAGCGGTTGAGGACGCGCGACACTGTCGCCGTGGAAACGCCGGCGTGCTGTGCAATGTCGAGTTGCGTCGGTTGGCGTTTGCCCTCGACCACGTGTTTTCCCCCGGCGATTGACAGGCGGCGCCTGCTGGCTCAATCTACCGCAAAATTGTAAGCGCTTACAAAGCGCAAATTCAGGGAGGAGATGATCGGCGTGATCCTTAGCGCCAGCTCCGTAGCGCCGTCGCCGGCCACGCCCGCGCGGCTGCTTCTTCGCGTCCGGCGAGGAGGGGCCTGCCGCCCATGAGCGTCATCTTCATCCTGTTCTGGATCACCTTTGGCGCCTTTGTGGCTGACGTCCTGCTGGGCAAATTCGGCGTCGTCAGCGGCGGCGAGATGAATCAGATACTCGGCTACGTCAGCCATTTCCTGCTGCTCGCGCTTGCCGCCGTACTTTTCACCGCCGAATGTCTGCGTCGCGAGGCTCTACGCGACGGTGCGCGACGAGCCGCCGATACTCCGATCGATTCAAAAACTTCAACAAACTGAAACCGGGAGGTAATGCCATGGACGACGTCAAGAAACACCGTATCGATCGCGCGCTCAGCGAGATCGACCACATGCAGGAACGCGCACCGGCTGCGAACGAGGAGCTTCGTTCGGAATCGCGCCGGCGCTTTTTCGAACTAACCGCGAAATACGGCTTCACGACCGCGATCGTGGCGGCCGGCGCCGGCACGTTGCTGTCGGAAAAGGCCGCCGCGCAAACCGCGCAGGAGGAGAGTGGCCGGGAAAAAGACGCGAAATTCAAGATCACGCTGGCGACTGAATACCGCATCGGCACCACGCGTTCCTATCCGATGATCCAGCTCAACGTGAAAGAAAATCTGCAGAACTTCAGCAACGGCAAGATTTACGTGAAGCTGCAGCCGGGCGGCGCGCTCGGTATCGGCACCGCGCTCGCGCAAAAGGTCCAGGCCGGCACGGTTGAGATCGGCCAGTTTAGTCTGTCGAACTTTGCCCCTTATGCCCCATCGGTCGACCTGATCAATCTTCCTTACTGGTGCGGCGAGAACCAGAAATTCGTCAACCTCGTCACCAGCAAAACGTGGGCGGACCAGGTCGATTCGCGCGTGCGCCAGAAGGGCGTCGAGCCGATGTTTTACTTTTGCATCGATCCGCGCACGGCCGCCAAGCGCCGCGGCCTCTCGGGTGGACCGTTCAAGACCCCGGCCGATCTCGCGGGCATCAAGTTCCGCGTGCCCGGCTCCGAAATCTTGAAGCAGTTCTACCGCTTGCTCGGCGCCAATCCGACGCCGGTGGCCTGGGGCGAGACGCCGTCCGCGCTCAAGCAGGGTGTGGCCGACGCGCTCGATCCCTCGTTGGGCGCGCTCTATGCCTTCGGCTTCAAGGACATATTGTCGTGGGTGACCTTCAACCGGCCGGTGCCGGACAGCCAAGTCTACGCCATGAACAAAGGCTGGTTCGACAAGCTCGACGCCGAAACCAAGAACGCCATCAAAGAAGCCGCAGAGGTGTCGTTTCAGCAAAACCTTTCGCAGGTGCCGGCGTCGCGCGCCTTCGCCATGGCGGAAATGCGCAAGGCCGGCGTGCAGTTCTATGTGCCGAAGGCCGACGAGTTGGCGCAATGGAAAGAAAAATCCGGCGCGCAGCGCAAGGAGTGGGACGCGATCAAGGCGAAAATCCTCGGCTCCGCCGATAAATTTCAGCCGTTGGTCGAGGCCGCCAACACCGCGAGCAAGTACTACGTCAACGACGTCTGAGTCTTTGGCAGCGGCCCCGCCCTCTGGGCGGGGCCTTTCCTCTTAAGGGCGACGTTCGGGGACGGTTTGTGCGAGATTTTCTCAAGCGTTTCGACGCCAACGGCGAGCGGTGGCTGCTGCTCGGTTTCTACACTTATATTGTGTTTGTGATTTCGATCGAAGTGGTACGCCGCTTCGGTATCGCCTATTCGAGTTCGTGGGGCGAGGAGACCGCCCGCTACGCCTTCATTTATCTGGTGTGGATCGGTGCGGCGTCTGCCGTGCGCGAGCGGGCGCATATCCGCATCGATGTCATCACCGACCTGCTGCCGCCGCGTGGCGCAGCGCTGCTCTACATGTTTGCCGATTTGCTCACACTCATGCTCGCGATCGGCACGCTGTACTGGACGATTTCGCCGGTGGTGATGTCGATTGAGTTCCATTCCGTGACCGAAGGCCTGCGCGTAACGCGCGCCTGGTTCCTGGTCGCGGTGCCCTTCGGATTTGCGCTGGTTATTTTACGCACGGTGCAATCAATGCTGCGCGACATCGCCGATCTGCGCGCCGGCCGGCCGCCCTATCGCGGCGAACGATTGTTCGACTGATGCTGTATCAGACCCCCGGCGCAACGCTCGAATTCGGCTGGGCCGTCGCCGGCCCGCTGTTGCTGATGATTGTGCTGTTTGCGCTCAGCGTTCCGGTGTGGGTCGCGCTCGGCATCACCTCGGTGGCATTGCTGCTGGCGACCGATGTGCTGCCGATGTCGCTGTTCGGCCAGGCGCTGTTCGACGGCGTTGACGCCTTCGCGCTGATCGCCATTCCGCTCTACATCCTGACCGGCGACGCACTTGTGCGCAGCGGCTTGTCGAACAGGCTGATCGACATAGCGGAGGCAACGCTCGGCTCGCTGCGCTCGGGGCTGGGGACGTCGACTGTGCTCGGCTGCGGGTTCTTTTCCTGCATCTCCGGTTCGGACGCGGCGGGCGCCGCCGCCGTCGGCCGCATCATGTACAAGCGTCTGTTGCAGCGCGGTTATCCGCCGGCCTATGCCTGCGCGCTGATCGCCTCCGGCTCGTGCACGGGCATCCTCATCCCGCCTTCGATCTCCTACATCATCATCGGGCTGGTTCTCGGTATTTCCGCCTCGACGCTATTCGTCGCCGCCGCCGTTCCCGGCGTCATGATCATGGTGTCGATCATGGTGACCAACGTCGTCCTCAATCGGATTCACGGCTACGAGAACAGCGACGCGCATTTCTCCTTTCGCCGTTGGCTGCGGACGGTGTGGGACGGCCGTTACGCGCTGGCTATCCCGGTCATCATCTGGGGCGGCATCTATTCCGGCGTGTTTACGCCCACCGAAGCCGCCGCCGCCGCCGTGGTCGTCACCATCGCCATCGGCCTGTGGCAGGGCACGCTGACGCTTGCCGACTTTCCGAAGATGCTAGAATCGTCGGCCAAGGTGAACGGCGTCATCGTGCCGATCATCGCCTTCGCGCTGCCGCTGGCGCAGGCCTTCTCCGCGCTCAATCTGCCGCAGGCGGCGCTGCAGGGAATCACCGAATTCACTACCGATCCGACGGTGATCATCCTGATGATGCTGGGCGTGCTCATTCTGGCCGGCTGCGTGATGGAGACGACGCCGAACATCGTCATACTGGCGCCGATCATGCTGCCGATTGCGCAAAATATCGGCATGGACCCGATCCATTTCTGTATCTTCATGGTGACGGCGCTGGGCGTCGGCTTCATCACGCCGCCGCTCGGGCTCAATTTGTTCGTGCTGTCGGGCCTGACCGGAGAGCGAATTCTGCCCATTGCCGGCAAGGCCATCCCTTACGTATTGGCCATGCTGCTGGTCGTGCTGATGCTCGGTTTCATTCCGGCGCTGTCAATGTGGGCGTTGCGCTAGCGCGCTGACGAAAAGGAAACTCATGGCCATCAAATATCTCAAACGCGCATCGAAGACGGCGGCGACCGGCGAGGCCGACGTTCGCGCGACCGTGCAGGCGATGCTCGACGAGATCGAGGCTGGCGGCGAGGCAAAGGCCGCCGACTACGCGCGCCGCCTGGATAAGTGGGAGGGCGAGATCGTGGTGTCGGCCGCCGAGCGGGCGCAGGCGGCCGAGAGAGTGCCGGCCAAGCTCAAGGACGACATCCGCTTTGCCCACGACAAGGTACAGCGCTTTGCGCTGGCGCAGCGCGCCGCCATCCTGGATACGCAGATCGAATTGCTGCCCGGCCTAATCGCCGGGCACCGCAACATTCCGATGGCGGTTGCCGGCTGCTACGTGCCCGGCGGGCGCTATACCCATGTTGCTTCCGCGATCATGTCGGTGACGACGGCCAAAGTTGCCGGCGTCGAGCGCGTCATCGCCTGCTCGCCGCCGCGGCCGGGCGTCGGCATCAACCCGGCAGTCCTTTATGCGCTCGATCTGTCGGGCGCCGACACCATCCTCAATCTCGGCGGCGTGCAGGGCATTGCCGCACTGGCGTTCGGCCTGTTCACAGGACATCGCGCCGATATTCTGGTCGGACCGGGAAATCAATACGTGGCGGAAGCCAAGCGCATTCTCTACGGCCGCGTCGGCATCGACATGTTTGCCGGCCCTTCGGAGATCTTGGTCATCGCCGATGACACCGCCGATCTTGAGATTGTTGCAGCGGATTTGGTCGGGCAGGCCGAGCATGGCTACAACTCGCCGGCCTGGCTGATCACACTGTCGCGCGAACTCGGCGAAAAGGTTCTCGAACTGGTGCCGCGCCTGATCGGCGATCTGGCCGAGCTCAATGCCAAGAATGCCGAGGCGGCCTGGCGCGACTATGGCGAGGTGGTGCTGGCGCACAGCCGCGAGGAAGCGGTCGAGATTTCAGATGCCTATGCGTCGGAACACCTGGAAGTGCAGTGTTCCGACCTCGACTGGTGGTTCGCGCACTTGCGCAATTATGGATCGCTGTTTCTCGGCGAGGAAACGACCGTCGCCTATGGCGATAAGACCTCCGGGCCCAATCACATCCTTCCCACCAAGGGCGCCGCCCGCTACACGGGTGGATTGTCCGTCGGCAAATTCCTCAAAACGGTGACCTGGCAGCGGATGACGCGCGACGCCAACAAGCAGATCGGTCCGGTGGCGGCGCGGTTGTCGCGCCTGGAAGGCATGGAGGCACATGCCCGCACCGGCGATATTCGTCTGGCTAAATGGTTTCCTGGCGGGAATTTCGATCTCACGGCCACCGACTGAGCGGGTCCGCCCTTGTCAGATTTTCTCTCCGCACTTTTCTCGCTTAAAGGACATGTCGCGCTGGTGACGGGGGCCTCGTCCGGCATTGGACGGCACATGGCGGCGACACTCGCCCGGGCCGGCGCCGACGTCGTCTGCGTCGCGCGCCGCCGCGACGCGCTCGATGCGTTGGTGGCCGAAATCGCGGCAGCGGGCGGACGGGCGTCGGCAATCGCCTGCGATCTTGCGCGCGAGGATGCGATCGAACCCTTGGCGGCGCAGGCCACGCGCGACTTCGGCGCGCCCACCATTCTGGTCAATGCCGCCGGTATCAATTTGCGTGAACTGCCGGATGCGATCACCTGGCAAAGCTGGAACGCGACGCTGCATGTCAATTTGAGCGTGCCGTTTTTTCTGGCGCGGGCTCTGGTGGCGGGCATGATCGAGAAGGGCGGCGGCGCCATCATAAACATCGCGTCCTTGCAGAGTGTACGCGCCTTCACGCGTGGCATGGCCTATGGCGCCTCCAAGGGCGGCGTCGCCCAGCTTACGCGCGCCATGGCGGAAGCCTGGTCAAGCCAAGGCGTGCGGGCGAACGCCGTCCTGCCTGGTTTTTTCCCGACCGAGCTGTCCGCGCCGGTGTTCGGCGATCCCGTCTTGTCGCAACACCACGCCCAGGCGACCGCAATCGGCCGCAATGGCGAACTGAGCGACCTCGACGGCACCACGGTTTTTCTCGCGTCGCCGGCCTCCGCCTATATCACCGGGCAGTTGATCGCGGTCGACGGCGGCTATCTCGCGAAATGAAGGCGCTGGTCTACACCGGGCCGGAGACGATGGCGCTGCGCGACGTGGCCGAGCCGCATGCCAGCATCGACGAAGTGGTCGTCGGGGTCGAGGCGGTCGGCATTTGCGGCTCGGATATGCACGCCTTTCTCGGCCATGACGAGCGGCGGCCGCCGCCGCTCATTCTCGGCCATGAGGCGGCCGGCACGGTGCTGTCAGGTGCGGGCGAGGGCCGCCGCGTCACCGTCAATCCGTTGGTCACCTGCATGGCCTGTCCGGCCTGTTTGTCCGGCCGCACGAACTTGTGCGCCGCCCGCCAGATCATTTCCATGCCGCCGCGCCCAGGCGCCTTTGCCGAGCAGGTCGCGATCCCCGAACGCAATCTGTTGCCCGTGCCCGATGATTTCCCGATCGAGCAAGCGGCACTTTGCGAGCCGCTCGCTTGCGGCTGGCATGCCGTCAAGCTCGGACGCGCGGCGTCGATCGTTGCGCTTCCAGAGGCACGAACGCTGGTGATCGGCGGCGGTCCGATCGGCGTTGCCTCCGCGTTGTCGCTGGCGGCCTTCGGCGCTCGCGCGATTACAATTATTGAGCCCAATGCGGTGCGCCGGCCGGCGCTCACGCGTGCCGGAGATTTCCGCGTTCTGGCGGCCGCCGAGGAGGGCGGTTCGTTCGATGTGGTAGTCGATGCCTATGGCGGCGAGGCTTCGCGCGCGCTGGCGAGCAAGGCGGTGCGTCCGGGCGGCGTGATCGTGCATATCGGGCTTGCCGGCGGCGCCGGCGGCCTCGACGTGCGGCGCATGACGCTGCAGGAGGTGACCTTCATCGGCACCTATTGTTACACCATGGCCGATTTTGCCGACACCTTCGCGGCCATGATCGCGGGCCGGCTGGGTCCGCTCGACTGGTTCGAAACACGATCTTTGGCCGACGGCGCGCAGGCCTTCGCCGATATCCGCGCCGGCCGCAATGCCGCTCCCAAGATCGTCTTGCGGCCTGCATAGGCGGGGCCGAGATTGTGTAGGATGCTCGCCCGCAGCATCTGGATAACCGTTCGAGCTTTCACGCGTGACAAAGTCCTCAACAGCCCGGCTCGGCGTCGATGTCGGTGGTACGTTCACCGACGTGGCGTTGGAAATCGGCCGCCGGCGCTTCACCGCGAAGACACTGACGACCGCGCGCCGGCCGGAAGAGGGCGTGCTCTCCGCCTTGCGTTCGGTCATCGCCGAGGCCGGAATCCAGCCGGGGCAGGTAGGCCTGATCATCCACGGCACGACCCTTGCCACCAACGCGCTGATCGAACGCAAGGGCGCCAAGACCGCGTTTTTGACCACGGAAGGTTTCCGCGACGTCATCGAGATCCGCCACGAGAACCGCTTCGAGCAATACGACGTTAATATCGATCTGCCGCCGCCGCTGGTTCCCCGCCGCTTGCGGCTGCCGGTCCGAGAACGCATCAACGCGCAAGGCAAGGTCCTGCAGCCGCTGGACGAGCCGAGTGTTGAGCGCGCGATCGAGACGCTCGCCGCCCAACAGATCGAAGCCGTCGCGGTCGGTTTCCTGCACAGCTTCACCAATCCGGATCACGAGCGCCGTGTCGGCGACGCGGTTGCGCGGCGGCTGCCGAATGTCGCGGTGACATTGTCCTCGGATGTCTCGCCAGAGATGCGCGAATACGAGCGCTTTTCCACCGCCTGCGCCAACGCCTATCTGCAGCCGCTGATCGGACGCTACCTCGCAACGCTGGAACGCGGACTGGCAAGCGCTGGCTTTTCCTGTCCGATGTTGCTGATGACGTCGAGCGGCGGCATCACCGCGACCGAGACCGCCATTCGCTTTCCGGTGCGTCTCGTCGAATCGGGACCGGCGGGCGGCGCGATCTTCGCTGCCTGCATCGCCCGCCAGAACAAGCTCGACCAGGTCGTGTCGTTCGACATGGGCGGCACCACCGCGAAGATCTGCCTGATCGACAAGGCCAAACCGCAAACCGCGCGAGCTTTCGAAGTGGCGCGCATCTATCGTTTCTTGAAGGGCAGCGGGCTGCCGCTGCGTATTCCTGTTATCGAAATGGTCGAGATCGGCGCTGGCGGCGGCTCGATCGCGCGCGTCGATACGTTGGGACGCATCGCGGTCGGCCCGGACAGCGCCGGCTCGGAACCTGGACCGGTTTGCTACGGACGTGGCGGCACCGAGCCGACCGTGACGGATGCCGATGTCGTTCTCGGCCGCATCGATCCGGCGACGTTCTCCGGCGGTAAACTGAGCCTCGATGTCGCCGGTGCCAAGCGCACGGTCACGGCGCAAATCGGCACTGCGCTCAGTCTTGCAACCGACCATGCGGCCTTCGGCATCTCCGAGATCGTGGATGAGAACATGGCCAATGCGGCGCGTGTGCATGCCATCGAGAGCGGCAAGGACCTGCGCTCGCGCACGCTGATCGCGTTCGGCGGTGCGGCGCCGCTGCATGCCGCGCGGGTTGCCGAGAAACTCGGCATCGCCCGCGTGCTGATCCCGGCCAATGCGGGCGTCGGCTCGGCGGTTGGTTTCCTGCGCGCGCCGGTCGGCTATGAGGTGGTGCGCAGCCGGCTGATGCGGCTTGATAGCTTCGAATCGACGGTGGCAAACCTGCTGATCGCCGAGATGCGGGCCGAGGCGGAAGCGATCGTGCGGCGCGCGGCGCCAGGCGCCAAGCTCGACGAACACCGCGCGGCCTTCATGCGCTATCGCGGGCAGGGCCATGAGATTGGCGTGCAACTGCCGGCGCGCAAATTTACCGCCGCGGATCAATTGGCCATTAAAAAACTGTTCGAGGCGGCCTATCGCCGACTTTACAGCCGACCAATTCCCGGCGTCGAGATCGAAATCTTGAGCTGGGTGGTCTCACTCAGCGCGCCGGCAAAGGGCGCGCTGGCAACGGTGGTGCGCAGCCGGCCGTCCAAGGCAAAAGCGCGCGCGCGGCGGGCGGTGTTCGATCCGGGGAGCGGCGAGTTCCAAAATGTGCCGATCTATTGGCGGGGCGATCTCGCGCCCGGCGCGCGCGTCAAAGGGCCGGCGGTGATCGCGGAGGATGAAACGTCGACGGTTGTCAGTGCCTTGTTCGACGCAAGCGTCGATCAATTCGGTTATATTGAGCTCAGACGCCGCAAGGGTTGATCATGGTCGCACGTGCAAACGCCGCGCTCGCGCAGATCCACAGCCAGATCATGTGGAGCCGCCTGATCGCCGTGGTCGAGGAGCAGGCGCAGACCATGTTGCGCACGGCCTTCAGCACCTCAGTGCGCGAGGCCGGGGACCTGTCGGCCGGCGTATTCGACCGGCACGGCCGCATGCTGGCGCAGGCGGTGACCGGCACGCCGGGTCACGTCAATTCGATGGCCAACGCGGTGAAACATTTTCTGGACGTCTATCCGCTCGCCGGCATGAAGCCGGGCGACCATTACATCACTAACGATCCCTGGCTCACCTCCGGCCATTTGCATGACATCACGGTGGTAACGCCGACCTTTTACCGCGGCGAGCCCGTCGGGCTGTTCGCCAACACCATCCACGTCGTGGACATCGGCGGGCTCGGCATGGGGCCGGACGGGCGGCAGGTGTTCGAGGAAGGCCTTGCCATTCCCATCATGCCGCTGGCGCGCCAGGGCCACATGAACGAGGACCTCCTGAACATGGTGCGCGCCAATGTGCGCGAACCGTTGCAAGTCGAAGGCGACATCTACGCTTGCGCCGCGTCCAACGACGAGGGCAGCCGGCGCCTGATCGAGATGATGGACGAATTCGAGATCGCCAATCTCGACCGGCTTGGCGACACCATTGTCGATGCCTCGCGTGAGGCGACGCTCGCGCGCATCCGCGCATTGCCGCCGGGCACCTACCGCAACAGTCTGACCATGGACGGCTACGACAAGCCGCTCACGTTGAACGCCGCGCTGACCATTTCCAAGGACGGCATCCACGTCGATTTCGCAGGCACCACGGCGGCGTCGAACTACGGCATCAACGTCGTCTACAATTATTGCCTTGCCTACACCGCCTACGGCGTCAAATGCCTGGTGGCGCCCGAGGTGCCGAACAATGCCGGCTCGCTGGCGCCGATCACGGTGAGCGCGCCGGACGGCTGTGTGCTCAATGCCAAGCGGCCGTGGCCGGTCGCCGCGCGCCACACCGTCGGCCACATGTTGCCCGACGTGGTTTTCGGCTGTCTGCATCAGGTCATGCCGGGCGGGGTGCCGGCCGAAGGTGCGTCCTCGCTTTGGAACCCGCAGATCTTCGGCGGCGGCTCGCTGGTCGACGGCGTCGAGGAGGGCACCGATGCCAACGCGCTGCCACAATTCAGCACTGTGATTTTTCATTGCGGCGGCGCCGGCGCGCGCCCCGGCAAAGATGGCTTGAGCGCAACGGCTTTTCCCTCCGGTGTCCGCACCATACCGGTGGAGGCGACCGAAAGCGTCGCGCCGGTCGTATTTTATCGCCGTGAATTCCGCGACGGTTCCGGCGGCGCCGGCAAGTTCCGCGGCGGTCTCGGTCAGGTGATCGAGCTGGGCGGCGCCGAGGCGACGCCGATTGCGCTGCTGTGCAACTTCGAGCGCGTGCGCAATCCGGCACGCGGCCGCAATCTTGGGCAGCCGGGCGCTGCGGGGATGGTGAGCTTGCGCTCGGGCCGCGCCATCCGGCCGAAAGGGCGGCAGACGGTGCCCGCGCGCGACGCGATCTGTCTGGCGCTGCCCGGCGGCGGCGGCTTCGGCGATGCGCGCCTTCGCGATCCGCAGCGCGTGCTCGACGACGTGCTTGACGGGTTGATCACCGCGGAAGAGGCGCGGCGCGATTATGCCGTCGCCATTGATGCGCAGGGGCGGCTCGACCTCGAGCAAACAAAGCGGCTGCGCTCACTGGATCGGTGAGAACGGCGCCGGCAGATAGATGTCGGTTTGTTGGGTGGCGATATTGCCGGGGTCGCCCGGCGGCGGCCAGACGCCATCGGCGATCGATTTCGCCCGCAACCGGCCGCGCTCCTCGAGCGACGCATAGGGCCAGATGTGCACGAAGCGGGTCACATCACCGGTGACCGACGTCATCGCCGTCAGGATGGGAGAAATTTTGACGCGCGCCGGCGCCGCCTGGCGCCATAGCTCGGTCGTTGGCGCCAGCCCGCCGATCTTGAGCGTGTAGCTGCGTACTTCGAAAATGGGTCCCATTTTGCCCGGCCGCATCGGCGGCAAAAAATCATAGGCAACGTATGTATCCATGGTCATGTCGGTCATGAATTCACCGACGCCGAATGGATTACTCGCATTGACCAGGGCCATGCGGGCATCGATCGCCGCCGCCGGATCGGCGATGCTTTTGATGATCAAAATTTGATTGAGCGCGCCGATTTCCGAAACCCAGCAGGCAAGAAGTGCGGGGTCCTTGGCCAAAGTGGCTTCGAGTGCGGCGAGCGCGTTGCCTTGCGTCGCCGGGCGCACGGTGATGATCGTCACGTCGTATTGGTTTTGCAATTCTGCCTCCCTGGCACCGGCCGTCATTTTATGCGTATTTGACAGGTCTGGTCGCCAAACCTAGCGTCCTCACACGCTTTCTCACGCTAATAAAGGTAGGTTTGCCAGGCAATGTCGGGCCGTTCGATCCGATATTGAGCAACGAGCCTGGAATGGCTAATCAATACCGGGCGCGCCCTTCAGCTTGCCTAAGAAGCGCTTCTTGCGCCAGGACGCACGACTAACACGGAGTTCACATGAAGAAGAAACGCGCAACCCAGCGGCGTCTGCGTTCACGGCTCTGGTTCGACAATCCGGACAATCCGGGCATGACCGCGGTCTATCTCGAGCGCTACCTGAACTTCGGGTTGACGCGCAAGGAATTGACGTCGGGCAAGCCGATCATCGGCATCGCGCAAACGGGCTCCGATTTATCGCCTTGCAACCGCCACCACCTCGCCCTTGCCGAGCGCGTGCGCGCAGGCATTCACGACGCCGGCGGCATTCCCTTTGAATTTCCCGTGCATCCGATCCAGGAAACCGGCCGGCGCCCGACCGCAGCGCTCGACCGCAATCTCGCCTATCTCGGCCTGGTCGAGGTGCTGTTCGGCTATCCGATCGACGGCGTCGTGCTCACCACCGGCTGCGACAAGACTACGCCGGCCTGTTTGATGGCGGCGGCAACCGTCAACATCCCGGCCATCGTCTTATCCGGCGGGCCCATGCTCAACGGCTGGTGGAAAGGCGAACGCGCCGGTTCCGGCACCGTGGTCTGGCAGGCGCGCGCCGACCATGCCGCCGGCAAGATCACCTACGACGAGTTTCTCGACATCGTCACTTTTTCCGCCCCGTCGATCGGCCACTGCAACACCATGGGCACCGCCTCGACCTTGAACGCCATGGCGGAAGCGCTCGGCATGTCGCTGCCCGGCTGCGCGGCGATCCCGGCGCCTTACCGCGAGCGCGGCGCGATGGCTTATGACACCGGCGTGCGCGTGGTTGAAATCGTGCATGAAGACTTGAAGCCCACCGATATCCTGACGCGCGAGGCGTTCGAGAACGCCATCGTCGCTTGCTCGGCCATCGGCGGCTCGACCAATGCGCCCATCCATCTCAACGCCATCGCACGCCATGTCGGCGTCAAACTGGCGATCGAGGATTGGGAGACGGTCGGCTACGACGTGCCGTTGCTGGTCGACATGCAGCCGGCCGGAAAATATCTCGGCGAGGAGTATTTCCGCGCCGGCGGTTTGCCGGCGGTGATGCAGGAGCTGTTGAAAGCTGGCCGCATCCACGGTGACGCCAAGACCATCAACGGCAAGACGATGGCGCAGAACGTCAAGGGTGCGAAGGCGCAGGATGCCGACGTGATCCGGCCTTATGCCAAGCCGATGAAAACGCAAGCCGGCTTCAAGGTGCTCAAGGGCAATCTGTTCGATTCCGCCGTGATGAAGACGAGCGTGATCTCGGAGGAATTCCGCAAGCGCTATCTGTCCAACCCGAAAGACCCGGACGCCTTCGAAGGCCGCGCCATCGTCTTCGAGGGTCCCGAGGACTATCACCATCGCATCGAAGATCCGGCGCTGAAAATCGATGAGCACTCCGTGCTTTTCATTCGCGGCGTCGGCGCCATCGGCTATCCGGGTTCGGCGGAGGTGGTGAACATGCAGCCGCCGGCGGCGCTGCTGAAGAAAGGCATCAACTCGTTGCCCTGCATCGGCGACGGGCGACAGTCGGGGACGTCCGGCTCGCCGTCCATTCTGAATGCCTCGCCGGAAGCGGCGGCGATGGGTGGGTTGGCGCTGCTCAAGACCGGCGACCGTGTGCGCATCGACCTTCGCAAGGGCAAGGCCGACATCCTCATATCGCAGACCGACCTTGCCCAGCGGCGGGCCGCGTTGCAGAAGCGCGGCGGCTTTCCTTATCCGGAGAGCCAGACCCCGTGGCAGGAAATTCAGCGCGGCATGGTCGACCAGCTCGCCGACGGCATGGTGCTGAAGCCCGCTGTTAAGTACCACCGCATTGCGGAGAAATGGATTCCGCGGGACAATCACTAACTGACGTTGCGTGAGTGGAGCGCCGACAGGGAATGACGCCGTCGCAGCCTTCGCGGACACCGGTCGTCTTTCTGCAAGGGATCGGCGGCGCGGCGCGGTTGTGGGATCCACAGATCGCGAGCTTTAAGGCGGCCGGCTACGAGCCGGTGGCGCTCGACCTGCCGGGATACGGGGCGCGTCCGCCGGTCGATCATATGACCTTCGATATGCTGGCGGCCGATGTCGAATCCGCGATCGATCAACGCCACCTCGACCGGCCGGTGATCGTCGGCCATTCGCTCGGCGGCATGATCGCGCAGACCTGTCTGCGCCACCGGCCGCACGGCTATCGCGCCGCGGTGTTGTCGGGCACCAGCCCGGCCTTCGGCAATCCGAGCGGTGATTTTCAGAAGAAATTCGTGGCCGACCGCCTGGGGCCGCTGGATGCCGGCCGCACCATGGCCGCCATGGCGGGCGATATTGCCGCGCAGATCATGGGGCCGAACGCCGATCCGGCAAACCGCGCGTTATTGGTCGCGGTCATGGGCGCGATCTCGCCGCGCACCTACCGCGCGGCCGTGCAATGTCTCGTCACCTTTGACGAGCGCGCCAATCTCGGCCACATCAAGGTCCCGGTGCTATGTCTGGTCGGCGAACTCGACCGTAACGCGCCGCCGGTGGTGATGGAGCGCATGACAACGAAGATTCCGGGCGCGCGCTATGTCTGCTTGCCGGGGCTCGGTCACATGCCGAATTTGGAGGCGCCGCAAGCCTATGACGGCGCTATCATTGAGTTCTTGCGTGAGGCGCTCGCACCGGTCGCCTCGTGAACGGAGTTTTGCGATGAATGTTCACGATATCGATGCCCACGACCGGGATGCGCCGATCTTCGCGCCCGACGCGTTCCGCCTGAGCGAATTCCAGGCCGAGTTGATCGGCAAGTCCCGGCGTTTCGGCAAGGCCAAGCTTGCGCCGCGCGCGGCCGAGCACGACCGCGACGCGACATTCCCCATCGAGAATTTCCGCGACATGCACCCGGAAGGGCTTTTGGCGATCTGCATCCCCAAGGCGGACGGCGGCATCGGCGCCGACTTTCAGACTTATTGCCTCGCCGCCGCCGAACTTGGCCGTTACGACGGCGCCACCGCGCTGTCGTGGAACATGCATGTCTGCTCGACGCTATGGTCGGGCGCGCTGTCCGACGATCTCGAAATGACCCCGGAGGACCGCAAGGCGCATGTGGCGCGCCGGCGCGTGCACTACCAGCGCATCCTCAAGGACGGCGCGGTCTACGCGCAGCCGTTTTCGGAGGGCGGCGCGGCAGCCGCTGGCGGCGTTGCCTTCGGCACCGAAGCAAAGCCCGTCAAAGGCGGCTTCGTCGTCAACGGCAAGAAAATCTTCGCCTCGCTCTCCGGCTCCGCCGATTACTACGGCGTGCTGTGCACCGAACGCGCCGAAGGCGAGGCGGCGAGCCGCCGCAACACGCTCTATCTCGGCATCCCGGCCAAGGCCGAAGGCGTCTCGGTGGTCGGCGACTGGAATCCGCTCGGCATGCGCGGCACCGTCTCGCGTACGCTGCTGTTTAAGGACGTGTTCGTGCCGGAAGACGGCATGCTGATGCCGCACGGCGTCTATTTTCAGGCAGCGACGCGCTGGCCGCATATGTTCCTGACGCTATCGCCGACCTACATGGGACTGGCGCAGGCCGCTTACGATTTCGCGGTGGCGTATCTGCGTGGCGAAGTGCCGGGCACGCCACCGGTCAAGCGCCGCATGTTTCCGACCAAGCAGATCGCGGTCGCCGAGATGCGTGTGACGCTGGAGCAGACCAAGGCGCTTTGGTTCCAGGCCATCACCGAAGCGCGCGCCAATCCGAGCAAGGAGCAAATACTGCGCGCCTATGCGGCGCAACATACGGTGATGGAGAACGCCAACGCCATCGCGGTCAAAGCCATCCGCACCTGCGGCGGGCAAGCAATGTTGAAGAGCCTGCCGCTCGAGCGCATCTATCGCGACAGCCGCTGCGGCTCGCTGATGCTGCCCTGGACCGCCGAGATTTGTATCGACCGCATCGGCCGCGAGGCGCTCTACGAGCCGGGCGAGAAGGATGAGTGAATGTGCTGGCGGCGTGCACGTTTCCCTCTCCCCGCTGGCGGGGAGAGGGTGGCGAGCGGCGTAGCTGCAAGCCGGGTGAGGGGGCCTTGCCGTATGCTAAGACAAATGGATGGTGCCCCTCACCCGACTTGCTCGCGCGCCGCGCTCGCAAGTCGACCTCTCCCCGCATGCGGGGAGAGGTGAAGAAGAGGCGATCCTGGCTGCCATGAACCTCGCCGACCTCATCGCGCGTAATGCCGCCTTCACGCCCGACAAAGTGGCGCTGCGCTTCGAGGGGCGCACCGTCACCTACGCCGCATTGAACGAACGCATTGCGCAGGCCGCGCGCGCTCTGAAATCGCGGCTCGGCGTCGGCCGTGGCGACCGGGTGGCGATCCTTGCGCTCAATCATCCGGATTATCTGGTGCTGCTCTACGCCTGCGCGCGGCTCGGCGCTCTGTTGCTGCCGCTGAACTGGCGGCTGGCGGTGCCGGAGCAGATGTTCATCCTCAGCGACGCTTCGGCAAAAGTGCTGATCGTCGAGCAGGATTTTGCCGCCGTGGTGCCGTCGCTTAAACAGGCCTTGCCGGACATCCGTGTCGTCGGCCTCGGCGAGGCGGCAGGTAGCGAGACGACATTCGACGACTTGCTGGCGTCGGGCTCGGGCGACGGCAGCAACCCGCATATCGACGAGAGCTGCCCGCTGCTTCTGGTCTACACCTCCGGCACTACCGGACGCCCCAAGGGCGCGGTGCTGCGCCAGGAGGCGCTGCTGTGGAACGGCGTCATGAGCCACCACATGCATGACATGACGGCGGCCGATCATATCCTCACCGTGCTGCCGCTCTTCCATGTCGGCGGGCTCAATATCCAGACCACGCCGGCGCTGCATATCGGCGCGACCGTCACCCTTCATGCGCGTTTCGCGCCCGACGCGACGCTGCATGCAATCGCCAACGATAGACCGTCGCTGACGGTGCTGGTGCCGGCGACCATCCAGGCCTGCCTCGCGCATCCGGCTTGGGGCTCGACCGACCTCACGAACCTGCGCGCGCTTACCACCGGCTCGACGCAGGTGCCGGTGCCGCTGATCGAGGCGGTGGAGGCGTGCGGCGTGCCGGTGCTGCAGGTTTATGGCTCGACCGAGACCTGTCCGGTCGCGGTCTACAGCCGGTTCGGCGGCGATCTGTCGCGCAAGACCTCGACGGGATTGCCGGGGCTTTTGTGCGAGGCTCGCGTCGTCGACGAGCAGGATCGCGACACAGCGCCCGGCGTCGACGGCGAGGTGCTGGTGCGCGGACCCAACGTGTTCTTCGAATATTGGGGCAATCAGGCTGCGACCAGCGAGGCGCTGCGCAACGGCTGGTATCGTACCGGCGACATCGGCAGCCGCGACGCCGAGGGCTATTTCACCATTCACGACCGCAAGAAGAACATGATCATCTCCGGTGGCGAGAATATCTATCCGGCGGAAGTCGAGCGCGTGCTGCACGAGCATCCCGCGATCGCCGAGGCCGCGGTCATCGGCCGGCCCGATCCCAAATGGCAGGAAGTGCCGGTCGCCTATGTGGTGCGGCGTAACGGCCAGAGCTGCGATGCGGAAGCGATAATCGCGCACCTGTCCGGCCAGCTTGCGCGCTTCAAGGTGCCGCGCGAGATTGTGTTCGTCGAAACGCTGCCGCGCAATGCGCTGGGCAAGGTGCAACATTTCATGTTGAAAGAGCAGACGGCAATATCAGCGCCGTCATCCTGAGGTGGCCGCGAAGCGGCTCTCGAAGGATGAATGGCCAAAAATCTTCAAGATCTTGGCCGTCGCCCTTCGAGGCTCGCTTCGCTCACTCCTCAGGGTGACGGATCAAGGAAGGAGCGTTGATGCGCATCGCCGTTCTCGGAGGCGGCAACGGCTCGTTCGCCGCGGCAGGCGATTTCGCGCTTGCCGGCCACGAGGTACGGCTGTGGCGGCGCGATGCGCAAGCGGTTGCCGCGCATCGCGCGGCCGGCGGCACCGATCACGGTGAAGGATTTTGCCGGCCGGCATGAAGCCAAGCCTGCGCTGATCACGACGGATATCGCGGAAGCCGTGAAAGGCGCCGAGCTGATCTTGTGCCCGGCGCCGGCGACCGCGCAGCATGACATCGCCAAGGCGCTGGCGCCGCACCTTGCCGACGGCCAGGTCGTGTTCCTGCCGCCCGGCACGTTCGGCTCGGTGATCTTCGCCAAGGCGGCTTACGAATCCGGCAACCGCGCCAAGGCCGCCTTTGCCGAGACCGGCACGCTGCCGTGGCTCACCCGCAAGCACGGGCCGTTCGAGGCCGCCATCACCATCCGCGCCAAGCGGCTGCCGACCGGTGTATTTCCGCTCACGCTCAAGGACCATGCGCTCGAGGTGATCGGCGCAGGCGTTTCCCGGCGTGATCGAGGATTGCGGCGACGCGCTGTCGGGCGCGCTGATGAATGCCGGGCCGATCATCCATCCGCCGCTGATCACGATGAATGCCGGGCCGCTTGAGCATTTCGACCGCTGGGACATCCACAAGGAAGGCACGCAACGGTCGATCCGCCGCGTCACCGACGCGCTCGATGGCGAGCGCATCGCCTTGCGCGAGGCGCTCGGCTACGGCGCGCCGCATTTCCCGCTCGCCGATCACTACGCCAAAGCGGGGCCGGAATGGATGTATGGCCGCGGCTCGCATGACAAGCTCACCGATAGCGGCGACTGGCGCGAGCACATCGTGCTGACCGAGCACCGCTACATGCGGGAGGACACGCGGATCGGTCTGTCATTCATGCTGTCGGTCGCCGCGCTTGCCGGCGTCGAGATGAAGCTGGCGCGCGCGTTTCTGTCGATCGGCGGCGCCATCTGCGGCGAGGATTTCATGGCGACCGGGCGCACGCTTGTCTTCCCTCGGCCTCGGCGCGCTCGATCGCACACAGTTGCAAGCGCTTGCTGCGGGTGGGCTTCATATGAGCCGCGAACGCATCGCCTGTCTCGGCGCCGGCCGCATGGGCCGCGGCATCGCCGTGGTGTTCGCCTATGCCGGCCACCCGGTCACCGTCGTCGATTTCAAGCCGCGGCCGCAAGCCGATTTCGAAAAGCTCGCGGGCGAAGCCATCGGCGAAGTCAGGAGCACGCTGGCGAGCCTCGCCAAGCTCGGGCTGTTCGACGAGAGCGCGGTCGAGACCATCGCCGCGCGCGTTACAGGCGGTGCCGGAATCCGAAGCCGGCGCCGCGTTGTCGGCCGCCGACGTCATCTTCGAAGGCGTGCCCGGAAGTGCTCGACCTCAAGCGCGAGGCCTTGGCGCGCTGCGCCCAGCTCGCCGGAGCAAAGCCGATCATCGCCTCGACCACCTCCACCATTCTGGTCGACGATCTGTCCGGCGCCGATCGATCAGCCCGAGCGCTTCCTCAACGCGCATTGGCTCAATCCCGCCTATCTGGTGCCGCTGGTCGAATTGTCGCCCGGCGCCAAGACCGATCCGGCCGTCACCGCGCAGCCTGAAGGCGCTGCTTGGAGCGCATCGGCAAGGTGCCGGTGGTCTGCGCCGCGCGTCCCGGCTACATCGTGCCGCGCATTCAGGCGCTGGCGATGAACGAGGCCGCGCGCATGGTGGAGGAGGGCGTCGCCTCGGCGGAGGAGATCGACAAGGCGATCAAATACGGCTTCGGCTTCCGCTTCGCCGTGCTCGGGCTGCTGGAATTCATCGACTGGGGCGGCGGCGACATCCTCTATTATGCCAGCCGCTATCTCACCGGCGCGCTCGATAATCGATCGCTACACGGCGCCGGAGATTGTCGAGCGCAACATGCGGGAAGGCCATATCGGCCTCACCACGCGCAAGGGCTTTCTCGACTACGAGGGGCTCGATCTCGACGCCTATCGGGCGCAGCGCATGAAAGAGTTCATCGGCATGCTCGGCTTTCTCGACCTGGTGAAGCCGCCGGTGCTGGAAGAGTAAGGCCAAATCTATATCGCTGCCGGCGAAACGGCCGCGAAGCGGGGAGGAAGCAACGTTGGGCGAACGTCTGGCCGGAAAAACGGCGTTAGTCATTGGCGCCGGCTCGATCGGCCCGGGCTGGGGCAACGGAAAGGCGACGGCCGTTATGTTTGCGCGCGAAGGCGCAAATGTGGTTTGCGCCGACATCGATCTCGCTGCAGCCAGCGAAACTGTCGAGATTATCCGCGGTGAAGGGCGCACCGCGACAGCCATTGCCATGGACGCGACCGAAGAAAGCGACATCCGGCGTACCGTCGATGCCTGTGTCGAATTTTACGGGGGCATCGATATCCTCGATAACAACGTAGGCATCGCCGAAATAGGTGGCGTCTGCGATGTTGAGCAAGAGACATGGAATCGCATTTTCAGAATTAATCTCGACAGCTGCTTTCTGGCCATGAAGCATGTCATTCCCATTATGGAGAAAAATGGTGGCGGCTCGATCATCAATATTTCGTCGATCGCCAGCATTCGCTACACGGGCGTTCCGTTCTCCGCTTACTATGCGACCAAGGCCGCGATAAATCATCTTTCACGGACGACGGCTGCCCAATACGCGCCCAAGCAAATTCGCGTGAACAGCGTTCTTCCCGGCCTCATGAAGACGCCGACGGTGGCAAAAATGGCCGGCGGCGCCGATGCCTATGGTGCGGCGGACCTGGAAGAAATGTGGGCGAAGCGCGATGCGCAAGTGCCGATGGGACACATGGGGACCGCATGGGATGTCGCCAACGCGTGTCTATTTCTGGCATCTGATGAATCGCGATACGTGACCGGCATCGATCTGGTCGTCGATGGCGGAATCACATTGAAATTCGCTTGAGGAATTCGTCGGTTTGCTTCCCGGAGCCGGTGAAGCCGCCGGTGGTGACGGAGGTGTAAAAGCCTCTCCATTCCCGCCCCCTTGCAGGGGAGGTCAGAAAGCAGAGCTACCCGAACACGTCCTGCAGCACGCCGTCCTTCACCACCACGGTGTTATCGACCGTGATGGTCGTCTTCATCACCGGCAGATCGAAGTGTCCGGCGGTGTGGCGGCCGGCGAATTCGTTGGCGCCGGTGGAGAACAGGAAATTCCCTGGCACCGCGCGCAGTTCGGTGCCGTTGGTGTCGCGCTGATCGTACATTGCCAGCGCCTCGTAGCGCGCGCCCGGGTTCATGCCCCAGCCGACATGCGACACCGCGTAAGCATCCTTGTCGCCCCAGGCGGCGAAATAACCGCGCATCATCTCGGCGTCCGGTCCCTCACCCTCGATCTTGGTGACGTAGTCCTTCTCCAGCGTCAGCGTGATGCGGTCCTGCAGATAGCGCTTGAAGGTGAGGTTGATATCGCCGCGGTCGAGCACCAGCGTGCCGTCGACCGTGCCGCTCTTGGGGAAGCTTACGACGATGCCGCCCGGCCAATGCGCCAGCGTGCCGGGCCTGTCGGTCCAGCCCCAGACGCCGACGGTCGAGGCGCCTTCCATGTTGACCGCGAGATCGGTGCCGGCGGCGCTCGTCACTTTCATGCGCTTGGAAGCCCGCAGCATCTTGGCCGCCGCGCGCACGCTTTTTTCCAAAGCCGCGTCAGGCCGCATGCGCTCCAGCGCTTCGGGATGCTCGTTGGAGATGACCATGATGCGGGCGCCGGCTTTGAGAATGTCCGGCGTCTCCGGCGCATGCATCAACCCTTCCAGCGTGCAATCGACGACAAAGCCGGCTTGCCCCAGCGCCGACACCACCGGCGCGAGCTTGCCGATGGCCTCGCTCGATCCGGTCGAGCGCACCGGCACCGGGTAGGGGTTGCGCGGCGTCGGCACCACGATGTGGAAGGCGCGGGCGCCGAGGCGGGCCAGCGCCAGTTCGGCCAGTTGCACGTTGAGCGGCCGCGACTGCGTCTCCGATAGAATTGCCGCGGTGTCGCCGCGCTTGACGGCGCACTTCTCGAACACCTCGCAAAAGGCGTCGATCCATTTGGCCTCGATCCGGTCGGCGAACATTATTCAAAGCCGCCATTGACGCCGATGAACTGCCCGGTGATCGAACGCGCCGCCGGCGTGCACAGATAGGATATCATCTCTGCGATCTCTTGCGGTTCGATAAAGGCCTCGGTCGCCTGCCGCGCGAGATAATAGCGTTCGGCATCCTTGATGCCGATATTCTCCGCCCGCGCGTGCGCCGCGATCACCCGCTCGATACGCTCACCGCGCACCGCGCCGGGCAGGATGGCGTTGACAGTCACGCCGTGACGGCCGACTTCGCGGGCGAGCGAAGCGGTCAGCCCCAACACGCCCCATTTGGTGGCACAATAAGGCGAGCGGTTGGGATAGCCGATCTTGCCGGCGACCGAACTCATATTGACGATCGTGCCCTTGCCGGCGGTCACCATGCCGGGCACGGCGATGCGGCAGGTGAGGAACATCGCGGTCAGGTTAATGTTGACCGAGTCGTTCCAGGTGGCGAGGTCGATCTCGGTGAGCGGTGCGGTGGGGCCGGCGATGCCGGCATTGTTGACCAACACCGCAATGGTGCCGAGCCCGGCGAATAGCGCCTCAATCTGGTCGGGTTTGCGTACGTCGCAGGCGCGGAATTCGGCCTTAAACTCGGCGGCGGTCGCTTCACCATGTTCGACGTCGACGTCACTGACGATGACACGGTAGCCGTCGCGCGCGAGGGCGTGCGCAGTCGCGCGTCCTATTCCGCTCGCGCTCGCGGTGACGACCGCAACCGGCCGCGTGTCCGACGCCATGACGATCCCCGGATGTCGCTAGGCAGTACGGCGGCGGGCCAGCGCGGCCCGCCGCACCGGCTTGCTACTTCAGCTTCTTGATCTCGGCGTAGTAGTAATCCTGCGCCGCCTTGCCGTCGACGCCCTTGGCTTTGGCTTTGGCCAGCCATTCGCCCTCCATTGAGTTCGAGCTTGGCGTGCATCGCCTTCATCATGGCGTCGTCGGCGGTGGTGAAGGTGGTGCCGCCCTTGATCAGGGCCGCACGACCATCAGCGTCAGCCTTGTCCCACATCTTGCCAGCGATCTTGGCCATCGCCTCGCCGGAGACCGAGTTGATTGCTGCCTTGTCCTCGGCCGAGAGCGCGTCCCACTTGGCCTGGTTCATGATCATGTAGTGGGCGGTGCGATAAAGGCCGTTAGGAAACTCCAGGCCGTGCTTGATCACCGGACCGAGCTTGAAGTTGTAGATCGAACTCGGTGGGGAAGAAGATGCCGTCGGCGACGCCCTTAGACAGCACGTCATAGGCCTGCGAAGCGGGTGCGAACACCGGCACGGTGCCGAGCTTCTTGGCGATTTCGTTGACGCTGCCGCCGGGCACACGCATCTTCAGCCCGGCGAAGTCGCCGATGGCTTTGATCTCCTTGTCGCGGGTGAAGACGTGGCAGGGCCCCAGCGTCCACAGGCCGAGCAGGTGCACGCCTTTGAATTCGTCGGCCTTCTCGAAGAATTTCTTGTAGGTGCGCCAATACGCCACCGACGACGTGTACCCGTCCGGCGCCTGGAACGGCAGCTCGACGCCGCCGCTGAGCGCGAAGCGGTTGGCGGTGTAGACGTCGACGCTCATCGCCACGTCGGCGACGCCGTCCTTGACCAAGTCAAAATGCGCCGGCGGCTTGCCGAGCGCACTGACGAACTGGATCTTGACCCGGCCCTTGGTCGCCGTCTCGACGTTCTGCGCCCAGACCTTGAAGACCTCGACGGTCAGCGGATGGGTCGGCGGCACCCAGTTGGAGAAGCGCAAGACTGTCTGGGCCGAGGCTTGCCCGGCGCCGAGAAATGCGCAGGCGACAGCCAAGGCGGTGAAAAAACGCGTTGCCGTTTTCAACATAGGTCACTCCTTATAGGTACGTTGCACGTATCATCCGTCGAATGCGCCGCGCTGACAAGCTTCTCAATTCATCAGCGACGGCAGAAACAGCACAATTTGCGGCCAGAACACAAACAGGACGAGCCGCACCACGTCGGCGACGATGAAGTAGCTCACCCCCTTGAAGATTGTGGTCACCGGCACGTCCTTCAGCGTTGCCTTTAGCACGAAGACATTGAGCCCGATCGGCGGCGTGATCATGCCGATTTCGACCACCACGACGATGATCACCCCGAACCAGACCGGATCGAAGCCGAGCGATTTGACGATCGGAAAGAAGATCGGAATGGTCAGCAGGATCATGCTGAGGCTTTCCAGCAGGCAGCCCAGCACCAGGTAAACCGCGAGGATGCACAGCAGGACCACGATCGGCGCGGTGCCGAACGTGGTTAGCCACGTCGACAGCTGGCTCGGCAACCCGGAGACATTGATGAAATTCGAGAAGATGAGGGCGCCGATCAGCAGGATGAACATCATTGCCGAGGTGCGCGCCGTTTCCACCAGCACGTTGAACAGCGTGGACATCGTCAACTTCCGGCGCGCCACCGCGAACAGGAAGGCGCCACCGGAGCCAATGCCGGCCGCCTCGGTGGGTGTGAACAGCCCGAAATAAATGCCGCCCATCACGATCAGAAACAGCAGCAACACGCCCCAGATCTTGGATAGCGCGCTCAGCCGCTGGCTCCAGTCCGAACGCTCGCCGGGCGGGCCGAGCTTGGGATCGAGCCAGGTCACGGTTGAAACCGCGATCATGTAGAAGCCGATGCCGATGAGGCCGGGTACGATGCCGGCAATGAACAGCTTGCCGATATCGGTCGAGGTCATGATGCCGTAGAGCACCATGATGACGCTGGGCGGGATCAGGATGCCGAGCGTGCCGCCGGCGGCAATCGCGCCTGCCGCCAGACTGTCGGCATAGCCATATCGCCGCATCGCCGGCATCGCCACCTTCGACATGGTGGCCGCCGTTGCCATGCTGGAGCCCGACACGGCGGCAAATCCGCCGCAAGCCGCCACCGTTGCCATCGCAAGTCCGCCGCGGCGATGGCCGAGAAAGGCATTGGCGCAATCGTAAAGCTCCTGGCCGAGCCCGGCGCGATTGATGAAGCTGCCCATCAGAATGAACAGCGGCAGCACCGAAAGTTCGTCGGAGATTGTGGTTTCGTAACTGATCTGCCCGACCATGGATAATGCGCCTGGCCAGCTGGTGAAGTGGGCAAAGCCGACGAAACCGACCAGCGCCATGCCGAAAGCGATCGGGGCGCCGAGAAACAGCAGCCCGAAAACAACGAAAAAACCGATGAGCACTTGCAGCACGCGGCCCCCTATGTGGGGTCGGGCGGCGTGCGGAACGCCGCGGCGATTTGCAATGCGATGACAATGACCGCGAGCGCGCTCATCGCGCTCATAAAATAGGCGAACGGCGCCACCGGTATATTGAGATAGGAAGTGAAGTCGCCATAGGCGGCGAGCGTGCCGGCCTTGACCCACAATCGCCAGCTCATCAGCGCAAGCCCTACCAGCGATGTGACCAATAGCGTCGTGCGCTCGAGATGCCGGCTGCGGCGTCCGATGATCGCCTCGAGCAGGCCGACGCTCACGTGCTCGCTGTGGGCGGTGATGATCGGCAAGGCGCCGAAGATCAGCATGCAGAGGCCGAGGCCGGTCAATTCGGAAGCGCCCGGTACCGGCTTATTGAAGCCATAGCGGCCGACGACGTCGACGCAGCGCAGCACCATCAGCGTGAACAACACCACCGCCACGAACACGTTCAGCAGGATTTCGAGCCGGCCGAGCACGGTATTGCCAGTCGTCAATTCATTCTGTGGGGTGTCGGTGCTGCTCACGCGGTCTCGATTGCAGGGATTGATGGACGCCCGGCGCGGAGTCCCGATAGGACGACAGATACTTTACATCTAAAACATCGTGCGAGGAAAGCCGGCTATGCGCGGGCCGCGCCGCCCGGGGCAGTGGCCCTTCGCCGCTCGCGCCGAAAGATGCCTGTGGAATGGGCGCGAAATTGATTTAGGTCACAATATTTTAAGTTTGAAATTGTTATTCGGCTCGGGCATAGTGCGGCCGGAAATCCCCGAGGATGGAGTCGGCAGGTGCGAGCGGCAATTCTGGGCGGCGGTCCGGGCGGCCTTTATTTCGCGATTTCGCTGAAATTGCGCGACCCCGCGCACGAGATCGTCGTGATCGAGCGCAACCGTCCGGGCGACACGTTCGGCTGGGGCGTGGTGTTGTCCGGCGAGACGCTCGACAACATCGACGACAACGACCCGGAAAGCGCCGCTGCGATCCGGGCGTCCTTTGCCTATTGGGACGACATCGCTGTGCATTTCCGCGGCACGGTGACGCGCTCGTCCGGACACGCGTTCTGCGGGATTGGGCGCAAGCGGCTACTCAACATTTTGCAGGACCGCGCCCGTGCGCTCGGCGTCGAGCTCAGGTTCGAGACCGAGGTCACCGATCTCGACGCCTACAAGGACTATGACCTCGTGGTTGGCGCCGACGGCATCAATTCGCGCGTGCGCACGACTTATGCCGCCGACTTCAAACCCGATATCGACACGCGCGCCTGCAAGTTCATCTGGCTCGGCACCCACCAGAAATTCGACGACGCGTTCACCTTCATCTTCGAGGAGACCGAGCACGGCTGGATCTGGGTGCACGCCTATCAATTCGACGCCGACACCGCGACGTTCCTGGTCGAGTGCTCCGAGCAGACTTGGCGCAACTTCGGCTTCGACCGCATGAACGCCGAGCAGACGATTGCGGTCTTGGAGAAGCTTTTTGCGAATTATCTCGGCGGCAATTCGCTGATGTCGAACGCTAAGCATCTGCGCGGATCGGCCTGGCTCAATTTCAACCGCGTGCTCTGCGAGCGTTGGAGCCGCGGCAATACCGTGCTCCTTGGCGACGCCGCGGCCACCGCGCATTTCTCGATCGGCTCCGGCACCAAGCTCGCCATGGAGAGCGCCGTCGCGCTCGCCAACTATATCGACAGCGAGCCCGATCTCGCCTCCGCCTTCCGCCGTTACGAAGACGAGCGGCGGACGGAAGTGCTGCGTTTGCAGAGCTCTGCACGCAATTCGACCGAATGGTTCGAGGATATCGAGCGCTATTTCCATCTCGATCCCGTTCAGTTCAACTATTCGCTGCTCACGCGCTCGCAGCGCATCAGCCACGAGAACCTGCGCCAGCGCGATTCGGAATGGCTCGCCGGCGCCGAGAAATGGTTCGAGGAGAAGGCCACCGGCCATCGGCCGAACGCCGCGCGCCCGCCGATGTTCGTGCCGTTCCGCGTGCGCGGCTTGGAGATCGCCAATCGCGTCTGCGTCTCGCCGATGGCGCAGTATCGCGCGGTCGACGGCACGCCCAATGACTGGCATTTCGTGCACTACGCCGAGCGCGCCAAGGGCGGCGCCGGCATGGTGTTCACCGAGATGACCTGCGTGTCGGCGCAAGGACGCATCTCGCTTGGCTGCACCGGCCTCTATAGCGAAGAACATGAGCACGCCTGGAAGCGGCTCGTTGATTTCGTTCATTCCGAAACCGACGCCAAGATCGCCATTCAGATCGGCCATTCCGGCTTGAAAGGCTCAACCCAGTTGGGCTGGGAGACGCCGGACGCCCCCTTGCTCGATGGCAACTGGGAAACCATCGGCCCCTCCTGTGTCGCCTGGAGCACCGACAACCCGGCGCCCCGTGAGATGACGCGCGCCGACATGGAAGCGGTGAAGGACGAATTCGTGCGCTCCACCGAAATGGCCGTGCGCGCCGGCTTCGACTGGCTCGAACTGCACTGTGCCCACGGCTATCTGTTGTCGTCCTTCATCACGCCGCTTACCAACCGGCGCACCGACGACTATGGCGGCAGTCTGGAAAACCGTATGCGCTTTCCGCTCGAGGTGTTTCATGCGGTGCGCAAGGTATGGCCGGACGAGAAGCCGATCTCGGTGCGCATCTCGGCGCACGACTGGGTGGGGCCGGATGGCGTCCAGCCGCAGGACGCCGTCGCCATTTCACGCATGTTGGCGGAGCATGGCGCCGATCTGGTCGATGTGTCGGCCGGCCAGACTTCGATCGACGCCAAGCCCGTTTACGGCCGTATGTTCCAGACGCCGTTCTCCGACCGCATCCGCAACGAGGTCGGCATCGGCACACTCGCGGTCGGCAATATCTACGACCCCGATCACGTCAATTCGATTCTGATGGCGGGCCGCGCCGACCTGGTGTGCCTGGGGCGGCCGCATCTGGCCGATCCCTATTGGACGCTGCATGCCGCCGCCGACTTGCGTTACGAAGGCGTCGCCTGGCCCAAAGCCTATAGGGCCGGCCGCGATCAGCTCAACCGGCTCAAGAGCCGGCCCGATGTGATGTTGGGGAAGGTGTGATGGGCGAGCTGTCGAACCGTCACGCGCTTGTCACCGGTGGCGGCACTGGCATCGGCGCCGCCATCGCCCGCGCCCTCGGCGGGGCGGGCGCTGCCGTGTCGCTAGCTGGTCGCCGCCAAGCGCCGCTCGATGAAGTGGCTGCGAGCCTGCAAAAGGCGGTGAGTATCTCCGCCGACGTCACGCGCGAAGCGGATTGTACAGCAATGGTCGCGGCCGCGCGTGCCGCCAATGGCCCGATCGATATCGTCGTCGCTAATGCCGGCATGGCCGAGAGCGCGCCGGGCGGTAGGATCGATCTCGGCCATTGGCAGCGCATGATTGACGTCAATCTCACCGGCGCCTTTCTGACAGTGCGTGCGGCCCTTGCTGACGTCACGCGTGGAACCAAGGGCCGTATTGTTTTCGTCGCGTCGACCGCGGGTCTTAAAGGCTACCCTTACGTTGCCGCCTATTGCGCGGCCAAGCATGGCGTCGTGGGCTTGATGCGCGCGCTCAGCGTCGAACTCGCGAGCAAAGGCGTCACCGTCAATGCCGTCTGTCCCGGCTATACAGAGACACCGCTGCTCGAAGCGTCGGTCGAAAAGATTTCCGCCAAGACCGGCCGTCCGGCGGATGACGCGCGCGCCGCGCTGGCAAAAGACAATGCCCATGGCCGCCTGATTACGCCCGATGAGGTCGCGCAAACGGTGCTTTGGCTTTGCTCGCCGGCGGCGCAGTCGATCAACGGTCAGGCCATCGCAATTGCAGGGGGAGCGCCATGACGGTCGCAGCCAAACTCCGAAATCGAAACGCGTCGCTGCCGGCGACGAAGCAACGGCTGCGTCTATGGCTGCGCCTGCTGCGCACGACGCGCGCGATCGAAGCCGAGTTGCGCGAGCGGTTGCGCGTGCAGTTCTCACTCACGCTGCCTCAGTTCGACGTGCTGTCGGCGCTCTCGCGCCAGGACGGCGGCATCACCATGACCGAACTGTCGCGCATGTTGATTGTGTCGAACGGCAACGTCACCGGCATCATCGATCGTCTGGTCGCCGACAGGCTGGTGGCGCGCCAGCCCGCGCCCGACGACCGCCGCTCGTTCCTGGTTCGGCTGACGCCAAAGGGCCAGGCGGAATTTGTCGCCGTCGCGCGCGCCCACCAGCAATGGATCGACAAGATGCTGTCGGAATTCGACGGCGCCGAGGCCGAGGCCATCATCCAGCATCTCGACGGTTTGGGAACGCGCATTCGCAATGGAGGCAGGCCGTGAACATGAAGGATTTCAAGCCGAAGCATTTCAATTGGCGCATGGACGGCGACGTCGCGGTCGTCACTTTCAACCGGCCGGAGCGCAAAAATCCCATCACTTTCGATTCTTATGCCGAGCTGCGCGACACCTTTCGCAAGTTGGCCGACGCCAACGAAGTCAAGGCGGTGGTGTTCGGCTCGAATGCCGGAAACTTTTGCTCGGGCGGCGACGTGCACGACATCATCGGGCCGCTGCTCGATCGCGACATGAAGGGCCTGCTGGCCTTCACGCGCATGACTGGCGACCTGGTGAAATCGATGCGCGCCTGTCCGCAGCCGATTATCGCCGCGGTCGACGGCGTCTGCGTCGGCGCCGGCGCCATGATCGCGCTGTTTGCCGACGTGCGGCTCGGCACGCCGGCCGCCAAAACCGCGTTTCTGTTCACCCGCGTTGGCCTTGCCGGTTGCGACATGGGCGCTTGCGCCATGCTGCCGCGCGTGATCGGACAAGGGCGCGCCGCCGAACTGCTGTTCACCGGCCGCAGCATGAGCGCGGAGGAGGGTGAGCGCTGGGGCTTCTTCAATCGCCTGGTTGGCGGCGATGAGCTTGAGAGCGAAGCCATTGCTCTTGCGCGCAAGCTGGCGGAGGGACCGAACTTCGCGCACATGATGACCAAGACCATGCTGGCGCAAGAATGGTCGATGTCGCTCGAACAGGCGATCGAGGCGGAAGCACAGGCACAGGCGATCTGCATGCAGACCAAGGATTTCCGCCGCGCCTATGACGCCTTTGTCGCCAAGCAGAAGCCGAGTTTTGCCGGAAATTGAAAGATGCCGAAATGTGAAATCATCCGTTCGTCCCCGCGTAAGTGGGGACCCAGGGCAGCGAGGAGCGACGCATCGGTCGTCGCCCTGGATACTCGCTTACGCGGGAATGAACGGAGTGTGGGTCATCGGACAATACTGTGATGGTAGACAAGAGCTTCCTCAACTGGCCGTTTTTCGAGGCGCGTCATCGCACGCTGGCCGGGCAGCTCGAGGCCTGGGCGGCTGAAAATCTCGGCACTGTCGACCATCACGATACCGATGCCGCCTGCCGTACGCTGGTAACGCGGCTCGGCGAGGCCGGCTGGCTGCAATTGACCGCGCCCGATGAAGACGGCGGGCGGATCGACGTGCGCTCGCTGGCGCTGACACGCGAGACGCTGGCGCGCCATGACGGTCTTGCCGACTTCTCCTTTGCCATGCAGGGGCTGGGCGCCGGGCCGATTTCGCTGTTCGGCAACGCCGCGCAGCGGGCGGCATGGCTGCCGCGAACGCGCGCCGGTACGGCGATCGCCGCCTTCGCCTTGACCGAGCCGGCGTCCGGTTCCGACGTCGCCAATATCGCGACCAACGCCCGCCGCGATGGCGACGGCTATGTGATTGACGGTGAGAAGACCTGGATCTCCAACGGCGGCATTGCCGATCTCTATGTGGTGTTCGCGCGCACGGGAGAGGCCGCGGGCGCGCGTGGGCTGTCGGCTTTCATCGTCGAAGGCGATAATCCCGGCCTTGCCATTGCCGAGCGCATTGCGGTGATCGCGCCGCATCCTTTGGCAAGATTGCGTTTCGAGAACTGCCGCGTCCCCGCCGATGCACTGATCGGCAAACCCGGCGAGGGCTTCAAGATCGCTATGGCGACGCTCGATGTGTTCCGCACCACGGTGGGCGCCGCCGCCCTCGGCTTCGCGCGCCGCGCTTTGGCGGAGACGACGAAACGTCTCACCGAACGCAAGCTGTTCGGCGCGCCGATGGCGGAATTGCAGATGGTGCAAGGCCATCTCGCCGACATGGCCCTGGAAATCGACGCCGCGGCGCTGCTGGTCTATCGCGCGGCCTGGACCAAGGATTCCGGCGTCGCCCGCATCACCCGCGAAGCGGCCATGGCCAAGCTTTACGCCACCGAAGCCGCGCAGCGCGTTATCGACGCCGCGGTGCAAATGCACGGCGGCGACGGCGTCCGCTCTGGCCATCCGGTGGAAACGCTCTATCGCGAAATACGGGCGCTGCGTATCTACGAAGGCGCCTCCGACGTCCAGAAGATCATCATCGCCCGGGCCGTTTTGTCGGAAATTTCGGGAGCTGCATCATGAGCAAGAAAATCACCCTCGGTCCGTCCGCGCATGTCGACACCTTCGCGCGCGACAACCTGCCGCCGTTCGATCTGTGGCCCGAGTTGCTGCTCGACCGGCCTGAGTTCCAATACCCTGAGCGCCTGAACGTCGGCGTCGAATTGACCGACAAGATGGTCGAGAAAGGCTTCGGCGACCACACCGCGTTGATCGGCAATGGGCGCCGCCGCACCTACAAGGAACTCGCCGACTGGTCGAACCGACTCGCGCATGCGCTGGTCGAGAACTATGGCGTCAAGCCGGGCCACCGCGTGCTGATCCGCTCCGGCAACAATCCGGCGCTGGTGGCGGCCTGGCTCGCCGCCACCAAGGCCGGCGCCATTGTGGTCAACACCATGCCGATGCTGCGCGCCGGCGAACTCGGCAAGATCGTCGACAAAGCCGAGATCGCGCTGGCGCTCACCGACAGCCGCATCGCCGACGAGCTGGTGGCCTGCGCGAAGACCAGCAAATTCCTCAAGCAGGTCGTCAATTTCGACGGCACCGCGAACCACGATTCCGAGCTCGACCGTATCGCGCTCGGCAAAGACGTGCGCTTCGAGGCGGTGCCGACCGGCCGCGACGACGTGGCGTTGCTCGGCTTTACCTCCGGCACCACCGGTGAGCCGAAGGCGACCATGCATTTCCACCGCGATCTCCTGATCATCGCCGACGGTTACGCTCGCGAAGTCTTGAAGATCACGCCCGACGATGTGTTCGTCGGCTCGCCGCCGCTTGCCTTCACCTTCGGCCTTGGCGGGCTGGCGATCTTTCCGCTGCGTTTCGGGGCGACGGCGACGCTTCTGGAGAATGCGTCGCCCGCCAACATGATCGAGATCATCGAGACTTATAAAGCCACAATCTGTTTCACCGCGCCGACCGCCTACCGCGCCATGATGGCGGCCATGGACAAGGGCGCCGACCTGTCCTCGCTGCGGCTTGCGGTGTCGGCCGGCGAGACGCTGCCGGGTCCGGTGTTCGAGGAATGGACGCGCAAGACCGGCAAGCCGATTCTCGACGGCATCGGCTCGACCGAGATGCTGCACATCTTCATCACCAACCGCATCGGCGACGCGCATCCCGGCGCCACCGGCCGTCCGGTGGCCGGCTACGAAGCAAAAATTGTCGACGGCGACATGAACGAATTGCCACGCGGCGAGATCGGCCATCTCGCGGTGCGCGGACCGACCGGCTGCCGCTATCTCGCCGACAAGCGGCAGAAGGCTTACGTCAGCAAGGGCTGGAACCTCCCCGGCGACACCTTCATGCAGGACGAAGAGGGCCGCTTCCATTTCGTCGCCCGCGCCGACGACATGATCGTTTCCGGCGGCTACAACATTGCCGGGCCGGAGGTGGAGGCGGCCTTGCTGACGCACGCCGACGTCGCCGAATGTGCGGTGGTCGGCGCCGCGGATGAGGAACGCGGGCAGATCGTTGCCGCTTTTGTCGTGCTTAAGGCCGGCGTGCCGCGCAGTTTCGACAGCACCAAGCGATTGCAGGATCACGTGAAGGCGACCATCGCGCCCTACAAATATCCGCGCGCGGTCAGTTTCGTCGATGCCTTGCCGAAGACGCAGACCGGCAAGATCCAACGTTTCAAGTTGCGCGAGAAATAGGCCGTCATGAGCGCCAGCGATTTCGAGATTCTACAGCCGAAGAATTGGGTGCCGCCGCTCGGCTATGCCAACGGTATCGCCGCCGTTGGCCGCCAGGTTTATGTCGCCGGCCAGATCGGCTGGAACGCCAGCGCGCAACTTGTGAGCGACGATTTTGTCGCGCAGGTCGAGCAGGCCTTGGCGAATATCGTGGCGGTGCTGGCGGAGGCGGGCGGCGCGCCGCAGCACCTGACGCGCCTGACCTGGTACATCACCGACAAGGCCGCCTATGCCGCGCGCCAAAAGGAAGTCGGCGAGGCCTATCGCCGCGTTATCGGCCGTCACTTTCCGGCAATGACGCTGGTGGTGGTTGCCGGCCTGCTCGAAGAGGGCGCGCAAGTCGAAATTGAGGCGACTGCCGTCGTTCCGTCCCGATGCTCCTGACGCCGGCGCTTTTCCGGCCTTAGTCCATCCGATGCGTTAGTACGCGATTGCCTTTGCGGCCGCCGCGTTCGATCGAAACCGGTGCGGCATCGGTGGCAATCAGCTTGCCGGCGAGGTCGAGGCAGCGGCCGGCGAGCGCCGCCGCGCCGTCGGCCAGGAATTTCGAATTTTTCACGATGCGGACGTTGTTCTCCATGTCCTCGTGCGACCAGCCGCGCGAGTGGGCGATGTAGGGGAATTGCGGAAACAGGAAGCCGAGCTCGGCAAAAAAGCTCAGCATCTGCCCGGCGACGCCCTGAATGTTGTCTTGGCCGCCGACGATGATGAAGCCGGCCACCTTGTTGCGGATCAGTAACTCCTCGTGGCTGGCAACGTCGACCTGCACGCAGTTGAGCCGCTCGACCATCTTGAAATAGAGCGAGGAGGCCGCGCCCCAGCGGATCGGCGTGGTCACGATCACCGCGTCGGCCCAATGCACGAAGGCCTCGTAGACGCGGTCCATCTGGTCGGTCTGGTCCATTTGCGTGATCGAGCAGGGCCAGGTGCAGGCGCGCAGGCTCTTGGAAAAGTAGCCTTCGCAGGCGCGGAATTTCAGTTCGTTGAGTTTGATCATCCGCGTCTCGGCGCCGAGTTTGCGGCCGGCGGCGAGCGCGTGCTCGAGCAGGTGATCGGAGCCGGAAAAGCGCGGGTGCTCCGCATCCATGACCGTGGTCGAGATGCCGGCCAGCCGCAGCGGGCCGGGTTCGCGTTTGATTTCGCGGGCGAGGGGATGCGGTTCGTGCGGCTTTTTCTTGCGCTTTGTGGGGTTGGCGATGTCGACGAGAACGCGGCCTTTGTCCACCTTCAGCGGGAAGGCGGGGACGCGGTCTTCCTCGAAGCCCGGCTCGCCGATGCCGGTGACGCGATGGAATTTCCAGTGGTGCCAGGGACAGACGACAAAGTCGCCGTCGAGATGGCCGTCGCCGAGCGGCCCGCCGACATGATTGCAGGCGTGCGAGACCGCGCCGAACACCCCGTCCTTGAAGGTGATCGCCAATGCTGCGTTTTTCGCCTTGACCGGCCGGCAGGTGTGTTGGGAAAGCTCGGCGGCGGCGCCGACATCGGTCCAATCCGGTTCTCTGGCCATGGTAGTCCTCCCGACCTCTGTCGTTTAAGCGAGTGTCATCGCCGCAGGCGTACCCGGCGGCAACGGTTTTGGATCGACCTCGATGACGCCGGCGCGCAGGCGCACGCGGTAGGTCGCTAGCTTTTCCGTGAAAGGCGGCGGGGCGCAGCCATCTTTGAGCTGGTACTGATAGCCGTGCCAGGGGCAGGTCACCAGCCCGTCGACGATGCAGCCTTCGCCGATCGGGCCGTTCTGGTGCGCGCACAAATTGGAGAGGGCGCCGATCTCGTCGCCGTCGCGGAACACCGCGATGCGTTCACCGCCCGGCAGCGCGACGATAAGGGCGCGTTGTTGTGGGATCGATTGCGGCGGGCCGACCGTGAGCCAGCCGTCGTTGCCTGGCATTGCGCCGCGATCGAGCCTGCGTTCGCGCCAGCCGGCCCAGAGATGGAGTACGACCACCACGCCTAAGCCGGCAATCAGCGTCGTTGTCAGCGCACCCGTTTTATCGTCCTGCATGGATCCAAGCGCCACATGCATGACCACCAACCCATAGGCGACATAAAGCGTCATGTGCAGCGCCTTCCAGACGCGCGGCGACAGGAAGGCGAGCCAATAGTCGTGGCTGGTTGCCGCCATCACGAACAGCACGAACAGCGCACCGAGACCGAGCGCCTTGAACGGGAAGTCGAGAAACGTGCCGTAGTTGGTCCACTTGGTCAGTTCGCCGCCGAGGTTTCCCAGATTGCCCTGCACCAGGTACCAGGACAGCAACAACGAAAAATGCGTCGCGGCGACGAGAAATGTCAGTACGCCGAAATGACGCCGGTTATAGAGCAGCGGCAGGAAACGCGGACTGAGACGCGCCAGCGGGCCGATACAGAGGATGATCGTGAGCATCAAAAAGGCGCAGAGGCCGGTCGCCTGCAACCAGATGTCGATGGCGTCCGGCAGGTTTTTCGGTGGATGTCTGTGTAAACCGATGACGGCGTAGCTAACGATAAAGATCGCTGCGGCAACGACGATAATGCCGTCGTAAATGAGTTTGGCCCGATTCCATTGTACGGCGCGGAAGCCAGCGCTCATGCTGCTCTCCGTGGTCTATTCAAGCGTCGGCAGGTAGATCGCGAGCGCTACGCCAAGCACCACGGCGACGGCCAGGACCGGCCAAACGAAGCGATGAACCGTCCGGTGCGCGCGTCTCATGTTGCTTTCCTCGAGCCGAGCCAGCGAACAAGGACGTAGGGCCACAACACCGTCGCGCCCGGCAGCAACAGAATGCGCGCGGGAAGCGTCACCGGCATCGGATGCGCGAACACCCGCGTCACACCGGAAACCAGAAAGGCGACCGCCGTGACAATGCCGATCAGGACGTAGAGATAGACGCCAATCAGCAGAATTGCGCCAACGCCCATCGGGCCCCCTCGGTCGATCAGCGACTTGAACGCCGCCGAAAACAGGTGTCAAGCATCAGTTCAGCAGCTTGATGCTGCCCTCGATCGCGTGCGCAAGGAATGCTTCCACGTCATGCTGTGAATGATTAGTAGCGACGATGCGCTTTGCCGGCGCAATCGCCGCGGTAAAGTGACGCGTGTGCCAGTGTCCGAGCGCGTGCGGTTGCGGAAGGGCGTCGGCGTCGGGGTAGGGATACGGGCTGACGTAGAAGTATGGCTCCTGATAATGCTCGTCGCCCGGAGAGAAGCCGGCATTGACCGAGCGCGCATTTTCGCCACCGGCCTCGTCAAGCGAAACAAGCGTGGCGAGATCGAAATGATGCGGCCAGCAACGCACGGCCGAAGCGGTGTGCTTGCGGTTGACGATCTGATTCTGGATCAAAGTGAGCGAGCGGTCGGCATTGCTGAACCAGGCCGCAAGTTCCCGCAGCGCGTCCTTTTCTCCGCCGGCATCATAGGCTGCGCCGCCGGCGATCGGGTCGGCGTCGATTGCGTAGGGCGAGGGAGCATCGAGCGCCCCTGCATCCAGGCCGCGGGCGCTGAGCTGCGCGCCAAGCCATGTGCGTGCATCGGCGTCGGTGCGGCCGTTGAGCGGGAAATCGGCCTTTTGCGCGTCAAGTATCACCAGCGTCAGGTCGGAAATCCGCAATCCGAGCTGCGCGCCGTCTTTCAGCGCATGCGTCGTAAAACCGTCGAGCGCATCGTCCCAGCCGAGATTGGTGTGGCTGTCGTCGGCTTGCGGCGGCACATAGGCGCGCGCCGCGCGCGCGAGCCATTGCACCGCATAATGCGCGTGCAGGCGCGCCTTACCGAGCTTGGCCGGATCGTGTTTGCCGATCGGCCGCCAATCCGACGATGCCATGGTGTCGCCTCCGCGCCGGCCTCTCTATGAGACGGGTCTGTTGGCGTAGGGGAACCAATCGGGTTTGCGTCCCTGCACATAGTCGAGATGCACGTGCTTGGGCTCGCGGAAGGCATCGAGCCCTTCCGCGCCCAACTCGCGGCCGATGCCGCTATGGCGCATGCCGCCGAAAGGCGCGGCGTTGTTGTCGGCCAGCGGTTCGTTGATCCAGAAGCTGCCGGCCTTGATGTTTTCCATCGCCCGCATCGCCAGCTCGAGGTTGCCGGTAAAGATCGAGGCGCCCAGGCCAAATTCGGAATCGTTGGCCTTGGCGATCGCCTCGTCGGCGTCCTTGACGATGAAGATCGAAACCACCGGGCCGAACACCTCTTCGGTGGTGGCGATGCCGCCGTGCTTGACGCCGGTGACGACGGTCGGCTCGAAGAAATGGCCCTTGAGGCCGTTGGGCTGGAAGCGTTTGCCCCCGGCGAGCAGCTTGGCGCCTTCCTTGAGTACGGCGGCGAGCTGCTGCTCGATCTTGTCGACCGCGTCGCCCGAGATCAGCGGGCCCATATCGGTCGTCTGCTCCATCGGATCGCCGACCTTGAGCGCCTTGACCTGCTCGACCACGCGCCTGATGAAATCCTGCGCGATGCTTTCGACCACGTAGATGCGCTTGGACGAGGTGCAGACCTGACCGGCGTTCAGGAGCCGCGCCCACACCGCGCCGTGCGAAGCAACGTCAAGATCGGCGTCCTCGAACACGATCAGCGGATCGATGCCGCCGAGCTCCAGATTGATCTTCTTCAACTGGCCGCCCGCGGTCGCGGCGATGTGCTTGCCGACCGGCGTCGATCCGGTGAATGCGATCATGTCGACGTCGGGATGATTGGTCAGAGCCTTGCCGGTGTCGCCGGCGCCGGTGACGATGTTCACCACGCCCGGCGGCAACACGTCATAGACTTCGCCGAGCATCAATCCCGACAGCGGGTTCTGGTGCGGCGGTTTGCACACCACGGTGTTGCCGGCCGCGATCGCCGGTGCCACCTTCCAGACGGTCAGCAGCAGCGGGAAATTGAACGGTGCGATGCAGGCGACGACGCCATAGGGCTCCTTGCGCACGAAATTGACTTGGTGGTCGGCGCCGGGCGCCACGACTGGCCCTTGCGCCGAGCGGCCGATCTCGGCGTAGTAGTCGAAGCATTGGGCGCACCATTTGACGCAATCGACGGCTTCGACCAGCGGCTTGCCGGTTTCCTGCGTCAGCAGCGCCCCGATCGCACGCTTTTTTGCGCGCATCCGCCCGGCCACCTCGTGCATCAACTCGGCTTTCTCGACGCCCGAAAGCCGCCACCAGGCCAGCTGCGCGTCGCGCGCGGCCTTCACCGCCGCATTCACGTCGGCTTCGCCACAGGCCGGCACGCTGTCGATCAGTTCGAGGGTGGTGGGGTTATGGACTTCGATGGCCGAATTCGACTTCGCCTCGACGAACTTGCCGTTGATCAGGATCGGTCGCGTCATGGCTTGGCCCTCTTTCGCCCGAGGTTGAGCCTCGTCGCCGTAATCGAGCCTGCGATTGGCAGGGGTGTCAAGAATGGCGGGTTCACGCCGCGATCAATGTCGCGTCAACCGCTCAGCCAACGTCCTGCCGGACGGCGGCAGACCCGTGCGCTCGGACTTTTGATCGATCTTCCAGTAGGCGTTTTGCACGTAGTGTACGGCCATGTAGCGCAGCGGCTCCGGCTCCCAATTCGGCGAGCGATGGTTGACGCAAGGCAAAGCCGTGACCTCGGTTTTGTTGCCGGTGATGAGATCGGCCAGCACGCGGCCGGCGAGGTTGGTCGTGGAGACGCCGTTGCCGGTATAGCCGCGGGCGCTGGCGAGGCCTGCGCGCGGGTCGTATTGCATCGTCGGCATGAAGTCGCGCGGAAATCCGAGCGGCCCGCCCCAGGCATGGGTGAAGCGCACGTCCTTCAGGTGCCGGAACCACCGGCGCAAGTTTTCGCGCAGCATCAGCAGTGTCGGGTCGTGCTGGTCGTATTCGTCCTTGATGGCGGAGCCGAAATGATAGGGCGCGCCGCGGCCGCCGAAGAGTATCCGGCCATCGTGAGTTCTTGGAAATGTATTCGATGGTGAGACGACAGGAGTTCGATGCACTCGCCGTCTTTCCAGCCGATCTCCGCCCAATCGGCGGAGGAGAGCGGCTCCGTCAAGGTCATCAGCGAGTAGACCGGGATCAATTGCCGGTGCAGTTTGCGCAATTGGGTGAGATAAGCCTCACCGCACAGCACGATTGTTTTGGCCCGCAGATCGCCGCGCGCGGTATGCAGTGTCGGACGCGCGCCGGTGGTGAAGTCAGTCACTGCCGTCTGCTCATAGATCGTGGCGCCACGCCGTTCGACGAGCCGCGCCAGTCCGCGCACCAGCCGGCCCGGATGAATGGTAGCGGCGTTTTTGTAGTAGACCGCGCCAAGCGTGCCCGCGATCCTGATGCGTTGTTCGAGCTCGACCTTGTCGAGCAATTGCACCTGATCGGCGAGCCCGAATTGCTCGTATTCGGCATAGGCCCCTTGCACCGACGGCAATTGCTGCGGGCCGCGCGCGACGGTCAGGGCGCCACCTTTGCCAAAATGAATGTCGAGACCTTCCGCCGCAGCGACGCGCCCGACTTCGTCCACCGCGTCAGCCATGGCGCGGTACATCGCCACCGCCGAGTCGCGGCCGTGGTGCTTGGCCAGCGCCTCCAGGCTGGTTGGAAAGTGGCATGAGCACCACGAACCGTTGCGTCCCGAGGCGCCAAACCCCGCGATCTCTTTGTCCACCAAAGCGATCTTCAGCGACGGGTCGCGCGCTTGCAGGTAATACGCGGTCCATAAGCCCGAATAGCCGGCGCCGAGAATGGCCACATCGACGTCGGTGGACCCGCTCAGACCGGGCCGGGGGGTCAAATCGTCGCCGCAGGTCTCAAGCCAGTAGCTAGTCGAGGCATAATCACGCATTGGACAAATTCGCTGACTATTCTTTCAATCTTCGGCCGGCAGCTTACCGGCAAATGGCGTTGAGTTCGAGCGTGGGGCCGGGGCCTAGCTGGCGTTGCCTTTACGCCCTATAATTGATGCGTCCGAATATCGGAGGACCTTCATGCGATTTCTGGCCGTGATCGGTGCGCTCGCGATTGTCGTCGCGGTCGGTGCCGCGGTGTATTTCTTCGGCGGTTTCTACAGCGTCGCCGGCACGCAGGAAGATCCCGCGGTGGTCCATTGGGCGCTGGAAAAGGTCCGCACAATTTCGATTGCGCGCCACGCCACCGCTACGCCGCCCGCCAATCTCAACGATCCGGCCCAGGTGCAGGCCGGCGCCCGCGAATACGCCGAACATGGCTGCGATCGTTGCCACGGCGGGCCTGGTGTGAAGTGGTCCAAGTTTTCGGAAGGGCTGCACCCCGATCCGCCCGACCTCAAGGAAGTGGCCAAAGAGCTTTCGCCGTCGCAACTGTTCTTTGTGATCAAGAACGGCATCAACATGACCGGCATGCCGAGCTTTGCGCAGGCCGGCATGAAAGAGCCGGAAATCTGGTCGATCGTGGCCTTCGTAAAGGCGCTGCCGAGCGTCAAGGACGCCGACTACAAGGCCTGGACAGCGCCGGCCGCCGAGCATGGGCATCCGACAGACGCAAAATGAGGCCGCCGCCGGCGGGCACGCTCGGCGCGCGCAGGTTTGCGGTATAGTTTTTCCCAGCCACAGCCGCCCTTTGCCCGAATGAGTTTTGTTCGCCTTTACGGCCGCGTACTCGAAAAGCTCGGATCGGACCGCCGATTGGGCTGGTTCCTGGCGCTCGCCAATGTTGCGCTGGCGGTTGCGCAGTTCGCCGAGCCGGTACTGTTCGGCCGCGTCATCAACGTGCTGGCGCGCGCGCAGGAAAACGATGCGGCGCCGGCATGGTCGCGCCTCGGCGTGTTGCTGAGCCTGTGGGCAGCCTTCGCCATCTTCACCATCATCTGCGGCACGCTGGTCGCGCTCTATGCCGACCGGCTGGCGCACCGCCGCCGGCTCGTGGTGCTAACCGACTATTTCGAGCATGTCCTGCAATTGCCGCTCGCCTACCACAGCGAAACCCATTCGGGCCGGTTGATGAAAGCGATGTTGCAGGGCACCGACGCGCTGTGGTCGCTGTGGCTCGGCTTTTTCCGCGATCATCTGGCCGCGTTCGTGTCGCTGATCGTGCTGGTGCCGCTGTCGCTCTATCTTAACTGGCGGCTGGCCATCCTCTTGATCGTCCTCTGCGCAGTATTCGCGCTGCTGACGGGGCTCGTTCTGCGCAAAACCGAAACGATGCAGCGCAACGTGCAGGCCTACCACTCGGGCCTGGCCGAACGTGCCTCCGACGCACTCGGCAATATCGCTTTGGTGCAGAGCTTCGCCCGCGTCGAGCACGAGGTGACGGCACTGAAAACCGTGAGCCGTCAACTGCTGGCGGCGCAGTTTCCCGTATTATCCTGGTGGGCGGTGGCCGCCGTCATCACCCGCGCGTCGACGACGCTGGCGGTTCTCTCCATCATCTTGTTCGGTACCTGGCTGTTCCAGCGCGATCTCATCACCATCGGCGGCATCGTCACATTCATGGTCTTCGCTGGCATGGTGGTCAGTCGCCTCGAGCAGGCGGTCAGCTTCATCAATCGTCTGGCCCTCGATGCGCCGCAATTGCGCGACTTTTTCGAGATCGTCGACACCGTTCCCGCCATGCACGACCGGCCCGGCGCCGTGGAGCTGGACCGTGTGCACGGCCAGGTCGAATTTGACAACGTGACCTTCAACTACGACGTCCGCCATCCGGCGGTCTCCAATTTGAGCTTCACCGCGCGGCCCGGCGAAATGGTGGCGTTGGTGGGTCCGACCGGCACGGGAAAGTCGACCGCGCTGGCGCTGCTGCATCGCGCTTTCGATCCGCAATCGGGCGTCATCAAGATTGACGGTACCGATATCAGAGACATCAAGCTTGCCGCGCTTCGCCACAATATCGGCGTGGTGTTTCAGGAATTGCTGCTGTTCAACCGCTCGATCAAGGAAAATCTGCTGGCCGGCAAGCCCGACGCTACCGAAGAGCAGATGCGGACGGCCGCAGCCCGCGCGCAGGCGCTCGATTTCATCGAATACAATGTCGACGGCTTTGACGCCAAGGTCGGCGAGCGTGGCCGGTCATTATCGGGAGGCGAACGCCAACGGCTGTCGATCGCCCGCGCGTTCTTGAAAGATCCTCCCATCTTGATCCTCGACGAAGCCACGAGTGCGCTCGATTCCACGACCGAATCCAAAGTATTGGCGGCGCTCGACGAGGTGATGAAGAACCGCACCACCTTTGTCATCGCCCACCGGCTCGCCACCATTCGCAAGGCGACGCGCATCCTGGTGTTCGAGGCCGGGCGGATCGTGGAAAGCGGCACGTTTGAGGAGTTATCGCGGCTGGGCGGACGTTTCAGCGCACTCAGCAAAGCGCAATTCATCCCCGCGGAATAAAGCTAGGCCCGGGCACGCGGTGCCCGCACCATGGCGAGCGCGCCCGCGATGCCCGCCAGCACCGCCCAGTAGCCGTAGCGGAAATCGGAGGCGACGCCGACGGCAAAGAAGGTCAGCACGTACAAGGCGGCCGACCCGCAAACGCCGATGGCGAAGGTTCCCGAAAGCGTATCGCGGCGGCGCCAGGCGAAGGCAAAGACCGCGATGCAGACAATGAGCCAGGTGCCGGCCCGAAACAGCGGCGTGGCTTTAAGCGCGTCGTGAACCGCTACAAGCGCATTGAAGGCGGGACGGTCGGGAAAGACTTTCTTGGATGGGTCGTAGACGTCATCCGTCCACATCGTAAGGTTTTCACGACCGAGGAAATTCCACATGAAATCGGCGCGATGTTCGAGATAAGCGACCGGATGATGGAAGACGGCGTTGATCCAGACCTTGGTCAAAGCGGGGGTGCCGAAAATCTTTTTCTCACCTTGCAGTTTCTTCATCACGAATTCGCAGGGCTCGAGCCGCCAATAGATGTCCCATAGCGTCGGCTGGTAGCAGCCATTGATGAGCAGCGCTGTCTCCGGCGCGGAAAAGGTGACGGGGAACTGGTTTTCCTTGGTGAAGTGGCTGATGCCGCCGAGGTCGAAAACCATGATCGAGTGCAGCGGATGCTGCCGTGTCGCATGAAGGACGCCGTAATAGACGAACTGCACCAATCCGAACAGCGCGATCCCAATCGGCACAAAAGCTATGGCCGCGCGCTTCCAGGAAAATCGTCGCGGCCACAAAATCGCGACCGCAAGGATCGGCGCGGCGGTCAGCGCGTTCGGACGCAGTAGAACGCCGAATGCGACCAGAACGAGTGCGACCGCTTGCGCCGGGACGCGCAGCGTCGCCTCGCGAGGGGCGGCGGCGAAGGCCAGCACGGCAGCCAACAGCCAGGTATCGGCGAACAGAACGTCGCGCCAGATGATGCCCTGGAAAACAAAGGCCGGCGGCGACAAGGCCAGCAGCACGAGCGCGACCGCAAGCCAAATCGAACGTCGCGCCAGCGTGAACGCCAGCAGGGCCATCGCCAGCCAGTAGAGCGTCACGATTAAAAGAAACATGCTAGCCGAGCCGGGTGCGATGGGATCGATCCAGCCCCACAGCAGGATCATCACCGGCGACTGCCAGTCTTCCATGATGCCTTTGGCGATGTACTCATGGACGAAACGGGCGTCATAGGTCATGACGCCGGGGTAGAAGACAAGCAGCGTCAGACCGAAGCCGGCGGCGATCATCGCGACAACCAAGAGGACGGAACGCCGCGACAGCGGTACGGGGGCGGGCGCGCCGTCAGGCACTTGCGGCATAGATGTCTCCGGAATTGGCCTCGTGCGGCAGTTCAGCCAGCCAGCGTATGATTTCGCCGCCGCCGATCCAGTCGGCGTGCACCAAACTTTGGCTCTCGCCAAGCGCGGCGTTGAAACGCGTCAACCCGAGCGCTAGGCAGCGGTCGACGCAAGCCAGCGCGACGTCGCGCTGGATGGTAGTGAATTCGAAGGACAGCGCTTTCACCGGCTGGGTCAACCCGGCCAAGGCCTCGGCCTCGAAGCCCTCGACGTCGATCTTGATGAAGCTGGGCACGCCATGACGGGCGATCAGCGCATCGAGCGTCGTCATCGGCACGTTGATGCTCTCGCTCCAGCGCTGCTCCTGCCAGCCGCGCGCGTTGCGGGCGGCGTCAATGAACTGCCGGGAGGCCGTCGACACCGTCGGATTGTCGGCATTGATCATCATCTCGATCATCCCCGCGGTGCGGCCGACGGCGACCGCCTCGATCGCCACATCGGCGCTGCGCCCGTAAAGCAGCTTGAGCGTCTTCACCAAAGCCGGTTGTGGTTCGACGGCAACGACGCGGCAGCCCAAGCGGCGGAATGAGGCGACACGATCGCCCACATGCGCGCCGATATCGAACACGAGGTCGCCGCGCTGCACAAAGCGGGCGTAAAGCCTGTTCATGGCCGCCGATTGCGCACGGTGACCGTAATAGATGCGCAGCGACCGGACGATGCCGCGCGCGCTCCTGAGGCCTGCGAGCATGGATTGCCGCTTCAGCGCGGCCGCGGCGCCGCCGCCATCTCGATGGCGGGAAGCGCCAAAGCGCAAAGCGCGGGCGGTGGTCCGGTTTCCTCGGGCAGGCGGCCGATCCCGGTGCGCGTCAGTGCACGGCCGACCGCCGGCAGGGCGGTGACGACCGCGAGCGGGATCGCCAGCGCCGGCCCGGCGGCGAGGAATAGCGCGTAGGGAATCGCTGCCGGATGGGTCGCGGCCAGGACACCGATCGTGCCGCAGCCGAGCAGCGTGTGCGGCCACAGATTGCGCAACGCCAGCGCCGGCGGCACGGCGTGATCGTCGCGCGTCTGCCCGATCCAGCCGATCTCGCGGCCGAACAGCAGGCCACCCAAGAAGATGGTGTGGCTGAACCATTCGATCGGCACCAGCAAAATCGAGAAAATGTAGTCGATGGCGGTATTGCCAAGGAAGCGCCCGGTGCCACCGAAGGCGCGGCGCGCGTCGTCGCGCAGCAGGATATCGACGACGGTCGCGGTCTTGGGCGCAAACCACATCACCAGCACCACGACGAACAGCGCCATGCCGTAATCGGGGCGGATGAAGTCCGCGGGCGTTGCGGCAAGCGCGGCCGACAGCGTCCCGAGGACGAGCAGGCCGATCCAGGCCGGCGATCCGATAAACATCAGGATGGCGACGATCAAATTGAAACGGTTCACCGGCTTCAGATCGGGAAAGCCGAGGAACCGCCAGTACTGCATGTTGCCCTGGCACCAGCGCAGATCGCGGCGGATGAACTCGATCAAAGTCGGCGGGTTTTCCTCCCAGCTCGATTCTTCCGGCAGCACGCGCACGTCATAACCGGCGCGGCGCATCAGCACCGCCTCCAGTTGGTCGTGGCTGAGAATGTGATCGTCGTCCACGGTCGGCAGCCGGCAATGCGCGATAAACGGCGCAAGCCGCAGCACGGCGTTGTGCCCCCAATAGGGACCGCAATCGCCCTGCCACCAGGCGTTGCCGATGGTGTAGGAGCGCATGCCGAGCCGCATGCCGAACTGGAACAGGCGCGCGAAAGCGCTGGTCGAGGGCAAACCGACGACCAACCCTTGCAAGATGCCGAGATTGGGATCGGCTTGCATGATGCGCACCAGCCGCAGGATGGCGTCGGCGGTCATGAAGCTGTCGGCGTCGAGCACCACGGCAAATTCGTGATTCGCCCCCCAGCGCTCGCAGAAGTCGCGGATGTTGCCGGCCTTGTAGCCGGTATTGATGTCGCGCCGCCGGTAGGTGATCGCCATGCGATCGCGCCAAGCTGCCGCCAGCGTCGCGAAGCGTGTTTCTTCCTTGGCGGCGATCTCCGCGTCGTCGGTGTCGCTCAGCGCATAGACGTAAAAACGGTCGTTGACGCCCGCGGCGGCAAGCCCGGCCAGCATCGGCTCGAGATTGCGCACCATGCGCTCGGGCGCCTCGTTGCGAATGCAAAGCAGGATGGCGGTCGATGCCGTGATCGCTTCATTGCCGACGACGCCGGCCGCGACCGGCATCACGGCTACGGATGGATCGGCAAAGCGCAAGATGAGGAAGCCGATCACCGCGTTCCAGAAGCCGATCACCATCCAGGGCAGCGTCACCGCAAACAACACGAGGATCACGATGTCGAGCATTCCGAAGCCGCCGGACGACAGCGCCAACACCGCGAGACCCAGCGCTGCGGCCATGGTGGCGGCGAACAGCACGGCAAACAGCACCCGCCGGGCGGTCATGATCGTCGCGGCCCGGGCGATTTCGGCAACTTGGGGAGGGGAGCGTTCTAGCACGCGCTTACTTCTGATGCCCCGATAGCCGGCGCAGGGTATAACACGGCCGGGTGTCGTAGAAGTCCAAGTGGGGTTAAGACCATTGTCGACCAGCCATGCAGACCAGGCTGCCCAGGCGCTCTGGTATACCGGACCTGGTCGGGCGGAAATATGTCCGGAAAAGCTGCCGCCGGCCGGGCCGGGGGAGCTGCGCGTGCGCGCGTTTTACGGCGCCCTCAGCCGGGGCACCGAGGCGCTGGTTTTGGCCGGCCGGGTGCCGCAGAGCGAATTCGAGCGCATGCGGGCGCCTTTCATGGGCGGGCAATTCCCGTTCCCGGTGAAATACGGCTACGCGACCGTCGGGCGGGTCGAGCAGGGGCCGTCCGAGCTGCTCGGCCGCAATGTGTTCGCGCTTTACCCGCATCAGAGCCTGTTCAATGTGCCGGCCGGCGCTGTGGTGGCCTTGCCCGACAGTGTGCCGGCGCCCAGGGCCGTGCTGGCCGCCAATATGGAAACCGCGCTCAACGCGGTCTGGGATGCGGCGCCGGCCGGCCGTGTCGCGGTGGTTGGCGCGGGGGTGGTTGGGCTGCTGGTCGCTTATCTGTGCCGGAAGCTTGCCGGCGCCGAGGTGACCTTGGTCGATATCAATCCGGCGCGCGCGGACGTGGCGGCCAAGCTCGGCGTTGCTTTTGCCAAGCCGGATGCGGCGCCTGCGGACAGCAGCCTTGTTGTCCACGTCAGCGGCACGGCGGCCGGGCTTACCACGGCGCTGTCGCTGGCGGCTTTCGAGGCGACCGTGCTGGAGCTGAGCTGGTATGGCGACGCTTTGGTGCCGGTGCCGCTTGGCGGCGCGTTCCATAGCCGGCGCTTACGCCTGGTCTCGAGCCAGGTCGGCCATGTCGCGCGCTCGCACCGGGCGGATTGGACGCATCACCGCCGTCTGACTGAAGCCGTCTCGCTGCTGGCCGATCCGTGTCTGGACGCCCTGTTGGCGCCGGCGGTGCCGTTTGCCGACCTGCCGGCGCGGCTTCATGATATTCTCGACCCCAAGAGCGGGATACTCTGTCCGCTCATCGCCTATTCCAGCGCATGATCCCGAAAAGCTTGTCCTCGGCTTGATCGGGGATGGGAACCGGTTTTCGGATAAGGTCATGCGCCAACATTAAAATGGAGGCCTCGTGTTTGCCGTCGAAGTCCGCGATCACATCATGATCGCCCATTCATTCCGCGGGGACGTGTTCGGCCCGGCGCAGGCCCTGCATGGGGCGACCTTTGTCGTCGACGCGGCATTCATCGCGGAGGCGCTCGACGTCAATGGCATCGTTGTCGACATCGGGCGCGCGCATGAAGCGCTCAAGGCCGTGCTCTCGCCGCTCAATTATCGCAATCTCGACGATCTGCCGGACTTGCAGGGCGCCAACACCACCACCGAATTCCTCACCAAGCATATTTTCGACCGGCTGGCGGACGCCGCGCGGGCCGGCGCGCTCGGGCGAGAAGGCCGCCATATCAAGGCGATCCGCATCACGCTGTCGGAATCGCATGTCGCGCGCGCCTGGTACGAGGCGCCCTTGTGGTGAGCGGCGTCGCCTTCGCGGTGCCGGGCGATCTCGCGACCCCGACCGGCGGCTATGCCTACGACCGGCGCATGATCGCGGAGCTTGAAAAACTCGGCTGGAGCGTTGAGGTGATCGATCTCGGCGACGGCTTTCCCTCACCGGACGATGAAACAAAGGCAACGGCACGCCGGCTGCTGCTGGCCGTCCCGGCGGGACAAACAATTATCATCGACGGGCTGGCGCTCGGCGTCTTGCCCGAAGCCGCCCACGATCTTCGCGCCCGCAATCCTTTGGTCGCGCTGGTGCACCATCCGCTCGCTCTGGAAACGGGGCTGTCGGCGGCAAGGGCCAAAGAGCTACGTGCCAGTGAGCGCAGCGCGTTATCGGCCGTCCGCCGCGTGATTACGACCAGTACCGCGACCGCGCGCGAATTGGCCGCCCACTACGCCATTGCGACCGATTACATTACGGTCGCGCGGCCCGGCAACGATCCCGTGCCGGCGGCGAAGGGGCGCGGCGATGGTACCGTTCGTCTGCTCTCGGTCGGTGCCGTGGTGCCGCGCAAGGGATTTGACGTGCTGATCGCCGCGCTCGCCGCGCTTGGCGACCTGCCTTGGCTGCTGACGATCGCCGGTGATCGCCGCCGCGATCCGCAAACTGCCACGCAATTGAATGCCGATATTGCACGCTTTGGGCTCGCGGACCGGGTCAAGGTCCTTGGCGCGCTGCCACCCGAAATCTTGAGCGCGCTCTATTCCGGCGCCGATCTCTTCGTGCTTGCCTCGCGTTACGAGGGTTATGGCATGGCCTATGCCGAAGCGATCGCCCACGGTCTGCCGGTCATCGGCACCACCGCCGGCGCCATTCCGGACACCGTGCCCCTAGGAGCAGGCGTTCTGGTTGCGCCGGACGATATCGAATCGCTCGCACTCGCTTTGCGCCGGACAATCGAAAATCCGGATGAGCGCCACCGGCTGGCAAAGGCCGCGCACGAGGCGGCGCGCCAGCTTCCGACCTGGCAGGCATCCGCCAAAATATTCTCGCGCGCGCTCGAGGGCCTCGGATGAGCTTTTCGGCGGATTGGCTTGCGCTGCGCGAGCCCTACGATACGCGTGCGCGCAACGCGGCGGTTCTCGATGCCGTCGTGTCGTCATTGTCCGCTTTGCCCTCAAGCCGGATCGTCGATCTCGCCTGCGGTACCGGTTCAACCTTGCGCGCGCTCGCCCCGCGCATTTCGGTTCGGCAGGACTGGCGGCTGGTCGATAATGACCTCAGCCTGTTGGCGCGGGCGTCGGAGACGGCGCGTCCCGTGAATGTTGCGGTTGCGGCGGTGCCGCTCGACTTGAATCGCGATCTCGAAGCGGTGCTCGACGGTCCGGTCGATCTCATCGCCACCTCGGCATTGCTCGATCTTGTGTCGCAGGACTGGCTGGAACGGCTGGCGGTCGAAATCGCGGCGCGTTCGATCCCGCTCTATGCGGCGCTGAGCTACGATGGACGCATGGCGTTCGATCCCGCCGATCCGCTTGATGCGACCATTGTTGCCGCGGTCAATGCACATCAACGCACCGATAAAGGATTTGGGCCGGCACTCGGGCCGGCCGCGGCGTCCTCCGCGATCACACGGTTTGAATCACTCGGCTATTCTGTCGTTCACGGCGTATCGGACTGGAATTTCGGACCGGACGACCGCGAGGTGCAGATGGAAGTTCTCACGGGCTGGGCGAGCGCGGCGCGTGGCATGAACGAGCCGCCGCTTGCCGATACGATCACGTGGCTGACCCGCCGGCGCGACGCCGTCACCGCCGGGCGCTCGTCAATTCGCGTCGGTCACGTGGACTTTTTTGCGCGGCCGACCGGGACACGTTGAGCCGACAGATCGCAATCGAACAGCACTTCGTCGTCAAGTTGATGCGTGCGGATCGGTAAACGCAAAGCCTGATCGGCGCGCTCGATCGGCGGTAAAACAAAGCTCGAGCGTCCGCCGCCGAGGATGATCGGCGCGACCACCACGTGCAGCCGATCGAGGCAACCGGCGGCGAGAAAGCGTGACAGCGTATCGGCGCCGCCTTCGATCAAAATACGGCGCAAGCCGTGTCCGGCCAGGGCAGCGAGGATCGTTGCCGGTGCGATGTTGCCATAGGCCGCCGGCAGGGCCACGACCTCGACACCGGGCGGTGGCGCATAGCGCACGTCCTCCGCCGTGAGCAAAAGCCGCCGGACGCCGTCGTCGGCAAGCACCTTGGCGCCGACCGGAAGCCGGCCTTTTGGATCGATGATGACGCGAGCCGGGTGCGGTCCCGCGACCCGGCGCACGGTCAATTGGGGATCGTCGGCGATGGCCGTGCCGACGCCGATGACGACGGCATCGACCAAAGCGCGCAGCCGGTGCAGGTGGGCGAGGCCGGCCGGTCCGTTGATGTATTTCGAATGGCCGGATTCGGTGGCTATACGCCCGTCAATCGACTGGCCGATTTGGCCGACGACCACCAAATCGTCGGTTCTGCCTGCCCGCAACGGACCAAAAAGGCCGCTCCAAGGCTCCGGCAGGGGTTCTGAGGGCGTTCGAAAATTTGCCGCAAATGCCGTCCATGAGTTCGGAAATGGCCGTTCCGGCAAGCGTCGGGTGTTGACGGGGGGCGCCGTCCGAGTTTGGGTGGGCGACTAGGATTTTGGCACTTTTCACTGGCACGGACGTTATTGAAGGCGGAGTGATCAGCCCGACGAGGCTGGCACAAACCAACTAATTTAGCGACTAGAATGGGCAAAGAGCGCCCGGTGCCCTACATTGGGAGCGGTTTGGAATGGGAAGTCGCGTCAGGAGCGCTATGCGGGCGAGTGAGGTTTCTAGTTTGTTCGGCACGAAGGGCGATATTGGTGTCAATCGCGGGCTTGCCGAATTCCATGCCGGAAGACCGGTACTCATCACGGGTAAGGGCGAAGCGCTGCTTGCTCTGCCGGTCGAGGGGCTGAACGCACAACGCTTTGCCGATTTCGTGGCGCTCTGTGCGCCAGCTCGTCCGCGTCTGATCGTCACGGTGCGCCGCGCGCTTGCGCTCGGTCTCGACGCGACGACGCCGATGGCGTTGCGGCTCAAGGCCGATGATGACGTAGATTTGATCTTGGCGGCCGTCGCCGACGCCAAAGGCGATTGGACGTTTGATGCGGAACCGGCCGGGTCGTTCGCCGCCGCTGCGGTTCAACTGGCTAAATTATCGCAAGGATTGCCGGCCGTGTTGGCCGCCCCGGTGATGACGAATGATGCGGCCGCAAAGCTGCCGCTTATGATCGCCGTCGAAGCAGATGCCGTCGCTGGCTTCGGTGAAGCCGCTATTCGATCCCTCGCCATCGCCAGTGAATCGTCGGTGCCGCTCAATACCGGCACCCGCACACGCTTTGTCGTTTTCCGCGATGCTATCGGTGGCAGCCCAGTCGCCATCATTGTGGGAAAGCCCAACTTCTCTGCGTCGGTTCCGGTACGCCTGCACTCCGCCTGCCTCACCGGTGACGTCTTCGGCTCGCGGCGATGCGACTGCGGCGATCAGCTCAAGCTGGCGCTTTCCCGGCTCGAAGATTTAGGCGGTGGCATCATCCTCTATCTGGCCCAGGAGGGCCGCGGCCTCGGTCTCGCCAACAAGATGCGCACCTATCAGATGCAGGACGACGGGCTCGATACTGTCGATGCCAATACGACGCTCGGCTTCGACGATGACGAGCGCGACTACGGCGTCGCCGCCCGCATGCTGCAGATTCTCAATTGCACGCGCGTCGTGATGCTCACCAACAACCCGGCCAAGCTTGACGGCCTTGCCAAGGCTGGAATTGAAATCACAAGCCGCATTCCGCTTGAGACGCCGATCAACGCCGACAATCTCCGTTATTTGACGGCAAAAGCTTCGCGGGCCGGGCACCGCCTCGATCACGTCATTGCGTCGCTTGCCGCGGACGCCGAAGCGGAAGTGGCAACCTGAATCGGCCCATTTGACCTCGTCGTGGCAAAGGCGGCAGCATGCGTTGCCACCGAGGATGCAATAGCGGACATGCCACAAGCGGTGCCGGGCCGATTGATCGGCGAGCTCACCTTCCAGGATATTTCGCGGGTTCTCAAAAAGAGCTCGATCCTGTGCCTGCCGATCGGTTCGATCGAGCAGCACGGTCCGCATCTGCCGCTCAATACCGACGTCGTGCTGGCCGAAGAATATACCCGCCGCATCGTCGCCCGCTGGGGCGAGGCTTTGGATCTCTGGCAGCTTCCGACGCTTGCCGTTAGTCTTGCGCGCGAGCACGATTGGGCCCCCGGCACGCTGTCGCTGTCGGTTGCGGGCATGACCGCGCTACTGCACGATCTGGGGCGCGAAATCACCCGCGCGCTGCCGGCGCGCAATCTCGCCATCGTCAACGCTCACGGCGGCAACCGTGGAATTTTGGACGCCTTGGCGCAGGATTTGCGCGCCGATTGCGGGCTCAATGTTTGCGCGATGCATCCCACTATATGGACGGAAATTGAGCCCGATGCGGCGGTTCCGGAAATTCATGGCGGGAAAAACGAGACTTCGATGATGTTGGCCATCGCGCCGCATTTGGTGCGGATGGATGAAGCCGCGCAGCTCAAGCAGGCGCCCGACGGCAAGGTGGTGCGCCAGACCATCCTCGATCCGGCGGTGACCTGGGCCTGGACGAGCGACGACAAGCGCATCGCCGATCAAGGCGTCATCGGCAACGCGCCGGCCGCATCGGCGGAATATGGCGCGCAGCTTCTCGACCACGTGACGGAAAAGGCCGGCGGCGCGCTGCAGCAGCTTCTCGCCCGGCAGTGAAGCGGATGCCGGCCGGTCGTCCAGGCATCTTGCAGGACGCGCCGGCCGCCGGTGTCGCACGGTCGGATATCGACCTGTTGCGCACGATCGCCGTTGTCGCCGGGCTTGGCTGGGCGATGGCCTTTCCCATCATCGGCCTCGGCACCCGGCTGCAGCTTTATGGCGACGGCGCGATGTTTTCCTATTCGGTCGCGGCGCAGGACGTCTGGGCCTTTCATTGGCACAACATCTCCGGCCGCCTCGCCGTATTTCTACTCACGCTGTGGCCGGCCGAGAGCTATGTCGGGCTGAGCGGGGATCCAAACGGCGGCATTTTTGTCTACGGCCTTCTATTCTATCTCGCGCCGCTTCTTGGGCTGATCGCGACCTTTGCGGCCGACCGCTCCAAGGGCCGCGTCATCTTTGGCTATGCCTGTTTCTCCACCGCGTGCCTCTGCCCGCTGATCTTCGGCTTTCCGACCGAAATGTGGGTGGCGCATGCTTTGTTCTGGCCGGCGCTGGCGGTGGCTCATGACGCGCGCAGAGGCGCTGGCAGGACCGTTTTGCTGTTTGTTCTGCTGCTGACGCTGCTGCTGACGCATGAAGCGGCGCTGCTGCTGGCGCTGGCCATTGTGGCGACGCTGTTGCTGCCCGGCGTGCGCGATGGGGCGTTCCTGCGGGCGGCCGGCGCTTTGCTCGTGGCCCTGGTGGTCTGGGCCGCCGTAAAGGCTATGCTTCCACCGGACGATTATTTTGCCGCGGTCTATGTCAGGGCGGCGCTGGATTTCTTCGACGCCAGCCTGCTGCATAGCGTATTATTGTTGCTGCTCGCCGCTGCCATCGCCGGCTATGGCCTCGCCTTTGTCATCCTGCTGCGCTTTGCGCCGGCAAAAGCACACATCTACGCCGCAGCGATGGTCGCCGTTGTGCTCGCCGTCTACTGGCTGCGGCTGGATTACGCGATCCATGCCGAAAATCGCTACTACATGCGGACCGCTTTTGTGGTCGTCACGCCGATCCTTGGCGGGCTGGCGGCCGTATTTGCGGCCGATCAAGGTGGCTGGGTGTTTGCCACGCCGATGCGGCGCTTCCGTACTCTGGCAAGCCCGGCGTTGGCGCGAGCGATCGCCGGCGCCTTCGTTTTGGTGATACTGGTCCATGCGGTGGAGACTGAAAAATTTGTCGCGGCGTGGACGAAATACAAAGCCGCGGTGACGGCGCTCGCCACCGGGACGGCGTCCGATCCGGCGCTCGGCAATGCGCGCTTTGTGTCGTCCGCCCGCATCGGGGCCGATCTCAATCGGCTGGCCTGGTATTCGACCACGCCATATTTGTCCATCATCCTTGCGAAATTCGCGCCGACCCGCCTGGTCATGGATCCGAGGACGGAGAATTATTTCTGGCTGTCATGTAAAATGGCGACCGCGAACCTCAAGGCCAATCGCGTCGTTCCGATCGAGACTCGCAAGCTCGTGCAAATTTTATCGTGCCTGCATCGGCCGGCGAAGTAATCTTACGACTGGCCTTCGATATCGTCGTCGGATAAAATGCGCAGCGCGGCGCCGTCGACGTCGCTATATTGGCCGCTGCGGAGCGCCCACAGGAATCCGAACAGGCCGATCAGGCCCAGCCCCACCGCCATCGGCACCAGATAGACAAGCACATTCATGATCGGTGGCCTCCGCCGTAACGGGCGCGCAACGCGTTAAGCGTCACCGAGATCGACGAGCCGGACATCGCCAGCGCCGCGATCAGCGGCGTGACTGCGCCGGCCATCGCGACCGGAACGGCGACCGCATTGTAGACCGCCGCGAACCAGAGATTTTGCCGCATCAGCCGGCGCGCGCGGCGGGCGATGGTGATGGCTTCGACCACCGGCGCCAGCCGCTCGCCGAGGAACACCGCATCGGCCTGGGCTTGCGTAATGTCGGCGGCTGCGATCGGCGACATCGAAACGTGCGCGGCGGCGAGAGCAGGGGCATCGTTGACGCCGTCGCCGACCATCAGGATGCGGCGGCCTTGCGCCTTGAGCCGATCGATGACCGCGATCTTGTCCGCCGGTTTCATCTCTCCCCGCCATTGCTCGATACCGAGTGCCACGGCGACCGGCCGCACCACTTCGCTGCGGTCGCCGGACAAGATGTGCAGATCGAGACCAAGCTTGCGCAGCACCCGTGCCGTCACCACCGCATCCGGCCGCAGTTTTTGCGCCACCGAGACCAACGCCGAGCGCCCGTTATGGGCGAAGGCGATGAGCGAGGAGCCGGGCAGCGACGCGACATTGCCGAGGCCGCAAAACTCAGGATTGCCGAGACGCGCCTCGAAGCCATCGATGACGGCGCGTACGCCAAGGCCAGGCTCTTCGACCGCGCCAGGAAAGGGCGCGCGGCTTAACGCCTCTCGCGCCAGCGCCACCGCCAGCGGATGGCGGCTCGACAGTGCGAGCCGCGCGGCCATTTGCAGCAGTTCACGCTCGATTTCCGCCGCATTGACCACGCGCGGTTCGGGCATCGTGAGCGTCCCGGTCTTGTCGAAGATCACGGTATCGGCTTGCGCCAGCCGTTCGATGGCATCGCCCGCATTGAGGATGACACCGGACTTGAACAGCGCGCCGGAGGCCACGACCTGCACCACCGGGATCGCCAGCGCCAGCGCGCAAGGGCAGGTGATGATCAGCACCGCGATGGCCGTCACCACGGCGTCGTGCAGCGACGCCCCCGCCAGCCACCAACCGAGGAAGGTGAGGGCGGCGGCCGTATGCACCACCGGCGCGTAGAAGCGGGCGACGCGGTCGGCAAGCTGCCGGGTGTGCGACTTGGCGCTGGCGGCCTTGTCCAACAGCCGCTCGATCTCGTCGATGAGCGTGGCGCGGTCGGCGGCGGTCACGCGCAGGGTCAGGGCGCCGGAATAGTTCATGCTGCCGGCGTAAATGGTGGCGCCGGCTTCGACCTTGCGCCGCGCGGTCTCGCCGGTGATCAGGCTCTCGTCGAGATCGGACAGGCCGCTGATCACGATGCCGTCGGCCGGCACCCGCTCGCCCGGCCGCACCAACAGCCGGTCGCCGGCGTGCAGCGCTCCGACCGGGACGCTGACCAGTTCATCGCCGGCAAAGCGATGCGCCGTTTCCGCCTTCAGCGCCGCCAGATTGCCGGCGACCGCCCGCGTCTTGCGGCGCATGGCGTGATCAAGCGTGCGCCCGACCAGCAGGAAGAACAGCAACATGATCGCGGAATCGTAATAGGCGTCCTTGGCGTGATGGGCGGTCTCCACCACCGACATGGCGAGCGCCAGGATGACGCCGAGTGAAATCGGCACGTCCATGTTGAGCGCGCGGGCCCGCAGACTGCGCCAGGCGCTGAGGAAGAACGGCCGGCCGGCATAAGCTGCCGACGGCAGCGCGATCAGCGCCGAGGCCCAGTGGAAGAAATCGCGTGTCTCCGGCGTAATATCGGTCGCATTACCCGACCACACCGACACCGACAGCAGCATGATGTTCATGGCGGCAAAGCCGGCGACCGCAAGACAGCGGGTGAGGTTGCGCGCCTCGGCGGCCTCTTCCTCTTCGCTGCGCAAGGGCGCGAAGGGGTGGCCGTGATAACCGGCGCCTTCCAGCGTTTGCAGAATGTCGGCCGGGTTGAGCACGCCGTCGGCCCAGGCGACGTGCAGCCGGCGATTGGTGAAATTAAGCCGCGCCTCGGTGACGCCGGGCAGGTTGCGCACGGCGCTTTCGATGTGCGCGATGCAGGCGCCGCACGAGACCCCCTCGACCGCGAAATCCATGCCGAGCATGCCGTCGCCGGCGGGCTTGGCGTAGTGCGAGAGGTCGAGCGCTTCGCTCATCGTCCTCACCGCAAGCTGACGCGGCTGCGCGAACGGAACACCCGTTTGTCGCCGCGATAGAGATCGACGATCAAGTCCCACTGTCCCGGCTGCGCCGCGGCCTGTCCATGGAAGACGCCGGCGGTGACCGGGTGGACCGGAATGACATGATCGAGCCGCTCATCGGTCGGATGCGCCAGCCTTGCATCGGCGGCAAGGCCCGCAAGCGGCGTGCCGTTCGCGTCGCGCGCGACAATGTCGAGTTCGGCCTGCCCGGCTTTATCGCGCTTGAGCTTGCCGTCGACGTGCCAATGCAGGGCCTGCTGGCGCTCCGCCCTTTCGACTTCGCTCTCGAATTGCAGGCCCGCTTTATAGGAGCTCACGGTCTCGACGCCGCCGAAGGTCGAGATCGCGGCGTGCACCATGAAGGCGTTGACGACGAACACCGAGCCGAAAAAGCCGATCAGCCAGACCCACACATGGCGCCCGGTGAATTCGCGCGGCTTGTCACGACGAATGCGCATAGGCGGCTCCGTTCACGGACCGAAGAAATGGTCGCGCATTTCGGCGATCTCACCCGTATCGATGTCGATCAGCTTGAACAGGATGGAGGTCGATGGCGCCGGCGGGCTGGCGCTGTAATCGGTCACGGTCACGCGCACTTCCTTGGTTTGATCGGGGCCGACCGAAACCAATTGCCGGCCGTCATTGCGCGGCGGCAGGCCGATGAAGTCCACAAGCGTGGAGGGAAGCCCGTCGACACTGATGATGAACTCGCGGTATTTGAGCTGCTTATTGACGATGCGGATGGTGTAGGCGTTGCGCAGCGCGCCATTGGACAGCTGCACATACATCGGGTTGCGGTCGTGGATGACGCTGATGCCTTCGCTGTCGCGCGTTGCCAGCACGTAGAGCATGACGCCGCCGACCACGGCAATGACGGCGGCGTAGAGCACCGTGCGCAGGCGTAGCCATTTGACGATGGCTGTCTCTCCTGCCATGCGCCGCTTGATATTCATGTCGGTGTCGTAGGCGATCAGCCCGGTGGGGCGGTCGAGCTTTTCCATCACCCGGTCGCAGGCGTCGATACACAGCCCGCACTGGATACAGCCGAGATTGGCGCCGCCGCGGATGTCGACACCGGTCGGGCAGACATGCACGCACTGTAGGCAATCGACGCAGTCGCCGGCAGGCTCGCCGTGCTCGCGCAACTGCTCGGCTTTTTTGACCGAGCAACGCGGCTCGCCACGGTCGTAGCGATAGGTGACGTTGAGCGCGTATTCGTCGGTCAGCGCGGCCTGGATGCGCGGCCACGGGCACATATAGAGGCAGACCTGCTCGCGCATATGGCCGGCGAGCGTGTAAGTGCTGGCGGTGAGAATGGCGATCCAGATGTAGGCGAGCAGCGGCGCTTGCCCGGTGGCGAGCGCCTTCACCAGCGTGGGGGCGTCGGCAAAATACAGGACCCAGGCGCCGCCGGTCCACCACGCCACCATCAGCCAGAGGAAATGCTTGACGCCCTTGCGGGCCCAGACCTCGGCGGTCCATTTACGGGCGTCGCGGTGCATGTGTTCGCGGCGATCGCCTTCGACGAAGCGCTCGATGGCGAAGAACAGATCGGTCCAAACCGTCTGCGGGCAGAGATAGCCGCACCAAATGCGGCCGGCGACCGCATTCATCAGGAACAGCACCATCGCCGCCAGGATCAGCAGGCCCGTGAGATAGTAGATTTCCTGCGGCCATATCTCGATCGGGAAGAAATAAAAGCGGCGGTTGGGAAAATCGATCAGCACCGCCTGGCTCGGCGCGTTGGGGCCGCGGTCCCAGCGGATGAAGGGCGTGAGATAGTAGATGCCGAGGGTGACGACGAGCACGGCCCATTTGATCTTGCGGAATAGCCCGCGCACGCTCTGCGGATAGATTTTCCGCCGCGGCGCATAGAGCGGGATGTCGTCGTCGGGCGGCGGGCCGCCGACTTCGGCCTCGGCGACCAGACGCGCGAGCGGCGACACATCATGTGCCGCCTGCTCAAGCGACATGGTCGAGGCGATGCTCATTTCTCACCGCCGCCGAAGGTGTAGACGTAGACCGTAAGTGCCTTGATGGTCGGCTCGCTCAGCCGGCCTTGCCACGTCGGCATCACGCCGCCACGGCCGCTCTCGATGCCTTGCACGATCGTTTCCTTATCCGGCCCGTACAGCCAAATCTTGTCGGTGAGATTGGGCGCGCCGAGCTCGCGATTGCCTTTGCCTTCAGCGCCGTGGCAGACCGCGCAATTATCGGCGAATACTTTTTTGCCGAGCGCGAGATCGCTGCCTTTTTCGGTCGACAGGCCGGAGAGAGAACGGGCGAAGTCGGCAACCGCGGAAATCTCATTCGGCTTCAGCGCGCCGGCGAAGGGCGGCATGTTGCCCTGGTGGCCATTATCATCACCGGAACGGGCGCCGTGGCGAATGGTATTGTTGATGTCGGCGAGCTTTCCGCCCCATAGCCAGTCGTCGTCGTTCAAATTCGGATAGCCCTTGGCGCCGCCGCCGCCGGCGCCGTGGCAGGGCGCGCAGTTATCGGCAAAGGCGACGCGCCCGACCGCGCGGGCGAAGTCGAGCAGTTGCGGATTGCCGGCGATTTCGTCGAGCGAAGCGCTGTTGAGCTTATCCATCAACGGGCCGCGCTGCTTGCGCAGATCGGCCAGATCCGTTTCGACCGCGCTGCGTGCGTGCCAGCCGAGCACGCCTTGCGTCGAGCCGCTGATGAGCGGCCAGGCCGGATAGACGACCCAATAGCCGAGCGCCCAGACGATGCAGGCGTAGAAGGTCCACAGCCACCAGCGCGGCAGCGGCGTATTGAGTTCGTGAATGCCGTCCCATTCGTGACCGGTGGTCATGGTTCCGGTCAGCTTGTCGATTTGTTTGGGTTCGTCAGCCACGGCTCAATCCTCCCGCAGCGGAATTCGCGCCGCTTCATCGAATTGCTTCTGGCGCGAAGGCCACAGTGCATAGACGAGCACCGCCAAGAAGATGAGAACGAAATAGGCGAGACCCCAAGTCTGGGCGAACTCGGCAAAGGCGCGATAGGTCGGGTCCATCAGGTCACCGGATGTTGGCTTTATCGTCGTAGAGCTTGAAGTCGACTTCCGTGCCGAGCATCTGCAGATAGGCGATCAGGGCGTCGGCTTCGGAGATACGTTTGGGGTTGCCGTCAAAATCGCGCGCATTCACTTTCGGATAATGCTTGGCGAGATCGGCGGCGTCGGGGCTGTCGGTGGTCGCCTGCGTCACGACGTCCTTCTGCGCGTCGGCGATCATGTCGGCGGAATAGGGCACGCCGAGCAGCGCTTGGACTTTGAGGTCATCTTCGATATGCGAGAAATCGAGATCGGATTTCTCCAGCCAGGAATAATCCGGCATCACCGAGCCTGGCACCACCGAGCGAGGATTACGTAGGTGGTCGCGGTGCCAGTCGTCGGAATACTTGCCGCCGACGCGGGCGAGATCGGGGCCGGTACGTTTGGAACCCCACTGGAACGGCTTGTCGTACATGCTTTCGGCGGCGAGCGAGTAGTGGCCGTAACGTTCGACCTCATCGCGCAGCGGCCGGATCATCTGCGAATGGCAGAGGTAGCAGCCCTCGCGCACATAGATGTTGCGGCCGGCAAGCTCGAGCGGGGTGTAGGGACGCACGCCCTCGACCTTCTCGATCGTGTTCTTGATGTAGAACAGCGGCACGATCTCGACCAATCCGCCGATCGCGATCACCACCAGAATGCCGATGACGAGAACGATCGAATTCTTCTCAAGGATGGCGTGTTTTGACCAGAGCGACATTGCAATCTCCGCCTATTCCGCCGGGACCAGCGTGGCACCGGCGGGTGCTGCGGATTCTTCCGCCGTCACGGTTTTCCAGAGGTTCCACACCATCAGCAGCGCGCCGGTGAGGAACAGCGCCCCGCCGATTGCGCGGATAACGTAGAAGGGGTGCATCGCAACTACGGTTTCGACGAACGAATATTCGAGGAAGCCAAGCGAGGTATAGGCGCGCCACATCAGGCCTTGCAGGATGCCCGAGACCCACATCGAGGTGATGTAAAGTACGATGCCGATGGTCGAGATCCAGAAGTGCCAGTTGACCAGCTTGAGCGAGTAGAGCCGCTTGTTCCACAGCCACGGCACCAGGCAATAGACGGCGCCGAACGAGATGTAGGCGACCCAGCCGAGCGCGCCGGAATGCACGTGGCCGATGGTCCAGTCTGTGTAATGCGACAGCGAATTGACGATCTTCACCGACATCATCGGACCCTCGAAGGTCGACATGCCGTAGAAGGCGACCGATACCACCATCATGCGCAGCACCGGATCGGTGCGAAGTTTGTCCCAGGCGCCCGACAGCGTCATGATTCCGTTGATCATGCCGCCCCAGGACGGCATCCACAGCATGATCGAGAAGGTCATGCCGAGCGTCTGCGCCCAGTCCGGCAGCGCGGTGTAATGCAGATGATGCGGACCCGCCCAAATGTAGAGGAAGATCAACGCCCAGAAGTGGATGATCGATAGCCGATAGGAATAGATCGGGCGGTCGGCGCGCTTTGGAATGAAGTAGTACATGATGGCGAGGAAGCCGGCCGTGAGGAAGAATCCGACGGCGTTGTGGCCGTACCACCACTGCACCATGGCGTCCTGCACGCCCGACCAGACGATGTATGACTTCGAGGAGAACAGCGACACCGGCACGGCCGCGTTATTGCCGAGATGCAGCACCGCGATGGTCAGGATGAAGGCGAGATAGAACCAGTTGGCGACGTAGATGTGCGGCTCCTTGCGCCGCATGATGGTGGCAAGGAAGACCAGGAAATAGGTCACCCACACGATCGTCAGCCAGAGATCGGCGTACCATTCCGGTTCGGCATATTCTTTCGATTGCGTGATGCCGAGCAGATAACCGGTGCCGGCGATGACGATGAACAAATTGTAGCCGAGCACGACGAACCACGGCGCCAGATCGCCGGCGAGACGCGCGCGGCAGGTGCGCTGCACGACATAGAACGAGGTGGCGATCAGCACATTGCCGCCGAAGGCGAAGATCACGGCCGAGGTGTGCAGCGGACGCAGGCGCCCGAAGGTGATCCATGGTAGATCGAGATTGAGGAAAGGAAAGGCCAGCTCGCAAGCGAGATAAAGGCCGACGGTGAAGCCGGCGATGCCCCAGAACATCCCGGCGACGGTCGCGAACTTGACCGGGCCCATGTTGTAGTTCGGTTTGCCATCGACGGTCAGTGGCGGCAGCTCGACCGGACGCTCATAGAAGCGGTTGAGGATGGCAAACACAGCAGCGACGCTGGCGGCGGCGAACAGGTAGGCATGAAAGGCGTATTCCGCGGTGTAAGCTTTGGCCGCCACCACGATCGATAGAAAAGCCAACGCTCCGAAGGTGAGCACTAGCCCACCCTCGCCGAATGTCATGGATTTTCGAATAGCCGCCCCGTCCGTCATGCGATTATCCCGTGCTTGCGCTGGAAATTCGTGCCGCAAAAACATCGGCCAAAGCGGCGGTCTGAGCCTTGATCCAGGTCAAACGAACGCGTTTTCAGCCGTTTTTCGTCTGCGACTTACGTCGCAGACGGGCGGCGACGGATTGAGTGACTTTCGGTCGGCGATCGAATCGATACGCCGCCGCGGAGCGGCCGTTCCGCGCCAGATCGGTTTGGGATGTTTCGCGACGGTGAGTTTGAGCGGCGGTCGCTCGCGCTTTTAAGGGATAAGTGCCGCGAGCGCGCGCACGCTGGTGGCGCTCGTGATGGCGTCCATATCCAGGCTTACTCCAAAACGCCGTTCGAACAGCAAGCAAAGGTTCATGTGCTCGAATGAGATCCCAAGCCGGCGTATTTTCCATGGACGAATCGGGCCCGAGATCGTCTTCGGGAATGTCGAGCGCGGTCGAGACGAGCTTGACTGTCGCTTGCACCTTATCGGGCGTCTCCTGGTCGGTCATCGATGTCCCTTGCAAAGATTATGCGGCCGTCGTCATCTTTATTCGCCGGTACGAAGCCGTGGCTGCTGTAGAAATCGGCGGCAATCTGATTCTTGCGGGTCGGGATATATTCGCCGATGACCCGGTGGTGTCCCCGGTCGCGGCAAAGCTCGATCGCTTTGTCGAGCAGCCTGTCCTCGACCTTGCGGCCGATCACGCGGCAACTGCTTAGAAACGTATCGATGCGCGCTTCGGCAAGGTCAACGATGGCCAAGCTCACCGAACCTTCGTCTCCGAAGCGGTCGCGGTAGTCCAGCATCAGCACGGCGTGCTCGTGGCTCTCGACGAAACGAGAAAGATCGGTGACGTCGTAACGCCGCGTCGTCAAGTTGAATTGATTGGTCTTCTGCGTCATCTGCGCCGCGCGCACCAACCGGTCGGCGGGATCGACATAGATTGAGCATTCAATGCCGAGTTCGGCCAAATACCCGTCGAGATCGAAACTCGCCGCCATCTTTCGGCGCGATTCGTTGGCGCGGTATTGCTCGGTTTTCGCGGCGTCTTCCTCGGAAATCGCGTATTTGCCGAAATAGGCCGGCACGATGTCCTGCGTGAACCAGGTTGCCAACTGTTCGGCGTGCGCGGGGAAGTCCGGAACGGTGACCTCCGGCAGGAACTTTTTGATAGCCTCGCGTTCGACCGGGTTGTCGTCGATAAAGACGAAACTGTCCGTTCCGAGATTGAGCTCGCTCGCGATCTCGGCGAGGCTCTCGGCTTTGGGACGCCAATTGATGCGCATCGCGGCAAAGTCCTCGCGCCGCAGTATCATCATGTTGTTTTTCTCGAAAACCTCCATCACATCGGCTTCGTTGTTCTTGCTCGCGATTGCCAGCAGTACGCCTGTGCGCGTCGCGGCTTTCAGGCAGCGCTGGAAGTCGCGATAACAGCGTCCGCGATCCTCTTCCGACAGCGCGATACCGAGGGGGCCGGTTTCACCGACGATGCCGCCCCACAGCGTGTCATCGAGATCCAGAACGAGCACCTTTTTCGCACGCTGGCTATGAGCGTCGATGGAGCGGCGAATTGTTTCCGCCAAAAGTTCAAACATGCGCGCGGTATAGCGAATGCGCGCCGCGTACCAGAACGCATTCGAAACGAGCGTGTCTTCGCCATGCCGGTGAAACAGGACGCCGAGGTCGAGCAAAAGAAGGTTCGGGTTGGCGGTGGCAGCCGCCACGAGCTTTGCGTTCAAATCGGCTTCGCGGGTTTTCAAGGAATCCTTGTGGGTAGCGTCCGCAAAGCTCAGCCAACGGTTCGAGCTGAACGAAAAAAGATTGGCGAGGACGACTTTATCGTTGTGCCGCTTACAGAAGCCATCGAGCGCCTGCACGAATTGCTCGCACTGCGCGGCGCGGCCGGCGCCGTAAAAGGCATCGCCCATGAGCGCATCGCTATCGTAAAGGCAGAAAACATGCGTGACGTCCGGCGCGCTGGCGGCGGAGCCTTCGGTCGAAATGTCGGATAACAAGTTGTTATAGGCCCCGCAGCTCACCGCCCATGGTTTGAGCGCACGCACCAGCGGCTGCATGTTGATATTGCTGAGCAGGAGGGCCTTCATAGCGCCGCTCCGGGCGTTTCTTCAGACATAGCAGTCCCATCAATTCCGACAACGAGGATGATGCCGATAATGACAAGCGCGAGCCCAGCGAAAAGTTCAAAAGTGAGCGGCTCTTTGAGGATCAGTGACCCTGCAAAAATCGCAGAGATTGGATTAAGCGGCAGTAAAATCATCATCGTGGTGGCTGACGTGCGGCCGAGCGCCCACGCGTAAAGAAAGAAAGACAACGCACCGCCGGCAAGGCCGATATACAAAATAGCAAGCCACCCCGCTCGATCGAGGTGCGGCAAGCCGGCGCGCGGAAATTCGCCCACCAACCAAATTATCAGTAGCGCGCAAGCTCCCGCGCCCATGGCGATCGCCGTGACGCTCAGCGGCGTGTATTTTTTCAAAAACGGTTTCGAGAAAACGGCATAGACCGCACCCAGCAGTGTTGCGGCAATCATCAGGAGATCGCCGCGCCAACTGGTGTCGTGGATACTGAATCCCGAACTGCTGATCGCTATTGCCGCGCCGAGAATTGCGAAAGCGACACCGAACGCCTTGCGCATCGACCACTGCTCACTGCCGGTCAATTTCCCCAGCAGTAAGGTTACTGCCGGAGTACAGGCGAGAACGATAGCACCGCCTGACGCGGTGGTGAACTGCATCGCTGAGCTGATGCACCACGGGAAAAGGCAAAAATATAACAGCCCAAGTCCGGCAATTGGAAAAATGTCACGTCTTGCAACGCTTATTCGATAGAACACCGGTATAAGTGACAGGAGACAGCCAGCGGCGACCAGATATCGAAGTGTCGCTATGGTTAATCCGTTTGCCTCCGTCACCACGAACCGCGTCGCGACCAGCGCGGTTCCCGTGATGATGCTCGCGCAAGCGGAGGCGAGCACTGCAGAACGCATTCATTCCCCCTGCCGGGGGCCCGCGCCTTATGAATTGGCGCGTTTACGCCCCGAAATGAGCGGCAATATAAACACCCGCTCTCTGTGATTAACCTTATCCTCGCTAACATATGGATTTGTCGAGTGCCAAAAATTAATTTTTTTAGTAAACGAATTATTGGAACGGTTACGCATTCAACAAGGTTGGACATCCGATGTTAGTTCTTGGATATGCGGGCCATAGACGGCATGGGTGGGCACGCGATCCCGAGCGAAAACTGAAATCTCGGCTACGCCACTCAAAGTTCCATTCCACAATTTTCAGCGCGATTACGTCTTTCGGAGAGAATCCGGAGGACATCCCGCTAAATCTCTTTCCCCTTGATGGGGTTGGCCACGACAGCGCTGCGGCCATTCTCAACAACGGGACCCTGGTGGCCGCCGCCGCCGAGGAGCGATTCATCCGATTCAAACATGCGACCGGACCTGGCGGGCGGACTCTGGGTCCTCGCCGTGCGGCGGAATTCTGCTTCCGCCAGATCGGAAAATCATTCGAAGACTGCGAACATATCGCGTTCTACTGCGACTTCACGGCTGATGCGCTGGAGCAGCGGATTGCGGCCATAGAGCCTTATCTGGCGCCCAACATTCGGCAGCGGGTGATCGACGCTTATCGTGTGGTTTACGCCGGCACGGTTTCGAACGAGCAAATTCGCGAGGAAATCCGGGACCTTTTCGATGATCGTATTGGCGCTGCAACATTGCATTTCGTGCCGCACCATTTGGCGCATGCCGCTTCGGCTTTCTATTCCTCGGGCTATCGCGATAGCGGCGTGCTGACGATTGACGGCTTCGGCGAGAAATCGAGCTCAATCTTCGCGATTGGCGGGCCGGGCGGGCTTCAGGTGATGGAAGAGACCATGCTCCCGGGCTCCCTTGGCGTTCTTTACATGATGATGACAGCCTATCTGGGCTTCAAGCCGCTGGACGGCGAATACAAGGTGATGGGGCTTGCCTCCTATGGCAACGCAGATACTTACGCCAAAGAGTTCGATGATCTGCTCGAGCAACGCCCGGACGGGACTTGTCTGACGAGCCAATTATTGCGCGCCGATTTCGCGCAATACATCGAAAGTCTGTTTGGACCGGCGCGCGTGCCAGGCGGCCCGGTCACGCAACGCGAAATGGACGTCGCGGCGGCCATGCAGCAGGCCTTCGAAGACGCCATGCAGTGCCGCCTGACCTATCTGAAAAACAAGTATGGCATTAAGCGCATTTGTCTCGCGGGTGGTGCGGCGCTGAACGTCGTCATGACCGGCAAAATCGCGCGCTCCGGCTTGTTTGAGAAGGTCTACGTATTCCCGGCAGCCGGCGATGACGGCGCCAGCATCGGCGCCGCGCAATATGTGTACCACGACGTCCTGCGACACCAGCCGAAGGGGACGCCGGTACGAACCATGAGCCTTGGGCCGAGTTTCAACCAGGCGCAGGTTGCGCACGCGCTTGAAACTTACGGCGCAAAGGTCGATTTCCAAAAAATCGACGACGTTGCCGCTGTCGTCGCGGATGCGCTCGTGGATGGCAAGGTGGTCGGCTGGTTCGCCGGACGCATGGAGTTTGGCCCGCGGGCGCTGGGCAATCGCAGCATCCTTGCCGATCCGCGCGCCGCCGAAATGCGTGACGTCGTCAATACGCGCGTCAAACTGCGCGAGGAATTTCGGCCGTTCGCGCCGGCGGCGCTCGCTGAATATGCCGGTGCGTATTTCGATATGCGCGGGGTAGGGCGTTGCGACTTCATGGAATTCATTGTTCCTGCGACGAAGCTCGGCGCCGACAACGCAAAGGCCGTCGTGCACGTCGACGGTTCGGCACGACTGCAGACGGTGGATCGCGCCGACAATGAACCGTTTTGGCAAGTGATCGAGGCGTTCCGGCAAAGAACCGGCGTTCCGATCGTGCTCAACACCTCATTCAACGTGCGAGGCGAGCCGATTGTCTGCACGCCGGAAGACGCGATCCGCTGCTTTCTGTCGACCGATATCGACGTCCTGGTGATGGAAGGCTACATGGTGGCGAAAAAGGCCGGCAAGGTCCTCAAGGAAGACTTGGCGCGCCCGGCTGCCGAAGATTGAACGGCCGACTAGGCCGCGCTGTTCCGATCGCTGCAGCCGGTGCACGAGGCCGCGGATGTCCTCAGCCTTGGCCGGGCGGCCAATGAGAATATCCCTGTCCTTCGACGCAACCGGCAAGCTTGACGAGCTTTAGTTGCTCGACAGTTTCGACTCCCTCGGCCGTGGTCGGAATGCCCAAGGCTGCACCCAGCGCGGCTATCGTTTGCACGATGGCGGCACTGTCGGCGCTCAACTCCACATCGGCGATGAAGGATTGATCGATTTTGATCTTGTCGAACGGGAAGCTGCGCAAATAACTCAGCGAAGAATAGCCGGTGCCGAAATCATCCATGGCGATGCGCACGCCCAATGTGCGCAGTTGGTGCAGCATCGATACGATCGCCTCGTCCTTCTGCATCAGCATCGCTTCGGTGATCTCGATTTCCAGGCGTTCGGGCGCAAGGCGGGCAGCGGCCAGCGCATGCGTGATCATTGAAACCAGGTTGCGATTGCGGAACTGAACCGGCGAGAGATTGACCGCGAGCCTGATCCCCGCCGGCCAGTGCGCCGCCTCAGCGCAGGCCTGCCGCAGGACCCACTCGCCGAGCGGCGCGATCAGTCCAGTTTCTTCGGCGACCGGTATGAATTCCCCCGGCGACACCGGACCGCGCTCTGGATGTGTCCAGCGCACGAGGGTTTCCATGCAAACAATCTTATTGGTCGCGAGATTGATCTGCGGCTGGAAGACCAGATGGAACTCGCCGGCAGTCACGGCCTTGCGCAGATCGACTTCGAGCGCGCGCCGCGCCTGTATCTGTCGATCCATTTCCGGATTGAAGAAGCGCAATGTGCCGCGGCCTTGCGCCTTCGCCCGATAGAGCGCGAGGTCGGCGCACTTCATGAGCTGGTCGCTGGTCGTGCCGTTTTCCGGGGCGATCGCAATCCCGATGCAAATGCTCGAATTGATCTCCTGCCCATCAATGACGAAGGGATTGTTCGTCGCGTTGATCAGGTGTCGCGCGAGCTTTTCCGCGTCTTGCGGGTTGGTGGTCGGATGCAGGATCGCAAACTCGTCGCCGCCAAGCCGGGCGAGGGTGTCGTTTTTGCCGACCACGTTGCTCAGTCGATCGGCCATGCTCTGCAGGAGCTTGTCGCCGAATGGATGGCCCAGCGAATCGTTGATCGCTTTAAAATTGTCGAGGTCAAAGCACATGACGACCATGGCTTCGTTCTTCTCAACGACGCGCTTGAGGCCTTCGGCCATTTTTTCGCGGAGCATCAGCCTATTTGGCAGATTCGTCAGGGCATCGTGGCGCGCCATATGTACGATGTTTTCCTCGGCACGATACCGTTCGGTGATATCCTCGTAGGTGCCCACCCAACCGCCGCTGGTCATCGGCTGATGGCGAACGGCGACGATGCGGCCGTTGGCGAGGTGGCGTACGATCGCCGGTTCTTTGTTTTCGATTAATCGTTCGGTGTATTCTGCGAGCATTTGCTCGGCATTGCTGCCGGGCGCGTGCACCCCACGGGCGATGCTGCAGCGCATGAGCTCGATCAATGGCGTGCCGGGCCGCGCATCTTCCGGGGTTAGATTGTAAATTTCGAGGTAGCGCTTGTTGACGACGATCAGCCGCAGATCGGCGTCGTAGGCGCACAGGCCGTGTGCCATGTGATCGAGCGCGGCGTCGAGCAGCTGATTGCGGTCCTGCAATGCCTGTTCGTAACGCACCTGACGGGTGACGTCTTCGTGCTCGGTCAGCCAGCCGCCGGCTTCGACCGGAAGCACGCGCATTTCAATGACGCGGCCGTCGTTCAGCAAAAATCTCTGGGTCGTTTTCTGCTTGCCAAAGAGCGCATGCAATTCTTCATATAGTTGGTCGAGCTCCGTATCCGAATAAACCGACAGTTCGCTCGCGTGTTGGGTGATGCTGTGCAGGCTCAGACCAGGCCGGACGGAGCTGGGATCAAATCCGTAGATGCGCAAGAATTGATCGTTGCACACGATTACGCGCTGTTGGGCGTCAAAAACACAAATACCATTGGAGGCGTGCTCGATAACTTGCGGCAAGTACTGAGCCGGGTTGGGCTCACGGCTTGCCGCCGGCAGTTGTTCGCACGTGACGACCCACCCGCCGCCGCTGGCCGGTTGAAATTGAAACGCGATCGATGCTTCGGCGAATTTTCGGCGCAGACGAAACGGCTCGCCACGAACGAGCAGTTCCTTGACGCCATGCCACATCTCCGCAACCGTGACGTCGGAGATATTGCCGCCAGTTCCGTTTCTTCGAAAAAGATCTTCGATCGGCGTGCCGAGCTCAACTTGCTGGCGCGGAAGGCCGATCATGCCGACGAAGCGGCGATTGAAAAGAACAATTCGCAGGTCGGCGTCGAGTACGCAAAGACCTTGGGCCATCTCGCTCACCGCGATGGCGTGTAGCGCGAGAAGCGTACGGTGTTCGCCGGGCGAACGGCTGTCCGCTGTTCCCTCTAAGGCAGTCGCCATTTCGCTCGCCCTGCAAGCCGAATGTCAGCGTTCAATCGGCAATTTCTAGGCGCAAAGACGAAATTTCGGGTTAATTCGTGCGGTGTATTTTGGTTTACAGAAAGCTACCAAGTATCGCGAAACTTTATCATCGTGCCAAAAGAGGGGATTTTCCTCGCGTTGCTCGCCTTGTTTTACCGCTGGCGGCGGCGAGGGCGGTGATGGTATTACAAAATAACTGTGTGGAATATTTTCACGTGTCGCAGCTGGTAATCGCGCTGCGCCTTGCTGTTGAACGATAATTGTGACGCGTCAGGTTTCAGATGGCGCTGACGGGCGCCGGAAAGCGCACATTTTCCTCCATGTCATTTACGCACGCTTCGGTACAAAACGGCGACTGGAATGCTTTGCATTAACACCGAAAGATCAAGGTTTTCGACGCGCGGCTGGGGATCGGTTCCAAGCAGGTCTTGATAGCTTTGATCAGGCATGTGCTCGATTTTTGCGTCGATGCCCGCCGGCCATCGCCGGCCGCCATTGGTGAGCGGCGCGAAATGACGGCCCACGGCGATGAGCAGTTCATCATCATTCCACTGGCGCGTGAAAGCGATGATGTGAGCGCTCGCGGAACCGCTCACGTTTCGCGGTGCATAGCTTCCGCGGCGCAGAAGTTCGGCGAAATCATGCCGCAGTTGCAGGAGCCTGTGGGTTAAGGTCAGTTTGATACGTCCGTCCGCCCAATGCGCGGCGAGTTCTTCGAAGCCAGTCATGTCGGTTGAAAGCGCGCGTTCGCGGTCGGCGAAGTTGACCGGCCGCCTGTTGTCAGGATCGACCAGTGATAAATCCCAAAACTCCGTGCCCTGATAGAAATCGGGCACGCCTGGCAATAGCACTTTCAACGTCAGTTGCGACAGCCCACTAAGCGCGCCGAGAAGAGCCGTGCGGCCAACAAATCCGCCGAACGAGGATAAGAATTCGGCTGATCGCGAGGGATCGAGGAGAGCGCGCACGAAATCCAGCAGGGCTCGCTCATAGTCCTCGTGCGGATTTGTCCAGTTCGTCTCCTGCTTACCCTCGCGCGCGGCCTTTAGTGCGTTGGCCTGCATGCGTTGAATAAACGTCTCGTCGATTGTGCCGGGCCATGCGCCGATCAGCGCCTGATAAAGCATGTATTCGTGCGCGGCCGACGGCCGGCGACGGCCATTCGCTTGCTGCACGAGCGGCGCGTTCAATTCGCGCCATTGCTGCACCATCGTATTCCATTCGGCCGAGAGTTCGGCCAGCGACAGAATGCGCATGCGTGCATCTTCACCTCGCTTGGTGTCGTGTGTGGCGGTCGCCGTGAGGCCATCCGGCGCTGTTTCGGCGCGCTGCCGCGCGATCCGGTTGAAATCGTCGAGGGTCAATGCCGGAGCGACGGGATTGCCGCCGACCTCGTTGAGTGCGAGTAGCCGGTGATGACGATAGAAAACGGTGTCCTCCATCGCCTTGGCCATCAGCGGGCCGGTAAACTGCTGCAGCTTGAGCGCAAAGTTACGGATGCGCGCGGCGCTGTAGCCGGGCTGGCGCAGCAAATCGAGCGTCACCGTGTCGTGCAGGAAGTCGAAGATTTGCGGGTCCGGGCCCTGCCAACGCGCCCGCGCGCGTGCGGTTACGCTATCGATGGTCTGACGATCGCGCTCCGACGAACCGGCCGCGGTAACGTAGGTGCGATAGACGGGAAACTCGAGAACGTAGAGATGCAATGCCTCGCGCAGCCGGTTGATCGTGTAGTCGCGCGTGCTGTAATGACCGGCGGCGATGCGGGACAGCGCGCCCGCAAGCACCGTGAATTCACTTGCCAACATGGATTCAATGACGCGCCGTTTCGCGGCCTCCAGCATGATCGGAAATTTGGCGTTTTCACCGGTGAAATCGCGCCATGTCTTATCCAGCGAAGCAAGACCGTTGCCATCAAGGAGCACGCGCGAGATGACATTGAGCCACTCGTAGCCGGTGGTGCCGTCGATGCCGGCCCATTGCGACAACACCTCGTCTTCGCCGAGAATTTTTTCAACGACAACATAGAATGGGTCGCGGCGCCGTGCCCGCCCGCGCGATTTTCCGATCAGTTGCCGCAGGCGGCGCGCGTACTGCGCCGGGTCGCGCAAGCCGTCGACATGATCGAGACGCAGGCCTTGCAGTTGACCTTCCGAAATCAGCCGCGCCACCATCCCGTGGATCGCGCGAAACGTCGCCGGGTTCTCGACGCGCAGCCCGGCGAGATCGTTGATATCGAAAAAGCGGCGATAGTTCACCGCCGAGAATGCGACGCGCCAATAAGCGAGTCGGTAATGTTGACGCTCAAGCAGCCGGTGCAGCAGGGCAGTGCCGGATTCGCTATCGCTACGAAATGCGGGCAGCGACTGTTCAATGATCTCGGCGGCGCCGGAAATTTCCGCAAGACTGCGCTTGAGCGCCGGCGCGTCGCGATAGGATGGCGCTGCCGGGTCGTGATAGTTTTCGGCCAAGTCGAGCAGCGCTTTGCCAGCCGGGGCCTCGCTCGCGTCGGCCGCCTGCACAAGTGTGCGCACCAGATCTCGGTAGCGCTGCGGATTGATCGGCAGCTTGTGATCGAAATACCACGCCGCGAAACTGCCGGCTTCGGCATCGTATTTGAGCTCGATTTCGCAGGCCTGCAGCGCATCGCCATAGGGCCTGCCGAGGATCGGAAGCAAGACACCAGGATGGCGGCGATGCGGCAACGCATCCCAGTCGATGTCGAAGAACCCAGCGTAAGGTGACTTCGGCCCCCATTCTAGCACGTCAAGCCACCAGGCATTATCTGAGTGGCCGACGCCCATATGATTGGGGACAAAATCGAGAATCAGTCCGAGATCGTGCTGTTTGAGGGCGTCGGAAAAGCGCGCGAAGGCTTCGTCGCCGCCGAGCTCTGGATTGAGCCGCTCGTGATCGACGATGTCGTAGCCATGCGTGCTGCCGGGCCGCGCTTTCAAAAAGGGCGAAGCGTAAACGTGCGATATGCCGAGGCGCTTGAGATAAGGCGCAATGGCCGCCGCATCGTCAAAGCCGAAATCCTTGGTCAGCTGGATGCGGTAAGTCGCGGTTGGAAAGGTCGGCGGCATCAGCCTTCTCCGATCGCGGCGAAGACGGACCAGGGCGGCAGCAGGCGGTGCGGGATTTCACCCCAAATCGGCGCGCCCCAGGCGAGCGCAGTGGGTACCGATTTTTCCGTGCCGGACAAGTTGGCAAGCAGCAGAAGGCTTTTGTCGCCAGCCGGCCACTCGGCGTGCAGCATATCTCCGATAAGAGTTACCTTGCCGCTGCCGCGCATGAGCGGCACCAGCGGAGCGATCGATTGCCGCCGCACCGCCAGGAGCGCGCGGGTGAGGGCGAGCCGTTCGGCATGTTCCGGCTTGCTGCGGGTATTCCAATCGAGCGCCGCCTTCTTGCGCGTCTCGGCGGCAAGCGGGTCGGGTATCTCATCGCCATGCTTGGTATAGGCCTCGGCGAACTCACGCTTACGGCCTTGCCGTACCGCTTCGGCAAGATCGTTCTGGAAATCGCAGAAGAACGGAAAAGGCTCGGTCGCGCCCCATTCGTCTCCCATGAACATAAGCGGCGGCGAAGGCTGCAACAGCAGCACAGCGGTCGCGGCCTTGAGCGCTTGCGGCTCAGCCAAAACCGAAAGCCGCTCTCCCATCGGCCGGTTGCCGATCTGGTCGTGATTCTGGATGAAATTGACGAAATCCGCACGGGGAAGATTGCCTGCTCGGCTCACCGCGGATTTTGTCGCCGCGATGTGGTGATGCTTGGCCTTGGTAGGCAAAACCTTCCGCTAGCGTGCGTGCGATATGTCTGGAGAAGTCGGTGTAGTCGCGATAGTAGCCTGTGCTCTCACCGGTCAGTTGGACATGCCAGGCATGGTGATAGTCGTCGTTCCATTGCGCGCGATAGCCTCCAGAGGGCGCCAAAAAACGCGCGGCGTTATCGTCATTTTCCAGCGCCAAATGGATATGACGGCCACTTTGCCGCGCGAAGTCATCCACTGCGGCAGCGAGTTCGTTCAGAATATTCGGTTCGCCCGGCTCGACAATCGCGTGGACCGCGTCGAGCCGCAGGCCATCGAAGCGATAGTCGCGCAGCCAATGCAGCGCGTTCGAGATGGCGAATTCGCGCACCTCGTTGACGCGATAGTCGATTGCCGAGCCCCACGGCGTGTGATGTTGGTCGGAGAAGAACGCCGGCGCGATGCGATGAAGATAATTTCCTTCCGGGCCGAAGTGGTTGTAGACCACGTCGAGAAACACCATGATGCCGCGAACATGTGCGGCATCGATCAGCGCCTTCAAATCCTCCGGCCGTCCGTAACTTGAATCCGGCGCGAACATCAGCACGCCGTCGTAGCCCCAATTCCAGCGGCCGGGAAAATCCGCCACCGGCATCAGCTCCAATGCCGTAATGCCAGTCTCGGCGAGATGGTCGAGCCACCCGATCACGGCGCGGAAAGTGCCGGTGGGCGTAAACGTTCCGACATGGGCTTCCAGGAACACCGCCTGCTCCCACGGTAAGCCTTTCCAGTTATTGGCTTGCCATGGGTAGCTGGTGTGATCGATCACCTCGCTCGCCCCGCTCACGTCCTTGGGCTGAAACTGCGAGGCCGGATCCGGAATCTCGATCTCGCTGTCGACGCGGAAGCGGTAGTGCGTTCCGGCCGCCGCTCCCACCACGTTTAGCTCGAACCATTCGCCATGCCGGGTCATTGGCAAGTTGTCAGTGACTGGGTTGCCGAGCAGCAGGTTTACCTCGCGCGCAGCCGGTGCCCAGAGGCGGAAAGTCACGCCCCGATCGGAATGTATCGGGCCAAACCGCGTTGGCGCGTTCACGACTCGCCCGCGAAGGCCAGCACACACCGCACGTGCGCGCCCCAATTGGCGCCGGGCAGCAGCTTCAGCGAATGGTCATGACCGTCCGAGGTGTCAAGCACGCAGCGCCAGCCGGTCACGCCCGGCCACTCCGGAAAGGTGATCCCGACCGGCGTGTCGGTGCGGTTGAGCACGACGAACAACGGCTTGCCGCCGTCGGGCGGCGGCGCCAGCACGTAAGCCAGAAAGCGCACGTGCGGCAAACTCCAGTCGGCTTCCGTCATTTCTGTGGCGTGCGGCGTCAACCATTTCACGTCGTAGGATCCGTCAGTCTTCTTGCCTTCAAGCCAGCGGTGCGGCCTGAGCTGGGGAAAATCGTGGCGCAACTGGGTCAGTTCGCCGACCAGCGTCGTAAGATCGTCTTCGCTGCCGGCCTTCAACCAATTCACCCAGCCGATCTCGTTGTCCTGGCAATAGGCGTTGTTGTTGCCGTTCTGGCTGTTGCTGACTTCGTCGCCGGCCAGTAGCAGCGGTATGCCTTGCGCGAGGAACAGGCACGCGAGCTGATTGCGCTTGCGTCGCCGGCGCATCGCGAGAATCGCCGGATCGTCGGAGGAGCCTTCCACACCGCAATTGGCGCTTAAATTGTCGTCCGATCCATCGCGATTGTCTTCGCCATTGGCCAGATTGTGCTTGTGCTCGTAGCTGACCAGGTCATCGAGCGTAAAGCCGTCGTGCACGGTGACGTGATTGATGCTGCTCCGGGGACTGCGGCCGTCATGCTGGAACTGCACGGACGAACCGGTCATGCAGTGGGCGAGGTCGCCGGCGACGTTGTCGTCGCCGCGCCAGAAGCGGCGCAGGGTCTGCCGATAGGCGTCGTTCCACTCCGACCAGCCATTCGGGAAGGCGCCGACCTGATAGCCGCCGTCACCGATGTCCCAAGGCTCGGCGATCAGCTTGACGTTGCATAGAACAGGATCCTGTCGGATGGCGCTGAAGAACGGCGCGTTACGGTCGAAGGCGGGCTGACGGCCGAGCGTGGTGGCGAGATCGAAGCGGAAGCCGTCAACATGAAACGTCTCGACCCAGAGCCGCAGCGAATCCATCACCATCTGCAACACGCGCGGGTGCGCGAGCTTAAGCGAATTGCCGGTGCCGGTGAAATTTTCGTAGTAGCGCGGGTTGTCGGGCGTCAGCCAGTAGTAGGAGGCGTTGTCGATGCCGCGATAGCAAAGCGTCGGGCCCAAATGGTTGCCCTCGCAGGTGTGATTGTAGACCACGTCGAGGATGACTTCGATACCGGCATCGTGCAGCGCCGCGACGGTGGTGCGGAAATCGTTGATAGCGTTGCCGTTGGTGTAGCGCTCGTCAGGCGTGAAGAAGCTCAGCGTGTTATAGCCCCAATAATTGGTCAGGCCGCGGTCGAGTAGGTGGCGATCGTTGAGGAACGCATGGATCGGCAAAAGCTCGATCGCCGTGACTCCGAGGCGGCGCAGGTGCGCAATCGTGGCAGGCTCTGAAAGGCCGCGGTAAGTGCCGCGCGTCTCCGGCGGGACATCGTCGCGCGTTTGCGTCAGGCCTTTGACATGCGCTTCGTAGATGGTGGTGTCTTCCCACGCCACCTGCGGCCGCCGCTCATGCGCCCAAGTGTGCGCAGGGTCCACCACCACGGATTTGACCATGCCGCGGGAATTGTCACGCCGGTCGAAGGAAAGGTCTTCCAGTCTGTGGCCGGTGCGGTAGGCGAAATGCGCATCGGTCCAGGCGAACTGGCCACCCAGTCGCTTGCTATAGGGATCGATGAGAAGCTTGTTGGCATTAAAGCGGTGGCCGGCCTTCGGTTCAAAGGGGCCGTCCACACGGTAGCCGTAAAGTTGGCCGGGTCCGACATTCGAGAGGTAGACGTGCCAGACGTCGTCGGTGCGTTCCGCCATCGGAATGCGCTGGGTCTCGCGTTTGCCTTGGCGGTCGAAAAGGCAGAGTTCGACCTTGGTGGCATTGGCGGAAAACAGCGCGAAATTGGTCCCGCGCCCGTCCCAGGTCGCTCCGAGCGGATAGGGAGCGCCCGCCGCGATGCGTCCGTTAGACTTCAGGAACGAGAAAGATGGCCGCAAGGGGTGGGACGACAAGATGAAGCTCCTGACTGTCACGCGTCGCAACGGTGGAGACGGCTCCCGCGTTTCCGGTATTGCTTCCGCCGTAGGTCGCTGCGTCGGAATTGAGAACTTCGCGCCAGTTTCCGGCAAACGGCACGCGCACGCGGTAATCGCGCAAGACCTCGGGCGTGAAATTGACCACGACCACGCAGCGTTCTGTCGGATTTTTGCCCTTGCGCAGCCAGGCAAAAGCGCTGTGGTCGGCGTCGTCGCCGACCAGCCATTCAAAGCCGTCGCCGTCGCAATCGAGTGCATGCAACGCGGGTATTTCGCGATAGATGCGGTTGAGATCGCGCACCAGCCGCTGGATACCGCCGTGGTCCGGCTGTTTAGTCAGGTGCCAGGGCAGGCCGATATCGTGGTTCCACTCGGTGTCCTGGCCGAATTCACAGCCCATGAACATCAGCTTCTTGCCGGGATGGCCGAACATGAAAGCGTAGTAGGCGCGCAGGTTGGCGAAGCGCTGCCAATCGTCGCCGGGCATGCGGCCGAGGATCGATCGTTTGCCGTGCACGACCTCGTCGTGCGACAGCGGCATGATAAAGTTTTCCGAGAAAGCGTAATGCAGCCCGAACAGGATGCTGCCGTGGTGGTGGCGGCGGTAGATCGGGTCTTTGGACATGTAGTCCAAGGTGTCGTGCATCCAGCCCATGTTCCATTTGTAGCCGAAGCCGAGCCCACCCCAATCGACCGGCCGCGACACCATCGGCCAGGCGGTCGATTCTTCCGCCGCGGTGGTCGCCTGCGGGAACTGCTTGTACAGCTCGGTGTTGGTGCGGCGGAGAAAGGCGATCGCCTCGATATTTTCGCGACCGCCGAATTTGTTCGGCACCCAGGCGTCGGCCGGCCGGCTGTAATCGAGATAAAGCATCGAGGCCACGGCATCGACGCGCAAACCGTCGGCGCCATAGCGCTCGAGCCAGAACAGCGCGTTCGACACGAGAAAGCTCGCGACTTCCACCCGGCCGTAATTGTAAATGAGCGTGCCCCAGTCGAGATGGCGTCCCTGCCGCGGATCGGCGTGTTCGTAGAGCGCGGTGCCGTCGAACTTCATCATGCCGTGCGGATCATCGGGAAAATGCCCCGGCACCCAATCGAGCAGCACGCCGATGCCGGCTTTGTGCAGGGCATCGACCAGCATGACGAATTCGGCCGGGCTACCGAAACGGCTGGTGGGCGCAAACAGGCCGGTGGTCTGGTAGCCCCAAGAGCCGTCAAAGGGATGCTCCATCACAGGCAGCAGTTCGACATGGGTAAAGCCCATGTCGGCGCAATAGGCGGGAAGCTGCTCGGCCAGCTCGCGATAGCTCAGCCAGTATTGCCCGTGTTCGCCCTTGCGCCGCCAAGAGCCGAGATGGACCTCGTAGATCGACATCGGCGCGTCGAGCGCATTGATATTGGCCGGCGAAGGCTGCGGCTTCGGCAGTTTAGCAACGTCAACCACCACCGAGGCAGTCGCGGGCCGCATTTCGCTGCCGAAGCCGACGGGATCGGACTTTAGCGGCAGCGTGTTGCCGTCTTGCCCGACGATCTCGTACTTATATTTGTCGTCGGCGCCCGCGCCCGGCACGAAGATTTCCCAATAGCCGTTGCCGCGCACGCGCATGGCGTGGCGGCGGCCGTCCCAGAAATTGAAGTCGCCGACCACGCTCACCCGGCGCGCATTCGGCGCCCACACCACGAAGGCGACGCCGGCAACGCCGTCGAGCGCCATCAGGTGCGCGCCCAGCTTGTCGTAAAGCCGCAGGTGGTTGCCTTCGCCAAGCAGATGGAGATCGTAGTCGGAAAGTACCGGTGGAAAACGATAGGGGTCTTCCATCTCCACCTCGCTGTCGCCGAAATGGGCGCGCAGCCGATAATGTTTCAGGCCATCAAGCGGTCCGGCGAATAGTCCGGCCGGGTCGATGCGATCAAGCTCGCGTTCGCCGTTGTCGCCGATGGCGACGACGCGCTCGGCCTCGGGCAGGAACACACGCAGCACGGTTTCGTCGTTCTCGGTATGCGGCCCGAGATAGCTGAACGGGTCGGCATGGCGGCCGGCGATGATCTCGCGGGCGGCGGCTGCAAGCTCGGTCATGGGCTAATCGGCTCCCGCGGCGCCATGATGTGCAAAACCGCTTCCAGCGGGATTTGCGCCCAACTCGGCCGGTTGGTGAGTTCGTATTCGATTTCGTACAGCGCTTTTTCCAGCAGGAAGAGATCGAGCAGTTCGCGCGTCTGCCCCGCATCGGCCGGCCACAGCCGATTGTCGCCGAGCGTTTCGCGATAGCTCGTCCAATAGGCTTCGCTCATATGCTCGGTCCAAGCGCGGAAGCGTTGCGCCATCACCGCGCGTTCCTCCGGATTTAGATCGGTTGCGCGATCGAGCGCGGCGCTCGCGGCGTAGTCGAGCGAGCGGATAAAGCCGGACACGTCGCGCGCCGGCGGCGCCTTGGCTCGCCGTTCTTCGAGCGTGCGTCGCGGCTCGCCCTCGAAATCGAGAATATAGGCATCGTCCTTGGCGATCAGAACTTGGCCGAGGTGGAAGTCGCCGTGATGACGGATTTTCAATCCGTCAAACCGCGCGTGACGTTGCGACTCGATACGATTGACGATGGCGTCGCGTTGGTCGAGGACGCGTTGTGCAAATTGCGCGGCGTAATCGGACAAGCCGTGGCGGCTGCGTTCGATCAAGGTAAAAACGTTCTGCGCGCGGGCAAGACCCTGATCGGTCCAGCGGGCGACGTCGTCGGCGCCGATGGGTTCAGGCACGAAAGCGGGAACATTTACATTGCCCGCGAAGGCGAGATGCATCTCGGCGGTACGCCGCCCAATTTGCCGGATGCGATGCAGCATGGTGGCGCTTTCCAAAGTCTCCAGCGGCGTTGGCACCTCGGGCGTCAGCAGCCGGTGCTCGTCGAGCAATCGGTCGAGTGCGGCGCCGATCACGCTCCAGGCGTCGCCCTGGTTTTCGATAAAGGCGTGAACGACCGCCAGCGCGGTATGCTTCTCGCCTTCGACCAATTCGACCGAACCAAGTAAGGCCGGTGCGTTTTGAAAATGCGCGATATCGGCGAGGAAGCGGCCGACTTCGATCTCGGGATGAATGCCGGACGTGATTTGGCGCAAAATCTTGACGACATATTTGTTGTCGACGACCACGCTTGAATTGGATTGCTCGCGCGCGATCGCCGCTACATTCTCGATTTCCGGTACGGGTAGGGCGGCAAATACCGCGGTCGGACGAAAATTGATTTGGCCCGCGTCGGTGCTGACAACTTCGCTAGCATGGATCTTTGCCAAAAGAGCTGAAATGAATTCCGGCTCGGCAGTGGCATCGAGCAGGGTGCCTTCACGCCGCCCGCGGCGTACGGCGGCGAGCACGCTTGCCGGCCCTTTGTCGATCTCCGTATAGCGCGTCCAGCGGATAGTCAGCGGCAGGAAATAGCGACTCGTTCCATGCGCGCCGCTGACTTCGACGATCACAATGGCGAAGCGGTCGTTCGCGTGCGTAATTGGTGCGACGACCGGGCAAGTGGTCGTGATATGACGCGACGTCTTGTCGGCGAACCAGCGGCGATCCGGCAGGAAGGCGGGCAAGACATCAAGTTCAAAAGTCCGCCGCGTCCAACCGGACAGCGGTGAATTCCAACCCTCGCCCAGCACCAGCGTCGTGATCTCGCGCGGCAGCACTTTTTCCGGCTCCTGGTCGGCTTCCTGCAGCAACGAAAACCAGAAGAAGCCGTAGGGCGGCAGCGTGATCAGGTAGGGTAGTTCACCGATGCGCGGAAATTTGGTTCGCCCCAGCATTTCCTGCGGGATACGGCCTTTCCATGCGCTCATGTCGAGTTCGACTGCTTGCGCCGAGCGCGAGATGTTGGCGACGCACAAGATCGCTTCGTCGCCGAGCTGGCGGACATAAGCGAGCACCGCGCGGTTGCCCGGCCGGATGAAGGTGAGGGTGCCGCGCCCGAAAACTTTCGTCGATTTGCGCACGCTGATCAGCCGCTTCGTCCAACTCAGCAGCGACGACAGCGAACGCGCCTGTGCTTCTACGTTAACGGCCGAGAAGCCATAAACCGGATCCATGATGCAAGGCAGGAACAGCTGCGCCGGATCGGCGCGCGAAAAACCGGCATTGCGATCGGGCGTCCATTGCATTGGCGTGCGCACGCCATTGCGGTCGCCGAGGTAGATATTGTCGCCCATACCGATTTCGTCGCCGTAATAGATGATCGGCGTGCCGGGCATCGACATCAGGATCGAGTTCATCAATTCGATCTTGCGCCGGTCGTTGTCCATCAGCGGCGCCAGCCGCCGTCTGATGCCGAGGTTGATGCGCGCGCGCGGGTCGGCCGCGTAAGTCGACCACAGATAGTCGCGCTCGGCGTCGGTCACCATTTCCAGCGTCAATTCGTCGTGGTTGCGCAAGAACATGGCCCACTGGCAATTGGGTGGAATTTCCGGCGTCTGCCGCATGATGTCGGCGATCGGGAAACGGTCTTCCTGCGCAATTGCCATGTAGATGCGCGGCATCAGCGGGAAATGGTAGGCCATGTGGCATTCGTCGCCGTTGCCGAAATAGGCCTGCACATCCTCCGGCCATTGATTGGCTTCGGCGAGCAGTACTTTTCCGGGCGCGAATTCGTCGAGCGCTCTACGCAAACGTTTGAGCACGGCGTGGGTTTCAGGAAGGTTCTCGTTATTAGTGCCTTCGCGCTCGCAGAGATAGGGCACGGCATCGAGCCGGAACCCGTCGACGCCGGTGTCGAGCCAGCGCTTCATCACCTGCAGCACGGCCCGCACCACCCGCGGATTGTCGTAGTTGAGATCCGGCTGATGCGAGAAGAAGCGATGCCAGTAATAGGCGTTGGCCTCCTGGTCCCAGGCCCAGTTCGATTTCTCGGTATCGGTGAAGATGATGCGCGTGCCGGAATATTTCTGGTCGCTTTTGCTCCAGACGTACCAGTCGCGCGCGCTCGATCCCGGCGGGCTGCGCTTGGCGCGCTTGAACCAGTCGTGTTGATCGGAGGTATGGTTGACGACGAGCTCGATGATCACCCGCATGTCGCGCCGCTTGGCTTCGTGCATGAAGCGGCGGAAGTCGCGCATGCTGCCGAACATCGGATTGACGTCGCCGTAATCGGAGATGTCGTAGCCGTCGTCGCGGCCCGGGCTCGGATAGAACGGCAACAGCCATAGCGTGGTGACGCCGAGGTCGCGCAGATAATCGAGACGTTCGGTCAGACCGGCGAAGTCGCCGATACCATCGCCATTTGAGTCCTGGAATGCCTTGACGTGCAGCTGATAGATGATGGCGTCCTTGAACCACAGGCCGTCATCGGCCTCCGCCGTCGGCTCGACATCGATCGTGGTGGGGAGGACATTCATGGCGCCTCAAACATGACAGCGGAACAGGAGAGCCGGATCGTTGGCGGCGTCGATGCGCAGGCGCACGCCGTTCCATTCCAGCATATGGCGCTCGCCGGTGACGAGGTTCTCGATGACGCGCACCGGCCGCTTGGCATTGGCCGGCCCGATCTGGCGGTCTTCGAAATTCAGCCAGAACTCGTGCGCCCCCCCGGTGATTGCAATCGCGCAAGCCACCGCGTTGGTTCCATCGACCGACTCCTTGAGGAAACCGGTCACGCCGCCATCGTCGACCATGAGGAAGCGCAAATTTGCCGTCTGCAACAGCGCCGCATTCTCGCGCCGGATGAAATTGAGCCGGCGCAGATAATCCTTGATGTTGCCGCGCTTGTTCCAGTCGCGCGTCTTCAGCTCGTATTTTTCCGAATTGATGAATTCCTCGCGCCCCGGGATCGGCTCGTGCTCGATGAGTTCGAAGCCGTTGTAGATGCCGTAGTTGGACGACAGTGTGGCGGCCAGCGCCGCGCGCGACTTGAACAGCCAGGTTTCGCCCGTCTGCAATTGTACTGGGTTGATGTCTGGCGTGGTGATGAAGAAATTCGGCCGGTAATAGTCGCGCTCCGGGGATCCGGTGAGTTCGCTGAGATAGGCCTGGATCTCCTCCTTCTCGGTGCGCCAGGTGAAGTAGGTATACGACTGGGAAAAGCCAAGCTTGGCCAGCGCCTTCATCACCTTCGGCCGGGTGAAGGCTTCCGCCAGGAACAAGACGTCGGGGTGGTGCGATTGCACCTCGTGGATCACCCATTCCCAGAATGGCAGCGGCTTGGTGTGCGGGTTGTCGACACGGAAGATCTTCACGCCTTGCTCGACCCAGAACAAGATTACGTCGCGCAGCGCCTGCCAAAGGGCGATGCGGTCAGCGCTGTTGAAATCCGGGTTGACGATGTCCTCGTATTTTTTCGGCGGGTTCTCAGCATAGCGGAACGAACCGTCCGGCCGCTTGGTGAACCATTCCGGGTGCTGCTTCAGCCAGGGATGATCGGGCGCGCATTGCACGGCGAAATCAAGCGCGACTTCCATGTCGTGCTTATGACAGGCCGCGACTAGCCGGCGGAAGTCGGCGAGCGTGCCGAGCTCGGGGTGTACGGCGTCGTGACCGCCTTGCTCATTGCCGATGGCGTAGAAACTGCCGGGATCGTCCGGTCCGGCCTTAAGCGAATTGTTCTTGCCTTTACGGTTGATGCGGCCGATCGGATGGATTGGCGTGAAATAAAGCACGTCAAAGCCGAGCCCCGCAATTTCCGGTAGCCGCGCGATGCAATCGTCGAAGGTGCCGTGTTTGCCCGGAACCTTGCCTTGGCTGCGGGGCACCATCTCGTACCAGGCGCCGGCGCGGGCGCGGGCGCGGTCAGCGACCAGCGGCAAAACATGACTCACGGTCATGTCCGGCCGGTTTTCGGTTTTCTCCATTGCGGCGGCGACTTTGTCATCTAGCAGCGCGGCGGGATCGCCATTTGTGGCGAAGGCTTTCACAGCCGCCTCGACGACCTTTCGTGCCGCGGGATCGCGCGGCATCAGATCGGTCAGCAGTTGCTGGCCTTCGCGCGCTTCCAGCGAGACGTCCTGGCCGGCGTCCTGCTTCAGACGGATTTCCTTGCGCCAGGTGGCGTATTGATCGGTCCAGGCCGCGATCGAGAACAGGTACCAGCCGGGCAGCGGCGGGGTGAACTGGCCGTGCCAGCGGTCATTATTGTTGAGCCGCATCGGCACGTGCCGCCACGTACTTTCGGCTTCCGGCCGCCAGAGCAGCGCCGCCGTCAGCACGTCATGGCCTTCGCGGAATATATCGGCCCAAACTTCGACCGATTCGCCGGCGATGCGTTTAACCGGATACCGTCCGCCGTCGACGGCGGGGTAAATGTCTTCGATGCGAAAGCGCGGACCGGTCGGATCGGCCGGCGAAGCAGCCCAAAGGTCTGCTGATTGGTCAGGTGGGGCAAAGGCTCTCATGCGGACACCGGTATCCTCCGTTCCGGTCGGCTCTTTTGTGCGGTCTCGGGTTTCAATCCAGCAAGGGAACCACAAATAGGCTACTAGAAGAACCACAAAAAATGCCCAAAGTTCCGCACGGTCTATTTCATCTTAACTGTTATCCTTGCGGTGGCGGAAAAAAGAACCCCCAAAGAACTCCCAATGCACGACTTAACGACGAATGCGCAAATTTGGGGCGTCGAGCCTCAATATTACGACGTCTTCCGCAGATGCCGAACCGCCGCGCCGGAAACCGTAACGCGGCTGATTGACGCAATGGCGGCAGCGCGCGTTGCACCGCGCGCGACCGATGCCGCCGTTGAGCCGCTGCGTGCGTTTCAAGGCGACGGACGGCGATTATGGGCGCTCGCCGTGCAGCTCTATGCGCTGCGGTCGCGGCGTAATTGGGGACATGGCGATTTTACCGATCTCACGAATCTGATCGCGCTTGCGGCGGGGCGCGGCGCTGCGGCCATTGGGCTCAATCCGCTGCATGCGCTGTTTATCGACCGCCCCGACGAGCCCAGTCCCTACGCGCCCAACAGCCGACTATTTCTCAATCCGCTCTATATCGACATCGATGCGATCGCGGAGTTTCCCGGCCTGGCGGCGGCCGGGTTGCAGGCCGAGATCGAGGCGCTGCGCGCAACCGACATGATCGCCTATCCGCGCGTTGCCGCCGCCAAGCTGCATGGCTTGCATCTGGCGCACGCATCGTTCCATAGCAACAGCAGCGCCGAGCGCCGCGCCGATTTCGAATCTTATCGGGCGGAGCAGGGCGAGGCCCTGTTGCGCTTTGCCTGTTTCGAGGTTCTGCGCCGGCAAAATGCACCGCGTCCCTGGACGGCCTGGCCGCAGCCTTGGCGCAATCCCAACCGTGCGCAACTGGAAGAATTCCGTCTGGCTCATGCCGGCGACTGCGAATTTCATGAATTCGTCCAGTGGATCGCGGATCGCCAGCTTAGTGCGTGCCTTCAGACGGCACGCCGCCTCGGCATGTCGATCGGTCTCTACATCGACCTTGCTGTCGGCATTGACCGTCAAGGTGCCGATGCCTGGAGCCAGCAGGACGCCGTGCTCGCCGACGTCGCCATGGGCGCGCCGCCCGACGAGCTCAACACGCAAGGACAAAACTGGGGCTTGGCGCCGTTCAATCCGCACGCACTGCCGGCACATGATTTCGCGCCGCTGCGCCAACTGCTAGCCGCCGCCATGCGCCACGCCGGCGCCATCCGGCTCGATCACGTGATCGGCCTGCAACGCGTGTTCATGATTCCGCTCGGCCGCCCGGCGGACGAGGGCGCCTATGTTCGTTTTCCGCTGCAGCAATTGCTGCACGTGATTGCGCAGGAGAGCAATCGCCTGCAGTGTATCGTGGTCGGCGAAGATCTCGGCACCGTGCCGGAAGGATTTCGCGACGTGCTGGCGCGCTGGGGGATCTGGACCTATCGCGTCATGCTGTTCGAGCGCGAGGGCGACGGACAGCTTCGCCGCCCTGAAGCCTATCCCGCCGAAGCGGTCGCCACCTTCAATACGCACGATCTGCCGAGCTTTCGCGGCTGGCTTGAGGGTTACGATCTGCGGCTCAAGCGCAGCATCGGTGTCGACCCGGGCGAAACCGATGAATCGCGCGCCTGGGGTTGGCAAAAGCTGCGGGAGATTCTGGCCGAACGCGCGCCGGCTTTTCCGGCCGACGACATCGCCGCCGTCGCGTCATTTCTCGGCGCAACGCCCTCGCGCCTTGTGGTGATCGCGCTTGACGATGTGTTTGGCGAGCGCGATCAGATCAACATTCCCGGCACCGTCGACCAGCATCCGAACTGGCGGCGCAAATTGCCGATTGCGCTCGAAGACCTGGAAAGCCACGACGGCTTTGCGCGTGTGGCCAAAGCCTTTGCCGAATGCGGGCGCAATATCACGCGCTGACGTTACGCGACCGGCACGTTCCAAATCTCGCCTGCGTATTCGCGGATCGTCCGGTCGGCCGAAAACCAGCTCATGCGCGCGGTGTTGAGGATGCTCTTGCGCCACCAGTCGGCAGGCGTAAGCCATAGCCGATCGACCGCGCGTTGCGCCTCCCAATAGGCGTCGAAATCGGCGGCGACCATGAAGCGGTCATAGTCGAGCAGCGATTGCACGATCGGTGCAAAGCGTTCGGGGTCGTCGGGAGAAAATTCGCCCGCCGCCAGGCTCTGCACCACCGCCGCGAGCCGCGGCGAGGCATCGACCGCGGTTTCGCCTTTGAAAAGCGCCAGCTGGCGCGCCGCCACCTCGGCGGCGGTCATGCCGAAGATCACCACATTGTCTTCACCGGCCCGTTCGCGGATCTCGATATTGGCGCCGTCCAACGTGCCGATCGTGATGGCGCCGTTGAGCGCCAGCTTCATGTTGCCGGTGCCGGAGGCTTCCATGCCGGCGGTTGAAATCTGCTCGGACAAATCGGCCGCCGGGATGATGACTTCGGCCAGGCTGACACTGTAATTCGGCGCGAAAACAAGTTTGAGGCGATCGCCTACGCTGGCGTCGTTGTTGATGACGTGGGCGACGTCGCTGGCGAGCTTGATGATGAGCTTGGCGCGCTCGTAGCTTGCCGCCGCCTTGCCGGCGAGAATCTTGACGCGCGGGATGTAGGTGCCGTTCGGGTGCGCGCGGATTTGCTGATAGAGCGCGATCGTCTCCAGGACATTGAGCAATTGCCGTTTATATTCGTGAACGCGCTTAATATGCACGTCGAACAGCGCCGATGGTTCGAGGCGGACGCCCGTGGTGCCGTGCAGCACTTCGGCCAGTTTCGATTTATTGCGCAGGCGCGCGTGCCGATAGCGGGCGACGAAGTTGGCGTCACTCGCCACCTGCTCGAGCTCGCGCAGGCGCGCCGGATCGTCGAGCGCGCCTTCCCCGAGCGTATCGGTGATCAGATGGGTGAGCGGACCGTTGGCTTCATAAAGCCAGCGCCGGAAGCTGATACCGTTGGTCTTGTTAACGATCTTGGTGTCGGTAGTCTGCGCCAGATCGTGGAACAAGTTCTTTCGCAACAGCTCGGTATGCAGCGCCGAGACGCCGTTGACGCAGTGCGAGCCGATGAAGGCCAGATGCGCCATGCGCAGCCGCCTGTCGCCGTCCTCGTGCACCAGTGAGACAGCGGCGAGGAATTCCGGATCCTTGAGCCCGCGCGCTTCCGTCTCGCGCAGATGGTACAAGTTGATCTCATAGATGATCTGTAGATGCCGCGGCAGCAGTCGGGCGAACAATTCGACCGGCCAGCTTTCGAGCGCTTCCGGCAACAGCGTGTGGTTGGTGTAGCTCAACAGTTTCCGGGTAATGGTCCAGGCGTCCGCCCAGGCGAATTTGTGCTCGTCGACCAAGATTTCGCATGACCTCGGCGACCGCAATCGCCGGATGCGTGTCGTTGAGCTGAACGGCGGCCTTGTCGGCGAGCGTGTCGAGTGAACCGAATTCATCGAGATGGCGGCGAATGAGATCTTGCAACGACGCCGAGGTGAAGAAATATTCCTGCCGCAAGCGAAGTTCCTGGCCTTCGGGCGTGTCGTCGTTGGGGTAAAGGAAGCGGGAGATGGCTTCGGCGCGCGCCCAGTCCGCGCTCGCGCCCACATGATCGCCCTGATTGAACGTCTCAAGATGAATGGGATCGGCTGCGCGCGCCGACCACAGACGCAGCGTGTTGGCATGGCGTCCGCGCCAGCCGACGATCGGCGTGTCGTAGGGCACCGCGATCACGGTTTCCGCCGGCGTCCAAACAGCGCGTGCGGTCGCGTCGCCGCTATGCTCGACGGTGCCGCCAAACCGGACGGAGTATCCCGAACCCGGCCGCGCGATCTCCCAAGGGTTGCCGTGGGCCAGCCAGTTTTCCGGAATTTCCTGTTGCCAGCCGTCGCGGATGCGCTGGTCGAACAGACCGTGCTCGTAGCGGATGCCGTAGCCAAAGGCGGGAACGCCCAGCGCCGACAGACTGTCCATGAAGCCGGCAGCCAGCCGGCCAAGTCCGCCATTGCCGAGCGCGGCGTCGGGCTCGACGTTGCGCAACACGTCGAGATCGATTCCCATTGTCGCGAGCGCGCGGCGGGCCGGCTCCACCAGACGAAGATTCGTCAATGCATCGAACAGCAATCGGCCGATGAGGAATTCGATCGACAAATAGTAGACGCGGCGCTTGTGTTGCGCCGCAGTCTCCGCTTGCCGCGCCAGCCACACGTCGACGATGCGGTCGCGCACGGCCAGCGCGGTCGCTTGGTACCAGTCGTTGGCGGTCGCGGTGCCGGCGTCCTTCCCCAGAACGTAGGTGAGTTTGGCCTTGATCGCCTCGCTCAACGCGGCCGCTTCCTTGTCGCGATCCGATAGGGCAGAAGATGAATGTTTGCGGACGGGTCGTGACATGCCGGCCTTTTTCACGTGTCAAAGACATGAAGTGAGAAGTACAGATATGGGAAGTGAGAAGCACAGATATGGATTGTCGAATCGACCTGTAACCCGGCGGCTGTTACGGGATCAAATCCCTCAATGCGGATTTGCAGGCATCGTTCCGTTTTGCGAGATCGGTTGAACACAATTGACCGACGCAGGTCAAACACCGGCCGCTGTCTAATCGCATAAGCCACTGACACCTATGCCTTAATCTGCGCATCGTGCGCCGGCCATAGGCGCAAGGCCGCAGCGAATTTGCTGTGACAAAAATTCATCATGCGATCTGGACGGCTGACAACAAATAGTACAAATTGAATATGAAAATGGTCTAGGGAGCCGAATGATGCTGCCGGTTCTGCGCCGGGGGATGTCGATTCTCCGCCGCGATACGCCAAATTTCGATACCGCGGGGCGCCGCAAATTTTTGAGGCTCGGCGCTGCGGCGGCGGGGGGCGCGCTGTTCGGTTCTGGCGTTGCCGAGGCCGGCGAGGTTTCCCCGCCCAAGGATGCGCCCTGGTCGCAGTCGCTCGGGCCCGGCATTGTCGATCGCCCCTATGGCCGGCCCTCCGATTTCGTCAAGGACGTGATCCGGCGCAACGTGCCGTGGCTCACCGCCAGTAAGGAATCCTCGGTCAGCTTCTCGCCGTTGCAGGACTTGAACGGCATCATCACGCCGAATGGATTGTTCTTCGAGCGCTATCATGCCGGCCGCGCCGAGGTGGATCCGCGGCAGCACCGGCTGATGATCCACGGCATGGTGGAGCGGCCGCTCGTGCTCACCATGAAGGACATCGAACGCTTTCCGTCGGTGTCGCACATCCATTTCATCGAATGCCCGGCGAACGGCGGCATGGAGTGGCGTGCGGCGCAGCTCAACTCGTTGCAATTCACCCACGGCATGGTGAGCTGCGCCGAATGGACCGGCGTAAAGCTCTCCACGCTTTTGCAAGAGGTCGGTGTCAAGACCGAAGCAAAATGGGTGCTCGTCGAGGGCGCCGACGGTGCGCACATGACGCGCAGCCTGCCGCTCGAGAAGTGCCTGGACGACGTGCTCGTCGTCTACGCGCAGAACGGCGAGGCATTACGGCCGGAGCAGGGCTTCCCCTTGCGTCTTCTGGTGCCCGGCTGGGAAGGCAATGTTTCGGTCAAATGGATACGGCGCATCAAGCTCGGCGATAAGCCTTGGTTCATGCGCGAAGAGACGGCGAAATACACCGACCTGATGGCTGACGGCACCTCACACGGCTTCACCTGGGTGAACGAGGCGAAATCGGTGATCACCTTCCCGTGCCCGGAGAAGCCGCTCAGCGGTGCCGGCCTCTACGAAATTCGCGGGCTGGCCTGGAGCGGTCGCGGCAAGGTTAAGGCAGTCGACGTGTCGCTCGACGGCGGCGTGAATTGGCAACGCGCGGATTTGCAGGCGCCGGTGTTGTCCAAGGCGCTCACACGCTTCACCTTGCCGTGGCGTTGGGACGGCAAGCCGGCGCTTTTGGAATCGCGCGCGGTCGACGAGACCGGCTACGTGCAGCCGACCATCGCGCAGTTGCGCAAATTGCGCGGCACCAATTCGATCTATCACAACAATTCGATCCAGACCTGGCAGGTCAAGCCGGACGGGAGCGTCTACGATGTCCAACTCGCCTAAGCGCACGTTGCTTGCAGCCGGGTTCGTCGTGCTCGCGGGTGTGGCTGTTGCGGCGCCGCCCGGCCACTACGGCTATGGCACGCCGGCGACGCCGGGTGAGATCGCCGGTTGGGATATCGACGCGCGGCCCGACGGCGTCGGCCTGCCGCCCGGCAGCGGCAGCGTGAGCAAAGGCGCCACCGTCTATGCCACGCAATGCACTCCCTGCCACGGTACCTTCGGCGAAGGCGAGGGGCGCTATCCCAAGCTCTCCGGCGGCGAAGGCACCCTGACCAGCGAACGGCCAGAGCCCACCGTCGGCAGCTATTGGCCTTTTGCCACGACGGTGTTCGACTACATCAATCGGGCGATGCCGTTCCAGGCGCCGCACTCATTATCGACCAATGACGTCTATGCACTCACCGCTTACGTGCTTAACATCAACAATATTGTAGACAATAATTTCATTGCGGATCGCAATAGTCTGCCTAAAGTGAAGATGCCGAACCACGATCACTTCATCTGGCAGGATCCGCGGCCGGATACCTCGGCGAAAGAATGCATGAAGAATTGCGTGGATCCGGAAATGGTCAAGATCGAATCCACGGCGGAAGGAAAAGGGCTGACGCCACGGACGACCGGGCCGCTCGACGAGATGCAACCGAAATAGGGCCGGTGACAACGGCCGATCTGCGCTGGGGAGGAGACAAGATGGAATTGAGATCGAGTCATTTCGTGCTGGCGACCATTGCCGGCGGCGTCCTCGGCGCCATGGTATTCGGCATGAGCAGCGTATCGGCAGCGCCGTCGGAGGGCGAAAAACTCGCCTTCTCGCGCAGCAAGGGCAATTGCCTGACCTGCCACGACATCAAAGGCGGCGACGCCCCGGGCAATGTCGGACCGGCGCTGTCGGGCATTAAAGAGCGGTTTCCCGATCGCAAGGAACTGATCGCGATTGTCTCCGATGAGACCAAGCGCAATGCGCTGACCGTGATGCCGCCCTTCAAACGAAATCTTCTTCTCAACGACAAGGAAATCGAGGCCATCGTCGATTTCCTCTACACCCGCTAGCGCGCGTTAAGGGCCAACAAGGAGAGCATGCGATGAACGAATTTCCGGACGCGCCCAATTGCGCGCGACGAACAATCCTGAAGGGCGCCGTTGCCGGCGGGCTCGCCGGCTTTGGACTCGGCGGCGCCATGTGGCCTGCTTACGCCGACGCCGATGCGAAAATCTGGCCACAGAACGCGTTCAAGCAAAAGGGCGAGGCTGAGACGCTCAAGGATCTGTACGGGAAAACCAGCGCTGAAGCCTCGGACAAGATCAACCTCGACGCGCCGGAAATCGCGGAGAACGGCGCGGTGGTGCCTATCGCGGTGACCTCGACGCTGCCGAAAGTCACCGGCATCGCCGTCCTGGTGCTGGAAAATCCCAATGTGCTGGCCGCCGCCTACAAAATCCCCGAGGGCACCGAAGCCGCGGTGTCGAACCGGCTGAAGATGGCGAAGACCAGCAAGGTCGTCGCCGTCGTGGAATCCGGCGGCAAGCTCTATAGCGCCATCAAAGAGGTCAAGGTCACCGTCGGCGGTTGCGGCGGCTGATCCAACAGAGAGGCGAGATCTATGGCATCGACAATTCGCGTGCGCGCCACCGCGAGCGGCGACACGACCGAGGTTCAATCGCTGATCCGGCATCCGATGGATTCCGGCTTCGTCAAGGACCGCGCAGGCAAGCTCATTCCAGCCCACCACATCGAGGTGGTGCAGTTCGAGCATGGCGGTAAGACGGTCTTCACCGCTCTTTGGGGCCCGGCCGTCTCCAAGGACCCGTATCTGAAGTTCAGCTTCAAGGGCGGCAAGAAAGGCGACGACCTGAAGGTGAGTTGGGTCGACAACAAAGGCGCCACCGATTCGCTGATGGCGAAAATTCAATAGGTCCGAACGGGCTGATAGGGAGGATTGAGCGAATGCTGCGCAAATTTTTCATCGCGGTCGCGATTGTCGTCACCACGGCGCAGCCTCTGCTGGCTGACCCGCAGGCTGACTTCAAGGCGTTTCGCAAATATTTCACCGAGCGTTTCCCCAAGGTGCCGCTGAACGACTTCGTCAACGGCCCCTATTCGATGGACGCGGGCCTGCGCAAGCAATGGAAGGCGATCGACGAATTCCCGCCCTACGAATTCGCGGTGGAGCAGGGCAAGCAGATGTTCGCGACGCCGTTCAAGAACGGCAAAACCTACGGCGATTGCTTCCCCAACAAAGGCGTCGGCGTGCGACAGATGTACCCGATATTCGACGCCAAATCGGGCGAGGTGATCACGCTCGATGTCGCGCTCAACCACTGCCGCGAGGCCAACGGTGAAAAGCCGTTCGACTACAGCAAGGACGATATGGCCGCGCTTACGGCCTATATGGCCTTCACCTCGCGCGGCAAGCCGATGGACATCAAGATACCGGACGATCCGCGCGCGCTCGCCGCCTACAAGAAAGGCGAGGAATACTTCTACACCCGCCGCGGCCAGCTCAACTTCTCCTGCGCCAGCTGTCACGTGCAAAGCCCCGGCATGCGCATCCGCACCGAGGTGCTGGCGCCGGCGCTCGGTATCCTCAACGCCATGCCGATCTACCGCTCGAACTGGGGCGGTATGGGCACGACCAGCCGCCGCTTGCGGAGTTGCAACAGCCAAGTGCGCGGAACCCCGCTCAAGGCGGAGGACGAGAACTACCGCAACGTCGAGTATTTCCTCTCGTACATGGCCAACGGCCTGCCGATCTCGGGGCCGGGTGCCCGGCCGTGATCAAGAATAATGGAGGAATCCCAATGCGCACTCGTGCTCTGATCCGGTTGGCCGTCATCGTTTCGGTTGCCGGCTTCGCCACGGCCGCTTTGGCCGCGTCCGCCGATGACTTCAAGGCTGCTTACGCCAAAGCGGAGGCCGCCAACAAGCAGGCCGGCGCGATGAAGAATCAATGGACGACCACGGCCAGTGAGCTCAAGGCCGCCAAGAAAGCCGCCGACGCCGGCAAGTTCGACGAGGCCGTCAAGCAAGCCAACGAGGCCGAAGCCTTGGCCAATGCCTCGATCCATCAGGCCAAGGACGAAAAGACCAAGTGGCAAGACGCGGTCATTCGCTGAGCCGAGCCTGAATTCAAGGAGACCGTTGCGATGCGTCGCCGCGACGTGTTGAAGGCGCTTACGGCGGCGGCGCTTGCGGGCGTCGTTCCGCGGCTCGCGTGTGCCGCCGAAGCCGACGACCTCTACGGTATCGGAAAATTCGGCCATGCGCGCGTGCTGCACATGACCGACACGCATGCGCAGTTGCTGCCGGTGTATTTCCGCGAACCAAGTGTCAACGTTGGCATCGGCGGCATGGCCGGCAGACCGCCGCATCTGGTCGGCGAGGCCTTTCTCAAGCACTTTGGCATCGCGCCGAAAACGCGGCCGGCGCACGCCTTCACATGTCTCGACTTCGCAGAGGCCGCCCACCGTTACGGCAGGCTCGGCGGTTTCGCGTATCTCAAGACCCTGATCGATCGCCTGCGCGCCGAAGCGGGCGCGGGGCGCTCACTGTTGCTCGACGGCGGCGATCTTTGGCAGGGCAGCGGTCTCGCCAATCTCATGCACGGCGAGGACATGGTGGACGCCGCCAACTTGCTGGGCGTTGAGGCCGCGACCGGCCACTGGGAATTCACCTATGGCGAAGTGCGCCTGCGCGCCAACCTCAAGCGCTTCAAAGGCGAGTTCCTGGCGCAGAACGTTTTCCTTACCGAGGAAGCCGCGTTCAACGACAAGCCGTCATTCGACAAGGACAGCGGCCGCGTGTTCAAGCCGGCGGTGATCAAGCAAGTCGGCGGTTTCCGCATCGGTGTCGTCGGCCAGGCTTTCCCTTATGTGCCGATCGCCCATCCCAAACGTTTTACGCCGGACTGGACCTTCGGCATTCGCGACTCCGACCTGCAGAAAGTTGTCGACGGTTTGCGGCAGAAGGACAAAGTCGATGCCGTCGTACTGCTGTCGCACAACGGTATGGACGCGGATCTGAAGCTCGCGAGCCGCGTCACCGGCATCGACGTCATTCTCGGCGGCCATACCCATGACGCCGTGCCGCGGCCCGTGATCGTCGCCAATGCCGGCGGCAAGACGCTGGTGACCAATGGCGGCTCGAGCGGCAAGTTCCTCGGCGTGCTCGATCTCGAATTGAGCAAAGGCGCGGTCAAGGGCGTGCGCTATCACTTGCTGCCGGTCTATGCGGGGCTGCTGAAGGCGGACGCGGAAATGCAGGCCTTGGTCGATCGCCTGCACAAGCCGCACGCGGCGGCGTTCGGCGAAAAGCTCGCCGTGGCCGGCGATCTGTTGTACCGGCGTGGCAACTTCAACGGCAGCATGGATCAACTCATTTGCGACGCCTTGCGGCACCAGCTCGACGCCGAACTCGCGCTGTCGCCGGGCTTCCGTTGGGGCAATACGATGCTGCCGGGCGAACCCATCACCATGGCCGACGTGCTGACCGAAACGGCGATCACCTATCCGGAAGTCTACGTGCAGGAGATGACCGGCGCGCAGATCAAGGCCATCATGGAAGACATCTGCGACAATCTGTTCAACCCGGATCCGTATTACCAACAGGGCGGCGACATGGTGCGCATCGGCGGCATGGATTACGCGTGCGCGCCGACAGAAAAAATGGGCCGGCGCATTTCCGACATGACGCTCGACAATGGGCGCAAGCTCGAAGCCGATAAATCGTATAAAGTCGCCGGCTGGGCCTCGGTCAATCCGCAAGCCGGCAAGCCGGTGTGGGAGGTATTCGCCAACTATTTGCGCGGTCAAAAGACCGCCAAGCCGAAGAAGCTCAACCGGGTTGCGCTCAAAGGCGTGTCGAACAATCCAGGCATATCGGGATAGCGCATGATCCCGAAAAGTGGGAACCGATTTTCGGAAAAGATCATGCGCAAGAAAAAAGGCCAGGGAAGCACTGTGATCCAATCAGGAAGGATCACGTTCACAGGGTCCAAAATGTCAGGTGCGCTTGCTCGTTTGCCCTGGCTTGCCGCCTTCGTTCTGGCGGCTGCGATGTTTGGCCTGTCGCCGGCCGCAGCGCAGACGCCGCAAAGTCCGCCGTCGCCGGACAAGCCCTTCGCCGAGCAGCATCTCGTTCTGCAACTCTCCGACCGCGAGCAGGACAAGCAGGCGCTGGTGCTCAGCGTGGCCTACAATCTGCTGACCGCCTACAGCCCCGACAAAATCTCGATCGAGGTCGTCGCTTTCGGTCCGGGCATTGACCTGTTGCGTGCGGGAAATCCCAATCGGGCGCGGGTCGACAGCCTGATTTCTCAAGGCGTTCAGTTCGATATCTGCATGAACACGGTCGACACGCTCGAGCGCGAGGGCAAGCACGTCAACATCAATCCGAAAGCCATCAAAGTGCAGGTCGGCGTCGGTCGCATTCTCGAATTGACCAAAAAGGGCTTCACGCTGGTGCGGCCATGAAGCATGGGAGCTGGACATGAATCGGTTGATCGCGGCGTTTGCGGCGGCGACGTTTGGTGTTGTTGCGGTCTTGCCGGCCAACGCCGCAGAGGGAGTCATCGCCTACAAGTCGCTGTCGCCCGACGTCGCCTTCGACTTGGCGCGGACCGCGCTGTTGAAATGCCGCAAGGAGGGCTACCAGGTCGCGGTCGTGGTGCTCGACCGTTTCGGAACCCCACTGGTGTCGATGCGCGACCGCTACGCCGGCATCGGCGCGATGGATATTGCAACCGGCAAAGCCTGGACCGCGGTGAATTTTGCCGAGGACACGGCCGAATTTATCAAACGGATCAAAGACGGAACGGTCAGTCCGGGCCTTGCCAATTTGCCGAAAGTGACGCCGTTGGTCGGCGGCCTCATCATCCAGGCCGGTGGTTCGGTTCTCGGCAGCGTTGGCGTGGCCGGCGCGCCCGGCGGCGACAAGGACGAGGCCTGCGCCAAGGCCGGGCTCGACTCCGTTCAGGACAAGCTCGATTTCTGATCGGAGCGGCAGCTCAAAACTTGCGTGGCGTTCAGTGCCGTCGTCACGGTCGGCGCGGGCCGCGATGCGTCGGCCGATATTGTCCGCCCTGCACCGATATGGTTAAAGTCCCTCTCGCATTATCGCAACCGCAAAACACAACCATTTTTCAAGGCGCGGCGCCCTTATTCCACATGCTGAAACGTCGCGCGCCGGGGTAGCAAGACATGCCGAAGATGAAGGGCGCCGATCTCATCACCGAATATCTGATCGCCAACAAGATGCCTTACGTCTTCGGCATTTGCGGTCACGGAAATGTCGGCATGCTTGACTTGCTTTACGCGCAACGCAACCGCATCAAGATGATCTCGCCGCGCCACGAGCAGGTCGCGGTGCACATGGCGGACGCCTATTTCCGCGTGCGGCACGAGCCGGTGGCGACGCTGACCTCCTGCGGGCCGGGCTCCTGCAATATTGTGATGGGGCTGCAATTGGCGCTGTCGGATTCCTCGGCGCTGTTGGCGATCACCGCCAATGTGCCGACCTCGCAGTTCAACCGCTCACCGTTCCAGGAAATCAACAAGCACTTCCAGGCCGACTTCCCCGCCATCGTGCGCCCGGTGGTCAAGCGCAGCTTCCAGCCGACGCGCGTCGACATGCTGCCGCTGGCGCTGCGGCAGGCGACCACCACCATGCTGTCGGGCCGGCCCGGGCCGGTCAACCTCGATGTGCCATTTAACGTGTTTCAGGAAGACGACGACGTCGAGATGCCGCCAAAGTTTCCGCCGCTCAATGCCCGGCGTAGCGGCGCCTCGCCCGACGAAATTTTCGCTTGCGTCGATCTGATCCTGAAGGCGGTGCGCCCTGTGATCTTCATCGGCCACGGCGTCACGCTGTCGGAAGGCTCTGCCGAACTCACTGAATTCGCGCATCGACTGCAAATCCCGGTGATCTCTTCGCCCAACGGTATGGGCTGCCTCGACATGAACGATCCACTGTCGCTCGGCTTCATAGGCCGTAACGGGGCCTATCCGGCGAACGAGGCCGGCCGCCGCGCCGATTTGGTGATCGCCATCGGCGCGCGCTTCGACGATCGTTCGGCCTCGTCCTGGATGCCGGGTTATTCGTGGAATTTCCCCGCCACAAAGCTGATCCACGCCGACGTCGACCCGGACGAGTTGGGCCGCAATTATCCGCCCGATATCGGCGTGCTGGCCGATGCGCGCACCTTCCTGCAGCAGTTGCTCAGCGAAATCGAGCGCCGCGCGCCCAAGCGCGACGCGATTAAGCCCTGGCTTGCCGACATAAAAGGCTGGCAGGCGGAATGGCAGAAATTCACCAAGCCGAATTTCTCTCTTCACACGTCTCCGATGCGGCCCGAACGCATCGTTGCGGATTGTCAGGCGGTGCTGCCGGCGGACGCCATCCTCTGCTGCGACGTCGGCGTCAGCCATAACTGGTACATGCAGTTCTGGAATGCACGGCGCCCGCAGACGATGCTCAATTCCTGGGGTTTTTCCGGCATGGGGTTTGGCGCTGCCGGCGCGCTCGGCGCCAAGCTCGCCGCGCCCGACCGCCCGGTGGTCGCGGTCACCGGCGACGGCTGCTTCACCATGGTGCCGCACGTCTTATGCACCGCGGTCGAATACAACATCCCGGTGGTCTGGGTGATCTGGAACAATTTCGGCTGGGTTTCGATCCGCGATATCCAACTCGGCATGTTCGGCGGCCGCGAGCACGGCACCATGTTCCACGAGGGTCCGAACCAGAAGCCGTACAATCCGGATTTCGCCGCCTGGGCGCGCGCCGCAGGCGTCGAGGCGCTCACCGTCACCAAGTCCGAGGATTTCAAGGGCGCACTCGAGCACGCGGTCAAAGCCAACAAGCCGTTTTTGATCGACGCGCATGTCGACGCCGAGGTGCGGCCGCCTTCGACCGGCGCCTGGCAATTGCCGCCGACGCCGTACAAAGAGCCGGTGTTCGGGACGCGCTATCTACCTAACGCCGCACCGGCGAAGTAGCGCATGATCCCGAAAAGCCTGTCCTCGGCCTGATCGGGGATGGGAACCGGTTTTCGGATAAGATCATGCGCAAAGAAAAGTGAGCAAGATCATGCCGGCCGAACGCAAAGCCTTCATCCGCAATATCGCCGACGTGCGTTGGCTCGAATTTCCCAATCATTTCGGCGGCGCGCTGTCGAAGCCGCTGGTGATGCCGGAGACCGCAGGCTCGCACCACATCGACTACCGCATTTCGATGTATCAACCCAAAGCCTATGTCGAGAAGCACAGCCACAAGGTGCAGGAGCAGGTCTATCACGTCATCGAAGGCGAGGGGCTGATGCACATCGACGGCAAGGACCACCTCGTGCGCAAGCACGATTTCATTTTCCTGCCGCCGGGTGTTGCGCATTCGATCGAGAACACCGGGCTGGTCGATCTCGTGTTCCTGGTGGTGACCTCGCCGGTGACGGACGAAGAACTGAAGTGAGGCCGCGAGCATTCGCGTTTCTCTCTCCCCTTGTGGGATAGGGAAGTGAGGTTGCCGCGCGCGTGTTGGCAGGCCGACCACGTCGATTCGACATGGTGAATTGTCATTTGCCATTCAAAAAACGGGCTAATATCGTCTTTGATCGTCAGTAAGGAGCAACCGGGTGGCAGTCCGAAACAATCAGCGAGCCGCGGGCGCGCGGCCGGCGCGAGGGCGCCGGCGCACGGCGGATGCGCGTGAGCTTGGCTTGGGCGGCGAGCGCCTTCGCGGCGGCGTACAGTCGATCGGCCGCGGCTTTGCCATCCTGGAAGAGATCGCGCGCAATCGCGACGGCATCGGCCTTGCCGAGTTGAGCAAGCGCGTGGGCCTGCACAATTCCACCACCTTCCATCTGGTCAAGACCATGGTGTCGCTCGGCTATGTGCGGCAGCTCAAGGATTTAAAGCGCTACCGCGTCGGTCGGCCGCTGTTTGCGCTGGCCGCCAGCGCGCTTGACGAGATCGAGATGATGAGCCTGGCGACGCCGGTGCTTGAGGATCTCTCGCGCGAGACCGGCGAAGCTGCGCATTTCTCGGTGCGCATGGGCGATGCGGTGGTTGTGCTGGCTCGAACCGGCGGGCAGGGCGCTTTCCAACTGACCGACCGCGTTGGCGTGGTGCGGCCGGCGCATTGCACGGCGCTCGGCAAGATCATGCTGGCGGCGCTGTCCACCGAACAATTTGAACGCTACCTGGCGCGCGCCGAACTCAAGCCGTTAACGGGGAAGTCGATCATGTCGCGCGACGCGCTCGCACGTGACATCAACGAAGTGCGGCGGGCGGGCATCGCCTTCGACGACGGCGAATTCGATAGCGAACTGCGCTGCGTGGCGCTACCGGTGCGTGATTTCTCGGGTCAGGTGGCCGGCGCCATCGGTATTTCCGGCCCGGTCTGGCGGCTGTCCATCGAGGGCCTGCAAAAGCGCGCCCGCACGGTGCGCGCCGCCGCCGATCGGCTGTCGGCGGAATTCGGCTATACTGGCGATGCGCCGGTCAGGGCGGCGGAATGAGCGCCGTCTGTCATTCCGGGACGGCGCGTAGCGTCGGACCCAGAATCCAGATACAATTTCGTTGCTTTTTTCTGGATTTCGGGTTCGCGCGTTTCACGCGCACCCCGGAATGACGCAAGCGGGAGGTGAGCCATGCCGAGACATGCAAGCTACATCCCTCACGGCGTGATCCCGGCGGTGCTGCTGCCGTTCGAGAATGATCTCTCCATCGACGAGGCGAGCTTCCGCAAGCATCTACGCGACGTGGCGGCAGTGGAGGGCCTCTCCGCCATCACCATCAACGCGCATTCGACCGAAGTCGCTTCGTGCTCGTTCGAGGAGCAGGCCCGAGTGCTCGACATCGCGCAGGACGAAATTGGCGGCCGGTTGCCGCTCATCAATGGCATCTGGGCCGACGGCTCAATCGAGGCCGCGCGGATCGCCCGCATGGCGGCGCAAGGCGGCGCTTCGGCGCTGCTGGTGTTTCCGCCGGCCCCGTTCACGCTTGGCCAGTCGCCGGCCATGGCGCTCGCGCATTTCAAGCGCATTGCCGACGCGACCGACCTGCCGCTGATCGTGTTCCAGTATCCGCTGGCGACCGGGCAGGGCTATCCCAAGGACACGCTGCTCAAGCTCTGCGAGGAGGTGCCGTCGATCCGCGCCATCAAGGACTGGATCGGCAACGTGCTGCATCATGAATGGCACATCCAAACGCTGCAAAACCTGGCACGGCCGGTGAACGTACTCACCACGCACTCATCGTGGCTGTTCTCCTCGCTGGTGCTCGGCTGCAACGGCCTGTTGTCGGGTTCGGGCAGCGTGATCGCCGATCTGCAGGCGAGACTGTTTCGCGCCGTGCGGGCAAACGACCTGGACGAGGCCAAGCGCCTCAATGAGCGCATCGCGCTGACGGCGCGGGTGTTCTACGCCGATCCGTTCGTCGACATGCATAACCGCATGAAGGAAGCGCTGGTGCTGCTCGACAAATTGCCGCGCGCCGTGGTGCGCCCGCCGCTGGTGAAGATCGAGCGCGCCGAGATCGCAGCGATTCGCAAAGCGCTGATCGAAGCCGGTCTGCTCGACAAGAATGCGGCGCGCGACGCGGCGTAGGGCGCGTACTCATAAGATGCGCGGTGCGGTACGTCCGCTCTTTCCCAAGAGCTGACATTGTGGTCAGCTGGCGGCATGTCCGCTAGGTGCGATTAGCGGACATAACCGATGCTGACGCGGCGGTTGGCGGCTTAAAATACGCGCGCGCGTCGGCAAAACTGCAGAAATGTTGAATCGCTCCGAATAGCTCACCGGTATCGAACGGCTTTTTTAAAACCCGCGCGGCTCCCGGCAAGCCGCCAATCTCATGCTGTAGACTCTGTTGCTCTGTAGCGTCGAGATTGCGTCGGCCAACCACGATTACAGGCACTTTTGCGGTCGCTGGTGCGCTACGCAATCGATGCAGAAGGTATTTTGCATCTCCGTTCGGAATAAAATTTTCGACAATGACGACGCTTGGTTTCTCCTTGATCGCAATATTAAATCCATGCCGAGCATCGGATGCAAACAACGTATCCACGCCATATTTGCGGAGTCTGCTGGCGACCAGTGTTTCTGTCGTCAGATCGTCATCAATCACAAGAACGCGCGGATGTTCCGGTACTCTGTCGTTTGTCGCTTGAATGGCCACTTCCTCGATCTTAGCGGTCATGGTGGGAAATATTTCTTTCAATGCGGCGTCGATTAGCTTGCGAAAGTCCGGCCCCTTGCGTGCGTAGAACGCGCCTAAACCTTCGCAGCGGTCGACCGTCTCAGGATTTGAGTAGCCTGTAATTACGATCGTTTCGATGGGTTTGCTGTGTGGCTCGAGTAGTTGCGCGCAAACCGTTAGTCCGTCCAGTTCAGGCAAGTTGACATCGACAATCAGGACGTCCGGCTTCCATTGACGCGCCCTGATGAGCAGCTGCATACCGTTGCTCGCGGTCTCGATTTGAAACCCCATTTTCTTGCATCGATCGGCAAGCAAATGCACGATAGCAGGATCATCATCGGCGATGAGCATCTTTGGCGTCATGCCGCTCGTATCGGGATTGTCGACCATGCAGTCCTATCGCCTCCTAATTTTGCACATGCGAGATTCGTGCTCGATTTACGAGCGACCAATCGAATGCCGATTTCAATTACTCAATTTATTTCGCGAAGATCCGTGTCGTGCTGTTCGAAATCGGACAATAAATATCATGACACCACAGATCGTGCTGTGATGATCAAAAGAGTATTAAAGATCAAGGGGCCTTGGATGATTGGCGCCAACAGGGCGCTGCGAAGAGAATCTAACGCGCGCGCGGAAATACTTCGCAGCAATGCGGGAAATAATCAGCGAGCAAAACGCAGCGCCGCGGCGAAGCAACGATAAAACTGGGCCAAGCTCATTTATTCTGCGCTGGGAGAAAGCGGAAAGGTATTTGCATATGGCAATTCCTTTCCGATCAAGTCTCCAAGTTCGTCTATGCATTGTGCAGTCTGGAACATACTCCCCCCAACAACGATCCCAGGATTCCACTGGGTGATTCGCCCAAGCGTGACCTCGTAACAATTCCGGCGATTGGCAACCTCGTGATTTGAGGCGTGCCACCGCGAAATTTGCGAAGTCCGGTGTTTGGACGTTGTCAGGGGGATTGCACTATGGCCAAATTCATCAGGCTTGCGTTCTGCTTGTGTGTCGCGCTGACGACCGCGGTCGCTTCGTACCCGGCGTCAGCCGCCACGATTGATCAACAGATCACCGCTCGCCTCGATAGGCTGGAAAGGGAAAATGCCGCGTTACGCGCGCGCATCCACCGCCTCGAAGCGTCCAAAGTAGCGAGGATCGACGGCGGCCCAGCTCGTTCGGATTCCCATGCGGCGCTCAACGCGGCGCCACTTCCGCATAAGGCAGAGGCTTTCGCCGTCGCACCCCGCAGATACGCGCCACGTTTCGAGATCAGCGGGTCGCTGCTTTATCTGCTGCCGAGTGCCGGCAATCTCGAGTACGGGACGCTGATAAGTCCTCTCCCTCTGGTGTCTCCGAGCTGGGAAAACCAGGCGCTCAAACCGAATTACAGCCCTGCCTTCGAAGTCGGCGTCCGCTATATCGCCAATGATTTTACCGATATCGCGTTGAACTGGACGCATCTGAAGACCACCACAGATGCCTCCGTTTTTGCGTCGCCCATTCAAATGGTCGGGCCGCCTTTTTTAGTCGGCCCCGAATCGGCCTTGTATAAAGAAGGCTACGGCACGGTGCAGTTCACGCTCGATTCAGTCAATTTGGACGCAGGCTATACTTTCTGTGCCGACTGCGCCTTTCAATTACGCGCCTTTGGCGGCGTCGAATTTGCACGCCTCGGCCAAGATTTAACCGGCACATTTCAAAGCCCGGGTGGCGCGGCTTCCATGGCAAGTACGACGCACACAATGTTCACAGGCGCCGGGCCCCGTTTGGGAGCGAAAGGTCAGTACGCCATCGGCGACGTGCGATTCATCGGCGAGATCGCCGGCGCAGCCTTGATCGGCTGCTATCAGAGCCACATGGACTTTACGACGATCGCTCCGGGACTGGCCGGACCCACCATCCAGTCTTTGACTTCGCCCAATTCCATCCGGGTCATTCCCAGCGTCGACGCCAAATTGGCCGCCGCTTATCTATTTCCGCCCGGCAATTACGGACAGTTCAAGGTCGAGTTGGGGTATCGGGCGGCGATTTATTTCAACGCCATCAGCCAATATTCCTTCACCCAAGTGCCGACGGGTCTCATGCTGCCGCCCGCGGGAGTCTATCTGGCGACGGTGGATCGTCATTACAGCGACTTCACGAACCACGGCCCCTATATGACTGCCAGCTGGTTGTTCGGGGGCGGGTGACCGCGCTCGTCTCAAACGACGGTCTCCACGTCCCATTGGGGCGCGCGTTCGGGCGGATCGGCGATGCGGACGTGACGGCTGCGCAAGGCTGAAATCCGCCGCATCTCTTCGTCGGAGAGCGACCAGTCGAACACGTTGAGGTCTTCCTCGATATGCGCCTGTTCGAGCGGGCGCGGCACCGCCGCGACCATCGGCTGCTGCACCAGCCAGCGCAGGCAGATCTGGCCGATTGACTTGCCGCGCGCTTTGGCGATGTCGGCGATGACGGGTTCGTCGAGCAGCTTGCCGCGCGCCATCGGGCAATAGGCGGTCAGGATCATGCCGTGGCGCTTGAGCGTTGCCAGCATGCGGTCCTGCGGCAGATAGGCGTGGTATTCGATCTGGTTGGTGACGAGCGGTTCGGGACACACGCGACAGGCCTCGTCGAGCATGGCGATGGTGTAGTTGGAGACGCCGATATGGCGCGTCAGCCCGCTGCGCTTGGCCTTGGCCAGCGCGCCGAGCGTTTCGGAAAATGGCACCTTGGGCTGCGGCCAATGCACCAGCAAAAGGTCGACATAATCGAGCTGAAGCGCCTTCAGGCTGGTCTCGGCCGAATTCAGGAAATCCGCTTCGCGTGCGTTCAACTCGGTCACCTTGGTGGTGATCCACAGGTCTTTGCGGGCAATGCCGCTGGCGCGGATGCCTTCGCCGACGCGTTCCTCGGTGCCGTATTTGCGCGCGGTATCGATCAGGCGATAGCCGGCCGCAATCGCTGCGGCGACCAGCTCGGCCGGGCGATGCGGCAGTTCCATGGTGCCGAAACCGACCGCCGGCATTTGCGCGCCATGCGCGGTGAGGAGGGGAGCTTTTGCCGGTTGCATCGGGAACTCCGCGGCGAAACGGACAGGCGCCACTACATGATGGCGAATTCGGTGTTCTTGCGGTCGGTCACCAGCATGCTGCCAGGGTGATGCGTGATGCAGAATTCCGGCTTCACCGTCGCGATCACCGATTGCGGCGTCACCCCGCAGGCCCAGAACACCGGCAACTCGTCATCGCGAACTTCCACTGCGTCGCCGTAGTCGGGCTTCATCACGTCCTTGATGCCGATCAGCTCGGGCTTGCCGACATGCACCGGCGCGCCGTGCACGGAGGGAAAGCGCGTGGTGATCTGCACGGCGCGGATGGCATTGGCCGGCGTCATCGGCCGCATCGACACCACCATCGGCCCGTGGAAGGGCCCGGCCTCTTTCGTTGCAATCGAGGTGCGGTACATCGGCACGTTGCGCCGCTGCGTAATGTGGCGCAGCTCGATGCCGTCGCTCATCAGCGCTTCCTCAAAGGAAAATGAGCAGCCGAGGACGAAGCTCACCAGATCGTCACGCCAGAATTCGCGCACATCTTCCGGCTCGGCGATGAGCTCGCCGTTACGCCATACGCGGTAGCGCGGCAGGTCGGTGCGGATATCGAGATCCTCGCCCAGCGCCGGTACCCGCCAGTCGCCGGGCGCCGAGGTGCCGATCACAGGGCAGGGCTTCGGATTGAGCTGGCAGAAGCGCAGGAAATCGGCGGCCAGCGACTGCGGCAATATGGCGAGATTGCCCTGCACATATCCCGGCGCCAGCCCGGCGGTCAGGCCGCGATGCGCGCCGGCGCGTACTGCCAAGCGCGCGGCCAGACCGCTTAAAGGCGCGACCGCGTCGTCTCGACGCATGGGGCTGACGGTCATCGGCATCGTCCATTGGTGGCAGCGCCGCAACTATAGCAGCCGCGGCCCGGCGGTTCGAGCGAGCGCCGTTTATCGCGCTGCACAGTTCCCGGGCATCCATCCGACCATGTGAGTACGCATGCATCAATATGAAAATAGCGGTTGAAACTGGCAGCGGGATAGCGTTTCCTTACGGCGCAATATCCCGAAGAGCCCGTTGAGGGGCCGGCGGGGGGAGGACTTGCAATGCCGTCTCGTGCCGCCGTGGGTTGGCGTGCGATGATTTGGCTCGCTGTCGCGCGGCGCGATGCCGGCGAGAGCCGAACGTGGGCGGCTGCGCACTTCGTAGACATCGGGATGGTTTTGGCGTCCGCGCGGTCAGCGCGGGCGCAGGCGTTTCAATTCGCGTAGATGAAATTCAGAGGGAGGACGTGCAATGACTGAAAAGTGGAAAGACGAAGCGTGGGCACAGGACATTTGGTACAGCGGCAAGGTCACACGCCGCCGCCTGATCGGTTGGGGCGGCGGTGCGATCGGCGCCATGATGCTGGTGCCGGCGCCGTGGCGCGCCGCTTTCGGCGCCGCCAAGGCCTTCAAGATCGGATCGGAGCAGCCGCTCTCCGGTGCCGGCGCCGCCGGCGGCAAGACCGCGCTGGTCGGCCTGCAAATGGCGGTCGACCGCATCAACAAGATGGGCGGCGTTAACGGCCGGCCGATTGAACTGGTCATCGCGGACGACGAATCCAAGCCCGACGTCGCGCGTCGCAAGACCTCGAAGATGGTACAGGAAGACAACATCGACGTTCATGTCGGCGGCTTCCTCTCCAACATCTGCCTCGCCTGCATGCCGGTGTGGGAGGAGGCCAAGATCGTCAACATGATCAGCGTGTGCCTCGACACCACGCTGACCACCAGCAAGTGCAACCGCTACAGCTTCCGCGTCCACGACTACGCGCCGGCGCAAGCGGTCGCTTTCGGCCCGATGCTCACCAAGATGGGCAAGAAGTGGCATCTCGCCTATGCCGACTATTCCTGGGGCCAGTCGACGCGCGACGCCTATGCCGCCGAGATCAAGAAGAACGGCGGTGAAGTGGTCGGCACCACCGGCATCCCGCTCGGCACCGCCGACATGACGCCGTTCCTGTCGAAGATCAAAGGGGACTTCGACGGCTTGTTCGGTATCTTCTTCGGCAAGGACGGCGTGACCATCGGCAACCAGGCCTACGATCTCGGCCTGACCAAGAAGTATAAGTGGGCGGGCGACGGCGCGATCTGCGAATCCACCAACCTGCCGGCGCTCGGCAACAAGATCGACGGCTTCGTCGCCATCAACCGCTACATCCCGGTGTTCCAGGGCGCGCTCGACACGCCCTCGCACCATAAATTCTTCGACGACGCGAAGGCGCGGCTGGCCAAGGTCGATCCCTCGGGCCCGCTGCCCGACCGCTACGTGCAATCGAACTACGAGGCGATGAATGCCTTGAAGCACGGCATGGAAATGTCGAAGTTCGAAGGCCGCAAGGACACCATGAAGCTGATCGAGGCGCTCGAAGGTCTCGAGATGAAGTTGAGCGACGATTTCCCGCAAGGCGACAAGACGTTGCGCAAGGCCGACCATCAGGCTTTCCTCAACGAGTTCCTCTACGAGGTGAATGGCGGGAAATACAAAATTCTCGAAATGGTGGCGAAGGACAAGACCATCGTTCCACCGGCCTGCAAGTTCCCCGCAGCCTAAGTGCGCGCGGAAACCTCGATCGGCGATCGCTCCCTGGCGTCCGGCCAGGGAGCGGCGTCGGCGCCTATCCTGAAGACCGAACTGTTGACCGTCCGTTTTGGCGGACTGGCCGCGCTCAGCCAGGTCAATTTCGAAGTCCGGCGCGACGAAGTGCGCGCGATCATCGGGCCGAACGGGGCGGGCAAGAGCACGTTTTTCAATTGCCTCACCGGCGTGCTGCGCCCGACCGGCGGGCGCATCGTTTTCAACGGCGAGGACATCACCGGCCTGCCGCCCAACATGATCTCGCAGAAGGGGATCGCGCGCTCCTACCAGATCACCAATATTCTGCCCAACGCCACCACGCTGGAAAACGTGCGTATCGCCGCGCAGTCGCGCCGCCATGCCTGGAACATCGTTTCGCACCACTCAGCCTTCGCCGATCTCAACGAAAAGGCGGAATCAGCGCTCGCCTCCGTCAATCTGCTTGGCAAGGCGCATGAGCTGGCGTCCAATTTGTCGCACGGCGAGCAGCGCAATCTCGAGATCGGCATCGCACTCGCCACCGAGCCGTCGCTGCTTTGCCTCGACGAGCCGACCGCCGGCATGAGCCAAGCTGAGACCAACGAAACCATGGCGCTGGTGCGCCACATCGCCAAGGACCTCACCATCCTGATCGTCGAGCACGACATGCAGGTGGTCATGGAGCTTTGCGATCGCATCACCGTGCTGCATTACGGTGAAATTCTCGCCGATGGCACGCCGGAGGAAATCCAGCAGAACCCGAAGGTGCTGGAGGTCTACCTCAAGACATGAGCACCAACGGCACACAGGCGACGCCGCTTGTCCTGGTCGAGGACGTTCACACTTACTACGGCAAGAGCCACATCCTGCACGGCGTCACGCTCGAGGTGGCGCCGGGCGAGGTGGTCGGTCTGCTCGGCCGCAACGGTGTCGGCAAGTCGACGACGCTGAAAACCATCATGGGCCTCGTGCAGCCGAGCCACGGCACGGTGCTGCTCGATGGCAACGCCATCACCGGCCTGCCGGCACATAAATTGGCGCGGCTCGGTATCGGCTACGTGCCGGAGGATCGCCGCATCTTCCGCCTGCTCACGGTGATGGAGAACCTGCGCACCGGCCTCGACCGGCATGGCGTTACCGACGAGAAGAATAAGGCGCTGCTGGACAAAGCCTTCGCCTTCTTTCCAGTGCTGGCCGAGCGGCGCAATCAGCCCGGCGGCACGCTTTCGGGCGGCGAGCAGCAGATGCTGGCGATTGCCCGCGCCATGATGCTGGAGCCCAAGATCATCCTGCTCGACGAGCCGACCGAAGGGCTGATGCCGCGCATGGTGTCGCAGATCCGCCAGATCATCGACGTGCTGCATCGCGATGGCGTGGCGATCCTGCTAGTCGAGCAGAATGTGCCGCTGACACTGGAATCGAGCCAGCGCGTCTACATCATGGAGAAGGGCGTCGTGCGCCATCATTGCGCTGCGTCCGAAATCAGCGTCGACGACCCGGTCATCAAGCAATATCTGGGGGTGTGAGCGATGGTCGCGGCGGCCAATTTTTTCCAGAATATCCCGTTCGATCTCATTCTGATTCAGACGGTGAATGGCATCGTCACCGGCATGATCCTGGCGCTGGTCGCCTCCGGCCTCACTTTGATCTTCGGCATCATGGATGTGGTCAACTTCGCGCATGGCGAGTTGTTCATGCTCGGCGCCTATGTCGGGGTCCTCGTCATCACCGCGACGGGGAATTTCTGGCTGGCGCTGATCCTGTCGGCGTTAATTGTCGCCATCCTCGGCGCACTCATACAGATCGTGACGCTGCGGCCGCTGATCGGGCGCGATCCGCTCAACACTATTCTGGTCACATTCGGCTTCTCATTGATATTGCAGAACTACGCGCTGTGGCAGTTCGGGCCGGTCGCGCGCAAGATTTCCGAGCCGATCACCAGCCACTTCCAGCTCTTTTACCTGACCTACCCCTGGTACCGCATCCTGATCGCGGCGCTGTCGGCGGCGATCATTGGCAGCTTCTGGCTGTTCCTCAAATACAGCATCTTCGGCGTTTGGATCCGCGCCACCACGCAGGACCGCGTCATGGCGCAGGCCATGGGCATCCCGGTGCCCTGGGTCTTGACCGGCGTGTTCGCGCTCGGCTCCGCCATGGCGGCGGCGAGTGGCGTGCTGTTTGCCCCGCTGGTCGGCGTCAACCACACCATGGGGCTCGACTGGGTGCTGAAGGCCTTCATCGTGGTGGTGGTCGGCGGCATGGGCAGTCTCGGCGGCTCAATCGCGGCCGCCATCTTCGTCAGTCTGCTTGAAGCCTACGCCGCCATCTGGGTGAACCCGTCGCAGGCGGTGATCGTCTCCTTCGTCGTGCTCATCCTTACGCTCCTGTTCCGGCCGACCGGCCTCTTTGTCCCGACACCGAAATGACGACCGCGCCGCTCGAAAAATCCATGCCACTCAGCAAGCCGAGACTGAGCCATACCGCCGTCTACTGGATCGGCTTTTGCGTGGTGATGGCGATTCTGATCGTGGCGCCGCTGGTCCTGCCGCCGTTCTGGCGCCGCTTCCTCACCGAGATTCTGATCTGGGGTCTGCTGGCGATGTCGTCCGATCTGCTGATCGGCTACACCGGCATGATCTCCTTCGGCCATTCCGCCTTTTTCGGCCTTGGCATGTACGGCGCGGCCGCCGCGCTGCTGCTCGTCGGCCCGCCTAATCTTTGGCTGGCGATCCTCTTTGGGCTCGGCGGCGCCGCGGCGGCGGCGCTGTTCGTCGCCTATTTCTCCACACGGCTGCGCGACATTTATTTCGCCATCACCACGCTGATCTTTTCCCAGATCTTCTACGTCATCATCTTCACCTGGACGCCGGTCACCGGCGGCGAGAACGGGCTGATCTTCACCCGCCCGCATTTCACTATTCCCTTCCTCGTCGATACCCGCTTCACGCCTGAATTGATTCACTGGTTCGTGCTGGCGGTGGTGGCGGGCTCCTATCTGATCTTGCGGCGGGTCACGCAATCGCCGTTCGGCATGGTGCTGCAGTCGATCCGCGAGAACGAGCCGCGCACGCGCGCGATCGGCTATCCGGTCGAGCGCTACAAGATCGTCTCGGTGATGCTGTCGGGGCTGTTCGCGGGGCTTGCCGGCGTGCTCTATGCCGTCCAGAACGAATTCGCCGCGCCCGATTTCGTATTCTTCATCACCTCGGGCGACACCGTGATCTTCAACGTCATGGGCGGCATCGGCACGCTGGTCGGGCCGATCGTCGGCGCCGGCTTCTTCCAGCTGCTACGCGAACTGCTGTCGCGCATTTTCGGCGATCAGTTCCCCTATTTGATCCCGCTCGGGGCGGTGTTCATCGTGATGATCATCTTCCTGCCGCAGGGGCTGCTCGGCTTTGCGCGCCGTTGGCTGAACCGCTAGCCATTGCCAGTATCAGCGAAGCGAGGCATTGATCGCGCAGCGATGGATTTCAACGAAACCTACGACGTCGTGGTGGCCGGCGGCGGCAACGCCGCGCTGTGCGCTGCAATAACCGCGGCGCGCGCCGGCGCCCGCGTCATCGTGATCGAAGGCGCGCCGGTCTTTTATCGCGGCGGCAACACCCGCCATACCCGCAACTTGCGCCTCTCGCATGACGGCACCGCGCCGACCATGACCGGGCCCTATGCGCAAGACGAATTCCTCGGCGATCTATATCGGGTCACCGGCGGCAAGACCGACGCGGCTCTCGCCAAGTTGACCGTGGCGCGCTCGGCCGAATTGCTCGGCTGGCTCGACGAGCAGGGCGTGCGCTTTCAGCCGCCACTCGGCGGCACGCTCAGTCTGGGCAAGACCAATGCGTTCTTCCTCGGCGGCGGCCGCGGCGCGCTCAACGCGCTTTACCGGCGCGCCGAGGCGCTGGGCGTGACTTGCGTCTACGACGCGCCGGTCACCGCGCTCAATATTGTCGACGGCTATTTCATCTCCGCGGTGGTGAAACATGAAGGCCGGACGGTGCCGATCCGCGGCCGCACGCTGGTCGCGGCCGCCGGCGGTTTCGAGGCCAATATCGAGTGGCTGAAGGAATACTGGGGCGCTGCCGCCGACAACTTCCTTATCCGCGGCACGCCTTACAACACAGGCACCGTGCTGCGCATGCTGCTCGATTCCGGCGTCGCCGAGGTCGGCGATCCGACCCAATGCCATGCCGTGGCGATCGACGCGCGCGCGCCGAAGTTCGACGGCGGCATCGCCACCCGCCTCGACAGCGTCATCTTCGGCATCGTGGTCAACGCGCGAGCCGAGCGCTTTTACGACGAGGGCGAGGATGTCTGGCCCAAGCGCTACGCCATCTGGGGCCGGCTGATCGCGCAGCAGGCCGATCAGATCGCCTATTCGATCATCGACGCCAAATCGATCCATATGTTCATGCCGTCGATCTTTCCCGCCATCGAGGCGGCCTCGATCGCCGAACTGGCGGTGAAGCTCAATCTCGATGCTGCGGCGCTGGAAAAGACCGTCAACGATTTCAACGCGGCGGTGCAGCCCGGCACCTTCGATCACACCGCGCTCGATGATTGCGCGACCTCCGGCTTGGCCATTGCGAAGAGCCACTGGGCGCGCAAGCTCGATACGCCGCCGTTCTACGGCTATCCGCTGCGGCCGGGCATCACGTTTACTTATCTGGGCGTGCGCGTGAATGAGGAGTCGCGCATCCTGCTCAAGGACGGCAAGCCGTCCGGTAACATGTTCGCGGCTGGCGAGATCATGGCCGGCAACGTGCTGGGCCAGGGCTATCTCGCCGGCATCGGCATGACCATCGGCGCGGTGTTCGGGCGTCTGGCGGGGCAGGGGGCCGCTTCGCATGTCCGCAACTGATTGCTTTCACTCCGGGCGCAACACATTCCATTCATTCCCGCGTAAGCGGGAATCCAGGGGCCACGACCGATATTCAATTTTTGCACTGGGTTCCCGCTTTCGCGGGGACGAACGGAAGATTAGAGCCTTCGCATGACCGCAACTCATTCTGATGCATTGCGCGAAGCCGAACGGCTGATGACCATCTGCAATGCCTGTCGCTATTGCGAGGGCCTATGCGCGGTATTCCCGGCGATGGAGATGCGCCGCACCTTCGCCAACGGCGATCTCATCTATCTCGCCAACCTCTGCCACCAATGCGGCGCCTGTTATCCCGACTGCCAGTATGCGCCGCCGCATGAGTTTGCCGTCAACGTGCCGGCGGCGCTGGCGAAACTGCGCAATGAGAGCTACGCGCGCTATGTCTGGCCGGCGGCGCTTGCCGGCGTATTCGCGCGCAACGGATTGGCGGTGACGGTGTTGGCGGCGGTGAGCGTTGCCGTCTTCGTCATCGGCTTTGTGGCAATCGTCGATCCGGCGGCGCTGTTTTCGTCTCACGCCGGCGACTTCTACAAAGTGATGCCGCACCGGGCGATGGTGGCGCTGTTCGGCGCGGTGTCGCTTTACGCCATCGCCGCCTTTATCTTCAGCCTGCGTGCCTATTGGCGCGACATCAACGGCGATGCCCCGCGTGCCGGTCTTGCCGCGCTTGGGCAGGCGGTCGCCGACACCGCGCATCTGACGTATCTGCATGGCGGTGGAGGCGGCTGTAGCAGCGAGGACGACGCGCTATCACCCGCGCGCCGCATCTACCACCATCTCACCTTCTACGGCTTTCTGTTGTGCTTTGCCGCCACCTCGGTCGCCACGCTTTATCATTACGCTTTCGGCTGGCACGCGCCTTATGCGTTTTACAGCCTGCCGGTCGTGCTCGGCATTGTCGGCGGCATCGGGCTGCTGATAGGTCCGGCCGGACTGTTCATGCTGGCGCGGCGGCGCGATCCGGTTCTCATCGACGCCGCGCACAAGGGGATGGATACGGCCTTCGTCGCCATGTTGTTTCTGACCAGCCTCACCGGTTTTGCGCTGATGATCTTGCGCGACACATCCGCAATGGGAATTTTGCTCGCCATTCATCTCGGCGTCGTGCTCGGGCTATTTATGAGCCTGCCTTACGGCAAGTTCGTGCACGGGCTTTATCGCTTTCTGGCGCTGGTGAAATATGCCGGCGAGCGAAGGCGCGGCGCCTTTGTTGAATAAGATCCGGTCGTCCCCGCGAAAGCCGGGACCCATACGCCGCAGCTTCTCGAGAGACTGCGGAGTATGGGTCCCGGGCCTCGTGCTGACGCGCTCACCCGGGTCGACGTGGAAACTTTCCGGTTGACTCAGGTCTATCTAGGACTATATTCCAGATGTCCGATCCGTCGAGGAGCGCTCTCATGAGGCGTTCCGAACGCAAGCCGGGCGCGGCGCGCCGACAATGCGCACCGCTGGATGGAGCGCCAGGAGGGCGCAGCCCGCTTCGCCAAGCGGGCGCGCGCCTCGCCAGGCGCGCGGCGGGTTTCGCTAAACCCGCCAAAGGGCGCTTCGCCAGCGCCCTGGCGCCCTCCCGGCGCTCCATTCCCCTTTGGGGAAACGGAAAAAGGGGAAGCCGGCGTACCCCGCGTCGTAGAGAACAGGGGCGGCGGAGCTTTGGCTGACGTCCGAAGCTCATGCCTAAAAATAACTTCTGCATAAAAATTAGTCGAAAAATGCCCTATTGTATGCAATTCGGTGGTGGCGACTTTTTTGGCGGATTTCTTCAGTAGCTAGAATTATATCGTTCTATCAATGGATTAGCTGAAATCACCCACAGGCTGCCGATCTGGCATGACCTTTGCGGGAAGTCTCCCAGGACAACCAATCGCGCATTCGGGAGGCTTTCATGAAACGGCGTGAATTTCTGAAATCGGCAACGGCGCTGGCGGCGGGGACGGCGATCTCCTCGCCCGCGATCTGGGGCGCGAAAGCGGCCTCGCGCAAAGAGACGCTACTGTTGATCACCGAGAACGGCCCGAACAATCTCGACATCCAAGGGGTCGGCACTAACCGCGCCGGCTACGAGGCGTCGTGGAATTGCTACGACCGCCTGGTCACGCATCCGACCAAGACACTGCCGGATGGTTCGCTGTCCTACGATAAAGAAAAATTCGTTCCCGAACTCGCCGAGGACATGAAGATCGGCGACATGTCGGTCACCTTCAAGCTGAAGAAGAACGCCAAGTTCCAGGACGGCACGCCGGTCACCGCGAAAGACGTCAAGTGGTCGTTCGACCGCGCCGTCGGCGTCGGCGGTTTCCCGCGCGTGCAGATGAAGGCCGGTTCGCTCGAAAAGCCGGAACAGTTCGTCGCCGTCGACGACTCCACCTTCCGCGTCGACTTCATCAAGAAGAACCGTCTCACGATCCCCGATCTCGCGGTGATCGTGCCCGGCATCTACAATTCCGCTCTGCTCAAGAAGCAAGCGACCGAAAAGGACAAGTGGGCGCAAGCCTACACCAAGAGCAACACTGCGGGCTCGGGCGCTTACAAAGTCGTGAGCTGGAAGCCGGGCGTCGAGACCGTCTACGAGCGTTATGACGGCTGGGTCGGCGGCAAGAAGCCCGAGTTGCAGAAAGTGATCTGGCGCACGATCCCATCGTCCGGCAACCGCCGCGCGTTGATGGAGCGCGGTGACGCCGACATCTCCTTCGATCTCCCGGCGAAAGACTTCCAGGAGATGACGAAGGAAGGCAAGCTGAAGATGATCTCCAACACGATCGGCAACGGCATGTATTCGCTCGAGATGAACGTGGTGAAGCCGCCGTTCAACAACGAAAAGGTCCGCCAGGCGATCGCCTATGCAATCCCCTACGACAAGATCATCGCCGCCGCGATGTTCGGTCATGCGAAGCCGCTGTTTGGCGGGCCGTCGAACGACGTCACCGATATCGCCTGGCCGCAGCCGACCGGCTACAAGACCGACATCGCCAAGGCCAAGGCGCTGATGGCGGAATCGGGCGCGGGCCCGATCGAATCGGTCATTTCATTCGATCTCGGCGACGCCGTGAATTCCGAACCGATGGCCGTGCTGGTCCAGGAAAGCCTCGCCCAGATCGGCATCAAGCTCGCCATCAACAAGGTTCCGGGCGCCACCTGGCGCGGCGAAATGGCGAAGAAGTCGATGCCGATGATGGTCAACTTCTTCTCGGGCTGGCTCGACTATCCGGAATACTTCTTCTTCTGGTGCTATTCGGGGCAGAACGCGATTTTCAACACGCCGAGCTATGTCAACAAGGACATGGACGCTTTCATCGACGGCGCCTATGCCGCAGCCGCGATTGGCGAGAAGGAAAAATACGCCACCGACGTCAAGGGCTTCATCTCCAAGGCCTATCATGACGTGCCGCGCGTGCCGATCTTCCAGCCTTATCTCAACGTAGCGACGCAGAAGAACATCTCCGGCTACCAATACTGGTTCCACCGGCAGGTCGACTACCGCAAGCTCGTGAAGGCATGAGGCTTGCATAGCTGACTGGCAAGAAAGACGGCGCGCGCCATACAGGCGCGTGCCGCTTCCAGTGACGGAATACGGATGCTCGCGACCATCGGCAAGCGGCTCGTGACGGTGATCCCGACTTTGATCGGGGTCGTCATCGTAACCTTTTTGCTCACGCGCGTACTGCCCGGCGATCCGGCGGTCTATTTCGCGGGTCCCGCGGCGACGCCGCAATCGATTGCCGAAATCCGCAAGAGCCTCGGCCTTGACCGGCCGTTGCCGGAACAGTTCCTGCGCTATGTCAGCGACCTCGCGCACGGCAATTTCGGCAATTCGCTGTCTACCGGGCGGCCGGTGGCCACCGAGATCACCAGCCGCCTTCCGGCATCGGCCGAGCTGACGCTGTTTGGGCTCATCCTCTCGCTGGTAATTGCGGTGCCGCTGGGCATATTGGCGGCCGTCAAACAAGGCTCTTGGATCGACCACTCGTGTAGGATCGTGGCCACCGCCGGCGTTTCGCTGCCAGTATTCTTCACCGGCCTGCTGTTGGTCTACATCTTCTACTATCAGCTCGGCTGGGCGCCGGCGCCGATCGGACGGCTCGACGCCTTTGCCACAGCGCCGCCGCAGATCACCGGCTTTTTTCTGATCGACAGTTTGCTCACCGGAAATTTCGAGACCTTCCGCGCTTCGTTCAGCCAGTTGATCCTGCCGGCCGTAACGCTGGCGATCTTCTCGTTGGCGCCGATCGCGCGCATGACGCGCGCCTCCATGCTGGCGGTGCTGGCCTCGGAATTCGTGCGCACGGCGCGGGCCAGCGGCCTCGAAAATCGCACGGTGATCCTCACTTACGCCTTCCGCAACGCCATGCTGCCGGTCGTCACCACGCTCGGCATGGTGTTCTCCTTCCTACTCGGCGCCAATGTGCTGGTGGAGAAGGTTTTCGCCTGGCCGGGCATCGGCTCCTACGCGGTGGAAGCGCTGCTGCAATCCGATTTCGCGCCGGTGCAGGGCTTCGTGCTGGCCATGGCGGTGCTCTACGTTGCGCTCAATCTGCTGATCGACATTCTCTACGGCGTCATCGATCCGCGCGTCAGGCTTGAGGGATGACCATGAGCACAGTCGTCACGCCCGCTCCGGCGCTGCCGCCCAAGCCCGTGCAGAATTCCATCTTCAGTCATGCCAAATACGTGATTGCGGAAAACCCGGTTACCGGGCTCGCCTTCGCCTTGTTCGCGGTGATCGCGTTCTGCGCCGTGATCGGACCCTATGTCGTACCGCACAACCCGCTGGCGAGTGACGCGTCGGCGACCTTGCAGCCGCCTTCGCTCAGGCACTTGTTCGGCACGGATCAACTCGGGCGCGATATTTTCAGCCGGGTGGTGGTGGCGACCCGGCTCGACTTTGTGATTTCGATTTTCTCGGTGGCGCTGGTTTTTGTCATGGGCGGCTTTGCCGGCATCGCCGCCGGCTATTTCGGCGGCTGGACCGACCGCATCATCAGCCGGATTTCAGACACCATCATGGCCTTCCCGCTGTTCGTGCTCGCCATGGGCATCGTCGCCGCGCTGGGCAACACGGTCACCAATATCGTGCTCGCGACCGCCATCATCAACTTTCCACTTTACGTGCGTGTCGCCCGCGCCGAGTCCAATGTGCGGCGCGAGGCCGGCTTCGTCATGGCGGCCCGGCTGTCGGGCAACGGCGATTTCCGCATCTTGCTCACGCAGATCCTGCCCAACATCATGCCGATCATGATGGTGCAGATTTCGCTCACCATGGGTTACGCCATCCTCAATGCAGCCGGCCTGTCCTTCATCGGGCTGGGCGTCAAACCGCCGACCCCGGAATGGGGCATCATGGTGGCGGAAGGCGCCGCCAACATTATTTCCGGCGAATGGTGGGTGGCTCTGTTTCCCGGCGCCGCGCTGATGATCGCAGTGTTCTGCTTCAACCTCCTCGGCGACGGCTTGCGGGACTTGGTCGATCCGCAGCGGAGAACCTGACATGCGCGCGCCCACGCCTCCCGTCGAGCAAAATGTCGGTACGGCCATTCCGCTGCTGGACGTGCGCGACTTGACCGTCGAATTCCACACCCGGCGCGGCACCGTGCGGGCGGTGCAGAACATCAACATTACCGTCGCCAAGGGCGACACCGTCGGCATTGTCGGCGAAAGCGGCTCCGGCAAGTCGGTCACCTCCTATGCCGTCATGCGTATTCTCGACCGTGCCGGCCATATTGCCGAAGGCTCGGTGATGTTCTCAGGGCTCGATTTGCGCGCCGCCCCGGAAGGCGAGATGCGCGATCTGCGCGGCCGCGAAATGTCGATGATCTTCCAGTCGCCGCGGCTGGCGCTCAACCCGATCCGCAAGGTCGGCAAACAGATCGAGGACGTGTTGCTGCAGCACGCCCAGGTCGACAAAGACGCGGCCACCGACAAGGCGGTCGAGATGCTCGAACAGGTGCGCATCGCGCGGCCGAAGGAGCGCTACCACGCCTATCCGTTCGAATTGTCCGGCGGCATGTGCCAGCGCGTGGTGATCGCGCTGGCGCTCGCCTGCCGGCCGCAATTGCTCATCGCCGATGAGCCGACCACCGGCCTCGACGTGACGACCCAGAAAGCGGTGATGGACCTCACGGTCGAACTCACGCGCGAACGCGGCATGTCGATGATCCTGATCACCCACGACCTCGGCTTGGCCGCCGCTTATTGCGACCGCGTCGTGGTGATGGAAAAGGGCAGGGTGGTCGAGACCGCGGCATCCGAGACGATCTTCAAGGCGCCGTCGCATGCCTATACGCGCAAGTTGATGCGGGCGACGCCGCGGCCCGGCGTGACGCTGCGCGACCTGTTGCCGGAAGGCGAGGCGGTCCGCCCGCCGATGCCGGCGCTTGCCAAGCCCGCGGGCACGCCGCTCTTGTCAGTCGAGGGGCTGGTCAAGGAATATCCGCGCCAGGGTGTGCAGGCTTCGCTTTCCAAATTGTTTTCCGCCAACAAGCCGGTGCCGGAAAGCGCGGTGTTCCGCGCCGTCGACGGCATCAATTTCCAAATCGCGCGTGGTGAGAGCGTCGGGCTGGTCGGCGAATCCGGCTGCGGCAAATCCACCACCTCGATGATGGTGATGCGGCTGATCGATAAAACCGCCGGCAAGATCATGTTCGACGGCGACGACATCGGCGAGATCCCGGCGCGCCGTTTCGCCAAGCTGCCGTTGCGCAAGCGCATCCAGATGGTGTTCCAGGATCCGACCGACAGCCTCAACCCACGCTTCACCGCGGTGCGCGCCATCGCCGATCCGATCATGCGCCTCGGCGAGGTGCCGCGCGGCAAGTTGCGCGCGCGTTGCGAGGAACTCGCCGAGGAGGTCGGCTTGCCGATTGAACTGCTCGACCGCTTCCCGCACCAGCTCTCGGGCGGGCAGAAGGCGCGCGTCGGTATCGCGCGGGCGATTGCGCTCAAACCCGATCTGGTCATCCTCGACGAGCCGACCGCGGCGCTTGACGTGTCGGTCCAGGCCGTGGTCCTTAACCTATTGCAGGACCTTAAGGATTCCCTGGGGATGAGCTATCTTTTCGTGTCGCACGACCTTAACGTGGTGCGGCTGTTGTGCGACCGTGTCATTGTCATGCGGACCGGCGCGATCGTGGAACAGGGTCCGACCGAACGCGTGCTGGTCCAACCGGAAGCGGAATATACCCGCGACCTGCTGACGGCCATTCCCCATCCGCCAGTGTAAGTGAGACACGATCCATGGCGACCGACCCGCTCGATGACTTCATCGACGCTGCCGCGCAGGCGCTGCAATTGCCGATCGCACCGGAATGGAAACCGGCGGTGAAAGCCAACCTCGCCGTCACGCTCAAGCTCGCCGCGACGGTGGCCGAATTTCCGCTTCCGGACGATGCCGAGCCGGCGCCGGTCTTCAAGGCCTGACGTCAATGCCCGCCGATTTTTCATGGGCCAGCGGCGCCGAGATTGCCGAGGCGGTGGTGTCGGGAAAAACGACCGCGCTCGCGGTGGTCGATAACGCGCTCGACCGCATCGCTGCCCTCAATCCGACGCTGAACGCGTTTACGGCCGTGACGGCCGAGCGCGCGCGCGCCCGCGCAAAAGCAATCGACGCGGGCGACAAGAAAAAGCTGCCGCTCGCCGGCGTTCCGTTTGCGGTCAAGAACCTGTTCGATGTCGAAGGGCTCGCGACCGTTGCTGGCTCCAAGATCAATCGTGCCTATCCGCCGGCCAAAAAAGATGCGGCCTTGATCGAACGGCTGGAGGCGGCCGGAGCTGTGCTGGTCGGCGCGCTCAACATGGGCGAATACGCCTACGACTTCACCGGCGAAAATATCCACGACGGTCCTTCGCGCAATCCGCACGACCTGACGCGCATGACCGGCGGCTCCTCCGGCGGATCGGGTGCGGCGGTCGGCGGCGGCATAGTGCCGCTCGCGCTCGGCTCCGACACCAATGGCTCGATCCGGGTGCCATCCTCGTTCTGCGGCATCTTCGGCTTGAAGCCGACTTACGGACGTCTCACACGCGCGCGCTCGTTCCCGTTCGTGGCGAGCCTCGATCATCTCGGGCCGTTCGCGCGTTCAACGCGCGATCTCGCGCTATCCTACGACGCCATGCAGGGACCCGATGCCGGCGATCCGGCCTGCGCGCAACGCGAGCCGGAACCGACACTGCCGCTGCTGGAACGCGGCCTCGAGGGCTTACGTATCGCGGTTGCCGGCGGCTACTTCAAAAAGGCTGCCTTTCCTGAAGCGCTGACCGCGCTCGAATGTGTCGCCAAGGCGTTGGGCGCGAGCCGCGAAATCGAAGTTCCCGAAGCCGAGCGCGCCCGCGCCGCCGCCTATGTCATCACCACGACCGAAGGCGCCGCGTTGCATCTCGAACGTCTGCGTAAGCAGGCAGCCGATTTCGATCCCGCCGTGCGCGACCGGCTGCTCGCCGCCGCCATGGTGCCGGCGACGCTGGTGGCCAAGGCGCAGATTTTCCGGCGCTGGTACCGCGAGCGCGTGCTCGACCTGTTCAAAACCTGCGACGTCATCCTGGCGCCGGCGACGCCTTGCACGGCGCCGAAGATCGGGCAGCAGACCTTCATGCTCGACGGCGTCGAACTGCCGGTGCGGCCGAATGTCGGCATCTATACGCAACCGATCTCCTTTATCGGCTTGCCGGTGGTCGCGGTACCGGTGCCGCTCAAGCCGCTGCCGATCGCGCTTCAGGTCATCGCGCCGCCTTGGCGCGAAGATATCGCGTTGCGCGTCGCGCAGGCGTTGGAAGATAAGGGTGCGGTGGCGGCGCCGCGGCCGGACATCGCGGCGTCGGCGGGTGCGGCTGAGAAAAGAAGAAGCTCGGGAGGATAACGATGGACATCGACCTGCCGGAGGTCGTGGCCGAGGTGCAAGAAGCCTTCGAACGTTACGAAAAAGCGCTGGTCGGCAACGACGTTCAGGCGCTCAATCAGTTGTTTCGCGTCGATCAGCGCACCGTCCGTTATGGCGGCACGGAAAATCTATACGGCTATGCCGAGATCGAGGCCTTCCGCGCCGCACGCTCGCCGGTCGGGCTTGGCCGCACCTTATCGCGCACCTCCATCACCACCTTCGGACGGGAATTTGCCGTGGCGGCGACCCTCTATGAGCGGCCTTCGGCACCCGGTAAAATCGGCCGGCAAATGCAGACTTGGGTCAAATTTCCCGAAGGTTGGAGCGTGGTCGCCGCGCATGTCAGCCTGATCGACGCACCGCCTGAGGCGGGCAAATGAGCCTGCTGTCGCCCTCGGAAGCGCCGGCGGTTGCGCGGCCACGTCTGACCCGCGCCGAGGAACTGCGGCTGCACCTCGCCGACGAAATCGTACGCGGGGTGCTGGCGCCCGGCGCCGTGCTCGACGAAACCGCGCTAGCGCGCCGCTTCCGGGTGTCGCGCACGCCGGTGCGCGAGGCGATCCGCCTGCTGGCGGCAAGCGGGCTGATCGACGCACGCGCGCATCGCGCCGCCGTGGTGGCGCGGCCGAGCGCGCAGGACCTTGCCGGCATGTTCGAGATGATGGCCGAGCTAGAAGCCTTGTGCGCGGGCTTTGCCGCCGAACGCATGACCGCAGCTGAGCGCGGCGTCATGGAAGACATGCACGAAAAGCTGCGCGTGCTGATCCAGAGCGGCGATCCGCAGCGCTATCACGAGGTCAACGAAGCTTTCCACGCCAGCATCTATGCCGGCGCTCACAACAGCTATCTGGCCGAGATGACGTTGGCGACGCGTACGCGGGTGCAGCCGTTCCGCCGCGCCCAGTTCCGTATTCTTGGGCGGCTCGCCAAGTCGCACCTCGAGCACGACCGGGTGGTGCAGGCGATTTTGCGCGGCGAACGGGTTTTGGCGGCGCAGACTATGCACGCGCACATCATCACGGTGCGCGACGAATACGAGCACTACACGGAATCGCTCTGAGCGATCACGCCGGATGCGGCTGTTTCAGCGCGCCCAGCGGCAGCTTGGTGTCGGCATGGAAGGCGGCGCCGACGCCGGCGAGTTTGGCATCCTGTCCGCCCGGCGCCAACAGCGTGATGCCGAAGGGCACGCCTTTATCGGTGAATGCCGCCGGCAAAGCCAGCCCGCAGAGATCGAGCAGATTGACGAAATTGGTGTAGGTGCCGAGCCGGCTGTTGAGCTGGATTGGATCGGCCAGCACTTGTTTGACGGTGTAGATGGTCGGCGCCGTCGGCAGCGCCAGCGCGTCGACCTGCCGGAACTTGTAATCGGCGATGCGGCGCAACCGTTCCAGCTTATAGAAGGCCGCGAAGGCATCGATCGCGGTCGGCCGCAGGCCGGAAAGAATAATCTCGCGCGTGATCGGATGGATCGCATCCGGTTCGGATGCCAGCAACGAGCGCACGGTGATGGTGCGTTCGGCGACCCAGGGGCCGTCATAGAGCAGGCGCGCGGTTTCGTAGAACGGCTCGATGTCGATTTCGACGATCTCGCAGCCGAGCCGCGTCAGGCGATCGATCGCCATGTCGTAGCCGCGCTCGAATTGGTGATCGCCAAAAAAGAGCCGCTGCCCGGAAAGCGGCACGCCGATCTTGAAATGGTCCGGTATGCCGCCGGGCGCGCCGAGCGGCCGGTTGCGCGCATAGTGGTCGGCGGGATCGGGGCCGGCCATGGCCGTGAGCGCGCGCCAAGCGTCGTCGACGGTGAGCGCGAATACCGAGACGCAGTCGAGCGTGCGGCACGCCGGCACCACCCCATGGGTCGAAACCAGGCCCAAGCTCGGTTTCAATCCGACGATATTGTTGAAGCCCGCCGGCACGCGCCCCGAACCGGCGGTGTCGGTGCCGAGCGCCAGCGGCACGATGCCGGCGGCGACCGCGACGGCGGAGCCGGAGCTCGATCCACCCGGGATGAGCTCGGGGTCGAATGGATTGCGCGGCGTGCCGTAGGGCGAGCGCGTGCCGTTGAGACCGGTGGCGAACTGGTCGAGGTTGGTCTTGCCGATGACGATGGCGCCCGCTGCTTGCAAGCGGGCGACGGCCGTCGCGTCGTGACCAGGCGTGTAGGCAAAGTCCGGGCAGGCGGCGGTGGTCGGCATGCCGGCGACGTCAATGTTGTCTTTGATCGCGACCGGCACACCGTAAAGCGTCAGGCCGGCGCCGTCTTTCGGCAGTGCGCGTGCTTGCGCCAGAGCCTCTTGTTCGTCACGCAGACTGATGAAAATGGCGGGATCGGCGCGCTCGCGCAGGCGGGCATAACTGCGCTTGACCGTTTCAACCGGCGTCAGCGTGCCGGCCCGATGAGCAGCAACAATTTGGGCGGCCGTCTCGATCAAGAGCCTCTCCGAACATGAAAACGGCGCGCCTTGAACCGGCGCGCCGCTTCTTTCTGCGCAAAAACGACTACGGGCGCAACTGGCCCGCTACTCGGCCGGCACCGCCCCCTCGGGCACGCTGACCATGGAAGGCTGCTTGCTCAAGGCGAATAGGAAGACCGCCACGATCGCGTAGGCGAGTGCCACGGCCGGCGTCACGCCGAAGCCGTGGCCGACGCCCACGGCGCCGCCGTGCATGAAGCCGAAATAAGTCAGCACCGCACCGGCGAGCGCAAAGGCCGAGGCCTTCATGAACTCGCGTTCGATCACGAACACACCGATCGCCGCCAGCACCAAGCCGGTGAGGATGGAGCCGCCGGCCATGATGTCGAGGCCCTGGTAGAGCACGCCTTGCGTCGATAGCTTGTCGAAGCCGACCGCCGCTGCATTGGTGCCGGCGGCGCCGAGCGCGCCGTCCATCAGCGTTTTGGCCCAGGCCGCCGCATGCGGCGTCAAAGCCAGCACGATCGCCGGCGCATGCTTGGTGGGCGTGGTCTGGAATGCCTGCGCGCCGATCAGCATACCGATGTACAAGAGGATCGGCGAGATCGCGACCACCGGGATGACCGCCAGCAATAGCGAGATCACGCCGAACCACGAGAGGATGATCACCATCACGCCAGTCGCGGCCGAATAGCCGATGCGCCCGCCCATCGCCTTCCAACCGGGATGGCCGATATAGACCGCGTTGATGAACGGATTGCCCATCAGGCAGCCGATCAGGCTGACCACGCCATCGGCGGTCAGTACGCGTGTGGTCGGGAACGCGTCGCCGGCTGCTTCCGCGCTTTCCACGTTGTCCATCGCTTCGACGAGATCGTAGATGCCGAAGGGGATGGCGGTCACCAGGATCACGCCGAGGAACTGGAAGCCAGAGAACACGTGATCGACGGCCGGCAACGGCACCGAAAAGCCGAAGCTGGTGAAGGCGCCCTTGACGCCGGCGAGGCTCAAGCCGCCGAGGCCGAGTCCGAAGATGTTGGAGCCCCAGGCGATCAGCGTGCCGACCGCGATGGCGACTAGGCCGGCGGGAATGCCGAAGGGATATTTTACGCCGCCGAACCAGCTCACCAGGATGATGGCGAAGCAGACGAGGCCGATCTGCGGCGTCATGAACATTTCCAACGCCGGGCGCATGGCGATGAAGGTAATCGACACGCCGGCCAGCGTGCCGAGCAGGGCGGCGCGCGGGGTAATCTTGCGGATGTAGGGGGCGATGAAGCCGCCGATCATCAGGATGAAGCTCTGGAAGAACACCCACACGAGGCCGGCTTCCCAGCCTTTGATCGGATCCTTCGTCGTCAGCGTGATCGGCAGCATGATCACGAAGGTGACGATGAACATGTGCGGAACGGAGACGCCCGAGGGCATGGCGCAGACGTCGCTGCGGCCGGTCTTCTGTGCCAGCCGGTAGGCCAGCCAGGCATAATAGAAAGTGGACAGGCACATCATCAGGCCGAGCGCCGGCAGGATGCGGCCGAACACAATCGAGTCCGGCATCTTGAGCACGAAGCGCAACAGGCCGGTGAGCACCAGCATGTTGACCAGGATGTTGGTGCCGAAACCGAAAAACGCGTTCCAGTCGCCCGGTGTCCAGATCGTCGGCTTGAAACCTGTCGTCGATGTGCTCATGTGCGGCTCCCCGTAATTTTAAGCGTTGCGTCGCGCTGCCGTCTTGCTCGCGGGCGACAGCGCCGCGAGCGTGTTGGTCGAATCCGAAACCCAGCCGAAAATGCCGCCCTGCGCCTTGATCATCTTCAGGCCCATCTCGTGGAATTCTGGGAAGTAGGAGGCGCAGCAGTCCGACAGCACGATGCAGCGGTAGCCGCGGTCATTGGCCTCGCGCACAGTGGTGTTGACGCAGACTTCGGTGGTGACGCCGGCGACCAGCAGGTTCTCGATCGCGCAATTGCGCAGCATCGATTCCAGATCAGTCTGGTAGAAGGCGCCCTTGCCGGGCTTATCGATCACCGGCTCGCCGTCGATCGGGTAAAGGTCGGTTACGATGTCGTGGCCTTCCTCGCCGCGGATCAGGATGCGGCCCATGGGGCCGGGATCGCCGATGCGCTTTGACGGCGAGCCGCGCTCGACCTTTGCGGGCGGCGCGTCGGAAAGATCGGGGCGATGGCCCTCGCGCGTGTGGATCACCAGCATGCCGGCGTCGCGCGCGGCGGCGAGCACCGCCTGCAGCGGCTTCACTGCCGCCTGCAGCAGGCTGACATCGTTGCCGAGCGTTTCGCCGAAACCGCCCGGCTCAAGGAAGTCGCGCTGCATGTCGATGATGATGAGCGCCGTGCGCTCGGTATCGACGGCGATCGGTTGCGGTTCAGCGACAATCTGGGTCTTCAAGACGCACCTCACATCCACGTTGCCGCGGCTTGTCGCGCCCCCGAGAGCCGGCGGCGGGGAGGCGAATTGTATGCAATGGAGAGACTCGCAAGCGTTGTGCCAACCGTCACAGCGCCGCCAAGGCGGGGGATAAGCTTGTGTTTCTCTTAGAAAATCAGGGTGTTGTACGAAGGCTGGTCATCGGCGCAGGACAAGGGCGCCGAACCGGCGAATGCCCAAAATAACGTCAAAATCGACGCTGGTGGCCATCAAAACCGCAACCCGCGCGCGACCCGGCTCAAAGCGCCGCCACCGCTGACACTTCGATGAGTAGCGGCTCCTGCACCAGCCGGTCGATCATCAGGAGTGTGTTGGGCGGGTAGGCGCCGCCCGCAAACATCTTGGGGAATTCGCGCAGGCGATAGGCCATGAATTTCGGGATATCCTGTGAGTGCACGAGATAGGTGGTGAACTCGACAATATTGCCCCAGCCGGCGCCCTGCGATTTCAGCGCCGCCTCGATATTGGCGAAGGTCTGCGCGCATTGCGCATCGAAATCGCCGACGACTTTGCCCTCTTTGTCGACGCCGACCTGTCCGGCGATGAACAAAAACTCCGACGCCTTCACGCGCGTCATCTGCGAATACTGGCCGAGCGGTTTGCCGAGCGCGTCAGGGCTGATAATTTTGATGTCGGGCATAACAGGACCTCAGCCGAGCTCGACAACCTCTTCCGGAAACTGATGCAGGCGGTCGCCCGGGCCGTTGCCGCCGATCAGGTAATTGTCGCACAGCCAGTTGAGATAACCGCCGTGGATATAAGTCGGGTGCACGACGATGTTCATGTCCTTCGCGATCGTCCACGGCTCGTCATTGCGCACCAGCGGGCGCTCGACGAGGTCATAGCCTTGGCCATGGCAGTAGAGCCGCGCTTCCGTGGGACGGCCGTTCTTCTTCATGAAGGCGTTGAAGGCGTCCCAGATGTCCTTGCACGGCGTGCCGGGCTTTAGAAGATCGAGCGTGAGCTTGCGCGAACTCGATGCAGAACGCGAGCTCATCTTTCATTTCCTGCGGCACCTTGCCGAGCACGCAGGAGCGGCCGAGTTCGGTGTACATGCCGCCGGGACCGTTATCCTCGACCAGCAGCGCAATCTGGTCGCCGTCTTGGATGACACGGTTCTGCAAATGCTTGTTGGAGAACTTCGACGGCTTGCCGAGCGGCATCGAGGCGCAGAGATAGATGCCGTTCTCGCTGCCGTGGCTGACGCTATATGCTTGCGCGACGGCGGCGACCTCGGTGTCGCGCATGCCGGGCTTGGCCGCGGCGAAGGCGGCGCGCATGGCGCCGTCCTGCATCAGCGCCGCGCGCTTGACCAATTCCATCTCTTCCGCGCTCTTGATCACCTTGATGCGGTCGACCATTTCGGAGGCGTCGACATAGGTCGCATCGGGAAACGCGCGCTTGATGTAATCGAGCATAACGTAGGACATCTGATAGGTGCCGACATAGCCGATGCAGCCTTTGGCGAAAGGCTTGAGCGCGCTGGCGGCCAGCTCCGGGTCGTAGTCCTTGGTGTAGTGCGCGGAGGCGTAGCTCGGCGTGGTGAGAATGCGCTTGACGCCGCGCCACGAAATATCGCCTTGCGCGGTGGTTTCGCCGCCGCCGAACGGGCCCTGGCACACCACCGTCATTTCATCGTCGCGCGGGAACACGACCGTATTGGGATAGCCGTTGGTCGCCGGCATATCGGTGAACCAGCGCACATAGCCGCCCATGTGATCGTTGTTGTTCTGCATTAACAGCACGTCGATCTTGGCGGCGCTCATCGCCGCACGCACCGCCTGCCAGCGGCGTTCGAGTTCGGCGGTGGAGATCGGCGTGTTCAGGCGTTCCGACAAAGCCATTTCATCCTCCCCAGGACGCAGGACGTTTTACGATGTTGATCATATTTTTTAGATCCCCGGCGAGGAATTTGGCCATGTTGCCGGCGATGGTCGGCATGGCGCGCTCCTCGTAGCCGAGCGAATAGCCGCCTAGGTGAGGGAACAATGTCAGGTTCTTGGTCTTCCACAACGGGCTTTCGGCCGGCAGCGGCTCTTGCGCGAACACATCGAGCGCGGCGCCGGCAATCGTGCCGCCTTCCAACGCCTCGATCAATGCTGCCTCGTCCACCACGCCGCCGCGCGACACATTGACGAGATAGGCCGAAGGCTTCATGGCGGCGAACACTTTCTCGCCGACGATGTTGCGGGTCTCAGCGCCCATCGGTATCAGCGCCACCAGGAAATCGAGTTCGGGCGCGACTTTCACAAGGTCGTCGCGTTTGACCATGCGGTCGAAACCTTTTGTCTCGCGCGGGGTGCCGGTGATACCGATCACTGTCATCCCGAGCAGCTTGCAGATCGGCGCCAGATATTCCGCGATCAGTCCGACGCCGAGGATGCCGACGGTCGTGCCGGACAAAAGCTGAGACGGCCAACGCTCCCAGGCGCTTCTGTCCTGCGCGTGCACCGAGCCCGGCAAGTTACGGGCGAGCGAGAGCATATAGGCGATTGTTGCTTCCGAAACCGGTGCCCCATGGATGCCACGAATGTTGGTCACCAACACTTCGGCTCCGAGCGAGGGCAAATCGACGATATTGTCGACCCCGGTGCCGAGCGCCTGGATCCATTTGAGTTTCTTGGCGTCGGCCACCACATGGTCGGCCATGGGCGGGGAAAAGCACAAAAGGATGTCGGTTTCGGCAATGTAGGGGTCAACTTGCGTATGATGGCCGACTACATTGATGGTGAGCTCGGGAAAACGCTCCATGAGCATGGCCTTGTAGCGGGCGCGCATGGCTTCCTGGACTTCGGTCAAAATGAGGAGTTGCGGCATGGCGGCTAAGCTATAATGGCAAAAGGACAAATGGGAAATCACCGGCCTGCAGGTGACCCGCATCGCGGGCCTGCGCTAGGATTTGCCGACGTGTCGCGTCAGGGAGGATGAGATGGAGCTCGACTGGCTGAACAACGTGGATTGGCTTTATGTCGTGTTGATATCGCTGTTCGCTTTGGTCGCCAGCGCCATCGGCCATCTTTTGTCCTTCAACCATCGCGGCATGGGCGCCGTGCTGACGGCGGTGATCTTCGGTGCCGGCTTCGTGTTTTGGAGCTATTATCCGCACAAAGTGCCGCTGCTGCCGACACGGCTACGGGTCGAAACCCCGCCGGTCGCCGCCGCGCCGCCACCGCCGCTACCGACAACGCCGCAGCCGCTGCGCAATCCGGTTACGACGATTTCACCGCCAGCGGCCGCACCGGCGCCGGCCCCAGCCGCGCCCGCCGCGCCGCCCCCTGCCAATCAGTAGCATCAGGCATGCGCTTTACGCGGTCGGTGGGCGCGGGCGGACGCGCTAAGGAACGAAACGCACGAGATGGACTTTGAAAGACGCATGAGCCGGGAACATCCCCTTCACGACGAACTGGATCGTCTGCAGGATCGCCTGCCGAATTGGGCTGCGCGCATGTTGCGCGGCGCGCGCAAGCCGTCCGCCGGGTGGATCAGAATCCCGGTGGCGGTGGTGCTGGTTCTCGGCGGAATCATCGGGACCTTCCTGCCCATCATTGGTTTTTGGATGGTGCCGCTCGGCTTGGCGCTGCTGGCGATCGACGTGCCATTTCTGCGCGGGCCCTTGGCGCGCATGCTGGCCTTTATCAATCGAAAGCTCGCCACCATCGGCTAGCGCCGGGGCGGTTGCGTGCGGCCTTGGCGCTCGGCATGATCCGCCGGCTTCGAAGCCGCGCTGCCAGCCGGGCGCGGCCAACAAAAACACCTGCCCAAGGACAGTCCATGCTCTCCGACGCCGATCGCAGAAAGGCCGCCGATATCCTGGTGGCCGCCGCCAAGGATCACAAGCAGGCGACGCAGCTGCACATCACCTTTCCCGCCATCACCATCGAGGATTCCTACGCGATCTCGACCGAGGTGATGAAGCGCAAGGTGGCGGAGGGCCGCAAGGTCATCGGCCACAAAGTCGGCCTCACCTCCAAGGCGATGCAACGTTCCTCGATGATCGACGAGCCGGACTACGGCTATATCCTCGACGACCAGATGATCGGCGACGGCGCCAAGGTGCCGCACGCGAATTACTGCAAGCCGCGGGTTGAGGTCGAGCTCGCCTTCATCCTCGGCAAGCGGCTAATGGGTCCGGGCGTTGGCCTGACCGACGTGCTGCGCGCCACCGAATACGTGGTACCGGCGATGGAGATCGTCGATGCGCGTTTGATCGATCCGCGCAAGATCGTCGACACCGTGGCCGATAACGGCGCCGCAGCCGGCATCGCCATGGGCGGACGGCCGGTTGGACCGATGGACGTCGATCTGCGCTGGGTCGGCGGCATCATGTACAAGAATTCCGAGATCGAAGAGACCGGTCTTGCCGCCGGCGTGCTCGGCCATCCCGCGCTCGGCGTCGCCTGGCTCGCCAACAAGCTCGGCCAACACGGCGTTGCGCTTGAGCCCGGCCATATCGTGCTCGCCGGCTCCTTCACCCGTGTCGTGTTCGCGCAAAAGGGCGACACTATCCACGCCGATTACGGGCCGCTCGGCGGCATCGCCATTCAGTTTGTGTGAGGGCCGTTATGTCCGTGGAATTGCAACGCAACGAATTCAAAGCGGCGCTCGCCGCGGGCAAATTGCAGATCGGCCTGTGGTCGAGCCTGTGCTCTAACATCGCCGCCGAGATCATCGCCGATTCAGGCTTCGACTGGATCCTGCTCGATACCGAGCATTCACCCAACGAAATCCCGAACCTGCTGTCGCAGTTGCAGGCAATCGGACGCGGCGGCGCGACGCCGATCATACGGCCGGCCTGGAACGACATCGTGCTGGCCAAGCGTTGTCTCGACATTGGCGCGCAGACGCTATTGTTTCCGTACGTGCAGAACGCCGAGGAAGCCAAGCGTGCGGTCGCGTCCACGCGCTATCCGCCGGAGGGCGTGCGCGGCGTGGCGGTCGCTTCGCGCGCCAGCCGCTATGGCCGCACGCCGGGCTATCTCACCAAGGCCAACAGCGAAATGTGCGTGCTGCTGCAGGTCGAAACCCGCATCGCCCTCGACAATCTCGAAGCCATCGCCAAGGTCGATGGCGTCGACGGCATATTCATCGGCCCGTCCGATCTGTCCGCCTCGCTCGGCCATCTCGGCAATCCGCAGCATGCGGACACGCAAAGCGCGATGAAGGATGCGGTGACGCGGCTCAAAAAGCTCGGTAAGCCCGCCGGCATGCTCACCGGCAACGAGGAGGAGGCGCGCCGCTACATAGACTGGGGCTATCTGTTCGTGGCGGTCGGCGCCGATGTCGGCCTGCTGGCGAAGAATGCCGACGCTTTGGCCAAGAAGTTCAAGAGCTAAGGCACTTTGCGCTAGATCAAAGCTGCGCCTCGTGGTCTCCGGCACATTCGTTGCGGGAGAAACCGAAGGAGGCGGGCCATGTCCGCACGATCCGAACCCATCCATGACATTGCGCATCTCGGCAGCGTGGAATTGCTCACGCCGAGCCCCGAGAAAAGCCTTTGGTATTTCCGCGATCTGCTCGGCATGGAGCCGGTGCATGAGGCCGGCAACTCGGTCTATCTGCGCGGCTACGGCGATTACGCCACCTCGACGCTCAAGCTGACCGCGGCGGGCAATGCCGGCGTCGGCTGCGTTTCCTGGCGCTGCTTAAGCCCGCAATCGCTGGAGCGCCGCGCCCAGGCAATCGAACAAGCCGGATTGGGGATCGGCTGGAGCAACGGCGATTTCGGCCGCGGGCGGTCCTATCGTTTCCACGATCCCGACGGCCACGTGATGGAGATCTATTACGAGGAACAGAAATTCGTCGCGCCTGATGCGTTGCATTCAAATCTGAAAAACCTGCCGCAGAAATATACCGGTCGCGGTGTCTGCGTGCGGCGCGTCGATCATTTGGCGTTGCTGGCGAAAGATGTCGAGGCCAACCGAAAATTCGCCACCGGTCTGCTTGGCTTCCAGTTGCGCGAACAGGTTCGCTACGACCACGGCAAGACCGAAATCGGCTCCTGGATGAGCCCGACCGCAATTCATCATCAGCTTGCTTATGTGGTGGACGTGAAGGGCGCGCACGGCCGTTTGCACCACTTCTCGATGTGGGTCGACAATCGCGATGACGTCATGCGCGCCGCTGACATCCTGACCGAGAACGGCATCTTTATCGAGGCCGGCCCGTCCAAGCACAACAACTCACAGGGCTTCTATCTTTATACTTACGAGCCGGGCGGCAACCGGGTGGAAATCTATTCCGGCAGCTTCCTGGTCACGGCACCCGACTGGGAGCCGGTGACCTGGGACGAAGAGGAGCGCGGCACCGGCACCTATTGGGGCGCCACGTTGCCGGAAAGCTTCATTCAGTACGCGACGCCGAATGTGGAAGGCGAGGTCGTAGGCAAAGCGCCGGAATTCCCGGTGTTTTTCTAGGAGCCGGGTCATGGCGTTACCACCCCGGATCGATACCCAGGCCGTGCGCGAGCGCATCGGCGCCTATGCCGATCGCTCAATGTCGGCCGACGCGCGCAGCGCCATCTATCGCGAACTGATTGGCTTTGTGCCGCCGCGCATCGAGGCGCGCATGGCGGTGACCGGCGCGCTCGATCCCACGCTGCTCGACATGCAGGAAAAGATGCGCGAGCATGCGATGTATCCGAAATGCTTCGACGTGAAGACCGCGCAATTGATGCTGTTCGGTATGTTGCTGATGGACTTGAGCGACGCCGCGCAATTGCACGGCATCGCCGCGCGCCGCGCGGGCGCGAGCTTTGAGGAGCTGCAGGCGGTGGTCAGCCTCTGTTTCCTGTTCCGCGGCCTGCCGGCGGCCAATCGCGGCGCCGAAATTTTAGCCAACCTGGCCAAACGCGAATCGGACGTTGGAAAAGTCTAGCCGGCGCGCTTGCGGCCACACACAATAGCGGCGAATCAGATAAGAGGGCGGGTGGAGGATTCCACACGCCATGGCTCGTCCATCTGCCACAGTGCGCAAACGTCGGCCCCGCGCGAAGCGGGCAGCGCCTGATGCTCTCGAGCCGAATGTGACGGCCGCTGAGCCGATTGAAATTGAATCGGCTCCCGAACCGACCGCGTCAGTTGACGAACAAGATATCGCGGCGGCCGAACCGGTCGCGGCCTTTCAAGAACCTGTCATGTCGGCGGCCGAACCGGTCGTGACGGTGCCAGAGCCGGTCGCACCGGAACCGATCATGGCCGCCCAAGAACCGGTCATGCCGGAAGACAAACCGCTCACGCTCGTCTGCGGACCGGCTATGCCGGCTGACGAACCAGCCATGCCGATCCCTGTGCGGATCAAGACGCCAGCGGAATGCAAGGCCCGCCTCGATCGGATCACGCGCCAATGGTGCAATTTGGCCGAGCGACGGCTGCAATATTACACCGAGCTTTATCGCAGCGGCCGCTGGCGGCGTTACTACACCGAGGAACGCTTCGTCGTGGTGATGAATGAAGTGGCCAGGTCGGTGGCCAATTGGCGCGCGCTGGTCAATCGGATGACGCCCGCTGCTGCCGGCAACGACGATCTGCGCCTCTCGGCATGAGCCTTCTTCCCGCCAAACTGGCCGTCGCGGCGCTCTTGGTGGCCGCGATGCAACCGGCCGTGGCCGCCGATCTCAAGCGGGGGGAGGAACTGCTCACCCGCGACTGCTCGCGCTGTCATGCGGTCGGCCGCAGCGGCGACAGTCCGCACAAAGAGGCGCCGGCTTTCCGCACGCTCGGGCAGCGCTATCCGATTGAATCGCTGGAAGAAGCCCTGGGCGAGGGCATCATGTCCGGCCACCCCGATATGCCGGAATTCAAGTTTGACGCCGACGATGTCGGTGCCATCATTGCCTATCTGAAGTCCATCCAGCAGCGCTAAACTCCCTCCGCGCCCAGTCCAGAGTTCTCCATGAGCAGTGCACTTTTCTCGCCCTACAGACTGGCAGGCCTTGAGCTTGCCAACCGCATCGTGGTTTCGCCGATGTGTCAGTATTCCGCCGACGACGGCTGCGCCAATGACTGGCACCTTATGCATCTCGGCATGCTGGCCAATTCCGGCGCGGCGCTGGTGATCGTGGAAGCGACCCACGTCGAGCGCCACGGCCGCATCACCCATGGCTGCCTGGGTCTGTATTCCGACGATAACGAAGCCGCGCTCGCTCGCGTGATTGCCTCGGCGCGGCGGGCGGGGACCGCGAAGTTCGGCATCCAAATCGCGCATGCCGGCCGCAAGGCTTCGGCGCAGAAGCCCTGGGAGGGCGGGGGCTCGCTGCCCGCCGAGGCCGATCCGTGGCCGACGATGGCCGCCTCGCCGATCCCCTTCGGCCCCGGCTGGCAGATGCCGCGCGAAGTGACCGAGGCCGACATGGAGCGCGTGCGCGCGGCGTTCGTTTCAGCTGCGCAGCGCTCGCTGCGCATCGGCTTTGACGAGATCGAACTGCACATGGCGCACGGCTATCTGGCGCACGGCTTCATGTCGCCGATCTCCAACAAGCGCACCGATCAATATGGCGGCTCGTTCGAAAATCGCCTGCGCTTTCCGCTTTCGATCGCGCGCGCGGTGCGCAGCGTTGTGCCGAAGAGCGTGCCGCTAGGCGCGCGCATCACCGGCAGCGACTGGCGCGAGGGCGGTTTGACCGCCGACGATGCGGTGGCGATTTCCAAGGCGCTGAAGGCTGAAGGCCTCGATTTCATCTGCATCTCGTCCGGCGGCGTCGCCGCCGGCATCCATAATCCGACCGAGCCCGGCTACAACGTGCCGATCGCCGCGCGCGTGAAAAAGGAAGCCGGCATCGCCACCCGCACCGTCGGGCTGATCGTTGAGCCGCAGCACGCCGAAGAGATCGTGGCCAAAGGCGAGGCCGACATGGTGTCGATGGCGCGCTGCTTTCTCGACGATCCGCATTGGGGCTGGCACGCGGCCAAGGCGCTCGGCGCCGAGGTGGCGCGGCCGGTGCAATATGCCCGCGCCGGCCCCAAGCTGTGGGCGCCCGCCGCGGCGAAGGCTTAACGGTTGGAAAACTTCGTCTTCCTCGCCGTCTTGTTCGCGGCGCTGTGTCATGCCGGCTGGAACGCGCTGATCAAGGTCGGGCTCGACCCGCTTTCCACCACCACGCTGATCGCCGTCGGCGCCGCGGTCGTCGGGCTCGTCTGTCTGCCTTTCGCTGGCATGCCGGCTGCCGCTGCTTGGCCCTGGCTGATCGCGTCCGCCGTGATCCATGTCTTCTATTTTGCAGCGCTGATCGAGAGCTATCGCACCGGCGATCTCGGTCAGGTCTATCCAATCGCGCGCGGGACGGCGCCGTTGATGACGGCGGTGGCAAGCTCCATTTTTGTCGGCGAGCACCTAAGCCTCATGAGCTGGGCCGGCATCGTCGTGCTGGCTACCGGCGTGTTGCTGCTGTCCGCGCACGGCGGGCGCGATCTGACGAACATCGACCGTCGCGCCGTTGGTTTTGCGCTGCTGACCGCGCTTACCATCTGCATTTATTCGGTGGTCGACGGCATCGGTGCGCGCGCCTCGCACAACCCGCAGTCCTATGTGCTCTTGCTGCTGATCGGCAACGCGCTGCTGCTCGCGCCCTATGCGCTGTGGCGCGACGGCCGCGACGTGATCCCGGCGATGCGGCGCTTCTGGCTGCGCGGCCTGGTGGGCGGCGCCTTGACGACCTTGTCCTATGGTATCGCGTTGTGGGCGATGACATTGGCGCCAATCGCGATCGTCGCAACCCTGCGCGAGACCAGCGTGCTGTTCGGCGCCGGCATCGCCGTTGTCGTACTGAAAGAACCGCTGCGCCCCGTGCGCATCGGCTCTGCGCTGCTGATTGTCGCCGGGCTGGTGTTGATAAAGATGCAGTAGCGCGCGGCCGCGCTAGCGCTGGGCGTAACCGTAGGCGCGCGCAAGCTTGGCTGGGTCGGCGCCGAAGAAATAGGCGAGACGTAAGCGCCACATCAGAAATACCGTGCGCAGGGTACCTCGTTGTTGCCAGCGTCGCGCCGAGGTGGTTACGCGCGCGCGCAAGGCAAGCGGGCGGGACAAGCGCTTGAGCCGCGCCGATAAAGCGATGTCTTCCATCAAGGGAATCGGCGGAAAACCGCCCACGCGCGCAAAGGCTTCGCGGGTGACGAACATAGCCTGATCGCCGGTGCAGATGCCGGTCAGGCGCGAGCGCAGGTTCATCATCAGCGCCACCAGCAGCAGCGGCAGCAGCATGCCGCCGCCGTCGATGCGGACGTCGAAACGGCCCCAAACCGCGTTCCGATTGCCGGCAAGGCCGTCGCGCAGCAGGCGGTCGGCACCGCCGGGGAGGCGCGTGTCGGCGTGCAGGAACAACAATACGTCGCCGGTGGCGATTGTCGCGCCGGCATTCATCTGCGAAGCGCGCCCGGCCGGCGCGGCAATCACCGTGTCGGCGAGGGGGCGGGCAAGCCCGGCGGTGCCGTCGCGGCTGCCGCCGTCGACCACGACGATCTCGACGCCGTCGGCGCGCAAGGGCGCCAAGGCGACGAGCGCCGCCTCGATCCCGGCGGCCTCGTCGAGCACCGGCATGATGATGGACAGTTTCACGGCCCGGCCGCCTGTGTCAGCGCGTAGTCCGGCCCGGTGACGATGCTGCGGTAGTAGGAGGCATGCGCCGGCGAGCCCTGCGGCCAGCGCTTAAGGAAACGATCGAGAAATGCTTGGCCGTCGTAGTCGACCGCGAGCGCATCGATATGGACGCCGTCGCGTTGCAAGCCATAGAGCGGCTGGTGCGGCGAGGCCGAGGTGGCGATGCGCGTGACGACGCCGAATTGGGTGCCGGAAAAATTCGGCATGCCGGCAGCGCCGTTGTTGACGACGGTGAGACGGCCGGCGGGACAGGAAAAATCGCGCAGCGCGGCAAGACAAGTGTGGGTGCAAGCAAACACGTCGGTGCGCGACTGGCGCCGCGCATCGGCGAGCCACGGCCCGTTGCCTAGGTCATCGAGCGCGTCCTGCGCGAAGCCCCAGCCGGCCACCGAGGTGGCATCGCCATGCACAACGCCGATGCGCAGGGCGCCGACTTGCGCGACCAGATGCGCCGGGAGTTTCCGCAGCTGCGCGCGCGCCGGGGCCGCGACGCCGCCGCGCAGTTTTGCCAATATTTCATTGGAGCGCCGCACGACGTCTTCACCGACGCTGTCGGGATAGGCGCAGCCGCAACCGGCGCCGATATCGAGCGGCCGGCCGATCTCGGTTTCCACATTGCCGCGGATCGCTCGGTGGCGCGCGATGCCGCGCGCGACCGCGGCGAACCAGTCAGGCTCAGCGTCGAACCAATGGAAGTCGCCGTTGAAAACGATTGTCGCCGGCATCTCTTCGGCCGCGGCCAGCCGCTCGACCGCGGCGAGCGCTTCGATATTGCCGTAAAGCCCGCCGACCACATAAAGCGTATCGGCGGAAAAATCCGCCGCGCGCGCGAACACCGTGGGCGAATAGCCGTAGTCGCGCGGGCAGAAGCGGCCGGCTTGCTGATCTCTCCCCTTTAGGGGAGGGTCGGCGAGCGTAGCGAGCCGGGGTGGGGTTGAAGTCATCGCGTGAGGTGACCCCCACCCGGTCGGCTCCGCCGACCACCCTCCCCCTGCGGGGGAGGGATAGGTGAGGGTGTCCTCATTCCGCCGCCTCTTTCAGCGCGCCGCCGCAACTGGAGCCTTGGCCGGCGGTGCAGCCGTAGCAATGGCCGGCAACGCGGATGGAGTTGCCGGCGACGTCCTCGTCCAGCAGCTCCGACAGATGCACGCGCTCACGCGCCTTATGCGTCAGCGGCAGGTCGAGCATCTGATTGAAGTCGCAGTCATAGACAAACCCGCGCCAGTCGGCGGAAATGAGATTGCGGCACATCACGGTGTCGAGATTGGCGTCGAGATGGGCGTCCTGTAACAGCTGCAGGTAGCCGTCGAACTCGCCTTGGCTCACCAGCCTGGAACCGAAGCGCTGGATCGGCATGTTGGCGAGCACGAACAGCCTGTTGAACACAATACCGTACTGCTTGCCGAGCACGCGCTTGTAGTCGGCCTCGAGCGAGACTTGCGGCGGCGGCAGCGCCGGCCCCTGCGGATTGTAGACGAGATTGAGCACCAACTCCGGATCGCGGCCGAAGCCCAGGGCGTTGAGCCGCTTCAACCCGCGGATCGAGTCGTCGAACACGCCCTTGCCACGCTGGCGCTCGACGTTGTCCTGCAGGTAGCAGGGCATCGACGCCACCACCTCGACCCGCTGCTCGCTCAAGAATTCGGCGAGGTCTTCCTGGCCCGGCTGTTCGAGAACGGTGAGGTTGCAGCGGTCCATCACCTTGGCGCCGAGCGCGCGGGCGCCGCACACCAGGCGGCGGAAATGCGCGTTCAGTTCGGGCGCGCCGCCGGTGATGTCGAGCGTCGCGATGCGCCGGCGCTTGATGAATTCAAGCACCGTGTCGGCGACGCTGCCCGACATTTCCTCCGTGCGATTGGGCCCGGCATTGACGTGGCAATGGAAGCAGGACTGGTTGCAGCGATAGCCGACATTGATCTGCAGCGTGTCGAGCTTGCCGCGGCGCAGCGCGGGAAAGGCGATCGGTTCGAGCAGCGGCAGCATGTCGCGCATCAGGCAGGGCTCCCGGCTTGGCTGCCTTGTATTTGCCATGCGCCGCATGGCCGCGTCATCCCGGTTGGCATGCGCCGGGGACAAAATGCCGTGAGAAAAACGTGAAGTTCAGCGCGCCAGCGCGGTGGTGACCGGCGGTTCCACGCCGATGTGGCCGTAGCCGGGCAGCTTGAGGCCGGGATGGCGCAGGTCGAGCCCGGCGACCAGGCCGAGCAGGTCGATCTCGACGCCTTCGACCCAGCCGATCTTGATGCCGGCGAGCCCGAACAGGCTGAGTTCGACGCCGGTGCGGCTGTCGGTCAGGCCGGCGTAGAAACGCGGCCGGAAATCGCGTCCCACGGCATTGGGCGGCAGCGCCAGTTGCAGTTCCGGCACCGCGCGCAGCACCGCGGCGGTGAAGCTGTTGCTGTTGGGGCCCGGCCAGACGCGATAATCGCCGGCCTGTGCGAAATTATATTCGGCGACGGCCTGCTCGATCTTCGGGATCAGTAGTTCGGCCTGCGGCCCGGAAATATCGGCGATCGCTACCGGTACGTTTCCGTACCAGCGGCCATCCGGTGGCCAGTTATTTTCGCGCACCGGTGAACCCCAGCCGACCACGTCGTAGCGGGTCCAGTCTTTGGCGCCCGCATGCTTGAGCACGATCCAGCTGTGCACGGCGAACACGCCCTTCCAGGCGCCGGCCTTGCCGGTGAACACGATGACGCGCGCCGGCTTGTCCTGTGCGGCCGGCGGCAGCAGACCGGTGCTTGACCAGTCGGCGTCGCGCCAGGAGCGCGGATCGTTGCTGGCGGCGTAGAACGCGGCACGCGCGAGGATGGGTAGGAGAAAGACGGCAAGAATGGTGAGCATGATGAGCTTGCGGCGTGAGGGGCGGCGGGACGGCATGGCCGACAAGTAGGGGCGATTTCTGCCTTAAACAAGGCGGGCGTCAGCTCACTTGGTTGCCGCTGATGCGTAGATTCGGATAACGCTCGGCGCCGGCGAGCGCGAGGTCGCCGGTCGCCGCCTTATGGAAGTCCATGCCGACGATGGCGCCGAGCCGCGAGCCGGCGATGAGGTTGCCGGAAATCACCGCGGTGCCCGCGCCTTTGACCACCGAGACGGCGACGCCGATGCCGCTCGCGCGCACCACATTGCCGGTCACCGTCACGTCGCGCAGATATTCGCCCCAGCCGGCGGCGATGCCGGCGTTCTGCGCATTCTCGATCACGTTGCCGACGACCGCGGTGTCGGCCTCGACGCCGATGCCGACGCCGACATCTTCCGGCTTCTGATCCTTTCGCTGCACATGCAGGTTGCGCACGATGTTGCCGCGCACGGTGGCGAGCCGGCCGCCTTCCTTGAAATTGGTGACGGAGATGCCGGTGCCGGCGCCATCGATCACGTTGTCGGCGATCACCGCGCCCTCGAAATCGAATTCGGAATAGATGGCGACTTCGTCGAGCCCGGCGCAGTTATTGCCGATGATCTGGATGTTGGAGGCGCCGTTGCCGCGGATCGCGGTAAAGGCGGCGTTGCGGATATGGTTGCCGCGCACGATCACATTCGCGGCGCGGAAAATGTTGACGGCGTTGCCGTTCTGGCCGCTGCCGCCGGCGCGGTCGGCGGTGTCCTCGATGCGGTTGTCGGCGATCAGGCTGCCATCATGGCCTTTGCTGCTTTGCCAGAGGCGGATGCCGCCATTGCCGGATTTTGTGATTGTGTTGAACGCGATCAGCAGGCCGCCGCTGTCGTTGCAGAACAGCGCGTTGTCGGCAGCGCCGGTGATTTTCGTGTGCGTGACTTCGCCGTCGCAGCCGAGCAAAGTGACGCCGTTGGCGCCGGCGCCGGTAATTTCGCAGTCGTTGATGCGCATGGATTTGACGCCGTCGAAATGCACGAGGCCGCGGCCTTCTTGCGACGTTTGTTTGCCGCCGTCGAGCACGAGGCCGCTGAGCGTCACCGTGTCGGCCTGTTCGGCTGAGAACAGCGATGCGCCTTGCGTCAGGATCAGCCGCGTGCCGCCACGCACGCCGGAGAGCATGGCACCCGCCGGCAGCTTGAGATCGGCGGCGCGGTAGACGCCAGGCGCCAACAGCAGCGGCGTATGCGTTTGCGCGGCCTGGTCGATGGCGCGCTGCAGGGCGGCGCTTTGATCGGCGTCGGCGCCGGGACGCACGCCGAAATGCGCGGCGTCGAGACCGAAGTTCGACAGCGGCGCGGCACGAGCCGGCACGGCGAATACGGCGGTACCGGTCGCGGCGGCGGCGAGGAGATAGCGGCGGTTGATATCCATGCGGGCTGCATCTTGCCCCCGCGGAGGTTAACGCCGTACTGCCGCTGCAGTGGCGCGCAGAAGCGCGCCGCCCGCCCGCACCAGATCGGCGAGCGTCAAATGGTGTTTTTTCAGGTGCAGGCGCGGCATCGGGCCGCGCTCGACCGGCGGCACGTGGACGAAGGCGGTAAGCCGCGGCCCCTTGGGGCGGCGGGCGGCCTCGGCCGCGCGCCAGCACAAATAATTGCAGAGGTAACGCCCGGCGTCGCGCGACAGCGCGGCCGGCACCCGCGCCGCGCGCGCGGCGGCGAGTAGACGGCGCGCCGGCGCCGGCAGGGCAAGCGTAGGCGGGCCGGCGGCGGCGATGCCGCGGGCTTGCGGCGCCATGCCGGTCACGTCCGGGATCAGCGCGAAGGCGTTGCGCGCGCGCGTTTCGATGCGGATGTGCGGCGTTCGCGTCGCCAGGCCGAACATCAGCACGGCGTCCGGTTTGTGTTTGCGCAGCAGCGCCGGCAGCTCACGATCGACCGCCGCATAGCTGGTCGGGAAAACATGTGGAACGACGGTCACGCCGGCCAGAGCCGGCCCGCGCAGTTTCGCCAGCCGCGCAACCAGCGGTCCGGTCGGATTGAACGGCGCACCAGGGAAGGGGCCAAAGCCGGTGACGAGGATGGTGGTCATGCTTTGTCGGGCACGGTGAGTGTACAAAAAACGCTGTCATGCGCGGGCTTGACCCGCGCATCCATGATGAGGATCAGGACGTAAGGGCGTTACGCCAATCTTTGTCGAACGCCATCATGGATTGCCGGGTCAAGCCCGGCAATGACGACGGCGTTTGCATGTGTCCCTTTCAAACCCCCAACAGCGCTGCGATCTCTTCCACGGCCAGTGTTGGAGCGAGCTTGCCCGCGGCAACGGCGGCTTCGGCGGCTTTGAGCTTGCCGCGCACGGCCGGATCGCTGCGCAGCCGCGCGGTGAGGCGCTCCTCCAGCATGGTCCACATCCATTTCACCTGTTGCTCGCGCCGGCGCGCGGCCAGTTCGCCCGTGGCGCTCATCTTCTCCTTATGCGCGACAACTTGCACCCACAATTCGGCAATGCCGTCGCCGGTGAGCGCGGAAAAAGTGACGACCGGCGGCGACCAGGTCTCCGACTGGGGTTTAAGGATGTTGAGCGCGGCGCGATATTCGGCGGCGGCGATGCGCGCGCGCGCGATATTGTCGCCGTCGGTCTTGTTGATCGCGATCATGTCGGCGAGCTCGACAATGCCCTTCTTCAGGCCCTGCAATTCGTCGCCGGCGCCCGGCAGCATCAGCACCAGGAAGAAATCGGTCATGTCGGCGACCGCGGTTTCCGACTGGCCGATGCCGACGGTCTCCACCATGATCACGTCGTAACCGGCGGCTTCGCAGGCGAGCATGGTTTCGCGCGTCTTGGCGGCGACGCCGCCGAGCGTACCGGAGGTGGGCGAGGGACGCACGAAGGCGTTTGGGTCCACGGCGAGCCGCGCCATGCGCGTCTTGTCGCCGAGGATGGAGCCGCCGGTGCGGGTGGATGACGGATCGACCGCCAGCACGGCGACCTTGTGGCCTTGCCCGGTGAGGAAGGTGCCGAGCGCGTCGATGGTGGTGGACTTGCCGGCGCCGGGCGCGCCGGTGATGCCGAGCCGCACCGCCTTGCCGGTCGCCGGCAGCAAATCCTGCACCAGCAGATGCGCGGCCTTACGGTGGTCGGCGCGCTTGCTTTCGATCAAGGTGATGGCGCGCGCCAAGGTGGCGCGGTCGCCGGCGCGGATGGCGGTAGCGAGGTCGGAGCTTTGCTGCGGGCGCGAAGCCATCGGCGCTAGCGATTGGCCGCCGGCTTGGCATCGTCTTCCAGCCGGATCACCAGCCCGCCGTCGTCGTACCGCTTTGCCGCGGTGGCGCGGGCGAAGGCGAACAACGCCTCGCGCGTCTTGATCCGGCACGCCGCCGGATCGGCCTTGTCGCCCTTGCCGCAATGGGCCGCGCGCGTTGCCGCATCGGCGTCATCTTCGTCGATCGCCCGTACCAGATAGACGCCATCGGCGAGCTGGCGCATCAGGCCGTATTCGTTGATATGCGGGCGCTTGGTCGGAACGTCCTGCACGATGAAATCGCCGTTCTCGAAGGCATGCACGGAGAAGGCGCTGAACTCGGTCATGCCGCCACTTGCATGCACATAGAGTTTTCCGTCCCAGGCGAAGCTTGCCTGCTCCGGCTCGCTGGCGACACCCTTATGCAGCGTATAGAGCTGCAGCCGCAGTTTTGGGCCGAGCAGCGGTTGCGCGCCGGTCAGGATCGGACCGGAGGAGTCGACGCAAGCCGACAGCGAAAGAGCGCAAAATCCGGCGATGATTGCGCGAATCGCGAGCCGCCTCACTCCGCCGCCTCTTTGTCGTGGCCGAGGCGCTTGTTGAGCGTCTTGAGCAGTTTCTCGGCGGCGTCGGCGATGACCGTGCCGGGCGGGAAGATGGCCTCGCAGCCTGCCTTCATCAGCGCCTCGTAATCCTGCGGCGGGACCACGCCGCCGACCACGATCATGATGTCCTCGCGGCCTTGCGCGGCGAGCTCCTTCTTCAATTCCGGCACCAGCGTCAGATGCGCGGCGGCCAATGACGACACGCCGAGAATATGCACGTCGTTCTCCACCGCCTGGCGCGCGGCTTCCTGTGGCGTCGCAAACAGCGGCCCGATATCGACGTCGAAGCCGAGATCGGCGAAGGCCGAAGCGATCACCTTCTGCCCGCGGTCGTGGCCGTCCTGGCCGATCTTGGCCACCAGCAAACGCGGGCGGCGGCCTTCCGCCGCTTCGAAGGCTTCGACCGCTTCGCGCACCCGTTCGACGGCGCCGGTCATTTTACCCCCTTTGCCGACCTCTCGCTTGTAGACGCCGGTAATCGCTCTGATCTCGGCGCGATGGCGTCCGTACACCTTTTCCAGCGCCGATGAAATCTCCCCGACGGTGGCCTTGGCGCGGGCGGCATCGATCGCCAGCGCCAAAAGGTTGCCGTTGCCGCGGTCGGCGGCGCGGGTCAGCGCGTCGAGCGCTTCCTTCAGCGCCGCCGGATCGCGCTCGGCTTTCAGGCGCTTGAGCTTGTCGAGCTGCATCGCCATGACGGCGGAATTATCGACCTTGAGCACGTCGATCGGCGCCTCGTCGGTCGGCTGGTACTTGTTGACGCCGATCACCGACTGTACGCCGGCATCGATGCGCGCCTGCGTCTTGGCGGCGGCTTCCTCAATGCGCAGCTTGGGAATGCCGGCCTCGATCGCCTTGGTCATGCCGCCGAGCGCCTCGACCTCCTCGATATGGCCCCAGGCCTTCTTTGCCAGTTCGTAAGTCAGCCGCTCGACATAATAGGAGCCGCCCCAAGGGTCGACGATGCGCTTGGCGCCGCCTTCCTGTTGCAGCACGATCTGGGTGTTGCGGGCGATGCGGGCGGAAAAATCGGTCGGCAGCGCCAGCGCCTCGTCGAGCGCGTTGGTGTGCAGCGACTGGGTCTGGCCTTGCGTCGCCGCCATCGCCTCGATCATGGTGCGCGCGACATTGTTGAACACGTCCTGTGCGGCCAGCGACCAGCCCGAAGTCTGGCTATGCGTGCGCAAAGAGAGCGAACGCGCGTCCTCCGGCTTGAACGGCTTCATCAGCTTGGCCCAGATCATGCGGGCGGCGCGCAGCTTGGCGATCTCCATGAAATAATTCATGCCGATTGCCCAGAAGAAGGATACGCGCGGCGCGAACTGATCGACGGTGAGGCCCGCTTTGATACCGGCGCGCACGTATTCGACGCCGTCGGCCAGCGTATAGGCAAGCTCGAGATCCTGCGTCGCGCCGGCCTCCTGCATGTGATAGCCGGAAACCGAAATCGAATTGAACTTCGGCATCTTGGCGGAGGTGTAGGCGAAGATGTCGGAAATGATGCGCAAGCTTGGCGCCGGCGGGTAGATATAAGTGTTGCGCACCATAAACTCTTTGAGGATGTCGTTCTGGATGGTGCCCGACAATTTCTCGTGCGGCACGCCTTGCTCTTCCGCCGCTACAATATAGAGCGCCAGCACCGGCAGCACCGCGCCGTTCATGGTCATCGACACGCTCATCTGATCGAGCGGGATGCCGGAGAACAACGTGCGCATGTCGTAGATGGAATTGATTGCCACGCCCGCCATGCCGACGTCGCCCGATACGCGCGGATGGTCGCTGTCGTAACCGCGATGGGTGGCGAGATCGAAAGCGATGGAGAGGCCCTTCTGCCCGGCGGCGAGGTTGCGCCGGTAGAAGGCATTGGAATCTTCCGCCGTGGAGAAGCCGGCATATTGCCGGATGGTCCAAGGCTGCGCCGCATACATCGCCGGGTAGGGCCCGCGCAGATAAGGCGGTTTGCCGGGAAAGGTGTCGAGGAAATCGAGCCCGGCGAGATCAGCCTCGCCGTAAACCGGCTTGACCGCAATGCCTTCCGGCGTCGCCCATGGCGCGGCCGTGCCGGAAGATGGTGGGCTCGCCACGTCGGCCCAATCCACGGTCGCGAAATTCGGTAAGCCGCTCATGTCAGGGGCCTCAACTTCGCCAACTGCCTTTCGCAGGTCTCAATCGAGGCCTGCAACGAAAGCGAGTAATTCGTCGACTTGTCGATGCCCACCGACGATAGCGGGACGTCGCGAAAGAGCCATGCGCCGAATATCATTAGCACAAGCAGGACGAGAGGTAGAAACAGCACAAGCGCGACGTCTTGATGGGTCAGATAAGCGCCGACAGCGATCGTGCCGAAGAGCACCGGCAGGAAGACGGCGGCGCTTACGAGCCCGATTTTTCCCATTCTGGCGACCGAAGCGAGGCGCTCTTTCAGAAAGGCCAAGCGGTGTTCCAGATTTGCGATCTGCATCTCGACCGGCAAGTCGCTGACCGGCATGGGCTGCAACTCCGCCAGCCGGGCCTCGCGGCTGGCAATCTGTTCCTGGATTTCGATAGGCTCAGAGCGCCTTAGGTAGACTTTGAATAAAGGCACCTGCGCGCCGGAACGAACCTTCGAGCGCGTAACGGGAATGAACATCAAGGGAAATCTGAGCATAATGGGGTATTTGAACAGGCCGTGTGCGACATACCAAAGGACGCCGCAGGCCAAGACCATCGCAGCAATGGCAAAGCCTGCATACAAAGGATCGTCCGGATAGGCCTGCAGGACCAACGCCGCGACCACGATTGAGCCGATGATGCCCGCTTCGGCGAAAACGATCCGCCCGAACAGTCCCGACCTCTCGTAGAGGTTCGCGCGCATTCGAAGAATCTCAAGCTCGCGCTCAATGCGTTGGACTTCGGTTTTTTCGACTGCCACTGCGACGGCTCCGGCGAAGGAGAGTGCAATCATGTCCGCGCCGCTACGGTATCATAGGAGGCCTGCAAGGTCGAAAGCACATCGCAGCTCATGAATACGAAGGTGTTAACGCCGGCCGCCTGCAGCGCGGTCTCCATCTCTCCCGGCCGCCCGGCGAGATGCACGATGGCGCCGGCCGCGGTCAGCGTCTTGGCAGCTTCGGGTGCCTGGCTTTCGTACACTTTGTCCGATGAGCAGATGCAGGCAAGCTTCGCTCCGGACGCCTTAAACGCGGCGACCATGTCGTCGAGGCCTTTGAAGCCGTCGTTGCCCACCGCCTCGATGCCGCCGGCCTCGTAGAAATTCTTCGCGAAGGTGGCGCGCGCGGTGAAATCCGACAGTCTGCCGAGATTGGCCAGGAACACTTTCGGCCGCGCTCCGGTCTTGGCGAGGATTTGATCGGATTTGTCGCGCAGCGCTTCGAACGGCTCGGACACCCGTGACGAAGGTAACGCTTCGAAAGTGAGCGCGGCCGGCAGCGTCGGCACAAAAACGCGCGGCACGTCAAGCACGGCCACCGGAGCTTCGCTCAAATTTGGATAATCGCTGGTGCCGGTGAGCGCGTCCTTGCGGCCGGCGATGTTGTTTTGGCGCGCGGCACGGGTGGCCGCGACCGTCTTCTGCACGAGGCCTTGCTCGATCGCCGCGGCCGCGCCGCCGGCCGCCTCGATCTCCTGAAACATCTTCCACGCCGCCTGAACGAGTTCGCCGGTCAAGGCTTCAATGCCGCCGGAGCCGGCGGCCGGATCGGCAACGCGATAGAGATTGGACTCTTCCAGCAGGATCAACTGCATGTTGCGCGCCACGCGGCGCGCGAAACGGTCGGGTAGGCCGATGGCAAGCGTGAAGGGCAGGGCGCAAATCGCGTCGACGCCGCCGACACCGGCGGCGACGACAGCCATCGTCGTGCGCAGCATATTCACGTAAGGGTCGTGCCGCGTCATCATGCGCCATGCGGTTTCGGCCGAGATGAAAGCCGGCTGCGGCGCCAATCCGCTCGCCTGTTCCACGCGCGCCCACAATTTCCGCAGCGCCCGGTGCTTGGCGATGGTGACGAACTGATCGGGCCCGGTCGCCACCAGGAAACTCAGGCGGTGACGCGCTTCGTCGAGCGCAAAGCCGCTCGCTTCCAGCACGCGCAGATAGGCGACGCCCACCGCGATGACGAAAGCGAGTTCCTGCGCTTCGGTGCCGCTGGCGTCGTGCACGGCACGGCCATCCGCGCGCAGCAGTCGCGCCGCGCTGAAGCCTTTCGCGTGCAAATCCTTTGCGGTTGCGCCGGCGCGTTGCGACAATTCGGGCCACGGCAGGATGGATTGCCCGGTCCGCGCCATGTCGCCGATGGGATCGAGCCCGAAATCGATTGCCAGCGCCGCCGGGTCGAGCTTGCGCCGCGCGACAAGCTCGCTCATCAGCGTGGCAATCGGGCGGCCGGCAAAGGGCGCGGTCTCCAGCCGCATTGGAATCATATCGATCATCACGCCGGAAAGCGCCCGGTCGAGATCGTCGATCGTGTTGACGGCCACGCCGAAGCCGCGCGCGGCCGGCGCGCCGGCGAGCACCAGCGCCAGACCGGTGGCGCCGTTTTCCAATTCGTTCAGCGCTTCGGCGTTGGTGGCCTTCGGGTCGGGATGATCGACGCGTTGCACGACCTGCCAGGGCACCGCCGCCCGCCCGGCAATCGCGGCGACGTTCGCCGCGCGTGGATAGAGCGGCTGCACACGCAAGCCGTCATAGGTCTGGCTTACCAGGCGCTTGTCGAATTCGGCGCCTTTCAGCGCCGCGTCGACCAGCTTGCGCCAGTCGGCTTCGCTGGTCGGCGGAAATTCGGCGGCGAGGGGAAGTTGGTCGCTCATTGGCTCGAAATTGGCACAGTCGAGATGGAGACGCTATTCCAGTTGAAGCAATTTACGTGCCCGCCGTCGGCGGCAACCGCTCGATGCCGGAGGCGTCGACGGCGGCGGCCGCCTCCCCGATCTTGCGCCCGGCAATCACGCGGCCGGGCACGATCTCGGCCAGCGGCAAGAGCACGAAGGCGCGCTCGAACGCTCTTGGGTGCGGCAAGATCAGGCCCAGTTCGTCAAGCGCGAGATCGTCATAGCTGATGATATCGATGTCGGCGGTGCGCGGTCCCCAGCGCTTTTCATGCGCGCGGTCGCGCCCAAGCTTCAATTCGACGGCCTGTGCGCGTGCCAGGAGATCGCGCGGCGAAAGCGCCGTCTCGACCGCGATGCACAGGTTGATGAACGGCGGCTGATATTTGAATCCCCAAGGCGGCGTGCGGTAGTCGGACGAGCGCGCCGTCAGCCGAATGTCGTTGCCGTCGCACAACAGCTTGACGGCACGATCGAGAATGGCGCGGCTGTCGCCGACATTGCCGCCGAGCGCAAGCAGCGCCTCGGTCATGGTTTGGCAGCTGGCCGGGCGCGCTCCAGCGTCACGCCGACATCGCTGAAGGTCGCCGCGATCGGGGCATGCGGTTTGTGGATCGTCACCCTGACCTTGCGCAGCCGCGGGAAGGCGGCGAGCAGCGTGTCGGCCACGCGGCCGGCGGCGGCCTCGATCAGCCGGAAGCGTTGCGTGCAAAATGCCTGCGTGGCGCAATCGACGACCTTGTCGTAGGAGACGGTATCCGCCACCTTGTCGGAACGCGCGGCGCCGGAAAGGTCGATGTCGAGTTCGAGGTCGATGGTAAAGGTCTGGCCGACTTTGGCCTCGTAGGCCATGACGCCGTGATAGGCGTGCAGCGAAAGACCGTGGATGAAAATGCGGTCGCTCATCGCGCCGCCTCGATCGCCGCGGTGACGCGCAGCGCCTGCACGGTTTCCTTGACGTCGTGGACGCGGATGATGGCCGCGCCGGTCTTGACCGCCAGCAGGTGGCTGGCGATCGAGCCGCCGATGCGGTCGTCCGGGGCTGAGGGCGTCACCGAATTGATGAAGCGTTTGCGCGAGGCCCCGACCAAAAGCGGCAGGCCGAAGTGCTTGAAGTCGGCGAGCCGCGCCAGGCAAACGATGCTTTGTTCCGGCGTCTTGCCGAAGCCGATTCCGGGATCGAGCACGATCTTGTCGCGTGCGATGCCTGCGCGCTCGGCGATGCCGATCGAACGGGCAAAGAAGGCGTCGACATCGGCGACGATATCGAGCGCCGGATCGGCGCTCTCCCGGTTATGCATGACAATGACCGGCACGCCGCGCCGCGCCACCAGCGGCGCCATGTCCGGATCGCGCTGCAGGCCCCAGACGTCGTTGACGATGGCCGCGCCGGAATCGAGCGCCCAGGCGGCGATGGGCGCCTTGATGGTGTCGATGGACACCGGGCGGCCGAGCGCGATCACCGCCGGCAGGACGTCGGCGAGCCGCGCGCGTTCCTCGTCGGCCGAGACCGGCGTCGCGCCGCCATAGGGCCGCGTGGATTCCGCGCCAATGTCCAGGATATCGGCGCCCTCGCGGACCATCTCGGCGGCATGAGCGATGGCCGCGCCAGGGTCGAGGAATTGGCCGCCGTCGGAAAATGAATCCGGAGTCACATTCAGGATGCCCATCACCAGCGGCCGTCCGCGGCCAAGCAGCGCCGCAAGCACGTCAGGCGCGGACTTTTGCGGCTGAATGGCTGCGTTTTCGAGCGTTCGGGCGACACCCATGGCGGTGGCTTTGCGCGGCGGGCCAGCCACTGTCAAGCAGGGGCCTGGTCGAGCTGGCTTAAGGGGAGCGAAGCGGGGCGCTTGAGAAGGGTGACGGCTCGGCGCGTCAGTAAGTGATCTTCAGCTGCAGCCTCTTGGCGTACTCGATCCAGCGCTTCACCACCTTCTCCGACGGCAGTTGCCGGACCAGCTTGCGCTTTTTATTCGCGTTGGCCATCGCCTTGGCCAGATTGGCCGGGTTGCGGTACTTGAGTTCCTTCACGGTATCCACCCCAGCGGCTTGCAGTAGTTCGGAATATTCTTTGCGGATTCCCTTGACGCGCATGCGGTCGGCGTCATTGGCCCAGGACAATAACTGTTTTTCGTCGAAACCGGTCTTGATCGCGAGGTCCTTGCGGCCTTTGACGGTGCGCGCGGCTTCCAGCAGGCGCCCGGTCGAGCGAATCCTCACCGACTTCAGGATCGCGGCGACCTCGCCGTTAACCCCGTCAATGTCGGTGATGGGATAGGACATCCGCGCCTCCTCGCCGTCGTCTTAGTCTGCCTAGAACGTTGAACCGATCGATCAAACAAACTGACTCAAACCCGGAATCGCGGCGACAACTTCGCCGACCGCGTCTTCCCCAGCCTTTTCCCGCGCAAAAGCCATAACTTCGCGGGTCACGCCTTGCACCTGCCCCATGCTTAGCCCCGCCGCCAACATCTTGGTGCCGGCACCCATGATACCGCTCATGGCCAGCATGCCGCCGCCGGCGGCATCGGTACCCTGTTGTGCCTGCATTAGCGCTTGCGCCCCTGGAATACGGTCGAGCAGAGCTTGGACCTTGTCGGCAGGCCCTTCCTTGCACAGAAATTCGAAGATAATGCCGACCGCTTTTTCCGCGGCGATCCGTTCGACGCCGACGTTAGCGACGAGACGCGCGACCAGTTCATCCATGACCCCTCACGGCACCCCCGCACTAGCGGCGGGTTGCCTTTATATTGGACGCCCATAGCGGCGATGACAAGCGTGACGCTTGGTTTTCTGCCGACAATGGCGGTGCCGCGGCTCCATTCGGGTGGCTTTAAGTCAAGTAAAATGTCCGATAGGCCGAGCGACGAGCACCGGATAGTTGCTTGCGCGTCACAGTCAGTCGACAAAACTTCCCGGGATGGACGTCCACGGAAGTTGTTTTTCTCGCCGTGAAACCATCTATCGCCAAAAATTCGCGCAGTATTATTTCGTGTCGAGCAACAGTGCCTTCCGGTTATGCTGGGATAACCTAGATAAATTGTCGGAAAATCACTTGGGTTGAGCGAACGGCGCCAATTCACCTTGCAAATTGCGGGCTATTGATAGTTCGTCGAGCGCAGGCCCGCTTTTCAGCCAATATCGGCATTGCTAGCTTGGACGCCCCGCCGGAAAAGGAGCCCGTCATGAGCACACTCGACGCGGTCTTGAGCCGCATCGATCAGGATATCGACCAAAGCGTTGAGCGTTTGTTTGCACTGTTGCGCATTGAGTCCATTTCCACCGATCCGGCTTTCAAGGGACAGTGCCGTGCCGCCGCCGAGCACGTCGCCGCCGATCTTCGCAGCATTGGATTTGCCACCGAAGTGCGGCCGACCGAGGGGCACCCGGTGGTCGTCGGAAAATCCAACGGGAGCTTGGCGAACGGCGTTTCCGGCCCGCGCGTGCTGTTTTACGGGCACTACGACGTGCAGCCGGTCGATCCGCTGAACCAGTGGAAGACGCCGCCGTTCGAGCCGCGCATCGAGACGCTAGCCGACGGGCGCAAAATCATCGTCGCGCGCGGCGCCTGTGACGACAAAGGCCAGGCCATGACCTTCATCGAGGCCTGCCGCGCCTATCACGCGGTCACCGGCAAGCTGCCGCTGCCGATCACCACCATGATCGAGGGCGAGGAGGAATGCGGCTCGCGCAACCTGTTCAAGTTCGTGCGGGACAATGCCAAGGAGTTCAAGCTCGACCTGGCGCTGGTCTGCGATACCGCCATGTGGGACCCGGAGACACCGGCGATCACCACCTCGCTGCGCGGGCTGGTCTATGAGGATGTGAAGGTCATCTGTGCCGACCGCGACCTGCATTCCGGCCTGTTCGGCGGCGCGGCGCGCAATCCGCTGCATGTGCTGGCGAAGATTCTCGCCGATCTGCATGACGAGAATGGCCGGGTCACCGTCCCCGGCTTCTATGACGGCGTGAAGGACCTGCCGCCCGACATCAAGGCGGACCTGGCGGCATTGGACATGATGCCGGAATCCTTTCTCGGCCCGATCGGGCTGAAAGAGCCGGCCGGCGAGAAAGGCCGCCTGCTCATCGAAATGACCACCACGCGCCCGACCGCCGAGGTCAACGGCATCATCGGCGGCTATACCGGGGAGGGCGCCAAGACCGTGATCCCCGGCGAGGCCAGCGCCAAGGTCTCCTTCCGCCTGGTCGGCGAGCAGGACCCCGAAAAGGTGCGCAATTCCTTCCGCGCTTTTGTGCGCGCGCGCATCCCGTCCGACTGCAAGGTGGAATTCGGCAATTTCGGGCTGGCGCCGCCGCTACAATTGTCGTTCGACAATCCGGCGCTGACCAAGGCGCGCGGGGTTTTGGCCGAGGAGTGGGGCCATAAGGCGGTGACGGTCGGCGCCGGCGGCTCGATCCCCATCGTCGCCGATTTCAAGCATGTACTGGGCATGGATTCACTGCTTGTCGGCTTCGCCTTGGACGACGACCGGGTGCATTCGCCGAACGAGAAGTTCGACCTCAAATGCTTCCACAAGGGCATTCGGAGTTGGGCTCGGATACTGGACGTGCTGTCGGCGCGATAAGCTGAACCGCGGCTATTCCGCTTCGGGGCAAGTTGATATCGTTCACTGTACCCATCTGTGGGGTGGTTGTCGGTTGCTTTGGGGGGTAGCCGGTTATGAAGAAGTTTGTGTCAGCGACTTTTGTATTTGTTGCGATGGTCTTGTGCGGCGCAGGTCAAGCCGCAGACATGCCGGTGAAGGCCCCTGTGGCACCGATCATTCCGATCTGGAACTGGTCCGGTTTCTACGTCGGCGGTCATTTCGGATATGGCTGGGCTTTCCCGGAAATCACCGAAGATGCGTTCGGCACCAAAGTCGTCAATCCGCCACGCCCGCGCGGAATCCTGGGTGGCGCCCAGCTCGGCTACAATTGGCAGGTCGGCAGCTGGGTGTTCGGCCTGGAAGGCGACTACACGTGGTCCGACATCAAGGGCAGCTCCAACGTCGTAGCGCCTGCGGGCATCCTGAACGCCGAAGGCTTGCCTGACTCCTTGGCCACGTTCGCCGGACGTTTCGGCTATGCTCACGAGCGATTGCTGTTCTACGTAAAGGGCGGCGCCGCCTGGATGAGCGAAGACTTCAAGCAACTCTCCGTCACGGTGCCGATCTGCGTCGGCACGCCGTGTACCGGCAGCAACAAGACCTGGGGCTGGGCCGTCGGCGTCGGTGGCGAATACGCCTTCGATCCGCACTGGTCGGTAAGGCTCGAGTACAGCTTCCTCGATTTCCCGAGCAACGAGCACGTCATCACAAGCAACGGCGCAAGCACGAACAGCTTTCACCTGACCCGCACGTTCGATCTCATCAAATTCGCTATCAACTACCGGTTCGGCGGCTAGCGGCGGAACTGACGTCGGCGGCGCCGGTGGATCGATCCCGCGCTTGCGCGCCTGACCCGCATGACAAGGCGACATGGCTCCTCCGCTTCTTCAACTCAAAGATATTGCACTGACCTTTGGCGGCACGCCGCTGCTCACCGGCGCGGAGCTTTCCGTCTCGACGGCGGAGCGCGTCTCGCTGGTGGGCCGTAACGGCTCCGGAAAATCGACGCTCTTGAAAATCGCCGCCGGATTGCTCGAGCCCGATCGCGGTTCCGTTTTCGTGCAGCCCGGCGCTTTGGTGAGCTATCTGCCGCAGGAGCCCGACTTCTCCGGCTTTGCCTCGACGCTCGCTTATGTCGAAGCGGGACTGCGGCCGGACGACGACAGCCACGTCGCACGGCTTTTGTTGGAGCAGCTCGGGCTCACCGGCCTGGAGGATCCGGCGCATCTGTCCGGCGGCGAAGCGCGCCGCGCCTCGCTCGCTCGCGTGCTGGCGCCGTCGCCGGATATCCTGCTGCTCGACGAGCCGACCAATCATCTCGACCTGACCACCATCGAATGGCTGGAGCGCGAGCTCGATTCACGGCGCGCCGCCTTGGTGATCATCAGCCACGACCGGCGTTTTCTCTCGACGCTGTCGCGTTCGACCGTCTGGCTCGACCGCGGCACGACGCGGCGCATCGAGCGCGGCTTTGCCCATTTCGAGGAATGGCGCGACCTGCTGCTGGCGGAAGAGGAACGCGAGCAGCACAAGCTCGACCGCAAGATCGTCGCCGAGGAGCACTGGATGCGCTACGGCGTCACCGGACGGCGCAAGCGCAATATCCGCCGCGTCGGCCAGTTGCAGGCGCTGCGCGAGGCGCGCCGCACCCACCGCGGCGCCGCCGGCAGCGTTGCCATGACCGCGGGCTCGGCGACGCCGTCCGGCGCGCTGGTGATCGAGGCGAAAGGCATCGGCAAAGGCTACGGCGGCCGCGCCATCGTCAGCGACTTCTCGATCCGCATCCAGCGCGGCGACCGTATCGGCATCGTCGGGCCGAACGGCAGCGGCAAGACCACGCTGATCGGCATGCTGACCGGCGCGCTGCCGCCCGATGCCGGCACGGTCCGGCTCGGCTCGAATCTGGCGGTCGCCACCCTCGATCAGCATCGCGACAGCCTCGATCCGGACGTGACGGTCGCCGAGGCGCTGACCGGCGGCGATGGCGATACCGTCATGGTGAACGGCGTTGCCAAGCACGTCATCGGCTACATGAGGGACTTCCTGTTTGCGGCCGAGCAGGCGCGCACACCGCTCGGCAAGCTCTCCGGCGGCGAGCGAGGCCGCCTGATGCTGGCGCAGGCGCTGGCCAAGCCGTCGAACCTGCTGGTGCTCGATGAGCCGACCAACGATCTCGACATGGAAACGCTGGACGTGCTCGAGGACATGCTCGGCGACTATCCCGGCACCGTGCTGCTCATCAGCCACGACCGCGATTTTCTTGACCGTCTGGTGAGCGGCGTGATTGCGCCGGAGGGCAACGGCCGCTGGACCGAATATGCCGGCGGCTATTCCGACATGCTGGCGCAGCGCGGCGCCGATCTGACCAACGACCGGCGTAAACCAGAGGCGCAGAAGCCGGCGAAAGCGGCTGCTCCGCCGTCGCCGCCGGCCGCAAAGCGGCGCATGAGTTTCAAGGACAAGCACGCGCTGGAGACACTGCCGAAGACCATCGCCGGGCTGCTCGCGAAAGCCGACGATCTGCAGGCCAAGCTCGCCGATGCGCAGTTCTATAGGCGCGACCGCGCGGGATTTGAAAAAGTCACCACCGATCTGGGCGAAACCCAGCGCAAGCTGGCTGCGGCCGAAGAGCAATGGCTGCAACTCGAAATCCTGCGCGAGGAGCTGGCCGGCAGTTAAGGCGCGTACCGGTTGCCGAGAATGGTGGCCACCGAGGATGGAACGGGCGTCAGGCCCGCTCCAGCAGTCCCTTGATCAGGAACATCTCGGCCTCGTGCACGCAGGAGATCTGCGTCCACGCCGCCTCGTCTTGCGTGACCAGACGCCAGGTGAACAAGCTGACGACGCACTTGTCCGTCCCCATCTTCAGCGCGTCGCCGGGGATCACGCGCGACATGTTGCGGAACTGCATGGCGTCCTCGGAAGGCCCGACCTCATAGTCGACCAGCAGGCGCTTGCGATCGACGTCGAGCCGCACGTAGGTGTCCTTGCCGGTGAAAAGCGACTGGCCGACGAATAGCCCGGGCTTGACCTCGCGCCGCTGGTAGCTGCCCCAGGTCCATTGGCCCTGCTTGAGGCCTTCGGACATGATGGTGAAGGCCGCGTCGGCGGGCCGCTCGACCAAGATGCTGCTGGAGTGACAATGCGGGTCCTGCATCGGCCGTCATCCTCGGTTGACTGGACGAAAGGCGTTATGGCCGTTCTTAGGCACTCGAGCAATTCGTGCCGGGCCGCGCGATCTAGTTCTTCAGCCGATAGCCGGTCCTGAACATCCACCAGATGATGGCGAGGCACACGCCCAGGAACACCAGCGTCATGCCCAGGCTCAAGGCCGGACTGACGTCGGCGATCTCGAAGAAGCTCCAGCGGAACCCGCTGATCAGATAGACCACCGGATTCAACAGCGTGACCTTCTGCCAGAACGGCGGCAGCACGCTGGTCGAATAGAACGTGCCGCCGAGGAAGGTCAGCGGCGTGATGATCAGCAGCGGGATGATCTGCAACTGCTCGAAGCCGTCCGCCCAGATGCCGATGATGAAGCCGAGCAGGCTGAAGGTCACCGCGGTCAGCACCATGAACACCACCATCCAGACCGGATGCGCGATGGAGAGCGGTACGAACAGGAATGATGTCGCCAGAATGATCAGTCCGAGCAGAACCGACTTGGTCGCGGCGGCGCCGACATAGCCGAGCGCGATCTCGAAAAAGGACACCGGCGCCGAGAGAATTTCGTAGATGGTGCCGACGAAGCGCGGAAAGTAGATGCCGAACGAGGCGTTCATCGTGCTTTGCGTCAGCAGCATCAGCATGATCAGCCCGGGCACGATGAAGGCGCCGTAGGCGACGCCCTCGATCTCTGTGATGCGCGAGCCGATCGCCGCACCGAACACCACGAAATAGAGCGAGGTCGAGATCACAGGCGAGACGATGCTCTGCCAGATGGTGCGCCCGGTGCGCGCCATCTCGTAACGGTAGATCGCTAAAGCGGCGCGGTAATTCATGGTCGGTCGCTCACCAGCCCGACGAAAATGTCCTCCAGCGAACTCTGCGTCGTCTGTAAATCGCGAAAGCGGATGCCCGCGTGATGCAGATCGTTCAACAGCGCGGTCACGCCGGTGCGCTCGCTCTTGGTGTCGTAGCTGAAAACCAATTCCGTTCCGCCGTTCGCCAGCGCCAGATTATGCGCGCCAAGTTCCGCCGGCACGGTGTCGAGTGTCTTTTGCAGATGCAGGATCAACTGCTTCTTGCCGAGCTTGCGCATCAACTCGGCCTTATCCTCGGTGAGGATGAGTTCGCCTTTGTTGATGACGCCGACACGGTCGGCCATGTCCTCGGCTTCCTCGATGTAATGCGTGGTGAGGATGATGGTGACGCCGGACGCGCGCAAATCCCGCACCACCTGCCACATGTCCTTGCGCAGTTCGACGTCGACGCCCGCGCTCGGCTCGTCGAGGAACAGGATCGACGGCTCGTGCGACAGCGCCTTGGCGATCATCACGCGCCGCTTCATGCCGCCGGACAGCGTTCTGATCTTGGCGTCCTTCTTGTCCCACAACGAAAGATCCTTCAGCACTTTCTCGATATGCGCCGGATTGCGCGGCTTACCGAACAGGCCGCGGCTGAAACTGACGGTCGCCCAAACCGATTCGAAGGCGTCGGTGGTGAGTTCCTGCGGCACCAGCCCGATCAGTGCGCGGGCGGCGCGGTAGTCGGTGATGTTGTCGTGTCCATCGACCGCCACCGCGCCTTGCGTGGGCCGCACGATGCCGCAGACGATGCCGATCAGCGTGGTCTTGCCGGCGCCGTTGGGGCCGAGCAGGGCGAAGATCTCGCCGCGGCGGATGTCCAGATTGATCGCCTTCAGCGCCTGAAAACCGGACGCGTAGGTCTTGGAGAGATTGCTGATGGAGATGATGGATGACATGACGGTGGCCGGCGCGGGTCTCGCGCATATAGTCGCTATGCGGGAGCGCGCCAGCCCCGGCCGTCAGGCTTTTAGATCGGCCAACCCGCTCAAATCGCTCAACGTCTGTTTGGGCGGAAAATCCAGATATTCATCCGGCATCTTGGCGCGGTTGACCCAGATGCCGCGAAAGCCGACCGAGGTTGCCGCCATCACGTCCCAGCGGTTCGATGACACGAAGGTGACATCGCCCGGCGCGCATTTGTAGTGATCGGTGACCAGCCGGTAAACTTCAGGCCGCGGCTTGAACATTTTCAAGACATCGACCGACAGCACCGCGTCGAGATCGGCGCCGATGGCGGCGGCATCGACCGCGCCCTTGAGCATATTGGGCGAACCGTTGGAGAGGATGCTGGTCTTCTTGCCGCTTTGCTTGAGGGCCCGCAGGCATGCCCGCGCGTCGGGAAACGCGTCGAGCTGGAAATAGGCCTCGAGCAGCTTGGGCTTAAGCGCCTTCGGCACCGAAGGCACGCGCGCCAGCGAATAGTCGAGCGCCCGCTCGGTCAGCGTCCAGAAATCCGCGTAGTGCCCCGCGAGCGTCAGCGTCCAGGTGTATTCGAGCTGCTTGGCGCGCCAGAACTCCGACATGCGGTCGGCGTCCGGCCCCGCCTCGTCGCGAAAGCGGGCAATCGCGGCGTGCACGTTGAACAGGGTGCCATAGGCATCGAAAACGAAGATGGACGACATGGAAATCCTCCCGGTCGGCGGCTTGCTGGTGCTTGCAAAGCACGGCGCGACGCGTAAAGGAAGTACCCCGGAGAAAACGCAATGGCTGCAAACCAAAGCTGGTCCACGACCTGGACCTTTTTCGATGGCAAATGGCACGAGGGCAATGTGCCGCTGTGGGGCGCGCGCACCCACGCCATTTGGCTCGGCTCGTCGGTGTTCGATGGCGCGCGCATGTTCGAGGGTGTCACGCCGGATCTCGAGCTGCACTGCGCGCGCGTCAATGCCTCGGCCAAGACGATGTTTCTGAAGCCCAATATGTCGGTGGACGAATGGGTCGGGCTCGCGCGCGAAGGCATGACGAAATTCGCGTCCGGTACGACACTCTATATCCGCCCGATGTATTGGGCCGAGCGCGCCAGCACGATGGCGCTGCCGCCCGACCCGGATTCGACACGCTTTGCGCTCAGCCTGTGGGACGCGCCGATGCGCAAGCCGGAAGGCTTTTCGGTCACGCTGTCGCCGTTCCGGCGGCCGACGCAAGACACCGCGCCGGTCGATGCCAAGGCGGGATGCCTCTATCCGAACAACGCGCGCGCAATGTTCGAAGCCAAATCGCGCGGCTTCGACAACTGTTTGGTCCGCGATGTGGTCGGCAATGTCGCCGAGCTAGCGAATTCCAACGTGTTCCTCGGCAAGGACGGCGCGGTCTTTACGCCGATCGCGAACGGCACGTTTCTCGCCGGCATCACGCGCAAGCGCGTGATCGGCCTGCTGCGCGACGCCGGCGTCACCGTCGTCGAAACGGTGCTGCGCTATGCCGACTTCGAGGCCGCCGACGAGATATTCGCATCGGGCAACGCCTCGAAAGTGTTGCCGGTCACGCGCATCGACGAGCGCTCGCTGCAGCCGGGCCCGCTCTATCGCAAGGCGCGGGAGCTCTATTGGGAGTTTGCGCACGCCTGATATCGACGCAGCGGCCAGCGCGGCCGTCGTCTTTTGCCCTGGCGCTCTCGAGGGCACCAAAGTTCCTTCAATGGTCCGCGAAACGGCCATATTTTCAGGCGAGTGAAGCGGCAGAACTTGCCGGAAATCCATGGGGCACGACATGAGACGATTTGCGGTGCTGGTCCTGACGGCGCTGTTGCCGCTTGGGGCGTCCTCAGCTCTCGCTCAAATGAGACAGCCCTATGACAAGGCGCCGGCAGGCGCGGCCTATGGCCAGCCGTTGCAACCGAGCGTGGTCGGTCTGTGGGAGAAACGCGGCGAAGGCGGGCAAACGGTCAGCTGGTTCTTGTTCGTCAAAGATCAGGATGGAACCTATGAAGGCGCGATCGCCAGGTTGTTCCCGCGACCCGGGGACGCGCCCAATCCGATCTGCAGCCGCTGCGCCGACGACCGGCGAGACGCGCCCTTGCTTGGTTTGTCTTTCATCCGCGGCATGAAGCGAAACGGCTTGAGCTATCAGGATGGTCACATCCTCGACCCGCGCGACGGCAATATCTACAACGCCATGATGACCTTGAGTTCGGACGGCCAGACGCTCACGCTGCGCGGCTATCTCGGCATTCCTTTGCTGGGACAAAATGAAGTGTGGAACCGGCTGCCGGATGCCACCTTGGCAACATTGGACCCGAGCGTGTTGGCGAAATATTTGCCCGACAAGCTGCCGAAGCGGAATGCGACGACCGGCGTCGGCCGCACGCGCCCGCGCTAGCGCCAAATCAAAGCTTGGACCGCTATAGAAGCGAGGGCTGCTCCGCGACCGGCGAAGATGATCGCCGATCGCGTGCCGGGCATGGTCGAGGGTCGCGCGGGGCTAGAGCGTCGTCACGACGCCCGCCACGGTTATTTGCTCGCGGCGGTGAATAGCTCCTCGACGTAGTCCCAGTTCACCAGGTGATCGAGGAACGCCTTCAGGTAGTCGGGGCGCCGGTTGCGATAGTCGATATAATAGGAATGTTCCCACACGTCGCAGCCGAGGATCGGCGTGCCGCCGTGCACCAGCGGATTTTCGCCGTTTGCCGTCTTGGTGACTGCGAGCTTTCCGTCCTTCACCGCGATCCAGCACCAGCCGGATCCGAACTGGGTGGCGCCGGCAGCCGCGAAATCGGTCTTCATCTTCTCGACGCCGCCGAGGTCGGAATCGATCTTGGCCTTGAGCTTGGCGGGGATTTTGTCGCCGCCGCCGTTCGGCTTCATCCATTTCCAGAAATGCATGTGATTGTAATGCTGGGCGGCATTGTTGAAGAGGCCGGCGTTCTTGCCAAACGAGCCTTTCACCACGTCTTCGAGCGACTTGCCTTCCAGGCCGCTGCCTTCCAGCAGCTTGTTGCCGTTGTCGACGTAGGCCTTGTGATGCTTGTCGTGGTGGTATTCGAGCGTCTCGCGCGACATGTAAGGCGCGAGCGCGTCGTGAGCATAGGGCAGGTCGGGCAATTTGAACGACATTTTGGTTCTCCTCGATCCACAATCGATCTGTAGGGAATGGCCGGTCTCTGTTGAAACCGGAACGTCCCGGGCGAGTTCCTCGATTAAGGTAATTAGGCGTTGGCGCGGGCGGGGGCAACGGCATGTGAGCACGATTGTCGAGGGTTTCGCCGGGAAAATGAGCGTGTTTTGGGCATTTTTTGCCGGCCGCCGGTGGGCTCACCCGCGCTACGCCGGCCCGGCCGGCGTTAATCAAGTTTACAGCCGGTGCCAATTTCTTAACTTTACCAGTTGCGGAGACTCACCAGAGAAGGGAAAATCCTCTCGGCGGCATAACAAGTTACCCGGTAAGCTCGTGCCGGGCGATGAATCCGGCGGGTGCAAGAGGGGGTCGTAACGCTCATGTCGGTGGTGTTGTACGTCGTGGGCGCCATTGCCGTGATGCTCGGCGTCGCGATGGTCGGATACGGCATTCCGATCAATGAATTCAGCTTTGGCAATACGCTCATCGTCGCGGGAACCACGGCGGCCGTCGGCGGTCTGATTATCGGCGCGCTGGGTGTCGCGGTTGCCCAGTTGCAGCGGTTGACGGAATCGCTTGGCGGCCGGGCAGGCGAGCAGCCGGAAATGTCGCTCGATACGTTCGAGCCGCCGCCCGAGCGACGCCCTGCCAGCGCATCGGGGCGAATTCCGTTTCCACCCAAACCACGCGCCGAGGCCGAAAAGCCGATAGAGCGTCCCGCCGCTCCGTCGCTCGTATTGCGCAACCCCGAAATTTCCGTGGTCGAGGAGTACAAAGAAACCTTCCTAACGGACGAAGGTCCGATGCCGCCGCCCGAAGAGGCTGCAAGGCCGGCGCCGCCACGGCCCAATCGTGCTGGCATGCCTGAGAAACGCGCCGAACCTGAACTCGAGGCGCCCTGGCGCGCTTCGCCGCCACCGCCACCGCCGCCGATACCGACACCTCCTCCATCTCCTCCGCAGCCGCCAAAATCACCGGCGCGGCCACCGCGGACGAGTTATTTCGATAATATGTGGCCGGCCAACGAGCCCAAAACGGCTAAGAGTCCGGCTGCAAGCGAGCCGCGGCCGGAATTACCCGAACTGCCGCTACGGGAAAGTCCTGCGCCGGAACCGCAAAAGCCGCGTGCAGAGGAGCCCCGCCCGGTCGCTATCCTCAAATCCGGCGTGATCGACGGCATGGGCTACACGCTCTATGTCGACGGTTCGATCGAAGCCGAGCTGCCGCAAGGCACGCTGCGCTTCTCGTCGATCAACGAGTTGCGCGACCACCTTTCCAAGAACGCGTGACAGAAAGCGATGCTGTCTTGCCGCTCGCGCGCCGCGGGCGGCATTTTTGCTGTTTGCCGTTCGGCCGCCGGCGCGGCTTGTTCGACAATATCAAAGCAACCATCAAGGTATAAGCAGGATTTCAACAAGCTTCTTCTTGCGGCCAATGGATTTCGATAGTAATGTTTCTAGAATAGAGCGTTCCAGTTCGTTATTTGTCGAGTTTAAGACCTGTCTTTTTTCGGTTCCTTTCTGCGGATTGCCGCGTCCGGCGGCCGCGCTAACGCAGGACAGCATCCATGAGCGACACCACAACCAACGGGAACTTCATTGAACTCACGGCGGAAATCGTATCCGCCTATGTGAGCAACAATCCCGTGCCGGCCGGCGAGATTCCGAGCCTGATCAACCAGGTCCACGCGGCGCTGACGCGGGTCTCCGGCAAGTCCGGCGATTCACTTGCCGAACCGCTCCGCCCGGCGATTTCTGTCAAAAAATCGATCACGCCCGAATTCATTGTTTGTCTCGAGGACGGCAAAAAGTTCAAGTCGCTCAAGCGGCATCTGCGCACGCAATACAATATGACGCCCGAGCAATATCGGGAAAAATGGAGCCTGGGCAGCGACTATCCGATGGTCGCGCCCAATTATGCTGCCGCCCGTTCGCAGTTGGCCAAGCAAATGGGGCTCGGCCAGCAACGCCGCCGCCGCGCCAAGTAATTCCGACAACAGGTAATTCCGATCCAGGGTATCGCGGCCGCTGCGCGTTAGCGGACAGCGGATTTTTTAATTTGTGCCGCTTGCCGCTTCCGGAAAATATTCCCAATCTTTGAGGATTAGCCTTGACGTCCGCGCCATACGGAATATAGTCCTAGTTATGAACGATCGAGCCCGAAAATCCCCAGTCCGCCCACGGGAAGCGCCGCAGCCGGCGATCGACGGCTTTCTCGCGCAACATCTTCATTTGGTCCAACGCCAGATCGCGACCGAGTTCGGCCGCGCAAACGTCACCGTCGACGAAGCCGAAAGTCCGCTGGTCTGGCTTGCCCGCCGTCGCGGCCGCAACGGCCGTGCCTTGATCGAACCGCATCAGCTTCAGGCAGGCGAGCGGCTGCGCATCGACTTCACCTGCGCCCATCTGATGCCGCGCACCACCTCTAATTGGATGAGCCCGATCGCTTCGAGCCGCCGTAGCGCCGGTGGCGAACGCAGTGCCATATATACGGAGGCGATGATCGGCGCACGTCAGCGTGTCCATCAGGCGCTCGACGCGGTCGGCCCGGAATTCGGCGGGCTGCTGTTAGATGTTTGCTGTTTCCTCAAGCGTCTCGAGGATATCGAACGCGAGCGCGCCTGGCCGGCAAGGTCCGCAAAAGTGGTGCTGCAACCGGCGCTTGACCGGCTGGCGCGCCATTACGGCTTCGCACCGCAAACGCGTGGACGTAAGCGCGCACCGATCCGGACCTGGCTCGCAGATGACGCGGCTTTCAGTGTCGATGGAGCGTAACGCTTACGCCGCCGCCGCCAATGCCCGCTTGGCTTCGACTTGAATGCGCTCGACCATGGAGCGCAGGCCATTCGAGCGCTGCGGCGTGAGGTTCTCACGCAAGCCGATGTGATCGAACAGCGCCAGCGCATCGGTGGCGAGAATCTCGGGCGCGCTTTTGCCGGAATAGAGCGCAAGCAGGATGGCGATCAGACCGCGCACAATATGCGCGTCGCTGTCGCCGTCGAAGGTGAGGATCGGGCCGCCGCCGCCGTCCGGTTTTACGTGCGTGACCAACCAAACCTGGCTGACGCAGCCCCGCACCTTGTTGGCTTCGCTGTGGGCGGCCTCCGGCAATGGCGTCAGCGTGCGGCCAAGCTCGATGACATAACGATAGCGGTCGTCCCACTGATCGAGCAGTGTGAAATTGTCGACAATTTCGTCGATTGTGGTCATGGCGCCATCGTTGACGGGGCCCGTCCCAGGCCCCTCAGCCCGATATATAGGCCGGTCTGCGCCGATAGCCAAAAATGTTTCGGGCGGGCGCCCCGCTATCCCACGACAAATTGTCGAAGAATCCGGTGCTTAAGCCGAGGGCTTGGGGGTCCGCGCCGCGCGCTAGGGCGGCAACGGAACCGGCCCATGCCAGACCGGCTTCAAGTCCGTTTCGTTCAGCGTGCCGCGTGCCGTGACCGGGATCGCGCCGGTGCTATCGACCGGCTTATCGACCAGCGGGGTTTTTTCGGTCGGCGCGGATTTGTCGGCGAGCCGCGCGGTGATAAAGTCATAAAGCGTGCGCGCGCCGGCTTCGGCCTTATGGCCGATCGCGATCGCGACCTTGCCGCCGGCCGCGCAGGCTTCCGGCTGGCGGTCGCAGAAGCCGCGCATGTCGTGCACCGTGGCACTCGCGGCAGTCACGGCTTCTCCGGCGTCAATGTTTGCGTCCGGCGTTTTCGCGCCGCTTGGCAGCAGCACGCACACCAGACCCAGCCAGAACGTCATGCGCAACAGAAAGAACATGTACCGACCCATTATCCCCGACGGCTGTTTCGCCGCCTTTGAACTAAACCGTAGCAGACAGGCTTGAAGCTCAAGTTGGCAATGCCGGGCGCTTTTTGGACAATATCGAAACGAATGCAACGCGAATTTTCGTCAAATTTGAAAGACTCAAATCCTGCTAAAATTTTAGCTATCGCCGCGCCGCCGCTGTGATCGTGCATTCGGCCATCGCGATATGGTTACCGCAACGGTAAGGCGGTGGCTTCAATGCGGAGCCGATCGCGCCCGCGGCAACCGAAATTTCACCATGCGCGGCAAATGACGCCGCTTACCGCCTTGGAATGAGCCAGGGGTTGCGCCGATCCGCTCCGCAACCGCCAAGCCTTAGCGTTCGCTTAAGCGCGACCGGCTTAAGGTTTCCGCCACAAAAGGGACGCGTCTGCTCGTTCAAGACGTGACAGGGATCGGTGCGCTTCCTCACGCCAGTGCGGAACTATATCAACGCCTTGGTGCACCCGTCGGCGCAGCACGATGCGCTGTCGGCGGCGCGCCATCGCGCCTTTATCGCGCCGCGCCTGCTCGGCGCCTTAGGCGCGCTGGCCAGTTTCCCAATCTACATCGCGTTGCGCGGCGTGCCGAGCGTGCTCGAAGTCGGACTGTTCGCGTGGCTGGTGGCGCCGATTCTGATCGCCTATTTCCTCTCGCGCACCGGCCGCTTCGAAAGCGCGCACATGCTGTCCTCGCTCGCGCTCACCGGCTTGGTGACGGTGGTGGCTTGGTGCACCGGGGGGATCGCCTCGTTTGCCGCAATCTGGCTCGTCGTTGTACCGCTGGAGGCGGCATTATCCGCCTCGCGCCGGGTAGTGGCGCTGGCCTCGACCTTCGCGCTGGCCGCCGCCGGGCTGCTGCTCGCCGTAAGCGCGTTCCACCTGCTGCCGCCCTCGGCGTCACTGGCGTCCGAGCATGGCGCGCTCGCCGCGTTCGGCATTATCTCCGCCTCGCTCTACGCCACCGGCCTCGCGCTCGGTGTAGAGTTGCTGGCGCGCACCAGTTACTGGCTGCTCAACACCGAAGAAGATCGCTACCGCTTGCTGGCGCGCAACATGACCGACGTGATTACGCGGCATGGGAAGAAAGGCGCGGTCACCTTCATTTCCCCGGCCGCGGAGGCCTTGTTCGGCGTCGATACACAGGAGCTGACCGGTCACGGGCTGTTCGACCGCGTCCATGTCGCCGACCGGCCGGCTTATTTGACCGCGCTCGGCGATGCGGCGGCGCTCGGCGAAAGCCGTTCGGTCGAGTTCCGCGTCCGCCGCGATCCCGGCGCCAAGCCCAATGGCGACTATTTTGCCTGGCTCGAAATGCGCTGCCATCCGCTCGATCGCAGCGCGGAAACGACAAATTCACGCGAACGCGAAGTGGTCGCCGTGTTGCGTGACGTCAGCGAACGCAAGGCGCAAGAACGCGCGCTCGAAGTTGCGCGTGCGGAATCGGAACGCGCCAATGCCTCCAAAAGCCATTTCCTCGCCACCATGAGCCACGAGCTGCGCACGCCGCTGAATGCGATCATCGGGTTTTCAGAAATGCTGACCAACGAGGCCTTGGTGGTCGATAGCGCGCGCAAAGCTGAATACGCGCGGTTGATCAACGATTCCGGACGCCATTTGCTGTCGGTCCTCAACGGCATTCTCGACATGTCGAAAATGGAAACCGGCAATTTCGAAATCGTGCCGGAGCCGTTTGCGCCGGCGCCGGTCATCGCGAGTTGCTGCGGCCTGCTGGCGCTCAAGGCGCAAGAGGCCAACGTCGACCTCAATACCCGCATCGCCGCCGGGTTGCCCGAAATCTTGGCGGATCGCCGCGCGCTCAACCAGATAATGATCAACCTGATTTCAAACGCCATCAAGTTCACCCCGGGCGGCGGGCGTGTCTTTGTTGCCGCGGCGTTCGATAACGCCAGGCTGAGGGTGACGGTCGAGGATACCGGCGTCGGCATCGGCGAAGACGATTTGCCACGACTGGGCGAGGCGTTCTTCCAGGCGCGCGCGTCCTACGACCGGCGTCACGACGGCACCGGCCTCGGCCTCTCCATCGTGAAGGGCCTGGTGCGCCTGCATGGCGGCGACATGGAAATCCGCAGCCGCCTGGGCGAGGGCACGCAAGTGACCGTCCGTTTGCCGATTGACGGCGGCGAACGCCCGCCCGTTGAGCCGATTACACTCGTCCCCGAACGTGCTGACGAGCCCGCAAAACCTGTCGAGAAAGTCTTGGTGAAGAAAAGTGCGTAAGCGTAAGCAGTCTGCCAGGTCCGATCGCGGCGAAAACAGCTTGACCGCGGTCATCAATGGTCACCCGCGCGAATTCGTCGGCGTCCTGATGGCGACGGTCGCGATATTTGCGATCTTCATCAACGCGCTTTTTCTGCAGCATGGTCCGCACCCGGCGCCGATCTTCGCAACGCGGCCGCTGCTGACCCGCACCGATCCGGTTGCCTTGCCGCGGCCGCATCCGGTTGAGGCGCACACAACGGCCGACGCCGGCGCGCAGGCTCGGGCAAAAGTCATCGCCGATATCCAGCGCGCGCTTGCTGGCAAAGGCTTCTATGACGGCGCCGCTGACGGCATCTGGGGCGCCAAGACCGACGCCGCCGCGCGCGACTTCGCTCAGGCGGCCGGGTTGAAGATCAATCCGGAAGCCAATGAGAGCTTGTTGCGCGCGATTGCCGCGTCCAACGTCAAGGCGCCGCCGCCAAGCCGGTCTCCCGACCCGATCGCCCAGTTGCTCGCGCCGTCCAAGCGCCTGCTGGCGGTCCAGCGCGCGCTCACCGATTACGGCTACGGTCAGATCAAGCCGACCGGCATCGACGACGCCGATACACGGGCTGCGATCGCAAAATTCGAACGCGCTCGGCAACTGCCGGTGACCGGAGAGGTATCCGAGCGCCTATTGCGCGAGCTGTCCGCGATGACCGGGCGCCCGCTCGAATAGCCACCGCGCCGGCATTATGCGCGCCGCATAGCCTCGTGTTACTCAAAGGCCATGCGGTTGAAATCCGGTATCTGGGTGGCGGCCTATTTGCGCCGCTGCAATGTCGAAGGCGCACCCGCCGCGGTGCGGCGGCGTGGGGCCGAGGAGGCCGGCGCGGTTTTCATTATCATCAATCGGCTCGACGGCACCGCGACCCTCTATGGGCCGGCGCCGCAATCCGCCTTTGACGAGAGGCAGCCGGCCGACCGCATCTTCACGCCGGTGCTGGGCGGCGCGGCGCCGGTCCCGGAAGCCGACATTGAGGCGCGGCTGACGCGGGAAATCCGCTTCGATTCCGATCTATGGATCGTCGAAGTCGAAGAACGCGCCGGCCGGCATTTCCTCGAGCAGGTGCTGGCCTGAGGCTTAGCGTCCGCGCCAAGCGAAGCGGGAAGACTGCTGGTTTCCGGTGCGAACGGCACGACGCTGCGACGGGCTCGATAGCGAGCGGGCGCTGCGGCGCTCGTCGTCCCAGTAATACGCCGCGTGCCGGGTTTGCGTCTGCGCGCGCGCGGTGGATTGCCGCCAGATCGCCAGCATGCGCTCGGCGGCGGTCGGCTTCATCTCGTCATAAAGGTGGGCGAGTTCGAAGACCCGTGCGACCGACTGTCCAATTACCGGATTGAGGAACAGCAAGATGCGCTGCAGCATGGCTGCCGACAGACGCAGCGCCTTGGCTGCGACCACAATCGGCTCGCCGGCATCGTCGCGCGTTATTCGTTCCGCCAAGGCGTGATCGATGTCGAGCGCTTCTTCGAGCAGCCGGCTGAATTCGTCGAGGTTCCGTTTGAGCGCGGAATTTTCCAGACCGAGAACCAGATCCCGCGAAACCAGCAGCGGACGATGCGCGCCTTCCTCGGCCGCGACGTGGAGATTGGTCAAGATCAAGCGGCGTTCTTCGGAACTGGAGCCGAAAAAAAGTTCGGTCAGATCATAGCACGATGGTACCTCCGGCTCGGCCACAGCCGCGGTTGCGGCGGCTTCGACAGATTTGGTGACATCGGGGATGGGCATCGGACTATCGGCGGCAAGCTTGCGGCGAAGGGCTACCGGCGCGCCCGGATAACTCGACAACCTCGCCGCGACGGTGGCACGGGTCGGCGCATCGACGGCTTCGATCAGGCCGAGCGCGAGTTCGACGTATTGCGTCTCCTCGTCGGCGCTGTGGATCGGCTTTTGCACGTAAAGGTCGGTCAGGACACGCAGCAAGGTCGGGCGAATGTCGACGCCATCCCGGCATGCAAGGTCGACCAGACTGTCGAGAGGGGAGTACGCGGAGAACTGGATCATGACTCGATACTAGTTGGGACGCTGACTTGGAACGCTGACTAATATTAGTCCGCGCCCGTTAGCGGACCGTTAACCTTGCAGCCCGTTTAATTGTGACAAGGCGCCGATCCGGCAGATCGGAAAGCGTTGGGTCCGAAAAGCCTGCCCGCAGTACGAGGACAGGAACCGCTTCTCGGGCCCGCGCCAGTGGTGCTGATACGCCGGGACGGAAAGGGGACTGCAATGGGCGAAGTCATCAGATTTCCCAACGAAGCGGGCGATGCGCGCGGCGGCAAATACGTCGACGCCAATACCGAACCTGCGACCGTCATCATATTACCGGTGATCCGTATCGAGCGCGGGCCAGACGGTCTTGAGCCGGACAGCGGCAATAATGCGGGCCGCCGCCGCCGCCGTCGCATCGCGCGCTAGGCGGTCAGGCGCGCGACATCCGCCGTTAGGCGATGACGGGCCGCGCGGGCGATCTTCAAGCTGATTATTGCGAATTGGCCGGCGCAGCTTCCGCCGTGCATTTTGCGGCGGCTATGGTGCTCCGCGCCATCGGCATCAGCCCGGGCTCCGGCGCCAGCGCGCGAATAGCGATCAGCCCGGTGAGCGTCGGCGATTCCACAATCAAACGGTCGGCGGCGGTGACCTCTTCATCCTCCGGCACCTGGGCGCGCTGCTCCGGCGTCATCAGATTAAGTTCGATGACGCGCCGGCCGGCGGCACGGTCGTTGATGGCGTAATAGGCCACATCGTTGCGCGTATAGAACGACACCGACGTATAGGCGAGGCTAAGCGGGACGGTGAGCTTCAACGGTCCTTGCGAAAGATCGTAGCGGCATACGGCGCTGGCGAAGGCGGGATCCATGAACGGCATGGCGGCGGCTTCCGGCGTCGGCGCCGATAGCGCGGTGACGGTGTCGACAGGAGCGGTCGGCGCCAGTCGCGAATAGGCGTCCTGCGTGGCGGTGCGCGGCAACACAATAATGGTCGCGAGATGCACGATCCCGCCCAGCAACGCTCCGCCAAGAAGCAAGAGCAGCCATCGAATCATGGGCAACTCCTGGTCGCGATGGCCGGCATTGGCACCTCGCGGCCGGCTTTGGTCGAAACACCGACCGCCGTATCATAGAGACGCAAGACAAGAACATAGCGTTCGATGCCGCCGGTCGGCAGCCAGTTTCCCGGATTGGCGCGCGGCGCGACGACGATTTCAAAGCTGCCGTCGGCGTTGCGCACGATTTCCTGGCTGGTGAATCCGTAGCGGTTGACCGAATTGGCAACCAGATCGCCGTTGGGATTATAGAGGGTCAACGTCCAGAAGCGTGCCGCCGGCGTCACGCCCGATAAAACGACATCGCAGCGGCCGTCGAGGGCCTTGCCGATATTATCGGCGCGGGCCGAAAAAGCGACGCCATCGCCGAGCGCGGTCGGCAAGCGGCCGGCGCGTGCGATTTCAGCGCGTGCGTAGGGATCGGCATCCGCCGTGCCGGTTTTCGGCCAAGCCGTCCAACTGCCGATGGTGAGCGGGCTGAAGGCAGCGCCGCGGGTCAGGGCCAGATACGTCAAGCCGAGGCCGACGATCGCGGCGACGACGAGGGCAAAAAGCGATCCGAAAAGCAGCCGCACGTTGATTCCGCTGGCAGTGAGAAGGCGATGATTTGCGTCTGGGAGATTATTCTGGCCGCGAGGCTGCGGCTAATCAGTTGTGGCCGCCCACGCCGAACGCCCGTCCCTCCAATGCGGCCGTGAGCGCGTCCGGTTTTTGCGGGGTCTGCGCCTGCTTTTTCTTGTCGGTCGAGACGGTGGTCGGGGGCAGCGGCCCCATGGCACGGTTGGTGTCGTCCATCAAATGTTCGACGCGGACCAGAATATCGGCGCCGTGCTTGGTGAGCACGATGGGACGCGGCGCAGCGGCCGGCTCGTCGGATTGCGATCTGACCGCGGTCACCAACGGCTGTTCGCGAACCGTCGGCACCGCAACGCCGGGGAGCTGCTTAATCTCGATGCCCTGGTGGGCATAGGCCATGATGTTGTGCCAGGTCATCGCCGGCAGCGATCCGCCGGTCATGCGGTTGGTCGGGTCGTAGTTGTCGTTGCCGAACCAGAGACCGCAGACATAGTTGCCGGTGTAGCCCATGAACCAGGCGTCGCGGTAGGCGTTGGTGGTGCCGGTCTTGCCGGCGGCGGCGATGCCGTCGAGCCGGGCGCGGCGGCCGGTGCCGTTTTCGACCACGCTGTTCATCATCTTGATCATGTCGGCGGCGACGTGCGCCGGTAGCACGCGGTGCGGTTTGGGCCCGTCGCGGTCGAAGCGCCAGATTACGTTGCCGGCGCCGGTGCGCACTTCGAGGATCGCGTGCGGCATCACCTTCATGCCGAGATTGGGGAAGGTCGCGTAGGCGCCGGTGTGGTCGAGCAGGGTCACGCCGTCGGCACCGATCGGCAGCGACGGCGTGTCGGGCAGCGGGGTGCGGATGCCCATCTCATGCGCAAGCTTGATGATCTTGGCACGTCCGAGCTTGGCATTGCCGTTACCGACCACGACCGATAGTCGCACCGCGATCGTGTTGATTGAATGGGTGAGGGCGGCAATCAGCGGCATCGCGCCGCGATAAGAGTGTCCGTAGTTGTGCGGACACCAGTTGCCCAGGCAGATCGGCGCGTCGACCACGATCGATGTCGGCTTGAGGCCGTGGATGAGCGCGGCGGAGTAAACGTATGGCTTGAACGAGGAGCCCGGCTGGCGCAATGAATCGGTGGCGCGATTGAACTGGCTGGCGCCGTAGTCGCGGCCGCCGACCATGGCGCGCACCGAGCCGTCGACATCCATCAGCACAGCCGCAGCCTGTCCGGCGTGATATTCGCGGCCGTATTGCCGCAGCGAATTTTCCACCGCGCTTTCCGCCACGTGCTGCAGATTGGGATCGAGCGTCGTCCGCACCACAAACACGCGTTCGGACATTGTCTTGGGAAACGTGTCGACCAGCTTCTTCATGTCGTCGAACGCCCAATCGAGATAGTAGTTGGGGGCGCGGTCGTCGCGGCGGTCGACGGGGGTGGCGGGCTTGCGGCGGGCGCCGAACACCTGACCCTCGGTCATGAAGCCGGCATCGACCAGATTGTCGAGCACCACGTTGGCGCGCGCGCGCGCGGCCGGCAAATTGACGTTGGGCGAATATTTGGTCGGCGCCTTGAACAGGCCGGCGAGCATGGCGGCTTCCGATAAATCGACGTCGCGCGCCGACTTGTTGAAATAATACTGCGAGGCCGCGTCGACGCCGAAGGCGCCGCCGCCCATATAGGCGCGGTCGAGATAGAGCTTGAGGATCTCGTTCTTGGTCAGCCGCGATTCCAGCCACATGGCCAGGAACGCTTCCTTGATCTTGCGCTCGAGCGTGCGCTGGTTGTTCAAGAACAGGTTCTTGGCGAGCTGCTGGGTGAGGGAAGATCCGCCCTGCACGACACCGCCGGCGCGCGCGTTGGTCAAGAGCGCGCGGAAGGTGCCGCCGATATCGATGCCGAAATGGTCGTAGAAACGCCGGTCTTCGGTGGCCAGCACCGCCTTGATCAGGTGGTCGGGGAACTGGTCGAGCGGCACCGAGTTGTTGTGGCGGATGCCGCGCGAGCCGATCTCGTTGCCGTAGCGGTCGAGGAAGGTCACCGCCAGTTCCGACTTCTTCAGCCAGTCGTCGTCCGAGGTTTCGTGGAAGGCGGGGATCGCCAGCGCCAACAGCAAAATCGCGCCGGCGGTGCCCATGGTCATCGCTTCGGACAACGTCTCGGTGACCAGGCGGCGAAAGCCCGACACGTGGAAGTGGTCCATGAAGGTGGAGAAGCGCTCATAGCCCTCGCGCAGCGCCGCGCCGCCGCCGAACACGCTGGAATCGACCCAGGCGTCGATGCCGAGCAGGCGCTTCTTCAGCCTGGGCTTCCAATCCTCGGGAAACAGATCGCGCAAAGGTTTTTCTTCGCTCTTGGTTGGGCTCGCTGCGGACGGCTTTAAGGCCGCCGGCGCCGGGTGCGGCGAACCGCTTCGGGATGATTTTAGCCGATCGGCGGTCCGGGGGCCAATGCCGCCTTTGCGCCTAATCGGGGCCAAGGTGAATGTAAATTGCGGATAAATTAGGCCGGGGCTTACCTCTCCCCGCAAGCGGGGAGAGGTCGATCCGCCGGAGCTTTTAGCGACGGCGGGTCGGGTGAGGGGGCGTCGGCAGCGATTCTGGGCCTTTCGAAACGCCCCCTCACCCGGCTCGCATTTCGCTTATCGCTCAATGCTCGCCACCCTCTCCCCGCAAGCGGGGCGAGGGGAAACCGCCCATGACGCCGCCAGGCCCAGCCGCTACAAGGGCGCAAAGAGGATTCCCGCGCAATGCCCGCCGACCAAGCCCCGCAAGCCCCGTTCTGGCGCACGAAAACGCTCTCGCAGATGACGCAGCGCGAATGGGAGAGCCTTTGCGACGGCTGCGGCCGCTGCTGCCTGAACAAGCTGACCGACGTGGACAGCGGCGAGACGGTGTTCACCGACGTCGGCTGCCGGCTGCTGGACGGCAAGACCTGCCGCTGCTCCGACTATTCCCATCGCCTTTCGCGCGTGAAGGACTGCGTGCGGCTGACCCCGCGCAATGTGCGCAGGCTTTCCTGGCTGCCGCCGACCTGCGGCTACCGGCTGGTGGCCGAGGGCAAGGACCTGGCCTGGTGGCACCCGCTCAAGTCGGGGAGCGCGGAGACCGTGCACGAAGCCGGCATCTCGGTGCGCGGGCGCGTGGCGGCGAGCGAGAAGGATGTGCCGGATGAGCGGCTGGAGGATTTTATCGTCAGCTGGCCGGGGAAGTGGCCGAAGGGGGCGCGGCGCAAGCCGGAGCGCCGTCAGACCTAAGAAGCGGGCGAGGGGAAGCAGCGATGACCGCTAGTGCCGCTTCTCAATCGGAAAATCATAGGCCGGCTCGCCGCGCGGGCCGTATGAGAAGTGCCACCACTCGCGGAAATAATTATAAAAGCCCTGCTTGCGCATGGCGGCGTTGAGCACTTGGCGCCGGCGCCGTTGCGCGGCGTCAATGGCGCCGGAGCGCGTCGTGCTCTTCTCGTCGAGGCAGTCGAAGCCGGTGCCCATGTCGATGGTGTTGTCGGGCGCGCGTTCGTTAGCCGGCGCGGTGCAGGGGCCGTAGCGCGCCGCGCGGTCGAAGGGCGCGGTCTTTGCCGGCGGCAGCTTGATCAAGGTCAGGTCGACGGCATTGCCGGTCGAATGGCGCGAATGGGTGGCGATGTAGCCGAGTGAGAACAGTTCGTTCTTCGGATGACGCGGATAGAAGCGCTTGGCGCCGCCATAGCCGCCATTCGCCCAGTTCCACATGGCGCGCACCGCGCGCGTGGGGCGGTAGCAGTCATAGACCTTCAGCCCGAGGTTTTGCTTGGCGAGGTCGGCCTCGACGCGGGCGAGTGCCGCGGCCGCCTCGCGCCGCAGCACGCATTCGCCCGCCGCGTAGCCGGGCAGCGGCCGGCCGGTGAAATTGTCGAAGGTGGCATAGCGGATCTCCTGCGCGATCGACGGCGCCACCTCGCGCAGATAGACGAAGCCCGCCGGCAGATCGCGGGCGAGGGCGGGGAGGGCCAGAACGAGAGTAACAATGAAGGCCAGCAGCTTTTTCATGCGACGATCAGTCTGAACTCGCGACGAACACGCTTTACCTCTCCCATGGGGAGAGGTCGGCGCGCATGAGCGTGCCGGGTGAGGGGTTCTAGCCTATCATTGAGTTGCTTTCCCCCTCACCCCAACCCTCTCTCCGTCGAAGTCGGATATATCCGACTTCGACCACTCAAAATTGCCGAACTCGGATAAACCCGAATTCGGGTGGGGAGAGGGAGCGCGCCGCGCGCGCGGCGTGGCTTTTGGCCCGCCGGGAACGTTCATACCACCCCCGCGTTTGCCCCCATTGCCAAGCCGCGAGCCTTAACGCATCTAGCGCGCAATGGACGCCAGAACCGAACCGCCCAAAACGCACAAGCCGCATCAGCACGCGGCGGCAAAGCCCGCAGCCCGCGCGCTCACCCATCCGGAAGTGCGCACCATCGTCATCGGCATCATGCTGGCGATGTTTCTCGGCGCGCTCGATCAGACCATCGTGGCGACGGCGCTGCCGACCATCGGCCGCCACTTCCAGGACCTTGGCGACCTGTCCTGGGTGGTCACCGCCTACCTTTTGACTGGCACCGCGGTGACGCCGCTTTACGGCAAGCTGTCCGACATCCACGGGCGGCGTGTGATGATGCTCACCGCCATCGGCCTGTTCGTGCTCGGCTCGCTCGCCTGCGCCCTCGCGCCGAGCATGACCGCGCTAGTGTTTGCGCGCGCGCTGCAAGGCTTAGGCGGCGGCGGCCTGATGGCGCTGTCGCAGACCATCATCGCCGACATTGTCTCGCCACGCGAGCGCGGCCGCTACCAGGGCTATATCGGCGCGGTGTTTGCGCTTTCCTCGGTCGGCGGGCCGGTGCTCGGCGGCTTCCTCACCGAGCATCTTAACTGGTCGTTGATCTTCTGGATCAACCTGCCGCTCGGCCTCGCAGCGCTCGGCATGACCTCCAATGTCTTGCGGCGTATTCCCTATCATCCGCGCAAGCACCGGCTCGACTTGATCGGCGCCGCGCTGATGATGACGGCGGCGGTGGCGCTGTTGCTGACGCTATCCTGGGGCGGGCGGCGCTTCGAATGGATCTCGCCGCAGACCGGTACGCTTCTGTTGGCCTCGGCGGTGCTGTGGGGCCTGTTCGCCTGGCGGCTGGTTAAGACGCCGGAGCCGTTTTTGCCGCTCGCGGTGCTGGGCAATCCGGTGGTGCGTTGCGCCGCGCTCGCCGGCGCCTGCAACATGGGCGTGCTGGTCGGCATGACCATTTTCGTGCCGCTGTATTTCGAAGTGGTGCTGCATCTTTCCGCCAGCCAGTCGGGCATGGCGTTGATCCCGCTGATGGCGGCGACCGTTGTGTTTTCCACCATCACCGGGCGACTGATGACGCATATGGTGCATTACAAGCGCGTGCCGCTGATCGGTCTCATGATCGCTCTTCTGGGGCTGGTGGTGCTGACGATCTGGCCGGCCGGCATGACGACGGTGGTCATGCTGATCCTGCTGGCGGTGATCGGCTCCGGCCTCGGCACCGTGTTTCCGGTCGCCACCGTCGCCATGCAAAACGCGGTCACCGCGCATCAGATGGGCGTCGCCACGGGAGCCGCCAATTTTTTCCGCGCGCTGATCTCCGCGCTGGTGGTGGCGGTGCTCGGCGCGATCGTTCTCGGCGGTCTCGGCGGGGTTCCCGGCATGTCGGTGGAAAATCTGGCGCGCGCGGCCTCGGCGCATGAGCTGAGCTCCGCCTTCCGCTTTGTCTTCATGACCTGCGCGCTGGTGCTCGCCTTCGGCATGACCTTCCTGATCGCGCTGGAGGAGCGCCCGCTCAGAGGCCCGCCGACGGCAGCGGCGGAAGCGCCGACCGCGCCGGCGACGCCGATCCCGGCGGAGTAGGGCGGGTTTTCCAATCGCTACGGCCGGCGCGTTCTCCGGCCGTAGCGTCTTAGCGTCGAAGTCAGATCGGGCCCTGATGCATCATGCCGCGCATCATCATCATGGGACCATGCATCATGCCGCCGCCCATCATGCCGCCGTGGCGATTTATCATCGCCGTCTGCAGCGCCGCCGTGCCGCCATTGACCAGATCGGTCACTTCCGCAGCGTGGCGCTGCAATTCGCCGACGGTCTTTGCATCGTCCGACGTCTGCACCACGACGATGCCTTTAGCCGTCGTCTCGTAGCTGGTCTTTATCTTGTCCTTGTCACGGAAGATCGCGTGCAGGTCATCGCTTTCGATCGGCAACCCGGGATCGTCGCCCGCCTTCACGCGCTGGCCCATCTCGGCGACGTGCTTCTTGATCTGCCCGGCGAGCGCGGGATCGTCGGACTCGGTGACGGTGCGGATGCCGTTGGGCAAATTCGTCACCGTGCGCGTGATGCGATCGTGGTTGACGAGCAGAGTGTGGATGGCCTGGAGCTGGCCCATGGTGGCCTGGTCATGCGCCATCCCCATCATCATTCCCGGACCCATCACGCCGGGGCCCATTCTACCGGGACCCATGGTACCGGGACCCATGTTCATGCGGTGCATGCCGAACGGGCCGAAGCCCGGCCGGTTCTGCGCATGCGTCTTGACGGCATAGATGCCGACGCCGAGCGCCAAAACGAGCGCCGCGGTGCCGGCCAGCTTGGTTCGCTTTTTCATTGCAGACGTCTTTCTCTTCTGTCGATGACGTCGCCCCACGGTCGGCTATGGCGACAGGCCGCCGACCCTATCGCTAGCGATGCTAGCCGAACGGCGCCGCGATCCTATGATCTCGATCATATGAGTGGCCATCGACGGCTCGCATAGTGCCGGTACCGGCGTTTGAGCCGGATCAAATGCCGCAGGCTGCGCGGCGGTATAGTCACGTCCATTGTCGTCCAGCTGTACTGGACTCTGTCGTGGAGCTGCCATGACACTGAAACGCACCATTGCGTTCGCTATCGCGCTCGTCGTTGTCGCGGCCGCCGGTTTCGGCGTCTGGTCGGCTTTCCTGCGCCCGGTCAGGGTTGCAGTCGCAAGCGTCGCCCGCGACGTGCCGGTGCAGGTCTTCGGTCTCGGCACCGTCGAGGCGCGGGTCACGTCCAAGATCGGCTTCAAGGTTGCTGGCGTGCTGCTCGATCTGCGCGCCGATGTCGGCGAGCGCGTGCCCAAGGGCACGGTGCTCGCCCGCCTCGACGACCGCGAGCAGCAAGCGCGCGTCGCGCGGGCAAAAGCCGCCGTCGAACAGACTCAAGCCAATTTGCAGAAGGCGAGCGCCGGCCTGGAAAAGGCCAAGGCAAATTTCGCCAATGCCAGCAACATCAGTGAGCGGCGGCAGAAGCTGGTGCTCAGCAATTCCGCCTCGGTCGAGACGGCGGAGACCGCCAAGACCGCAAAGGACGCGGCGGCCGCCGACATGAATCTTGCCGCCAGCGATATCGCGGTGGCGCGCGCCACCATCGGCGACGCCAAAGCGCAATTGCAGCAGGAGACGGCGACGCTTGATTTCCACACGCTGCCGGCGCCTTACGACGCCATGGTGACCGCGCGTCTGAAGGAGCTCGGTTCCGCGCTCGGCGCCGGCGAGCCGGTGTTCACGCTGATCGATCCGAAATCGGTTTGGGTGCTCGCCTTCATCGACGAGAGCAAGGCCGGCGAGATCAAGGTCGGCGAGCCGGCGGGCATCGTGCTGCGCTCGCATGCGAAGGCGCGGCTTATGGGCCGCGTTGCCCGCATCGAGCCGGAGAGCGACCGCGTCAACGAAGAGCGCCGCGTCGAGATCGCCTTCGATCAGATGCCGGCCAATGTCAGTCTCGGCGAACAGGCCGAGGTCTACATCACCACGCTGCGGCTGCCGCAGGCGCTGTTAGTGCCGGAGGCGGCAATCGGCGAACTCAGCAAGGACCACGGAACGGTATGGACGGTCGAGGACGGCAAGCTGCAACAACGTGACGTGAAGCTCGGCCACCGGCTGCTCGACGGCCGCTATGAAATCACCGGCGGCGTGCCGGAAAAGGCCCAGGTGATGACGCAATTGCGCAGCGGCTTGCGGGTCGGGCGAGCGGCCAAGGTCGATACGAAGGCCGCCAGCGAGCCGAAGCGATGAATCTCGCCTACCGCGACATCAAGCATAATCTGCTGCGTTTCGTGCTGACCAATTTCGGGCTTAGCCTTTTGCTCGGCATCGTGATTGTGATCACCGGTGTCTATGGCGGGCTGATCGACGACGCGTTGCGGCAGGCGCGCGCGGCCAACGCCGATCTCTGGGTAGTGGAGGCCGGCACCAATGGCCCCTTTGCGGAAGGCTCGCGCATCTCCGGCGACACGCGGGAACTGGTGAGCCGGGTTTATGGGGTCGAGCGCGCCGGCTCGGTGACCTATCAATCGGTGCAGACCGTGTTGAACGGCAAGCCGCTGCGCATGTTTCTCGTCGGCTTCGAGCCGGGCCGGCCGGGCGGCCCGCGTCAACTGACAGCCGGGCGGAAAATCCTGCGCGACCATTACGAGATGATCGTCGACCGTTCAGCCGGCCTCAAACTCGGCCAGGAAGTGCCGCTCGGCACGCACGGCCACAAGTTCACGGTCGTCGGCCTGATGAGCAAAGAGATCACCGCGTCGGGCGATCCGGTCGGTTATATCACTCTGCGCGATGCGCAAGCGCTGCAGTTCGAGCTGGCGCCGCCGGCCGCGCGGCGCGAATCCGCGCGCGGTGGCGGCTTGCAGACCAACGATCAGATCAACGCCGTCATCGCCAAGGTCTCGCCCTATGTTCCGGTCAAGGAGGTCGCCGCGGCACTCTCGCGCTGGAAACACCTCACGACGCTCACTCAGGACCAGCAGGAAACCTTGCTGAGCAAGTTCGTCATCGAGAAGGCACGCAACCAGCAGCGTCTCATCATGGTGCTGTTGATTATCGTCTCGGCGGTCATCATCGCCTTGATCGTCTATACGCTGACCATGGACAAGGTGCGCTCGATCGCCACGCTCAAATTCGTCGGCGCGCCGGACCGCACCATCGTCAGCCTCATCGTCCAGCAGGCGCTGTCGATGGGAATCTTCGGCTACAGCACGGGCCTCGCGCTGGTACTCATTTTCCAGCCCTATTTTCCCCGGCGGCTGGTGCTCGATCCGACAAGCGTTGCCATCGTGTTCGGCATCACCATCGTGGTCTGCCTCGCCGCCAGCACGCTCGGCATCCGGCTGGCGCTCAAAGTGGATCCGGCGGAAGCGCTGTCGGCGGCGGGGTGACACCATGGCGGACAAATCCCCGGTCGTGCGCGTGGAACATCTGTCCAAGCATTTCGGCTCTGGGACTGCGCGGGTCGATGCCCTGCGCGATATCGACCTGGAGGTCTTCCCGGGCCAGGTGGTTGGGCTGATGGGCCCGAGCGGCTCCGGCAAGACCACGCTGCTCAACTGCATCGCCTGCATTCTCGAGCCGAGCACCGGGCGGCTGACGCTCGACGGCGAGGTGGTCTATGACGAGCACTGGCTGCGCGCCGATCTGCGCCGGCTGCGGCTCGATAAGGTCGGCTTCATCTTCCAGTACCCCAATCTGCTGCCGTTTCTCGATGGCACCGACAATGTCGCGGTGGTGCTCGATCTTGCCGGCTACCGGTCCGCGGCCGCACGCGCGCGCGCCGTCGACCTGCTCAATTATCTCGACGTCGGTCACCGCAAGCATGCGATGCCGGCGCAGCTTTCCGGCGGCGAAGCGCAGCGGGTGGCGATTGCCCGCGCGCTCGCCAACCGGCCGCGCATCATCCTCGCCGACGAGCCGACCGCGCCGCTCAATTCAGGCCGCGCGCGCATCGTGATGGATTTGCTGCGCCGAATCGCGGTCGAGCAAGACGCCGCGATCATCGTCGTCACCCATGACGAGATGATTCTCGACCGCTTCGATCACATCTTCCGGGTGCGCGACGGCCGGCTCGAAGGCGAGGCTGCCGAACGGCCTCCGCGTTCGGGAGCACCAGCGGCAGCGGTCTCGGCGGAGTGGCTCCGGCGCGATTCATAAAAACCCCGGCCTCGCGGCCGGGGTTTTGTTTTGGCGCCATCGTCGAAGCGTTAGTCGCGGCCCGGCGGGTCGCGGCGCAAGTCGAAGCGGATGTTGGCATCCGGGTCCGCGCCGACATACTGGCCGTCGACATAGACCGAGTCGGACCCGGCCGAACGCAGCGCGCGCGGCGCATAGGCGAAGGCGCTGCCGCCAACATTGGCGGACCAGGCCGGCGGCGTCGGCATGGCATTGCCGGTGCCGTAATCCGGATTGTACGACTGTGCGAGGGCCGGCGTTGCAAGCAGCGCCGCGAGACCCGCGCCGATCATGAATTTCTTCATTACCGTGGTTCCTTGTCTTGGTTGAACTTCTGACAGCGTCTGCCGCGGGCGCGGCAATCGTCGCCATTGCATCGCAGATAGGAAGGCAAGGTCGCCGCGACTTGTTCGAAATTGCGCACTTGCGCGTGTTCTTGCGCAATTCGCCGCCGCAGTTCTGCCGCGATGTAACGCAGGGCAAGCATGCAAAATCGAATGTCTATTACCGCGGCATAAAAAATCACACAGCCGTGTCTTGCACGTGTGCGGCGGCGTTCGATATCAGCGTGCGCGCGAAAACAAACGGCGGCACTGCGGGGATTGCCGGGAATAAAATTCTGCGCGGACGGAACCCTAGGGTACGGCCTTCCTACAAAAAGACGATTCAAAGGAGACCGCATGTCTTATCTTGATTCCGTGCGCGAGCCGCAGGTTCACATCGCACCGCCGGACATGGTCGAGCGCCACTACGCGCAATGGCCGGGACTGCGTGCCGATATCGTGATCGGCACCGAACGCAAACCGCTCGACTATCGCTTCAAGGCAGAGCAACATTTGTTGATCGCCTCCGAGCAGGTCGAGCGCGACGACGGCGAAACTTCGCTCGAAGGCCTGCCGAAATCGACACTGCGCAGCGTCAGCGGCCGCTTGACCTTCGTGCCGGCCGGCCATGAGTTCTACGGCTGGCAGCAGCCGCGCATGCTCCCGCGCGTCAGCTTTTTCTACATCGACGCGCAGAACACGTTGTTCGACAGCGATGTGCGCTTCAGTGAGATCGATTTTCGCCCGCGGCTGTTCTTCGTCGATCCCGAGCTTTGGCATCTGGCCGCCAAATTGCGGGAGGCGGCGGTGCGCGACGGTGCACCTGGCGCACAATACGGCGAGGCGCTGGCCGTCTTGCTGGGGCACGAACTGATCCGGCTCAATAGCGAGCCTGCGCACACCGGCGGCGTTAAACGCGGCGGCTTAAGCGGCTGGCAGCAGAAGCGGGTCACCGATTTCATCGAGGCGCATCTCGCCGAAGACGTGCGGCTGGCGGCGCTGGCGGGGCTGGTGGAGCTCAGCCCCTATCACTTCGTGCGTGCATTCAGGCAAAGCTTCGGCGTGCCGCCGCACCGCTATCACGTGCGCCGGCGCATCGAGCGCGCCAAGGCGCTGCTGCAGGAGCCGGACACCTCGGTGACAGCGGTGGCGTCGGCCGTGGGTTTTGCCGAGACCAGCTCGTTTTCGACGGCTTTTCGCAAAGTGACCGGCTCATCGCCGCGCGACTACCGCCGCGGACTCTAGCCGCGGTGCGCGCGCCTCCGATTATTTGGTCGCATAGTCGCTGAATGCCGCCAGAGCGGCCGCGAGTTTTGGCGTCGAGGGCGGATCGGCGAGGCCGTGACGCGCATAGATCACCTTGCCGAGATATTCGGCGGAATTGTAGGTGAGCCAGACTTTGCCCTGATCGTCTTCCCACACCAGCGCCTTCGGCGGCACATCGATCGCCAACGTCGGGGTCTTCACCATCACCGGCGTGCCGAATTTCGGATTGCCGAATACGATGACCGTGCGCGGTCGCATCGTCAGGCCGAATTTCTTCGCTGCGGCAGCGTGGTCGATCTCCGTGAAGACCGTGAAGCCCAACGATTCCTTGGCTCTTACCGCTGCTTCAAAACGTGCGGCAGTTTCCCTTACGGAGTAGCGGCTTTGTTTGCTGATCAAGCCGTTGTCGGCAGCGGACGCCACATGAGCAAACGAAAACAGCGCGAACGCAAGTATCAGGCCGGCCACGGCACGCTTTGTCGGCTGCATGGAATCCTCCGTAACTGTTTTTTCGACGCTCGTCGGCGGCTGGTTTTCTTGGCCGCAACACCGAGCAGTGTAGAAACGTTCACGATACGGCACAAGAACAGGAGCACGCTTGAAAAAACCCCGACGTTGCCGCCGGGGTTTCCATAGTTGCGTATCCTAGCGCCGCTACTCGCAATATTTGCAGGGCGGAAAGCTGCGGCTGTAGACCGGCTGCGCCAGGAACTTGGCCTTGTCGTAAGTCCAGAACTGGCTGACCTTCGGATAGGTCTTGATCACCGTGTTCCAGAGCTCTTCTTTCGGATAGCCGAACATCTTCTTCTTCTCGACCTTCTTGATGTAGATGGGCCCGACGACAGTGTTGGTTTCGTCCAGCGAAAGATGTCCGCGCACCGCGTCGATCTCAATGCTGCGCATCAGCTCGATGAATGGAAGCGCGCCGGGATACTTGCCGCCGGCCTTCTTCAACGTCTCGTCGATCCACTGGGCGGTGGTGTAGTTGGCCTCCGAATAATAGGACGGCACCTTGCCGTATTTGGCGCGGTACTTCTTCACGAAAGCTTCGTTCTTGGGGGTGTCGAGCGCGGCACTGTACATGAAGGCGGAGACGTCGCCGATCACCTCGTTGCCCATCGACGGCAGGATGAACTCGTCATAGCTGGTGCCGCCACCGATGATCGGCTTCTTGACACCGGCCGCGCGCAGTTGCTTGGGGAACTGCAGCGACATCGGGCCGACCATCAGCGTGAAGATCGCATCGGCATCGCTCTTGATCGTCGGGATGTAGGGTCCGAAATCCTTGGTGCCGATCGGCGGCCAGATCTTCTGGATGACCTTGCCGCCGCAATCCTCGAAGGTCTGCTGGAAGCCGCCGAGCGTTTCGTGGCCGAAGGCATAATCGGCGGCGATGGTGACGACTTTCTTGTAGCCCTGCTCGCAGGCCCATTGCCCGAGCGGGTGGGTGGGCTGCGACGGCACGAAAGTGGGGCGAACCATATAAGGAAATTGTTTCTGTTTTCGCTGCCCGAGATCGTCGGCCGTCGCGATCGAGCCGATGTAGAGCATCTTTGCGTTCGTGGCGACCGGCGCGACGGCATAGCCGGTCGTTGCCAGCACGCCGCCGACCAGCATGGTTACCTTGTCCTGCAGGATGAGCTTGTTGGCCTTGGCGACCGCGGTGTCCGGCTTGCCCTGCGTGTCTTCAACGATGAATTTGACCGGCATGCCGCCGAGCATGTTGTTGTGCTCGGCGAGGTACATCTCGAAGCCGTTCTGCATGTCGGTGCCGAGCTGGGTGAAGATGCCGGTCTTCGGCGCCATGAATCCGATCTTCAATTCATCGGCTTGCGCAGGCGCTGCAAACGTCGCGGCAGCGACAGGCGCGGCGGCAAGGCACAAGGCAGCCAATATTCGCGACAGCATGTTCATGAACTCCTCCCAAGCGGCGCACTTCTTGTTGTCCGGATGCCGGCCGCTGATCGTGGAATGTTATCGCGCCGTTGCTGCACGCGATAGCGACGATCGCGGCGGGATGTAGCCCACGCGGCGGTCTGCCCAACAAAAAAAGCCCCGGCTTTTTGGCCGGGGTTTCGATTGTTTATGTGAGGCCCACGCTACTCGCAATATTTGCAGGGTGGGAAGTCGCGGCTGTAGACCGGCTGCGCCAGGAACTTATCCTTGCCGTAGGTCCAGAACTGGCTGACGGCCGGATAGGTCTTGATCACCGTGTTCCAGAGCTCCGCCTTCGAATAGCCGAACATCTTCTTCTTCTCGACTTTCTTGATGTAGATGTTCTGGATTGGGTTGCGCAGCTCGTCGAACGACACCGGTCCGCGCACCGCGTCGATCTTGAGCGCCGCGAACTTCTTGACGAAGGCTTCGGCGCCCGGCCACTTGCCGCCCGACTCCTTGATGACGTCCTCGATCAACTGCGCGGTGGTGAAATTGCTCTCCGAGAAGTAGGACGGCACCTTGCCGTATTTGCTGCGGTACTCCTTGACGAAGGCTTCGTTCTTCGGTGTTTCCAGCGCGGCCGAGTATTGCAGCGAGGAGACGTCGCCGATCACCTCGTCGCCCATGAAGGGCAGGGCGAACTCGTCATAGCTGGTGCCGCCGCCGATGATCGGGATCTTGTGCCCGGAGCGGCGGAACTGCTTGGGAAATTGCAGCGACATCGGACCGACCATCATGGAGAACACGGCGTCGGCGTCGGCCTTGATGGTCGGGATGTAAGGCCCGAAATCCTTGGTGCCGAGTGGCGGCCAGATCTTCTGGATGATCTTGCCGCCGCAATCCTCGAACGCTTTCTGGAAGCCGCCGACCTGCTCGTAGCCGAAGGCGTAGTCGGCGGCGATGGTCGCGATTTTCTTGTAGCCCTGCTCGCAGGCCCATTTGCCCATCGGATGCGTTGGCTGCGAGGACGACCAGCCGGTGCGCAGGAAGTAGGGATACTTGCTGGCCTGGCGTTGCGTGAGATCGTCGGCAGCCGGGATCGAGGCGATGTAGATTGTTTTCTCGGCGGTGGAGACCGGGGCGAGCGCGTAGCCGGTGGAGGCGAGCACCCCGCCGATGAACATGTGCACCTTGTCGCTCAGCACCAGTTTCTTGGCCTTGGCGACGGCGGCGTCACCTTTGCCCTGGTTGTCCTCGACGATGAACTTGACGTCCATGCCGCCGAGCTTGCCCTTGTGGTCGTCCAGATACATCTGGAAGCCGTTGACCATATCCTTGCCCACTTGGGCAAAAATGCCGGTCATTGGCGCGATGAAGCCGATGCGCAGTTCATCGGCCTGCGCCGGCTTGGCTAGCGTCCCGCCGAGCGCAAGAGCGGCGGCCAGGATCAGCGGCCGGGCCGTTCGCGAAAAAGTCTTGATCATTATGCATCCTCCCGAAGTCGCGGTCGCTCGCCCGTCTGTCGCGGGCGTACGGACCGCAGGTTGAGCTATCGTCCCACCTTGCAATGTTACCATTTCCTCAGGCGTTGGCGAAAGCTGCCCACTTCCCCGGGGAAATCACGTTGGGAACCTCTTGGCTGGCGGGTAATTGAAGCTAAGTTAGGGAAAGGGGAGTTTTTGCATTGCGCTGCTCCATAGACGTCACGACCGAGCGCCGGATTCTTTGCGTCTTCCCGCACTACACGCCGTCGTTCGGCACGTTTTCGCACGCCTATCGGCTGATACGCGGCGTCAAGGCTTTCATGCCGCCACAGGGGCTGTTGGTGGTTGCCGCCTATATGCCGGCATCCTGGCAGGTTCGCTTCGTCGACGAAAATATTGCGCCTGCAACCGCGGCCGATCTCGCGTGGGCCGACGTCGTGCTGATGAGCGGGATGCACATCCAGGCAGCACAGATCCGCGACATTCACCGGCGCGCCAAGTCGGCCGGCAAGATCACGGTGCTGGGGGGACCGTCGGTGTCGGCCTCGCCGGAAATGTATCCGGAGATCGATTACCTGCACTGCGGCGAACTCGGTGACGCCACCGACCGGCTGATCGCGCAACTCGACGCAAGTCTGGAGCCGCCGCCCGAGCAAGTCCGCTTCGAGACCAAGGATCGGCTGCCGATGGACGCGTTTCCGATCCCGGCCTACGACATGATCTCGCTTAAAAATTATCTGCTCTGCACGATCCAGTTCTCCAGCGGTTGCCCCTATCGCTGCGAGTTCTGCGACATCCCCGGGCTTTATGGGCGGCAGCCGCGCTTCAAGACGGCACAGCAAATCACCGCCGAGCTCGACGCCATGTGCGGCCAGAAAGGGCATCCCAACTCGGTCTATTTTGTCGACGACAATTTCATCGGCAATCGCAAGGCGGCGCGCGATCTGCTGCCGCATTTGGTGCAATGGCAAAAAGACCGCGGCTACCCGATGGTGATGTCTTGCGAGGCAACGCTCAATATCGCCAAGCAGGAAGAAATCCTCGGGCTCATGCGCGAGGCACAATTCACCGGCATGTTCGTCGGCATCGAGACGCCGGAAGCCGATGCGCTCAAAGCCATGCGCAAGGACCAGAACAACGCCGTGCCCCTGATGCAATCGATCAAGACGCTCAACGATTACGGCATCGAGGTCACCTCCGGCATCATCCTCGGTCTCGATACCGACACCGACGACACCGAAAGCCGGCTCAAGGAGTTCATCGAGCTGTCGAAGATTCCGATGCTGACCATCAACCTGCTACAGGCTTTGCCGAAGACGCCGCTATGGGACCGCCTCCACCGCGACGGGCGTTTGATCCAGGACGAGCGGCGCGAAAGCAATGTGGTGTTCCTGCGCCCTTACGACGAAGTGGTAGCGACCTGGAGGCGCTCGGTTGCCTATGCCTACGATCCGGGGCGGCTGTTCGCGCGCTTTTCGCACCAGGTCGAGACGACCTACGTCAATCGGATTGTCCCCCCGGCGCGCGGCAAACTTAGTTGGTCGAACCTGACCGGCGCGGCGGTGATGGCGTTACGCTGCATGTACTATCTCGGCATCCAGGCCGATTACCGCCGGCCGTTCTGGCGCGCGGTGCGTCAGATGCTGCGGCGCGGGCTGATCGGCGATGCACTCGCCATGAGCTTCATTGCCCGCCATCTCATCGAGTTCACCCGTGAAGCCTTGCGCGGCGAACAGAACGCCTCGTTCTATTCGGCGGCGCGCAAGGAACGCGATGCCAGGCTGTACACGCGGCCAGTCCGCGTCTTGGCGCGGCGCTCCGAGTCAGTCTGAAGCGCCGGTGTCACCGGAGCGGCGGCCGCTCGCAAGATTGTCGTTGATGGCCTTGGCGAGTGCGGCAATTTGATAAGGCTTGCGCAGGATTTGCAGGTCCTGGCGGCCGGAGAGCGCCTTGGCGTAGCCGCTGGTCAGCACCACCGGAATATGCGGATGGCGCTCGCGGATGAGGCCCGCGAGCGCCAGTCCATCGAATTCGCCCGGCAACACCACATCGGAGAAAACAAGATCAACTGCGTTGCCGGCGGCGAGGAGGTCGAGTGCCTCGCGGCCGGTTTCCACCGCATGCGTGCGATAGTTCAACTGCTCCAGCAATGTGATGGCCGCGTTTTTGACCTCGGCATTGTCCTCCACCACGAGGATCATTTCACCATCGCCATTCATTTGTTCGACCGGCTCGCTCGTCTCGCTCGAGACGGGAGCAGTGACCGCATCGAGACTATGCGGCAGATAAATGGTTACTTCGGTGCCGCGATTGACTTCGCTCACCACGGCGACGGTGCCGCCGGACTGATGCGCGAAGCCATAGACCTGCGACAGCCCGAGTCCGGTCCCCTTGCCCGGCGCCTTGGTCGAGAAGAAGGGCTCGAAGACTTTCGGCAGATTGTCGGCCGATATTCCGGTACCGGTGTCGGCGACCGTGAAGGCGACGAATTCGCCGGCAAGTTTCTCCGGCGTCTCGTAACCCTTGAGGGTCACATTGGCCGCCGTGAGGACAACGGTGCCGCCCCCCGGCATGGCGTCGCGTGCGTTCACCACCAGATTGACCAACGCCAGCTCGAATTCCGGGATGTCGATCGCTATGGCGCCGATGTCCTCCGGGACGTCGATGTGAAGTTCGATGTTGCCGGGAACCGAGCTTGCCAGGACGTCGTGGAAGGCGGCGATCGTGGTGCTGGGCCGCACGGTTTGCGGGTTCATGGGCTGGCGGCGGGCGAAAGTGAGCAGTTGCCGCGTCAGCGCCTCACCGCGCGAGGCGGCCGCGACGATGGCTTCGAGCGAGCGGACATTCCTCTTATCTTTGAGACGGCGGAGCAGTGTTTGCGCCTGGCCGCTGACGATCATCAAGAGATTGTTGAAGTCGTGGGCAACGCCACCGGTGAGCTGCCCGAGGGCTTCCATTTTCTGCGACTGAGCGAGCTGGGCCTGCGCGCGTTCGAGCGCTTCCTGCGCATTGCGCCGCTCGGTGATGTCGCGGGTGATCTTGGCGAATCCGATCAATTGGCCGTTCTGGTCGTGGATGGCGTCGATCACCACGTTGGCAAAGAACTGCGAACCGTCTTTGCGCACGCGCCGAGCTTCAGCCTCGAACCGGCCGGTGGCGGCGGCGATCGACAACGAGCGGCCGGGCAAGCCGGCGGCGCGATCCGCATCCGTATAGAATTGCGAAAAATGGCGGCCGATGATCTGGTCGGAGGCATAGCCTTTGATGCGCTCGGCGCCGGTATTCCAGCTCGCCACGATGCCATTCGGATCGAGCATGATGAAAGCGTAATCGGTGACGCCGGCGACCAGCGAGCGGAATTGCCGCTCGCTTTGGCTCAAGGCCTCGGCGGCGCGCTTTTCGGCGGTGACGTGGCGGCCGGCGACGTAAATCTGGCCGTCATCGGCCGTCATGGTCCAAGAAATCCAGCGCCAGGTGCCGTCGCGATGGCGGAAGCGGTTCTCCATGCGCACCGTCACAACGCCCTGCGCCAAGCGGGCGCGGCCGGCGATCGCTGCCGGTGCATCGTCGGGATGGCGCAGCTCGCTCACATGCATGGCCTTGAGTTCGTGCTCGCTCCAGCCGAGCAGACGGGTCCAGGCCGGATTGACGCTGGTGAAGTAGCCATCGAAGTTGGAGACGCCAAGCAAGTCTTCCGACACCTGCCATATGCGGTCGCGTTCGCGCGTGCGCTGCTGCACTTCCGCTTCAAGCCGCTCGGTCAGCGTGCGCAACGTGCTTTCGTTGCGCACCCGTTCGGTCGTCTCGAACGTGGTGATGAGCAGGCCGCCGATACCGTTCGGCGCCGTTGGATCGGGAACGGGACTATAGCTGACCGTGAAATGCGCCTCTTCCGAGACGCCACCGCGCGTCATGATCCAAGGATGATCGACGGCGAAGAATCTCTCGCGTTCGCCGCGCAGGATGGAAATGCTTATGGGACCAAACTGGTCCCAGATTTCCGCCCAGACCTCGCGCGCGGGGTGGCCGAGCGCGCTCGGATGTTTGTCGCCGAGAATGTCGATATAGGCATCGTTGTAAATCATCACGAGGTCGGGGCCCCAGCGCAGCGCCATCGGGTAGCCGCCCGCGAGCACGACCTCGACCGCCCAGTTCAGGCTGGTTGACCACGCGCTGCGCGCACCGAGCTGGGTCGCCGCCCAGGGGAAGGCGCGCACATGCTCGCGCATTTCGTTTAAATGAATGCTGCGCAGCCCGCCCGCCTGACCCAAATCGTCGCCGTCGCGACGCATTGTGTTCCTCCCGCCAAACAATAACGGCGGGAGGGAACAAAAAGTTCCATCACCCTGGAACGGCTTGTGGATGGGCGGTGACTGGATAGCTAATTCTTGATGAAGGTGCCGCTGCGCAATTCGCCGACCGCCTGCTGCAGCTCGCTCTGCGTGTTCATGACGATCGGGCCATACCAGGCGACCGGTTCCTTGATTGGCTTGCCGGAGACCAGCAGGAATCGGATGCCATTGTCGCCGGCTTGCACGGTCACCTCATCGCCCGAATCAAACAGCACGAGCGAGCGGTCGCCGACCGGCTCGCGAAACAGGATTTCCTCGCCGTCGATCTGCTTTTCGGTCAGCACGCCGAACGGCTTGGAGGAATAGGCGAACTTGCCATCGCCCTCGAACACATAGGCGAAGGCGTGGCGCTCGATCTCGACCTTGAGCGTCTTGCGTTTGCCCGCCGGCACGAAGATGTCGAGATAACGCGGATCGGCGGCGACGCCTTCGACCGGGCTGTGCTTGCCCCAGAAGTCACCGCAGACCACACGCACGCGCGTGCCGTCGTCGTCGACGACTTCCGGAATCTCGACGCCCTTGACGTCCTGGTAGCGCGGAGCCGTCATCTTGAGCGAGGAGGGGAGGTTGGCCCAGAGCTGGAAGCCGTGCATGCGGCCTTGCGCGTCGCCTTGCGGCATCTCCTGATGCATGATGCCGCGGCCGGCGGTCATCCATTGCACGTCGCCCGTGCCGAGCGAGCCGCGGTTGCCGAGGCTGTCGCCGTGTTCGACGGTGCCGTTGAGCACATAGGTGATGGTCTCGATGCCGCGATGCGGATGCCAGGGAAAACCGGCGAGATAGTCGCTCGGCCGATCATTGCGGAAATCGTCGAGCAACAGGAACGGATCGGTCTCCGCGGTGTCGCCGAAGCCGAAGGCGCGGCGCAACTTGACGCCCGCGCCCTCGATGGTGGGCTTGGATTGGACGATGCGTTTAACGGGGCGGATGGACATGGTTTTGTCTTTCTAGCTAAGGCTGTTTCTAAATTCGACCAGTCTTTCTACTTCTGTCATTGCCGGGCTTGACCCGGCAATCCATGAGGTGGTTCCGCGAAGACAGAATTGCGTAAGGCTGCAAACTGTCGGAGCTCACCATGGATGCCCGGGTCAAGCCCGGGCATGACGGCGTTGGTGGTTACGCGGCGGCCTGGTGTGCAGGTTTGGCGGTGAGCTTGCCGGCGAACGTGGCGAACTGGTCGATGAAGCTCTTGAGGAACTTGCGCACGCTCTCGTCGGCGACGGCGCCTTGCGCGTCGACCAGCTCGGGCTTGAACTGAATATAGGCTTCGCCGCCCATCAGATGGAGGCCCTGGTTGGCCAGCACGGCGCGCAGATGCTGTTGGGCGACGGCGGTGGAAATGGCGCCGCCGGAAGTGCCGGTGATGGCGGCCGGCTTGCCAGGCCACGAGCTCTTGCCGTATGGGCGGCCGCCCCAGTCGATGGAGTTCTTCAAAACGGCGGGGATCGAGCGGTTGTGCTCGGGCGTCACGAACAACAGCGCATCGGAGGCTTCGACTGCGGCCTTGAAGCGGGCGACCGGGGCCGGGACCCGCTGCTCGTTGTCCTGATTGTACATCGGCAGGTCGTCGATCTGGATGAACGTGGCCTCGAAGGCGTCGGTGCCGAGATGGGCGAGGGCGGCCGCCAGCTTGCGGTTAATGGATTCGCGGCGGTTTGAGCCAACGATGATGCCGAGCTTGAGTTTTGCCATGGGAACCTCTATCTGGGCCTTATGTGGTTACGAATTGATACCAAGGCTAGATAGATGACCGATAAAAACACACAAGAAGGCACAAGTTTGATACCGGCTAACCTGCATGTACCTGAAGACTGCCGGGCGGTGAGCGAGGTGCTCTCGCGGGTCGGCGACAAATGGACCGTGCTGGTGGTCTCCACGCTCGGCGACGGGCCTAAGCGCTTCAACGAGTTGCGGAAAGCGCTCGGCTCGATCTCGCAGCGCATGCTGACGCTGACGTTGCGCGGGCTCGAACGCGATGGGCTGGTGACGCGCACGGTGTTCCCGACCATCCCGCCGCGCGTCGATTACGAGCTGACGCGGCTCGGCCGTTCGCTGCTCGAGCCGGTGAGCGAGCTCGGCCTGTGGGCGCGCAAGAACCGCGCCGCCATCGCGGCATCCCGGCAACGCTTTGACGCCGCCGGCAAGCCTCCAGCCTGAGGCGGGGGAGGCGGCGGGCGCTCGCAGGCCGCGCCGCAATCGGCTAGGCTGGTGGCATGTCAAAGCGACTTGCCGCTTTTGTTTGTCTCGTCCTGCTCGGCCTTGCGCTGTCCGGCTGCACTAAATGCGGCTGGATCTGGAACGATGGCCCCCGCGCCTGCCATTCCGACGCGCCGATAACCCGCTGATAGAAAAGGATAGCCCGCCCCGCGCCGGCGCGCGCAAAATAATTTGAAAATAATCCTAGGAATATATTAACACCGTGACGTTGGTCCGCTATGGATTGCGCATGCTCCACAGTTGCGGGCGGGCGATGCGGGCGCCGCCTTGAGGGAACCGGTCTCGCGCGGGCGGCGTTGTCTAACCATGGTGCAGCGCACGCGCCGGACTGGAGGAGAGCATGGAATGCCGCGGCGGTCGCATCGTGGAAAGCGAAACTGAGGCGCGCGCTGGCGTAACCGGCCACAACGTGCGCTACGTCCTCGCTTTCGGCAAGCTTGGTGTGATTGCGGCGTTCGTGATCGTATCCCTCTACTTTTTTATCTAAATTGCGCCGTCGCTTCGCCGGTGATTCACTAGTGACCCGCAGTGACCCGCGTTGCGGCGTACTCTCGCAAGTTGAAGGACTCAGCTATAAAGTGCGTGATGGTTGCGGTCCCATCGGGGACCCTTGGCCCCGCCAGGTGACGATTTCGATGCCGAATTCGCCCAACAACGATAACAGAGGCAAGAAATCACAGGCACAGCTCGGCGGCCATGAGGTGCAATATGTGCTGGTCGCCGGCCTGATCGGCGCCATCCTGCTGCTGATCCTGCTCGTCGTCTTTATCCAATACTAACGATCAGCGACCTCATCGCGAACGTCCGAGTCATCTTAAACCGACGAAGCCTATTTGATCGCCGGCAATGCTATTTACCGCGCCGGCGATGACAGGACAACCATGTTCGATCGTCTCAAATCGCTGCTCGGCACGCCCGAGCAGAAGGCCTCGCGCACCGCGCGGCTGATCGCGTTTGAATCGGGCGGGCGCGCGCGCTGGACGCCGCGCGACTACGCAGCCCTCACGCGCGAGGGGTATACGAAAAACGCCATCGTGCATCGCGCGGTGCGGCTCATCGCCGAGAGCGTCGGCGGCTTGTCCTTCTTGCTTTATGAGGGCGCCGCCGAACATAGCGCGCATCCGCTGCTCGACGTGATGGCGCGGCCGAACCCGCGCCAGGACGGCGCCTCGTTCCTGGAAAGCGTTACCGCGTATCTTTTGCTCGCGGGCAACGCCTATATCGAGGCGGTCGCCATCGCGGGGGAGGCGGAGGCGCGCGACACCGTGCGCGAGCTCTACGCGCTGCGCCCCGACCGCATGAAAGTGGTGCCGGGGCCGGACGGCTGGCCGCAGGCTTTTGAATACAGCGTCGCCGGCCAGACCGCGCGCTTCGACCAGGGCGCGGCGCAGCCGCCGATCCTGCAGCTCACGCTGTTTAATCCGCTCGACGATTACTATGGCTTGAGCCCGCTGGAAGCCGCCGCGGTTGCAGTCGACACCCACAACGCGGCAGCCAAATGGAACAAGGCGTTGCTCGACAATGCGACGCGGCCTTCAGGTGCGTTGGTCTATGCCGGCGCCGACGGCTCGGTGCTGTCGGACGCGCAATTCGAGCGCGTCAAGAAAGAGCTTGGCGATCTCTATGAGGGCGCCGCCAATGCCGGCCGCCCGATGGTTTTGGAAGGCGGGCTCGACTGGAAGGCGATGTCGCTGAGCCCCAAGGACATGGACTTCATGGAGGCCAAGCATTCCGCCGCGCGCGAGATCGCGCTGGCCTTCGGGGTGCCGCCGATGCTGTTGGCGATGGCTCTCGGCTACGCCGACGAGACCGCCCCGATCAACGCCTAGCGCGCCCCACGCGAGCCGCTCGACACCTTTGCGACGTTTGACGGTTTCGAAAGCTAAAGCGTTCAGGCAGCGTTCACCGGCGCGCGACTAAAATCCCTCCTATGCCGGTCTTCCGATTCTTCTTTTTTGCCCTCATCGTCGCCCTCTTCGCCGCGCCGGCGCTGGCCGCAGATGCCCCCCACCACGTTTGCCTCAGCAAGGCCGAGCAGCGCGCCGCGGTCGCCAGCCAGCAAGCGCTGCCGCTCGCGCGCGTGATCAAGCTGCGTCGCCGCGGCAATCGCAGCGAACTGGTGCGGGCCCGGCTCTGCCGCCACGGCGAGGGCCTCGTCTACGTGCTGACTCTGCTCCGGCGCAGTGGCAAGGTGTCTCGCGTCACCGTTGACGCCGCCAATGGTGAGCTTATTAGCAGGCGCTAAGCGGTAACTCGCAGCGGAGAAGCCTGCCTTGCGCCTCCTCGTCGTCGAGGACGACCCCGACCTTAATCGCCAGCTCGCCACCGCGCTGACCGACGCCGGTTATGTCGTCGATCGCGCCTTTGACGGCGAGGAGGGCCATTTTCTCGGCGATTCGGAACCTTACGACGCCGTCATCCTCGACATCGGCCTGCCCAAAATGGACGGCATCTCGGTGCTGGAAGCTTGGCGGCGCGCCGGCCGCGCCATGCCTGTGCTGATGCTGACTGCCCGCGACCGCTGGAGCGACAAGGTGCAAGGGTTCGATGCCGGCGCCGACGACTATGTCGCCAAGCCGTTTCATCTCGAGGAGGTGCTGGCGCGGCTGCGCGCGCTGCTGCGCCGTTCGGCCGGACACGCCAAAAGCGATTTCGTGTGCGGGCCGGTGCGGCTCGACACCCGCACCAGCCGCGTTTCGGTCGACGGCAATCCGGTCAAGCTCACCAGCCACGAATACCGGCTGCTCGCTTATCTCATGCATCACACCGGACGCGTGGTCTCGCGCACCGAGCTGGTCGAGCATCTCTACGACCAGGACTTCGACCGCGATTCCAACACCATCGAAGTGTTCGTCGGGCGCATCCGCAAGAAGCTGGGCGTCGACATCATCCAGACCGTGCGCGGCCTCGGCTATTTGCTCACAGCGCCGGGCGCATGATCGCGAATAGCAACAAGCGGTATTTGGACGAAATCATGCGCCAGCATGATTCGGGTTGACGGAATGCGTGCCAACTCCCTCGCGTTGCGCCTGTTCGTCTCGGCTACCGCCTGGGCGGTGGTCATTCTGCTGATCACCGGCATCGTGCTGTCGTCGCTTTACCGGCACGCGGTCGAGCGTGCCTTCGACCGCCGGCTCGGCGTCTATTTGCGCACGCTGGTCGCCGACGTCGCTGCGCCGGAGGACGCGAGCGAAAAATTCCCGCAGTCGCTCGGCGAGCCTCTGTTCGAACTGCCGTTGTCCGGATGGTACTGGCAGGTGACACGGGTCGACCCCGGTAAGCACGAGGTTCGTTCCTCGCGTTCGCTATGGGACGGCGGGCTGCCGCATTTGCAGGACCAAGGCGTTGCCGCCGGGCCCGACGGCTCGCGCGACGGCTATGTCGGCGGCCCCGAGGATCAGCGGCTGCGGCTGGTCGAGCGCAATATCGACCTTGGCGAGGAAGGTCATTATTTGGTGGCGGTCGCCGGCGATGCGGCCGAAATCGGCCAAGAAACGCGCGAATTCGACCAGGCGCTGGTCATTACTTTTTCGCTTCTGGCCGCTGTGCTGCTGCTCACCACCATGTTCCAGGTGCGCTTCGGACTTGCGCCGCTCAAGCGCATCACCGATAGCCTCGCCGCCATCCGCTCCGGGCGTTCGGAGCATCTGGCCGGACAATTCCCCGACGAGATTGCGCCGCTCGCGCGCGAAACCAACGCGCTGATCGACGCCAACAAGGAAATCGTCGAGCGCGCACGCACGCACGTCGGCAACCTCGCGCATGCGCTGAAGACGCCGTTGTCGGTGATGGTCAACGAGGCCTCCGCGCGCGGGTCGGATCCGTTCGCGAAAAAAGTATTGGAGCAGGCCGACATTATGCGCGACCAAGTGGCGCGCCATCTCGAGCGGGCGCGGCTGGCCGCCCATCTGACGGTGGTGGGCACGATTACCGACGTCGAGCCGGTAGTAGCCGCGCTCGCGCGCACCATGGAAAAGATTCATCGCGATCGCGGCATCGCCATCGACTTGCATATTGAATCGCAGGCGCGTTTTCGCGGCGAGCGGCCCGATCTGGAAGAGATGATGGGCAATCTGGTGGACAATGCCTGCAAGTGGGCATCGTCGCGGGTAAAGATCGAGGTGGTGCGCGAGCGGCCCGATCCCGCCGATGCCAGCCAGGTGTTACGCATCGTGGTCGACGACGATGGACGCGGGCTCTCAACATCCGAGCGCGAGCAGGCAGCGACCCGCGGGCGCCGGCTTGACGAGACCAAGCCGGGCTCGGGCCTCGGGCTGTCGATCGTGGTTGAACTCGCCGGCCTTTATGGCGGCGAATTGAAGCTCGGCACCGCGCCGCTCGGAGGCCTGCGCGCCGAACTGGTGTTGCCGGCGGCATAAGTGTCTGGGGCGATGGGCTTTTGCTCGGTGCTCCCGCCGGACTTTTGCCCCAATCCTCCCATCTCGTTAAACTATCGGTTCGCCGTCATGGCACCGATTCTCCGGGGGTCGACATGGTCGCTCGCAAGCTCGTCATCGTTACAGCTGTCGGTCTGACGCTCGCCGCCTGTGCCGGTAATCCTGACACCGGCGCCGGTCCGCGAGAGAACACCGGCACGTTGTTCGGCGCGCTGGGCGGTGCGGCGATCGGTTCGCAGTTCGGCGGCGGCAGGGGCGGGCATGTGGCCGGCGCCTTGGTCGGTGCGGGCCTTGGCGCCCTGATCGGCAACCGGATCGGCGCGGCCATGGACGACGAGGACCGCGAACGCGCCTACGCGGCGCAGATGGAGGCCTTAAACGACGGGCCTTCTGGTGCACCGGTGTCGTGGAGAAACCCGGATTCCGGCCGCTACGGCACCGTCGTTCCGGGCCCTGCCTATGTCGACAGGGGCCGCAACTGCCGCTCTTACACCCACACCATCTATATTGATGGCCGGCCGCAGACCGCGCGCGGCACCGCCTGCCGCAACCCCGACGGTTCCTGGACGCCGCTGACCTGATCGAGCGGGTTAAACTTACTTAATGAATTCTTAAGGTTCGCCGCGTTAACAGGCGCTGGTTCTGCACGCGGATAAGAGCCGCCGATGGCGGGAACCGGCACGATCGAAAAATTGCAGCAATACTTGCGCGAGCTGTCGCCGCAGGCGCGCGCGATGCTGCTCGCGGCGCTTGAGCGCGCCTCGCTGAGCGGCGAGGAGGTGACCGGCGGCGACCTCATCTTGCAGCAGCTGCGCCACATCGTGCGCGAGCAGCGCGAACAGGCCCCGCGCATCGGTAATTCCGCCCGGGTGTTTTTCAAGCCGCTCAAGCCGTTCCTGGTCGACGATGAGCCGGAGCATCAGCATCCGGGCCGCATCGCGCGCGCTTCGCTCGAGATGCTGTGGTCATGGGTGCGCCGCGACCTGTTGCCGGACAAAGCCAAAATCCTCACCGATGCTGTCGGCGAAGCTTTACTGTCCGGCAACGAGGCCAAAGCCGACAAACTGGTCCGATCCTTCCAGGATCGCGCTTGCGGCGCGATCGCGGCCATCATCAATGATGCCGCCGCAGACGAAACGATCAGCCAGCGCATGCTGGCGCAGATCGGCACCAAACGCGCCCGCGATGACGTCGAAACGTTGCGATGCGTTCTGAAGAATCGCGCGGCGCTCGGCAAACTTGCCGCGAAACTCCCGATGCGCATTGCGCACCTCGCCGGTGACCAGCTTTACGCATGCAAAAAGTTGATCGAAATCACCTCGGCGCAGGACGACGCGCTGTTTCTTTATGCCTTGCTGATGGTGATGAGTCGGCTTGCGGCGCCGTGGCAAATCGTCCGCTTCGGGATCAAGGCGGCGGGCACCGCGGTTGCCGCGCGCATCGCCGAGACGCGCTACGGTATTGCGGTGACCATTGCGATCGCGGAGCTGGAGCGGATGGTCGGCGAGCTGCGCGGCGATCTTCGCAGCGGTATGGCCGTGGGATCCTCGCTCAAAGCCATCCACGATGCCGTGCGCGGGCTGCGCAGCGAGATTGCCCTGCCGGTCGACAGTACCTGGGGCAGAGCCGTGGCGGCGCAGCGGCGGCAAATGTCCGATTTGCTCACGTCGGAAATCGGATCGGTGCCGGAGCTGTTGCGCACTTTGTTGCGTCCGCGCCCGTCGACCGAGATCGCTGCGAATTCCACACTCGATGCTGGCGCGATCGCGCAAACCGAGGCGCGGGTTGAGCTTGTCGCAAGCTGCCGCCAATTCGCCGTCGAGTTTGACATCGGCGAGATCGCGCAACAGACTTTTGCCGAGCTGCGGCAATATCTCGACGGCGCCATCCCGGCGCTGCTCGACGGCCTGCGCCATGCAGGGCCGGCCGACCGCGGTTTCCGCCAGTCGCAGGTCGATGCCGCGGTGCGCTTCCGCGCCAAGGCGTTCGGGCCCGAGCCGCAGCTGGGCAAGGCGGCGCAAGAGGCGGGTCGCAGCGCCTTGCAAGCCTGAAAACACGCACTTTTCAGCATTCGCCCCGGCGTTGATCTTGCTCATTGCCGCCACGATTGGGCGTGATGTATGCCCCACATCGCCGCATGTGGTGCGGCCGAGCCGAGGGTGCCTGGCGACATGGTCCTATGGTTGGTGTTCGCGCTGATGACGGCGGCGGCGATTTTCGCCGTGCTGTGGCCGCTGTCGCGGCGCGCCTGCGCGCGCGGCGGCAGCGACATCGTCGTCTACCGCGACCAGCTTGCCGAAATCGGCCGCGACCGCGCCGTCGGCCTGATCGGCGAGGCCGAGGCCGAGGCCGCCAAAGTCGAAGTGTCGCGGCGTCTGCTCGCGGCGGCGGATGCAGCCGTCGAGGACAACCCCGCCGGCATGGGTTCGCCGTTGTGGCGGCGGCGCGCAACCGCGCTCGTAGCACTTGTGTTGCTGCCGCTCGGCGCCGCCGCGCTTTATCTCGCGCTCGGCTCCCCGCATTTGCCGGGCGAGCCGCTCGCCGCGCATTTGCGCGAGGCGCATCAGAACCGATCGATTGATAGCCTGGTCGCGCAGGTGGAAGCGCGGCTCGAACAGAATCCCAATGAAGTGCGCGGCTACGAGGTGTTGGCGCCGGTCTATCTACAGCTTGGCCGCTTCGGCGACGCGGTGACCGCGCGGCGCAAGGTCTTGGCGCTCGCCGGCGAGACCGCCGCGCGCCAGGCCGATCTCGGCGAGGCGTTGGTCGCGGCCGCCAACGGCATCGTCACCCGTGAAGCCAAGACCGCCTTCGAGCGTGCGCAACAGCTCGATCCGCACGACCTTAAGTCCAAATTCTTCATCGGGCTTGCCGCCGAACAGGATGGTAAGCGCGAGCAGGCGGCCGCGATCTGGCGCGGCATGCTGGTCGAGGCGCCGCCCGACGCGCCCTGGCGCGCGACGGTGCAGCAAGCGCTGGCGCGGGTCGGCGCGGCGGCGGCATCGGCGGCATCGGCGCCGGGGCCGAAAGCGGCGGATGTGGCGGCCGCAGCGGCCATGAGCGAGCAAGACCGCGGCGCCATGATCCGCGGCATGGTGGCGCAGCTTGCCGCGCGCCTGAAGCAGAATGGCGACGACGTCGAGGGCTGGCAGCGGCTGCTGCGCGCCTATATGGTGCTGGGCGAGCGCGACAAGGCGCATGCCGCCGCCGCCGATGCGCGCCGCGCGCTCGCCGGCGAGTCCGACAAGCTTCGCCGCATCGAAGACATGATCAAAAGCCTCGGGCTCGAAGGGTAATGACCCGCAAGCAGCGACGTTTGACACTGATCGGCGGCAGCCTCGGCGTGCTGGCGATCGCGGTCGCGTTGATGCTCAACGCGCTAAGCGGTTCCATCGTGTTCTTCAACTCGCCGACCGACATCGCCGAAAAGCATCCCGGTGCCGATGCGCGCATCCGGCTCGGTGGGCTGGTCAAAAACGGCAGCGTGGTGCGCGGCGAAAATCTTCGCATTCGCTTTGCGGTTACCGACGGCAAGACCGATATTCCGGTGCGCTATCAGGGCATCGTGCCGGACCTGTTCCGCGAGGGGCAGGGGGTGGTGGCGGAAGGCAAACTCGAGCCGAACGGCACATTCCTCGCCGACACTGTGCTCGCTAAGCATGACGAGCGCTACATGCCGAAGGAAGTGGTCGACGCCTTAAAGAAGTCGGGGCGCTGGCAGGAAGGCAATAGCGAAATGGCGGGGGCCAAACCGAAATGATCCCCGAACTGGGCCATTACGCCTTGGTGCTGGCGCTGGCGCTCGGGCTGATGCAATCGGTCGTGCCAGTGATCGGCGCCCGGCGGCGGGACGGCGCGCTGATGGCCTTGGCGTCCTCCACCGCGCTGATGCAGTTTGTGTTCGTCGCGCTCTCCTTCCTGGCGCTGACGATCTGTTACGTCACATCGGATTTTTCGGTGGCGACCGTCTACGAGAACTCTCATTCGCAGATGCCGCTGATCTACAAGATCACTAGCGTGTGGGGGAACCATGAGGGCTCGATGCTGCTCTGGGTCCTCATTCTGTCGCTGTTCGGCGCCCTGGTGGCGGCGTTCGGCCTCAATCTGCCGGCGACCTTGAAAGCGTATGTGCTGGCGGTGCAGTCGTGGGTCGCGTCCGCTTTCTATCTCTTTATCCTGGTCACTTCGAACCCGTTTTTGCGCCTGCCGCGCGCGCCGTTCGAGGGCCGCGACCTCAACCCGATCCTGCAGGACCCCGGTCTCGCCATTCATCCGCCACTGCTCTATCTCGGCTATGTCGGCTTCTCCATCGCTTTCTCCTTTGCCATCGCCGCGCTGATCGAAGGCCGCATCGACGCCGCGTGGGCACGCTGGGTGCGGCCGTGGACGCTGATGGCCTGGATGTTCCTCACCCTCGGCATCGCCATGGGTTCGTACTGGGCCTATTACACGCTCGGCTGGGGCGGCTTCTGGTTCTGGGATCCGGTGGAAAATGCCTCGCTGATGCCGTGGCTCGCCGGCACCGCGCTGTTGCATTCCGCCGTGGTGATGGAAAAGCGCAACGCGCTCAAGGTCTGGACCATCCTTCTGGCCATCCTCACCTTCTCGCTGTCGTTGGTCGGCACCTTCCTGGTGCGCTCGGGCGTGCTCACCTCGGTGCATTCCTTCGCCAACGATCCGCGCCGCGGCGTGTTCATCCTCGCCATCCTGGTGCTGTTCATCGGCGGCGGTCTGGCGTTGTTTGCCTGGCGCGCGCCGCTGCTCAAGCAGGGCGGCTTGTTCGCGCCGATCTCGCGCGAAGGCGCGCTGGTGTTCAATAATCTCTTTCTCACCACCGCGTGTCTGACGGTGCTCACCGGCACGCTCTATCCGCTGGCGCTCGAGGCGCTGACGGGCACGAAGATCTCCGTAGGCGGGCCGTTCTTCAATCTGACCTTCGGCCCGCTGTTCGTCGCGCTGATGTTTGCCATGCCGTTCGGGCCGTTGCTGGCCTGGAAGCGCGGCGACCTTTTTGGCGTGGCGCAACGGCTGATGGCGGCCTTTGCCGTAGGTCTGGTCGCAGTCGCGGCCGCTTTCGCGGTGGAAGGCGGGCAATCGGTGCTGGCGCCGTTCGGTGTCGGCCTTGCCTTTTATGTGATGGCGGGCGCCGTGCTCGATCTCGTCGAACGCACCGGCCTGTTCCGTTCACCGCTCGCAACGGTTCGCAAGCGTGCCGCCGGCCTGCCGCGCTCGACCTGGGGCACGGCAATTGCACATTTCGGCATTGCCGTCTCGATGCTTGGCATCATCTGCGCCGGCACCTGGGGCACCGAACGCATCGTCGCACTCAAGCCGTCGCAGACGGTTTCGCTTTCCGGCTACGATCTGAGCTTTGACGGTCTCATCAACAGGCCGGGGCCGAACTACAGCGCATTGGTGGCGAAGTTCACGGTGCGCAGCGGCGGCACAACCGTCGGCGTTATGGAGCCGTCCAAGCGCAGCTTTGCCTCGCGTCAGACCACAACCAACGAGGCGGCGCTGATGGCGCGCGGGCCAAACCAGCTATACCTGTCGCTCGGCGACACCAACGCCGACGGCTCGATCGCCATCCGGCTCTACTACAAGCCGATGGTGATGCTGATCTGGCTCGGCGCCGTGGTGATGATGCTGGGCGGCGCACTGTCGCTGTCCGACCGGCGCCTGCGCGTCGGCGCGCCCAAGCCTGGAAAAAAGCCGGCGGCAAAATCCGCGCTGCAGCCGGCGGAGTAGGGCGCCATGCGCAGGCTCGCACTGATCGGCCTGCTGTTCGTGCTGCTTGCACCGTCAGCGGCCTACGCCGTGCATCCCGATGAAGTGCTCAAAGACCCGGTGCTGGAAGCGCGCGCGCGGCATTTGTCGGAAGAACTTCGCTGCATGGTCTGCCAAAACCAGTCGATCGACGATTCCGATGCTCCGCTTGCGCACGATCTGCGCGTGCTGGTGCGCCAACGGCTCGAAGCTGGCGACAGTGACAGCAAGGTGCTCAATTATCTGGTGGCGCGCTATGGCGAGTTCGTGCTGCTCAAGCCGCGCTTCGAACTGCACACGCTGTTGCTGTGGGGCCTGCCGCCGGCGGCGCTGGTGGCCGGTATGATTGCATTGTTTGTGGTGGCGCGCCGGCGCAAGGCTGTGACCCTGCAAGCCGAGGCGCTGACTGCGGCAGAGCAGCGCAGGCTTGCGACTTTGGTCGAGCCCGGCGGCGACTGAGATTCAGTCAATCTGTTGATTTTCAAGCGAAATTCGTTATCCCCACCTTACAAAAGTTTAATCCCTCCGACAGGTCGCTGTAAGGCTCATCCGTCCATCTTCAGGTTCGAAACGGCGTGCAACCGCGCCCCCCGAATCGAGATGGAGATTTCGTGATGAACCCGAGCGACATTCCCGCTCCCACTCCCCCGAAGAAATCGCGTGTGCTTTCAGCCCGCCGCATCATTTTGCTCGCGACCACGATCGTTGGTCTCGGCGCCGCGGCCTTCGTGATCGCTCCCGACATCAACCTGTCGGCGAGCTATCCGGCCGCGCTCGCACAGAACCTGAGCGAGCAGGCGCACAGGCTGCCGGCGCCGACCGGCTTTGCCGACATCGTCGAGAAGGTCAAACCGGCCGTAATGTCGGTCCGCGTCAAGGTCGACGGCGGATCGGCCACCACCGGCCTCGCCAGCCGCGATATTCCGCCGGGCTTACGGGAATTCTTCCGTCGCTTCGGCATGCCCGATATGCAGAACGGTCCGCAACTGCCGCAGGGTCACGGTCACAACGTGATCACCGGGCAGGGTTCCGGCTTCTTTATCAGTGCCGACGGCTATGCGGTGACCAATAACCACGTGGTCGACAAGGCCGAGAGCGTTCAGGTCACCACTGACGATGGCAAGGTCCACAAGGCTAAGGTCATCGGCACCGATCCGCGCACCGATCTGGCGCTGATCAAGGTCGAGGACGGACCATTCCCCTATGTGAAGCTGTCCGACAAGACCCCGCGCATCGGCGATTGGGTGATTGCGGTTGGTAACCCGTTCGGTCTCGGTGGCACCGTCACCGCCGGCATCGTCTCGGCGCGCGGCCGCGATATCGGCGCCAGTGCCTATGACGACTTCATCCAGATCGACGCGCCGGTGAACAAGGGAAATTCTGGCGGTCCGACTTTCGACACCGACGGCAATGTGATCGGCGTCAACACGGCGATCTTCTCGCCGTCGGGCGGCTCGGTCGGTATCGCCTTCGCGATCCCTTCGCAAACGGTGAAGAGCGTGGTCGGTCAGCTCAAGGACCACGGCATGGTCACGCGTGGATGGATCGGCGTTCAGATCCAACCGGTGACGCAGGACATCGCCGACAGCCTTGGCCTGAAAAAGGCGCAAGGCGCGCTGGTCGCCGAGCCGCAGGAGAACGGCCCGGCATCGAAGGCCGGCATTGTGGCCGGCGACGTGATCACCGCAGTCAACGGCAAACCGGTGGAAGACGCCCGCGATCTCGCCAAGAAGATCGGCGTCCTGCCGCCGAAAAGCTCGGTCAAGCTCTCGGTTCTGCACAAGGGCTCCGACAAGACGATCACGCTCACGCTCGGCGAAATGCCCAAGCAGCAGGAAGCGAACAACGCCGGATCGCAGGAGAAAAACGGTGACGAGAGCGGCACCAATCTCGCCAAACTCGGCCTCACGCTCGCCCCGGCTGCACGCGTTGCCGGCGCAGAAAGCGAAGGCGTGGTGGTCACCGGTGTCGACTCCTCAGGCGTCGCCGCCGACCACGGTTTTGCGACCGGCGATGTGATTTTGGAAGTTGCCGGTAAATCCGTTTCGACACCGGCCGACGTGCGCAAGATGATCGGTAGCGCCCGTTCGGACGGCAAGCGCACCGTACTGATGCGGGTGAAGAAGGGCGACAACGCCCGCTTCGTTGCCCTGCCAGTCGGCAACGGCTGACAAGAGCTAGGGGCGTGCCGTCGGCATCCGTCGCCCCCGCCGGCGGTACACCTCAACGGGACGGGCCTCGTGCCCGTCCCGACAATTTCGGAAAGCGGCGCGTGCCTCAGCCGCTTTTCGTGACCGAACTCCGGCCCCGGCATCCGTCGCCCCCGCTGGGGCGGGGTCGTTGAGGGGGTGGCGGGCCAAATCCGCCACCCCCTCGCGTACGACGCACGAAAAGCGCCGATGTGCCCACGATTTGGCCGGCGGACGAAGGCGCGACAAAGCGGGCGATTGACGAACCTTTAAATTGACTGGAATTGGTATCACCGATGCCCACTTATGCGGATACTCAGGGGCAGCGTGCATTCGGCCGGCGGGCCGATGCGCAACCGGATCGGACCACCATGCGCCTTCTGGTCATCGAGGACGACCGCGACGCCGCGGACTATCTGGTCAAGGCGTTCCGCGAGGTCGGCCATGTCGCCGACGCCGCCACCGACGGCGAGGATGGCCTAGCGATGGCGCTCGATGGCCAATATGACGTGCTCATCGTCGACCGAATGCTGCCCAAGCGCGACGGGCTGTCGGTGATCGGCACCTTGCGGGCCAAGAATATCCAGACGCCCGCCCTCATCTTGTCGGCGCTGGGCCAGGTCGACGACCGGGTCAAGGGTCTGCGCGCCGGCGGCGACGATTACCTGCCCAAGCCCTATTCGTTTACCGAATTGCTGGCCCGCGTCGAGGTGCTGGCCCGCCGCCGCGGCGGGCGCAACGAGGAAACGGTGCTGCGCGTCGGCGATCTCGAGCTCGACCGGCTGTCGCATCAGGTGCGCCGCGGCGCCGATGAGATTTCGCTGCAGCCGCGCGAATTCCGCTTATTGGAATATCTGATGAAGCATGCCGGCCAGGTGGTCACCCGCACCATGCTGTTGGAGAATGTGTGGGATTACCATTTCGACCCGCAAACCAATGTCATTGACGTGCATATCTCGCGCTTGCGCTCGAAAATCGATAAAGGTTTCTCCCAGCCGCTTTTGCATACGGTCCGCGGCGCGGGATACATGATCCGTGACGGCGCTCGGTAAACTATTTCGCACCACCACGTTCAAGCTGACGCTGGTCTATTTGACCGTGTTCGCGCTGTTCGCGGCATTTCTGCTCGGCTATTTCGCCCTCAATACCCGCCGTCTCATCACCGAACAGATCACCGATACGGTCGATGCCGAAATCACGGGTCTATCCGAGCAGTACAGAATTGGCGGCATCCGGCGCCTAGTGATCGTGGTCGACGCGCGTGCGCGGCGGCCGGGCTCCAGCCTTTATCTCGTCACGACATTCGCCGGCCAAGCGCTGGCCGGAAACGTCACCGCATTGGCGCCGGGCACGCTCGATACCCCGGGCTGGGACGAGACCGTCTATCGCCGTCTCGATGAAGCCGAAACCGCAGCGCACCCGCCACATCCGGAGCATCATGCGCTGGTGCGCGTGTTTCAACTGCCCGGCGGCTTCCGCCTGCTGGTCGGCCGCGATCTGGAGGAGCGCGAGCGCATCTACCGCATCGTTCTCGCCGCCGGCCGCTGGTCGGTCGCCATCGTCATCGTGCTGGGGCTGGCCGGCGGTCTGTTTGTGACGCGCCGCGTGCTCCGCCGCGTCGATGCCATGACGGAAACCACCAAAAGCATCATGGAAGGCGATCTCGGCGAGCGGCTGCCGGTCGCCGGAACGGGCGACGAGCTCGACCGGTTGGCGGAAAACCTCAATGCCATGCTTGAGCGCATCGAGGTGCTGATGCGGGGCATGAAGGAGGTTTCCGACAACATCGCGCATGATCTCAAGACCCCGCTCACGCGGCTGCGCAACCGCGCCGAAGCCGCGTTGCGCACCGGCAAGAGCGAGACCGAATACCGCGAGGCGCTGGAAGCGACGATTTCGGAATCCGAGGGTCTGATCGCCACCTTCAATGCCTTGCTGATGATCGCGCGCGCGGAATCCGGGCAGGTGGGTGACGAGGTGAGCGAGTTCGATGCCGCCGAGATCGCCCACGACATCGGCGACCTGTACGAGCCGTTGGCCGAGCAGAGGGGCATCGCGCTCAAGGTGGAGGCCGACATGCCGGCGCACCTCAAAGGTAACCGCGAACTGGTCAGCCAGGCGCTCGCCAATCTGGTCGACAATGCCATCAAATATGCCGGCCCGCAGGAGGGCGCGGTGAACGGCGCGCCGTCCGAAATCGTGGTGCGGGCACTCAATGACGGCGACCGCATCCTGCTCGCGGTCGCCGACGGGGGCCCGGGCATTCCGGTCGCCGACCGCGCCCGCGCGGTCGAGCGATTCGTGCGCCTCGAGCAGAGCCGCTCGCAGCCGGGCTCGGGGCTGGGCCTGAGTCTGGCCTCGGCGGTGGCGCGCCTGCATGGCGGCGAATTGACGCTGGAGGACAACAATCCGGGCCTCAAGAGCGTCATTGCCTTGCCGCGCGGAGGGCCTGTACAGAGCGCGGGATGAGGCCACCCAAAAAGAAGGCCGCGCTTGGCAAAGCCGTCCGCAAGACGGCCGAACGCGTTGCCGCTACGGCGCCGGGCGGTGTGAGCCTTGCCGCGCGCATCGTCACCGCGCCGCGCCTGCTGGAGGCGAAGGCGGCGCGCGCGCGGGTTGCCGATTGGCTTTCGGCCTTGGGCGCGGCGGAAGCCAAGCCGCTCAAGGCGCTGCTGTCTTCGCATAAGGTTCTCAATACGCTGCTCGAAAGCCTGGCGGAGAGTTCTCCCTATTTGTGGGAACTGGCGAACAGCGATCCGCGACGCCTGCTTCGTCTGCTGGATTGCGACCCCGATCGCCATTTGGCCGCGCTGCTTGTCGAAGCCGGCAGCGCCATCGCGGCGACGGCAGACGAAGCTGAGGCCATGCGGCTGTTGCGCCGCATGAAGGCGGAAGCGGCGTTGCTCATTGCGCTCGCCGATATCGGCGGGGTGTGGCCGGTGATGCGCGCCGCGCGCGCGCTCACCGATCTCGCCGACATCGCGGTCGACGCTGCCGTGCGCTTCGTGCTCGCCGATGCCGCGCGGGCCGGGCGCTTGACGCCGAAGGACAAGACGCAGCCGCAGATCGGCAGCGGCTATATCGTCCTTGCCATGGGCAAGATGGGCGCCTTCGAACTTAATTACTCAAGCGATATCGATCTCATGGTGTTCTACGACGCCGCGGCGCCGGCACTGCCGCCGGACGCGGTGGCGTCGACGCTGTTCGTGCGGCTGACGCAGAAGCTGGTGAAGCTCCTGCAGGAGCGGACCGGCGACGGCTATGTGTTCCGCACCGACCTGCGGCTGCGGCCCGATCCGGCCTCGACCGCGATCGCGATCTCGACCGCGGCGGCGCTGTCCTATTACGAAAGCACCGGGCAGAACTGGGAGCGCGCCGCCTTGATCAAGGCGCGCGCCTGCGCCGGCGACATCGCGGCCGGCGAGGCGCTGCTCGACGACCTGTCGCCATTCGTGTGGCGCAAATATCTGGATTTCGCCGCCGTCGCCGACGTGCAGGCGATGAAGCGGCAGATCAATGTCTATCGCGGGCACGGCGAGATCGCGGTCGAAGGCCACAATATCAAGATCGGCCGCGGCGGCATTCGCGAGATCGAGTTTTTTGCACAGACCCAGCAATTGATCGCGGGCGGGCGCAACCCGTACCTGCGCGACCGCGACACGCTCACCACCCTCGACCGGCTGGCGAGCGACGACTGGATCGACGAGGCCGTGCGCGACGACATGAAGCAAGCTTACTGCTTCCTGCGCACGGTCGAGCACCGCCTGCAGATGGTCAATGACGAGCAGACGCAAGTTTTGCCGGCCGAGCGCGCCGACCTGGAACGTTTTGCGCGCTTTCTCGGTTTTGCCGACCGCGATGCCTTTGCCAAAGTCCTGCTCGACCATCTCGACAAGGTGCAGCGCCACTACGTGCGCCTGTTCGAGAAAACGCCGGGCGCCGACCGGCCGGCATTGGCCTTTCCGCCCGACGCCGACGACCGCAAGACGTTGGACCGGCTGGCCGAGCTTGGCTTTCGCGCGCCGCTGGAGGCCTCCACCGCCGTGCGCAACTGGCTGTCCGGCGGGCCGCGCTCACTGCGGGGCGGGGTGGCGCACAGCCATCTGCAGGAATTGCTGCCGGTCCTGCTCGAACATATCGGGCGCACCGACAACCCCAACGCCACGCTGGTGTTGTTCGACCATTTTCTCGCCAACCTGCACGGTCCGGCGCGGCTGTTGTCGTTGTTGCGGCAGAACCCCGATCTCATTGTCCTTGTCGCATTCGTGCTCGGTCTGGCGCCGCGACTCGCCGACACGTTGGCACGCAACCCGCAGGTGATGGATGCGCTGGTCGATCCAAGCTTCTTCGGCACCTTGCCGGACGATGCCGAGCTGGCCAAACGCCTTGCCGCGGTGCTGGCGCAGGTGCGCTACGACGAAGACCTGCTCGAGCGTATTCGTATGTTCGGTCTGGAATACATGTTCCTGACCGGCGTGCGCGTGCTGTCCGGCACGGTGACGGCGCGGCAGGCCGGCGAAGCCTTTGCGCGGCTGGCGGATGCCGTGATCCGCGCCGTGCACCGCGCGGTGGCGGAGAATTTTACGGCAACGTACGGGCATATGCAGCGGGAAGAGACTGCGGTGCTGGCTATGGGCAAGCTGGGCGGGCGCGAAATGACCGCGACCTCCGACCTTGATTTGATCCTGATCTACGACTTCGACGAGAAGAAGCCGGAGTTGGATGGCAAGCGCCCGCTATATGGCGGGCAATATTTCGCCCGCTTGACGCAGCGCCTGATCAATGCGCTGACCGCGCAGACCAATTACGGCGCGCTCTATCAGGTCGACATGCGCCTGCGTCCCTCGGGACGCGCCGGGCCGCTGGCGACGCAGATCGGCGGCTTTACCGGTTATCAGGAGACCGAGGCCTGGACCTGGGAGCACATGGCGCTCACCCGCGCGCGCGTGGTCTCGGCCTCGCCGGCGTTTAAAGCGCGGGTCGAAGGCGTCATCCGCAAGGTACTGCAGCGCCCGCGCGAAGCGAGACTGACCGCGGGCGACGTCGTGGAAATGCGTGGCGCGATTGCCAAGGAGAAGGGCGACCGCGACCGCTGGGATCTCAAATACGCCATCGGCGGGCTGATCGATATCGAGTTCATCGCGCAATATCTGCAGCTCGTGCACGCTCACCGGCAGCCGGAAATCCTCGATACCTCGACCGCCGGCGTGCTCGACAAGGCGCGGACCTTGCGTGTGCTGCCGGCGGAAGACGCCGAGGTCCTGCGTCCTGCCGTGCAGCTTTATCACGACCTCACGCAGATCCTGCGGCTATGCTTGCCGGGTCCCTTCGATCCCAAGACGGCGGGCGCGGGGCTGCTGCGCCTCTTGGCGCGCGCCGCCGACGTGCCGGACTTCGCCACGCTCGATGCCACGCTGGTGGAGACGCAGGCGAAGGTGCGCGAGAGTTTCGTGCGGATTCTGGGGGAGGCGCCGTAACGGGACTACGCGGCTTCTTCTTTCGGCAGCAGGCATTGCGGATGCATCGGCATGCGCACGACCACAAACGTGCCCTTACCGAGCGTGGAGCGGATGCGCATGCGTCCGCCGTGCAGTTCGACCAGCGACTTGGCGATGGCGAGCCCCAGCCCCGAGCCCTGATGGCTCTTGGTGATGTGGCTTTCGACCTGCTCGAACGGCCGCCCCAGCCGCGCCAATGCTTCCTTGGCGATACCGATGCCGGTATCGGCGATGGCGAGCACGATGCAGTCGTCGGCGGCGCGCCCGCGTACAGTGACGCGGCCGCCGGAGGGTGTGAACTTCACCGCGTTGGACAGCAAATTGAGCACGATCTGCTTGAGCGCGCGGCGATCGGCGCGCAGGCCGAGTTCCGGTGAAATCTTGGCGACCAATTCAAGCTGCTTGTCCTGGGCGCGGGTCGAAACTACACGCATGGCTTCCGCCAGCAAGGTGTCGAGGTCGAGGTCCTCGAAGTCGAGGCGAATGCGGCCAGCCTCGATCTTGGCCATGTCGAGTATGTCGTTGATGACGTCGAGCAGATATTCGCCGCTGCTGCGGATGTCGTTGCAATATTCGCGGTATTTGTCGGCGCCGAGCGGGCCGAACATGCCCGACTCCATGATCTCCGAAAACCCGATGATGGCGTTGAGCGGCGTGCGCAGCTCGTGGCTCATGTTGGCAAGGAATTTCGATTTGGCCTGATTGGCCTCTTCGGCGCGGGTCTTTTCGGCGGCATATTTTTCGGCCAGCTCCGCCAGCCGTTTACGCGAGCCGCGCAAATCCGAAATCGTCGCGATCTGGCGTTTTTCGCTGTCGAGCAATTTTTCCTCGTGCCGTTTGAGCGCGGTGATGTCGGTGCCGACCGAGACATAGCCGCCGTCCTTGGTGCGCCGCTCGCTGATATGCAGCCAGCGGCCGTCGTCGAGTTCCGCCTCGAAGGTGCGCCCACCGGGGACGCTGAGACCGCCGGTGACGGTCTTACTGCGCACCACCGGTTTGCGGCCGGCGGCAACCACCGTTTCATACGGCGCTCCGACGGTGATGGCGTCGTCGGGCAGATTATGCAGCTCCTGGAAATTTGAGTTGCATAACACCAGCCGGTTATTGGCGTCCCACAGCACGAATGCTTCCGGGATGGTTTCGATGGCGTCGCGCAGGCGCATGTCGGCGGCCATCGTCTTCTCGACCAGGTGCTTCTGTTCGGTGACGTCGACAGCGATGCCGATCAGATGCAGGCCCGGTTCGCCCGGCTGATGCACCAGCTCGCAACGGGCGCGCAGCCACACCCAGTGGCCGTCGGCGTGGCGCATGCGGAAAGCGTGATCGATGGTGGTGGCGTTGGTTTCCGCAAGCTCGGCGGCGAGATCATAGAGCAGCAGATCGTCCGGGTGGGTCAGCGCGCTTACGTCGTTGAACGGCAACAGGTCGTCCTTGGCCTGCAGCCCGAGAATGTCGAACATCGATTGCGACCAGTACACACGCCCGCGCCCGAGGTCCCAATCCCACAAGCCGCAGCGGCCGCGGTTGAGCGCGGTATCGATGCGGCTGCGGACCGTCTCGTAGATCACGTCCGCTTCGCGCGCGCGCGTCGCCTGCCAGTGGAAGGCAAAGCCGAGGATGAGCACGACGAAACCGGTGGTGGCCGACAGCGTGATGGTCAGCGTGGTGAGCGAGCGCCAGCTGGCGAGCGCTGCGCTGCGCGTCTGCACCACGGCGATCTCGCCGAGCGGCGGCGCCAGCCGGCGTACGGTGGCGAGCGCCTCGGTTTGGTCGGGCAGGATGATTTCCATGACGCCGGCGTTGGCGCCGAACGTGGTCAGCGGGTCGGTCGACCCAAGGATGTCAACCAAGGGCCGGCCGATGATGCCGCCGCTGGTGGGCGTGGCCGCCAGCACGACGCCGTGCATATTGGTCACAAGAAAGCGCCGCCCGGCGGTCACCGCCCAGGACGGCAACGCGCGCGCCAGCGCTTCGTGCGGCAGCATGCGCTGGTCGGGCTGCTTGGGCGGCTGTCGCAGGCGCTCGGCGGCAAGTTCGGCCACAGCGTCCAGGGTTACCGCCATATTGTTGAGGCTTTGCCGCTGGTGGTCCATCACTTGTACCGCCGCGCCCACGCAAATGGTGGCGAGGAAGGCGATGATCAGGACTGGTACCGCGCGCCGCAGCAGCGGCTCGGCAGTTAATAGCCGTCGATACGCCGGATTGGCGATCGATTGCGCGAGCCCCTTGATAGAATCTGAGCGTACAGACGCACCCGCCGTTTCGGCGCGCGCCATGAAGGCCTCCGTTCGGAATTTCCCCTGCCACCCTGATCGGAAGGATGTGCCGCATCTTTCCGAATCACTGCCGATTGGAATCGATGAGCGCTGATTTGTCGAGAGTCCATGAATCAAAAAATAAAAAAATCGTTACTCGCGTTAACTTCTTCGACGCCTAGAGGGCGCCAACGCCGCCGACGCGTGACGCCAAGAATGTGCCGCTATCGCTGACGTTATTGCGCGCCGAGCGCGCGCTCGACGATGTCGGAAAGGTCGCGGGAAAGGCCCGGTGTACGCTTGATCCGCTCAAGCTGCTCTTGCGCCTTGGCGCGGCGGCCGGCTTCCATGGTGCGCCAGCTGCGAAAGGCGGTGGCGAGCCGCGCCGCCAACTGCGGATTTTTCGGGTCGAGCTTGAGGACGTGGTCGGCGAGGAAGGCGTAGCCGGCGCCGTCGGCCCGGTTGAACTGGGTCGGGTTTCCTTGCGCAAAAGCGCCGATCAGCGCGCGCAAGCGGTTCGGATTGGCGGAGGTAAAGGCGGGGTGCCCGCTGAGATCGCGCACCTTTTCCAACGTGCCGGGCTGCGGTGTGACGGCCTGCAGCGAGAACCATTTGTCCACCACCAGCGCGTTGGCCGCATAGCGCGCGTAGAAGTCTGCGAAGGCGCGGTCGCGCTCGGCGCCGTCGTGCAAGGACAATGTCGCCAGCGCCGCCAAGCGGTCGGTCATGTTGTCGGCGGCATCATATTGCCGGGCCGCGCGCGCCAGCGCTTCGGCTGCGCCGCCGGCCGCCAGCAGATCGAGCGCGATATTGCGCAAAGAGCGGCGACCGGCGCTGGCTGCGTCGGGTGCGTAGCCGCCGGCAACCGACATCCGCTCGTAGATCGTGGACAACAGAGACCCCAACCATTTGCCAACCTCGACGCGCAAATGCCGGCGCGCGTGGAAGATGGCGTCGGGATCGACATCGCGACCGATCTCACGCGCAATGTCGCCTTCGCCCGGTGGGGCGAGGGCGAGCGCAACAAAGGCAGGCTCGAGATTCGAAGTCTTCGAGAATGGCGGCGAGCGCATTGACCAGTTTGTCGATGCTCTGCGGCGTCTTGCCGGCGCGTAGCGCGGCTACATTATCGATCAGCAACCTAACCGAGATCGTCTGCAAAGCCTGCCAGCGGTTGAACGGATCGGAATCGTGGGCGGCAAGAAAAGCAAGATCGCCGTTATCGAGATCGCTGACGAGCTTGATCGGCGCGGAGAAATCTCGGTTGATCGAGAGCACCGGACGCTGCTCGATACCGGTGAATTCAATCGTCCGCGACGGCCCGTCCAGCACCAACACGCCACGCTCGATCGTCTCGCCGGTCGCCGGCCTGAGCGGCAAGTCGCGGCCGTCTTTGCCGACCAGCCCCAGCGCGAGCGGAATCACCATCGGCTCTTTCACCGGCTGTCCCGGCGTCGGAGGCACGCTCTGTTTGCATTCGAGTGCGTAGGTCTGGCGCGCGGGATCGAAACGCGTTGCGACCGTCACCTCCGGCGTGCCCGCTTGGCGATACCAAAGCATGAACTGCGCGAAGTCGCGCCCGCTCGCTTCGGCGAAGCATTGGATGAATTGCTCGACGGTAGCGGCTTCGCCGTCATGCAGCGCGAAATAGAGATCCATGCCGGCGCGGAATTTTTCCCGGCCGATCAGCGTTTGCACCATGCGCACCACTTCGGCGCCTTTGTCGTAGACGGTGCTTGTGTAGAAGTTATTGATTTCCTTGTATTTTACAGGCCGCACCGGATGCGCCAGCGGTCCTGAGTCCTCGACGAATTGGCCGGCGCGCAGCCCGCGCACGTCGGTGATGCGCTTGACCGGGCGCGAGCGCGTGTCGGAAGAAAATTCCTGATCGCGGAAAACGGTCAGCCCTTCCTTCAGGCAAAGCTGAAACCAGTCGCGGCAGGTGATGCGGTTGCCGGTCCAGTTGTGAAAATATTCGTGCGCGATGACGCCTTCGATGCTGGCGAAGTCGCCATCGGTCGCGGTTTCCGCGCTCGCCAGTACGTATTTGTCGTTGAAGACGTTGAGGCCCTTGTTCTCCATGGCACCCATGTTGAAGTCGGACACCGCCACGATCATGAAGATATCGAGATCGTATTCGCGACCGAATGCCACTTCGTCCCAGCGCATGGAGCGCTTGAGTGCATCCATGGCGTAGCCACAAAGGTCCTGCTTGCCGGGTTCGACATAGATGCGCAGCATGACGTCGCGGCCCGATTGCGTGCGGAAGCGGTCCTCGACATGGGCGAGATTGCCGCCGACCAGCGCGAACAAATAAGACGGCTTCTTGTGCGGATCGTGCCAGACCGCGAAGTGGCGACCGTTGCTGAGCTCACCGGTTTCGGTGAGGTTGCCGTTGGCCAACAGAACCGGCGCTTCCGCTTTGTCGGCTTCGATGCGCGTGGTGTAGATCGCCATCACATCGGGCCGGTCCGGGAAATAGGTAATGCGGCGAAACCCTTCGGCCTCGCATTGCGTGCAGTAGGTGCCGCTTGAGCGGTAGAGGCCGGAGAGCTGCGTATTCGCGGTCGGATCGACCAGCGTCTCGATCTCCAGCGTGAACGGGCCGTTCGGCGGCTGCGGGATGGTGAGCTGGTCGGGCGTGACGAGAAAGCTGTCGGGGCCGGGGTCGGTACCGTCGATCTTGAGCGAAACGAAGTTGAGGCCATCGCCATCGAGCACCAGCGGCGCTGCGGGAACCTGGTTGTTGGGTCGCAGCGCGAGCTTGGCGCGCACCTTCGCCTGCGTCGGATGCAACACCACGTCGAGCGCGACGGTATCCACCAGCCAGTCGGGCGGGCGGTAATCCTTCAAGCGGATGGGCTGGGCCGTGTCGGTACGCATGAAATTCCGATCTAGGATGTCTGGCTGAGGATTGGAAGATGAAAATGGCGATCGGGGGGCGGTGATTTTTGTCCTAGTGCGCCGGCTCGGCGTGGCCGATCACCCGCTTGATCGAGGGTGAGCGCGACTTCAAGGCGCGCTCGGCCGCGTCGACCTTCTCGTGCACCGCCTGTACGCTGAGCGAGGGATCGACTTGGCAATGGAAGTTGACGATCTCGCCTTCGTCGGTCTCGCGCACACGCACATCGTGCACCTCGCGGATGGTGCGGCCCTCGGCGGCAATCTCGGCCAGCGCGATCTCGACCGCTTTGACCCGCTCGGATGGCGCGTTGCGGCCGGGGGCCTCCTGCGGCTGCAACGGCTCGATGTGGGTCTCCACCTCGACATCGGCACCGAGCTCGGCGGCAATCGCATTTTCCAGGCCGTCGGCGAGATCATGCGCGGCGCGTAGCGTGAGCTTGCCGTCCACCTCCAGGTCGAGCGCGACGGCGAGCCGGCCCTTCAAATCATGCACGGTCACGTGATGCACCGCGAGCGCGCGGCTGCGCGCAATCACCATCACGCGGTCGAGCACGGTCTCGTTGCTCAAAGCCACCGCATCGGTGGTGACGTTCGGCTCGGCGCCCGGCATTTGCCTGCGGATCGCGGCGCCGACATCGGCCTTGATGGCGCTTACGCGGTCGAGCGGCAGCGTGCGGCTGACCGCGACGGTCAAGTCGACGAAGGTCCTTTCGCCGACGGTGCGCGCGCGCACCTGCTCGACCGCGACCACGCCGGCGACTTTGGCGGCGGCGGCGGTGATCTTCTCAGCAGCGCCTGCGGGCGCTGCGTCGGTGAGCGCATCGATGGTGCGCCGGCCGAGCCGCCAGCCAGCGATGCAGACCAGGATCGCGACCGCCAAGGCGGCGAGCGAATCCGCCCACCAAATGCCGAAACGCACGCCGCCTAAGCCGATCAGCACCGCCAGCGAGCCCCACAGGTCGGAGGAAAAATGCAGCGCGTCGGCTTCCAGCGCCTGGCTCGATGTCTGCTTGGCGGTGCGCGAGAGCGCGCGTGCGCGGAAGAAATCGACCACGATCGACACCGCGATCACGCCGAAGGCCCAGGCATTGGCGATGACGGCGTGCTGCTCGTGCTCGAGCAGGCGTTTGAGCGCTTCCCAGATCACCACGCCCGACAGCAGGAACAGCAGTGCCGTTTCCGCCAGCGCCGAGACGCTTTCGAATTTGCCGTGTCCGTACTGGTGCTGTTCGTCGGCCGGCTTGCCGGAAATGCGCACGGCGGCATAGGTCATCACAGTGGCGCCGAGATCGATGAGCGAATGGCCAGCCTCCGACAAAATCGCCAGCGAGCCGGTGGCGAATCCGACCACGCCCTTGGCGATCGTCAGCACAGCGGAGGCTGCGATCGAGGTGAGGGCGACTTGTTCTTTTTCGTTCTGCATGCGGGGTGGGGTTTAGCCCTTTTTACGAATTATTTCAGCTACGCGCTCAGCAATCATCATCGTCGGTAGATTGGTATTCGCGCTCGGGATGCGAGGCATCACGGACGCGTCGACGACACGCAAACCGCCGACGCCGTGGACACGGCACGCCTGGTCGACCACGGCCATGGGATTATCGGTACGCCCGATGGCACAAGTACCTATGGGATGAGCCATCGGCGCGGCTGCGCCCAGTAGCTCCGCATCGGTCAACGCAGAGCGACGGTTCCGGTTGGCGAACCATCGTCCCGCCCGAATGGCATTGCCGATGATTGCGCGGCTTACCAGCGAAGGTGCGTTCAAAGCCGCCTTGGCGGCCGTAGCGAGAACCATACCGGCTACGCCGGGCCGATTGAATTGTTGCAGTGACATCACCGGCGGCAACAAGAAAGCGTCGTTGTAAGTTCCGGCCACCGCCGGCTCAAGCAAAAGGCTTTCGGCAAAGCGCGCGGCCTTGAGCATGCGCGGCGGATCGCGCGGATCCTCGAACATGCGAAATTCGATCCGCGGCGGCTCGTCCACGTCAGCGCTCATGAGGGTCACCGCGCCACGCGAGTGCGGTGAGTACAACGCCGCGCCGAACATGGCGAGATCCGGACCGTAGCCGCGCGGGCTCACCCGTCCGATCAGGAACAACAGGAGATCGGCGGCCGGTGCGCCAGGCTCGTGCGATGACAATCGGATGCCGGCGATGGCAAAACGCCGCAAGTGGCTGGCAAGGCGCGAGCGCCGCGGCAAGGTCAACGCCATATGCAGGTAAGGATGATTCTGTAGATTGCGGCCGACGCCTTGGCGGTCGAGCTTTGGCGCAATGCCAAGCCCGCCCAAATCGGCGGCCGGCCCAATGCCAGCGCGCAACAGTATCGCGGGCGAGTGGATGGCCCCGGCGCATAAAACGATTTCGCGCGCATTGATCTCCGTCGTCTCGCCGGCCCGTTGGATCACGGCGCCGCAAACCTTCAACCCTTCAAAGCGCAGTCCAGTGACGCGTGTTTGTGTCATGATCTGCAGATTGCCGCGCCGACGGACGGCGGCGGTCAGGTAGCTGCGTGCGCTCGAGGCGCGCGTTGTCGCGTCTTGGCTGAGCGGCATCGGGAAGAAGCCTTCACCCGGCTTTTCGTTGATATCCTCGACAAGCGGCAATCCGCGTGCCGCCGCCGCGCGCTCAACCGCCGAAACGAAAGCCGGCCACTCTTCGTGCGGCAGACGCCGGATCGGGTAGGGGCCAGGCGCAAGCTGGCTTTGGTCGCGCGCGAAATCGTTTTCCAGCCGACGGTAATAGGGCAGCACATCGTCCCACCCCCAGCCTTCGGCGCCAGCCGCAATCCATGCGTCAAAATCCGATGGCACGCCGCGCAGCGCCCACAATCCCATCACGCTCGAGCCGCCGCCCATGACGCGCGCCTGGGGAAACGGCCGCGGCGGCGTGTTCGCAGATCGAGTGGCTTGCAGCCCGGGCCAGAAATAATCGGGGTTGAGCGAGGATGTCGGGAATGTATCGGCGATGTCGGCGGGAAACGCATCGGGCGGCGTATCGCGGCCGGCCTCGACCAGCAGCACGCGTGTGGCCGAATCTTCCGACAGCCGTGCTGCCATGACCGCGCCGGCGCTGCCGCCGCCAATGATGAGAAAGTCAAAATCTTGCATCAGGGTAAGCAGCGATGGTGCGGGCGAGGGCGTTGAGCCAACCAGCTTGCGCGCACTTTATCAAGGTTCGGCCGCCAGCCGCGTGCTCGATCTTGCCGTTTGTGGCGAACCGCGCCATGTGGAGCGGATCGAACGACACTCATCCGGCGCCTTGTGCTGGCTGTGGGCTTCCGATCCTTGCCGTCGACGAGCGGCGTGCCGCCGGCCCGGCCTTCGGTTTCGGTAAAGCCGCGCCGACGAGAAATATCGCCCGCAGCATCGGTCAGCGCCAGTGTCTCAGCGTGCCTTCCGATCCCGGGCCAGTTTCGCGATCACGCGTGTCGACGGCATTGGCTTCGCCAAAACGTGGTCGCGAGCGAGGTTTTCGATCATCGCAAGCAACGCCGCACGGGTAACAGCGACGCGCTCGATTGCAAGGCCTTCAATCGCGACTCTATTGACCTCCTCCGCTAATGGAACGAGTCGCTCCTTAAGCAGGCGGCTTTTGGGCGTCAGATAGATGTAGACTTTTTTCCGATCGCCTTCGTGATGGCGTCGGATGACATAGCCAAGACGCTCCATCGTCTTGATCGCCGAGAAGGTGGTGGGCTCCATGACGCCCACACGATCGCTCAACTCGCGTTGGGTGAGGCCGTCGCCCTCCCATAGCACGCGTAGAAAGGACCAGTGGCCGAATGAGACATGATGTTCGGCCAGCCGTACGCTGAGCGAGCGAACAAGTGCGCGCGCCGCATCGCGTACCAGATGTGCGAGGCGATCGTCCGGAACGGCCTCGCGCCAATGCCGAAGTATGCTTTCGGTTTCGGATCGTCGGGAACCGGTCACAGCATTTCCACCTGGTGTTGCAGCCGGATCTCCGCGCCTTCGCGCCCCGAGCGCAGCATGGCAAGACAGACCTCAAGTGTCGCCATCGCCCAGACGCCGTCGTGCAACGGCGGCTGTCTTTCAATCACCGCGGCGTAGAGTTCATCGATAACCTCCGTGCGCGGGATCGCGGGCTGCGGTAATGGATCAAGTCGGCCAACGCCGTCCTCATAAATCACTACGCCCGTGGGCAGTGGCCGCAGGTCCGCATGTTGGCAGCTGACGAGGATCGTTCCAAAATGCTGATGTAACAAATCCTGCGCCGGCGGCGGCTGCCAGCCCGCTCCGCCGTAACTGCGCGTGGCCTTTGCAGCCGCCTCCTGCGCAGGATCCTGAAGCTGGCGGGGGGTCGTGCGCGGGTTTTTGTTCTGCCCCATCTCGCCGATCCAGCCCAAGAATTCATCGGAATCGAACTGCCCGTAACCGTTGTAGGCGAGCGAGGCAAAAGCGCCGCTCTCGAAAGCCAACAATGCCGCGTAAGCTCCCTCTGTCGGCCGCGCATTGTCCCAGGCCCCAGTCATCGCCCGCACGGAAGAGACGTGTCCGCCACCAAGCAGCCGGACGACGTCGACCTGATGCGGCGCCTGGTTGAACAGCGCTCCGCCGCCTTGCCCGGTATCAAGCTCTTCCGGTCGGCGCGGCCGGTAGAGAAAGTCGGTGTAGTTGAGGGCTGTGATCATCCTCACCGCGCCGTACCGGCCGCTGGCGATCAACTCACGGGCACGCAGTATCGGCCCATCGAAAGAGTGGCTATGGCCTGCGATCAGGTAAACGCCAGCCTCGCGGGCCGAAGCGATCATCGCTTTCGTGTCGTCAAGCGTCAGCGCTATCGGCTTCTCGACCAGCACATGTTTGCCGTGCGCCGCGGCAATCTGTGCATGTTCGGCATGGAGTTGATGCGGGCTCGCGACGTAAACGGCCTCGACCTGCGGGTCGGCACAAAGCGCACTGACCGTCTCATACGCCGTGCCGCCGAAATCGCTCGCAAAGCGTTGCCGCGCATCCGGCCGTGGATCGGCGGCAGCGACGACAGCAACTCGCGGGTCGCGCTGCAGGGTCGGCAGCATGATCGAAAAAGCACGGCCAAGCCCGGCCACGCCCATTCGCAGTCGACGGGATGAGGATAGCGCCAAGGACGTTATTCCGGCTCGACTCCCAAGCCGCCTTTCATTAGGCTTATCTTAGATATCTAAGATAGATCGCTTGGCAAGACAAATGCTGCACGCCGGGGATAGCCATGACGCCTGAGGAAAACGACCTCCTATGCCGTGTTGAAGGGCCGGCGCCGATGGGCCAGATCATGCGCCGGCATTGGATCGCCGCTTGCTTGACGGAGGAAGTGGCCGAACCCGACGGCGCGCCGCTGCGGGTGCGCCTGCTCGGCGAGAACCTGGTCGTGTTCCGCGACAGCAAGGGCCGGCTCGGTGTGCTCGACGAACTGTGCGCGCATCGCCGTGCGTCGCTTGTGTTCGCCCGCAACGAGGAGTGCGGGCTGCGCTGTCTCTACCACGGTTGGAAATTCGACGTGGAGGGCAATGTCGTCGATCTCGCTTCCGAACCGCCTGGCACCAACGTGCCGCAGCGGGTAAAGCATAAGGCATATCCTGTGCGCGAAGCCGGTGGCTTTGTCTGGACCTATCTCGGACCAGCGGACGAGATGCGCGAGCTTGAGCCGCCCGCCTTCGCGCCAACGCCCGACGTGCGTGTGAGTGCCACGAAGGTGCGCGTGCGCTGCAACTGGGCGCAGATTCTCGAAGGCCAAATCGATTCCGCTCATTCGTCCAGCCTGCACTCCTCCGACATGGTGCCGGCGCCGGTCGACGGGGCGAAGGCGACCAACATGAATTGGCTGCGGCCATCTACCGACAAGGCGCCGCGTTTCCAGATCGAACGGACCAGCTACGGTTTCCGCTACGCGGCCATCCGACGCCCGATCAAGAACGAGGCGACGCACGACTACATTCGCACCACCGTCTATATCGCACCGTTCACGGCGCTGATTCCGCCCAACAACGTTCATAACGTCGCGACGTTGCTGACGCCCGAGGACGACAACACCACCATCTTCTATTTCATCGCCTGGAACGGCCCGGACAAACCGGGCGTTGAGCCGGATGTCTGGCGAAAGTTCAACGTGTTGGAATGGGGGGTCGACGTTGACGCTAATTTCGACGGCATGCGTACGGCGAGCAATCTTTACCGGCAGGATCGCGCCGCCATGAAGAGCGGAAATTTCACGGGCATTTCCGGTATTCCCAACCAGGATATCGCGATGTGGGAATCCATGGGTGCCATCACCGACCGCAGCCAGGAACGTCTGGGCGCGAGCGACGTCGCTGTCGCCGCGTTCCGTCGATTGATGGTGGAAGCCGCGCAGGCGATGCGCGATGGCGGTCCCGCGATCGGTACCACCGGGCCGCACATAGCGCACGCCAGCATCAGTTCCTTCGAAGGCGTCATGCCCAAGACCGTCAACTGGCGCACTCTCGGCGGCGGCAGTGAGAACACGGCAGAGCGGCAGGATCGGGTCGGCGCGGCGGAATGACAGAGTCCACAGCAGTAGGTTTAAAAAAAACCACAACGAGCAGGCGGCGGTGATGCAACAGCATCAGGCGCCTTTCCGTGCCGAACATATCGGCAGTCTGCTGCGTCCAAAGGCGCTGCGCGAAGCGCGCGCCAAATTTGCCGGCGGGGAGATCGGCCGCGAGGCGCTTATCGCCGCCGAGAATGCCGCCATCAAGGAGGCCCTCAGGCTGCAGGAACGGGTCGGGCTGAAATTCGCAACCGATGGCGAGTTCCGCCGCCGGTCCTACCACAGCTTCTTCTACGCCCAACTCGGCGATCTCAGCATCGACACCGTGGGCGGCGAAGACGCCAAGAGCGGCGCCGAGACCGGCAAGCGCGCGAACCAGCCGGTCGCGCTGATCAGGAGCCGGGTGAAGTGGCGAAAGCCGATCAATGTGCCCGATTTCAAGTTCATCGCCGCCAACACCAAGCTCATCCCGAAGATCACTATCCCCGGACCTTGCGCGCTGCATTTCCGTGGCGGCGACGCTGCCGTGCTCGCCACCGCCTATAAGGACCTCGACCAGTTCTGGGACGACACGGTAGAGGCCTTCCGTTGCGAGTTGCAGGCCCTCGCCGATGCCGGCTGCCGCTATGTGCAGATCGACGAAACGGCGTTCGCCAAGTTCGGCGACCCGGAGGTGCAGGCCGGGCTGAAGGCTCGCGGCGACGACTGGAGCGCGCTGATCGACAAATACGTTGCTGTAACCAACCGCGTTCTGGCGAACGCCCCGCAGGGCATGCGGATCGGCATGCATTTGTGCCGTGGCAACCGCGGCGGCATGTGGCATTCCGAAGGCAGCTACGACGACGTTGCCGAGCGGTTGTTCAACGCGCTCAATATCCAGTTTTACTTCCTGGAATACGATACACCGCGCGCCGGCACGTTCGCGCCGCTCCGTCTTGTGCCGCGCCATAAGACAGTGGTCCTCGGCATCGTCTCGACCAAGACGCCGGCGATGGAAAACGAGGACGACATGAAGCGTTGCATCGAGGAGGCGGCGCGTCAGCTCGATCTCGATCGCCTAGCAGTCAGCCCGCAATGCGGTTTCGCCAGTATCGACACGGGTAATCCGATAACGCAGGATGTGCAGGAGGCCAAGCTTCAGCTCGTGGTCGAGTTGGCGCGCGACATGTGGGGAGGGGCGTGAGCAATATCGCGATGCAGAAAGCGCTGCGATAGCTTTCCAGTTTTAGGGGGACAAAAAGGGTTCAGCACACGGGAGGAAACCTATGAAGAAAACGCCGATCACCGCTCTGATCGTCGCCATGGCGCTCGCCGGGCCGGTCGCAGCGCAACCATACAATCTGACGGTCGCGGGCTACAGCCCGGGCGGACTGGTGTCGACCGTCGGCGCCGGCCTCGACGCGGCGCTCAACGCGGCCTATCCGGGCTCGACGGTCACTTACCAGACGGGTAGCGGCGGGCTGGCCAATGCCATGCTGCTCGAGCAGAGCAAGGTGCCGCTGGCGCTCATCGGCGGCACCGAACTCAACGTCGCCATCAAGGGCATCAAGCCCATTCCGAAACCGCTCACCGATCTGCGGCTGCTGGTCCAGCCCTATGCGCCGAGTTCGCGGTTCCAGGCGACGCATGTTCTGGTCAACAAAAATTGGGCTGACAAGTACGGCATCAAGACCGTGGCCGACATCGCGGCCAAGAAGCCGCCGATGAAGGTGGCATTCAACCGACCGGGCAACCTCGACGGCGACGTCGGCCTCGCCGTGTTCGAGGCGAATGGAATTTCACAGGACGACATCAAGAAATGGGGCGGCCAGGTCATTCGCGCCGCGTCGCGAGAGATGACGTCGCTGATGCTCGATCGCAAACTCGACGGCGTGGTTTTCGGCATCTCGATCAACCATCCGCGCATTCGGGAAATGGCCAATGGCCTGGAACTGGTGATGCTGCCGCTCACGGAGGAGACCGCCAAGAAGGTCGCCGACGAGCTTGGCGCCGAGCCCTGCGAGATCAAGGCCGGCGAGTACAAGTTCCTTGCCGCAAACTCCTCGTCGGTCTGCGTCGGCATGAATCTGGTCGTTCGCGCCGATATGGATGAGCAGACCGCCTACAACATCACCAAGGCCATCATCGAGCACTCCGACAAGTACAAGGCGGCGCACCGGTTGCTGCAGAAGGTGGTGACCAATCAGAACTCTCGCCGGCAAGGGGCTCATCCCCCATCATCCGGGCGCGGCGAAATACCTCAAAGAGAAGGGGCTGTTGAAGTAACGCAGCCCCGATAATGAACAAGCATCGGCGCGGCAGTCTCAAGGCTGCCGCGCCATGAATGCTGAGCAACACCCATGAAAAAACCCGGCTTGATGAGCCCCGAAACCTGGTTCTCCGTCGGCGTGCGTCGCAAGCCGAAGGGCTGGCTCAACTGGGTCATAACGCCGCTCGCGGTGGCGTTGTCCGTCTATACGATCTTAGCGGCGACGGTCCTGATCATCCAGCCCTGGTCGCTGGTGGCCGTGTTCCTCATGGGCATCATGACCATCGCCTTCGCAACGGTCGGTGCCTTTCCGAACTCCGATTCCGAACATCCCCATCTCATCGACTATGCGTTGGCCTTCGCCAGCTTCGCTACCGGCGTCTATTTCCTGTTCAAGGCGCCCGAGATCGTCAATCGGATCGCGCTTCTGAGCCCGCTGAGCGGTTTCGACCTGTTCTTCGGTATCCTCACGGTGCTTCTCACACTCGAGATCACGCGGCGCACTACCGGCGCCGGCCTGACGGTGGTCGTGCTGATCTTCATCGCCTACAACTTCTTCGGCCACTTGCTGGGTGGCGTGCTGCAGCACGGCTATATCGACTACGTTCATTTCATCGACATCATGGTTTATACGACTGACGGCATCATGGGCGTGCCGGCGCGCGTGGCCGCGACCTATGCGTTCATGTTCGTGATGTTCGGCGTCGTGCTGTATGCCGCCAAGGGGGCGGATTTCTTTTATGACTTCGCAGCGTCAATCTCCGGCGGCCGGGCAGGCGGGCCCGCCAAGGTGGCCGTGATCTCGTCGGGTTTGTACGGCATGATCTCCGGCAGTCCGACTGCTGACGTGGTGACGACCGGCTCGGTGACCATCCCGATCATGCGGCGGCTCGGCTACAAGCCGGAGGTGGCCGCCGCGATCGAGGTCGCCGCGTCGACCGGCGGGAGCATTATGCCGCCCGTGATGGGTTCGGCCGCTTTCATCATGGCGGAATATACGGGTATCGAATATCGCGACATCGCCATCGCGGCGCTTTTGCCCGCAATACTGTATTACGTGTGCGTCTACGCGCAGGTGCATTTCCGCGCCGTCCGGCTGGGTTTGGGCGCGCTCGACCGGTCGCAGATCCCCTCGCTTTTGGCGACGCTCCGTAAGGGCAGCCTGTTCTTCGTGCCCTTGATCATCCTGGTAACCGCGCTGCTCTATGGCTACACGCCCACCATGGTGGCGATCATGGGCACGGTTGCGGTGATCGTCGTGTCCTCGCTCAAAAGCGAGACGCGTCTCGGTCCCGTCGAGCTGTGGAACGCCCTTGCCGATACCGTGTATCGCATCGTACCGGTGGCGGGCGCGACCGCAGCGGCTGGACTGGTGATAGCCGGCCTCACCATGACGGGGCTCGCCGCCAAGTTCGCGCACGTCATCTACGCCATCACCAACGCGCACGTATTCACCGCGCTATTGGTCGGCGCGATGCTTACGGTTGTACTTGGGCTGGGGATGCCGACCCCGTCGGCCTACATTTTGGCCGCCGTGCTCATGGGGCCGCTGCTCAACCAGCTCCACGTCGATCTACTCCCCGGTCATATGTTCCTGTTGTACTTCGCGGTGATGTCAGCGGTGACGCCCCCGGTCGCGGTAGCGGCCTATGCGGCGTCGGCCATTGCTGAGTGCAATCCGATGGCGATCGCCGGCCATGCGGTGAAATTCTGTCTGGCGGCGTTCGTGGTGCCGTTCGTGTTCGTGTACGGACCGGAACTGCTGTGGCAAGGTGCGTTGTGGAAGACCGCGACAACCTTCGTCAGTGCCGCGATTGCGCTGACGTTGCTGGCTGCCACGATCGAGCATTATTCGAAATGGTGCGATGCCTGGTGGGCGCGCCTGGTGCTGGCGATCGGTGCGCTGTGTATGATCGCTCCCAACATCTGGGCTACCGCCGTCGGCGTTGTCCTTGCCGTCATTGCCATCGGTGCGACCAGGCTGACGCGCCGCACTGCAGTCGAAGCGCACTTGTGACATGAAATGAAGATAGAATCGTTAAATGACTGAAAAATCACGAAAAGAGCCAGAAGCATTGTCCCATCGCTTTTGTGCCGCGCCGATGATGGAGAGCGAGGATTTGCGGCGAAATCCTTTGCGGTTTCGCAGGTTAGCATGATGGCACTTAGCTGCTGTCGTACCGCTTGTCGTATTTAAATCAACCGATCAGGTCTCACGTTGCGTCAGGCGCAGCCCATGGCCTGCGCTGACGGTCTGCGGCGCAAAAGGCCGATATTTGCGCGCGATAGCTTTCGGTGAGATCGATGTCATCCCAGCCGTTGAGCAGCTGATTGCGGCTGACTGGGTCGATCGAGAAACTGTAGGTCCGGTTACCGCAGGAAATTGTTTGACGCTCAAGATCGACGGAGACGTCGCGTTGCGGTTCCACAGTCACCGCGGCTACAAGGTCCACACTGTCACTTTCCGAAACGATCGCCGTGAGCAATCCATTCTTCACGGCGTTCTGCGCAAAGATGTCGCCGAATGACGGCGCGATGACACAGCGGAAGCCGGCATCATAGACCGCGTACACGGCCGCCTCGCGCGACGAGCCGCCGCCGAAGTTGCGACCGGCAAGCAGAATTTGTGCGCCCTGCCAGATCGGCTGATTGAGCGGGAACTCTGCGCGCGGCTTGCCGTCGGGGTCGGCGCGCAAGTCCTGGAACAGCACTTGCCCCAGCCCTTTGCTACGCGGCCATTTCAGGTAGCGTGCAGGCAAAATCAGATCGGTATTGATGCTCGGCTGCGGCAGCGGGCAGGCCCGGGCGGTGAGGCGCGTGATTTTTTCCATGACTAGACTTTGCGCCCGGCCAGCAGCGACCGTACGTCGGCCAATTGGCCGTTGACGGCGGCGGCGGCGACCATGGCCGGCGACATTAAATGTGTGCGCGCGCCGCGCCCCTGGCGGCCACGGAAATTGCGGTTGGTGGTCGAGGCGCAGCGCTCGCCGGCCGAGACGACGTCGCCGTTGATACCGACACACATAGAGCAGCCGGAATCTGCCCACTCCAAGCCGGCGTCGCGGAAGATACGGTCGAGCCCTTCCTCTTCCGCCTGTCGCTTCACCGGCGTGGAGCCCGGCGACACCAGCCCCGGCACTTTGCTAACGCGGCCGGCGAGCACTGCCGCGGCGGCGCGCAAATCCTCGATGCGCGCATTGGTGCAGGAGCCAATGAAGATGCGGTCGATGGTGATGTCGGTAAGTTTGGTGCCAGGTTTAAGATTTATATAATCGAGCGCCTCACGCATGTATGCCGCGCGCGCTGTATCGGTTTCGCGTGCCGGATTGGGCACGCGAGCGTCGATCGGCAAAGCATCATCGGGCGTCGTGCCCCAGGTGACGATCGGCGCGACGCCGCTGGCATCGAGCGTAACCTCGCGATCGAATGTCGCATCCGCATCCGAAGCAAGCCTCGACCAATCGTTGACCGCGCGATCGAAATCAGCATCCTTGGGCGCGTAGGGGCGGCCCTTGAGATAGGCGAAGGTCTTTTCGTCGGGCGCGACCATGCCGCAGCGGCCGCCGGCCTCGATCGACATGTTGCACAGCGTCAGCCGTCCTTCCATGGTTAGGGTCCGGATAGCGCTGCCGGCAAATTCGATGGCATGGCCTTGGGCGCCGTCAGCGCCGATATCGGCGATGATCGAGAGCGCGATGTCCTTGGCGGCGATGCCCGGCGCCATCTTGCCCTCGACCGCAACGCGCATGCGCTTCGGCTTCCTCTGCCACAGGGTCTGTGTCATCAACACATGCGCGACTTCGGAGGCACCGATGCCGAAGGCGTAGGCGCCGAAGGCGCCGTGTGTTGAGGTGTGGCTGTCGCCGCAGACGATGAGCAAGCCGGGCAGGGTGAGGCCCTGTTCAGGCCCGACCACATGCACGATGCCCTGGCGTGCGTCGCCCAAGCCGAACAACGTAATCGCGTTGTCCGCGGCGTTCGCTTCGAGATTGCGCACCATGGCGGCGATCTCGGGATCGGCGATACCGGCCGCTCGGCCGCGCGTCGGCACGTAATGGTCTGCGATGCCAAAGTTGAGGGTGGGCTGAGCAACGGTGCGTCCGCGCACCTTCAACTGGCTGAAGGCGTGGAACGAGCCTTCATGCACGAAATGCCGATCGACCCACAGCAGCGTGGCGCCGTCCTCACGCCGCGCGATCTCATGCGACGCCCACAACTTGTCGATCAGGGTCTGCGGCTCGCTCATTCGTGCGATGTGGCTCCGCCGGAAGGACTTGTCGAGGGCTATCAGTATTGTATGCTAAAGAATACCAAGTAAAGCGCCCCGGCTTCTGGGGTGAGGGGGAGCCTTGCGCGATTGGCTCGGCGAAGCGAAGGCAAAGCAGGTCTATCTCGTCCTGCGCGACCGCATTCTGAGCGGCGCCTTCGGCTTCGGCGCCAAGCTGCCGACCGAAAATGAATTGGCCGAGTTCCACGGCGTCTCGCGCGTCACCGTGCGCCGCGCGCTGGGTGAGCTCGCGCGCGAGCGGTTGATCGAGCGCCGGCGCAGCGCCGGCACGCGGGTGATCTACCGCTCACCGCCGGCCCCGATCACCGCCGACATTTCCGGCGTCCTCGCCAACCTCGCCGACATGGGACGGCGCACCGCGGTGAAGCTCCTGTCCTTCGATTACGTGCCGGCGGAAGGGGCTTTTGCGCAGGCGCTCGGCGTCGGGCCCGATCAGTTGCTGCAACGCGCAGTGCGCGTGCGCTCGGTCGACGGCGAGCCGTTCTCTTATCTCACCACGCATGTGCCGGAGAGCGTGTCGGTCACGTTCACCCGGCAGGAGCTGGCAGCGCGGCCTTTGCTCGATCTGCTTGAGCGCGCCGGCATCAAGGTCGAGCACGCGCGCCAGCGCATCAGCGCGGGGCTGGCGACGCCGAGCGTTGCCGGCGCGCTCAACCTGCGCACTGGATCGCCGCTGATCGAGCTCGTCCGCGTTGTCTACGATCAGACTGGTCGCGCCGTCGAGCATCTGCACGCGCTCTATCGCCCCGACCGTTACGCCTTCGAGATCGATCTGGTGCGCTCCGGCGCCAAGGCGAAAGCTTGGTCGCCGGTCGTGCGCCGCGACGCGAAAGCTGGCCGTCGCGTACTGCCACGCCATTTCAACAGCAAGACCAACGCCGTTACACTGAACCATGAGGGAGAGTGACCATGTCGAAGCAATCATTCAGCCGTCGCAAATTTCTCGCTACCAGCGCCCTGGGCGCAGCGACCGTTGCCATGCCATCGGTGCTACGCGCGGCCGGCACGCCGGTGAAGCTCGGCGTGTTGCATCCGGTCACTGGCGCGCTGGCTTATTCCGGAACGCAAGGGCGACTCGGCGCCACGCTGGCAATCGACGAGATCAACGCGACCGGCGGCATCAAAGCGCTGGGCGGCGGCAAGATCGATGCGGTTCTCGGCGATGCGCAGTCGACCCCGGCCGGTGGCACCGCCGAAGTGGAGAAAATGAATTCGGCGGGCGTGGCCTGTATCGTCGGCGGCTACGCTTCCTCGATCTGTCTCGCCACGACGCAGGCCGCCGCGCGCTACGATCTGCCTTACGTGGTCGACGTCGGCGTTTCCGACTCGATCATCAAGCGCGGCCTGAAGAACACCTTCCGATTCGGCCCCGGTTTCGGCGTCATTGCCAAGTCGGCGCTCGACAATCTGGTGGCGATCAACGACGGCGCCGGCAAGCCGGCCAAGACCGCGATAATCGTGCACGAGGATTCGCTATTCGGCTCCGGCGTTGCCAAGCTGCTCGGCGCGAAACTGCCGGAGCACGGTTTCAAGGTTTTGGAATTGATCGCGCATCCGACCCCGACGCGCGACTTCAACACCATCGTGCTCAAGATCAAGGCGCAGAACCCCGATCTGGTCATCCCGGCCGACTACTACAACGAATATGTCCTGCTCGCCCGCACCATGCTGCAGCAGCACGTGCGGCCGAAGGGCATCTATTCGGTGCTCGGCGGCGCGGCGTCGTCCTACAAGTTCGTCAAGGAGTTCCCGGCGGCCGCCAACGGCATCATGGACTGCAATCACTGGTTCAACCCGCTCAGCGACAAGGCGCAGGCGCTGAAGAAGAAGGTCGAGGCCAAGGGGCAGTTCTTCACCTACGAGGTCTATCTCAACTACTCTTGCGTCGGGCTGGTCGCCGATGCACTGGAGCGTGGGGCTTCGGCCGATCGCGCCAAGCTCATCGCCGCGCTGGCGAGCTCCACCTGGTCCGGCCACATCATGCCCTATGGCCCGACCAAGTTCGTCAACGGCCAGAACGAGGGTGCGGCGCCCTGCAATACGCAGGTGCAGGACAACGATATCAAGGTGATCCTGCCGCAGAAATTCGCCAACGGAAAAGTGATCTTCCCGGTCCCGGCTTGATCGCCGTGACAATTTCCGCGGACGGCGCGTGGCGCGCCGTCCGCGCACGTGGTCCGTCGTGCTCTCGCCCGTCATCCTGATCCCCGCCGTGCTCAACGGCCTTATGACCGGTGCAGTCTATGCGCTGGTCGCGCTCGGGCTGACGCTGATCTACGGCGTGCTGCACATCATTAACTTCGCCCATGGCGCTTTGCTCACCGCCGCCATGTTCGCCGCCTATTTCGTCTATCGCGTCCTCGGGCTCGATCCCTATCTCGCGACTTTCCTGCTGGCGCCCGCGTTCTTCGCCATCGGCTACGCGCTGCAGCGCCTCCTCATCGGTCCGGCCTCGCATGGTGACGACCGCAACATGCTGCTGGTGACGCTCGGTCTTGCCGTCATCATCGAGAACGCGCTGCTGTTCTTCTTCCACGCCGATACGCGCACGATTGAACTGTCTTATGCCTTCACCAGCATCGACGTCGGCTTCACCTTTCTCCCGCTGCCGCGGCTGATCGGTTTCGGCGCTGTGTTCGTGGTCGCTCTGGCGCTGTGGTGGATCATGAGCGCGACCGACACCGGCCGCGCGATTCGCGCCGTCGCCAAGGAAAAGCTCGGCGCCGAGTTGGCCGGCATCGATGTCGCCCACATTTATGCGGTGACTTTCGGGCTCGGCACGGCGTGCGTGGCCATCGCCGCCTGCCTGCTGATCCCGAGCTATTACGTCAATCCGACCGCCGGCAACGCTTTCATCCTTGTCGCCTTTACCATCGTCGTGCTCGGCGGCATGGGCTCGGTGCCCGGAGCGTTGATCGGCGGACTCGTCATCGGCGTGGTAGAGAGCCTGTCGAGCCTGTTTCTCGGCGAGTTGCTCGGCCAGATCGGCATTTTCATCATCTTTATCGTCGTGCTGCTGGTGCGGCCGAGCGGGCTGTTCGGAGCGCGCGCATGAAGGGGTTTGGGCCGGTCTTCGTTGTCATCATCGTGCTCGCCGCGGTGCCGCTCGTGGTGCATTCGAACGTCACGCTGAACTTCCTCGTCTTCGCGCTGATGATCGCGCTTGCAGGGCAGGGCTGGAACGTGCTCGGCGGTTATGGCGGGCAATATTCGTTCGGCCACGCGGCATTCTTCGGAACCGGCGCCTATGTCACCGCGGTGTTGCAGGTGCACTACGGCGTGAACGCCTGGCTCGCCTTCGGTCTCGGCATTGCCGCCGGCGCGCTGGTGGGCGCCATCGTCGGCGGGCTGACCTTTCGTTCAGGCCTGCGCGGCTCCTATTTCGCTCTGGTCACGCTCGCCTTTGCCGAGGTCTTGCGCATTTCGGCGAGCGTTGCGCCGATCACGGGCGCCGGTGTCGGTACCTTGGTCAAGCTCGACCTGCGCGTCGAAGCACTCCAGTTTCAGAGCCGCGCGATCTTCTACTGGATGATCCTCGCGCTGGTCGCCATTGCGCTGATCGCCACCCGGCTGATCGAGCGCTCGCGCTTCGGTGTCTGGCTGATTGCGGTGCGCGAGAACGAGGACGCCGCCATGGGGCTCGGCGTCGACGCGACCGCGGTCAAGCTAGCCGCCATGGCGATCTCCGGCGCTATCACTGCGGCGGCCGGGTGCTTCTACGTTCAATACTTCCTCTTCGTCGATTCCGGCATTGCCTATGGCACCTGGATCTCTATCGAGGCGCTGCTGACGCCGATCATCGGCGGCGTCGGCACCGTGTTCGGGCCGCTGCTCGGCGCATTGGTGGTTCGAGCGCTGGGAGAGGGCGCACAATGGATCACCGGCGGGCAGGCGCCCGGGCTCGATCTCGTCGTCTTTGGCTGCGTGCTGGTTCTGGTGATTTGGTTTTCGCCGCGAGGGCTGATCGGTGGCCTCGCGAGCCTGCGCAGCCGGCTGATACGGCCGGCGCCTGCCGCGGAGGCGCGCCGTGGCTGAACCCTTGCTGGCAGTTGATTGCGTCTCGCGCCGCTTTGGCGGGCTGTTGGCCGTGAATGCCGTCTCGCTCTCAGTGCCCGTAGGCCGTATCACCGCGTTGATTGGTCCCAACGGCGCCGGCAAGACGACGCTGTTTGCGCTGATTTCCGGCTTTCTCAAGCCGTCGACCGGCGTCATCCGCTTCGGTGGCGAGGACATCACCCGTGAGCCACCGCATCGCTTGGCGCGGCGCGGCATCGCCCGCACCTTCCAGATCGTGCAGCCATTCGCCGGGTTGACGGTGCGCGAGAATATCCTGGTCGGCGCGCATCTGCGCCATCGATCGCATAACGCCGCGCTCACTGTTGCCGAACAGGTGGCGCATGAGCTTGGCCTGGCCGAGATGCTCGACCGGTCGGCCGACACGTTAACCGTCGCCGGCCGCAAGCGGCTCGAGCTTGCCAAGGCGCTGGCCACCGAACCGAAACTGCTGCTACTCGACGAGGTGCTGGCTGGACTCAATCCGGCGGAAATCCACGACATCGTTCCTGTCATCCGTGCTCTTGCGTCGCGCGGGATTACCATCGTGATGATAGAGCACGTCATGCAGGCGGTGATGAGTCTGGCCGAGCACGTTTTCGTGCTGGCGGAGGGCCGGATCATCGCGGAAGGCACACCGGCCGAGGTCACGGCAGATCCGGCGGTGGTTGAGGCCTATCTCGGCCACGGCGCCGCGGCTAAGCTCGGAGGCGCCCATGCCTACTGAGGCACTGCTCGCCGTGCGCGGTCTGCATGCCGGCTACGGCGAAACCGAGGTACTGCGCGGCATCGATCTCGACGTCGGCGCCGGCGAGATTGTTGCCGTGTTCGGCTCTAATGGCGTGGGAAAATCGACGCTCAACCGCACGATCTCCGGCATCGTGCGCCCGCGCGAAGGATCGATCCGCTTCGATGGTGCGAGTATCGAGCGCGATCGGCCGGCGGCGATCGTCGCCCGCGGGCTGATCCATGTACCGGAAGGTCGCCGCATCTTCCCCAATCTCACCGTGCGCGAGAATCTCGGCCTTGGCAGTTACCGGCGCGCCGCCGAACGCCGCGCACAAAACCGTGAGCGCGTCTTCGCTATCTTCCCGCGGCTCGCTGAACGGCAATCGCAGCGCGCCGGCACTTTGTCGGGGGGCGAACAGCAGATGCTCGCGATCGGCCGCGGCCTGATGGCCGAGCCGAGGTTGATCATCCTCGACGAGCCGTCGCTCGGCCTCTCGCCGCTCCTGGTCGAGGAACTGTTCGCGCTGATCGCGCGCATCCACGCCGAAGGCGTCGCCATGCTGCTGGTCGAGCAGAATGTGGTGCAAAGCCTCGAAGTCGCCGATCGCGCCTATGTCCTCGCTGAGGGCCAATTCATCATGTCCGGTACCGCCGCCGAGATCGGCGCCGATCCGGAACTCAAACGCGCTTACCTGGGACTGTGAACGCATGACTGATACTTTGCGCGCCCGCCTTGCTCGCCCGCCGATCCTCATCGCACCGGGCGTCTATGACCCGCTCACGGCGCTGCTCGCCGAAAAAGCCGGCTTCGAAGCACTCTATGTTTCCGGCGCGGCCATCGCGTATACCCGGCTCGGGCGCCCCGACATCGGCCTCGTCAGCATGAGCGAGGTGGTCGACACCGTGGCGCTGATCCGAGACCGGGTCTCGGCGCATCTCGTCGTCGACGCCGACACCGGTTACGGCAACGCACTCAATGTCGAGCGCACCGTACGCCTGCTCGAGCGGGCCGGCGCCAATGCGATCCAGCTCGAGGACCAGGATTTTCCTAAGCGCTGCGGCCATCTCGACGACAAGGCGCTCATTCCGGCGTCGGAGATGGTCGGCAAGATCAAGGCTGCCGTCGATTTACGTGCATCGCCAGAGACGATGATCATCGCGCGCACCGACGCGGTCGCCGTCGAGGGTTTTGAGCGCGCCATTGCCCGCGCTGCGCTCTATCGCGAAGCCGGCGCCGACATGCTGTTCGTCGAAGCGCCACGTCAGCGCGAGGAACTTGGCCGCATCGGTGCGCTGATGGGCAAGGCGACGCCGCTGATGGCCAACATGGTAGAGGGCGGCAAGACGCCGGTGCTGCCGGCAGCGGAACTTGAGGCGCTGGGCTTTGCCTTCGTCATCTTCCCGGGCGCCATCGTGCGTGCGCTCGCCAAGGCGGCGGAGGAGTTCTACGGATCGCTCAAGGCCAACGGCACCACGGAGCCGTTCCGTGACCGCATGTTTGATTTCGACGCGCTCAATGACGTCATCGGCACGGCGGAAACGCTTGCCCGCGGCAAACAATATGAACAGTCGCCGTCGCCCAAGGACCGGAAAATCGGCGAGAGGTGAGGGACCCCCGATAAGGCCTCCGCAAGTTGCCAGAAACGTAAGGAATGCCCGCATGGAAAAGTCATTCGACGTCGTGATCAAGAACGCCCGTGTGGTTCGCCCCAATAAGACGGCGGTCGATTGCCTCGATATTGCGATCAAGGACGGCAAAGTCGCCCAGCTCGGACCCGATATTCACGCTGACCGGGCGAAAGCCGTTTTCGACGCCCAGAATCGTCTGGCATTCCCGGGCTGCGTCGATGCGCACATGCATATCGGCATTTACGCGCCGTTGGCGCAGGACGCGGTGTCGGAGAGCAAGGCTGCGGCCATGGGCGGCGTCACTTCGAGCCTGAATTATCTGCGCACCGGCCATTACTACTTGAACCGCGGCGGTCCTTATCGCGATTTCATGCCCGAAGTGTACAAGCAGTCGGAGGGACGGTTCTGGGTCGATTATGGCTTCCATCTCGCCCCGATCGAATCCGCCCATATCGACGAGATGGAGTATCTCGTCACCGAGCACGGCATCCCTTCGTTCAAGATCTTCATGTTCTACGGCGGCTACGGGCTGCACGGACGCTCGTCGCAGCAAAACGAGTTCCTGATGATCGGGCCCGACGAGAGCTACGACATTGCGCATTTCGAGTTCATCATGCGCTCGGCACAGCGTTTGATGGAGAAATTTCCCGATAAAGCCGCGCATATCAGCGTCAGCTTGCATTGCGAGCTTGCCGACATTCTCAACGCCTATACCAAGCTCGTGGAACGCGAAGGAAAGCTGACCGGCCTGAAGGCCTACAGCGCGGCGCGCCCGCCCCATTCGGAAGGGCTTGCGATCTGGATCGCGTCCTATCTTGCGAACGAAACCAACTGCTTGAACATCAATCTGCTGCACCTGAGCTCGCGCAAGGCCGTGGACGCCGCGTGGACCATGCAGCAGGTGTTCCCGCATATCGCCTTCCGCCGCGAAGTGACAGTCGGACATCTTCTGCTCGACACAGATTGCGAGTGTGCCGTTCACGCCAAGGTCAATCCGCCGATCCGTCCGCGCGAGGACGTCGAGGCGCTGTGGCAGGCCGTGCTCGACCGCAAGATCGACTGGATCGTCAGCGATCATGCCTGTTGTTCGGCGGAGCAGAAGTGGTCGAAGGACGATCCGGCCAACATCTGGCTGGCCAAGGCGGGGTTTGGCGGCACCGAATATCTGCTGTCAGGCGTTCTCAGCGAAGGTAGCAAACGCGGTATGTCGTATAATCACATGGCCGAGCTTCTGAGCTGGAAGCCGGCGCAGCGCTTCGGTTTGGCAAGCAAGGGCGATATCGCGCCCGGCTATGACGCCGATATTGTGATCGTCGATCCGCACGAGAGCTTTGTCGTGCATGCGGCCACCTCTGAATCGCACCAGGGCTACACGCCCTTTGAGGGGGCCGAGCTTCATGGCCGCGTGAAGAGCACGTTTTTGCGCGGCGAACTTGTGTATGACGGCGGGAATGTCGTCGGACCGGCGCGCGGCAAATATCTGCGCCGGCCAGACATGCGCAAACCGTGAACCATCTTGATGTCGCTGGTCTATACGACAACGGGCGAGGGATTTGACACGCAAGTCCCGCTCCTGATCGTGGGCGCCGGCGCTGCCGGCCTATGCGCCGCGCTGGCAGCGAAGGAGGGTGGAGTTGAGACCGTGCTGATTGAGCGCGATGCCGTGCCGTCGGGCTCGACGGCCCTATCGGCCGGGCTCATCCCCGCAGCGGGTACGCGTTTCCAGCGCACCAAGGGCATCGCCGACAGCCCCGAACTGTTCGCCGCCGACATCCAACGCAAAGCCAATGGCGAAAACGACCCGGCGGTTGTCGAAGCAGTCGCGCGCGGCGCGGGACCTTTGATCGAATGGCTTGCCGACACGTACGGAATGCCCTTTGACGTGGTCGATAACTTCAACTATCCCGGCCATTCGGCGCTACGCATGCACGGGCTGCCGACTCGCACCGGCCGTGAGCTGATCGATCGCCTCCGCGCTGCCGGCGAGCAAAACGACATCACCATTATCACCGAGAGTAAGGTTGAAAAGCTATTTGCTGATGCTAGCGGACGAATTCTGGGCGTTGGGCTGTTGCACAACGATAACAGTCGCGAAACCATCGGCTGCGACGTCCTCGTCCTGGCCTGCAACGGCTATGGCGGCAATCCAGATCTCATGCGCGAGCTTATCCCGGAAATGGCCGGCGCACTCTATTTTGGCCACCAGGGCAATCAAGGCGATGCGGTGCACTGGGGACGGGCGCTTGGTGCCGGGTTCGCGCATCTCGGCGCGTACCAGGGTCACGGGTCGGTAGCGACGCCGCACAATATCTTGATTACTTGGGCGGTGATTATGCAAGGCGGCATCCAGGCGAACACCCGGGGCTGTCGCTTCTGCGACGAATCGTGCGGCTATTCGGAGCAGGCGGTCGACGTCTTGCGTCAGCCCGGCGGGGTTGCTTGGACCGTATTCGACGATCGCATCGCCGTGGTAGCGCGCCAGTTTGAAGATTTCTGTGCGGCCGAACGAAGCGGCGCGGTTTTGAAGGCCCATACAATCGAGCATCTTGCTGCGCTCATGCACGTGCCGGTCGGAGTTTTCACAGCGGAATGGAAAGACGTGGAAGAGCTGAAGGCAAAGAGTGCGCAGGATCGCTTTGGACGCAAATTCAGACCTAACCAGAAGTGTGCTCCAAGCTTCCACGCTGTGAAAGTGACCGGCGCATTATTTCACACCCAAGGCGGGCTCGCGATTGATGCGAGCGCCCGCGTCAAGCGACAGGACGGAACGCTGTTCCCGAACCTGTTCGCCGCGGGTGGTGCAGCGGCTGGTATATCCGGTACGACTGCCGCAGGTTATCTTTCCGGCAATGGCTTATTGACCGCGACCGTACTCGGCAGGATGGCGGGCCAGGGTGCTTCAACATCGCCTTGAGGCGCGTGCCGCCCCGTCTGTGGCCGTGCGATCGTGACCGGGCCTTGTTGGTTTGGATGATGCGGGATTGCTCCGACTTGCTCAATCCGTCAGGTCACGCCCAAGCGGGAGACGTCGTTACAATAATTTTATGCGGCGTTCCACGATGCGGTATAGCCGCCTTGATAATCGGATCACTAGCGATCATCCTGTGGCGGCGATATTGGGCCGCCAACCTATCGCGAACAAAACGGCGATAGCCAAGAACCGCCATTAAGAAGAGCGACGTGCTAATTTGGGAGGATTGCCATGAACGTCATAAAACTCGTTGCGTTGTCGGTCGTCGGCTGCTTGGCGTACGGCACCGCCGATGCCCAGGTTATTACCATCGTTACGACCCGTGCGGGCTCGTTCACCAATTCGATCGGCGCTGCGGTTGCCAAGGTTATGGTCGAAAACGGTGGGTTAAAGACGACCGTGTCGCCGCAGCAATCTCACGGCCTGGAGACTGTTAATGACGGTAGCGCCGAACTGAGTTTGGCGACGATTTCCGATGTGCAGCAATACGTCACCGGAACGATGGATTACGCCGGCAAGGGCGTAAAGAAGAACATCCGAATGATCGGGCGCTTGGTGCCGATCAGGACGTCCGGCTTGGTGCGCCTCGATTCCGACATCAAGACGCTCGCGGACGTCAAAGGGAAGCGGGTTCCCAGCAGTTATCCGGCACAGAAGTCTGTGCAACGGGTGGTGCTTTCCCAACTCGCCGGCGCCGGGCTGACCGAAGCGGACGTCAAGCCGGTGCCGACCCGCAACATCGTTTCCAGTGCCGACGACTTCGCCGCCGGCAAGACCGACATTTTCTGGTTCGCGCTCGGCTCGGCCAAGGTCAAGCAGGTCGCGGCTAGCGTCGGAGGTCTGCGCGCTATTTCGGTCGAGACCACACCGCAAGCGATCGCGGCCATGAAGAAATACGTGCCGGGCTCCTATCCGGTTGTGCTCAAGCCGTCGAAACGCCTTGAGGAAGTCCGCTCGGAGGTCACGGTACAGGCCTATGACGTCGTGTTCTTTACCAATGCCAAGATGTCGGACGATGTTGTCTACAAGATCACCAAGACGATTTATGAGAACAAGAAGGGCATGGCGGCTGTGTTCGGTGCTATGAACGGGTTCGTGCCCGCACAGATGGCGACGTCCTACGACGAACTTCAGTATCATCCGGGCGCTATCAAATTCTTCAAAGAGAAAGGATTGTGGCCTCCGCGCGACGCATCCTGACCGGCGGCGCCTGATCCAGCTCGCTTCCATCGGATGGTACGCGGCGACGCGTCCCTCGTCGGTGTCCAAGGGCTGACATGAAAATTTTAGTGAATGTCCTGGCGGTCACGCTGACTTGCGGCGTGCTGGCGTGGGCGGGCGACCTGGTTCGGATGCTGGGGTTTGTCATCTACGTCGAGCAGTACATTTCCCTGATGGTGGCGCTGGCCTTGCCACTGGTCTTTCTTACGGTGCCGGCTCGGCGTGTTACGCCTCAACCCGAGCACGAAGGTAGTCGGCGCAATGGGCCGGTTCCGTGGTTCGACCAACTGGCGGCCCTGGCCGGTTTCTTTTTGGGTGTCTACATCGCGTTCCGCTTTCCGGATTTGTCGGAGATGGGATCGCAACGGCCGTGGGATGGGCTTATTCCGGCGATCGTCTTGTGCCTGCTGTTCCTTGAGGGGCTGCGCCGAACCTCGGGCACGGCAATTACGGTGGTTGTCGTCGTATTTTTCATTCTGGCGCTGATTGGCCATCTGTTGCCGGGCGCGCTCACCGGGCGCAAAGTTCAGATTGATCGGCTCGTCTATTTCCTGGTCTGGGATGCAAGCGCCCTGTTTGGCACGGTTATGCAGATCATCACCACGGTTGTGGTGGCCTTCGTTTTCTTCGGCAACATCCTTTTCAAAACCGGCGGATCGGTCTTTTTTACCGATATTTCGATGGCGCTGATGGGTCGCTACCGCGGCGGCCCAGGCAAGATCGCGATCATGGCTTCGTCTTTGTTCGGAACGATTTCCGGCAGCGTGGTGGCGAACGTCGTTACCACCGGTGTCGTCACTATCCCGCTGATGAAAAGAGCCGGCTTTCGTCCGCAGCTCGCCGCTGCCATCGAAGCGGTATCCTCTACCGGTGGCCAGTTGATGCCGCCGGTTATGGGCATCGCCGCGTTCCTGATGGCCGAATTCCTGCGCGTTCCCTATTCGGAGGTCGTGCTTGCGGCGCTAATCCCCGCATTGCTTTTCTATCTAGCCTTGTTTTTACAGGCCGACCTTGAGGCGGCCCGACAGGGATTGCGTGGCGTCGATAGCGAACAGATTCCACGCGCTCTGCAAGTGTTGAAGGACGGCTGGCACTTTCCGGTTCCCTTTGTCGTATTGGTCGGCGCACTATTCTGGCTCAACTATGAACCCGCGGCCGCAGCACTTATGGCAGCGGGCGCGGTGATCGTGGCGTCGGTCATTTTTGGCTTCAAAGGTAGACGGATCACATTTTACAATTTCTATGAGGTCCTGCGCGATACCGGGCTGACCGTCATCGATCTGTTCATGATCGCCGCTGCGGCCGGCACCGTAATTGCCACTCTTAATTATTCCGGTCTTGGCTTTTCGCTGACGCTTGCCTTGGTTCAAATCGCTGGCGGAAATCTGCTGGCATTGCTGATCGTCGCGGCAATTGCCTGCATCATTCTGGGCATGGGCATGCCGACCGTTGGCGTCTATATTCTCCTGGCGACGCTGGTCGCCCCGGCCTTGATCGAGATGAAGGTCGATCCCATGGCCGCGCATCTGTTCATTCTGTACTTTGGTTGCCTATCAATGATCACACCTCCAGTGGCGATTGGCGCCTACGCGGCCGCACACTTAGCCGGAGCCGATCCGATTAAGACGGGTTTCGAGGCGGTGCGATTTGGCTGGCTGGTATTTGTTGTGCCATTCTTGTTCGTGTTTTCAGGCACATTGTTGATGCGCGGCGAACCGATGATGATTGTCATCGATGTTGCCGCAGCCGTTTTAGGTGTCGGTTTTGGCGCGGCGGGGGTTATGGGCTATTCGGTTCGCCATCTCGCCCTAGCCGATCGTAGTGCCTATCTCGCAACCGGAGTGTTTTTGCTGCTGCCGATGGCCGCGTTCGGCGTCGGACGTTGGATCAACCTTGCCGGTTTGGCCATGGCGATTGTGATCATCGCGCGCGAGAAGTTGCACCGCCGCACTACTGTGAGCACCAACATTCCATAACCGTCGGTCTTTCTCCGATAAATCAGAGCTAATCCCATGCAGATTCTTATTATGGATCGCGGCGTCCATCTCGATCCCGATGCTGTGCGGCGGGAATGCCCGTCGATGATAATCGAGGTGGCTCGCAATGTGGGGGAAGCACTGGAGCGTTGCGCAACGGCCGAGGTCCTACTGGCGATGGCGCATGACATCTCCGACGAACTGATCAGCCGCATGCCGCGTCTGCGCTACATCTGCGCATTATCGGCCGGCACCGACCGGCTCGAGACACTCACGACGTTACGGTCCGGGGTTCGCGTCACTTCCAGTCGCGGAATTCATGGGCCGCAGATGTCTGAACTTGCGTTTCTTTACATGATTTCGTTGACGCGGGATTTCGCCCGTCTCCAGCGCAACCAACAGAACCACGGCTGGGATCGCTGGCCACAAAAACTCCTTTACGGAAAGACAGTGGTGATCGCCGGCATTGGGCCGATTGCCGAAGACCTTGCCGCGCGCTGCACGGCATTCGGCATGCACATCATGGGCGTAAGCGATGCGCGCAAGTCCGCCCCGCATTTCGAAAAGCTAGTCCCCCGCGCGCAATTGCGGGACGCGGCCGGCGCCGCCGATTTTTTGATCGTGCTGGTGCCATTGGCCGCGCAAACCCGCCACTTGATCGACGAAGGAGTCATGTCCGCGATGAAGCCTGGCGGCATTCTCATTAATCTCGCACGGGGGCCTTTGGTCGATGAGCAGGCGCTGATCCGTTGCCTTCGCGACGGCCGTATCGCCGGTGCGGGACTCGACGTATTTGAAACTGAGCCCTTGCCTACCGACAGCCCGCTTTGGGACATGCCGAACGTCATCATCACGCCCCGCATTGGCGGCATGAGTGAGGCCTATGGCGAGCAGGTTTTGCCGCTTGTCGTGCACAACCTGCACTGCTTCGCGCGGGGTAAGCTAACTGAGATGAAAAACATCATTCGGGAATAGTTTGCCGCTGCCGGTTCCTAGGCCGCCTTAGCAAACTCTGCTTGGACCGATTTCTCGAAGGCAAGCAGTTTCTGGACGCTTGGCCGGTTCTTCATGCGTTCGAAATGCGCCGAACAGTTGGTAAACTCGGACAAGTCGAGATTAAACAGCAGCCCGCGACGGAAACACCAGAAAAAATGCGCGTCCGGCGCGGTGAAATGGTCGAAGAAATATTCACGGCCGGCGAGCATGTCGTCCGCGATTTTGTAATTTTCAAAAAGGCGGCTGATCGCCGATTTGCGAATGCTCTCGGCGGCGTCCGGCAATTCGCAGACGGCCGCGGGTGAGTTAAGCCGGCTGAGATAGGGATGGATCCCCGAAGAGCACCATGAATGCAGGGAGAGCGCCCGAAGCTCCCGCCACGGATCACTGGGTAGCAATTTCGCTTTCGGAAAATTTCGAGAAATCCACGACTGAATCGCGACATTTTCGCTGAGCGGTTTGCCGTCAACCACAAGCAGCGGCACCTTGTGCATGGGATTGAGCTTCAGATATTCAGGCGATTTATGCTGATTTTTGCGCAAATTTATCGTCACAACTTCGAATTCGGCCGTTGCTTCGGTTAGCGTTATATACGGAACGAGCGAGCATGCGATCGGTGCGTAGTACAGGACGATTTCCATCCTTTTCTCCAAAGCGCGTTTGAATTGCGAGGCGCCCACTAGATTCTGGTTACCTGACTGCTTTTGTGTTAGCGGACGAGCCGCTCCTGGCGCAAGCCGTAGCAGGCGCCTACCACGCGGCATCGGGATCGCGAACTTTCGCGACGCCCAACCTGAGCCGCGTCAACCCGGATTTTAAGCTGCGCCGCTACCGAGTTTTCGGGCAGCCTTGGCTGCGCAAAGGGCGGAGGCTCGGAAGGACCCGTGACGGTGGGCTACGTTTGGCCGGTGAGCTGTCGACACTCCTGATTGCTGCGCCACGCCGCTTGTCGATTTAGGCGGCCAGATCAACGAGGTGGGCTCCGCGTTGAGCCTTCTGGCTCGTTCGATCCGCACGATCGGTAGCGCAATGTCGCCGCGAAGGGCCTTACGGAGGTTTCCATCGTCAGGTGGCCGAAGAAATCTGGGCAAACCTGGTCGAGGGGCACAACCGTCTTGCCGTTGTGTTGCGCCATTAACAAGTAAAGGGTGGGCGCCGTTTGAAGATCTTCTGGCATCGTCGTACCACAGGCGCAAGAAATAGGTCAAAATGAGCCGAAAATGGTACGACATGAGACAAAATAAAAATCGATCAAGCGACTGAAAAAGCAAACATAACACAGAAGAGTTGGTCGCACCGATGATGGATGGTTGGTGCTGTTGACAAAATGGGCTGTATTTTTAAGGTGTTAGGACAGTCAAATTTTGCGTGGCGTACCGCTCGTCGTACTTGACGCTTGCTTAGAGAACGGTAGGTCGGCTCGCCAGCGTAGGGCAATTACCGTCAGGCCATCTGAAAACCTTTGTGGCCGTGATCGCGTGCGCCGCGCATTCGCGTAATGGCAGGTTATGGAATGTCGGGCGCGCCGCCTATTGGCTTCACAGACGACATTTGGGTAGCGTTCACGCTTGCGGAAAAATAAGGACTTTCTTCAATCCATTGCCGCCGAGCCCATTTCCGCTTATTGCCTAACTCCATGAACGACCCCCTCATCATCGGCATCACCGGTGCCTCCGGCGCAATTTACGGCGTTCGCATGCTCGAAGCGTTGCGGGCAAAGAGCATTCCAACGCACTTGATTGTGTCGAAATCCGCTGCGATCACGCTCAAGGAAGAAGTTGATATGAGCGTGGAGGAGGTGCGCACGCTTGCCACCACGCATTATCTCAACACGGATATTGGCGCAGCAATCTCCAGCGGCTCCTTTAAGACGCGCGGCATGATCGTCGCGCCGTGTTCGATCCGTAGCCTTTCGGAGATCGCCTATGGCACGACCGACAATCTGCTCAGCCGTGCAGCTGACGTAATCCTCAAAGAGCGGCGCAAGCTGGTCCTTTTGGTGCGCGAGACGCCTCTGCACCAAGGCCATATCCGCGCGATGCTGGCGGCGACCGAAAACGGCGCAATCGTCATGCCGCCCGTGCCGGCCTTCTATCACAGGCCGAAAAATGTCGATGATATCGTCAATCAGACGGTGGGGCGCTGCCTCGACCTGTTCGATATCGAGTCAGGGTTAGTCAAACGGTGGCGTTCCGATGAAAGGCCGCAATAAGGAAGAAACCGCAGACCGGTTTTGGGATTTTTCGCTTGAAATCTATGCAGCAGGGGGCGTCGCTGGCGAGTGCCTTGCGCTGCAAGATGAATACGGCGCAGATGTTAATGTGCTGTTGTTCTGCGCTTATCTCGGGGTGCGCGGCATCGAACTCGCGCCAAGGGACGTCGGAGCAATCGTTGCCGTCACCCGGCCGTGGCATGAAGCAATCGTGAAGCCGCTTCGAACGGCGCGTCGTGCCGGCAAATCTTTCGTCGAGGCCGCAGGCTTTCCGGAACGAAAGTCAGCCACGTCGCTGCGTAACAAAGTCAAGGCGCTCGAGCTCACGGCCGAACGCATCGAGCACGGCTTGCTTACCAGCTGGGCTGCCGATCGCCTGCAGACCCCCATGCGACGAAAGCGGCGCTCGGCAATTGCGAAAAATATCAGCTTGTATTTGCAATATTTGCGGGTCCCCGGCGGTCGAGCGCGGGCGCGACACCTGATTGCAAGCACAAGCTGATTGCGAACCATTTGCGCCGCGCCATCACTGGTGCCGTTGACTTCAAAAAGTAACTTAATTAATCTACTTTATCAAATGGAGTAGCGCTATGGATGGGCGAACCGTGGATGCGCCCGCGCGGTCGAACGATCAGCCGCTCGACGACAGTCTGCGCGGATATCTCGATACCAATTCCGACATTGTCACCCGCATCACGAAGCCCGTCCGCATTGACGATATTGGTGCGCTATCGGCTCAAAGCGACCAGCCGATTGTGTTTGAGAACATCGTTGAAAAGCCAGACTACCAGTTGTGCGACATTTTGGTGAAGAACCGCCGCAGTCAGGCGCGCGCTCTCGGTGTTACACCGGAAGATTATCTAAAGACCTTGGCGTTCCGGCTGCGGCAGCCACCGCGCGGCTTCAAGAATGTCAAAACGGGCCCTGTGAAGGAAGTTATCGCGACCGGTAGTGACGTCGACTGGACCGTCTTGCCGATCACGCGCCACAAGGACAAGGACGAGGCGCCCTACGTGACCGCGATGAACATCATCCGCGATCCGGAAACCGGCTTCTACAATTCCTGCCACGCCGGCACTTACGCGGTGGGCCCACGGCGCGGGCTGATCAGCTTCGTCACGTCACATTCGCACATCATCATGAACAAGTACCGCGCGATGGGCAAAGACAAGATGCCGATCGCCTTTGTGTTCGGAATTCCACCAGCCTACGAGATCATGGGCAACTATTCCGGTCTGCACATGGATATGTGGGGTGAGATGGAGATGGTTGGCACGATCATGAACCGTGATGTCGAGATGGTGCCTTGCGAGACGATCGATCTGACTGTTCCGGCTCATGCCGAAATCATAGTGGAAGGATACGTCCACCTTGGCCCGAAATTTCGTGTCGGCGAGGTGACATCACCCTCGATGTACCACCTGCCGCATTCGGAACAGGTGCCAGAAGTAGAAATTACGGCGATCACCATGCGGGCTGACCGCCCGATCTATCGCACGCATCAGACCTGTCCGGATACCGACCACCAGACATTACCGCGGCTGTGCCACGAGGCGATGCTCTTTAATCGGCTGACCGAAATCGGGCTTAAGGTCATGGACGTGCGATTCCCCACTTGGGGCGGCGCCTTATCCTGCATTCTGCAATTTGATTATCCGCGCGAAGGTTTTGTCAACGACGCCCTGATGACCGCGATGGGCGCGCCCTGGCTCAATACCAAGATGGTGGTTGCGATAAGCCCGGACACCGACATCGAGGATGCGCGGGAGGTTTTTCACGCGATGGCGACGCGTGTTGATCCGGCGCGCGACGTCTTCATCGTGCCGCATACGCGCGGATCGCCTTACGATCCGGCGGCCCGACCGATTGAAGGTCAGGCATTCCGTACGGTCGGCAAGATCGGCATCGATGCCACTCGCAAGTCGCGTCACGACCCGGCCGATTTCGAACGGGCTTGGCCGATCAACTGGAAGAAGGTTCATCTCAAAGACTATCTGTGAAGGAGCGCCAGTCATGAATAAGCCCGTAAAGCCGCCGAAGCCGCGCGTTTTGGTCGAGGCCGAGCCGTTCATTCCCTATGTGCGCGAAGAAAAGTTTCGCGCCCAACTTGCGGCCAGTGGTCGAGCCCTACAAGAAGCGCATGGGCTTCCTGCCGAATGCGCTCAAGCTCTACGCGCATCGGCCGGAAATTGCCGAAACATTGTGGAAGCTCAACAGCAACATCATGCGTGATCCCTCGTCGCGCTCGATCAGTTGCTCAAGCGCAAGCTGGCGGCGGTTGCCTGTGCGACCAACGGCTGCGCCTATTGCACAGCGCATAGCTGCGCGATGCTGAAGAAGCCTCGTGACAGCGCTTTCGAAGGCTGGGGTCTCAGCGAGGAAGAATTGCAGGGACATCATCACTGGCGACACCGAGCCAAAAGATGATTTCGAGCGCGCGTGCTTCGACTATGTGCGCGCAGCGTCGGAAGCGCCGAGCTCGTGCCGGACGAAATTTTGCAGAATCTGAAGCAACATCTGAGCCCGCCGCAGATTGTCGAACTCGCCTGTCGTTGTCGGGTTCTGGAAATTCTACAACACCGTGCACGACAGTCTGCATATCCCGATCGAAAGTCAGTTGCTCAACGACACGGGCTATGTCGATCTTTAAGGGGCCGTCCGCTCGGCGGCGCATGCGACGCTCCCGTCAAGCAGGCCCTGACATCTTTGATGGTGTCGAAAACGGTCACTGGGCCGCTACCGTATCGCGACCCGCGCTTCTTGATGGTGCGGATGACAGGAGGTTCCGTCAGCTGGTCTACGACCTGCTGACGATCGCCACCCGCATGGACGATAGTGCGCGACCATCTCGGTCGCCGTATGAAGTTAAGCGGCCCGCAATACAGCGTGCTGATGGCTGTGCTGCAGCTACAGGGCAGCAAGGGTGTGGGGGTGTCGGCGCTGGCAAAACTGCTGCATGTCACGACGGCCTTCATTGCCACCGAAACCGGCAAATTGGTGCAGGCGGGGCTGCTTAACAAACGCGCCGATCCGAAGGACGGGCGTGCTGTGTTACTGAGCCTTACGCGGTCCGGCCGAGCTTTGATTGAACAAAACGGCGACGCGATCCGCGCCATCAATGACATCTTCTTCGGCTCTCTCAATGCTGCCCGTTTCGAAGCTCTAGCCTCGATCATGGCCGCGCTCGTGCAAAGTTCGGAACGGGCGCTTGCCCAAATCAGCGGCGATCCTGCCGTCAAATTGCGCGCGGCCGCCGAATAGGGCGCGAAACCGGTGCGTTTGCATCCTTGTTGAGTTCGCTGCGGCAGGGGCTGCCAACAAAAAATGCTTGTGAAATATCACTGGAGTGACACGCTGGGCCATCTCAAGCCGTAAAACGAGTGCTCTCATGGTGTCGTATTTCGTCCGCTATCACGGAGTTTCAGAGGACGCGCAAGCGTTCCTGGCACGCTACCGCAGTCAGCACGCCGCTATCCTCCGACGCTTTCCGCAAATCAAATCGCTTATCCTAAACACGCCAGTGCCATCGCACGATCCGTTTCCAGTGCGGCCGGCCGGGTCGGCGCTGCTCGCACAAATGATCTTCGAGGATCAGACTGCGCTGAATGCGGCGTTGCAATCGCAGGCACGGAAGGAAGCGCGTGACGATTTCGCGCTTTTTCCCGTCTTCGAGGGTGAAATCACCCACGAGGCGCTGAAAGCCGAGGTGGTGTTCTAGATGTCGCTCGAGAACGCCCGGCGCATCCTGCAGCGCGATCCGCAGCCGTATCTATTCCGGCCATTGACGTTGCGCGATGTTCACGTGCGTAACCGCATCATGATGTCGCCGATGTGCCAGTATTCGGCGACCGAGGGGCTGGCAGACGATTGGCACTTCGCCCATCTGGCGGCGCGTGCGGTCGGCGGCGCCGGCATCGTGTGCGTCGAGGCGACACATGTCGAGCCGCGCGGACGCATAACCAAGCACTGCCTCGGTCTGTGGAATGACGAACAACGCGACCGGCTGGCGCGAATTGCGCAGTTCATCAATTCACAGGGCGCCGTAGCCGGCCATTCAAATCGGCCATGCTGGCCGGAAGGCCTCGGTGTCGCGCCCGTGGGAAGGCACGCTGCCGCTCGCCGCGCACGAGGGCGGCTGGGACCCGATCGCACCTTCTGCGGTTGGTTATTCCGTTGGCACGCCCGTGCCGGAAGCGATGGACAAGGCGGCCATCACGGATGTGATCGACGCCTTTCGCGCGTCGGCCCGGCGTGCGCGTGAGGCCGGTTTTAGGCTACTCGAGCTCCATGCCGGCCATGGCTACCTTTTTCACCAGTTCCTGTCGCCGCTAAGCAATCGACGGACGGACGACTATGGCGGCTCGCTCAAGAACCGCATGCGTTTCCTCCACGAGACGATCGATGCCGTTCGTCAAGAGTGGCCGGCCAATCTGCCGCTGCTGTTGCGGCTATCGGTGACCGACTGGGTGCCGGGCGGCTGGGACATTGACGAAGCGGTTATCCTTTGCCGCGAACTGAAACTGCGTGGCGCTATCGATCTCGTCGATTGCACCAGCGGTGGCAATGTTCCGGCGCAGCGCATTCCCATCCATCCTGGCTATCAGGTTCCATTCGCTGAGCGCGTCCGCCGCGAGGCCGATATCCCCACAGGCGCCGTCGGCCTCATTTCATCGCCTGAGACTGCGGAAGAGATCATCGCTAACGGGCGAGCCGATCTCGTGATCATGGGTCGCATGCTTTTGTTTGATCCTTACTGGCCGCTGCACGCCGCCAACGCCCTCAAGACCAAGGCGCTGCCGTGGCCGTTGCAATACGAGCGTTCCAATATCTTCTGACGGGCGGAAAAAATGCTTGCGCAGCAAATCATTAACGGCGTCACGCTCGGCTCAGTGTACGCGATGGTAGCTGTCGCTCTCACGCTAAGCATCGGCGTGCTAAATTTCCTTAACTTCAGCATCCCCGGTTTATTCATGCTCGGCGGCATGACTTGTTGGGCGCTGATCAGTGCCGGCATGGGTTGGCCAGTCGCACTTGCCGGTGCGCTGGCGGTCGCAGTTATTGCCTCGATGATCGTCGAGCTTTTTACTTGGCGCTGGATGCGAGGTGCGCCGCATTTTGTTCCTCTTGTTAGCTCGATGGCGTTCTTGCTGCTGTTCGAGCATCTCGCGATTGTCTATTGGGGTTCCGACGTGCGCGTCTTTCCGTCGGCTTTTGGTGCTGACGACTGGCATTTCGCCGGCCTTGTGATGGGAGCGCCGCAAGTTGTGGGCCTTGTCAGTTCGATCGCGCTGGTCGCTGCGTTGTCGCTTCTACTCAACCGCACGCGCGTCGGCCGCGCGCTGCGCACCATGGCCGAAGACTCAAATACTGCGCGCCTCCTCGGCGTCGATATCAACCGAATGGCGGTGCTTGTCTTTATTGTCGTCGGGATGTTTACGGCCTTCGCCGGCTTCCTCTTCGCACTGAACTACCGCCAGGTGCAGCCCTTCATGGGGGAGGCGGTCGGTCTCAAGGGCATTTCCGCAATGATCGTTGGCGGCATGGGCAATATCTGGGGCTCGATCGTCGGCGGGCTGATCATCGGCCTCGCGGAAGTGTTCGCAATTACCTACCTAGGGGCGGATTTCGTCGATCTCGCTGTGTTCGGACTACTGCTGGCAATTCTCATCCTGCGGCCGACCGGACTTTTCAGTGGCATGCAAGCAGCGCGGTTCGGCATATGAGCGGCTATCAGGAAGGCCTTTTCGTCCTGCTCGCGATTAACGTCGTCTATGCCTATAGCGCGTATCTTCCGCTAGCGGCTGGCCAGCTCAATCTTGGTCTTGCAGGCTTTGCAGCGGTTGGTGCTTACGGGTCTGCCTATCTGAGCGGCGCTTTTGGTCTCCACCCGTTTATCGCCATTCCGGCCGGTGGCATATTGGCCGGCGTCATCGCGTTGGCGGTCGCGATTCCCGTGCTGCGCACGCGGGGCATTTATCTCGCGCTGGCGACCTTCGCGGTTGGCCAGATCGTCAAGGCAGCTATCCTCAACATGGAGTTTCTTGGCGGGGCGGCCGGTTATCCGGTTGCCAGCTTTCATCCGCTTGCCAGCGATTGCAGTGTCCGCGATGCTGGTTGCCTTGTTCGTATTGCTGCTATTTGGCACGCGCTTTGGCATCGCCGTGCGCGCGGTCGAGGAAGATGAGCGTGTCGCCGACCTCTTGGGCGTCGAGGTGCGCGGCTTCCAGGTCGCGGCCTTCTCGCTCGGCGCAGTGATCGCCGGCATTGGCGGCGGCCTCTACGCGCATCATTTCAGCTTCATTGAGGCGCAATATTTCAACGTTGGAATGAGCATTAGCATTGTGCTCTATGCGCTCCTTGGCGGCACGCAAACCGCATGGGGCCCGCTGGTCGGCGCTGCCGTGTTCACGTTGCTGCCAGAGCTGCTGCGCGGCAGCGCGAGCCTCCGCTACGTTGTGTTTGCTGCCGGCGTCATAGTGCTGATGGCGCTTCGCCCACAAGGGCTGCTGACCCGCGACACCATTCGGCGATCTGCTCGATTGGCGGCGTTCCACGGCGCCCGGAGAAGCCGCTTCGGCGGAGGGCAGGGCATGAACGGCGACATGATCCTGCGGCTCGAAGGTATCTGTAAGAGGTTCGGCGGCGCAAACATCATCGATGATTTGAGTTTCAATGTGCGGCGCGGATCGCGCACCGCGCTGATCGGGCCAAACGGCGCGGGCAAAACTACCGTGTTCAATCTGATCACCGGCGTTTTCGATGTCGACGCGGGTCGCATTTTCGCGGGAAATCGAGACATCACCGATCTCTCGTCGCGCACGCGTATTCGTCAAGGTATCGCACGCACGTTCCAGAACGTGCGGCTGATGCGGCATCTATCGGCTCTCGAGAACGTTATCTTGGGCCAGCACTCACGCAACCGAGGTCTGCTTGGCGCGCTCCAACCAGTCAATCTTTGGCCGCGCAATCGCTGGCGCGAACAAGCACGAGCCGCCCTAGCCGATGCCGGGCTCGGCGGTTATGAGCGCACGGCGGCCGGCGCATTACCCTATGGCATGCAGCGCCGTGTCGAGCTGGTGCGCGCTTTAATGGCGCGCCCCAGGCTGCTTCTGCTCGATGAACCGGCCGCGGGCCTCAACCCGGGAGAGACCGAGGAATTGCATCTACATCTACGGCGGCTGTGCGAAGGCGGAGACCTTACGCTTCTGGTCGTCGAGCACGACATGCATTTCATCGGCGCCTTGTGCGAGGCCGCCATCGTGTTGAGCTTCGGCCGCAAGATTGCAGAAGGCACGCCGGAAGCGATCCGGCACGACCCCAACGTCCAGGAAGTCTATCTCGGCAAGCCTGCACGTTCTGCCTCTGCTTCCACAAAGCCCGTCATCTCGGAGTATCGCCTTGCTGCTTGCCGTGCATGACCTCGAGGTGCGCTACGGGCGCGTCTATGCCGTGCGCGGCGTCTCGCTCAGCGTCGCAGCCGGCGAGGTCGTCGCCGTGCTCGGGGCCAATGGCGCCGGAAAGTCGTCGCTGCTGCGCGCCATGCTAGGCATTGAAAAGATCTTAGCGGGAACAGTGGAATTCGACGGCAAAGACATAACGGCCTGGCCCGTCAGCCGCCGAGTAAAAGAAGGTCTGGTCCTCGTACCGGAGGGCCGAAAAATCATCAACACACTCACGGTGCACGAAAATTTGCTGATGGGTGCGTTCAGCCGGCGCCGACCAGACGCAAGTTCGGCAACAGATCGACGAGATCTACGACCGCTTCCCGAACCTCGCCGCACGGCGCAACAGTCTTGCCGTCGTCCTTTCCGGCGGTGAGCAGCAAATGCTGGCGATCGGGCGCGGCCTGCTGGCGTCACCGAAACTCATGATGCTTGACGAGCCTTCGCTTGGATTAAGCCCGCGGTTATCCGACGAGGTGTTCGCCTACATCAGCACATTCAGCCGCGATCTCGGAATCACGATTCTACTTGTTGAACAGAACACCCAGCGAGCGCTTGAGCTCGCCGACCGCGCCTATGTGATCGAACTTGGTCGCGTCGCGGCATCCGGCGATTCCAAGGAAATGATCGAAGGATCAGACTTTGCTCAATGCCTATCTCGGCCGCGCGGGGACGATCCCTCGCGAACCAAACTAACTGTCACACTGGAAATGGGAAGCAATCGAGGAATGGGTAAGCACCAGATCGAAAGGAGCCAGACAATGAAGAGCGCCACTATCATTCGTTGCCATGCTCGCACTTGCGACGACAATTCTCGTTGCCGGCCCCGCCAATGCGCAGGATCTCCTGCTCGGCTATCTTCCGGCCGCTGGCGGGCCATTTGCGACGTTCTCGAAGACAAATCTGATCGCCGCCAAGATGGCTGTCGATGAGATCAATGCCAGCGGCGGAGTCGACGGCAAGAAGGTCAGGATCGTCTCATTCGACACCGCCGGCAAGCCAGATCAGGCGGTGGTCGGCGTGCGTAAGCTCGCCGAAGACGACAAGGTGATGGCGATCATCGGGCCGTTCAGCTCGAGCGAGTGCCGCGTCGCCTTTCCAGCCGCCGAGCGCGGGAGCCATTCGCGTTGATGTCGATGGCGTCGTCGGCGCCGAAACTGGCCAAGCCGTTCAACTATGCTTTCCGTAACACCACCGACGAAGGCGTATATGTTCAACCATGTGATGCAGGCGCTGAAAGACAAGAACTATCCGATGGCGACTGGTGCGATCGCCTACGCAACGGATGACATCATCGCTAAAACCATGGGTGAGAAGGTGCTTGCCGGCGCTGATGGACAAGTACGGCACCAAGATACTGCTCAGCGTTACGTTCCAGACCCAGGCATTCGATCTGGCGGCGCAGGCCTCGCAATTAGCCGCACACTCCGACCGATCTCGTGGGCGTCGGCTCCGGACCGGAAGCGGCAACGCGGCTGGTGAAAGAAATGCGCAGGCAAGGCGACAAAAGCCGCCTGGTCGCCGGCTCGACCATCGCCGATCCTGAATTGCCGCGAACTCATGGGCAAGGATGGCGATGGCACAATGATCCCGACGACGTTCTATGGTGACCTGAACGACCGCACCAAGAAGTTCGAAGCGGAGTTCATCAAGGGCGCCAAGGCCGCAGGGCATTGACCGTACGGCTGCGGCGCAATTTGATGCCGCAACCTACGACATCGTGCTGATCTATGCCGAAGCGATGAAGAAGGCGAACGTGACGGGCGACCCGGCCAAGCTCGCCGCGGAACGGACGGCCATCCGAGACCAACTCGATGCGATGAAGGACTTTCCGGCGCTCGAAGGTCCGATCTCGTTCGGTCGAACGGTGACGCTCTCAAGCCGGTATACGTGCTCGAAATGAAAGACGCAAATGGACCTTGCTGGCTAACTATCCGGTTGGGAAATGATAAAGGCGACCGCGGTCGGCTCTCCAGAGCCGGCCGCCAGCGCCTTAAAGGGAGAACGCGCGTGAGAGCGGAACGGGCGGTCGATGTCAGCCGGATTGAAAGGCTGGTCATTGCCGGCTGGACGGGCCGCGATGTTGCCGCCGTTGAAAGGCATATCAACGAGCTGGAAGCGATAGGCGTGAAGCGGCCGAAGTCGATGCCGATGTTTTATCGGGCGGCGGCCGCGCTGCTCACCACGGCCGGTCGTATCGAGGTGCTGGGTGAGAATTCGAGCGGGGAGGTCGAGTGCGTTATCTTTGCCCTGGAGGACGGCATGTGGGTCGGGCTGGGCTCCGATCATACCGACCGCAAGGTAGAGACGATCGGCGTCTCGCTATCCAAACAAATGTGCGCAAAGCCCGTGAGCACGCAGATTTGGCGCTATGAGGAGGTCGCGCCCCATTGGGACGAACTCAAGTTGCGCTCTCATGTATGGGCCAATGGAATGCGGCGCCTCTATCAGGAAGGCTCCGTTGCAACCATCCGCCAGATTCCAGAACTGATCCAACTGTGGAGCGGGGGCGAAGAATTGCCGGTTGGCACCGCCATGTTCTGCGGCACTCTTGCGGTCCATGGCGGCGTCGCGCCCGCCGATGCTTTCGAAATGGAATTGGAGGATCCAGTGCTCAAACGCAAGATCGAACACCGCTATAGCATTTCAACCTTTGCAGACGAGGGATAGGAGAATCGCCATGGGTTACGACAAGGGCCACAAGGAATTTCATGTCATCGAGATGGAGGACGGTTGGCACGCCCTTCCGGGATATCCGGCCGGCATCCAGGAGAAGATCATTGCGGGGGAACTCGACGAAAAGGCGCACCGCGGCAACCGCACACGGCTTCTGCGTTTCGTGCCGGGGACCTACACGACGAAGCCATTTATGCACGACTACTGGGAAGAGGTCTTCCTCGTCTCCGGCGACTTGATCGTCGGTAACGACGAGAATGGCAAGGGCGGCGAGAAGTTCGAGGGCTATACCTATGCCGTGCGCCCGCCCGGCATTTATCATGGGCCGTTCAAATCCGAGGGTGGCTGCATCCTGATGGAAACACACTACTACATAGAAGACTGACATCGTCGATGCGGCCCAAGGCCACAAGCGTACATGATGGCGTCGGCTTGCCACTGTCGCTGCGCGATCAAGCCTATTTTGAGATCAAGCGGCGTATCAATCGGCTAGAATACCGCCCCGGGACATATCTCAATGAGGCGCAGATCACTCGCCAGCTCAACATCGGCCGTACGCCTGTGCATCAGGCGCTCGATCGCTTAATGCTGGAAGGGCTTGTTCAGGTCATCCCGCGAAAGGGGGTTGTGGTTCAATCGATTTCGCTGAATGAGGTTCTCAGCATCCTTGAAGTGCGTCTCGTCAACGAACTCTATTGTGTCGAGCTTGCGGTCGAGCGCGCCACTATGCTGGAGGTTGCGCGCCTTCAGGAGATTGTCCGCAATGCGAGCGCGCTAACCCGCTCTCGCGACCGCGAAAAGTTGATGGATAGCGACCGCCAGTTTCATCGGCAGATCACGGACAGCGCCCGCAATCCGGTCCTCGCCGATCTGCTGAAGATGCTGCACGAACGGTCGTTGCGCTTCTGGTTCATCGCCTTCGGCGACGATGTGCAACTGCACCGAATCGACGACGAACATCGAGCGATCGGTGCAGCGCTGGCCCGGCGCGATAAGGGTGGCGCCGTGACCGCAATGCGGGCTCATATCGAATCCTCGCGCGACCACATCATGCGAGCCATCTGATATTTCAGCCGCCTGGATTGACGCCTAAGGCACTTAGGTAATAGGCTTATGTAAATTTCGAATGGAGACGGCTGTGCCCGCGTTCTCCCGTCGTCAGCCTGATCTTAAGCCGGCCGGTGCGGCGCCGCTGAGCATTTCGCGGCCGGCCCAGTTGCCTAATCATTCCGATGCCGCGTTCCGTCGGCTCATTTATCGAATGATAATCACGCAATCGCGGCTGCTCGAAATCCGCAAACGCATCGCCATGCGCGTCGGCGTTAGCAGCGCACAATATCCCATGCTGATGGCGATCCTGCGGCTTGGCGGCGAGGGCGGCGTTTCAATCTCGCAACTCGCAGACTATCTCGAAGTGACTGGACCTCATATAACGGGCGAGATCAAAAGGCTTGTCGCCGCGGGATACGTGCGAAAGAGCCCGAACCCGCGCGATCAACGCAGCGTTCACGTCCGGTTGTCCAGCTTCGGACGCAAGCGCCTACTGGCTGCTTTCGACTATATCCGTCAGATCAACGATATTTTGTTCGACGGCGTTTCAGCGGAAGAGTTCAAGGCACTCAGCCGTTTCAACCAGAAATTTATGGCGACAACTTCGGCGGCTTTGGAATGGACTGAGAAGTCCAGTGGACGTCAACGCGACATTGCCGGCTCAGCTTATTTGGGAGATGTGTGAAATGCTACGCACGGGCCGAGAGCATTTAGAGTCCCTTAGGGATGGCCGAGTCGTCTTTATCGGATCGGAGCGTGTCGAGGATGTCACGCGCCATCCGGCCTTTCGCGGCGCGGCGCAGACTGTTGCCGAGCTCTACGACATGAAAGCCGATCCGGCGCTGCGTGGAGAGATGACATACGAGGAGGACGGGGGCCGGCACTCGATTTACTTCTTGCGGCCTCGCTCACGCGAAGATTTGCAGCGCCGCATGATCGGTCATCGCCGCATCGCCGATTTTACTTATGGGATGTTTGGTCGGTCGCCCGACCACGTCGCCTCTTTCGTAGCTGGCATGGCCATGAAGCTCGATGAACTTAGACCGCCCGTCGGCTTTCCGGATAACCTATTGAAGTACTACCGCTACATCCGCGATAACGACTCTTATACCGTCTATGCCGTGCTGCCGCCGCAGGCCGCTCGCAATCCAGAATTTTATCAGCGGCAGAATATTCCGGTACCGACATTGCGCGTGGTGCGAGAGGAGGACGCTGGCATCGTGATCTCCGGCATGAAGATGCTGGCGACCGGTGCGGTGTTCGCTAATGAAATTTGGATAGGGAATGTGTTGCCACTTGCGCCGGACCAAAAACGAGAGGCGATTACCTGCTCAATCCCGTGCAATGCGCCGGGCCTTCAGCTGTGGTCTCGTCAACCTGTCGAGATGAACTGCACATCGCAATTCGATTCTCCCTTGTCGTATCGCTATGACGAGTCGGACAGCATGTTGCTGTGTGATGAGGTGAGGGTACCTTGGGAACGGGTCTTTATTCACAACGACGCTATTCTCTCGCGCGAAATCTATGTCAAAACGCCCAGCCACTGTTTCGGCAATCACCAGTCCAACGTACGGTATTGGTCGAAAATGCGGCTTTTGGTCGGGACTTGCAGCAAAATCGCGGCTGTGACCGGTGCAGATCAAATACCGGCCGTGAGCGAAATCCTCGGAAGCATGTCGGCACAGGAGGCGATGATCGCTGGCATGATCAATGGCCAAATTAACGCCTACGAGCAGTGGCCCGGTGGCGAGAAAGGTTACGTCTGTTTTAATCGGCGCATGATGTATGGCGCGCTGGAGTGGTGCACGCAAAACTACAGCAAATTTATTGACCAGCTGCGGGAGCTGTCCGGCGGCCGGCGTGTTTCAAATGCCAGCCGATATCTCGGTTATGCGCGACAAAGAGATGGCCAAATCGTTCGAGACGTTTTGGCAGACGCCGCAGTGCGACGCCATTTCTCGCATGAAGCTCTATAAACTCGCCTGGGATTTAGTTGGTTCCGAGTTCGCCGGGCGGCATCAACAATATGAGAAATTCTATGCGGGCGCATCCTTCATCGTGCGTAACCATTCCTTCCGCGAGGCGGATTGGCAGAGTTTCAACAAGATTGTTGAAGATTTGATGTCAAGCTACGACTACGAAAAAGGCCCAGCGATCGTTGCGGCTGAGTAATGCCCTGGAGGGGACAATGAGCGAACTGATTCTTTATGATGCTGCCGGTGTGCCGAGCCCGCGCCGGGTCAAAATATGTCTATTCGAGAAGGGGCTCGCCTTCAAAATAAAATGGCTCAACCTCGGTCTAATGGATCAGAAAAATCCGTCATATCTTAAGCTTAACCCTACCGGAATGGTCCCGACCTTACTGCACGACGGCAGGGCAATTTATGAATCCAATGTAATCAACGAGTACCTCGACGCGGTTTTCCCGACACCGTCACTTGTTCCAAAAGATGCCTATGGACAAGCGCAAATGCGGATGTGGTTTGCGTTCGAAAATGATTTTGCCAAACCGTTTCGCGACGCTGTTTACGAGACGATGGGTAAGGAGCGGCTGCAGAGTACCGGGATTACGCCAGAGAAGTTGCGGGACGAGATCTCCAAACGGACCACCAACGAAGTCTATATCCGCTTTGCTACGAAGGTGCTGACCGCGCCGAAGGATGAGGCTCTGGTCGCCGATCGTCAACAGCTTCTGATGGAAAAGATGTCTTTGATGGATAGTCGGCTCAGCGACGGTAGGCCCTGGCTATGCGGCGAGCATTTTACACTCGCCGACATCGCGTTAGGGCCGCGCGTTGACATGTTTCCGATCGTCGGCGTTGCCGACCTTTACCAGCGCTTCCCGAATATCGGAAAATTTATGGATCGCGTGAAAGCTCGTCCGAGTTGGGCGGCTTCAGCTGTGCGTCCAGAGCCAGGCGAAACGGAGCGGACAATCGCCAGCAAGTCAGTGGCGTGACAGTTTTGTGAGAGACGGAATGATCGATCTCTATACTTGGGGGACCCCGAACGGAAATAAGATTTCACATCATGCTAGAAGAGACGGGTACGCCCTATAAGTTGATTCCGATCAACCTAAGTAAGGGCGAACAGAATGATCCGGCCTTCCTCAAGATCAATCCGAATGGGAAAATCCCGGCGATCGTCGACCGGGACGGTCCTGATGGAGAGCCACTCACCTTAGCGGAATTGGGCGCGATTCTCTTCTACTTGGCCGAAAAGACCGGCCGTTTTCTCTCCGGTAATCAGCGCATTCGCCTAGCGACTTCGCAATGGATCATGTTCCAGATGTCGCATGTCGGCCCGATGATCGGGCAACTGCATCACTTTATGTCGGCGGCACCCAGCGGCAACGAATATGCGATAGAGCGGTATCGCAAAGAAGGCGAGCGGCTGATGGAGGTGCTTGACCGCGTTTGCGGGACTTGCTCTACCTTGCGAACGAAGACTACAGCATTGCCGACATTTGCACTTGGCCGTGGGTCCGCTCGTGGATTTCACACAACCAAACAGTCTCTCGGCGTGCGGCAAGGGCTCACACGTTGGTTCGAAACTATCGAACAGCGTCCGCGCTGTCCGCAAAGCGATCGAGATCTACGATGCATTGCGCTCTGGCCGTCTGAAGTCGTGATCGTTTCTAAATTTACGAGGCGAAGGTCGGGGATAAGGCTATTAAGACCGAGCCCGGACGATTCTTGGGTCGGGTCAGCTTCGCTCCGAAGTTTGCAGGGATTTTGGCTCGCGGGAAAATGATGACGGTCAATTCCAAGCTCAACGCCATACGGCTTTCGCTATCCTGGCGGGTCGCGAAACGATCAATTGTGATTATGATTTTCGTCGGTATCCGTTGTGTGTACCGAAAACCTTATCCGTATTGATTAGCCGAAAGAATTGCCTAACGTCAGCGTGTCATGGTCGTGCCGCAAGGTTTCCTACAACGACCGTCTCATGAGAAGATTTATTTCGTTAGGGACTCGTTTCCTCGGCAGTAATTGTTGTGGCCGGACCGTTATCCCGAGCGATAGCGGAAGTCCAGATTCCATCAGCCTGAGATTACCGGTATAAGCATCGTCCTTCTCCTATAGCCCTTTGCTTCGCCAATAATCGTCGGTCGTCCAAGCCGAGATCTCGCACATGTAGGGTTCCGATACAAATCGACAATGAAGCTTCACGTCATCGTGAAAACCGGCCAGCTTCTATAAGACAGCCGTTCTCCCGCTCAGATGATGTTGCAGATTAACGATCAAACATTGAACTCTCATTTAGGCTTTCGCTGCTGTTTTGATCGCAATCCAAACACGGTTGGGCGTCAACGGCATTTCAATTTCTGTGATGCCAAAAGGATGGAGAGCATCGAGTACGGCGCTGACAATGGCGGCGGGCGCGCCGATAGCCCCCGCTTCGCCACATCCCTTCGCGCCTAGCGGGTTATGGGTGCAGGGCTGGCTCTCGTCGAGTTCTGAGATGACCGGAGGCATATCTATCGCTCGCGGTACCGCATAGTCCATGAGCGAGCCGGAAAGAAGTTGGCCACTTTTCGGTTCATAAACGCAATGCTCGCGGATGGCTTGGCCAAGACCTTGCGCGATGCCGCCTAGGATTTGCCCCTCGACGATCATCGGGTTAATGACGGTACCGACGTCGTCAATTGCCCAGTAAGTGAGTGGGCGGACTTCGCCGGTATCGCAATCGACCTCGACTTCACAAGCATGCATACCATTGCTCCACGCGAAGTTCGGCGGATCATAAATGGCGTTCTCCTGCAATCCGAGCTCTTCCGTGGGAAAATTGGTTGGAAGGTAGGCCACCTGGGCGACATCTTTTAGCGTTACGAAACGGTCGGTACCGGTGACGGTAAATCGCCCGTCGGCGAATAGGAGGTCATCGGCGGATACTTCAAGCAGATGGGCCGCGATTCTTTTGCCTTTTTCGATAATCTTTGTCGCGGCGCGATCGAGCGCGGAGCCGCCGACCGCCATCGAGCGTGAGCCGAAGGTGCCGGTGCCGTTTGGCGATTGATCTGTGTCGCCTTCGAGGATTTGCACGCTCGCCATCGGCACGCCGAGCCGCGAGGCGATGATCTGCGCGAAGGTCGTGGCGTGACCTTGGCCATGGCTGTGGGTGCCGAGTGCCGCCTGCACCGAGCCATCCTGCTGCACGCTAATCTGCGCCGCCTCGAAGAAGCCGGTGCGTGCGCCGAGCGCGGCCGCCATGCGCGAGGGTGCGACGCCCGATGATTCGACATAGCAAGCGAGGCCGAAGCCGCGGGGTTGGCGCGTGCGCGCGGCGGCCGCCTGTCGTTTGGCGAAGCCTTTGTAATCCGCGACCTCGAGAAGCCGCGTCAGCAGCTTGGGGAAATTCCCGCAATCGTAGGTCGGCCCGATCGGCGTTTTGTAGGGCATCGCGGTGACAGGGATGAAATTGCGTCGACGGATTTCTGCACGGTCGATGCCGAGACTGCGGGCGGCTTGGTCGGCGAGGCGTTCCAAGACATAGCAAGCTTCGGGGCGACCCGCGCCGCGATAGGCATCGGTCGGCACGGTGTTGGTGAATACGCCGGTCGACTGCACAAAGATGGCAGGTGTCCGGTAAACGCCTGCGAGCAGCGCGCTATAGATTGCGCTGGGAATCCCGGCGCCAAAAGTAGAAACATAGGCGCCGATATTGGCTACGGTATCGACGCGCAAGGCAAGGAAATGTCCGTCGGTGTCGAGCGCGAGCTCGGCCTTGGTCTGGTGTCCGCGGCCTTGATAGTCGGACACGAAGCATTCGCTGCGGCTGCCGACCCATTTCACCGGCCGCCGCAGCCGCAGGGCCGCCCAAGCGACGACGGTCTCTTCCGGATAGTGCTTGCCTTTGTAGCCGAAGCCGCCGCCGACATCTGGCGCGATCAGGCGGATGGCAGTCAGCGGGAGGCCGAGCTGCTCCGCTACTGCGCGGCGGATGTGATGTGGCACCTGCGTCGAGCAATAGAGCGTAAGCCGCCCGGTACTGGCGTCGGCGAGGACAGCGCGCGGCTCGACCGCCGCGCCGATCAGCCGGTTATTCGCTAGGTCGAGGCGAACGACATGCGCTGCCGCGGCAAAGGCGTTGTCGACTGCAGCCTCGTCACCGCGGGCAAAGCGGAAGCAGACATTGCCCGGCGCGCCCGCGTGCAACTGCGGCGCAGCGGGGGAAAGCGCTTCGCGTCCGTCGATGAGAACCGGAAGCGGCCCGTATTCGACGGCAACAAGCTCGGCCGCATCCTGCGCCTGCAGGGGTGTTTCCGCGACTACGGCGGCAACTGCTTCGCCGACATGACGGACAATTTCGCGGGCGAGTGCCCAACGTGGCGGCTCGGCCATCGGCGTGCCGTCCGAATTGCGGATCGCCCACAGTGGCGCCATGGGACCGACCTTGTCGGCTTCCATGTCGGTGCCGGTGAGCACGGCGACAACCCCCGGCAACGCGGCGGCGGCGGCGGTGTGGATGGCGCGGACACGTGCGTGCGCGTGCGGCGAGCGCACAAAGACGCAATGCAATTCTCTCGGTAGTGCAATGTCCGCCACATAGCATCCCAGGCCGCGAAGAAATTTAGGATCCTCAACGCGGCGAACCGATGCGCCGATACCTTCGCCGGAGATTTTGGTGCGCGGGCTTATTGCAGTTCCTCGCGCAGCAGATCGAGCCGCTCGAAGGCGGAGCGGTCGGACACCACGAATAGGCTCGCGTCATCTCTGCCAGCGGTGTGACTGGCAAAGGTCCAGTGCGGAATGGAGAACACGTCGTGCTGCGACCAGTCGAATGTAAGCTCGCCTACCGTTGAGCGGCCGGAGCCCGCAGCGACCAGGCAGATCATGTTGCAGGTGGAGCGCTTGGGCCGCGTCGGCTTATTAGCCGGTAGCCGCACGGCATAGCAATCGAGCGCGGGCATCACCGCGCCCCCGGTCGCCGGATTAACGTAGCGCATCACATGTGCACCATCGGGGCCGGCGGGAAGCGCGGCGAGCAGGCGGCGCGCCGCCTCACCCGAATAGCGATACTTCGGCGAATGCGCCGGCGCGTGGTTCACATCGGCGCCGGCCATGCCGGCCTCCTTCCAGAGCTTTTCGTCGCCTTCGTCGACCTGCCAGAACTGATTGGCCTTGGGATCACCCGGCTCGAAGAAATTGGCGTCGAGTTGGCGGATCAGCGGGATGTTGGCAGCATCGAACCAGATGATGCGGCGGTCGGTCTCATTGATGTGGCCGTGCCAGGACATCGGTGGCGTGAGGATGAGATCGCCCTCGCGCATCTCGCAGCGCCGCCCGTTGACGATGGTCGCGGCGCCCTCCGCGCGGGTGGCGTAGCGGATGGCGGCGAATGTATGCCGGTGGGGGCGGGCGCGGTCTCCGGGATCGAGCACGGTGAAGGCGGCGATGAGGTTCGACGTCGTCACGGTGTCGCCGCCAAAGGCGGGGTTCACCAGGATCAGCGCACGCCGCTCCACGTCGTTGATCGGCACTTCGGCAACGGCGCGCGACGTGAACGGCTCGATATCGCGCCACCGCCAGATCAGCGGCGGGTCTTTGGCCTGTGGCTTAATCGGCGTCAGCGTGCGAAAGCGATCCCACAGCGGATGCAGTCCCGCGGCTTCAAGTTCCGCGACGAAGGTCGAAGGCGTTGACATGGTCATGCTGTCCACCTCCGGGTCCGCCCATCGCGTCAGTCGGACGATCGATGGAACGGAACTGCCGCTTTACGACTTCGGCAGTTTTTGATCGATATTGGTTTTGTCGATGATGACGTGTTTGATGAACACGCGCGGCGCGACTTTCTCGCCCTTGAGATATTTCGCCATCACATCGACGCCGAGGCGGCCCCACAGCACGGGGTTAAGCTCAACGGTCATCGCCAGCTTTCCGCTCTTCACCGCGTGCAAGGCAGGGGGCACGCCGTTCATGCCGGTGACGATAGTCTTGCCGGCATTGGCGGAGAGTACCGCCTGCATGGCACCCAGCGCTACATCGTCGTTGGCGGCGTAGATTGCCTTCAAATCGGGGTTGGCGACCAAGGCATCTTCGGCCTGCTTTAGGCCGCGCTCGCGGGTGAGCGGGCCGTCGGATTTGGACACGATCTTGATGCCAGGATATTTGGCCATCACCTCGGTGTAGCCGTCGCCGAGATTGCGGAACGTGGGCGCGCCGCTCGGGCCGAATAGCATGGCGACCTTGCCGGAACCACCGATGGCTTTCGCCGTCCACTCGGCGATGTCGCGGCCAATCTGCTTTTCGTCCATCGCCACGTGCAGTGTCTGGTTCGGCGAGGTTGAGCCGCGCGCGATAGAGATGATCGGGACCTTCGCGGCCTTCGCCGCGTCGTACGCGGCGTTGACGCCGACCGCATCGATCGGCGAAATCAGGATACCCTTCACGCCCTTGGCGATCAGGTCCTGTACACCGTTGATCTGCTTGACCTTGTCCTCATTGGCCGAGACCGTCGCCACGTTCCAGCCGAGCTCCTGCGCGCGCGCGCGGATGCCGCGCAGCATGGCGATGTAGAAGGGGTTGTCGTCCTGAGCGAGGGACACGCCGATGGTGATCTTGTCCTGTGCAGTGGCCGGCGCGATCGCCACTAAGGCCGGAAGCAACAGTGCCGCAGCGAGAACCGCACGACGATAAGTCAGCATGGCACATCTCCCCCATGTGTTATGACCGCCAGCGCAACCGATCGGCCGCCGCGGCGGCGATAATTACAGCACCAATCGCGACCCGCTGCCAGTAAGAATTGACGTTGAGCAGGTTGAGGCTGTTGCTGAGCACGATCATGATGAAGACGCCGATGATGGTTTTGTATAGTGTGCCTTCGCCGCCATGCAGCGACGCGCCGCCAAGCACGACGGCGGCGATCGCCGTCAGCTCGTAGAATTCGCCGGCCGTCGGCTGTCCGGACTGAAGTCGCGCGGTGAGCATGACCCCGGCGATGCCGGCGAGCGCGCCGGACCAGACGTAGGTCGAAGCGATGATGCGCGCGACCGGAACGCCCGAGAGATAGGCCGCCTCCCGGTTGCCGCCCGTGGCGTAGATGCGGCGCCCATAAGGCGTCATCTGTAGCACCCAGGTGAGGACGACCAGCAGCGCCGCCGGAACCCAGACAAGATAATGAATGCCGAGGAAACGCTCGGAGCCGAAGGCGATGAAGCTTGCCGGCAGTTCCATGTCGCCGACCGGCGCGCCGCCGGTGACCAGGAACACGAGACCGCGGACCAGCACCATGGTGCCAAGCGTGGTGATGAACGGATTAACCCCGAGGCCGGCAACAATGACGCCGTTGGCGAGCCCGACCGCGGCGCCCGTCGCGATCCCCGCCAACACACCGGCGGCGATGCCGAATTCAGCCATGGCCATGGCGGCGATGCATCCTGCGAACGCCACCGTCGAGCCGACGGACAGATCAAAACCGCCACCGATGATCACGAAGGTCATGCCGATGGAAATGACCGCCATGATCGACGACTGCACTAAAATGTTCGACAGATTGAGCGGCGAGAGAAAGCGGCTGGTGAGCAGCGCGGTGGCGCCGCAGAGGACCAGCAGGGCGATCAACGGGATCTGACCCGTTATGGACGAGCGATTGATCACGGTCAGCCGCCGATGGCGGCATGCAGCCGCTTTTCATCGAATCCATCGACGCGATCGAAGCGATCGAAGCGGGCGGTGACGCGGCCCCGATGCACAGTGGTAATGGTGTCGCAGATGCGGGTCATTTCTTCTAGGTCACTGGAGGAGACCAGTACACCGCGACCACGCCTGGCGAAGTCGCGGATCAGCGTATGAATTTGCGCCTTGGCGGTGATATCGACGCCCTGCGTCGGTTCGTCGAGCAGCAGAACGCCGACTTCGCGCGCCAACCACTTGGCAAGAATGACCTTCTGCTGATTGCCGCCGGAAAGCGCCGCGGCCGGCAACGACATATTGCGCGGCCGGATATTCAGCATTTCTATGAGATGCGTAGCGATGCGATCGCCGGTTGCGTGATCAACGTGGCCGAAGCGGCTGATCCGGTCGAGGCTGGGAAGCAGGATATTGTCGCGCACCGACAGTTTCATCACCAGCCCGAGCTGCCGTTCGCCGGGCATCATGCCGATGCCTGCGCGCACGGCGTCAGCCGGACTGCCGAGCCGTTGCGTCATACCGTTGACGCGGACGGTGGTGCCGGCATTTTCCACTCCGAACAGCCGCTGGAGCATGCGGCCGGTGCCGCTGCCGAGCAGGCCGGTGAGGCCGGCCACTTCGTTGGCGCGCAGGCTGACGGCATCCGGTCGCGCCGCGATCTCCTCGAGCACGATGGCGCCGGGTCGCTCGCGGTTTGCATCGAGATGAACCTGAGCGCGTCCTGTCATTGCCTGAACCAGATCACTCACCGCGAAAGCGCCGCGACGGCTCGCCGCCACGATGCGGCCGTCACGCATCACCGTGCAGCGGTCGGCCAGCGCAACGACTTCGTCGAGCCGATGCGAGACATAGATGATTGCGGTGTTCTGCGCCTTCATCCGCTCGAGCACGGCAAACAGCCGTTGGACCTCGCGCGTCTCCAGCGAGGCGGTGGGCTCGTCCAAGATGAGCACATGGCAGCGCTTGCGTAGAGCTTTGGCCATCGCGACAAGCTGGCGCTCGGCAAAGCCCAGATCGCGGATGCGCGCGTCGGGGTCGAGATCGACGCCGAGCGGGGCCAACGCCGCGTGCGTTAACTTGCGCATAGCGGGTCGGTCGATCACCCGCACGCAGAGTAAGCGGTGCGTCGGCGGGTCGTCGAGGGTGAGATTCTCGCCGACCGATAGTGCCGGCACCAGGTGCAATTCCTGCGGGATGGTCGCGATGCCGGCGGCGAGTGCGTCGTGCGGGCTGTAGAAATGCCGGGGCTCCCCGTCGATTGCGAACTCGCCGGCATCGGGCCGGTGGACACCACCGATAATGCGCACCAGCGTCGATTTGCCGGCGCCATTCTCTCCGACCAGGGCATGCACCTCGCCGGGAATGACATCGAAATCGACGCCGTCGAGCGCGAGCGTCGCGCCGAAATGCTTGGCTATTGCGCGCACGCTGACCGAAGGCGTAGTCATGCTGCGCTCACCGCTCGGGCGGGACTTGTACGCAGGCCGTCGTCATCGCGCTTCGCGTGGGACCACCATCTTCGGGTCGACCAACTTCCCTTTGTCGATGACCACCTTGTTGTCCAGGGTGACCGTGCAATCGCGCATAGGGACGTCATAGTGCCCGCGAGTCGACCGCTTGCCGCCGCCCTGCGTATTCGGGCCGGTGGAGAACAGGAAGTTGCCCGGAAAGACACGTGCGGCGGCGCGATGGCGTTCCGGCGCGTCGCCGTTGAGTCCCAGCGAATACCAGCGCGCCTGCGGGTTCATGCCCCAGCCGAGATGGGAGACGGCATGGGGGTCGCGGTCGTTCTCGCTGCTCTTGCCGTCGTCGAGCCAGTCCTGCATCAGCTTGGCGTCGAGATCGCCCTCTATCTTCACGATATGCCCCTCGCGGATCTCTAGCCTCACCGGCGAGGTCACGTAGCGGCAATAGGGCAGGATGACGATGTCGCCGGGCGCTATCACCACCTCGCCGGTGGCACTGCCTTCATTGGGGAAGGTGTGGATGTGGCCGCGCGCCCCAATGGTCGAAGTGGCCCTTCTCGTCGGCGAATCCCCACTGGCTCATCACCGGATATTCGCCGCACTGATAGGTGAAATCGGTGCCCGACTCGCTAGTCACCCGCACCGTCTTGGTCTTCTTGTAGAGGCTCTCGGCGTATTTCAGCGCCTCCTTGAGACCCTTAGGCGACATGAGCTGCTCGAGATCGTCGGGCGCATCGATGATCATCAGCACGCGCGTGCCGCCGTCCATCACCTCCTTCAGCCATTTGGTGAACAGGGGCACGTGGAAGATGATGACTAGATCGGCCGCCTTCACCGCGGCAAGCGTGCCCTTGCACTGGCCGATGGTGGGAACGCCGACCTTGGTCCAGCCGGGGATTGAGTTTACGCACAACTCGTAGATGTCGGCGCCGTACTCGTCGGCTGCGGCGAAAGCGGATTGGATGTATTCTCGCCTTGTCCCAAGGTCGCTTACGATAGCGATCGTTTCGCCTTTTTGTACTTTAGAAAGGCCTAACTGTTGGCGAAACAGGTAGGTCAGGCGGCCGGGATTAAGTTCCTGAACGCGGATCGCCGAGTGCTGCACAATCGCCCCCCGTGAATGGCGTCTACGGTACGATACTAGATATCAGTGGGGATTGCGTGTAAAGCGAGATTTGCCAATAACGACGACGTTCCCGATGTGTATGGTGGACGCAAAGGCAAGAATTCGACCAGCGAGACCTACATTGCCCGCCTTTTCAAAAAGGAACAACCAGTCCTTAAATTTGGTCGTGCCTTTTTGGCTTGTCTATATCATTTTCGGTAAGAACGCGTGAGGCTGCTACCTGTCCAAGCTGGCCTCTAATCAAGCCTTCATTAGAATCGGGATCGTAATTCGAAAGATATTGCAAGCTCGCAAGAGTTCATTTGCGCAGGTCGCTGCGTATCATTACGATAATTACTCTGAGAAAAATGCAGATAACGCGATGTCTCGACTTTTTCCCAATGATCGTTCTCTCGAGCGACTCTGATCAAGAGTTCAAATGCAGATGAGTAAACTCTCTATTCAATCATTCCGTCCGCGCTGCCGCGCAGCCTGTCGACTAAAAAATACAAAGATCAGGCCCGCCAACAGAGCGACTGCAAACGCGGCGCCGCCAAAATAACCGAGTTTATGCACGAACATTTCAATGTCGGCCCCGCGTTTGCCAAGATAGAAACCAAACAATGTCCATACGATAACCCAAAGTGCGCCGCCGTACGCGTTGCATACGAGGAATTGTCGCCAATCCATTTCCAGCGAGCCGGCAACAACGCCGTTCAACTGGCGTAGTATGTTGAAGAAACGGGCGAAGGCCACCGTCGATGCACCATATCGCGCAAAGATCGCCTCCACCTTTGCGAGGCGCTCTGCCGTAAGCCCGATTTTACTGCCAAAGCGCAATAAAAGGTTGTGACCAAGCCATCGGCCAATCAAGTACCCGATATTGTCGCCGGTGATGGCGCCGGCCCACGCTGAAAAAATCAAGGTGAGAAACGACATTTCACCGCGGCCTGACAAGATTGCGGCGACAACGAGCAATGATTCTCCCGGAAGAGGCATTCCAAATGATTCCAGCGTGAGGATGGTGAAGACTCGCGACACCGCCGTACTCGCGAACCCAAGGCGCCAGATCTCCAAGGACGTGACTGAATTCCGTCATGACGTTTCCGGTCGAAAGAAATTAGGGTCGCGATCAGGATGATGGCCGTACCAATGGAAAACACCTTTTGATATCTGATCTTTGTCTTCCCGGCGCGGCTCGTCCGCGCCTTTGCCGCTTGTCACGACATCGTGACTTAAAATCGATTTGCTGTACTGCGGCGATAGCCGCGCAAACAGAAAACATTAAACATTATCAATCGAAGCGACACGTCGCCGTAATGCGCGCGCACCTATCTATTAGTCAATCGCCCTGAACAGTTCACACAATTTGCTCGTCATGGAGATAATGTGATGACCAAAGTCAATCCGTCATATTCGGCTAAGCCAAGAATGCTTTCAGCGCGGCGTCTAACGCTTCTCGCTTCGGTAGCTGGCCTCGGCTTCGCCGTAGTAGCCGCCGGACCGCTAGGCTACCGCATGTCGAGCTTGCCGTCCTGGATATCATCTGCCCAAGCGGCCGATGCCGAGCACCCGATGGCCGGTTTCGCCGACCTGGTGGCGAAAGTTAAGCCGGCCGTCATCTCAGTTCGTGTCAAGATCGAGCAGTCGGCCGATACGACGGGCATGGGCCCGGGAGAGGGCAATGGTAACAATCAGATTCCGCCCGGAATGCAGAAGTTCTTCCAACAGTTTGGTATGCCCGGCATGCCGAACGGAATGCCCCAAGGTAAACAGACCATAACCGGCGAAGGCTCCGGCTTCTTCATTTCTCCGGACGGTTACGCCGTGACCAATAATCACGTTGTCGATCACGCCAAGACCGTGCAGATCAAGACCGACGACGGCACGACCTACAAGGCCAAGGTCATCGGCACCGATCCGCAAGACCGACCTCGCTTTGATCAAGGTCGAGTTGAACAAGACCTTCCCCTATGTCAAATTCGCCGAGCACGAGCCCGCGTGTCGGCGATTGGGTGGTCGCGGTCGGCAATCCGTTCGGCCTCGGCGGCACCGTGACCGCCGGCATCGTCTCGGCGCGCGGCCGCGACATCGGCTCCGGCCCCTATGACGACTACATCCAGATCGATGCGCCCATCAACAAGGGCAATTCGGGCGGGCCGGCGTTCAACGCCAACGGCAATGTCATCGGCGTCAATACCGCGATCTTCTCGCCGTCCGGCGGATCGGTCGGCATCGGCTTCGACATTCCGGCGCAAACCGCGAAGTTGGTCGTGGCCCAACTCAAGGAGCATGGCTACGTCAACCGCGCCTGGCTCGGCGTGCAGATCCAGCCGGTCACCGCCGACATCGCCGACAGCCTCGGCCTTAAGAAGGCCGAAGGCGCGATCGTCGATCAGCCGCAGCCGGCAAGCCCCGCCGCCAAAGCCGGCATCAAGGCCGGCGACGTGATCACCGCGGTCAACGACAAGACCGATCAAGGGCTCGCGCGAATTGGCGCAGACCATCGGCATGATGGCGCCCGGCACTCGGTTAAACTCACCCTGCTGCACAAAGGCGAGATCAAGACCATGGACCTCACGCTCGGCAAAATGCCGGACGAAAAGACAGCCAAGGCCGAGACCAGCAGCAAGACTTCGGAGAACGGATTGCCGCATCTCGGTCTTTCGCTTGCGCCCGCAAGCGATGTTGCCGGCGCCGGCGGTCAAAGGCGTCGCGGTGGTCGGTGTCGATCCCGATGGGCCGGCCGCCGAGCACGGTTTCACAGACCGGCGATGTCATTCTCGACGTCGGCGGCAAGGTCGGTTACGAACGCCGCCGATGTGCGTAAGGCCATGGTTGAAGCGCGAGCTGGCGGCAAGCACGATATCCTGATGCGGGTGAAAACCTCGCAAGGTACTCGGTTCGTCGCGCTACCGATCGGTAACGCTTGAGCACAAGGAGGGCCGTTTTCCCCCGCAGTGTAATGTGTGCTGGAGGGAACGTGCTCCGGGGACGGGATAACAACCCGTCCTCCAGTCGGATTTATCCGAAATCCGCGCAACCCGTATGACGCGCTGATTTGACTTCGACGGATTGGTCGGTGGCATTTCGCTCTTGATGACTTTGAGAATTTCATGGGCCCGAGCAACAGCACTTTTTTGATCGGCGTGTTTACCCGGAAACGATTCTCCAGTATTTGCGGTCGAAATTCCCTGTTCCTTCGACAAAATTCCCTGTTCCGTCAAAATAATTCCCTGTTCTGTTGCGTAGGGAATTTCGCTGAAGCTTTTGAAATTGCTCGCGTGTCCGCGACATCAAAATCGCGTCAAGAACGCGGAATTCCAACCCGGAATTCGCTGTTCTTTTCCCTGTTAGCAGGGAATTTGGGTGTGGAGACGGGTTCGACTGCGACTGCGTCCGCCACCTCACAGGACTCTAACTAGAGCGGGTAGCGCCTGACTTTTGATGATGGAGCCGACCGGGTAGGGCATCCTTTAAGATCAGGCGCCTACTGTGCTTGCCTGCACCAGTGAGGGGCAAGGGGGTTCATCAAATCCTTCAATATCAGATCTGGTCCATGCCGGCCATCGAGGATCTCTGTCACGATGGATGGTGCGAGGAGTGTCTTCGCTTGAATTACATTTCGTCTGCTTCTTCCGTTTCTTTAGCAGTGACGAAGGGCAGCCATTTCCAATTGGTATATTTGTCGCCACGTTTGCCGAATATGAGTATATCGCTTCAGGCTGGTCCAACTTCGATGGCCGGAAACAGCCGCGACCTGTGGAATTGTCCTTCCCTATTTCGAACAGACGCGAAATTCCTTCGTGGCGAAGATCGTGAAATCGCAAATCTTCGATCCCTAGGAACTTGACACGCGCGGGTGAATGCGGCACTGATTGCATCAGTCGAATAGGGAAATATCTCGCTCGTCTGCCTCGCGCGGCATTGAATTGATAATCGCGAGTGCCTTCCGGCGGAAGCTCGCAATAGACGTTGTTGCCTTTCTTATCGCCCGGATGCTTCATGTCGCGCACAAGAATTCGATCACCATCGAGATCGTCCCATCGCAACAACGTGATCTCTTCCTGGCGACGCGTCGAGAAAATCGCGAACGCGACAATTTTTTGCATGGGTATGGAGGAAGGACGGTGATCGCGCACGCGGCCGAAGTGCTCCATGAAGCCGATCGAGCTCTTCAAGCGTCGGGCGACGATTGCGTTCAGCTGCCTTTCGTATCAGACCGAGCTTTTTAAGCACGGTGACGGCGTCGTCGAATTCTTGACGAGATAGCGGGTAGCCCCAGGCTGGTCGGGCAACAGTGAAGATATTGGATAAATGAGAGAAATAATTGCCGCAGGTTTGCGGCTCGCACGCTCTGGGTCAGCTCGCGCGCAAATGACACCAGTGTATGGCTGGTGATGTCGCTGCATTTGGTCTCGCCGAGGTCGCTGTTCTTGATGGCCTTGAGCACCTGCGCCTTTGTGCCCAGGACTACATTTTTCGATTCTGCGATGTAGCGGTCGATCACAGCCGAGAGGGTAGGGTCTTCCTTCTGTTCGAGACCGCCTGGAGCTTTGAGCTCAGCCTCTCGCTTAACAATCCAGGCATTGGCGGCCTGTTTGCGGTCGAAGGTTTCGGCCTCGCGGTGGACGACGGCCCCTCTTTCTTGATGACGATCTGGGCGGTGAAGGCCTTGGAGCCGTCTTTGCGAGTCCGTCCAATTATCGTACCCATCGGTAGTTTACCTGTATCGGATCGGCGTCAGTCGGTCTAGCGAGTCGGTCCAGTCTTCAACAATGTGGTACGACACGGACTCGCGAAGTACGACGGCGTCGTACCATGGACGCGAAAATGGGTCAAAATGAGCCGAAAATGGTACGACATCAGACAAGATGAAAATTGAACAAATTACTGAAAAAACAACAAAAAACGTCTGAAAGTCGGTCCCATCGATTTTGTGTCGCCCCTATGATGGAATGGACCGACCGGCATTGCCGGTTCTTCCATCGCCTGCTCACGCGCCGGGCGCTGATCTATACGGAAATGCTCACCACCGGCGCGGTGCTGCGCGGCGATCGCGCGCGCCTGCTGGCGTTCGATCCGTTCGAGCATCCGGTGGCGCTGCAGCTCGGCGGCTGCGATCCTAACGCGCTCAGCACGTCCGCGCGCATCGGCGAGGATTTCGGTTACGACGAGATCAACCTCAATGTCGGCTGTCCCTCCGACCGGGTGCAGGAGGGCCGCTTTGGCGCGTGTTTGATGGCGGAGCCGGCGCTGGTTGCCGAAGGTGTCGCCGCTATGAAGCGGGCGGTGAAAATTCCGGTGACGGTCAAATGCCGCATCGGCATCGACGAGCAGGATCCGGATCAGGCGCTGTTCGCCTTTGCCGCCGCCGTGAAAGCCGCCGGCGCCGACGCGCTCATCGTGCATGCGCGCAAAGCCTGGCTCAAGGGTCTGTCGCCACGCGAAAACCGCGACGTGCCGCCGCTCGATTATGCGCTCGTGCGCCGGCTGAAACGCGCGCATCCGGATTTCGAGATCGTGCTCAATGGCGGCATTGCCAGCCTGGAGCAAGCACAAGCCGAGCTGGATAGCGTCGACGGCATCATGATGGGCCGCGCCGCCTATCAGGAGCCCTGGCGGCTGTTGGGTATCGATCCGCTGCTCTACGGCGAGCCGGCGCCCTTCGCGTCGGCCAAGGACGCGGCGCTGGCGCTCATCCCCTATATCGAGCGCGAGCTTGCCAAGGGCGTGCGCCTGCACGCCATCACCCGTCATATGCTCGGCCTGTTCCGCGCCGTTCCCGGCGCGCGTGCTTTCCGCCGTAATCTGGCGATTGAAGCGGTCAAGCCCGATGCCGACGCTTCGGTCATGGCTGATGCACTGGCGCTGGTAGTGGACAGCCCAGCCGAATTGGCGCACATCGCCGCCTGACCTTTTCGGCCCTCTCATCCAGGACATCATGCTGCTGGGAGTCCCACTCGGCGAGATCGTCTGGCTCGCGCTCTGGATCGCCGGCGCCGGCGTGCTGGTCGGCATTCTCGCCGGCCTGTTCGGCATCGGCGGCGGCGCCATTATCGTGCCGGTGCTGTACGAAGTGTTCCGCGCGCTCAATGTGCCGGAAGACGTGCGCGTGCAGCTCTGCATCGGCACTTCGCTTGCCATCATCATTCCGACCACGGTGCGGTCGTATCTGGGGCATAAGAAAAGGGGCGCCGTGATCCCGGAGGTGTTGCGCATCTGGGCAGCGCCGGCGGTGATCGGCGTTGCGATCGGCTCGGTGATCGCCTCCTTTGCGCCGGCGGCGGTGTTCAAGATCGCCTTCATCGTCTTTGTGACATTCATCGCCGTGCGCATGCTGGCGGGCGGCGAGCGCTGGAGCCTCGGCAATGAATTGCCGGGACGCGGCGTGCTGACGGCCTACGGCTTCATCACGGGCCTGTTTTCCTCGCTGGTCGGCGTCAGCGGCGGCGCGGTAGCGAACTCCGTACTCACGCTCTACGGGCAACCGATGCAACGGGCGGTGGCGACCTCAGCCGGCGTTGGCGTCCCCATTACGATCGCGGGCACCATCGGCTACATGCTGGCGGGCTGGTCGCATCGGGCCGAGTTGCCGCCTTTGTCGATCGGCTTCGTCTCGCTGATCGGCTTTGTCCTGATGGCGCCGGTGTCGAGCTATATGACGACTTACGGCGTGCGGCTGGCGCATTGGCTGCCGCGGCGCAAGCTCGAAATTGCCTTCGGAATTTTCCTCGTGCTGGTCGCGCTGCGCTTTATCGTTAGCTTGATCGTCTAGCGCACAATCACGGGGTCCCGCGCATGCTGAGCCGGTCGCCGCGCACTTCCCAGCTTTCCAGCCGGTTGAGGAAGGTCATGCCGAGCAGGTTGTTCTTGAGCTGCCCCGGCTGCACCACCAGCGCCGGCACCCCGCGCTCGATCAAGCCGCCGACGGCGAAGCGATCGAGCGTCACCGCCGCCGCTTGCGTGCGGCCGTTGGCGGTATCGACATTGATCGAATAGTTGAGCACTTCGATCGGCAGGCCGGCGGCCTTGGCTGCTTGCTGCGTGAGCACGACGGAGCTGGCGCCGGTGTCGAGCACCATCGGCACCCGCGCCCCGTTGATATGCGCGGTCATCGCAAAATCACCGCCATGGCCGCGCACCACGTCGACCTTGCGGCCGTGGCCCGCCACGTGGCCCGGCATCAATTCCGCAATCACGCGGTCGGCGACGTCGCGCAATTCGAAGCGGTAGCTGTAGCCGACCACCAGCAGCAGCCCGACCACGGCCCAGAACAAAGTCGCTTCCAGCGCCACCGTCAGCCGCTCGCGGAACAAGGTCAGCACCAGACCGCCGGCGAACACCACGATGGCAACCTTGAGCACCAGCGCGCCGATATTGTGGTGCAGCAGATTGGCGATGGCGTCGTGATCGGTGCTCGCAATCAATGCTGCAAGCGATAGCGCCACCCCGATCACGAACGCCCAAGTCAGACGGCGGCTCATAGCGTCATCCGCTCGTGACGGGAGCCGCGGCGCGGCCGGGCAGTTCGGCCATGACGCGGGCGCGCTCGGCCGCGCTCAACGCCGTCCAGCGCGCAATTTCGTCGATGGTGCGGCCGCAGCCGAGGCACAGCCCTGAGCGGGCATCGAGCGTACAAACTTTTGTGCAAGGGCTTTCGATCATGGCTCGCATCGAGGCGGGGGCGAATCCGCCTGTCGACCTTACGCACGGCGCTTGGGAACGCAATCATGACAATTGTCGTAACGTTCTAGATGCCGGCACGGAATAGCGACCGTCTGGTCAGCCGCCGCTTTTCTTCCGGGGTCAGAACGGGTTCGGTGGGCGGCGTGAGCGGCGGCGCCGGTTCGTCGCTCACCGGCTTCATCGGCGCCATTGCCGTCACCACCCGTTCCGGCGGGAAGGTCACCACAACTTCGGTGCCGATGCGCAGCTTGGATCTCAGCGCGAACGACCCGCCATGCAGATCGATCAGGCTCTTGGCGATCGGTAGCCCGAGGCCGGCGCCTTGCTCGGCCGATTTGATCGAGTTTGAGCCTTGGCCGAAGGAGGCGAGCACGATCGGAATTTCCTCCTCGGGGATGCCGGGCCCGGTATCCTTGACGCTCATGTATTGGCCGCCGGAGGCGGTCCAGCCGACCTTCAGCCAGATCTCGCCGCCTTGCGGGGTGAACTTGATCGCGTTCGACAATAGATTGAGGCAAATCTGGCGCACCGCGCGCTCGTCCGCCCACAGCCGCGGCAGATCGGCCTCGAACACCTCGTGGATCGTGATGCCGCGGCTGGTGGCGCGCAGCTTCAAGAGATGGTGGCAATCCTCGACGATGCCGACCAGCCCGATGGACTCCTCGTTGAGTTCGTAACGTCCGGCTTCGATGCGCGACAGATCGAGAATCTCGTTGATCAGTCCGAGCAGATGCACGCCGGAATTATGGATATCGGCGGAATATTCCTTGTAGACCGCGACCGCGTGCGCGCCGAACACTTCGGTCTTCATGACTTCCGAGAAGCCGAGGATGGCGTTGAGCGGCGTGCGCAACTCGTGGCTCATCTGCGCGAGGAACCGCGATTTGGAAATGTTGGCAGCTTCCGCCCGTTGCCGCGCCTCGTCGGAGATCGCCTTGGCTTGTTCCAATTCGGCGATCAGTGAATCCTTTTCCGCACGTGCTTCCAGTGTCGCCAGCGTGGTGGAGTAGAGCCGGTACGCGAGCACGGCGAAATAGGCTTGCGCGCTCACCGCCATGATGGCGAGGACGTAGCTGCGCAGGTTTCCCTGCAGTACGAAGTTGAGCGCGGTCGCGGCGGTGACCGGAAAGGTCGCCGCGAACACCGCCATCGGCACGCTCGAGGCCAGCATACTGGAGACCGCCACCACCAGCAGCATGACGAACAGCATGAACGTGCCGGAACTCTCGTCGGTGCCGACCGGATTGATCAGGATGAACATCCAGGCGACGCCGTAGAACAGGTCGAGGATGATGAAGCGCATCCGCCAGGCGGGCACCGAGATCTGGGTTATCGGCTGGTCGAGGAATTTCCGGCACTGGGTGATGATGACGACATGGATGACCAGGACCGCGACGGTCCAGACCCCGGCGGCGATGGCGGCGTTCCACAAGCTCGACAGGAAGCCGACGGTCGCGACCAGAAGCAGCATCACCAGCGAGGCCGACAACCGGTTCTGCGCATACTGGCGCAGCAGTTCGTAATCGAAGGCGGGGCGGGTGCCGCTCGATGAGGTCAGCCGATCGCGCGCGTCGCGCACATATTGCGCGGCAAGCCGACGCTTCACCGGCGAGGTTTCCGGTGGAAGCGCGGAGAGTTCGGGTAGCTCGCCTGGAATCGGCATAAAATCGACGCTTGGAAACACAAAACCAAGCGCCAACCTCGCTCAAATTCCTTAAGACCAACCTTAAGAGGCGACTAAAATCACTGGTTAACGATTGTTGCCGGCCCCCTTTGACAGGGCTTTTCGCCCGTGATCGGGTTGCCCGTGAGGAAAAACCGGACTGGGAGCGGGGAATGAAGCTTTACGATAGCAAGGCGGCGCCAAACCCGCGGCGGTTGCGCATTTTCCTCGCCGAGAAGGGCATCACGCTGCCGACCGAGCAGGTCGACATCATGGCCAAGCAGCACAAGACGCCGGAATATGCCGTCATCAACCCATTGCAGCGCATGCCGGCGCTGGTGCTCGACGACGGCACGGTGATCACCAAATCGATCGCGATCTGCCGCTATTTCGAGGCCATGCAGCCGGAGCCGGCTTTGTGCGGCGTTGGCGCCAAGGAGATCGCGCTGGTCGAGATGTGGAACCGGCGCTGTGAGATTAATTTCTTCGCCAATGTCGCCGCCGTGTTCCGCCATCTGCATCCGTCAATGAAGGAACTGGAAGTGCCGCAAATCCCAGCCTGGGCCGAGGCCAACAGGCCGCGCGTCACCTGGTTTCTGGAATGGCTCGACCGAGAGCTGGCGACACGAGAGTTCATCGCCGGCGATCACTTCTCAGTCGCCGACATCACGACGCTGTGCGCGGTCGATTTCATGAAGCCGGCGCGGCTGACGATGCCGGAGGCGAGCGCCAACGTGAAACGCTGGCATGCCACCGTATCCGCGCGTCCAAGTGCGAAGGCATGATGGGGCGCGGTGCGGCTCACGATTATCGACTCTGGTGACGCGTTCGGTTCCGGCGGCCGCAGCAATACCTGCTTCGTTCTGGAGACGGCCAAAGCGGTCCTTGCCGTCGATTTCGGCGCCTCCGCCTTGCCCGCGCTCAAGGCGCGCGGGCTCGATCCCAACCAACTCGATGCGATCGTTTTGTCGCATTTGCATGGCGACCATTTCGGCGAGCTGCCGTTTCTTCTGCTGGACGGGCAGTTTCTGTCACGCTGCGAGAAGTCGTTGCTCATCGCCGGCCCACCCGGCAAGCAAGCGCGGCTCGATGCGGCGCTGGAAGTGTTCTTTCCCAAATCCAGCGGGTCTAAATGGCGCTTTGCTTGGCAAGTCGTCGAGATCGTGCCGGGTGTCGAAACCGACGTGCTTGGCCATTCGGTCTTGAGTGCGGAAGTCATCCACCAATCGGGCGCGCCATCGACGGCGCTGCGCCTCTCCGACGGCCAATCGTACTTTGCCTATTCCGGCGACACCGAGTGGACCGAGGCGCTTAAGCCGATCGCGCGCGAGGCTGACCTGTTTATTTGCGAGTGTTATGCGTTCGCGGGCCGGATTACCGGACATATGAGCTGGGAACTGCTCAAGCCGCGGCTTGCCGATCTCGGCGCCCGGCAGATCATGGTTACCCATATGAATCCGACCATGCTGGCCCGGCTCGACGATATCCGCGCTGCCGGCGTGCTGGTGGCCGACGACGGGCTGATCGTCGAATTCTGAGGTACAACAGTAGGTTATGGCAGGCCCCGCGCGTGCGGCGCTGCGCCGCACAAGCCCCGTCCGCGGGTTTGAACCGGATCGTCCGTAAACTCACTAACAGACTAGGAGCGAACCTAGGAGGGCGCAGTCATGCTCGGACGCTGCATTGGTTTTATCGCCTCATTTGTCCTTATTTGCGGGATTGCGAGCGGAGCCGCGCGGGCGGAACCCCGGCTGGCTTTGGTAATCGGCAATTCGAATTATCGCGACGTCGTCGCGCTGCCCAATCCGCAGAAAGACGCCGACGCCATGGATTCCTTCCTGCGCCAGGCGGGTTTCGACGTGACGCCGGCCAACAATCTGACACAGAGTGAAATGCGAAGCGCCTTGCGCGACTTCGCCGACAAAGTGTCGGGTGCCGGGCCCGACGCGGTGGCGCTGGTGTATTATGCCGGCCACGGCGTGCAGATCGACGGGCAGAATTATCTCGTTCCAGTCGACGCCAGGATCAAGCGGGAAGCCGATGTTCCCGTTGCGGCGCTGCGGCTCACCGACGTGATGAATATTCTGACCGCGGTTCACGCCAAGAGCCTGCTCGTCATTCTCGATGCCTGCAGCAACAATCCGTTCGCCGCCATCGATAAAAGCATCGGCCACGGGCTCGCCATTGTCGACGCGCCGAAAGGCTCGATTGTCTCTTATTCGACCGCGCCCGGAGCCACGGCCTTGGACGGCAGCGGCGATCACAGCCCCTTCACCGAGGCGCTGATCGACATCGCACGCACGCCGGGCCTGCCGGTTGAGCAGACCTTCAAAAAGGTGCGGCTCGCCGTCAACAAGGTCACCGGCGGCGAACAGACGCCGTGGGAAAGCTCGTCATTGGTCAGCGACTTTGCCTTCTTCCATGGGCAGGGCACGTCCGCCAAATCGAACGACAAGTCGGATGAAGCGCCGAAACAAGAGGGCGAGCAGACCGCTGCGTCCCGGCAAGCGGGACTGCCGCAAACGGCGGCGATGTGGCGTGAGAAAATCACCAAGGTTTCGCCGCAGCAGGCCTACGACATGGTGATCCTGGCCGACACCGTGGAGGCCTATGAAGCCTTTCTGACGATCTATCCGAAGTTCGAATATGTCGCCCGCATCCGGATATTGGTCGATCGCCGGCTTGAAATGATTGCATGGTACAACGCCGTCACGATCAATACCGTGGTCGCCTACGAGACCTTCGTCGTGCACTACCCCAACAGCGATCTGACGGCGCCAGCCAAGCACCTGCTCGAACGCGCGAAGAATCGTTCGCTCGGGACCGATGCCTTCGCCAGCGCCAATGGCACGGCGAACGCGGTGGCGGCGTCACCCAAGGTGATCACCAAAATCGTGGAAAAGCCAGTCGTGGTCACCAAACTGGTCGAGAAGCCGGTGGTGGTCGAGAAAATCGTCAATCGGATTGTACGTGTGCCGGGCCCCTGCGAATGCCGCAATTGCGGCCGGCGAACCGAACGCAAAGGACGGATCATCGTGGAAAACGATGGGCCCGTACGCCGGCAGCACATTCAGCCGAGGATGCAATTCCAGGCTGGACACAGCTTCAACCGCAGACGCTTCTAGTCTATCGACCTGGGCTTCGTCGGGCCGGCCGTTGTGCCGGCCCGATTTTTTTGTGCGCGGGCGGTGCGCTCACCGATCCAGGAGCGCGATCAGGCTGGAACTGTCCCAGCGGTTGCCGCCCATCTTCTGCACCTGCGAATAGAACTGATCGACCAAGGCGGTGACCGGCAAATGCGCGCCATTGCGCCGGGCTTCGCCGAGACAGATGCTGAGATCCTTGCGCATCCAATCGGTCGCGAAGCCAAAATCGAACTTGCCGGCCGCCATGGTCTTGTAGCGGTTTTCCATCTGCCAGGACTGCGCAGCGCCCTTGGAGATGGTGGCGATGACTTTTTCGATGTCGAGGCCAGCGATCTTGGCGAAATGGATGCCCTCGGACAGCGCCTGTATCAGTCCGACGATGCAGATCTGGTTGACCATCTTGGTAAGCTGGCCGGCGCCGGACGGACCAATCAGATTGCAGGCGCGCGCATAGGCCGCGATGACTTTCTCGGCGCGGCCGAAAGGCTCGGCATCACCACCACACATCACGGTGAGCACGCCGTTATCGGCGCCGGCCTGACCGCCCGACACCGGCGCATCGATGCAGTCAAAGCCCGCCTTCTTGCCGGCCGCGCACAATTCGCGCGCGATCTCGGCCGATGCTGTGGTGTGGTCGACGAAAACCTTGCCTTTACCCATGGCGGCGAAGGCGCCGTTGGCTCCAAGCGTCACTTCACGCAGGTCGTTGTCATTGCCCACGCAACACATGACGAAATCTTGACCTTCGGCTGCCGCCTTGGGCGTGGGCGCGGACTTGCCGCCATATTGCTTGACCCATTTTTCGGCCTTGGCAGCGGTGCGGTTATAGACGGTCACATCATGGCCACCCTTATTCTTGAGATGCCCGGCCATCGGGTAACCCATCACGCCCAAACCCAAAAACGCCACCTTTGCCATCGTCGTCCTCCTTACGAAATTTTGTTTCGGCCTTGGCCAGCCTTGGCCGATGCCTATCTCTGCAATAGGTCACTGTGAAGCCGGGCGCGTCAACCAGGCTTGCGCCGCGGCTGCATTGACCGCAGCAGCTTCAAGTCTATGGTGTCGGCGCGAGCGAGCAAGCGGAAGGAACGAGCGATCATGGCGGTGAGCAAAGAGCAGGTTCTGAGCGCGTTGGCCAAAGTGCCGACGCCGGGCGGTGCAGCGCTCACCGATGCCCGCGTGCTGTCCGACATTGTCGCGGCCGACAACAAGGTGTTCTTCTCCATCACCGTCGATGCCGCCGCGGTGAAAGCCTGGGAGCCGGTGCGCAAGCGTGCGGAAGAGGCTGTGCGCGCCATCCCCGGCGTGACATCGGCGCTGGTTGCTTTGACCGCCGAACGCTCAGCTGGCGCCGCTGCACGCGCGCCGCAGCCGGCGGCCCCCGGCAAGCCCGCGCGTGCCGCCCATCCGGCCGATGCGGTGCAGCCGGGCGTGCCGGGCGTAGATGCCGTCATTGCCGTAGCATCCGGCAAAGGCGGCGTCGGCAAATCCACCACCGCGGTCAATTTGGCGCTGGGCTTGCGCGATCTCGGCTTGAAGGTCGGCATTCTCGACGCCGACATTTACGGGCCCTCGCTGCCCAAGCTGCTCGCCATCAAGGAAAAGCCGCAGACCATCGGCGGCACCCGGCTCAAGCCGATCGAGCGCTACGGGCTGACCGTCATGTCGATCGGCTTCCTGATCGATGAAGAGACGCCGATGATCTGGCGCGGCCCGATGGTGATGTCGGCGATCACGCAAATGCTGCGCGAGGTGGAGTGGGGCAAGCTCGACATCATGGTTGTCGACATGCCGCCGGGCACTGGCGATGCGCAACTCACCATGGCGCAGCAGGTGCCGCTCAAGGGCGCGGTCATTGTCTCGACGCCGCAGGATCTGGCGCTGATCGACGCGCGGCGCGGCGTCGCCATGTTCAAGCGCGTCAACGTGCCGGTGCTCGGCGTGGTCGAGAACATGAGCTATTTCCTGTGTCCGAGCTGCGGCAGCCGTTCGGATATTTTCGGCCACGGCGGCGCGCGCAAGGAAGCCGAGCGGCTGGGCGTGCCGTTCCTCGGCGAGGTGCCGCTGCATATGAGCATTCGCGAGAAATCGGATTCCGGTCTGCCACTGGTTGCCACCGAGCCGGACGGCGAGCACGCCAAAATCTATCGCGACATCGCCGGGCGTGTACTGGCCCAGCTCAAGGGCGGTGCCGATGCCGCGCGCAGCGCGCCGAAGATCGTCATCGAAGCCTAAACTCGTTCCGATCCATTTTTTAGGCAGAGCAGCCGCCGGATTTTACCAGCGCCTGTCTTGTACTTTGCAAAGTGCAGTCGCATGGTGCCGCCTAATTCGGAGCGGCTCGATCCGCTTCGCCAAGAGGGGGAAACAACAACCCTTGATTGACGGAGTTCCCGATGAAACGACGTAAATTCCTGACTGCGATGGGCGCCGGCACTGTCGCGGCGGCGGTTGCAAAACCTGCGATCGCACAGTCGATGCCAGAATTAAAGTGGCGGCTGACCGCAAGCTGGCCAAAGGCACTCGATACGTTGTACGGCGCCTGCACCACATTCGCTAAATACATTTCGGATGCGACGGACGGAAAATTTCAAATCCAGACATTCGCCGCCGGCGAGATCGTGCCCGGCCTGCAAGTGCTCGATGCCGTCCAAAACGGCACCGTCGAGATGGGGCATACGGCGACCTATTACTACATCGGCAAGGACCCGACCTGGGCGCTATTCTGTGCGTTCCCCTTTGGCCTCAATGCGCGGCAGCAAAACGCTTGGTATTACGATGGCGACGGGCAGAAGCTGATCGACGAATTCGGCGCTAAATATAACTGCAAGTGCCTGCTTGCCGGCAATACCGGCACGCAGATGGGTGGCTGGTTTCGCAAGGAGATCAGCACCGTCGCCGATCTCAAGGGCCTCAAATTCCGCATCGGCGGCTGGGCCGGAAAGACCATGGCCAAGCTCGGTGCCATCCCGCAGCAGATAGCCGGCGGCGACATCTATCCCGCGCTGGAAAAGGGCACCATCGATGCTGCCGAATGGGTCGGCCCCTATGACGATGAGAAGCTCGGATTTTATAAAGTCGCGACGTACTACTATTACCCCGGCTGGTGGGAGGGGGCGACCGCCAACCACGTTCTGGTGAACCATGGCAAGTGGAACGAGTTGCCGAAAAGCTACAAGGCTATACTCGAAACGGCGGCGGCCTACGCCAACACCGAAGAACAGGCGCGTTATGACGCGCGCAACCCGCAAGCGCTCAAGCGTCTGCTGGCGGGCGGCGCCATCCTGAAGCCCTTCAGTCAGCCGATTTTGGAGGCCTGCCTGAAGGCGTCGATCGAAGTGAACCAGGAAGAATCGGCGAAAAACCCGGCTTACAAGAAAGTGCTGGCGTCGATCGAGCCGTTCCGCAATGACGAAAACCTGTGGTGGCAGGTCGCGGAGTATACCTATGAGAATTTCATGATCCGCAGCCGCAACAAAAGCTGAGCGATATTTGGCGTTGCAGCATCGGAGCCGGCCCACAAAGCCGGCCCGAAACGTCTTGGGCCATTCCCGCAGTTACAACTTTTGTCGAATCGACGCAGACTGGATTTGGCCGCGGGGGCTCCGTCATGGTTCCCGCAACGCTCCTGACGTGGCATACTGAGGGTAAGAAGCGGGCGAAAGGCGTCCGCTAGAAGAAGCTGAGGGGAGGATATTGGGATGAAACGTCGTCAATTCTTGAAGACCGCCGGGCTCGGCATCGCCGCGAGCGCGGTCGCAGCGCCGGCCATCGCGCAATCTAGCCCGGAGATCAAATGGCGCATGACGGCCAGCTGGCCGAAGTCGCTCGATACGCTGTTCGGCGGTGCCGTCGATTTGTCGAACGCCGTCGCGGCGGCCACCGACAACAAGTTCCAGATTCAGGTCTTCGCCGGCGGCGAAATCGTGCCCGGGCTGCAGGCGCTCGACGCTGCGTCAAACGGTACGGTCGAGATGGGTCACACCGCCTCGTACTATTATTTCGGCAAGGATCCGACCTTCGCCTTCGGCACCTCCGTTGCGTTCGGTCCGAACCAGCGCCTGAACCAGGGCTGGTACTATCAGGGCGGCGGCAAAGAAGTGCTCAACGAATTCTACAAGAAGTACAACGTGACCATGTTGGTCGGCGGCAATACCGGCTGCCAGATGGGCGGCTGGTTCCGCAAGGAGATCAATACGATCGACGATCTCAAGGGCCTGAAATTCCGCATCGGTGGATTCCCGGGGCAAGTTATCGCCAAGCTTGGCGGCGTGCCGCAGTTGATCGCGGCCGGCGACATCTATCCGTCGCTGGAAAAGGGCACCATCGACGCCGCCGAGTGGGTCGGCCCTTATGACGACGAGAAGCTCGGCTTCTACAAGGTCGCCAAGAACTACTACTATCCCGGTTGGTGGGAAGGCGGCTCGATGATCAACGTCTTCATCAACCTTGATAAGTTCAACGCGTTGCCGAAGCACTATCAGGCGATCCTTGAAAATGCGGCGGCCTGGGCGAACGACCGCATGGTCGCGAAATACGATCTGCTCAATCCGCCGGCGCTGCGCCGGCTGATCGCCGGCGGCACCAAGCTGCACGGCTTTTCGCCCGCGATCATGGAAGCCTGCTACAAGACCGCGATCGATCTGCACGACGAGATCGCAGCTAAAAACGCGAGCTTCAAGAAAGTCTACGATTCGATGAAGGCCTACCGCGACAATGGCTATCAGTGGTTCCAGGTCGCGGAAATTGGCTACGACTTGTTCATGATCCGCCACAGCCGCGGCTGATTGGCGCCACGCAAAACGACAAAGCCCCGGAGCCGCGGCTCCGGGGCTTATTTTTTTCCCGCAGTCGTTACTTTGGCGGTTCCTTGAAGTCGAGCAACGGCGGCAGCTCGATCTGCGGGATTTCGATCTTTACTTTGGTGGGATCGATCCCGGTTCCCACGCCCTTGTAGTGCATGACCATGATCGGAAAGAAAATCACCAGCAGCACCATGATGACCTGAATAAAAACGAAGGGCACGGCACCCCAATAGATTTGGCCGGTGGTGACCGGTTCCATGGTCTTGCCGGTGACGCGGTCGACGTAAGGGTCGCGCGGTGAGACCGAGCGGAGATAGAATAGTGCAAACCCAAATGGCGGATGCATGAACGAGGTTTGCATGTTGACGCCGAGGATGACGCCGAACCAGATCAGATCGATGCCAAGATGTTCGGCGGCGGGGCCGAGCAGGGGAATGATGATGAAGGCGAGCTCGAAGAAGTCGAGGAAGAACGCCAGCACGAACACGAACAGATTGACGAACACCAGGAAGCCGACCTGGCCGCCGGGCAGTGAAGTCAGCAAGTTCTCGACCCAGATGTGGCCACTGACGCCATAGAAGGTGAGCGAGAATACGCGCGCACCGACCAGGATGAAGAGCACGAAAGCCGACAGCTTGGCGGTAGCTTCGACGGCTTGGCGCACGAGGTCCCAGGTCAATCGGCGTTTGACGGCGCCGAGGATCAGGGCGCCGCTGGCGCCCATGGCGCCACCTTCCGTCGGGGTGGCGACGCCGATGAAGATTGTCCCTAGCACCAGGAAGATCAGGAAAAGCGGCGGCACCATGACGAAGGTCGTCTCTTGAGCGATGTGCGACAGGAAGCGGAAGCCGGTCAGGCGGGTGACGGCCCAATTCACCACGGCGACGCAAAACGCGAACAAGATGCCGAAGAACAGACTCAGAACCACATAATCGGCGCCGTGCGACTCTGAGCGCCGCATGACAATCCAGGCGAAGGCGATGCTCGCCAACGTCAGCACGCCGAGCGAGGTCAGGCCGCGGCTGCCGTCGGCTTCCCGAAAGCCGATAGCTTCTGGCGGCAGGCCGGGCGTCGCTTTTGGAAAGAACATCGTGACCAGAAACACGTAGCTGGCGTAGAGGCCGGACAGCACCAGGCCAGGAATGAAAGCGCCTTCGTACATGTCGCCGACCGAGCGGCCGAGCTGGTCGGCCATGACGATGAGCACGATCGATGGCGGAATGATCTGCGCCAAGGTTCCCGAGGCGGCGATAATGCCGGTGGCGACGCGCCGGTCGTAGCCGTAGCGCAGCATGATCGGCAGCGAGATCAGCCCCATCGAAATCACCGAAGCGGCAACCACGCCGGTGGTGGCCGCGAGAAGGGCGCCGACGAAGACAACCGCGTAGGCAAGGCCGCCCCGCACGGTGCCGAACAATTGCCCGATGGTATCGAGCAAATCCTCCGCCATGCCGGAGCGTTCGAGCACCAGTCCCATGAAGGTGAAGAACGGGATCGCTAGTAACGTTTCACTGCCCATCACGCCGTAAATGCGGTCAGGCAAGGCCTGCAGGAAATCGGGGACGAACAGGCCGAGCTCGATGCCGATAAGGCCGAAAATCAAGCCGACCGCGCCGAGCGAAAAGGCGGCCGGATAACCGAGCAGCAGGAAGAATACCAGCGCCACGAACATAATCGGCGCCATGTTGTCGATGAGAAATGCTTCCATTCAGAACCCCGGAACCGCCCTTTAGCGCTCAGTGCTTTTCCATCGCCTCGACGAGTAGCTCGACTTCGGCTTCGATCCCGTGAGCTTTCTTCAAATACGGATCGGGTATCAGCTCGCGCATGACTGAGATGCGTTTGATCAGTTCGGATAGACCCTGAAAGAACAGCATTGTGAACGCGATCATGATGAGCGCTTTGGACGGCCATTGCGGCAGGCCGCCGGCGTTCAAAGACTGTTCGTTGACCCGATACGAGGCGAGGAAAAAGGGGACGCCGGTGATGACCATGACGACGGTCAGCGGCAGCAGGAAAAAAGCATGACCGACCACATCGATGCTATCGCGCACCCGCTTCGGCAGCAGGTTATTCACGATGTCGATGCGGATGTGCTCGTTGTCGAGCAGTGTCCAGGGCGAGCACAGCAGGAAGACGACGCTAAACAGAATCCACTGCAGCTCGAGCCAGGAATTTGACGAGGTATCGAATATCTTGCGAACGGTGGCGTTGGTGGCGGATACCGCGACGGCCGCGATGATCAGCCAGGACACGCGCTTGCCGATCCAGGTGTTGACCGCATCGACGACCCGCGTGGCCGGCAATAATGCCTTGAGCAAAGCGTCAAGGGCGTTCACGTCATCTCTCCCCTCCGGGCAACGGGCCTCCCCCGGCCGCTGAAATTGTTCTTGTCTTTTGCCCTTGCGATCCGGCAGCAGGGCACGTTCGCCACCTTATTCCGAGGTAGCCACAAGGCGTCAATGGCGAAGTTCGTCGTAGATGGTCGCACAAGTCTTGACAGCGGCCACCAAATAGTGCCGCCGGGCGGCGCAATCCGACATAAAGGAAGGATACCGAGTGGGCTTGTGCCGACCGCGGCGCGGCCGGCCAGGCCGTGCCGATTGCCGCCTTGATGGGCGGCGCGACGGCGCTAGCCGCCGGTCACGCTCATGTGGCGAGCCAGCGCCGGACGCTGATGGCGGCGATCGATCACAAAATCGTGGCCCTTGGGCTTGCGGGCGATCGCCTCATCGATCGTGGCGTACAGCAGGTCGTTGCTTTCCGATGCGCGCAGCGGCTTGCGTAAATCGGCGGCGTCTTCCTGGCCCAGACACATGTAAAGCGTGCCAGTGCAGGTAATGCGCACGCGATTGCACGATTCGCAGAAATTGTGAGTCAAAGGCGTGATGAAGCCGAGCTTGCCGCAGGTCTCTTTGACGCGGACATAGCGCGCCGGACCGCCGGTGCGGTAATCGATGTCCTCCAGCGTGTAGCGCTCGGCCAGCCGCGCGCGCGCAATCGACAACGGCAGATATTGGTCCAGCCGCTCTTCGCCGATGTCGCCGAGCGGCATCACTTCGATGACGGTGAGATCCATGCCGCGCCCATGCGCCCATTCGACGAGGCCGGCGAGTTCGTCCTCGTTGACGCCTTTGAGCGCCACGGCGTTGATCTTCACTTTCAGGCCGGCGGCTTGTGCGGCATCCACGCCGGCTAGCACATTGGCGAGATCGCCCCAGCGGGTGATGGCACGAAACTTATCGGCATCGAGCGTATCGAGTGAGACATTGATGCGCTCGACACCGCAGGCCTTGAGTTCGGTGGCGTATTTCGTCAACTGCGAACCGTTGGTGGTGAGCGTCAGCTCTTTCAGCGCGCCGGTCGCAAGATGGCGCGACAGCGATGAAACGAGCGTCATTATGCCGCGCCGCACCAATGGCTCGCCGCCGGTCAGCCGCAATTTCGTGACGCCCCTGGCGATGAAGCCGCTGCACAGCCGGTCGAGCTCTTCGAGGCTGAGCAGGTCGGCCTTCGGCAGGAACGCCATGTGCTCGGACATGCAATAGACGCAGCGGAAATCGCAGCGGTCCGTCACCGAGACGCGCAGATAGGTGATGGCGCGGTGGAACGGATCGACCAGCGCACGCGCAGCGGTGCCGTCGCGTTCAAGTTCCAAGGTGGAGGTGCCGTTGGTCGACGCCATAATCCGTCCCCGCGCGGCGGATTCTTCGATCCGCTCCCGTTTCATATAGGAAGTGTGGCCGATATTGGCCATAGCGTCCAGCCGGCGGCGCCCGGACGCGCGCCACGACGGCGCGGTCGATCAGTCGACTGTGATGGTGACCGTTTAGCGCTGCTGCGGCGGCGTGGCCGGCCATGGCGAAGTCGCTGCCGGCGGCGACGGCGCCATCGGCGGCGGAGCGGCGGACTTGGGCTTGGCAGCAGGGGCACGTTTGGCGACCGGCTTGGCGGTCCGTTTCTTCGCCACCGGCTTCCTCTTGACCGGGCGCGGCGGCGGCGCGGGGTTCAATGTAGCAAGCACCGGGTTGGGCTGCAGGCGCGACGTATTATCGCCCATTGACACCAGTTCGATTTGATCGGCTTCCGGCTGATAGCCGTTCAGCGTGAAGGTGACGGTGTACGGCCCGCCGGCAGTTAGTGCGAGCGCACACGGCGTGCGGCAAGTTTGTCCGTTGGATACTTTGGCTTCGGCGCCAGGCGGCTGCGACTCGAATCGCACGGTTTCTAGAACCGGCGCCGGCTTGAATGCGTCGAGGTTGAAAGATGAACACGCCGCGAGAGCGAGCCCCCCGCCCACGATCGCGATTACTCGATACATGGCTCTAAATCCGTCCCAACGAGCGACAAATCCGTCCCGCGAGCGAGGATAGGGGGGCCGTCGGAGGCACGCAACCGTTTGCACGCAATTAACCTTAACCGCCGTTAACCATAAATGACGCGGGGGCGGCGGCAAAATTAGTTTGCCGTCAATAGCGTTGCTACGGCGGCGGGCAATTGCGCAAAGTGGCTGATGATCGTGTCCGGCGAAAACTCGGATACCGGGCGTTCGCTGTAGCCAAAGTCGACCGCGATCACCGGAATTTCGGCGGCGCGCGCAGTACGGATATCGGTATCGGAATCCCCGATCATGATCGATCGCCGCAGGCTTCCGCCGGCCGCCGCCACGGTGCGGCGCAGCATTTCGGGATCGGGCTTGGGCATGCCGAACGTATCCGGTCCGCAGATCGCCTCGAAACGGTCGGCGAGGGCGAGCCGGTTGAGCAGCGTGACCGAGAGCGTTTCGAACTTATTCGTGCAGACGGCGAACCGGTAGCCGTCGCCGGCAAGCGCGTCGAGCGCCTCGGCCAGCCCCGGAAAGGGCCGCGAACGGTCCGCAATGTGCTCGGCATAATGCGCGAGGAAATCCGCGAATAACCGATCGAGTCTTTCCTGTGCAACCGTAACGCCTTGCGCGGCGACGCCGCGCGCGATCATCATTTTGGCGCCGCCGCCGATCAATTTGCGTGCCGTTTCGTAGGGCACAGGCGGCAGCCCTTCGCGCGCAAATATCACGTTGAGGGTATCGACGAGATCGGGCGCGGTGTCGATCAGCGTGCCGTCTAGATCAAAAACAATGGTTGGGGCGGGCATGGTGGATCGCTAGCGCCAGCGCCAAAGCGAAGCAAGACGAAATGCAAAACCTGCAATAAAAAGCGCTTTTTGCGCTACCCAAGGCGGGAGATCGAGGCTAGATAGGCGCGCCATTTGATGGTGTGAAAGCAAAGTTTCCTTCGGCAAACCTGTTGTGATGAACGCTGATTCTCAAAAACGCGCAGCTGCCGCTCGCGCTGTCGAGTTCGTGCGGCCGGGCATGCGGCTCGGGTTAGGTAGCGGTTCGACCGCTCGCCATTTCGTCGAGCTTGTCGGAGAGCGCGTGCGTGCGGGCCTCGAAATCGTCGCGGTGCCGACCTCACAGGCCACGCGCGCCGATGCCGAGCGTTGCGGTATTGCGCTGACCACGCTGGACGAGACGCCGGAGCTCGATTTGACCGTCGACGGCGCCGATGAGGTCGCGCCCGATCTGAGCCTGATCAAGGGCGGCGGCGGGGCGCTGCTGCGGGAAAAAATCGTCGCGGCCGCGTCGGCCCGTATGATCGTCATTGCCGATGAGTCAAAATGGGTGGCCAAGCTCGGCCGCTTTCCACTGCCGATCGAGGTGGCTCCCTTTGGCTTTGCCGCGACCCGACGTGCGGTCGAAAAGGCGATCGCAGCCGTCCAGGGTTCCAGGCCACTGACGCTGAGACAAGGCAAGGACGGCCATGCTTTCGTCACGGATGGCGGTCACTGGATCATCGATGCAGCGCTTGACCGCATTGACGATCCGCAAGCGATGGCGCATGCGCTTGCAGCCGTTCCCGGGGTCATGGAGCATGGCCTCTTTATCGGACTGGCCCAATTGGTCATTCTGGCCGGATCGGACGGCGTCAAGATCGTCGAGCGGTCCTGATATCTCGAGCTAAACGGAGCGACAAAGATGAGCGTCATTCAGGCTATCAAATGCGCCGGGCGATCGGGCGCTATCGGGATCGTGCTGATCGCGCTCAGCCAAAGCGCTCACTCGCAGGGCAAGCCATCAGCGGCATCGATGGCGACGGCCAACGAACTGATCAAAATTACCGGCGCTACCGAGCTATTCAATCCTTTGATCGCGGGGGTCGTGGAGCAGGCAAAAATTCTATTCCTGCAGCAAAATCCGTCGCTGGCCAAAGACCTCAATGAAATTACAGTCAAGATGCGCAGTGATCTGGCGCCGCGTTTTTCCGAGCTCACCAACGAGATAGCGACGCTTTATGCGACCCGCTTCACCAACGTCGAGCTCAAGCAAATCCTTGTCTTCTACCAATCGCCGGTCGGGCAGAAATTGCTTGCGCAACAGCCGAAGGTCATCGACGCCAGCATGAAATTCGCGCAGAACTGGGCGAACAAGCTGTCCGATGAAGTGGTCGGAAAAATGCGCGACGAATTGAAGAAGCGGGGTCATGCCCTTTGACGCGCGCAAGCCGGGCCGCGACCGGGCCTGCGTAAAAATCGGGACGCAAGCCTGATGTCGGACAACGACGTCGATCTTTTTGTCATCGGAGCGGGTTCCGGCGGCGTGCGTGCCGCGCGCGTCGCGGCGGGCTACGGCGCGCGCGTGATGATTGCCGAGGAATTCCGGGTCGGCGGCACCTGCGTCATCCGCGGCTGCGTGCCGAAGAAGCTATTGGTTTACGCCTCGCGCTTCTCAGACGAATTCGAGGATGCCGCCGGCTTCGGATGGGTTGTGCCGGAGCCGACATTTCACTGGCCGTCGCTGATCGGCAACGTGCAGCGTGAAGTGACGCGGCTGGAAGCCGCCTATACCAACACGCTCGAGCGCTTCAACGTCGACCTGGTCAAGAGCCGGGCTGTGCTGGAGGACGCTCACACCGTGCGCATTCTGTCGACCGGCGCGCGGGTCAAGGCCGAGACGATCCTGATTGCGACCGGCGCCTGGCCGCATCTCGGGCCGAAAATTCCCGGGCTTGAGCACGCCATCTCGTCGAACGAAGCTTTCCATCTCGAAGATTTACCCAAGCGCATCGTCATCCAGGGCGGCGGCTATATCGCGGTGGAGTTTGCCTGCATCTTTGCGGGACTGGGCAGCGCGGTGACGCTGGTCTATCGCGGCGAGAACATCTTGCGCGGTTTCGACGACGACGTGCGCGAGCATCTGCGCAACGAGATGCGCAAACGTGGCATCACGGTCAGTTGCGGGCACACCGTCGCGGCTATCGAGAAGGCGGGCGATGAATTCGTGACGCGGCTATCGGACGAGAGCACGGTTGCGGCCGACAAGGTCATGTTTGCGATCGGGCGGCGGCCGAACACCATGGGCGTTGGGCTGGACACCGTGCATCTCAAGATCCACGAGCATGGTGGTATCGATGTGGATGAGTATTCGCGCACCTCGGTTCCCAACATCTATGCGGTCGGCGACGTCACTAACCGTGTGAACCTCACCCCGGTCGCCATCCGCGAAGGTCATGCCTTCGCCGACACCGTCTATGGCGGCAAGCCGACCCCGGTCGACCACAGTAACGTGCCGACCGCGGTGTTCTCCGAGCCCGAGCTCGGCGTCATCGGCCTGACCGAGTGGCAGGCGCGCGAGCGGCTCGACAAAGTCGACATCTACAAGACCAGCTTCCGTCCGATGAAGGCTACATTGTCCGGGCGGGATACCCGGTCCTTCATGAAGCTGGTGGTGGACGGCATTACCGGGCGGGTGGTTGGCTGCCATATCGTCGGCCCCGACGCCGGTGAACTGATCCAGGTGATCGGCATCGCCGTGAAGATGGGGGCGACCAAGGCCGATTTGGACGCCACCATGGCCGTGCACCCGACCGCCGCCGAGGAATTGGTCACCATGCGCGAGAAGGCCGTCAGCTACGGCCGCGCGGCGGCGGAATAACCCAAACTTACCGAATTTTCCCGAATATCTGGCCTTGGCCGGGTGCCCTCGTGTATAAGCCCGGCAATTCTGGAGCCATTCGTGATGCCCGAGCGTTGGACGCCCGATAGCTGGCGCAAGAAGCCCATCCTACAGGTGCCGGATTATCCGGACCGGCAGGCGCTGGCCGACGTGGAAAAGCAGCTTGCGACCTTTCCGCCGCTGGTCTTTGCGGGCGAGGCACGCAATCTGAAGAAGTCACTGGCGCGCGTCGCGGGCGGACAGGCTTTCCTGCTGCAGGGCGGCGATTGCGCGGAAAGTTTCGCCGAGCACGGCGCCAACAATATTCGCGACTTCTTCCGCGTGTTCCTGCAGATGGCGATCGTGCTCACTTACGCCGGCGCTTTGCCCGTGGTCAAAGTGGGCCGCATCGCCGGACAATTTGCCAAGCCACGCTCGGCGCCGACCGAAAAGCGTGACGGCAAGGAACTGCCGAGCTATCGCGGCGACATCATCAACGACATCGCTTTCACCGAGGAGGCGCGCCGCCCCGATCCGCGCCGGCAGATCGAGGCTTATCGCCAATCGGCGGCGACGCTCAACTTGCTGCGTGCCTTTGCCAAAGGTGGCTACGCCAGCGTCGAGAACGTGCATCAATGGATGTTGCAGTCGGTCTCCGGTTCGCCGCAGTCGAAGGCCTATTCGGATTTGGCCGACCGTGTTTCCGGGGCGCTCGATTTCATGCGCGCCTGCGGTTTGACCTTCGCGGTGGACTCGAGTCTCGGCACTACCGATTTCTACACCAGCCACGAAGCGCTGCTGCTCGGCTTCGAACAGGCGATGACGCGCATCGATTCCACGACCGGCGATTGGTACGCTACCTCCGGCCACATGATCTGGATCGGCGACCGCACGCGCCAGCTCGACCACGCCCACATCGAATACGCGCGCGGCGTCAAGAATCCGATCGGGCTTAAATGCGGGTCTTCGCTCAAAGCCGACGATTTGCTGCGGCTGATCGATATCCTCAATCCCGACAACGAAGCCGGGCGCCTGACGCTGATCGGCCGCTTCGGCGCCGAGAAAGTCGGTGAGCACCTGCCGGCACTGACGCGCGCGGTCAAGCGCGGGGGCAAAGTAGTGGTCTGGTCGTGCGATCCGATGCATGGCAACACGATAACCTCGGCAAGCGGCTACAAGACCCGGCCGTTCGACTTGATCCTGAAAGAGGTGCGCAGCTTCTTCGAAATCCATCAGGCCGAAGGCAGCTATGCCGGCGGCGTGCACCTGGAGATGACCGGGCAGAACGTCACCGAATGCACCGGCGGGGCGCGCGCCATTTCCGACGCCGATCTCAACGACCGCTATCATACGGTCTGCGATCCGCGGCTAAACGCCGAGCAGGCGATAGACCTCGCGTTCCTGCTGGCCGAGCTGCTGAGGAAGGAGCGGTCCGGACGCGTCAATCCGGTGCCGGCCGTCGCCGGGCTCTGATCGCGCCGGGCAGCTATGCCGCCGCCTGATTGCCGCAGGCGAGAGCAGGGGCTAGATCATTTGCTATGAGCGCACGCCCTTCCGATAAGCTCGCGATCGCGGTCGCACAGCTCAATTCGACCGTCGGCGACGTTGCCGGCAATGCCGAAAAGGTGCGGCGCGCGCGCGTGGAGGCCGCCCGCCAGGGCGCCGATCTGGTTGTTTTTCCCGAGCTGTTCATCGCCGGCTATCCGCCCGAGGACCTGGTGCTAAAGCCGGCCTTTCAGGCCGCCTGCCGCGCGGCGATCGAGACGCTGGCGCGCGAGACCGCGGCGTCTGGACCGGCGCTACTGGTCGGCACGCCCTGGCTCGAAGGCGGCAAGCTCTACAACGCCGTGGCGATGCTCGATAACGGCGCCATCACGGCGCTGCGCTTCAAGGTCGATCTGCCGAACTACGGCGTGTTCGACGAGAAACGCATCTTCGCCGCCGGTCCGATGCCGGGGCCGGTGAATTTCCGCGGCGTGCGGCTCGGGCTGCCGATCTGCGAGGACATTTGGGGCCAGGAGGTCGTCGAATGTCTGGCCGAGACCGGTGCCGAGCTCTTGGTGGTGCCGAATGGCTCGCCGTACTGGCGGCAGAAGGGCGACGTGCGCCTCAATATCGCAGTGGCGCGCGTCACTGAGCAGGAACTGCCGACGGTCTATGTCAATCAGATCGGCGGGCAGGACGAATTGGTGTTCGACGGCGTTTCATTCGGCCTGCATGCCGACTGTTCGCTGGCGTTTCAGCTTGCGGCGTTTCAGGAAGCGATTGTCACCACGCATTGGCAGCGGCGTGGCACGACCTGGCGCTGCGAAGACGGTGCAATAGTTGCCGCTGATGAAGCGGACCGTGCCGATTATGCAGCCTGCGTGCTCGGCCTGCGCGACTACGTCAACAAGAACGGCTTTCCCGGCGTGGTGCTGGGACTGTCGGGCGGGGTCGATTCCGCACTCTGTGCGGCAATGGCCGTCGACGCCATCGGGCATGAGCGCGTGCGCTGCCTGATGATGCCTTACAAGTTCACCTCGCAGCAGTCGCTGACCGATGCGGCGGCCTGCGCCGAGGCGCTCAAGCTCGGCTATCAGACCTTGCCGATCGCAGCGGCGGTCGAAGGCTTGCAGGCGGCGCTGGCGCCGGCCTTTACCGGATTGCCGCGCGACGTCACCGAGGAAAACCTGCAGGCGCGCGCGCGCGGCACCGTGCTGATGGCGATCTCCAACAAGTTCAACGTCATGGTGGTGACCACCGGCAACAAATCGGAGATGTCGGTCGGCTACGCCACACTCTATGGCGACATGAATGGCGGCTTCAATCCGATCAAGGATCTCTACAAGACCGAGGTCTTCCGCCTGGCGCGGCTGCGCAATGACTGGAAGCCGACCGGCGCCTTGGGTCCCGACGGCTTGGTGATTCCGGACAACATCATCACGCGGCCGCCGACCGCTGAGCTGCGCGAGGATCAGAAGGACGAAGATTCGCTGCCGTCCTATGCCGTACTCGACCCAATCCTGGAGCGGCTGGTTGAACGCGAGGAACCGATCTCGGCGATCGTGGCGGCTGGCTTCGACCGCGACACTGTCATGCGGGTTGAGCGCATGCTCAACATCGCGGAATACAAGCGCCGGCAAGCGGCGCCGGGCGTGAAGGTGACGTTGAAGAATTTCGGACGTGACCGGCGCTATCCAATCACCAACCGCTTTCGCGATCCCGGCTCTGCGATGCCGCAGGCCGACGCCGCGCCGGTCACCGGCGCGCCGGCGAAAAGCGAAGCTTTCGATTTTTGATCGGTAACGACGGGCGGTCTACTGCTTCGGCAGGAAGCTCGGGCCGACGGTGCGCACTTTCCGCTTGGTCGGGTCCAGCTCACCCGGCGCATCGACCATCGAGGAGGATTTGTTCCCCGGCTTGGCGGCAGATTTTTCCTGTTGGATGGAGCCTTTGAGATTAGGCGCGTTATGCGGCTGCGACAGCTGCTTGGCTCTCTTATCGGTGACGACGACGTCGCCGGGCGCTAGCGTCTCGTCGGGACCGACGGCCCTTAATGCCTCGGCCCAGGTTTCGCCCGGGCGCCGGCAACTGCAGGCCGGATTTAAAGCCTTGCGGTATTGGAACGCGGTCGGCAGTTCGGTGTAGAGGCGGCCGTTGAGCGACACGGCCTGCGCCACTTCCTCGCCCGGATTATGATAGGTGTAGAGCGAGACTTCCGCCGCCGGGCACATGTGCTGGCAGGTTTGCTCGTCGTCGCGGAAGTGGTCCGGCGAGGTCTCGAACGAAATCGGAAAATAAAAGCCGTCACAGGTGCGCACGCAGATGGTGCGAAAGGTCCCGCCCATCGGGCCGGACGGCCCTGGGAGCGAACCGTTCCCGCCAAACAGGCGATCGAAGAAGCCGCCCTGTTGGCCGGCCTGCGCCGCCGAGCGATATTGCGGTCCGCAGCCGTTGTCACCCAGCGCGATCAACAGCGACTGCCGGCGCGCGGCGCGTTCGGTGGTGCCGCCTTGCAGCTGTTCGAGCGCATTTTGCATGCGCTCCAGATTGTTGCGCTGGGAGTCGATTTGCCGGTTGATCCCGCCGCATTGATGCGGGGCGATATTGAAGATCGAAAAAAAGCCGGCGCTTTCGCAGCCTGCTCGGCGCGCCTGCAAGACCAACCTGTCGACTTCGAATTGCTGCCGGTTAACGGCGTCCTCGGCGCGGCGGATCTGATCGGCGCGCGCCGGATCGTCATTGCCGCGATCGAGCGACGCGAGTTGGGCTTCCAGCCGCTGACAGGCCGGATTCTGAGACTGCGCAAGCGCGATGGCGCACGACGCAAGCATCGTCGCGGCGGCGGCAGCAAGCTTGAACGACAATGTCATCATGGGCGGTATTCTATCGCGAAATTCACCGGCTTGCGAGCCTCGATGCTAGTGCGGTCTGGCGGTTTCCGCGCGCAGGTTCCAGAGCACGCCGGTAACGATAACGAGGGCGCCGAGCAAGACAAAAATATCGAGCCGTTCCCCGTAGAAGGCCCAGCCGACAACCGCAATCAGCGGGATGCGCATGAAATCGAGTGGGACGACCAACGTAGCATCGCCCGCGCGGAAGGCGTTACTCAGGCAATAATGCGACGTCAGACCGGCAACCCCGACGCCAATTGCGGGCAAAATGTGGCGCGTCTCGAGATGAAGAAATCCGGTCAGGTCGCTACCGATTAACGACAGTGGAAACTGAATGACCGCCATCCAGAAAATAATACCGAAAGTGGTTTCAGTCATGGTCAGCTTCTTGGTCGCGATCATGGTGATGGCATAGCCGAATGCCGCCAGCAGGACGAGCAAAGCCGCCGGATTGAAGCTCGCGATGCCGGGACGCAAGATGATCAGCACGCCGATCAAGCCGAGCACGACCACGCCGATACGGCTCGGCGTCAACCGCTCGTGCAGCAGCCAGACCGCGAGCAGCACCGTCCAGGCCGGCATGGTGAACTCCAATGCAAACACCATGGCGAGCGGTAGCATGGTCAACGCCACCGCCCAGGAGAACTGCGAGGCGTAGTGCACAGTATTGCGCAGCAGGTTGAGGCCCATTCGGCGCGGCAGCGCGTGCACGCGCAATTCCGGTCGCAGCAGTAGCAGCAGCAGCAGCACCAGCAAAGCGACGCCGCTGCGGATCGCCAGGATCTCGAAAATGCTCAGATTCGCCCGGAACAATTCGCGGATCGACACCGCCATGACCGAGAACGAGAGCAATGCGCCGACCATCCAAAGGACGACGCGGGCGATTCTGTTGGTGATCACTGGTTTTTCGCGGGCTGCTGCGGCGGGATAAGCGGACGGCGGGTCTAGCAGGCCAAAACGCTCACGTCACTCGGCGTCCGGCTGATTCTCCGGCCGCGCCTTGTCGAAGGCATCCAGCTTCAGGCAGGCGGCGTCGACCGCGGCGATTTTTGGAAAATCATCAAGCGCCACCTTGAAACGGCGCGCGTTGAACACCTGGGGCACCAGGCAGAGGTCGGCGAGCGTGACACGCGCGCCGCAGGCATAGGGCCCCGGCGCAATCATCGACTCAATCGCCGTGAAACCCTCGGTCACCCAGTGGCGGTACCAGGCGTCGATCTCCGGCTGCTCGTGCTTGAGGTCGCGTTTGAGGTATTGCAGCGCGACCAAATTATTGAGCGGGTGAATGTCGCAGGCGACCATCTGCGCGACGGCACGCACCTTGGCACGTTCGAGTGCCCCGTCGGGCAGCAACGGCGGCTTCGGCTGGATTTCGTCGAGATATTCGATAATCGCCAGCGACTGGGTCAGCACTTCGCCGCCGGACAGTTCGAGCGCCGGCACGCGCATTTGCGGATTTATGGTGCGAAATTCCGGCGTTCGCTGGCGCCCGCCATCCTTGGTCAAATGGATGGATACCATGTCGTAGGGCAAACCCTTGAGATTGAGCGCGATGCGCACGCGATAGGCGGCGGACGAACGGAAATACGAGTAAAGCTTCACGGCAACACCCGGCTCACAGGTTGCGACCACGGCAATCTAGCGCATGCGGTCGGATAAAGCATGCTTGCGCTCCGGCAGTAGGCTTTCCGAAAATGTTTTGGGCAAGAAGCCTAGCGATGCGGCCTGGCGATATCGGGCGCCAGTTCCATCGAGCGTTTGCTCAGACCGCGGAGGGCACGGCAAAGCGCGTCGCGGTCGGCAGGATCGACCGCGTCCAGGAGGTTTCGGGCAAATTCGAGCGCAAGCGGAGCAAGCTCGTCGTAGACGTCGCAGCCGGCCGGCGTCAGTGACAGGAATGCCTCGCGCAAGTCGGCGCGATTTGCGCGCCGCACCAAAAGCTCGCGCCGCTCGAGCAGGGCAACCGCGCGAGAAACTTTCGTCTTGTGCATGTGGCTGTGGGTGCCGATCGCTTTGGCAGTCATCATGCCGAGTTGGCCGAGCGTAACCAGCACGCGCCATTCCGGTACGCCGATCTGATAGCGCTCGGAATAGACGCGCGAGAGCGCCTGGGACACCAGATTCGCGCAAACATTGAGGCGGTAGGGCAAAAACTCTTCCAGCTTGAGCGGAGGCTGGTGAGACCTTTCGACGTGGCCAGGGCCAAGCGCTCTCTGGGCAGTCTCATTGCTCATTGCGGTCCCGCTACGTTCCCTCGCGCGTGTGGCCCGCTATAGGCGCGGCCTATATCGCGCATGCCGCGAACATTGGCCGAAGTCCGGTCCGTGTGCAACTAGTCTGGAAATATTCTAAGCTGGATTTTCGTGGCGCCAATTTTTCTGCGATGCCCAGGATCGCAAAGCAGTCAGCCGGCCGGACAATGTGAGGCTACCTGTGGCGGCGAGCCGGACCACAAACAGCACATTTGCGAAAGGCAGTTTAAGGATCAAAGCTTGCATGTCGCGTTCCTGATGCACCGCACAAACGCCTGCCACCCGGCGCGGTCCCCCATAGCGCACATTGACGTTAGTTGCAAAGGAAACTAAATGGGTTGCGCGCGGCAAAGAGCGTTTTGGAGTTGGGTGCGATGACCCCCGGCTACATGTCCGGTTTCGGCAACAGCTTCGAAACGGAGGCGCTGGCCGGCGCGCTTCCGGTCGGGCGCAATTCGCCGCAGAAGGTCAATTACGGGCTCTACGCCGAGCAGCTGTCCGGTTCGGCCTTTACCGCCCCTCAGGCATCCAATGAGCGTTCCTGGCTCTACCGCATCCGCCCGACGGTGCGGCACACGGGCCGTTTCGAGCGCGTCGATATGGGGGCACTGCGCACCGCCCCCACGCGCGACGACGGCGACCTGCCGATCGGGCAATTGCGCTGGTCGCCGGTGCCGATCCCGCAAGAAAAGCTCACTTTCGTGTCGGGTTTGCACACCATCACGACCGCCGGCGACGCTGAAAGCTTCGCCGGCATGGCGAGCCATGTCGCGTTGGTGACCGCGTCGATGGAACGCGAGCACTTTTTCAACGCCGACGGCGAAATCCTTGTCGTCGCCCAGCAGGGAAAGCTTTGCTTTCGCACCGAGTTCGGCGTGATCGAGATCGAGCCCGGCGAGATCTGCGTGATCCCGCGCGGCGTGATCTTCCGGGTCGAGCTGATCGACGGGCCGGCGCGTGTCTATGTCTGTGAGAATTATGGCGGCAGTTTCATCTTGCCGGACCGCGGGCCGATCGGCGCCAATTGCCTGGCTAATCCGCGCGACTTCCTGACGCCGGTCGCGGCCTATGAAGACATCGACGCACCGCACACGCTGTTGGTGAAATGGGGCGGCGAACTCTACAAGACGCAGGTCGGTCAGTCCCCGCTCGACGTCGTCGCCTGGCACGGCAATTACTATCCGTACAAATACGATCTGCGGCGGTTCTCGCCGGTCGGCGCCATTTTGTTCGATCACCCCGATCCGTCGATTTTCACGGTACTCACTTCGCCTTCCGAAACGCAGGGCACCGCCAATATCGATTTCGTGATTTTCCCCGAGCGCTGGCTGGTGGGCGAAAACACCTTTCGCCCGCCTTGGTATCACCGCAACATCATGTCGGAATTCATGGGACTGGTGTATGGCGTCTACGACGCTAAGCCGGAGGGCTTCGTGCCCGGCGGCATGAGCCTGCACAATCAAATGCTGCCGCACGGGCCCGACAGCGATGCCTTCGAGCACGCGAGCAATGTCGAGCTTAAGCCGGTGAAGCTCGCTAGCACGCTCGCTTTCATGTTCGAGACCCGCTTCCGTCAGCGCGTGACCAAATATGCCGCCGCGCTGTCGACTCTACAGGACGATTACATCGATTGCTGGAACGGCTTGAACAAGCATTTCGACCCGAACCGGCGCGAGCCGAAATAGCAACACATGAAACTCGCTTCCCTCAAGGATGGGCGCGATGGACGCTTGGTCGTGGTGTCGCGCGATCTCATGCGCTGTACCGCGGCGAGCACCGTGGCGCCGACCTTGCAAGCGGCGCTCGATGACTGGAGCGATGCTGCGCCGCGTCTGGCCGAACTCGCAGGAGCCCTTGAATCCGGGCTCATCCCGCATCTGCCATTCGATCCCGCAAAATGCGCGGCGCCCTTGCCGCGCGCCTATCAGTGGCTGGACGGCTCGGCCTACGTCAATCACGTCGCGCTGGTGCGCAAGGCGCGCGGCGCCGAGATGCCGGCCTCGTTCTGGACCGATCCGCTGATGTACCAAGGCGGCTCCGATGAGATGCAGGGGCCGCGTGACGCAATCGCCATCGCCGACGAGGCCTGGGGCATCGATCTCGAGGCGGAAGTCGTCGTCATCCTCGGCGGTGTGCCGATGGGGGCAACGCGCGAGGAAGCCGCCGGCGCCATCAAGCTAATCATGCTCGCCAACGACGTGAGCCTGCGCAATCTCACCGGCCCCGAACTCGCCAAGGGCTTCGGCTTCGTGCAGTCAAAGCCGGCGACGGCCTTCACCCCCGTCGCCGTGACGCCGGACGAACTGGGCGGCGCTTTCGACGGCGCCAAGGTGGACTTGCCGTTGCTCAGCTTCATCAACGGCAAGCCCTTCGGCATGCCCGTTGCCGGCAACGACATGACCTTCGACTTCCCCACCTTGATCGCGCATGCCGCCAAAACACGGGCACTCGCCGCCGGCACCATCCTCGGCGCCGGCACGGTGTCGAACCGCGATGCCGACGGTGGGCCGGGCAAGCCGATCGAAGAGGGCGGCCTCGGCTATTCCTGCATCGCCGAGCTGCGCACGGTGGAGACGCTAAACCAGGGCAAACCGGTGACGCCGTTCCTCACGTTCGGCGACAAAGTCCGCATCGAGATGCGCGATGCGCAAGGCGCGTCGATCTTCGGCGCCATCGAGCAGGACGTCGTGCGTTATTCGCGCAAGTAGAAATGGGACAATGATCGCCCATCGACCGTGGGCGGCCGTGCCGAGTTCAACAGGCGGCCGTGACTTGGGAAACATCCCAACTTGTGACGGAAGCAAATGCTCGCGGCCGGCGTTCCCCTTCATGTTAGGCTGACACGCCAAGTCGCCCGTTTGAGGCGACGTCAAATGGGGGAAATGCCAATGGCCGGAAACTCAAATCGTCTTTTCATTCCCGCGCTCGGGTCGCTCTACGAACTCGATCCTTATGCGCTGCCGATTCTGCGCGTGGCGACGGGATTGATCCTGATCCCGCACGGTTGCCAGAAGGCTTTCGGTTGGTTCCACGGTCTGGGATTTGACCGCTTTGCCCAAATCTTCGGAAACCTCGGCTACAAGCCGGGCTGGTTCTGGACGCTCGCGGTGGTCCTGACCGAGCTCGTTGGCGGCATTTGTCTGGCGCTTGGCTTGTTCACGCGCGTCGCCGCGTTGTTTGTCTTGATCTTCATGATCAACGCGGTCGTCTATACGTCGGGCAAGGGCTTCTTCTGGACCGCGGGCGGCGCCGAATATTCGATCTTGATCGGTATCGTCGCGTTGGTGTTCCTGATCCGCGGCGGCGGCAAGTGCTCGCTCGACAGCAAGATGGGCCGCGAGTTCTAAGCGCGGGCTGCGAAGCCCTAATCGGCCGGCGGCTTTGCGTCTAGCGCGTGCAGAAGATGGCGACGAAGTTGTCGCACTTTGAGCCGTGGCAGGCGCTGCCGCCGGTCGGAATGGCGCCGGTAATGTCGTCGCGGTCGACTTTGCGGTAGGACGTGGCCTGCGCGAAAGCTTGCGTCTTGCAATAGGCCGTCGCCGCGGCGGCGCCGCATGTCGCGCCCGAAACAAGGCAGTCGTCGATGCCGTAACCGCTGTCGGCGGAAATAATGAACATGCGCCGCTCGGCCTGGGCGGAAGTGGCCAGGCAGAGGCAAAGGATAGCGGCGAGACTGATCAACAATGTCCGCATGACATCGCTCGTTTTCTTGGCCCGATTTCCTGGCGGCGCCGTTAGAATGCAAGCAAAAACGTTAAGGTCCGTTTAACCACGGGTTTTCGCAAGTTTGGTGACCTTTTTGCATCAGGGGTTCGGGCCTTGACGGTTTGCCCCCAACTCGACATTGTTCGCCTCGAATGAACGGCCTTAACCATATCTGCGGCATTTGCCGCGAGATTATTAGCTAGCGCCCGACGCTGGCTACGGCCGTCTTTTCTCCAGTGAGACAAAGCAACGCCCGGGGCCAGCAGGCGCCGAGGATGCATCGCACCCGCGTCGTCGGGCGAAGCCGCCGCAGGCGGCGTAGTCCGCGACGCTGGTGCAGAAGGAAAACATGGAGCTTGCGCTCTACGACACGCTGACGCGGAAAAAGCGGCCGTTCACGCCGATCGATCCCGCGCGCGTGCGCATGTATGTGTGCGGGCCGACGGTCTACGACTTCGCCCATATCGGCAATGCGCGCCCGGTCATCGTGTTCGACGTGCTGTTCCGGCTGCTGCGCCATATCTACGGCGCGGATCACGTCACTTACGTGCGCAACGTCACCGACGTCGACGACAAGATCAATGCGCGCGCGGCCGAGCGCGGCATCTCGATCCAGGAATTGACCAAGACGACCTACGAGAATTTCAGCGCCGACGTTCAGGCGCTCGGCTGCCTGCCGCCGACGGTGGAGCCGCGCGCGACCGAGCATATCGAGACGATGAAGGAGATCATCGAACGCCTGGTCAAGGCCGGCTGTGCCTACGTCGCCGAGGATCACGTGTTGTTTCACGTCGCCGCGATGAAGGATTACGGCAAGCTCTCCAACAGGTCCTTGGATGAAATGATCGCCGGCGCCCGCGTCGAGGTGGCGCCCTATAAGAAGGACCCGATGGACTTTGTGCTGTGGAAGCCGTCGAAGGCGGGCGAGCCGGCCTGGCCGTCCCCGGCGGGCATCAAGACGTCAGGCCGTCCCGGCTGGCACATCGAATGCTCGGCTATGGCCTGGAAGCATCTGGGCGAGACCTTCGACATCCACGGCGGCGGCGTCGATCTCGTCTTTCCCCACCACGAGAACGAAATCGCGCAGTCGCGCTGCGCTTTTCATACGCCGGTGATGGCGAATTACTGGATGCACAACGGCTTCTTGCAGGTGGAAGGCGAGAAGATGGCGAAGAGCCTCGGTAACTTCTTCACCATCAACGAATTGCTGGCGGATTGGCCGGGCGAGGTGCTGCGCTTCAACATGCTGCGTACGCATTACCGCCAGCCGATCGACTGGACCGTGGTCGGTCTAAATGAATCCAAGAACTCGCTTCGTCATTGGGCAAATATTTTGGACCGACACCAGACATCTTTTAACTCAGGAATTGAGCCAGAGCGTGGTGTCATGAAAGCTCTTTCGGATGATTTAAATACTCCGATGGCTCTTGCCGAAATGCATAAACTGGCAGACCACGCTAGGAAAGGTGACTATCAAGCCGCACAGAAGCTTCACAGCACTGGAGAATGGCTTGGAGTTATCACGCACGCATTGATGTCTTCGGCGGATATTGGCGCTGTCGGTGAAGCCGCGGCCCAGTTAATGCCGCAAGATTTTCAAGATCAAGTTACGCGGCTGATCGAAGCGCGTGCGACCGCGCGCAAGGCCAAGGACTTCAAGGAGTCAGATCGCATCCGCGACGAACTCACCGCCATGGGCGTTGTGCTCAAGGATAGCAAGGACGGCACCACCTGGGAGGTCGCGCGATGAACGTGGCGGTCGCGCGACCTTTCCCTCTCCCCGCGTGCGGGGAGAGGGTGGCGAGGACCGAAGGTCCGAGCCGGGTGAGGGGGCCTCGCGGTCATGCGCGCTCTCGACGCCCCCTCACCCGACGTCCTCGCTGGCGCTCGGACGTCGACCTCTCCCCGCGCGCGGGGAGAGGTGAAGAAGAGAGTGCGCGATGATGGCGACCGCGCATCCGAGACAAGCGTTGCGGCCGTTGCTGCCGGCCGACGTGCCGCTGCTGCGCGAAATCTTCCGCGACAGCATCGAGGCCTTGACCGACGACGATTACACCGAGGCGCAGCAGGACGCTTGGGCCTCGGCAGCCGATGACGAAGCCGAATTCGGCAAGAAACTGGCCGGCCAATTGACGTTGGTCGCCACCCTGGAAGGCTCGCCTGTCGGCTTTGCCTCGCTCGCCGGCAAGGACAAGATCGACATGCTCTACGTGCACCCGGCGGTGGCGGGGCAGGGCGTCGGCACCATGCTCGCCGATGCGTTGGAAAAACTGGCGGGGGGGCGCGGCGCCGCCTCGCTCAGCGTCGATGCCAGCGATACAGCGCGCGGATTCTTCGAAAAGCGCGGCTATGTCGCCCAGCAACGCAATACAATTTCGGTCGGCGAGGAATGGCTCGCCAATACCACGCTGCAAAAACAGCTCGCCAAAGGGGGCGCTCAATGAAAAAGCCCGACACCCCGTTCCCGCGCCACTGGAAGTATTATATCGCGCTCAAATACGTGATTCTCGCCGCGGCGATGCTGCTCGCGCTTTACGTCTTCAGCCGATTGGCGTGACGCCATGAAACGCCACCATATCATCATCGCCGTTATCGCCGTGGTCGTCGCCATCGCCTTGATGTCAAATTATTACCTTTGGTGAGGAGCGCCATGCCGCGCGAACGCCTTTATTTGTTCGACACCACGCTGCGCGACGGCGCGCAGACCAATGGCGTCGATTTCACGCTCGCCGACAAGCTGGCGATCGCCAAAATGCTCGATGAGTTGGGCATCGATTACGTCGAGGGCGGCTATCCCGGCGCTAACCCGACCGACACCGAACTGTTCGCGGCCGACCGCAAGCTCCAGGCGACTTTCACCGCCTTCGGCATGACCCGGCGTCCCGGCCGCTCGGCGTCCAACGACCCGGGCCTCGCCATGCTGCTGGACGCGAAGGCCGATGCAATTTGTTTCGTCGCGAAGGCGTGGGACTACCACGTCAAGGTCGCGCTGGAGACGACCAACGAGGAGAACATCGCCTCGATCCGCGACAGCGTGCGTGCCGCCAAGAAAAAGGGCAGGGAAGTGTTGCTCGACTGCGAGCATTTCTTCGACGGCTACAAGGCCAATCCGCAATACGCACTGGCCTGCGCCAAGGCGGCTTACGACGAGGGCGCGCGCTGGGTGGTCTTATGCGACACCAATGGCGGCACGCTGCCGCACGAGGTCGAGCGCATTGTCGGCGACGTTGTCAAAACCATTCCCGGCGATCACGTCGGTATCCACGCCCATAACGACACCGAGCAGGCGGTGGCCAATTCATTCGCCGCCGTTCGCGCCGGCGCCCGCCAGATTCAGGGTACGCTCAATGGCTTGGGCGAGCGCTGCGGCAACGCCAATCTCGTCTCCATCATTCCGACGCTCAAGCTCAAGCCGGAGTTCGCGGAAAGCTTCGACATCAGCGTTTCCGATGCGCAGCTGAAGAAGCTGGCGCAGGTCTCGCACGCGCTCGACGAGCGGCTCAACCGCGCCTCCGACCGGCACGCGCCTTACGTCGGCGAGAGCGCCTTCGCCACCAAGGCCGGCATCCACGCCTCCGCCATCGCCAAAGACCCGGCGACCTATGAGCACGTCACGCCGGGAGCAATTGGCAACCGGCGCAAGGTGCTGGTGTCGGAGCAGGCGGGGAAGTCCAACGTGCTGGCCGAGCTTGAACGCATCGGCCTCAAGGTCGACAAGGACGATCCACGCATCGGGCGCCTGTTGGAGATCGTCAAGGAGCGTGAAACGATCGGCTATGCCTACGAGGCGGCGGATGCGTCTTTCGAATTGTTGGCGCGCCGCACGCTCGGCACCGTGCCGGCCTATTTCGACGTCACCCAATTCGACGTCAATATCGAGCAGCGCAACAACGCCAAGGGCGAGCGCGTTAGCGTTGCCTTGGCGGTGGTGAAGGTCAAGGTCGGCAACGCCAATCTGATCTCGGCGGCGGAAGGCAACGGTCCGGTCAACGCGCTCGATCAGGCGCTGCGCAAGGACCTCGGCCAGTACCAGAAATATATCGAGGGGCTTTCGCTCGCCGACTACCGCGTGCGTATCCTCAATTCCGGCACCGAGGCGGTGACCCGCGTGCTGATCGAGAGCCAGGACGAAGCCGGCGAGCGCTGGACCACCATCGGCGTCTCGCCCAATATCATCGATGCCTCGTTCCAGGCGTTGATGGATTCCATCATCTACAAGCTGGTGAAGTCCGGCGCGCCGGCGTAGTGCTTCCCTCTCCCCGCTTGCGGGGAGAGGGTGGCGAGCGAAGCGAGCCGGGTGAGGGGGCGCCTTTGAAGCGCTCAGAATTGCAGTGACGCCCCCTCACCCGACTTCCTCGCTATCGCTCGGATGTCGACCTCTCCCCGCGAGCGGGGAGAGGTGAAGGAGCGATGATGATCGACCACGTCTCCGTCCCGGTCCGCGATCTTGCCGCCGCGACGCGCTTTTATGAAGCGGCCTTGGCGACGATCGGTTTTGTCAAACTGGAATCGCGACCGGCGACCGTCGGTTTCGGCAAATCCTATCCGGAGTTCTGGATTAATTTGCGTGGTGAGCTAACGCCTGCCTCCGCCGGCAACGGCGCCCATGTCTGTTTCCGAGCGCGCTCGCCGGAGATGATCGACGCGTTTCACGCGGCCGCGCTGGCGGCGGGCGGCACCGATGACGGCGCGCCGGGCTATCGCCCGCAGCACGGCGATGGTTATTACGCGGCCTTCATCCGCGATCCCGAAGGCAACCGCATCGAGGCGGTGACGTTCGTCGGGGTAAAGTAGGGCGCGCGACGCTTTCATTTTTCGCTGTCATTAGCCATTTCGAGCGATGTGGGCGCGCTGCGCGCATGGACATTCGCGGACCCCTATGATTAGCTTTTGACAACAAAAAAATTCGTCTCCGGGAGGAAACACATGAAACTATTTTCATTCACGGCTTTTGCCGTTCTATTTGCAATTTCCGCTGGATCGGCTCAGGCACAGACCATCAGCATCGGCACCAGCCAAGTCGGCTCGTCGAACTACGCGCTCGGCAACGCGCTCGGCAAAGTCATGACCGAGCAGTTGAGCCTGAAGGTCCGCGTAGTCCCCTATGGCGGCGGACAGCAGATTCTCCCGCTCATCAACAGCAAAGAACTGGAGATGGCGGTGCCGGCGTCGACCGACGCCTATTTCGCCTACAACGGTTCCGACCCGTTCAAGACGCCCAATAAGAACCTGCGCGTGATCGGCACCGTGTTCCCCTACTATCTGAGCTGGTTCGTCCACAAGAATTCGGCGTACAAGAGTCTCGCCGACCTGAAAGGCAAAAAGATCGCCACCGGCTTCACCGCCAATTCAGCGCAGCAATCGAGTTATCTCGCCGGCCTTGCGGCATTCGACGTCAAGCCGTCGGACTTCGAGGATGTGCCGGTGCCACACGTGGTGCGCGGCGCCGACGACTTCATGCAGGGCAAGGTCGAGGCCTCAACCTTTGCCATCGGCGCCGGCAAGATGTCGGAAGTCGATGCCAAGACCGGCGGCATTCGCTGGCTGAGCATGCCCGACGATGAGGCTGCACAAAAGCGCGTCAAAGCCGTCATGCCGGCGGCTTACATCGACAAGCTTGAGCCGGCCAAGTCGCTGGTCGGCGTTGTCGGCCCCACCAATGTCATGTTCCACGACTACCTGGTTATGGGCGGCGCGCAGATGACCGACGACGACGCTTACAAAATCGCCAAGATGCTCTACGAACAGCAGGCCAAACTGGTCGCAATCTCGAAAATCTACGGCCGATACAAGAAGGAGAATCTGGCGCGCGACCACGGTGTCCCGTTTCATCCCGGCGCCATCAAATTCTACAAGGAAGCCGGCATCTGGAAGAGGTAGGCGCCCGGTGGCAGCTCACGCGGGTGACCGATCATGACCGACCCCGCCGGCGACATGGTAACTCAGCCGGCATCATGGACCAGCACGGCGGCGAAAATCATCGCCGCCATGCTGACGCTTGCGGCGCTCGCCTGGGCGGCTGATCTCTACCGAAGTTTCGGGCTACTGCTGATCAACGAGCAGTTCAACGCCTTTATGTTGGCGCTGGCGCTGGCGCTCGTCTTTCTGACCTATCGGGTGCGCAAGCATAGCTTGGCACGCGTGCCCTGGTACGACATCGCCGCCGCCGTGATCGGCATGGCTGCGGCCCTCTATGTCGCCTACGACTACCGCGCGCTGTCCGACGCAATCGCGTTCCGCCCGCTGCACGGCGTGATCATCGGCAGCATCCTTCTGGTCCTGGTATTCGAGGGCCTGCGCCGCTCCAGCGGCAACGTGCTGGCCGGCATTCTCATCATCTTCATCGCCTATGGATTTGTCGGCTGGCTGTTGCCGGGCGACTTGCAGGGCCGCCACGTCAGCGTCGACGGTCTGCTCGTCTATCTCGCGCTCGACGTCAACGGCGTGTTCGGCTCGGTCTTCGGCGTGGCCTGCACCGTCGTGGTTTCGTTCCTGTTCTTCGGTGCGCTGCTTGCGCGCTCGGGCGGCGCCAATTTCTTCACCGATCTCGCCATTGCCGCCTTCGGCGGCTTCCGCGGCGGTGCGGCCAAGATCGCGATCATTGCCTCGTCATTGTTCGGCACCATTTCCGGCAACGCCGTCTCCAATGTGGTGTCGACGGGGGTCGTCACTATCCCGATGATGATCAAGTCCGGCTACAAGCCGCACCTCGCCGGCGCCATCGAGGCGGTGGCCTCGACCGGCGGCCAGCTCATGCCGCCGATCATGGGCGCCGCCGCCTTCATCATGGCCGAACTGCTGGCGCGTCCCTACAGCGACATCGTCGTCGCGGCGATCGTGCCTGCCATCCTTTATTATGCGGCGCTGTTCATCCAGGCCGATCTGGAAGCGGCAAAAAGCAACATCGCGGCGGTCCCGCGCTCGCAAATGCGTCCCGTGCGCCAAGTTCTGCGCGAAGGCTGGTATTTCCCCATCCCCTTCGCGATCATCGTCTTCGGCCTGTTCTGGCTCAATCTCAGCCCGGACACGGCGGCGTTGTACGCCTCCGGCGCGCTCGTCGTTTGCGGCATGTTCGGCAGCTACGGCGGCAAACGCATGCGGCCGCTGGAAGTGATCGACGCGCTGGTCGACACCGGCCGCGGCGCGCTCGACATTCTGATGATTGCCGCCGCGGCTGGCTTTATCATCGGCGTACTCAACGTCTCCGGCCTCAATTTTGCGCTCACCATGGTGCTGATCCATCTTGGCGCCGGCAATACCGTGCTGCTGCTGGTGCTGGCCGCAGCAATCGCCATCGTGCTCGGCATGGGCATGCCGACGGTTGGCGTCTACGTGCTGCTCGCGGCGCTGGTCGCACCGGCGCTCATCGAGGTCGGCATTCCCGACCTCGCCGCGCATCTATTCGTGCTCTATTTCGGCATGATGTCTATGACCACGCCGCCGGTGGCGATCGCCGCCTTCACCGCGGCGAGTATCGCGCAGGCCGATCCGATTAAGACTGCCTTTGCCGGCGTCCGCTTCGGCTGGTCCGCCTATATCGTGCCGTTCCTTTTCGTCTCCTCGCCGACGCTGTTGATGCAGGGACCGGCGCTCGACGTGACACTCGCCGCCGTCACCGCGATCGTGGGCGTCTATCTCGTGTCGGTCGCTGTGGCCGGATTCATGACAAGGCCGATCGGACTGCTGTTGCGGATCGGCTTTGCGCTGTCGGGTGTGGCTTTGATGGTGCCGGCGCGCGCCTTTGCCGGGGCGATTTGGACCGACATTGTCGGCTTTGCCGCGGGATGTGTCTTGATCGCATCCCAGCTCGACATGGTGCGTATCCTGCTTCCGTCGTTGCGCAGGAAGGCCTGACCAACGTATGCGGGTCCGCTGACTCGGCTCGACGCAGGCCTAAAGCCGGTCGGCATCCGCCGCAGTCATCTGCTTGGCCGATTCCGGCACGGCGGCGGCGGCGGCCTGGAGCATCGGCAAGATGTCGTCGACCTTTGAGGCCACCAGCAACTCGAAGCTCAGATCGCCGCGGATGAACTCCAGCGTCCGCATATGGTCGAGCAGCGCGCAGAGCGGATCCCAGAAGCCCTCGATATTGGCGGCCAGAACCGGTTTCTTGTGACGGCCGAGCTGCACCCAAGTGAGCTGCTCGACCAACTCCTCCAAGGTGCCGACGCCGCCCGGCAGCGCCACGAAGGCATCGGCCAGATCGAACATCTTGCGTTTACGCTCGTGCATATCGCGGGTGACGATCAGCCCATGCGTTTGACGCAACGCGTGCTCGCGCGCCATCAGGAATTCCGGAATGATGCCGGTGGCCTCGCCGCCGTACTTGAGGACGGCGTCGGCAAGCTCACCCATGATGCCGGCAGCGCCGCCGCCATAGACCAGGCCGATGCCGTTCTCGGCAAGAATTTTGCCGAAATCGCGCGCCGCCTGCACGAAGGCGGGATCGGTTCCCGGACCGGAGCCGCAATACACGCAGATTTTTCGGATTTTGTTCATGTTTTCGATTTTGTTCATGGCGCTGCATGTGCGACGCCGCAACGGCGGCGTCAAGACGAAGCGTCAAATCTCCTGTAGACACGGTCGTTTATGCCGGCCTTGAGGGTGATTGTCGGACGGAATCCGCCTATATGAAAGGCCTCGACGGCTTCCTTAGAGTCCGTCTAATCAAGGCCCTGATGAGCGACCATCACCACCATCACCGCGTTGCCGACAACGAGGCGCATGTTTCCGCTAGAAGCGGCGCGCTGTTTTCGACCATCATCCATCTGTGGCCGTATATCTGGCCGTCGGACCGCCGCGATCTGAAGCTGCGCGTGCTCGGCGCCATGGTGCTGCTGGTAGTAGCCAAGTTCGCCACCATCGCGGTTCCCTTTACCTTCAAATACGCCACCGATGCGCTGACCGGCGAAAGCGCCGCGCCGGCCGCATGGCTCACCTGGGTCGTGGCCGCGCCGATTGCCATGACCATCGCTTACGGCGGCATGCGTATGCTGATGGCGGCCCTGCAACAAAGCCGCGACGCCATCTTCGCCAAGGTGGCGATGCACGCGGTGCGGCGGCTCGCCTTCCGCACATTCGTGCACATGCACGAGCTGTCGCTGCGTTTCCATCTCGAGCGCAAGACCGGGGGCCTGACCCGCGTGCTCGAGCGTGGGCGCAACGCCATCGAGACCATCGTGCGCATGGTTATCCTGCAGCTGGCGCCGACCATCATCGAAGTGGCGCTGGTCGCCGCCGTTCTCATGGTGCACTTTGACTGGCGTTACGTGGTGGTGATCGTCGGCGCCGTCGCGCTATACCTGGCCTGGACGTACAACGCCACCGAATGGCGCATCGGTATCCGCCGTAAGATGAACGACAGCGACACCGACGCCAACGTCAAGGCGATCGATTCGCTGCTCAACTTCGAGACGGTGAAGTATTTCAGCGCTGAGGAGCGCGAGGCCGCCCGCTACGATCGCGCCATGGCGCGCTACGAGGACGCCAGCGTGCAGTCCTATATCTCGCTCAACGTGCTCAACGCGGGGCAGGCCATCATCTACACCGTCGGGCTCGCCAGCGCCATGGTGATGTGCGCCTACGAGGTGCGCGCCGGCACCAAGACGATCGGCGATTTCGTGCTGGTCAACGCCATGATGATCCAGCTCTACCAGCCGCTCAATTTCATGGGCATGGTCTACCGCGAGATCAAGCAGGCGGTGACCGACATCGAGAACATGTTCGCGATTCTGTCGCGGCCGCCCGAGATCGAGGACGTGCCGGGCGCGCGGCCGCTGCACGTCACGGACGGCGCCGTCCGTTTCGAGGACGTCGCTTTCGCCTACGATCCGGAGCGGCGCATTTTGAAAGGGATCAGCTTCGACGTGCCGGCCGGCAACACGGTGGCGGTGGTGGGGCCGTCCGGCGCCGGCAAATCGACCATCTCGCGGCTGCTGTTCCGCTTCTACGATCTCTCCGGCGGCCGCATCCTGATCGACGGCCAGGACATTTCCAAAGTGACGCAAAAATCGCTGCGCCAGGCGATCGGCATGGTGCCGCAGGACACTGTGCTGTTCAACGACACCATCCGCTACAATATCCGTTATGGCCGCTGGGAGGCGAGCAACGAAGAAGTCGAGGAAGCGGCGCGGCTGGCGCAGATCGACGGTTTCATCCGGCTCTCGCCCAAAGGCTACGAGACCGAAGTCGGCGAGCGCGGATTGAAACTGTCGGGCGGCGAGAAGCAGCGCGTCGCCATCGCGCGCACGATCCTGAAATCGCCTCCCATCCTGGTGCTGGACGAGGCGACATCGGCACTCGACAGCCATACCGAGAAGGAAATACAGGACGCGCTGGAGCGGGTGTCCACCGGCCGCACCACGCTGGTGATCGCGCACCGGCTCTCGACCATTGTCGGCGCCGACGAGATCATCGTGCTCGATCAGGGCGAGATCGTCGAACGCGGCAGCCATTACGCGCTGCTCGCCAAAGACGGGCTCTATGCCAGCATGTGGAATCGGCAGCGCGAGGCCGAGGAAGCGCGAGAGAAGCTTGCGCTTGCCGGCGAAGAGCCGGTTGCGCCCAACCGCAATCCGCCGCCGGTGGCGGACGAACTCGGCGAACCGCCCGCCGTCACCATCGACGTGCCGGCCGACGCGGCGGAGTAAGTCTGGATGCTTCCAATGGGAGCTTGTGGCAGGCTGCGCCTCTCTGTTGGGGGAGAGGGTAGCTCGGCCCTAGGCCGAGCCGGGGGCATGAAACGGGGGCACTATGTCGGTTTATGATTCCATTCGTCGGCAACTCGTACCGATCACGCCGGAGGGCTATCCGTTCATCGGCGTCTTTGTGCTGGTGACGCTGCTGCTGCTCTGGCTGTGGCAGCCGCTCGGCTGGCTCAGTGTGATGCTGACGCTGTGGTGCGTCTATTTCTTCCGCGATCCGCCGCGCGTGACGCCGGTGCGTGAGGGGTTGGTGGTGACGCCGGCCGATGGGCGGGTAAGCCAGGTCACGACCGCCGCGCCGCCGCCCGAGCTCGGGCTCGGCGACACGCCGCTGCCGCGCATTTCGATCTTCATGAGCGTGTTCGACTGCCACGTGAACCGCAGCCCCGTCGCCGGCCGTATTGAGAAGATCGTCTATCAGCCGGGCAAGTTCCTCAACGCCGACCTCGACAAGGCGAGCGCCGACAACGAGCGCAATTCGCTGGTGATCGCCGCCGGTTCGGGCCGCATCGCGGTGGTGCAGATCGCCGGGCTTGTCGCCCGCCGCATCGTCTGCTTCGTGCGCGAGGGCCAGCCGGTCGGCGCCGGCGAGCGCTTCGGCATGATCCGCTTCGGCTCGCGGCTCGACGTCTATCTGCCGGAGGGCGCGGCGCCGCTGGTCGCGGTGGGGCAAACCTCGCTTGCGGGGGAAACCGTGCTCGCGGACCTGCGCGCCAGCGACGAAGAACGCTCGTTTCGCAGCGGGTAAATCGTTAACGGCGCGGCAAAGCCGCATTTACCAGCCGTGGCGCTGCCGGCCTGAAATCAGTATATTGCCGCCATGGTCTTTCAGCCGTTCGATCCCTCGCCACCACCGCGCCGCCGCCGATTCAAGGCGATTCCGGTGCGCACGCTGCTGCCCAACCTGATCACGCTGTTGGCGCTGTGCGCCGGCTTGACCGCGATCCGCATGGTGATCGAGGGCCGGATGGATCTGGCGCTGGCGGCGATCGTGCTTGCGGCGCTGCTCGACGGCATCGATGGCCGCATCGCGCGCATGCTCAAGGGCACCTCGCGCTTCGGCGCCGAACTCGACAGCCTGGCCGACTTCGTGAACTTCGGCGTCGCGCCGGCGCTGATCCTTTATTTCTGGGGCCTGCATGAACTCAAGTCGGCCGGCTGGATCGCCGCGCTGGTGTTCGCGATCTGTGCGGGATTGCGACTCGCGCGCTTCAACGTGATGATCGACGATCCCAATAAGCCGACTTGGGCGGCGAATTTCTTTACCGGCATTCCGGCGCCGGCCGGCGCCATCACCGTGCTGCTGCCGATCTATCTCGATCTGCTCGGCGTCTCCGGCGGTCTGGTCGGCGTTTGGCTCACCTTCCTGTACACGCTGTTGATCGCGTTGTTGATGGTATCGCGGCTGCCGGTGTTCTCCGGCAAGCGCGTGGGCAAACGCGTGCCGCCAGAAATGGTGTTGCCGGTGTTCGTGGTGGTGGTGTTGTTCTTCGCGCTGCTGATCAGCTATCCGTGGCAAGTGCTTACCCTCGGCGCGCTCTCTTATCTCGTTTGCCTGCCGTTGGGTTGGGCGTCCTATCGTGAATACGAGCGCAAGGACGCTGCGGCGGCAGCTGTCACGGAGGCGGCCGTAGCCCATGCGGACGACGCGCCCCTTACCCCGGATCATGTGCCGGCAAACGATCCCGATCGCCCGGCGCGGCTGAACTGACCGCGCGCGATCAAACATCCCATGCCGCGCGTCACAGGCGTCCTTGCCGCGAATAGCCCGCACGAACGGCCGGTCATCGACACGGTCATCCTCGATTATGCCCAGCGCAGCCAGCCCAACATCACAGTGACCGGGGTCAAAGGCGGCACCTACGAATTCGCACTTGCCGAACCGGCCCGCCTGCGCACCGACGATCTTTTGCAGCTCGATGACGGAAATCTGGTGGAAGTCGTGGCGGCACCCGAACCGCTGCTTGAAGCGCGGGCGGGGGATCTGGCGGCGCTGTCACGGCTCGCCTGGCATCTCGGCGATCGCCACGTGCCGGTGCAGGTGCTGACCAACCGCATCCGCACGCGACACGATGCCGGCATCGAGGCCCTGCTCAAATCTCTCGGCGCCAAGGTTGCTTCGATCGAGGCGCCGTTCGAGCCGGAAGGCGGCGCCTATGAGTCGCGCCGGGACGACCACGATCATGCGCACGATCACCACCATCATCATCACGGCGACGATCACCACCACGATTGAGCGGGTGGAGCCGCGGCTTAAAATCCGCTAAGGCTTCGACGTCACCCATCATTTTGGACTAGCCATTCGAATGCTGGATGCCGTTCCAAATTATCGGCCGCCGGCGCCTTATCCGCGGCGAATGCTGTCGGGCTTCGACGGCAATTTGCTCAATATGCTGGCGGCAGGTTTTTTTCGGCGCAAGGCCGTGCGATTGCCCAATCGTGGCGCCGACGTTTTGATCGTCAATGATCCAAACGAAATCCGCAACATCATGTCGGTCAGCGTCGATGCCTTTCCCAAAAGCGACATGATGGTCGCCGCGCTAGAACCGCTGATCGGCGACGGCATCTTCATCAGCAGCGGCGATATTTGGCGGCGACAGCGCCGCATGCTGGAGCCGGCGCTCGAGCAGATGCGCGTGCGCCGGCTCTATCCCTTGATGTCGGCGAGCGTGCGCGATTTTATCGCGCGGCTGCACACGCTCGGCCCCGACGCCGAGATCAATCTCGATGTCGAGATGATCTTTGTCGCTCTCGATATCATCTTCCGCACGATCTTTTCGCGTCCGATCGGGCAAGAAGACGCACACGAGATTTCCACCGCCTTTTTGGAGTACCAAACCAAGGCGCCGCAGGACATTTTGGCCTTGTTGTTCGGCGACAATGCAGTACCGCAGACTGCCGCACCCGGCGAGTTGGCGGCGATCGGCGGACGTATCCGCGCCGTTGTCGCACGCATGATCGATGAGCGCCTGGCTTCGCCCGACCAGCAGCAGAGCGCCGAGGATATCCTGCAAGCGGCGATCGACGCGCGCGACCCTACAGACGGAAGCGCGTTTTCGCGTGAGGAACTGATCAACCAGGTGACGGTGTTTTTTCTCGCCGGCCACGAGACCACGGCCAGCGTCTTGACCTGGGCGGCCTTCATACTCTCGCAATTGCCGCAGCTTGCCGAGACTATTCGCGGGCAGACGCTCGCGGTATCCGGAATGCGCGCCGTAAGCCAGGACGAGCTAAGCAAGATCCCGGCCGCGCGCAATACGTTCCGCGAGACGTTGCGGCTTTATCCGCCGCTGGCCTTTGTCAGCCGTGTCGCCACCAAGCCGGCGACGATTTGCGGCTATGAGATCGAGGCCGGCAGTTTCGTAATCGTCTCGCCGTGGCTCATCCACCGCCATCACGAGTTTTGGAAAGACGCCGCCATTTTCGATGCTGAGCGTTTCGCGGAAAGCCGCGAGCGGGACATCGTCCCGGGAACGTTTATTCCGTTCGGCCTCGGCGCCCGCGTGTGCACGGGCCGAATCATCGCCATGATCGAGGGTCCGCTGGTAATCGCGGAACTCATGCGCGCCGTGCGGTTGACGACGCTTAACCCGCAAGAGGTGATGCCGACGTTTCGTCTGACGTTGCGGCCGAGCCTGCCGATCCGCTGCCGCGTTGAGCCGCTGCCCGCCTGATCGTTAGTGGGTTCCGAGCGGATAACCGGGCATCAGATCGTAAGGATGCGCCCAGCCGGGAAGCGCCTTGATGCGCTCAAGCCAAGTTGCGATCGCCGGATGCTCCTTGGCGATGTCGAAACCGAATTCGTCGGCCGGGTAGTACAGGTAACCGGCCATCGAAATGTCGGCGATCGTGGGCCTGTCGCTCACCAGGAATTGCCGCCCGGTGAGCCGCTTTTCGACGATAGCGAGGTTGCCGTCGATGCGTGCTTTCAGGAACGCTATCACCGCCGGATCGGCCGGCTGCTTGGCAAAATTCTTCAAGAATCGGAACGGCCCAAGGAAGCCGTTGACCTTTTGATTATCAAAAATGATCCAGCGCAAAGCTTCCAGCCGCTCGTCCTCGCCCTGCGGCTTGTACTTGCCGGTGCGGTCGGCGAGATAAGTGAGGATCACACCCGACTGCGAGAGCTTCTTCTTGCCGTGCACCAGAACCGGCGCTTCGCCCATTTCGTTGATGTCGCTGCGAAACTCCGGCGTGCGTTGAGGGCCTGTGCCGAAGAAATCGAACCAGACCGGTTCCCAGTCGGCGCCGATCAGATTGAGCATCAGCGCGGCGCGATAGGCATTGCCCGATTGGGCGAAGCAATAGAGTTGGTATTCGGCCATGGCAGTCCTGGAGGATTAAGGAGGAACTGACGCGCCGGCGTGATCGGCCGCCGGCGCGCGCGGATTGTTCGCGGCGCTTTTACTTCATCGTCGGTATCACGAACTGGGCGCCTTCCTTGAGGCCCGTCGGCCAACGCGAGGTGACGGTCTTGGTCTTGGTGTAGAAGCGGATCGAGTTCTGGACCATGCTGGTTAAGGTCGCCGAAGCCGGAGCGCTTCCAGCCGCCGAAGGTGTAATAGGCGAGCGGCACCGGGATAGCGAAGTTCACGCCGACCATGCCGACCTGCACGCGGTTGACGAAATCGCGCGCGGTATCGCCGTCGCGGGTGAAGATGGCGACGCCGTTGCCGTATTCATGCTCCGAAGGAAGCCGCACCGCCTCCTCGTAGTCCTTGGCCCGCACCACCGACAGCACCGGTCCGAAAATCTCGTCCTTGTAGATTTTCATGTCCGGCTTGACCTCGTCGAACAGGCAGCCGCCGATGAAATTGCCGTTCTCATAGCCTTGTAGTTTGAATCCGCGGCCGTCCACCACCAGCTTGGCGCCTTCCTTGATGCCGGTATCGATATAGCCGCGCACTTTGCCGAGCAGTTCCTTGGTCACCATCGGTCCGTAGTCGGCTTGCGGATCGCTCGACGGCCCGATCTTGAGGCTTTCAACGCGCGGGATCAGCTTCTCAACCAGTGCGTCGGCGGTCTTCTTGCCGACCGGCACGGCAACAGAAATCGCCATGCAGCGCTCGCCGGCCGAGCCATAGCCGGCGCCGATCAGCGCATCGACCGCCATGTCCATGTCGGCGTCCGGCATCACGATCATGTGGTTCTTGGCGCCGCCGAAGCACTGCACGCGCTTTCCGTGGGCGCAGCCGGTCGAATAGATGTATTCGGCGATGGCCGAGGAGCCGACAAAGCCGATGGCCTTCACGCGCGCGTCGGTGAGCAGGGTATCGACCGCCTCCTTGTCGCCGTTGATTACGTTGAGCACGCCTTCTGGAAGCCCGGCCTCGATAAGCAATTCGGCAAGCCGCATCGGCACCGAAGGATCGCGCTCCGACGGTTTGAGGATGAAGGCGTTGCCGCAGGCGATCGCCGGCGCGAATTTCCACATCGGGATCATGGCCGGAAAATTGAACGGCGTGATGCCGGCGACGACGCCGAGCGGCTGGCGCACCGAATAAAGGTCGATGCCGGGTCCCGCGGCTTCGGTGTACTCGCCCTTCAACAGATGCGGGATGCCGCAGGCAAATTCGACCACTTCAAGCCCGCGCTGTACGTCGCCGCGCGCGTCGGGAACGGTCTTGCCGTGCTCGGAGGACAAGAGCTTGGCGAGGTTCTCGAAGTCTTTGTGCAAGAGGTCGATGAATTTGAACATCACGCGTGCGCGCCGCTGCGGGTTGGTGGCGGCCCAGGCTCCTTGCGCGGCCTCGGCATTGGCGATTGCCGCTTCAACCTCTGACCGACTGGCCAGCGCCACTTTGGCCTGGACCTCCCCGGTATTGGGATCGAAGACGTCGCCGAAGCGGCCGGAGGTCCCCTTGACGGTTTTACCGCCGATGAAATGGCCGATTTCGTGCATGGATCGCTTCCCTCCGGTTCGCGGGCTGTTCTATGGGTCATTTGCGCCCATTTTCACGATTTTTGCAGTTTTTCGCGGGGCGGTCACGAGGTAACTGCCGGTGGGTTGCCCACCGCAAGCGAAAATGACTTGCTTGGTGGAACCGTGCCGATTCGCCAGATTTAACGTACAGCGCAGGAAAATCACCGCCGCTGCTTGATCCTGGTCAATTGAGCGCAGAAAATGATCGGTATTCCGCCGGTTATTGCGATGATATAAGGCCCGCCTTCCGGCCCTAGCGGCGGATCGACAACCTCGAATGAGTGACGGTGTGAATCAAAGCACGGCTTCCGCCGAGGCGCAGACTTCCAATGACAGTCAACCGGCGCCGCCCAGTTTCGTGGGCCTGGCGCTCGGCAGCGTCGGCGTCGTGTACGGCGATATCGGCACCAGTCCGCTCTACGCCTTTCGCGAGGCGACGATCGCGGCGGCCGACAACCACGCCGTCACCCGCGAGATCGTGTTCGGAGTGCTGTCGCTGATCCTGTGGGCGTTGATCGTCACGGTCACGCTCAAATACGTGCTCATCCTCCTGCGCGCCGACAATAACGGGGAGGGCGGCACGCTCTCGCTCACTGCGCTTGCCACCCGTGGCCTTGGCCGCCGTACCGCCTATGTCTTCGTCATCGGAGTGGTCGGCGCTTCCATGTTCCTTGGCGACAGCGTGATCACGCCGGCGATTTCGGTGCTTTCGGCGGTGGAAGGATTGAAACTGGCAAGCCCCGCCTTCAGCGATTATGTGGCGCCGCTCGCCGTATTTATCTTGATCGGGCTGTTTGCCGCGCAGAGTCGCGGCACTGCCAAAGTCGCCGCGCTATTCGGGCCGGTCATGGTGGTCTGGTTCATCGCGATTGCGATCGCCGGCCTGCTGCATATCCGCGACGATCCGCACGTGCTGTTGGCAATCAACCCTTACTACGGGGTCAAGTTTCTGCTGACGCACGGACAGATCGGTTTGGTGACGCTAGGCGCGGTGTTCCTGGTGGTGACCGGCGGCGAGGCGCTTTATGCCGACCTCGGTCACTTCGGGCGCAAGCCGATCCAGGTTGCCTGGTTGAGCCTCGTGCTACCGGCGCTGCTGATCAACTATTTTGGGCAGGGCGCCAAGGTATTGGCCGATCCACTGGCGATCGAGAGTCCATTCTACCGTCTGGTGCCGGACATGTTCCTGCTGCCGATGATCGTTCTGGCGACGGCGGCGACAGTGATCGCGAGCCAGGCGGTGATCACCGGCGCCTATTCGCTGGTGCACCAGGCGATCCAGCTTGGCCTGCTGCCGCGGCTCACCATCCTGCATACCTCCGCCTCGCAGGTTGGGCAGATCTATATTCCGCGCGTGACGATGGCGCTTTTGATCGGGGTGCTGCTGCTGGTCGGACTGTTCCGCACCTCGAGCGCACTTGCCTCCGCCTACGGCATCGCTGTCGCCACCACCATGGTGGTGGACGGGCTGCTCGCCTTTATCGTGATATGGAAGCTGTGGAAGTGGCAGCTTTGGCAGGCGCTGTTGCTGATCTTACCGTTCGTCTGCGTTGACGTGACCTTCTTCTCGGCCAACTTCCTGAAATTGTTCGAGGGCGCCTGGGCGCCGCTGTTGTTCGGCGCCACTTTGGTGCTGCTGATCCTGACCTGGCGCCGCGGCACCGGCCTCTTGCTCAACAAGACGCGGCGCACCGAGGTGCCGATCGATACGCTGTTCCGCAGTCTGGAAAAGAAACCGCCGCATATCGTTCCGGGCACGGCCGTTTTCCTGACCAGCGATCCGGAATTCGCGCCGACGGCCATGTTGCACAATCTCAAGCACAACAAGGTGTTGCACGAGCACAACGTCATCCTGACCGTGATCACCGCCGACACGCCGCGTGTGAGCGAGGACGAGCGGGTGCAGATCACGCCGCTGTCGACGCATTTTTCGCGGGTGTCGTTGAAGTTCGGCTACATGGAGCAGCCCAACGTGCCGAAGGCGCTGGCGGTGGCGCGCAAGCTCGGCTGGCAATTCGACATCATGTCGACGTCGTTCTTCCTGTCGCGGCGCTCGCTGCGCCCGTCGCCGCAATCGGGCATGCCGGGCTGGCAGGACCGACTGTTCATCGCGCTCGCCCGTTCGGCGAGCGATGCGACCGACTTCTTCCAGATCCCGACCGGGCGCGTGGTCGAAGTTGGCACCCAGGTCACCGTCTAGCGGCCTAAAAGGCTAATGCGGGACGCATTGATTCCGGCTAAAAATGATGTGCCGGGGCGCGCATGATCCCGAGAAGTGGGAACCGGTTTTCGGACAAGATCGTGCGCAAACGAAAAGAGTTGCGTTATGGCCGAGGAAATGCCGGGCGCCGACGAGGTGCAAAATCTGACGCCGGAGGATGTGGCGCGGGGGCTGACCGAAGGCCGCATGCTGCTGGTGGATGTGCGCGAGCTGAATGAGACGGCGGTGGAAAGCTATCCGGACGCGGTCATCGTGCCGCTGTCGGCTTTCGATGCGGCCGCGATTCCCGATCCGCAAGGCAAGCAGGTGGTCTTTGCCTGCCGCTCCGGCCGGCGCTCGGTCACCGCTTCGCTCGCCGCGCAAGACCAAGGCTACCCTTATAAATCCCATCTCGCCGGCGGCATCCTTGCCTGGAAGGCGGCGGGCTTTCCGACCAAGAGCTGAGAACGCCTGAGGCTTTTCATGCGCCGTGCAGTCGTCATCACCGCCCTGGCCGCGGCCATCAGCGTTTTGTCTATCCCGGGCGCGACCGCGCAACAGCGCGTGGTCAATGTCTACAACTGGTCGGACTATATCGACCCGGAAGTGCTGACCCAGTTCACCAAGGAGACAGGCATCAAGGTGCAGTACGACACCTTCGATGCCAATGAGACGCTGGAGACCAAGCTGCTCGCCGGCAAGTCCGGCTACGATATCGTGGTGCCGACCGCCTATTTCCTGCAGCGCCAGATCAGGGCCGGCGTGTTCCAGAAGCTCGACAAGAGCAAGCTCAGCAATATCGGCAATGTGTGGCCGGATATCGCCAGGAGACTGTCGAACTACGATCCCGGCAACGAATACGAAGTCAATTACATGTGGGGCACCACCGGCATCGGCTACAACGTCAAGGCCATGCGCGAGCGGCTCGGCGCCAACGCCAAGATCGATAGCTGGGACGTGGTGTTCAAGCCGGAGCTGCTCGCCAAGTTCGCGGATTGCGGCGTGCACATGCTGGATTCGGCCGACGATCTTTTGCCGGCGGCGCTGCATTATCTTGGCATCGATCCGAACTCGACCAAACCCCAGGTTCTCGACGCCGCGGCCGAGCTGATGATGAAGCTGCGGCCCTCGGTGCGGAAATTCCATTCCTCGGAATATCTCAACGCGTTGGCAAGCGGCGAAATCTGCCTGGTGGTGGGCTGGTCGGGCGACATCAAGCAGGCGCAAAAGCGCGCGGTTGAAGCCAAGAACGGCGTCGAGATCGGCTATGCGATCCCGAAGGAGGGCGCGCAGATGTGGTTCGACAATCTCGCCATCCCCAAGGATGCCGAGCACGTCGCAGAGGCCTATGCCTTCATGGATTTCCTGCTGCGGCCGGAGATAGCGGCGAAGAACAGCAATCTGGTCTCCTACGCCAACGGCAATCTGGCGAGCCAGAAATTCATCGACAAAAAAGTGCTCGACGACCGAAGCATCTATCCGGATGCGGCGATGATGAGCCGGCTCTACACCGTCAACGCACGCGACCAGAAAACCCAACGTGTGATCAACCGGCTGTGGACGCGGATCAAGACCGGGCACTGACCGAGCTTTTATCTTCCGGCCGCCATCGCCGGTGCAACCAAAGCCACTGCTCGGGATGCTCGCGAATCCAGCCTTCGACCACGCTGGTGACGATCTGCATGGTGCCGGCGATGTCAATCTCGCCACGCGCATCGCGCGCGGGCTGAATCTCTTCCGTCAATTCGCCGCGGAAGGTGTTTCCCGGCAGGCGGATAATGCGCACGCCGTGGATAGGACAATCAAAGTGGCGAGCGAGCCTTGCCAGCAGCGGATTCGCCGTCGTGCGCCGGCCGAAGAAGGTTACCTCGACGCCCTTGACGTAATACTGGTCGACCAACATGCCGACATGAGCGCCGCGCTCGAGCGCCGCGGCGAGGCGCACCGGCGCGTCCAATCCGGTCGATATCAATTCGCCCATGCTGGCGGTCCTCGTCTCACGTAGCCAGCGGTCGATGGCGGCAATATTGGGTTTTCGATAGAGCACCGCGCTGTCGCTTCCATAGGCCGCCGCGGAAATCGCCGGCAATTCCCAATTGCCGAGGTGTGCGGCAAAAATGAGCGCCGGTTTTCCGTCGTGGGCGAGGCGCAAGAAGCGTTCTACATTCGCCGGGTCGCCCTTAATTCGTCCGCGCTCGGGATGTTCAAGATCGAAATGCCATAGCCGGTCGAGATTGGCGAATTCCGCGCCCATGCGGCCAAGGTTGTCCCATACGCCGTGCAAGATGGTGTCGATTTCGGCGCTGGATTTTTCCGGAAACGCGGCAACGAGATTGGCGCGGCCGACGCGATTTTCCGGCAGCCACGGACCGATGGTGCGCATGAGCCAGCCGGCAGCATTTGCCATTCGGTCGGGATCGATCCGGCGCAGGGTTTTGATCAGGCCCATCGCCACCGCGCCGACCACGGCGTCACGGACGTGTGTGGCACCGCGACGTAGCCGCCGGACTATCCGCCTCATCGCGCACGCGCCCTTAGAACTAGAAGTTGACGATCACCTTGCCGAACACCTGCCGGCTTTCGATCCGCGCCAAGCCCTGTTCGACATCGGCGAGCGCCACTTCGGTATCGATGATCGGCGTCATGCCGGCCGCCATCTTGGACAGGCTGTCGCGGATGTTGCGCATGGTGCAACCGAAGCTGCCGAAGATTTTGTACTGCTGCTGGAACAGTTGCATCAGGTTGATGGTGACGGTCGGGCCGGCGGTCGAGCCGCAGGTGACCAACCGGCCGCCGCGCTTGAGGCAGAGCAGGGAGCCGTTGAAGCCGTCGCCGCCGACGTGCTCGAACACCACGTCAACGCCCTTCTTGGCGGTGAGCTTGCGGGTGACGCCTTCGAAGCGCTCGGTCTTGTAGTTGATCACGTGATCGGCGCCGAGCGCTTTGGCCTTTTCCGCCTTGGCATCGTCGCCGATGGTGGTGATGACGGTGCAGCCCAGCGCCTTTGCCATTTTAATGGCGACCGAGCCGATGCCGGAACCGCCGGCATGCACCAGGATGGTTTCGCCCGGCTTGAGCTTGGCGTTGTCGAACAGCATGTGCTCGACGGTGCCGAAGGCGATCGGCGCGCAGGCTGCGTCGCGAAGCGAAACGCCGGCCGGCACCGGAACCACCAGCCGCGCCGGCAGATTGATCAGATCGCGGGCGAAACCGTCGATGTGGAAGCCCATGATGCCGCCGACATTTTCGCAGAGATTGTCACGGCCCTCGCGGCAGGCGGCGCAGTGTCCGCAGGTCATGGCGCCGTACGTCACCACCGGATCGCCCGCCTTGAAATGGGAAACGCCGGGCCCTACCGCGGCGATCTCGCCGGAGGCTTCCGCGCCGACCACCAGCGGCAGCTTGCGCTTGGTGAAAGCCATGCCGCGATAGCCCCACAGATCGAGATGGTTGAGCGCCACCGCTTTAATTCTAATCCGCACCTCGCCGTCGCCGGGCGGCGGCGGCGCGGGCACCTCGGCAAGTTCGAGCTTGCGGTCTGCGATCAGTCTGAGGGCGCGCATGGCGGAGGAGGCGAGGGCGACTTTACGCCGCCGGCTCCAGGCCCATCACCAGCGAGACATTCTGCCCGCCGAAGCCAAAGGAATTGGAGAGGGCATGGGTGACGCGCGCATCACGCGCTTTGTTTGGCACCACGTCGAGCGGAATGGCCGGATCGGGCACCGCGTAATTGATGGTGGGCGGGATGCGTTGCTCGCGCAGCGTCAGCAGCGAAACTACCGCCTCGACCGCGCCCGCCGCCGACAAAGTGTGGCCGATCATCGATTTGTTGGACGAAATCGGTACGCTCTTCATGCGTTCGCCGAACACCGTTGAAACGCCGAGACACTCCATCTTGTCATTTTCCGGGGTGCCGGTGCCGTGCGCGTTGACGTAGTCGATATCGTGGGGGGTGAGACCGGCATCGTTCAGGGCGTTGGCGATGCAACCGATGATCGGCTTGCCGTCTGGGCTGGAGCGTGTGCGGTGGAAGGCGTCCGCCAATTCGCCGCAGCCTTCGAGGACGCCGAGAATCTTGGCGCCGCGCGCCTTGGCCGCCTCGTAGCTTTCCAGCACCAGGGCGCCGGCCCCCTCGGCCATCACGAATCCGTCGCGGTTCTTGCTGAAGGGCTTGGCTGCTCCGGCCGGCACGTCGTTGCTGGTCGAGAGCGCGGAGAGCAGCGAGAAGCGGATCACCGCTTCGGGATTGATCGAGCCATCGGTGCCGATGCAGAGCGCGGCGTCGGTGTCGCCGCGGCGGATCGCCTCGACGCCGAGCTGAATGGCGGTCGCGCCGGAGGCGCAGGCCGTGGACAGTGAGATCGGCGACCCTTTGGTGCCGAAGCGGTCGGCGAGGTTGGTGGCAACCGAGCCGAACAGAAAGCGTGAATGGTATGCCGGAAAGTCGGGCGACGCCCGCAGCAGGTCGTCGTAGGTCACCGCGTCGTTGGCGCCGGAGCGCTGAGCGATCTCGAGACGCTGCGGCCACTCCAGTTCGATCGGCGGTACGGCGAGGAACAGCGGCCCGGGAAAATCGCCGATCGAGCCGACCCCGGATTTGGCAATAGCCTCCTCTGCGGCAAGCTCGGCAATCGTTTCCGCGAGCGCGGCGGCATTGGGCGGTTGTTCCGGCAGGTAGTCGATCGTGCCGGCGATGCGCGTGCGCATGCCGTCGGTGGAGAAGCGGGTAATGGCGTGGATGCCCAATTCACCGGCGGTCAGCTTGGCCCAGTTGTCGGTCTTGCCGGCGCCGAGCGAGGTGACGATCCCAAGGCCGGTCACCACTACGATCGGTCGGCCTTTTTTGTCCATGGTCGATGTCATGTCCGCTCTCCTTCACCCGACGCGTTCGACCAGCGCCAGCCCTTCGCCGCGCCAATGCCCGACGCCCGTGACCACGACCTGCTGCAAGTCCGCCTGCATCGGCCGTTCCAAGCCTGAGGCGTCGCAAGGCGGAAACAAGCTACCATGCCCTACCGCTATCGCCGCCAGCGCTACATTCATGGGAAATTGCGCTTCCATCCCATGGCCGACATAGGTGCCGGTGGCGCGGACGGCAAGTTCTTCGTGCGCGGTCAGGAACGCCCGCTCCTCGCCGGTTGCCGGACCGACGCCGCTGGCGCCGGAGAGGACGGCGACATGTCCGGCGTGTAGTTTCGGCCCGATCTTGCCCCATAGGCTCTCAAGCCCGGCGGCAACGCCCCCGAGCGAACGCTTCGCACGGCCGGAAAGGACCGTGGTCAGGCGCGCGAGTGGCTTGGCTCCGCGCTTTTCGGCGTGTTCGCGCGATTCCAATACCAGGAAGGCGCCGAGCGAACCGGGCGCAAATCCGCCGCGGTCGCCGCGCTCCCAAACCGGCGCGAAACGGTTTTTCAAGACCGCTTCGGCGAATTCGTACAACTGGATGACGTCCTTGCGTTCGCCGTTCAGCGAGCCGCCGACGAGCGCGATATCGCTCTGACCGGCCGCGATTCGCGATTGCGCGATGTAGACCGCGTCGACGCCGGAAGACTCCTCGCCCATAAAAGTCCGCGACGACCCGATGACGCCGTGCACGATGGAAATATTGCCCGCCAACAGATTGGAAAGCTGCGCCAGGAACAATGTCGGCCGCAAGTCGTTCATCAGCCGCTCGTTGAGGAAGGCTGCCGGATTTTGCGCATGCGACATGCCGCTCAAGATCGCGCTGTCGACATTGAGATCACGCTCGCCGCCACCGGCCGCGACGATCATGTCCATATGCGCGAGAATATCGGGCTTTCCCTTGACGCCGGCTGAATTGAGGGCAAGACCGGCGGCAAACGTGCCGATCCGTTGCCAGGCCTCCATCTGACGCTGATCGCCCTTTTTCGGAATTTGCGCGTCGAAATTGATCGGCGCCAGCGGATGCACCACAAAAGGGGCGAACGTCGTGGTGTCGGCGGTCGGCCGCGCTTCCATCAACTTATGCCAATGTGCGTCGGGCCCTTCGCCAAGGCAGGACACGATGCCGATACCGGTGATCCAGACCTCGCGCGCGGCGTCAGCCATCGGCAAACGCCTCGATCCCCGGCAAGGCGATCCGCGCGGCCATTTCGCGCATCTGCTTGCTCATCTCGGCATTTGGAAACGCCGCAAGACGCAGCGTCAGTTCGGCGTCGCAGATCTGTTTGCCGTCGCAGGTAATGTTCGCTTCGGTGATCGCATAGCCGGAGCCATCGTGGGCAAGCCGTGCGTTAACTGTCAAATACTGGCCGGGCGTCACGAAGGTGCGCAACTTCGCCTCTTTGAACGCGGCCAGGAACGGCATGCGTTCGAAACGGTTAAGCGCAACCAACAACCAGCCTGAAGTTTGCGCCATGGTCTCAAGGAGCAATACCCCCGGCATCAACGGATAGCCGGGAAAATGGCCTTCGAAGATCGTGCTTTTCGTTGGAACCGTGGCGTCACACGTAATTGTACGGTCGCCGAGGTTAAGGTCGACAACCCGGTCGATCAGTTGAAAATATTCGAGACGCATCGGGATACTGTGCTTTAAGGCCGCGTCCAATTCGAATTTCAGACCTTGCCATTTTGTCTGAGCAGTCTCGCGTTCTCGATCCGGTTCCCGACACCCGGGATGGCGCCTTAGGCACCCTTGGCGGCGATAAGTTCGTCGATGCGGGCGCTGAGATTTTCGAGCACGAAATACTGGTCGGTGGTCGCCTTACCTTCGTTGACTTCTTGGGTCCACTGCTCAAGCGGCAGCTTGATGCCGAATGCCTTGTCGATGGCAAATGCGATGTCGAGGAAATCCAGGCTATCGATGCCGAGATCGTTAATGGCGTGACTTTCCGGCTTGATGGAATCGCGCGGAATATCGCAGGTTTCGGCGATAATGTTGGCGATGGTGTCGAACGTCGAAGACATCGATAACTCTCTGATTAATTTGGAGTTCTGAAGATTTGGACGGCCGACCGGCCGCAGCCGCGCGACAGCCCCCTGGCCGGGCTTTCCACCGGCATGCGGTCGGCTGCCCGTATAGCGAAGCGGGGCCTTAAGTTCAATGGCCACGGGCATTTAGCCGCCTAAGGCCGGATGGCTGCCATGGCGTTTGCGATGGTGCTGCTTCGCTAGCGGTTTGTAGGCGCGATTTCGACTGGCGAGCAACCGCGCCGTCCCGAGAGCACGCAGTCCTGGTTCCGGCGCATCTTTGCCATGGTATCGGCCAGCCAAAGACCGGCACCGATCAGGCCGATCACGAATACAAAGGCCGCGACGTTGACCAGCATGCGGTGACGATAGTCGTCGGCCCCGGCGCCGCGCTCGAATTTCGCAAGGTCGTCGACCGGCGGCGGATCGGCCGGTTTGCGGATGGCCGAAGGGTTGCGGCGAAACCTCACAACTCGCCCGTCATCATCAGGCGAGGACGATTCATCGCTGGTCATGATTGTTCAGTCTACCACGACGATCGCGGCCGTTCGACGGCATCTTGCAGGACGGCGGCCGATGCCGCGCGGCCGCCATAGACGGCCCGGCCTTGCTGCCCCTAAAGTGCCGGCCATGATTCGACGCTCCTACGCGTTGCGGATGATGGCGCTGTGCGCGGCCTATGTGGTCGCGCTGCAGGCCTTGCTGTTGCCGCTGTCGGTCGCATTCGGTGGTTCGCTCGATTTAACACCCTGCAGCGTATCCACGTCAGCCGGCGGTTCGCACACGCCGGCCAGCCACCAGACCGGCTGCCCCTGCGCCGCCGGTTGCGGGATGCAGTGCGGCGTCCATGTGCTGAACGCCCCACCGGCCGTCGCCTTCGCTGTATTGAACGTGCGCGTCAGCGCCATGACTCCGGTGCCGGAGATCGAAGCCGTCGTGCGTCCGGCCGATCGCCGACTGCCGCAGATTCCACGCGCGCCCCCCGCCGCCGCCTGACGCGGCGTAGTCAACTTCCACAATCCATCCGTTCGCAGGCCGCGCTCAATCACGCGCGCGTTTGCACCGTCAGGAGCAGAAACCATGATTCGCATATCTGGCATCGTTGTCGTCATTCTCGCCGTCTGGATGGCAGGCCCGGCGCAGGCCGCCGACGTCACCGTCGGAAGTCTGAAAATATCCGCGCCTTGGGCGCGCGGCACCCCGAAGGGTGCCAGCGTCGGTGGCGGCTACATGAAGATCACCAATACCGGAACCGCGCCCGACCGCCTGATCGGCGGATCGTCGAACATCGCATCGCGCTTCGAAATCCATGAAATGAAAATGGACAATGGCGTCATGAAAATGCGCATGTTGGCCCACGGCCTGGAAATCAAGCCTGGGCAAACCGTCGAGCTGAGCCCGAGCGGCTATCATGTAATGTTCGTCGGATTGAAGAAGCAACTGACAAAGGGCGGGCACTTCACAGGAACGCTGACGTTCGAGAAAGCCGGCAAGGTCGACGTCGACTTTGCGGTTGAGGGCATCGGCGCCATGGGCTTTGGCGGCACGCATCCCATGCCAGCGACGAGCGGTGATCATGCAATGCCCGGCATGAAGCACTAGGCGGCAAGGGCGCCGAAGGCGGTCACCAGCCGATCGCCTTCGGCAGCCACGTCGCCAATGCGGGAAACGAGAAGACCAGGACCAAGCCGATGACCTGCATGATCACAAAAGGAATGATGCCGCGATAAATATCGCCGGTGGTGACCTCGGGCGGCGCCACCCCGCGCAAGAAGAACAGCGACCAGCCGAAGGGCGGCGTCAGGAACGAAGTCTGCAGGTTCACGCAGATCATGGTCGAAAGCCAGACCAGATCGGTATTGGCGTTGATGAAGATCGGCAGGAACAGCGGCACCGCGATATAGGAAATCTCGATCCACTCGATGAAGAAGCCGAGTACGAAGATCAGCGCCATCAGGAACCAGATGCTGGCGTTGATGCCGCCCGGCAGCAGTGTGAAGGCATCCTGCACCAACTTTTCGCCGTGCAGGCCCCGAAACGACAATGAGAACACCTGCGCGCAGATCAGGATGAACATGACCATGGCGCTGATGCGCGTGGTGGATTGCACGGTGTCGCGTAAAACTTGGTACGACAGGCGCCGGCCGATGGCGGCGACCAGGATGGAGCCAAGCGCCCCCATCGCCGCGGCTTCCGATGGCGCGGCGATGCCGGCGATGATCGAGCCAAGTACCGCAATGACGAGGCCGATCGGCGGCGCGACCACGCGCAACAGCTTGCCTGCCAGCTGCGCGCCCGAAATCGCCGCGCGCTCCGCGGCCGGGATTGCCGGCACCATCTCCGGCCGGACGATGCCGAGCACCAGGATGTAGATGATGTAGATCGCCGACAGCAGCAGGCCCGGAATCATCGCGGCGGCGAACATGGTGCCGACCGACTGGTTGGTGATATCGGCGAGCAGAATGAGGATCAGGCTGGGCGGAATGATCTGCCCGAGCGTGCCGGAAGCGCAGATGACGCCGCAGGCGAGCCCGCGGTCGTAGCCGCGCCGCAACATGCCGGGCAAAGTGAGCAGCCCCAGCGTCACCACCGTGGCGCCGACAATGCCGGTGGTGGCGCCCATCAGCACGCCGACCACGATGATGCCGATACCCAAGCCACCACGCAGCGAACCGGCAGCGAGGCCGATGACATCCATCAGCTCTTCGGCGAGCTTGGATTTCTCCAGCATCACGCCCATGAACACGAACAGCGGGATGGCGAGCAAAGTGTAGTTCGTCGCCACGCCGAAGATGCGGTGCGGCAGCAGGTTGAACAGCGTGAAGCCGAAGCCGAGATAGCCGAACACGAAGCCGGTGGTCGCCAGCGTTAAGCCCACCGGAATGCCGATAAGCAGCAGCACAAAAAAGGCCACCAGCATCAAAGTGGCAAGGAGCTCAAAGCTCATTGTTGCGTGCTCTGAAGCGCAGAAACGCCTGGATGGCTTGCGCCAGCGATTGCAGAAAAAGAAGCGCGAAGCCGAGGGGGATCATGGCCTTGATGAGATAGAGCGCGCCGATACCGCCCGGATTGGGCGATCCTTCACCGATCGTCCAAGACATTTCGACAAAGCCGAACGAAAGCCAGATGACCAGCAGGGAAAAGATCATCGCCAGCACGGCGGAGATCGCGTTGATTAAATCTTTGGTGCGATCGCTGAACGTCACAAACAGCACGTCGACGCGCACGTGTTCGCCGTGGCGCAGCGCGTAGGACATGCCGACCAGCGTGAGCGGCACCAAAAGATGCCACTCGAGTTCCTGCGCCCAGATCCACCCGAGCGAAAAGCCGTAGCGCAGCAGCACATTGGTGCCCATGACCAGGGCGACCGCGAGCGCGAGCCAAGAAACGGCGCGGCCGACGAGATCGATAAAGCGGTCGATCGCGTCGGCCAATTGTCCGGCAGAAGTCACATCAGGTGCTGAGGATTTTGTCGTAATAGGGCTTCTCGCTGTACTTCGCCCACTGGGCGTAAGTCTTCATATAGCCGAAGTAGGATTCGTGCACTTTCTTGGTGACCGGGTCCTTGGCGGCGGCTTCTTCGAGGATCTTCGCGTTCGCCGCGCGCAGGGCTTCGACGACCGGATCGGGCAGCGGCTGCGCGTGCACGCCCTGGTTCTTGATCAAATCTTCCATCGCCTCGGCATTGACCTTCTGGCACCAGGCCTCGCCGCGCGCGTTGCACGCCATGCAGGCGTTCTCGACGATGGCCTTGAGGTCGGGCGGCAGCTTGGCCCAGGCCGCTTTGTTGATGGTGAGTTCGCTCGCTGTCGCGATCTCGTGCCAGCCGGTCGTGTAATAGTACTTGGCGACCTTCTGCAGGCCGAGCTGGCGGTCGAGATAGGGCCCGACGAATTCGGCGGCGTCGATGACGCCGCGCTCGAGCGAGGGGAAGATATCGCCGGGCGCCAGCAGCATGGCGTCGACACCGAGCGAGCGATAGACCTGACCCGCAAGACCCGGAATGCGCATCTTCAGGCCCTTGAGGTCGGAGACTTTCTCGATCGGTTTGCGGAACCAGCCGGTCATCTGCACGCCGGTATTGCCGCAGAGGAACGGCACCATGTTGAATTTGTCGTAGACCTCGCGCCACAATTCGAGGCCGCCGCCGTCATACATCCAGCCGTTGAGGCCGACGAAATTCATGCCGAACGGCACGGCGGTGAAATATTGCGCGGCGAAGGTCTTGCCGGTCCAGAAATAGGAATTCGCGTAGTTCATCTCGACCGTGCCGGACGAGCAGGCGTCGAAGCCGGCGCGGGCCGGAATGAGTTCGCCGGCGCCGAAAAACTGAATCTTGATGCGGCCGGCCGACATCTCTTCGATGCGTTTGGCGAGGTCTTTGGCGCTGCCCGGGCCGGTCGAATAGAAATAGGCGTTGGGGCCGTAGAAGCTGGTCATCTTCCAATTGAAGGTTGCTTCCGCCTTGACGATGGCAGGCGCTGCAATCGTGCCGGCGGCGCCGGCCAAGGCCAATTTGGTAAAGTCGCGGCGTCGCATGAAACGCTCCCGTTTTTTGCTGGTAATTCGCAAAGCGACAGGAGCAAGCGACGTGCCATTCAGCACCTTGGCAGCGTGATTTGAATGAAATCGACACGCCGCAGGCGCACGGCGAAGCAATCTGCCCAAATTAGCGGCAGATGCTTAGGACCGGGGCAGGGACGGAAAGGGCGTTCACCCAGCCTTGGGCTCGGCGAAGCCTAGTTCGGCATCCGGCGGCGGCATCATACGGAACACGTTGAGCGTCATCGCCACCATGGCGTAATAGCCGAGGATGCCGGTGAGCTCGACCAAGCCGGCATCGCCGACGAAGCCGCGCACGCGCTTGTAGGTGCGCTCGCTCACGCGCTTGTTTTTATAAAGCTCCTGCACATAGGCGTAGATTGCGCGCTCGTCCTTGGGCGCCGATTTCGGCTCGCGGCCGGCGCGCAAGTCGGCGATGGTCTTCGGCTTGACGCCGGCGCGCTCGGCAATCGGCGCATGCGCGAACCATTCATATTGCGCGCGCCAGGCGCGTGCCGTGCACAAAATTGCGAATTCGGAAAGCCGCGGCTCAAGCCCGGACTTGTAGCGGCAATGCGCGCCCAGCGCCTGCGCCAGCACGCCGAATTCCGGCGCATGCATCCAGGCCGCGAAAGGTCCGCGGATGGTCAGCGCCTGCCCACGCGGGCTGGCGCGTAAAGAGCCGAGCAGCGCGCTCTGGGCCTCGGATAATTGGCTCTCTTCAAGGATGGGAAGGCGCGGCGCGGGGCGCTTGGCGGGCATGGGATTTTCCTTGCAGGCTGACAGGCGTGGCGGGCAGACGAGGGGCGGCAAACGCGATTACTATAGCCTAGTATGTCCGGAGCCTAATATGTCCGGGGAGGGCCGCCATGGATGATGTCACAAAATTCGCCCCCAATCTTGCGCGCTACGAAGTGCTGATGGAGGTGGTGCGCAACCGCCTGACCACGCGGGCGTTCCGGCCTGACATCGCGGTGCCGCGCGAGCATATCGAGATGGTGCTGGAAGCAGCCCGCCATGGACCGTCGGGTGCCAATGCGCAGCCTTGGCACTACATCGTGGTCACCGATCCCGCGGTCAAGCAAAAGATCGCCGATTATTTTGTCGCCGAGGCGAGCACGCGCGCCAAGATGAAGATGAAATTCCCGACGCCCAACTACCGCGGGCTTGCCACCGCGCCGGGCTTTGTGGTGGTGGCGGCGGATTTCCGCTTCGTGCGCGCCTTCCCGGTTTTGCTTGACGGCTCCGATCTCGACAAGCGCTACCAGGCCAATGCCGAGCGCATCCTTTTGCAAAGCGTCGCCGCGTCCACCATGTCGGCGCATCTTGCCGCCGCCGCGCTCGGTTATCAGGTCTGGTGGGTGACCGCGATCGGCCAGGACGACGCGCAGAAGGAGCTGCGTCCGCTCTTGGGCGTGCCGGACGAACTCGCCATCATCGACATCATGCTGTTCGGTGTGCCGGCCAAGGCGCCATACAAGCGCTGGAAGAAGACGCTGCCGCAGATCATGAGCTGGGACAAATTCGACATGAAGAACTTCATGACGATCGAAGACATTGACGCATGGGTGCGCGAGACGCGCCACAAGGTGATGTATCGCGACGAAGCGAAGGTGGATTGAAAGAGGCGCAACGCACGGGCTGTCATCATGTCAGGCAAACTGAAAGTCATCATCACCGCGCTCGGCTTCATCCTCTTGGCCGCGCCCGCCTTCGCCGACGCCATCGACGGCGACTGGTGCCACGGCGACGGCCGCCGCTTCTCCATCCGCGGACCGGCGATCGTCACGCCCGGCGGCAAGCAAATGGAGGGCGACTACAGCCGGCATGCCTTCAACTACGTAGCGCCGGCGCCAGAGCCGGGCGCGGGCAAGACCGTGTTCATGACGCTGCTGGACGAGAACCACGTGCATGTGCGGCTGGGTGAAGCCTTTGCCGCAAATCCGGAAATGTGGGTGCGCTGCTCGCCTTCGACCAGCGCTCTGCCTATTCCACCGCGGTCGTAAAAGCGCTTTTCGGTTGGGTTTCGGCCGTCACGCGGATAATGCCGCGGCCGAGCATGTGCAATTTCTTGGCGGCGGCCATCGATAGATCGATCACGCGGCCTTTATTGAACGGCCCGCGGTCGGTGATGGTGACGACGACGCTGCGGTGGGTCTTGCGGTCGGTGACGCGCACGCGGGTGCCGAACGGCAGTGTCTTATGCGCGGCGGTGAATTTGGTCGCATCGTAGCGCCCGCCGGAAGCGACCCGGCCGCTATAGCCCTTGCTGTAATAGGCCGCGACGCCGGAGAAGTGCTTTTGTCCTGCGAATGCCGGTCCGCTTGCGATGATACAAGCAAGCGCCAGTCCCGCCGCCGATAGCTTCAAACACATCATTCGCTGCCCCATCCAGGACGGGGGCTTATCGGTTATTCGTGGCCGCAATAGGGAAAATAAAAGGCACCGACAGACCCATCCGCCCCGATAACGACCGGCGCGGCGGTTTGTTCCCGTGCAATTCGGCGTCAGGCCCTGCGCGCCGAACGACGCGTCGGCGTTTTGGCGCGATGGGCTGCGGCGCGTGTTTTTGCCGGCACGTCGCTAGATTTGTCCTTGCGGCGCGCGAGATGCGCCTCCGTCATTTCCGCGCGCTTGCGGCAGTCATTATGCAGGTCTTCCAACTCTTCGTCAGAGAGATCCTCGATCGCGGCGAATTTGTTTTCCGCGCCTTTCATCGCCAGCACCAGCTCCGACAGCTTGAGCTGCACCGCCATCATGTCGCGGTTCTGCGTGTTCTGGATCAAGAACACCATCAGGAAGGTGACGATGGTGGTGCCGGTGTTGATCACCAGTTGCCAGGTGTCGCTGTAGCCGAAGAGCGGCCCGGAGACGATCCACACAATGACAATCGTGGACGCGAGCAAGAAAGCCAGCGGATGGCCGCTCCAGGTCGCCGTCTTTTGCGCGAAATGTGCGAACCAGCCGCTCAAACCATTCGGTTCGGCTGCGCGCGCATGCGTGTTGTTGTGTTTGCGAGGGTGCGTCTTTCGGGCCATCGAATATCCCCGCGGGCGGAACGAATCGCGTCCCCCGATCCGCGCCCGTCAACGCGCCGAAACGCGGCAAGTTCCATTCACTTGAAATTCGGCAAAGCCTGCTTCACACGGCCGATATTGGCCCAAGGGTCCTTGCGTTGCCGGCTCAGGCGCTGCATCGCATTGGCGAGCGTGTATTGGTTGGCGCTCTTGAGACCGCCGAGTTCGCTCCAGTCGATCGGCATCGACACCGGCGCGCCGGCGCGCGCGCGGGTGGAGTAGGGCGCGACCGCCGTCGCCTCGCGGCTGTTGCGCAGATAATCGACAAAGATGCGGTTGCTGCGTTTGGCCTTGGTCGCGCTGGCCACGTAACGGTCCGGTTCATCGGCTTCCATGCTTTCAGCGACCGCGCGGCAGAAGGTCTTGACCTTCTCCCAGGGTGCCGGCGCGATGGGCAACACCACGTGCAGGCCCTTGCCGCCCGAGGTCTTGAGAAAAGTTTTCAGTTTGATGCCGGCGAGCCGCTCGCGCACCTCCCGCGCCGCCCGCACCACGTCCTTCCAGCCGGTGCCCGGCCCGGGATCGAGATCGAACACCAGTCGGTCGCCGCGTTCGCGGTCATCGACCGTGCTGCCGCGGGTATGGATTTCCAACACGCCGCCTTGCACCAGCGCGATCAGCCCGTCGAGATCGTCGATGGAAATGATCTTGTCGCCTTTCTCCGGGATGAGATGAAGGAATTCGGTGGCGATGCCCGTGCTGGCGTGCTTCTGGAAGAAGCATTGGCCTTCGGCGCCGTCCGGGCAGCGCAGCAGCGAAATCGGCCGCCCGGTCACGTGCGGTTTCATCCACTTCCAGACCTTGCTGTAGTAGTCGGCGAGGCCGCGTTTGGTGACGCCAATGTCTTGCCAATAGACGCGGTCGGGATGCGTGAGCCTGACCTTGCCGGCCATGGCGTTGGCTTTGCGCGGCTTCACCGCTGCGCTGCGCTTAGCGGCCGACTTGGCCGCCGCTGCTGTTGCCGCTGCTGCTTTCACCTCGCGCACCACGTCCTTGGCTGCCTTGTCTTCGCGCAAACCCTGGTAGGACGCTTGCCGCACCCGGTCGCCTTGCGTCCAACCGTGGAAATCGACCTCGACCACAAATTTCGGTTCGACCCAAACTGGCGCACGGCGGCCGCGTTCTTCCTCGGGCACCGGCTCGATCGGCGAAGTCTTGCGCGCCTGCGCCTTGAGCCTGCGATAGAGCGCGCGCGCTAGTCATGCGTGAAGCCGGTACCAGTGCGCCCCGCATAGCGCAATCTGCCATGATCGTAGACGCCAAGCACCAGCGAGCCGACAGCATGCGCATCGGCGCTCGAAGGCGCAAAGCCGACCACTACGAATTCCTGCCGGTCCGAGCACTTGGCCTTGAGCCAATCGTGGCCGCGCCCGGAACGATAGGGCGCATCGGCAAGTTTGGAGATGATGCCTTCGAGTCCCATTTTGCAGGCGTGCCGCAACAGCACCGGCCCCAGCTCAGTGAGCGACACGCTGAAGCGCAGGACACCGTGCGTTTTGCGCCCAATCAGTCTGACCAGCGCGGCTTTGCGTTCGCTGAGTGGTAGCCGCCGCAAGTCGGCGCCATCAAGATGCAGCAGATCGAACGCATAAAGCACCATGCGGTCGTGACGGCTTTCCTTCAGGTCTTGCTGCAACAAAGAAAAGCGCGAAACGCCGTCTCTGTCCTCCGACACCAGTTCGCCGTCGATCAGCGCTGCTTTGGCTGGCAATTTGGAGATCGCCGCCGCGATAGTCGGAAATTTTCCGGTCCAGTCGAGGCCCTTGCGGGTGAGCAGCTTGACCTTGCCGTGGTCGAGCCGCGCCTGGATGCGGTAGCCGTCGAATTTGATCTCATGGATCCAGTTGCTGCTCTGCGGCGCCTTGTCGACCAGCGTGGCGAGAGCGGGCTCCACGAAAGCGGGCAGGGCGGCATGCACCTTTGCGGTAACGATGGCGCGCTTGCGTTTGGCTTTGCGCTTACCGGCACCGGCACGCTTTGAATTGTTCTTGCCGCGCTTGGCGCGCGCCGGCTTGCGCTTGTGCTCGGCGATTTCGTCAAGCGTGCGCCCGGTCTTCACCGATAGCGGCTTCTCGTCGAGAATGTCTTTATCGCGCGTGGTGCGCGCATCCTCGTCGTCCTGTTTGATCAGTAGCCAGTTGTCGCGTTTCTCGCCCGGCCGCCGGTGCATGCGCACCAGGTGCCAGCCGCCGGTGAGCTTCTCACCATTGAGATGAAACGCGAGATGGCCCTTGCGCAGGCCGAATTCCGGATCGCCGTCCGGTTCCCACGTGCCGCGGTCCCACACCATCACGGTGCCGCCGCCATATTCGCCCTTGGGGATCGTGCCTTCGAACTTGTTGTAGTCGATCGGGTGGTCTTCCACCTGCACGGCGAGGCGCTTCTCGCCCGGCACCAGGCTCGGGCCGCGCGTCACCGCCCAGCTCTTCATCACACCGTCAAGCTCCAGCCGCAAATCGTAATGTAGCCGCGTTGCGTCGTGTTTCTGGATGACGTAGGCGTGGCCGCGTTTGCGCGTGCGTTTGCCCTTCGGCTCGGCGGTGACGCCGAAGCGGCGTTTCTTGCGGTAGTTCGCAAGCCCCGTCGCCATGCACTAGCTCGCTTTCCTCACCTTCTTGCGCGCGGCCGTGCGTTTGCGCCCGTTTGTCTTGCGTGCGGGCGGTGCGCGCCGTCCGCGGTCGGAGCGGGCGCTGCGGCGCAGCGCGTCCATCAGATTGATCACATTGCTCGGCCGCTCCTCGGAGAGCACCGGCGGCGCCTTGCCGGCGCGCTTGGCCTTGATCAGGTCCATCAACGCGTTCTCGTAGCGGTCCTCAAATTTGGACGCGTCGAAGTGCCCCTTCTTGCTCTCCAGGATCTGCACCGCCAGCTTGAGCATGTCGGCCGGCACCTTGATGCTCTCGACCTCGTCGAAATAATCCTTTTCATCGCGCACTTCGTTTTTGTAGCGCAGCGCCGTCGCCATCATTCCCTTGCCGCGCGCCGACAGCAGCAGCAAATGCTCGCGCCGGTAGATCACCACTCGCGCCAACCCGACCAGATCGTCCTTGCGCATGGCCTCTCGGATCACCGCGAAAGCTTCCTGCGAAATCTCGTCCTGCGGCACCAGGTAATAGGATTCGTCGAGATAGATGCGGTCGACTTCCGACATCGGCACGAACTGCTCGATGTCGATGGTGTGGGTGCTTTCGAGCGCGACGTTATCAAGCTCGTCGTCTTCCACCAGGACGTATCTGCCCTTCTCGAACTGATAGCCTTTGACGCGGTCTTCCTGCGCGACTGGCTCGCCAGTCTCGGCGTCCACGACTTCGTTGCGGATGCGGTTGCCGGTCTCGCGGTTGATGATGTTGAAGCGGATGCGCTGGCTGGTGCTGGTGGCGGGATAAAGCGCCACGTTACACGAGACCAACGAAAGCTTGAGGTAGCCCTTCCAATTCGGACGGGGTGCCATGGACGCCTACTCCTTCACGATACGCAACGGTGAACGCGCAGGCAGAATAACGGGTTCCGTAGCCCTGCGCCCCTGCTAAGCGGCAAGCAGCTGAATTTTCTTTAGTTTTGGGTTAGCGCCGCCGGGCCCGGCTAAACATATTGCAATTATTAGATATGTAGTGGATTTATAGCGTGTCGGGATTTCGCCTGGCCAAGCCGAGCCACAGAAAGCGCGTCCAAACAACAAAGCGAGACGGGGAGAACCAATGCCGAACGCACAGCATCATCAGGTCCTAATCGTCGGCGGCGGCACCGCCGGCATCACTGTGGCGGCGATCCTGCGGCGGCGCTCAAGCGGCGTCGACATCGCGATCGTAGAGCCGGCCGACGAACACTATTACCAACCGGCGCTGACGCTGGTCGGGGCAGGGGTGTACCCGCTGGCCAAAACACACCGCCCGGAAGCGAGCGTGATGCCCGCCGGGGTCAAATGGATCCGCGCCGCCGCCAAGAGTTTCGAGCCGGAGCAGAACACGGTGGTTATGCAAAACGGCAACGAAGTGACCTACGACTATCTGGTGGTCTGCACCGGCGTGCGGCTCGATTGGGATAAAGTGTCGGGACTGGCCGAAACGCTCGGCAGCAATGGCGTGTGCAGCAACTACTCGCCGAACAGCGTGAACTACACCTGGGAATGCGTGCAAAAGCTCAAGGCGGGCGACCGGGTCGTCTGCACGCAGCCGCCGATGCCGTTCAAATGTCCGGGCGCGCCGCAGAAAATCATCTATCTCATCGCCGATCGCTTGCGCCGCCGCGGTATCCTGAAGGACTGCAAGCTTGGTTTCTACACCCACGCGCCCGCTATTTTCGGCGTGCCCTATTTCGCCCGCGCGCTGGTGAAGGTCGCTGCGCGCTACGGCATTGGCGTGCGCTATCAGCAGAACTTGGTCGCGGTGAACGGCAACGCCAAGACAGCGACTTTCGAATTCGTCGGTGACAACCGGAAAGGCGAGAAGGAGATTGTGCCGTTCGAATTGCTCCACGTCTCGCCGCCGCAGAGCCCGCACGAGGAGATCAAGAAGTCGCCACTCGTCAACGCTGCCGGTTGGGTCGAAGTCAACCAGACCACGATGCAGCACGTGCGCTATTCGAATGTCTACTCGCTCGGCGACGTGTGCTCGACGCCGAACTCGAAAACCGCCGCGGCGGTGCGCAAGCAGGCCCCCGTGGTGGCCAACGAAATCGCCTCGGCAATCGCCGGCAAGCTCGTTCCCGGCGCCTATGACGGCTATGCCTCCTGTCCGCTCACCACCGCGATCGGCAAAGCCATCCTCGCCGAATTCATCTATGGCGGCAAAGTTACGCCGACGCTGCCGCTCACGCCGTCGAAGGAATATTGGGTTGGCTGGTGGATCAAGCTCACCGGGCTGCCGCTCATGTACTGGCATTACATGCTGAAGGGCTACGTCTGGTTTCCCAAGCACAATAAGAATTTTAAGGAAGAGACCGCGGGCTGATGACCCGCTAAGCAAACCGCGCGTTCTTAGGCGCGGCGGAACTTTTTCGCCGCTGCCAGGTTGTCCATTCCGAACTCAAGCTCGGAGAGGATCACCATGTTAGGTTGGGCTCTGACGTTTCTCATCGTTGCGCTGATCGCCGCGGTGCTTGGTTTTGGCGGCATCGCGGGCGTGGCGGTCGAAGCCGCCAAGATCGTGTTCTTCGTTGCTGTTATTCTATTCGCCATCTCGGCCATCGTCGGCCTGGTGCGCGGCCGGTCTCCGACAGTACCGTAGCGTCAAGCGTAGTAAATTGAGTGGGGCCTCGCGCGGTGGCAGCCGCGCGGGGTCTTTGTCTCTTTTTCGTGCTGGACGCAGGCGGCGTAACCGCCGGAGTTACAGCGAGTATGTGAAGGCTTGAGGCTCGCCGGCAATCCTTGAGCGGCACACGTCGCGCCTTTGACTGCCGTTCGGCCGCCGCGCGACAATAAATAAAGAGCCGAGGGCTCTATTCCCCGCCGCCCGCCAGCACCGCGCGGGTCTGTTCGTCTGGGCCAAAGTCGTCCGCGCCGGCGATTTGCATCAGTTCGGCTAAGCGCGTGCGCGCGCGGTTGACGCGCGACTTGATGGTGCCGACCGCGCAGCCGCAGATCGTGGCCGCCTCCTCATAGGAGAATCCGGACGCACCGACCAGAATGAGCGCTTCGCGCTGGTCGGCCGGCAGCTGCGCCAGCGCCTGCTGAAATTCCCTGAATTCGACCTGGCCGTATTGGTCCGGCTGCGTCTTCAGCGTCTCGGCATAACGACCGTCGCTGTCTTCGACCTCGCGCCGGCGCTTGCGGTATTCCGAGCGGAAATGATTGCGCAGAATGGTGAACAGCCAAGCCGGCATATTGGTGCCGGGCTGAAACGACTCGATATTCGCCAACGCGCGCAACAGCGTTTCCTGCACCAAGTCGTCCGCGCGATCGACGTTCCCGCAGAGCGAGATCGCGAAGGCGCGCAGACTTGGCACTGCGCCAAGAACGGCTTTGCGGACCGATTCGTCCATGCCTGCTAATTCCCGTCCTTGCCGCCATCGGGGTTGAGACGATTGATCAACTCGTTGAACCGGTCTGGTACGCCCTGGTTCACGACGTCGTCATACATCGTACGCAACTGCTGCCCGAGACGCGCCTGCACCTCGCGGCTGAGCTTTGCCGGTTTGGCGCTGGATTTTCTGCCGCGCGTATTTGCCGCCGTTTCCATCTGATTCCGTTGCCCCACAGGCTTGCCGTCGTTCATGGTCGATTCCGCTCCCAAGTCCCCGGTCTCACTGCCGAGTGCAGGCCCCTTATCTGGTATTAGGCAAAAACCCTGGACCGAACGGATGGTTCCATCACGGATGGAACTTTTTCATGGCCGGTACGTTGGCGGGGTACGTTTAAGCCGGCGTTTCGGGGCCAGCCGCGAATACGCCTGGGTTAGGGAGGGATTCTTGTCGATATCTCAATCAGTTGCACAACATTTACCGTATCTTCGCCGCTACGCCCGGGCGCTCTCCGGCAACCAAGCCTCGGGCGATGCCTATGTCGCGGCGACGCTGGAGGCCCTGCTTGAGGACCCCAAGATTTTGGAAACTGGCGCTTCCACCCGGATCGCGCTCTATCGACTATTCACGAAAATCTGGAATTCGGTCGCGCTCAACGGCAAGCTTGACGCGGGCGAGGCCAAGCAGCCCGTCGAGCGGCATCTTGCTGAGATCGCGCCGATGCCGCGCCAGGCGTTCCTGCTGGTCGCGCTCGAGGGGCTGTCGGAAGACGACGCCGCCAAGGTGCTGGACATTGACGTCCCCAAGCTGCGCGAACTCGTCGAGGATTCCGGTCGCGAACTGGCGTCCGAAATCGCCACCGATGTGTTGATCATCGAGGACGAAACCTTCATCGCGCTCGATCTCGAGAGCCTGGTGGAAAGTCTCGGCCACAAGGTGCTCGGCGTCGCGCGGACGCACAAAGAGGCGGTGGCGCTCGCCCACGCCAAGCGCCCGGGCGTTATCCTCGCCGACATCCAACTGGCGGACAACAGTTCGGGGCTCGACGCCGTCAACGAGCTGTTGCGCTCGTTCGAGGTGCCGGTAATCTTCATCACCGCCTATCCTGAGCGCTTCCTGACCGGGGAGCGGCCGGAGCCGGCCTTCCTGATCGCCAAGCCGTTCCAGCCGGCGACGGTGTCGGCAGTGTTGAGCCAAGCCTTGTTCTTTGAGCGCAACGCCAAGCGGCGCGAGCGGCGAGCAAGCTAGCTATGCGAACGCGGTTAGCGTGCTGGCTCGCGTTTGCGCGCCAAGGAATAGCCGAGCATTACCGCTTCGACGAGCATGACCAACTGCATTTCTCGCGCGTTACTGGACGGAATGGGCGCGCTTATGGCGGACGGCTTGCCGCGCATCGCCCAAAAGATGGCCATGGCTACCAACGCCGCCGCGGCATAAGCGCCACCGACAATCAGACGCGCTTGCAGTTCCCCAAATTGAGCGTCGAGGGCCAAAGTACCGGCCACCGTGAAGTGATAGATCGCAATCAGCGCAAGAATCGCCGCCGCCGCGACCACCAAGGCGCGCTTGATAAGTCGGCCAAGCAAGTGGTCGATGGCGACCGAGGCGAGGTGATCAAGCTGCATGGGCGTCAGCGCCGGTTCGCGAGGCCGACGAGGAAGCCAACACCGGCGGCCACCGCCAGCATCATCAGCGGTCGGTTCTCCACTTCGTCGGTCAGTTTCTTGAAGGCGTCGGTGCCCAGACGCGACACCTCGTCGGCCACTGTATGGCTCGCATCGCTCGCGGTTTCCCGCACGCGATCCTTGATGCGCGCGAGCGCCTCGCTGACGAAATCGCCGACATCGCTCGACGCTCCCGACACTTCACGTTTGCCGACGCTGGATAGGCGGCCCAGCCGCTTTTCCAGGTCGCTCATCAGGTCTTCGATGGCTGCGATTTCATCGGTGACGGTCGCTTTGGCACGCGTGCTCATGTTGTCCTCTTTGCGGATGTTGTTCCCAATACAACGTGAACACGTGCTGATAAGTTCCATCGTGAAGTTCCGTGATCCTGGTGACGGTAGGCGGCGTCGAACGGCCTGTTTTGTTGACAGGGCGCGCGATGGCCGTGTTCATTGCAAATAGGCCAAATGAGACATCGTACCGCCATGGCAAGCGAAGTATCGGGGGCGGAAGACAGCGAGCTGGCGAGGCTGCAGCGGCAATACGGGCAGCTTGAGGCGCAGCTTGAGGCAAAAGGCGCTGAGTTGAACCTGCTGCGCGCGCGCTTCGCGCGCTATGAAACGGCGCTACGCGGTTCGCACGTCACGGTCTACACCCAGGATCGCAATCTGCGTTATACGTCGGTCAGCGATACGATGCTAAGCCGCAGCGTTGACGAAATTCTCGGCTGCAGCGACGAGGAGATTTTGCCGCCGGACAGCGCGGCCGCCATTGTCGCGCTCAAGCGTGAAGCGCTCGCGAGCGGCGAGCCGCGCCGCGCGGAAATTGCTATCGCCAATGGGTCCGACCGGTGCTGGCACGATTTGCATATCGAGCCGCTGCGCAACGAAGCGGGCGCCATTGTCGGCTTGACCTGCGCCTCGGTCGACGTCACCGAACGCAAGGAGGGCGAGGCACATTTGCGCTTGCTGATGCGCGAGTTGACGCATCGCTCGAAAAATCTGCTGGCTGTGATTCAGGCGATGGCGCGGCAGACCGCGCGCTATTCCGGCTCGATCGACGGATTTCTCGGCCGGTTCGGCGCGCGGCTGCAGGGGCTGGCTGCCTCGCATGACCTGCTTATTCGCGAGAGCTGGCATGGCGCGTCTCTGCGCGAACTGATCCAATCCCAGCTCGCCACTTATTTCGACGGCGACCCAGGGCAGGTCGCAATCGAAGGCCCTGAGATCTCCCTCAAGCCGGAAGCGGCGCAAAATCTCGGGCTTGCGCTGCATGAACTCGCCGTCAATGCCGAGCAATTCGGCGCGCTTTCGATGCCCGGTGGCCGCGTTTCGGTGACCTGGGGGCCCGACCGGCCGGGCGAAGCGGTGACGCTTGATTGGCGTGAACAATTTGGACCGAAAGTGAAAACGCGGCGCAAACGCGGTTTCGGCAGCCTGGTGATCGAACGTAATCTTCCGCGCGCGATCGATGCCGAGGTGAAAATGGTTTTCGATCCCGAGGGCTTGCGCTGCCATGTCGTGATTCCCGCAAGCCAAATTCTCGCCCCACGCTGAGCGGCCGTGGTGTTTTGTTGAGCGACGATCTATTTGGGCTGATCCGGCTCGACCGGCTCGTTGCTATAGGGCCGGATGCTGTCGGCGACCAAATCGGCGATGTGCTCCTTGGAGATCATGCCGACGACGTGGGCGCCGCGCGGCAGCCGGCCGCTGCCTTTGGTGACCATCGCCATGCTGGCGCCGCGCCGCCACATGCGGTCGACGACGTCGAAGACGACGTCTCTGGCGCGCGCGACGGTGAAGTTCTTCTGCGCGATATCGCCGAGCAGCACGCCGGAATAGGCGCCTTCCAGCCCCAGCGCGCAATTCGGTGTTGACGCGCAGCACGCCGATGATGCGGTCGTCGCGCGTCACCACGATGTGCTTCAAGCCGCCGGCTGAGGTCTCGCGCAGGAAGGCGGCGAAATCGGTATCCGCCGGCAGCACCAGGACGTCGCGGTCCATCACCTCCTCGGCGTGGCGCACCAGGAACATGTTGGCGTGCAGCGCCTTGGGGATGACGTGACCGCGCGTCACCAGCTTGATGGTGTAGATGTTCTCGCGCGAGAGCAGGCGGCGGATGCCGATGCTCGAGCGCCACCGCGACGATGATCGGCATGATGATGTCGTAGTCGCGCGTCATCTCGAAGATCATGGTCACGGCGGTCATCGCCGCGCCGGTGCCGCCGCCGACCATCGCCGCCATGCCGATGATGGCGCAGGTGACGGGATCGACCCCGGCACCGGGCCGATCATGGTGACGAAGCCGCCGAAGGCGGCGCCGAGCGTCGCGCCCATGAACAGCGAAGGCGAGAAGATGCCGCCGGAGGCGCCGGAGCCGAGGCTGACATTGGTGGCGAACAGCTTGGCGGCAAACAGCCCGAGCAGCAGCGCGAAGCTGGTGAGATTGTTTTCCAGGATCGCCTGAATGGTCGCGTAGCCGACGCCTTCGACGTAATAGTGGCCCTGATAATAGAACAGCACGTACATCAGGACGCCGACCATCAACATGCCGACGACATGGCGCAGGTACGGGTTCTTGATTTTCGGGAAGAGTATCTTCCGCGAACACCAGGCCGCGGATGAAGGCGGTCGCCGCGACGCCGATCAGCGCGCCGAGCAGGGCAAACAGCAGCAAGGCCATGCAGCGGCGGTTGCTCGGTGTGAAGATAGAGCGCCGACGGCACCACGAAGGCGGGCTGCAACGCCGAGGAAAATGCGGCCGATGAAGGTCGCGGCGCCGGTCGCCAGCGCCACCGGCAGGAAGGTGCGCGCGCTCAGTTCGGGCAGCATCAGTTCGATGGCGAACATCACGCCGCCGATCGGCGTGTTGAAGGTGGCGGCGATGCCGGCGCCGGCGCCGGCGGCGACCAGCGTGATGCGCTGCCACGGCGCCATGTGGATGGCTTGTCCGAGCGACGAGCCGAGCGTTGCGCCGATCTGGATGATCGGCCCTTCGCGGCCGACCGCGGCGCCGGTGCCGATGGAAAAGGCCGAGGCGAGTGATTTGATCGCCGCAACGACGGGGCGGATTTTGCCCTCTTTGTAGTAGATCGCGTCCAGCACTTCGGGCACGCCGTGGCCGCGCGCTTCCGGCGCGAAATTGTCGACGAGAAACACCACGATCAGCCCGCCGATCGCCGGCACCAGGATGATGAAGGCGCCCCAGGGGCTCGCCGGCGTGAACTGATTGGCGTCGTAAAAGATCGAAAACGAACCGAGGAACGCGACGTTATGGATGAGCGCCGATCAAGGCGCGGAAGGCGACGGCGCCAAATCCGGTGATGACGCCGACCACAAGCGCGAGCAGGGACAGTCCGAAAAGGCCGACGCCGCGCGTTCTGAAATCAAAGGGTCGCATGTAAGCCGTACATCAATGCCAATGGCCGGTAGCGGCAGCGCAACCTCAGCGCGCAATAGACCGTCCGACTGTCGGCAAAAGATTAAAACCGCGAGATGACCTCGCGATCAGGTCGATGATGCGCAGGGACTACTCCACATCGATCGTCGGGGCAAGCCGCGATCCCTGCTCAGCCGAAAGTGAAGGCGTCGTGGTAGGCGCCCTGCACGCTGCCGCCCGGCACCGGGCCGCCGCCGGGCACGTGCACCATGTTGCCGATCACCGCGCAGGTCGATCCATGCAGTCCATGGCGTGGGATTGCCATCGGCGCCAGCTGCTCCCAGGTGTCGGTCTTGGGGTCGTAGCCTTCGTTGATGCCGAAGACACGGCCGGTGGCTTCGCCGCCGAACACCACGATCTTGCCGCCGATATAGACGCAGGATGGGCCGCTGCGCGCGGTGGGCAGCGGCGCACGGAAGCTCCAGCTATCAGCGTTGGGATCATAGACGGCGTTCAGTGACGTGTTGAAGTCGTAACTATCCATGCGGCCGGCGATGGCGTGGATTTTTCCGTCGACGATGGCGACGCCCATGTGGTCGCGCTGACCGACGAAAGGCTGAGTGCCGGTCGAGCCGCGCATGCTGGCGCGGTCCGAATATTTGTTGGTCGCCGGATCGTAAACTTCGTGCCATTCGACGGAGCGCACATCGCGCCCGCCCAGCAGGTGAATTTTGCCGTCCAGCGCGATCGCCGAAATCGCGCCGCGCGGCCGCGACAGCGGTGCGATCTGGGCCCACTGGTCGGTTGCCGTATCGTAGACGAAGCATTTCGAATGCGGACAGCGGTTCTGCTCCACGAAGCCGCCGAACGTGTAGATTTTCGTGCCAACCGAGGTGCCGGCGACGTGGTTGCAGCGATGCGGGAATTCCGCTTTCAGCGACCAATTCTTGGTCGCGGGATCGTAAACCTGGGTGAAGTTGCCATCGACGCGGTGCTTGGCATATCCGGCGATCGAATAGATCTTGCCGCCGCATTCGATCACCGCGTGCTCGCCTGTGGGGATCGGCATGCGCGGCTGTTCGACCCATTTGCCGGGATTGGCGGCCTTGGGCGCGACGCTGGTCATATAGCGCTGCTTCTCGGCCGTCTTCGGAATGTCTGTGATGGTCTTGTCGTTCAGACCGAGAAAGATGGGGAGTTCTTGTTCTGCCATGATCGACCTCAATTTAACTTGCGCATGATCTGGTCCGAAAACCGGTGTCCACTTTTCGAGATCATGCGCCGACGTAACCGGGAACGGCGTTGCGGAGAAGCTTGCGCGTAAGCTCGACGCCCTCGCGCGCGACATCAAAGGGCGAGCGCGCCCATTGCTCGGGATTGGGCGCCTCGTAGCTGAGATAGCCGGTGTAGCCTTTTTCCGCCAACAGTCCGAGCACCTCGCGCCATTGCACGACGCCCTTGCCGGGCGGCAGGCGGTCGGTCGGCCGGCGCACGCCGCTCACCGGGTTGGGCGACAGGTCGCTGTACTGGAAACAGTAGATCTTGTCGGCCGGCATGCCTTCGAAGCTGCGTCCGCCGGCGCCGCTGCGGGCGAAGTGATAGGCGTCGATCAGATAGCCGCAATTCGGTTTGTCGGCGCCGGTGATCAGTTCGGTCAGCACGGCGAGGCTGTTAAGCACGTCGTGCTGCGAATTGAATTCGATCGCCAGCTTCAATTTGTATTCGGCGGCGATGTCGCCGGCGTCCTTGAGAAATTTGATCGCCTGCGGAATGGGCCCGCTGATCTGGCCCGGCGCGCTCATCAGCATTTTGCAGCCGAGCGCGGCCGCGTTCTCGCAACTCTCGCGAAACACCTTGAACAGCCGCTTGCTCTCCTCGCCGGTGGCGAACAGCCAGCCATATTCGACGCCCAGCACGCCGACCGGAATGCCGCTTTTCTTGATGAGATCGAGCACCTGATCGTTGCTCATGCCGGCGTCGAAACAGCGCTTGAAATCGGTGCGGCGCAATTCAACCGCGTCGAAGCCGCCCTGTTTGGCGGCGTCAAGCGCGGTCGCCAGCGGCGTGGTGTCGATCGTCCACATATGCAAAGCGAGCCGGCCGAATTTTTCAGTCATGCTTTGATGGCTCCGTGAGCGCGATTGTTGCCTGCGCTAGATGTGAAGACCAGCGGAAACTGATCTCCACGGGACGTGTGATTTTCGGTTTATGAAAAGGCAAGAGATGGCTGGGGGACTAGGATTCGAACCTAGATTGACGGAGTCAGAGTTCGCAGTTCTACCGTTGAACTATCCCCCAGCAAGGCCGGGCCGGCGGCCTTAAAAGGCCGCGGCCGCCAGAGCCGTGCTGGCCCATCACATGGGGCAATTCGGCCGATTTGACAAGTCCATGGCGCCGTTCGGGCAGCCACCCGGTCAGGCCGCGGCCTCCGGCAAGGTCGCCACCGTCACGACCGCGATCAGGCTGAAAGCGGCGACGACCAGGAACACCAGGCGCGGGTGGCCGGTGTCCATGAGCGCGCCGAAGATCATCGGCGAAAAAATGCCGCCGATATTGAAGCCGGTGGTGACGAAGCCGAACACCTTGCCGAAGGAGCCGGGCGGCGTGACCTCGCGCACGATCATGTCGCGCGAGGGCGAGATGAAGCCGAAGAAGAAGCCGAACACCATCATCACCGCGACCAAAGCCCAGGTGGCGAGGTCGAAATTGCCGACCAGCGCGGCGGTGATCGCCATGGCGACGAGGCCAAGGCTCGCCACCAGGCCGTGGCGCGGCGTGCGGCGTGGCCATCAGTCCGCCGGCGAGCACGCCGAAGGCCGACAGCAGCAGCAAGCGTGGTGAGCGCGGCATTTCCGGTCGCGACCGGTGTTCCGTAAAGCGCGCCGAGCGCGACCACGGAATAATTGAACATGCCGCCGCTCATCATCGCGATCAGCATGAAGAACAAGCAGATTGAGCACGATCGGCGCCGACAGCAGCAGCCGCCAGCCGACCGGCGATTTGTCGTCCGCCTTGCGCACGGGAGTTTCCTGCGTCGACGGCCCTGGATCGCGCACCGCCAATAAGAGAACGCGCGACCGCGAGGCCGACAATGCCGGCGCCGATGAAGGCGCCGCGCCAGCCCCAGATGCTCTGCAACATCAAAAGGCCGGCGGGCGCGGCCGCCGAGCCGAGCATGCCGGCGAAAGTGTGAATCGAAAAAGCCTGACCGATACTCTTGGCCGGCACATGTTGCGACAGCAGTGCGTAATCGGCCGGGTGATAGACGGTGTTGCCGACGCCGGCGAGCGCGAACATCGCCACCATGCAACCAGAAGGAGTGACCAGACCGACGAGCACGAAGGCGATCGCCGCCGAGCGCAAGGCCGACGATCAACAGCATCCGCGCGCCCAGCCGGTCGACCAGAAAACCCGCCGGCGTCTGAAACACCGCCGAGATCATATTGAAGGCGGCGAGCGCCAGACCGAGCTTGGTGTAGCTGACGCCATAGGCGTCGCGCACGAAGGGCAGCAACGGCGCCAGAATCAGAATGTAATGATGCGAGACGAAATGCGCCGCGCTCACGACGCCGACGATGCGCGCATGTGGGCGCGGGCTTCAGCCCGCAGGGTTTCGGCTCGAGCCTTCGACTCATGGACATAAAGAGTTCCCGGCGGGGCGCGGACTATGGCCCGGTTGGACGCGTCAATCCAGTGCATTTCCAGTGGGTTGGCCATGCCCTGCGGGCGGCGGCAGGTCCGGCCGCCTCGCATCCCGTAAAAATCCGCATAAATACAAGCATCTGTGAAGCCGCCACAGGCGGCCCGGGTAGTGTCGCTCCCCATAACGCTTCCGGCGGATACGGTCGAGGGCGCCGACCGGGTCGCCGCGCGCGATAAGGCGCCTTTTCGGGAAACGCCATGATCGCAATCAAGGTCAACGGCACGGCGCATCAGCTCGATGTCGAACCGGAGACGCCGCTGCTCTGGGTGATCCGCGACGAACTCGGATCTCACCGGCACGAAATTCGGCTGCGGCATCGCGCAATGCGGCGCCTGCACCGTGCATGTCGACGGCGAGGCCATGCGCGTCCTGCGGCATACAGGTCGGCGATGTCGCCGGCAAGAACATCACCACCATCGAGGGCCTGTCGGCCGACAGCAAGCATCCGGTGCAGCAGGCCTGGCTGGCCGAGGACGTGCCGCAATGCGGCTATTGCCAGTCCGGGCAGATCATGGCGGCGGTGGCGTTCCTGAAAGAGCATCCGAACCCGACCGACGCCGATATCGACGCCAATCTCACCAATATCTGCCGTTGCGGCACCTACGTCCGCATCCGCCGCGCGATCCATCGCGCCGCGGCGCTGATGAAGACGTAGGGAGGCAACCATGAACGCCATTACATCGCATCACCCGCCGCCAATTCGTCGTCGCCTCCGCGAGCCGCGCGCCGGCGGTCTCGCCATCAGCGTGGCGCTGCCCGCTCTGGCCGACGCCGCCAGCATCGGCCGCGCAGCCTTAGGCGCCGACGCCGCGGCGCCGAACGAGATCAATGCCTTTCTGGTGATCGATCCGGACGGCACCATCCTGATCCGCTCGCCGCACAACGAAATGGGGCAGGGCGCCATCACCGCGCTGCCGATGATCGTCGCCGAAGAACTCGAATGCGACTGGTCGAAGGTCAAAGTCGAATATGCCTCGCCCGACGCGCAATCTGCGCGAAAACAATGTCTACGGCGACATGGTCGACGGCCGGCAGCCGCGGCGTGCGCACCTCCTGGCAGATGCTGCTGCAGGCCGGCGCCAGCGCGCGCGTGCGCCTGATCGCCGCCGCGGCGCAAGCGCTGGAACGTGGCGGAGGCCGAATGCGAAGCCGCCAACAGCACGGTCGTGCACAAAGCGTCCGGCCGCAGTCTCGATTACGGCGCGCTCGCCGCCGAGGCGGCGACGATCAAGCTCGCCAAGGAGCCGGCGATCCGCACGCCGGATCAGTTCAAGCTGATCGGCAAGCCGTTGGCGCGGCTCGATACGCCGGTCAAGATCAACGGCGCCGCCAAGTTCGCCATCGATACGCAAATCCCCGGCATGGTCTATGCGGCGATTGCCGCCTGTCCGGTGTTCGGCGGCAAGCTCAAGAGCGTCGATGAGTCCCGAGTCAAAGGCCGGCGCGGCGTGCAACAGGTGGTCAAGCTCGACAACGCCGTTGCCGTCATTGCCGACCGCTTCTGGCGCGCTACCGAAGCGCTGGCGCTGCTCAAGCCGGAATGGGAGGTGGGTGCGGCGGGCGCGACCGACAGCGTGCAATTCGCCAAGCTTTACCGCGACACCCTCGACGGTCCGATGGTGAACGCGCGCAACGACGGCAATGTCGAAGACGCCTTCGCGAAAGGCGGCAAGATCGTCGAGGCGGTCTACGAGGCGCCGCATCTGGCGCATGCCACCATGGAGCCGCTCAACGCCACGGTGCGGTTGGAGGCGAACAAGCTCGAAGTCTGGCTCGGCAGCCAGTCGCCGATGGGCTCGATCCGCCAGGCCGCGGCGGCATCCGGCCTAAAGCCGGAACCAAATCGTTATCCACAATTGCTTCCTCGGCGGTGGTTTCGGCCGCCGTTCGGCCAACGACGAGATGCGCCAGGCGATCCAGGTCGCTAAGCAGGTCGGCAAGCCGGTGAAGCTGGTGTGGACGCGCGAAGAGGACATGCGCCACGACCGATACCGGCCGCAGGCCGCGGTGCGCCTGAAAGCGGCACTCGGCGCCGACGGACTGCCAACGGCCTTCGATGCCCGCATCGCGGTCGGTTCGATCATGCGTTCGGTCGGCATCAGCAAAGTGGAGAGCGGCGTCGAAGCGCAAGCTGTCGAAGGCTTCGCCACCACCTCCTACAAAATCCCGAATGTGCGTGTCGGCTGCATGCTGAAGAACACGCATGTGCCGGTGATGTTCTGGCGCTCAGTCGGCTCCTCACAGAATGCCTTCTTCATGGAGAGCTATGTCGACGAACTAGCCCATGCCGCGGGGCAAGATGCCTACAAGTTCCGCCGCACGTTGCTGGCGCACCGTGCGGATTTCATCGGCGTGCTCGACAAGCTCGCCGAGAAGAGCGACTGGGGCAAACCGCTCGCCGCCGGCCGCGGCCGCGGCATCGCCATCCACGAATGTTACGGCACCATCATCGGCCAGGTCGCCGAGGTGACGGTGAGCCAGAGGGGCGAGGTCAGAGTTGACCGCGTCGTCGCCGCGGTCGATTGCGGTCATGTAGTCAATCCGGGAATCGTGGAAGCGCAAATCCAGAGCGGCGTCATCTACGGGCTCTCGGCCGCGCTCTACGGCGAAATCACTATCAAGGACGGCCAGGTCGTGCAGGGCAATTTTGACGAATACGAAGTCGTGCGCTTGGCCGACGCGCCCAAGATCGAGGTGTATCTGGCGCTCTCGGGCGGCAAGAAATGGGGCGGGATCGGTGAGCCCGGCACGGCGGCAACGGCGCCGGCGGTGGCCAACGCGGTGTTCGCGGCCACCGGCGTGCGTGCGCGCTCGCTGCCGCTCAAGAACGTCAAGCTGCCCGGTCCGGCCTGACCGGGCCTCTTACTCCTGGATCACCTGCCCGCCGTCATAGCCGCAGGCGATGCGGCCGAGTGAGGCGCGAAAGGCTTCCGTCTTGACCGTCGCGAGAAGCGCCTCGCGCTCGCGCGGATCATCGATGCACCGCGCGCGGGCCAGAAACTCGGCGACGAGGTTTTCATCGAGATAAGGCAGCATTGCTAAGAAGCCCGAGATGAGCTCGCGCGCGAGCGCGTGGTCGGGGTGCAGCGGATTGTCCGGCGCGCGGCCGATTTCGTACATATGGCGCACCGCATCCCAGGGGGCTCGCTCGGACGGCAGCCGTGCCATGATTTCGGGATGCTCGTCCGCGACATAGAACCGGTTGAGCGTGTCGAACAGCGCGAAGCGGTAGCCCTGCGCGAGCAGCAAGGGTTCCCAATCGTCCCAAGCCGGTTCCCCGGTGCCCGGCGCCATGGCCTCCGCGACAATCACCTTGGGCCGGAAGCGTTTCCAGTCGCCGCCGAACAGCACGTCGGCCTCGGCGCCTTCGACATCGATCTTGAGGAAGTCGATGTCGACGAGTTCATGTGTTTCGCACAAGCCCGCCAGCGTAACGACCGGCAGGCGTAGCGTGCGGTAATCGGCGCCGAAGGCTTTGGCCTTCTGCGCATGCTGCTCGACAGTGGTTGAGAGGCCGTGCAGGCGGTCGACGAGATAGAAGTCGCTTTCATCCGTCTCGCGTCCAACCAGAGCGCGCACCACGAGGTCGCGTGGGCGCAGGCGCGGATAGAGTGCGGCGAGATCGGGCTGCGGTTCGACCACGATGCCGCGCCAGCCCCGCTCGTAGAACCAGAACGACACATTGTCGGCGACCGGATGGCCGGCGCCGATATCGATGTAGGTGCCGGTGGCATGGCCTGAGAAGGCGAGCCAGAGATGATAGTCCTCGAGATTCTGGGTGTAGGACAGCTCCATCGTCTTCAGGCCCCACTATTGCGCCCAACGCGCGCGGACCAAAGATAGCCCAACGCTCGATAGTCCGCTTCAACCATGAAGTCCGCGGCTGCGGCTAAGCCCGCGCTCGGTGCAAAAGCGGCCCCGCTTATAAGGTCATCGCTTTAGGCCGATTTGCCCTTGGCGTTCTCGATCGCCTGCCAGATGCGCGACGGCGTCATTGGCATTTCGAGATGCCGAATACCGAGATCCGAAAGCGCGTCGATCACCGCATTGGCGACGGCGGGCAGGCCGCCCGAGGTGCCGGCTTCGCCGCAGCCTTTGGCGCCGAGCGGATTGCCCTTGGTCGGCACCGGGTGGTGGCTGACATTGATCATCGGCGCGTCGTGCGCGCGCGGCATGGCGTAGTCCATGAACGAGCCGGTGACCAATTGGCCGTCATTGTCGTAGACCGCCTGTTCCAGCAGCACCTGGCCGAGGCCCTGCATCACGCCGCCCTGGATCTGGCCTTCCACCAGCAACGGGTTGACCACGGTGCCGAGATCGTTGACCGCGGAATAGCGCACCACCTGAGCGTGGCCGGTCTGCGGATCGACTTCCACTTCGGCGATATGGCAGCCGTTGGGGAAGGCGAAGGGTACCGGATTGTCGCCGACGTGATCGACGTCGAGCGAGGTCGGCACGCCCTCCGGCAGCTTGAGCCCGGATCGCAGCTTGGCGGCGAGGTCAAGCAAGCCGATCGAGCGGTCGGTGCCGGCGATGACGAAGCGGCCGGATTTGAATTCGATGTCGCCGCTGGAGGCTTCCAGCACATGCGAGGCAATCTGCTTGCCGCGCTCGATCACCATCGCCGAGGACTCGCTGAGCGCCGTGCCAGCGAACATTACCGAGCGTGAGCCGCCTGAGCCGTTGCCATAGGCCATGCGGTCGCTGTCGCCTTCGACCAGGCGGATTCGCTCGAACGGGATGCCGAGCATGTCGGTGAGCATCTGCGCATAGGTGGTGGCGTGGCCCATGCCGAAGTCCATGGTGCCGGAGATAACGGTCACCATGCCGTCGGCGTCGAAATGAATGGCGCCCAGTTCCTTGCCGCCGCCGGCGGTGACTTCGAGGTAGCAGCCGACGCCGAAACCGCGCAGCATGCCGTTTTTCTTGCTGTCGCGTTTGCGCTTCTTGAAGCCGGGGTAATCGGCCATGTCCAAAGCCTGCTTGAGCACGCCGTGGAAGTCGCCGCAGTCATACGTCACGCCCGAGGCGGCGGCGAACGGCAGGTCGCTCTTGCGGATCATGTTGCGCTTGCGCAATTCGATGCGGTCGATGCCGAGCTCGGCGGCCGCAACATCGAGCGCGCGCTCGACGTAATAGTTGCCCTCCGGCCGGCCGGCGCCGCGATAGGCCGACACATGCACGGTGTTGGTGAAGACGCATTTGGTCGCGACCTCGATCATCGGCGTGCGGTAGAGGGAGGCGATGTTCTTGACCTGATTGCCGGTCGGCAATAGCGGGCCGAATTGCGCCAGATAGCCGCCCATGTTGCCGTAGCCGGAAAGCCTGATCGCGAGGATGTGCGCGTTTTCGTCGAAGGCAATCTCGATCGTCATATCTTGGGCGCGGCCGTGCTGATCCGACAGGAAGCTGCCGGAACGCTCGTCGGTCCATTTCACCGGGCGGCCGAGCGCGCGGGCGCCGTGCAGGATGCAGATGTATTCCGGATAGACCGCGGACTTCATCCCGAACGAGCCGCCGATCTGCCCGGTGACGACGCGTACTTTGTCGGCGGGCGCACCGAGAATATCCATCAGCGTGGTCTTCATGGCGTGCACGCCCTGGCTGGTGGAATAGAGCGTCCACTTTCCCGCCTCGGCATCGAACTCGCCGATCGCGGCGCGCGGCTCCATGGCGTTGACGACCATGCGCTGATTGGAGGTTGCGAGCCGCGTCACATGCTTGGCTTTGGCGAACGCCGCCGCCACCTTCTCGGCATCGCCATAGTGGTAATCGAGCGCAAGATTGTTCGGCACCGCATCGAATACTTGCGGCGCGCCGGGCTTGATCGCTTCGGCCGGCGTCAGTACCGGCGGCAACGGCTCGATATCGAGAGCGACTGTCTCGGCGGCGTCCTTGGCCTGCGCAACCGTTTCGGCAATGACGCAGGCGACGGGGTCGCCGACGAAACGCACTTTGTCGGCGGTGAGCGGCGGACGCGGCGTATAGCGGATCGGCGAGCCGTCGCGATTCTTCAGCGGCAGGTTACATTTCAGACTGCCGTAGCCCGCAAGATCGGCTGCGGTATAGACCGCCAGCACCCCCGGCATCGCTTTGGCCGCCGCGATATCGACGGAGCGGATGATGCCATGCGCCTCGCTGCTGCGGACCAGCACAGCGTAGGCCTGTCCGGGCCGGCTAACGTCGTCGGCGTAGCAGCCTTCGCCGCGCACCAATTTGGGGTCCTCGCTGCGGCGGACCGGCTGGCCGATACCGAATTTGGTCAGCGAAAGAGCAGTTTCCGTGGTTCTGTCATCCATGCCGGGAAAATGGGGTTTGGGGAGTGGAAGCCTTGAGATAAAGCAGGAAAGGCGCTTTCACAAGAATAGGTTCCAAGGACGAGGGTTGCGCGGAGCACCGGCGCTGTTAGACTTTTCGCGATCTTAGGGAACATCGTCGCAAACCGAGGCGCGCTGGGAGGCGCGCCGGGGGCGGCAGGAAGGCTTTGGAAAATGAGCGGCGAGGCCGGGGATAACCCAGGCCTCGACCCCGTCGTGAATTGGGCGCCGCCGGCGCGGACCCGATGGGGTCGGCGGTCGCCTGGACGACTCGATAGCGGCTTGGGCAGCGATCGTGGCGGCCCGACCTATGCGGCGCTCGATCTCGGCACCAATAATTGCCGCTTGCTGGTGGCGCGGCCGGCCGGCAACGGCTTCCGCGTTGTCGACGCTTTCTCCCGCATCATCCGGCTCGGTGAGGGCGTCTCCAGCTCGCGCCGCATCAGCGACGCGGCCATCGCGCGCGCCGTCGAGGCGCTGGCGATCTGCCGCAACAAGATGAAGAACAAAGGCGCCACGCGCGCCCGCCTGATCGCCACCGAAGCCTGTCGCGCGGCGGAGAACGGCGACGACTTCTGCAACCGCGTCGCCGACGAAGTCGGCCTCGAGCTCGAGGTGATCGATCGCGAGACCGAGGCGCTGCTCGCCGCCACCGGCTGCACGCCGCTGATGGATCCGCAGGCCGATGGCGTGGTGCTGTTCGATATCGGTGGCGGCTCTTCCGAATTGGTGCGCCTCGATCGCTCGCAGAAATCCCGCGGCGGCCCGCCGCTGCCGCAGATTCGCGGCTGGGTGTCGCTGCCGCACGGCGTGGTGACGCTGGCCGAGCGTCACGGCGGCTATAGAGTTGATCGCGATACCTACGAGGCCATGGTCGACGAAGTCGCCGGTTTGATCGCACCGTTCGCCCGCGAACATGGCGGCGACGGCTTGCGCGGCATCCACCTGCTCGGCACCTCCGGAACGGTGACGACCATCGCCGGCGTGCATCTCGATCTCAAGCGCTACGATCGCAACCGCGTCGACGGCTGCTGGATGAACGCGCAGCAGATCGATGGCGTCATCGAAAGGCTGCTCGCCATGAGCTATGACGACCGCGTGGCGAGCCCCTGCATCGGCGCCGAGCGCGCCGATCTGGTGCTGGCGGGCTGCGCCATCCTCGACGCCATCCGCCGCGCCTTTCCTTGTCCGCGCTTGCGCGTCGCCGACCGCGGCCTGCGCGAAGGCATGCTGGTGCAGATGATGCGCGAAGACGGCGCCTGGGGCGGCGCCGGCCAGGCGGGCTTGTCGTGACGGCGCGCGAAAAGCGCGGATCGCCGCGCGGATTAAAGGTCCGCGTCAAGACCGGCAAGAACCGCTCGCTGTCGTCGAAATTGTGGCTGGAGCGACAGCTCAACGATCCCTACGTCGCGCGCGCCAAGCGCGAGGGCTATCGCTCGCGTTCCGCCTTTAAGCTTTCCGAAATCGACGACAAAGCGCGCGTCTTGAAGAAAGGTGCGCGCGTGATCGATCTCGGCGCCGCGCCCGGCGGCTGGAGCCAGGTGGCGATTAAGCAGGTAGGGCCGCAAGGCCGCGTGGTGGCGATCGATGTGCTAGCGATCGAGCCGATCGCCGGTGTCGATTTTGTCCAGCTCGATTTCCTCGACCCGGCGGCGCCGGAGACCTTGAAATTGATGCTCGGCGGCCCCGCCGATGTGGTGCTTTCCGACATGGCGGCGAACGCCACCGGTCACGCCAGGACAGACCACCTCAAGATCATGGCGCTGGTCGAAGCTGCCGCCGACTTTGCCCGCGAAGTGCTCAAGCCCGGCGGCGCCTTCCTCGCCAAGGTCCTGCAGGGCGGCACGGAGGCGACGCTGCTGGCGGCGCTCAAGCGCGACTACGCAAGCGTCAAGCATTTAAAGCCGGCGGCGAGCCGCGCCGATTCGGCGGAGCTTTATCTTTTGGCGAGCGGCTTTCGCGGCTGAGGATCAGTCGAAAATGTCGTGCAATGAGCTGCGGCGCTGCAGCGCGTAACCGTGCCGGCCGCGCACGACATCATAGGCGCCGGCCCGGTAATAGAGCGTGCGCGGCGCTGCGATGTAGACTCGGCGCTTTGAGCGGTGGGCCGCGGCGCGCCGGTGCGGCCGATGCGCCCGCACCGTGTGCGCACCGCGGTTCCGTTCGGCGGTTTTGCGGCCTTTGTCCTCGTATGCCGTTTGTTCGTGTTGCGGGCTTGCCTGTGCTGCCTTTTCGCGCACCGGAGGAAGAGGCACGGACTGCTCCGCGACCTTGGCCGGTTTGGCCTTCTGCATGTCGGATTTCGCAACGGCCTCGGGCTTCTTGGGCTTCTCGGGCTCGGCGACTTTTGCGTCCGGTTTCGGCGCGGCAACCTTGGTGTCGACCTTGGGTGCGGGAAGCCTATCGGTGATCTTTGGTGCGGCGATCTTTGGTTCCACCTTAGGTGCGGCAATCTTCGGCTCCGCCTTAGGCGCGATGATCTTCGGCGACGGCTTGGGTGCAGCGACTTTGGCATCCACCTGAGGCGCGGCAACCGTCGGCGCGGCGACCTTGGGCTCCACCTTAGGCGCGACAACTTTCGTTTCCGCCTTGGGCGCGGGGAGCGGCTTGGCCTCAGGTTTGGGCGTGGGTTTCGGCTCGGGCTTGGGCGCGACCGGTGTTTCGTTGCGAGTCGCGGCCGGAGCCTCGCGCGCTGCGATGGTCTTTTTTTGCTGCGCTGTGATGCTCTCGCGCAGCGCGATGGCATCGGCGTTGCCGGGAGCAAGCTTGAGCATGGCCTCGGCGTCGTTTAGCGCTCCTTCGATATCGCCGTCCGCCAGCCGCAGGGCGGCGCGCGCCTTGAGGAGAGTGGCGCTCCAGCTCAGCTTGAGCGCCCGGTCGAAGTCGGCCAAGGCGCGTTTGCGGTCGCCTTTGGCCGCGTAGGCTTCGGCGCGCAATCTATAGCTGACCGGCTGATTTTGATCGGCGGCGATGGCGCGATCATAAGCGGCGATGGCCTTGTCGAAATCCTTTTTCTTGCGCCAGATGCCGGCTTGCCCGGTATAGGCGTCAATGCGTTTCGGATCGATCATGATGGCATCGCGGAAATCGCGTAGCGCATGATCGAGGTCGCCCGCCGTTTTGTGTGCCTGCGCCAGTTGCATGAAATTGTCGGCGCTCGGCGCCAACCGCACGGCGTGATCAAAATCGGCGATGGCGCGCGCAACGTCATGCTGGCGCATGTAAACGAGGCCGCGGCCGGCATAGAGCTTGGCATCGCTGGCGCCGAGATCGATCGCCTTTTGAAAATCCTCCAGCGCGCCCTTCAGGTTGCCGAGGTCGCGGCGCACGCCGGCTCGGCCCACATAGGCCGCTGCCGATTGCGGATCGAGCTTGATCGCCGCGTCGTAATCGGCGGCGGCTTTGGCGTAAGTGCCGCGCGCATACCAGGCGTTGCCGCGGTTGCGGTAGGCCGCCGCAAAATCGGGCGCCAGCGTCACGGCAAGATTGAGGTCGGCGATCGCATTGGCGATGTTGCCGCGATCGAGATAGGCTGCGCCGCGTTGCGCGTAGACGACGCCGGCGTCCTTGCCATGCAGGCGGCGGCCCTCGAGCAGGCGCGTGCAGGCCGCAATTCGCTCGGCGGCAAGTTTTTCGGTTTGCAGGTTGCAAATCCGCGCGGCTGGGGATTGCGCGCGCGCGCCGCTCAACGCCATCGTCGCCGCGAGCGCCGCGGTCGCAACGATCCAGGCAAAACGGACGTTAGGCATCCAGCCGCACCCCGCGCGGTAAATATGATGAAATGATGATACGAAAATACCTTGTGCGCCAAAGGCTTGTCTAAGGCTAAGGGCGCTTTAGGTTAATCGCGTGCGTAAGTCGGGACTTCAACCAACTCGTTGATCGGAGGTCTCGCTCGGCGCCGGTAGCCGGTTGGCCATTTCCGCGCCGGCATGCGGCGAAAGCCGCACGAAAATGAGCACCGACAGCAACGAGATGGCCGCCACCACCAAGAAAGCCGGCGGGAAATCGCTTGCCCGCAAGGCGCCGTCGCCCCGGAAGTGGACCGTAAGTTCGACCGCCAGCGCCCCCAGCGCCACCCCGGTGGAGATCGCCAATTGCTGGGCGACGCTGACCAGCGCGGTGGCGCGGCTGACCCGGCGCGGCTCAACGTCGGCATAGGCGATGGAATTGATGCTGGTAAATTGCAGCGAGCGGAAGAAGCCGCCCACCAGCAGCAGCATCACCATGATCGCCACCGGCGTCGTCTGCGTGAAGCCGGCGCAGGTGGCAAGGAAAGCGGAACTGATCACGGCGTTGACGATGAGGATGGTGCGGAAGCCGAAGCGGCGCAGGATGGTCGTCGTCGCCCATTTCATGCCGATGGCGCCGAGCGCGGTGGCGAAGGTGATCATGCCCGATTGAAACGGCGTCATGCCAAAGCCGACCTGCAGCATCAGCGGCAACAGGAACGGCAGCGCGCCCAAGCCTAGCCGGAAGATAAAGCCGCCGACCACGCTGGCGAAAAAAGTCGGTAAGCGAAAGAGCGTGAGGTCGAGCGCCGGATTGACCGTATGGCGGGCGTGAACGAGATAGGCCGCGATGAAACAGACGCCGCCGCCGATCAGCGCAACGACGACAATCCAGGGCAGGTAATTCAGTCCCAGCACGGAAAAGCCGAAGGCGACGCCGGCGATGCCGAGACCGGCCAACGCCATGCCGACCAGATCGAAGCGCTCATGCTCTTCGGCGCGCACGTCGGCGATGTAGCGGGTGGCAAGCACGATGCCGGCGAGCCCGATCGGCACGTTGATGAGGAAAATCCAATGCCAGGTCGCGTAGGTGGTGATGAAGCCGCCGACCGGCGGGCCGAGCATCGGCCCGATCAGCGCCGGCGTGGTCACCCAGGCCATGGCGCCAACCAGTTCGCGCTTGGGGATGGTGCGCACCACCACCATGCGGCCGACCGGCGTCATCATGGCGCCGCCCATGCCCTGCACGATGCGGGCGATGACGAAATCGGTGAGCGAGCTCGACAACGCGCAGCCGATCGAGCCGAGCACGAAGACCGCAATGGCCGCGCGAAACACCGTGCGCGCGCCGAAACGGTCGGCGGTCCAGCCGCTCGCCGGAATGAAGATGGCGAGCGAGAGCAGATAGGAGGTGATGGCGAGCTTGAGCGCCAGCGGATTGGTGCCGATATCGGCGGCGATCGCCGGCAGCGAGGTGGCGATCACCGTCGAGTCCATGTGCTCCATGAACAGGGCGACCGCGATGATCAGCGGGACGATGCGGTCGGCGCGCATTAGCGCGTGACTCCGAAAAGTGGGTACCGATTTTCGGACAAAGTCACGCGCATGGCAAAGAAGCATCCCGGCAAGGCATTGGCGTGACCTCTTCAATCGCAAAGCCGCGGCGGAAGGAAGGCTCTCTTAGCCCCAGGACTTCATAACAGCCATCCGTGATTGCCCTAGGAATCACAGGTCTATCGTGCTATCGACCCACGCCAACCCAAAAGCGGGCCGTGAAGTCGGGCGAGGGGTCCCTCGCAACAGGCTTTCTTTAAGCCTCGGCAGCCGGTTCCGATCTCCTTTTCGGGTGACATGGAGTTGGCGATGCCGGCGAAAAACAACGCAAGCCCGCGCGAGGCGCTCACTTTCGACGACGTGCTGATCAAGCCCGGCCTGTCCGAAGTGCTGCCGTCGGACGTCGATGTCCGCTCCCGCATCACCGGCTCGATTGCCCTCAATATCCCCATTATCGCCTCCGCCATGGACACGGTGACCGAAGCGCAGATGGCGATCGCCATGGCGCAGGCTGGCGGTATCGGCGTCATCCACCGCAACCTCGAACCTGACGCGCAGGCCGCGCAAGTGCGCCAAGTGAAGAAGTTCGAATCCGGCATGGTGGTGAACCCGCTCACCATCGATCCGGGCGCCAGCCTGCAGCAAGCACTCGACCTGATGAAGGAGAACCGCATTTCCGGCGTCCCGGTGGTGGAGGGCGCGGGCAACGGCAAAGCCGGCAAACTGGTGGGTATCCTGACCAACCGCGACGTGCGCTTTGCCACCGATCCGCGCCAGCGCGTGGCCGAGCTGATGACCAAGGAGAAACTCATCACGGTGCGCGAAGGCGTGAGCCAGGAGGAAGCCAAGAAGCTGCTGCACCAGCACCGCATCGAGAAGCTGCTGGTGGTGGACGACCAGTACCGCTGTGTAGGCCTCATCACCGTGAAAGACATCGAAAAGGCGGTGGCCAATCCCAATGCCTGCAAGGACGAGCAGGGCCGCCTGCGCGTTGCCGCCGCCACCACGGTCGGCGACAAGGGTTTCGCGCGCACCGAAGCGTTGATCGCGGCCGGCGTCGATCTGGTCGTGGTCGATACCGCGCACGGCCATTCCCGCTACGTGCTCGACGCGGTGGTGCGCATCAAGCGCTTGTCGAACGCGGTACAGGTGGTGGCCGGTAATGTCGCCACCACCGAAGGCGCCAAGGCGTTGATCGACAGTGGCGCCGACGCCATCAAGGTCGGCATCGGCCCCGGTTCGATCTGCACCACCAGGGTAGTCGCCGGCGTTGGCGTGCCGCAGCTCACCGCCATCATGGACTCGGTGGAAGCCGCGCATAAAACCGGCACGCCGGTGATCGCCGACGGCGGCATCAAATATTCCGGCGATCTCGCCAAGGCGCTGGCCGCCGGCGCCGATTGCGCCATGGTCGGCTCGCTACTCGCCGGCACCGACGAGACGCCGGGCGAGGTGTTCCTCTATCAGGGCCGCTCCTACAAGAGCTACCGCGGCATGGGCTCCGTCGCCGCCATGGCGCGCGGCTCGGCCGATCGTTATTTCCAGCAGGACATCAAGGACGCGCTCAAGCTGGTGCCAGAAGGCGTCGAGGGCCAGGTCGGCTACAAGGGCCCGGTCGCCAATGTGCTGCACCAACTGTCCGGCGGCCTGCGCGCCGCCATGGGCTATGTCGGTGCTGCGACGCTCGCCGATTTTCATGCCAAGGCGGAGTTCGTGCGCATCTCCGGCGCAGGTCTTCGCGAAAGCCACGTGCACGACGTGACGATAACCCGCGAAAGTCCGAATTATCCGAGCAGGGTGTAGCCATTCGCCCTCCCAAAACGGAGGGACAAGATGCCCGCCGCTAAACCTTCACCCGATCCCTTCGCCGCCGTGCGCGAAGCGACGCTGGTGCATCGCGCCCAGCACGGCTGCGGCGCCTATCCGTATGACAACGGCGCGCTGCTTAGCACGCTGGCGGCGGCGGCCGGTGCCCGGCGCGTGCTCGAGCTCGGCACCGCGCTCGGCTACACCGCGCTGTGCTTTGCCCATGGCGCGCCGCAGGCGGTCGTCGATACCGTCGAACACGATCCGGCCCATGTGCAGCTCGCGCGCGAGAACGTGGAAGCGCATGGCCTGGCGGGTCATGTCGAAGTGCATGAAGGTGAGTTTGCGGCCGTGCTGCGCAGCTTCGATCCGGGCTACGACGTGGCGTTTTTCGACGGATTTACGCCGTCACGGCCGCTGCTGCGCGATCTGCGCCGGTTGCTTCGTGCGCGCGGGCTGCTGATCAGCGCCAACCTGACGCATGCCGGCGCGGACGCCTATATCGATGCCTTGCAAGACAAGAAGACCTGGCTTACCGCCTTCATCGACGAGGAACGCGAGACGGCGCTCAGCATAAAGCTCAGGTAACAGCCGTCGCGTTCCGGGAAAGCCTAGATGTCGATTCCGACCGTTTTGCTGCCATTATTTGTCGAGGTTGTGCTGACCTTCGGCCTGTTGCTGTGGCTCGGCGCCCTGCGGCGGCGCGACCTTCGCGGCGGCGACGCGAAACTGTCGCAAATCGCGATTCGCGAACCGAACTGGCCGGCCCGCACGCAGCAGGTGGCGAACTGCTTCGGCAATCAATTCGAATTGCCGGTGCTGTTCTACCTGCTGACGATCCTGGAAATCATCACGCGCCACGCCGATCTCGTGTTTCTTGTGCTGGCCTGGGTGTTTGTGCTGACCCGCTTGATGCATGCTGCCGTCCACACCACCAGCAATATCGTGCAGCGTCGTGGCGGCTGGTATGACTTCGGCGCCGTCGCGCTGATCATCGCCTGGTTCATCTTCATGGTCCGTATTCTGTTCGGCCTGCCATGACGCCATCCGCGCGGTTTGCCGCCGCCATCGAGGTTTTTGCGGCGCTCGAAAGCGAGCGCCGTCCGGCCGGCGATGCGCTCAAAAGTTGGGGGTTGGCGCATCGGTTCGCCGGCTCGGGCGACCGCGCGGCGATCGCCGGCCTGGTCTATGACGCCTTGCGCCGTCGCGCCTCGAGCGCCTGGATCATGGGCGCCGATACGCCGCGTGCGATCCTGCTCGGCATGCTCAGGCGCGAGCGCGGGCTCGATACTGAGGCGGTCGCCAAGCTCGCCGACGGTTCGCGTTACGGTCCGCCGGCACTCGGCGAGGACGAGCGCGCGCGCCTCGATGCGGCCGACATGACCGGCGCCCCGCCGCATGTTGCGGGCGATTATCCGCAATGGCTGGAGCCGCATTTCGTGCGCGCTTTCGGCGATGCGCGCGCCGAAGAGGGGGCGGCCTTGGCCTCGCGCGCGCCGCTCGACTTGCGGGTGAATACGCTCAAGGCTGACCGCGACAAGACCGCCGGGATGTTGTCCGACCTGCAGCCGGAAGCCGCGCGCTGGTCGCCGTGGGGCTTGCGCATACGCCTTTCCGCCGACGCCAAGAGCCCGGCGATCCATGCCGAGCCGGCTTTCCTCAAAGGCATGATCGAGGTGCAGGACGAGGGCTCGCAACTTGCGGCGCTTTTTGCCGGTGCCAAGCCGGGCGAGCAGGTGCTCGATCTCTGCGCCGGCGCCGGTGGCAAGACTTTAGCTCTGGCAGCGATGATGGAGAACAAAGGGCAAATCTATGCCACCGATGACGACAAGCGGCGCCTCGCGCCGATTCATGACCGGCTGACACGTTCCGGCGCGCGCAACGTACAAGTGCGAACGCCAAAATCTGTTGGCAGCGAACTCGATGATCTCGCCGGGCGCTGCGACCTGGTGCTGATCGATGCCCCTTGCACCGGCACCGGCGCCTGGCGGCGCAACCCGGATGCTAAATGGCGCATGCGGCCCGGGGCGCTGGAGCAACGGCAGAAGGAGCAAAGCGAAATCCTCGACCGCGCGGTGCCGATGGTGAAAGCCGGCGGACGGATTGCCTACGTGACCTGTTCGGTGCTGGACGAGGAAAACGGCACCCGAGTGCGCGCCTTTCTCGCGCGCCATGCGGGTTTTTCAGTGCAGCCTGCGGCCGAAGTCGCCAACGCGCTCGGCGAAGCTGCCTTCATGTTCAGCAAGGCTGCCCGGATGTCACAAGAAGGATCGCTGATGACGCCGCGTACGACCGAAACCGACGGGTTTTTCGTCGCGCTGCTTCGTCGCGGGTAAAGGCGGCATTAACGTAATCTCCTCTATTGCGCCCCAATCCCGGCCAAAATTCTCCGCGAAGATTTCGTGACTGATGACGAAGTGCTTCTTTCAGCCGAGGTTCTCTGTCATGTTGGTGGCTACGCGCGATCCCCCGTTGTATTCCGGGGCACCCGAGGCTTCGGGCGCCGTGCGCCGCGACGCTCCGCGTTTTGCCGGCTTGATGACCGGCCTGCAGATTGCCGGTTCTCTGTTGGCGCTGCCGGTGGGCCTCGTAAGCGGCTATTCGGTCTATCACGCGAATTTTTCCGCTGAGGCGAGGTGCCAGAGTCTGCGCGGCAACATCGTCTCGACTCTCGACAAGAGCGCGGACGCTTCGACCCTTCGCATGCTAGTGCGCCGTGACGTGGCGGCATTCGAAGCGTCCTGCGGCGACGTCGATCCCGATGCAGTCGCGGCCTTCCGTACGTTGTTTACCGCTCGCACGAAGCTCGCGACAATGCGAAAGGTTGCGGCACCAGCGCCGGCAGCGCGCGAGGGGCAGGGGACGAAAGCTTCGGCGCAACCGCCCGCCGCCAAGTCGAAGCCGGCTTCCGCGGAGGCTGTGCCTGCCCAGCGTGCCGCGGCAGCATCCGACGCCGCGTGGCTTGCGGCGGTTCGCCACGCGCTGGTCCATCGTCACGAGGAAATGCCTTTACCCGAGGCGTCTCGGGCGGAGGCGAGGCCGCCCCTTCATGGTCTTGGTCGACCGGCAGTCGAGCCGGACGGAAATCCGAAGACAGTTGCGGCGCCGGTCGCTATGATTTCGGTCGCGCCCTCATACGTTGTTGCTCCCGCAGCGCCAGCCGATGCCGATCATCCCGTGCCACCGGCACCAATTGTCGGACCGTTGCCGCGCGCGACCGCGGCGGCAAGTCCTGTCGAGCGTCTTGGCGACAAAAATGGAAATTGGTTCACGCGCCTCCCGCTCATCGGGCGAGCATTCGGCGGCTCAGGCGAGCCGCATTGAAGGCTCCGCGCGCGGTTAGTCCTTGCCGGGGCGCCAATGCGACACGGTTTCCAGATCCGCCTCGACCTGCCAGCGGCCGCTTCTGCCGGGCGCGTCGACGGCTTCACCGAGCAGCGCCAGAAATTCGCGCCGCGGCACTTCGCGGAAACCCATGCTCTGCCATAGCGGCCCGATCAGCTTGCCGTCATTGTAACGGAAACCCCAGCGCGCGAGGTGCCAATTGAGCACGGTCATGCCGATGCGCGAGGCGTTCGACTCGTTCGTAAATTGCGACTCGGCGGTAAAGCTCGCGCCGATCGCGAGGCCGTAGCCGCCGGCGACTAGCTCGCCGGCCTTGTTCCAGACCTCGAATGAATGCGCATAGCCGGCATCGAACGCGTCGGCGTAGACACGCATGATGCGCGGCGTGATCCAGGTGAGATGCCAGCGCCCCTGGCGGCGGCCGGCGCAAGTCGCGATGACCGCTTCGAAGTCGCGGTCGAAGGTCACCGTGTAGCGATCCTGGCGCATCAGCCGCGCCAGATTGTTGGAGATGTGCAAGTCCTTGAAGGACAGCATCGAGCGCTGCGGCGGCGACCACCATTTCAGCGGCGCCATGTGCGCCAGCGGGTAGAGGCCGCGCCGATAGGCGGCGAGCAAGGTCGGCAGCGACAGCTCGTGCACAATGCCGGCTAGGCCGTAGGGGCGATCGAGTGCGCGCTCGGGGTCGGGCAGCGCATAGTCCGGCGCCAGCAATTCGTGGAAGCAGAGCCGCACAAGGTTGGGCACGCCACCGATGCGCGCCGGCGCCAGCCCCCAGGCGAGCCCAAGCGCCCAGCGCTCGAGCATGTCGGCCGGGCTCTCGCGGAACAGCGCGGCGCGGCGCCCTGCGTGGCTCGACGCGGCCGCGGGCAAGCTCAGGCGCTGGGTTTCGAAGGCCATGGCGGCTCCGTCATTGCCGGCTGTGCACAAGCTGGGTTCACCCGCATTTTCTAAGCACGTCCGCGGCTAACATTGGGTTACTTGGATCACGAACAATCGCTTGACCCGGCCAGGCGTTCCCCGCAAAAAGTCGCCCCGAACGGCTTTGCGCGGCCCGATTCCGGCCACGTTCGGGGCACAAAGCCGCCTATGCACGACAAAGTCCTCATCGTCGATTTCGGCTCGCAGGTCACCCAGCTCATCGCGCGGCGGGTGCGCGAGGAGAGGGTCTATTGCGAGATCGTGCCCTATCAGAAGGCCGAGGCCGCCTTCCGTGAGATGAAGCCGAAAGCGGTGATCCTTTCCGGGGGGCCTGCTTCGGTGCTCGAAAAAGATGCGCCGCTGGCGCCCAAGGCGATCTACGAGGCCGGCGTGCCGGTGCTCGGCATCTGCTATGGCGAGCAGGCGATGGCGGCGCAGCTCGGCGGCAAGGTCGAAGGCGGTCATCACCGCGAATTCGGTCGCGCCGAAGTCGAGGTGGTTGCCGACAGCCCGATCTTCGAAGGCGTGTGGCGCAAGGGCGAAAAATATCCGGTTTGGATGAGCCACGGCGACCGGGTGACCGAACTGCCTGAAGGCTTCAAGGTGCTCGGCCGCGCGCCCAATTCACCGATCGCTATCATCGGTGACGACGCGCGCAAATTTTACGCCACCCAATTCCATCTCGAAGTGATGCACACGCCGCACGGCGCGGCGCTGCTGCGCAATTTCGTGCGCAAGGTCGCAGGCCTTGCCGGCGACTGGACCATGCGCGCCTTCAAGGAAGAGGCGATCGAGAAAATCCGCGCGCAGGTCGGCAAGGGCCGTGTGATCTGCGGACTGTCCGGCGGCGTAGACTCGGCCGTCGCCGCGGCGCTGATCCACGAGGCGATCGGCGATCAACTTACTTGCGTGCTGGTCGACCACGGTTTGATGCGGCTTGCCGAGGCGAAGAAGGTCATGGCGCTGTTTCGCGACAGCTACAATATTCCGCTGGTGCATGTGGACGACAGCGACGTGTTTCTCAAGGCGCTCGAAGGCGTCGAGGATCCCGAACAAAAGCGCAAGATCATCGGCAAATTGTTCATCGACGTGTTCGAGGCGGAGGCGAAGAAGATTGCAGATCAAGGGAAAGGATCGGCCGATTTTCTCGCGCAGGGCACGCTCTATCCCGACGTGATCGAAAGCGTGTCGTTCACCGGCGGGCCATCGGTCACCATCAAGTCGCATCACAATGTCGGCGGCTTGCCCGAGCGCATGAACATGAAGCTGGTCGAACCCTTGCGCGAATTGTTCAAGGACGAGGTGCGGGCGCTCGGCCGCGAGCTCGGCCTGCCGGAAGGTTTTGTCGGCCGCCATCCGTTCCCGGGACCGGGCCTCGCCATCCGCTGCCCCGGCGCGGTGACGCGCGAGAAGCTCGACATCTTGCGGCTGGCCGACGAAATCTACATCGAGGAAATCCGTCGCACCGGGCAATACGACAATATCTGGCAGGCCTTCGCGGTGCTGCTGCCGGTCAAGACCGTCGGCGTCATGGGCGACGGGCGCACCTACGAATTCGTCGTGGGCTTGCGCGCCGTGACTTCGACCGACGGCATGACGGCGGATTTCTACCAATTCGACATGAATTTCTTAGGCATGGTGGCCACGCGCATTATCAATGAAGTCAAAGGCGTCAACCGCGTCGTTTACGACGTGACCTCAAAGCCGCCGGGGACGATCGAGTGGGAGTAGGGGTGCTCATCAGGCGACCAGAAAATTAAGCCGATTGTCGGTTCTGGCCGGCTCGATTTCCAGGATATCCGCGCTGACAATATTTTGCGCGACAAATGGATCGTCGTTTACTCTGGCTTGAAGGTTCGCCAGTGTTGTGTTGTGCGCTACGACCCCGCCACCTAAATTGGGCTGCAGATTGCCCACCAATAAAAAGACGTCGTCGTCAAAGCCGCGTTTGATCCATGCCTTGTGACCTTCCATGAATTGGCCGGCTTGGCTTTTGTTGCTGGAAAATTTAAGCGTGACGATAAACATCCGATCCTCCTCCTCGATACTCACGTTAGCGCCTCGCAAACTCGTTTATGCTGCGCCGGTCGTTTGCCTGGACGAATTGCTTTTCGTATGCGTGTCCAACCATTCGCACATCTGCTGCACTTCCCGGTTGATGAACTTTTCATCGTGAAAGGCGCTTGCCAGCGTGGCGACGCCCTGGCTGCGCGCGAGCAGGTGCATCGCAAGCACGTCGGCCTCCGCTTTGTGGCCCAGCAGAACGAATTGCCGGCGTAACCAGGTTCGAAATAACGAGAATAATTTGTTGGCTTCAGGTCTCGATGCGTGATCGAGTTTTGCCAATTCGGTCGAGAGCGTGCCTACCGGACAGCCGTAGCGTTTGATGTCGGTTAGATTCGCGATCAAAATATTAACAAAGCTGCGAATGCGATCGGCTGGGTCTTTCCCCTCGATCTCCCATCGCTCCAGCATCGCCCCCGTATTGAACAGACGCGTGTCGATAACCGCGTCCAGAATCTCGTCCTTGGATTTGAAGTGATAGTAGAAATTACCGCGAGAGATTTGGACGGTGTCCGCGATGTCCGCAAACGAGGTGTGCTCGTAGCCCTGTCGATAGAAGAGCCGGTCGGCCGCTTCGACGATATGATCGCGGGTCGTTTTGGCACTGGTTGGACTCACGTCAATCTCCGACGTCTGTGTCGCATGACTAGGACACCTGACCTAAAGAATAGGACAAGCGTCCAAAATCGGTCAAGAGCGTCAACCGGGTGGTTGTTTAGCGATGCGTGCGATTACTTCGCGAAATTCGCCGCAATCCGCTGCTGCAAATAATCATGCGCCGTGATCGGCGCGTACTTCTTGCCCGGTCCCTGGATGATTGCGTCCTTGTTGGCCTGGCAGAAGAACGGCAGCGAATAGCGCGCGCCGAGATACTCGTCCTGGCGCGGCATACGCACGCGGTGCAGCGTCGATAGCAGCTTGTCGTCGCTCCAGCGCATCAGCATGTCGCCGATGTTGCAGGTGACGACGCCCGGCAGCGGCTCGACGTCGGTCCAGGCGAGTTCCGCCTCGTCCGCCTCCTTGCCGGGGCAGAGCTGTAGTCCGCCTTGTCCAGGGCGCTGATGCAGCAGCGTCAGGCAATCGAAGTCGGTATGCGCGCCGGCGCGCCAGCCGGTGAAATCCTCCGGCTTGGCGTCGACCATTGGCAGATAGTGCAAAAGCCGCAGCGTGCTCTGGTACTCGAGCGATAGCGGGTCGTGGCAGTCGGTGAAAAAGTCGGGCGCAAAACCCAACTTCAATGCAAAGCACGACAGCACCTTCATCCCGAGCGCCCAATTCGCGCGCTCAAAGGCGAGCATCGTCGCCTTAAAGCCGGCCAACTCGTCGCCTTTCGGCCACAGGCTCGCCATGCGCGGCAGCGTGATCTGATAGGATTCCTTGTTGTCGGCGGTGCCGGTCGAGGGACGCACCTGACTCTTGTATTCCCAGCCGGCATTGGTGCCTTTGCCGAGCGGGTATCGCGCTTTGATGTCGTGCGGCAGCGCGAAGAATCGCCCGGTCATGGCGAAGGCTTCGTCGACCTTCTCCTGCGGGATGCCGTGGTTGACCAGTTGGAAAAAACCGATCTCGGTCGATGCCTTCCAGACCTGGTCGGCGATCTCGTTTTTGCGCGCTTCGAAATTGCTCATGTCGATGCGGGGAACGTCGCGCGCTTTGGTGGCGCCTATGCCGCCGAAAGTGGTTTCCTTTTTGAGTTCGGCGAGGCCATAGGCTCCGTTGGTCTGTGTCATGAGGGTCTCCTGTGCTTGCGGCCGAGGCCGCGGGTTGGAGGAGCAATGACCCGCGCCGGCTGGCGCTGCCTGCTTCTACTCCCGGTATGCAAGGTGGGACTTGAGTGAAATCGCGTCATGCTGGGCGTCCGAACGAAAAGATCGTCTTTGCCGAGCAATGTCCCGGGCCATGGCCCTGACCGCTTCTACTCGCCGCCAATGAAACAAAGGCCGCATAAACAGGCAAGCCCATAAGTTAGGCAGAAGGCTGTGAAAAGCCTGCCGAACGGCCTTGCCGCGCGGATTGTTGCGGCCGATGAATCCGCTGCGGAGAACAAGCCATGGCGAAAACGGTCACCATCTACGGCATCAAGAACTGCGACACCATGAAGAAGGCGCGCGCCTGGCTCGACAGTCACGGCGTCGACTACGCCTTTCATGATTACAAGACCGCCGGGATCGAACGCGCGAAGCTCGAAGGCTGGGCGAAGAAGGCCGGCTGGGAGCTGCTGCTCAACCGCGCCGGCACGACATTCAAGAAGCTGCCCGACAAATCCAAGGCCAGCGTCACCGAGAAGAAGGCGATTGCGCTGATGCTTGCGCAGCCGTCGATGATCAAGCGGCCGGTGCTGGAGCTTGGGGGCGGCAAGCTGCTGGTAGGCTTCAAGCCCGAGGACTACGGCGCTGCGATCAAGTGACGTCATGTCCGGCCTTGTGCCGGGCATCCACGTCTGGGAGGTCGCGGGAAGGCGTGGGTGGCCGGGACAAGCCCGGCCATAACGCGGAATTTCCCGCCTCCTTGATCCGGCAGGCTTTCCCTGCCACATGCGGCTTATGAACAAGCCGTTCGGCGCCACCGATTCCATCCCGAAAACCCCGCTTGCCACCGAGGTCGAGCGCCGGCGCACTTTTGCCATCATCTCGCACCCCGACGCCGGTAAGACCACCTTAACCGAGAAGCTGCTGCTGTTCGGCGGTGCCATCAATCTCGCCGGCCAAGTCAAGGCCAAGCGCGACCGCCGCTCGACGCGCTCGGACTGGATGGCGATCGAGCGCGAGCGCGGCATTTCGGTGGTCACCTCGGTGATGACCTTCGATTACGATGGGCGCGTGTTCAATCTGCTCGACACGCCGGGCCATGAGGACTTCTCCGAGGACACCTACCGAACGCTGACTGCGGTCGATTCCGCGGTGATGGTGATCGACGCCGCCAAGGGCATCGAGGCACGCACGCGCAAGCTGTTCGAGGTCTGCCGCCTGCGCGACATTCCCATTATCACCTTCATCAACAAGATGGACCGCGAGAGCCGCGACCCGTTCGAGCTCTTGGACGAGATCGAAAAGACCTTGGCGCTCGATACCGCGCCGATGACATGGCCGATCGGCCGCGGCCGCGACTTCGCCGGCACTTACGATCTGACGACGGGCGACATGCGCTTGATCAGCGAAGACGGCAAAGTCGTCGAACGCCAGCCGCTTGATCTTGCTGCGCTCGCCGCCAAGAATTCGATGCTCGACACAGGGGCCATCACCGAAGAGCTGGCGCTGGTGAAGGAAGCCTGTCGCAAATTCGATTTCGCCTCGTTCCGCGAAGGGCATCTGACGCCGGTATTCTTCGGCTCGGCGCTGAAGAATTTTGGCGTCAAGGACCTGCTCGATGCGTTGGCCGTGTTCGCGCCGGCGCCGCGCGCGCAAACCGCCAGCGCGCGCAAAATCGACGCGGATGAGAGTGCGATGACCGCCTTCGTCTTCAAGATCCAGGCCAACATGGATCCCAATCACCGCGACCGCATCGCCTTCGCGCGGCTCTGCTCGGGCAAGCTTACCCGTGGCATGAAGGCCAGGCTCACGCGCACCGGTAAGCCGATTACGTTGTCGGCCCCGCAGTTTTTCTTCGCGCAGGATCGTTCGGTGGCGGATGAGGCTTATGCCGGCGACGTGGTCGGCATTCCCAATCACGGCACGTTGCGCATCGGCGACACTCTCACCGACGGCGAGGATATCGCGTTCCTCGGCGTGCCGAATTTCGCCCCCGAAATCCTCCGTCGCGTGAAGCTCGGCGATCCGATGAAGGCCAAGAAGTTGAAGGAGGCGCTGCAACAGATGGCGGAGGAGGGCGTCGTTCAGGTCTTCCGCCCGCTTGACGGCGCGCCGGCGATGGTCGGTGTTGTCGGGCCGTTGCAGCTCGACGTGCTCAAGGTGCGGCTCAAGCAGGAATACGGCCTCGACATCGATTTCGAGACGCCGGAATTCCAGCTGGCGCGCTGGATCGCCAGCGGCGACGGCAAAAAGCTCGATGACTTCGTGCAGGCGAACTATTCCAGCGTCGCTGAGGACCTCGATGGCGATCGCGTGTTCATGGCGCGCAACCAGTTCATCCTCGACTACACCGGCGAACGCGCCCCCGGTATCGTGTTCACCGACATCAAGGACGTGAAGAACAAGGCGGCCTAGTTCGGCTTGATGTTCGCGGCCTTGATCACCGGCCCCCAGCGCGCGATCTCGCCATCGATGCGGGCGCGGAAGGCTTCAGGTGAGGAGCCGACCGGTTCCATCAGCAGGGCCCCCAGTTTCTCGCGTGCCGCAGGCGTCTTGATGATGGCGACCACGTCCTGGTTGATCTTGTCGATGATCGGCTTGGGTGTGCCGCCCGGCGCGATCAAACCCATCCAGGCGTCGGCTTCCACGTCGATGCCGGATTCCTTGAGCGTCGGCACATCGGGCAGAAATGGCGATCGCCTGGCGATCGAGACGGCCAGCATCTTCACCTTGCCGGCCTTGGCTTGCGGTACGACGGAGGCCGCCGGCATGCAAGCCATCTGCGCGTCGCCGCGGATGACGGCGAGGACCGCCTGCGGCGAACTCTTATAGGGCACGTGCACCAGTTTGGTGCCGGATTTGATCGCGATCGCTTCCATGGCAAGCTGCGACAGCGAGCCGGTGCCGATGGAAGCGAAATTATATTTGCCCGGATTTTCCTTGAGCAGCGCCACCAGTTCGCCGACCGTGTTGACCTTCAGCTCCGGGCTGACCGCGAGCGCGCTCGGCTGGGTGATGAGTTGGGTGATCGCCGCAATGTCCGTTTTCGGGTCATAGGGCAGCTTGGAAAACAACAGCGTGTTGATGGCGAGCGGCCCGCCGATGCTGATGCCGATAGTGGTGCCGTCAGGTTTGGCTTTGGCGACCGCGTCGGTGCCGAGATTGCCGCTGGCGCCGGGCTTGTTCTCGACCACGAAGGCGCTGCCCGGATATTTCTTCAGCAGCCCGTCGGCGATCATGCGGGCGATGAGATCGGGGGTCGAGCCCGCGCCGAACGGCACGACGATGCGGACGGTCTTGGCCGGCCAGGTTTGCGCTGATGCCGGCAGGATGGCGGCGAGCAGCAAGAACGCGAACGTGAAGCGCTTAATCATGGATGCCTTCCTCCCGCTTCAGGCGTTGTCGCGCCGGAGATAGACGGCGCCGCCTTTTAGCATGTACGGCGATCATTGCAGATTTCCCATGCCTTACGGCAGCTTGCCTCGCAGGCGGCTATCCTATACTGCGGCGACTGTGAAACTGGGCAATACATGGTGAGAATAGCATGGGCCTCGCGATCCTCATCCTCGGGCTGATTGTCCTGCTTGGCGCCCACGTCTTTGTGACGTTCCGCGGCGCGCGCGAGAGCATGATCGCGCGGCTCGGACAGAACGGCTATCGGGGGCTTTTTTCAGTTGTTGCCCTGGCCGGCTTGGTGCTGATCGTCTGGGGTTATGGCGACTATCGGGCGCATGAATGGATTGAAGTGTGGTCGCCGCCGGCCTTCATGCGCCACATCACCGTCGGCCTGATGCTGTTTGCGGTGATCTTCCTCGTCGCCGCGTTCATCCCGAGCCACATCAAGGTGAAGCTCAAGCATCCGATGCTGACCAGCGTGAAGACCTGGGCCTTCGCGCATCTGCTCTCGAATGGCGATCTCGGTTCGATTGTGTTGTTCGGCTCGTTCCTGGCCTGGGGCGTCTATGCGCGTATTGCCGCCAAGCGCCGCGGCGATCTTGGCGCCGCCTCCGCGCCGTCCGGCTGGACCAATGACATCATTGTCGTCGTGCTCGGCATCGTCGTTTATCTCGCGTTGGGTTACTGGTTCCACCCTTACGTCATCGGCATTCCGGTATTCGGGAGCAGCACATGATCCCGAAAAGCATGTCCTCGACCTCGATCGGAGATGGAAACCGGTTTTCGGACAAGATCATGCGCATCATGCGCATAGAGAGATAATCCTTTGTCGGTGCAGGACGACATTAAGCGGCTGACCGCGCCGGATATCTTGGCCCGCAAGAACGGCGAGCCGATCGTCGCCTTGACCTCGTATCACGCGCACACCGCGCGCATCGTCGATCAGCATTGCGATGTAATTCTCGTCGGCGACTCGCTCGGCATGGTGATGCACGGGCTGGAAACCACCGTGCCGGTCACGCTCGAGATGATGATCCTGCAGGGCCACGCGGTGATGCGCGGTTCAAAGCGCGCGCTGGTGGTGGTCGACATGCCGTTCGGCTCCTACGAGGCTTCGAAGGAGCAGGCCTTCATGAATGCCGCGCGCGTGTTGAAGGAGACCGGCTGCGGCGCCATCAAGGTCGAAGGCGGCAGGCGCATGGCCGAGACCATCCGCTTTCTGACCGAGCGCGGCGTGCCGGTGATGGGCCATGTCGGCCTGACCCCGCAGTCGATCAATACCATCGGCTCGTTCCGCGCGCAGGGGCGCAATGAGGCCGACTGGGCCCGCATCGAGGACGACACGATCGCCGTGGCTGAGGCCGGCGCCTTTGCGGTGGTGATCGAGGCGGTGGCCGAGCCGCTGGCGCTCAAGCTCACAGCGGCGGTGCGCATCCCTACCATCGGCATCGGCGCCAGCGTTGCCTGCGACGGGCAGATCCTGGTGCTGGAGGACATGCTCGGCTTGAGCCCGCGCGTGCCGAAATTCGTCAAGCGCTACGGCGATCTCGGACCCGGCATCGGCAAGGCCGTGGCCGACTACGCGGCCGAGGTACGCTCGCGCGCTTTCCCCGGCCCCGAGCACGTCTATGCGATGAAGAAAAAGAGTTAAATCCCTGAAATCTTAACGATAGTCGGCCAAGCTTTGCCTTGCGATCGCCACATCGTTAGGTTACCCGGCCGTTCGTATTAAAGCGCTGCGCTCAAAGGGACGGGGACGAGGGGTCCGTGGCCGATATCTTTCACGAAGTCGATGAAGAAGTCCGCCGCGACCGGCTCAAGAAGCTGTGGGATCGCTACAGCATCGTCATCATCGCGGCTGCGGTGCTGTTCGTCGGCGGCATCGCCGCCTGGCGCGGCTACGAATATTGGGAAAACAAGAAAGCCGCCGCCGCCGGCACTGCTTTTGAATCCGCGATGACGTTAGGCGAATCGGGCAAGCACGCTGAGGCGGAAGCGGCCTTCGCCAAGATCGCGGCCGACGCGCCGTCGGGCTATCGCACTTTGGCAAGGTTGCAGGCCGCCGCCGAGCTGGCGCAGACCAAACGCGCCGACGCCGTGAAAGCTTACGACGAAATTGCCGCCGACGCTTCGGTTGGTTCCACATTGCAGGATCTTGCCGCCGTGCGCGCCGGCATGCTGCTGGTGGACACGGCGCCGTTGTCGGAAATGCAGCAGCGTCTCGATCCGCTCGCCCAGCCCGGCCGCACCTTCCGTCACAGCGCGCGCGAATTGCTGGCACTTTCGGCCTGGCGTAATCATGACTTCACCGCCGCGCGCCGCTATATCGACATGATCGCGGCCGACGCCGAGTCGCCGCCGGGCGCGCGCGCCCGCGCCGACGTGCTCTCGGCGCTGATCGCCGGCGACAGCAAGGGCTGAGATCATGCGCCGTTGGGATCGCATTGTGCTGATGGCGGGGTTTGTTGCCCTCGCGCCGGTGCTTGCCGGTTGCGAGAATTTCGACATGGACAAGCTCGACGTGTTCCACCTCAACGAAAAGAAGAAGTTGCCGGGCGAGCGCCATCCGGTGTTTCCGAGCGGTGTGCCGGGCGTCACGCAAGGCATCCCGCCCGAATACCTGAAGGGCAACGAGCCGCCGCCGCAGACCGCGGACGTGCTGCCGCCGCAGCCGGGCAATCCGCAAGCCGCCGCTCCACCGAACGCCGGTGCCGGCGAAAAGCCGAGCAGGACCGCTGCCGTCGAGCCGTTGCAAACCGCGCCTCAGCTCAAGGCCGAGCCAAAGCCGAAGCCCAAGCGTAAGCCTAGAGCCAAGGCAAAACCGAAACCCAAGCCAAAACCAGCGCCCGCAACCGCGGCGGCCCAGCCGCCGGCGCAGCAACAGCCGGCGCCGCCGCCTTGGCCGGGCGCAACCCCGGCACAGAAGCCGGCGCAATCCTCGCCATGGAATACCGGGCAAGCCGCAACGGCGCCCTGGCCGTCGGCGCCGCCGCCCGGCACCTTCTCGCGCTGACGCCCAGGTCGGGCTAAGAGAGCCTCGCCCGCCTTATGCGGGCGGGATCGCCACCCATGAGTTTCACCGTCGCCATCGTCGGCCGGCCCAATGTCGGCAAATCGACGCTGTTCAACCGGCTGGTCCGCCGGCGCCTTGCGCTGGTCGACGATAAGCCGGGGGTGACGCGCGACCGGCGCGAGGGTGAAGCGCGCCTCGGCGATCTCGAGTTCACCGTCATCGACACCGCCGGGCTCGAACAGTCGGCGCCCGACAGTCTGACCGGCCGCATGCGGACGCAGACCGAGACCGCCATCGCGCAAGCCGACGCGGTCTTCTTCATGATCGACGCGCGCGTCGGCCCGACGCCGTTCGACCGCGCCTTCGCCAACATCGTGCGCAAGGCGGGCAAGCCGACGGTGTTGGTCGCCAACAAGATGGAAGGCACCGCCGGCGAAGCGGGCCGGCTTGAGTCTACGCACTGGGCCTCGGCGAGCCGATCCCGCTGTCGGCCGAGCACAATGAAGGTCTCGCCGATCTTTATGACGCCTTGCGCGCGGCGCTGCCGGAGGCGACCGAAAAACAGACCGAAGCCGCTGCATCCGGCGAGCCGCATCCCATTCGTGTCGCTATTATCGGTCGCCCGAATGCCGGCAAGTCGACGCTGATCAACCGGCTGCTCGGCGAGGAGCGCCTGCTCACCGCGCCGGAGGCCGGTACCACGCGTGACGCCATTGCGGTCGATCTCGACTGGCATGGACAGAAATTCCGCCTCTACGACACTGCGGGCTTGCGCCGCCGCTCGCGCGTTCAGGAGAAGCTGGAAAAGCTGTCGGTCGCCGACGCGCTCAACGCGGTGCGTTTCGCCGAAGTCGTGGTGGTCCTGCTCGATGCAGGCCAAGCCTTCGAGGAGCAGGACCAGCGCATCGCCGATCTCGCCGAGCAGGAAGGCCGCGCCATCGTCATCGCGGTCAACAAATGGGACCTGCAGGAACAAAAGGCCGGCGCCATCGGCAAATTGCGCCAGCAGGCCGACGAAAAACTCAAGCAGTTGCCTGGCGTGCCGCTGGTGGCAGTGTCGGGCCTGACCGGCGAAGGGCTCGAGCGCCTGATGCCGGCGATCGTCGAAGCCTACGCAGTCTGGAACAAGCGCGTCCCGACCGCGGCGCTTAATCGCTGGTTCGATGAGGCGCTCGCCGCGCATGCGCCGCCGGCGGTATCGGGCCGCAGGCTCAAGCTCAATTACATCACGCAGGCCAAAGCGCGGCCGCCGAGTTTCATTTTGTTCTGCACCCGCGCCGACGCGCTGCCCGACGCCTACAAGCGCTATCTGGTGAATTCGTTGCGCGAAGCCTTCGACCTGCCCGGCACGCCGATCCGCCTGACGTTGCGCGAGAAAAGCAATCCGTTCAAAGGCCGCGCCAAGCGCAAGCACTGACGCGTACAAAGCCAGGGGCCGCCGATCGCGACGGCCCCTGCCAGCCTTGCATATTCACTGGTGCGCGCAGATGACGTTCATGCCTTTGGCGGCACCGCATTTGGCCGAACTCGCCTGAACCTGCGGCGCCACCGCGCTATCGGCGACACAGACCGCCGCAGCGATCACTTCGCCGGCCTGGCACGTGATCGAGCAGCCGCTGGTACTGCAATCCGCCGCGCCGAGGCTGACGAGACGCAAGCCCACCGCCGGTCCGATCGGACCTTGGGCGCCGCGCGGCCCGGCGTCACCTTTGTCGCCCTTATCGCCCTTGGCTCCCTTGGGCCCAACCGGTCCCTCGGGTCCGCGCGGACCCACAGGCCCTGCCATGCCGACCGGGCCGCGTTCGCCCGTGTCGCCTTTCGGCCCCTGTAGACCTTGCGGCCCCGCAGGCCCTGCCGGACCCGCCGGTCCCGCCACGCCGGTCGGACCCGGCGGTCCCATGTCTCCCTTTGCCCCTTGCGGACCGGTCGCGCCGGGAGGACCTGCCGGTCCGGCGGAGCCTTGCGGGCCCTCGAAGCAACCGGCCAAAAGAAAAGCGGCGGCGATAAGCGCCGCTGACGTCAATAGGCGCATGGTTTTTGTCCTCCCTTTGTGCTGCCCCGACTTGCAAGCGGAGCTTTTGTTGAGCGCAAAACCGCATCGCGGTTGCGCGCCCGGCGAACGCGTTGGCGGCATGCCGTTCACCGGGCCGACGACGGTGCGCCGCGGGCCGTATTCTCGATGACTCGTGTGACCGGCATTTATCGCTGCTTGCGCAGTCTGGTTTGCCGAAGCGTAACGCGGAAGCTGCGGGAGTGAAACCCTTCAGCCTTTGGCGGCGTGTTTTTTCGGCGCCCGTGGCGCGGTCGCCGCCATCGTCAGCGCGCCGGCAATCGAGGCCGCCGCCGCCGTTGCAAAGCCGATTGCGTAGCCGGCCGCCAGCGATCCAAGACCGGCCGCCATGGCGACGCCGGCCAGTTGGGCGACGCGGCTTGCCGCATTGTTGATGCCGGAGGCGAGGCCCTCGTCGGAGTCGGCCACGCTCGACATCACCGACGCAGTCAGCGGCGCCACCAGCAGCGCGAAGGAAATGCCGAGCAGCGCCATCGGTAAGATCACGCCGGCGATCAGCGAGGCGTGATGCGCGAGCGCGAACCACACATAGGCGAGCGCCGCGCCGAGCGGCCCGGCAATGAGCAGTGCGCGCGCGCCCATCGTGTCGGCAAGCCTGCCGAAGCCCCGCGACAACAGGCCGACACCGAGTGTGAACGGCAGGAACACCAGCCCGGCATCGGTCGGGGAAAGGCCGCGGCGGTCGACCAGGTCGAAAGGCAGCAGAAAGAACATGATCGAAATCCCGGCATAGATCAGCAACGTCGCGACATTGAGCCCGAGAAACACGCGGTTGGCGGCAAGCCGCGGCGGCGTCATCGGGTGCGTGCTCGCACGCTCCCAAAAGGCGTAGATCGCAAGGCCAGCGACGCCGGCAAGGCCGACCACAACGATCGTGAGGGCCGACACGGACGCTGCTGCCTGAACCTCGCTGCGCCCGATCTGGCTCAGCGCCCAAGCCAACGTTGCGAGCGCTGCGGCGATAATCCCGGCGCCGACAATGTCGAAGCGGCGCGGCTCAAGCCGGTCGACGGGCGCGTAAGTCCAAAGCAGAGCGACCGCGGCGACCGCGATCGGCGGATTGATCCAGAACACCGCCTGCCAGCCGAATGTCTCGGTCAGCCAGCCGCCGAGCACCGGCCCGCCGGCGGTGGTCAAGGCGGATGCCGCCGCCCACACGCCGATCGCGCGGTTGCGCTCGTCTTGCGGATAAGTCGCGCCGATCAAGGCAAGGCTTGCCGGCGTGACCAGCGCCGCGGCGACCCCTTGCGCCACCCGCGCCGCAATCAGCCATCCGGCGGAGGGAACCAAAGCGCAGGCAGCGGAGGCCGCGCCGAACATGAGGCCGCCGATCGCCAGCATGCGCGCCTTGCCATAGGCGTCGGCGAGCGCGCCGCCGATCAAGGTGAGCGAAGCCAGCGCCAGGATGTAGCCGTTGAGCACCCACTGCACGGCGGCAAGATCGGCGCCGAGCGCGGCGCGCAGCTTGGGCAAAGCGACGGTGAGTGCCGAGCCGTCGATGAAAGCCATCGAGGAGGCGAGGATGCAGGCCGCCAGCACCATGCGGCGGCGTTGCGGCGTGATTTCCCGGCCCAGCGCGCGCGGATACCGCTCGGCTTCGATGATGCCGCGCTGGCACGGCGGTACGAATGGCTGCGCCAAGGTCCGCGCTCCTTATGAAGGTTATGAAGGCGGATGGAACTCCAGGAATTTTCCCGAACGGAAATTGTAGAGCTTGCCGTTCTCGCCGCATGCGGGTGTGCACAGCGGCACGATGGCTTCGGCGACCTGTTCGGGCGTCGGCAGCGTCATCGGATCGATGCCGGGGAAAGCGCCGAGATACATGCGCGTGCGGGTCGGTCCCGGCGCGAACAGATTGGCGCGCACATTGGTGCTGGCGCATTCCGCAGCGTAGGTCCGTATCATCTCCTCCAGCGCCGCCTTCGAGGCCGCGTAAGGTCCCCAATAGGGCCGGGCATAGTGCGCGACACCCGAGGTCATGAACACGGCGCGGCCGGCGCTTGAGCGCTGCAGCAGCACGTTCATGCAGCGGATGAGCTGCCAGTTGGCGGTGACGTTGACCGCCATCATGTTATCCCAGTCCTCCGGCTGGTAGTGATCGAGCGGCGACAGCGTGCCGAGAACGCCGGCGTTGCCGAGCATCACGTCGAGGCGCTGGTAGCGCTCGTTGACCGCCAGCGCCAGCCGCGCGATGCCCTCGGAATCTTTCATGTCGAGCGGCACCAAAGTGGCGGAGCCGCCGGCCGCCTTGATCTTGTCGTCGAGCTCTTCCAAGCCCCCGACCGTGCGCGCCACCGCGACGATATGGGCGCCCGCCTGCGCCAACAACAGCGCGGCCGCAGCGCCAATGCCGCGCGAGGCGCCGGTGACCAGCGCGATTTTGTCGGCGAGGGGTTTGTCAGCCATCGCTTTTGATGTCTTCTTCAAGTTCTAGGGGTGGAAGCCAGCTCAAGATTGCGTTATTTAACTTGCGGATTTTCATGACATCAGCCTTGACGCTCTCCGCCGTAATTTCAAATTTCTCTGTTTTTCGGCTGATGGTCATTGTCCACGTCTGAATCCAAACCTGACGCGTGTCAGAGTTGTGGTGGTACATTCCATGCACGTACTTGTTTCGCATAGCATTTAATTCAGTAATCTGATCTGCAAACTCAATGATTTGATTTTTCATCACTTGGGATAATCTTGATTCTTGGGCTGCATCTTTGAGTATGCTGCATCGATCGGGAATTGAACGAATGCGGCCCATGATAACCCAAGCCGTTCGCATTCGAATGTCGTCGGCCAGGACTGTTGCCATCAACTTGATGATAAGGAATTCAATGATCGCGAACTCGCCGAGAAGCGCGCCGAGCCATATAGCAATATTGGGATTCGCGTCGAGGCCGCCTAGTGGTTGAATGTTAGCCGGCATTTACCGCCTCAAATGGCCAAGATGCGGCTCGCCACTTCGTCAACATGTGACCAAGGCAGCTATCTAATTGGACAGACGACTTAGATCGCTTCCGCCAGCAGCGACAATTGCCGTGGGCTTGCTTCCTGCGCGGATAGGTCGGTGAGCAGGGTCGGATAGTCGCCGGTAAAGCAATGGTCGGTGAATTGCGGGCGGACGGAATCGCGTCCCGGCAGACCCATGGCGCGGTAGATGCCGTCTACCGACAGGAAGGCCAGCGTGTCGGCGCCGATGAATGTCCGCATGCCTTCCAGGTCGTGGGTGGCGGCCAAGAGCTTGTCGCGCTCGGGCGTGTCGATGCCGTAATAATCCGGATGCGTGATCGGCGGCGAGGCGATGCGGAAATGCACTTCGGTCGCGCCGGCATCGCGCATCATCTGCACGATCTTGCGCGAGGTGGTGCCGCGCACGATGGAATTGTCGATCAAGACGATGCGTTTGCCATTGACCACCGCGCGGTTGGCCGAATGCTTCATGCGTACGCCCTGGTCGCGGATGGCCTGCGTCGGCTGGATGAAGGTGCGGCCGACGTAATGGTTGCGGATAATGCCGAGTTCGTAGGGTATGCCCGACTCGTGGGCAAAGCCGATGGCCGCCGGCACGCCGGAATCCGGCACCGGCACTACGACGTCGGCTAGCGCGGGCGCTTCGCGCGCCAGCTCCGCGCCCATGGTCTTGCGCACGTCATAGACGTTGCGGCCGCCGACGATGGAGTCGGGGCGCGCGAAATAGACGTACTCGAAGATGCAGGGCCGCGCCGCCATCGGCGGGAAGGGCTTATGCGATTGCGCGCCGTCCTCGTCGAACACGACGACCTCGCCGTTCTCCACGTCGCGCACATATTGCGCGCCGATGATGTCGAGGGCGCAGGTTTCCGAGGCGAGGATCGGACAGCCGTCGAGTTTGCCGATCACCAGCGGCCGGATGCCAAGCGGATCGCGCGCGCCGACCAGCTTCTTGTTGGTCAGGCCGACAAAGGCATAGGCACCTTCGAGCTGGCGCAGTCCCTCGACGAAGCGGTCGACGAAACGGTTGCGCCGCGCCCGTGCCACCAGATGCAGGATCACCTCGGTGTCCGAGGTCGACTGCATCATGGCGCCTTCGTGCACCAATTGGCGACGCAGCGCGATGCCGTTGGTGAGGTTGCCGTTGTGGCCGATGGCGAAGCCGCCGCCCTCGAGTTCGGCGAACAGCGGCTGCACATTGCGCAGGATGGTTTCGCCGGTGGTCGAATAGCGCGTGTGGCCGATGGCCGAGGTGCCGGGCAGGCGGTCGATCACTTCGCGGCGAGAGAAGGTGTCGCCGACCAGACCAAGGCGGCGCTCGGAATGGAAACGTTTGCCGTCGAATGAGACGATGCCGGCGGCCTCCTGGCCGCGGTGCTGCAGCGCGTGCAGCCCGAGCGCGGTGATCGCGGCGGCGTCGGGATGGTTGAAGATACCGAACACGCCGCACTCCTCGCGCAGCCGGTCGGCATAAGGGTCGAAGTCAGCGTCTGCCGTTGGCTCGGGCTCTTGCGGACGATTTTGCATCGCTACCTTGTTCCGCCCAACTGGGCCTGCATCACCGGCATGTGCCGCTCCGAACGATCGGGCGGAGTGGTATCAGGCGGCGCTTCCTGGTCTTCCGGCTTCTGCCGCCTGAATTTCGTTATGGTCTTATCTAGGTCTTCCGGCAACAAAGACATCAGCCATTGCCCGGTACTTTGCAGTACGACTTTCGACTTGGCGCCGCGCACCCACTCCGGCTGGCTGCGGTCGGGCACCAGCCAGGCGAAAAACAGGAAGGCGACAACCACCACCAGCAGGCCGCGGCCGAGCCCGAACAGAAAGCCGAGCGTGCGGTCGAGTGCGCCGACTCGGCTGTCGAGGATGATATCGGAGATGCGCACGGTGATGATGGCGACGATGAGCAGCGTCACCAGGAACACGACGGCGGCCGAGATCGCATTGGTCGCCGTGTCGCCAAGGCTGACGTAGGACTTCACGATCGGCGCCAGCTTTGAATAGAACGTGAGCGCCGCGATCGCCGCGATGCCCCAGGCGCCGATCGACAGGATCTCGCGCATGAAGCCGCGGATCATGGCGAGCAGCCCTGAGATCAACATGACCGCCAACAGGATGATGTCGAGTAGCGTAATCGGCATCGAAGCTCATGCACTCCGTAGATATGCACGGCCTGTGCCAGGCCAAGCGTGAGACCGGCGTGGCGAATCCGGGGACACCTCGGCGGCTCCGGAGCAGGGCGGCGATGTCGACCCTAAGTGCTTAATGTTAAGCCCATTTCTGCTCGCGTGGACCAGCCGAGCAAATGCCGCGAGCGGGGGTTTCGGTCGCCTCAGTGTATAGCGGCAGCCTGTCGGGTCGTCACCCGTCTTGTGCACGGCTTTCGGCCGGTACGCGACGGCTGCCGCGCGCGGCAATGTCGGCCACCAGCGCTGCCAAGTTTGCGACCTCGGTGATCTTGAGGGCATCTTCGCCAGCGTCCGCGCGCGTCGCTTCAGGAATAACGGCGCGGGTAAAGCCAAGCTTTGCGGCTTCTTTGAGCCGGGCCGGGCTTTGCGCGACCGGGCGGATGGCGCCCGACAGCGATACTTCCCCGAAATAAACGGCATCGGCCGGCAAGGGCGCGTTTACCAAAGATGAGACAAGGGCAGCGGCTGCGGCAAGATCGGCCGCAGGCTCATTGATGCGCAAGCCGCCGGCGACATTGAGATAGACATCGTGCCCGGCGAGCCGCACGCCGCAATGCGCCTCCAGCACCGCCAGCACCATCGACAATCGGCTCGGGTCCCAGCCGACAACTGCCCGTCTTGGCGTGCCGAGAGAGGTCGGCGCCACCAGCGCCTGGATTTCGACCAGCAGCGGCCTTGAGCCCTCAATGCCAGCGAACACGGCGGTGCCCGGCGAGCCCAGATCGCGCTCCGACAGGAACAGCTCGGATGGGTTGGCGACCTCGCGCAGGCCCGACCCCGTCATCTCGAACACGCCGATCTCATCGGTCGGACCGAAACGGTTTTTCACCGCGCGCAAGATGCGGAACTGGTGCGAGCCTTCGCCCTCGAAGGAGAGCACGGCGTCGACCATGTGCTCGACCACGCGGGGACCGGCGATCTGGCCGTCTTTGGTGACATGGCCGACCAGGATGATGGCCGCGCCCGAGCGCTTGGCAAAACGGATCAGCGCCTGCGCACTGCCGCGCACCTGCGTCACTGTGCCGGGCGCTGATTTCGACCTGTTCGGTCCACATGGTCTGGATCGAGTCGATGACGATGAGCCGCGGTATCTTGCCTTCCGACAAAGTGGCGATGATATCGGCGACTGCGGTCTCGGCGGCGAGCTCGACCGCGGCATCGCCGAGGCCGAGGCGCTCGGCGCGCAGGCGCACCTGTGCCACCGCTTCTTCGCCCGAGATATAGACGGCGCGGTGGCCGGACCGCGCCAGCGCCGCCGCCGCCTGCAGCAATACCGTCGATTTGCCGATGCCGGGATCGCCGGCCATCAGCAGCACTGAACCGCGCACGAAACCGCCGCCGGTGACGCGATCGAATTCGGCGATGCCGGACGGCAGCCGCGGGGCGTCATGGGCTTCGCCGGCGAGCGGCTCAAGGGCGAATAAACGTCCTTTGCCGGCCTTGCGGCCCGGGCCGGCGCGCTCGCTGCCTTCCTCGGCAAGCGTATTCCATTCGCCGCAGTCCTCGCACTTACCCTGCCAGCGGCTGAAAGCGGCACCGCAGTTCTGGCAAATGAAGTTGAGCGTACGTCGCGACATTTTACGGGAATCGCTGCTAAAGCGTTGGCCGGTAGGCTAAAGCAGCCATGAGAACATTACAAGAACATTGTTTACGAAGGCCTTAATCCCACGGGGAAAAGGGGAAGGGCGGCTTTAGCCGGCTCAGGCCTCGCGATAGATGCGGTGGTAGCGCTGGCCGATGCTGGTGAGCACCTCGTAACCGATGGTGCCGGCGATCTTGGCGACTTCGTCGACCGTGATGTCGCCGCCGATGAGGGTGACGAGGTCGCCGCGCTTGACGTCGCTGTCGGGCAGGTCGGTGACGTCGATCGCCAGCAGATCCATGGAAACGCGCCCGGCCAGGGCACAGCGCTGGCCGGCGATGATCGCCTCGCCGCCGGGCGCCGCATCGGCAGCGCTCACAGCGCGCGGATAGCCGTCGGCATAGCCGACGGCGACGACCGCCAGGCGGATGGCATGCCGGGCGGTCCAGGCGGCGCCGTAGCCCACGGTTTCGCCGCGCGCGACCGTGCGCAGCTGCACGATCTTGCCTTGCAACGTCACCGCCGGGCGCATCGGATTGCGCTGGCCGGGAGTCGGGTTGACGCCGTAGAGCGCGACGCCCGGCCGGACCATGTCGCAGTGGGCGGCGTTCCCGAGGAAAATGCCCGACGAGTTGGCGATCGAGGAGGGGATGCCGCGATAGTACATGCGCAGTTCGCGGAACGTGCTGATCTGGCGCTGATTAAGTGGGTGGTCGAAGATTTCGGCACACGCAAGATGCGTCATCAGCAGATTGATGCTGTGGCTTTCGGTGCGCAGGCGCGGGGCGAGCGCGGAGGCCTCGCCGAGCGCGATGCCGAGCCGGTTCATGCCGGTGTCGACGTGCAGCGCGGCGCCGCCGCGCCAGCCGCTGGTGGCGCAGAAGCCGTCCCATTCGGCAAACTCGAGCAGACTGCCGATCACCGGCTGGGCGTTGATTTCGGCATAGCCGGCGGCGCTGTTCGGCAGCAATCCGTTGAGCACATAGATCGCCGGTTCGGCAGCGACCGCGCGCACGCGCCGCGCCTCGCCGAGATCGGCAACGAAAAAGGTCTTGCAGCCGGCCTTGGCGAGCGCGCCGGCGACCTGTTCGATGCCGCAGCCGTAGCCGTTGGCCTTGATCACCGCCGAGCATTCGGTCGGCATGACCTTGCGGTTGAGCGCGCGCCAATTCTCCACGATCGCGGCGAGATCGACGGTCAGGACGCCGCCGGCCTCCGCCGCCGGCAAACCGGCGGTCATACCGGGTTCCTGCGGTGCCGCGCCCGACGGGGCAGCGTTGTCTTGGGCGTCTTGGGTTATGGTTTGGGCATTGGCCATGTCGCGTGGTCATAGCCGCCTAAGGACGGGCCGTCCATGCGGGGGGCGGGCGGGCTATCGTCGCGCCGGGCCGCTCCCGCTGAGCGTTTCAAGGCTCAGATGCGCTCGGGCACGTGGTCCTCGCGCGCGAGTGACGAAAAGCGGGTCAGCGCGCCCTCGAATTGCAGTTCGACGGTGCCGGTCGGTCCGTGGCGCTGCTTGCCGATGATGACTTCGGCCTTGCCGTGCACCTTGTCGCCCTCCACCTCCCATTCCATGAATTTTTCGCGGTTTGATTCCAATGGCTTGCGCATGGCGTGGTAGTACTCCTCGCGGAACACGAATAGCACCACGTCGGCGTCCTGCTCGATCGAACCCGATTCACGCAAATCGGAAAGCTGCGGGCGCTTGTCGTCGCGGCTCTCCACCTGCCGCGACAATTGCGACAGCGCCAGGATCGGCACGTTGAGCTCTTTTGCCAACGCTTTCAGCTTGGTGGTGATCTCGGTGATTTCCTGCACGCGATTTTCAGACGAACGTTTGGTCGAGCCCGACAGCAATTGCAGATAGTCGATGACCATGAGATCGAGCCCGCGCTGGCGCTTGAGCCTGCGCGCACGGGCGGCGAGCTGGGCCACCGATAGGCCGCCGGTCTCATCCACGTAGAACTTGAGGTTTTGCAATTCGATCGAGTGGTCCTTGATGCGCTCGAAATCGGCCTCACTGATGGCGCCGCGCCGGATCTGATTCGAGGGGATGCCGGTTTGCTCGGCGATAATGCGGGTTGCGAGTTGCTCAGCCGACATTTCCAGCGAGAAGAAGCCGACAATGCCGCCATTGGTGGTGATGGTGTGGCCGTCGGTCCGAACCTCGCCCTGCCAAGCTTTGGCGACGTTGTAGCCGATGTTGGTGGCAAGCGCGCTTTTGCCCATGCCGGGCCGGCCGGCGAGGATAATAAGGTCGGACGGCTGCAAGCCGCCCATCATGCGGTCGAGGTCGTCGAGCCCGGTGGCCATGCCGGATAGCTTGCCGTCGCGCTGGAAGGCATGCGCGGCCATGTCGACGGCGGTGGTCAGCGAATGGGAAAAAAGCTGGAACCCGCCATCGTAGCGGCCGGTCTCGGCCAGCTCATAGAGCTTTCGCTCGGCCTCCTCGATCTGGGCTCTGGGCGCGCGATCGACCGGCGCGTCGAAGGCGTCATTGACCATGTCCTCGCCGACCACGATCAGCGCACGGCGGATCGCTAGGTCGTAGACGGTGCGGCCGTAGTCCTCGGCATTGATGATGGTGGTGGCCTCGGCGGCGAGCCGCGCGAGATATTGGCTCACATTGAGCCCGCCGATATCGATGTTGCCGTCAAGGAAGGTCTTCAGCGTCACCGGCGTCGCGATCTTGCCGGCGCGGATCAAATCGCGCGTTAGCTGATAAATCTTCTGGTGGATCGGCTCGAACAGATGTTCCGGATTGAGGAAGTCGGAGACGCGATAGAACGCTTCGTTGTTGACTAGGATCGCGCCCAACAGCGCTTGCTCCGCTTCGATATTGTGCGGTGCGGAACGATAAAGCGGGGCCGGTTCTTCGGCCGGCTTTCGGAGCGTCGAATTGAGTGGAGCCATGCTTATGCCTGTTCCGTCAAGATGACGAAACTTTGTTAGATGTTGGCTTACACGGCTTATGGATTTCTGCGATGGCCGCCGGGCACTAATCGCCGCTGTCCACACAAATTAACCGCTGAAAAGGTTTGTGCGCAGCGTTGCAAGCGGACTTGACGGCCACATCGTAAGGGTGGGGCTACTCGCCGGCCAGCCGCAACGGCGGACGGCGCTGGCCTTCGGCGGCGGCGAGCCGCTGCTCCTCGCGACCGATATAACCGCGCGTCATCGGCACCACGTCCTGACGCTTGGCGAGCTGGATCTGGAACACCATCATGTTCTGCTCGCGGAACGACATTTCCGAGGCCGCCAGATAGAACTCCCACATGCGCTCGAAGCGCTCATCATAGATGCGCTCGATCTCGTCGCGATGGGCGAGGAAGCGCTCCCGCCAGGCTTTGAGCGTCTCGGCGTAGTGCAGGCGCAGGATCTCGATGTCGGTGATCAGCAGGCCCGCCTTCTCGATGTGCGGCAGCACTTCCGACAAAGACGGAATATAGCCGCCGGGGAAAATGTATTTGGCGATCCACGGATTGGTGGCGCTCGGCCCTTCCGAGCGGCCGATCGAGTGCAGCACCATCACGCCGTCGTCCTTGAGCAGCCGCGCGCTCTTGCGGAAGAAGGTGTCGTAGTGGTTGACGCCGACGTGCTCGAACATGCCGACCGAAGCGATGCGGTCGAAGGTTTCGTTGATGTCGCGATAATCCTGTATGCGGAACTTGGCGCGCTGGCTCAGACGGCTCTCGGCGGCGCGCTCGTTGGCGATGGCATGCTGCTCCCGCGACAGCGTCACGCCGGTGACATTGGTGCCGGCGACCTCGGCAAGATACAAGCCGAGCCCGCCCCAGCCGCAGCCGATGTCGAGGACGCTGCTATCGCGCTTTAGCAGGAGCTTGGCGGCAAGATGCCGTCTCTTGGCAAGCTGCGCTTCGTCGAGTGATTGGTCGAGTCTCTCGAAATAGCCACAGCTATATTGCCGGTCGGCGTCGAGGAACAGCGCATAGAGCCGGCCGTCGAGGTCGTAATGATGCGCCACATTGTTGCGCGCGCGCCGGCGCGGATTGAACTGGCTGATCCGCCGCTTCAGGTAGCGCAACAAATATTGCAGCTGCGCCCAGTGCGGAACCTCGGACTTCTGGCCGAGACAAATGGCGAGCACGTCGGCGATCGAGCCTTCCTCGACCACGAAGGTGCCGTTCATATAGGCTTCGCCGAACTTGAGCTCAGGATCGAGCAGGATGCCCCATTCGGCGGCGCGTGAGGTAAAGCGTACCGATACCGGCTGGCCGGTCCCATCGCCGAAGGTCAAGACCGTGCCGCGCGAGGTGGTAACGCGAAATGTCCCCCGCCGGATAAAGGTCTTGAGCAAAAATCGAAGCAACCGGTCCATCGGCCGCCTCCACCGTCAAATAATCTACAGTCTGTGCCCCGTGGGCTTCATTCTCCCCGAAACACGAACGACCCGTCCCAACCCAACGCGGCAGCCGCGCTGTCGTCCTGACCTGCTAACGTAGGTATTTAATCAAAGTTCCAGCCGTCCAGCAATGCCGCAATAGGCGCCCCCGGCATGCAGATTTTGCCGGGGTCACAATCTGGCGATAATGCGCTATCAACCTGTGAATCGACCGGGGGCCGCCGGGGGCGGCAAGTTATCGAGGGGCTAGGGACAATGCTGGGCTTTCGACGCGGTATTTTGCCGGCAATCGCGATTTTGGCGCTTTGCGCCTGCGGGCCGGCCCGGGCGCAGGAGAATTTGGACAAAGGCAAGACCCCGGCTCAGCTCTTCGCCTCGGATTGCGCGATCTGCCACAAAACGACCAAGGGGCTTTCCAAGGCCGGCGGCATCTTCGGGCTGAAGGAGTTTTTGCGCGAACACTATACGGCCAGTCTGGAAACGGCCGCCGCGCTTGCCGCCTATGTGCAAGCGACCGACAAAGGGCCGCCTGCGGCCAAGCGCACGGGCGCCGCCAAGCGCAAGCCGAAGGGCGAGGCGAAGGCCAAGACCGACGAAAAGAAGCCGGACGGCAAGGTCGAGAAAAAACCGCGATCCGGCAAGTCGACCGCGGCGAAGTCCGGTGACGCCAAAGAGAACGCGGTCGAGGGATCCAAACCGAGCGCGAAAAAATCCTCCAAGCCGGCCGAAGTCAAAGCAGGCGACGTCAAACCCGGCGCCAAGCCTGAATCGACGTCCACGGACAGCAAAGCCAGCGAAGCCAAGGCCGGCAAGTCGGACGCCAAATCCGACGATAAGAAAAAGTCCGACTAGGGCGTGTAACCATAAATCAATCAGATCGGTAAACTGCTGTTGGCGGACGTCCGCCTTGACGCTAAAAGTGGACGTTCGTTAGTGCTCGGGCATGTCCGCTAAGTGCCCCTAAGACATCGCTCAACTTCTTAATACTGTCGCCGCTGAACCTAGAAACTGGGTGGAAGGTAAACGTTATGCTCACGAGAAACAGCAATCGCACCGCCGACGTTCATCTTCGATCCGTCAAGGGATCCCTGACATTCGCATCGCTTGCTTTGACCGTCGCCATCGGCGCTATGTCCATGTCGCCATCGGCGCTATGTCCATACTGACTGCAGGCAATGCCAACGCGCTGCCGCTTGCGCTCGCCAAAAAGGCGGCGGCCGAGACCGATGTAGTCCTGGTCCGTGACGGTTGCGGCAGGGACCGGCACTTCAGCGAAAGTCGGGACAAGTGTGTCGACGATCGTCGGTCGCGTCGCCGGGACGACGATGACGAGGATGACGAGGACCGCCCGCGCCACCGGGATCGGGATCGGGGCAATCGCGATCATCGGAGCAGCCAGATATGGACTTGCCGCGCCGACAGCCCATCCGGTTGGGGTCAGGCGAAAGCGACCACCCGGGCATCGGCCAACAATGCGGCGCTGCTTGAATGTGCCAAACACACGCCGCGCCAGCAGACTTGCCGCATCTCGGCTTGCCGCTCACAGTGACGGCCGGCATCGCAGGGCAGGTCTCCGAACCCTAGAAACTCGCAACCTAACGCGCGCGCGTTAACGCTCGCGGGTCAGGCCTCGTCGTCTGCTTTGTTCTTCCTGGCGGCTTTCGCGGGCTTGGCGTCCTCAGCCTCGGCTGCGGCTTCGCCTTCAGGCTGCTCGCGTTCGCGCAGGGCCGCGGCCGCTTCCGGTTCGAAAAAGGCTTCCGCGGTCTCCAGCGCCGCAGCCGCTTCCTCTTCCGCCTCGGTGCGCGGCACGTTTACATCCTCGCCGCGGGCGATGCGCTCGCCTTCCTGCGCGCTGCGCGCGACGATCACGGTGACGGTGCTCTCGACATCCGGGTGCAGCGCCAGCGGCACTTTGTACTGGCCGATGGCCTTGATCGGGGCGTTGAGCGCGACCTGGGTGCGGTTGATCTCGGCGCCTTCGACGTTGAGCAGCGTGGCGATATCGCGGGTCGAGACCGAGCCGAACAGCTGGCCGGTTTCGCTCGCCTGGCGCAGCACCACGATGGTCTTGCCGTTGAGGGCGGCCGCGACTTTGTCGGCTTCGCCTTTCGCTTCGAGATTGCGCGCCTGCAATTCGGTCTTCATCGATTCGAAGCGTGATTTGTTTTCCGTCGTCGCCCGCAGCGCCTTGCCGCGGGGAAGAAGGAAATTGCGGGCGAAGCCGTCCTTCACGCGCACGACGTCGCCCATTTGGCCGAGCTTGCCGATGCGCTCGAGCAGGATCACTTCCATTGTCGTTACTCCTCGATTTGAACTTTTGGTTTGCGTTGCGGGTATGGTGGATAGCTGTTGTCAGGTTGGGGAGGGCGGCCCGCGTTTGCGCGCAAAGCGCGCGCGCAGATCCACGGCCGCTTCGATCAGGCCGAGCAGGCAGAGCGCCAGCACCGGCCAGCCGAATACCATGACCGCGGCGTAGACGCCGCCGAGCAGAAAACCGCGCGCGTCCAGGCCGCGCGAGATCGTGTGCAGCACGGCAAAACCGAGCACGCCATAGGCCATCAGCAGACTAGCGGCCAGCACACCGGCGACGATTTCGACGAGGCCGCCGACGAAGCTCAAAGCGATCGTAACGGCGAGCGCCGCGATCGCGCTGCGCGGAAGCGTCATGTCCGACAGCTGCGGCCACGGCCGCTTCAGCCGGCCGGAAAATTTCACGATACGGCCGGCAAGCCAAAGATTGACCAGATTGGTGACCGTCGCCAGCACCGCGCCCGCCGGCGGAATGGCCGTCACCAGGAAGTCGACCAAGCGGCCGCTATTGGGCAGGCCGGCGGGTGCATCGGCCTCCACATGCAAGAGCCGCGAAAGGGCGCTGCGCAAGCCGGCGCGGAAGCTTTCGGCGTCGGTGCCGAAGTTCGGAATGGCGACGACCACGATCAGCGTTGCCAGGATCGCCGCCCAGATCACCAGGCGCCCGGGCGGATACCATTCGAGCTGGGCGCCGCCGCCGTTCGTCGCCGGCCGCGCCAGCATGGTCAGATAGCCAAGCCACCAGGCCGGAAGCCCGGCGCCGGCGAGAAAGGTGAAAAAGAAGAGCGGACCGAAGACGAAGCCGAGCGCGACGCCGCCCGCGAGCGCACCGGTCATTGCGGACCAAGGGCTCCAGCCCAGCCCTGCGATCATCAACGGCAACGGCGCCAGATAGAACAGCCCGATCGACAGCAGCGAGCCCGACGTCACCGAGGCGAACAGCAAAGCCGCCGCGGCGCCGGCACCGATACCGATCAATGCGATTTGCATCATCACGAGCTGTCCCGCCCCGTTTCGAGCGGTTAGAGACGGATCATGTCCGCCCCAACCATCGGTCCCCGGGAGCCCCCCGGAGACCTCGTTGAACTTATCGTATCACATAAGGCAGCAGGCCGAGGAAGCGCGCGCGCTTGATCGCCTGCGCCAATTCGCGCTGCTTCTTGGCCGAGACCGCGGTGATGCGGCTCGGTACGATCTTGCCGCGTTCCGACACGTAGCGCTGCAAAAGCTTGACGTCCTTGTAGTCGATCTTCGGCGCATTGGCGCCGGAAAACGGACAGGTCTTGCGCCGGCGGAAGAAGGGACGGCGGGCACCGCCGCCCTGGGAGGATCCAAAGGCCATGATCTATTCCTCCACCGCAGCGGCCGCAGCGGGTGCGGCTTCTTCCTCGGCGTCTTCGCGCCGTGGGCGGCGTTCGCCGCGTCCGCGATCGCCGCGGTCCCCACGGTCGCCACGATCACCGCGATCGTCGCGATCGCGGTCGGACTTGCGCATCATCGCGGAGGGGCCTTCTTCGTGCGCCTCGACGCGGATGGTGAGATAGCGCAGCACGTCTTCGTTCAGCCGCTCCTGGCGCTCGATTTCGTTGAGCGCGGCCGACGGCGCATCGACATTGAGCAGCGTCATGTGCGCCTTGCGGTTTTTGCGGATGCGGTAGTTGAGGGACTTCATTCCCCAATATTCGTTCTTGGTGATCTTGCCACCCTGTTGCTCGACGACGCCGGTCAATTGCGTGGTCAATTCTTCGACCTGCTGCGCGGAGAGATCCTGGCGCGCAAGGTAGACGTGTTCGTATAGCGGCATGAAATGCCTTTCCCTTTGTTCGTTCCAGTCCTCGATCCCGGCGCCTAGCCCCTCGAGCCCTTCGGGAAAGGCTCGGAATGCTCAGAAGGCGGAAACACGGGACGTCGGGCCCACTGGCCCTGCCGTTTCTCGCGAAACGACCGTCCGTTCAGCTCCCAACCAGGATCGACGGAGCGGGCGGGTTATAGGCGGATCGGGCCGAAAAAGGCAAGGCCAAGCGGGCGGTGACCGATATCGGCTGCGCTTGACAGGGCCTGTCATGCGGTGTCTTTCGGCCCGATTTCGACAAAACGGCGAAGGTTGTGGGGGCATGGCGGTCGCTTTCGTATTTCCCGGTCAGGGCAGCCAGGCAGTGGGTATGGGCAAGGCGCTGGCCGCGAATTTCGTGGCCGCGCGACAGATTTTCGACGAAGTCGATGAGGCGCTCGGCGCCAAGCTCAGCGACACCATCTTCGACGGCCCGATCGAGACGCTCACGCTCACCGAGAATGCGCAGCCGGCGCTGATGGCAGTCTCGCTTGCCACCATGCGCGTGCTGGAGCAGGAAGCCGGGTTTGAGCTCGCGTGCGAGGCGCAATTCGTCGCCGGCCATTCGCTCGGCGAATATTCCGCGCTCGCCGCCAGCGGCGCGTTCAGTGTTGCCGACACTGCCCGCTTGTTGCGGGTACGCGGGCTGGCGATGCAAAAAGCGGTGCCGGTCGGGGTCGGCGCCATGGCGGCGCTGATCGGACTGGAATTCGACGCGGCGGCGGCGGTGGCGGCGGAAGCCGCGCAAGGGCAGGTCTGCCAGGCCGCCAACGACAATGGCGCCGGTCAGGTGGTGGTGTCGGGCGACAAGGCCGCGGTCGAACGCGCGGTTGAAATCGCCAAGAGCAAAGGCGCCAAGCGCGCGATGCTGCTGCCGGTGTCCGCGCCATTCCATTGCGCGCTGATGGCGCCCGCGGCCGAGGTGATGGCGCAAGCGCTGGCAAAGGTCGCGGTCAAGCCGCCGGTCGTGCCGGTGGTCGCCAATGTGCTGGCCAAGCCGATCAAGGCGCCGGCCGAGATCGTCGAGGCGCTGGTGAAACAGGTGACGGGTACGGTGCGTTGGCGCGAGTCGGTTGCTTTCATGGCGGGCGCCGGCGTCACGACGTTCTACGAAGTGGGAGCGGGCAAAGTGCTCTCGGGGTTGATCAAGCGCATCGCCGGCGGTGCAACCGCTGGCGCGATCGGCAGCCCGGAGGATATCGTTGCTTTCAAGGCCGGGAGAAACACATGATGTTCGATCTAACCGGCAAGGCGGCCCTGGTGACCGGAGCGACCGGGGCCATTGGCGGCGCTATTGCGCGCGCGCTCCACGCTCAAGGCGCGACGGTCGCGATTTCGGGCACGCGAAGCGAGGTGCTCGCCCAACTCGCAGGCGAACTCAAAGATCGCGTGCATGTTTTGCCGTGCGACCTCGCCGACAAAGAGGCCGTCGAGGCGCTGGTGCCGAGCGCGGAAGAGAAAATGACAAAGCTCGACATCCTGGTCGCCAATGCCGGCGTCAATCAGGACAACCTGTTCGTCAGTCTGACCGACGAGGCCTGGGAAAAAGTCATCGCCGTCAACCTCACCGCCACCTTCCGGCTCGCCCGTGCCGCGGTGACGCGCATGATGCGCCGGCGCTGGGGCCGCGTGATCGGCATTTCCTCGATCGTCGGCTTCACCGGCAATCCGGGGCAGGCCAATTACACGGCCTCGAAGGCGGGCATGGTCGCGATGATGAAATCGGTGGCCGCCGAATATGCCAAACGCAACGTCACCGCCAATTGCATCGCGCCCGGCATCATCGCCTCCGCCATGATCGACAGGCTCAACGACAAGCAGCGCGAAGCCATTCTGGCGAGGGTCCCGGCCGCCCGGCTTGGAACGCCGCAAGACGTGGCCGCAGCGGCGGTCTATCTGGCCTCGGATGAGGCGCAATACGTCACCGGTCAAACAATTCACGTCAATGGCGGGATGGCCATGTTCTAATGCACGGTCGTGCAATGCTGGTCCGCGCCTCAATTGGGGCGGTCAAGATCGCGCGTAGGCTACGTAGGCTAATTGTGAGCTATGTCGCCGATTGCGTGCGGGCCATGCGGTTGCGGCGGGTGAAATACGTGGCTTTTCGGGGGTTGCCCGGCTACGCTTGCTCGCGCTAGTCAACGCAATTGAAGTATGGTAACCGAATTTCGGCCCGGCTGGGGCGGCCGATAGCGGAAGTCGAAAGCTGACCACCGCCATCGCTAGTCCTCTCGCCAACGTCAACCACGACGAGGCCATTCCGCGATGGTTGCGAGGCTTGATCGAGTCGCAGCCCAATCTAGAAGACGAGGGTGGATCGATGAGTGACATTGGCGAGCGGGTGAAAAAGATCGTCGTGGAGCACCTGGGCGTTGAGCCCGACAAGGTGACGGAGCAAGCGAGTTTCATTGACGATCTTGGCGCCGACAGTCTCGACACCGTCGAACTCGTGATGGCCTTTGAAGAGGAATTTCACTGTGAAATTCCCGACGATGCCGCCGAAACCATTCTGACCGTCGGCGACGCGGTCAAGTTCCTCGAAAAGAACGCTAAGAGCTGAGCGAAAGCGTCATAGGCGCGGCTCGGTCGCTTCATTAGTCTTTGAATTGTGGGCTATGCCCGGCGGAACGGAGCGTAGGACCGCATAGTCATGGGTCGGAGCCGGTCATGAGACGTGTCGTCGTCACCGGTTTGGGAATGGTCACGCCGCTTGGATGCGGCGTCGAGACGACGTGGACCCGTATCGTCAAGGGCGAGAGCGGCGTCAAACAAATCGAAACTTTCGACGTCTCCGACATATCCTGCAAGATCGCCGGCGTGGTGCCGCGCGGCGACGGCGCCGACGGCACCTTCAATCCCGACCAGTGGATGGAGCCGAAGGAGCAGCGCAAAGTCGACAACTTCATTGTCTACGCCATGTGCGCGGCGCGTCAGGCGCTGGACAACGCCGGCTGGCGGCCGCAAAGCCAAGAAGAGCAGACATCGACCGGCGTGCTGATCGGTTCGGGCATCGGCGGTGTCGAAGGCATCGCCTCTACCGCCGTCACGCTGCATGAAAGAGGCGCGCGTCGCGTGTCGCCGTTCTTCATTCCCGGCCGTATCATCAATCTTGCCGCGGGTTTCGTATCGATCGAGTTCGGCCTGAAAGGGCCGAACCATTCGGTCGTCACCGCTTGCTCGACCGGCGCGCATGCGATCGGCGATGCGGCGCGCATGATCGCACTGGGCGACGCCGAGGTGATGGTGGCTGGCGGCACCGAATCGCCGGTCAACCGTATTTCGCTCGCCGGCTTTGCGGCGTTGCGCGCACTGTCGACCGGGTTCAACGATCAGCCCACGCGCGCCTCGCGCCCCTACGACAAGGATCGCGACGGCTTTGTGATGGGTGAGGGCGCCGGCGCCGTGGTGCTGGAGGCGCTCGATCACGCCAAGGCGCGCGGCGCCAAGATCCATGCCGAGTTGATCGGCTACGGACTGTCGGGCGACGCCTATCATATCACCGCGCCTTCGCCGGACGGCGACGGCGCGTTCCGCTGCATGACCATGGCGGCCAAGCGCGCCGGCGTTTCGCCAGGCGATATCGACTACGTCAATGCGCACGGCACCTCGACGCCGATGGGCGACGAGATCGAGCTCGGCGCGGTGCAGCGCCTGGCCGGCAATGCCGCCGGCCGCATCTCCATGTCGTCGACGAAGTCCTGTATCGGCCATCTGCTCGGCGCCGCCGGCGCGGTCGAAGCGATTTTTTCCGTCCTGGCGATCCGCGACGGGGTGGCCCCGCCCACCATTAACCTCGATAACCCATCGGTGGAGACTCCGATCGATCTCGTGCCGCACGTGGCGCGCAAGCGTGATATCGATACCGTGCTGTCGAATTCGTTTGGGTTTGGCGGCACCAATGCCTCGTTGATCTTCCGTCGTTATGTGCACTAACCTTCACGCCGCGAAACCGGTGACGATACCCCTAGTTTTCGCCATAATTTTTTCTAACCTGCCAGAGCGCTTGCTGTTTTCCGCTTCCGGTGGGATCGAAGCTGCGGGGTGGGTGCGCCGCCCAATGATGAAGCTTAAGCGAACGCGGTCATGGAGCGCGCTGACGTGACGATGCCGATAGCGGGAGCCATCGAGTGAATTCCAGTCCGTCGGAACGGCCGCCGCTGCCGCCGCAAAGCGAGGCGCGCATGATGCCGCGCTCGCCGCGCGCGGCGCTGCAGCCGCAACGCGTGCCGGCACCGAGACGCCGCTCGCGGCGGGTACGTCATCCGCTGGTGATCGTCGGCAACGCGATTTTCACGGTGCTGATCGTGGCGGCCGTGACGGTCGGTGCCGGGCTTTATTTCGGCAAGCAGCGCTTCGACGCGCCGGGGCCGCTGACCGAGGACAAAGTCGTCAATATCCCGCGCGGCCTGGGCATCAAGGATATTTCCGATCTGCTCACGCGCGAGGGCGTGATCGATCAGCCTTGGGTTTTTGTCGGCGGCGTCGTGGTTCTCAAGGCGCGCGGTGGCCTCAAGCATGGCGAGTACCGCTTCGCCAAGAACGCCAGCCTCTCCGATGTGGTCGACACCATCATCGAGGGCAAGGTGGTGCAGCACGTGGTGACCGTCCCGGAAGGGTTGACCTCCGAGCAGATCGTCGCCCGCCTGTTGCAGAACGGATCGCTCACCGGTCCGATCAAGGAAATCCCGCACGAAGGCACGCTGCTGCCGGAGACCTACAGATATACGATCGGCATGTCTCGCGAGCAGATGCTGCAGCGCATGGAGCAGGCGCAACGCCGCATCCTGCAGGAGATCTGGGAGCACCGCGCGCCCGATCTTCCGCTCAAGTCCCCGGAGCAGTTGGTCACCCTCGCCTCGATCGTGGAGAAGGAAACCGGCAAGGCCGAGGAGCGTTCGCGCGTGGCGGCTGTGTTCGTCAATCGCCTGAAGAACAAGATGAAGCTGCAATCCGATCCGACGATTATTTACGGCCTGGCAGGCGGCAAGGGCACGCTCGGTCGCCCGATCATGAAAAGCGAGATCGAGCAGCCGACGCCGTACAACACCTATGTCATTCAGGGCCTGCCGCCCGGGCCGATCGCCAATCCGGGGCGCGCTTCGCTTGAAGCGGCGGCCAATCCGGCGCGAACCAAGGATCTCTTTTTTGTCGCCGACGGCACCGGCGGCCATGCGTTTTCGGAAACCTATGAGCAGCACGAGAAGAACGTCTCGCGCCTGCGCGTGATCGAGCGCGCCAAAACGCCGGATAACAATCCGCCGGCGACCGATGCGGCCAAGAGCAGCGGCGGCAGGCATTAGGTATTCGCGGCGGCGCGGACTGACGAGGGCGCTCGGCAACACTCCCTTGTGACGGCACCGGCGCGCCGCTAAGGTCCCGGCACTTTCGCGAGACATCACGAGAATTGATCCGATGGCCTTATCGAGCATGACCGGATTCGCTCGCGGCCAGGGCGTTGCCGGCGCCTATGCCTGGAGCTGGGAGCTCAAATCGGTCAACGCTAAGGGCCTCGACTTGCGGCTGCGGCTACCGCCGGGCTGGGACGCCATCGAAGTGCCGGTACGTAAGTTCGGTACAGAAAAGCTTTCCCGCGGCACCGTTTACGCCAACCTGAGCGTCGAGCGCAAAGGCGTCTCACCGACTGTCAAGGTCAATGAGCAGGTGTTGGGCGCCGTGCTGGCGACACTCAAGGCGATCGCCGGAAAGGTCGACGCCGCGCCGCCCAGCCTCGACGGCATCTTGTCGCTCAAAGGCGTGATCGAGGTGACGGAAGAAGACGAGCGTGAAGAGGATCGTCGCGCTGCCGAAACGGCGATTATTGCCGGCTTCGAGCGCGCGCTCGCCGATCTCGTTGCCATGCGCGACGAGGAGGGTGCAACGCTCGGCCGCCTGCTGTCGGCCCGGCTGGCGGAAATCGGCGCCCTTGCGGCACGGGCGGAAGCGGCCCCGGGCCGTAAGCCGGAGGCGGTCAAAGCGCGGCTTGCCGAGCAGGTGGCGGTGCTGCTGTCGGCGTCGGAGCGTTTCGATTCCGACCGCCTGCACCAAGAGGCTATCCTCATCGCCAGCAAGGCCGATATCCGCGAGGAACTCGACCGCCTTGCCTCGCATCGCGCGCAGGCGGAGAAGCTGATCGCCGGCGGCGGTCCGGTCGGGCGCCGGCTCGACTTCCTGGCGCAGGAGCTCAACCGCGAATCGAATACGCTCACCGCCAAGGCCAATGACGTGGGGCTCACCAATATCGGCCTCGAGCTCAAAAGCGTGGTCGAGCAGTTCCGCGAGCAGGTGCAGAACCTAGAATGAGCCAAGACCGCGACATCACGCGCCGGGGCATCATGCTGGTGCTCTCCTCGCCGTCGGGCGCCGGCAAGACCACGCTGACGCGCAATTTGCTGGAGCGGGAAGAGAATGTCTCGCTCTCGATCTCGGTGACGACCCGCGCGCGGCGCGGTAGTGAGATCGACGGGGTGCACTATCTTTTCGTATCCAAGCGTCATTTCGAGGCCATGCGCGACGGCGGCGAATTGCTGGAATGGGCCGAGGTGCACGGCAATTTCTACGGCACGCCGCGCGAACCGGTCGAAAAGGCCTTGGCCGCAGGCCGCGACGTTTTATTCGATATCGATTGGCAGGGCACGCGCCAATTGCTCGAAAAGATGCGCGACGACGTGGTCGGCGTGTTCGTGCTGCCGCCGACTGCGGACGAATTGAAGACTCGGCTCGAACGACGCGCCGAGGACAGCAAGTCGATTATCGACGAGCGGCTGCGCAACTCGCTGGAAGAGATTTCGCACTGGCGCGAATACGACTACATCCTGGTGAACCGCGATCTCGACAAGAGCTTCGCGCGCCTGCGTTCGATCCTCACCGCCGAGCGCCTCAAGCGTGTGAAAATGCTCGACATTGAAGCGTTCGTCGAACGGCTACTGGTGGACCTGAAGAAACTTACGCCGTAGCCGCCACGAACGCCCGCGCCAGCGCGACGAAACCCTCGACCGGAATTTCCTCGGCCCGCGCGGTCGGCGCGATGCCTGTGGCTTCGAGCAAGACGCCGGCGTCGGCGCCAAGCGATTTAAGACTTTGCCTCAGCATCTTGCGGCGTTGCCCGAAGGCCGCTTCGGTGACGCGTTGCAGCGCCTTGGCGTCGCAGGCCAGCGGCTCGGCGCGCGGAATGAGCCGCACCAGCGCCGACGTCACCTTCGGCGGCGGCACGAAGGCCGTTCGGCTCACGTCGAACATGATCTTGGCTTGCGTGCGCCAGCCTGCCAGCACCGACAAGCGGCCATAGGATTTGCTGCCTGGCTTAGCGACGATGCGCTCGGCGACTTCGCGCTGGAACATCAGCACCAGCATGTCGTACCAGGGCGGCCAGGGCGCGGCGGTCAGCCAGTCGATCAGCAGGGCGGTCGCGATATTGTAAGGCAGGTTGGCGATCACGCGCGCGCGCTCCCCACCGAGCGCTTCGCGCGCGTCGAGACGCAGCGCATCGCCGGCCATGATCGTCAGACGGCCCGGATAGCGCGCGGCGATCTCCTGCAAGGCGGCAAGGGCGCGCGCGTCGCGTTCGATGGCGATGACGCGCTTGGCGCCGCAGGCCAGCAGCGCGCGCGTGAGACCGCCCGGCCCGGGGCCGATTTCCACCACGGTGGCGTCTTCAAGCGGCCCGCCGGCGCGCGCGATGCGCGCGGTGAGGTTGAGATCGAGCAGGAAATTCTGGCCGAGCGATTTGCGTGCCGTCAGCCCGTGCCGGCGGATGACGTCGCGCAGCGGCGGCAGGTCGTCGATTTGCGTCATTTTGGCTGGCGCACGATCTGATCCGAAAACCGGTTGCCACTTTTCGGGATCATGCGCGGGACTATTTTGCCGGCGCAAGCGCCGGCGTTGTCGCGGCGAGGCGATTGGCGAGCTGGATCGCCGCGATCAAGCTCGAGGGATCGCCGCTGCCTGTGCCGGCGATGTCGAAGGCGGTGCCATGATCGGGCGAGGTACGCACGAAGGGCAGGCCGAGCGTCACGTTCACCGCGTGATCGAAGGCGAGGGTCTTGATCGGGATGAGTGCCTGGTCGTGATACATGCAGAGCGCGACGTCGTAGGCCGCGCGTGCCCGCGCATGGAACATGGTGTCGGCCGGCAGCGGGCCGACGGCATCGATGCCTTCGGCGCGCAGCGCGGCGACCGCCGGAGCGACGATGGTACGATCTTCCCCGCCCAACGCGCCGTCTTCGCCGGCATGCGGATTGAGCCCGGCGACCGCGATGCGCGGCCGCGCGATGCCAAAACGCGCGGCTAAATCGCGCGCGGCGACGCGGCCGCAGGTCACGATCAGGTCGCTGGTCAAGACCGCGACGACCTCGCGCAGCGGCAGATGGATGGTCACCGGCACCACCGCGAGTTCCGCCGACCACAGCATCATGACCGGATGCACCGGCTTGCCGGTCGTCTCCTGCGCCAGGCGCGCGAGGAATTCGGTGTGGCCGGGTTCGGCAAATCCGGAGCGATAGAGCACGTTCTTGGCCACCGGATTGGTGACGATCGCCCGGGCACGGCCGCTGCTGACATCGGCGACCGCGCGGCGAATTGCGGCGATGGCCGCGGGTGCGCTGGTGGCGTCGGGCTTGCCCGGCGCCGCGGTCATCGGCAAGCCGAGCGCAACCACGGGGAGGGCGTCGGCAAAGGCGGAGCCGGCTTGCTCTGGCGTCACGGTGGTCAGCGGGATGTCGAGGCCGAGCCTGCGCGCCCGCTGACTTACATAATCGAGGTCGCCGATCAGATAGAACGCCGGTAGCGCGAACTCGGCCCGGCGCCGCCAAATGGCGAGGGTCAGATCGAGGCCGACGCCCGCCGGTTCGCCGACCGTCAACGCCAGAGGAAGGCCGCCGGCCGCGCTCATTTGTATTCGATCATCGCCGATTTGCGGATCTCGTCCAGATAGCGCTTGGATTCGGCTTCGAACCGCTTGGAGTAAATTTGTTCGCGCAGTTCGTGCTTGATCGGCGAATCGATCTTGGTCTCTTTTTTATCGCACAGGGCAAACATCTGCAGTCCCTGCGCCGTGACGTCCGGATTGGTCAGGGTTCCGATCTGCATCTTGCCCATCAGTTCGCGCAACGGCGCCGAGAGGTCGGCCGAGCTGCGGGTGATCGACTCGCGCACCGCGACGTCAGGCAGCGCCCGCGCCAGCGCAATGCCCTCCTTGCAGGAGTTGAAGCGGCCGCGCAGGTTTTCCGCTTCACGGCGCTTGGCGTCAAAGGTGGCCCGGCTCGTTCCGCGCGGCACGACGACCACGACTGGATAAAGCGTGTAGATATAGCCGATGGTTTCTATTGCGCTTTCGTTTTCGTTGCGGGCGCGCAGCGCGTGGTTGATGTCGGATTCGCCGACCTGCAGCGACGCACTGAATTTGCCGCGCACCAATTGGCCCCAAGTCAGTTCGGCGCGGATACGGGCCTTGACGGTGTTCGGAGAAACGCCGCGCTGTATGAGGATCTGGGAGAACTGTTGCACGCTGATGTGCTGACGTTCGGCCATGCCGCTAAACGCGCGACTGATATCCTGATCGGAGACTTCCAGCCCGTACGTTTTTGCCTTGGCGATCTTGATGCGGTCGTCGATCAATTCTTTGATGACCTCTTCGCGCGACGGAGATTTCTGGGTCGACGTCGCGATGAGTTTGGTGCGCTGGTCGATATCGTATTTGGTGATCGGCGAGCCGTTGGCGACGACCACCACCTGCGCGCTGGCGGCCCCAGGCACGGCCAAGGCTGATGCCAGGATTATGCCGGCAAGCCAGCGCTGAAATGGGCGAAGTGTCGCTCTCATAGCCAAATCGCGATATCCAATGTCCGTTGTTTCTGCGTAGGGTCGGCCCTGATCAAAGTCAGTTCTGGTTGGTCGACGGCGCGATCCCCACCGCAGTTCCACCGAGCGTGCGCAGGCCGATCTGCAGCATGACCGTGTGGTTGAGAACCGGAACCCCGCTGCCATAGGAGTAATTTGTAATGTAATTGAGTCCTAAATAGAGGCAATCGTCGACATAACCGAGGCCGAACGCGGTCGAGGACACCTTTTCGGCTTTGAGGTCGTATTGGGCCGCGCCAGACAGCACCCAATTGGCCGTCAGTTTGACCTTTCCGGACGCGAGGACGCCTTCGCGCCGTTCCAGGAAGCCAATTTCGGGCTGAGCCGCGTAGTCGCCGTAGAGCACGCTCACGATCCAGCGGTCGAAGTTGGCGCTGGCCTCGAGTTCGGTGCGCTGCACGTCGAAGGTCTGCTGGTCGAGGCGGAAACGCGAGCTGAACGTGAAGATGCTGTTGGGCTGGTAGTAGGCCCCGGCGACATAGTCGGATCGCCTGGTATCGAGGCCGCTGTCGAGACCGGTATTGGTGGCGCTGGCCTGCGCAAATGAATTTTGACCGAACAGGTTGTAGGACTGGCCAAACACCGCCTTGACGAAACCGCCTTGATTGAATTGCGCGGTGTATTTGACGCCGTAATTGGCCCGGCCGCCGCCCTCGACGCGATCCCAGCCGGAGAATTTATCGACCTTGAACAGGTTGCTGTCGTCGAAAATCAGACTCTGAGCGTCCTCGTTCGGCCAGCGTCCGACTTGCGTCTCGTTCGGGCGCGCGATGACTTGCGCGATCGGCTCCACCGTCTGCGTGCCCCAGGATTTAACGCTGATAAACGGATAGCGGTACTCCAATCCAACGGTCGGCATGGCGCGAGCCAGGTCGTTGTCGCCCGTATTGAGGAAGTTGCCGACGCCCGGATCGGATTGGACGTTGAAGGTGGCGGCGTCGGCGCGGACCGAAGCGAAGGGCGTGAACATTTGCCCGTATGAATCGGTGATGGTGCGCCGCCACGTGGTCTCGGCCGAGAACCGGTTATATTGGCCGGGGAAACCGCGCAGCACGCAATTGGTCCTTGCCAGGGCCGGGTCCGCGTTCTGCATGCAGAACGTACTGAGATTGCCGGTCGCGGTCGTGGTAATCGCGTCGAAGTCCGCCTGTTGGCGTGACAGGCTGATGAAATTGAGGTTGTAGGAGAGTTCGCCGCCCATGATCGGATGGTCGAACGTGTACGTATAGTCGATCACCGGATGGATGATCGGAATTTCGCTTTGCACGTCCGCCGACGAGAAGCCGAGATAGTAAATGGAGCGGCCGTCGAAATAGCTGCGGTTTCCCTTGCCGACGAGATAAAGCTGCGAAATGCCTTCGCTGCCGACGTTCGCGAACGGGTCGGTGTTCGTATAGGTCGAAAGACGCGGCTTGTAGTCTTGCAAGTAGGTCTTGTCGCTCAACGCCACCGCATCCCAGCCCCAGACCCATTTGCTGTTGATCGCAAACTGGCCGGAGCTTTCGACGCTGCCGCGGTAGTCGCGATAGCCGGGCGCACTGGGGCCGTTGAAATATTCTTTGTCCCACTGCTTGATGCCGGACGCGCGGATCGAATAGGCGCCGTTCATCAGGCGATGGCGGAATTCGCCCTGCACCAACGGCCCCTGCCGCGTGGTGATCATCGGCGCGAAAGTGACGTCGTAATTCGGCGCCAAAGCCCAGTAGTACGGGATTTCGACCGCGCTCCCGTAAAGCGTCGAGGATGACACCACCGGCATCAAAAGCCCGGTCTTGCGCTTCACGGTCGGATCGGGCGCCGACAAATAGGGCAGCCATGCGATCGGCAGGCCGAAGAATTCGAGGCGCGCATCCTCGAAGTACATCATCTTCTCTTTCTGATCGTGGATGATGCGCACCGCGCTGACCTGCCACTCCGGCGGCTTGCGCGGATCGTCCTTGCACGGTTCGCAAGCGGTGTAGACGCCGTTATGGAGTATCGTGAAGTTGCCGGCGGTGCGCTCGGCGCGGACGGCCGCCATGCGTGTTCGGTCCGGCGTTTCAAGGCGCAGGGAATCGACGAAACCGTCGCGGTAATTGTCCGACAAGTCGATGATCTCGCCGTGCGTGACCTTGCCGTCCGCTTCGGTCAGCCAGACATTGCCTTCCGCATGCAGGCGCTTGGTGGTCTCGTCGTAGATGACGCGGTCCGCCTGGATCTGGGACCCGCCATAATACATCTGCACATTGCCGACGGCGGAGACGCGATGGTTGGTGTAGTCGTAATCGATCTCCTTCGCGCGCACGAGCATCTGCTTCTGCCCGGCTTTATCTGTCGCGATGGCGACCTTGGGCTTTTTGGGCGTCGGCAGCGGCGCATAGGTGATTTGCTGGGCGAAGGCCGGCGCAAGCGGGAACGCGCCGCCAAAAGCCAGTAAGGCGAGGCCGACGAGGAACCCGACGATGCCGCGGCAATAGAGCCGGGGCGCTGGTGGACGAGCGCAAGCCACCCCCGGCATCACCCGTCCTCCTGGTACAACAATGCGATGAACCCCGTCAGCCCGCCGGCGAGCACAGGCAACCACGCCGCTGCCACAGGGTGCATCAGCCCAGCCTTGCTCAAATCCTCAGTCACTTTCGACAAAACGTAAAGCAAAAACCCTGCTGCGACACCACTTAAAACCATCTTTTGGACGCCGCCGAGGCGAAAGAACCGTAAACTCACGGCCGCAGCAAGAAAAACCATGGCCGCCAGCAAAAAAGGCCGGGCCAAAAGCTTCTCGAATTGGAAACGATAGCCTGCCGCCACCAGCCCCGCGTGTTCCGCAATGCGGATATACAAGGGTAGCTCCCAGAACGGCACGCTCTCAGGGGTAGCAAAGCTTTCCCGAACCTGCTCCGGGGTCAGGTGGGTTTTGAGGCCATAGACGGCCTGGTCCACAGGCGGCTTATTGAGGCCGTAGACGCGCGCGCCAAACAACCGCCAGAGACCCGGCTCCAGAACGGCGGCTCGCGCCTCGATGCGCTGCGCAAAATGACCCTCATTGTCGAAAGCGAATACCGACACACCGTTCAGCGTCGTGCCCTGGTCGCGGCTGGATTTGGCGTTGATGATGGCTTGGCCTTCGTCGCTGCGCTGACTGAGCCAAAAGCCGGCGCCGCCGGTGAGGCCGGACGATTTCTGCCCGAACAGCTCGGCTTCGTAGCGCTTCGAGCGTTCCTGCATGGAAGCGGATACGGGGTTGTAGATGGCGGTGGCGAATACGCCGAGTAGAAGCGCGACGATAACGGCCGGCGAGATGAACTGCCAAGCCGACATGCCGGCCGCGCGCGCGACCACCAGTTCGAGCCGTCGCGACAAATTGAGGTAGCATGACATCGCGCCGATCAGCACGCAGAACGGCAACAGCCGCTCGCTGACCTGCGGCACGCGGAAGAACGAAATTTTTGCCACCAGCAGCGCCGACACCTGCGGGATATCGCTCGCCCGCCGCATCATCTCGACATAGTCGATCAAGGCGATCAGCACGAAAACGCCGAAAAAGGTCAGCAACACCGCGCTCAGAAAGCGCATGCCGAAATATCGCAGCAGTGTTCCTCCGACGAGCGGCATGATCAGCTCATGTTGGGGCGAAGCGGGCGAGCCGCTCGGTCAGCGCGTTGATCCAATTGGTGACGAAAGCCGGCGGCTCCAGGATCACGCCGCGGCGGATGACATAGAATCCAAAGCCAAAGGCGGCGGCGATCGCCAGATACTGCAGCGCCAGCATCCACGGCATGGTGGCGCCGAAAACCGTGGAGACGAATCCAATGAGCCGCAGCAAAGAAACCGCGGCAATGGCGCCGAGGATCGATAGCGTGCGGCTTTGACGGTTGGTGCGCGGCGCGCCGAGATAGGCGAAAGCAAGCACGACAAAGGCGAGCGGATAGAGCGGCGCCGTCAGCCGGTCGTACATTTCGGCGCGGAATTCGCCCGGTTGCTCGCGGTAGAACGAGTTGTTCGGATCGGGAAAAAGCAGCTGCCAGAGATAGCGTTCGCGGATCGAATATTTCACCGCCTGCGCACCGCCTGCGAACCGCGACAGGTCGAAGGCATAGCGATCGAACACCACCATGGCCGGATCGCGTTTGTTGGCGAGGCGGCGCTGAACGATCCCGTTCTGCAGAACGAGGAAGGTGCCTTTGTCGTTGTCATGTAGCTCGCCGGTCCCGGCCATGATCGTGATGCGCTCGGCCGGATTGCGCCAGTCGTCCAGAAAAATGCCGACCAATTGCCCGTTGTTGCGCCGCTCGCGGATATGGATGGTGACGCCGTTCTCAAGGGTCGTGAAGCGCCCCGGCTGCACGATCGTCTGCACCACGTTGGCGCGCACCTCGGTAAGCCAGTCGCGCAGCATGCGAAGGCCCTTGGGCGCGAAATAGGCGCTGATGGCCGCCACCATCAGCGAAACCACCATCGCCACCGTCAGGAAGGCGCGGAACACATACCACGGCGACATGCCGGACGCGTTCATCACGACGATTTCTGAATCTGTGGAGAGCTTGTTGAGCACATGGGCGACCGCGATCAACAGCGCGATCGGCGCGATCACCAGCACCAAAAGCGGGACGATCAGGCCGGTAATGCCGATAAAGACCAAGATGGTCTGACCCTGACTGGTCATCAGGTCGAAGTCGTGCAGCGCCTGGGTGACCCAGATCACCGCGGTCAAGCTGACGAGCACGACCACGAACGCACTGAACGTCGTGCGGAAGATATAACGGCTGATCGACCCCATCCGCGGCGTCGTCCCCCAATTGCAGCACACGCATCCGGGCCGTCCGGCTTTCCCCACCGGCCGCCTGAATCTAACAGCGCAAGCTCAGCCCCATCCTTTTTACTTTGATCGGTCCACAAAGTGGCCGGGCAAAGGCAAAGCCGTTGAACATGCACAATAATACGTTAAGTGGCCGCCCGCTGGGCCGACCCGGAATGGCTTGGCGGGAACCGCGCTGGGGGGCGCGAATCGGGTCTCGCCGCGGCGGCCGCCTGTGACCGGCAAAAAGCGGCTGTGAAAAGCCTGAAATGGTGCGGTTTTGGCTTTGCAGCGGGGGTATCGCGGCGGCATATGGGCTGGTAAACGCATCCGCCCATGTTTTCCGCATAAGGACCCCTCCAGCAATGTCCGACGCCCTTACGCTCGGCTTTGGCCCCTTCGCCGCTCCGGCCAAGTGCGTTCTCATCGTGTTCTGCGACCAGGGGCTCAATTTTGGCCCGGCCACCCGCAAGGCGCTGGGCGCCGCCGCCGCTCTGGTGGCGCGGGCGGCCAAGGCCGAGCACTTTTCCGGCAAGAGCTGGTCGACGCTCGAGCTGGTTGTGCCGGAGGGTCTCAAGGTCGACCGCCTGGTGGTGATCGGGCTCGGCAAGATTGGCGCGCTGGCGCCGAAGGATTTCCTCAAGCTCGGCGGCATCGCCATGGGCAAGATTCCGGCCGTTGCTGCCGAGGCAGCGGTCATGGCCGAACTGCCGCGCGGCGCCATGACGCCGGAGCAGGCTGCCGATCTCGCGCAAGGCATGCGGCTGCGCGCCTACGCCTTCGACCGCTACAAGACCAAGCGTGCAGACGATGACGAAAAGCCGGTGAGCCGCAGCGTCACCGTTGCCGTCGGCGATGTCGCCAGAACGCGCCGCGCCGCGCTCGCCTGCGATGCGGTTACCGACGGCGTGCTGATCGCGCGCGATCTCGTCAACGAGCCGGCCAATGTCCTTTATCCGCAAGAATTCGCCCGCAGGGCCGGCGCGCTGAAGAAGCTCGGTGTTGCGCTCGAGGTGCTCGACGCGCGCGCGATGAAAAAGCTCGGCATGAACGCGCTGGTCGGCGTCGGTGAGGGCTCCGCGCATGACAGCCGCGTTGTGGTCATGCACTGGAGCGGCGGCAAGAAGAACGACGCGCCGGTCGCTTTCATCGGCAAGGGCGTCTGCTTCGATACCGGCGGCATCTCGATCAAGCCGGCCGGCGGCATGGAGGACATGAAGGGCGATATGGCTGGCGCTGCTTGCGTTACCGGCCTGATGCATGCGCTGGCTGCGCGCAAGGCCAAGGTCAACGCGATCGGCGTCATCGGCTTGGTCGAGAACATGCCGGACGGCAAGGCACAACGTCCGGGCGATATCGTCAAGTCGATGTCGGGGCAGACGATCGAGATCATCAACACCGACGCCGAGGGCCGGCTCGTGCTCGCCGACGTGATCTGGTACGCGGCCCAGCGCTTCAGGCCGAAGTTCATGGTGGATTTGGCAACGCTGACCGGCGCCATCATCGTCGCGCTCGGCCACGAACATGCCGGACTGTTCTCAAACGACGACAAGCTCGCCGAGCGCCTGACCAAAGCCGGCCTCGCCACCGGCGAACTGGTCTGGCGCATGCCGCTCTCGAAAGATTACGACAAGCAGATCGACTCCAAATTCGCCGACGTGAAGAATACCGGTGGCCGCATGGGCGGCGCCATCACCGCCGCGCAATTCATCCAGCGTTTCGTTGCCGACAAGACGCCCTGGGCGCATCTCGATATCGCCGGCACCGGCTTCGACTCGCGCCAGAGCGACATCAACAAAAGCTGGGGATCGGGCTGGGGCGTGCGGCTTTTGGATAAATTGGTGGCGGATTATTGCGAGAAGTAAGAGCCGCGCCGGCGTTTGTCCGCTTTCGGGGGTAAAGCGGACATGTCTCGGCCTTGTCGTCTTGTCCGCTAATGATGCTGTGGACGGCGCCCACTCTGCGGCATCAAGAGTGCCATAGGGTGGTTGCGTGAAGCGAACCACATTGAGGGGAGCCGTCCATGGGCGAGGTTAGCACGATCGGTTTGGATATTGCGAAGTCAGTATTCCAGGTGCATGGGGTCGATGATGCTGGCGCGGTGGTGATCCGCAAGCGCATCAGTCGCGCGAAGGTGGTGGAGTTCTTCGCTAATCTGCCAGCATGTTTGATTGGGATTGAAGCCTGTCCGTCAGCGCATCATTGGGGCCGCGAGCTGCAGGCGTTTGGCCACACGGTGAGGCTGATGCCGCCGAGCTATGTGAAGGCCTATCTCAAGCGCAGCAAGAACGATGCAAACGATGCGGCTGCGATCTGCGAGGCGGTGACGCGGCCATCGATGCGGTTTGTCCCGATCAAAACGAAGGAGCAGCAGACTGCCTTGATGCTGCACCGGACCCGACAATTGCTGGTGCGTCAGCGCACGATGTTGAGCAACGCCCTACGCGGGCATTTAGCCGAACTCGGCATCGTGTCGGCCAAGGGCCGCAATGGAACGGGAGAGTTGCTCAAGATCATCACGGATGGCGCGGATCACCGAGTTCCCCCAGCCGTCCGCGGCATTCTCGATGTGCTGGCACGGCAGTACAGCGCTATCGGTGCGGAGATCGGATCCATCGACAAGAGCATCCTGGCTTTGCATCGCGGGTGCGAAGCGAGCCGGCGACTAGCGGAGATTCCAGGCATCGGCCCGATCGGCGCCACCGCCCTGGTTGCCGAGATCGGCGACTGGAAGACATTCTCATCGGGGCGCAGTCTGGCTGCTTGGATTGGGTTGGTGCCGAAGCAGCATACGAGCGGCGGCAAGGACAGGCTCGGCAGCATCACCAAGCAGGGCAATCGATACTTGCGCTGGTTGCTGGTCGTGGGCGCGATGGCCGTCATCCGCTATGCGCAGAAACACGGAACGAAGAACCGGCTGTGGCTCGGACGGTTGATGGAGCGCCGACCGACCAAGGTGGCCGCAGTCGCTCTCGCCAACAAGATTGCGCGGATGGCCTGGGCCATCATGGTCCGCGGTGAGAGATACAAAGAGCCGACGCTGCTGATGGCGGCATAACAGACCCCAGCAGGCAGATCGGCGCCACCAATTGGCGAGGGCATGACGACGTAATGCAGATACGGTCGTTCCGGGGATCGGGAGAACCCGTTTGGGTCATCGCACCTCAAAAGTGCGTGCTAACGATTGGGACCCGATCCGCGCAGAGCATTAGGGCCAGCGGCCACACCTGCCGCATCAATAGGCCGGACACGTGACCGCACCCGACCAATGCTGCATTACGTCAAAAAAGCTCTTGCCACGGCGCCGTCCACACGTGACCCGACGCGAACATTCAAGCCGCCCGAACGCCATCTAGGAGGCTGCAAGGCGTGCGCCCGATTGATCGGCTGCCATCTCCACCTGATTGCGGCCATTTTCTTTCGCGCGGTAGAGCGCCTCATCGGCTCGAATGAGCGTCTGATCGGCCTCGGTATCGCTCGGAACTATGGTGGCAGCACCAATGCTGACCGTCACCGGGATGGTCTTTTCGTCTTGCACGAGCGGGGTCTTGGCCACGATCTCACGCAGCCGTTCCGCCGATGTTCGGGCGGCAGCCAAATCGGTACCCGGCAAGATGACGGCGAATTCTTCTCCGCCCACGCGCGCCGCCATGTCGATGCTACGAAACGCTTTGCGCATCAGTTGAGCGAAGTGTTGCAACACCGCGTCACCCATAGCGTGGCCATAGGTATCGTTGATCAGCTTGAAACGATCGAGATCGAGCACCAAGACCGAACAGGGCTGATTGCCAAATCGCTGCACCCTGGCAAATTCTTCGGCGAGCCGGGCAAGGAATTGACGGCGGTTTGGCAGTTCTGTGAGCGCATCGGTTGTGGCCAAAACCAGCAATTTCTTTTCGCTGGCGACCAAAGCGGCTTGCGCAAGTTTGCGGTCCGTGATGTCGATGGTTACGCAGACGAGATATTGCGGGTTGCCGCTCGCGTCATACATAGGCAGCTTGAACGTGTAGCCGATCCGGTCGGCTTTCTTGGCCGCGCTCCAGAATGTCTCCTCGAATTCTACCGGCTTGCGGCCTTCGAAGATCGATCGATCCGATGACAGAAAATGTTCCATCTGTTCAGGAGGAAAGAATTGGCTCGCATCGGTACCGCGTAAGTCGGCGAAAGACATTCCCCATTGCGCTTCGCAGGCATGATTCATGAGAAAAAAGCGGCTCTTGTGATCCTTCACAAAAAACGCGACCGGTATCAAATTGATGATAGTCAGAAGCAGATCACTGTTCTCGTTCAGTGAGCGTACTTGTTGTTCCATTTTTTCGCCGTAGACGCGAACCTCGTCGAGAAATTCTCGCCATCGGCTTTCCGAAAATATCTCCTCACCGCGCTGAAATATTGGTCTGTGAATGGTTGCGTTCACGTCTGGAATGCCTCCGCAAACCGAAAGGTCGGCAGCATCGCTTTGCACGCAGATTTGTTCATGCCGCAAATATTTCCTCGGCCATAACGAGGATACTGCCCAACACCTAAAGATTGGGGGTGTGTCGGCGGGCAACTAATTTGATGAAGTTCAAATAGAGCTCGTAACGCTTACATGGCGTTAAAATGGTTACGCGCTATTGATCAATGACACTGCTCGGTTGTGGGTAACAGTGCCGAATTGTAAAATGTTACCATTGCAAGCTGACGATACCAGCAGTTCTAGTTGGTCGATTGCTTTCCCATGGCGGGCAATCCAACCGCGCTCACACTTGTCGTACATCGACTTCTGCGCCTTTTGAGACAGACTATATTTTTCGCGAGTTCCAGCGTGGACTTATCGTAACCAAGTTCCTTGAGGCGACCTTAATCTGCGGCTGCGTCACTGCCCGATAACGCCAGTTAACACGCTGCGGCGAGTGAAATTTCTGCCGCATTCGCGCGTACGCCAACAATGCCGAGGGAGTCTAGAGAATGCCGGTCAGATGAGTTTACGCACCCGGCTATTGCTGCTCGTTACCTTGGCAACATTAGTGCCTGCAATTGTTTTGGGGATTCGCTTTTTCCAAACACGGGCGGCCGAAATTGATAAGGCTTTGGCCGGGTTGGCCTTGCAAGCCAATAATATCGCTGACGATCTGGACGAAAAAATTCAGGGCACGGCTCAGCTCCATTTTGGCTTGGCGCGTGCCGTTGATCTCGACAGCTCCAATAAAGCGGAGTGCTCTGCTTTCCTCTCCGCGGTACTTAAAGAGTACCCGCAATATACCGGCATTCTAACAATCCTGCCCGATGGAAGCCTGTTCTGCGATTTGTTGCAGTCCGGCCGCAAACTTGATCTCAGGGACAGGGAGTATTTCCAAAAGGCTCTTGTGACGAAAAATGGGGTGACGCTTCAGCCGGTCATCGGACGGCTCACAGGAATATCGGTCCTGCAGATCGCGTATCCTGCACGCTCAGTGTCCGGACAACTAAAATATGTCCTTCTAGCCTCGTTCAATCTGCAAAAATTTTGGTACTTTCATAGCCACCGACTTTCGAACGCCGTGGATATTCTGCTGCTCACCAAAGATGGGATTATCGTTGCTTCGCCGTCGGGCCGGCTTTGGACCAATCGTACAGGAACCTCTATCGCCAATACGGACCTATTCCGGTTAGCCAGCGGTCAAGCCGGCGTTTCTTCCGAAGAGGTGGCAGGTTTTGGCGGTAGTAAGCAGTTCTGGGCCGCTGTCAGTACGCCCGATGCAGGGCTTTATGTCATGGTGGGAATATCCAAAGACAGGCTGGTCGCGGCCGCCAATAAACGTCTCTATGAAGGCCTCGCCGTCGTCGGCATGGTTTTTTTGCTGCTCTTCGCAGGCGTATGGACGCTGGCGGAAATCGGTGTCCAGCGCCCAGTCGGCCGCATTGCCGTAGTGGCCAAGAAGCTTGGTTCCGGAGATCTGAGCATACGCATCGCTCCGCCATATCCCGCCGGTGAATTGGGCGGACTGATGGTGGAGTTTAACGCCGCCGCTGAATCGCTCCAGCGCCAACATGCCGCCATCGATGATCTGAACCAAAGACTCTCTCAATCGCAGCAGACGGAGGCACGCACCAAGATATTTCTCGATACAGTCATTGAGCATATTCCTCTCCCAATTTCAGTGAAGGTTGCGCCGAGTTCGTCGCAAGACGCCCGCGACTGGCGAATTACGCTTGTTAATAAAGCGTACGAGCAATTCACTGGCATTTCTCGCGCCGAATTAGCCGGAAAATCGGCACGCGACATATATTCGGAGGACTCCGCCGACACGATAGCGGCTTCCGATGATGATGCTTTGGAGTTTAACGCGGCAGTGGTGGTTCGCGAATTTCCTTTGGTCGCCGCTGGAAATGTCGCCCGCGTCGTCTCAGCGAAAAAAGTCGCTATTCGCGATAACGATGGCGAGACACAGTACCTGCTGACCGTTCTTGACGATGTTACCGAAAGACGGCGCTCCGAGCAGCTCATTTCGCATATGGCGCACTTCGACACGCTGACGGATCTGCCGAACCGGGCGGCCTTCAATGCGCGTTTTGCTACCACGCTTGAGCAGGCGGCGGTAAATGGCGAGCGGTTCACAATTCTGAGCATCGACCTCGATCGGGTTAAAGAGACCAATGACGTTTACGGACATTCCGCTGGCGATGCGCTGCTACAGGAGGGGGCTCGCCGGTTGCAAGCGGCCGCGGGAGACAACTTCATTGCCCGCGTCGGCGGAGATGAGTTCACCCTGATTGTCACGGACGGCGCCCAACCTGCAGCAGCAGCGGTCGCAGATCGTCTGCTCGCCGCCTTTTTTGATGACTTCGTGATCGAAAGTAAGCGCATTCAGATTAGCCTTGGCATTGGTGGCGCGGTCTACCCGACCGATGGGACAGACGCCAAGACGCTGATGATCAGCGCCGATACCGCGCTCTATCGGGCAAAAGCAGAGCCGCAAGCTTCAGTAGTTTTTTTCCAACCTGAAATGGGTGTCCTGCGGCAAGAGCGGTACACCTTGTATCAGGACCTGCGACTGGCCATCCATCACGGCGAATTACTATTACACTACCAGCCGCAATTCCGAATAATCGGTGAAGTGATCGGCTTTGAAGCGCTGGCCCGATGGCAAAGTCCAACACGCGGCATGGTCTCGCCGGACAGGTTCATCCCGATCGCGGAGGAATACGGCCTGATCATTCCGTTGGACGAATGGGCATTACGTGAAGCATGCCGCGAGGCTGTAACCTGGCCGCAGCCGTTCACAATTGCAGTCAACGTCTCTCCGATTCAGTTTCACCATGGAGATTTACCTAGCCTCGTCCATTCCATTCTGCTCGAAACCGGTCTTGCGCCGGCCCGGCTTACACTCGAAATCACGGAGGGGGTGTTGATTAATGATTTTTCCCGAGCACTCTCGATCCTGTGTAAGCTTAAGTCGATCGGTGTGCAGATTGTATTGGATGACTTTGGAAAGGGATATTCTTCGTTGTCGTACTTGCACTCTTTCGCGTTCGATAAGATCAAAATCGATCGCGCCTTCATTTCCGACCTGGAACATAGCCGCCACTCTAGAGCGATTGTCAGTGCTGTCATCGGTATGGGCCATAAACTCAAGATCCCGATCCTCGCGGAAGGGGTTGAGACCGAGCCGCAGCGTGCCTTTCTTGTTCAGGAAGGATGCGACGAAATTCAAGGCTATTTGTCAGGTCGGCCATTCCCGATTAGCCACTACACAGAATTGATGAGCCGTCAGGTGGTCAGTCGACCGCGGAATTTCGAATTGGCGAGCTAATTTTACTCAGTGTTTTGCGGGGAACCTAAGCCTTTCGCGTCTAGCTTCAAAAGGCGCCAAGGCCCAGCAGCGTCCGTTATTGGCACTTAGCGAACATTACGGAGAGGCTACCGAATGTCCGCTTTTGGGGGGTGGTCTCAATTGATCGACGCAACACTTTATCTTTGAGGGAAAAGATGGGGTGTAGCGATGGATCGGGGTTTTCGGCGCGGGTTCACTGCGGCAGAGAAGAGTGAGTTGTGGGATCGCTGGCAGCGGGGAGAGTCGCTCAAGGCGATTGGCCGGGCGTTTGCCAAGCCATCATCGTCTATTTATTACCAAGTGGCTCCGCACGGTGGGATTCGCCCTCCACCCCGGCGTCGCTCACGATTAGCGCTGACGCTCGCCGAACGCGAGGAAATATCCAGAGGCATTGCGGCGCATCAATCGGCACGATCGATGGCACGATTGCTGGGCCGCTCGGCCTCGACGGTGAGCCGCGAGCTCAGCCGCAATGGCGGCTATGATGGATACCGGGCTGCATTGGCTGATGAGACAGCCTGGGCCCGAGCTCGTCGCCCGAAGCGGTGTAAGCTGGCGAACAGTGCGCGGCTACGACAGGCAGTGGCGAGCAAGCTGAGATTGAACTGGTCGCCCGAGCAGGTCGCCGGCTGGCTGAAGAGAGCCCACCCTGGCGATGAGAGTTATCACGTGTCCCACGAGACGATCTATCGCAGTCTGTTTGTTCAAGCCCGCGGGGTGCTTAAGAAGGAGCTGCTCGGCTATCTTCGATCGAGGCGGACCATCCGCCGATCGAAACAGGCGGGCCTCCATGGCGATGGACGGGGGCAGATCAGGGACATCGTCTCAATCCGTCAGCGACCGGCAGCGGTTGAAGATCGGGCGGTCCCTGGTCATTGGGAAGGCGATCTGTTGTCGGGGTCGAAGAACAGTTACATCGCGACCTTGGTCGAACGTCATACCCGTTACGTGATGCTGGCGAAGGTGGCCAACAAGGACACCCAGACGGTCATCTCTGCGCTCATCAAGCAAGCCAAGAAGCTACCGAGGGAGCTGTATAAATCCCTGACCTGGGACCGGGGCAAGGAACTGACGGATCATCGCCGATTTACGTTAGCGACCGACATCGAGGTTTACTTCTGCGATCCGCAAAGTCCCTGGCAGCGCGGTTCAAATGAGAACACCAACGGTCTACTGCGGCAGTACTTTCCGAAGGGCACAGACCTATCGGTACACTCGCAAGCTCACCTGAACAAAGTAGCGCGACAGCTCAACGAACGGCCGCGCGAGACCTTGCAATTTGAAACCCCAGCGGAGAGATTTAATGCCTGTGTTGCATCGACCGGTTGAGCTGGCTGGGGTAAAGCGGACACTGACTGACGCCATTAGAATGCAAGCCGTTAGTGGGCTGCTTATTTGGCGAGTGGACTTGAACCCATGACCGAAATCCTCTTCTACCACCTGCAAGGTCAGCGCCTGGAAGGCGTACTGACGCCGCTACTGGAAAAGTCGCTGGAGCGCGGCTGGCGGGTGATCGTGCAAGGGTCGTCCGAAGAGCGCATCGAGGCGCTCGACGCGCATCTGTGGACCTATCGCGACGACGGCTTCCTGCCGCACGGCACATGGCGCGAGCAGGACAGCGCGGCGCAACCAGTGCTGTTGACGGTCAATGACGGCAACCCGAACGGCTCCAACGTGCGTTTCCTGATCGAGGGCGCCGCCGTGCCGGCCGACGCCGAGGCTTACGAGCGCATCGTGCTGCTGTTCGACGGCGAGGACGACGAGGCGGTTGCCGCCGCGCGCGCGCGCTGGAGCGAAGCCACGGCCAAGGGCTTGCAGGCCACCTATTGGCAGCCCGACGAGCAGGGCCGCTGGACCAAGAAGGCCTGATGAGTCGCAGGTGGCTCGCCAGGGGCCTGGTTAATCGCCTGATCGCGCTTGGCTTGCCGCCGCCATCGTGATGACGCAAAATCCGCCTTAAGGAAAGGAACAAGCGGCTAACCAGCCGGGGGAGATCGATTTGCTGCGTTGTCGCGCCGTTTCCGCCATTTTGCTCGTCTGCGGCACTGTCCTGGCCGCGGGGCTCGGCGGCTGTTCGGGCGTCACCGAAGTCCTCGATGACAAAAACGAGGGTGGCTGGTTCTCCAAGCCGCTCAACGTCTTCCACAAGCCCGATTGGGCAACCCCCGTCAGCCGAAACCAGACCGTCTCCCTCGGCCCCAGCGGCCCGGTGGCTTTGGAACAACTGGTCGGCGCCGACGGGCGCTGCGCGGAACCGGTTGCTGAAGCCCCACCGCCAACGTCTGCCGCGGCGGCCGAACCGCCGCCGCCGCCGTCGCCGCGACCGCCTTCGCCACCTGCCGACCGCCCGGTCGGTTCGATCGCGGGGGATCTGGCGGGCCCGCCGATGCCGGCGGTGCCACCGCCGCCGCCCGCGCCGGCACGACCTGTCGTGGTCGCGTCCGCCAACCCGGATCCTTTGCAAGGCCTGCAGCCCGGCGGTCCCACGCTCACCGGTGGCGTCGCGCTCGGCATGACCGAATGCGACACGGTGCGGCGGGTCGGGCAGCCGAACGACGTCAACATCGGCGCCGACGCCAAAGGCGAGCGCAAGGTCGTGCTCACCTACCTGAGCGGGACGCGGCCCGGCGTCTACACATTTACCGGCGGCCGGTTGAAGCAAATCGCCCGCGCGCCCGGACAGCCGGCGCCGGAAAAGCCGACCCGCAAGCGCGTCAAGAAGAAACCCGCGCATGACAAAGCGGTTTCCCGGCCGCACGGCGAACTCGTCTACGTGCAGTGACGCGTCGTTTCGCCGCGCGAACCGCGTATCAGGCGGTTTCCAGCGCGCTGCTCGCCGCCAGCCATTCCTCTTCCGCCGCCGCAAGCGCCGCGACAACGCGCGCACGGGTCTTGGCCAATTCGGCGGCGCGCGCCGGTTCGCGCGTGAATAAATCACCGTTGGCGAGCGTGACGTCCAGCTTGCGAAGCTGCCGCGTTAGCTGCGCGATGTCGGTTTCGGCTTTTGTCACTCGTTGACGCAGCGGCGCGGTCTGCACGCGTTTCTCAGCGGCAACACGGCGCGCCTGCACCGGATCCTGCCGGGCGGCGGATTTTGCGCCGACGGTATTGCCGCGGCCGCCGTCGGCCAGCACGTGGCGGTGGTAGTCGTCGAGATCGCCGTCGAACGGCGCGACCCGGCCGCCTTGCACCAGCCAGAGCCGGTCGGCGCAGGCTTCCAGCAAATAGCGGTCGTGCGACACCAGGATGATCGCGCCGGGATAATCGTTGATCGCCTCGATCAGCGCGGCGCGGCTGTCGATGTCGAGATGGTTGGTCGGCTCGTCGAGGATGACGAGATGCGGCGCTTGGAAGGTCGCGATACCGAGCAGCAAGCGGGCCTTCTCGCCGCCGGACAGGGTCTTGACCGCGTTGTTGCCGGCGAGACCCGAAAAACCGATAGCGCCGACGCGCGCGCGTATTTTGGCTTCCGGCGTATCCGGCATCAGATCGCGGACGTGATCGTAGGGGCTGCGATCCTCGTCAAGTTCGTCGAGCTGGTGCTGGGCAAAGTAGCCGACTTTGAGCGTTGCCGCGCGCGTGACTGTGCCGTGCTCGGGCGCGAGCCGCCCGGCCAGCAGCTTCACAAACGTGGATTTGCCGTTGCCGTTGGCGCCGAGCAGCGCGATGCGGTCGTCATTGTCGATGCGCAGCGTCAGCCCCGATAACACCGGATGGCCGGGCTCATAGCCGACGGCGACGTCGTCGGTGGCGATGATCGGCGGCGACAAAAGCTTATCCGGCGCCGGGATGTGAATCGGGCGCACCTCGTCCGTCACCAGCGCGTTGATCGGCTGCATCTTGGCCAGCATCTTGACGCGCGATTGCGCCTGGCGCGCCTTGCTGGCCTTGGCGCGGAAGCGGTCGACGAAAGCCTGCAGGTGCTTTCGCTGGGCGTCCTGCTTCTTGATCATCTTTTGGTCGAGCACCAGGCGCTCGCTGCGCAACCGCTCGAAATCCGAATAGCCGCCGCGGTAGATCGTGAGCTTCTTGGCTTCCAACGACAGGATTTGGTTGACGGCGCTGTCCAAGAGGTCGCGGTCATGGCTGATGATCATCATGGTGTTGGGATAGCGCGCCAGATGATCTTGCAGCCACAGCGTGCCTTCCAGGTCGAGATAGTTGGTCGGCTCGTCGAGCATCAACAGGTCGGGTTCGGCAAACAGCGTGGCGGCAAGCGCCACGCGCATGCGCCAGCCGCCGGAGAATTCCGAACAGGGCCGGGCCTGATCGGCAGTGGAAAAACCAAGGCCCGACAGAATCGAAGCCGCCCGCGCAGGAGCAGCATGCGCGCCCATGTCGGCCAGCCTGGTCTGGATTTCGGCAATGCGATGCGGGTCGTGCGCGGTTTCGGCCTCGGCCAAGAGCGCACTGCGCTCGACATGCGCCTTCAGCACCACCTCGAGCAGGCTTTCCGGCCCATTCGGCGCTTCCTGCGCCAGCCGCCCGATGCGCCAGCGCGGCGGCAGTTCCACGCTGCCATGCTCGGGCGACATGTCGCCGGCAATCACGTTGAACAACGTGGTCTTGCCGGAGCCGTTGCGGCCGACCAGGCCGACCCGGGCGCCCGGCGTGATGCGGGTGGAAGCGGCCTCAAGCAGCGCGCGGCCGGCGATGCGGACGGTGAGATCGTCGATGACAAGCATTCAGCGCCTTTTGGCTGAGCGTGCATCGGGACGCAAGCCCGGGGCGGATTAGCCCACTTTACGCGCCGCGCCTTGGCCGCTTTCGCGCTGATAGTCGATGAGGTCGAATGACGGCGTTGCCTCGTTGCCGATGACGGCCGAGAGTAACGCGTGCGCTTGGCCGCGATGATGCGTCTGGTGGTTGAAGAAATGATCGAGCGCGGGCGCGAGCTGTTGCTCGATGGTCGCCGGATTGACGAAGGTGCGGTAGCGGATTGTGCCGGCAAGGTCGGCGTCGCTTAAGCGTCCGATATAGCGGGAAATCGCTGCATCCTCGGCGCGCCGCGCCGCGCGCAAAGTCGCAAAATCGTCATACAGGATCGCGTCGAGGCTCGCCGGCAAGTCGCCTTCGCCGGTAAAGCGAACCATCCAGATGCGGTCGCCGACCAGCAAATGGTTGAGCGTGCCGTGCACCGACTTGAAGAAGGCGCCGCGGTCGGCGCGATACTCGGCGTCGCTCAAAGCCGACGCTGCGGCATAGAGCCGCTCGTTGCACCAAGCGTTGTAGCCGGCAAACATCGGGTAACGGGTCATCGAAGCGCTCCCTGGAACAGACCACGAATCCGGCTGGCCATCTGGTGAGACTGCAGCGCTTGCCGCCAAACGGACCCCCCGCTATAAGCCGCCGCGGTTGATGCGATCAAATCAATCTCGCGCATTTCTCCGATCAAACGCAGTGAAGGATCAAGTCACATGGCGGTCGAGCGTACGTTTTCGATCCTCAAACCCGACGCCACCGCGCGCAACTTGACCGGCGCCATCAACGCCATGATCGAGGCCGCAGGGCTTCGCATTATCGCCCAGAAACGTCTTCGCATCACGCGTGAGCAGGCGGAACAGTTCTACGGCGTGCATAAGGCGCGGCCGTTTTTCGGCGAACTGGTTGAATTCATGATCTCCGGTCCGGTGGTGGTGCAGGTGCTGGAAGGCGAGGGCGCCATCGCCAAATACCGCGACGTCATGGGCGCCACCGACCCGGCCAAGGCCTCGGCCGGCACCATCCGCAAGGTGCACGCCAAGTCGATCGGGGAGAATTCGGTGCACGGTTCCGATGCGCCCGAAACCGCGGCGCGCGAGATCGCCCAGTTCTTTTCGGATAACGAGATCGTGGGCTGACGCGCCGCGCGGCGCCGTAAGCCGGGGAAGGCGCCAGCGTGCAGTCGATCGCGAATTTCTGGGATCCGGCCGCCTGGTCGGCGATGCTCGGCCGCGGCTGGGCCGATGTCGGCCAGCCCGAGTTCTGGGTGGCGGTCGCCAAGATCATCTGGATCAACATTTTGCTGTCCGGCGACAACGCCGTGGTTATCGCCATGGCCTGCCGCGCCTTGCCGGCGAAGCAGCGCCTGTGGGGCATGATTCTGGGTGCCGGCGTCGCGGTGGCCCTGCGCATTATCTTCACCGGCATTGTCGCCTCGCTGATGCTGCTGCCGTACCTGAAGATCGTCGGCGGGCTGGCGCTGTTCTATATCGCCGCCAAGCTGCTGGTGCCGGACGATCCCGACCGCGACGAGACCGAGGCGGTGCAGCATCTCTGGCGGGCGATCCGCATCGTCGCCATCGCCGACATCATCATGAGCCTGGACAATGTGATCGCCATCGCCGCGGCGGCGGGCGGCAATTCGGCGCTGCTCGTTCTGGGCCTTGCCATCAGCATCCCGTTGATCGTGGCCGGCGCCGCTTTGATCATGGCGCTGCTCGACGGCTTCCCGATTTTGATCTGGGCGGGCGCCGCCTTGCTCGGCTGGATTGCCGGCGAGGTGATTGCTACGGACCCGGTGGCGGAAGGCTTTCTCACGGCCCAATACGGCGCGGCGACAGCGCACCGGGCGGTGTATATTGTGGGCGCGGCCGGTGTCGTCCTGGTGCTGATCGCCGGCGCTCTCTGGCGGCGATCGAAGGCGCCCCCCGCCAGCGAAGTCTAGAAAGATCGGCTATAGTGGCGCGATGAATCAAACCGTTCGGCTGCCCAACGCCAAGCGCATCGGCTTTTCGGCCTGTCCGCACGATTGCCCGTCGACCTGTGCGCTGGAGGTCGAACTGATCGACGCGCGCACCATCGGGCGGGTGCACGGCGCCAAGGACAACGATTACACGGCCGGCGTGATCTGCGCCAAGGTCGCGCGCTACGCCGAGCGCGAACACCACGCCGAGCGTCTGCTGCACCCATTGCAACGGGTCGGAGAGAAGGGTGCCGGCGAATTCCGTCCAATCTCCTGGGATGATGCGCTCGATCTCACCGCGGAGAAGTTTTTGCAGGCTGAGCGGCGGCACGGCGCCGAAAGCGTCTGGCCCTATTTCTACGCCGGCACCATGGGCCTGGTGATGCGCGACGGCATCAACCGGCTGCGTCACGCCAAGAAATATTCGGGTTACCATTCGACGATCTGCGTCAATCCGGCCTGGACCGGCTTTGCCGCCGGTGTCGGCACCGTCGCCGGCGCCGATCCGCGAGAAATGGCGAAATCCGATCTGGTGGTGGTCTGGGGCACCAACGCGGTCAACACGCAGGTCAATGTGATGACGCATGCGGTGCGTGCGCGCAAAGAGCGCGGCGCCAAGATCGTCGCGGTCGATATCTACATGAACGGCACCATGGAGCAGGCCGACCTGCCGGTATTGGTGAAGCCCGGTACCGACGGCGCGCTCGCCTGCGCGGTGATGCATTGCCTGTTCCGCGACGGCAAGGCGGATTGGGATTACTTGAACAAATACACCGACGCGCCGCGCGAGCTGGAAGCGCATCTGAAGACGCGCGATCCCGTTTGGGCCTCGGCCATCACCGGTACGCCGGTGGAGACTATCGAGGCGTTCGCCAGACTAATCGGCGAACGCAAGCGCGCGTTCTTCCGGCTCGGCTACGGCTTCTCGCGTTCGCGCAACGGCGCGGCGAATATGCATGCCGCAAGTTGCATTCCTGCCGTGACCGGCGCCTGGCAGCATGAGGGCGGCGGCGCCTTCCATAACAGCGCCTACATGTACGGCTTCGATAAGACCGTGATCGAAGGCCTCGATGTCCGCGACCGTTCCGTGCGCGTTCTCGATCAATCGAAGATCGGAGCGATTCTCACCGGTGACCATGACGCCTTGTTCGGCGGTCCGCCGGTCACGGCGCTTCTCATCCAGAACACCAATCCGGTTTCGGTGGCGCCCGACCAGAACAAGGTGAAACAAGGTTTTGCGCGCGACGATCTATTCACTTGTGTGCACGAGCAGTTCATGACCGAGACGGCGCAGATGGCCGATGTGGTGCTGCCGGCGACCACGTTTCTCGAGCACGACGACGTCTATCGTGGCGGCGGCCACCAATACATCATCCTGGGTCCTAAGCTGGTCGAGCCGGCGGGCGAATGCCGCAACAATCACGAGGTGATTTCGGCGTTGGCAAAGCGCGTCGGCGCCGAGCACCGCGGCTTTGCCATGAGCCCGCGTGAACTGATCGACCAGTTGCTTCAGGCGTCCAAGCACGGCTCGCTTGCCGAACTCGAAGCCAATCGCTGGCTCGATTGCCAGCCGCCGTTCCGCCAGTCGCACTATCTCGATGGCTTCGCCTGGCCGGACGGCAAGTTCCGCTTCAAGCCGGATTGGCCGAAGGTGCCATTCTCGAGCCCTTATACCTGCGGTCCGGTCGCCGACATGCCGGTGCTGCCTGACCACTGGGCGGTCATCGAGGCTGCCGACGGCGCGCATCCGTTCCGCCTCGCCACCTCGCCATCACGCGGCTTTCTCAATTCGACCTTCAACGAGACGCCGACCTCGCTGGCGCTGGAAAAGCGCCCAACGGTGATGATCCATCCCGACGACGCGAAGGCGCAGGGCATCGGCGACGGCGATTTTGTCGTGCTGGGCAACCGGCGCGGCGAGGTGCGCCTGCACGCGACGCTTTTTGACGGAGTGCGCCGCGGGGTGCTGATCGCGGAATCGATCTGGCCGAATTCGGCTTATGCCGACGGCTGCGGCATCAATTCCCTGACCGGCGCCGACAGTATCGCGCCTTACGGCGGCGCCGCCTTCCACGACAACAAAGTGTGGATACGCAAAACGCGCGCGGGCGCATGATCCCGCGCGCGCCTTGGTGATATCGAAGCTTTAGAGCTCCTTGCCGATCTTGGCGTCGACCGAATAGGGGCCGCCGCCGCGGATCGCGATGGCGAACAACACGATCCCCAGCAGCAGCACATATTCGAACCCGCCTTTGCTGGCGGAGAAGCCTTTCGACATGTGAACCACCAGGAACGCGATGCCGATTTCAACCGCCAAGGCCGCGGCAAAAAATCGGGTGAACAAGCCCACGAGGAGACACAAAGCGCCGACGGTCTCGAGAAAAATCGCTGCGCCGGCAAAGGCGGTGCCCGGTACCAGGCCATTTTTCGCCATGTACCCGCCGACTCCAGCCAAGCCGGCACCCGTCACCTTGGCCCAGCCGTGCATGAACAAGATGTAGCCCATGGTGACGCGTAATAGTGCGTAGGCGATTTCCCGCCACGTCGCGTAAAATCCCGCAAGTCCGGGAAATATCAGTTTCGGCTCGTTGCCTGCCCGTCCGTTCATGGCGTTGCCCCCGTGCTGGTTTTGGCCACCGTCGATGGTGGCGCCCGCGATTATAAACACCGCGGCCACTGCCGTTATTCACGTTGATGTGTGGGGACAATCAGTCCGATGGAACCAGCGAAGCCGCGTCTGGTATCGGCGCGCCGTCGATCAGGCAGCGGCCGTTTTCGACGCGAATCCGGCCTTCGGACAATAGTTTGAGGGCCAACGGGTAGATTTGGTGCTCGATCTTGAGCACGCGGGCCGCCAGCGTTGCTTCGCTGTCGTCGCCGCGCACGGCAACCGCCCCTTGCGCGATGATCGGCCCGGAATCCATTTCCGGCACCACAAAATGCACGGTGGCGCCGTGAATCTTTGCGCCGCTATCCAGCGCGCGCTTGTGCGTGTCGAGCCCTTTGAAGGCCGGCAGCAGAGCTGGGTGGATATTGAGCAAGCGGTTGTGCCAATGCCCCACGAAGTCGGGGCTGAGCAGGCGCATGAAGCCGGCGAGGCACACGATTTCGATGGCGTGCTTGTCAAGCGCGGCCTGCAGCGCGCCCTCGAAAGCGGCGCGGTCTTTGCCGTAACTGGTGTGCTCGACCACTTCGGTAGCAATGCCGTCGACGCGCGCAACTAGAATCCCGCCGGCATCCGCACGGTTCGAAATCACCAGCGCAATCTCGGCCGGATAGGCTTTATCTTTCGCCGCTTCGATCAGCGCCGCCATGTTGGAGCCGCGGCCGGAGATCATGACGGCGACGCGTTTGCGGGTCATGACTCACCAAGCAAGATCGAGCTTGCCGTCATAGAGGACGCGCGGCGGGCCGTCCGCGCGCACGACGGTGCCGACGCGGAAAACCTGCTCGCCGGCGCGCGTGAAGGCCGCCGTTACCGCCTCGGCGTCTTTTTCCGCGGCGATCGCGATCATGCCGGCGCCGCAGTTGAAGGTGCGCAGCATTTCGTCTTGCGCGATGTCGCCTTCGCTCGCAAGCCATTTGAAAACGGGCGAAACAGGCACGCGCGCCAGATCGATGCGTGCACTCAGGCTGTCTGGCAGTACGCGCGGAATATTGTCAGTGAAGCCGCCGCCGGTGATATGGGCGAGGGCCTTGAGCGCTTTGGTTTCGCGTAAGGTCGCCAGGCAGGATTTCACATAGATCCGGGTCGGCGTCAGGATCGCTTCCCCCAGCGACTGATCGTCGGCAAAGGGCGCCGGGGCGGTCCAGGACAGCACCGTCTTCGCGGCGACCTTGCGCACCAGCGAGTAGCCGTTGGAATGCACGCCCGATGACGCCAGGGCGATAATCGCGTCGCCGTCCGCAAAATCGGAACGCGGCAACAGCGCATTGCGCTCGGCCGCGCCGACCGCAAAGCCGGCGAGGTCGTAGTCGTCGCCCTGATAAAGGCCGGGCATTTCCGCGGTTTCGCCACCGATCAACGCGCAGCCGGCCTCGCGGCAACCCAAGCTAATGCCGGCGACCACGGCGGCGGCCATTTCCGGCGCCAGTTTGCCGCAGGCGTAGTAATCGAGAAAAAACAGGGGTTCCGCCCCTTGCACCACCAGGTCATTGACGCTCATGGCGACCAGATCGATGCCGATGGTGTCGTGGCGGCCGGTCTCGATGGCGATCTTGAGCTTGGTGCCGACGCCGTCGGTGGCGGCAACCAGCACCGGGTCGGAAAAGCCCGCCCGCTTGAGGTCGAATAAGCCGCCGAAGCCGCCGATCTCGGCCTCAGCCCCAGGCCGTGCGGTGGCACGCACCAAGGGCTTTATCAGATCGACCATCCGGTTGCCGGCATCGATATCAACACCGGCTTGCGCGTAGGTGAAGCCGCGCGGCTTTTCTGCCATGATGGCCCTCGATCGCGCATGAGCCCGAAAAGTGGGGACCGTTTTTCGGCAAAGATCATGCGCTAAGCAGCACTTATCGCCGGGTCCTACGTTGGAATCGCAAGTCGCGCAATGGTCAGCACGCCCTTATACTCCGGCGAGGAACGCGTATCGGCGGCGGTGGCCGGGGCGCGTCCGCAAGCCGGGATTGCCTTGAGTATTCCGAACCTCATTACGCTGGGGCGCATCATACTGGTGCCGGTCGTCGTCTGGGCGATCGCCGCCGGCGCGATGTGGCTTGCCTTCGTGCTGTTCGTGGCGGCAGGCATCAGCGATGCCGTCGACGGTTACCTCGCCAAGCGCTTCAACATGACCACCGAACTCGGCGCCTATCTCGATCCGCTGGCGGACAAGGCGCTGATCGTGTCGATCTACCTGACGCTCGGCATCAACGGCGATATTCCGCGTTGGCTGGTGATCATGGTGGTGTCGCGCGACATCATGATCGTCAGCGGCGTTATCCTGTCCTGGCTGCTCGGCAATCCGCTCAAGATGAGGCCGCTGCTGGTCTCCAAGCTCAACACGGTGGCGCAGATACTGTTTGCCTGCGTGGTGCTGGGCTCACTTGGGTTTGGCATCGAGGCGCGCCAGCTCGAGCTCATTCTCATGGGATTTGTTGCAGCCCTGACGCTACTGTCGGTCGCCGCCTATCTCGCCGAATGGATCCGCCACATGAGCGCGCCGGCGGCAAAACAGTGAGTCCGCGCGCCCACGAGCATGCCCGCAGCGAACCCGCCAAGTCCGGCGGCGAGGGCGGCATGGCGTTCGAGGTACGAATCGCATTCTGGGTCGCGGCGCTGGTCGTCTTCGTGCTGGTGCTGTGGCTGCTGAGCGAAATTCTGCTGCCGTTCGTCGCCGGCCTTGCCATCGCCTATCTGCTGACGCCGCTGACCGACCGCCTCGAGCGCGCCGGCGTCAACCGGCTCGCGGCGGCGATCATGATCATCACGCTCGTTGTGCTGGCTTTTGTCTACATGGTCCTCCTGGTGGCGCCGATCATCAGCACACAACTGTCGTCCTTCATCGAAAATATTCCCGGCTATGTGACGCGGCTGCAAAGCTTGCTCACCGATCCGAGCCGCCCCTGGCTGCAGAAGCTTTTGGGCGCGGGGTTCAGCGGCGATAAGCCGATCGGCGATCTGGTCACGCAAGGCGTCGGCTGGCTCACGGCCTTCCTGCGCTCGCTGTGGTCGGGCGGACGCGCGCTGGTCTCGTTGTTTTCGTTGGTGGTGGTGACGCCGGTGGTCGCCTTCTACCTGATCTACGATTGGCATCGGATGGTCCGCAGCGTCGATAGTTGGGTGCCGCTGCAGCATCGCGAAACCGTGCGGCGGCTCGCACGGGAAATCGACGCAGCGATTGCCGGCTATGTGCGCGGGCAGACCGCGGTCTGCCTCGTGCTCGGCTCGTTCTACGCCGTGGCGCTGACGTTGAGCGGGCTCAATTTCGGCCTGTTGATCGGGCTGATCTCGGGCGTGATCACCTTCATCCCGTATGTCGGTTCGATGACCGGCCTCATTCTGGCGCTCGGCGTGGCCGTGGCGCAGTTCTGGCCGCAATGGACGTCGATTGTGACCGTGCTCGCGATCTTCTTGTTCGGTCAATTCGTCGAGGGCAACGTGCTGGCGCCCAAGCTGGTGGGAGAGAACGTCGGCCTGCATCCGGTCTGGATTATCTTTGCGCTGCTGGCATTCGGATTTCTCTTCGGCTTCGTCGGTCTCCTGGTGGCGGTGCCGCTCGCCGCCACCATCAATATCCTCGCGCGCTTCGCGCTCGAGCGCTATCGCGAAAGCGCGCTCTATACCGGTGAGACACCGGAATGAGCGTCGGTTCGGTCAGTCCGCGTCAACTTGTGTTCGCTCTCGATCACGCGGAAAGTTTTGCCCGCGATGATTTCCTCTCCGGTCCCTCGAACGCAACGGCGCTGAAATTGATCGATCGCTGGCCGGATTGGCCGGGCCAGGTCATGGCGCTGATCGGACCGCAGGGCTCGGGCAAGAGCCATCTCGCCGCGATATGGGCGGAGGCGGCGGGCGCCCGCGTGCTGGCGGCAAAATTGCTGACGGAGGTCGACTTGCCCTCGGCGCTCGCGACGGGCGCGCTGGTGGTCGAGGACCTCGATCCCGCCGATCTCGACGAGCGCGCGTTGTTTCATTTGCTCAATCTGGCGCGCGAAGACGACGCCTATGTGCTGCTGACCGCGCGCGCGGCGCCTGCGGCGTTTGCGGTGGGCATCCGGGATCTCGCTTCGCGCCTGCGCGCGCTGCCGAGCGTCGCGCTTGCCGCGCCTGACGACGACCTGCTGCGCGCCTTGATCGTCAAGCTGGCCAGCGACCGCCAACTCGCGGTGGACGAGGCGCTGGTGAACTATCTCGCCAACCGCATCGAGCGCTCGTTCGCCGGCGCGCAGGCGGCGGTCAAGCTGCTCGACCAGGAGGCGATGCGCCAGCACCGCCCGGTGACGCGGGCGCTGGCCGCCGAATTGTTTCGCGAACCTTAAGCTCAATCCGGCAAAAGGCTTGACGCCTCGGCTGTTCATGGCGCGAACTGTCACCCAGCCGCCATTTTCATCGGCTAGGCAAAGACCTTTCAGGCCTTTATTACAATGGCAGATCGCGCCCAAGCTATTGCTGCAGTTGAGGAAATCCATCCGGTTGCCGACCGGGAGACGACTTAATCTGCGCCCGAAATCGCGCTGAGTGCGCGTCCGGAACGGTTCATCAACCGTGAACTGTCGTGGTTGCACTTCAACCGCCGGGTTCTGGAAGAAGCCGCCAACGAGCATCACCCGCTGCTTGAGCGCGTGCGCTTTCTGTCGATCTCGGCCAACAACCTCGACGAATTCTTCATGGTGCGTGTCGCCGGCCTGAAAGGCCAGGTGCGGGAGGGCATCCAGACCCAAAGCCCGGACGGCTTGACCCCCTCCGAACAGCTCTTGCGCGTCAGGGAGGCGGTCGCCACGCTGGCCCGCGACCAGCAACAGCGCTGGTTAGAATTGCGGCCCGAGCTTGCCGCGGTGGACGTCACGCTGATCGACGGCGCCGGTCTGAAGAAATCCGAACGCGCTTGGTTGGAAGAACATTTCCTCTCGCACGTTTTCCCCTTGCTCACGCCGTTGGCGATCGATCCGGCGCATCCGTTCCCGTTCATTCCCAATCTCGGCTTCTCGATCGCGCTGCAACTCGCGCGCGTACGCGACGGCAAGGCGATGAACGCGCTTATCCGCATGCCGCAGAAGATCGAGCGTTTCATCCGGCTGCCGAGCGGCGCCAATCAGGGCATCCGGCTGATCACGCTCGAGGAAGCGACCGTGCTGTTCATCGGCCGGTTGTTCCCCGGCTACACCATCAAAGGCCAGGGCCCGTTCCGCGCCATCCGCGACTTGGAAGTGGAAATCGAGGAAGAGGCGGAGGACCTCGTCCGTCTATTTGAAACCGCGCTCAAGCAGCGCCGGCGCGGGTCGGTGATCCGCCTGGAACTCGACGCCAAGATGCCGGCCGAGCTGCGCGACTTCGTGCAGCGCGCGCTCGCGGTCGCCGACGACGAGGTGTTTCTGGTCGACGGCGTGCTGGCGCTCAACGATCTTGCCCAGCTTACCAGGCTCGACCGGCCCGACCTCGAATTCGTGCCCTACAATCCGCGCTATCCCGAGCGCATCCGCGATCACGGCGGCGACGCTTTCGCCGCCATCCGTCAGAAGGACCTGATCGTCCACCACCCCTATGAATCCTTCGACGTGGTGGTGCAGTTCCTGCAGCAGGCCGCGCGCGATCCCAACGTGGTCGCGATCAAGCAGACGCTCTATCGCACCAGCGCAGAATCCCCGATCGTCAAGACGCTGGTGGAGGCGGCGGAGGCCGGCAAGTCGGTTACCGCGCTGGTCGAGCTGAAGGCGCGCTTCGATGAGGAGGCCAACATCCGCTGGGCGCGCGATCTTGAGCGCGCCGGCGCGCAGGTTGTCTACGGCTTCATCGAGCTGAAAACCCACGCCAAGCTGTCATTGGTGGTACGCCGCGAGGGAAGGGCGCTGGCGACCTATGTGCATGTCGGCACCGGCAATTATCATCCGGTAACCGCGCGCATCTATACCGATTTGTCGTTCTTTTCCGCCGATACCGTCATCGGCCGCGACGTCGCGCGCGTCTTCAATTACATCACCGGTTATGCCGAGCCGGCGGAACTGGAAAAAATGGCGATCTCGCCGATTTCGCTGCGCAAGCGAATTCTCGATCATATCGCGCAGGAGATAGCCAATGCCAAAGCCGGCAAGCCGGCGGCGATCTGGATGAAGATGAATTCCCTGGTCGACCCCGGCATCATCGACGCGCTCTACGAGGCCTCAAACGCCGGCGTGCGGGTCGACCTAGTCGTGCGCGGCATCTGCTGCCTGCGCCCGGGCCTGCCGGGTCTGTCCGACAATATCCAGGTCAAATCCATTGTCGGGCGCTTCCTGGAGCATGGCCGAATCTTTTGTTTCGGCGCGGGTCATGCTTTGCCGCATCCGAAAGCGGCACTGTACATTTCCTCCGCCGACATGATGCCGCGCAACCTCGATCGCCGAGTTGAGGTGCTGTGCCCGATTCTCAATCCGACCGTGCATGAGCAGGTCCTCGGCCAGATCATGGTCGCAAACTTCAAGGATAACGAGCAAAGTTGGACGCTCTTGCCGGATGGCAGTTCCACGCGCATAAAGGCCGCGCCGGGCGAGGAACCCTTCAACGCCCACAAGTACTTCATGACGAATCCGAGCCTGTCGGGCCGTGGGAAATCGCTCAAAGAACTCATCGCCGCGCAGCCTTATACGCCGCCTCGTCGAAGGCGCGTAAGCGTTCTCACGCCATCGCTCCCTCGGTCAAAGGCCGGCTCGACCACGGGCCGCCGATCGCCGTCATCGACATCGGCTCGAACTCGGTGCGGCTCGTCATCTACGAAGGGCTGACGCGGGCGCCGACGCCGATCTTCAATGAAAAGGTGCTCGCCGGCCTCGGCCGCCAGGTGCAGTCGACCGGTCTGCTGGCCGCCGACGCCATCGATACCGCCTTTGCGGCGCTCAAGCGCTTTCGCGCGCTATGCGACACCTTGCACGTCAAGCGAATATGGGCGATCGCAACCGCCGCCTGCCGCGATGCCCGCAACGGACGCGCCTTCATCGCCGAGGCGGAGCGGATTTGCCGCACGCCGATCGCCATCCTGTCGGGAAAGCGCGAAGCTTATCTCACCGCGCTCGGCGTCATCTCAGGCATTCACAAGCCCGACGGCATCGTCGGCGATCTCGGTGGCGGCTCGCTCGAGCTAATCGACGTGCATGGCACGCGCGTGCGCGGCGGGATGACGTTGCCGCTCGGCGGCCTCGCCTTGCAGGACATCACCGGCAAGTCTCTCAAAAAGGCCGAGAAGATCGTCGAGAACGCTTTCGATGATCTCGATCTGCTGGAGGAGGGCGAGGGCCGTACCTTCTACGCCGTCGGCGGCACTTGGCGCGCGCTGGCGCGGCTGTACATGTGGCAGACCGGTTATCCATTCCACGTCATGCACAATTACCGCATCTCCGCGCGCGAGGCGCTGGAGTTCTCGCGGCTGGTGCACCGGGTCGACACCGAGACGCTGTCCAAGATCGAAGTCGTTAACGCCGCCCGTCGGCCGCTGCTGGCCTATGCCGCGCTGGTCATGGAAAACCTGGTGCGCAGCATCAGGCCCAAGCAGGTGATCATCTCGGTGCTCGGCGTGCGCGAAGGCTTGCTCTATTCGCTGCTGCGGCCGAACGAGCGCGCGCGCGATCCGCTGATCTCGGCCGCCGCCGATCTCAATGTGCTGCGTTCGCGCTCGCCGCATCACGGCGAGGAACTGATCGATTGGACCGACCGCTTCATGGGCTCATCGGGGATCGAGGAGACCGCCGAGGAGCGACGCCTGCGCCACGCCGGCTGCCTGTTGGGCGATATCGGCTGGCGCGCACATCCGGATTACCGCGGCGAGCAGTCGATGAACATCATCGCGCACGGCGCCTTCACGGCCATCGACCATCCGGGGCGCGCGTTCCTCGCACTGTCGGTCTATTTCCGCCACGCCGGCCTGAACGAGGAAGAACTCTCTCCGCGCCTGCGCGAACTTGCCACCACCCGCATGCTGGACCGTGCGCGCGTGCTCGGCGCCGCCATGCGGGTCGCCTACATTCTCACAGCCGGGCAAGGCGGCGTGCTGCCGAAGACGCCGTTGCAGGTCAAGCGCGGCAAGCTGATCCTGCGGCTGCCCGGCAAATACGCGAAGCTCAGGAGCGACCGGCTGTTCAGCCGCCTGCGCCAACTCGCGCGCCTCATCGGCCGCGAGCCGGTGATCGACGCTTAGCGTCGATCAGCCGCCGTGCGGATCGACGATGGTGTATCCGCTGATCGGAATCACATGTTCGCGGGTGAGGCCGTTGCCGGAGTTGCCGTCATGCACCAGCCAGTTGTTGCCGGCCTCGTGGCGCATCAGCACCATGACGTGATGATTGCGCACGGCAACCATTCCGGATGCCGGCGCGGCGCGCGGAAACCTGGCCCAGTTGGAAGCCAGATTGAGTTCCGGACGAATTTTGCCGAAGACATAGCGGGAGGCTTCGCAGCCGCAGAATTGGTGCGGACACCCGGATGGCCTGCCGCCGACGACGGCGCCGTAATCGACACTGGCATAGCTCGAGAGGCCGCCGGTCATTCGGTGAGAGCTGGGACGATCCGAGCAGGTCGGGTCGCTGCAATCGGTCCGGTAGTAGGCGATCTGAATGCGCTCGCGGCCATGTTTTGCCGAGGCCGTTTGAGCGGAGGAGCGATCCGAACAAGTTGGGTCGCCGCAATCGGTCCGCGCGGTCTGGACGTACCCAGCCGCAACGGTGCGCGTTTTGTGTCCGCTATGGCTGGCCACGTTGCTGGACGCGCAATTGGCGAGTCCCAAGCAGATGACGCCGAGCCCGATAAACTTCAAGATGCGGCCTGATCGGCCGTAGCCCCCTGATAACCCCATCCCAATCTCCGGTACAAAAAGACAAAATCCGGAACACGCCACGCCACGTTAGTCTCCCCCGTGGCGAGCCAAATTGTAGTTAACCAATTGTGTCAAAATCGAGATGGCATCCGGTACCGGAACCGCAATTGCGGGTTGTGGCGCCGCCTTATTTGCGGCGAGGTGGGTGGTAACCGCGACTGGCCTAGTTTTTTTCCACCGCGACCACGCGGCCCTTTTCGACCGCCAGTGCAAGTTTGCCGTGCTTGAGCGCCAGCGCCTTGTCGCCGAACAGTTCGCGCCGCCAGCCTTTTAGCGCCGGCACGTCGGCGTCGTCATCGGCCGCGATGCGATCCAATTCATCGACGGTGGCGATCACTTTGGCGGCGACGCTGTGACGCTCCGCGGTCATGCGCAAAAGAACCTTGAGCAGCTCGACGGTGGCGGCGCCGTTCGGTGCTGGGCGGAAGCGATCGAGCCGCGGCAGCGTCTTGGGATCGCGCGCCAGCCCGCGCTTGATCGCCTCGACGATGTCGCCGCCCCACCGCGAGCGCTCGAAGCCCTTGGGCAATGAGCGCAGGCCGCCGAGGCGCTCGACCGTGGTCGGCGCCTGGATGGCGATGTCGCCGAGCGCGTCGTCTTTCAGCACGCGCGAGCGCGGCACGTCGCGGCTTTGCGCCTCGCGCTCGCGCCAGGCAGCGACCTCCATCAACACGGCAAGATCCTTGGGCTTGCGCACGCGGCTCTTGAGCCGCTCCCAGGCGCGCTCCGGATCGGCCCGATAGGTTTCCGGCGAGGTGAGGACGCTCATCTCGGCCTCGACCCAGTGGGTGCGCCCGCGTTTATCCAGATCGGCGGCGAGCTTCAGATAGACCGCGCGCAGATGGGTGACGTCCGACAGCGCGTAGGTCACCTGCGCGTCGGACAATGGACGCCGGGTCCAGTCGGTGAAACGGTGCGACTTGTCGAGCATGTCGCCGGTGATGCGCTGCACCAACTGGTCGTAGGAGATCGAGTCTCCATAGCCGAGCACCATGGCGGCCACCTGGGTGTCGACGATCGGGTGCGGAATCGTTTTCGCCATGTTCCAGACGATTTCAATGTCCTGGCGCGCCGCGTGGAAGACCTTCACCACCTTCTCGTCGGCCATCAGCGCGAAGAACGGCGCGAGATCGATGCCCGTGGCCAAGGCATCGATTAACACCGCCTCGTCGGGGCTCGCCATCTGGGCGACGCAGAGCAGCGGGTAATAGGTGGTTTCGCGCAGGAATTCGGTGTCGACGGTGACGAAAGGATGCTTCGCCATGCGGCCACAGACATCGGCCAGTTCTGCGGTGGTGGTGATGAGGTTCATTGCGCCCGTGTAACCTAACCCGATCCGGGCCGGTCGTGGCAACCCGCTTACTTCCCGCGCACGCGCGGCATGTGGATGAATTCCCAAGGGCTGGGCATCGGGCCGACGGGCACCTCGATCAGCGTCGGCTCACGGCGCGCAAAACCGGCTTTCAGCGCGGCGCGCAACTGGCCGGGGTTCTGCGCGCGCCGGCCGACGGCGCCGAAGCTCTCCGCGTAGTTGACGAAGTCGGGGTTGGCGAGATCGGAAGCGATGAGCCGGTTGCCGAACTGTTCCTCCTGGATGCGGCGCACATTGCCGAAGGCGCCATCGACGAAGACGATGGCCACCAACGGAATATGGTGGCGCATGGCGGTGGCGAGCTCGTTGCCGGTGTAGAGGAAACCGCCGTCGCCATTGATCGAGAGCACCGGCACGTCGGCCCGCGCATTTTGCGCGCCGAGCGCGGTGGCATAGCCCCAGCCGAGGTTGTCCTGGTAGCCGGGCGAAAGAAACGTGCGCGGCATGTAGACGGGCAGCGCGAGACGAGCGGCAAAGCCGACCTGGGTGACTTCGTCCACATAGATGCCGTCGTCCGGCAGCTCAACGCGGATCGCCTCGAGGAAGGCGAGCTGGGGGCCGAGTTTTTCAAGGCGCCGGCGCATTTTTGCCTGCCGTTCCTGCATCTCCTCGCGGCGGGACGCGCGGCGCGGATTGACCTTGGCGAGGGCGTCGATCAGCGCCCGCAGGATAGGCGCGGCGTCGCCGATCAGCGCCACTCTCGGTTTGTGCAGGCGCGCGGGTTCTTCGGGGTCGGCATCGACACGGACGATTTGCAAGTCGCGATCGACGCCCCATTGCGTCATCGGATTGAGCAGCCGCGTGCCGACGCCAAGAACCGCGTCGGCCTCGGCCCACAGTTCATGACCGATGGGCAGGTTGACACTGAACGGGTTGCGATCGTCGAGGATACCGCGTCCGCGTCGGTAGGACAGTACGGGCGCCTGCAACATGCTCGAGAGCAGTGTGACTTCGAGCGAGGCATCCTGCGCGCCGCCACCGGCGACAATCAGCACGCGTTTGGCCTTGCCCAACAGTTTTGCCGCCGCCCGCATGGCATCCTCATCGATGCGCGGCGCGCGTAACGGCTTGGGCGGGGCAATCGCGGCGACCGGTCCACGTTGGCCCCAGACATCGATGGCGCATTCGAGCGCGGCCGGACCCGGGCGGCCTTGATGCATGGAGCGGATCGCCTTGGCCGTCTTCTCAGCCGCATCCCCAGGTCCATTGATGTGGGCATAGTGATCGACAAGACGCGCGATGATGCCGGCCTGATCGCGGATCTCGTGCAGATGGCCGTGAGCGAGACCGATCGCCTGCGCCGGAATTTGGCCGATGAGCGCCAGCACCGGCGCATTCATGCCATAGGCGGTGAGCAGCGCCGCGCCGGAATTCAACAGGCCCGGTCCGGGCACCACCGAATAGGCCTGCGGCTTAGCCGTAGCCAGCGCCGCCCCCAGTGCCATGTAGCCTGCACCCTGTTCGTGGCGGGCGTGGACGACGCGCAGCGTTTCGCCTGCGCGCTGGAAGGCATCGAACAAATGATCGTTATGAACGCCGGGCAGGGCGTATACGGTGTCAAGCCCGTGCGCGAGCAGCGTGCCGACGGCCGCCTCCGCCGTCGTCATCATCTTGGGTTCGACTGCCGCGCGGTGGGGCTTCTTCTTTTTTGCCGATTTCACGTTCACTTTTCCGGCAGCGAATTGATAACGAACATGGCGTTGAGCATGTCGTCCATCGGCGCATCGCCGAAGGTCTTGGCCAGGATAGCCTTGATCCTGCCGGTTCGATAAAGCTGCGCCAGCGTCTTGTCCACCAGCAGGCGGAAGGGGCTGTCGTTGCGCGGCAAAGCCAGCGCATAAGTCTCGTAACTGAAATAGCGCTTGCTCAGTTCGAAGCCGGGGCGGCCGCCCTCGCGCAGCATGGCGGCCAGAATGCCGCGGTCGGCCATATAGGCGTCGAGCTTGGCATCTTGCACCAATTCCATGCCGTGGCGATGGTCGCGAACCGGCAGGATGGTCGCCTTGACCCCAAGTTCGTCCAAAGAGTTGCGCAGCACGTGTTCGGTCGTCGTTCCGATCAGCACGCCGACGCGTTTGCCGGCGAGATCCTCGAAGCGCTGCACTGGAGCGCTGTTGCGTGACAGTATGCCGGCGCCGTCGAGGAAGGTGGGCAGCGAGAAGTCCACGATCTCCCGGCGTGCGATGGTGACGGTGCTCGGATCACATAGGATATCGATCTTGCCGTCGCGCACCGACGCAAAGCGCTCGCCGGCGTGGACCAGGACATACTGGACGCGAACGTCTGACCCGAGCGTGGCAGCGACCGCTTTGCATAGATCGACGATATAGCCGGCCGGCCGCGCTTGCGCGTCCTGGTAAGAGTAGGGCTTGGCGTCCGCGCGGTAGCCGATTCGGAACACGCCGGTTTGTTTGACGTGATCGAGAGTGCCGGCCGCTACGACCTGCGACATGATGAGAAGGGCGGCGGCGGTGGTGACGAGTTGTCGCATGTTTGGGCTCTTCCCGCTGAACTTCGATTGGCGCCGGCACGATCCCATCACATCCGGCCTGCGGAGGATATTGCCGATAGTATAGCGCAAGGCAGGGAGCCAAGGGCCAGCGGTTGCCTTGACAAAGCCGACCCCTCATGCGCTTTTCGCGCGCCTTACGCGCAACGCAGAATCGCACGCCGGATAAGCTTAAATATGCCTTTGCATCGCTATCGTTCTCACAGCTGCGGCGCGCTGCGCGAGGATGACATCGGCAAGATCGTGCGGCTGTCGGGCTGGTGCCACCGCATCCGCGACCACGGCGGCGTGCTGTTCATCGATTTGCGCGACCATTACGGCCTCACGCAAGTGGTGGCCGATCCCGACAGCCCGGCTTTCAAGCTTGCCGAAACGCTGCGTGCGGAATGGGTGGTGCGCATCGACGGCAAGGTGCGCCGCCGTCCCGACGGCACCGAGAATCCCGAACTGCCGACCGGCCAGGTCGAGGTCTATATCGACGAAATCGAAGTGCTGGGGCCGGCCGCCGAATTGCCGATGCCGGTGTTCGGCGAGCAGGATTATCCGGAAGAGGTCAGGCTCAAATACCGCTTCCTCGATCTACGGCGCGAGCATCTGCACGCCAACATCATGCTGCGCGGGCGCGTGATCGAACTCGATCCGCACGCGCATGAAGCAGGCCGGCTTCTTCGAATTCCAGACGCCGATCCTGACCGCTTCGTCGCCGGAAGGCGCGCGTGATTATCTGGTGCCCTCGCGCCTGCATCCGGGAAAATTCTACGCGCTGCCGCAGGCGCCGCAGCAGTTCAAGCAGCTCATTATGGTCGCCGGCTTCGACCGCTATTTCCAGATCGCGCCCTGTTTCCGCGACGAGGACGCGCGCGCCGACCGCTCGCCCGGCGAGTTCTATCAACTCGATCTCGAAATGAGCTTCGTCACCCAGCAAGATGTGTTTGACGCGGTCGAGCCGGTGATCCGCGGCGTGTTCGAGGAGTTTTCGGGTGGCAAAGCGGTGACGCCGAAATTTCCGCTCATCCCTTACGCGGAAGCGATGTCCAAATACGGCACCGACAAGCCGGACCTGCGCAATCCGCTTGTGATGCAAGACGTGAGCGAAGCCTTCCGCGACTCCGGCTTCAAGATTTTCGCGCGCATCCTGGAAACCGAAGGCCACGCGGTGTGGGCGATTCCCGCGCCGAAAGGCGGCAACCGCGCCTTCTGCGACCGCATGAATTCATGGGCGCAAGGCGAGGGCCAGCCCGGCCTCGGCTACATCTTCTGGCGCGAAGGCGAAGAGGGCGGGGCCGGTCCGCTCGCCAAGAACATCGGGCCTGAGCGCACCAAACAGATCGCCGACCAGCTCGGCCTCGGCGTCGGCGATGCCTGCTTTTTCGTTGCCGGCAAGCCCAAGGACTTCGTCAAGTTCGCCGGACCCGCGCGTACCAAAGTCGCCGAGGAACTCGGCCTGATCGCCAAAGACCGCTTCGAGTTCTGCTGGATCGTCGATTTCCCGATGTATGAATGGAACGAAGAAGAGAAAAGAATTGACTTCTCCCACAACCCGTTCTCGATGCCGAATTTACCGGTCGAGGAATTCCTCGCGATCGATCCCAAGGACAACGACAAGCTGCTGTCGATCAAGGCCATCCAGTACGACATCGTCTGCAATGGTACCGAATTGTCATCCGGCGCCATTCGTAATCATCGCCCCGAGGTGATGAAGAAGGCCTTCGCCATCGCCGGCTATCCGGAAGACGTGCTGGAGGCGAAGTTTGGCGGCATGTTGCACGCGCTCTCGCTCGGCGCGCCACCGCATGGCGGCATCGCGCCCGGTATCGATCGCATCGTCATGCTGCTGGCCGGCGAGGAGAACCTGCGCGAGGTGGTGCTGTTCCCGATGAACCAGCGCGCCGAGGACCTGATGATGGGCGCGCCGTCCGAAGCGACGGCCAAGCAGCTCAAGGATCTGCACATCCGGCTCGATCTGCCGAAGAAGTGAGCCGGGACACACCGGTATCATTCCTCGGCTTTGCCGGTGTCCGTTGTCGCGGCTTGTGCGCTCTCTTCCATATCTTTGAGGTCGTCCTTTTCGTCGATGCTCCGGCGTCCGGCACGAACGACGAGTGCCAAATGCTTCTCCAGCGCCGGACGGTGTCCTTTGTCGGCCTGCTGGAGCAGTTGGCCGATATTCTCGGCCATGTGGATCAGCACCGCCGGCATGCCGGACGCCATTTGGCGGATCTGGTTGAAGGCCGCGTCCGCGAGTCCTTCAAACGTCGACACTGGAGCGATCACCCTGGTTTTGCCGTCCTCGTCCTGCCAGATGCTCTTGGCCTCGCCGCGATGCATCACCTTATTGAGCGACAGCGTCAGCCGGTTAAGGGCGGCGATCGCCGTGTACGGGTCGTTGATGCCGGGCGAAAGCGCGCGTAGAGCAATCTCCACCAGTTGATGGACCGAAAATTCCAGGTCTTGCACGTCGGTGCGTTCGCGGCCGATCAGCACCGCACTGCGGACCGCCGGCGTGATCTTTTCGCATGCGGCCTTGGGCGACACATGTCCCAGAATGCTTCCCGCCACGGCGTGGTGGCCGGCGCGAATGGATAACTCGACAAAGGCATCCGCTTCGGCGGCGGCGTGGACGATAGCCGGGACATCGATGGCCTGCACGTAGCCGCCGTAAGAGAGCACGACGGGTGCACCTTGAATCTTGGTCTGCGGTGGCGGCGCGGGCTGATCGGGCTTCTCTTGCGGCAGCAGGCGCTCAATATTGCTGTCGAGTTGGGCGCCGACGCGGTCGATGACGTTGTCGGCGATGATCGAGCGGGCGAGGTGATGCACAAAGAAAAGCAGTGTCGCGACGCTGATCAGCACGAGAGCTGTACCGATGGTTACCGCGAGATTGGCGACGGCTTCGTTTTGACCGTAGGCACTGCGCAAGACCAGGAGCAGGTAAACGACGGTCGATACGAACAGACCCAGGGAAAGTTGTGTGCGCCGGTCGCTCATGAAGCTGCGTATGAGACGCGGCCCAAGCTGTTGCGCCGCCAAAGCGAGCACGACCATCGTGATCGAGATGGCGAGGGTCGCCATCGTGATCATCGCGCTCACCAGGTTAGAGAGGAATTGTGGGGTCTCTTTGGCGCTGCCGCTATAGAGATACCAGACCGGATCGTTGCCCTGGCCAATGTGGGCGCTGAGTGCGGCGTAGGCCACGACACCTGCGGCGACGACCATGAGCAATGGCAGCCCCCAGAGGCTCGACCGTATGGAGTCCCAGGTCGTCAGCAATCGGGTGAACATGACAAGCTCCAGCCGGCGGCTACAATCCGGCGCGCCTCGCCGCCGCGGAATCGGGGTCCCGAAAGAGCGGGGCCACGGAGCGCAAACCTGCGTCGGCCGCTACTGTTCCGGCAGCGGAATAAACTCAATTTCGTCGCCTGGCACTTTACCAAAATGGCCGGCTTTCCACTCGGCCTTGGCCTGCTCGATGCGTTCTTTTCGCGATGACACGAAGTTCCACCAGATGTGGCGCGGGCCATCCATGGCTGCGCCGCCGGCAATCACCAGATGCGTATCGCGCGCGGCGGTCAGTGAAACCTTGTCGCCGGGTTTGAACACCAGCAGTCTGCCGGCCTCGAACTTGTCGCCGGAAATATCGACGAGGCCATCGATGACGTAGACCGCGCGCTCCTCGTGGTCGGCGTCAATGGGGAGCACGCTGCCGGCCTTCAGATGAACATCGGCAAAGATCGTTTCGTGCACAGTCGGCACCGGTGAGGACGCGCCATAAATCGAGCCGACCACCACGCGCACATTCTTGCCGTTCTCCTGAACAATCGGAAATTCCGCCGTCTCGTGATGGGCAAAGCCGGCGTCCATTTCCTCATTCGCCAGCGGCAGCGCCACCCACATCTGCAAGCCGTGGATCGGGCTGCCGGTGGTACGCAACTCCGCGCCGGTGCGCTCGGAATGCACGATGCCGCGGCCGGCCGTCATCCAGTTCACTTCACCCGGCTTGATCGCCGCCGCGGTGCCGAGTGAGTTGCGGTGCACGATCTCGCCGTCGAACAGATAAGTGACCGTGGCAAGACCGATATGCGGATGCGGGCGCACGTCGATGCCGGCGCCGGCGCGGAATTCCGCCGGCCCGAAATGGTCGAAGAAGATGAACGGGCCGACCATGCGCGAGCGTGCCGAGGGCAGCGCGCGGCGCACCGTGAAGTCGCCGAGATCGACCGTGCGTGGCACGATCACCTGATCGATGGCGTCGCAAGCATAGGCATCGCCCGCCTGCGGGTCTTTGCCGGGGAAGAAACTCATGGGCTGCTCCTTACTTCATTCGGTACGCCGCACGGTCAGGCCAAAGTGACGAATTTCTGGTCCTTCAGCGATTCACGCAAACCGTTGAAGGCTTCGTTGACCTTGCCCCAGTTCGGCAGCTTCTTCATGGCGTCGAGCCAGCGCTTGACGTTCGGATAGGGCGCGAAATCGACCCCGATGATCTCCCCCAGGGTCACGATGCCGGCACCGAAATAGTCGGCGATGGTGATCTGGTCACCGCAGAGATAAGTCTTCTTCGGCCCGATCCAATAGTCGTTGAGGATTGCCAGCCAGCGCTTGGCGTTCTCTTTCCCGAATTCAAGGGTGGCGGCTTGCGCCTCGTCGCTGCGCCGCTTGAGATGGGGGAACAGCTGCGGGTAGCAGAGATTGTAGCCCCATTCGCGATAGAAGTTGGTGTTGATCCAATCCATCATCTCGTTGACCTTGGCGCGCGCTTTCAGGTCCTTGGGATAGGCTGGCGAGCCGATCTTGTCGGCGAGGTATTTCAGGATGGCCGAGCTCTCGGTGAGCTTGAGATCACCATCTTCCAGAACTGGCACCAGACAATTCGGATTGAAGTCGGAATAGGGCGGCTGCATGTGCGCGCCGGTGAACAGGTCGACGACTTCCTCATCCATCGCAATGTTGTTCTCGGCGGCAAACAGGCGCACGGGGCGCGAGGTCATGGAAACCGGATGCATATAGAGCTTCATGAGTTTATCTCCTCTCAAAAGACGCGCGTTCGCGGCGGTTTGCCGGATTGACGAGTTGTTCGCGCGGTGGATCGCTTGGCTGCAGTTTAGCGCGCGCTCGGTGTGCACCCAAGTGCAGCATGATGCGACGCGCTGCCCACCGGCTCACGCCGGAAGGCTTGATCGCGCTGCGATGAATTGGTGTGGGGCCAATCGGCCGCTGACGTTGGCCTGCTGCCCCCGCATGAAAAAGGGCGGCCTCTCGGCCGCCCAAGTCTAAACGCCACGCGGGAGGAACCTCGTGACGGGCCGGCAACTCAGAGCCGACCCGCGTGACTAAAATTCAGGCACGACTTCCCCATGTGCTGGGGTGATTCGTCAACGACCGTTTTTCAGTTTTATGACGATGGCCGCGCTGTGTGACTGCAACGCAACTATAGTTTTGAAGAATCCGCGCCAATGAGCGAATCGATTCGGCAATCGATGTAAAAAATCGCGCGTTTTGAGGTAGACGCTATTCGGCGAGGAATTCTTGCTCGATCGCGGCGACGATGCGCGAATCGGTCGGCTCCGACGCGGAGGTGAAGCCGCCCGCTAGAGTGCCGTCGCGGCCGACTAGGTATTTATGGAAATTCCAGCGCGGGGCGTCCTGCGGGCTCTCCTGCGCCGCCCATCGGTAAAACGGGTGGGCACCCTTGCCCTTCACCACGACCTTTTCGGTGAGTGGGAAGGTGACGTGAAATTCACCGTGGGCCGTCTTGACGATCTCAGCTGCCCCGCCGGGCTCCTGGCCGCCGAAGTCGTTGGACGGCACGCCGAGTACGAGCAGGTCCTTATGGCGGTAGCGCGTCCACAATTGCTGCAGGCCGGCATATTGCGGCGTGTAGCCACAAAGCGAGGCGGTATTGACCACCAGAATGGGATGGCCGGCATAGGCCGCGAGCCGGATTTCGCCGCCGTCCAAGCCGGTGAAGCTGAAGGCGTAAGCGGTGATGTGGCTCATGACGGCGGCGCGGCCGGCGCGCGGCGCCAAGCCGAGAAGCGCACCGGCGCCCAAAACCAGTAGGGATCGACGATCGATCATCGTCGCCACTATAGCGGTCCCGCACGTGCAGCGCAGCATATATGGCGGCGATTTGGCGCGGCCGTTTGTGTCGTCCGGTCTGGAAAGGCGCGCGCTGGGGCCTATCATAGGCCTTGTCACGACGAGCAGGGGAGCAAACCCATGGCAATCGTCGAACGCAGCAACAATCGTCTGGTGGTGGAAGCAAGCGGCAGGCTGAGCGCCTTCAGCCTGGAACTCGACAAGCAGGCAGGGACGGCGCGCATCGAGCGCAACACATTGATGTGGAAGCGGCGCCCGCGCGAAATACCGCTCACCGAGATCAAGAATTTCGACGTCGCGAGTTTCAGAGACGCCGTTTCGGGGGTGGAGTTGCGCAAGCTGTTGTTGCGCACGCGGTCCGACGAAGCGATCGAAGTTCCGGTGGAGGATACGGCGATCGAGGAAACCGCCGCGACCTTGCGCGATTTTCTCGGCCTGGCGGCTTGACGTTCCGGACCGCACGCGCGGTTTACGATGCAAGGACAAGTGCCGGCTCAGATGGCGACGCCCCGAGGCGATTGTTCATTGGGGTGAGGGCGCGTGCGCTTGAGCCGGCTCCTTGTCGCGCGAGACGCTAAAAGCTATGCGCCCGCTGTTGCCGCAAAACGTACGGTGGTCTCGAACGAATAGCCGCAGGCTTCGCACGTCCACAGATGGCGCACGCGGCGTTCGTCGACGAATTCGGACCACTCCGGCACGAACAGCCTGTTGCCGCATTGCGCGCATTCGATCAGCGGACGCGATCGGATAAGTCTTGCGGTATCGGGTGCGCGAAGTTCCATCGGGGCCTCCTATTGTCCTGCGCTGCGCCCCCAGCCCCTGTTGTTGTTTAGGCCATGTTAGCGCGATGCGGCCGCGAGTGAAGCAGCAGGGCTGACATAACGCGTGAAATGTTGATGAAATTTTCGCGACGGATCGGGCAACATTGAGTCAATTTAGAGCGCGCCGCGCTTTCACAGCACGATGCCAAATTTTGCCAGCAGCCAGACGGTAAGAAGGTAAAGCACAATTGTGAGTCCGCAGCCGGCGGCGAGCGCCGGCCAGAAATTTATGTCGTGGCGCAGCAGCAGAGGGAGCAGCAGCAGCATCGGCAGCGTCGGCAGCACGTACCAGAAAGTCGACTGCGACAGCGCCGCGATGCGTTCGCCATCGCCGGTCTCGCGCCACAGCCAGACAAAGGCGAGAATAGAGACCAGCGGCAGCGACAGGATGAGCCCGCCGAGCGTGGGCGAACGGCGCGCGATCTCCGAAACGGCCGCGATGATGACGCCGGACAGGCCGGCTTTGAGGGCGAGATAGAGCATGGCCTTGCGCTCCGCAATGGGGAGCCGCAAGCCTAGCCCGTCATCGCTCCGTCATGAAGCGGCAGAACCGCAAGTCAAGCGGCGTCGGTCGGCTCCAGCACCACCACGACGTCGGTCGCTTCCGGCTCGTGCGGCGCCAGGCTGTTGCGCTTATCGTCCTGCCAAGCCGCCAGTTTGATGACCTGCGCGGTCTTCTGCCCGGAATTCTCGGCGTTGGCGGGTTCGACGATATTGAGGCCGTTGGCATCGAGGAAGAAGGTGTGGTCGCCGAACAGCGAATTGAGTTGCGTCGCCACCGGGTGATTATCCGGGATCGCTTGGGCGTCGAACTGGGTCAGCGTCTTCTCGATCAGTGCGGATGACAGCTTCATGGGGGGCGTCCTTTGCTGCTGTGTTTCGCTGATGCGGAAGCCGGAACGCCTTAAGCGCTGTTCGCGCGCCCGCGGGAAGCCCGCTGCATGGGGCCAATCGAAGCGGGTGATTCCGACTTCGCCCAGATTTAAGGCGGCAAGACCCGCGGTCAACCCGCAACCATGCGAAAACCTGCGACAGTTCCGCGCGCCATGCACTCGCATGGGTGGCGCGGCTGAATTATAATCGCCCAGTTGCCCTGGAGAAGCGCCGATGAGCCCGACCCTCATCAAACCGCGCACCAAGTCCAAGCTACAGACGCAGCGCCCCAAGCTGTGGAAAGTCATCCTGCTCAACGACGATTTCACCCCGCGCGAGTTCGTCGTGCAGGTGCTCAAGGCCGTGTTCCGCATGAACGAAGCCCAAGCCTATCGCGTGATGATGACCGCGCATCAGCGCGGCGCCTGCGTGATCGCGGTCTATACCAAGGACGTCGCCGACACCAAGGCGAAGGAGGGGACCGAGATGGGCAAGAGCCAAGGTTACCCGCTGTACTTCACCACCGAGCCCGAGGAATAGTGAAGCGGCGTAGTTAATTTAACCGGCCACCCCGACTTTAAGACTAACGCGCGATTGTCGGCCGCGCGCGCCGGCGAAATGTTATTTTAAGAGACAACGGAGATTGCTCATGCAGGAACGTCGACAGGAACTTCGAGATCGCACATTTTTCGGCGGTGAGATTGCGTTTAATCAGCGGGCCTCCAGCATGGCGTGCCTGGTGCGCAATCTGTCTTCGCATGGCGCGATGCTGGCGCTGGCCAACACCGCCGTCATCCCCGACAAGTTCGATCTGAGCATCGACCGCAAGGCGCGCTCGTTCCGTGCCCGCACCGTGTGGCGGCACATGGACGAAGCCGGCGTCGAATTCGTCGAAGAGAACGCCGCCGCCGAACCGATGCCGATCGAGGCGGTCAGGCGCCTGCGCCGCGAAAAGGCCGAGAAAGACGCACTGCGCCGCCGCGTCGAGGAACTGACGTCCGGCTATTAAGGCGAAGGACGGCGCAGCTGATTGCGGCGGCTGGGCGTCCTTGTCTAGTGACAGACCTGACGGCCGTTGACGCACGGGCAGCCGGGCTCCGGCTTGCAGGCGCTTTTATTGTGCGTCTTGCCTTGATGATTCCCGTTGCCCTGGTTATTGCCGTGATTTCGGTTGTTGCCGCTACCAAAAAGTAGCTTGTTAAGCACTTTGACGGCCGGGTCTGTTTTCTCAACGCATTTATGCCGGCTGTGACTGAAGCGGAAGCCGTCCGGGCAATCCTCGTCGTCGTTATCGCGGTTGCGACTTTGCCGGCGCGGATGATCGTCGTCTTCATCGTCGTTGTTGCGTACGCGCTTGCGCGAGCGCGGTTGATCGTCGTCGTCGCCTTTGACTTCCCTGTAGCACTCGCCCTTGAACCTGATATTGCCGCGGCCGCAGCCGTCGGCCACCAGCGTGATGTTGCTCGCGTCGCCCGCCTGCTGCGCGAGCGGCGCCAGCGGCAGCGCGCCGGCAGGAAGCACGAACAGCGCGGAGATCGCGCCGGCCACGATGGTCAAAGTCATTGTCTTTGTTATTGTCATTCTTGACGCCCTTTTGGTTGATGCCGACAGCAAAAGCCATCGAGTCCGCGACCGCCGCAAACGGCCACGCTCAATTCATTTCGATAAACCACTCAGAAATCAGGTGCCCGCCGATGGCATGCGGCGCTGTCGTCGCAGTGGACGGGAAATTCGACACATTCCCGTCGAGCGACAGCCCCCAAAGCCCGAATAACAGGCGTGCGCGGTATAAACAACCCGTAAAAACGCGCGGTGCTGATAGGCCGCAGCCGGCGCCGCTCAGCACCGGCTATTAGGCCTTTTACCGGACGCGGCTAGTCTTCCTGGCCGTCGGCGCCCGGCTGCTGTTGCACCCGGTTGCGTTTATGCTGTTTGTTGCCTTGATGCCGCCTGTGGTTGCTGCCTTGGTTGTGGTTCCCGCCGTTGAAGACACCGTTGAGTATCATGCCCAACGGGTTAGCTTGTTGCCCCTCGTCGTCGTCGTCTTCTTCGACAGCGCGAGCGCGTGGCTGGTCGTCGTCGTCATCGTCGTCGCGCACCAGCGTCAAAATAGGCGTGGTATCGAGCTGCTGTTTGGCAGACGCCAGCGGCAGCGCATCGGCATTAAGCGCGAACAGCGCGGAAACCGCGCCGATCACGATAGTCAAAGTTGCCGTTTTCAACATTATTGATGCCCTTCTGGATTTGGCCGACGATGCGCGTGTACGGCACGAATTAATTTTGCTTCAGACGTGTGCCGCAGCCGGCAATTATCAGCGATCGCGCGGACGTCGAATAACGGCCGCGTAGCCTGTCGTTCATTTGATCGCAGAACTTGGGTGCCCGCCGAAGGCATGTGCGCTGTCGAAGCAGCGGACGAGAGTTCCGACAGATTCTCTCGTCGAGCGACAACCCTGAGGCGGACCTAACACCCGCTTGCAACATAAACAACCCATAAAATTCGGTCGCGCCGATACGCCGCGCAACAACGGGATACCGCTCGCGCGACTGTGACAACGTGACCTCTCCATATTTTGGCCCGAGAAAGGAGGATGGTCGCAATCGTAGCCGTTGTCCCGAGAGGATCCGATGAGCGTCGAAGACCGCGTCAGCCGCCTGGCGCCCTATGTGCTGAGCCTCGTGCGCATCGTCCTGGCGCTTTTGTTCCTCGAGCACGGCTCGGCCAAGCTGCTGGGCTTTCCCGCCAACGGCCCGCTCAGGGAGCTGTTCACGCAGAGCTGGTTTTCCGGCGCGATCGAATTGGTCGGCGGCGCGCTGCTGGCGGCAGGCCTTTTCTCGCGCAGCGCGGCCTTCATCATGTCGGGCGAAATGGCGGTCGGCTATTTCATGAGTCACGCGCCGCATAGTTTCTTTCCGCTGCTCAACCGCGGCGACGCGGCGATCCTTTACTGCTTCATCTTTTTCTATTTCGTCTTTGCCGGCCCCGGGCCGTGGAGCCTGGATGCGCTGCTGGCTGGACGCGAAAAGCGCGCGGCGTTGAAGCCGGCGGAGTAGGGCAGCCAAGTTACTGTCATGCCCCGCGCAGGCGGGGCATCCAGTAATCGCTGACAGTGCCGTGATTACTGGATCGTCCGCCTTCGCGGACGATGACATCTGAGTGAGCCCGTAGGTGGCGCGTATTTCCGGCTCTGTCGAAAAGGCCGGCCGAGGCAGCTACTTGCCGCAAGTCCACATGTAGCCGATCGGCGTGGAGACGTAGCAGGGACCGAAGCCGCCGCCGTTCCAGCGCCCATGGTAGAAGCCCGGCCAGGCCGGCCCGTAATAATGCGGGCCGCTTTCCCAATAACGCTCGGCGCGCTCGCGTGCGATCACCTCCGGCGGCCGATAGCCGGGCAGGAAGCCGTAGCCGTGCCAGTGCCGGCTGACGTGGCGCTTTTTGTGAACGGCAGGTTTGTGCGCCGACGCGGCGAGAGCCGCGGGCGCAGGCGCCAGGCAAACGGCCAGTGCAACCAACAGCGAAAGCACACGGGTAAAGTGGGCCGACAGTCTGTGCGGCATCGGGAGGACCTTCTTGACGGGCGTCGCGCCGCCGGTGGTCATTGGCGGCGCGCTTCGTGTTAAAACTGAGACGTCGCGGTGCCATGGTCGCGCCGGGCAGGAGGGCCGCCGCCATGGCCGGAAAATGCGCGCATGCGAGCGCGGTCAAGGACGTGACGCCGTCGGCGCGCGGCTGCGAGGAGTGCTTGAAGACCGGCAGCATGTGGGTGCACCTGCGCCTGTGCCGGACTTGCGGCCATGTCGGCTGCTGCGACGACAGTCCCAACCGCCACGCCACCAAGCATTTCCACGCGACCGGCCACCCGATCATCGAGGGCTACGATCCGCCGGAAGGCTGGGGCTGGTGCTATGTCGACGAGGAATTCGTCGAACTCGATCACAAGACCAAGCAGCTGGGGCCGATCAAGCGGTGGGTTTAGTGGGCGGAGGGGTCAGCCTTTCCGCCCGCCCTTTTTCGGCTTTGCCTTCTTCTTCGACGCGGCCTTCATCTTCGCCAGGTTCGCCGCTTCGGCGTCGGCAGCGCGGTCGGCTTCTTCCTTGGCGAGCCGCAGTTCGCGCAAGCGCGCGGTCTTGGCGCGCACCGCGACCTGGTCGGCCTGATAGTCGGCCATGGCCTTGACCCCCTCGCGCGCCTGGATCTCCTTGCGCTTGAAGCTGGCCTCGGCCTTGTCCTTCACTTCCTTCTGGTTCTTCGGCAGAAAAATCTCCCCCGTCCGGCGCAACAAAACGCGCTGACAAGCCGCCCGCCGGCACGTGCCGCCGGCTCAGGCGGCCTTGTCGGTGCGCGCCATCAAGGCCGCATAGGCCGCGGCGGCCTCGACCCGTTGCGCGTGCTTCAATTCCCAGTGCTGCTTTTCAAGCCACTGAATCTCGGGATCGCTGGCGAGATAGAACTTGAGCGCCTCGCGCTCGGCGGTAAGCGCCTGCCGCCAGGCCTCGCGGGCCATATCGAGTTCGATCTTGAAGGAATTCATCACCAACAGCCTGCCGCGTTCTCGTAATCTCTTGCGGCGCTAAAATCCGCGAAAATAGGTCGGTTCCCTGCCTACCACGCGAATCACGTCACAGAGTAGCGCCTTTCGGCTGTCCACAAGACTCTGGATTGTTTGGGAATTTGAAGAGGTTGGAACCGAAGGGGCAATAGGCTTTATTTTCCGAATCGCCAAAATCCGCTCGGATTGAAATCAAGCACGAAAAGGCCATCGCCGGGCGAGGCCCGGCGATGCGATGTCCTTGTCGTGAGAGTTTTGCAATTGCGAAGTTACGAACACCCCGTCGTCGACCCGCACGTATCGCACTTCATGCAGGTGCCGTTGCGCACCAGCGTGAAATTCCCGCACTCGCCGCAGGCTTCGCCCTCGTAGCCCTTGGCGCGCGCTTCGGCGCGTTTCTCCGAGGCTGCGTGCTTGGCGTGGACGCGGGCGTCGACCGTGTCGACGCGATGCTCGAGCTGCTCGGCCGGCGAGAGCTTGGCCTCCGGCTCCGATTTGAGCGCGGTGGCGCCGCTCGCATGCAAGGCGGTGACCTTGCCGCCGCCCGGCGCGCCGCGCGCCGATTCGCCGACCAGCGGGGCGGGCGAGGATGGCGCGGGCGCCGAGACCGTGCGCACCACCGAGAGCCGGTCGGTGCGCGAGCGGGTCAGCCCCTTGGAGACGTAATCGGTGGCCGGCCCGGGCTTGCCTTCCGCTTCGCCTTTGCCGAGCGCATCGAAGCCGCCTTCGCTCGGATCGACATGGGCGAGGTCGAAGCGCTCCATATAGGACACCGCCAGCTCGCGGAACACGTAGTCGAGGATGGAGGTGGCGTATTTGATCGAGTCGTTGCCCTGCACCGGGCCTTGCGGCTCGAAGCGGGTGAAGGTGAAGGCGTCGACATATTCGTCGAGCGGCACGCCGTATTGCAGGCCGAGCGAGATGGCGATGGCGAAGTTGTTGAGGATTGAGCGCAACGCGGCGCCTTCTTTGTGCATGTCGACGAAGATTTCGCCGAGCCGCCCGTCGTCATATTCGCCGGTGCGCAGATAGACCTTGTGACCGCCGACCACGGCCTTCTGCGTGTAGCCTTTGCGGCGGTCGGGCAGCTTCTCGCGCTCGCGCAGCACGGTGACGCGCTCGACGATCTTCTCCACCACCTTCTCGGCGAGACCCGTCGCGCGCGCGGCGGCCGGACGCTCGAGGAAGGCATCGAGCGCGTCGTCCTCGTCGTCCTCATCGGCGATGAGCTGCGAGTTAAGCGGCTGCGAGAGCTTGGAGCCGTCGCGGTAGAGCGCGTTGGCTTTCAGCGCCAGCTTCCAGGAGAGCAGGTAGGCCGCCTTGCAATCCTCGACCGTCGCCTCGTTCGGCATGTTGATGGTCTTGGAGATAGCGCCGGAGATGAAAGGCTGCGCCGCCGCCATCATCTTGATGTGGCTTTCAACCGAGAGATAGCGTTTGCCGGTGCGCCCGCACGGATTGGCGCAGTCGAACACCGCATAGTGCTCGGCTTTCAGGTGCGGCGCGCCTTCCACCGTCATGGCGCCGCAGACATGGATGTTGGCGGCGTCGATCTCGCGCTTGGAGAAGCCCAGCGCGACGAGCAGATCAAAAGTGGGTGAGGCGAGATCGTCGGCGGCAATGCCGAGGGTGTCGCGGCAGAACTCTTCGCCAATCGTCCATTTGTTGAAGACGAACTTGATGTCGAAAGCGGTGGGCAGTGCCTTGTCGACTTTGGCGATGGCTTCCTCGGTGAAGCCCTTGGCCTTCAGCGTGGTGTGGTTGATGCCGGGCGCCTGCGCCAGCGAGCCGTGGCCGACGGCGTAGACCTCGATCTCGGCGATCTGCGCCTCGGAGTAGCCGAGCGTGCGTAACGCTTCCGGCACCGCGCGGTTGATGATCTTCCAATAGCCGCCGCCGGCGAGCTTCTTGAACTTAACCAGCGCGAAATCGGGCTCGATGCCGGTGGTGTCGCAGTCCATCACCAGGCCGATGGTGCCGGTGGGGGCGATGACCGTGGCCTGCGCGTTGCGGTAGCCGTGCTTCTCGCCGAGTTGCAGAGCGAGGTCCCAGGCCGATTTGGCATGGGCGATCAGCGCCTGGCCATTTTCCCCCAAGGACTGGCAGGAGGCGTGGTCGAGCGGCACCGGCGGCGTCGCCAGTTTCTCAAAGCCGGTGCGCTCGCCGTGCGCGGCGCGGCGGTGATTGCGCATCACCCGCAGCATGGCCTCGCGGTTTTTCTTGTAGCCGGGGAAGGGCCCGAGCTTTTCCGCCATCTCGGCGGAGGTGGCGTAGGACACGCCGGTCATGATGGCGGTGAGCGCGCCGCAGATGGCGCGGCCGGCGGCCGAGTCGTAAGGGATGCCGCTCGTCATCAACAGGCCGCCGATATTGGCGTAGCCCAAGCCCAGCGTGCGGAACTCGTAGGAGAGTTGCGCGATCTGCTTGGACGGGAATTGCGCCATCAGCACCGAGATTTCCAAGACGACGGTCCACAGCCGCACCGCGTGCTCGTAGGATTCGACGTCGAACTTGCCGCTCTTCTCGTCGCGGAAGGTCAACAGGTTCATCGAAGCGAGATTGCAGGCGGTATCGTCGAGGAACATGTATTCCGAGCACGGGTTCGAGGCGCGGATTTCGCCCGAGGCCGGACACGTGTGCCAGTCGTTCACCGTGGTGTGGTATTGCAGGCCCGGATCGGCGGAGGCCCAGGCGGCGTGGCCGATCTTTTCCCACAGATCGCGGGCTTTCAGGGTCTTGGCGATCTTGCCGTTCTTGCGGAAGGTCAGGTCCCAGCTGGCGTCGGCCTCCACCGATTTGAGGAAGCCGTCGGTCACCCGCACCGAATTATTGGAATTCTGCCCCGACACGGTGAGATAGGCATCCGAATCCCAGTCGGTGTCGTAGGTCGGGAAGTTGATGTCCTTGTAGCCTTGCTTGGCGAACTGGATGACGCGCTTGATGTAATTGTCGGGCACGTAAGAGCGCCGCGCGAGCTTGATCTCGCGCTTCAAGGCCGGGTTCTTCTCTGGCGAGAAGCAGTCGTCGCCCGAGCCTTCGCAATTCACGCACGCCTTCATGATGGCGCGCAGATGCTTCTGGTTGATCTTGGAGCCGGTGACGAGTGCGGCCACCTTCTGCTCTTCCATCACCTTCCAGTCGATGTAGGTCTCGATATCCGGGTGATCGACGTCGACGATCACCATCTTGGCGGCGCGGCGCGTGGTGCCACCCGACTTGATGGCGCCGGCGGCGCGGTCGCCGATCTTCAGGAAACTCATCAGGCCGGACGACTTGCCGCCGCCGGAGAGCTTCTCGCCTTCGCCGCGCAGTGCCGAGAAATTGGTGCCGGTGCCGGAGCCGTATTTGAACAGGCGCGCCTCGCGCACCCACAGGTCCATGATCCCGCCCTCGTTGACCAGGTCGTCGCTGATGCCCTGGATGAAGCAGGCGTGCGGCTGCGGATGCTCGTAGGAGGACTTCGAGCGCGTCAGCTTGCCGGTCTGGAAATCGACGTAGTAGTGGCCTTGGCTCGGGCCGTCGATGCCATAGGCCCAATGCAGGCCGGTGTTGAACCACTGCGGCGAATTGGGCGCGCACATCTGCGCCGCCAGCATGTAGCGCAGCTCGTCGAAGAAGGCCTGCGCATCGTCTTCCGAATCGAAATAGCCGCCCTTCCAGCCCCAATAGGTCCAGGTGCCGGCCAGACGGTCGAACACCTGCTTTGAGGTTTGCTCGCCGATATAGCGTTCCTTCTCGGGGAGCGCTGCGAGCGCGTCCTCGTCGGCGACCGAGCGCCACAGGAACGAGGGCACAGAGTTCTCTTCCACCTTTTTCAGGCGGGCGGGCACGCCGGCTTTGCGGAAATATTTTTGCGCCAGCACGTCGGAGGCGACCTGCGACCAGAAGTCCGGCACCTCGACATTGTCGAGCTTGAACACCACCGAGCCGTCCGGGTTGCGGATCTCACTGGTGGTAAACCGGAAACCGATTTCCGCGTAGGCCGACTGTCCGTCTTTGGTGTAGCGCCGTTCGATCCGCATTTTTTTCTATAGCCCCTTAATATCCGGGCGGCTGGCAACGCGCCCGATTATCCCTGACGGACCTGTCCCTGTCCGCCTGTTGTGCTCTGAACTCGGTTCGACAACCCCATAATTAGGTCCGGCGCTCTAAGGCGGCACCGGTTACTCCCGGGCTTTTTGGGCTCCGGGCACAGCAACGCACTGTCCCCGAACGCCGTGCTTGGCGCGGGCGAGATCACGACCGAGAAGTCGTTTGAAGGTCCGGAGGGAACCCTGAACTCAAACCGCACCGAACAAAACCAAAGCTAGGTGGACTTGTTGCCGTCGTCAACAACAGATAGACGCCAAACGTGAATCAAACACTAAATCTTGTGTCAGGACGGTGAACTGCGGGGACAAACAGCCCCTAAAACACGGCCAGTATTGAGCCTGCGCACCGTCGCGAAAAGTATTTTTCTGGGCTTGGAGAGGTAGGTTTTTATGCCTCCGCTCATGACAGAAAAATGACGGAAAATAGGGGCTTGCGGCCAAAGCTTGTGAAACTCGGTCAACGGGCGAGAGCGGGGACAAAGGCGGGATAATGGGCCGCTTGCGTCTCGGAGAGTTGCTGATTCTCAGAACCGGCTCAGGGTGTTAGCGGCGACGCGAGGGGCTTGGCGGAGGGTGGCGGCGAAACCCACCGCTGTGAATTCGCTGTGGGGGGTTACCACGGGGCCGGCGCCGTCAAATGGCAGCTACCGGCAACGAAAAAGGCGGACCCCGAGGAGCCCGCCTTTTATCCCGGCACTGTCATCGCGAATTTCAGCGGGATTCCCAAGTGAATTGCCGACTCGGCCAAACCGCTGATGAATTCCTAGGCAGCATAGCCATACCCCGTAGGCAAACGCAACATGCCCACGAGCGGCCGCTCGCGCTACGCGTCGGCGGCGGCTTTGCGGCCCGATTTGGCCTCGGCTGGGGCGTCGCCCGCCATGACGACCTCCGTGCGTTGGGTCGGCAGCGCCTCCGGGTGTTCCTTTTGCAGGAAGTCGATCAGTTTCTCGCGCACCTCGCAGCGCAGGTTGAAAGCGCGGCCGGCGGATGCCGCGCTCATCACGCAGCGCAGTTCGACGGTGCGCTCCTTGGCGTCGGTGACCTGCAGATTGATCACATTGCCGTCCCAGTGCGGCGACTGCTTGACGATTTCGGTGAGCTTCTGGCGGATCGTCTCGACCGGGGCGCGGTAGTCGACGTAGATCATTGCGCTGCCGATCAGCGACGAGGTCTCGCGCGTCCAGTTCTGGAACGGCTTCTCGATGAAATAAGTCAGCGGCACGATCATGCGGCGCAGATCCCACAGCCGCACCACGACATAAGTCGAGGTGATCTCTTCGATGGTGCCGAATTCATTTTCGACGATCACGGCGTCCTCGATGCGGATCGGCTGCGTCATGGCGAGTTGCACGCCGGCAAACAGATTGCTTAAGACCGGACGCGCCGCGAGACCGGCAACGATGCCGGCAACGCCCGCGGACGCAAACAGGCTGTAGCCGTATTGCCGCACCGGTTCGAAGGTCATCAGCGCGGCGCCAACGGTGATGATCGCCACCAGAACCTCGGCGGTGCGCAACAGCACGCGAATTTGCGTGAAATGCTTGCGCGCCAACAGGTTGTCCTCGGTGTCGATGCGAAACCGACGCAGATAGAGATCCGCGGCGATATTGAGTGTCGTGATGGCCGCCCAGCCGATCAGGCAGATGACGGCGATGCTCAGCACCCGCGCCAGCAAGGCGGCTGTGTCATACGGGATGGGCGCGACCGGAATAGCGATGATGATCGCCAGGATCAGCAGCGCCGCGCGGCTGACACCGCGCGTCTGCGTGAACATCGACAGGATTGTGGGGTAGCGTCCGGCGAGCAGGCGGCGCAGCAGCCGGCTCAGGCTCATATGCACGGCATAGGCAATGCCGGCGGCAAGGACGAGAATGACGAGCGCGACGATGGGGTCGGGCAGCCAGGTGAGGGGGTCTCTAATCGTGTGCAGCGCCAATCGGATCGAATCCATGCGGGCCTTTTTAGCATCGCAACGCCGGGCATGCGCGCTGGACAGGGGGGCGGGGAGGTGGCAGAACGCCGCGTCCCCAAGGGTAGTTAATGCGCGGCGGCGATGAAAAGTTTCCTGCTCAAGCTGTTTACCTGGTGGAATAGCCAGACCTTCGGCACCCAGTTCTGGACCTGGAAGTACGGCGAACGGGTCGGCGAGGACGAATTCGGCAATTGTTATTACCGCACCCGTGGCGGCAAGATCGACCCCACGCTGGGCTTTCAGCGGCGCTGGGTGATCTACCGCGGCTATGCCGAGGCTTCCATGATACCGCCGTCCTGGCACGGCTGGATGCACCATACGGTCGACACGCCGCCGACCGAGGAAAACTACAAGCCGCGTTCGTGGCAGAAGCCGCACCGCCCCAATCTGACCGGCACGCCCGGCGCCTATCGCCCGCAGGGCTCAACCCTCGCCGCTGGCCGCCGCCCCAAGGCGACCGGCGATTACAAGGCTTGGGTGCCGGGGGATAAATAGGCCGCCCTTTCAACGCCGTATTCGCCGTGTTAACCGGGCGCCGGCGCGGGGAGATGCGAATCCGCGCGCAGCGCAAGGCGCAAAACATCCGGATTCGATGGCGCGAATTTCACGCAACTTAAGTTGGCTGATCGGCGGACTTGGCTTAGTGCCTCTGTTGGCGACGCTGCTGGCGGCGCCGGCTGCGGCACAGTTCAACGATCTGCCGCCGCGACCGCCGGCTGACGTGCCGGGTGCGCCGCCGTCAGGCGCGCCGCCGCCGCCGTATTATTCAAGCCAGCCGCCGCCGCAGCGCCCGTATCAGCAGCCGACCTATCAACAGCCCAACACTCCGCAGCAGCGCGTCTATCAGCAGCCGCGGCCGCCGGTCGATATCCATTCCGACGTGCCGCCGGCGCGGCCGCTGCCGGCGCCGATGAGCCTGCCGCCGTCGAGTCGTCCGGGCGGCGGCACCATCCAGTCGCAGCCTTTGGCTCCGTTGCCCGGCACCGCCGCGCCGCGGGGGCAGGCGAATGTGCCGCGCCAGCCGCAGTCCGGCGGCGCACAGGCGCCGGGCGCCGCGGCGCCGCTGCCGCCAGCGACCGCCAACAATGCGCCGGAGCCGAACGACGAAGTCGTGGTGGCGCCGCCGCCGCAACGCATCAACAATCCGACCGCAGTCTTCGCCGGGCTCGACAAGATCAGCGGCCGCATCACCAAGTTCGACGTCGCCATCGACGAAACGGTGCAGTTCGGCGCGCTGCAGGTGACGCCGCGCGCGTGCTATTCGCGTCCGCCGACCGAGACACCGCAGACCGACGCCTTCGTCGAGGTCGACGAAGTAACGCTGCAGGGCGAGATCAGGCGCATCTTCACTGGCTGGATGTTCGCGGCCAGCCCCGGCCTGCACGCGGTCGAGCATCCGATCTACGACGTGTGGCTGACCGACTGCAAAGGCGGCAAGGGCCCAGCGGTGTCGGAAGTTCCGGACGAGTCGCGAGCCGCAGCCAAGCCGCCGGCGCATACGCCGACACCGCCGCGACGACCGCAACGGCGCCAAGCGCGTTGAGCCAATAGCTCAGCCGCCGTCGCGGATAATTTTCAACGCGGCGGCGCCGCTGATCGGCTGATCGAGCGCGAGCGCGCCGAAATCGCCTTCGCCGGTGATCGCGTCCTCCAAAAGCTTGTGATAGCGCCGCTTCGGCACTTCAAAGGCGCCGAAGGTGCGCAGGTGATCGGTCACGAATTGCGTGTCGAGCAGGCGGTAGCCGCCGACCTTGAGGCGGGCGATGAGATGCACCAGCGCGATCTTGGAGGCATCGCGCGCGCGATGGAACATGCTCTCGCCGAAGAAGGCGGCGCCGAGCGAAACCCCGTAAAGCCCGCCCACCAGATGATCCCCGTCATAGACCTCAACGGAATGGCAATGGCCGGCCTGGTGCAGCGCGCGGTAGATGCGGCGAATGCGCGCATTGATCCAGGTGCGGGCGCGGTCGCGCTTGGGCTCGGCGCAGGCGTCGATGACGGCGTCGAAATCGCGGTCGATCACGACCGTGAACGGCGTCATGCGAACGCTGCGCGCGAGCCGGGCCGGTACATGGAACCCGTCGAGCGGAATAACGCCGCGCTGTTCCGGCTCGATCCAATAAAGCGCCGGATCGTCGGCGCTTTCGGCCATGGGGAAAATGCCGCAGGCGTAGGCCTTGAGCAGCACGTCCGGGGTGATCTCGATATAGGTGTCGCGATTGGCCATGCGGTCGTGCGTGTGTTGCGCCCATTCTAGGCGCTGGCGCCCCGGCTGGGGAGGGGCGAATTTAACTCGGGCGTTACCATAGCCCGTCTAAATTGGCGAAAGATTGAACTCATTACGCCTCGCCGCGTTGGTCGTGCACAAAGCGCGAAATTTCCGTCGGCGCCGGCGAGCGCCACGGACGGGGAGTGAAGCGCCATGGCGCGCCGTGCCACAATTCCCTTGGTCGAAGACGAGGCGCTGATCAGCGATCTCGTCACCGACGCTTTGTGCGAATCGGGTTTCGCGGTTCACGCCGAGACCGACGCGGAATCCGCGCTGCGCTATCTCGAATTGGGCGCCGAGGTGGACGTCTTATTCACCGACATCAATCTGGCGGGCCGCATGGACGGCACGGCGCTGGCGAAAAAGGCGCGCGCGCCGCGCCCGGATCTGCCGATCGTCTATTGTTCCGGGCGCTATTCGCCGTCGGACCTGTCGCCGCAAGTGCCGCACTCGGTTTTCCTGCGCAAACCCTACGACCCGGCCGATCTTGCCGTGCTGCTGACGCGACTGACGGCGGACACGGCGCACTAAATTTGGTTCAACTTTCCACCTCGCCTTTAGCGAGGAACTGCTCCAGCCAGTGGATGTGGTAATTGCCGTCGATGATGTCGTTCTCGCGCACCAGTGCGCGGAACAAAGGCAGTGTGGTTTCGATACCGTCGATCACCACCTCGTCGATCGCGCGTTTGAGCCGCATCAGGCATTCGGTGCGCGTCTTGCCGTGCACGATCAGTTTGCCGACCAGCGAGTCGTAATACGGCGGGATGGTGTAGCCCTCATAGACCGCACTATCGATGCGCACGCCCAAGCCCCCGGGCGGATGGTAGTGCAGGATTTTTCCGGGCGAGGGGCGAAACGTTACCGGGCTCTCGGCATTGATGCGGCATTCAATAGCGTGGCCGCGGAAGGTGATGTCGCTCTGGCTGAGCGTGAGATCATTGCCGGCGGCGGCGCGGATCTGCTCGAAGATCAGATCGATGTCGGTGATCGCTTCGGTCACCGGGTGCTCGACCTGGATGCGCGTGTTCATTTCGATGAAAAAGAACTGGCCGTCTTCGTAAAGGAATTCCACGGTGCCGACGCCGAGATAACCGATGTCGCGCATCGCCTTGGCCACCGTCTCGCCGATCGTGTTGCGCGCGGCCTCATTGAGCGCGGGCGAGGGACCTTCCTCCCAGACTTTCTGGTGACGGCGCTGCAGTGAGCAGTCGCGCTCGCCGAGGTGGATGGCTTTGCCCTTGCCGTCGCCGAGCACCTGGATTTCGATGTGGCGCGGTTTCTCCAGATATTTTTCCAGATAGACGGCGTCGTCGCCGAAGGCCGCCTTGGCTTCGCGGCGTGCAGTCGCCAGCGCCGCCGACAGTTCCTCCGCCGAGCGCGCGACCTTCATGCCGCGCCCGCCGCCTCCGGACGCGGCCTTGATCAGCACCGGGTAGCCGATGTCGCCGGCGATACGCGCGGCTTCGGCATCGGTGGAGACGCCGCCATCGGAGCCGGGTACGACCGGTATGCCGAGCCGCCTGGCGGTGCGCTTGGCCTCGATCTTGTCGCCCATGATGCGGATGTGCTCGGCCTTGGGGCCGATGAAATGCACATTGTGGTCGGCGAGAATTTCGGCAAAGCGGGCGTTCTCCGACAGAAAGCCGTAGCCGGGATGCACGGCATCGGCGCCGGTGATCTCGCAAGCCGCGAGGATATTTGGGATGTTGAGATAGCTGTCCTTGGCCGCCGGCGGGCCGATGCAGACGCTTTCGTCGGCAAAGCGCACATGCATGGCGTCGGCGTCGGCGGTGGAATGCACCGCCACCGTCGGAATGCCGAGCTCCTTGCAGGCGCGCAGAACGCGCAACGCGATCTCGCCGCGATTGGCAATCAGGATTTTATCGAACATCGGCGCTGCTCCCTCTCCCCGCTTGCGGGGAGAGGGTCGGGGTGAGGGGGCGTTGTGGCGCGACGTGACGATCGATACGCCCCCTCACTCGACTTCCTCGCTTCGCTCGGAAGTCGACCTCTCCCCGCGCGCGGGGAGAGGTAAAGAGGCTGTGCGTTGCCGGTATGCATGTCACTCGATGATCACCATCGCCTCGCCGAATTCGACCGGCTGGCCGTCCTCGTACAGAATCTGGATCACGGTACCGGCGCGCGGAGCCGGAATCTGGTTCATCGTTTTCATCGCCTCGATGATGAGCAGCGTTTCGCCGATCTTCACGCGGCTGCCGATGTCGATGAACGGTTTGGCGCCCGGCTCGGGCGCCGCATAGGCGGTGCCGACCATGGGGGAGATCACCACGCCGGGATGTTTGAGCGGATCGAGCGGCTTGGCGGCGGATTCGGCAATCAGCTGCGGCGCGGAAGCGCCCGCCACGCTTGGTGCGATGGCAACCGGCGCTGCATTGCGCGCCACGCGCACGCGCGCGCCGTCCTGCTCGATTTCGATTTCGGTCAGGCCGGTCTCGTCCAGAAGCTTGGTCAGTTCATGGATTAATTCGTGGTCGACCGCGGGAGCTTTCGGCGCTTTTGCCATGCCGCGCGCCCCGCTCACTTCGCCTTGGGCTTGGCGCCGATCAGGCCGGCCAAGCCGATGATCGCCAGCGCGTAGCCGTCGACGCCGAAGCCGGCAATCACCGCTTTCGCCGCCTTGGAGACGTAGGAATTCTGCCGGAAGCTTTCGCGCGCATGGATGTTGGTGATGTGGACTTCCACCACCGGCATTTTCAGCGCCAGCAACGCATCGAGAATGGCGATCGAGGTGGTGGTATAGCCGGCTGGATTGATGATGAGGGCGATCGCTTTTTTGGCGTGCGCTTCCTGGATCCAGTCGACCAATTCGCCCTCAATGTTCGACTGCCGGAAGACGATCTCGAGACCGAAGCGCTTAGCCGTCGCGCGGCAAAGCTTCTCGACGTCGGCGAGCGTTGAGCGGCCGTATTTTTCCGGCTCGCGCGTGCCGAGCAGGTTCATATTCGGTCCGTTGAGGACGTAGATGGTTTTGGCCATGGCTTCCCGGCGGGCTCGCGCATAAACGAAGCGCGTCGAACTGTGGCGCTTTATAGGTGGCCCGGGCGGCAAGGGGAAGCCCGGCCGGTTGACGGCCTTAAGGCGCGCCGCCGGCGGCAAAGGTCTCTTTCGCCGCCCAGTCGATAACCTCTTTGATCGCTGTGAGCCGTTGGCGGCCAGCGGCCTTCGCCTGCATGAATATGTCGATCTGGCGGTCGGCGCTGGTGCCGCCGGCGACGATCTCCGCAAGGTGCGCAATCTCGCGCTCGCAAGCCAGCGCTGCGACGTCCTCGGCGATGAAGGCGCCCACCTGGCCGAGCCATTGCCGGATGTCGATCGGCGCCCGGCTGAACGGATCGACGAAGGTCGCCGCAATGCCGTAACGCTGGGCGTGCCACTTGTTCTCGCGCGTGATGGCGCGGCCGACCCGGTCGAAGCCGGAGTTGAGCCCGTGGTTGCGGTCGAGCGCACGCACCAGACAACGGAAGAGGGCGGCGATCGCCAGCGCGTCCTCCAGCCGCGTGCAACTGTCGGCGACGCGCAATTCGATGGTCGGGTTGGGCAGCGACGGCCTGATGCTCCACCAGATATAACTAGCGTCGGGGATGATCTTGGCCGCCACCAGCGATGAGACGAATTCGTTGTAGTCGTCGTTGGTGCGGAACAATTCCGGCAGGCCGGTGCGCGGCAGCTCGTCATAGGCCGCCAGGCGATAACCGCGCAGGCCGGTGAGATGGCCCTGCCAGAACGGCGACGAAGTGGACAGCGCCAGCAGCAGCGGCAGATACGGCGTGAGCCGCATGATGAGATTGATGCGCACGTCGACGTCGGGCACTTCCACATGCACGTGCATGCCGCACAGCATGTTGCGGTAACCGATCATCTGCAGGTCGTCCATGATGGCGCCGTAACGCGGCTTCGGCGTCATCGTCTGCTCGGGCCAGAAACCGAGCGGGAAGGTGCCCATGGCGGCGAGCCCGAGCTTGTGTTCGGGCGCCGCCCGTCCGAGCGCGCCCCGGAGATGCGTGAGGCGCTCGCGCGCTTGCGCCATGGTTTTGCAGGGCGGCGTCACCACCTCGATCTGCGACTGCAGCATCTCGGTCTTCACGCTGTCTCCGAGCTGATTTTTGAGCTGCGCAAGGAACTTCTTGTCGATGCGGCGCACCGCCCGGCGCGTCTTGGCGTCGAAGACGAAATACTCCTCTTCCATGCCGAGCGAGTACATGGCCGTCATGACCGTCGCCGGCGAATGCCGGTTCCCCTTGGCCGCGAAATCAGGTTCGCTACGCCGGTTCCGTGTTTAAAGACCGCCGGCCGATTTTGCTATGGCCCGATTTTTCAGCTGTGCAAGATCAGCTGTGCAAGAAGAAATGACGCGAACGCGGTGCTGCGCGCTCTGCAAAATCAAACGGCCGCCGAAACCGGCGGCCGTTGTCGCAAGTCGTGTCCGCCGACTAGGAGCAGGTCGGCTTGCCGCAGCGCGCGGTGTTGATTTTTTCGCGCAGGCCCTCGAGCCCGATGGCGCCGACCACGACGTTGTTGCCGACCACATAGCTCGGCGTGCCGTTGAGCCCCAGAGCGTCGGCAAGCTTGAACTCTTCTTGCAACGTCGCCTTCACCTCGGGGCTGTTCATGTCCTTTTCCAGCCGGGGCATGTCCAAGCCGACCTCCTTGGCGACGGCGAGCGCGCGCGCCTTGTCGGCGTGGCCGCGGCCGCCCAGCAGCTTCTGGTGGAATTCGAGATATTTCTTGCCGGTGGGGTCTTGCATGCGCACGGCGACGGCGACCTGGGCGGCTTCAACCGAGCCCGGGCCGAGCACCGGAAATTCCTTGAGTACGACCTTGAGTTTGGAATCGTCCTTGAGCAAAGTGAGCATGTCGGCCATGGCGCGCTTGCAGTAGCCGCAGTTGTAATCGAAGAACTCGACGAATGTGACGTCGCCCTTCGGGTTGCCGAGCGTGACCTGGCGCGGCGAGGAGAACAACGCTTTGGCGTGCTCCTTGACCGCGGACTTGTGTTTCTCTTCCTGGGCGACGGTCTGGCGCTTTTCGAGTTCGGCCATCGCCTCCTGCAGCACTTCCGGATGTGCGATCAGATATTCGCGCACGATGGTTTCGATCGCGCCGCGCTGGGCGGGTGAGAAACTCTGCGCGTGCGACACTTGCGGGAAGGCGACGGCCAGCAACGCGGCAAAAACGGCTGCGATCAGGCGCGGGCTCGATGACATTTTCTTGGTCCTTGTTGTGATCAGTGCTTTGCGGGGCTCATTTTCACGGTGACGATATCGTCTGCTCGCACCCAGGCCGGCGAGCCGACGGGCAATCGGGTTTTAGCGCGTTCGGCAAGCTGGCGCGCGGTCGGGTAATCGCCGCGCGCGAAAGCCGCCTGCGCCGAGGCAAGATCGGCCAGCGCGAGGTCGCCTTTGCGGCCATAGGCCATGGCGAGCTGGCTATAGGCACTCGAGGCCTCCGGCTCGCGCTGGATGGCGCCGCGCAGCATGGTGATGGCTTCATCGGCGACCTTGCGATTGCCGGTAGCGACCAGCGCCTGGCCGAGCATGATCTCGATCAGCGGTGCGCGGTGCGTAAGCTGCACGGCGCGGCGTAGCGGCCCCACCGCCTCGCTCGGGTGGCCGCCTTCCAGCAGCGCCTGTCCCTTCAACTCGTAGAAATAAGGATTGTTCGGCTCGGCCTGGATCAGCCCGTCGATCTGCACGACCGCCTGACGCAAGTCGGAATGACGGTACGTCGAGATGGCGCGGGCATAGCGTGCCGGCAGGCTGCGGTCGCTCGCCGGATAGCGGCGCGCCACGGTATCCGGCCGCTCCAGGAAGCCCGACAATTTCGCGCGCATCAGGTCGTGGCGCAGTTGCAATTCGGGCGAATCCTTCTTGTCCCAATAGGGGCTCGATTTGGCCAGTTGCTCGAGCGCGGCCACGCGGTCGGCCGGCATCGGGTGAGTCTGCAGGTAAGGATCCATATAATTCGAATTAAACAACATTTGGTTGCTAAGCCGCTTGAACAGATCGACCATCCCTTTCGCCGACTGATGCGTGGCGTTGAGGAACTTCACCCCGGCATGGTCGGCCTGGTCCTCCTGCGTGCGCACATAAGCGAGCAAGGTGCGCTGGATCGACAATTGCGGTGCCATGATCGCGCCGCCGCCGATCGAGGCGTTGCCGCCTGAACGCGCGCCGGCCACCACCGCGCCGATACCGAGCAGCATGGCGATGATCGATTGGGTCTGCGCCTGTGCCAGCTTTTCGCGCAAACGCAACAAGTGGCCGTCGGCGAGATGGCCGGTTTCGTGCGCGAAAACGCCGATGATCTCGTTCGGCGTCTTGGCGTCGAACAGCGTGCCGGCGTTTACGAAAATGTGGCGGCCGTCCATGACGAAGGCGTTGAAGGCGCGGTTATTGAGAATGACGACTTTCACGTTTTGCTTGGCAAGACCAGCCGCGTGCAGAACGGGCTTGGCATAGTCGCGCAGCAACTGCTCGATCTCGGTATCGCGAATGACCGGCAGGCCGCGTGTCGACTGTTCTTGCGCGCGGGCCGCTTTGACAAGCGGTCCACCGCCGCCGGCCGCAACGGCAAACGCGGTGATCAGCGCCAGCGCGCGTGCTGCTGGCGCGCTGCGCTGCGCCCTGATAGGTGTCCGATTATCGATCATGCCGAATGTGCCAACTCGACGTGAACTTAGGTGACGGCCGTTCCGGCGGTCAACGCGGCTTGCGATCACGTCTCAGTCATGAAAAACGCAGACCTGAAGAAGCCGTTGGAATGCGGCAACAGCGGGGCGGGCTAAGACGGGAACCGGTCGAAACCGATGCTTGAAGCGGCAAAACGGCTGTTAATGCCATCCAAACGCAGCGAGGTGCCGCCGTTCATTGTCATGGACGTGATGGTGGCGGCGGCGCGAATTGAGGCGCAAGGCGGCCGCGTCGTGCATATGGAGGTGGGGCAGCCGGCGGCACCCGCGCCGCGCCCGGCCATCGCCGCCGCGCAGGCCGCGCTTCGCACCGGACGCATCGGCTATTCCGAGACGCTGGGCATCCCGTCGCTGCGGGCGCGCATTGCCCGTCACTATGCCGATACTTACGGCCTTGAACTCGATCCGGCACAGGTGGTGGTCACCACCGGCTCATCCGGCGGCTTTGTTCTGGCGTTCCTTGCCTTGTTCGAGCCGGGCGAGCGCGTGGCGCTGGCCAATCCGGGCTACCCGCCTTACCGGCATATTCTCTCAGCGCTCGGCTGCGAACCGGTGCTGATCGAGACCTCGGCCGAAACACGCTGGGCGCTGTCGACCAAGGCGTTGATCGCTGCCCACAAGCAGAAGCCGCTCGCCGGCGTGGTGATCGGCAGCCCGGCCAATCCGACCGGTACCATGATGGAGGCGGATGCGCTGGCACGGCTGATCGCGGCCGCCGAAGCGGAAGGCATCAAAGTCATTTCCGACGAAATCTATCACGGCCTCGACTACGCCTTTGCCGCCGAGACCGCGGCGAAGCTGTCGGAGCGCGCGGTGGTGATCAATTCCTTCTCCAAATATTTCTGCATGACCGGCTGGCGCGTCGGCTGGATGGTGCTGCCGGAGGCGCTGGTGCGGGCCGCCGAACGCTTGCAGGGCAACCTCGCGATCTCGGTGCCGACGTTGTCGCAGGTGGCCGCGCAAGCCGCCTTCGACGGCCGCGACGAGATGGAGGCGGTCAAGCACGGCTACGAGGAGAACCGGCGCATTCTGGTCGAAGGTCTGCCGAAAGCGGGCTTGGACAAATTTCTCCCCGTCGACGGCGCCTTTTATCTCTACGCCGACATTTCACGCTTCTCCAATGACAGCCTGGATTTCGCCAAGCGCATGTTGGAACAGGCGGGCGTCGCAGCCACGCCGGGCATCGATTTCGATCCGGTCGACGGCCACAATTTTTTGCGCTTCTGTTACGCCGGCTCCGCTGCCGAGATGCACGAGGCGGTGGAGCGGATTGGGCAATGGCTGAAGCGCTAACGCGATGCGCCCTTAACTGTCGTCCCGGCCGAGCGGTAGCGAGGGCCGGGACCCATACGCCGCGGTCGATATCGATAGGGCAGAGACGATGGGTCCCCGCCTTCGCGGTGACGACAGAACTTTAGGCGCAGCGATCGCGCGCGCCGCTAAAACTCCACGTCGAGCTCGACCACCTCGTCCGGTTCGGCGAGTGCCGCTTCCTTCCATTCCTGCATCGCCGGCATGGCCATGATCGCCTTGCAATAGGCGGCGCAGTCGGAATCGAGCTTGACGTCATAAGTGAGGAAGCGCGTCACCACCGGCGCGAACATGGCGTCGGCCATGCCGGGCTTCTCGCCGAACAAATACGGTCCCTTGCTGGCGGAGAGACACTCGCGCCAGATGCTCAAGATGCGGTCGATGTCGGCCTGTGCGCCGGCCCAGACCTTGAAGCCGGGGTGATGCGCCTTCAGGTTCATCGGCAGCGCCGAGCGCATGTTGGAAAAGCCGGAGTGCATCTCGCCGCAGATCGAGCGGCAGAACGCGCGCGCCTTGCGCTCCTTCGGCAGCAGCCCGGATTCGGGCAGGGTCTCGTTGAGATATTGCGCAATGGCCAGCGTGTCCCAGACCTTGATGCCGTCATGGGTGAGGCAAGGCACCAGGAAGGATGGCGACAGCAACAGCAGCTCGGCGCGGGTGGAGGGGTCGTCGCTGGCCGCCGCTTGTTCTTCGAAATCGAGCCCGGCCAGTTTGCACAGCAGCCAGCCGCGCAGCGACCAGGAGCCATAGTTCTTGCTGGCGATCGTCAGGGTAGCCTTGGCCATGGGGCGACAATGTCCCTCTTCACTTCACGGCCCGGCTCCGGCAGCTTAGACGAAAGTACCGGGCGATCAATAGTTTCCCGTGGTGCAAAAAAGTGGGCCGAGGCTTGTCCCCAAGCCATATTTCCCTACGCCATATCGCCTAGAATTTTATCTCGCACTGCAACATAAAATGCACTAGGTTTCTCCGGCGGTCCGCCGGGGCCGCCGGAGACGTAATGCTGTATCAGGCCTATCAGGCTCAATCCGACATCATGGGGCCGGTGCGCAAGTTCGCCGGCATGGCCATGCAGTCGATGGGCGAGCGGCTCAACGGCTCGGCCCGCCCGTCGGTGCTCAGCAATTTGACCGCCGCCTATGAGCTGATCGCACGCGCCGGGTTGACCCACACGCGGCCGCCTTACGGCATCGACAGCATAACCGTGGGAAACCGCGAGGTGGCGGTCACCGAGGAAGCCGCCGACGTGACGCCGTTCGGCACGTTGTTGCATTTCAAGAAGGACATCGACCAGGAGCAGCCGCGCGTGCTGTTGATCGCGCCGCTGTCCGGCCATTTCGCCACGCTGTTGCGCGCCACCGTGCGCACCATGCTGGCCGAACATGACGTCTACATTACCGACTGGCACAACGCGCGCGAGGTTGCGACCGCGGAAGGCCGCTTCGGCTTCGACGACTATACCGGCCACCTGATCCGCTTTCTGGAGAAGATCGGGCCGGGCGCGCACATGGTGGCGGTGTGCCAGCCTTGCGTGAGCGCATTGGTCGCCGCCAGCGTGATGGCGCAGGGCGACAATCCGGCACAGCCGCGTTCGATGACGCTGATGGCCGGCCCGATCGACACCCGCGTCAACCCGACCAAGGTCAATGAGCTCGCCAAGGGCAAGCCGATCGAATGGTTCGAGAAGAACCTGATCGCCGAGGTGCCCTATCGCTACGGCGGCGGCGGACGCAAAGTGTATCCGGGCTTTGTGCAGCTCGCCGCCTTCATGAGCATGAACATGGAGCGGCATCTCAAAGCGCACCGCGATCTGTACGAGCACATCGCCAAGGGTGACGAGGCAAAGGCCGCGCAGACCAAGGCCTTCTACGACGAATATTTCGCCGTACTCGACCTCGCCGCGGAATTTTATCTGGAAACGGTGAAACTGGTTTTTCAGGATCACGCACTGCCGCTCGGGCAACTGACCTATGACAATCAGAAGGTCGAGCCGGCGGCGATCAAGCGCACCATGCTGTTCACGGTGGAAGGCGAGAAGGACGACATCTGCGCGGTCGGGCAGACGCTCGCCGCGCACGATCTTTGTTCGAGCCTGCGGCCTTACCGCAAGCGCCACCACATGCAGGCCGGCGTTGGCCATTACGGCGTGTTCTCCGGCCGCACCTGGCAGAATCAGATCTATCCGATGGTGAAGAACGTCATCTTGCAGAGCGATTGAGCGCGCTCAGTCGAACATCCCGCGCGGGCGCTTTTCGGTGTCGGCGCGCATCTGATCCCAGGGGTGCGCGCTGTCGGTAAAAATATCCATCGCCGGCTTGTAAAGCTTCGGATCGTCGAGGCTTGCCGCGTGCAGGCCGATAATGTCGGGCAGGCGGGCGAGCTTGACCGTCACCGGGCTGCCGCAGTTCGCGCAGAAACCGCGCGCGACGGCGTTGCCGGCATCGCCGACCGTACTGAAATAGCGCGGCTCGCCGGTGAGGCTCAGCGCCGGAGCCGGCACGGCCATGACGGCGGCATACGCGGTGCCGGCCGAGCGCTGGCAGTCGCGGCAGTGGCAGTTCAGATGATGACCGGATCGGCGTCGGTTTCGTAGCGGATCGCGCCGCAAGCGCAGCCGCCCGTGATCTTGCTCATGTGCACCCCCCGGAAAGCAGGCAAGCTTAGTTTTAAAGCCGCGGTCTTTCCAACTCACATTGTCGCTAGGCCGTGTCGTCAAAATCGGATAAAAATGATCCGTTGATGCCGACTTCGTTTAAGCGGAGAGCGACCATGATCACGGCCATCGTGCGCTACAAGCTTCCGGCCAGCATCGGCCGGAACGAGTGCTTGGCGCATTTTCACAAGATCGCGCCGGGCTTTGCCGACGTGAAGGGCCTCATCCGCAAGCAGTTCATGTGGGGCGAAAATGGCGTCGCCGGCGGCGTCTACCAGTGGGAGAGCGTGGCCGACGCCAAGGCCTTCTATCAAGGCCCCTGGCTCGACGGCATTCTGGCGCGCTACGGCGTCTATCCCGAGATCGAGTATTTCACCACCTTCGCGATCGCCGACAATGCGAGCGGCGAGGTGATCTACACCGAGCCGCCGGTGCGCGCGGTGGCCAAGCCCGCCGCCGCCTGACTTTTGCCGCGCGGGATTACTTGGCCGTCACCAGTTCGTCGGCCATCTGCGGCGTGACCGAAATATTTTCCTCGACCTGTGTCGTTGCCGCCGGCGCATAGACGGCATTCTTGGTTACCACGAAATCGACGCGGCCTTCGGTGAGCGCCCGCAAACATTCTTCCGGCCGGTTGACGATCGGTTGCTCGTGCACATTGAAGCTGGTGTTGACCAGCACCGGCAGGCCGGTGGCGGCACGAAAGCGTCGCAGGATATCGGCGTAAAGCGGATTGTCGCGGTCGCGCACGATCTGCGGGCGCGCCGTGCCGTCGACATGCACGACCGCGGGAATGCGTTTTCGCCACGCCGGCTTCACCGCGCAGGTGATGGTCATGAAACGCGCGGCATAGCGATTGACGCCCGTGATGTCGAAGACGCGCTCGGCGTCTTCTTCCAGCACGGCCGGGGCGAACGGCATGAACTCGGAGCGATCGAGCCGCGCGTTGAGGCTGTCGTTTATGGCGGAGTCGGCGGGGCTTGCGAGGATGCTGCGGGCGCCGAGCGCGCGCGGACCGTATTCCATACGACCGGCATAGATGGCGCCAGCTTTGCCGGCGCAGATCAACTCGGTCGCCACCGCGGCCGGATCGCCGTCGAATTGGCGGATATCCTCGGCAGTGCCGAGAACCCGGTCGATGGCGTCGTCGTAGTCGCGGCCCAGATAGACGTTGTCGAGCCGGCGGCGGCGCCCGAGCCAAGCGTCCAGGCCGTCGCGCTCCAACAGGAAATTCAATCCGGCGCCGACCGCCAGTCCGTCATCGCCCATCGCCGGATAAATGAAGATTTCCTCCAGCGGCAGCTTTTCCGCCAGCAGCCGGTTGATACGCACATTGGCGAACAATCCGCCGGCGGCCGCCAGCCGCCGTGCGCCGCTGCGTTCCACCCAATGGCTCACCGCTTGCAGCGTGAGGTCTTCGGCGACCTTCTGGATCGAGGCGGCGATGGTCTCGCGCGAATGGCCGTTGCAGATCGAAAGGATCGTCTCACCCATGACGCGGGTGCTCTTGAAGTCGCCGATGATAAGCCCGTCGGCGCCGATGTCGAAATGCCGGGCGAGGGCGTCGGCCAAAACCGGCTCACCGCGCGCCGATAGACCGGTCAGCTTGCCCTCGTGGCGCCACATGCGAAAGCCGCAGGCCTTCGTTGCATAGCCGTAAGCGGTGGCGAGGCTGTCGTGGCTCGCGCGCCGGCTGGCGAGCAAACTGTCGTCGCCGTAATAAAGATCGAGCCGGCCGTCGCGCAACGCACGGATCGAATAGCTGATGTTGTCGCCGATGCCGTCGGCGGTATAGACCAGTGCATCGTCCCAGTCGGTGTGGAACAGCGCGGCCAGCGCATGCGCGGCGTGATGATTGGCGAAGAACAGCTTCACGTCCGGCCGGAATGCGTTCTCGGCGAGGAAACGGCCGGCGCGGAAAAATTCAGAACCGTCGGATGAGCCGTAGGCGGTGCAAATGTGCGACAGGTCGCGGTTGACGCGCTCGCGGCCGACACACTTGCGCGCCGAATAGTAGAGGTCGCGCCAGGCCGGGAAGCGGAAATAGTGCAGCGGGAAGACGCCGCGAATGGTGGCGATGGCGTCGACGTCCCAGCGCGACCAGCCGGCGATGCGCAACACCTCGTCGATCGCGAGCCAAGGAACGTCGTTGCCCCAGCCTTTCTCGCGCCGGAGCCGCTCCTCCTGCACCGCCGCGATCAGGCGATAATCTTCGAATGCCGCCGCCGACGCGTCGTGCAGACCCGATTGAAACGCCAAAATACGCATACGCGCCGCACTGGGGGCGCACAAATCGACCCTAAACCCCGGGAAAGCCCCCACTTCCCAAGACAATCTACAATACCGATGCTGGCTTGAAAACTTCAATATCGGGTTACCCCGGCCGGGGCGTCTTCCATTTTCGCCCTTGTTTCCTACATTTCCGTCAGCAATCAACCCGAAAAACAACGCCATGCTTGATTTTGCATCGTCTTTCGATGTCGAGGACGCGGGTCCGTCGGCGCCGCCTGCGGCGGCGGACACCGAACGCCTCGACGCCTATTCCAACGCGGTGATCTCCGTCGCCGAGGCGGTCGGCCCGGCGGTGGTGCGCGTGGAGGTCAAAGGCCCCAACGGCCGCCCCGGCGGGGTCGGCTCCGGCGTGGTGATCGCGCCGGATGGCCTGGTGCTGACCAATTGTCACGTGGTCGAAGGCGCCAAGGATATCCGCCTGCAGGACGCCGAAGGTCGGCTAATGGAGGCGCGCAAGCTGGGCGCAGGACCCCGATACCGATCTCGCGCTCTTGCGCGCGGATTCAGCGCGTGATCTCGCGCACGCTTCGCTCGGCGATTCCAAAGCGCTCAGGCGCGGCCAGTTGGTGGTCGCCATCGGCAATCCGCTCGGCTTTGAATCGACCGTCACCGCCGGCGTCATCTCGGCGCTGGGCCGGTCGCTGCGCTCGCGCAACGGCCGCCTGATCGAGGACGTGATCCAGACCGACGCCGCGCTCAATCCGGGCAATTCCGGCGGCCCGCTGGTGTCTTCGCGCGGCGAGGTGATCGGCATCAACACCGCCGTCATCATGGGCGCGCAGGGCATCTGCTTTGCGGTCGCTTCCAACACCGCGCAATTCGTCTTGAGTGAATTGATCAAGCACCGCCGCGTGCGCCGCGGCTATATCGGCATGTCGGGCCAGACCGCGAGCGTGCCGCGCCGGCACGCGCGCAACGCCGATATCGACAATGCCTCGGGCGCCATGATTACGACGCTGGAGCCGAAAGGTCCGGCGGCGCAAGCCGGACTGATGAGCCTCGACATCATCGTGCGCGCCGACGGCGAGCCGCTGACCGGCGTCGACGACCTGATCCGGCTGCTCAACGCCGAACGCATCGGCAAGACGATCGCGATTGACGTTTTGCGGCGGGGAACATTGCGCAGCTTCGAGGTGACGCCGTTGGAGCGGCCCGCGCTGCGGGTCGCCTAAGCCTTATCCGGTGGCGGCGATCTTCTTGGGACTGCCGGTGTCCATGGCGAAGCCGGCGATGAAGGGTGCGACGCGCGCGGCTTCCATCGGCTTGGCGAAGATATAGCCTTGCACAAAATCGCAACCTTTGAGCCGCAATAGATCGAGCTGCTCGGTCTTTTCAACGCCTTCGGCAACCGCCTTCATCCCGAGGCTGTGGCCCATGTTGATGACGGCATCGACGATCGCCGCGCTGCCGAGCGATTGCACGAACGTCTTGTCGATCTTGAGCTTGTCGATCGGGAATTGCTGCAGGTGGCTGAGCGAGGCATAGCCGGTGCCGAAATCGTCGAGCGCGATCTCGACGCCTGCGGCGTGCAGCTTGCGCAGCGCCTCAGCGACGATGTCGGCGCCCCAGGCGATATAAACGTTCTCGGTCACTTCCAGGGCGAGACGCTGCGGCGGCACATAGGCGCGGTGGAGCTTGCCGAGGACATCCTCGGCCAGATCGCCGCGGCGGAATTGCGCGGTCGAAAGGTTGACCGCGACATTGCCAAAGTCGACGCCGTCGTCGAGCCATTGCCGCATTTGGTTGATCGCCATATGCAGCACCATGTCGCCGAGCGCGAGCGCCAGGTCGGGGTCATCGAACGCCGGCGTGAAGTGGCCGGGCGACAATAGGCCGAATTCCGGATCGTTCCAGCGGATGAGTGCTTCCAGTCCTGAAACTTTCCCGCTGCGCAGGCCGACGATCGGCTGGTAGAACAAAACAAACTCTCTGTTCTCGATGCCGGCCCAAACCCGGCGCAACAGCGTATTCTTCGCGTCCAGCGCTTCGCGCATGCCGGGGTCGAACACGACGACTTTGCCGCGCTGACGCTCCTTGGCTTCTAGCAGAGCGATTTTGGCGTTCTTGATGATCGCCTCGCTGTCGTTGCCATGATCGGGAAAGAGGGCGATGCCGCAACTGAGCCCGAGCGGCAACGCCGCGCCGTGACCCGGAACAGCATCTTGGTCTGTTCGATAAACGCGTCAGCGTAGCGTTCCGCCTTGTCGGTCTCCGGCCCGCGCAGCATCAAGGCAAACTCATTGCCGCCGATGCGTGCGATGGTGCCGACGGTGCTGAACTCCTGCCACAGTGTGCTCGAAATGGCCTGCAAAAGACCGTCGCCGGTTTTGTGACCCAGCGTGTCGTTGACCTCGCGGAAATGATCGACATCGAATTTCAACAATGCGACATGCGAGCCTTCATCCTGCGCGGTCCTCACGGCTGCATCGAGCTTGTCGATGAAGGACGCGCGGTTGGGGAGCCCGGTGAGCAAATCGCGAAAAGCGAGATCGCGGATCCGCTCTTCGGCCAGCTTGCGGTCAGTGATGTCTTGCACGGCGCCGAAGACGCGGCTGAGTTGACCGTCGACGATTTCCGGCTCCGCCATGGTGCGAACCCAAAAGATTTCGCCGTTCGGCCGCGTTCCCTGCAGCTCAGTGTCGTAAGGGACGCCGTGACTGAAAAGAGCGTTGAGGCGCTGGCGTGAACTCTTCGCGCGTCTCCGGGTCGTAGCGGGCGACGATCAAGTCGTTCGATGGCGAACTTTCACCTGGAACGCCGTAGATACGGTAGATCTCATCGTCCCACACCAGTTTTCCGGACGTGCAGTTGAATTCGTAACCGCCGATCTTGGCCATGTGGGCGGCCTGCGCCAAACGCAACTTTCCGGCGGCGAGCGCGCGGGCGGCGCGCCGGCCGCGCAATTCACTGACGATCACGTCGGCGAGCGCCGCGAGGTGCGCGATGTCCGCGGCGCTGAACTCACGCGGGACCACATCGATGACGCAGAGCGAGCCGATATTGATACCCGGCGCCAGATTGAGCGGCGCACCGGCATAAAAGCGGATGTTCGGCGGACCGCACACGAAGGCATTGTCTTTGAAACGCGGGTCGGCGGCGGCATCGGCCACCACCAACGGCTCATCGTGCAGAACGGTGATGTTGCAGAATGCGTCTTCGCGCCGGGTTTCGGTCAAGTCGATGCCGGCGGTGGCAAGAAAGCACTGCTGGTCGCGGTCGATGAGCGTGACAAGCGCCACCGGGACGCTGAACAGATCGCGTGCGAGCGCGCAAACCCGGTCGACTTGCTCGATGGGCCCGACGCCAAGCAGGTCGAGATCGTATAGCTCCCGCAGCCGCTCCTCTTCGTTGGGCGGCAGCGGGACGACCGAATCGCGGCTTGCGGCATCCGACATGCTCCGTTGTTAGCGGAGGCACGTAAATTATCCCGAAATGCCGCACGCAAGTCGGGACGATGGTTAACCGGCAAAAACCAATGTGATGACGATTTTACGGATCCCGAGAAGAAACCCGTCGCGCGCCGATGCCGCTGGCGAAACCTAGCTTTTGGCCTTCAGCGAATTGTAAATCTCAAGCGCCTCTTTCGGCTTGGCGTTCTTGTGCACCACCGCATTTACCGCGGCGATCATCGCCTGCGGCGCCTCCGACTGGAAGATGTTGCGGCCCATGTCGACGCCGGCGGCGCCCTGTTGCACGGCGTTATAGGCCATGGTCAGCGCATCGAGTTCGGGCAGTTTCTTGCCGCCGGCCATGACGATCGGCACCGGGCAGGAGGCGGTGACGGTCTCGAAGCCGTCCTCGACGAAATAGGTTTTGACGTATTGCGTGCCCAGCTCGGCGATGATGCGGCAGGCGAGGCGAAAATACTGCGCGTCGCGCACCATGTTTTTGCCGACCGCGGTGACGCCCATTACCGGCATGCCGGCGCGCAGACCGGCATCGACGAGCCGCGTCATGTTGTGAATTGAGCGCGTCTCGTGCTCGCCGCCGATAAACACCTGGATGCCGACACCGGCGGCGTTGAGCCGCACCGCGTCGTCCATGTCCATGGCGATCTGCTCGTCGGAGAGCTCCTCGCGCAGGATCGAGGGCCCGCCGCTGGCGCGCAGCACCATGGGTTTCTGGCAGTCGGCCGGGATCACCGAGCGCAGGATGCCGCGCGTGCAGAACAGCGCGTCGCATTGCGGCAGCAGCGGCACGATCGACAGATCGATGCGCTCGAGCCCCGAGGTCGGCCCCTGGAAATAGCCGTGGTCGACGGCCAGCATCACGGTGCGGCCGGAGGCCGGATTGAACACGCGGGCGAGACGGTTCTTCATGCCCCAGTCGAGCTGGTGCGAACCTTTCAGGAAAAATCCAGTCGCGGCCTGCGGGCGATCGGCCTGATAACGCTTACCCGCTTGATCGGCTTCCGGCATGAGGGTGCTCGCGCGATCCGCTTATTGCGGCTTCGGCGGTGGGGCGACCTGCAGCGGCTTGGTCGTGGTCGCCGTCTTCTTGCGCGGTGCGTTGGCCATGCACTTGGCGAGGAAGGTCTTGCGCGCAGGGCCGGTGAGCTTCTGGTCGTCGGCGCCGAAATTGCAGGTTTCCAGCTTCTGCTTGCGCGTGACCTTCGAAGGCGGCTCTCTGCCGGTGACTTTCGGCGTGGCATCCGTTTGCGCCATGCAGTGCGCGATGAAGGTTTTGCGCTTGGCGCCCGCAAGCTTCTGCGAGTCGGCGCCGATCTTGCAGGTGTCGGCTTTCTCCTTGGTCGTGAGCGCGGCGGCCGGCGCCACCAGCAGCAGGAGCAGGCTCAAGAGTACCAGAAATCGCAGCATCGTCATTGCTCCTTTGCAGGCCCGCCCGAATAAATCACAGGCTGCGGTCTAGCGCAACGCCGCCGCGATATTGCCGCCGTCGACGGTGGTGACGTCGGCGGTCGTTTTCAGCGCCAGCGCCTGCGCCAGAAAGGCCTGTGCCACGTCAGCGGCGGTGACTTCGCGTTGCAGCAGGTTGCCGCTCATATAGTCTTTCTCGCTCACTTTGCGCGCTTTCGCACGCTGCTTGATGAACGCGCCGGTGAGAAGGCCGGAACGGATGCGGTCGGCATTGACGGCATTGGCGCGGATGCCGTCGGCGCCGTAATCGAGCGCGTATTGGCGCACCAAAAACAGCGTCGCCGCCTTGGGCAATCCGTAGGGGCCGAAATTGGCGCCGGGGTTCACCGCCTGCTTGGAGATGTTGAACAAGAGACAGCCGCCGGTTCCTTGCGCCAGCATGATCTTCGTTGCCGCTTGCGCAACTTTCTGGTGCGCGAAGAAATTCAATTCGAAGCTCTTGCGCAAAGTCGCTTCATCGACGTCGCCGATGCGGCCCTGCCAGGCGGCGCCGGCATTCGACACCAGAATGTCCACGCCGCCGAACTTGGCGACGACCGTATCGAAAGCGGCACGCACGGATTTCGCGTCGGTGACGTCGCAGGCAACGGCTGTGGCCGCAGCGCCGATGCTTTTGGCCTGGCGTGCCGCCGCCTTCGCATCGATGTCGAGTAGCGCGACTTCCGCCCCGGCTGCGGCGAAGGCGCGCGCCGTGGCGGCGCCGATGGCGCCGGCGCCGCCGGTGATCGCCGCCACTTGGCCCAGCAAAGGCAAATCCTTGCGCGGCGCGAGCTTGGCCAATTCCAGCGGCCAATATTCGCAATCGAACATGTCGGCTTCCGAAATCGGCGCGAAGCGTCCGATCGCTTCGGCGCCGGTGATACCCTCGACCGTCGCCTCGGCGATGTCGGCGGCGACGCGAGCGTCCTTGGCGTCAGCGCCCAGACCGAACAGGCCGAGGCCCGGCACCAGCACCACGCGGGGCAGGGGATCGTGCATGACGGCGCGGCGGGCGCGCTTTTTGTTGCGCGCGAAATAGGCTTGGTAGGTGGCCGAATATTTCTGTACGGCTTTTTGCGCCGCCGTCTTGAAGGCGTCGAGGTTGTCCGCTGCCGGCGCCGGCACGATGAGCGGGTGCGGCTTCACGCGGATCACATGGTCGGGCGTGATCACGCCTTTGCCCGCATAGCGCGCGAGATCCTTGCCGCTGACATAGGCGAGGATGGCGTCGCTGCTGCGGAAGTCCAGGATCGGCCGCCGGTGCGCGCCTTCGCCGCCGGCATTTTTCAGTGTGCAGAGGCCACGCAGGATCGGCGCAACGGCGCCCGCCGTCGCCGGCTTTTTCGGCAGGGCTGCGCGCACGAACACCGGTTTGCGGCTTTTCTGCAAGCACGCTTCGGCGAGCGTGACAAATTCGATCATGCGTTCGTAAAACTCGCGCGCGCTTTCGCCAAAGGTGAAGATGCCGTGCTTGTCGAGGATCAGACCTTCGACGCCGGGGTTTTTGTCGAATGCCGCGGCGGCTTTCTTGGCGAGGCCGAAGCCCGGCATGCGATAGGGTACAAAGCCGAGCCGGCCGCCAAAGACCTCCGCGCACAGCGCTTCGCTGTCGGCCTGGTCGATCAGGCTCAACACCGCGGTGGCATGGGTGTGGTCGATGAACTTCGCCGGCATGAAGGCATGCAGCAGCATTTCAACCGAGGGCGAGGGGGCCTGCGGGTCGAGCAAATAGGCGCGCTGGATGCGCGCCATATCAGGGTCGGACAATGATTTGCGCGCGCGCAGGCTTTGCAGCGGCGCGAGCTCAACCGCCGGAAAGCCGGCCGGCTCGATCGCGCCCATGTCGGCGCCCGTGCCCTTGACACGCAGCACCGCAATCGCGTCGCCGGAGAGGCCGCGTGCGGTGGTCTTCAGCGAGGTGTTGCCGCCGCCATGCAGCACCAGTCTGCGATCGCGGCCGAGCAGCTGTGTCGAATAGACCCGCAACGCGAACTCGGCATCGACGTCCGCCCTGCCATAGCGATCGACCGCGGCTTTAGCGTCGCGCTCGACCCAGGCGGACTTCATTTTGCGGATGCGCGCACGATCCTGCCCGAAAAGCCGCCGTGGCGTTTCCGGATCATGCGCTAGTCCTTGTCGCCCATCAGGCGCTTGGCCCACCAGCCGCGCTTGGGCGTTGCGGTTTCATCGCTGCTGCTGGAGATCACCGGCGTCGGTGGCGGCAGCGTCGGTGAGGGCGGCGCGGCCTCGACGGTAAACGGCGCCGGCTCGCGCACGGTCGACCGCCGGCGCGGCAACTCGGGCGAAGGTTCGGGTTCGGCCGGTGCGGCTTTTGCCGGCGCGGCCTCGGGCTCGCGATCGAAGGGCGGCGCCATGGCGTCCGCATCCTCCTCGCTCACCGGTGGAAAGTCCCGGCCCACGTGCAGTTGCCGGTCGGCGCCGCCGCCCTCGCGCGGCGCCGGCGGACGATCAAGATCTTCGACCGCATGCCGCAACTCCGCTTCGGCCTCGCCGCCATGGGGCTGGAACGGTGCATCGCCGTTGCCGCCAGATTGGAACGGCGCCTCGCCGCGGTCGCGGCGGTTGCGGCGGCCGCCACGGCGGCCACGGCGCCTACGGCGGCGGACATCGTTTGCGTCCGCGGCGAGGGGAGCGTCGCCCTGATGCGGCTGCGGCTGGTCGGCGCCCTCGTCTTCGTCCGGGGAGCCGCCATCGTGGTCTTCATGCGCGACGGCATGTTCGGCCACGGTCTCGTGCGTGAATTCCGGCGCACCGTCCCGCGGCTCGCGCGGTTCGCCTCCGCGTCCGCGGCCACGTCCGCGCCGGCGCCGGCGGCGGGCGCCATCGCGCCGCGGCTCGCCGCCATCGTCAATGGCCGGTGCTTCCGCCGCCTCCGACGCGTCAGCCGCTTCGCCGCTCTCGACTTCGGCTTCGGCTTCGTCTTCGGCAACGTCTTCTTCCTCCTCGACCGGCGCCGTGTAGGCCGCGCTCGCCGCCGCCAGGGTCTTGGCGGCCTCGACGCTGTGCACCTGTTCGCCGCGATCGATGACGTAAGACTGCTGTCCGGTCACCGTGGCGTCGGCCGAAATCGTGATGGCGATGCGGAAGCGCTCCTCCAGCGCGCGCAAGTGCGCCCGCTTGTGATTGAGCACATAGAGCGCGACTTCCGAGCGCGTGCGCACGATCAGATTATGCGTGGGGCCCTTGATCAGCATTTCCTCGAGCGCGCGCAGCAATTGCAGCGACACCGAGGAGACCGAGCGCACATGGCCGGAGCCGCCGCAGACCGGACATTTTTCGGTCGACGATTTCCAGTACCGAGGAGCGAATGCGCTGGCGCGACATTTCCAACAAGCCGAAATGCGAGATGCGGCCGACCTGGATGCGCGCACGATCGTACTTGAGTGCTTCCTTGAGACGCCGCTCCACGCTGCGGTTGTTGCGGGTCTCGTCCATGTCGATGAAGTCGATGACAATAAGGCCGGCAAGGTCGCGCAGGCGCAGCTGGCGCGCGATTTCCTCAGCCGCCTCACCATTGGTCTTGAGCGCGGTATCCTCGATGTGGTGCTCGCGCGTGGCCCGGCCCGAGTTGACGTCGATCGCCACCAGCGCTTCGGCCTGGTTGATCACGATATAGCCGCCGGACTTGAGCTGCACGATCGGCGAGAACATGGCGTCGAGCTGACTCTCGATGCCGTAGCGGGTGAAGATCGGCTGGCTGTCCTTGTAGAGCTTCACATGCTTGACGTGGCTCGGCATCAGCATGCGCATGAAGTCTTTGCATTCCTTGTAGCCGTCTTCGCCGGCGACAACGATTTCGTCGATGTCCTTTGAGTAGAGATCGCGGATCGAACGCTTGGCGAGCGAGCCTTCCTCGTAGACCAATTTGGGCGCCGTCGATTTCAGCGTCAGGTCGCGCACGGTCTCCCACAGCCGCATCAGATATTCGAAATCGCGTTTGACTTCGGTCTTGGTGCGGCTGGCGCCGGCGGTGCGCAGGATCACGCCCATGCCCGGCGGTGTTTCCAACTCCTGCGCAATGTCCTTCAGGCGTGCCCGGTCTTCGGAGGAGGTGATCTTGCGCGAAATGCCGCCGCCGCGCGCGGTATTGGGCATCAGCACCGAATAGCGGCCGGCGAGCGAGAGATAAGTGGTGAGCGCCGCGCCTTTGGTGCCGCGCTCTTCCTTCACCACCTGCACCAGCATCACCTGCCGGCGCTTGATCACCTCTTGAATCTTGTACTGGCGGCGAAAGCGCGGCATGCGCTCCTGCGCTTCTTCGAGCGCATCGGCACCGCCGACCGACTCGACCGCTTCCTCTTCGCCGATTTCCTCGCCGTTGCCATTGGCGTGATCGGCATGGTCGTCGTGTTCCTCGGGCTGCGCGCCTTCGGCGGAGGCCGGCAGGTGGTCGCCGCTCTCGCCATGGTCGTCGCCGGCTTCCGGTACATCGTCACTTTCCGAAACCTCGACGCTTGAGGCGGCTTCGCCGGCCGGCTGAGCCTCGTAAGCCTCCGGTTGCGGGGTTGCCTCGGTGACGGCTTCGTCGGCGGAAACGCCGAATTCCTCGCGGACCAGCTGTTCGGCTTCGCGTTCGGCGGCGGGCGTCGTGGCAGCCATCACCGCAGCGGTCTCGGCGACCTGTTCCGGCGTCTGTTCGCCCAAGGCGGCGTCGTGCGCAAATTCATCGGCGGGAAGTTCTTGGTTGGCAAGCGGCTCGCTGCGCCGGACGTCGCGCCCGCGGTGGCGGTCGGCGCCGCGGTGGCGGTGACGGCCGCCGCGGCCGCGCCGGTTGGCGCGGTGGTCGGCATCGGCGTCGGCGGCGCGCTGGTCGCGCTCTTCCTGTTCGAGCAGCGCCTGCCGGTCGGCGACCGGAATTTGGTAGTAGTCGGGATGGATTTCCGAAAACGCCAGGAAGCCGTGGCGATTGCCGCCGTAATCGATGAAGGCCGCCTGTAGTGACGGCTCTACGCGGGTGACTTTGGCGAGGTAGATATTACCGCGAAGCTGTTTGCGGTTGGCGCTCTCGAAGTCGAATTCCTCGACGCGGTTGCCACGCAGAACAACGACCCGGGTCTCTTCCGGGTGGGTCGCGTCGATCAGCATCTTGTCGGCCATAATAAAATCTCACTGAGGCGGCGCTCGGCGCGTGCTCGCGCGAAGTTGACGGCGCAAAACGGTGCAGCCGGGGGCCAGCCTGATTGGTGTTGAAGGAATGGGGCGCGTCTTCACGCGTGAGCGCGGCGTGGTCCACGCGAAGGAGCGCCGCCGCGATGATTTCGCGACAGCGGTGGACCTTGATTTGCCGGTGCTGCATTACTTGCAGCATGAATTTGCGACCCGTGCACTGCGGCCGCGCTAACGAAAGCGCCGCCGAGGTTTCTCGTCACTGACGGCTGGATGCGAGCGGAAGACCGCACGCTGATCCGGATGTCCATTCACAAGGGTTTCGGCTCGTTTCGCCGTCCGTTCGCCCGCTTCCTCGAGGGGGCAATCCTGGACAGGCGGGCCGGGGCCCGAACGCGGCACAACCGGAACTTTAACCGTCAGCAGCCCCTACATACGGTCCCAAACCCGTGCTGGCAAGGGAACTTATGCAGATCGGCCACACCGCCGCCTGGAAAGCGTCGTTTGCTTAACTTCCGTTAACCGGCGCACCCCCTAATGGAGTAAATAGGGGCCAAAAGAGGTTTGGATTCGTGACTGCACGCGGAATCACTATCGCAATGGGCTTGCTTGCCGGCGCGGCCATCATGGCCGCCGCGCCCAGCGCGGCGAGGTCGGCGAAGGCGGCGACCGCGGAATCGATGCCGGTGGCCACCGACATTCGGTTAGGCGGCGACGACCGCAGCCTCCGTTTCGTGATGGATCTGAGCCGGAAGATCGACGTCGCCGTGTTCACGCTGGCCGATCCGTACCGCGTGGTGGTCGATCTGCCCGAGGTGGTGTTCAAGCTGCCGGGCAGGACCGGCGAGCACGGCCGCGGCCTGGTAAAGGCGTTCCGCTACGGTCTGATCATGCGCGGCGGCTCACGCATCGTGATCGATACCAAGGGACCGGTGAAGGTCGAGAAGGCCTTCGTGCTGGATACCCTCGACGGCCAACCGGCGCGTCTGGTGCTCGATCTCGCCGCCACCGACCGCGCGACTTTCCTGCACAATATCGCGCTGGCCAATCGCGAGCAGCGCGCCGCCGTCCGGCGCAGTGAAATCGTTCCCAAAGCGGTGCCGAACGGCGATGCGCGCCCGCTGATCGTGCTCGACCCCGGCCACGGCGGTATCGATGACGGCGCCAGGGCGCCAAGCGGCGAGCGCGAGAAAGCCGTCGTGCTGGCATTCGGACTGGTCCTGAAAGACAAGATCGAGCAAAGCGGAAAATACCGCGTGGCGATGACCCGCAGCGACGACACCTTCATTCCGCTTGGCGAGCGCGTGCGCTTTGCCCGCGCCCAGGGGGCCTCACTGTTCATCTCGATCCACGCCGATTTCATTCCGCGCCGCGAGGGTGTGGCCGAGGGTGCGACGATCTATACCCTGTCGGAACGAGCCTCCGACAAGGAGGCCGCGCGGCTGGCTGAAGCCGAAAACAAATCCGACGTCATCGCCGGCGTCGATCTCAGCGCGGAGCCGAACGGCGTCGCCAATATCCTGATCGATCTCGCGCAGCGCGAAACCAAGGCCTACTCGGTGCAATTCGCGCGCACGCTGGTGAGCGACCTCAGGCCGGCGACACGACTGCACCTGAATCCGCTGAAGTCGGCGGGGTTCGTGGTTCTCAAGGCACCCGACATTCCGTCGGTGCTGCTGGAACTCGGCTATATCTCGACCAAGGACGATTTGCATAACCTGACGTCGCCGGTCTGGCGTGCGCGTACCGCGGATGCGGTGATGGGGGCGATCGACACCTTCTTTGCGCCGCGACTTGCGGGCGCCGGACGGGAGACCCGTTGAAATGGCCGATTGGCCTCAGTTTCAACATAAAACCGGGCGACCACGAGCGCATGCCTTAGCCGTGGGACGACGTGGCGACGGCGGCTTGGCCAGGAGAAACCGGTCAGTTTCCCGGATCACGATGTCGGCAGGCGGCAGCGGGGGCCGCGGCCGGGGTCAAAGCGGGACCATGCGCTTATGAAGTTCATCTTGCGCTTCTTTGGCTTCATGTTCGCGGCCGGCACGATCCTGTTCGTGGTGGGGGTTGCCGCGGCCGCCGGCCTGCTTTGGCACTACTCCAAGGACCTGCCCGACTATTCGCAATTGCAGGACTACGAGCCGCCGGTGATGACGCGGGTGCACGCCGCCGACGGCTCGCTGGTGGCCGAATATGCGCGCGAGCGGCGGCTCTACATTCCAATCCAGGCGGTGCCGAAACTGGTGATCAATGCCTTCCTCGCCGCCGAGGATAAGAACTTCTACGAGCATGGCGGGCTCGATTTCACCGGCATCGCGCGCGCGGCTTTCAACTATCTGCAGAACTACGGCTCCAACCGGCATCCGCAGGGCGCTTCAACCATCACGCAACAGGTCGCCAAGAACTTCCTGTTGTCGAACGAGGTTTCCTTCACGCGCAAGATCAAGGAGGCGCTGCTGGCGCTGAAGATCGAGCGCACTTATTCGAAGGATAAGATCCTCGAGCTTTACTTGAACGAAATCTATCTAGGCCTCGGCGCTTACGGCATCGCCGCCGCCTCGCTGGTCTACTTCGACAAGTCCGTCAACGAACTGTCCATCGCGAATGCCGCCTATCTGGCGGCGCTGCCGAAGGCGCCGAATAATTATCACCCGTTCCGTCAACGCGAGCGCGCGCTCGAGCGGCGCAACTGGGTGCTCGAGCAAATGGCGGCCGACGGCTTCATCAAAAGCGCGGACGCCGACAAGGCCAAGCGTCAGCCGCTCGGCGTGACGCAGAAGCCGACCGGCGCGCACATTTTCTCCGCCGAATATTTCGCCGAGGAAGTGCGCCGCGAGCTCTACGAGCGCTATGGCGAGAAAAAGCTGTACGAAGGCGGGCTGTCGGTGCGCACGACGCTCGACACCAACCTGCAGGTCGCCGCGCGTAAGGTGTTGACCGCCGGCCTGGTGCGCTTCGATGAGGCGAAAGGCTGGCGCGGGCCGGTCGGCAAGATCGACATTTCCAGCGACTGGGGCGTCAAGCTTGCCGAAGTCAAGGCGCTGAGCGATATCCCCTGGCGCTTGGCGGTGGTGCTGCAATCGGACGATGCCTCCGCCCGCATCGGCCTGCAGCCGGCGCGCGAGCCTGGCGGCGCCATCAGCAAAGTACGGGACGTTGGCATCGTGCCGCTCGACGGCGTGAAATGGGCCAAGATCAAGGGCCGCGCGCCGAGCAAAGTCGGCCAGGTGCTCAATCCCGGCGACGTTATTTATGTGTCGGCGGCGTCGGTTTCGGGTCAATACCGCCTGCAGCAGGTGCCGGAAGTCTCCGGCGCCTTGGTGGCGGAGGATCCCTGGACCGGCCGGGTGCTCGCCATGGTCGGCGGTTTTTCCTACGACCAGAGCCAGTTCAATCGTGCGACGCAGGCGCTGCGCCAGCCCGGCTCGTCATTCAAGCCGTTCGTCTATGCCACCGCGCTCGACAACGGCTACACGCCGTCCAGCATCGTGCTCGATGCTCCGCTTGAGATCGATCAAGGGCCGGGCCTCGGCGTCTGGAAACCGGAGAATTACGAAAACAATTTCTTCGGTCCCTCGACGTTGCGCTTCGGTATCGAGCATTCGCGCAACGTGATGACGGTGCGGCTGGCGCAGGATATCGGCATGCCGCTGATTGCCGAATACGCCAAGCGCTTCGGCGTCTATGATCAACTGCCGCCGTATCTGTCGTTCGCCTTGGGCGCGGGTGAGACGACGTTGATGCGCATGGTGACCGCCTACGCCATGTTCGATAATGGCGGCCGGCGCGTGAAGCCGACGCTGATCGACCGCATCCAGGACCGTTACGGCCACACCGTCTACAAGCACGACGAGCGCGAATGCATTGGCTGCGATGCCAAGAAATGGACGGACCAGCCGGAGCCTTCGCTGATCGACCGGCGCGAGCAGGTGCTCGACCCGATGACCGCCTATCAGATCACCTCGATGATGGAGGGTGTCGTCCTGCGCGGCACCGCGGCAGGGGCCGGCTTCCAGAAGGATCTCGGCATGCCGGTCGCCGGCAAAACCGGCACCACCAATGACGAGAAGGACGCCTGGTTTATCGGCTACACGCCCGACATCGTGGTCGGCGTCTATATGGGCTACGACAAACCGCGCCACCTCGGCCGCGGCGCGACCGGCGGCCGTCTGGCGGCGCCGATCGTCAAGGACTTCATGAAGATTGCGCTGGCCGGCAAGCCGGCGGTGCCGTTCCGCGTGCCGCCGGGCATCAAGCTTATCCGTGTCGATCTCAAGACCGGCCTGCGCGCCGGTCCCGGCACCGAACGGGCGATCCTGGAGGCCTTCAAGCCGGGCACCGCGCCGCCGGGCGGCGGACCGGTCGTCGGCATGGGCAATCCGCCGGACGGCGGCCAGCCGTTCTTTGGCGGCCCACCCCCGGATGCGGCCCGCGCCGTGCGTTCAGGCACCGGCGGACTTTACTGACAGGTTCCAACTTTGGCTGGATCGTTCAGCCGACCGGCGAGCGCGCCTGCCAACGCGCGATAGCCCAATTCATTTGGATGATCCCAGTCGATGGGGCCGTGAATGAGCTTCTCGGCGGCCGCCGCACGCAGCGCGGGGCGCGCGTCGAGGAAGCCCACGGCGTTTTTGAGCGCCGCAGCGCGTACCAGCGCGCATAGCCGGTCGCTCTTGCGGTCGATGGCGTCAGGCGTTGTTTCGGCCTGTAGGCCGGCTTCCGGCGGCTCGATTTGGTAGACCACCACAGCGTCGGCCTTGCGGTAAACCGCGAGCGGAGCAGGCACATAGACCGTCGTTATTGGCACGTTGGCAAAGCGGCGGCGCAGCCACGTCAGCGATCGATCGAGCACCATCATGCCGGACGCAACGCCCCGATCGTCGATTTCCATGGCGGGCGCCTCCAGCGGGGCCGGCGCGGCAATTTCCTTGCCGCCGACAATGAGCTTGTTGGCGCCGGGCGCCCTAGGCCCGCCGGGATTGAAGCTGCGATAGCCATAGTAGAATCGCGCCATGCGGCCGATCGTATCGCCCAGGTAGAAGTGGCACTGCCAAATAGGAAAGCGCGCGTACTGCTCGGCAAGATAACGATCGACTGCCGCCGCATCGTCTTTGCCATAACGGCTGCGCACGTGGCCAAGGAAGCGTAAATTATCCTGCACATCATTGCCGGCATAAAAGAACGCAAAGATCTGCGCAGGCTCGGGCATGGCTGGGAAAATCCAGCATTGGCTGCCGGCGAGAATGCGCGCGGGCTGGCGCACCAGACCTTCGGCATCGCTCGCGCCTCCGCGGCCGAAGCTCACGACGTCGCGGCCGCTCATGGCGTGCAGGACATCCACCGGACCGAACGGCAATGCTTCATTACCGTGCACGTCGAGTAGCCAATCGCCGATGCCTTCGGCGTATGAGTTGCCGAGGACGGCGATGTAGTTATGCGGAACGAAGCTCGCTTTCGACGTCTGCACGAGAACTTCCGCCGTTTCCGGTAAATGCGGCCGAATACCCAGCTTCACGTTCGGCAGCAGAATGCGAAAGACCGCAAACTCCAGAATAACGTAGCCGACAATGCAGGAGACGATGACGAGCAGAGTATTGAGCAAAAATTCGCGCAGTCTGCGGCGCACCGAAACGGCAATTCGCATGATTGCGCTCACATGGTGCCGTCGCGGACGGGGAAAATCGACGGATGGCGTCCGAAATCTTATCCGGATGTGTCTTTGAGGGGAAGCACGCGGCGCGAACAGGCTCGACATTGGCCGCCGCCGCGATTAAATGCAGCGGATTGTAGCAGCCGGTGAATTGGTCGGACCCATGCGCGCAGAAACACAAAACCTCCTCGAAGACATCAAGCAGTCGCTCAAGCTGCTGAGGAGGCATCTTTGACGTCGATGCCGCGCAACGCCGTCTCGCCGAACTGAACAAAGAGGCCGAAAACCCCAGCCTGTGGAACGAGCAGGCGCGCGCGCAACGTGTGATGCGTGAGCGCGACGCGCTCGACGATCAGCTCAAGGCCATCGGCCGCATCGAGCAGGAGCTCGACGACCAGCTCACCATGATCGAGCTGGGCGAATCGGAAAATGACGACAAAGCCGTCGCCGAGGCGGAAGCGGCCTTGAAACGGCTGAAGGCCGAGGTGGCGCGGCGCGAATTGGAAGCGCTGCTGTCGGGCGAAGCCGACGCCAATGATTGCTATCTCGAAGTCCACGCGGGCGCCGGCGGCACCGAAAGCCAGGACTGGGCCTCAATGCTGATGCGCATGTATGTGCGCTGGGCCGAGGCGCATGGCTACAAGGTCGAGTGGGTCGAAGAGAGCGAAGGCGAAGGCGCGGGCTTGAAGTCGGCGACCGTGGTGATCAAGGGCCATAACGCCTATGGCTGGCTCAAGAACGAGGCCGGCGTGCACCGGCTGGTGCGCATCTCGCCGTTCGACGCCAACGCCCGCCGGCATACCTCGTTTGCCAGCGTCGTCGTCTATCCGGTGGTGGACGACCGCATCAAGATCGACATCAACGAGAACGACGTGCGCGTCGACGTGATGCGCGCCGGCGGCGCCGGCGGCCAACACGTCAACAAGACCGAGTTGGCGGTGCGCTTGACCCATATCCCGACCAATATCGTGGTGAAAGTACAGCAGGACCGCTCGCAGCATCGCAACCGCGCCATCGCCTGGGACATGCTGCGGGCGCGGATGTTCGAGGCCGAGATGCGCAAGCGCGAGGAAAAGGCCGCCGCCGATCAGGCCGCCAAGACCGATATCGGCTGGGGCCATCAGATCCGCTCCTACGTCTTGCAGCCCTATCAGATGGTGAAGGACTTGCGCACCGGCCTGTCCACCTCCGACACCGGCGGCGTGCTCGACGGCGATCTCGACGCCTTCATGCAAGCCGCGCTCGCACAGAAGGCCTTCGGCGGTGGGCCGGGGCAGGTCGAGGATGTGGAGTAGGGACTAGAGGCTGCCGAGCTGGAAACCGGCACGCAGAAATTTCTGCGGATCGACCGCTTCGCCGTTGATGCGCGTCTCGTAATGCAGATGCGGCCCGGTCGAACGCCCGGTTGAGCCGATCCTACCGACGATGGCGCCGAGGCGCACTTCTTGTCCGACCTTGACGTCGATTTCGGAGAGGTGACCGTAGCGCGTGGAGAAACCGTTGCCGTGGTCGATCTCCACCATCTTGCCGTAGCCGCCGTCGCGCCCGGCGATCTGCACGATACCGCCGGCGGTTGCATGCACCGGCTCACCGAGGTCGCCGCGCAGGTCGACACCGGTATGCATGGCGGCGCGGCCGAGGAAGGGATCGATGCGCACGCCGAAGGGCGAGCTGACGTCAAGCTCACCGGCCACCGGCTTGCGCACCGGAAGCGTCCCGAGGGCACGGGTATAAACGTCGAGCCGCGCGCGCGCGATGTTGACGCGGTAGAGCATGCGATCGAAGGCGCTGGATCCCGACACTGGGGCGATGATCGGCAGGAATGGGCCGCCTTTGGCGCCCGTCGTCATCTTGGCCGGATCGACGCCGATCTCGGCGAGCACGTGACGCATGCCGCGCGCCTTACCGTCGACGCGTTTTTCCAGGCCGGCCAAGGTCGCGATCTGCCTGTGATCGATTTTGTCGAGCGAGGTCGATACGCGCGTGAGAATTCCGTTCAGACCGCCGCCGTTGGTGTTGCTTGTCTGGCGGTCGAGCGTCGCCGGGTCCGCCTCGGATTCATCGATCTGAGACGGCTTGATGGGAGCCGCCTTAGACGTTTTTTTCGACGAGGGGCGGCGCCCGGGCGAAATTGCGCCGGTCGCCGTCAGATCTTCGGACAGCACCGTGGCGCGCCGCTCGAGGATCGATTGCCGTTGTAACAGGCCGCTCAGCTTCTGCTCGAATTGCTCCTGGTCGAGCAATTGCCGGCTGGTGATGCGGTCGATCTGCGCGCGCAATTCAGCGATGCGGTCTTCGTAGGCGAATTGCATTTGCGCCTGGCGGCTGACCAAGCGGGTGAGCACGTCCTCGCGAAACGCGAAATAGGTGCCGGTAGCGATTGACCAGATCGCCATCACCACCAATGTGCCGACCACGATCCAGAACGCCACCGGCCCGATGCGGACCTGGCGCCCGCCATGGGCCAGCGTGTAACCGCTACCACGGGGCGGATGCAGATGACGCGAAACGGCGGCAGCCGATTTTGGGCGCGCGGCGGCGGCGTTCGGGTAATGGGCATGGGACGAATACGACATCAACGCTCTTTTTACCCGGACGAGCCGGTGGACCAGCACCCGTGGCATTTGACCCTGGTATGGTTAAAAAAGCGGAAATTATCGTTGCACAACAATCGGATTCGCGTGAAAAGGCAGGGAATTACACGCTACGCGCGGCCTCCAGCACCTCCTCGGCATGACCGGGCACGCGCACCTTCGGCCAGACGCGGGCGATCCGCCCTTTGCCGTCGATCAGGAACGTCTTGCGAATGACACCCAGGTATTTGCGTCCATACATCGATTTCTCCCCCCAGGCCCCGTAGGCTTGCAGCATCTCCTTCGACTCATCGGACGCGAGCGCGATCTTCAGCCGGTGCTTGGATTTGAATTTGTCCTGCGCCTTCACCGTATCGGCCGAGACTCCGAGAATCCCGGTGCCGGCGCGCTCGAAGGCCGCGCGCAACCTCGAAAAGGCGATGGCTTCCTGGGTGCAGCTGGGCGTGTCGGCCTTCGGATAGAAATAGAGGACGAGTTTGCGGCCCTTGAAATCCAGCAGCGAAACCTCGGTTCCGTCCTCGCGCAGCAAGCTGAACGGAGGAGCCTTTGCACCCGCGACAAGGTCACCTGCCATATGCCTTCCTTTCGTCGCTTTCGCCCCGTCAAAGTTGCAGTTGCCACATGGGTTTAGGGGCAACCGGCGTCGGGGGTCTTAAGTCGCCGGACCGTGCTGGACAACATTTGGCCCACGGTAAGATACGTACAATAAGTTGGCGAGGGGCGCCCACGAGGGCATGACACGTATCGAACACCCAGCGAAGCATCCGCATCACCACGCGGCAGAAAAAAGCCGCGCGCATCCCGTGCATCAACCTCACCATGGCGGTCAGCATCACCGCGGTGCGGCGTCGCATAACGCGCGCCGCAAGTGGGGCAGTTTTCGCCGCGGCGTCGCGCGGATTTGGCAGCGGCGCTTTGTGCGTGGAACGGTCTGGACAATCGGCAGCGTCTTTGCCGTCGTCGTGCTCGGTTGTCTCGGTCTGTGGTGGCGGCTTTCCAGCGGCCCGATCGAAATCGACATGGCGACGCCGTGGCTGAGGGCGGCCATCGCGGAGAATTTCGGCGCCAACCATACCGTTATGGTCGGCGGCACCCAGATCGAGCGCGACGAGACGGGCCAAACCTCGTTGCGCCTGCGCGACATCGTCGTGCGCGACGCCGACGGCACCGTGGTGGCAAGCGCGCCTAAAGCGGAAATCGGCCTTTCCGGCATGAGCCTGCTGTCCGGCAAGCTGCAAGCGGTGAGCCTCAATCTGGTCGGCGCCGAGACGGCGGTGCGCATCGAAAAAGACGGCAAGGTCACCGTGTTCGCCGGCGCCGACAAACGGCCGATCGCGACGGCGTTACCCGCGCTTACGCCGGCGGCGCGCGGCGAGCCGGTGGAAGCCATCGTGCCGCAGGGCCCGCTGCGCACGGGCGTCAAGGACATCGCCGGGATCCTGACCTGGATCGACGGTCTCGGCACCACCGGTCTCGACGGCCACGATTTGCGTGAGCTCGGATTAAAGAACGGCAATTTGACCGTCGACGACCGGCGCAATCAGAAGCATTGGAGCTTCACCGGGATCAATGCGAGCTTGACGCGGCCGGCGAGCGGCGGCTTGACCTTTCGGCTGGCGTCGGAAAATCCGCAGCGTCCCTGGATCTTGAGCGCCGCGATGCGTCCGCTCGGCGGCGGCGAGCGCGCGGTCGGCATCGAAGCGCGGCATGTATCGTCGCGCGATATCCTCTTGGCCCTGCGCGTCAGTCAGGCCGATCTGGACGTCGACCTGCCGCTGTCGGGCAGCGTACGCGCCGATATCGGGCGCGACGGTTCGTTGCGGCAGATGCAGGGCCAACTGGTTGCCGACAGCGGCACCATCGTCAACCACGACAGCGAGGCGGCCAACATCAAGATCGACCGGGCGGAGATCCGCTTCAGCTGGGATCCGCAGCACCGGGCGTTGCTGGTGCCGTTCCAGATTCATTCCGGCGGCAATCAATTCACCATGCGCGCCATTCTGCAATCGACCGACAATAAAAACGGCGTTTGGCAGTTCACCATGCAGCGTGGCGATTCGGTGATCGATCCGATCATCCTGGCGTCGCCGGTGAAATCCGATCCGGAGGGATTTGCCATCAACCGCGCGGCGGTGCGTGCGCGCATCGATACCGTGCACAAGCGCATCGACCTTGAGCAGGGCGATTTCAGCCGCGTCGACACGCGCCCGGCCTACAATATCGGCGTGGCCGTGACCGGCAGTCTCGACTACTCCGGCGCCGTGCCGCACCTGGCGTTCGGTGTTGCCGGTACGCGCATGCCGCTCGCGGTGTTCAAGCGGCTGTGGCCGATATTCGTCACCACAGACGTGCGCAGGTGGGTCGAGCAGCACGTTTCCGCGGGAACCATCGAGCGTGTGGTGATTGCCGGTAACGCGCCGGTACCGAACTTCAAGAAAGAAGGCCCGCCTTTGCCCGACGACGGGCTATCCATCGATATCGAAACGAGCAGCACGACGCTGCGTCCGATCGATACCCTGCCGCCGATCCGCGACGCCGACCTCACGGTGCGTGTCATCGGCCACAACGCCAGCGTCAGTCTTGGCCGCGGCACCGTGGACGTGGAGCCCGGGCGCAAGCTCAGCGTTGCCAGCGGTATTTTCGTCGTGCCGGACACGCATATCAAACCGTCGCCGGCACGCACCAGTTTTCGTATCGATGGCAGCATACCGGCGGCGGCCGCCTTGCTGGCCAGCGACGCGTTGCGCGGCGATACCGTCGTCGCGCTCGACCCGGCCTCAAGCCGCGGTACGGTCGCGGCCCAGGTCGCGATCAATCTGACAGTTTCGAACGCGCCGGCGAAGCAGCCGGCGACCTATTCCATCACCGCCGATTTGACCAATTTTGCCGCCGATAAGCTGCTGCTTGGACGCAAGGTGGAGGCGTCGTCTTTGCGGGTGACCGCATCCAGGGACGGCTACCAGGTTAAAGGCGACGTCAAGATCAACAGCACGCCGGCAACGATCTCATTGACCAAGGTCAAAGGCGCGCCCGCCGCCGAACTTCAATTGCAGGCGGTGATCGATGAAGGCGCCCGGCGCCGTCTTGGCGTCGATTTCGGCCATAGCGTCGTCGGCGCGATCCCGGTGAAAGTCGCCGCCGAGGTCGGCAAGCAAACCGATGACGTGCGCATGAACGTGGATGCCGATCTCACGCCGGTGAAAATCGATAACCTGCTGCCTGGATGGATTAAGCCGGCCGGCAAACCGGCGCGCGCCACCGGCACGCTGATCAGGGACGCCAAGGGCTTGCGCTTCGACGATTTCACCGTCTCCGGCTCGGGCGCGAATGTGAAGGGTTCGGTCGAACTCGACGATTCGAGCCAGATCGTTTCGGCAAATTTTCCGGTGTTCGGCTTGTCGGAAGGCGACAAGCTCACCCTCAAGGCCGACCGCCGAAACGACGGCGTGCTGCACGTGGCCATGCGCGGCGATGTTTATGACGGACGCAATTTCGTGAAGTCGTCGCTAAGCGGAGCCCAGGATAAACAGCACAAGCAGAGCGATCTCGACCTCGATCTCAAGATCGGCACGGTGGCCGGCCACAACGGCGAGACGCTGCGCGGTCTGGATCTCAAACTGTCGCGCCGCGGCGGACGCATCCGTCATTTCTCGATGCGGGCAAAGATCGGACGCGATACGCCGCTCAACGGCGACCTGCGTCTGCGCGCCAGCGACAATCACCAGGTCCTGTATCTGGAAACCAACGACGCCGGGGCTTTCTTCCGCTTCACCGACATGTATCCGCGCATGCACGGCGGCAAGATGTGGGTGGCGATGGATCCGCCGACCCAGGAACAATCGCCGCAAATCGGCACGCTCAGCATCCACGACTTCGACGTGCGCGGTGAGCCCGCGCTCGAACGTGTCGTCGCCGGGGCGCCGGGCGAAAAGCCGAGCAGCGTGCAGTTCTCCGAGATGCGTGCGGATTTCACGCGTCATGCCGGCAGACTGGCGGTGCGCGACGGCATCGTGCGTGGCCCGCTGATCGGCGTTACGGTTGAAGGGCAGATCGATTACGTCAAGGACAGCGTGCATCTGCGCGGCACGTTCGTGCCGTTCTACGGGCTCAACAATATGTTTGGTCAAATCCCGATCGTCGGTCTGTTCCTCGGCGCCGGCAGCAGGGAAGGCCTGGTCGGGATCACCTACGAGGCGGTGGGGCCGCCGAGTTCGCCGCGCATCCTGGTCAATCCGGTGAGCGCGATCGCGCCCGGCTTGCTGCGTAAATTCATCCCGTCGCCCGGCAGTTTCGATCCCGCCTTCATGCCGCAGACGTCGCAGTGATACCGATTACACCGGCTTCAGCAGGATGTGCCGCTTGCGGCCGAGCGAGAGCTTGATCACGCCTTCCGGCGTGAGATGTTTTGAGCTCAGCGCCATTTTCTCGTCGCTCACGGTCTCGTCATTGACCTTCAGGCCGCCCGCCTTGATCTGGCGGCGCGCCTCGCCATTGGAGGCAACAAGGCCGGTCTTTTCCGCGAAGGCCGTGAGCACGCCGAGGCCGCGATCGAGTTCGCCGCGCGCGATCTCGACCGTCGGTAGGGTGTCGGCGATCATGCCTTCTTCGAAGGTCTTGCGTGCTGTGCCGGCGGCTTCTTCCGCCGCGGCGCGGCCGTGCACGAGTGCTGTGGCTTCTGTGGCGAGTACCTTCTTGGCCTCGTTGAGCTCCTGATTTTTCAGCGCCGACAGTCGCGCAATTTCGTCGAGCGGCAGCACGGTGAACAGCTTGAGGAAACGCGAAACGTCGCCGTCCTCGGTGTTGCGCCAGTATTGCCAGTAGTCGTAGGGGCTCACCAGATCGGCATTGAGCCAGACCGCGCCGGCGGCGGTCTTGCCCATCTTGGCGCCGGACGAGGTGGTGATCAGCGGGGCGGTGAGCGCGAACAGTTGCGCGTTCATCATGCGGCGGCCGAGATCGATGCCGTTGACGATGTTGCCCCACTGATCCGAGCCGCCCATCTGCAGGATGCAGCCAAGGCGCTTGTGCAGCTCGACGAAGTCGTAGGCCTGCAACACCATGTAGTTGAATTCCAGAAACGACAGCTCCTGCTGGCGGTCGAGGCGCAGCTTGACCGAGTCGAACGCGAGCATGCGGTTGACCGAGAAGTGGCGGCCGACGTCGCGCAGGAAATCGATATAGTTGAGCGTGTTCAGCCAGTCGGCATTGTTGGCCATGACGGCTGAGCCGCCGGCCTCCTCGAATTTGAGGAATTTGGCAAAGATCGCACGGATGCCTTTTAGGTTCTCATCGATCATCGCCTCGGTGAGAATACGCCGGCTCTCGTCCTTGCCGGACGGATCGCCGACGCGCGTGGTGCCGCCGCCCATCAGCGCAATCGGCCGATGTCCGGTCTGCTGCATCCAATAGAGCATCATGATCGGCAACAGCGAGCCGACATGCAGGGAGGCCGCCGTGCAGTCAAAACCGATATAGGCGGTGACGCTGCCTGCTTTGGCGCGCGCGTCCAGCGCGTCCGGCTCCGAGACCTGGTGAATGAAGCCGCGCTCGGCCAGAATATTGAGAAAATCGGACTTATAGGCGCTCATCGCTTTCGCGGCCTTGTCGCTTCGGGATGGCGGTGGTGTAACAGGTCCGGCGTCGGATTCAACAAGCGCATGGGCCTATCGTGAAGGGGGTCGGTGAAGGCATCGACGCCTTCGGTCCGACCGGCTATCGGGCCTATACGGTTGAGAAGCGCGGACGCGATCGAGGCGCAGGCTTTCGCCTATCTGGCGGTGCGCACGCTCAACGGTCTGCCGATTACGTTTCCGAGCACGGCCGGCGTAGCAAAGCCGATGCGGGGTGGAATTCTCGCCGACCCGCCCCGTTGACCGCACACCCGATCTAGCGCAGTTTCGGGGCGCGATTGACCATTTCATCATGATCGTGCGGGCAGCCAACTATCTGTAATCGATTATAGATTTCATGCGTACAAAGGATATTGCAGTGGCGCTCGCGGGTCGGCTCGAAGGCGATGGCGCAATCGAGATCGACCGCTTGGTGCATCCCGCCCGAGCCGAACGGCCCTCCGATCTCGCACTCGCCATCAGTGCGGATGCGGTCAAGGCTCTTGCGGGCAGCAAGGCGCAGGCGGCGTTGGTTTCGGCCGAGCATCCGATTGCGTCGGGTTCCTTCAAGGCCGTCATTATCATTACCGCCGCCGAGAGGCGGTCGGCGCTGGCGAAGTTGACGGGGCTGTTCGATCAGGGCCCGGTCCACGAGAACGGCATTCATCCGACGGCCATCATCGCGCCGGACGCCAAACTGGGCGAAGGCGTAAACGTCGGCGCCTATGCGGTGGTAGGTCCGCGCAGCCGCGTCGGCGCCGGGACGACGATCATGCCGCAGGTCATTATCGGGGCCGATGTCACGATAGGCGCGCGCGGTATTTTTCATTCCGGCGTGCACATTGGTGATCGCGTCAGCATCGGGGATCGGGTGATCGCGCATGCCAACGCCGTGGTCGGTTCGGACGGGTTCAGCTTCGCGCCCGACCTTGCGTCGCCGGATGCCTTTACGCCCGGTGTGACGGTGATGCGCGTGCATTCGCTCGGCAGCGTGGAAATCGGCGACGACGTGGAGATCGGCGCCTGCACGACCATCGATCGCGCCACGCTGGAAACCACGCGCATTGGACGCGGCACCAAAATCGACAACCACGTGCATATCGGGCATAACGTCAATATCGGCGAAAGCTGTGTCCTCTGCGGCATGGTGGGCATTTCCGGCAGCGTGACCATCGGCGACCGCGTTCGGCTTGGCGGCGGGGTCGGCATCGGCGATCATGTACGGATCGGCGATGAGGCGGTGGTGGCCGCCGGCTCCGGCGTTGCCGGTAATGTGCCGGCCGGCGCTGTCGTATCGGGCTATCCGGCGCTGCCGCACCGACGCACCTTGGAGCAATTTGTGTATTTGGGCCGGCAAAAAAGACTGCACGAAACAGTGGCAAAGATTGCATCGCGTCTCGACGCGGTGGAACAAAAGGACAAGAAGGAACCGGGGGCTTAGGCGTTATGAGTGCGGTGGCGAGTGATGTCGTTGAGATTATTGCCAAAAAGAAACGGGTGGATAAGCCGAATGTCGAGCTGTCCGACCGGCTGGAGGATTTGGGTTTTGAGTTGCTTGATGCGGTCGAAATGATTTTCGATCTCGAGGAAAAATTCGACATCCAGATTCCGTACAACGCCAATACCGATCACTCGCGCACGGAATTCGATACTGTCGGCGACGTCGTCCGGGCCATCGAAACGCTAGTCGCCCAAAAGAAGCCGTGACCGACGTGGGCCGAGTTGTCGTCACCGGGCTCGGGGCCGTCTCTCCGCTCGGCCACAACACCGCCGCTTACTGGGACAATCTCAAACGCGGGGTCTGCGGTCTCGGACCGGTCACACTGACGCCGACGCCGGAAGAACTGGCCCAGAAGGTCGCCGGCGAGGTCAAGGACTTCGACCCGCTCCGGCATTTTGACGAGCGTCAGATCTCGACGCTCGATCGCATTTCGCAATTCGCGGTGGTGGCGGCACGCGAAGCGATCGCGCAGTCCGGGCTCATCTTCGATATGCCCTTGTCGGTGCGCACGGCCTGCATCATCGGCACCGGCGTCGGCGGCCAGACCACCCATGACGACAGTTTTCGTCGCATCTATATGGAAAAAAAGACGCGGGTATTTCCGTTGACGATTCCGAAGTTGATGGTGAACGCGCCGGCAAGCCAAATTTCCATGTATTGCGGATTGCGCGGACCCGCTTTTGCGGTGGCCAGCGCCTGCGCCTCGGCGACCCATGCGATCGGGCTCGCTTTCCACATGGTGCGCTCGGGCGCTATCGATTGCGCCGTCACAGGCGGCGCTGAGGCCTGCATTACGTTCGGAACATTGCGCGGCTGGGAGGCGATGCGGGTGATGGCGCCCGATGTCTGCCGGCCATTTTCCATCGATCGCAAGGGGCTGATCCTCAGCGAAGGCGCGGCTATCCTCGTGCTGGAGCCGCTGGAACGGGCGCAAGCGCGCGGCGCGAAAATCCTCGGCGAAATCGTCGGCTTCGGCATGAGTGCGGATGCCGCCGATCTTACCGCGCCCGATCTGGGCGGCATGGCGCGCGCGATGGAAGGCGCGCTCGCGGACGCTCAGCTGGCCGCGCATGACATCCAATACGTCAATGCCCACGGCACCGGCACCGCCGCCAACGACGCGGCCGAGACCAAAGCGCTGCATCAGGTGTTCGGCGCGCATGCCGGGAAACTGGCGGTGTCGTCGACCAAGTCCATGATCGGACATGCGCTGGGCGCCGCCGGCGCGCTCGAACTGGTGGCGACCTTGTTGGCGGTGCGCGAAGAAATCGTGCCTCCGACCATCGGCTATCTCGGGCCCGATCCGGTTTGCGATCTCGACTACGTGCCGAACGAAGCGCGCGAGGTCGCGATCGACGCCGCGCTGTCGAACTCGTTTGCCTTCGGCGGGCTCAACGCGGTGCTGGCGGTCAGGAAATTTTCGTAACGGCCGATTACGCCGCGCTCGGCTTGCGCTCGGTTTTCAGCCGCTTGTCGAGATAGGCGCCGACCGAAGTGAGCAGCGGCTCGACCTTGCCATCGAAGAAGTGGTTGGCGCCTTGCACCACCTTCTGCTCGATGACGATGCCCTTCTGCGTCTTCAGCTTCTCGACCAGCGTATTGACGTCCTTGGCCGGCACCACCGCGTCCTTGTCGCCGTGGATGATCAGGCCGGACGAGGGGCAGGGCGCCAGGAACGAGAAGTCGTAGAGATTGGCCGGCGGGCAGATGGAGATGAAGCCTTCGATCTCCGGCCGGCGCATCAGAAGCTGCATGCCGATCCAGGCGCCGAAGGAGAAGCCGGCGATCCAGCAGCTTTTCGCTTCCGGGTTGATGGTCTGCGCCCAGTCGAGCGCGGAAGCGGCATCGGACAATTCGCCGGTGCCATGGTCGAAGGCGCCCTGGCTGCGGCCGACGCCGCGGAAATTGAAGCGCAGCGCCGAGAAACCCCGGTGCACGAAGGCGTAATAGAGCTGGTAGATGATCGGGTGGTTCATCGTCCCGCCGAACTGCGGATGCGGATGCAGGACGATGGCGATCGGCGCGTTCTTCTGCCGCGCCGGGTGATAGCGCCCCTCGATTCGTCCGGCCGGGCCGGTGAAGATGACTTCAGGCATTTGCTCTCGACCTCGAACCAGAATTGCCGCCGCGACGGTTAACCGCGGGCGTGCCGTGGTGTCAGGCTTGGCGGACCTTTGTGAACTCCAACCCTAGTTTAGAATTATTCTAATTATATGATTTTCGCTGCACGGCACCGCGGCGCGCGCTATAAGCGGCCGGATGGACGCGCGGGTTTCTAACACGATCCGCAGGGCAAAAAGCAAGCATTTTGCGGGCCCTAGGACCGAATTGGTAATTAGATACAGATGGTACTCATGACCGAACGGGCCTATTTCGACTGGAATGCGACCGCTCCCTTAAGGCAAGAGGCGCGCGCGGCGCTCGTTCAGGCGCTGTCGCTGACCGGCAACGCGTCCTCGGTGCATGGCGAAGGCCGCGCCGCCCGTCGGCTGGTCGAGGAGGCGCGTGTTGCGGTCGCGGCACTGGTTGCAGCCGAAGCGAAGAACGTCATTTTCACCAGCGGGGCGACCGAGGCCAACATGCTGGCGCTGACGCCGGCGCTGATCATCGGTGGACGCAAAGAGCCGCGCGGGCGCCTGTTCGTTTCGGCGATCGAGCACCCTTCAGTGCAGCGCGGCGGACGCTTTGCGCCTGACGATGTCGAAGAATTGCCGGTCGATGCAGACGGGGCGCTCGTTCTCGCGGAACTCGCTCGTCGCGTAGCGGCAGCCGAACGCCCGCTGGTGTCGGTGATGCTGGCCAACAACGAGACCGGCGTGATCCAGCCGATCGCTGAGATTGCCGATATCGTGCATGGCGCCAATGGCATGCTGCATGTCGATGCGGTGCAGGCGGCGGGGCGGATTGATGTCCGCATCGGCGAGCTTGGCGCCGATCTGCTCAGCCTTTCCGCCCACAAGCTCGGCGGACCGCAGGGCGTTGGCGCGCTCATCATCCGTGGCGACATCCATATCGCGGAACCGTTGATCAAAGGCGGCGGCCAGGAACGCGGTCAGCGCGCGGGAACCGAAAATGTGGCGGCCATCGCCGGCTTTGGCGCGGCGGCTGCGGTGGCCGCAAAGCTGGCGGACAGAGAGCGCATGGTGGCGTTGCGCGACCGGCTGGAGGCCGGTATCCGGCGAGCGACCCCTGAGGTCGTGATCTTCGGCGATGCCGCCGAGCGGCTGCCCAACACGACGCTGTTCGCGGTCCCCGGGGTGAAGGCGGAGACAGCGATTATCGCCTTCGATCTCAACGGGATAGCGGTATCTTCCGGTTCCGCCTGTTCGTCCGGCAAGGTGCAGGCCTCGAGTGTGCTCAAGGCCATGGGCGTCGAGCCGGCGCTGGCGCGCGGCGCTGTGCGGGTAAGCCTCGGCTGGAGCACGACCGAAGCGGACGTAGAACGCTTCTTAGGAACTTGGAATGTGCTGGCGGAATCATTAGTTAAAGGAAGACGCGGCATCGCCGCCTGAGGGCGGACATGCGGCAAAACATCAGAGCAACGCAACAGGGACAAGCTCAGCGACAACAGCGCTAAGCCACCATAACCGACAAATCCAACCCGCGGTCCTTGCAACCGTGAGCGGAGGGAAGAATGCCGGCCGTACAAGAGACCGTCGAGCAGGTCCGACGCATCGACGTTGATCAATATAAATACGGGTTCGTCACCGATATCGAATCCGAGAAGGCTCCGAAGGGCCTGTCGGAAGACACCGTCCGTTTCATCTCGGCCAAGAAGAACGAGCCGGAATGGATGCTGGCCTGGCGGCTGGAAGCCTATAAGCGCTGGCTGACCATGCGCGAGCCGACCTGGGCGCGCGTCGACTATCCCAAGATCGATTATCAGAACGCCTATTATTATTCGGCGCCGAAGCAGAAGAAGGCGCTGGCCTCGCTCGACGAAGTCGATCCGGAAATTCTCAAGACCTACGAGAAGCTTGGCATTCCGCTGCGCGAGCAGGAAATGCTGGCTGGCGTGGTGCGCCCGGAAGGCGAGCGCCGCGTCGCGGTCGATGCCGTGTTCGACAGCGTGTCGGTCGCCACCACCTTCAAGGAAGAGCTCAAGCGCGCCGGCGTGATCTTCATGCCGATGTCGGAAGCGATCCGCGAGCATCCCGACTTGGTGCAGAAATATCTCGGTTCCGTCGTGCCAACCTCGGATAATTTCTTCGCGACGTTGAACTCGGCGGTGTTCTCCGACGGCTCGTTCGTTTACGTGCCCCCGGGCGTGCGCTGCCCGATGGAGCTGTCGACGTATTTCCGCATCAACGAGGCCAATACTGGCCAGTTCGAGCGCACGCTCATCATTGCCGACAAGGGCGCTTATGTCAGCTATCTGGAAGGCTGCACCGCGCCGATGCGCGACGAGAACCAGTTGCATGCCGCGGTGGTCGAACTGGTCACGCATGACGACGCCGAGATCAAATATTCGACGGTACAGAACTGGTATCCGGGCGATGCCGAGGGCAAGGGCGGCATCTTCAACTTCGTCACCAAGCGCGGCGACTGCCGCGGCAAGAACTCGAAGATTTCATGGACGCAAGTTGAGACCGGCTCGGCCATCACCTGGAAATATCCGAGCTGCATCCTGCGCGGAGACGGTTCGCGCGGCGAGTTCTATTCGATCGCCATCTCCAACGGCCGCCAGCAGGTCGATTGCGGGCACCAAGATGCTGCATCTCGGCAAGAACACGACCAGCCGCATCATCTCCAAGGGCATCTCTGCCGGCAAATCCAATAACACCTACCGCGGGCTGGTCACGGCGCACCGCAAGGCCACGAACGCGCGCAACTTCACCAACTGCGATTCGCTGCTGATCGGCGATCAGTGCGGCGCGCATACCGTGCCCTATATCGAGGCGAAGAATGCCTCGGCGGTGTTCGAGCACGAGGCCACCACCTCCAAGATCTCCGACGACATGCTGTTTTATTGCCGGCAGCGCGGCATGTCGGCGGAAGAGGCAACCGCACTGGTGGTCAACGGCTTCGTCAAGGACGTGCTGCAGCAATTGCCGATGGAATTCGCCGTCGAGGCGCAGAAGCTGATCTCGATCTCGCTCGAAGGCAGCGTGGGTTAACGGTTAGGACAACAACAAGATGGCGTTTCTGGAAGTCAAAAATCTGCACGTCGAGATCGAGGATAAGAAAATCCTCAATGGGCTGAACCTGTCCATCGAGAAAGGCCAGGTCGCCGCGATCATGGGGCCGAACGGCTCCGGCAAGTCGACGCTCGCTTACGTGATGGCCGGCAAGGAAGACTACAAAGTCACCGAGGGCGAAGTTCTGCTCGACGGCGAGAACATCCTCGACCTGCCGCCGGACGTGCGCGCGGCCAAGGGGCTGTTTCTCGCCTTCCAGTATCCGGTCGAAGTGCCGGGCGTCGCCACCATGACCTTCCTGCGCACTGCGCTTAATGCGCAGCGCAAGACGCGCGGACAGATCGGAATATTCCACGCCGGACTTCATCAAGCTGGTGCGCGAGACCTCCACACAGCTCGGCATCGATTCCGAAATGCTGCGCCGGGGCGTCAATGTCGGTTTCTCCGGCGGCGAGAAGAAGCGCAACGAAATTCTGCAGATGGCAATTCTGCAGCCGCGCCTCGCCGTGCTCGACGAGACCGATTCCGGCCTCGATATCGACGCGCTCAAGACGGTGTCGGAAGGCGTCAATCGCCTGCGCTCGCCGGAGCGCTCGATGATCGTCATCACCCACTATCAGCGGCTGCTCGAATACATCGTGCCGGACGTGGTGCATGTGATGGCCAAGGGGCGGGTGGTGAAGTCAGGCGGCAAGGAACTGGCGCTCGAACTTGAAGCGAGCGGCTACGCGCAATTTGCGGGCGAGGCGGCCTGAACATTATGAACGCCGAAATCCGCACCATGAAGACCGCGGCCGAGCAGGCGCTGGCGCAGACCTTTGCGTCCGCCCGCGGCACGCTGCCGGGCAAGGGCGCGGTCGCCAACTTGCGCGAGGAGGCGTTCCAGCGCTTCGACAGCGCCGGCCTGCCGCACCGTCGCGTCGAGGAATGGAAATATACCGATCTGCGCGCGCTGATGCGCGATGCCTATCCGCTGGCGGCGCCGCCGGACGCGGCAGCAAAACTGCGCGTCAAGGACGCGGGCAAGCTGCTGACTGGGGTCGATAGCCGCCGGCTGGTCTTTGTTGATGGCGCTTTCGCGCCCGAGCTGTCCGACCTTACGCCGGAAGAGGGTCTGACCATCGGCTCGATGGCCGACGCGCTGGCCAAGGGCGATACGTTGGTCGTCGCGCATGTCGGCAAGACGGTTGAAACCGAGGATGTGGCGGTCGCACTCAACACCGCGCTGATGGGCGATGGCGCCGTCATCCGCGTTGCCGCCGGCACCGCGCTCAAGCGTCCAATCAATCTCATCTTCGCTAGCGGCAGCGACAAGCCGAGTTCCTCCTTCCTTCGTTCGCTGGTCGTGGTGGAGGCCGGCGCCAAGGCCACCTTAATCGAAAGCCACGAAGGTGGCGTGTCCCAGGTCAACGCCGCGCTCGAACTTCAGATCGGCGACAAGGCCGCGGTCGATCATGTGAAGACCACGCAGACGCACGGTTTGCTGGTCTCGACGTTGATGGTCGCGATCGGTGCAGGTGCGACCTTCAACAGTTTTTCGTTCAACGCCGATGCGCAACTGGTGCGCAACCAGATGTTCGTGCGCTTTGCCGGCGAGGTCACGCATGGCGCCATCCGCGGCGTCAGCCTGCTGCGCGGCAAAGAGCACGTCGATACCACGCTGTTGATCGATCACGCCAAGGGCCATTGCCAAAGCCGCGAGCAGTTCCGCTCGGTGCTCGACGACGAAAGCCGCGCCGTATTCCAAGGCAAGATCGTGGTGCGGCCGCATGCGCAAAAGACCGATGCCAAGATGATGACGCGCGCGCTGCTGTTGTCGGAGGAGGCGGAAGCCGACAACAAGCCGGAACTGGAAATTTTTGCCGATGACGTGGTCTGCGGCCACGGCGCCACCACTGCGGCGCCCAATGAAACGCTCAAATTCTATCTGATGTCGCGCGGCATTCCGGCCAAGGAAGCCGAAGCCCTGCTGATCCAGGCTTTCGTCGGCGAGGCGATCGAGGAGATTGCGCACGACGGCATTCGCGAGGCGCTGATGTTTGCAAGCCTTCGGTGGCTGGGGACGCGAGGTTGACCATGCACCCGACGGTCAGCAACGGCTCCTACGACGTCGCCAAGATCCGCGCGGATTTTCCCGCGCTGGCGATGCAGGTCTATGGCAAGCCGCTCGTCTATCTCGACAACGCCGCCTCGGCGCAGAAGCCGAAGCAGGTGCTCGACCGCCTAAACAAGGCCTATACCGAGCAATACGCCAACGTGCATCGCGGGCTGCATTATCTGGCGAACGAGGCGACCGAGGCCTACGAGGGCGCGCGCGAGACCGTGCAGCGGTTCATCAATGCCGAGCGTAAGGAAGAAATCATCTTTACGCGCAACGCCACCGAGGCGATCAACCTGGTCGCCTATACTTTCGGCCGCGAGCGCATCGAGCCCGGCGACGAGATCGTGCTCTCGATCATGGAACACCATTCCAATATCGTGCCCTGGCATTTCCTGCGCGAACGGCAGGGCGCGGTGATCAAATGGGCGCCGATCGACGACGAGGGCAATTTCCTCATCGACGAATTCGAGAAGCTGTTGACGCCGCGCACCAAGATGGTGGCGATCACCCAGATGTCGAATGCGCTCGGCACGCAGGTGCCGGTGAAAGAGGTCATCAAGCTCGCGCACGCCCGCGGCATTCCGGTGCTGGTCGACGGTGCGCAGGGCGCGGTGCATCTCGACGTCGACGTGCGCGACCTCGATTGCGATTTCTATGCCTTCACCGGCCATAAGCTGTACGGCCCGACCGGCATTGGCGTGCTCTATGGCAAATACGCGCATCTTGCCGCCATGCCGCCGTTCAACGGCGGCGGGGAAATGATCCACGAAGTGTTCGAGGACCGCGTCACTTATGGCGAGCCGCCGCATCAATTCGAGGCCGGTACGCCTTCGATCGTGCAGGCGATCGGGCTCGCCGCGGCCATCGACTACGTCAATTCGGTCGGCAAACCGCGCATCCGCGCGCATGAGGGCGCGCTGGTCAAATACGCGCATGAGCGGCTGGGCGCGATTAATTCGCTGCGCATCATCGGCCAGGCGAAAGACAAGGGGCCGATCGTGTCCTTCGAGATCAAGGGCGCGCATCCGCACGATGTCGCCACCATCATCGACCGCGCGGGGGTTGCGGTGCGCGCCGGCACCCATTGCGTGATGCCGTTGCTGGCGCGCTACGGCGTCACCGCCACGTGCCGGGCCTCGTTTGCCATGTACAACACCAAGGACGAGGTGGACACGCTCGCCGCCTCGCTGATCAAGGCGCAGGAATTTTTCGCATGAGTGAAGACACGCCAGTGACAAACACTTCGCCAGCGGCGGAAAAGCCGCCAGAAAAGCCAAATGAGAACGCCGCCATCAACGGCTCCTCGGCATTGCCGCAGGACGAGCTTAACCGGCTGACCGACGAGATCATCGCCGGCCTGAAGACGGTCTACGATCCGGAGATTCCGGCCGACATCTACGAGCTTGGCTTAATCTATAAAATCGATATCGGCGACGATCGCACCGTCAAGGTTGACATGTCGCTCACCTCGCCCAATTGCCCGGCGGCGCAGGACCTGCCGATCATGGTGGAGAACGCCGTCTCCAGCGTGCCGGGCGTAAAAGAGACCAAGGTCGAGGTGGTGTGGGATCCGCCGTGGGACCCGAGCCGCATGTCGGACGAGGCGCGGCTTGTGCTCAATATGTGGTAAGTTGCAAAAGGGACCCTAGATAGGATTCGATGACAATGGCGACTGCACGACCCCGACCCCAAGTGATGCGGCTGACCGACGCCGCCGCGCTGCGCATCAAGGATGTGATGGCGCGGGCGGACAAGCCGGTCGCCGGCGTGCGCGTCGGCGTCAAGAATGGCGGCTGCGCCGGCATGGAATACACCATGGAATACGCCGAGGCGGTCAAGCCGACCGACGAGGTGGTCGAGGACAAGGGCGTCAAGATCATGGTCGACCCCAAGGCAGTCCTGTTCCTGCTCGGCACCGAGATGGACTACAAGACCGAGAAGCTGTCAGCCCAGTTCATCTTCAACAATCCGAACCAGACCTCGGCCTGCGGCTGCGGCGAGAGCGTGCAGTTGACGCCGGCAAAAGACGCAGCCGAGTAAGCCAACGCCGACGGGGCGCGCCGGCCGTGGACCCCGACACCATCCGGGAATTGTTTGCCGGTTTCGGCGCCGTTTCGGTGCGCCGCATGTTCGGCGGCGCCGGCCTTTATGCCGACGGCGTGATGTTCGGGCTGCTATCGGACGGGCAGATTTTTCTCAAAGCCGATGCCGCAACGATCCCGGCCTTCGAGCGCGAAGGCTGCGCGCCGTTTGCATACGGCACCAAGACCGGCAAGCGCGCGATCATGTCCTATTGGCGGCTGCCCGACCGGCTTTACGACGATCCGGACGAACTGGCGCAATGGACGCGCACGGCGTTGTCGGTCGCCCATAAGAGCGCCGCGGCCAAGCCGAAAAAGCCGGCGAAAAAGAAAGTGAAGCTCAGGCGACCGCCGCGCCGCCGTCGCTGACTTCCGGGTCGATCTCGCACATCACCCGGTTGCGGCCATGCCGCTTGGCGGCATAGAGGCAGCCGTCGGTGCGCTCGATCAGCGTCTGCACGCTGTCGTTTTTGTGCAGGCAGGCAACGCCGATCGAGATCGTTACACGGCCGAGATTTTCGCCGGTCGAGCGCTTGACCACTTCCTTGGTCATCACGGCGCGATGAATGTGGTCGGCGACGGTGATGGCGGAGCGCAGCATCGTGTTCGGCAGGATGACGGCGAATTCCTCGCCGCCATAACGCGCGGCGGTGTCCTGGCCCTTGACGTTTTGTTGCACCGACGTTGCCACCAGGCGCAGCACCTGATCGCCGATGAGATGGCCGTAGCTGTCGTTGAAATTCTTGAAATGATCGATGTCGATCAGCATCAATGACAGCGGCTCGGTCTTGGCGCGCGCCTCGACGATGGCCAATTCGAGCTTGCTGTCGAAAAACTTGCGGTTGGCGAGTTGCGTCAATGGATCAGTCAGGCTCTCGTTGCGCACGACTTCCAGATTGACCTGCAACTCGTTGATTTCCACTTTCGACGCGTTCAGCCGCTCTTCCAGCCGGTGATTGGAGGATTCCATTTCTTTTGCAGTCTGCACCAGGCTTTCGACGATCGCGCGCAGGCCGTCACGGTCGCTCGAGTGGGCGAGCATCTCGGTCATGTCGGCCAGGCTTTCGGTGTAGCTATTGGCGAAGCCGGCGGCGGCGCCGATCATCGCCATTACCTGCTCGATTTCGCCTTTGACCTGGCTGCCGAGATTGTCGATCCGCTCGCTGATGCGCGTCGACGACAGATAGTTCTCGTAAATGTGCTCGATATCCGCTTCGGACAGGCAGCCGTTTTGCTCAAGCGTCGCGTTGATTGTCTGATTGAGCGCGTGGTGGTGGCCGGTGCTGTAGGCGTACCAAATCTCGTAATTGCGCGGGGTAGCGGCTTGTCGCAGCGCCTTGATTTGCCCGAGGGCGATTTCAGCGAACGCTATGCTGCGTTCGTGCTCGTCTTCCGGCCCGGCCATCGCCATCCCCCCTGAGCGGGCCTTGCACCCGCGCGTCCACAGCCGCGGCCCCCCGGCCACGCCAATTTCGGGGGCGACGGTATCCGAGGGAGGTGAATTGCCGGTAAATACGCGTCGATGGGAGCCGCAACGAGTTGTTGCGTCTGAAATCGGACAGTTCGGAAAAACGGCGGCGTTTAAGCCTTGGCCGTCACCGGACGCAGCAGAAATGCCGGAAGATGACCAGCGTCGGCCGTCTCGGCGTGTTCCCGCACGTCTTGTTTGCGCGGCGGGGCCGGCGGCGGTTTTGCGGCTGGCTCGAACGGCTTTGCGGTTCGCGACTTTGCGGCTGGGGGCGTTGTTGGTGGCGCTGTGGCGGACGTTCGGCGGGCCGATCATGGCGGTGACCGCGTTCGCTTCGCGCAGCGTCGTGACGCTCGGGCGCGGCGGCCGGTTCACCGGACCAAGGGATGGTCTGCCCGATCAATCGTTCGATCGCCGTCACCGCTTTGCTGTCGATCGGCGCCACGATGGTGATGGCGGTGCCGCTCAAGCCGGCGCGGCCGGTGCGGCCGATGCGGTGAACGTAATCGTCGGCGTGATGCGGTACGTCGAAGTTGAAGATGTGGCTGACCGCCGGGATGTCGAGCCCGCGCGCCGCCACGTCCGACGCGATCAGCAGCTTGGCCTCGCCATTGCGAAATGCGTCGAGCGCCGCGGTGCGTGCCGATTGATCGAGGTCGCCGTGTAACGCGACGGCATTGAATTTATGACGCAGCAGCGAGCGGTGTAGTTGCGCGACTTCGCGCTTGCGGTTGCAGAATACGATGGCGTTCTTGAAGCCGTCGGCGGAGCGGATCAGCCGCCGCAATGTCTCGCGCTTCTCAGCCGGGTCGCGGCCGGTCGCTACCAATAACTGTGTGATGTTCTCGGCGGTGGTCGCCGGCTTTGACACTTCCACGCGCACCGGATTGTGCAAGAAGGTATCGGCGATACGCTGGATTTCCGGCGGCATTGTCGCCGTGAAGAACAGCGTCTGGCGTGTGAACGGCACCAGCTTGCCGATGCGTTCGATGTCGGGGATGAAGCCCATGTCGAGCATGCGGTCGGCTTCGTCGATGATCAGCAGTTCGCAGCCGGAGAGCAAGAGCTTGCCGCGCTCGGAATGATCGAGCAGGCGGCCGGGCGTCGCGATCAGCACATCGACGCCGCGCAACAGCTTGGCGTTCTGGTCGTCGAAGGAGACGCCGCCGATGATCAGTGCGACGTTGAGCTTGTGATTCTTGCCGTACTTCTCGAAACTTTCGGCGACCTGCGCCGCCAGTTCGCGCGTCGGCTCGAGAATGAGCGTGCGCGGCATGCGCGCCCGGGCGCGGCCTTTTTCCAGCATGGTGAGCATGGGCAGAACGAAGGCGGCGGTCTTGCCGGTGCCGGTCTGCGCAATGCCGAGCACGTCGCGGCGGGCGAGAACGTGCGGAATGGCTTGGTCTTGGATGGGGGTCGGGGTTTTGTAGCCGGCAGCCTCGATGGCGCCGAGAACCTTGTCGGATAAGCCCAAATGGGAAAAAGACATATAACCTCAGAGTCGGGACCGCCCGAGGTCCGCGCCGGATGATAAAACCAGTTGCAATGCGCGGGGGACGGTCGAATCTTTTATCGAACCGGTTGCCCGGAACATAGGGCGCACAGGGCTAAAGTCAATGCTTCGGCGGTGCAATAAGTCGCATTAATCCTTAATCTTTTCGTCGCAGGACGGTCATCATGATGCAATCTCTGCCGCTGGTTTTGGTGTCCGGTTTGACATGCACCGCGCGCCTTTACACGCCGCAGGTCGAAGCCCTGTGGCTCTACGGCCCGGTCACCGTCGCCGATCACCGCCGCGACGCCGACATCGCGGCCGTCGCCAAGCGTATCTTGGACGCCGCGCCGCCGCGTTTTGCGCTCGCCGGCCTGTCCTATGGCGGCTACATCGCTTTCGAGATGATGCGGCAGGCGGCGGAACGCATCGTCAAGTTGGCGCTGCTCGATACCTCGGCGCGCGCCGACACGCCGGAGCAGACCGAAGGGCGCAAGCCCCAGATCGCGATGGCGCAATCGGGTCGTTACGGAGAGATTCCCGCGCTGGCAATCCCGCGCTATTTGAATGAGAAACATCAGCGCGACGCGCGGCTCACAACGATTGTGCGCCAGATGATAGCGGAAACCGGGCCGGAGGCTTTTGTCCGCCAAGTCAACGCGATCATCTCGCGGCCGGATTCGCGGCCCATGTTGGCATCGATCCGCTGTCCAACCCTGGTGCTGGTGGGCGACGGTGACGCCGCAACGCCGCCCGAACTCAACAAGGAAATCGCCGACGGCATCCCCGGCGCCAAATTTATCGTCGTTCCGGATAGCGGGCATTTGACCACGCTTGAGCAGCCCGAGGCGGTGAATGCGGCGCTTGCTGCCTGGCTCGAGCAGGCGATTTAGATCCGTGAACCTATAAAACCGGTGCACGTTGGAACGACACCATGAGCGCCGACCGTGATACCGCAGGCGTTATTGCGCCGCCGCCCTTGATCGCGCTGGCGACCGTCGTCATCGGTGTCGCGCTTGACTGGTTGCTGCCGGCTTATGTGCTTCGAGCGTTATTTTCGTTTCCTGAACGCATCGGCATCGGCGCGATCCTGATTGCCGCGGGTGGCGCGCTCGCATTTCCTGCCATCTTCGCGTTCCGCTCGGCGCGCACTCATGTGGAACCCTGGAAGCCGGCGGGCGCACTGGTGACCACGGGAATATTTCGCTGGCTGCGCAATCCGATGTATGTCGGGCTGGCATTTCTGGTCGCCGGTATCGGCATCGCGCTCGCCTCGGACTGGACGCTGGTCATGTTGGTGCCGAGCGCCGCGGTCATGCATATCGGCGTGGTGCGGCGCGAGGAACGCTACCTCGAAGCGAAATTCGGAGAGGCCTACCGCGACTATAAAACGCGAGTGCCGCGCTACGGCGTGCCGTCATGATTGCCGCGTCCCGACAATTATTGTCCAAGCCTTTCCGTGCATCGTCCCTTTGCGTGTCCGGCGGTTCGCGCCTATAGGGGCGCATTGAGCCGCCGGGAGCGTTGAATGAAAACTCAGGTTGGAATTGTCGGGGCAGGTCCTGCCGGTCTGATGCTGGCGCGGCTGCTGCATCTGCAAGGCATCGATTCCATCATCATCGAAAACCGAAGCCGCGATTATATCGAGAACCGCATTCGCGCCGGCCTGATCGAGCATTGGGCCACCGAACTTCTGGCCGATGTCGGCGTCGGCACGCGTATGCAACGCGAGGGTCAGCGCCACGGCGGCATCAATATCGGCATCAATGGCGAATTGCACCGTATCGAATTCGAGGCGCTGGTCGGCAAACTGGTCACCATCTACGGCCAGCAGGAGGTGGTGAAGGATCTAGTGGTGCAGCGATTGATCGATGGCGGGCCGTTGCTGTTCGAGGTCGATGGCGTCAGCGTGCACGAGCTGACATCGCAACGGCCGAAGATCCGCTTCACCCACGAAGGCAGGGCGCAAGAGATCGAATGCGACTTCATCGCCGGCTGCGATGGCTTCTACGGCGTCTGCCGGCCCAGCATTCCCGACGGCGTGCTCAGCGTCTTCGAGCGCGACTATCCGTTCGGCTGGCTCGGCATTCTGTCGGAATCGCCGCCGCCCGATCACGACCACATTTATTCGTATACCGACCGCGGCTTTGCGCTCTATGCCATGCGCTCGGATTCTCTGGCGCGGCTCTATCTGCAATGCGACCACGACGAGGAGATCGAAAATTGGCCCGACGCGCGCATATGGGACGAGCTGCGCAAGCGGCTGGGCGGTGCGCGCCCGCTGCAAGAAGGCAAGATGCTGCAAAAGGGCATCACGGCGATGCGCAGTTTTGTGGTCGAGCCGATGCAGCACGGGCGCTTGTTCCTCGCCGGTGACAGTGCCCACATCGTGCCGCCGACCGGCGCCAAGGGCATGAACCTTGCGTTTGCTGACGTGGTCTATCTCTCGCGCGCGCTCGACGCGTTCTACAAGAATAACAGCAACGATCTCTTGGACGGCTATTCGGCGCTCTGCCTGCGCCGCGTCTGGAAGGCGCAGCGGTTTTCCTGGTGGATGACGCAGATCATGCACCGCTTTCCGAACGAATCCGCCTTCGACCGTCGCCGCCAGTTGTCCGATCTCGACTACCTCACGCATTCGGAGGCTGCCGCCAAGACGCTGGCCGAGCAATATGTCGGGTTGCCGCTGGACTAGTCCTTGAGCACGTCGCGCAGCGGACGGTGCAAAAGCACAATAAACACCCCGGACGCGGCCGAGATGACGGCGAGCATCAAAAAGAAATTTTCCTTGCTCATGCTCGACCAGAAGGTGCCGAGGTAGCCGGCGAGGATGCCGCCGACGAAATAGGTGGCGAGCCACACACCCATCATCATCGACAGTAAACCGGCCGGCGCGATCTTGGTCACCAGCGAAAGGCTGGTCGGCGAGGCGTAAAGCTCCCCGACGGTGATGACGACAAAGAACGCAAACAGCCAGAGCCAGCTTGCTTGCCCGGTGCCGAGAACAGCCGCCGCGGCATACATGACCAGCCACGACGCCGCACAGAGAAAAGAACCAATCGAGAGTTTCACCAAAGTCGAGGGCTCGCGGCGCCCTTGCAGGCGCCAGAACGCGACGATGAAAGGCGTGAAGGCAAAGATCATCAGCGGATTGAAGGCCTGAAACCAGGTGACCGGTATGTCCCAGCCGAACACATTGCGGTCGGTGAAGTCGTTCGCCCACAAAACGATGGTGTTGCCCTGCTGGTCGTAGGCGGCCCAGAACAGGCTTACCGGAATGAACAGCAGCAGCAGCGCGGTAATCCCGCGCCAGTCCTGCCGCGTCATGGCTGGCCGCGTGCCGCGCTTGGCCAGTTCTTCGCGGGGCAGGGTTGGGGCGGCGATGAGGTAAATGATCAATCCAATCGTCATGCCGACGCCGGCGGCGGCGAAGCCATAATCCCAGCCATAGGTCTCGCCGAGCGTGCCGCAGACCAGCGGGGCGAGGAATGCGCCGAGGTTGATGCCGACATAGAAGATGGAAAAGGCGCGGTCGCGTCGCGGGTCGCCGGGAGGGTAGAGGACGCCGACTTGCGTCGAGATGTTCGGCTTGAAGCAGCCGCTGCCGAAAATGAGGAAGAGCAGCGCAAACAAAAACAGATGCTCGAAGGCCATCATGAAATGCCCGATAGCCATCAGGGCGGCGCCGATGATCACCGTGCGGCGCTTTCCGAGCACGCGGTCGGCGAGCAGCCCACCGAAAATCGGCGTCAGGTAAACCAGCCCGGTGTAGAAGCCGTAGATCTGCGAGGAAAGCGGCTGCAATTCGAGCGGACCGAACACCGCTTCCAGCGCCGCCTTGAACGAGGCAAGCCCGAGCACGGCGCCGGCCTGCGGCGGCAACAGCAGATATTTGACCATGTAGAGGACGAGCAAAGCGCGCATCCCGTAAAAGGAAAAGCGCTCCCACATCTCGGTGGCGAACAGATACGTCAGCCCGCGCGGGTGGCCGAACAGGTCGGCCTTTGCGCCTTGTTCTGGATTGATCGTCATAATCTCGGTCGTCATTGCCGCGCTTGAGCGGGCAGTCCATGATGTTTTTAGCGATCGACAGCGTAAAGAAAACTTTCACGAGTAGCGATGCATCATCGGTGTTCGGGTCAGGCCAACGCGTCAGCTAGAGTGATCGTCACCCGGGAAATATCGTGTTGGCAGCCCGAATTGATGTCGCTGTGGCATTAATGCCATAGCCGAGTTGAGCGTATGGCCCTAGTGTGGCCGCCGATCAGTGGATTCCCGCAGTGGGTAATGGATCAGGGTGCCTGCGATCATGAAGCGCATGACGCTTGGCGCAATATCGATTTTTGCACTGGCTGGAGCGGCAATGGCCGCCGACATGCCGGTCAAGGCGCCGCTCGTGGCGCCGCCGGCTATCTTCTCATGGACCGGCTGCTATATCGGCGGCAACGTCGGCGGGATCAAGAACGACAGCAGGCTAACAACGTATCCGGCCGACCCCACGAATACCTTCGCTGAAACAGCCGCAAATACGTTCGGCTATACCGTGGACGGTACTTCAGCGACGGCGGGTGTGCAGTATGGCTGTAACCGGCAATACGGAAACATTGTCCTGGGTCTCGATTCCAGCCTCAACTGGTCGGGCCTCGACGATACCGTCAGTATCACCAATGTAACCGCTCCCTATGTTCCGCACACCGAAACGACCACGCAGAAGATGGAATGGTGGTCCACTACGCGCGCGCGTATCGGTTGGGCGCAGGACCGTTGGATGGTTTTTGCGGCGGGCGGCCTGGCGAGCGGATACGTGAAATCTTCGTTTTTGTTCAATAGCGCGGTCGGAACAATCAGCGGCTCCGAAAACAAAAGCCGCTATGGCTGGACCGCCGGCGCCGGTCTGGAATATGCGCTTAGCGATAGCTGGTTCCTGCGCGCCGAGTATCTCTACGTCGACCTCGGTAAGTACAGCTATATCAGCGACCCGAGCATTGCCTCGCCCACACATTGGGGTACCGATGTCGATACCCGCTTCCACGTCGCCCGCGTCGCGCTCAGCTATCGCTTCACCCGCGCCGGCTCGATGCTCGAATGGGCGATGGGCGGGTTCAAGTACTGAGTTTGCGTTCTAGACGTCCAACAATTCTTCCTTGGCAAATTCCGCGTTCTCCTGAATAAACGCGAAGCGCGCTTCCGGCTTGTTGCCCATCAACCGTTCGACCGCCTTGTCGGTCGGCTTGCGCTCTTTCTCCACCAGCACCACGCGCAGCAGCGTGCGCCGGCCCGGGTCCATGGTGGTTTCCTTCAATTGCGCCGCCATCATCTCGCCCAGGCCCTTGAAGCGTGAGATCTCCACCTTGGCATTGGCGTGGAACTCCTTTTTCAGCAGCGCATCCTTGTCCTTGTCGTCGCGCGCGTAGACGATCTTGCCGCCGTGCGAGAGGCGGTAGAGCGGAGGCACCGCCAGATAAAGCCTTCCGCCATCGATCAACTTCGGCATCTGCCGGTAGAAGAAGGTGATCAAGAGCGAAGCAATATGGGCGCCGTCGACGTCGGCGTCGGTCATGATGATGACCTTCTCGTAGCGCAAATCCTTGTCGTGATAATGCGCGCCGGTGCCGCAGCCGAGCGCCTGGATCAGATCGGCAAGCTGCGCGTTCTGGGCGAGCTTGTCCTTACCGGCGCTGGCGACGTTCAGAATCTTGCCGCGCAGCGGCAGCACGGCCTGCGTGCGGCGGTCACGCGCCTGCTTGGCGGAGCCGCCGGCTGAATCGCCTTCGACGATGAAAATCTCCGAGCCTTCCGAGGCCGAGCTCGAGCAATCGGCGAGTTTGCCGGGCAGGCGCAGCTTGCGCACGGCGGATTTGCGCGCGATGTCTTTCTCCTGGCGGCGGCGCAAGCGCTCCTCGGCGCGATCGACCACGAAATCGAGGAGCTTGTTGGCCTGCATCGGGTTGCCCGACAGCCAATGGTCGAACGGGTCCTTGATCGCGTTCTCGACGATCTTCTGCGCACCGGCGGTGGCGAGCCGGTCCTTGGTCTGGCCTTGGAATTCCGGTTCGCGCACGAACACTGACAGCATGCAGCCTGCGCCGGTCATGACGTCTTCGCTGCTCACGGGCGCGGCGCGCTTTTCCTGGCCGGCGCGCGCGGCATGATCCTTCAAGCCGCGAAGCAGCGCGGTGCGCAGGCCCGATTCATGCGTGCCGCCGTCCGGCGTCGGGATGGTGTTGCAATAGGAATTGAGGAAGCCGTCGCTGTCGGCGGTCCAGGCCACCGCCCATTGCACCGCGCCGTGTCCGCCGACCTTGCCGACGGTGCCGGTGAAAATATCCGGATGTACCAACGTCGCGTCGGTGAGCGTCTCGGACAAATAATCCTTCAGGCCTTGCTCGAAGTGGAACGTTGCTTTCTCCGGTACATCCTCGACGCCCTTGAGTAGCGCCTTGTCGCAGTGCCAGCGGATTTCGACGCCGCCGAACAAGTAGGCCTTCGAGCGCGTCATCTTGAACACGCGCTCTGGCTTGAAGGCGGCCTTCGGCCCGAAGATTTGGGGATCGGGCCGGAAGCGAATCTTGGTGCCGCGCCGGTTCGGCGCACGGCCGGCTTTGACCAGCTTGCCCTTCGGTTTGCCGCGCTCGAACGCCATCGTGTAGAGCGTCTGCTCGCGCGCAACCTCGACCTCCATGCGCTCGGACAGCGCGTTGGCGACCGAGACGCCGACGCCGTGCAAGCCGCCCGAGGTCTCGTAGACCTTGGAGTTGAATTTGCCGCCGGCGTGCAGCGTGCACATGATGACTTCCAGCGCCGACTTTTTCTTGAATTTCGGGTGCGGATCGACCGGGATGCCGCGGCCGTTATCGGTGACGGAGACGAAGCCTTCGGCCTCCATCTCCACTTCGATCCAGTCGGCGTGGCCGGCCAGCGCCTCGTCCATGGAATTGTCAATCACTTCCGCGAAGAGGTGATGCAGCGCCTTTTCGTCGGTGCCGCCGATATACATGCCGGGGCGGCGGCGGACGGGCTCCAAGCCCTCCAGCACCTCGATGTGCTTGGCGCTATAGCCGCTATCGCCGCCGCGGCCACCGGGCTTTTTGCGCGGCGAAGCGGCTTTGCGGCCGGCGGCTTTGCGGGCGGTTGGTTTGGGCACCGGGAGGTCGAACAGGTCGGATTGGTTGGACGTTTTGGTCGCGGTCTTGGCCATGGACGCTTTCAGATAAGAATGTGCTGATTCGTTCGCCACCCACTATGCCACGACAAAGGCGCCGCCGTGACCGGCCTTATTCGTGGCATTTGAAGAAGATAGGGGCGGGCAGCAGCAACCATTCCCCATCTCGCCCGTTATCCCCGCATCATGCACGGCAGCGACGCGGGACAACGGCAAATCTCACTCGATGGCGGTCAACGGCCCGGCGTGTCGCTGAGAGACGAGGAGGCAGGGCCGATTAAGGCGCTGTCGCCGGCCTGGCGCCAAGCCGCGTATGCGGCCACCATCGGCATATTCCTCATTCTGCTTTTCGTCGCTCTCAGCCTGGCGCGGCCGGTTTTGCTGCCGGTGGTGACTGCGTTCGTGGTGACCATGACGGTCGGCCCGTTGTCGGCGCGGGCCGATCGTTTGGGCATCCCGGCGCCTGTCAGCGCGATCGTCCTTTGGCTGCTGGTCGCCGCGGTCTTCTACGGGCTGATCATGCTGGTGTCGGCGCCGGTGGTGGGATGGATCGACAAGGCACCGGATATCGGCCGCAGCATCCAGAGCAAACTCTATCTGCTCGACGCGCCGCTCGCGAGTTTGCACGATCTGCGCAATGCGCTGTTGCCGTCACAGAGCGACAAGGGAATCAACCTCGATTTTGTCGCCATTGCGCAGGGCATGGTGTCGATCGTTACACCCGCGATCGGGCAGATCCTGATCTTCTTCGTCACCCTGTTTTTCATGCTGCTCGGGCGCAATCACTTCCGCGGCGTCATGGTGGGCTTGTTTGCCGAGCGCGCGGCACGGTTGCGCATCCTGAAAATCCTCAACGGCATCGAACGCAATCTCACCGGCTATCTCAGCGTGGTGACGGTGATCAATTTAGGGGTCGGTGTCGGCGCCGGCGCCATTGCCTGGGCGGTCGGCTTGCCGGACCCGGTGGCGTGGGGGGTGCTCGGCTTCGTCCTCAATTTTATCCCCTATATCGGTGCTGCGATCGTGGAGTTCGGCATGTTCCTGGTCGGACTGGTGGCGTTTCCGACGCTGCTTCCCGCTTTCATCGCACCGGCGCTTTATCTCGGCATGGCGCTGTTTGAAGGCCAGTTCCTGACGCCCAGCGTTGTCGGACGCCGGTTCACGCTCAATCCACTCACCGTGTTTCTGTCGCTGGTGTTCTGGGCCTGGCTCTGGGGGCCGGTCGGCGCCTTTTTGGCCGTGCCGCTCCTCATCATGGGGCTGGTCGTGATCGCTCATCTTTTTCCGAAAGATGAACTGGAACTGCCGGATTAGGCGAGGGCGGCTGGCGCGGAAGACGCCCCCGGGCTAGACGGTCGCGGTTGTTGCGGCCCCAACTCGATTCCGCGATGGATTTTCACGCTTACTTCAATGACGTCGTCGCCTTCGTGCGCGCCCATGCGGAATGGGCAGCGCCGGTGGTATTCCTGCTCGCCTTTGGGGAATTGCTCGCCTTCATTTCGCTGCTGATTCCGGCCTGGGGTGCGCTGGTGGCGATCGGCGCGTTGATCAACGCCGGTGCCGTCAATTTCTGGCCGGTGTGGATTGCCGGCAGCCTCGGCGCGGCGCTCGGCGACTGGCTGTCTTATTGGATCGGCGTCAAGCTCGAATATTCGGTGCAGCACATCTGGCCGCTGTCGCGCCATCCCGATCTGATCCCGCGCGCGGAAGCCTTTGTGAAGAAATGGGGCATCCCCGGCATTTTCATCGGTCGTTTCTTCGGACCCTTACGCGCCTCGGTGCCGTTGGTCGCCGGGATATTCGAGATGCCGTTTTGGCGTTTTCAGTTCGCCAATTTTTCCTCTGCCTTCGTGTGGGCGGCGGTGCTGCTCACGCTTGGCGACGCGATCTCGCGCGGGGTGAAGTGGGTGTGGTGAAATCCGCCCGGATTGACCCCGGCGGAGGCTTTACACGCGCTGACTTTTAGTTGCCGAGCTGGATGAGGCGGATTTCGCCTTTGACCAGATCGGGCACCGCCACCAGCAGGCCCTGCTTGTTCGGCACGACACAGAAATCGGCCGGCCCTTTGAAGCCGGTCGCCAATTTGTGCACGCCCATTTTCTTGTTCCACTGGAACAGCGAGCCCGAGACCCAGTCGGTGGCCAGGATGTCGCCGTTCTTCATCAGGTAGACGCCGTCCAGCATGCCGATCTTGTCGGAGAGCGCGACGGGGTCCTTGCCCGGCGCCATCGAATAGATGCCGTGCGGCTTATCCTTGCCCTCGAAGCCGGCCATCAGCAGCGTGCCGCCTTTGCCCGGATAGAGACCGTTCGGGAACACGCCCTTGCCCTTGAATACCACGGTGATTTTCGGCGGCTTTTTCGATTTCAAGAAATCGGCCGGCTCGACGCGGAACAGTTGGTCGGCGCGGTTGTCGCTGACATAAAGCGCGCCGCCCATCACCGTCGGATCGTTGGCGAAGATGATGCCGGGCAGCGGAAGCTTCTTTCCTTCCTTGCTCTTGAGATCGAACACCCAGACGGAATCAATGTCGGTGACCCACAGCCGATTGCCGGCAATCCAGATGCCTTTCGGTTTGTTCATGACGTTGCCCGCGGGTTTGATGAAGCCATCCGCGAGAATCTTGCCGTCGAGCGAGACCATGGTGATCTTGCCCTGGCCATCCTTGTCAGCCGGCTTGAGCGCAGGACCGAAGTCGCTGGTGTAGAGCACTTTGCCTACCGGGTCGTAGGCGACCGACTCGACATGGCCGAAGCCGGTGATGGTCTTGTCCGAGATGACCTTCAATTCCTTAGCCAACAACGCGGGCGCAAACGCCAGTTGAAGCGCCAGGAGACTTGGTGCGAATGCGATTGCGGCGGAAATTTTTCTGATCATGGCATTCCTCCCAATGCTACGTGAGCCTCCGCCGGGGCTTTCACCCCGGCGGAATACGAAAATATTGGAACGTTCTTCTGTTCTATTTCACGCCAGCGACGCCGGCCTGCGAGATCACGTCGTCTTGCGAACCGCTGCCGCCGCTGGCGCCGACCGCACCAATGACCTTGCCGCCGACCACGATCGGATTGCCGCCACGTGAGGCAGTCACGTCATCGAGTGTCGGCAGGTAGGCGAAGAAGGCGCCCTTGCCGAGCAACCTTTCGAACACCAAAGTGGGGCGCCGATAGCGGGCCGCCGTGCGCGCCTTGTGCTGGGAGATCGCGATCGACGCGAATTGGCAGTTGTCCAACCGCTCGAAATAGACGAGGTCGCCGTGGGTATCGACGACCGCGATGCAAAACGTATTCCAATTGCGTTTTTTGGCTTCTGCAACGGCCGCGTCTGCCGCCTTCTTGGCGGTCTCCAGATTGATCTCGGCGCCATACGGTGGCGGATTGGAAGCTTCCGGAATCTTTTCGTTGGGATTGTTCGGATCGGCCGGCACTTGCGCGAACGCGCCCGAACTCATCAGCAGCGCAGCGCACAAGGCGCCCGCGATCATTGTATATTTTCGCATTCATTCCTCCCGGTGAATTGCTGGCCATTTTCGGCTCAGATTGCCCTGCCTGTCGGTGCAGGGGCGTTGACGACGCGGAGCTTAGCCACCCCCCAAGCCTTCGCAATATGGGTCGCTGCCAACGAACGGCGGTGCGTATAATTGAGGAAAAATTCCGGCAAACGAAGTTGATCGGCGCCGCGGCGTGTTCTTGACCGGCGTCGTTGCACGGCCTATATCGCGCGCCATGACGATGCATGTTGCACCTGCGAAGCGCTGCCGCCGTGCCACCCCGGCACGGGCGCGCGCTCGCGTTTAATCGTCAGCCCCCGTGCCGCCGGACTTAGGCCGCGGCATTTCATCCCTGACACCCCCCGCAGTTGGCCTCGGTCCGGTAGTCCTCTAAGACACTGGATAAGGATCGATTGTCATGGCGACAAAAGCGAAAATCGGGGTGCTCGGTGCTTCCGGCTATACCGGCGCGGAGCTGGTGCGCATGCTGTTGCGCCATCCGCGCTGCGAGATCGTGCTGCTCACCGCCGAGCGCAGTGCCGGCAAGGCCATGCGCGACGTCTTCCCGCAGTTCTCGCCCTTTGAATTGCCGACGCTGGTCGCCATTGACCGGCTCGACTGGTCCGCAGCCGGCCTTGACGTCGCCTTTTGCGCGCTGCCGCACGCCACCACGCAGAAGGTGATCAAGGATCTGTTGGCGAGGGCGCCGGCCACCAAGGTCGTGGATCTGTCGGCCGATTTCCGGCTGGCGGATACCGCCGCATACGCCAAGTGGTATGGCCACGAGCACCACGCGCCGGAGCTGCAGAAAGAAGCGGTCTACGGCTTGTGCGAAATCCATCGGCGCGAAATCAGACAGGCGCGGCTTATCGCCAATCCGGGCTGCTACACGTCTTGCGCCGAACTGCCGCTGATCCCGCTGATCAAGGCCAAGGCGATCGAACTCGAAGAGATCGTGGTCGACGCCAAGTCGGGCATGACCGGCGCGGGCAGGGCGGCGCGCGAGTCGATGCTGTTCTCGGAAGTCTCGGAAGGCTTCAACGCCTATGGCGTCGGTCATCACCGCCACATGGCCGAACTCGACCAGGAATTTTCAGCCGCCGCCGGACGCGAGGTGATCGTCAGCTTCACGCCGCATCTGGTGCCGATGAACCGGGGCATCCTGTCGACCATTTACGTGCGGGGCAAGCGCGGCCGCACGGCGGAAGACCTTCATGCGATACTTTTAAAGTCCTACGCGAAGGAGCCGTTTGTTCATGTTTTACCTTTCGGTGAGACGCCGCAGACGCGCCATGTGCGCGGCTCCAATATGACCTTCATCGGCGTCGCCAAGGACCGCAAAGAGGGCCGCGCCATCGTGGTTTCCGCGCTCGACAATCTGGTGAAGGGCGCCTCCGGTCAGGCGATCCAGAACATGAATTTGATCATGGGCTGGCCGGAAACCACAGGGCTGGAGCAGGTGGCGCTGTTTCCGTGATTTGGCTGATAGAATGGCTTCGCCATTGCCGGAGACGCCATGTTCGAGGTCACCAACCAGCCGCCGCCGCTCGAGCCCTATAACCTGTTCACCAGCGACGTCGTGCTGCGCGAAGCGGTCAAACGCGAGCAGGGGGCTTGGGCGGACGATGGTTTGACCACGCTCGGCACCACGCTCGGCAAGCCGGAAACGATCCAACTCGGCTTCGACGCCAACAAGTACACGCCGACCTTGCGCACCTCCGATCGCTACGGCCACCGCCTCGACGAGGTGGAATTCCACCCGGCCTGGCATGAACTCTTGGCGATTGCGTTACGCGCCGGTCTGCACTCAAGTCCGTGGGCGGCGCCGAAGCCCGGCGCGCATGTGGCGCGCGCGGCCGGCACCTACATGCTCAACCAGGTCGAGAGCGGGGTCTATTGCCCGATCGCCATGACCTACGGCTCGGTGCCGACCTTGCGTCATGCGCCCGAGATCGCCGCGCAATGGCTGCCGAAGGTTTTCTCGCGCGATTATGACAAGCGCTTTCGCCCGGTCGCCGAGAAAACTTCCGCACTGATCGGCATGGGCATGACCGAGAACCAGGGCGGCTCCGACTTGCGCACCAACACCACGCGCGCCGAGCCCGCTGGCGACGGCGCGTTCATCTTAACAGGGCACAAATGGTTCATGTCGGCGCCGATGTGCGACGCCTTTCTCGTCCTCGCGCAAAGTCCGAAAGGCTTGAGCTGTTTTTTCCTTCCGCGCTGGACGCCGGACGGCAAGCGTAACGCCATCCGCATCGTCCGCCTCAAGGACAAACTCGGCAACCGCTCCAATGCCTCGAGCGAGGTCGAGTTCGACGGCGCCTTCGCGCAGCTCGTCGGCGAGGAGGGCCGCGGCATCCCGACCATCATCGAGATGGGTAACTACACGCGGCTCGATTGCGCGGTCGGCTCATCCGGGCTGATGCGTGCCGCGCTCGCCCAGGCGGTGCACCACGCCCGCCACCGCGTAGCCTTTCAGAAAAAGCTGATCGACCAGCCGCTGATGGAGAACGTGCTGGCCGATCTCGCGCTCGAGTCGGAAGCGGCCAGCGTCCTCACCTTCCGTCTGGCGCGCGCCTATGACGAAAGCGACGAGGCCTCGCTCGCCATCCGCCGCGCGCTGACACCGGCGGCGAAATTCTGGATCTGCAAGCGCGCGCCGTTCCTCGCGCTGGAGGCGATGGAGGTGCTGGGCGGCAACGGCTATGTCGAGGAAAGCGTGCTGCCGCGCATCTACCGCGAAATGCCGGTGAACTCGATCTGGGAGGGCTCCGGCAACATCATGTGTTTGGACGTGCTGCGCGCCATCTCGCGCATGCCGCAGGCGGGCGCGGTGCTGCGCGCGGAACTCGAGAGCGGAGACAAGCGCGTTGATGCGTTTGCCGGCCGGCTCACCAAGCGCCTCGCCGCCCCCGAGCGCAATGACGAGGCGCAGGCGCGCGCCTTGACGCGCGACCTCGTGCTGGCGTTGCAGGCGGCGCTTTTGGTCAAGCACGCGCCGGCAGCAGTGGCCGACGCCTTCTGCGCCTCGCGACTCGAAGGCCAAGCGGGCGCGGCTTTCGGAGCCTTGCCGCGCGGGCTCGATTTGCGCGCGATCGTGGAACGCACCGCGCCGGCTGCGTGATAGAAGCTAGAGTTTCCCGAAAACAGCGAGCACCAGCGCGGTCTGCGCCAGGAAGCCGACAGCGAAGGCGAGCGTACGGAGGACCGGTACGCCAAGCGCGTATACGATGACATGCGCTACGCGGGCCCAGAAGTACACGGCGCAGGCAAGCACAGTGCTTTGGGTTGAATGATCTTCGGCGTTAAGGATCAGCACCAGCGGCGCGAAGATCATCAGGTTCTCGACCGCGTTGGTATGGGCGAAATAGAGCCGTTGCGCCCAGGCCGATTGCGGCTTGTCGTTGCGCGACGGATTGGCCATCGCGCCCATCAGCCCGCGCACCATGCAGCGGTCGAGAATATAGGGAATCCACAATACGCCGGTCAGGATGACCGTAAGCGTCAGCCACATCAGTTCTTTGGACATTGCCAGCTCTCCCCGGGTGAGCTTCCTTCATACGCAGCATAGTCGATAACCGCCTAGCCGTCGCGGCTCCGCCGGTCACGAGCCCGCTATTGGGCCAGCCAGCCGCCGATTGTGGTCTTGTTGTCAGCGAGAGCGATGTCGTATTTGCTGTGAAAACTCGCGACAACGGCGGAAATATAATTCGAGGAGGAGCGGCCATGACCAAGCGCGCCAAACCGGAAGCTTTCGCCGCTGAGCCGACAACCATCGGCAAGGTCGACGTCAAACGGCCGCAAAACGGGGCCGAGTATCTGGAATCGCTCGACGACGGCCGCGAGGTCTTCATCTATGGCGAGCGCGTCAAGAAGGTCACCGAGCATCCGGCGTTCCGCAATACGTCCCGCATGGTGGCGCGCCTCTACGACGCGATGCACGATCCCAAGCACAAAGATAAAATCATGGTGCCGACCGATACCGGCAACGGCGGCATGACGCACGCCTTCTTCAAGGCGCCGAAGACGCCGGCGGAGATGCTGGCCGGCCGTACGGCGATCGCCGAATGGGCGAAGCTCACTTACGGTTGGCTCGGCCGTGCGCCCGATTACAAAGCGGCCTTTCTGGCGACGCTCGGCGCCAACGCAGAGTTCTACGAGCCGTATCAGGACAATGCGCGGCGCTGGTACAAGTACTGTCAGGAGCGCGTGCCCTTCGTCAATCACGCCATCATCCATCCGCCGGTCGACCGCGACCGCCCGCCCAACGAGGTGGCCGACGTCTGCGCGCATGTCGAGAAGGAAACCGACAAGGGCATTATCGTCTCCGGCGCCAAGGTGGTGGCGACCGGCTCGGTGCTCACCAATTACACCTTCGTCGCCCACCACGGCCTGATTCCGGTAAACGACAAGAAGTTTGCCGTGGTGTTCATGGTGCCGACCAATACACCGGGCGTGAAGTTCATCTGCCGCACATCGTACGAAATGCAGGCGACGGTGATGGGTTCGCCCTTCGACTACCCGCTGTCGAGCCGCGTCGATGAGAACGATGCGGTCTTCATCATGGACAAGGTGCTGGTGCCTTGGGAGAACGTGTTCGTCTACAACGACATCGAGAAGGCCAATAATTTCTTCCCGCGCACCGGCTTCCTGCCGCGCTTCGTGGTGCACGGCTGCACGCGGCTTGCCGTCAAGCTCGACTTCATCGCCGGCCTGCTGCTGAAGGCGACCGAAGCCGCCGGCACCAAGGATTTCCGCGGCGTGCAGGCCAATGTCGGCGAAGTGATCGCGTGGCGTAATCTTTTCTGGGCGCTGTCGGACGCCATGGTGCGCGATCCCAAGCCTTGGATCGGCGACTATCTGTTGCCCAACATGGATCCGGGCAATGCCTACGCCATCATCGCAACAATCGCCTACACCAAGATCAAATACATCATCGAGCAGACGGTGGCCTCCGGCCTCATCTACCTCAATTCGCATGCCAGCGACTTCAAGAATCCGGAAATACGTCCCTATCTGGATCGCTACCTGCGCGGCTCGAACGGCTACAAGGCCGAGGAACGGGTGAAACTGATGAAGCTGTTGTGGGATTGTCTCGGCAGCGAGTTCGGCGGCCGCCATGAACTGTACGAAATCAACTATGGCGGCTCGACCGAGGAAATTCGCCGCTATTGTCTGTTTGGCGCGCAAGCCTCCGGCAATGCCGACCGTTTCAAGGGTTTTGCGGAAGCCTGCATGGCCGAATACGATCTCGACGGCTGGAAAGTGCCGGACCTGACCGATCCGGGCGAATTGAGCTACCACGCGACAAAAGGCGGCCGGTGAACGAAGGCGGCGGGAACGATGCAATGACGGTGCAAGAGAAAACGGCGGTGGACAGCAAGCTGTTCCGCCAGGTCATGGGGCGCTTCGCCACCGGCGTCACGGTAATCACGGCCGAAGCAGAAGGCGGCGTGCGCGCGATGACGGCCAACGCCTTCATGTCGGCTTCGCTGACGCCGCCGCTCTGCATTATTTCCGTGGCAAAGCGCGCGCGCTTGCATGCGGCCCTCATCAATGTCGAGCATTTTGGCGTCAGCATGCTGGCGCAAGGGCAAGAGGCGATCAGTCAGCATTTCGCCGGGCAGGGCGCGTCGGAGCCGGAGGTCGTCTTCGAACACATGAACGGCGTGCCGGTGCTGGGCGGCGTCTGCGCCGCGATTGCGGCGGTAATCGAGGCCCGACACGATTGCGGCGATCACAGCCTGTTCATCGGCCATATCGTCGCCATGCGCGACGACGGCCGCGCGCCGCTGGTTTATCACGGCGGCAAATACGCCACGCTGCATTACCGCAAGTCGGTGCCAGCCGATCAGACGCTCGACTTCTGGGAGCTAATGCCAGAGTGAACGCGCGATGACGTAGATGCCGACGGCAATGACGATGCCGGCAAAGGTCAGCGAGAGCGCGTGCTTGTGAGCGGAGAGATGGTGGGCAAGGCGGATGCCCAGCAAACCGCCGAGCGCGCCGCCGACGATGAACAGCATAGCCAGGGGCCAATCGACGAGGCCCGACCAAGCATAGCTTGCCGCCGTAGTCAGCCCGAAGGCGCTGACCGCGGCTAGCGAGGAGCCGATCGCATTGATCAGCGGCATGGCGGTGGCGCCGATCAATCCGGGCACGATGAGAAAGCCGCCGCCAATGCCGAAGAAGCCGGACAGCGCGCCGACCAGAAATCCAATCCCGATCAAGAGCGGCAGCAGCCGCGGCAAGCTCTCGGCGGTCAACTTGACGTCCGGATTGCCGCCGGATTTGCGCGGCCACGTCATGACGACACCGACCACGACCATCAGCACGCCGAACAGCAACAGCAGGCGGCCACCGTCGACCATCTTGCCGAGCTGCGCGCCGCCGGCCGCGCCGATAATGCCGGAGGCGGCGAAGACCAGCGCGCAGGGCCATTTCACGGTATGGGCGCGCGAATGGCCAAGGAGATTTGCGGCAGCACTGGCGGCAACCGCAATCGCACTGGTGCCGATTGCGACGTGCGGTGAGGGCACGCCCACCACATAGACCAGCAGCGGCACGGCCAGAATCGAGCCGCCGCCGCCCACCAGCCCAAGGGTGAAGCCGACCAGGCTGCCGGAGGCCACTGACAAGAGCGCGTGCAGGATGGTCATCGGATGCGGGCGAACAGCAAGCCGGCGCGGACCGGATTGTCGGCATTGATCCGCGTCAAAGCGTAATGCAGCGCACCTGGGATACGATTTTCCACATGCTTATCGGCTTCACGCAGGCGGCGCATGATTGTTATCCTTCAGGGGCAATAGATGGCCTTGAGGAGCGCGAGCACGCGCTCCGCGTTCGGGTCGGCGATCCGATAAAAAACGGTCTGCGCCTCGCGGCGGGTGGCGAGCAGGCCTTCCTCGCGCATTTTGGCGAGATGCTGCGAGAGCGCCGATTGGCTCAAGCCGACCGCTTTGGCGAGATCGTTGACCGACAATTCCCGCGCCAGCATAAGCCGGCACAGGATCAACAGCCGGTTCTCGTTGGCGAGCAGCTTCAAGAGCCCGGCGGCTTCGGCCGCCTTGAGTTCGAGATCGGCGATGCCGTTTCTGGCCACCGGGGTGATGCGGCGGACCGCTTGGCTGCGCATAAGACGGGCTCCTTAGGTTAGGATATTGCTAAATTAGGAAATTCTAATATATAAATCAAGTCCAAAGCTGAACGAACGGGAGAGCGAACCATGTCCGCATCTGCAAAGCCCGCCATCCGGGCGTTTTTCGACGAGCCCACCAATACGGTGAGTTATCTGGTCTGGGACCCCGCGACCATGGACGGCGCGGTGGTGGATCCCGTGCTCGATTTCGAACAGCGCAGCGGCAAGGCGACGGTCAAGTCGGCCGACGCCATTCTGGCCGCGGCCAAGACGCTCGGCGTCAAGATCGGCCAGGTGCTGGAGACCCATGCGCACGCCGACCATTTGTCGGGCGCGCCCTATATCAAGCTCAAGACCGGAGCCAAGGTCGCGATCGGCGAGCACATTAAGGATGTGCAGCGTATCTTCCGGCCGGTGTTCAACGCCGTTGACGTCTCCGGAGAGGGTGCCGAGTTCGATCATCTGTTCAAGGACGGGGAGCACTTCAAGATTGGCGGCCTCGACGGCGAGGTGATCTACACCCCTGGGCACACGCCGGCCTGCGTCTCCTATAAAATCGGTGACGCGGTTTTCATAGGCGACACCATGTTCATGCCCGACTACGGCACCGCGCGCGCGGATTTCCCCGGCGGCGACGCGCATGCGCTCTACCGCTCAATCCAGCGCATTCTGTCGTTGCCCGCTGAGACGCGTCTGTTCATGTGCCACGACTACAAGGCACCCGGACGTGACCAATACGCCTGGGAGACCACGGTCGGCGAAGAGCGTACGCGCAATGTGCACGTGCATGAAGGCGTGAGCGAGGATGAGTTCGTCAAAATGCGCCAATCGCGCGATGCAACGCTCGCCGCGCCCTTGCTGCTGCTGCCGTCGATCCAGGTCAATATCCGCGCCGGCAAATTCCCGCCGGCGGAGGCCAATGGCGTGCGCTATCTGAAGGTGCCGGTAAAACTGGCGTCGTGACGGCGGTTACCGCAAAATTCGAATGGGCCGGAGCGATCCGGCCCTTTTCGGTTTTATCCCTAGCTCTTCACCTTCACATAAGAGCCCGGCGCGTCTTCAATGGCATTGAACTGGCCGCCGCCGATTTCGCGCGCCGGCACGGTGTCGGCATCTTGGCTTTTGAGCCACTCGAGCCAGTCCGGCCACCATGAGCCGGGATGTTCGACCGCCGTCTTCATCCAGCCATCGAAATCGACGCCGTTCGGCTTGTCACCCGTCCAATACTGATATTTCCCCTTGGCGGGCGGGTTGATCACGCCGGCGATGTGGCCGGACCCGGCCAAAACGTATTTGACCGGTCCGCCGAAATACTGCGAGCCGTACAGCACCGACTTTGCCGGTGCGATGTGGTCCTCGCGCGTGGCCAGATTGTAGACCGGCACTTTGACCTTGCGCAGATCGAGCTTGACGCCCGCGATCTCCATGTCGCCTTTGGTCAGCCTGTTGTTGAGGTAGCAGTTGCGTAGATAAAACGAATGGTTGGCCGCCGGCATACGGGTGGCGTCGGAATTCCAAAACAGGATGTCGAACGGGAACGGTTTCTTGCCGCGCAGATAGTTGTTCACAACGTAAGGCCAGATCAGATCGTTGGAACGTAAGAGGTTGAAGGCCGTGGCCATGCGCGAGGCCTCCAGATAGCCTTGCTCCTTCATGTGCGCTTCCAAGTGCTCGATGCGTTCCTTGTCGACGAACACCATCAGATCGCCGGCATAGGTAAAATCGACCTGCGCGGCGAAGTACGTCGCGGACACGGCGCGACTCTTCTTCTTGGCGGCGAGATAAGCGAGCGTGATCGCCAATAGCGTGCCGCCGACGCAGTAACCGATGGCGTGCACTTTCTTTTGCCCGGTCGCCTTCTCGACCGTGTCGAGCGCCGTGAGCACGCCGTCGCGCATGTATTGCTCGAAGCTCTTTCCCGCGAGCTTGGCGTCCGGATTGATCCACGAGATGACAAAGACGGTGAGCCCGTTATCGACGCACCATTTGATGAAGGATTTCTCGGGCGCGAGATCGAGGATGTAGAACTTGTTGATCCACGGCGGCACGATCAGCAGCGGAACCTCGAGCACCTCTGGCGTGGTCGCCTGGTACTGGATCAACTGCATCAGCTCGTTTTGAAAGATCACTTTGCCGGGGGTCAGCGCCAGATTGCGCCCGACCGCGAACTTTGACGGATCGGACTGGCGAATGCGCAGATTGCCGTGGCCGGCCTCGATGTCCTCGCTGAGCATATGCATGCCGCGCACGAGGTTCTCACCCTGCGAGGCCATGGTCTCGCGCAGCAGTTCCGGATTGGTGAGGACGAAATTCGACGGCGATATCGCGTTGGCGATCTGCTTGACATAGAACGCGGCTTTCACGCGCGTGTGCTCGTCGATGCCGGTCGCGTCCTTGACCAAGCGCTCGCCCCATTGCGCGGTCAGCAGGTAGGCCTGCTTGAGGAAAGCGAAGAACTGGTTTTGCGACCATTCCGGATCGGAAAAGCGCGTGTCTTTGGGATCGGGCGCTACGGCGGGCGCGACCGCTTCGCCGGCCATGCGCTTGGCCGCGCTCGCCCACAATTCGAGATAGGCTTGGCCGAGCCGTGTCTGCAGTTCGAGCGCGCGCGTGGGGTCGGAGAGCCAATATTCCGCCACTTGAGCGACAGTCCTGACCATGTCGGTCAGGTCTTCGGCCATGTCGTCTTTTATTTTGCCTTCTTCGCGCGGCTTCATATAGGCGGCGAGCGCCTTGCCGCCTTCCTGGATCAGGCGCGCAAGATTGCCGGCAAACGCCTCCACCTCGACCGAGCCAATCTTGGTCACCGCCTTGGCCGGCTCGTTCGCAGGTTCGATAATCGCCTTGTTCATGCCTGTCGGTCCCCGACCACAAGTGGACCGGTCAATGCCCTGCTGCAAGGCGCGATTGAACGCATGCTTTCTTAGCCTTTCGTGCCCGCGCTCGGGCGCCGTTACCGCTTGCTTAACCTTGCTGCGGCCATATTAGACGGATACCGCAAGTGTGTTACAATTCGTTGAGTTCACTGCAATTTCCGGACCAAAAAAGGGCAGCCGCGGCAGAGCCGATGCGGGCGTTTGATCGAGCGATCTTTGCGGCTTTGAGCCTGTTGCTTGCCGGCTGCTCGTCCGGTCCCGTCATCGACATGGTGCCGTCGGCCGTGGGCGGGCTGCCGTCGGGATCCCCGGCAAGGCCGGCAGTAACGGCGCCATTCCCGGCGGTGCACGACATGCCGCCGCCGCGCGCGGACGCGGCTTTGACCGCCGACGACCAAGTCAAAATGGAGAAGGGCCTCAAGGCCGCCAGGGATCAAGCGGAAGAAGAGGGTAAGGCCGTCACCCGCGGCGAGGACGACCCGCCGGCAAAAAAGCGCCCGGCGGCCCGGCAAAAGCCAAATCCCAAGAAGCCGGCGGCCAAGAACGACAAGAACGAAAAGACCAACGGCGAGACCACTGGCGCCAAGATCAACCCGTGATAAAAGCCAGCCGGGGTGACGCCTGGCGGCTGGCGAGGGAAGCTACAGGGGACTTAAGGGTCTGAGTGATGGACGATTTTTACCGTATCCGCCGTTTGCCACCTTATGTGTTCGAGGAGGTGAACCGCGCCAAGGCGCGCGCCCGCGTTGCCGGGGCGGACATCATTGACCTCGGCATGGGCAATCCGGATTTGGCGGCGCCGGCCCATGTCATCGACAAGGTCAAAGAGACCTTGGGCAAGCCGCGCACCGATCGCTATTCGGCTTCGCGCGGAATCCCTAAGCTTCGGCTGGCGCAGTCGAAGTATTACGAGCGCCGCTTCGGGGTGAAGCTCAACCCCGAAACCCAGGTCATCACCACCCTCGGCTCCAAGGAAGGCTTCGCCAACGTCGCGCAGGCGATCACCGCGCCCGGCGACGTCGTGCTGGTGCCCAATCCGAGCTACCCGATCCACGCCTTCGGCTTCCTGATGGCGGGCGGCGCCGTGCGCTCGGTACCATCGGAGCCGACGCCGAATTTTTTCCACACGCTCGAGCGCGCGATCATCCATTCGATTCCGAAGCCGACCGCGGTGGTGGTTTGCTATCCAGCCAATCCGACCGCTTATGTGGCGAGCCTCGACTTCTACAAGGACCTGATCGCTTTCGCTAAGAAGCACGAGATCTTGGTGTTGTCCGATCTGGCCTACGCCGAAGTCTATTTCGACGACCACCCGCCGCCGTCGCTGTTGCAGGTGCCGGGCGCGATGGATATCGCGGTTGAATTCACCTCCATGTCGAAGACTTATTCGATGCCGGGATGGCGTATCGGCTTTGCCGTCGGCAACGAGCGGGTGATCGCGGCGCTTGGCCGGGTGAAGTCCTATCTCGACTACGGCGCCTTCACGCCGATTCAGGTGGCGGCCATCGCCGCGCTCAACGGCCCCGACGACTGCATCAAGGAGATGCGCGAGACCTACAAGCGCCGCCGCGACGTGCTGGTGGAAAGCTTCGGCCGCGCCGGCTGGCACGTGCCATCCCCGCGCGCCTCGATGTTTGCCTGGGCGCCGATCCCGGAGCCGTTCAAGTCGATCGGCAGCGTGGAATTCTCCACGCTTCTGGTCGAGAAGGCCGATCTTGCGGTTTCGCCGGGCATCGGCTTCGGCGAGTACGGCGAGGGCTTCGTGCGCATCGCGCTGGTGGAGAACGAACAGCGTATTCGCCAGGCGGCGCGCAATGTCGGCCGCTTCCTCAAAACCGGGCCGGAGCAACTTCACAACGTCGTTCCGCTCTCCACGCGCCGCTAACATTCGATGATCGAGCCTCTCAAAGTGGGCGTCGCCGGATTGGGCACGGTCGGCGCCGCCTTGATCGCCCAGGTCGCGCGCCAGCAGGAGGCGCTCGTCGCGCGTTGCGGGCGTGGCATCGAGATCGTCGCGGTCTGCGCGCGCTCGCGCGGCAAAAACCGGGGCGTCGATCTCAAAAAGATGAAATGGTTTGCCGATCCGGCGGCGCTCGCGCGCGCGCCCGACATCGACGTGTTCGTCGAATTGATCGGCGGCGCCGGCGATCCGGCGCAGAGCGCGGTTGCGGTAGCGCTTGCCGCCGGCAAATCGGTGGTCACCGCCAACAAGGCGCTGCTCGCCAAGCATGGCGGCAAGCTCGCCGCGCTCGCCGAGCGGCATCACGTCGCGCTTAACTTCGAAGCCGCGGTCGGCGGCGCCATTCCGATCGTGAAGACGCTGCGCGAGGGGCTCGCGGGAAATTCGTTCGAGCGCATCTACGGCATCCTCAACGGCACCTGCAATTACATCCTCACGCGCATGGAGCAGGACGAATTGCCGTTCGCCGACTGCCTCGCCGAGGCGCAACGGCTGGGCTACGCCGAGGCCGACCCGAGCTTCGACATCGAGGGTCACGATACAGCGCAGAAGCTCGCCATCCTGGCCTCGCTCGCCTTCGGCACCAAGGTCGATCAGAGCGCGATCTATGTGGAAGGCATTTCCTCGCTGGCGCCGGCGGACCTCGCCGCCGCCGACGGGCTCGGCTACCGGGTAAAGCTGCTCGGGGTCGCGGTGAAGACGGCGAAAGGCATCGAGCAGCGCGTGCACCCGACCATGGTGCGAAAGGATTCGGCCATCGCCCAGGTCATGGGCGTCACCAACGCGGTCACCGTCGACGCCGAGGGGATCAACCCGCTGACGCTGGTCGGCCCCGGCGCCGGTGGCGCCGCCACCGCCTCGGCGGTGCTCTCCGACATCGGCGACATCGCGCGCGGCGTGCGCACCGCCCCGTTCGGCCGGCCCTCGGCGCTGCTCAAAAGCGTCCGCAAGGCGCCGATGCAGCGCCACGAGGGCGGCTACTACATCAGGCTGTTGGCCCGCGACCGTCCGGGAACCGCGGCCACAATCGCCAAACGGCTGGCCGAGCAGAAGATTTCGCTGGAATTGATCGTGCAAAGGCACGACAAACGCGATCCAAATGGGATGAAGAACGGTTCCGTCCCCGTTATCCTCATTACCTACGCCACGACTGAGGACGCCGTGCGCAAGGCCCTTGCGGCGGTGGGCCGCGATAGGGTGATCTCAGGATCGCCGCAAGTGATCCGGATCGAGAAGAACTGAGTTCTGAGCGCATCAGAACCGCGAGGGGAGCGCGAAACAATGGCGTCGATCACCGTCCAGCCCGAACTGCTGCTGGAGCGCATTCTCACCCTCGAAATTGTGCGGGTGACCGAGCGCGCGGCGGTTTCCGCCGCCCGTCTGCGCGGCCACGGCAAGGACAAGGCCTCCGATCAGGCCGCCGTTGACGCCATGCGGCGCGAACTCAACAAGTTGCCGATCGACGGCACGGTCGTGATCGGGGAGGGCGAGATCGACGAAGCGCCGATGTTGTTCATCGGCGAGAAGGTCGGCACCAAGCACGGTCCCAAGGTCGACATCGCGGTCGACCCGCTGGAGGGCACCGTGCTTTGCGCCAAGAACATGCCGGGCGCGATTGCCACCATTGCCATGGCGGACGGCGGCACATTGCTGCACGCGCCCGATTGCTACATGCAGAAGATCGCCATCGGCCCGGGCTACCCGAAAGGCACCATCGATCTCGACGCGCCGGCCGACGAGAACATCTTGCAATTGGCGAAAGCCAAGGGCGTGAAGCCATCGGAGATCACCGCCATTCTGCTCGACCGTCCGCGCCATGCCGACGCCATTGCGGCGATCCGCAAGACCGGCGCCGCCGTGTCGCTGATCAGCGACGGTGACGTGGCCGGCGTGATCCATTGCGCCGAGCCCGGCAAGACCGGCGTCGATATCTATCTTGGCGTCGGCGGCGCGCCTGAGGGCGTGCTGGCGGCTGCCGCCTTGCGCTGCATCGGCGGGCAAATGCAGACGCGGCTGGTCATCGACACCGAGGCCTTGCGTGAGCGCACGCTGGGTATGGGCATCAAGGACCCGAAGAAGAAATACGAGATCGAGGATATGGTGCGCGGCGACTGCCTGTTTGCCGCCACCGGCGTCACCTCAGGCGCCATGCTTTGTGGGGTGAAATTCGGCAAGCACGTGATCGAGACCGAGACGGTGGTGATGCGCTCGGTCACCGGTACGGTGCGCCGCGTGGTCGGCGAGCATCGGCAGTTCGCGAAATTTCATCTCGACTGATCGCTGCGGAACGCTACCCAACGATAGGGTGTCCTGCCATGCGGGGCGAAATCTTTTGCAGCTCGCCTTGTCATCACTAACGGCACGTTTCTAGTCTCCGTTTGCCATTTGACGCCGGAGGTTTTTCGCATGCGGTCCGTTCATCTCGTCGGCAGTGTGCCGCTCGGCAATTCACGTGAGGTCTTCGAGACCGTCGGCGCCGCATTGGGTCCGCGGCTCAAACGCATCCCCGACGGCGAGACCGGCGAGCGCTCGGACTGGATCACTTGGCTTGAGCCGGTCTTTGCCGACAATCCTGCCCTTGAGAAATCCGATGAGCTTTTTCGCATTCACGCCACGGGCACGGCGCGCATCCGCTACCGGCTTAAACCCGGAAAGACAGTCAAGGACGTTGTGTTCGGCAATCTGTTCTATGCCGACATCGCCAAGCAGTCTTACGCCGAATTCGCTGCGCTCAAAAAAAAGGGACGCGTCCCCAAGGAGTGCCGCTTTCAGATCGACCTGGTTCCCGCGCATTCGGTGATCTGGCTATTCCTGCAAGACGACCTGCATCAGCCGCTCGATGCGGTCTACAACGCGGCGCTCAAGCGCGAGATCGACAAGATCGCGGCGGCGCTGCCGCATGACCAGATCGCGATCCAGTTCGATGTGGCGTCAGCGGTCTTCGCCCGGCTCCAGCGCAACGAACCGAATGCCTACGGAAGGGATCGTGCCGAGATGCTCGCGCGTTTCTCGGCGATCCTCGCCGATCTCGCCGAGCATGTTCCGGCGGATATCGAGCTGCTGTTCCACTTCTGCTACGGCGATTCCAACCACAAGCACGTGGTCGAGCCGCGCGACATGGCCGACATGGTCGATATGGCCAACCGGCTGTCGGCGGACATTGCGCGGCCGATCCAATTGATCCACATGCCGGTGCCGCGCGACCGTAGCGACGACGAGTATTTCGCGCCGCTGGCGCGTCTCAAGCTGCGCCCGGAAACTGAATTATGCCTGGGGCTCGTGCACTACACCGATGGGATTGCAGGCACGCGCCAACGATTGGCGGCCGCCGAACGGCATGTGGACAAATTCTCGATCGCGACGGAATGTGGCTTTGGCCGGCGAGCGCCGGCGACAATCCCGGATTTGCTTAAAACCCACGCGGAGGCTGCCGGCTAGGGCATACACTCACAAAAGCGGGCCACCGGTTACGCTTTGGAACCGCGCCAAACGACGGAATAAAGGTCAAAACGACGATCCTTGAGGTTTTGCACGGTGCCGCCCTGGCGTGCCGCGCGCAGGCTGTCGAGCTGGAGATCGGCGATCGCCACCATCTCGACGTTGGGCGACGTATCGGCGGCGATGCCGTCGCGCGCAAATGGAAAATCGCACGGCGTCAGCACGCAACTTTGGGAATATTGGATGTCCATGTTCTCGACCTTTGGCAAATTTCCAACATTGCCTGACAGCACCACGTAGAATTGGTTCTCGACAGCGCGTGCCTGTGCGCAATAGCGCACGCGCATATAGCTCTGCCGCTCATCGGTGCAAAATGGAACAAACAGGATTGCCGCACCTTGATCAGCCAGGTAGCGAACCACTTCGGGAAATTCGCAATCGTAGCAAATCAACACGCCGATCGGCCCGCAATCCGTGTCGATCAAATTCACCCTGTTGCCGCCCTTGATGTTCCACCAATAGCGCTCATTCGGGGTTGGATGAATCTTCTGCTGTTCATGGATGCTGCCGTCACGAAGAAATACATAAGAGATGTTGTACACCTCACCGTCCGCCTCGCGCGTCGGATGTGAGCCGCCGATGATGTTGACGTTATATTTCACCGCCAAGCCGCTCATCATATCCTTGAAGCGGGCTGTGTAGTTCGTAAGGGCGGAAATGGCTTCAGCCGCCGGGACATGCCTGTTTTCAATCGACAATAATTGTAGCGTGAACAGCTCCGGAAATACCGCAAAGTCCGCCTTATAGTCGGCAACCGCATCGACGAAAAATTCGACCTGCTGCACGAACTCATCGAACGAAGCAATGGTGCGCAACTGATATTGCACGGCGGCAACGCGCACGGTTCGGGGCGGCCGCGTGATTCGGGCCGGAGTTGCCGTCGATTCAACCGAAATCTGATGATTTCGCCGGATCATGTGCGTGGCATATCCCCGCGACTCATGGTCGAGCGGCAAGTAATCGGCCAATATTCCGATTGGCTCAAAGCCATTACGGAGTTGAAAACCTATGACCGGATCGCGTTGCTTGCCTTCGAGCACGAGCTCGAGGTAGCGCTCGGCCGAGCCGACACTATTCCAGCGCCGAGCCAAATTCGGCATGCGCCCGGCAAAAACAATCCCCTTTAATCTCAGGTGTTCGCACAGACGCTTTCGCTCATTGTAGAGACGTTGACCGATGCGTTGTCCACGAAAATCCGGATCAACGCAGACGTCCATTCCGTAGAGCCAATCGCCTTGCGGGTCGTGCCTCGATGCAAAGCCGCGGCCGGTGATTGTCGCCCAATCATGAGATTTAAGCGCGAGCGATTCAGGGATACGGAAGGTGGCGCAATATCCGATAATCTGGGACTTGTAAGTGGCGACAAATTGACCTTCGGGAAATTGGTGCAGCTGACCAAGCAATTGGGCGACCGAATAGACGCCGTGGACGCCCAGTGACGAATAAGCCTTAGCCATAACTGCGCGAATGCCGTCGATATCGGTGGGCACCGCGTTTCTAATGATGAGTTTTGGTCCGTTTTTCGATTTATTCGACATTATGATTCTTTCTTGCGTTGTATCGTGAACACTAGCAAGCATTGGACGAAAGCCAATAGTTAGTCAGTCTCGTGTGTGTCTGTTTGAACAGTACGAATATTCGTAAAGCGCGAAAGGCTTTATGTCCGTTTTGGCGGCATTTCCTGGTTTGACCGAACGGCCAAATCGGCCGACCATCGATGCTGGCGGAGAGTTGCATGAAATGTGCGTTGGAACTGCTTTTGATCTGCGGCTCTCCGGGCTTGCCGGTACGGGCGCGGGACGCCATTTCGCCGGCTGTAAGAATTAGCGATTGTTTGGCGTCAGGCGGCAGACGATGGCGGCTTTGCCAGCGATAGCAGTCAAGGAAAGCGAACGTTTTTTCCTGGGCGTCGCGCAATCGGCGAGCGGGCGCGCTTGGCGCGACCGGCTTGATGCGCGCGGGCAGGCGCGCGCGGCGACGATCGCGCAGCGCCACGGCGTGCCGGAATTGCTGGCCCGCGTGCTCGCCGGCCGCGGTGTCGAGCCCGATGAAGTCGAAGCCTATCTCGATCCGACCCTGCGGCGGCTGATGCCCGATCCGTATGTGCTGACCGACATGGAAGCCGCTGCAACGCGCATCGTCGCGGCAATCACGCGCAGCGAAAGCGTCGCTATCTTCGGCGACTACGACGTCGACGGCGCCACCGCCTCGGCGCTGCTGGCCGGCTATCTGCGCCAGTGTGGGCTCGACCCGATTGTCCATATCCCGGACCGCATTTTCGAAGGCTACGGCCCGAACGTGGACGCCGTCCGCGATTTTGCCGCGCGCGGCGTGAAATTGCTGATCACGGTCGACTGCGGCACCACCAGCCTTGAGGCGCTCGGCGAGGCCAAGACGCTTGGCCTCGACACGGTGGTGATCGATCATCATCAGGCCGACGAGCAATTGCCGCCAGCCGCGGCAATCGTCAATCCAAACCGCGCCGACGATCTCTCCTGCCTCGGCCATCTCGCCGCCGTCGGGCTGGTCTTTGTCACTTTGGTCGCGGTCACGCGCCTGTTACGCACCCGTGGTTTCTGGACCGCCGAGCGCGGCGAACCCGATCTATTGTCGCTTTTGCATCTGGTGGCACTCGGCACCGTCGCCGACGTGGTGCCGCTGATCGGACTGAACCGCGCCTTTGTCGCCAAGGGACTCATTGCGTTGCGGCGTCGCGACCACATCGGGCAGACCGCGCTGATGGATGTCGCGCGGCTGGCCGGTCCGCCCGAAGCCTGGCACCTCGGATTTTTGTTGGGCCCGCGCATCAATGCTGGCGGCCGCATCGGCCGCGCCGATCTCGGCGTGCGGCTGCTGCTGGAGGAGGACCCTAGCGCCGCCGCGGCCATCGCCGCTGAGCTTGACCGATTAAACAGCGAACGCCGGCAGATCGAAGTAGCGACCGTGGCGCAGGCGGGAGCCGAAGCCATAGCCGCGCTCGGCCTCGAAGACAAAGGCGCCGTCGTCGTCACCGCCGCGGAAGGCTGGCATCCCGGTGTCGTTGGCCTGGTGGCGGCGCGGCTGAAGGAGCGCTACGGCCGCCCGGCCTTTGCCATCGCGCTCGATGCAAACGGCATCGGCACCGGCTCGGGGCGCTCGATCCCCGGTGTCGATCTCGGCCGCGCCGTGCGCCAGGCCGTGCGCGACGGCTTGGCGCTCAAGGGCGGCGGCCATGCCATGGCGGCCGGCATTACGCTACGCAAGGAAGCGCTCGGCGCCTTCCGCGCCTTCCTGGAAGATGCGCTCGGGCCCGCGGTCGAGGTCGCGCGGCGCGAAAGGGCGTTGCTGATTGACGGCGCGGTCTCCGCCGGCGGCGTCGATCTTGCGCTAGTGAACATGCTGGCGCGCGCCGGTCCCTACGGTGCCGGCAACCCGGAGCCGCTGTTGGCGCTGCCGGCGCATACGGTCGCTTACGCCGACCCGGTGGGGGAGAACCACATCCGCGCCCGGTTCAAATCCGGCGACGGCAAACTCGTCAATGCCATCGCCTTCCGCGCCGCCGGAACGCCGCTCGGCCGAGCACTGTTGGAAAGCCGCGGGCAACACCTACATGCAGCGGGCTCACTTGCCATCGACCGTTGGCAGGGCGAGGAGCGCGTGCAGATGCGGCTTGTGGATGTAGCAGACCCCCGGAATGCCTAAGGATAATGTTGAAGTCGCGATTGTCGGCGGTGGCGCTGCCGGCATCGCCGCCGGCCGGCGCCTGCGCGAGGCGCAAATCGATTGCCTGCTGATCGAGGCGCGCCCGCGGCTGGGCGGCCGCGCCTATACCGTGGTCGATGCGTCCGGCTTTGCCCTTGATCTCGGCTGCGGCTGGCTGCATTCGGCCGACCGCAATCCTTGGGCGCAGGTTGCTGAAGGCGAAGGCTTCACCATCGACAAGACGCCGCCGCCTTGGAGCAAACCGTCGCTGCCGGTCAGTTTTCCGCTGGCCGAGCAGCAAAGCTATCGCGAGGCCTTTCATGCCTTTTACGAGCGGCTGGGTCCGATCAGTCGACGCGATCCCGATGTCGCGGCCGCTTCCGCATTCGATCCAGGCGGCCGCTGGAACGCCCTGATCAATGCGATTGGCACCTACATCAGCGGCGCCGAGCTCGAACAGGTGTCGGCGCGCGATTACGAGAACTACGAGGACACCAATGTGAACTGGCGCGTGTTCGAAGGCTATGGCGCGGCCATTGCCGCCTACGGCGAGCCTTTGCCAAGCGTGCTCGACTGTCCGGTGCATCGGATCGACCACAGCGGCAAGCGCTTGCGCGTGGAAACCGCAAACGGCGCGATCAGCGCCGATCAGGCCATCGTCACGTTGCCGAGCGCGGTGATCGCCGCTAATGAGCGCCTGTTCTCGCCGGTCCTTCCTGAGAAAACGGAAAGCGCGAGCGACCTGCCGCTTGGGCTTGCCGACAAGCTGTTTTTATCGCTGGAGGGGGCGGAAGAATTCGAGGCTGACAGCCACTTGATCGGAAATCCGAACAGCACGCAGGCCGCCATTTATCAATTCCGGCCGTTCGGGCGGCCGCAGATCGAGGCCTATTTCGGCGGCCACTTCGCGCGCGAATTGGAAGCCGGCGGTGCGCGCGCGTTTTTCGATTTTGCTGTCTCCGAATTGGCCGCCGTGTTCGGCAGCAACTTCGCGAAACGGCTCAGTCTGCACCACATGCATTGCTGGGGCAGCGATCCTTTTGCGCGCGGGTCTTATTCTTACGCTGTGCCGGGCAAGGCGGATTGCCGGGCGCGGCTGGCGGCGCCGGTCGAGGACCGGCTGTTTTTTGCCGGAGAGGCCTGCTCGCGGCACGATTTCTCCACCGCGCATGGCGGCTATCTGACCGGCATTGCGGCGGCCGAACAGGTCATCGCCGCGCGCGGGCGCACGACAGAAAATTAAATAGCGGGGCTTGCTAGCGTTTGCGCGCCTTGCGGCAGAACACGTCGTAGATGGCGCTGATGACGGTGCGCGCCTCCTCGCTCGCCAGGTTGTAATAGACGGTCTTGCCGTCGCGCCGGGTGGACACCAGCCCCTCCGCGCGCAGCCGCGCCAACTGCTGCGACACCGTCGGTTGGCGCAAGCCAAGCTGCTGCTCCAGCTCGCTTACCGATGTCTCGCCTTCGGCGAGAATGCACAGGATCAACAGCCGGCTTTCATGCGCGAGCGCTTTGAGGAAATCGCTCGCGCGTTTGGCGTTGTCGACCATACGATCGAGGTCGGGGATGCGGCCGCGGCTTTCCAGACGAGTTAATTCCATTCGTGCACCAGTGGTCGCGTGCGGCGGGTGCCGGACGACAAACGATCAGTCGAACCGGCGCGATTGCTTGTCGAGCAATTGCGCGCGTTCTCCAGCCGTTCCGGCGGCATCAAGTTTTCCGAACATCACGCTGAGTTGCATCCAGAAACTTTCCGCGCCGGGATAACCGCGAATACGCCCGACTTCGCGGCCCTTGTCGACAAGCACGAACAATGGCGTGAACCGTTCGACCTGGACGAAGGCAAGGTCTGGCGGCGGCGCTCGTGTGATATCCACGCGCCGCAGCGGCGCGCGAAGACCTTCCTCGCTCTTAGCATAAATCGGCGCGATTTCCCGATCGAAAGTTTCACACCATTCGCAGCCTGCTTGCTCGAACATCACCAGTTCGGCGGCGCGCGCATCGCTCAGCGCAAAGATGATGAACATCGCGCCAATAACCGCGGCGCGAGAAAAATATTCTGGTATGCGGGCGATGGTCGCCAACTTTATTTCTCGGGTGAATCGGGGCGCTCTTGTACTGTTGGCAAATATATCACAAAAGATGAATATGTCGATGCGGCGGGGTGCATAAATGAGTCTCGACGTGTCCGCCGGCGGGGCCTTTGTGGCCGGGTTGTTGTCGTTTGCGTCGCCTTGCGTGCTGCCATTGGTGCCGCCCTACCTCGCTTATATGGGCGGCGTGTCGGTCGGTGCGCTGCGCGACGAGGGCCAGGCCCGGCTGCGCGGCCGGGTGTTGCTGGCGGCGCTCTGTTTTGTCGCCGGTTTCTCGACCGTGTTCGTGGCCCTCGGCGCCACCGCCTCCTGGATCGGGCAGGCGGTGACCGCCCAGCTCGGGGTGCTCGGCTATATCGCCGGTGCGCTCATTATCCTAATGGGCCTGCATTTCCTGCATGTGATCCGGATTCCCTTACTCGACCGCACCGCCCGCGTCGATGTCGCAGCAAAGCCCGCCGGACTGTTCGGCGCTTATGTAATCGGGCTCGCCTTCGGCTTCGGCTGGTCACCATGCGTCGGCCCGGTGCTGGCGGCGATCCTGCTGATGGCCGGCGCGCAAGACAGCGCCGGGGAGGGCGCGCGGCTGCTGTTTATCTACTCGCTCGGCATTGGCGTGCCGTTCCTGGTGGCGGCCGCTTTTGCCTCCGCCTTCATGCGCTGGAGCCAGCGCTTCCATGCGAGGCTCGGCCTGGTGGAGAAGGCGATGGGCGTTTTGCTGGTCGTTGCCGGCGTGTTGATCTTCACCGGGCAGATGCCGACCGTCGCCAACTGGTTGATCGAGACTTTTCCATCGCTCGGCAAAATCGGCTGATCAACCGAAGCGGAACGCCAACAGATTATCGAACGAGCGCAGCTCGATCAGGATGCGATGCAGTTGGTTGGCGTCGCGCGTCTCAAGCGCGTGCGGCAGCGGTTCAAGCCCGTTCTTGGCGCCGTCAAGCAGGCGGCGGAATTCGGGGCTCTGGCGCACTGTCTCGTGTGCCGTGCCGTCGCAACGATCGAGCACATGGCGATAGGCATCGGCTTTGGCGGCGACGCTGGAGCGGGTCTCCGGTTTGCTCAGGTCGAGCGTTGCATCGTTGTAGACCATGAGCGCGTCCAAGGCGCTGCTGGCGTCGCGGATACAATCGGCGAGCACCACAATGCCGGCTGATTTGCGCAAATTATAAAGATCGTCGCGGATGGCGCTAAGCGCCTTCCCCATCACCTGCGGCCGGCCGGAATTGAGCATCATGTCCGCGGTGACCAGCCGCATGGCGATGTCGGTCATAACGGTCACGTAAAGCGGATTGCCGTCGAAGACCTTCGGCCGTTTGCCGGCAAAGCGTTCGCTGACTTTGCCCCAGGCCGCGCGCAGGCGATCGAACTCGACGGAGGCGAGATCGATATTGCCGGTGCGCAGATAGCCGAGCGCCACCCGGTTATGGGCGGACGCCTGTTCCACCGCGGCGTTGAAATCGGCCAATTCGTCGGCCGCCGCGGCGCCGGCGCCGGCGACCACCGCAAGGCTAAGGATTGCGGCACGTGCAATGCAGGCAAGCATGATCATTCACCGTATAAAGGGCGAGGATATAGACCCAGGCATCGAAGATATATATTTCTTCGAATATAAACCCAGAGCCGGCCGGCGCGGTGGGCAAGCCGCGGGCTTGGTTGATGAGGCCTCAATATGCCGATGACACGCAGGGATTTGCTGCTTGGCGCCGCCGCAACGGGCGCCTTCGCGGCCTTGCCGGCGCGCGCCGAGGGCCCGGTGCTGACCGCCGATGGCATCTATAAGGAGCCCTGGTTCCTCGACAGCTTCCTCAACCTTAGCGACGATCTGGAAGATGCCCACAAGGCGGGTAAGCGTTTCGTGATCATGTGGGAGCTCAAGGGTTGCCCCTATTGCAAGGAGACGCATTTCGTCAATTTCGCGCAAAGGCGCATTTCCGACTACATCAAGTCGAATTTCGAGGTGCTGCAGCTCAACATCATCGGGTCGCTCAAAGTGACCGATTTTGACGGCGAACAATTGCCGGAAAAGGCACTGGCGAAGAAATACGGCGTGCGCTTTACGCCGACCTTTCAGTTCTTCCCGGAACGGGCCGGGCCGCTCAAAGACCTGGCCCCGCAAAAGCGCGAGGTAGCGCGCGCGCCCGGTTACATGCTGCCCGACGATTTCCTCACGCTGTTCCGCTTCGTGCGCGAGAAGGCCTACGAGAAGGGCAGCTTGCGGGATTTTCTCAAAAGCCAGCGGAGCTGAGCGCGGCGCGCGACCGCCATTTTGCTTTGGCGCGCGCTTTCCCCTATGACTTGGACCATCGTCTGATCCGAGTATCCCATGGCCAAGCTCAATCTCTCCGTCGCCGTGCGCGACTACGACCGCACCCGGCCGCTTTCCGACGGCCTTGTACAGATCGACGGCGTCGATCCGGTCTATATGGCGCTCGATCCGGAGGAGATTTTCTTCCGCGCCTTTCGCCGCGCCGAGTTCGACATCTGCGAACTGTCGCTATCGAGTTTCACGGTCAAGACCGCGCAAGGCACCTGCCCCTATGTCGGCGTGCCGGCTTTCGTGTCACGCACGTTCCGCCACACCTCGATCTATGTGCGCACCGATCGCATCAAGAAGCCGGCCGACCTCAAGGGCAAAAAAATCGGCGTGCCGGAATATCAACTGACCGCGAATGTGTGGGCGCGCGCCATTTTGGAAGATGATCACGGCGTCAAGCCTTCCGACATCCACTGGATCAGGGGCGGGCTAGAGGAGACGGGCCGGCCCGAGAAGATCGCGATCACGCTGCCGAAGGACGTAAAGCTTGACGCCGCCCCAGAGGGGCGGACGCTGTCGGCCATGCTGGAAGCCGGTGAGATCGACGGCTTCATCGGACCGCGGGTGCCGTCCGGGTTCGGGCGTCATCCGCATATCGGCTGGCTGTTTGCCGATCCGGTCAAGGCCGCCAAGGAGTACTATCAGCGCACCGGCATTTTCCCGATCATGCATATCGTCGGTGTGCGGCGCGAACTCGCCGAGACGCATCCCTGGCTGCCCGGGGCGGTGTTCAAGGCGTTCGAACGCTCCAAGGCGGTCGCGCTGGAGAAGCTTGCCGACACCTCATCGACCAAAGTGACGCTGCCTTTCGTCGAGGAGCGATTAATGGAAGCGCGCGCCTTGATGGGCGAGGACTTCTGGTCATATGGCGCCGAAGCCAACCGCAAGACGTTGGAAACCTTCCTGAAGCACCACCACAGCCAGGGTCTTTCGTCGCGATTGGTCAAGCTGGAAGAGCTGTTCCACCCCGGCACACTGGAGACGTTCAAGCTTTAGTCTATGTCGGCATCCACGACCGAAGTGCATGTGATGAGCGGCGGCGCGCCGTAGGAGATGTTCGCACCGCTCACGCGGGCTGTGCTGCCGACGCGGCAATCGTCACGACGCGGTGCTTTCGTGATGCAGCACATGCGCCTCCTCGTCGCGCATGCCACGGCTTGCTTCTTCGCGCAGGTCGCTCCAGATTTGCGCGACGTAACGGCCGAAATCTTCGCTGCCGACGATCTCGGAGGTGCGCGGGCGCGGCAGCTTGATGTCGACGATGCGCTTCACCTTGCCGGGACGGTAGGTCATCACCAAAATGCGGTCGGACATCTGCACCGCTTCGGTAATGTTGTGGGTGATCAGCAGCGTGGTCTGCTTCAACTGTTGTTGGATCTGCAGCACCTTGTCGCCGAGTAGGAGCCGCGTCTGCTCGTCGAGCGCGGCGAACGGCTCATCCATCAGCAATATCTTCGGCTCGGAGGCGAGCGTGCGGGCAAGCGAGACGCGTTGGCGCATGCCGCCGGACAATTCGCCGGGGTAGCGGTTCTCGAAGCCCTCGAGGCCGACTAGCGCGATGAAGTGGCGCGCGCGCTCGACGCGCTTATCGTGCGGCATACCGACGAGCTCGAGCGGGAAGGCGACGTTGTCGGTCACCGTGCGCCAGGGAAAGGTGGACTCCTCCTGGAACACCATGCCGATCGACTTGTGCGGGCCGGCAATGGTTTCGCCGTCGACGCTGACGACGCCTTGGTGATGGGCGAGCAGCCCGCCGATCACGTTGAACAGCGTGGTCTTGCCGCAGCCGGATGGGCCGATGACCGAAAGGAATTCGCCGGGGGTCACCTGAAAGGAGACGTCGTCGACCGCGGTGATCGGCCCTTCCGGCGTCTCGAAGCGCACGACGATATCGTCCACCACCAGGATGGCATTGTCGGTGCGGTTGGCGGCGGGCGGTGTCACGTCGCACTTATTCGCTTTTGCGGGTCATCACCGCGGTCATGGCGGCGGTGTAGCCCGGTTCGACGCGCACATCGACGACCGCGACCTCGCCGGCCTCGACCGCGGCAATGGCTTTTGCGAACGTGGCCGCAAGGTCGCCGATCGCGGTCACCGGGCCGAAGCCGGTCGCGCCTTGTGCGCGCGCCATGGCGGCGAGATCGATATCGGGTTCGGAAATGCGCTGGCCGATCCAGCGGTTCTCCACAGGGCGATTGCGCATGCGGGCGACGCGCTCCTGATGCAATTCGTCGTTGAAGAAGGAGCGATTATTGGCGACCACGATCAGCAGCGGAATCTTATAATGCGCCGCGGTCCACAGCGCGGTCACGCCCATGAGGAAATCGCCGTCGCCGCAGACCGCCACGGGCAGGCGGCCGGTGCCCTTGAGCGCCAGCGCCGCGCCAACCGAGATGCCCGGGCCGCCGCCGACGCCGCCGCCGCCGTCCGAGCCCAGATAGTCGAGCGGATGTTTGAGCGGCCAGCTGGCGCCGTTCCACGAAAGCGAGATGTGGGTAAGAGAGGTCGGTCGTTCGCCGACCGCGCGGCGCAAAGCGTCGGCGAGGTGGTCGACGGTGAGCTTGTCGCCGGCGGGCTTGAAAGGTTCGCTCTTGCGTTCGGGCACCAAATGCGGCTTGGCGGGCCCGAGCGCCTCGAGCAGCGCGGGCACGGCCGCATCCGGCTCGCAGGCAATCAGCACATCGACCGGCGGCAGGCCCTGATAGTCCATGCTCCAGCCTTTGTGCAGCTGGTGATCGATCGAAACTTGGATGATTTTTGCCGTGCTGCCGCCGATGTGCTTGAGCGTGCCGGCGATATCGACCCAGTCGAGGCTGAGAATGACGTCGGCTGCGCGCAGCGCGTCCGCCGCTTCCGGCACCGGCGCGATGGTGCCGGGCGCGCCGGCATGCAGCGGGTGATCGGTCGGGAAGGCGGCGCCGATTTTGAGGTCGGTGATGACGCGCGCGCCCAAGCGTTCGGCCAGCGCGACGCGTGCATTCCAGGCGTTAAGATCGCGCGACACCCGACCGGCGAGGATCACCGGCTGTTTGGCGGCTCGCAGCAGATCGGCGGCCTGCTTCACGACGGATTCGGCTGGCGCGTGTTCGACCGGCGGCATGAAGCGTTTGCTGTCAATCGGCACCACCGGCTCGGCGAGATTCTCCTCCTGCATGCTGGCATCGAGATTGACGTAAGTCGGTCCGCGCGGCGCCGTATTGGCGATCCAGCCGGCGCGCAGGATCGCTTCGCGCGCCGCCGCCGGCGACGCCGGTTGATCGTCCCATTTGCTGTAGCCGCGGATCAGCGCGCCCTGATCGCGCGCGGTGTGGATCCAGTCGATCCACGGCCGGCGCTTGGCGGCATCGACCGGCCCGGTGGCGCCGAGGATGACCACCGGCATGCGATCGCACCAGGCATTGAAGATCGCCATGGTGGCGTGCATCAGCCCGACATTGGAATGCACCGCCACCGCCATCGCCTTGCCGGTGACCTTGGCGTAGCCTTGCGCGATCGCCACGGCTGCTTCCTCGTGCAGGCAGAGCAGCATCTGCGGCTGCGAATTGCCGAGGTAGTTCACAATGCTGTCGTGGAAGCCGCGATAGCTGGCGCCGGGGTTGAGCGCGATATAGGGGATGTCGAGGGCGCGCAGGGCATCGGCGGCGACGTCGCTGCCGAATTGCGCGGCGTTTACGCCTGCCGGAATTGGGCGGTCTAAGGCTGCAATCGATGCGTCATCAGGCGTTCTGGCGCCATCCGGTTTTGATTTGGACACGAGTTCCCCGCGCTTTGGCCGCACCTACGGCGGCCGGGGGCATTTGAACCGGATCACGGGCTTTGACGCAACCGGGCCAGAACCTTCAAACCGATATAGCCGTCCGCGGGTGTCATGCCGACCTTTCTCTCGAAGGCCAGCACGGCCTTGATCGTGCCGCTGCCGGTGCGGCCATCGATACCGCCGGGCGAAAAACCACGCTCGGTGAGGCGGCGCTGGATTTCCTTGACCTCGGCGATGGTCGGTATGCGTTCGCCGCCGGGGAATTGCTTATGGAGGGGTGGGTTGCCGCGGATCAAGTCGCCGAGATGGCAGAGCGCCAGCGCGTAGCTGGTGGACGGATTGTAGGAATAGACCGCGCGGAAATTCCGTCCGACGAGAAAGGCGGGACCACCGGCAACCGGGAGCCAAAGCTTCACGTGGTCGTGCGGACGCGCGAAGGCTTTGCCGTCGGCGCGGCGCACGCCAAGCGCTTGCCATTTCTCGTAAGCGCGCATGGTGCGGTTGTTGGCAAGACGATGATGCTTCGCTGAAATCGTGACCTCGCAGCCCCAGGCTTCGCCGCGCCGATATTTGCCGCGTTCGACCAGATAGCGCGCGGTGCCGGCAAATAAATCGTCGGGCTTGCCGAAGGGATTGGCGCGGCCATCGCGGTCGTAATCGACGCCCATGTGCAGCCACACCTCCGGCATCCATTGCGTGTGACCCATGGCGCCGGCCCATGAGCCAATCATCTCGGATGGCTTTGCCCAGCCGCGATCGACGATGACCAGCGCGTTGAGCAACTCGGCTTGCCAATAGCGGCGGCGGCGCGGCTCGCCCCAGGCGAGGGCCGCCAAGGCCGGGATCACCGGCCGCATATATTTTGTATTGGTCACCACGTCGCCGAAGGAGGATTCCATCCCCCACAAAGCCAGCATGAGATAGCGATCGACGCCGTAGTCTTTCTCGATGCGCCGGAGCAGATTGGCGTATTCCTTGGCGCGCTCTTTGCCGGTGATCACCCGCCAGTCCGAGCAGCGGCGGTTGACGTACTGCCAGAGCTGCTCGGTGAATTCCGGCTGTGCCCGGACTTGCGCATATACGCTTGTGTCGGGCGAGACCGACCCCATCACGCGGTCATAGGTCGCTGCCGATATGCCGCGTGCGATCGCGCGGGCGCGGAACGCCGCAACCCAATGCACGAAAGCGGGCGATCGGCTGGCGAGCGTTTGTCCGCCAAAGGCAAGGCTCGTACCGGCGCCAAGCGCGCCGGTAAGCAAGGCGCGGCGGCTCAACCAAGGCGCTCGCGCATCGGATTCGCATGAGAATCGCGCCATGGCCGCATTCTATGGGCTGGCGGGGTGCGCACAATGTGGCGGCAATTGCAGTGCGACCTTTAGTCGTCGCTGCGGTGCCGACGGCGGTGGCGTCTATGGTGCCGATGCCGCTCGTGGCGCCGGATACGGTGCCGATGGTGCGATTTGGAGCGCTCGCTCCGCGCCGGCCCCGATCCCTCGGCGGGCAGCCGCGGCAGATCAGGCATGAGGACAGGTGGCTTGTCGGGAACCGGCGGTTCCGGTTCGCCCGGCAGAATTTCCGTACCGCGCTCACCGATCAGCCGCTCATAGGACGCGACCAAGGTCATGTAGGGGTTCACCCAGACCCAGCCGACATTGGTGAAGACCTGGATGTTGAAATGTAGGTGATAGGACGTGCCGCTCGCGTAATCACCCCAGGTCGCGACCTTGCCGATGATCTCGCCAGCACTCACCCGTCGCCCGTTGAACAACTCGTCGGTATCCATGAATCTTCGGATTCATGTGCAGGTAGCGAAAGCGCACATGCTCGTCCTTTCTGTTGACCACGACGTAGGCTGCGAGATCGCCGCGCATGCGGCGGATGACGCCGTCGGCCGCGGCGGCCACCGTGTGCTGATAGGGCAGGCAGCGATCGTCGAAGGATTGACGCATCACGCAGGTGGCCGGGCGGATATCCTCGCCTTGGTGGCCGTAGCCGCCGGGGCATTGGCCGACGAGATAGTCGCGCACCTCGCAGAAATTGTCGCGCCATGGGTAGGTGAAATTCTCGGGCGCCAACTCGTCAAAGACCAGCGACTTGTCGTTGCGCCGGCAGTGGTAACGCGCGCCTTTGCTGCCGATGTTTCCGGAGATACCGGTGCGATAGCAATTGCCCCAGGGCAGGAAGGACTGCGATTTCACATATGCCGGCGCCTGCGCGATTGGAAAGCGCATGCGGGCATAGACGTGATAGTCGGTGCGGCCGGGCAACCTGTTCCAGCCGGTTTTCTCGATCAGATCGCCGGGGCTGTAATAGGTGAACAAATCCGACTGCTTCTCTGGCCGGCTAAGGTCGAGTTTCGGTTGTTCGATTTTTCCCGGACTGCCGCCGGCGGAGTGCAGCAAGCGTAGAAAGCGCACCGCTACCGGGTCGGCGTGCCGGCAAGACAGTTGTCGGGAAGACGTGTGCCGATCGTAACACTGGATCGACAGCACGTAAGGGACGCCGAAGCGTGTGAATACGTACCGCACGTACGATTCGCGCAAGATTCGACGGATGCCCGGAAACTGTTGCTCCAGCCCATCCGGGGTCGACACCTCCTGATGGCTAGGACCATCAAGCGCGTAGACAAAAGCCGCGCCGGAAATTTCGACTTCCACGGGCTTCCTGAAATGAGTTTCTATACCGGCGCTGTCGGAATCGAATGTGAACGTCGCGTCGTAACCGGCGGGCCCGGCAAGGAAGAATTTGGTGGGATGAAAATCGCCGAAATATTTGTCCGACGTTTCGGCCTCGGGCTTTGCGTCGGCGATATCCCGGCGGAAGGTCTCGATGTCGAACGGCAGCAGCACGGGCACCGAACTCTTGGCGATGCCGGCAAAGCGCTTTTCGGTAACGGCATTCAGGCGGGCAAAGGCCTCGGTCGGGGTCCCCGGTCCGCGCTCCGAAAGGCTCGCCGCCGCGGCAACCCAATTCACGACGCTGAGCGTGACGATGGGACTTTCCATCTCACTGGCGGGTGCGGGGGCGCTGATGAGCAATGCAAAAGCGACGAGAGCGGCACGTTTCAGCAAGCAATTCCTCGCTCGGCCCGCCAGCCGGGCGTCCCGATGATTCACGGCCTGGGAGTTAATGATATCGGAGTCCAGCATACAAGGGACGAACGCTGGTATAGGTTACCGCGCGGCGGTGGAAGGCCGACCGGTTGCCGTAGCGAGGGAGCAGCAAGCGCCATGACGGTTAATGAAGCGGGCAGAATGGCGGCGGCGGGCGCCGACCGCGAGCCCGAAATCATCGAAAGCGGCGGCACGGCCCGGCTGCATCTGACGCTCGCCGCCACCGACTACGACCACGTGCGCGATCTAATAAACGGCGTGGTGCGCGCGGAAGGGATCGTGCTGACGGCCTTCGTGCTGCCGGTCGAGGAAATTTTCTTCCGCTTCATCAAGAACCGCGAATGGGACGTGTCGGAAATGTCCTTCGGCAAGTTCATCGGTTACGCCGCGCAAGGCAATTCGCCCTTCGTCGGCATCCCGGTATTCCCGTCGCGGGTCTTTCGCCATTCGGCTTTCTATGTGCGCGCCGACCGCGGCATCGCCACGCCGAAGGACCTGGAAGGCAAAAGTGTTGGCATTCCGGAATGGGCGCAGACCGCCGGCATTTATGCGCGCGGAATTCTGAGCGAGACCGCCGGCGTCGACCTGCGAAAAATCAAATGGGTGCAGGCCGGCATGAACCAGGCCGGCCGCGAGGAGAAGGTCGAGTTCAAGCTGCCGCCGGGGATCCAATACAGTCAGAGGCGCGACACCAGTATTTCCGCGATGTTGCTGTCGGGCGAGCTCGATGCGGCGATTTCGGCGCGCGTGCCGGACGCGTTCAATGCGGGCGGCAGCAAGGTGGTGCGGCTTTATCCCGACTATCGCACCGAGGAAATGAACTATCACGCGCAGACCGGTATCTATCCGATCATGCATGTCATCGCGCTGCGCCGCACGGTATTCGAGCGCTACCCTTGGGTCGCGATGAACCTGCTGAAAGCATTTGAACAGGCGAAGGCGCGCAGTCTCGAACGCATCGGCGATCTCACCGCCTCGCGCATCCCGGTGCCGTGGTCGGCTTCGATCGTCAATGAATACGCCAAGGATTTCGGCGACGATCCGTTTCCTTACGGGCTTGAAGCCAACCGCAAGACGCTCGATGCCTTCTGCCGCTTCGCGCATGAGCAGGGCGTCACCGCCAAACGGCTCACACCGGACGATCTCTTTCCCAAGGAAGTGCGGGCGAGTGTGAGGGTGTAGAGTTCATGTCGTCACCGGGCTTGTCCCGGTGACCCCGCTTAGTAAGGCAAGGTGCGTCCATAAGCGAGATGGCCGGGACAAGCCCGGCCATGACGAAGGACAGGTTGTACGAATTCTTTAGTCCTTCGCGCGCTCGACGTAGGAGCCGTCGTCGGTGCTCACCACCACGCGGGTGCCGACGACGATGTGGGTCGGCACCATGGTGCGCGCGCCGTTCGACAGCATGGCCGGCTTGAACGAGCCCGAGGCGGTCTGCCCCTTCATCGCCGGCTCGGTATCGGTGATTTCCAGCGTGACTTTCTGCGGGATTTCGATGGAGACCGGGTTACCCTCGTGGGTGGCGATGCTCACCACCATGCCTTCCTGGAGATATTTCTCGTAATCGCCCACGACATCGGCCGGCACTTGAACCTGCTCGTAGTTTTCCTGGTTCATGAAGTGGAAGCCGTCCCCATCCTTGTACAGATAGGAGAATTCGTGGTCCTCGACATGCGCGCGCTCGACCTGATCGGTGGTCTTGTAGCGTTGCGAGGTCTTCACGCCGTCGGAAATCCGGCGCATATCGACCTGGGTGGTGGGCGTGCCCTTGCCGGGATGAAAATTCTCCGCGGTGAGGACGACATAAAGTCTGCCGTCGATATCGACGATATTACCCTTGCGGAGCTGGCTAGCGATGACTTTCACGATAACAGTCCTTGAATGGGAAGCGGCGCCCGGCCGCGGATTCGGGCCGCACCATAGCGATCTTGGCGCGCGATGCCAGTCCTCCAGCGCCGCGGTTCACTCGAGGTAAACGTGCGGCAGGCCCTACCGTTCTGGCGAAAAAGCGCCCATGCCGACCGCCGGCCGGTGCTGCTGGCGCGCGGCCGCATCATGGCTGCGGTGCGGGCGTGGTTTGCGGGGCAGGGTTTCGTTGAGGTGGAGACTGCGGCGCTGCAGGTTTCGCCCGGCAACGAGACCCATCTGCATGCCTTCGCCACCGAATTGATCGCGCCCGGCGGCGAGCGGCAGCCGCTTTATCTGCGTACCTCGCCGGAATTTGCCTGCAAGAAACTGTTGGCGGCGGGCGAAACCCGCATTTTTGAGTTGGCCAAGGCGTTCCGTAACCGCGAGCGCGGCGCCTTGCATCACCCGGAATTCACCATGCTGGAATGGTACCGGGCGAACGAGCCCTATGAGGCTCTGATGGCGGACTGCGCCGCACTGATAAGTGAGGCAGCACGCGCGGCCGGCGCCACGCAACTGCGGTTTCGAGATAAGGCCTTCGATCCCTTTGCCGAGCCTGAACGCCTGACCGTCGCGGCGGCTTTCGAGCGCTACGCCGGGATCGATGTGCTGGCGACGATTGCGGCGGGGCAGGGCGATCGTTCGGCGCTGGCGGCGGCGGCGGAAAAAGCCGGCGTTGCGACCGCCACCGACGACACCTGGGGCGATATTTTCAGCCGCATCCTGGCCGAGCGGGTCGAGCCGCGCTTGGGACTCGGACGCGCTACACTTCTTTATGAATACCCGCTGCCGCTGGCGGCGCTGGCGCGGGCGAAGCCCGGCAGCGACAAAGTTGCCGAACGAGTCGAGTTCTATGCCTGCGGGGTTGAACTCGCCAACGGATTCGGCGAACTCACCGACGCGGCCGAGCAGCGCGCGCGTTTCGAGACGGCGATGGCTGAGAAGCAACGCATCCACGGTGAGCGCTATCCGATAGACGAAGAATTTCTGGCCGCGCTTGCCGTCATGCCGCCGGCTTGCGGCATCGCGCTCGGTTTCGACCGGCTGGTGATGCTGGCGACCGGGGCGCCGCACATTGAGCAGGTGATATGGACGCCGGTTGCCGAGCCATGAATCGAATGAAAGGGAAGACACCATGACGTTGCGCACACCAGCTCAGTTCTGCGATGCCGGGTTCGTTCCGCAAGACGGACGCGACGCGCTTGAACAAGTTGCCGCGCGCTATGCCGTTGCACTGCCGCCGGCTTTGGCCGCGTTGATCGATCGCAACGATCCACGCGATCCGATCGCGCGTCAATTCGTGCCCGATGCTGCCGAGCTCGACCAAGGCGCCGACGAGCTCGCCGATCCAATCGGCGACGACGCCCACAGCCCGGTCGAGGGTATCGTGCACCGCTATCCCGACCGCGTGCTGCTCAAGCTCAACGCCGTCTGCGCGGTCTATTGCCGCTTCTGCTTCCGCCGCGAGAGGGTCGGGCCCGGCAGGGCGAAAGCGCTGTCGGCTGCGGCGCTGACGCGCGCCCTCGATTACATCCGCAGCCATGCGCAGATCTGGGAAGTGATCCTGACCGGCGGCGACCCGCTGGTGCTGTCGCCGCGCCGGCTAGGCGCGGTGATGAAGGCGTTGAGTGACATCGATCACGTCAAGATCGTGCGCATCCACACGCGGGTGCCGGTCGCCGCGCCCGAACGCATGACGTCTGAGTTGGTGCGGGCGATGAAGGCCAAAGGCAAGGCAACCTATGTCGCCATCCACGTCAATCATGCGCGCGAGCTTGGCGCGGCCGCGCGCGCCGCCGTCGCGCGCATGGCCGATGGCGGACTGGTGTTGCTTGGACAATCGGTGCTGCTGGCTGGCGTCAACGACACGCCCGAGGCGCTCGGTGACTTGATGCGCGCGCTGGTCGAGTGCCGGATCAAGCCGTATTACCTGCATCATGCCGATCTCGCGCCCGGCACCGGCCATTTGCGCACCGACATCGCCACCGGGCAGAACCTTACGCGCGCCTTGCGCGGGCGCCTGTCGGGCCTTTGCCAGCCGAATTATGTGCTCGATATTCCAGGCGGGTTCGGCAAATCGCCGATCGGCCCGAACTATCTCGAGCGCGGCGCCGGACACGGCGGTGAAAATTTTATGATCGAGGATTTCAACGGGCAGCGGCACGCCTACCCGCCGCCAATTCGCTAATGCCGGATCGCCATCAGGTCGAGCAGCGCGGCGGCGACGGCGAGACTGGCAAAACCGATGAACATGACGACGATAACGGCGTGCCAAACGAACGACACGTCGCGCCGCAAGGCCGCCATCACGTTTTTACTTCTGATCATCGCCAGACGCTCTCTCGGAGAGGCGCCCCCGAGCGGGAAATATACCCGCGAGGACTCATTCAGCATATAATTTCTGCATTAATTAGCGCTGGAAATGCGGCACATCTTCGCATGGCAGCCATGAAGCCGTCTGCGCGACAAGGTCAAGCTTGGCGTGATCGCTGATCGCATCGGCGGGATAGGCGGAGAAGGTAGCTGGGTGTGGAAGCTGCCACCTTAGTACAAGTCGGAAACCCTTAGGAGGCCAAGGAACCCGAACGGGGCCACAAGAAAAACGTGGCCCACTTAAGCAGATTGGCCCCCCTTAGTTAATGATACTGACTAGAAGGTCGCCCCGAAGAACAATTATGCCCCCCAATTTGAAATGTTGGCTGATTTGGATCAGGCGCCAGTCTTTCGTCCGCGACCATTTCTAACGTGCTTCCGCGAGGGCCGATCCGCACAAGTTCCGAGACCTACGATCTGCAGGCCGAGCGCGCGTTCAAGTTCCCTCAGGCCCGCGCGGAGATTCGTCGCGTCGTTTGCGAGCCACCGGCGTAGTTCGACCTGAAAGATGCAAAACACTGTCCAGCCAGCGAATAACGGCGGCTCGCTTGGTGCGATTTCTTTATTCGCAATCGCGAGCTCGACGATGTGCCCGAACAGCCGGATCAGGCGTTCTCGGGTCTTCTGAAAGGAAGCGGCTTGCGCGCCGGATTCGTAAAAGATCATCTCGCGTAGAGCAAGGCGCGCCAAGGCGGGCTGCTGGCCGAAAAACTGGTAGTGAGATTTCGCTACCGACAGGAGGTTGTCGGTTAGCGACGCCTTCGGCTCGACCGCATCCTCGGCTAGCTGTGTGACGTTCTCCAGGGGCTCATTAATGGTCAGAAAGAGCAAATCGCGCTTGTCCTTGGCGTAAAGGAAAATCGTGCCCAGGCCGACCCCTGCGCGCGACGCAATCTCGCGCATTGTCGTATCGTCGAAGCCTTTGGCGACAAATAGATTTTGCGCCGCTTCTTTGATACGCCGTAGCTTTTCCAGCTTATTGCGGGTGCGCAGCCCGTCAGTAGCAGCGAGTACCACGTCGGTCATTCGATTCATCTCCGCCGGTTGCACTGGTTTTAGCGGCCAGCAGGCTTGACAACAATAATGAACGTGTTCAACTATGAACTTGTTCATAAAAAATCTCCCATGGCCAATGTCAAGGGAGAATGGTTCGGCCGGGAGGGGCCCAAGTGCAGCCGGTGCTCAAGACCGTTGATTCTGCATGGCCAGTTAAGTCTAAGGCGTCCGCGCTGACGATTTCCAATCTCAGCGTGCGTTTCGGCGCGCGAACCATCCTGGACGCAATCAACTTCGATGTTCGCGATGGAGAGTTTCTCTGCATCGTTGGCGCTTCGGGATCAGGCAAGACAACCTTACTGCGCGTTCTCGCCGGGCTTGTGCACCCCTCCGAGGGCAAAGTCCTCTTCTCAGGCGCCGAGATTTCCGGGCCTTCGCGCGACCGCGCCATTATTTTCCAGGACTATTCAAAGGCGCTGCTGCCATGGCGCACCGTGCGCGGCAACGTGGCGCTCAGCCTGGAGGCGCGAAATGTGCCGGCTGCGGAGCGGGACGCCATTGTCAACGAGTTGCTCGGCACAATGGGCTTGAGTGGGGCAAAAGAACAGTTTCCCAGCCAACTTTCCGGCGGCATGCAGCAGCGCGTGCAGATTGCGCGCTGCCTGGCGCAGGACCCAAAGCTGCTGCTGATGGATGAACCTTTCGGTGCGCTCGACGCGATGACTCGGCAAACTTTGCAAGACGAGATCTTGCAACTGGTCGCCCAAAAGCAAATCGCGACCGTGTTTATCACGCATGATCTCGAAGAAGCGATTTATCTCGGCGACCGAGTCATCGTGCTCGGCGGTTCACCGGCCGGCATCATGGCGAGCATGGAAATCGATCTTCCACGGCCGCGCAATCAGCTCACAACTCGAGAGGACAGGCGCTTTCTCGCTTACCGGCATCGCCTATTTGAAATGTTGGTCCATGAACGTCCCTCACAAGCCTCCCAGAGTAAAGGTCAAAGCTGATGCGTCGCCTTTTGCTCGGAGCGATCATTCCAGCTTCCTTTCTCATCATCTGGGAAGTCGTGAGTCGCGCTGGACTGCTGACGCTTGAATCGCTGTCGCGGCCTTCGGATATCATTGTGGCGGGATACGCCGCTTTGCGCGACGGCTCGCTGCTCCTCGCAACACTACAAACGTGCCAAACGGCCCTGCTGGGGCTTGCAATTGCCGCAGTCATCGGAATTGCGCTCGGCGCGATCCTCGGTCTCTTGCCGACGGCGGAGCGTATCACTGGACCGACGATCGAGGCGCTCCGCCCCATTCCGGCCATAGCCTTCATGCCGCTTGCTCTGATGATGTTCGGGTTCGGCGTCGGCCTGGAGGCGAGCATCGTGGCATACGCCTGCGTGTGGCCGATCCTCATCGTCACGATCGCCGCGGTCCGTGCCGTCGAGGGACGGCTGCTTGAAGTTGCTGCAGTGTTGGAACTGCCGCTCTGGAAACGGATGACAAAGGTCGTTCTGCCGGCAGCATTCGCGCGGATCAATGTCGGCCTGCGCGTTGCCGCCGCTATTTCGCTTGTGGTCGCGGTGACAGTCGAAATCGTGCTCAATCCGCGCGGCCTTGGCTACCATTTGGTTCTCGCCCAACAGTCGCTTCACATCGGCTTGATGTGGGCGCAGCTCGTTTGGCTCTGCCTCCTGGGCTTTGTCCTGAATTTCATGCTCAGCCGCGTCGGCGGCGGCTCGGGAATGCTTTGGAGGCCGCTATGAAGCGGCTCTTCGATCCCATCAACCTCGCGGCGGTCGGCTTCGCACTATCGCTGCTTGTCGGATGGCAGTTGCTGGCTGATGCGCATCTGATCTCGCCCATTTTCTTCCCGTCGCCGCTCCGCGCAATTGAGGTTCTACAATATCGTGCTTTTGAGGGCTCACTATGGGTTTCGCTTGCGTCGACGGCTGTGCGCATGGTGGTTGGCTGGTTGCTTGCCTCGGCAATTGGCATCGCTGTCGGTGCGGCCATCGGCTCATCCCAGGTTGCACACGCATTGCTCAATCCAACTCTCGAATTCATTCGGCCGCTTCCCGCCTCCGCCATAATTCCGGTTGCCATCCTATTCCTCGGCCTGTCCAACGCGATGTCGCTCACCGTCATCGCGCTCGGAGCGGTCTGGCCGGTCCTGCTCGCAAGTGTGCATGGTTTTTCATCGGTGTCGCCGCAATTGACCGATGTTTCGCACGTGCTCGGATTCAAACGCTTTGACTTCATGCGCAAGGTCGCGCTGCCCTCCGCGCTGCCCGACATTGTCGCCGGTCTGCGCGTGAGCCTCGCCCTTTCGCTCATTCTGACGGTGGTTACAGAGATGCAGTCGTCCCTGCCGGGCCTTGGCTGGGATATCTTCTTTGCACAGCGTTCATATCGCAGCGCCGATCTCTATGCCGGGCTGATCCTTCTGGCGCTGCTTGGCTTTGCCGCAAATCACCTGATCTTGTTTTTCGAACGGCGCGCACTGCGCTGGCGTAACCTAGGTACATAAAACGGGAGGAGATCATGAAGACGTTGCAGAAAATTCTGACGGCCGTGGTACTATCGGTTTTCGGTCTTACAGCGGCAGGCGCAGCCGAGCCGACTAAAGTCGCCATCGGTTTTCCGCCGGCGACCGATTTTCTTGCAGCCTATGTCGCCAAAGAGAAGGGCATATTCGCCAAACACGATATCGACGCGACAATGGTCAAGATTCCTGTCGTCAACAATATTCCTTCGGCGGTTGTCTCGGGCAGCATCCAGATCGGCATGACCACCATTCCCACGCTGCTTCAGGCGGACGATGGCGGTCTTAACCTTGTCTTGGTCGCAGGTGCGGCGCGTCACACCAAAGCGCATCCGTTCATTAGCTTGATGGCCCGCAGCGACATCAAATACACGAAACCTGCCGATCTGATTGGAAAGACGGTCGGCGTGCCGGGTATCAACAGTGTCATCGACGTGATGTTCCGAAAGTGGCTGCTCAATAATCACGTTCCGCTCGATAAGGTGAAGGTGGTCGAGGGCCCGCTGCCGCAATTGCCCGACATGCTGAAAAGCAAGAGCGTTGATTACGTCGCCATTGTCGAACCGCTGCGCACCCGCATCGTCGCGACGAAAATTGGATATAACGCGGCAGAGTATTTTGCCGAAGTCAATCCCGACGTGCTGGTCAGCGGCTGGCTCGCGAGCGACGACTGGGTGAAGAAGCATCCTGAGGCCGTGAAGGGCTTCCGTATGTCGATCGATGAAGGTCTAGACTTCATCCGGAAGAACCCGGATGAAGCCAAGGTCATTGAGAAGAAATTCATCGGCTACAATTCCCCAAGCTTTCCGACTTTCGACAATAAGGCGCGGCCGCAAGACCTCGATTTCTTTCTCAACCTCGGCAAGGAATTGAAGCTGTACCGCACTCAGCTCGATCCTAAAAAGATCGTAGTTCCGTAACGGTCAGATCGGGAACAGAAGACAATGACTGGTAATACGCGGGCAACGCTATTGGCTGCGGGCGACCTAGCACCGGTCGCCTATGATCGGCCGCCGGCTTACGACCGCATTATCGCGGAAAAGGATGTCGCCGTGCCGATGCGCGACGGCGTCAACCTCTCCGTTGATATTTATCGGCCGGATTCGACGGAGAAGTTTCCGGTATTGCTGGCGTTCTCGATCTACAACAAGGACCTGCAAGGCCCGGAGGTGGCGGCATCGTTGCCGCCGCAGCCGGCCTGGTCGTCGTTGTGGGCTGGCTTGCTGGAGGCGGGCGACACTAAGTTTTTTGTTTCGCGCGGCTACGCCCATGTCATCGGCTCGCCGCGCGGAATTTTCAAATCGGATGGTGGCGGGAGCCGCCAATGGGACAGCTACGACCTGATCGAATGGATTGCGCAGCAGCCTTGGTGTGACGGCAATGTTGGGATGGTCGGTATTTCCGGCTTCGGTGCGGAGCAATTCCATGCCGCCAAACAGAACCCGCCGCATCTGAAAGCGATTTTTCCGTTCGATCCGCGCGGCGCGCTCGGCACGCTGGGCAGTTTCCGCGAGGAATATCCCGGCGGCGTGCTCCACTTCTTTCGCTACCTGATCATGCACTTCGCTGCTTTGCACCAAAGCAAGGGCAAACCAGGCGAATTGCCAACGGAGCGTGAAGCGCTCTGGCGCGAGGCCCTGCAGAATCCCGATTTCCGTATGTATCCGCATGTCTTCAACGTGCTGACCCAGAAAGGCCAGCACATGCCTCCGTACTTCGATCTCCTGATCGATCCCTACGATAAAGAGGCTGTTGTCGAGGCGGCGGAGAAGGCGCTCGAACAGATCAAGGTGCCAAGCTACACCGGCGCCGGCTGGTATGCTTACACGTACAAGACGCACCTCAATGGCGCGCAGAACTATTTTGAGCGTCTGCGTGCGCCGAAAAAAATGATATTTGCCGGGCCGGCGCATCTGGAGCGGCCGTTCCATTCGCTGCACAATGAAATCCTGCGTTGGCACGATCATTGGCTCAAGAACATCGACACCGGCATCATGGACGAACCCCCGGTGCGTTATTGGGTCATGGGCGCCAACGAATGGCGGTCCGGCACAGATTGGCCGTTGCCAGAAACGCAATGGACCAAGTTTTATCTCAATAGCTGGGAGCGTCTGCAGACCGCGCCGTTCACGCCGTCGAGCGCCGACGATGAGTTGCCGCCGGACGCCTTCGCGCAAATGCCGCCAACGCAAACTAATGCGATCCAGAAGCTGCGCTATTTGACCGATCCATTGCCGCAAGATCTTCTGATTGCCGGACCCGCAGTGCTTAACCTGTTCGCCGAAATCGATCAGGACGACACCAACTGGATCGTCAGCCTAAAGGATGTGGGACCGGACGTTTCAGTGCGGACCGTGCGGGAAGGCGAGCGCGAGATCGCCAGCGACTTGCCCGAGCGCGAGGTGACGCGCGGTTGGCTCAAGGCCTCTCACCGAGCGCTTGATCCCCGTCGCTCAAAGCTGTGGAAGCCCTGGCATCCGCTGACCCGGGCGGCACAGAAGAAGGTTAGGCCCGGGTCTATCGAGAGCTATGCAATCGAAATCATGGCGACGGCCAATTTGTTCCGGCGCGGCCACCGTATCTGCCTCGAGATTGCGAGCGCTGACATGCCCACCGGCGTCGGCGGTGCGACGAACGCCGAATATGTACCGAACCACATCTGCAGCAGCCGCACCACGCTGCACAAGATCTACCACGATGCTAGTCGGCCCTCGCATCTGCTGCTGCCCGTCATCCCGCAGTAAGGCTCTAATTCGGAGTTACCTATGAGCGAAGCTCGCCAAGTCACGACGGTAAAACCTGGACCGGAGGTCAAGCGTTTCCGGCGCATTATCACGGGTCATGACGCACAGGGCCGCTCTGTGATCCTGTCCGACGACACGTCGCCGCATGTCATGCCGATCATGAATCAGTCGAATTTTGCGGTGACCGACTTCTGGAAGACCGCCTCCACGCCAGCGGACAACGGAACCGAAACGGGCAAGGATCCGTGCAGCGTACCCACCCAGGTGGCGCCGCCGGAGGGCGGCAGCGTGTTTCGCGTCGTGCAGTTCCCACCGGACAAGGATTGGGCAGCCAAGGCTGCCGCCATGGGCGGCTCGGTCGCCATCGACGAGACTGCCAAAGCCGCGCACACCGGCGGGCCGGTTCGCCACGCACACATGCATCGCACGCGATCCATCGATTACGCCATCGTCCTGTCGGGGGAAATCTGGGCGGTAATGGACGAAGGCGAAACCAAGATGGTTGCGGGCGACGTGCTGATCCAGCGCGGCACCAATCACGCTTGGGCGAACCGGTCGAGTGAACCTTGCGTCGTCGCCTTCGTGCTGATCGACGCCAAACCGCTTGATTGAGAATTCGCAGATAGCAAAAGAAATCGAACCTTGGAGATGCCTATGAAACCCGACCCCAAGAATGTCGGCGATCACCTTTACGTGGCCGTGTTGCTGCCCTTCGATCGGCAAATGAAGATCGATGAAGCCGCCTATCGCAGTTTCCTGCAGTACTTCTTGAAAAACGAGAAGTTCGTGCGCATGGGCGGCGGTCTGTGCATCAATCCGGAGGCCGGCGAGATTTTCTATCTCACCCGGCAGGAAAAGCGGCGCGTCCTGGAAATTGCGATGGAGGAGGTGAACGGCAAGGTGCCGATTATCGCCGGCACCTGGGCGATTACCACCGATGAGACCGTCGAGACCGCGCGTGATTGCAAGGCACTGGGCGTGGATGGGATTTTCGTCACTCCCCCAGGCGGCGCGCAGGACGTTACCTCCTGCTGGGACGCCGACAATTATCCGGAAATTTGGCTCGACCAGATCATTGCGCAGGATCGCGCGGTTAACCTGCCGATCGTCACGCATCCAGTAGGCGGCGCAAAGCCGCCGTTCCATCCAGGCCTGCCGCTCGAAGCGACGCTGCGTATCTGTCGGGAAGTACCGAACGTGGTTGGCTGGAAGATGACCTACATGTACGACGGTTTCCGCCTGATCGCCAACGGCTTGCGCGGGCTCAACCATCATGTCGCGGTCATGGGTGCGCTAGCCTCGCGCTTTCATGAATACAAGGCGACGGGAATGTTCGACGGCACGCTGTCGGGCTTCTGGAATTTCGCGCTCGAACCGATGCTCGACCACCTGGAGGCATGGGACGCGAAAGACATCGATAAAGCACGCCGGATCTGGGACGGCGGCCTCGTGCAGCTACACGAATACGTTGCCGATATGGGCCGCCTGCATATCCGGTACAAGACGGCGACCTGGCTGCGCGGCCTCATTCCCAATCCGTTCATGCGCTCGCCGATGCCGAAACCGAAACAGGCGGAGATCGATGCTCTGTATCGGCTTTTAAAGGCGCTTAACTTCGAAGTGATCGAGGCCAAGGAGACGAAGCTCGCTGCCTAATCCTGCTGCCTAATGCTAATGGGTCGGTGTTTGCCTAAAAGGCGGCATGTCCGCTTTTAGGGTTCAGGCGGACATCCCATAGCGGGCAAATGAAGCCCGAAATTTCCTTCGCAACGCCGCAAGCATCAACGCGGCGTGCTCTGCGGGGACTGAAGGCAAAGCGTTATTAGACAAAAAATAGGCAAAGGGTAGTTTCGTCGAACGGGTTAGCGACTAAGTCGTTGAAATGTCTGGCGCGCCCTACGGGAATCGAACCCGTGTTTCCGCCGTGAAAGGGCGGCGTCCTGGACCGCTAGACGAAGGGCGCGGGAGTGGGCCCCGATATAAAGAGCTTCGTTGGAGGCAGCAAGCGAGCGGTTACCACTTACCAGTGTTGGGCATCGACTTCCACGGCTCCTGCGGCGGTTTGGCGGCGCCTTTCTGCAAGAGCTCGATGGAATGCTTGTCCGGCGAGCGCACGAAGGCCATGATGCCGTCGCGCGGCGGGCGATTGATGGTGACGCCGGCCTTCATCAGGCGATCGCAGGTGGCGTAGATGTCGTCCACTTCATAGGCGAGGTGGCCGAAGAAGCGCGCTTCGCCATAGTCCTCGGTGTCCCAATTAAAGGTGAGTTCCACCTCCGGTCCGGGCCGGCCTCCCGTCTTTTTGCTCTCCTCGACCAGCGCCGCGTCGTCCGGGCCGGCCAGGAACACCAACGTGTAGCGGTTCTTCTCGTCGACCCGGCGGCGCGTTTCCTTCAAGCCCAGCTTGTCGCAATAAAAATCCAACGCAGCATCGAGGTTGCGCACGCGCAGCATGGTGTGCAGAAATCTCATGGGACTAACCTCACCGACTTTTAGGCGGCCGCTGTGACCGCGTGAGCCTATAATAATGCCTGCGCCCGATCTTGCGAACGCGATTTCCAGCCTGCGCCGTCTGCTCGATGGCGCACAGAAGATCGTGCCGTTCACCGGGGCGGGGATATCCACCGAATGCGGCATCCCGGATTTCCGCTCGCCCGGCGGCTTGTGGACCAAAAACCAGCCGATCCCGTTCGACGCATTTGTGGCAGACAGCCGAATGCGAGATGAATCTTGGCGCCGGCGGTTTGTGATGGAGGAAAGTTTTGCCCAGGCGAAACCCGGGCGCGGCCACCGCGCGCTCGCCAGTCTTTATCGCGCCGGCAAAGTCCCGGGCCTGGTGACGCAGAATATCGACAACCTTCACCAAGCCTCCGGCATTGCCGCGCATGACGTCGTCGAACTGCACGGTAATACCACTTACGCGCTGTGTCTTGAGTGTGCCCAGCGCTACGAACTGTCTTGGGTCAAGGAAAAGTTCGACAGCGCGGACCAGCGTGCACCGGATTGCGGGTGCGGCGGCTATATCAAGACGGCGACGATCTCTTTCGGGCAGGCGATGCCGGCCGAGGCGATGGCGCGGGCGGAGGAACTGACCAAGCAGTGCGATCTATTTATCGCTATCGGCTCCTCGCTGGTGGTGTGGCCGGCGGCCGGATTTCCCTTGATGGCCAAGCGCAATGGTGCCGCACTCGTCATCATCAATCGCGAGCCGACCGAGTTCGATCAACTGGCCGATCTTGTGGTGCATGATGACATTGGCAACGTGCTCGGATCGTTCATTACCGGCTGATTTCGCAGCGACTTCCACTGTGCATATGCTGTGCGCAAGCCCATTTTGCGCTTTGCCGCGCAAGGGCGGGTGTTATCTTGAAATCACAAATTTGTCGAAGCGTCCTTGAAGAGACGCCAGAAAAACAGCGGCTTGCGGCGTTATGGCGTCGGACGGAATCGACTCGAAAATGTCAGGGACAAATCTCCGGCCCGGGACGGTCCAAGACCTCGTCGATAACGAAGCGGCGGCCAATCTCATAGAATTGGCGGGTGTCATCAAGTGGTTCGACGTTGCCAAAGGTTTTGGCTTCATCGTTCCCGATAACGGCATGCCGGATGTGTTGCTGCACGTCACCTGCCTTCGCCGCGATGGCTACCAGACCGCCTATGAGGGCGCCCGCGTGGTGTGCGAAGTCGCTCAGCGCGCCAAGGGGTTGCAGGCGTTTCGAATTCTCAGCATGGATGAATTGACCGCGGTGCATCCGGCGCAAATGCCGCCGCCGCGCACCCATGTCACGGTACTGGCGACCAGCGGGCTGGAGCGAGCCCAGGTCAAATGGTTCAACCGCTTGCGCGGTTTCGGTTTTCTGACCCGCGGGGACGGTACGCCCGACATCTTTGTGCACATGGAGACATTGCGCCGCTACGGCCTCGCCGAACTGCGGCCGGGGCAGACCGTTCTGGTTCGCTTCGGGCCGGGACCGAAGGGCTTGATGGCGGCCGAGGTTCATCCCGACGGCGGTACGCTCGGTCCGGCCTCGCACTGATCCACCTGCCGATTTTCTCATTGCCGCTCGCTGAAGGTCCGCGTAAAGCCCAGCGCATGCGCGCCTTGCGGTGGACTGCTTTCGTTCTCATCGGACTGCTTGTGGCGGCCGGCCCGGCCTGGCCGGCCGAGCGGCAAACGCTGGAAATCGCCAGCAAGACCGGCGTGCACGCGTTCTCGGTCGAAATTGCGGATAACGACGCCGAGCGGGAAAAGGGCCTGATGTACCGCAAAGAACTGCCCGAAGGGCAGGGAATGCTGTTTGATTTTGAGCACGAAGGGCCTGTCGGTTTTTGGATGAAGAACACCTACCTTTCGCTCGACATGATTTTTATCCGCGGCGACGGCCGTATCTTGCGCATCGCGGAAAATACCGAGCCATTTTCAACCCGGATCATTCCGTCGGGCGGGCCGGTGCGTGCCGTGCTGGAAGTGATCGCGGGAACGGCGCGTAAATTCGGGTTGGCGCCGGGCGACCAGGTGGCTTACCCGATCTTCAAACCGCGGTAGAGGCGGATTCATTATCGAGTTAACATTTTGCTTGCGCATGATTTTTTCCGAAAACCGGTTCCCACTTTTCGGAATCATGCGCGGCGCCTCGCTTGCTGGCACAGGGTGAAGCGTGTATCGAGCGCGCGCATAGCGGTCCTGGCGGGGCATAGCGCAGTCTGGTAGCGCGTCTGCTTTGGGAGCAGAAGGTCGCAGGTTCAAATCCTGCTGCCCCGACCAAGTTTGGCCTAGAGTTTAATAGTTCCAGCCGACTATTTCGGCGTTAAAAATTTTTCGTCAATATTATCATTCGTTCTAGCGGATATGCATGCGCGAATACTATAGATGGCCTAGATGTACGCAGCCAATCTTACGTAAGCCGAAACGCAACGTCGTTAACGCGCTGCAAATAGGTGCGAAATAACCGTCCAATACTGTAGGGCGTCTTAACCGCTATGAGCTTCGTCGCAGCGCCCGACAAAATTCGCGATCCGGCCGATCACATCGGCTTCCACCAGCAGGGGCGTATGGCCCTGGTCGGGCACTTCAAGGACTTCGGTCCACGGGCGGTGTGTCTGCATCTCCGCAACGGTGGCGGGTGAGAGAATGTCGGAATTGGCGCCGCGGATCACCATCGTGGGGACCTGCGGGAGCGCGTCGAATTCCTTCCAGAGTGGCGGCAGCGGCTTCTCGAAATTCACGCCGTCCAGTGTCTGCGCGAGGCGCACGTCGTAGGTCGGCACCAGGCGGCCTTTTTCCTCCTTGAAGGTGCGATGCGCCGCCGCCATCCAGTCCTGTGGCCCGAGCCTCGGAAATTGGGCGTTGAACAGCCGCTGGAGGATTTCGGCGCCTTCCTCAAACGATCGCGGCTGCGGCAGCTTGCCGACATAGCCCTTAATGCGGATCAAGCCTTTCGGCTCGATCAACGGTCCAATATCGTTGAATAGCGCGCCAGCGATCGCCGTCGGGCGAACTGCCGCAAGCAGCATTGTAAGGATGCCGCCGCGCGAGGTGCCGACGAAAATTGCCGGCGTGGCATCGAGCGCCGCGATAACAGCAAGCACGTCGGCAAGTTCGGTTTGGAAATTGTAATTGGCCGGATCTTTGTCGTATTCGGAACGGCCGCGGCCACGGTAGTCGAGCGCGATGACGCGGCGCGGGTGCTCTGCGTTGGTCGCCAGCGCGGTCGCCAGCACGTCAAAATCGTCCGCGGTGCGGGCAAGCCCCGGCAGGCAGACCACCGGCAGGGCGGCAAGGCTGCGCCGTCCATAGCAACGCGCATGCAGCCGCAATCCGTCGGGCGCCGAAATGAAAGTGCTGGTAACGCTTTCGGGTTGGTTCACGCTTGCCATTCAAGCCGACGGCCGCCAGCCGCGCAACCCGCGGCCCATTGCGGGCGCACAGGCTTAATTGGCCCTGCCGCCGCGTCTGATGTCGGCCTCGATGACCAGCTTGCTGCCGCCGCCGAAGCGGGCGCGATAGACCTGCATGTTCTCCATGACCCGCTGCACGTAGTTTCGTGTCTCTGCAATCGGAATGCGCTCCGCCCAATCGACCGGATCGACCTTGGGGTCGCGCGGATCGCCATAGGCCTTGATCCATTGCTGCGCGCGTCCCGGACCCGCATTGTAACCGACGAAAGTTAGCAAGTATGAGCCGCGGTAAACATGCATAAGATTGGACAGTTCGCCGGCGCCCATCTGCATGTTGTAGACGGGGTCCTTGAGCAGGCGGGCCCGGTCGTATTTGGCCTTGAAGCGCCTGGCGGTGTCCCTTGCCGCCTCCGGCGTTACCTGCATCAGGCCCATGGCGTGGGCAGGAGAAACGTCCTGCTGGTTGAAGGAGCTCTCCTGGCGCGCGATTGAATAGGCCAGCGCCTGCGTGATTGGCGGTGCGATCGGCTTGTAATTCGGCAGGCCGACGGTCGGGTAAGCATAATAGTCGAGCGGCAGTCCGCGCGCATGCGCGTAGCGGCCGAGCAGCACCATGGCGCGGCCGTCGTTGTGGCGGGCGGCAACGTCGGCCAGAACGGACATGCCGGCAACATCAGCGCCGCTTTCGCCGATCTCCGCGAACATCGACGCCAGCATGTTGCGCTCATCGAGCGCGTAGAGAATCTCCGCCGCGCGCACGACTTCGAGATTGCCAAGCACCTTGCGCTCGTCCGGCGTAAATGACGTCGGCCCGCGCAGGCCGAGGTCGGTGAGGCCGAGCCGGGCACGCGCCAACTGGCCGTAATAGGTTATCGTGTACTTGGCCGCTTTTTCGTAGAAGGCCTTGGCCGTATCCTGCTGCCCCATGGCCTCGGCGGCGCGGCCTTGCCAATAGCCGGCGCGCGCCAGCGCATGCGGATTGTTGGTGCCCTCCCTGATATGGGCGAAATGAGCGGCGGCGGCCTTCGGGTCGTGCAGAAACCGTAAGGCGATCCAGCCGGCCGTGAAATGCTTGTCGACGCGCCAGTTGTCTCGTGTCGGCACCGCCGCGTCGCGCGCGACGCGGTAGGCGGTGTGCACATCGTGATTGTCGAGCAGCTTACGCACAAGCACGCGCAGCTCCAGCCACCATCGATTGGTATCTAGCAGCAGGTCCGGATCGTGCGACGCCGTCAGTATCAGTTTGCTGGCTTCTTCCGGCTTGTCGTTGCGGCGCAACCATTGCGCGCGCGAGAAGATGTAGCCGGGGTCGTGGCGCAAGGCGGCCGGCACGTCGTCGAGCAGTGCCTTGGCGTTTTTCAGCCGCTTGATCACCCCCGTGCGTGCGCGCGCGAGTGCGAGTTCGCCGCCGCCGAGCCGATGGCCCTCGCGCATCCCGGCCTCGGTATCGTCCTCATAGAAGCGCCGTTCCATGCGCGCCTTGTGATCGTCGCGCGTGATCAGGCTGCCGAACATCTCGAGCACTTTTTCCTCGACGTCGGCGCTGCAATCCTCGTTGCGCCAGGCGTAGCGCACCAGCTTTGCCGCGCCCTCGCGATCGCCCTTGGCAAGCAACGCGCGCGCCAGCGCATATCGGCCTTTCGCCCTGCTCGGCTTGTTGCGGGCAAAGTAGGCGAGCACGGACGCTGTATCGAGCTTGTCGTTCCACAACGCGTTCTCGGCGCGGCGGCGGAACAGCGGCACGTGCGGCCAGCTCGGATTGTCGTGTACAAATTTGGCGTATCGCTGGAACGACGGCGTGGTGTTGTCGCTGCGCAGCAGCACCCATTCGGCGAGCTTGCGGGCGACCGGATCGCTGATCGATTTCTCGGTGACGTCGGCAACGGCCTCGTTGCCCTTACGCGCGGCCTCGATCACCTGTTTGACCAGTGCGATATCGGCGGGCGAGGTCGCCTTGCTCGGCGCGATACCCATCGGTCCCGCAACCGGACCCGGCGGGAGCTTTATCGTGACGTGGTTTGAAAACAGGGCGGCGTTCAGATCGGCATTTGTCGGCGCAAATGCCGAAAGCTTGCTGTCGGCTTCGGCCGGACGCTTGGGTGGCAATGCGAGACTGAAGTCGGGATTTACCGGGGTAGCCGTTGAAACTTTCGTGCCGGCCTCGTCGGGACGTTTGCGCGGCAGTTGGACATTCGGGTCGATATTGGCGCGGGCAACGGTCGGAGCTGCTAGGCCGGCTTCAGCCGGGCGCTTGCGCGGCAGTTCAACGTTCGGGCTGGCCTTGGCCCGCGCAATAGCTGAACCTCCGGGGCCGGCTTCGGAAGGACGTGTGTGCGGCAGTGGCGCCGGGTGAGGGAGCTTGACCCGTTTTGCCGCGATATGGATGGCCGCCCGCTTTGCCAGCTTGGGAACTTTCTTGGGGGCCGCTATTGCCCCTTGGGCGCATAGGCTGCCGGCCGCCACAAACGCTAGCGCCATACCCAGCCAGTTGCGTTTAACAACGTCCATTCAGCCCCTTGCGCGATCGGGAATGCGCCGGCTCAGCTCGGCGGCGGGCGTCCATAGCGCCCATTCGTTTATTGAAATGTACCCATAAATTCCTGTGAAGTACGCCCCTAACCCGCAAGACTGGCGAAAACACGGCAAGCTCGTTAACGCCTGTGGAGAGGGCTTTCATCATCGGGTCCGACCCGATATTGATGGGACATTAATGAGACCTAGCAGCCCGTCCGGGGAGACGTCGTGCCATGACCGCCAAGACGAGATTCCGAGGTTCCTTCACCGCGCTCGTCACGCCGTTCAAAAATGGCGGGCTCGACGAAAAAGCGTTCCGCGACCTAGTGGAATGGCAGATCGCCGAAGGGACGAACGGCCTGGTTCCTGTCGGCACCACCGGCGAGAGTCCGACGTTGTCCCACGACGAGCATAAGCAGGTCGTCGAATGGTGCGTCGATCAGGTGAAGGGCAGGGTGCCGGTGGTTGCCGGCGCCGGCTCCAACTCGACCAAGGAGGCGATTGAGCTGTCGAAGCACGCCGAGACGTCCGGCGCCGACGCGGTGCTGGTGGTGACGCCCTATTATAACAAGCCGACGCAGGAAGGGCTCTACCAGCATTACAAGGCGATCAATGACGCGATCGGCATCCCGATCCTCATCTACAACATCCCGGGGCGCTCGATCGTCGACATGTCGGTCGACACCATGAAGCGGCTCTACGAATTGAAAAACATCGCCGGCGTGAAGGACGCGACCGCCAACATGACGCGGGTGACGCAGCAGCGCGCCGTCCTCGGAGAGGACTTCAATCAGATGTCCGGCGAAGACATCACCGCGCTCGGCTTCATGGCGCATGGCGGCCACGGCTGCATCTCGGTGACCTCGAATGTGGCGCCGCGGCTTTGCGCCGAGTTCCAGGCGGCCTGTCTGAAGGGCGATTTTGCGACCGCGCTTAAGCTGCAGGACAAGCTCAGTCCGCTCCACGTCAATCTATTCGTGGAGACCAGCCCGGCGCCGATCAAATATGCGATGTCGCTCATCGGCAAGTGCAGCAATGTCCTGCGGTTGCCGATGGTACCGACGACCGAGAAGGCACAAAGCGCTGTGCGCGAAGCCATGGTGCATGCCGGCCTGATCAACTAGGGCATGCGCTGTCAAGCGCTCGCGAATTTCCGCAATCGAACCGGGGGACGTCATGCTCGATGACTTCAAAAAATTTGCGCTGCGCGGCAATGTGGTCGATCTCGCCGTCGGCGTGATCATCGGCGTGGCCTTCGGCGCCATCGTCAGTTCGATGGTGGGCGACCTCATCATGCCGATCATCGGCGCCGTGACCGGCGGCCTCGACTTTTCCAATTACTTCCTGCCGCTTTCGGCCAAAGTCACGGCGGCAAGTCTGGCCGAAGCGCAAAAGCAAGGCGCCGTATTGGCTTGGGGGCACTTCCTCACGGTCACGCTGAACTTCCTCATCATTGCCTTCGTGCTGTTCCTGGTGATCCGCGCGATGACGCGCATGATGGCCAAGGAGGCGAAAAAAGCGGAGGAGGCCCCGCCGCTCAGCACGCAGGAAGTGCTGCTCACCGAAATTCGCGACTTGCTGAAGGCGAAATAGCGCTAACCGGTACCATGCATGGCCGCCAAGCCTGAGGGCCGCTTCAAGGTCGTTGCTGCCAACCGCCGCGCCCGTTTTAATTATGAGATTGGCGAAACCTACGAAGCCGGCATTGTGCTCACCGGCAGCGAGGTCAAATCGCTGCGCGCCGGCAAGGCGACCATCGCGGAGGCCTATGCCGACACGCGCGACGGCGAGATCTGGCTGATCAACGCCACAATCCCGGAATATCTACAGGCCGCCCGTTTCAATCACCTGCCCAAGCGGCCGCGCAAATTGCTGCTGCACCAGCGCCAGATCAACAAGCTCGCCGGCGCGGTCGAACGCGAAGGCATGACCATTGTGCCGCTGCGGCTTTATTTCAACGACCGCGGCCGCGCCAAGATCGAGATCGCGCTGGGCAAAGGCAAGAAACTGCACGACAAGCGCGAGACGCTGAAAAAGCGCTCCTGGGAGCGCGAGCGCGGCCGGCTGATGCGAGAGAAGGGGTGATCCTAATGACGCGCCGCATCGGCATGCTGATCTTTCCGCGGATGACCCAACTCGACATGACGGGGCCTTACGAGGTGCTGGCGCGGCTGCCCGACACCACGGTGGAACTGATTGCGCGCACACTCGGCCCGGTGCCCACCGACCGCGGCATGAAAATCGTCCCGACCACGACCTATGCGGCATGCCCGCCGCTTGAAGTGGTTATGGTGCCGGGCGGGCCCGGCCAGCAGGACTTGATGGAGGACGAGGAGACGCTTGAATTTCTGCGTAAGCATGCCGCGAGCGCTAAATACGTAACCTCGGTCTGTACCGGTTCGCTGGTTTTAGGCGCGGCCGGCCTGCTCAAGGGCAAGCGCGCTACGAGTCATTGGGCGGCGATCGAGCACCTAGCTGCGCTCGGCGCCATCCCGGTGCGCGAGAAGGTGGTCGTCGACGGCAATATCGTCACCGGGGCGGGGGTGACGTCCGGCATCGATTTCGCGTTGTCGCTCGCGCGCATTCTCGACGGCGAAGCGGTGGCGCGCGAGGTGCTGCTGCAGATCGAATACGATCCAGCGCCGCCATTCGAGGGCGGTTCGCCGCAGACCGCGCGCCCGGACACGCTGGCCACGGTGAAGGCGCGCCTCGCCAAGCTGAATGAAGAGCGGCGCGTGGTGGCCGCGCGGGTGGGACGCAAATTGGGCATTGTGAGCGGAGCTTGACGATGAGTGTTCCGAGCCGCCTCGATCACTGCGTCATCCACGTCTCCGATTGGGAACGCTCCAACAAATTCTATGTCGAGGTGATGGGTGCGGCCTTAGTGCCGCGGCCGGTCGGCTACGCCTATCGCTTTGGCGACAAGCAGCTCAACGTGCATGGGCCCGGCGTCAAACCGGCGGAGGTGGCGCGGTTGCCGGTGCAGCCGGGCAATTCCGATCTCTGCTTCGAATGGGCGGGACCGATCGAGGCGGCAATCGCGCATTTGAAAGCGCATGGCATTGCGGTCGAGCGCGGGCCGCTGCAACGCTTCGGCGCCAAGGGGCCGGGCACATCCCTCTATTTCCGCGATCCTGACGGCTCGCTGATGGAGTTCATGTCCTACGCAAACGTGGAAAGTGCATCATGAGCGAAGCGCCCGGCACCCATAATCCGCTAATTTTGCCGCCCGACATCCCGATCCCGCAAGACGATGGCGCTGCCCGTCATCTTGCCGGCATGAAGCTGCCCGATCTGGCGTTGCCGGCGACCGCGGGCGGCCCCGTCAATTTGTCGAAGCTTAACGGCCGCAGCGTCGTCTATATCTATCCGCGCACCGGGGTGCCCGGCGTCGATGCGCCGCCGGGCTGGGACCAGATCCCGGGCGCGCGCGGCTGCACGCCGCAATCCTGCGGCTTCCGCGATCATGTCGGCGAGATGAAGCGGCTGGGCGTTCAGCAGCTCTACGGGTTGTCGACGCAAGACAGCGCCTACCAGCAGGAAGCCGCGAGCCGCCTGCATCTGCCGTTCCCGCTACTGTCGGATGAGAAACTTGCGCTTGCCAAGGCGCTGAAGCTGCCGACCTTTGCCGCGGCCGGTATGACACTGTTGAAGCGCATGGCGCTGGTGATCGACGACGGCACGATCGTGAAGGCGTTCTATCCGGTGTTTCCACCCGACAAGAACGCCGAGGAAGTGATCGCTTGGCTTCAGGCGTCTAAGTAGGTTCGCAGGCTCGCGAACACGTCGCGGAACATGTCTGGCGTGAGCACGCCGGTATTGGTGTTGTAGCGCGAGCAGTGATAGCTCGAAAAAAACGCGATCTGGCCGAGCCTGTATTGGCCGCCGTGCTTGAACGGCATCGCCGACTTCTTGGCGGCAAAGGCCGTCAAGACGCTGGCATGCGCGATGGCGCCGAGCGCCACGATGGCGCGCAGGTTTTTCATTTCGGCCATGGCGGCTTTGAGAAAATCGCGACAGGTGGCGATCTCGATGGTCGTCGGCTTGTTCTCCGGTGGCACGCAGCGCACCGCATTGGTGATGCGGCAGTCGGTGAGCGTTAGTCCATCGTCGGGGTGGGCGCCATACTCGCCGCGCGCAAACTTGTATCGCAACAGCGTGTCGTAGAGCAGCACGCCGGCATAATCGCCGGTGAAGGGTCGCCCGGTGCGGTTGGCGCCCTGCAGGCCGGGGGCTAAGCCCACGATCAGCAGCCGCGCATCAAGCGGTCCGAAGGAGGGGACTGGCGCGTTGAACCAAGAAGGCTCCGCATCGCGCCATTTTTTGCGGAAGGCCACCAGCCGCGGGCAGCGCGGACAGTCGCGTCCGGGCTTGGCCGCGGTGTCCGCCATTGGATTTAGCTAGTCTTCGAAGTCGTCGTCTTCGACGTCGGCGCCCGCGCCGGCTTTTTGCGGCACTGGCGGCCGCTGCAGGAATTGCGGCGTATGCCCAGGCTCGCGCTCATCGCGCGGCCCCCGCGCCTCGCGCGCCGCGCGTTCGGCCGGATCGCGGCCGATCTTGCCCTGCAGCGTGACGATGTCGGTGAAGATGTCGGCCTGCCGGCGCAATTCGTCGGCGATCATCGGCGGCTGCGTCGAGATGGTGGAGATCACGGTCACGCGCACGCCGCGCTTCTGCACAGCTTCCACCAGTGAGCGGAAATCGCCATCGCCGGAGAACAGCACCATGTGGTCGATGGTGCCGGCGATTTCCATGGCATCGACTGCGAGTTCGATATCCATGTTGCCCTTGATCTTGCGCCGCCCGGTCTGGTCGACGAATTCCTTGGTCGCCTTGGTGACGACCGAATAGCCGTTGTAGTCGAGCCAGTCGATCAACGGACGGATCGAGGAATATTCCTGATCCTCGATCACGGCTGTGTAATAAAACGCCCGTAACAGATAACCGCGCGACTGGAACTCCTTCAGCAGCTTCTTGTAGTCGATGTCAAAACCCAGTGATTTGGCTGTGGCGTAAAGATTGGCTCCATCAATAAACAAAGCGATTTTTTCACCGGCTACGGTCATGGTCTGTCTCTCACTGTGCTCGCAATACAATCCGGATTTCCCGATCCCACGTCCGCCAAGCGCGCGAGAAGCGCTACGGGCGCCATTGAACCGGCATTAACGAAGACTGGTTGACGGCACCTTCGATCAATTCAGCTGGTACCCACGCATTCACGCCGTTGCCGATAAAAACCGTTCGGGCGGCCTGCTTGCGAGCGTCTCGGTATCAGAGGCTTGCGGCTAAACCAAGACAAAAAAGCTTGAACTTTCGGCCCGGCAGGGATACCTAGCGGGTAATTTCAGGAAAGAGTTCCATCTAAAGGAGTGGCGAGCCGATGGCCCGTGTCACCGTAGAAGATTGCATCGACAAGGTTGAAAACCGCTTCGACCTCGTCTTGTTGGCGAGCCACCGGGCGCGCATGATCTCGTCTGGGTCGCAGATCACCGTCGACCGCGATAACGACAAGAACCCCGTGGTGGCGCTGCGCGAAATCGCCGAAACGACGGTCTCGCCGGGCGACCTGAAGGAAGACCTGATCCACTCATTGCAGAAATATGTCGAGGTTGACGAGCCCGAACCCGAGGTGCCGCTGATCGGCTCCGGTAGCGGGGCTGGCGTCGATTCCGACGATACCGAGGTCACCGCCGACCGGATGACCGAGGAAGAACTGCTCAAAGGCCTGGAAGGCCTGGCGCCGCCGGAAGAAGTGCCGGAAGAGGATGCCGAGTAAGCTTGTCCGCGCGCCATTAAGAATAAATTTTCTGTAACGGCCCGGCCTTCAACGCCGGGCCGTTGGTTTTCGGCTGGCCGGAACGGTAAACTCTTGCGGCTGCAATAAATTGACGTGATATCTATGCTACATAGGGCCAACGCCGCCGTTCGGACGCGGATTAGGGCGGCCACGAGGCTTAATTGATGGCGCACACGCGCTCAGACCTTCCGCGGATGCAGAAGCAGTCGCCGACCCGGGCGCCGCTTGACCGGACCGTTGCCGCCTCCCAAAAGGCGACAGCCGCCAGTTCTCCTCAGATCGTCGACAAACAGCCGCGGACCCGCAAGCCGCAGATGATGCGGCAATATGACCTGATCGAGCGCGTCCGCCGCTATAACCCCAACACCAACGAGCCACTACTCAACCGCGCTTACGTCTACGCCATGAAGGCGCACGGCGAGCAGCGGCGCGCCTCGGGCGATCCCTATTTTTCGCACCCGATCGAGGTGGCGGCGATCCTCACCGATCTGAAGCTCGACGACGCAACGATCGCCGCCGCGCTGTTGCATGATACCATCGAGGATACCGCAACCACCCGCGCCGAGATCGACAGTCTGTTCGGTCCCGACATCGGTGTGCTGGTCGAAGGTCTCACCAAATTAAAAAAGCTCGATCTGGTCACCAAGGAAGCCAAGCAGGCGGAAAACCTGCGTAAGCTTTTACTGGCGATCGCCGACGACGTACGCGTCTTGCTGGTCAAGCTCGCCGACCGGCTGCACAACATGCGCACGCTCGACTTCATGCCAGTCGAGGCGCGCAAGCGCGCCGCCGAGGAGACGCTGGAAATCTACGCCCCGCTCGCCGGCCGCATGGGCATGCATGCGATGCGCGAGGAGCTCGACGACTTGGCGTTCCGCGAGCTTTATCCGGAAGCCTACGAGGTGGTCAGCGGGCGGCTCGACGCGCTTGCCGACCGGCACCGGCATCTGATCGCCGAGATCGAGCAGCAACTCACTAAGAAGCTCGCCGACCGCGGCATCCAGGCGCAGGTGCAAGGCCGGCGCAAACGCGCCTATTCGATCTGGCGTAAGATGGAGCGCAAATCGGTCGGCTTCGAGCAGTTGTCCGATATTTTCGGCTTCCGCGTGATCGTGAAGTCGATCGCCGACTGCTATCAGGCGCTTGGCATCGTGCACACCACCTGGCCGGTGGTGCCGGGGCGCTTCAAGGATTACGTCTCGACGCCGAAGGCCAACGAATACCGTTCCATTCACACCACCTTGATCGGCCCGGGCCAGCAGCGCGTCGAATTGCAGATCCGCACCGTCGAGATGCACGAAATCGCCGAATACGGCATCGCCGCGCACGCGCTGTATAAAGACCACGCCGGCTCGCCGAGCGAAATGCTGTCGCGCGAGTCGAGCGCCTATGCCTGGCTGCGCCGCACCATCGAATTGCTGGCGGAAGGATCGAACCCGGAGGAATTCCTCGAGCACACCAAGCTCGAACTGTTCCACGACCAGGTGTTCTGCTTCACGCCCAAGGGCAAGCTGATCGCCTTGCCGCGCAACGCGACGGCCATCGATTTCGCCTATGCCGTGCACACCGACGTCGGCAATACGGCGGTGGGCTGCAAGATCAACGGCAAGATCGCGCCGCTGATGTCGGAAATCGCCAACGGCGACGAGGTCGATATCATCGTCTCGAAAGTGCAAACGGCGCCGCCGGCGGCCTGGGAGTCGATCGTGGTCACCGGCAAGGCGCGCGCCGCCATCAGGCGCGCGACGCGGGTGGCGGTGCAACAGCAATATACAGGCCTTGGCCGGCGCATCGTCGAGCGCCTGTTCCAGCGCGCCAAGATCGCCTACAGCGACGAGAAGCTCACCGGCGCGCTGCCGCGGCTGGCGCGGGCATCAGTTGAAGATGTGATGTCGGCAGTCGGCCGCAGCGAGTTGAAGGCCTCCGACGTCGCGCGCGCCATGTATCCCGACTACAAGGAAGAGCGCGCCGCCGCCATGGCGGTAAAGCGCAAGTCGGAAGGCAGCGGCTGGTTCGGTTTGAAGAAGTTGACCTCGGTGAAATTCAAGGTGCCGGATGCCGACGGCGCGGCCATTCCGATCCGCGGCATCAACGGCGACCTGCCGGTGCGTTTTGCGCCGGACGGCGGGGCGGTGCCGGGCGACCGCATCGTCGGCATCCTCACGCCGGGGGAGGGCATAACCATCTACCCGATCCAATCGCCGGCACTCAGCGAATTCGAGGACCGGCCGGAGCGCTGGCTCGACGTGCGCTGGGACGAGGAAGAAAACACGCCGCGCCGTTTCCCGGCGCGCATCGAAGTGCAATCGGTGAACGAGCCCGGCTCACTGGCCCAGGTCGCGCAGGTGATTGCCGAGCATGACGGCAATATCGATAATATCCGCATGACCCGGCGCGCCCCCGATTTCACCGACGTGTTGATCGATCTTGAGGTCTACGACCTCAAGCACTTGACCGACATCATCGCGCAATTGCGCGCCAAGCCGACGGTGGCGAAGGCGGAACGGGTGAACGGTTAGTTCGATGGCTGCGTCCCGTTTGCGCCTCGGCGTTAATGTCGATCACGTTGCCACCATCCGCAATGCGCGTGGCGGGCGCCATCCCGATCCGGTGCGTGCCGCCAAGCTCGCGATTGCGGCCGGCGCCGACGGCATCACCGCGCACTTGCGCGAGGATCGCCGGCACATCCGCGATGACGACATCGCGCGCCTGAAAGCCGAAATCGACAAACCGCTCAATTTTGAAATGGCGGCGACCGACGAGATGCTTGCCATCGCGCTCGCGACCATGCCGCACGCGGTCTGCCTGGTACCGGAGAAGCGTACGGAGCGCACCACTGAGGGCGGGCTCGACGCCGCCGGCCAGCACAATCATCTGGCGCCCTTCGTCGCCAGGCTCAACGATGCTGGCGTGCGCGTTTCGCTGTTCATTGCCGCTGAACCGCAACAGTTCGAAGCGGCGGAAAAATTGCGCGCTCCGGTGGTCGAGATCCATGTCGGCGCTTGGTGCGACGCGCTCGCTGAGGGCCGCACCAAGGCGGCCGAGGGCGAATGGCGGCGTATCGTCGAAGGTGCCGGAATCGCGAAAAATCTTGGGCTGGAAGTTCATGCCGGCCATGGCTTGGACTACGCCAGTGCCGAAACGATTGCGGCGCTGCCCGAAGTGGCCGAGCTCAATATCGGGCACTTCCTGATCGCCGAATCGGTGTTCGAGGGGCTGGCCGAAACGGTGAAGTTCATGCGCGCGGCCATGGACCGCGGTCGCGCCAAGGTCGGCGCCTCATGATTATTGGCCTCGGCTCCGACATCGTCGACGTGCGGCGCATCGCGCGCGTCATCGAGCGGCACGGCGACCGCTTTATCGACCGCATATTCACGCCGCTTGAGCGCGCCAAGGCGGAAGGGCGTGCCAATATGGTCGAGACTTACGCCAAGCGGTTTGCCGCCAAGGAGGCCTGCGCCAAGGCGCTCGGCACCGGGCTACGGCGCGGCGTATTCTGGCGCGACATGGGCGTGGTGAATATGCCGGGGGGGCGTCCGACCATGAAGTTGACCGGCGGTGCGTTCAGCCGGCTCAAAGCGATTACGCCGGCCGGCAGCGAAGCCAGGATCGACGTCAGTCTCACCGACGAAGGCCCGACCGCGCAGGCGATCGTCGTCATTTCCGCCGTGCCTGTGGCTCAGCCTGTGGCCAAGTGACGCCAAAAAGCGAAATCATACCAACTGCTTACGCGGCGTTTGCGGGGTTCTTGATTGCGCCGCCTGAATCCAGCCGCTACAAGTTCGCCGGGGCGCTTCGCCGAGCGGCGGGACGAAAGGCCAAATGAGCGTGACATCCGGAACAAAACGGAAAGAAGGCGGCATTGCCGAAACAATCCGCGTCATTATTCATGCGTTGATCATCGCATTGGTGATCCGAACCTTTCTGTTTCAGCCTTTCAATATTCCGTCCGGCTCGATGAAGGCGACGCTACTGATCGGCGATTACCTGTTCGTGTCGAAATACAGCTACGGCTACAGCCATTATTCGCTGCCGTTTTCACCTCCGATTTTTTCAGGACGCCTTCCGGGCGGCTGGCTGCCGCAGCGCGGTGACGTGGTGGTATTCCGCCCGCCCGGCGAACCAGGCACCGATTACATCAAGCGCGTGATTGGTCTGCCCGGCGACAAAATTCAGGTGACCAACGGCCAAGTCATCCTCAACGGCGTTCCGGTGAAGCACGAATTGGCATCGCCCTTCATCGACAACGAGGAGGGCGTGCGCGCGGCGCCGGTCAAGCGCTGGAAGGACACTTTGCCGAACGGCGTGAGTTTCTACACGCTCGATCTGGTCGAAAACGGTTTCGCCGACAATACGCAGGTCTACAGCGTGCCGCCCGGGCATTACTTCATGATGGGCGACAACCGTGACAACTCGACCGACAGCCGGTTTGCCCAGCCTGTCGGCATGGTTCCGTTCGAAAATATTATCGGCAAAGCGCAGATCATCTTTTTCTCCGTGTACGAGGGCGAACGCGCCTGGGAGTTCTGGCGCTGGCCGGTCTCGGTGCGCTGGAACAGACTGTTCACGATCATCCGATGAGCCGCAAGGCGAAGGACAGAGGACCGCTCGAGGAAAGGATCGGCTACAAATTTGCCGACAAAACGCTGCTCGAACGCGCGCTCACCCATATTTCGGCGCTGTCGGGTGGCCCGCAAAATCGCGGCGGCAGCTATCAGCGGCTGGAATTTCTCGGCGATCACGTGCTTGGCTTGGTGATTTCCGACATGCTCTATCGTGCCTTCGCCAAGGCGAACGAGGGCGAACTGTCGCGACGGCTCGCCGATCTGGTGCGCAAGGAAACCTGCGCCGAGGTAGGGCGAGCAATGGATCTCGGCCCCGCGCTCAAGCTCGGCAATTCCGAATCCCATGCCGGCGGGCGGCTGCGCACCACGATCCTGGCCGATGCCTGCGAAGCGTTGGTCGGCGCGGTGTTCCTCGACAGTGGTTACGAGGCGGCGGAAAAGCTGATCGAGAAATTCTGGAAGGAGCGCATGCTCAAGCCGCTGCGGCCGCTGCGCGATCCCAAGACCATACTGCAGGAGTGGGCGCAGGCGCGCGGATTGCCGACGCCCGAATATCGCGAACTGGCACGCACCGGCCCGCATCACAATCCCAAGTTCAAAGTCGCGGTGGTCTTACCCGACCATTCGCCGGCCGAAGGCATAGGCTCATCCAAGCGTGCCGCCGAACAATCCGCCGCCGCCGCCATGCTGGCGCGCGTCGGTGTCGCAGCCGACAAGCTTGATGCCTGACACCCAGCCCGCAGGCGACACACGCTGCGGCTTCGTCGCCCTGATCGGGGCGCCCAATGCCGGCAAATCGACATTGCTCAACGCGCTGGTGGGCTCGAAAGTTACTATCGTCTCGCACAAGGTGCAGACCACCCGTTCGCTGATCCGCGGCATCACGCTTGAAGGCAAATCGCAGCTCATCTTTGTCGATACACCGGGCATTTTCTCGCCCAAGCGGCGGCTCGATCGCGCCATGGTGACGACGGCGTGGAGCGGCGCGCATGAGGCGGATCTCGTCGGCGTGCTGATCGATGCCCGCAAAGGGCTGGACGAGGAGGCGGACGCTCTCCTCGAACGTCTCGCCGAGGTGAAGACGGCAAAAATATTGATCCTCAACAAGATTGATCTCGTGCCACGCGATGCGCTGCTTCTGCTTACTAAAATCGCCAATGAAAGGGCCAGGTTCGATTCGACCTTCATGATCTCGGCGCTGACCGGAGACGGCGTTGCCGATCTCAAGACCTGGCTTTCTGAGCGCATGCCGGCAAGCCCCTGGCTTTATCCGCCCGACCAGATGTCGGATGCGCCGCTGCGCCAACTTGCGGCCGAGATCACGCGCGAGAAGTTGTTCGAGCGGCTGCACCAGGAACTGCCTTATCACTCGACGGTCGAAACTGAATCCTGGAAGGAACTACGCAAAGGCGACATTCGCGTTGAGCAGACGATCTATGTGGAGCGGGAAAGTCAGCGCAAGATCGTGATCGGTAAAGGTGGGCAAACTTTGAAGTCGATCGGCGAATCGGCGCGGCGGGAAATTAGCGCGATCGTCGAGGCCAAGGTGCATCTGTTCCTGTTCGTGAAGGTGCGCGAAGGCTGGGGCGACGACCCGGAACGCTACCGGGCCATGGGGCTGGAGTTTCCGAAGGACTGACGTAGTACTATCTGCGGAAATTGAGTCCGGACAATTGCAATGCAATGGACCGATGAAGGCATCGTGCTCGGCGTCAAGCGCCACGGGGAGGCTAATGCCGTCCTTGAACTGATGACGCGCGGCCATGGCCGTCATCTCGGGCTAGTGCGCGGCGGCTTTGGCTCGCGGCTGAAGCCTGTCCTGCAAGTCGGCAATGGGGTGAGCGCGACCTGGCGCGCCCGGCTCGACGAGCATCTCGGTACTTACGCCGTCGAGGGCATGAATCTGCGGGCGGCGAATTTCTTCGCCTCGGCGCACGCCATCTACGGCGTCGGCCATCTGGCCGCGCTCATGCGGCTTTTGCCCGAGCGGGACCCCCACGAGGTCTTGCACGATGCGCTGACGGCCATTCTCGACCGGCTCGACGATGCCGGCGTGGCCGCGCCCATGGTGGCGCGTTTCGAATTACAGCTTTTATCGGAGCTCGGCTTCGGTCTTGATCTCGCGCAATGCGCCGCGACCGGGGACACCGCCGAACTCATCTATGTCTCGCCGAAATCGGGGCGGGCGGTGTCGCGCACGGCCGGCACCCCTTACGCCGACAAGATGCTGCGGCTGCCGGCTTTCCTGCGGGCGGCCGACATCATGCCGGCCGGCGGCGATCTGGCCGACGGCTTTGCACTCACTGGGTTTTTTCTGTCGCGCTACGTGCTCGAGCCGCGCGGCCTGACGCTGGCCGACGAGCGGGCACATTTCGTCGCCGCGCTAGCGCGCGCGCTGCCGAACGTTGCCTGAACGACGGTGATGTGGCCGTCCAGCGTCCCTTGTTCATAGTGATTCGAAGCAGTAGCTATCGTGTATGAACAAACGACTGATTCCCCCCGATAAGGGCGCGGTCGAAGAGATTCCAGTGCGCGAGGCGCTGGAAGAGCGCTATCTCGCTTACGCGCTTTCCACCATCATGAATCGCGCACTGCCGGATGCGCGCGATGGCCTCAAGCCGGTGCACCGCCGCATCCTGCACGTCATGCGCAGCCTGCGGCTCGACCCCGGCGCCGCCTTCAAGAAGTCCGCCAAAGTGGTCGGCGACGTGATGGGCAATTTCCATCCGCATGGCGACCAGGCGATCTACGATGCCATGGTGCGGCTGGCGCAGGATTTCGCGCAACGCTATCCGCTGATCGACGGTCAGGGCAACTTCGGCAATATCGACGGCGATAACGCTGCCGCCATGCGCTACACGGAATCGCGCCTGACCGAAGTTGCGCGCCTGCTGATCGACGGCATCGATGAGGACGCAGTCGATTTCCGCCCGAGCTATGACGGCACCGGCCAAGAGCCGGTGGTGCTTCCCGGCGCCTTTCCCAATCTGCTCGCCAACGGCTCGCAGGGCATTGCCGTCGGCATGGCCACCTCGATCCCGCCGCACAATGCCGCCGAGCTGTGCGACGCTGCGCTGTTCCTGATCAACAACCCAAAAGCGCGCAGCCGCACGTTGATGAAATATGTGCAAGGCCCGGATTTCCCGACCGGCGGCGTGATCGTCGACTCTGCGTCGGCGATCGGCGAGGCCTATACTACCGGGCGTGGTTCTTTCCGCGTGCGCGCGCGCTGGACCACGGAGGAGACCGGGCGCGGCACCTATATCGTGGTTGTCACCGAAATTCCCTGGCTGGTGCAGAAGTCGCGCCTGGTCGAGAAGCTCGCCGAACTGATCAACGAGAAGAAGTTGCCGCTGATCGCCGACGTGCGCGATGAATTGGCCGAGGACGTGCGGCTGGTGATCGAGCCGCGCGCGCGCACGGTCGACGCCGAATTGATGATGGAGTCGCTGTTCAAGCTCACCGAGCTTGAAAGCCGCATCCCGCTCAATATGAACGTGCTGGTGAAGGGCCGCATCCCGATGGTGCTCGGCCTCGCCGAGGCTTTGCGCGAATGGCTCGACCACCGCCGCGACGTGCTGCTGCGCCGCTCGAAATATCGCGTGGCGCAGATCGATCACCGGTTGGAAGTGCTCGGCGGCTACCTCATCGCCTATCTCAACCTCGACAAGGTCATCAAGATCATCCGGCGAGAGGACGAGCCCAAGCCGGTCTTGATGAAGACCTTCAAGCTCAGCGAGGTGCAGGCCGACGCCATCCTCAACATGCGCCTGCGCAATCTGCGCCGGCTTGAAGAGATGCAGATTAAGACCGAGGACACAGCGCTGCGCGAGGAGCTGAAAGGCCTCAAGACGCTGATCGGCTCGAGCGACAAGCAATGGAAGACCATCGCCGCCGAGATCAAGGAGTTAAAGACGAAATTCGGTCCCAAGACCGATCTCGGCAAGCGCCGCACCAGCTTCGGCGAAGCGCCCGCGCATGACGAGGCTGCGATCGAAGAGGCGATGGTGGTGCGCGAGCCGATCACCGTCGTGGTCTCCGAGAAAGGCTGGATCCGCGCGCTGCGCGGCCACGTCAGCGATCTGTCCGGCGTCACTTTCAAATCCGACGACGAATTGAAATTCGCTTTCCCAACCGAGACCACCGCCAAGATTCTGATTTTTGCCAGCAACGGCAAATTCTACACGCTGGAAGCCTCGAAGCTGCCGGGCGGGCGTGGTCATGGCGAGCCGGTGCGGCTCTATTTCGACATCGAGCAGGATGCCGACGTGGTGGCGACCATGGCCTGTCAGGGCGGCCGCAAGTTCCTGGTCGCGAGCCGCATGGGCAATGGCTTCGTGGTGCCGGAGGACGAGGTACTCGGCACCACCCGCAAGGGCAAGCAGGTGCTCAACCTGAAAGCGCCAGACAAGGCCGCGGCGTTGACCCCGGTCGAGGGCGAACTGGCTGCCGCGATCGGCGAGAACCGCAAGATGGTCATCTTCAATCTCAACCAGGTGCCGGAAATGACCCGCGGCCGCGGCGTGCGGCTGCAGCGCTATCGCGAGAAGGGGCTCTCCGATATCACCACCTTCAAGGCCGGCGCGGGCTTGAATTGGGTCGACACAGCCGGCCGCAGTTTCACGCTGCCGATGAAGGAACTGGCCGATTGGCGCGGCAACCGCGCCGATGCCGGCCGTATCGCGCCCAAGGGATTCCCCAAGAACAACAAGTTTGGCAATCCGCCGGGCAACGGCAAAAACGGCGAAATCTGAACAACGGTCAGGTTGCCACAAATAGCAGCGAAACTTCCGACTTTTCCAGCAGCGTCGCCGCGGTGTCGCCGAAGAACAGCTTCGCGCCCGGCCGGCGGCCGGCGCCGACGATGACGAGATTATGCTTGCCCTTGGGCGCCTCTTTCAGGATCGCTTCGTCGGCTGAGACGTTGGCGCGCACGGCGGTGCGCAATTCGACGCCGTAAGTTTCCGCCAAGTCGACGATGTCCTTGAGAATCGCCTCCTCATAGTGCCGCGAACGTTTTTTGTTGCGGCCGCCGGGGGCGACGTAGAGCACGGTGAGCGGCGCCTTGCTGGCGCGCGCCAGCACGATCGCGATTTCGGCGGCGCGGCGCGATGTGTCGGTGCCGTTGATCGGCGCCAGGATGCTGAGCTCGGCCTCAAGCGGATCCCGCAGATGGCCATCGCGCGCAACGACCACGGCGAGCGGGCCCTCGAAGCCGGTCGCGAGATTGGTCACGTCGTCATGAAATTCATTCTTACGCGCGACTGTCTTTTCCAGGCCCACGATCATCAGGCCGTAGCCCTTCTCGGCTTCGGCGGCGACCGCTTCCGGCCTCGGTTTGTTTTCGACGATGGTGGTGACGTCGAGCTTGGTCTCCGCCTTTTCATCCTTCGGCGTAACGGTAGCGTCCGTCTGTTGGGCGATGTCCTTGATCGTCTGGCCGGCCTCCTTGGCCTTCTCCTTCTGCGCCGCGGCGGCGGCCTTGCCTGTTTTCTTATCGGTCTTGATCTGCATCACCGTGGTGGGCATGCCGCGGTAGCCGGCGACCGTGGCGCCGATGCGCGTGGCGAACTTGCCGTTGGCGCTGCCATCGACCGCCAGCAATAACCGCTCGAGATGCGGCACGAAGCCTTTGGCTTCCATCTCTTCGCGTTCGAGCCGCTGCTTTTCGTCCTTGCGCATCGGCAGCCGCGCCAAAGCCCAACGCAAAGTCGGCGGCATCGCCATGGTCGTGATCACCGCCATGGCGACGATCATCGTGAATAGATTGCTGCTCAGCGCGCCCATCGATAGTCCGATGGTGGCGACGATGACTTCGGTCGAGCCGCGCGCGTTCATGCCGGTGCCGAGCGCCAGCGATTCGCGCGCGCTGAGACCGCCGAGCTTGCCGCCGAGGAAAGCGCCGCCGAACTTGCCGATGCTGGCGATCGCGATCAGCCCGACGGTCAGCAACAGCAGCGACGGATCTTTCAGGATGGTGAGGTCGGCTGTGAGGCCCGCGGTGCCGAAGAACACCGGCATGAAGAAGGCGATGATCAGCCCGCGCAATTGCTCGTCGATGTGTTTAGTCAGGATGGGAGATTCACCAACCAGAATGCCGGCAACGAAGGCGCCCAGCACCGTGTGCACACCGATCAGGTCGGTGATCATGGCCATGACCCCCATGATCAGCAGGATGGCGGTAATGACGGCAAAGTCGGACACGAAGGTGTCGTTGACCCAACGGATGATGAAAAACACCACGCGGCGCCCGACCGTCAGGCTCAATCCCATGAAGGCCAGCGTGCCGACCACGCTCTGCGCCACGCTCCAGGCATCGACATGGCCTTGCAGCGCCAGACTGAAGATCACCGCGGTGATCATCCAGCCAACCGTGTCGTCGATGATAGCGGAGGCGAGGATCACCTGGCCGACGGTGCGGCGCATGAAGTTCATGTCGCGGATCACCGTCGCCACGATCTTCACCGACGCGATCGACAATGCGGTGCCCAGGAACAGCGAAGTGATCAACCGCTTGCCGGGATCGGGCAACATGGAGTTGGGCAGGACTTGGCCGAGCGCGACGCCGCAGAGGAATGGAATGACGATGCCGGTGAGCGAGGCCATCACCGAAGCCTTGCCGCTTTCGCGCACCAGCTTGAGATCGGTTTCCATGCCGGTGAGCAGCAGCAGCATCAAGATGCCGAACTGGGCGATGCCGTCGAGCATGGCCTTCTGCTCTTTGGCCGCCGGAAAAACTGCGTGCTGGAGGTCGGGGAATAGCGCGCCGAACAGCGACGGGCCGAGCATGAGACCGGCGATGAGCTGGCCCATGACCGCCGGCTGTTTGAGGCGGAGCATGGCTTCGCCGAGCAGGCGGCCGACCAGGATCAGCAGCAGCAATTGCGCGACAAACAGAAGCTCGGAAGGGCCTCGATGGGCATCGCCCGAGGCGGCGGCGAAGGCGGCACCCGCCGCCATGGTGGCACCAAACAGTCCCCAGGCGAGGGGCGCGCGGTTCACGATCATCTGAGCGCCCCTCGTAAAATGCCCGCGGGCGCCGCGCCGGAAAGCGCTGGCGCAACTGGCTCGGCCAGCCAGCGGTCTTCGTTACACCTGACGACGATGAATCCCCCGGCACAGCTTACGAGTCTTCATAACCCGACCCAAATCCGGAAGTTCCCTCTAAAATGCAATTGCAAATCATTCGCAATAAGAATAGAGACGTAACCTGCGGAATAGAGACGTAACCTGCGGAGTTGTAGCCGCAATTCTGATGCGAGGGTGCTGGGGCAAAGATGGCGAGAATAATCGAGGATGACGCTGCAAACCGAGCCGGCCGGTAGCCCCTTGGACGAACGCCCTAACATTGCGCGATCCGGGTGGGGCTTCACGCGCAAAGGCAGCGCCGAACAATCACTGTCGGAAGTTTACGCTTCTATTCCGATTCCGGTCGGCGGCTCATGGTTGCGGCGGCTGCTGGCCTTTTCCGGCCCCGGCTACATGGTGTCGGTCGGCTACATGGACCCCGGCAACTGGGCGACCGATTTCGCCGGCGGTTCGAAGTTCGGCTACACGCTGCTCGTCGGTCATCATGCTCTCGAATCTGATGGCCATCTTGTTGCAGGCGCTGGCGGCACGGCTCGGCATCGCCAGCGGGCGCGATCTGGCGCAGGCCTGCCGCGACGCCTATCCGCGGCCGGTCGCGATTGCGCTATGGATCGTCTGCGAACTGGCGATCATCGCCTGCGATCTCGCCGAAGTCATCGGCACGGCGATCGCGCTGAAGCTGCTGTTCGGCATTCCATTGATCGGCGGGGCGCTGATCACCGCGCTCGATGCTTTTCTTCTTTTGATGTTGATGAACAAGGGCTTCCGCTTTCTGGAAGCCTTCATCATCGCGCTGCTGCTCGTCATCGCGATCTGCTTTCTGGTGCAGATCGTGCTGGCGGCGCCGCCGGTCGCCGAATTGTTCGGCGGCTTCATCCCGTCGACGCAGATCGTCACCAATCCGGCGATGCTCTACATCGCCATCGGCATCATCGGCGCCACGGTGATGCCGCACAATCTCTATCTGCATTCCTCCATCGTGCAGACGCGGCGCTTTGCCCGTGACGACGTCGGCAAGCGCCACGCCATCCGCTGGGCGACCGCCGACAGCACCATCGCGCTGATGCTGGCGCTGTTCGTCAATGCCGCCATCCTCATTGTCGCCGCCGCCGTGTTCCACGCCCACGGCAAGGACGTGGACGAGATCGAGCAGGCCTATGCGCTGCTGTCGCCGCTGCTCGGTGTCGGCATCGCCTCGGTGCTGTTTGCCATCGCGCTGCTGGCTTCGGGAATGAATTCGACCGTCACGGCCACGCTGGCCGGGCAGATCGTGATGGAAGGCTTTTTGCATTTGCGCCTGCCGCATTGGATGCGCCGGCTCGTGACACGCGGCATCGCCATTGTGCCGGTGGTGGCGGTTACCGCGCTCTATGGCGAGCAGGGCACCGCCAAGCTGTTGATCCTCAGCCAGGTGATCCTGTCGATGCAGTTGCCTTTCGCCGTGATCCCGCTGGTCCAGTTCGTCTCCGACCGCGACAAGATGGGCAGCTTCGCCATTTCGCGTTGGCTCGCGATGCTGGCCTGGGTGGTGGCTGGCATCATCGTGGTGCTGAACGTCAAATTGCTGTTCGATACAGTCGCCGGCTAGCGGCGGCCACTGTAAAGTGGGCCGCGCTAGCGCTCCACCCGCGCCCAGCCCGACGGCATCAGCCGCTCCTGCGGTAGGAAGCGGCCTTTGTAATCCATCTTCTTGGAACCGGGCACCCAATAACCAAGATAGACGTAAGCGAGCCCCATGGCCTTGGCGCGCTCGATGTGGTCGAGGATCATCAACGTACCGAGCGAGCGATCGGCGGCGTCCGGATCGAAGAACGAATAGACCATCGACAATCCGTCGCTCAGCACATCGGTGAGCGCGACGGCCAGCAATTGCCCTGAACCGCGGCCGTTGATGCCGGTGTCCGGGCCGCGCCGGCGGTATTCGACCAGCCGCGTATCGACGTGACTGTCCTCGATCATCATGGCGTAGTCGAGCACGGTCATGTCGGCCATGCCGCCGTCGCGGTGGCGGGTATCGAGATAGCCGCGGAACACCGAATACTGCTCGGACGTCGGATTGGGCGTGCGCATGTCGCCGATGACGTCGGCGTTGCGCTCGGCGATGCGGCGCATGTTGCGCGAGGGCGCAAAGTCCGCCGCCACCACCCGCACGGAGACGCAGGCGCGGCAACTCTCGCAAGCTGGCCGGTAGGCGATCGACTGGCTGCGGCGGAAGCCGCCATGGGTGAGCAGATCGTTGAGCTCGGAGGCGCGCTCACCGACCAGATGGGTGAACACCTTGCGCTCCTCCTGCCCGCGCAAATAAGGACACGGCGACGGCGCGGTCAGGTAGAATTGCGGGGTATCGCGGGAATGCTGGGTCACTGAGGTCGAACCGCCGTCGTCATAAACGCGTTGATTCCGCTAGCATTGCGCGCCGCGCGAGCCCCGTCAAAGCCCCATATGGCCATTTATCCGGCCTTGCCGGCCGGCATCAAAGAGCGCAAGGCCGCCGCGCGCTGCTCATTGTTGATGACGACGGTGCCGAGCAGAATGTCGTGCAGCAGCCGGCGGCGCTCGTTGAAGAAGGCGACCAGCAGGATGAAGGGCGTCAGCGCCGAAACCGAGAACCAGAATACGATGGCGTGCACCGCGCCGAGCACGAAATAGGCCGGCGCGCCGTACCAAGTGCGCATTTCAAGATCCATGGTGCGCATGCCGATGGTGGCCGAGCGCGGGCCGCCAAGTGTCACCCCGAAATAGACGAGCGCCCAGACCACCGCGCCCGGCGGCAGCAGCCAATAGAGCACCCAGCCAAGCCCCAGCGTCACAATCCCGAAGGCGAAAATGAACATCGCCGCCAGCACCACCGGGATGGCGATGATGACAAAATCGATGACAAAGGCGACGACCCGCCGCGCCAGCACGCCCTCGAACATTTCCGGGTGCGTCACCGGGTCGTAGGCATGGGGTTTAATGTCGATCGGCATTGCGGCGCCCCTCCGAGTCGAGTTGCCGTAGCATATAATATCAATCCGGCTCGCTTTCGGCAGCAGATCAAGACGGGGCGGGCGGTCGCAGGCGAAAACCCAATAGTTTCAGAGGTAAGTTTCACGCGCCGGGTCAGATGAAATTCTACGCGATGTGGCACGCCGGTAACACTTATTGGTGCGGCAATGGTGTAAGCTAAAGCCATAAGTTGGGTAGCTAGGCCCCGACGGGGCAGGGGGTACTATGAATAGGCTCGTTCTTGGAATTTTGGCAGCCATCACATTCGGCGCGCTAGCGCCCGCGCAGGCGGCCGATCTGCCCGTCAAAGCGGCACCGGCCCCGATCGTGGTGCCGTATACCTGGACCGGTTTTTATATAGGCGGCAACGTCGGCTATAGTTGGGGCGATTGGGACGCGACGGGCGTTGTCGTCAGCCCGACCGGCCAGCATAACTTCAATGTCGACGGGTTCATCGGTGGCGTTCAAGCCGGCTTCAATTGGCAGTTCAATCAGAATTGGCTAATCGGTATCGAAGGCGACTATCAGTGGTCGGACGAGAAAGACGACTTCTCGTGGGTCTTCCCGATTGTCATTGGCGACGCGCGGTCTGGCTTGACGATCAGAAACGAAATGAAGTTCCCGTGGTTTGCCACGGGGCGCCTGCGCCTAGGCTACATTCCCGATCCGAATTGGCTGCTGTACGTGACCGGAGGTGTGGCGATTGGCCGGATCGAAGACAATGCGTCGCTGACGCTGGGCGCGATTAACATAGCGGTATCCGATGCGGTGACCAAGACCGGCTGGACGGCCGGTGGCGGAGTTGAGGCGCGATTAGGCAACAACAGCCATTGGACCGCGAAGCTCGAATATCTCTATATCGATCTCGGAACCGCAAATCTCTTTACCAACACGGTTGCGATCCGGGTTCGTGACAGCATCGCGCGCCTCGGTGTGAACTACAAGTTCTGACGCCGCGTCGGAACTCTACACTTGCCTAGAACCCTTGGGCCCCCGGGATTGTATCCCGGGGGCTTTTCATTTGGCGGCGCCCCGCCCGGCGGATGCCTGGCGGGCGAAAACCGCTTGCGGCATGTTAAGAACGGCCCGGAGACAAGCCGTGACCGTCACCATTTCCGATATCGAGGCCGCCCGCCGCGTCATTAAAGGCGCGGTGCTGCGCACTCCCATGCTGCCGGCGCCGAAGTTGTCCGCGCTCACCGGCGCCGACGTCTACGTCAAATACGAGAACCTGCAGGTCACCAACTCGTTCAAGGACCGCGGCGCGCTCAACAAGCTGGCTTCGCTAAGCGAAGCCGAACGCCAGCGCGGCGTCATCGCCATGTCGGCCGGCAACCACGCGCAGGCGGTGGCCTATCACGCCGCGCGGCTTGGGATTCCTGCGACCATCGTGATGCCGGTCACGACGCCCTTCGTGAAAGTGACGGCGACCCGCTCGCACGGCGCCGAGGTGGTGCTCGACGGCGAGACGGTGGCGGAAGCCGAGCAGCGCTGCGACGAGATCAAACGCGAGCGCGGGCTTACGCTGGTGCATCCTTACGACGACGCCCGCATCATCGCGGGGCAGGGCACTATCGCGCTCGAAATGCTGGAGGATGTCGGCGGTCTCGACATCATCGTCGTTCCCATCGGTGGCGGCGGACTGATCGCCGGCAACGCCGTTGCCGCGCGCGCGGCCAAGCCCGAAATCGAGATCGTCGGGGTGGAAGCCGCGCTGTTTCCGTCGGTCTGGAACGCGCTCCATAATGAAAGCCGCCCTTGCGGCGGCGCGACGCTGGCCGAAGGCATCGCGGTCAAGAATGTCGGCAAGCTGACTTTGCCGGTGATCCGGGAGTTGGTCGGCGGCGTCATCCTGGTCGACGAGGCGCAGCTCGAACGCGCGGTCAACGCCTATCTCACGTTACAGAAGACCATGGCCGAAGGCGCCGGCGCCGCCGGGCTCGCCGCCATGCTGGCGCAACCCGACCGCTTTCGCGGCAAGCGTGTCGGCCTATTCCTGTGCGGCGGCAATATCGACCCGCGCATCCTCGCCTCCATCATGGTGCGCGAGCTCGAGCGCGAAACCCGCATCGTCTCCTTCCGCCTCACCATTCCGGACCAGCCCGGCGTTTTGGGGCCGATCGCCAGCAAGCTCGGCGCGCTCGGCGCCAATATTCTGGAGGTCGATCATCGCCGGCTTTTCCTCGACGTGCCGGCTAAAGGCGCGCGCCTCGATGTGACGATCGAGACTCGCGATGCCGTCCATGCCGAGGAGATCATGGCCGCGCTTGCCGCCGACGGCTACCAGCCGGTGCGCATCGAGACCGGCGCGGCGATGGAGTAACAGGCTATTTGGCTTGCATCGCGCGCCAGACGCGCTCGGGCGTCGCCGGCATCTCGATATGCCGGACACCGAATTCCGCCAGCGCGTCGATCACCGCATTGGTCACCGCCGGCAGCGCGCCGACGCAGCCGGCTTCGCCGCATCCCTTGACGCCGAGCGGATTGGTCTTGGTCGGCACCGGATTGCTTTCCACCTCCATGTCGCAGAGGTTGTGCGCGCGCGGCATGGCGTAGTCCATGAACGAGGCGGTCACGAGTTGGCCCGAAGCGTCGAAGTGGATGTCTTCCATCAACGCTTGCCCGGCGCCCTGCGCGATGCCGCCATGCACCTGGCCGTGCAACAGCAATGGATTGAGCACGGTGCCGAAATCGTCGACCACGTTGTAGCGCACGATCTCGACCTCGCCGGTCTCCGCATCGACTTCCAATTCGCAGATATGGCAACCGTTCGGATAGTTATTGACCGGCGCCTGATAGACCGCGGTAGCGATCAATCCCGGCTCCATGTCTTTCGGCAGATTGGCCTTGTCGAGCGAGGCGACGGCGATCTCCTTGATCGAGAGCGTGCGGTTGGTCTTCGACGTCGAGAACACGCCTTCGTCGAACTTCAGATCGCCGTCCTCGACCTTGAGCATCAGCGCGGCGATCGCACGCGCCTTGGCGACCACTTTTTCCGTCGCCATATGGAACGCCGAGCCGGCAAGCGTCGCTGAGCGCGAGCCGCCGGTGCCTTCGCCGTAGAACACCTCGTCGGTATCGCCCTGGATATATTGCGCCTCCTTGGGATCGAGCCCGAGCCGGTCGCAGACCAACTGCTTGAACACCGTCTCGTGGCCCTGGCCTTGAGAGTTCGATCCGGAGAACAGGATGACCGAGCCCGAACGGTCGAAACGCACTTCGGCGCCCTCGGTGCTCGGCGCGCCGGCGCGCTCGATCGTGTTCGACAGGCCAAACCCTAATAGCTTGCCGCGTTTACGCGCATCGGCCTTGCGCGCTTTGAGGCTTTTGTGCTGCGCGAGATCGAGCGCCAAATCCATGTTCTTTTCGAACTCGCCGCTGTCATAGGTGAAGGTTAGCCCGGTCTTGAACGGCATGGCGGAGGGCGGCACGTAATTCCTTCGGCGCAGCTCGGCGGAGTCGATGCCGAGTTCCGCCGCTGCCAGTTCGACCATGCGTTCGATGACGAAAGCCGCTTCCGGGCGTCCGTTGCCGCGATAGGGCCGCATCGGATTGGTGTTGGAAAAGACGCCGGTTATGTCGACATGGATCGCCGGCGTGCGGTAGACGCCGGCGAGCGTGCCGGCGTTCATCATGAAGGCGGGCATGGCGTGCTGCAGATAAGCGCCGATGGCCGCGATGGTCTTCACCCGCATCGCCAGGAAGTGGCCGTCTTTGTCGAGCGCCAGCTCCGCCTCGGTGACGTTATCGCGCGCTTGCGCGTCACTCAAAAATGCTTCGGTGCGCGTCGAGATCCATTTTACCGGGCGGCCGGTGAGCTTGGACGCCAGCATCACCAGCGGCGTTTCGTTGAAAATCGGCGACTTCATGCCGAACGAGCCGCCGGTGTCGCCGGTGACGATGCGGATCTTGCTCTCCGGCACCTTGAGCACCTTGGCAAGCTCGGTGCGGGTCGGATGCGGGCGCTGCATCGGTGTGTAGATGGTGTAGCGATCGGCGGCGGCGTTGTAGTCGCCGACGGCGCCGCGCGGCTCCATGGTGGCGGCGGTCACGCGGTTGACCACGAAGCGGTGCTTGACCACGCGCTCGGCGCGCGCGAAAGCGGCATCGACCGCGGCCTCGTCGCCGATCAGTTCGACGAAGCAGATATTGTCGGGGCAATCCTCCCACACCCGCGGGCTGCCGGGTTTCGACGCTTCGGCCGTCGAGGTGACCGCCGGCCGCTCGTCGTAATCCACCGCGATAAGCTCGGCGGCGTCCATCGCCTGCGCGACCGTTTCGGCCACCACGAAGGCGACATAGTCGCCGACCCAGCGCACGCGCTCTTCCGCCAGGATCGGATAGCGCGGCTTGTACATCGCCGAGCCGTCGCGGCGCTTGAGTCCGCCATGAACCGGCAGGTCGCCGTAGCCCGCGGCCTTCACGTCGGCTGAGGTAAGGACACAAAGCACGCCGGGCGCGGCTTTTGCGGCGGCGCTGTCGATCGATTTGATTTTCGCGTGCGCATGCGGCGAGCGCAACACCACCCCGTGCGCCAAGCCCGGCAGCTTGATATCGTCCACATAGCGGCCGCCGCCTTGGATCAGCCGCGGATCCTCGAAGCGCGAAACGCCTTGGCCGATGGCGAACTCACCCATGGAAATGTCTGCCTATCAATTTCGATGATCACCGGGCCAGTGACGAGGAGGAAGTGTGCCCAGGGGCGTTAGCCCGCCTTCAATTTTTCCGCCACGCGCGGTGCGAAATAAGTGAGCACGCCGTCGGCGCCCGCGCGCTTGAAAGCGATCAGGCTTTCGAACATCGCGCGCTCGCCGTCGAGCCAGCCATTGCCTGCCGCGGCCTCGATCATCGCGTATTCGCCCGACACTTGGTAGGCGAAGGTCGGCATGCCGAATGTGTCCTTCACCCGCCGCACGATATCGAGATAGGGCAGTCCCGGCTTGACCATGATCATGTCGGCGCCTTCCTCGATGTCGAGCGCAACCTCGCGCAGCGCCTCATCGGAGTTGCCCGGGTCCATCTGATAGGTACGCTTGTCGCCGGTGAGCGTCTTGGCCGACCCGACCGCGTCACGGAAGGGGCCATAAAAGGCGGAGGCGTATTTCGCCGCATAGGACATGATCGACACGTCGGTGAAATTTTCGGCATCGAGGCCTTTGCGGATGGCGCCGACGCGTCCGTCCATCATGTCGGAGGGCGCGATGATGTCGCAGCCGGCCTGCGCCTGCACCAGAGCCTGCCTCACCAGCACCGCGACGGTCTCGTCGTTGAGGATGATGCCATCGCGCAACAGCCCGTCATGGCCATGGCTGGTGAAAGGGTCGAGCGCCACGTCACATAACACGCCGAGGTCCGGGACCTCCCGCTTGATGGCGCGAATCGCCCGGCAGACCAGGTTGTCAGGATTAACGGCCTCGCTGCCGGTCTCGTCGCGCAGGGCAGGGTCAGTATAGGGGAATAGCGCGATGCAGGGGATGGTCAGCTTGGCGGCCCGCTCGGCCTCGCGGACGGCCTGATCGACCGAAAGCCGCTCGACCCCGGGCATGGACGGCACCGGCGCCCGGGTCTTTTGTCCGTCCATGACGAACAAGGGCCAGATCAAGTCATTGGTGGTAAGGACGTTTTCCTGCACCATCCGGCGCGCCCATTCGCTGCGGCGGTTACGGCGCAGGCGGGTGGGCAGGTCAAGCCGGTCGACGGGGTTAATCGCCTCGCCCTCGACCGGGGTCAGGTGGGTGCGGGCCTCTATCGGGCGCCCGAACTTGATAGCCATTCCACAGGTCTCCTGTCGGGCCCGGATGCCACTGGCCCGGTGTCATAAAACTTTTTTGGGGACCAGCCGCCGGAATATATGCTAATCTGCCGTCAAATAGCAGCAGGGTATTGGGCTAGTTTTTCCACCAAGTGGGGGAGCTGAGATGCAGCGCTATATTCGTCACGTTTTTTGGGCCTTGCTCGCGGTTGCGCTGAGCTGGTCCACCGCCTCCTATGCCGACAAGCGGGTGGCTCTGGTCATCGGCAACGGCGCTTACAAGAGCGTTGCCAACCTTCCAAATCCTCCCAAGGACGCGCAAGCCATCGCCGCGCTCTTGCGCAATCTTGGCTTCGAGGTGGTGCAGGGTACCGATTTGACCCACACCGCCATGACCGACACCTTGCGTAAGTTCGCAGGTGTGGCCGAAAACGCCGACGTGGCGATGTTCTTCTATGCCGGTCACGGCCTCCAACTCGACGGCAAGAACTATCTTCTGCCGATCGATTCCAGTCCAAAATCCGAACTCGACGTCAAACTTGGCGGGCCGATCGAGGTCGACACCATGCTCGACCAGACCATGGCGAGCGCCAAGGTCAAGCTCGTGTTCCTCGATGCCTGCCGCGACAACCCGTTCGTCGAGCAGATTTCGCGCTCCCTCAAGACCCGCTCCCTGACCATCAAGTCCGGCATGGCGGAAATGAAGTCGAGCGAAGGCACCTTGTTGGCATTTGCGACGGCTCCGGGGCAGGTTGCGCTTGACGGCACCGGCGGCCACAGCCCCTTCACCAAGGCGCTGTTGGACAATCTCGCAGCCCCCAATGAGGAAATCAGCGTCTCGCTCACCAAGGTGCGCGCGGAGGTCGCCGATCTCACGAAAAAGAAGCAGTCGCCCTGGGCCAGCACTAACCTGACCGGCCTGTTTTATATGAACAAGACGGCGAAGGCCGACACGGTTGCTAACGATGCGGGTCCGCAGCCCGCGGCGGCGGCGCCCGTAGCGACCGCCAAGGCGGGCGACGATCCCATCGAAATGGAATTCTGGCGCACGGTCAAAGACAGCTATAAGCCGGAAGAGCTCAATGCCTATCTGACCCGCTATCCGAACGGCGCCTTCTCGCCGATCGCGCGGGCACGGCTGGCGTCTCTGCAAGACGCCAAGCAGAACCCGACGAATTCACGCGCGCTCACGCCCGCGGCAACGGCGATCGATCCGGCCGTTCACACCGCGGAAAGCAATCGCCACACGGAAGACGAGCTGGACCTCGCGCGCAAGGATCGCGTCGAGATTCAACGCCGACTGAAGGCGCTTGGTTTTGCAACCAACACCAACGGTCGCTTCACCTCGGAAACACGCCGCGCCGTCAAGAATTGGCAAGGCGCGCGGAACTATACGGACAGCAGCTACCTCAACAAGCTGCAGCTGGAAGCCCTGCGCGCCGAAGATGTGCCAAATTCGGCGCTGGCTGACAACGATGACGAAAACTCGAAACCCGCGCGCAGTGAGACACGTCATCATGAGTCGCGCCGGCACCGCAGCTCTGGCGGCGGAGGCGGCGGTGGCGGTGGCGGTGGCGGTGGTGGTGGCGGCGGACCCGGCGCCATGGGCAACTTCCTCGGCGGCGTCGCCCACGGCCTGTTCCGCGGACGCTAGGGGTCGTTTGACATAGCCTGCGAGGATTCGGGCACCGAGTATCGACGGCCGTGGCGGTGTTGCGTCACGGCCGTTTCGCTTGCTAAGCCCGGCGCCGGAGGCCGGCCTTGGATTTCCAACTCAGCGAAGAGCAGCGGGCGTTCCAATCGACTGCGCGCCAGTTCGCGCGCGATGAGATGATGCCGCATGCGCGCGCCTGGGATGAGGGTGAAATCTTCCCGGTCGAAGCCTTGCGCAAAGCGGCGGCGCTCGGCTTCGGCGGCATTTACGTCAAGGAAGATGTCGGCGGCTCGGCGCTCAGCCGGCTCGACGCCGCGCTGATCTTCGAGGAGTTGGCGCAAGGCTGCACCTCTACTGCCGCCTATATTTCGATCCACAACATGGCCGCCTGCATGATCGACGCCTTCGGCAGCGACGAACTGCGGCGTCGCGTCCTTCCCAAGCTCTGCGCCATGGAACATTTCGCGAGTTATTGCCTGACCGAGCCGGACGCCGGCTCGGACGCCGCCAGCCTTTCGACCCGTGCCCGCCGCGACGGCGATAGTTACGTGCTCGACGGCGCCAAGGCCTTCATCTCGGGCGGTGGCGTCTCCGACATTTACGTCGTTATGGCGCGCACCGGCGAAGCCGGCCCGCGCGGCATCAGCTGCATCGTGGTGGAGAAAGGCACGCCGGGCCTCACCTACGGCGCGCCGGAAAAGAAGCTTGGCTGGAAATCGCAGCCCACCGCGATGGTCAATTTTGAGAATTGCCGCGTGCCGGTCGCCAACCGCGTCGGCGCCGAGGGCCAGGGCTTTCGCATCGCCATGGCCGGGCTCGATGGTGGCCGCCTCAACATCGGCGCCTGTTCGCTTGGCGGCGCGCAATTCTGCCTCGATCGTACCGTCGACTATATGAAGGAACGCCGGCAGTTCGGTTCGCGCCTCGCCGACTTCCAGGCACTGCAATTCCGCATCGCCGACTACGCAACCGAAATCGAGGCCGCGCGGCTTTTGCTGCATCGCGCCGCCGTTGCGGTCGGCGAGGGTGAGCCGGGCGCAACACCGCTCGCCGCCAAGGCCAAGCGGCTCGCGACCGATACCGGATTCGACGTGGTCAACGGCTGCCTGCAGTTGCACGGCGGCTACGGCTATCTGCGCGATCACCCGATCGAGCGTGTCTTGCGGGACGTGCGAGTGCACCAGATCCTGGAAGGCACCAACGAGATCATGCGGCTGATCGTCAGCCGCGCCATACTGGGGAATTGAGTTGATGAATGGCGGCGCTGATCATGGCATCGATGCACTGCTGCCGGCCGATATGGCGCAAAAAGCTGAAACGGTCGGGGCCCAGAAGATCAGACTGGATCCTCTCAACCTGATTGCGCTCGCCGTGCTCGCCGGAGCCTTTATCGCGCTCGGCGCCATGTTCGCGACCACTGTGCTCGCCGGAACCGACGGCGTACTGGCGTTCGGCGTTGCGCGGCTGCTGTCGGGACTGGTTTTTTGCCTCGGCCTGATCCTTATCGTGGTCGGCGGCGCCGAGCTGTTCACCGGCAATACGCTGATGGTCATGGCGTGGGCCGCCGGCAAAGTGCGGCTGCGTGAAATGCTACGGGCCTGGCTCATTGTCTATATCGGTAACTTCATCGGCGCGATCGGTACCGCGGCGCTCGTATTTCTCTCCGGTCAGTATCTCTTGGGCAAAGGTAGCGTCGCTACGGTGGCGCTCAGTCTCGCGTTGACCAAGGTGACGCTGCCGTTCGGCCAAGCGTTCTTTCTCGGCATTCTCTGCAACGTTCTCGTTTGCCTCGCGGTGTGGCTCGCCTTCGGCGCGCGCTCGACCACGGATAAGATTTTGGCCGTGCTGTTCCCGGTTTCCGCCTTTGTCGTCGCCGGTTTCGAACATTGCATCGCCAACATGTACCTGATCCCGCTCGGTCTCTTCATCAAGGCATGGGGGCCGCCAGCGTTGTGGGCCCAGATCGGCAGCGTGCCCGACGCATTTGCCGCCCTGACCTGGACGGCGTTTTTTGCGAGCCTCGTTCCCGTGACCATCGGCAATATTGTCGGCGGGGGCGGCCTTGTCGGCCTGGTGTATTGGTTCATCTATTTGCGCAAACGCGGCCCGGGCTGATCCTGCTATGCTGACGACAAATTCGAACCGGCCAGGGAGGAAAAGGCATGGAGCAGCTGCCGAGGCGTTATTTTACGCGCGACCAAATGATGAAGCGGATCGCCCGCTTCAAGGACCTCAAAGGCTTCGACGGCGGCTTGCCCGACAGCAAGATGCCGGGCTGCGAACGCACTTTGTTCAACGTCATCGGCTTCCAACCGCCGCAAGGCATCGGCGAAGGGGGCGTGACCTCGCCTGTGGGCGCCGACGCCGCGCGCCTGGCGGCCATCAAGATCAGCGAGGGCTTCAATCTCGGCTACTGCAAGGCCAGACCGGGCCACGGCCCCGAGATGCATAATCACGACACCAACGAGACCTTTATCCCCATGACCGGCACCTGGCGTGCGAGTTGGGAGGACGAGAACGGCAAGGTCGATTATGTCGATCTCGGTCCGCTCGACGTGGTGTCGTTTCCGCCCGGCATGATCCGCCGCTTCGAGAACGTGACCAAGGGCGATCCCAACGCGGAATTGATTTTGATGTTCGTGATCGGCGGCGACGGCCCGCGCGCCGAGTTCACCGATCAGGCCATGCAGCGGCTGGAGAAAGCCGGCGCCTGGCCGGCACAGCAGGCATAGGCGGCGCATGCAGTTGTCGATGTGGAGCGGCGAGTTGGCGCTGGTGGCGGCGGCATTGTTTGCCGGCGCCGCGGTCTACATCAACGTTGCCGAACAGCACGCGCGCCTTCAACTCGACGACCGGGCTTTGCTGACGCAATGGAAGCCGAGCTACAAGCGCGGCTTCATGATGCAATCGAGCCTGGCGGCGGTCTCCGGCGCGCTCGGCATCATCGCCTTCGTCTTGAGCTACGATTGGCGCTGGCTGGTCGGCGCAGCGCTGATCCTCGCCAACTGGCCCTTCACGTTGTTCATCATCAAGCCCACTAACCGGCTGCTGGACGCAACGCCGCCGGAAGACGCCAACGAGGTGACGCGCGGCTTGATCTCGCAATGGGGCCGGCTGCACGCCGTCCGCAGCGCGCTCGGATTGGCTGCGACCGCCGCGTATCTGTGGGCGATGGCGTGAACGACGCCGATATCCTGTTCGAGCGCCGCGGTGCCGCCGGCCTCGTCACCCTCAACCGGCCGGCCGCGCTCAACGCCGTCACGCACGGCATGGTGCGTGCGCTGCGTGCGCAACTCGAGCGCTGGGCCGACGATCCCGCCATCACGCGCGTCGTGATCAAGGCCGCGGGCGCGCGCGCCTTCTCGGCCGGCGGCGATATTCGCGCGCTCTACGACCTCGGTCAGGCCGGGCGCCACGACGAAGCGCTGCAATTCTGGCGCGACGAATATCCGCTTAATGCGCTGATCAAGAATTATCCCAAGCCCTACGTGGCATTGATCGACGGCATCGCCATGGGTGGCGGCGTCGGCGTGTCGGTGCATGGCTCGCATCGCGTCGCCGGCGACCGCTTTCAGTTCGCCATGCCGGAGGTGGGTATCGGCTTTTTTCCCGACGTCGGCGCCACCTGGTTTCTGCCGCGCATGCCGGGCGAACTCGGGGCCTATTGTGCGCTCACCGGCGAGCGCTTCGGCGCTGCCGACGGCTGCGGCGCTGGCCTCGCCACGCATCGCGTTCCGTCCGCGCGTTTCGAGGCCATGCTCGAAGGGCTCAGCGGCACGGTGTCCGTCGATGCGGTGCTGGCGGCCTTCGCCGAGCCGGCGGGGGAGGGCGCGATCTTGGCGCGGCGCGTTTCGATCGATCGGTTGTTTGCCGCCGATGAGGTCGAGGCCATCCTCGTCGCGCTCGATGGCGAGGCAGCCTCCGACAGCGCCGATGCGGAATGGGCGGGAAAAACCGCCGCCACCATGCGGACCAAATCCCCGCTCAGCCTGAAGCTCGCACTGGCGCAAGTGCGGCGCGGACAGGCGTGGGATTTCGAGACGTGCATGCGCGCGGAATTCCGCATAGTGTCGCGCGTCATCAAGGGCCACGATTTCTATGAGGGCGTGCGCGCCGTGATCGTCGACAAAGACAACAAGCCGCGCTGGCGGCCGGCGGTGCTTGATGCCATCGATGCGGCCGAGGTCGCGCGCCATTTTGCCCCGCTAGACGACGAACTGGGACTGCCATGAGGGAGCCGTTGGTCCACGAGGACGCCCAAACGCTCGAGCCCGTGCTTGAGCCGGCGGACGAAACCGACGTCGGCCGCTGGACGCGGCGGCTGGTGCTGTTCCTGCGCGTGATGGCCGGCGTGTCGATGCTCAAGGGCCTCTATCATTGGTCTCGGGTCTGCGGCATCGGGGTCGGGCCTAACGAGGGATTCGAATTTCATTCGATCGCCTGGCAGACGGCGACGGTGTTCTTCGCGGTGATCGACCTGGTTGCCGCCGTCGGCTTGTGGCTCGCCGCGGCCTGGGGCGCGGTCATATGGCTCACCGCGGTCGCCTCGATGCTGGCGGTCGATGTATTTTTCCCGCAGGTGTTCGCCAACGCCGTGCTGATCGGTGTGGCGGAAGCGGCGCTGCTGGCATTGTATTTATGGCTGGCAGTGAAAGCGGCGCAGGAGCAGCCGCCATGAGCGGACAACGAAAAGACATGGGGAGGTTTGCATGGCGCGCATAGGATTCATCGGCCTCGGCAATATGGGGCTGCCGATGGCGCAGAACCTGATCAAGGCCGGCCATCAGGTCGAGGGCGTCGACGTCAATCCGGCGGCCATCGAAAAGCTCAAGGCCGCCGGCGGCGTCGGCGTCGAGTTTGCCAAAGTCGCCGCCGCGCGCGCCGATGTCGTCATCAGCATGCTGCCGGCCGGCAAGCACGTGCGCGAGGTTTATCTGGGCCCCAACGGCATCATCGAGAATGCCAATCCCGGCACGCTGCTGATCGATTGTTCGACCATCGACGTGGAAACCGCGCGCGCGGTTGCCGCCGCTGCGGAAGCAAAGGGGCTGTTGATGCTCGATGCGCCGGTGTCCGGCGGCGTCGGCGGCGCGACGGCGGCAACGCTGACCTTCATGGTCGGCGGCAGCGTGCAGGCTTTCACGCGCGCTGAGACGGTTTTGCAGAGGATGGGCAAGACGATCGTGCATGCCGGCGGCGCCGGCAACGGCCAAGCGGCAAAGATCTGCAACAACATGATCCTCGGTGTGTCGATGATCGCGGTGTCGGAAGCTTTCGTGCTGGCGGAAAAGCTCGGCCTCGATCACCAGAAGCTGTTCGACATTTCCTCAAAGTCCTCGGGACAGTGCTGGTCGATGACGACGTATTGTCCGGTGCCGGGCCCGGTGCCGACGTCGCCGGCCAACCGCGACTATCAGGCGGGCTTTACTGCCGCCATGATGCTGAAGGATTTGAAACTCGCCCAGGATGCGTCCAAGGCAAGCGGCGCCAACACCGAACTCGGCGCGGATGCGGCAAGGATTTATTCGCAATATGTCGAGAGCGGCGAGGCGGGCCGGGACTTTTCAGGCATCATTCGCTTCATTCGCGGCTGAAACGCCATCGTCACGGTGAACGAAACGTAACGGCAATCGATTCAATTGATTGCGCAATGAACCGTTCACCCTTGTAAATAAACCTAATCTTTATGCTGTTATTTAAGCCGATTTTAGACTGCCCTTTATAGGGTGCGTCATCCGGAGCGGGGAAAACAGGGCCTCGTTACCGGTCAAGACGTAAAGACAATAACAGGGGCGTTGGACATGAAAGCCGTTGCGAAAACGGTCGAGACCGCCGAACACGATCAGCGGTTCGATCACATCAGGCCGCTCTATCACGAGGCCTTGACCTTGGTCGAGCGGTTGCACCGCCGCTTGCTCGACGTCATCAAGGACGAATTCGACCGCCGTGGCCGCGCCGACATCAATTCAGTGCAGGCGCTGCTGCTCTACAACATCGGGGACAAGGAATTGACCGCAGGCGAGTTGCGCACGCGCGGCTATTACCTCGGCTCCAACGTTTCCTACAATCTCAAGAAGTTGGTGGAGATGGGCTTCCTCGACCACCAGCGCAGCCGTGTCGACCGCCGCTCGGTGCGCATCAAGCTGACCGACAAGGGCCGCGAGGTGCGCGACATCGTCGAGACGCTCTACCAGAAGCACGTGCGCACGGTGGAGCAGGTCGGCGGCATCAATGCCGACGAATTCACCACGCTCAACAAGTCGCTGCACCGGCTGGAGCGCTTCTGGACCGACCAGATCCTCTATCGCCTGTAAGACTTAATCACCCGCACTTGACGGGGGACTTCCTTGCCCCGGCCGAAAGGCCGGGGCTTTTTGCGTTTGGGGCGGCCGCCCTCGTAATTCCCCGGACACCCAATATCTAGGGTTTGCACACAGCCTGGCGCCCAATGCTTGGCCGTTTGCGGTCTATATGGTATTGCGGGGCCAACCCCGGATTTTTTCATTTTCGGCGCCGGATTTGGTTCCGCGCCAGGAGATCGTGATGTCGGCGACTTCGAAGCCTGCCCCAACCGGCGATGGAGAAAGCCTGTTTTCCAGTTCTTTGCGCGACTCCGACCCCGAGATTGCCGAGGCGATCCGGCTCGAGCTCGGCCGCCAGCGCGACGAGATCGAGCTGATCGCGTCGGAGAACATCGTCAGCAAGGCGGTGCTGGAAGCACAGGGCTCGGTGCTGACCAACAAATACGCTGAAGGCCTGCCGGGCAAACGCTATTACGGCGGCTGCCAGTTTGTGGATATTGCCGAGCGGCTGGCGATCGAGCGGGTGACCAAATTGTTCGGCTGCAAGTTCGCCAACGTGCAGCCGCATTCCGGCGCGTCCGCCAATGCCGAGGTGTTCTTCGCGCTGATGCAGCCGGGCGACACCTTCATGGGGCTCAATCTCGCCGCCGGCGGCCATCTCTCGCACGGCTCGCCGGTCAATATTTCCGGCAAATGGTTCAAGCCGGTGCCCTACGACGTGCGCCGTGACGATCATCGTATCGATATCGAGCAGGTGGCGCGGCTGGCGCGCGAGCACAGGCCGAAGCTCATCATCGCCGGCGGCTCGGCCTATCCGCGCATCATCGACTTCCGCGCCTTCCGCGAGATCTGCGATGAGGTCGGCGCTTACTTAATGGTCGACATGGCGCATTTTGCCGGCCTCGTCGCCGGCGGCGCACATCCCTCGCCATTCCCGCACGCGCATGTCGTGACCACCACGACGCACAAGACACTGCGCGGCCCGCGCGGCGGCGTCATTCTGTCCGACGACGAGGAAATGGCGAAGAAGCTCAACTCGGCGGTGTTCCCCGGCATGCAGGGCGGGCCGCTGATGCATGTGATCGCCGCCAAGGCGGTCGCCTTCGGCGAGGCGTTGCGGCCGAGCTTCAAGCTTTACGCCAAGAACGTGGTGGAAAACGCCAAGGCATTGGCCGAAACGCTCAAATCGCACGGGCTCGATATCGTCTCCGGCGGCACCGACACGCATCTGATGCTGGTCGATCTGCGCCCGAAGCGCCTGACCGGGAAAGTGGCGGAGGCCGCGCTCGGCCGCGCCCACATCACCTGCAACAAGAATGGCATCCCGTTCGATCCGGAAAAGCCTTTCGTTACATCCGGCATCCGGCTCGGCTCGCCGGCCTGCACCACGCGCGGCTTCGGCATCGCCGAATTCCGGGCGGTTGGCGACATGATTGCCGAAGTGCTCGACGTACTGTCGCAGAAAGGCACCGACGAGGATTCGCTGGTGGAGACCGCTATGCGCGGCAAGGTGAAAGCATTGATTTCGCGATTTCCGATTTATCCAAGCGCATGATCCCGAAAAGTAGGAACGGTTTTCGGATAAGATCATGCGCAAACAAATATAGCGGGTAGGGGGACGTCATGCGTTGCCCGAGTTGCGGAAGCCTGGATACCCAGGTGAAGGATTTGCGGCCGACCGAGGATTCGGCGGTCATCCGCCGCCGTCGCGTTTGCCTGACCTGCAATTTCCGCTTCACCACCTTCGAGCGCGTGCAACTGCGCGAGCTCACGGTCATCAAGCGCAACGGCCGCCGCGTGCCGTTCGACCGCGACAAGCTGATGCGCTCGGTGCAGATCGCGCTGCGCAAACGCGCGGTCGATCCGGAACGTGTCGAGCAGGAAGTTTCCAAGATCGTGCGCGAACTGGAAAGCCAAGGCGAGAGCGAAGTATCCTCGGAAGCGATCGGCGAACTGGTGATGGAGCATTTGCGCGAGCTGGACGACGTCGCCTATGTGCGTTTCGCCTCCGTCTACCGCAATTTCCGCGAGGCCAAGGACTTCCGCGCCGCGCTTGACGAGTTGTCGAGCGAGGAGCGGGCAGCAGACACCGCGCGCAAATGAGCCTGCACGCCGAGCAAGTCGTTGCCGCGGCGACGGCGAACGATGAGCGCTTCATGGCACTTGCGCTGGCGCTCGGCCGGCGCGGTCTCGGGCAGACCTGGCCCAATCCTGCGGTCGGTGCTGTCATCGTCAAGGACGGCGTCATGGTTGCGCGCGGCTGGACGCAACCCGGCGGCCGCCCGCATGCCGAGGTCGAGGCGTTGCGCCGCGCCAAAAAAATGGCGCAGGGCGCTACGCTCTACGCGACGCTCGAGCCCTGCTCGCATCACGGCAAGTCGCCGCCTTGCGCCGACGCCATCATCAAAGCCGGTATCGCGCGGGTGGTTTCGGCGCTGGAAGACCCCAATCCGGAAGTGGCCGGGCAGGGTCATGCGCGGCTGCGCGAAAAGGGAATTATCGTCGATGTCGGGCTTGGCGCTGCGGAAGCGCGGCGCGCGCATGCCGGCCACATCACACGCATCACCAAGCAGCGTCCTTTCGTGACGCTAAAGCTGGCGGTCTCGGCGGACGGCAAGGCGGGGCTCGCGGGCCGCAAGCCGGCAGCGATCACCGGCGCGGCGGCGCGCCTGCGCATGTTCCAGATGCGGGCGGAGAACGACGCCATTTTGGTCGGCATCGGCACCGTCCTGTCCGACAATCCGCAATTGACCTGCCGCCTGCCGGGCATGTTCGAGCGCTCGCCGGTACGCGTCGTGCTCGACGCCAAATTGCAGATCCCGCTCGCCACCTCGGTGGTGGCGACGGTGCGCGACACGCCGACGTGGATCTTTGGCTCCCACAAGGCCTCGGCCATCGCCGAGGATGTCCTGCAGCAGCGCGGCTGCAGGGTATGTCGCGTCGGCGATGACGACGGGCGGCTCGACCTCGGTGCGGTGTTGAAAACGCTCGCCGGTGAAGGCGTCACACGGTTGATGGTGGAGGGCGGGCCGACGGTGGCCGCCAGTTTCGTCGCCGACGACCTGGTGGACGCGGCTGTGCTGCTGCAGGGCGATAAGCCGATCGGCGAAACCGGCATCGCACCGCTGGAAGGCATGGCGCTCGATCGGTTGACGGCGCGGCTAAAGTCGCGCGGGCGCGAGCAAGTCGGCGCCGATGTTCTGCAGACGTTCGAGCGGGCCTGACATGTTCACCGGTATCGTCACCGATTTGGGCGAGGTGCGGTCGGTCAAGCCGCGAGCCGATAATCTCAACCGCATCACCATCTACACGCGCTATCCCCGCGCCGAATTGATCGACGGCGCCTCCATCGCCTGCAATGGCGTCTGCATGACGGTGGTTGAGACGGGTGAGGAGGACGCAAGGAGCTGGTTCGGCGTCGATGCCGCGGCCGAGACCTTGGCGCGCACCACCGTCGGCCGCTGGCGCCACGGCAGCAAGATCAATCTTGAACGGCCGCTGAAGCTCGGCGACGAGCTCGGCGGACACCTGGTCGCCGGCCATGTCGACGGCTTGGCAACCGTGGTCGAGCGCGCCGAGATGACCGACATGGTGAACTTCGTGCTGCGCACACCGCCTGAGCTTGGCCGTTTCATCGCGCCGAAGGGTTCTGTCACGCTCGACGGCGTCTCGCTCACCGTCAATGTAGTCAAAGCCGATACTTTTTCGGTACTGATCATCCCGCACACCCTCCAGGTTACCACCTTCGGCGATCTGCGCGTCGGCGACGACGTTAACCTGGAAGTCGACACCATGGCGCGCTACGTCGCGCGACTGATGGGCGCGCACTAGTTTTTCCGCGCCACGGCTAAGCCGCAATAGTGCCCTTGTTCACCGCCTTGGCGCTTGCTACCACGCGGTGAATGAGGAGCGAATTCGGCCATGGCCAAGAAAAGCGCAACGACAAAGAAAACTGCCGCGAAAAAAGCGACCGCGAAGAAGCCCGATCCGCTGCGCATGCTCGTCGTGGAGGCGCGCTTCTACGTCCATATAGCGGACGCGCTGTGGGCAGGCGCTAAGCGCGCGCTCGATGCGGCCGGCGCGCACTATGACCGTATCACCGTGCCGGGGGCGCTGGAAATCCCCGCCGCCATCGCCATGGCCGTCGCCGCGGCGCAACAAAAACGAAAACCCTACGACGGTGTGGTGGCGCTCGGCTGCGTCATCGAAGGCGAAACCTATCATTTCGAGGTCGTCTCCAATGAATTGGCGCGCGGGTTGATGGATCTCGCCATCGCCCAGCAGCTTCTGATCGGCAACGGCATTCTCACGGTCGACACCGAAACGCAGGCACTGGTGCGCGCCAATCCGGACGACGGCGACAAAGGCGGTGACGCGGCGCGCGCCGCGCTCACCATGGTAGCGCTCAAACGTACATTGGCTGGACTTTGATGGTGCGCGGGGCGCCCCTCAAGGACAAGGAGACGCCCAAAGCAAACAGGCGGGGGGCAGCGCGGCTCGCTGCGGTGCAGGCGCTCTACCAAATGGACCTCGCCGGCACCGGCTTGAACGAGATCCTCGCTGAATTCGAAAACCATTGGATCGGCCGCGAAGTGGAGGGCGCGCAATATCTGCCGGCCGAAGCCGCCTTCTTTCGCGATATCGTCACCGGCGTCGTGCGCGAACAGCGCGCGCTCGATCCGCAGATCGACGAGGCGCTGGCGCACGGCTGGCCGCTCAAGCGCATTGAGGCGATTCTGCGCGCTGCCTTGCGCGCCGGCGCCTACGAGCTCGAGCATCGCCGCGACGTTCCGGCGCGAGTGGTGGTGAAAGAATATGCCGACGTGGCGGCGGCTTTTGTAGGGCGCGACGAGACCGGCATGGTCAACGCGGTGCTCGACCAACTGGCACGGCGGCTGCGCGCGGCCGAGTTCGGCCAGGCGGCAGGGTGATGCGATGGCCGCCCATGACGATATGTCGGGCGAAGACCGGCTGATCGCGCGGTTCTTTAAGCCGCTGGCGAGCCATCCGGGCGCGCTCGGCTTGACCGACGACGCCGCTTTCGTCACGCCGCCGGCGGGTTGCGACCTCGTGCTCAAGACCGACGCCATTATTGGCGGGGTGCATTTTTTTGCCGAGGATGCCGCAGGCGACATCGCGCGCAAGGCGCTGCGCGTGAACCTGTCCGATCTCGCCGCCAAAGGCGCAACGCCGCTCGGCTTCCTTCTGTCGTTGGCCCTGCCCAAGGACGTTGGCGAGGAGTGGCTCGCCGGTTTCGCGAATGGTCTGCGCGTCGATGCGGAAGAATTTGGTTGTCCGCTGTTCGGCGGCGATACCGACCGCACGCCCGGTCCTGCCACCATCTCGATCGCGATGTTTGGCAGCGTCCCGGAAGGCGCCATGGTGCGCCGCGCCGGCGCCAAGCCGGGTGATCGCGTATTCGTCAGCGGTACGATCGGCGACGCCGCGCTCGGCCTTTTGTTGCGCAGAGGCGCCGCCTGGAAACTCGACGAGGCGCAGCGCCGCCATTTGGCGTCGCGCTATCTGCTGCCGCAGCCGCGCATGGCACTCGCCGGCGCCGTGCGGGCGCACGCCTCGGCAGCGATGGACGTGTCGGACGGTCTCGCCGGAGATCTCGCCAAACTGTGCCGCGCCTCGCAGGTCGCGGCGGCTATCGACGCGGCGCGGGTGCCGCTCTCCGCGGCCGCCCAGGCGGTGCTGGCAAGCGACGCCGGCACGATCGAACCCGCGCTGACCGGCGGCGACGACTATGAAATCCTCTGCGCGGTGCCCCCCGAGCACGTGGGGAGCTTCCAGGCAGCCGCGCAGGCGGCAAAAGTGAGCGTGAGCGAGATCGGCTCCATCGCGGCGGGCGAGGGGACCCGCTTCATCGGCGCCGACGGCAAGACTTTGACCTTCAAGCGCCCCTCCTTCAGCCACTTTTGAACGCGGCAGCATCGGGCCCAATCACAGGCTATAATGCGAAACTGCTCGCAAGGACCGGCAAGATCATGGACGACCTGACGGCCAAAAAAGCGCTGACCCAGCTGCCCACCGGGCTCAGCCCGAATTTTGAAGCGCTGCACAAGCTCTTCCCGACCTCCGATTATCTGCGTCGGCGCGCGCCGAAGAACGTGCCGTTTTTCTCCTTCGAATACGGCGATACCGGCGCCGGCGCTGATGTTGGCATCGAGCATAATTGGGCGGCCTTCGACGCCATCAAGGTGGTGCCGCGCTACGGCGGCATCACCACCGTGCCGCCGACCGATGTCGAGCTGTTCGGCACCCGCTATGCGGCGCCGATCGGGATCGCGCCGATGGGCGGCCCCTCGCTGGTGTGGCCGGGCGCCGATCTGTTGCTGGCGAAGGCCGCGCAACGCGCGCGTGTGCCTTACACGTTGGGTGTTGCCGGCGGTGCGACCATCGAGGATGTTGCCAAGGTCGCGCCCGATGTTTTCTGGCTGCAGCTTTATCGCTTCTATCAGAATGAACACGCCATCGGCTTCGACCTGATCAAGCGCGCACATGCCGCCGGCGTCAAAGCGCTGGCGCTGACCCTCGACGTGCCGGTGCGCACAACCCGCTCGCGCGAAAGTTACGCCGGCCTGGGCCGCGAATTCCGTCCCAATTTGCGTATGATCACCGAAATGCTGGTGCGGCCGAAATGGCTGTGGGCGTTGCTGCGCAACGGCTATCCGCGCTTTGCCACCGTTCGCCAATATGCCGGCGAGAGCAAAAGCACCAACGAGGTGATCGCCTTCGCGCGCAAGAACATGGGCGGCGTGTTTTCCTGGGAGGAGGTCGCGCGCTACCGCGACCGCTGGAAAGGCCCCATGCTGGTGAAAGGCATTTTGCACCCGGCCGACGCCGAAAAGGCGGTGTCGCTCGGCATCGAGGGCATCTGGGTGTCGAACCACGGCGGCCGCCAAATCGAGGCGCTGGTGCCCTCGATCGACGTGCTGCCGTCCATCGTTTCGGCCGTCGGGCAGAAAGCGACCGTCGTGCTCGACAGCGGCATCCGCTCGGGACAGGACGTGATGCGGGCGTTGGCGCTCGGCGCCAAGGCGGCCTTTGCCGGCAAGTCGTTTTTATGGGCGCTCGGCGCGCTCGGCGATGCCGGGCCGGGGCACCTGATCGACCTCTATATCGACGAACTGCGCTCCTCGCTCGGCCAGATCGGCGCGCGGTCGCTGGATGAGGCGCGCGATGCGGTGGTGCGCCATCCCGGCGCCTGGCGTTTTGATCGGAATGATTAATGCCGCCAAAGCAATGCGCGCTGAGAGGCAACGCAGCCCTGCGCCCACGGCAGTAGCGAATACGGCCCACGGCCGCTAAAAGGGCCGTATGTCCGGGGGCGCCTGATGTCGGCCATTGCCGAACCTTTGCTGCACACGCACATCGACGACACGCTGGCACGCCGCAACGCGATCGTGCTGGCGGTGGCGCAGGCGCTGGGCGGCGCCAACAATGTCATCATCTATTCGACGGCCAGCATCGTCGGCGCGGTGCTGGCGCCCGACAAGAGCCTCGCGACGCTGCCGATCACCTGTACGGTGATCGGCATGTGGCTGGGCACGCTGCCGGTGGGGGCGCTCGCCCGCCGCTTCGGCCGCCGCTTCGCGCTGCATGTCGGATCGGCGTTCGGCATGCTGTCCGGACTGATCTCTTACGCGGCCGTGATGCAGGGTCTATTCTGGCTGCTCCTGCTCGGCACCTTCTGCGGCGGACTCTATGCCGCCTCGATGCAATCCTACCGCTTCGCCGCCGCCGATACCGCGAGCAATTCCTATCGGCCGAAAGCGGTGTCCTGGGTGCTGGCCGGCGGCGTGTTCTCGGCGTTTATTGGACCGCAACTCGTCATCTTCACCAAGGATTTGCTGCCCGCCTATATCTTCGCCGCCAGTTATCTTGGTCAGGCGGTCCTCGCCACGATGGTGGCGCTGGTGTTGACCTTCGTGAAGGTGCCGCCGGTCGCCGAAAAACGCACCGACAACGCCCGGCCGCTGGCGGAAATTGTGCGCAACCCGCGTTTCATCGTCGCGGTTGCCTGCGGCGTGGCGAGCTATGCGATGATGAATTTGGTGATGACCGCGGCGCCGCTCGCGATGGTCGGCTGCGGCCATTCGGTCACCGACGCCGCGCTTGGAATCCAATGGCACGTGCTGGCGATGTTTGGGCCGAGCTTTGTCACCGGTAACCTGATAGCGCGTTTCGGCGTTGGGCGCATCACCGGCATCGGCTTAGCGCTGATCGCTTTGACCGGGGTCGTCGGTATGTCGGGCATCACGGTGGCGCATTTCTGGGGCGCGCTGGTGCTGCTCGGTCTCGGCTGGAACTTTGCCTTTATCGGCGCCACCACTATGGTCACGCAATGCTATCGGCCGGCCGAGCGCACCAAGGTGCAGGCCTTCAACGATTTCCTGATCTTCGGCAGCATGGCGCTGGCGTCCTTCTCCTCCGGCCTGCTACTGGCGCAATTCGGCTGGCAGACGGTCAACGAAGTGATCTTCCCGACGATTTTCGTAGCCGCGGTGCTGCTGGCCTGGCTCAGCCTGCACAAGCGCGCCGAAGCGGTGTAAACGGCGCCTTCCGGTTCCGGTCCTGACGCGCTGACGCGACTCGCCTACTATCGCGCGATGCCCCTAGACGACCGCTTGGCCATCATCGTCGGTATCATTGGCATCGCAATGCTGGCGATGTCGCTCTTTGTGGTGTTTCACGTTTGACGACGATGTGATGGCAAGTGGTCCTGGTACCGGCGGACGGCTATCGGGGCGTGTGCCGCTCGGGGCACCACCCTCCCTCTGCTGAGAGGGCGGGGACTTGTCCGCCCAAGCGAGGTGGACGAAGGCCGAATACGGGCGGACCCGGCAACTTTGGCTAAAGAACACTGGCGATTTCGGCCCTTTTCCGCGCGTTTCGCGCGTCCACCGCCATCAAAACGATTGAAGCGATTCCGCGTTGCATCGATGGCGCATTTTTGGCTATATCCGCGCGCTTCCCGGTCGGGGTGAAGCGCCCTCAAAGCGGCCATCCTCGACGCTCCTGGTACCGGCCGGAGCGTTGCTCCTGCCAGCCATGCAAATTCGAGGTTGAGGCCACCATGAATACATTGTGGATGATCGTCGGCTGTGGCGTGCTCGCGATCCTCTATGGCATTTGGACCACCCGTTCGGTGCTTGCCGCCGATGCCGGCAGCAAGAAAATGCAGGAGATTTCCGCCGCCGTGCGCGAGGGCGCGCAGGCCTATCTCAAGCGCCAATACACCACCATCGCCATTGTCGGCGCGGTCATTTTCATCATCCTTGGCTTTACGCTCGGCTGGCTGGTCGCGCTCGGCTTCCTCGTCGGCGCGGTGTTGTCGGGCGCCACCGGCTTCATCGGCATGAACGTTTCGGTGCGCGCCAACGTGCGCGTGGCGCAAGCCGCCACCAAGTCGCTCGCCGGCGGACTCTCGCTGGCCTTTCGGGCCGGCGCTATCACCGGCATGCTGGTCGCCGGTTTGGCTCTGCTCGGCGTCACGCTCTATTTCATTTTCCTCACCGGCGCCCTGCATAAGGCGGTCAACGACCGTCTTGTCATCGATGCGCTGGTCGCGCTCGGCTTCGGCGCCTCGCTGATCTCGATCTTCGCCCGTCTCGGCGGCGGCATCTTCACCAAGGGCGCCGACGTCGGCGGCGATCTGGTCGGCAAGGTCGAAGCCGGCATTCCGGAAGACGATCCGCGCAATCCCGCGACGATTGCCGACAACGTGGGCGACAATGTCGGCGACTGCGCCGGCATGGCGGCCGATCTGTTCGAGACTTATGCGGTGACCATCGTCGCCACCATGGTGCTGGCATCGATCTTCTTTGCCACCACGCCGGTGCTCGCCAATATGATGACTTATCCGCTGGCCATCGGCGGCATCTGCATCATCACCTCGATCATCGGCACGTACTTCGTGCGGCTCGGCGCCAGCGAGTCGATCATGGGCGCGCTGTATAAGGGCTTCATCGCCTCGGCGGTGCTCTCGCTCTTCGGCATCTGGTATGTGACGTACCGGCTGGTCGGCTTCGGCGCCATTCCCGGCGTCAGCTACAGCGGCATGGCGCTCTACATTTGCGCCGTCGTCGGCCTGGTGGTCACCGGGCTGATCATCTGGATCACCGAATACTACACCGGCACCAATTTCCGTCCGGTGAAGTCGATCGCGGCGGCTTCGGTGACCGGTCACGGGACCAACGTTATCCAGGGCCTGGCGATCTCGCTGGAAGCAACCGCGCTGCCGGCCATCGTCATCATCGCCGGCATTCTGGTGGCTTTCGGGCAGGCCGGCTTGTTCGGCATCGCCATTGCAGTCACCGCGATGCTGGCGCTCGCCGGCATGGTGGTGGCGCTCGACGCCTTCGGCCCGGTCACCGACAATGCAGGCGGGATTGCCGAAATGGCGGGCCTGCCGAAGGGCGTGAGAAAATTCACCGACGCGCTCGATGCGGTCGGCAACACCACCAAGGCGATCACCAAAGGCTACGCCATCGGCTCGGCAGGCTTGGGCGCGCTGGTGCTGTTTGCCGCCTACAACGAAGACCTGCAGTTCTTCACCAAGAGCGCGGCGGAGCACCCGTACTTCCAAGGAATCCATCTCGACTTCGCGCTGACCAACCCTTACGTCGTGGTCGGCCTCTTGTTCGGCGGCATGCTGCCGTATCTGTTCGCCTCCATGGGCATGACCGCGGTCGGCCGCGCCGCCAGCGCGATCGTGGAGGAGGTGCGCCGGCAGTTCCGCGAGAAGCCGGGCATCATGAAATACAAGGACAAGCCCGATTACGGCCGCGCGGTGGACATGCTCACCAAGGCGGCGATCAAGGAAATGATCGTGCCGTCGCTGTTGCCGGTGCTGTCGCCGATTGTCGTCTATTTCGTGATCTATCTGATTGCCGGCGGCGGCCCGACCGGCAAGTCGGCTGGCTTCTCCGCGGTCGGCGCCATGCTGCTCGGCGTGATCGTCACCGGGCTGTTCGTCGCCATCTCGATGACCGCGGGCGGCGGCGCCTGGGACAACGCCAAGAAATACATCGAGGACGGCCACTACGGCGGCAAGGGCTCGGAGGCGCACAAGGCCGCCGTCACCGGCGACACCGTCGGCGATCCTTATAAAGATACGGCCGGCCCGGCGGTGAACCCGATGATCAAGATCACCAACATCGTGGCGCTGTTATTACTGGCGGTGCTGGCGCATTGAACGTGGATGGTGTTGAAAGCACGAGGGCCCGCGTCATTGCGCGGGCCCGTTTTGCTCAGCGCGCCGTTAGTGGGCGAATGGATTGAGGCTGATGTTCTTGAAGATGTTGCGCAGATAGCTCAGCTCTTGGCCGCCGGTTGGTGTGGTCTGCGACACGAAGTCGAACACTTTGCCGTCCTTCAGACCGTAATTGGCAAGCCGCGCAACCCGGCGGTCTTTGTCGAAATAGACCGCAATCACCCGCTGGTCCTTGACCTCATAGGGCATAAAGGCTGCCGTGCGCTGCGACTTCTGCGAAATATAATAAAACGCTTCGCCGCTAACGGTGGCGACGGTGGAGGGGGTGCCGAGCACGATCAGCACCTGCTCTTGTGTCGCGCCGATCGGAATCTGCTCAAGCGTGCCGTCTTGCAGCACATAGCCGCGCTGCAGCGTCTCGGTCGTGGTGCCGCAGCCGGCGAGTGCCAAGCCGCACGCAAGCGCCAGCGCCGGCAACAGCCGCGCGGCCTTCTTGCAGTTGCGAATTTTCCTGGCCCCCGGCAGAATCATTTCGGTCTTGCATCGCAGGCGCCGTTGACTTAACCGCGCGCGATGATTTTTCCCCATTTTCGCCTCAAGCGGCGTTCAGCCACCATTTCCGCCCTGTATGGCATGATCGTGGCGCAGGCGCGAATGCCCTGCTTCTACCGCGAATATGCCGTTTCCGACACAGTTAACGGCCGTTTTGACCTGATCGTACTGCATTTGTCGCTGCTGCTTGATCGGTTGGCGCAGGACTCAGGCCTGCGTGATCTTGGGCAGGGGATATTCGACCGGTTTTGTCAGGATATGGACCATAATCTGCGCGAAATGGGCGTCGGCGACCTGGCGGTGCCAAAAGAGATGCGCCGCATGGGCGAGGCTTTCTATGGCCGTGCGCAGGCCTATCGGGCAGCTCTCGCTGCCGCCGACGAAAAGGCGCTGGCCGAGGCCCTCAGCCGCAATATATATGGCGAATCGCCGGCGGCGACGGCGGTTGCGCCCCGGCTTGCCGCCTATATGCGCGAGGCGTTACGTGATCTTGCAACGCAGGATGCAACGCGACTGGCGGATGGCGTTTTGCACTTTCCGGACCCCCTGACGCACTTTAAGATCACAGGGTAAGAGTTTGTTCTCATGGAAAAAATAGCAAACCCCTGGAGCGTGCCGGTGGAGGTTGCGGATATCCCCGACACCGGTCTGCACATCGAGATCGAGGCCGCGGACGACGTCCGCGCCGCGGTCGCCGAGCGGGCGTCGTTACGCGGCCTGCAGCAGCTCGCGGCAGCCTTCGATCTGATCCGCCAGGGCGTCGGAGTTCACGTATCGGGGCAAGTCAGCGCGCGGGTCGGGCAGACTTGCGTGGTCACGCTCGAGCCGATCGAGAGCGAGGTCAGCGAACCGGTCGACCTGCAATTCGTGCCGGGAAGCGGCGATCCGGCGCCCGTCGGCTCCCGCAAACGCGAGCTTGGCGGCGATGAGACGCCGGAGCCGATTATCGACGGCAAGATCGATTTGGGGGCGTTGGCGACCGAATTCCTGATCCTCGGCATCGATCCTTATCCACGCAAAGCGGGCGCGCAATTTGCGCCGCCCAAGGTCGAGGATCCGGGCGAGCACCCCTTTGCTGCGCTGGCCGCCCTGAAAAACCGCGTCGGCGGCGGTCAATCGTGACAATGAAGCAAACCGGCTTGTCTGCCGTGCACCAGCGGTTATGGTCGCGCTTGTGCATCGATTTCCGATGACCGCGTTGCCGTCGCCCGCGCCAACGCCGCCCAGGTCGATCCATGGCCGATAAGGTTCGTATCGCACTTGACGCTATGGGCGGGGATCATGGGCCGTCAGTGGTCCTGCCGGGCGCCGACATCTCGCTCACCCGTCATCCCGACATCGAATTTTCGCTGTTCGGCGACCGCGCCGTCATGGACCCGCTGCTTGAGCGCCTGCCGCGGCTGAAAGCGAATGCAAAAGTCGAGCATACCGACGTCGCTATCCAGATGGACGACAAACCGAGCCAGGCGCTGCGCCACGGGCGCTGGAAGTCGTCGATGTGGCTGGCGATCGACGCGGTGAAGAAGGACGAGGCGGACGTTGCGGTGTCGGCCGGCAATACCGGCGCGCTGATGGCTATGGCGCGCTTCAATCTCAAGATGATCGAGAACATCGAGCGGCCGGCGATCGCCGCGCTATGGCCGACGCTCAAGGGCGAGTCGATCGTGCTCGACCTTGGCGCCTCGATCGGCGCCGATGAGACCCATCTGATCAATCTCGCCGGCATGGGCAGCGCCATGGCGCGCGTGCTGTTCGATATCGAGCGGCCGAGCGTTGGCCTGCTCAATATCGGGGTCGAGGAGGTCAAGGGCCTCGAGGCGGTGCGCGAGGCGGGCCGCATCATGCGCGAAAGTCCCTTCTCGCATTTCAACTATTATGGCTTTGTCGAAGGCGACGACATCGGCAAGGGCGTGGTAGACGTCGTCGTCACCGAAGGTTTCGCCGGCAATATCGCCTTGAAGGCGGCCGAGGGCACGGCGCGCCAGTTCGCGCAATATCTCAGGAACGCGATGAACCGGACCTGGCGGGCGCGCTTGGGCTATTTTCTGGCACGGCCCGCCTTCCGCGCGTTGCGCGAAAAAATGGACCCGCAAAAGTCCAATGGCGGCGTATTCCTCGGCCTCAATGGCATCGTGATTAAAAGTCACGGCGGCGCCGAAGCCGAAGGCTTCGCCTCCGCGATCGACATCGGCTACGACATGGTGCGCTACGAATTGCTCGCCAAGATCGGCGAGTCGATGGCACGCGAGCGGCAGGCAACGGCTTACGCGGCGAGCGGAGCGGCCTCGTGAGCGTATTGCGTTCGGTGGTAATCGGCTGCGGCAGCTATCTTCCCGCGCGGATCGTGAGCAACGACGAACTCGCCCATTCGGTCGAGACCACCGACGAATGGATCGTGCAGCGCACCGGCATCCGCGAGCGTCACATCGCGGCACCGGGCGAGATGACCTCCGATCTTGCGCTCAATGCGGCGCGCGCGGCACTCACGAATGCCCGCATCGACGCTAATTCGATCGATCTGATCGTGCTGGCGACCTCGACGCCGGACCAGACCTTTCCGGCGACGGCGGTCACGGTGCAGGCCGGCCTTGGCATCACGCATGGCGCGGCCTTTGACTTGCAGGCTGTCTGTTCGGGCTTCGTTTATGCGCTGGCGGTGGTCGACGGAATGCTCAAGGGCGGCGCCTTCAAGCGCGCGCTGGTGATCGGGGCGGAGACCTTTTCGCGCATTCTAGATTGGAGCGACCGCACCACCTGCGTGCTGTTTGGCGATGGCGCCGGCGCTTTGGTGCTGGAGGCGCAGCCTCAGCCCGGCAACCGCGACGACCGCGGCATCCTGACCACGCATTTGCGCTCGGACGGGCGTCACAAAAGCAAACTCTATGTAGATGGCGGGCCATCCTCGACCCAGACGGTCGGCCATTTGCGCATGGAAGGCCGCGAGGTCTTCAAACACGCGGTGGCCATGATCACCGATGTAATAGATGACGCTTTCAAAGCCACCGGCTATAGCGCGCGCGATATCGACTGGTTCGTGCCGCACCAAGCCAACAAGCGCATCATCGACGGTTCGGCCCACAAATTGGGCATCGCGCCCGAGAAGGTGGTGGTGACGGTCGACCGGCACGGTAACACGTCGGCGGCCTCGATCCCGCTGGCACTGGCCGACGCTATCGCCGACCGGCGCATCAAACGCGGCAACCTGATTTTGCTGGAGGCCATGGGCGGTGGCTTTACCTGGGGTTCTGCTTTGGTGCGCTGGTGAAACCAAGTCGAGCCGCAAAGAGTGGGGATAAGTCGAGCAATTGACCGGCTATTGTGTGCCAAACTCAATATTCGCGCGAAAATATGCCATCGCTTGTATTGCCCAATCGGTAGAGCCCTGTGTGTCCCGGGAGCCACAGCTTACGGGCTCATATCCTGTTTGGCCCCGTTGACCGCTTGTGGTGAAGCTAATATCGTCGATAATTCAGCAGGATATCTCGCCAGGGGCAGGGCAGGCGATGACTGGTAAGACAGTGACGAGGGCGGACCTGTGTGAGGCGGTCTATCAAAAAGTGGGCCTCTCACGCACGGAATCTGCCGCTCTCGTGGAGTTGGTGCTCAAAGAGATCACTGACTGCCTGGAGCGTGGCGAAACCGTGAAGCTTTCTTCGTTCGGCTCGTTTGTCGTGCGAAAAAAAGGCCAGCGTATCGGCCGCAATCCAAAGACCGGTATGGAAGTTCCAATCTCGCCGCGCCGGGTCATGGTGTTCAAACCTTCCGCGATCCTTAAGCAGCGTATTAACGGTCACGCCGAACCCGGTGTATGATCCGGAAAAAGTTATCGTCGGGCCCGATTCCCGACATGGTCATTTGCGCATAATGACCGCTGTCTAAATTCCAGTACCGCGTTTGTTCCGAACATCAAGTGAGGCCGCTTTGGATATCAAGGCGCCGGACGCTTTTCGCAGTATCAGTGAAGTGGCAGATGAACTCGATCTGCCGCAACACGTGCTGCGTTTCTGGGAAAGCCGCTTCCGCGACATTAAGCCGATGAAGCGCGGCGGCGGGCGGCGGTACTACCGTCCCGACGACATCGACCTGCTGCGCGGCATTCGCCATTTACTTTATGGTGAGGGCTATACCATTCGGGGCGTGCAGCGAATTCTGCGTGAAGAAGGCGCGAAATTTGTGCAGGCCGTTTGGCAGGAAGGCGCTTCGCAGGTTGCGTCCAGCGACGGCGATGACCTCGAATTCGCCGAGGACTCGGAAACGCCGGAAATCGAAGCGATCGAGGACGGCCAGGGCCTGCGCGGCCGGCTTACTTCGCTGATTGGCCGTGACCTAGGCGGCCGTCAGGATGCAGGCGTGGGGCGGCGCGATCCGCCGTTCAAGAGCGCGCCGGTGCCGCATGTCGAGGAAACCGATCGCGCAATCCATGGCGCGGACGAACTGCCGCTGCCGAAGGCCAGCGCGGCTGCGCCGGCCGCCGCCGGCCGGCTCGCACGCGACGACCTTCGTAAATTGAAAACGGCACTCGATGATCTGGCCGAATGCCGCAAGCTACTCGACGCAGCAGTCCAGCGCACGGAATAGCGTGCCCGGCTGACGGGCCGTGCGCCTTCGACGATATCAAGAAGCTATTGGGGGCGGCCCGAGGGTGAAATGGTCGGGGCGGCGAGATTTGAACTCACGACCCCTTGTCTCCCAGACAAGTGCGCTAACCGGGCTGCGCTACGCCCCGACCGGAACGGCGCGGACTATAGGGATAGCCCCAGCAGGGCGCAATAACGCTCGATATGCGGTCGTTTCGGGCTGTGCGATCGAATTAACGGAATGTGCACGGCTGTCGGACGAAATTGCCGCGTGCCCTGGTTCCAGGGCACCGCCGCAAACTGATTGCCGGGCGGCGCAGGGGTTTACTCATGTCAGGACGCGGGATGGCCCAAGCGGAAGCGATAAAGGCAAATCTCGACGCGCCAATCAATCTCGATCGGCCGCCGGTCGTGGTTGACGCGCCGGCGCTGTCGCCGGCTGCTCATCCGGACGAGATCACTCTCGCTATCTATGAGGATATGGCCACGGTCGAACAGGATTGGCGCGACTTCGAGCCGCATGCCGACTGCACGGTTTTCCAGAACTTCGATTGGCTTGCCTGCTGGCAAAGCCATATCGGTGGTCGCGAGGGAACCAAGCCGGCAGTCGTGGTCGGCCGCGACGCCGGCCAAATTCTGTTCATTCTGCCGCTTGCGGTTCACACGTCTCGCTTTGTGCGCGAATTGGTTTGGCTCGGCTCGGATCTTTGCGACTACAACGCGCCGCTAATCGCTGCCGCTTTCTCCGAGCGGATCGCCGATTTCGTACCGCTGTGGGACGCAATCGTCTCCGAGCTGCGCAATCACCCACGCCTCTGTTGCGATTTGGTCAATCTGACCAAGATGCCGAAAACGGTCGGCGCCCAGGCCAACCCGATGCTGCAACTGCCGGTGACGACAAATCCAAGCGGCGCTTATTTGACGAATCTCTCCGACAACTGGGAAGCCTTCTATACGGCCAAGCGCTCGTCGGCGACGCGCCGGCGCGACCGCACCAAGCGCAAGCGATTGGGCGAAATGGGCGAAGTGAAGTTGATTAATCCGGCGAGCGACGAGGAAACCCTCGGTACGCTCGACACGTTAATGGCGCAGAAGGGCAAAGCCTTTGCCCGCATGGGCGTCACCAATCTCTTCGCGCGGCTGGGTCATGCGGAGTTTTATCGCGCGCTGGTCACCGGTGCGGCCACCCGGCACCTCGTACACGTGAGCCGACTTGACGTCGGTGCAACCGCCGCCGCCGTCAATCTCGGGCTGACCTATCGCGATTGCTACTATCACCTGCTGGCCAGCTACGACGAAGGTGAGGTGTCGCGGTACGGGCCCGGCGCCGCGCATCTGCACGACCTGATGCGAATTGCGATCGAACGCGGACTTCACATTTTCGATTTCACCATCGGCGACGAGCCCTATAAACGCGATTGGTGCGACACCGAGCTTAAGCTGTACGACTATGTCGCCGCGACCACTTGGCGAGGAGCACTCGCTGTCGCGCCGGTGCGGACGGCCAGCGGGCTCAAGCGCTGGATCAAGCAGACGCCGGTGCTGTGGAGTGCGGCCACCAAGGTCCGCGCGCTGCTCGGATTGCTCCGGCGCGGCCGGCGACCCGCCGCGGACGACTAGCGCGTCGCCGTCTGCGCCATTGGCGCGCCCCGAAGCGCGAGGCGAAACGGCCCGCGCACCATCATCACCACGGCCGCGACCGCGCCGCAGGCATAGACCGCTGCATAAGCTTCCAGGAAATGCACGATATCGAGGTGGGTGGCGATGGCGAAAGCGCCAACGCCGGTCATCGCCGCGACCACGCTCATGCCGATGCGCGCCACGGCTTTGAAGTAGCCGTTGTGCACCAGGACGCTGTGGGTGACCATCTTGGTGAGGTCCGTAAACAAAAGCACGATCAGGATCGGTGTTGCCGCCGCCGGCATGGTCGCCGCGTTGCCGAGCAGGATTGCAAAAATTCGGTCGGCGCCGATCAGCAGGATGGCGCTGATGATGCCCGCCGGAAGGGCGCAGAGCGCCGCCGCCAGCACGGTCGCGCGCACCAGCGTCGGCCCGTCCCGTTCAGCCAGGGCGCTGGTCTGGCGCGGCACCAGGATGTCGCAAACCGCGCCGAAGATCACCGAGCCGCCGCGAAACACCTTGAACGTCGTGTCGAGGATGATTGGCGGCGCGCCGAGGCCAAACAGCATCGGAATGATCAGATAGGGGTAGTTGTAGGTATAGATCTCGCTGGCCGCGTAGGTGCCGCTGCGCACCAGTTCGGCGCGGTTGGCGCGCACAAATGAGCGCAAATGTGCGGCAGTTCCGCCGATGCGGGGGATGAGCGCACCGCGCCCAATCATCCGCCTGATGCAGACCGTCAACACGACCGCCCATAGCACATTAAGTGCCATCAGCATGACGATCAGCGGCAGGCCGAACAGCACCGCGGCGAGACCAACAAAATAGCCGGCGCGGCGTACCGTCTCGAGCACCTCGAACGTCACATACTCGTCGACCGCGATTGAGATGTTGCGCAGGGCAAACCACACGAGATTGAGCGCGATGAACAGGAAGAACAGGCCGAATTCGGCGGCTTCGCGCAGCGAATTGTCCGTCTGCGTTGCCATAAAGAGAAAGCATGCGAATGCGCCTGTGGTCACCAAAGCGGAATAAAGCACCAGGATCGCGGTTGCATGGCCGGCGACCGCCTGGTCACGCCCTCCGCTCAGGAAACGTGCGCGCAGCCGCACGAACAGAATTTTGACGATGCCGAAGTCGATGAGCCAGAGTGAATAGCCGATGGCCGCGACCAGGATGAAGATCGAGAAGCGATGTGGGCTCAAGATGTGCGCGAACACATAGGTCTGCAGCAGGCCCGTAATGAGCGCGGCGCCGGCGGTGCCCGCGCGCAGGAAAAAGAAGGGCCCTGAGATCATGCGCTGCTTCATGTCATGCCGCCCTTTTCTCGGCCGTCGCCAGGCAAAGGTCGAGCAAGGCGCGGCCGGTCGCGGCCCAGGTGAAGCGCTGCGCCCGCGCGCGGCCGGCGGCAGCGAGCCGTTCACGCAAGGCAGCGTCGCCGGCGATCGTCTGCATGTGGCGCATGATCGCGTCGTTGTCGTGGGCGTCGCAATGCAGCGCCGCCCCACCGCAGACTTCCAGCAGGGCTGGCTGCTCGCTGATGATCACCGGACAACCGCAGGTCATGGCTTCAAGCGGCGGCAAGCCGAAGCCCTCATAGAATGAGGGGAATACCAGCGCCAGTGCGTTCTCGTAGAGCGCGCGCAGCTCGGCATCGGACACGAACCCGACCTGGTGGACGTCAAGCGAGTCGGTCAGATCGAATTCGCCGAATATGCGCGGTTCCCTGGCGCCGGTGAGCACCAGCGCAACATCGGACAGCTTCGCTTTATGGAACGCGGCCACCACTGATTTGATGTTCTTGTTGGCGGAATCGACGCCAACCCCGAGGAAGAACTTGCGGTCGCGCAAGGACAGCCGCTGCAGCACGCCAAGGTCGGCCGGCGCAGCCATGATGTGGTCGCCGCCCTCGTAGCAGACCGGCATGGCTGCGACGTTGCCGCCGTACCATCTGGCGATTTCCCGCCGCGAAAATTCAGAGACCGTGACAATAAGATCGGCGCGCTGGCACAGGCGTGGAATGATGAATTTGTACGCGGCGTTGAAAGTGGGCGAGAAGTTCTCTGGCAGCGCCTCGACCGTCGCGTCATGGACCACCACGATCTGATGGCGAACGGCGAGCGGTCCCAGCATGCAGAGATTGAGCAGCAAGGCGCCACGCGCGTGCAGCGGAAATTCGAATTGCTCCCAGGCGTAACCGGAAGAGAGACCGACGCGCCGCAGTGGAATATTCTTGAGCGGGAAATCATGCGCCTGTTGTGGTACCAGCAGTTCGACGTGGCCCTTGAGCGCCGAATAATCGCTGTCGAGCAGGGCGTCGATTGCCTTGATCGCTTCCGCCGCAAAGCGTTGCACGCCCGACGCGCGCTGCGTCAGGAAGCGGCCGTTGATCGCTATTCTGGACGCTGGCGTCACCGACGCCGCTCCTCGCCAGCGATCAGCCGTGCGACCTTGGCGGCGAAGGTCTTTGGCGACAGTTGCTCGGCGACATCTTCGGCGGCTGTGGCGCCGATCCGGCGGCGGAGTTCGCCATCATCGGCTAGCCGGCGCAGCCACTCGGTTGCCTCGTCGATATCGGCGTCGGCCCACATCTGACCGTCGGCGCCGAAAACGCCGTCGGGATCGTCGACCGGGACCAGCGAATATGACACCAGCGCCGAATTGCGTTTGTTCATGAAATCGAGATTGCCCGACCACGCGGTGGCGATTACGGGCTTGCCCAAAGCCATCGCTTGCGCTGGCACCAGACCGAAGCCTTCCGAGCGGTGCAGCGAGATGACAATGTCGGCCGCCGCCATCAGCCCCATCATGTCGGCTTCCGGTAGCATGCCTTCGATCAGGCGAATATTGTCGGCGCCGGTGACGGCCTCTTCGAGCGCGCGCCGCGCCCAGGCGGTGGCGCCGCCGGCGATCAGCTTGATCACCAGCAGGCGGTCGCGCGCGTTGCCGAAGGCGCGGCGGAAGGCCGCGATGGCCGCGAGCGGGTTCTTGCGCGCGAAGGCTGAGCCGAGATGCACGACGTTGAGCACCATCAGCGCATCGTTCGGCAGTCCGAGCTTGCCGCGCATATTCGGCGTCACCGCCATCGGCGGCAGCGGATGATGCACGACGTGCACCGGCTTGTCCGTCGCCGCCGCGATGGCGTCGCGGGTAAATTTCGACGGCACCCAGATCTCGTGAACGTAGCGGAAGCTCGGCTGCCAGTCTTGCGGCAGGCGCGGCAATTCCCAGGCCCAGTAGCCGATGATGCGACGCGCCTTCACGCGCGCGCGCCCGAGCGCCCACAGCGCGTGCGGCAAAAACGGCCCGTTGTGATGCACGATCAGGGTGCCGCCGCCCGGCTCCAGGGCGCGCCGACGGATATCGTCGGAAAATTCGACATGGCCGAAAGCGGGGCTGAGATCGAATGCCGTGGGCGCATAGCCGGCCGCTTCAAGCGCGGTGTAGGCCAGCCGCGCGCCTTCGCCGATGCCGCTTGCGGTCGAAAACATGCCAGCGATTGCTACCGGGAAGCCGCCGCGCGGATGGGCATCCGGCAAGGGCGCGATGAAGCGGCTGACATCGAACAGGATTTGCCGGCGCGTAGCCTGCGGCAACCGTTGCCACAGTCGTCGCAAGGTGCCGCGGCGCGACGACGCCTCCGTTGCCATCAGTTCAAGCGTTGACATTGGCGAGCCATCTCCCCGGCATCACCACCTGATGCTTGCGCTGATAGTTGACCGTCGCCGCCCACAGGCCCCAAACCATGCCGAGCAGCAAAAAGAAATGACGCCAGTGGTCGGTGTCGATGATGAAGCCCTCGAGCACTTCGCCGATGAATGTGGCGAACGCGGTGATGAGATAAGGCTGCCATGGTGTTGTGACGAACACCGCGCGCAGCGCCACCATGAACGTTGCCGCCAGCAGCATGATGTAGGTAACGCCGCCGATCCAGCCATAGACCATGAACGCCTGCAAATAGACGTTGTGCTGTTGCAGGCCGTGTACGTGCGAGAATTCGAATGGGCCCATACCGTTGGGATATTTGAGCAGCGCCGCCAGCGCCATTTCCTGCAATTCAAAGCGGCCGCCTTGGCCGACATCGTAGGACTGAACGAGATGGAAGCGCTCCTTGAACATCGACGCGACCGATTCAAACGACAGCGCCATCGCGATGAAGGCCGCCAGCAACGCGACGCTGATCACGGTCAAGGCAACGATCCGGAAGCGCACGCGCGAATTGGGCGTGGTGGCAAAGGCGAGCACGATCGTCACCGCGGCGGACACCCCGAAGTGAAACCATGCACCGCGCGAAAAGCATAGCAGCAGGCCGAGCAGCAGAATGAAAACGGTTGCCATGTCGAGCAAGGTGGCGCGGCGCACGATCATGCGCTCGGCGACGATAAGCGTTGGCCAGATCAGGAACGGACCGAACACGTTCGGGTCTTTGAAAAAGCCCTGGGCGCGGCCAAATTGCGCAAAGTGACTCTCGGCGCCGGGGAACGCGTTGAAATAGCCGCAGATCCCCGCCAACGCGACGATCACGGCGGTCAACACATAGGCCACGCGCATGGTGGCGAGGCGCGACATTGTGTGCTCGGCGAACAGACAGGCGAACACCAAGGCGGCAATCGCCAGGTAAACCGAGGTCGCCGCGTATTGAACTGCTTTTTCTTCGCCCGGCACGTTAAGCAGCGACATGAGGCCGCCGATATTGAAGATCAGCAGGAATATGAACAGCAGCGCGAGCCGCCGCTCGAAATGCACGCCGGCAATCACGCAGGCGAGCGCCAGCACTACCATCAGCCCGTCATGCGGGGAGGGCTCAATGACGGCGACAGAGCTCGCCAGCACCGTCACGTAGAGAACCAGCAGCAGCAATCGTTCCTTGAACGATGCGGCCGTGGCATACGGCGAAGCCGTCGCCGCGTGCGGATGAATGGCGATGTCCTGGGCGGTTATCAATACGCGTTCTCGGCCTTGAGCAGCGCGAACGGCGTGCGCGCCACGATGTAGAGGTCGAACAGCACCGACCAGTTTTCGATGTAATAGAGGTCGTGCTCGACGCGGCGCTGGATCTTTTCGTCGGTGTCGGTCTCGCCGCGCCAGCCATTGATCTGCGCCCAACCGGTGATGCCCGGTTTAACGCGGTGGCGGGCAAAATAGCCGTCGACCGCTTCGTTATAGAGAACGGCACGCGCCTTGGCGTGGACCGCGTGCGGACGCGGGCCGACCAGAGACAGATTGCCCTTGAACACGACGTTGAAAAGTTGCGGTAATTCGTCGAGGCTGGTCTTGCGGATGAAGCGGCCGACACGGGTGACGCGCGGGTCGTCCTTGGTGACAAGTTTGTCGGCCAAGGCGTCGCTCTGATCGGTATACATCGAGCGGAACTTGTAGACCTCGATCAGGTCGTTGTTAAAGCCGTAGCGCTTCTGCTTGAACAGGACGGGCCCGCGGCTTCCGATTTTGATGGCGATGGCAATCGCGGCCATCACGGGCAGGGCGCACAACAACATGACGCCGCCGATGGTCTTGTCGAACAGCCACTTCATCACAAAGTCCCAATCGGCGATCGGCCGATCGAAGACGTCGAGCACCGGCATCTTGCCGATATAGGAATAGGAGCGCGGGCGGAATCGCAGCTTGTGGGTGTGCGCGGCGAGCCGGATATCGACCGGCAGCACCCACAGTTTCTTCAGCATCTGCAGGATGCGGCCCTCGGCGGAAATCGGCAGCGAGAAGATGACGAGGTCGACCCGCGTGCGGCGGGCAAACTCGACCAGATCGCCGACCGTGCCGAGCTTACGCTCGCCCGCGCATTCGGCGCTGCTGCGATCGTCGCCGCGATCGTCGAACAGGCCGATGACCGCGACCCCGGCATTCGTCTGACGCCGCAGATCTTCTATGACGTGCTCGCCGTATTCGCCGCCGCCGACGATCACCGTGCGGCGGGTGAGGCGGCCTTGCCGGGTCCAATGCCGAACCAGCAGGAACAGCAACCTGCGCGAAGCGATGAGTGTGACAAGCCCGCAGACGTAAAAGCTGCCGAGCCAGACGCGCGAAAACAGTTCGCCGGCCTTGGCAAAGAACGAGGCGCCGATGACGATGAGGAACACCACAGACCAGGCCGAGGCGAGGCGCATATATTGCTTTTCGTGGCCGCGGAAGGCCTGCACTTGATAGATGTCCGCCGTTTGGAAGGCGAACATCGACAACAGCGCGATCACGAAAATCGCCATCGAATAACGCAGGCCCAGCCCTTCTTCCGCCAGGCCGTATGCTGCGTAGACCGCAAAGCCGACCAACATGATCAGCGCGAATTCAGCCATGCGCACGAAGCCGGCCAGCACGATGGGGGACATCGGGGCGGGCGCCGGCTTGGCCGCAACCGCCAGCGCTTCCGGCGATAGCGAATAGCCCTGGGGTTTGCCGCCGGCTGGCGGCGTGAAGTGGTCAATCAGCGCCGCAGCGCTCGACGCGCTGACCGCGGGGTGGGTGTGGCTGTCGATCATAGCTGACGCCCATTAATAATCGGCCGTCCGCGAGCCTCGGAGCGCCGGCATTGTTTGTGCTTAATTCCCAGTATTTTCTAGGGAAAGAGTGTCAAAAAAGGCTTATCGCGATGCTCTAAAAAGTCTTAACGCCGGCCCGCCTGCTGTGCGGCTTCAAGTGCTGCGCGATAGGCGGCGAGTATGCCGTCAACCATGTTTTGAACCGAAAATTCTGCCGCAACCCGGTCGCGCAAAGCCTGCGCGCGCTCCGCCGCCGCCGCAGGATTATCAAGCGTCGCGGCAATCGCGCGAGCAAGCGCTGCGGCGTTGCCGGGCGGGACCAATGCATCCGACAACGGTCCAAAAATTTCCGGAATGCCGCCGACACGGGTGGCAATCAGGGTTTTGCCGCCGGCGGCGCCTTCCAGCACCACGTAGGGCAAGGACTCAAGGCGCGAAGCCACAACCATGATGCGGCCGAGCGTCAGCGCGTCATAGGCAGGCATGGCGGGCTTGAATTGGATGGCGTCCGTGAGGCGCAGACGCGCGACCTGCGCGTGGAAGGCATCGCGGTCCGGGCCGTCGCCGACCAGCGTCGCGGTCACATTGCGGCCTTGGCGGCGCAAACGCGCAATCGCGTTAATCAGGACATCGATGCCCTTGAGGCGCCGCAGCTCGCCCAGGAATACCAAATCGGTGGCGTCCGCGCGCACCTGGATGATTTCGAATTCCGCCCGCGACACACCGTTATGGACCACGCGCACCAGCCCGCGCGGCCTGCCGATCTTGCGGCGAAACATGTTGGCGCTATAGGCGCTTTCAAACAGATACAAGTCGCCGCGCCGCATCAGCAGGCGTTCGGCGGTCAAATAGAATATTCCGGCGGGCGTGCCGTAGCCGAATAACAGGCTGCCGCCATGCGGTGTATAGGCCCGCACCGCGCCAGGACGGGCGTCGGCGAGCCGGACATAGGCCCCGCCTTTGGCGCCATGCCCGTGCACGACATCGGCCTCAGTCTGGATGACCCGCTGCTTGACATGGGCGAGGACGGCAAAATCGCTCCAGCCGGCGTGGCGGTGCATCGGGACGCGCGTCAGGCCGAGTGCCAGCGAAGGCTCCAGTTTGCGTATTGCTTCCTCGGCGCGCGCGCCGCCGGTGCTGAGGTCGGCGATCACGCCGACCCGATGTCCGCGCGCGACCTGCTCCCTGGCCAAATCGGCCACATGGCGGAACAGCCCGCCAACCGGCGCGCGCAACACATGAAGGATGTTCAAGGGGACCATCGCTCAGAACTACCGCTAATTTATAACGATAGTGTCACCGCATCGGGCAGGGTGAGTTGCCACAGCAAGCGAAGCCGCGCCTGCGGCGCGGTCAACGGCGCCGCTGATGGTTAACAAAACCTAACAATTAATTTCATTTTGAAAAGAGGGATTAACGCGGAAGCAACCATAATGGTGTGTGATCAGCGCGGCCCCACCGTGTAGTCCGTTCGGAGTTGAGTGATGTTGTGGTTAAGTGAAAAGTTGAAAATCCCGGCCGGTCTATTTCGCAAAACGGCCACCGCAGCTGCGGCGCCGGTTACCATCAGCGACAGCGAAGTGGATCTACGCGGCCTGGGCCGCGTTCTATGGCAAAAGCGAGCCAGCATTCTCGGCTTCACGCTTCTTGTCGCCGTCGTCGCTTTTGTCGTCGTCAACACGATCACGCCGCGCTATCGCTCGGAAGCAAGACTGCTGTTGGAGGCGCGCGAGAACGTGTTCCTGCGCGCGGAGGCTGATAAGAACGCCAACGACCGCAGCACCATGATCGATCCCGAGGCCGTCACCAGCCAGATCCAACTTGTGCTGTCGCGCGATCTCGCGCGCGAGGTGATTCAACGGGAAAAACTCACCGCTAATTCGGAATTCGATCCGGCGGCCAGCCGGTCCGTAATCAGGACGATTCTCGGCTTATTCGGCATCGTCCGCGATCCCAGCACGATGACGCGGGAAGAGCGCACGCTCGAAGCCTATTACGAGCGAGTGAACGTCTATGCGATCGAAAAATCACGCGTGATTGTTGTCACGTTTAGTTCGGCCGATCCGGAGCTCGCCGCGCGCGTCGCCAACGATATCACCGTGACCTATCTCAGAAGGCAGCAAGTGGCGAAGCAGGAGCAAACCCGCGCCGCCAGCAAATGGCTGGCCGGCGAGGCCGAGAAAATGCGCATAAAGGTGGCGGCCGCCGAAGATAAAGTCGAGCAATATCGCGCCAAATCAAACCTGTATGCCGGTTCCAACAACTCGTCGTTGCCCAGCCAGCAGCTCACCGAGATCAATTCCCAAATCGCGGCCGCGCGCGGACAAAAGGCCGACTTGGAGGCGAGAGCGCGCCAGCTGCGCGACCTCATCCGGGCTGGCAAACCGATCGAATTGTCCGATATCGCCAATTCCGAAGCCATGCGCCGCTTGATCGAGCAGCGTATCGCATTGCGCTCGCAGTTGGCCGAGCAGTCGACCACGTTGCTGGACCGCCACCCGCGCATCAAGGAACTCAAGGCGCAGATCGCGGAAACAGACCGGCAGATCCGGGTCGAGGGCAGCCGCTTGGCGGGCCAGCTCGACAACGACGCCAAGGTGGCCCGTGATCGGATCGAGGCGTTGTCCGCCAGTCTTGATCAGGTCAAGAAGCTCGCCTCCCAGAGCAACGGGCAGGATGTCGAGCTGCGCGCGCTGCAACGCGAGGCCAAGACCCAGCGCGATCTGCTTGAGTCCTATCTTTCGAAATACCGCGAGGCGTCCGCCCGCGACAACATAAACGCGGCGCCGCCGGAAGCCCGCATCATTTCGCGCGCAACGCCGGCGATCAAGCCGGCCTATCCGCAAAAATTGCCGTCGGTGTTGCTTGCCACTTTTGCGGCGTTCCTGCTGGCCTCGGGATTCTACGTCACCGCCGCGCTGTTGGGGCCGGCTACTGTACCGCAAACGCTGGTCTACACGCCGGAAGGGCAGGACGTCCTGAATTTATCGGCGCCGCCGGTAACGACGCGCATGACGTCATCGCCGCCACTCGCGCCGGCCCGATCCATAGCGCCGCCCGTCAGCGTGGCGTCGTCTGCCATGCCGATCTCTTCGCTCGATCAAGTCGTGCGCAAATTGCAGCAATCCGGCGACGCCGGCCGTCGCGTTGCCATGGTCGGCGCCAAACACGGTGTCGGCACCACCGCAACGGCCATATTGCTGGCGCGCGCTTTGGCCAAGGATTCCAGTGTTGTACTGGTCGATTTCGCGTTCGAGGCGCCGAACCTGTCGGTGATTTCCATCGATCCGATGGCGCCGGGCATCGCCGAGCTGGTGAGCGGCGCGGCTTCGTTTGGCGATATCATCACCCTCGATCAGGACTCTTCCGTCCATATTGTTGCCACCGGCAACGTCGATGATCGGGCCGAACTTGCCGCCTCGCCGATGCTGGCGACAGTGATCGAGGCACTGGCGCGCAGTTATGAGCACGTGGTCATCGATATTGGCTCTGCCGCCGATGTGTCGGTAGAGCGTTTTGCGCGGCTGGCGCCGCTTGCGGTGCTGGTGGCGGCAGATCCGGCCGGTGCGCCGGCGCGCGCAGCGCGTGAGCAGCTGATGCGGGTCGGTTTTGCCGATGTGGCCGTGCTGGCCGGTGCAACGGAGTTTGCTGCGGCGTAAGGCGCAGTGGGGCGGGTTTCGGCAGGGCAGGATGCGCCGGCAGCGCGCCCGTTATTCGGGCCGCGGCCGCAGGGAAAATCCATTAAGCTTGCTGTCAGCTTTGCAAAGATTTTTCAATAAAGGATTGGAATATTAGACCAGACCTCGCCTGGGAGCCCGACGCTTGGCAAGTATGAAGCAAACCATCATCCGCGGCGGCCTGGAGACGCTCTATTTCAGCGGCTTGCATCACATGATGCGCCCGCTGGTCGGCGGCATCGGCGCGATTCTGACGCTGCATCACGTGCGGCCGCCGCGCACCGACGCGTTCCAGCCCAACAGGCTCTTGGAAATCTCGCCGCTGTTTTTTGAAGGCCTGCTGCGGTGGCTGAACAAGATGCGGATCGACGTAATTTCGCTCGACGAAATGCATCGGCGGTTCGTTGCCGAAGATTTCAAGCGCCGCTTCGTCTGCATCACCATTGACGACGGCTACAAGGACATCAAGCGTTGGGCGTATCCGCTGCTGCGCAAGTACCAGATGCCATTCGCGCTTTACATTCCGACCAGTTTTCCCGACCGGCTGGGCGAATTGTGGTGGGTGGCGCTTGAGCTTGTGATCGCGCGCAACAAGCGCATCGGCACAATGATCAATGACAAAAACCAATTCTTCGACTGCGCCACGGCGAACGAAAAACGCGCGGTCTATGACGCGCTCTACGGCTATTTGCGCAGCATGAAGACCGACGAGGAGGTGCGCAAAACAGTGCGCGACCTTGCCGCCTGCCACCTAGTGGACATGGCGGCATTGTGCCGCGAGCTGTGCATGAGCTGGCAGGAGCTTGTCGACCTCGCCGCCGATCCGCTGTGCACCATCGGCGCCCATACCGTCAATCACATGATGCTCAAGAAGGTGCCGGACGAGTTCGTGGTGCGCGCGGAAATGGCGATGAGCCGCTCGGTGCTTGAATCGGCGATCGGCAAGCGCCCGGAGCATCTGGCCTATCCCGTGGGCGATCCGACTTCGGCGGGCCCGCGCGAATTCCGCATCGCCGCCGAGCTTGGCTTCAAGACCGCGACGACCACACGGCCGGGCGTCCTGTTCAAATCGCACCGCGACCATCTGACCGCGCTGCCGCGCATTTCGGTCAACGGTGAATTCCAGTGTCAGCGCTATCTGAAAGTGCTGCTGTCGGGTGCGGCGACCGCGATGTGGAACGGTTTCCGCCGCGTCGACGCCGCCTAAGGCGTGGGCGCGTCCGGCCGCGCCATCCATTTGACGAGCGGCATCGCCGGCAAAACCCAGCCAAGGCCTGCCACGACGTAATAGATCACTGCGACGAGGCCGTTGATGTTGGTGAGCACGGACTGTGCCAGCGCCATGGCGAACAGGCCCCACACGATGACCAGCACGAACAGGGCAAAGGTGCCGATCAGCTTGCGGGTGCGGACGGACATAGAAGGCCTTCTATGACGGCAATTGCGGCGGCGCGCGCATGACTATATGTTCCGCGCGGCTCCCTGCAAGCAAGCATTCCATGCACGAGCAACGATCGGTTTCGGCATCTCACGCGCGCGCGCTACGGCGCTGGCTGCTCGCTGTCGCGGCCATGATCTTTCTGACGCTGATGGTCGGCGGCGCGACGCGGCTGACCGAATCCGGCCTTTCGATCGTTGAATGGAAACCGGTCACCGGCGTGATGCCGCCGTTGTCGGCGGCAGCGTGGCAGGCCGAATTCCGGGCCTATCAGGCGATCCCGCAATACAAAGAGCTCAACCGCGACATGGACCTTGACCAGTTCAAGGTCATCTATTGGTGGGAATGGGCGCACCGGCTGCTGGCACGCACGACGGGAGCCGTATTTTTGCTGCCATTTTTATTCTTCCTGTGGCGCGGCTGGGTTCCACCCGCTTTGCGTATGCGGCTATGGACGCTGTTCGGCGCCGGCGCTTTCCTCGGTGCGGTCGGCTGGTGGATGGTCTCATCGGGCCTGGCTGGCTCCGGTCGCGTCAGCGTGTCGCAGTACCGGCTCGCCTTTCATCTGACGCTTGCCTGCGCGATCTATGGCGCCGTGCTGTGGACCGCGCAGCAACTGACGCCACAGCGGCCGACGCAAGCGCGGGGTCGGTTGCGTTACGGCGCGCTGGCGATTGCTGCGCTGGTGCTGGTGCAGATCTATCTCGGCGCTCTGGTCGCTGGGCTTGATGCCGGCCTCGTCTACAACACCTGGCCGCTGATCGACGGCAGCTTCATTCCGGACGCTGCGCGGCTATGGTTCATCGCGCCGGCCTGGCGCAATCTGTTCGAGAACACGCTCACCGTTCAGTTCGATCACCGCATGATGGCCTATGGCAGTTGGCTGCTGGCGCTGTTTCACGCCAACGATGCCTGGGACATGCGGCGGGAAACCGGCGGCGCCATCATTCTCGCCGGCCTGGTCACGTTGCAGGCGGGCCTAGGCGTTGCGACGCTGCTCAGCCACGCCCCGCTAGAGCTCGCCCTGACGCACCAGGTGCTCGCCATTCTGGTGCTTACGGTTGCTGTCATGCACGCCGAACGTCTGTGGCACCGCAAAGAGTATTTTGTATCGAAGGCAATTGAGGCTGGCGCGTCATGATCGAAATAAATATCAAAGACGGCATCGCCGTGATGACGTTGACCTACGGCAAGGCCAACACGCTCGACACCGAATTCTGCGAAGCGATTGCCGCGCGGTTTTTCGAGCTGGCATCCTCCGACGCCAAAGCGGTGGTCGTGACCGGGCAGGGCACTATCTTTTCCGCCGGCGTCAATCTCGTCAGGCTCAGCGAAGGCGGCGCCGACTACATCCGAAAATTCCTGCCGGCTCTGCACAAACTCTATGACGCGGCTTTCTTTCATCCCAAGCCCGTGGTGGCGGCGGTCAACGGCCATGCCATCGCTGGCGGGGCCGTGCTCGCCTGTTGCGCCGACCGCCGCATCATGGCGCGTGGCAACGGCCGCATCGGCGTCACCGAGTTGCTGGTCGGGGTACCGTTTCCGGCGCTCGCCTTCGAAATCGTGCGCTTTGCGGTGCCTGCTCGCTATCTGCCCGAGTTCACCTTGAGCGGCGCGACCTATCTGCCGGACGATGCGCTGGCGCACGGTTGGATCGATGAGGTGGCGGAGCCGGGTGAATTGTTTGCCCGCGCCATGACCGTTGCGCGACAACTTGCAGCGCTGTCGCCACCGGCTTTTGCCCAGACCAAGGCGCAGATCCGGCAGGCCGTGGGTGAACGCTATGCCGCGGGTGGGGAGGCGACCGACAAGGCCGCGACCGGCATCTGGTGCGCGCCGGCCACGCTCGATTACATTCACGCCTACGTCGCGCGTACGCTCAAGAAAAGCTGACGCTACTTCGCCGTCAGCCCTTCTTCCAAGTCCGCAATAATATCGGCGACGTCCTCGATGCCGACTGAGAGCCGCACTACGTCGGGTCCTGCGCCGGCCTCGACCTTTTGCGCGTCGGACAATTGTTTATGCGTGGTGGAGGCGGGATGGATAATGAGCGAGCGGGTATCGCCGATATTGGCCAGATGCGAGAACAACTTCACGTGGGAGACGAGCTTCACACCGGCGTCGTAACCGCCCTTGAGCCCGAACGTGAACACCGCGCCGCAGCCCTTCGGCGCGTATTTCTTGGCGAGCGCGTTGTATTTATTGCCGTGCAGGCCCGGATAGCTCACCCAGGCTACCTCGGGGCGTTTTGACAGCCATTCGGCGACGGCCAGCGTGTTCTCGCAATGGCGCTGCATGCGCAGCGGCAGCGTCTCTATGCCGGTGAGGATCAGGAAGGCATTGAACGGCGACAGCGCCGGCCCGAGATCGCGCAGGCCCAGCACGCGACAGGCGATGGCAAAGGCGAAATTGCCGAAGGTCTCGTGCAACACGATGCCGGAATATTCCGGGCGCGGCTCGCACAGCATCGGATACTTCTTGTCGCGCGACCAGTTAAACGTGCCGGCATCGACAATCATGCCGCCGATCGAGTTGCCGTGGCCGCCGAGGAACTTGGTGAGCGAGTGCACGACAATGTCAGCGCCGAAATCGATCGGCTTGCAAAGATAAGGCGTCGCCAGCGTGTTATCGACGATCAGCGGCACATTCGCCTTGCGGGCGATCTTCGCCACTGCCTCGATGTCGGTGACGATGCCGCCCGGATTGGCGATCGAACTCGATGAAGATCGCCTTGGTCTTGTCCGTCACCGCTTTTTCGAACGTCGCCAGGTCATCGGGGTCGGCCCACACCACGTTCCAGCCGAAATTCTTGTAGGAATGATTGAACTGGTTGATCGAGCCGCCATAGAGCTTCTTGGAGGCGACGAATTCATCGCCCGGCATCATCAAGGCGTGCATGACAACGACCTGCGCAGCATGGCCGGAGGCGACCGCCAGGCCCGCGGTGCCGCCTTCGAGCGCGGCGACGCGCTCCTCAAGCACGGCGCAGGTCGGATTGCCGATGCGGGTATAGATGTTGCCGAAGGCCTGCAGGCCGAACAAAGACGCGGCGTGCTCGACGTCGTCGAACACGAAGGACGTGGTCTGGTAGATCGGGGTAGCGCGCGCGCCGGTGGTCGGATCGGGTTTGGCGCCGGCGTGGATCGAAAGCGTCGCAAACCCCGGTGTGCGTTCGGCTGTAACGTCGGCCATGGATCCGTCCTCGTGTGATGCTTTGGCCTTGGTTGGCCGTTGCGGAAGGTGCGCGATTAAATGGGCGAGGTGGGCGCGGCGTCAAGGCGGCAAAATGCCTTCGCGCGAATTCGAAAGCCGGTGCCTACCCAATGCCCGCGCCGAAGAAATTCATGGCGCCGCCAACAACCCCTTCAGCCGCTATTTTCTTCCGATTTTTGCGGACCTAATCCCATGCGCTGAACGCCCTTGCCCAGTGCATGCGCGCGCTTGGACGACAGCACGCGCGAATTGACGCCCATCCAGGAAATTTCCGACGACAGCCGGCCGTATTCGATCTTCGGGCAGCGATCCATCACCACTTTCATGCCGGCTTGCTCGGCAAGCGCTGCCGCCTTGTCGTCGCGCACCGTCAACTGCATCCAGATCACCTGCGGCCGGGGTTTGAGCGCAATCGTTTCCTGCACGACCGGTAACGCAAATTGCGAGGCACGGAAGATGTCGACCATGTCCACGAGCTCGGGGATATCGGCCAACTTGGCAAACACTTTTTGGCCAATGATCTCTTTTCCGGCCTGGCCGGGATTGACCGGGATCATCTGGTAGCCGCGCTCGAGCAGATATTTGAAGGCGAAATAACTCGGCCGATTGTCCTTCGGCGAGACGCCGACCATGGCGATGGTCTTCACGGTATTGAGAATCCCGCGGATATAGCTGTCGGGATAACTGTCGTGGTTCATTGCGAGCCTTGCGGCGCGAGCAAAGCGCGCAAGCGGGCATTTTCGGCTTCCAGTTCAGCAATCTTGGCCTGTACTTGGGCAAGCGCCTCCGCGATCTCGGGCTCGGTGAAACGCGTCACGATGTGCTGCGAGCAATTGACGTCCCAGGCTTCGATCGTGAAGAGGATGGCGCGCTCGGGCCGCGCCTTGTAGCCGGCGTCGAACAGCTTTTCGACCAGCGCCGGATCGTCCTCGACCATCCGCGCGCGGCCCCATAGTTTGATGCGTTGGCGCCGCCCGGGATCGAACAGGAACAGAAAGGCGCGGTCATTTTCCTGTAGGTTGGCAAGCGTGATGTATTGCCGATTACCGCGGTAGTCGGCAAAGCCCAATGTTTTTTCGTCAATGACCTTGATGAAGCCTTTTGGTCCGCCGCGATGCTGCACGTATGGCGCACCGTCGGCGCTGGCGGTGGCCAAGAAGGCAGTGTCCTGTTCAGCGATGAATTTGGCGAGCTCTGGCGTCACCGTGTCCGGAAAGCCTTCGGCAATGCGAGGCTCATAGTGCTTGGCCGAGCCGCGCTCGGCCTGTGCACGTTGCACGGCCGGCGTAAAGATGCGCGACACATTGTTCATGGGTGGAGCGGGTCCTGCGAAGCGTCAAACGCAACATAGGCGTCCGGGCGGCGGGCGGAAAGAGCGCGCACAGATCAAGCGAACGTGATCCGTCGCCGATTACTTCTTGTAGGTGTCGACGACCTTTTTGCAGGCGTCGCCAAGTTCGGCGTAATGGTTGCGTAGGCAAGCGAGAATACGGCCGCCGCCGGGAAACGTACCCTCACAATGTTTTTCGTAGTCGGCCTTGCAAGCGGTCCGCTCCGCCGCGGTGATTTCCTGCGCCATTGCGGGTGTGAGTGCGATGATTGCGACGGCGGCGGCGAGTATTGTCGTGCGGAACATAGAGGCCCCCATATCATCGATCCTCCCAGCTCGGATCGCGCTTTTCGATAAAGGCGCCGATGCCTTCCTCGGCATCGCGCGCCATCATGTTCTCGGTCATCACCTCGGTGGCATAGGCGTAGGCCTGCGGCAATCCCATCTCGATCTGCTTGTAGAAAGCCTGTTTGCCGATCTTGAGCACGTAGGACGATTTCGACGCGAATTCCTTGGCGAGCGCGAGCGCGGCTTTGGGTTCTTCGCCAGCCGCCACGACGCGGTTGATCAGGCCGATGCGCGCGGCATGTTCGGCCGACACCAAATCGCCGGTCAGCAGCATCTCCATGGCGTGCTTGCGCGCCACGTTGCGCGACAGCGCTACCATCGGGGTCGAGCAGAACAAGCCAATGTCGACGCCCGGTGTGGCGAATTTGGCGGCCGCGGAAGCGATTGCCAAATCGCAACTGGCGACCAACTGGCAGCCGGCGGCGCTGGCGGGACCTTGCACGGCCGCGATCACCGGCTGCGGCAGGTTGACGATCTGCTGCATCATCGTGCTGCACGTCGTCATGATGTGGCGGAAATAGGCGCGGCCGCGGTCGCTATCGCTGCGGCGCGAGGTCAGCTCCTTCATGTCATGGCCGGCGCAGAAGGCCGGACCGTTTGCCGCTAGTACGACCGCGCGGATGGATTTATCCGCAGCAATATCGTTCCACGCCTCGGACAGTGCGCCGAGCAGCGCTTCCGACAGGCTGTTGCGCGACGGCGGGCGGTTGAGAATGAGGATGGCGATTTCGCCGTCGCGCTCGCGAAGCAGCACGGGTGCGGAGGTGGCGCTGGCGCGGGCGGCGGTTTTGGCGTCCATAGGCCCTAAATCCCGATGTCGGGACGATACTTAACCCGAAGAACAGCTCTTGCAAGGACGGTTGACGAGGCTGCCGGGCCGTTTATGACGAAACGCCGGATCGCCCGGCACTTCGGGGGAACGATGCCCACGCCAGCCATGTCGGCCGAGGAGATCGGCAAGCTTCTGGAAAAAGAGTTTCCGCAAGCCTTTTTTCCCGGCTGCGGCCATAGCATCGAACGGGTCGACTATGGCGACGTGCGCGTGCGCTGGACCTTCGACGCGGACAGGCTGCGACCCGGCGGCACCATTTCCGGCCCGACCATGATGGAGCTTGCCGACTTCGCTATGTATGTCGCCGTGTTTTCGGTAGTCGGCCCGCTGCCACTGGCGGTGACCACCAATCTCACCATCAATTTCCTCCGCAAGCCGTCGCAAGCCGATCTGCTGGCCGATGCCCGGCTGATGAAAGTCGGCAAGCGTTTGGCGGTGGGCGAGGTGGTCATTCGCTCGCTCGGCCAGGACGAGCCGGTGGCCCATGTCACCTCGACTTATTCGCTCCCCGACAAAAGGTAATTAGCTAGTGGTGTCAAAATACCATTCTTTTATCGTCTTGTTATTATTTATATATTTTATGTCGGTTAGCGTTGACCGCGCCTGCCCACTCAGTTAGATAGCAGCGGCTTGGGCTGCCAGCGCCCAATTCTCCAAGGATCGATCATGAAAACTTATTCGGCCAAGCCCGCCGACATCGAGAAGAAATGGGTGACCATCGACGCCAGCGGGCTCGTGGTCGGCCGGCTCGCCTCGATTGTGGCCATGCGGCTGCGCGGCAAGCACAAGGCCACCTACACTCCGCACGCCGATGACGGCGACAACGTCATTGTCCTCAACGCCGCCAAAGTGGTGCTGACCGGACGCAAACGCGACCAGAAAGTCTACCACTATCACACCGGCTTCATCGGCGGCATCAAGGAACGCTCCGCCAAGGCGATCTTGGATGGCCGCTTTCCCGAGCGCATCGTCGAAAAGGCAGTCGAGCGCATGTTGCCGCGCGGACCGCTCGGACGCGTGCAGCTCGGCAATCTGCGCGTCTATCCGGGCCCCGAGCACCCGCATGAGGCGCAGAAGCCGGAGCCGCTCAATGTCGGCGCCATGAACCGCAAGAATATGAGGAGTGCCTGAACGTGGCCGAGACCGTACAATCGCTGGAAGGTTTGGCGAGCCTCAAGCCGGCCGCACCGGAAGTGCCGCAATACGAAAAGAAAGTTGATGCCCAAGGACGCGCCTACGCCACCGGCAAGCGCAAAAACGCGGTCGCGCGCGTGTGGATCAAGCCCGGCTCCGGCAAGATCGAGGTCAATACCAAAGCTGTCGAAGTTTTCTTTGCGCGCCCGGTGCTGCGCATGTTGATCCAGCAGCCGTTGGTGGCCGCCAACCGGAGCGGCCAATACGACGTCATCTGCACTGTATCCGGCGGTGGTTTGTCGGGGCAGGCCGGCGCGGTTCGCCATGGTCTGGCCAAGGCGCTAACCTATTTCGAGCCTGACTTGCGCGGCGCGCTTAAGCGCGGCGGCTTCCTGACCCGCGATTTGCGAGTAGTCGAGCGTAAGAAATACGGACGGGCCAAGGCGCGCCGCTCCTTCCAGTTCTCCAAACGATAAGCAATTTAGAGCCGAAATCGAAAAGGGCGCCCAAAAGCGGGCGTCCTTTTTGCGTTTTGGTGCGCTCGCCCCGACTTGGCAAGGGTTCGTTTACCTCTCGGCAAGGCTATTCGGCGAGGGCGCAAGCGTTAGTAACCCCACTCAAACGAAGGGCGGCTAGATTGCGCGGCGGCGAGGGGTGGTGGGACCTTTCTGATGCGGCTCGACGTGCAGACATTGTCGGTGGTGACGGTTTTCGTCACGGCGCTGCTTGGGGCCTTGCTGGTCTTCGCGGGCCTGCAGAACCGCGCGATGCGCGCGCCGATGATGTGGGGAGCGGCTTATATTGTCAGCGCCGTTGGCCTTGCGCTGCTCACGACGCAAGGCTCGGCCCCGGCCTGGATCTCGATCAGCGCAGCCAATGCGCTGGTGTTGCTCGGCAACGGACTGACTTGGGCGGGTGCGCGGATGTTCGACAGCCGTCCCGTCCGGCCGTTGTTGGTGTTGGCGGCGCCGGCGCTGTGGCTGCTCGCCAGTGTGATCCCGGCCTTTGCCGCCGACACAAACTTGCGCGTGGTCTTCATCTCGGCCGTCATGGCCATGCTCGCCGCCGTCACGGCGGAAGAATTCTGGCGCGGCCGCCGTGAGCCGTTGATGTCGCGCTGGCCGACCGTGTGCGCGCTTTTGGCCTATGCGGCGACATTGTTGGCGCGCATCCCGGCGACGCTGCTTTCGCCGGTGCTGGCAGGCGAGCCGATCATGAGCGGCGTCTCGTTCGCATTGCTGGCTTTTGGGACTTTGCTGTTCACGGTCGTGCTGGCATTCCTGCTGCTCAACATGACCAAGGAGCGGACCGAGCTACACCACAAGATCGCCTCGCTGACCGATCCGTTGAGCGGCGTGCCTAACCGCCGCGCCTTTATCGATGGCGCCAACAGTTTGCTGGTGCAGCAGGGCCGCGATTACGAACCGCTGGCAGTGTTTCTGTTCGACCTCGACCACTTCAAGTCAATCAACGACAAGCTTGGCCATGGTACGGGCGATACCGTGTTGCAGGTTTTCGCCGCGACCGCGGCCCGCACGCTCGGTGGCGACAATCTGTTCGGCCGTGTCGGCGGCGAAGAATTCGCCGCAGTGATTGCCGTCGGCGATCTTGGTGAGGCCACGGCCATCGCCGACCGTGTGCGCCGCAACTTCGCCAGCGCCGCCGCTTCGCACGGGGCCGACGGAGTTCTTCCGACCGTCAGCGTTGGTGTCACGCTGGGTTGCGACCCGCAGGTGGAGGTCAGCGCGTTGTTGGCGTCCGCCGACCAGGCGCTTTATCGCGCCAAGGCGAACGGCCGGAATCGGGTGGAGTGCTCCGAGCCGGTGACCCCAAGCAACGCGCCACAACCGTCGGCGCCGGCTGGCGACGGCGAACGGCGAAAGTGGCGCAAAGCCGCCGCCGGGGCTTGACGATTGTTGGAATGCTTAGTTCGAATTTTCGCAAATCTTACATCGAAGCGTAGATGACGATGCAAGCTTTTCCCCATGACTGGAGAGATAGCCTGCAAAAGTGAGCGGCATGCGGTATTTGCCGGCCGGCCGCGGGGATAATTTTCATGTTGAACGCTGTTGGTCCATCTTCGTCGCCGTTGGATCTGCCGACATTGTTGTTCGTTGCCGTCGTCATCGTGGCGGTGCTCGGCCTGCTGCTGGCCATGACCTGGGTGCAACAACGCAGTATGCGCGCTCTCGCCTGGTGGGGATCCGCCTATATGATCGGCGCATCCTCGATGGCGATGTGGAGCGCGCCGGCGGTGATGTTCAAACTGCCGTCGGCGCTGCCGGCGGCTTTGATTTTCGTGGCCTGCGGCATGATCTGGAACGGTGTGCGCCTGTTTCAGGGGCGCCGGCTTTTACCCGTCGCCACGTTCGCTGGCGCGCTGGCGTGGCTGCTGCTCTGCCAGCTGCCGATATTGGGCGAAGGCAGCAATGGGCGTCTTGCCCTCGGCGTCATCGTGGTGGCGGCCTACACGTTTTTCATCGCCTTCGAGCTTTGGCGCGAGCGCCGCAAATCGCTGCACTCGCGCACCGCCGCCGCCATCGTGCCAACTGTAAACGCGGTGATCTTCCTACTGCCGCTGACGATGCGCGCATTCTTTCCCGATATGTTCGGCGTCGACTGGATGATCGTGTTCACCTTGGAGGCCATCATCTACATGGTCGGAACCGCCTTCATTGTGCTGCTTATGGTCAAAGACAACGACGTCCGCGTCTACCGCAACGCCGCCAGTACCGATCCCTTGACCGGTTTGTTCAATCGCCGCGCCTTTCTCGAGGGCTCACTCGGTCTTTGCGCGCGCCAAGCCAAGAGCGGTCAACCGGTTACCGTGTTGATGTTCGATCTCGATCATTTCAAATCCATCAACGACCGCTTCGGTCACGGCGTGGGGGACGACGTGCTACGCGTGTTCGCCAAAGTCGCGAGTTCGGGCCTGCGCGCGAGCGACATCCTGGGCCAACTCGGCGGCGAGGAATTCGCGGTCATCCTGGCCGAACCAATGCATATCGGCCATCTGATTGCCGAGCGCATTCGCACCGGTTTTGAGCGTGCTGGCGGCAAGATTGCGGGCCACGCGGTCAACGCGACGGTGAGCGTCGGCGCCGCCACGTCGCATGAGCCGGTGACAAATATCGACGCCTTGATTGCACGCGCCGATGCCGCGCTCTATCGAGCCAAGGGTCATGGCCGCAACCGCCTGTCTTGCGCCCCCGACGAACCGCCGATTGAGCACACCGATGGCATCACCGCCGTGCGCGCTGGCGAGCCCGCTGTACCGGAAGGCCTTGTAACGCGCCGGCAGGGCCGCGCGACGGCTGCATAGCAGGCGGCAACCTCTCGTTTACTATATTCGCGCTAGCATGCAGAAATGTTGCGCTCACCCGATATCCGGTTGGAAGCTGACGCCCGCGCGCTTGAAGATTACGCCAGGCGTGCTGGCGCCGCGTTGGCCTGCGCGTTTTGGAGCTCTGCCGAATACGACGCGGCCTTGATCGCCGAGCGCCGCGCCGCTGGCATCTATGGCCCTAGACGCCACCGCAAACAGATGCTGGTCACAACGGCCGCGATATTCATCGCGCTGGCGACCCTCGTTATCTTGATCGTCTGATCGCGTCCGGGTGCAAAAGCAAACGGGCGCCCTTTTGCGAGAGCGCCCGTCGCTTGGCGTTAAGCTGCGAACGATCAGGCTGCCACGCTGGCCTTTGCCGTCGGGACCGACGCGATCGTCTTCAAGATTTGCGATGCGATTTGGTAGGGGTCCCCTTGCGAGTTGGGGCGGCGATCTTCGAGATAGCCCTTGTAGTCGTTCTTCATGAAGCTGTGTGGAACGCGGATCGAGGCGCCGCGGTCCGCGAGACCGTAGGTGAAGGTGTCGATAGAGGCGGTCTCGTGCTTGCCGGTCAGCCGCATGTGGTTGTCCGGTCCGTAGACTGCGATGTGGTCGGCGCGGTTCTGCTTGAACGCCTCCATCAGCGCCTCGAAATATGCCTTGCCGCCGACTTCGCGTAGGTAGGTGGTCGAGAAGTTGGCGTGCATGCCGGAGCCGTTCCAGTCGGTGTCGCCGAGCGGTTTGCAGTGATACTCGATGTCGACGCCATATTTTTCGGTCAGCCGCTCCATCAGGTAACGGGCCATCCACATCTCGTCGGCCGCTTTCTTGGAACCCTTGCCGAAGATTTGGAATTCCCATTGGCCCTTCGCCACTTCGGCATTGATGCCTTCGTGGTTGATGCCGGCATAGAGGCAGAGGTCGAGATGCTCATCGACCATTTTGCGGGCGATATCGCCGACATTCTTGTAGCCAACGCCGGTGTAGTAGGGGCCCTGCGGCGCCGGATAGCCGGAACCGGGGAAGCCGAGTGGGCGGCCGTCCTTGAAGAAGAAGTATTCCTGCTCGAAGCCGAACCAAGCACCCGGATCGTCGAGGATGGTTGCACGCTTGTTCGAGGGGTGCGCACTGCCATCGGGCATCATCACTTCGCACATCACCAACGCGCCGTTCGTGCGCGCGCCGTCCGGATAGATCGCGACCGGCTTGAGGACGCAATCCGAACTGTGCCCTTCCGCCTGCTGGGTCGAGCTTCCGTCAAAGCCCCACAGCGGAAGCTGCTCCAGCGTCGGAAATGAATTCGTAGTCCTTGATCTGGGTCTTGCCACGCAGATTTGGCGTCGGCGTATAGCCGTCGAGCCAAATGTACTCGAGCTTGTACTTTGTCATTGCTGTTCCTTCATTGAGCTGGTGACGCAAAGCGCGCAAAAGTTCTTATGCGTGCTCAGCCGCCAACGGCGCGCCCGGCCGCTAACTGCCGGAATCTTTTCAAGCATTAAATATGCCAATGATGTGATCTGCTTGTATGTGGGCAGCGTGGGTCAGCGAGAACAGCGGTAGCCTCGTACTCGATGTGGGGCCCAACGCAGAAAAAATGCGTAATATGAGGCAAATCGATCGCAATCTTCACATGGAGCGATGGACGCAAACGGCATCACTCGTTCGTAGGTTAAAATGCCGCTCAAAGGAGCAAAAAAGAGATTGCTCATAATATGGACGATCGCTGATTTTTAGCGGGCACATTGCATAAATGACATTCAGAATCTGCTACAGTAACATTATGTAGAGCTGACGCGTTAACAGCGCAGCACAGAAATGGAGCGACGAAAATGACGACGAATATTCACCACGGTTCGGCACAGATCATACAGTTTCCTGCGAGAGTTCACGCGACGGTCGGCGGCCTTCGCGACGAGCGCAAACCCGCCGCTGAACTGATGCGCCCGCGCGCTGTCAAGGTCGCCTCTGGCGGCGCTTGGTATCACGAGGAGGCTATTCGGGACGGTGAGCGCACTCGTACAAACTAGCCACGCCTGTTGCGCGCTCGCAAAGCGTCGCATCACTGGAAGAGACGTCCGATCGAGGGCCGATGCGAAAAGCTTCGGCCCTCTTTATTTGTCGGCCGTGACGATCGTTTGCTCTGCGTAAGTTCCTCGGTCAACGGGAGTTGCGCGTCACCCGCGTAGAAAAAAGGGCGCCCCTTGCGGGACGCCCGATGTGTTGCACCGCTTGCGCGATGGTTGGGAGGAACGCTCACGCCGAATAGTACATCTCGAACTCGACCGGATGCGGGGTGTGCTCGAAGCGGATCACTTCGGCCATCTTCAGTTCGATATAGGAGTTGATGAAGTCGTCGTCGAACACGCCGCCGGCTTTGAGGAACTCGCGGTCCTTGTCGAGTTCGCCCAGCGCCTGACGCAGCGAGCCACACACCGTCGGGATCTTCTTCAATTCTGCCGGCGGCAGATCGTAGAGATCCTTGTCGATCGCCGAGCCCGGATCGAGCTTGTTCTTGACGCCGTCGAGGCCGGCCATCAACATGGCCGCGAAGGCGAGATAGGGATTGGCCATCGGATCGGGGAAGCGCACTTCGACGCGCTTGGCCTTCGGATTGGTGGTGTAGGGAATGCGGCAGGAGGCCGAGCGGTTGCGCGCCGAATAGGCGAGCAGCACCGGCGCCTCGAAGCCCGGCACAAGACGCTTGTACGAGTTGGTCGTCGGATTGGTGAACGCGTTGATCGCCTTGGCGTGCTTGATGATGCCGGCGATATAGGAGAGGCACGTTTCCGACAGGTCGGCATATTTGTTGCCGGCGAACACCGGCTTGCCCGCCTTCCAGATCGATTGGTGGCAGTGCATGCCCGAGCCGTTGTCGCCGTAGACCGGCTTCGGCATGAAGGTCGCGGTCTTGCCGTAGATCTGCGCCACCTGCTGGATGCAATATTTGTAGATGATCAGCCGGTCGGCCATCACGGTGAGCGGCGAGAATTTCAAGCCGAGCTCGTGCTGGGCGGACGCCACTTCGTGGTGGTGCTTTTCGACGACGCAGCCCATGCGCGCCATGGCGCCGAGCATTTCCGAGCGCATGTCCTGCGCGCTATCCTGCGGCGGCACCGGGAAGTAGCCCTTCTTGGTGCCGATGCGATGGCCGAGATTGCCGCCTTCATATTCGGTGTCGGAGTTGGTCGGGAACTCGATCGAGTTGAGCTTGAAACCGGTGTTGTAGGGTTCGGCCGCGTATTTGACGTCGTCAAACACGAAGAACTCCGCCTCGGGTCCGAAAAAGACGGCATCGCCGACGCCCATGGACTTGACCATGCCCTCGGCCTTCTTGGCGATACCGCGCGGGTCGCGGTTGTAAGGCTCGCCGGTGGTCGGCTCGAGTACGTCGCAGATCAGCGACATCGTGGTCTCGGCGAAGAACGGATCGATGCAGGCCGAGGACGGATCCGGCATCAGGTTCATGTCGGACTCGTGGATCGCCTTCCAGCCGGCGATCGAGGAACCGTCGAACATCTGGCCTTCGGCGAAAGTGTCTTCCTCAATCATCGAGACGTCGAACGTGACGTGCTGCCATTTGCCGCGCGGGTCGGTGAAGCGGAAATCGACGTATTTGACGTCGTTGTCCTTGATCATTTTCATGACATCTTTGGCGGTCGTCATGGATGGCATTCCCCCTTACGTGTTGCGTTTGCAGGCAGCGACTTAGCGCGCTGTTCAGATGGCGTCGACCCCAGATTCGCCCGTCCTAATCCGGATGGCTTCCTCGATATTGGATACGAAGATTTTGCCGTCGCCAATCCGGCCGGTCTGGGCGGCGCGCCGGATCGCCTCGATCGCTTTGTCCACCATGTCGTCGCCGAGCACCACCTCGACCTTCACCTTGGGGAGAAAATCGACCACGTATTCGGCGCCGCGATAAAGCTCGGTATGGCCCTTCTGCCGGCCAAAGCCCTTAGCCTCGGTCACGGTGATGCCCTGCAGACCGACCTCCTGCAATGCCTCCTTCACCTCGTCGAGCTTGAAGGGCTTGATGATGGCCTCGACTTTTTTCATTACGCTTCCTTCCCCAGGCTCGCCGCATCCATCCGGAGAGCCGCGCTACCGGTTAGCAGGTCCCGTGCCAAGCCGAAGACGCGACAATAGCCGTTTGGCGGCAAATAGTTATGCAACCATTGCGCGGCGGCAGCCCAATCTGCCTAATGTTCGGTGCCCGGCAATTAAGCACTCTGCTTAAACTTTTGCCAGCACCCGAATTCGGTTGTTCCCCTGGCCGTCGCGGTCGAATTGTCGGCATCCGGGGCGCCCGTTAGTCTCAGCACGGATGATCGAGCTGCTCACCACTGCGGAGATGGCCGAGGCTGATCGGCTGACGATCGCCGGGGGCACGCCCGGTATTGCCTTGATGGAGAATGCCGGCCGCGCCGTGGCAGAGGCCGCCGCCGCGCTGCCTGGCCGGCGCGTGGTGATCGTGGCGGGCCCCGGCAACAACGGCGGCGACGGCTTTGTGGCGGCGCGGCTCTTGGCCGAGCGCGGCTATTCGGTCCGGGTCAGCTTTGTCGGCGACAAGAACCGGCTGAAGGGCGATGCCGCCATAGCCGCCGAGCGGTGGAGCGGGACGGTCGAGCCGGCCTCGCCGGTCTCGCTCAGCGACTGCGACATCGTCATCGACGCCTTGTTCGGGGCAGGCCTCGACCGCGACGTCGAAGGGTTACCGCGCGCCATGATCCGAACGATGAATGGCGCCGAGGCGCCGGTGATCGCAGTCGATTTGCCGAGCGGCGTCAACGGTACCACCGGCGCCGTGATGGGGGCGGCGGTCAACGCGGCGCGCACGGTGACGTTCTTCCGCCGCAAGACCGGACACATCTTGCTGCCGGGGCGGCTGCATTGCGGCGTGACCGAGGTCGCCGATATCGGCATTCCCGACAGTGTGCTGGCGGCGATCAAACCCAGGACTTTCGCCAATGGCCCGGCGCTATGGGGCGGCCTGTTTCCGGTCCCGGCGCCGCAGGGACACAAATATAGCCGCGGCCATGCAGTGGTGGTGTCGGGCGGAAAATCGACCACGGGAGCGGCGCGGCTGGCGGCGCGCGGCGCTCTGCGGGCAGGGGCAGGTCTGGTGAGCATTGCCAGCCCGCGCGAGGCGCTCAGCGTCAATGCCGCAGAGAGCCTCGCTGTGATGGTGCGGCCGGTCGATGGTGCCGTCGAATTGGCGGCCTTCCTGCCGATAAGCGGCGCAATGCGGTGGTGCTGGGGCCCGGCGCTGGCATCGGCCAGGCCATGCGCGAGCAGGTGCAGGCCGCCCTGGAAAGCCCTGCGGCGACGGTTCTGGATGCCGATGCGCTGACCAGTTTTGCCGACGAGCCGGCGACGCTGGCCGGTTGGATCGCCAAGCGCGACGCGGCGGAATGTCGTCCTGACGCCGCACGAAGGCGAGTTCGGTCGCCTATTTAGAGCAATAGATGAAGCTCATGTTCATGATAAACTTGAGAAAACACGTTTAGCCGCCAAGGCAAGCGGCGCGATTGTGCTTCTGAAGGGCGCCGACACCGTCGTGGCGGCCCCGGATGGCCGCGCCAGCATCGCGGAAAACGCCCCGGCCTATCTCGCCACTGCCGGCGCCGGCGACGTGCTGAGCGGCATGATCGCCGGATTGATGGCGCAGGGCGTGCCCGGCTTTGAAGCCGCCAGCGCGGCCGTCTGGCTGCACGGCGAGGCCGCCAACGAATTCGGGCCCGGTCTCATTTCGGAGGATCTGCCCGATGCGCTGCCGGCAGTTTACCGGCGGCTGTTCGGCGAATTGAGCGCGGGCCGCGCGCCTTAAGTCACTTCGAACCAAGCCGCCATTCCGGCCGCCATGTGTTCGATCATGTGACAATGCATCATCCACTTTCCGGGATTGTCGGCGACGAAGGCGATGCGCTCGGCGCGATCGACGTCGACGATCACGGTGTCGAGCCAGTAGGGCGCAAAGCCCTCGTCGCGATCGTTGAGATGGCGGAAATGATGGCCGTGCACGTGCATGGCATGCGCGAAAGCGGAGCGATTGGCAAAATTGAGCACCACCGTGCGCCCGCGCGCGACCGTGAATATCGGCGGCCCGTCATGGCCGGTGGCGGCGACGCCGGCCAGCGCCCAGATGCGCTCCTGCGGCGGCATGCCGTAGCCCGGAAGCGGCCGGGCCCGCCTCCCATCATCCCGCCGCGTCCCATCATCATCGCCATGCCGCCGCCGTCGAGCGGCACGTCGATCGTCAGTGCGTTCGGCGATATCGAGCTTTGCCGGCAGCGGATTGGCGGGCAGCGGCTTCGGCTCGCCGAGCGGGGCGGGCCGAACCGGCGCACCCGCGTCGTAGATCAAAGCGCCGAGCTTCCAATTCGCCGCCGCGCAAATCGTCCACCAGGATCGGTGCGCGCGCGCCGGGCTCAAGCGTTGCGTCGAGGAATAGATCGACGCGATTGCCCGGCGCCAGCCGCAGCGTGCCATTGGGGGCGATCTCGGGCGGGCAAGGCTGGCCATCGACCGCCATCACGCGAGCGGCATGCTTGGCGATGCGCAGCTGGAAGATGCGGGAATTGGCGGTGTTGACGAGGCGCAGCCGCAGCCGTTCGTTGGTCTTCACCGGAAGCTTGAACGTGTCCTGGCTGTTGAGCGTGATGTATTGGCCGAGGCGGCCGGCCATCATGGCATCGTGGAAATTGCCGAAGCTCGGCTGGATGGCGCCGTCTTCCATCAGCCGCCAGTCGTCCACCACCAGCATCAGATCGCGGTCGACGTCGACCGGCTCGCGCTCCTCGACCACCAGCACGCCGTAAAGCCCGCGCGCCAACTGCTCCGACGACAGAAATGGGTGTGGTACCAGAACGTGCCGGCATCGGGCGGCGACGAAGTGATAATCGAAGCTCGCGCCCGGCGCGACCGGCGCCTGCGTCAACTTCGGCACGCCGTCCATGGCGTTCGGCAGCCGCAAGCCATGCCAATGCACCGTGGTCGGCTGTTGCAGATCATTGACCAGCCGGACCTTGAGCTCGTCACCCTGCTGCGCCGCAGCGTCGGGCCGGGAACCATGCCGTCGTAGCCCCAGATCGGCGTCGGCTTCATATCCGGGCCGCGAAGCGGGGCTGCACCGGTTGTGGCGCGCAAGACGCGATAGCCGTCAGCGGCCTTGTCCTCGGCTTTCTGGGCAAACGCTCGCCCGGACAGCGCAATGACCGTAAAACTGGCGCCGCACCCGCCAGCAGCCTGCGGCGGGTGAACGGGACAAGTGTGGGCAAAACGGCTGTCATGTCATGGCCTTTCCCGGCATCCGATCCGCCCCCTGTCGGCCTATTATGCCACAGCGGGCCGCTGCCTATTGAGCCAGGTCAAGCGCCGCCTCTTTTATGGTGGGTTTGGCGTTTTCACGTGATATAAGCCGCGCCGCCCATGGGGAGGCCGAGCGCCTTGCTTCTTCGGGGCGCGCTGCGTTAAGCCGTGGCCGAATTGCCGCGCGGGAGAAAAAGTCCATCGACTGCCCTTTGCGGGCGTGGCGGAACTGGTAGACGCGCGGGATTTAGGTTCCCGTGACGAAAGTCGTGGGGGTTCAAATCCCTCCGCCCGCACCACGCCGAGGGCCGAAAGAATGACCGGGCGCAATACCCATCACCCAATGCGCGGCGCCACGTCGAGCGTTGCAAGCAACGAAGTGTGTAATCAATGCAAGTGACCGAAACGCTATCCGAAGGCCTCAAGCGCGAATACAAGGTGGTCGTCCCTGCCGCCGAGCTCGACGCCAAGGTCAATGTGCGCCTCGACGAGCTGAAGGGCCAAGTCCGCATCAACGGCTTTCGCCCGGGCAAGGTGCCGGTCTCTCACCTCAAGCGCCTCTACGGCCGCTCAGCCATGGCCGAGGTGATCGAAACGACGGTGCGTGACGCCAACAACCAGATCGTCAGCGAGCACGGCTTCAAGCTCGCGGCCGAACCCAAGGTCACGCTGCCGACCGAGGAGGGCGCGATCGAACAGTTGATCGCCGGCAAGACCGACCTCAACTACACGATGGCGCTGGAGATCGTTCCGAAAATCGAGCTTGCCAACTTCAAGGATATCAAGCTCACGAGGTTGGTGAGCGAGGTCGCCGACGCCGAAGTGGACGAGGGGCTCGCGCGCATCGTCGAGCAGAACAAGCCCTATTCGCCGCGCGGCGAAGGCGAGAAGGCGGCAAAGGACGATCGCGTGATCATTTCCTTCGCCGGCACCATCGACGGCAAGCCGTTCGAAGGCGGCACCGGCGACGATACCGCCGTGCTGATTGGCTCCAACACGTTCATCCCGGGCTTCGAGGATCAGCTCATCGGCATCGCCGGCGGCGAAACCCGGACGTTGAAAGTGAAGTTTCCGGAGCACTACCAAGCCGAGCAGCTCGCCGGCAAAGACGCCGAGTTTGTCGTCACGGCAAAATCGATCGAAACGCCGGGCGCCGTCTCGCTCGACGACAATTTTGCCAAGTCGCTCGGTCTGGATTCGCTGGCCAAGCTGCGCGAGGCGGTCAAGGACCGCTTGGCGCGCGAGCATGTCGGCATGTCGCGGCAAAAGCTCAAGCGCGCGCTGCTCGACGAACTCGACAAGCATCACAAGTTCGAGCCGCCGCCCTCGCTGGTGGAAGAGGAATTCGAGCGGGTGTGGAAGTCGCTGCAGCAGGAAATGGAGAACGAGAAGAAGACCTTTGCCGACGAGGACACCACCGAGGAGAAAGCCAAGGCGGAATATCGCGCCATCTCCGAGCGGCGCGTGCGGCTCGGCCTGGTGCTGGCGGAGATCGGCGAGAAGAACAACATCACCGTGACCGAGGACGAATTAAATCGGGCGGTGATGGAGCACGTGCGCCAGTTCCCTGGCCGGGAGCAGCAGGTGTGGGACTATTACCGCAAGAACCCGCAGGCGATCGCGGCCCTGCGTGCGCCGATCTACGAGGAAAAGGTGGTCGACTTCCTGATCGAGCTCGCCGGCATGACCGAAAAGAAGGTCACACGCGAAGAGCTCTATAAAGAAGACGACGAATTGGTCCCGGCTTGAGCGCGCGGCGGCCTTGCGCCGGCCGCCATGCGAAAATAGATACGCGGGCCACGATAAGGCTAGTCTAGCCCTCGTGATTCGCGTCAGCTCAGGTTTTTGGAGCCGAAATGAAAGATCCCGTCGATACCTATATGCAACATCTCGTTCCCATGGTGGTCGAGCAGACCAACCGCGGCGAGCGCGCCTACGATATCTATTCGCGCCTGCTCAAGGAGCGGATCATCTTCATTACCGGCCCGATCGACGACGGCGTAGCCACGCTGGTGGTCGCGCAGTTGCTGTTTCTCGAAGCCGAGAATCCGAAAAAAGAAGTCTCGATGTACATCAACTCGCCGGGCGGGGTGGTGACCTCCGGCATGGCGATTTATGACACTATGCAGTTCGTGCGGCCCCAGGTCTCCACGCTTTGCATCGGGCAGGCGGCCTCGATGGCCTCGCTGCTATTGGCCGCCGGCGCCAAGGATATGCGCTTTGCGTTGCCCAACGCCCGCATCATGCTGCACCAGCCGTCCGGCGGGTTCCAAGGGCAGGCGACCGATATCATGTTGCACGCCCAGGAGATTCTGAACCTGAAGAAGCGGCTGAACGAGATTTATGTCCACCATACGGGCCAAGCTCTCAAGAAAATCGAGGACGCGCTGGAACGTGACTATTTCCTCACAGCCGATGCGGCCAAGGATTTTGGCATCGTCGACAAGGTGATCGAGCGGCGCCCCGAAGAAATGCTCCCCAAACCCGCCTGAGGTAGCCGGCGCGGGTTCCCGCCAGGTCGGTCGATCCTCCCCACTACCGCCACGGCATTATCGTTAATAGAATTCTTGATTATAACGCCGTTAGCATGCTTCGCTTACGATCTGGGGGTAGTGAGGGTGAGCGGGCCACCCGAGTTTGAGGACCGCCGTGCTGGCCTTTCGGCGCGAAACTTGCTTCGTTCGTGGTGTCGCGTATAGGCAGGCGCCCAAAGCCTTGCCCGACCGCGGAAAGTACGGACGCGTGTGACGGAGAATGGAATGAGCAAAGTCGGCGGCACTGATTCCAAGAACACCCTTTACTGCTCGTTCTGCGGCAAGAGCCAGCACGAAGTGCGCAAGCTCATTGCCGGACCGACCGTATTCATCTGCGACGAATGCGTCGAACTGTGCATGGATATTATCCGCGAGGAGAACAAGTCCTCGCTGGTGAAGTCCCGCGATGGGATTCCGACTCCCAAAGAGATACGCAAAGTTCTCGACGACTACGTGATCGGCCAGGATCATGCCAAGAAGGTGCTCTCGGTCGCCGTTCATAATCACTACAAGCGGCTTAACCATCAGACCAAGCACAACGATGTCGAACTGGCGAAGTCGAACATCCTGCTGATCGGGCCGACCGGCTCGGGCAAGACGCTGCTGGCGCAGACGCTGGCGCGCATCCTCGACGTGCCGTTCACCATGGCGGACGCCACCACGCTCACCGAAGCCGGCTATGTCGGCGAGGACGTGGAGAACATCATCCTCAAGCTGCTGCAGTCGGCCGACTACAATGTCGAGCGCGCGCAGCGCGGCATCGTCTATATCGATGAGATCGACAAGATTTCGCGCAAGTCCGATAACCCGTCCATCACGCGCGATGTGTCGGGCGAGGGCGTGCAGCAGGCATTGTTGAAAATCATGGAAGGCACCATTGCTTCGGTGCCTCCGCAGGGCGGCCGCAAGCACCCGCAGCAGGAGTTCCTGCAGGTCGACACCACGAATATCCTGTTCGTCTGCGGCGGCGCTTTCTCTGGCCTTGAGAAGATCATTTCCGCGCGCGGCCGCTCCACCTCGATCGGCTTCGGCGCCAAGGTGGTCGCGCCCGAGGACCGCAAGCAGGGCGAAATCTTCCGCGAGGTCGAGCCGGAGGACTTGCTCAAATACGGCCTGATCCCGGAATTCGTCGGCCGCCTGCCGGTGGTCGCCACGCTCGAGGACCTCGACGAGGCCTCGCTGAAGAAGATCCTGGTCGAGCCGAAGAACGCCCTGGTCAAGCAATACCAGCGGCTGTTCGAGATGGAGTTGATCGATTTGACGCTGGCCGAGGAAGCGCTGGGCGCCATCGCCCGCAAGGCGATCGAGCGCAAGACCGGCGCGCGCGGCTTGCGCTCCATCATGGAGACCATTCTGCTCGACACCATGTTCGACCTGCCCAGCCTGGAGGGGGTCGAGGAGGTCGTGATCTCCCGCGAGGTCGTCGAAGGCACCGCCCGGCCGCTCTACATCTATGCCGACCGCAGCGACCGCACGGCCGAGCAGGGCAGCGCGAGCGCCTGAGATGTTCGCCAGCTGGTTGCCGGACTTGCCGTCCGAAAATCGCGTTATCGACGTTCGATGTATCGGGCTTGCCACCCCGCTTTACCACCGAAAGCGGGCCTGACTTGAAGACGCTAGCGGCGTCACCATACGTATAGCGTCGCAAGCGAACTGGCGTACGATAGATCGTAGATTTCTGTGTGGGTAGATGCGGCTCGCCGGAGCGCATTCCGGCCGCTCCCTTGCCCAATTCTACTGGCACTGTTCTTGCGATGCCGCAGCAGCGGGTCCGCGCGAACAGGGGCACAACAAAAAGGAATGGCCCATGACCAACAAACCACGACCCACGCTGCAACCCGGCGAAACCCGGGCCTATCCCGTTCTGCCGCTGCGCGACATCGTGGTGTTCCCGCACATGATCGTTCCGCTCTTCGTCGGCCGTGAAAAGTCGATCAAGGCGCTGGAAGAGGTCATGCGCTCCGACACCTTCATCCTGCTGGCCACGCAGAAGAATGCCTCCGACGACGATCCGGCGACCGACGCGATCTTCGAGGTCGGCACGCTGGCGAGCGTGCTGCAGCTGCTCAAATTGCCCGACGGCACCGTCAAAGTGCTGGTCGAGGGCGCCGAGCGCGCGAAGGTTCTCAAGTACACCGACCGCAACGACTACTTCGAAGCCGATGCCACCGTTCTCGCCGACGATACCGGCGAGCGCGTGGAGGCGGAAGCGATGGCGCGATCGGTCGTCACCGAATTCGAAAATTATGTGAAGCTCAACAAGAAGGTGTCGCCCGAAGTCATCGGCGTGATCCAGCAGATCGAGGATTACGCCAAGCTCGCCGATACCGTGGCGTCACATCTCGCCGTCAAGATTTCCGGATAAGCAGGACATCCTGGAGACGCCGATCGTCACCGAGCGCCTGGAGAAGGTGCTTGGCCTGATGGAAAGCGAGATCTCCGTGCTGCAGGTGGAAAAGCGCATCCGTACCCGCGTCAAGCGGCAGATGGAGAAGACGCAGCGCGAGTACTATCTCAACGAGCAGATGAAGGCTATCCAGAAGGAGCTCGGCGACGAGGAAGGCAAGGACGAGCTGCAGGAGCTGGAAGACAAGATCAAGAAGACCAAGCTCTCCAAGGAAGCCCGCGAGAAGGCGACGCATGAACTGAAGAAATTACGGCAAATGTCGCCGATGTCGGCGGAAGCCACCGTCGTGCGCAACTATCTCGACTGGCTGTTGTCGATCCCGTGGAACAAGAAGAGCAAGGTCAAGAAGGATCTTGTCGGCGCCGAGAAGATTCTCGATGCCGATCACTATGGCCTGGAGAAGGTCAAGGAACGCATCGTCGAATACCTCGCCGTGCAGCAGCGCGCCAACAAGCTGACCGGCCCGATCCTCTGCCTGGTCGGCCCTCCCGGCGTCGGCAAGACCTCGCTCGGCAAGTCGATCGCGAAAGCGACCGGCCGCGAATTCGTGCGCGTGTCGCTCGGCGGCGTGCGCGACGAGGCCGAGATCCGCGGCCACCGGCGCACTTATATCGGCTCGATGCCCGGCAAGGTCATCCAGTCGATGCGCAAGGCCAAGACCTCAAACCCGCTGTTCCTGCTCGATGAGGTGGACAAGATGGGCGCCGATTTCCGCGGCGATCCGTCTTCGGCGCTGCTCGAGGTGCTCGACCCCGAACAGAACCACACCTTCAACGATCACTACCTGGAGGTCGACTACGATCTGTCCAACGTGATGTTCATCACCACGGCGAACACGCTCAATATCCCGCCGCCGCTGATGGACCGCATGGAGATCATCCGCATCGCCGGCTACACCGAGGATGAGAAGGTCGAAATCGCGCGCAAGCACTTAATCCCGCACGCGATCGCCAAGCACGGCCTCGAAGCCAAGGAATGGTCGATTGACGATGAGGCGCTGCTGCTCATGATCCGCCGTTACACGCGGGAAGCGGGCGTGCGCAATCTCGAGCGCGAACTCTCGACCCTGATCCGCAAGGCGGTGAAGGAGCTGATGACCTCGAAGAAGAAGGCCATCGCGGTCACCGCGGCAACCCTTGGCGATTATCTCGGCGTGCCGAAACACCGCTATGGCGAGGTGGAGGCCGAGGATCTCGTTGGCATGGTCACCGGGCTGGCCTGGACCGATGTGGGCGGGGAACTGCTCACCATCGAAGGCGTGATGATGCCCGGTAAAGGCAAGATGACCGTCACCGGTAACTTGCGTGACGTGATGAAGGAGTTGATCTCGGCGGCGGCCTCTTATGTCCGCTCGCGCGCGGTTGCCTTCGGCATCGAGCCGCCGCTGTTCGACAAGCGCGACATCCACGTGCACGTGCCGGAAGGCGCAACGCCCAAGGATGGGCCATCTGCCGGCGTTGCCATGGTCACGGCCATTGTCTCGGTGATGACCGGCATCCCGGTGCGCCGTGACGTCGCCATGACCGGCGAGATCACGCTGCGTGGCCGTGTGCTGCCGATCGGCGGCTTGAAGGAGAAGCTGCTGGCGGCGCAGCGCGGCGGCATCAAGACCGTGCTGATCCCGGAAGAGAACGCCAAGGATCTGGTGGAAATCTCCGAGACCATCAAAAAGGGCCTGGAGATCATTCCGGTCACGCGCATGGACGAAGTGCTGGCGCACGCGCTGGTGCGCAAGCCCGAGCCGATCGAATGGGACGAGGCGAGCGCCAAACTCGCGGCGGAAGCCGCGGCGGCCGAAAAGGTGCCGGACGACGACGGATCGGGCCTGACCGCGCACTGAAGCTCCGCCAGTCTACACAAACGCAAAGCGGCGCCGAAAGGCGCCGCTTTTGCTTTCTGGCCGGCAAGGCCTACGCGCACAAAGCTTGCCTCGCCACGGCCGATAGCGATAAACGGGCGGCGAGGGCGGTTAGCTCAGTTGGTAGAGCGCCTGCTTTACACGCAGGATGTCGGCGGTTCGAGTCCGTCACCGCCCACCAGTCTTCGCTGGCTAGCAAGCTTTCGGCTCGGCAAGCCAGCGAGTGCGAAGTCGGCTTGAACAATCGCATCCGAAAAAAGCACAGGCGCGAAGCTTTCGCTCCGCGCCTGCTGCAATTTCTCCGGAGGATCCGGCTTAAATCGCCGTCAAATCGATTCTTTCAATTCTTTGGACGCGCGGAAGGCGACCTTCTTGCTGGCCTTGATCTGAATCTGTTCGCCGGTCGCAGGATTGCGGCCCATGCGCGCGGCGCGTTTGCGCACCTGAAGGATGCCAAGGCCGCCGATGCGGATGCGTTCGCCCTTCTTCAAATGCTTGACGATATTGCCGACTAGATCGCCGAGTACGGTTTCGGCCTGTTTCTTCGACATCTCGTGGCTTTCCGCCAGCGCGGCAGCGAGATGTTTCAATGTTACGGTCGTCGGTGTTGGAGCTTTTCCAGGTGCCATTGCCATCTAAAGGACCCTCCTCTTGAATCCACTGGTTTGGCGAAGCGCCAAACACGTCGCCCGCATAGACGATTCGGGGGCGGTCTGACCATCGATTCTTCGCATAAAATAAGGCTTTTTCGCAATTTAGGTAGGGTGATCGGCCATTGCCTTGACTAGTGGTTAGTGCGCCTATAACTCGATCCAACGCCCGCGGGGGCGTAGCTCAGTTGGTTAGAGCGCTGCCCTGTCACGGCAGAGGCCGCGGGTTCGAGTCCCGTCGCTCCCGCCATTTTATCAATGACTTAGCGATGGTTGCAGGCGGTAATATCGGCGTCTCCAGCTCATGAAAATCCCGCCGTGAACACCTCCCAGCCCGCAGTCCAGGCGTTGTTTTTCGACGTATTCGGCACCCTGATGGACTGGCGCACGTCGGTGGCCCGCGAGACCGAGGCCATCCTCGAGACACTCGGCTATCGGCTTGACTGGCTGGCTTTCGCCGATGCCTGGCGGGCCGAATACCAGCCCGGCATGGAGGAGGTGCGGGCAGGCCGCATTCCCTTTTGCAAGCTCGACGTGCTGCACCGGTACAATCTCGAGCGAATCGCGCCGCGTTTCGGCTTGCAGCAACTGTCCGACGAAGTGCTCGACGATCTGACGATGGTCTGGCACCGGCTCGACGCTTGGCCCGACGTGTCAGCAGCAATGAAGCGGCTCAAGCACAAATTCACGATCGCGCCGTGCTCGAACGGCAATATCGCGCTGATGGTCGATCTCGCCCGCCGCAACGATATTCCCTGGGACGCGATCCTCGGCTCGGAGATCGCCGGCGACTTCAAGCCAAAGCCGCGCGTTTATCTCGCCGCCTGCGAGGCGCTCAACCTTGCGCCCGCGCAATGCATGATGGTCGCCGCGCACAGCCGCGATCTCGCCGCCGCTGCGAAACTTGGATTGCGGACCGGCCACACGGCGCGCGTGAACGAATATGGGCCGAATACCGGCGAGCCGGGGCCGACGGTGTCGGTGGATTTTGCCGCGAAGGATTTAGCCGACTTGGCCGACCAACTCGGTGTGTGAGCGTCAGCCTCTGTAAATCGGCGCCGGCTGTTCGAAGAAGCTCGCCAGGATGTGATAGACCAGCATGTAGTTCTTCTGCTGGAAGCTCGCGTGCGAGATGCCGGGCATCACCGTGAACTGCTTGTCCGGGTTCGGCAGCTTGGCGAAGAACTTCGCCAGATCCTCGAATGAGGCGATGCCGTCCCATTGCCCGCGCATGATCAGCGTTGGCACCGTGATCTTCTCCGGGTTCACCACCGGCAATCGCGAGCACATATCGACATAAGTGCCGGTCGGCACCGAGGAGTCGAGCGCGGTCACCGCGTCGGCAAAGGCGTTGATGACCTTTTCCTCGGCGGTGCCGGGATGGTCGCGATCGAAGATCGAATGAATGAAGGCCTTGTCGATTGGCCTGCGGTTCTTGGCCAGGAATTCGGGCAGCCGCTTGCGCCGCTGTTCGAGCGTCGGCGAGCCTTCGCCGGTCCACACCATGGCGTCGAGCGCCAAACGCGCCACCATCTCCGGATGACGTTCGGCAAAGAGCGCCGCGCGCAGCGCGCCGGACGAAATGCCGTAGACCTGGAACGGGCGCTTTCCGCGCAGCTTCTGGATATAGAGCGCGGCGGCGTAGCAGTCGTCGGCGCCTTGCGCGATCGGCGCGTTATTGTCGCGGTCCTTGGTCGAGCGGCCATAGCCTTCCATGTCGACCGACCAGCAGTCGAAGCCGCGGCCGGCAAAATAATCCATGGCCGAGGAATTTGGCCGGCCCGGCACCTGCAGATCGAAGGTCGGCTGCGCGGCCATCGAGGAGCCGTGCACCCAGAGAATGGTGCCGACGCTTTTTGCCGGATCGCCGGCGCACTTCTCCCACAGGAACAGCTTCACGCTGCCGTCCTTGGTGGTCCAGTGTTCCTCGCCTTTTATTGCCGGCTTCGTGATGTCTTGCATTACGCACCTTTGGCAGTTTTGAGTTGAACGCTATTTGATCAAGGGGATGTGGTTGGCTTTGATGACGCCGGCCCATTTCGCGATCTGGGCCTCCATGAAGGCCTTGAACTCCGGCTGCGTCATCATGATCGGCACGGCCCCTTGCGTTTCCCAGGCGGCCTTGATGTCGGGCCGGGACAGGATGTTAGTGATCTCGCGGTTGAGCAGGTCGACAATCGGTTGCGGCGTGCCGGCGGGCGCCATAAAGCCGACCCACAACGTCGCGGCAAAGCCGGGAACGCCGGCTTCGTCAAGCGTCGGCACATTCGGCAGGATGGTGGATCGCGTTTTGCCGCTGGTGCCGAGCGCGCGCACGCGCCCGGACTGGATGATGGGTGCCATGGTTGGCACGCTGTCGAACATCAACTGGATTTGTCCGCCGATGATGTCGTTGCGGGCGCCGGTCGAACCTTTGTAAGGCACGTGGACGATGTCGATGCCGGTGAGGTTTTTTAACAGCTCGGCGGCCATGTGATAGTTCGAGCCGGGACCCGACGAGCCGTAATTCAGTGTGCCGGGTTTTGCCCGCGCCAGCGCCAGCAATTCGGCTACGGTTTTCGCCGGGACCGAGGGGTGCACCACCAGAACCAGGTCGGTATCGATCAGCGGCGCAATCGGAACCAAATCGCGCATGAGTTTGTAGGATTTGCGGGTAAACAGCGTTTCATTGACGGTTTGCGTGCCCGACACCATCAACAAGGTGTAGCCGTCGGGCGCGGCGCCGGCGACCAGCTGGGTGCCGATGGTGGTGCCGGCGCCGGGCCGATTCTCGACCACAAAGGGCTGATGCAGTGCCTTTTGCAACTCCTCCGCGACGCTACGGGAATAAAGGTCGGTCGGCCCGCCGGCGCCGAAGGGGGCGATGATCTTGACGGTGCGCGAGGGATAATCTGCGGCCGCCGCCGATCCGGCGCAGAACGCCGCCACTATCGCCAGGACGCCGGCAAGCTGTCGCAGGGTCGCCATCCTGTGTCGTCCTCCCAGCCGGTTTTTCTACGTCAGGACCCGCCGGCGACTATCGAGGCGGCTTTACGCCGCTGTCAATTGTGACGCCGGCACGCCGCCGTTGCGCGGTAGGGTCAGCAGCGGGGACGCCGCCGATTGGCGGCTTGCCACAATTTGTGCACTGCGCTAAGCCTCGATTGCTCCCGTCCTTGGGCCTATTCCAAACAAGCAAGGGCTTTTTTGTGCGGGGCTACGGCGCCGTGTCGGGCCGCCGAGCAGTCCGGGCGGGCGTATTTCCGGGTAGGCGGGGCCATACGCTTGAGGTCGCCATGAGCGCATTGCTGAACGACTACCTGCCTCTCGTCGTTTTTGTCGGGGTCGCGTTGGTGATCGGGCTGGCGCTGTTGATCGCGCCTTTCATGGTCGCCTATAGCGCGCCGGACCCGGAAAAACTCTCAGCGTACGAATGCGGCTTCAACGCCTTCGACGACGCGCGCATGAAGTTCGACGTGCGCTTCTACCTGGTCGCCATCCTTTTCATTATTTTCGACCTTGAGGTGAGCTTCCTGTTCCCCTGGGCGGTCGCGTTCCACAAGGTCGGGCTCTACGGCTTCTGGGCGATGATGCTGTTCCTTGGCGTTCTCACCGTCGGCTTCATATATGAGTGGAAGAAGGGGGCGCTTGAATGGGATTGATGAGCCCATGAGCGTGGTCGCACCCGCTGCCACCGGCATTCTCGACCCGCGCACCGGTAGACCGGCCGGCGCCGAAGATGCTTTTTTTAAGGACGTTAACGCCGAACTCTCCGACAAAGGCTTCGTGGTCACTGCCGCCGATGACCTGATCACCTGGGCGCGCACTGGCTCGCTGATGTGGATGACGTTCGGGCTCGCCTGCTGCGCGATCGAGATGATGCAGATGTCGATGCCGCGCTACGACGCCGAGCGCTTCGGTTTTGCCCCGCGCGCCTCGCCCCGGCAATCCGACGTCATGATCGTCGCCGGCACGCTGACCAACAAAATGGCGCCGGCGCTGCGCAAGGTCTACGACCAGATGCCGGAGCCTCGCTACGTGATCTCCATGGGCTCCTGCGCCAACGGCGGCGGCTACTATCATTATTCGTATTCGGTGGTGCGCGGCTGCGACCGCATCGTGCCGGTGGACATTTACGTGCCCGGCTGTCCGCCGACCGCCGAGGCGCTGTTGTACGGCGTCATGCTGCTGCAGAAGAAGATCCGCCGCACCGGCACGATCGAGCGTTGAGCGGAGCGGACAATGGACCCAGTGCTCGAAGTCTTGGGGCACACGATCAAGAGTGAGTTGGGCGACACTGTCACCGGATATGAGATCGTCCGCAGTGAGCTCACCGTCACCGTCAAAGCCGCCGAGATCGTTAAGGCCGGACGTTTCCTGCGCGATTACCGCGCCTGTCAATTCGCCTGCCTCATCGACATCACCGCGGTGGACTGGCCGAGCCGCGAGCAGCGCTTCGACGTGGTTTATCATTTGCTGTCGCCGCAACTGAATCAGCGCGTGCGCGTCAAGATCATGACCGATGAGGCAACGCCGGTGGCTTCGCTGGTCGATGTCTATCGCGGCGCCGACTGGTTCGAGCGCGAGACCTACGACCTCTACGGCGTCTTGTTCACCGGCCACCCGGACATGCGGCGCATTCTCACCGACTACGGCTTCGAGGGACATCCGCTGCGCAAGGATTTTCCGCTCACCGGCTTCGTCGAGGTGCGCTACGACGACGAGGAAAAGCGCGTGCGATACGAAAAGGTGGCGCTGGCGCAGGAATTCCGCACCTTCGATTTTCTCTCGCCATGGGAAGGCGCCGATTACACATTGCCCGGCGACGAGAAGGCCAAACGCAGTGGCGGAGGGTCGTGAGGTGAAGCCGACTTTACAGCCCGGCCTCAAGCATTCGTTCTCCTACGTGGTGCCGGAGAACAAGACGGTGCCGTTCACCTATCCGGAATTGCCGATCATCGCCGGCATGCCGAAGGTGTTCGCGACCGGATTCATGATCGTGTTGATGGAATGGGCATGCGCCGATTTGCTCGCGCCGCATCTTGACGCCGGCGAGGGCAGCGTTGGCGCACACGTCGATGTGTCGCATCTGGCGGCGACGCCGCCCGGTATGACCGTCACCGTCGATGTCGAGTGCGTCGAAGTGAAAGGCCGCAAGCTCGTCTTCAAGGTCAGCGCGCATGACGGCATCGACCTGATCGGCGAAGGACGTCATGAGCGCGTCGTCGTGGCGTGGGACCGCTTCAATGCCAAGGTCGCGGACAAGGCAAAATCCGCGTCGGAAATGGTGGGCTGATGGCCGAAAACGACGTCCGCAACTTCACCATCAATTTCGGGCCGCAGCATCCGGCCGCCCACGGCGTGTTGCGCCTGGTGCTGGAGCTCGACGGCGAGATCGTCGAGCGCGTGGACCCGCATATCGGTCTGCTACATCGCGGCACCGAAAAGCTGATCGAGGCCAAGACTTATCTGCAGGCTGTGCCTTATTTCGACCGGCTCGATTACGTCGCGCCGATGAACCAGGAGCACGCCTTCTGCCTGGCGGTGGAAAAGCTGCTCGGCATTACGGTGCCGCGGCGCGCGCAGTTGATCCGCGTGCTCTATTCCGAGATCGGGCGGATTCTCTCGCATCTGCTCAACGTCACCACGCAGGCGATGGACGTCGGCGCGCTCACCCCGCCGCTGTGGGGCTTTGAGGAGCGCGAGAAACTGATGGGGTTCTACGAGCGCGCCTCGGGCAGCCGCATGCATGCGGCCTATTTCCGCCCGGGCGGGGTACACCAGGAACTGCCGCCCAAGCTGATCGACGACATCGGCGCCTTCTGCGATCCGTTCCTGAAAGTCGTCGACGATCTTGACGCGCTGCTCACCGGCAACCGCATTTTCAAGCAGCGAAATGTCGACATCGCCGTGGTCAAGCTGGAAGATGCCTGGAATTGGGGCTTCTCCGGCGTGATGGTGCGCGGCTCGGGTGCGACCTGGGATCTGCGCCGGGCGCAGCCCTATGAATGTTATTCGGAGATGGAATTCGATATTCCGATCGGCAAGAACGGCGACTGCTTCGACCGCTATCTCATCCGCATGGAGGAGATGCGCCAGTCGGCCCGCATCATAGAGCAATGCGTGCAAAAGCTGCGCGCACCGGACGGCAAAGGGCCGATCACCGTCGTCGACAACAAAATTGTGCCGCCCAAGCGCGGCGAGATGAAGCGCTCGATGGAAGCGCTCATCCACCACTTCAAGCTCTACACCGAGGGCTATCACGTGCCGGAAGGCGAAGTGTATGCCGCCGTCGAGGCGCCCAAAGGCGAGTTCGGCGTCTATCTGGTCAGCGACGGCACCAACAAGCCGTACAAGTGCAAAATTCGTGCGCCCGGCTTTGCGCATTTGGGCGCGATGGATTTCCTGTGCCGCGGCCACATGCTGGCGGATGTCTCCGCCATCCTCGGCTCCATCGATATCGTGTTCGGGGAGGTGGACCGATGAGCGTGCGCCGTCTTGCCCCGCCCAATATGCAGCCGAAGGAATTTGCCTTCAGCAAAGAAAATCAGGAATGGGCGAGGAAGCAGGTCGCCAAGTATCCAGACGGACGTCAGCAGTCCGCGATCATTCCGCTACTGTGGTGCGCCCAGGAGCAGGCCGGCGGCTGGCTGCCCGAGGCTGCGATCCGCCACGTCGCCGATTTTCTCGGCATGGCACGTATCCGCGCGCTCGAAGTTGCGACCTTCTACACCATGTTCAACCTGACACCGGTCGGTAAATTTCACGTTCAATTTTGTGGCACCACGCCGTGCCGGCTGCGCGGCGCCGACGCGATCGAGGACGTCTGCCGCATCCGTATCGGCGAGCAGGGTCACATCACCGCCGATGGCAAGTTTTCCTGGGTCGAGGTCGAGTGTCTGGGCGCCTGTGTCAATGCGCCGATGGTGCAGATCAACGCCGACTATTACGAAGACCTGACGCAGGACAGTTTCCTCGCGGTTCTCGACGCACTGGCCGCCGGCAAGACGCCGGCGCCCGGCCCGCAGGTGGACCGGCAATTGTCGGCGCCGGTTGGCGGCGAGACCACGCTCACCGACCCATCCATTTTTGGCAGGCGCCGCAAGGCGGCCGACAAACAGACTTCGGAGCCAAAAGACAACAAAACGAAGAAGCCCGGTGCCTCCGGCACCCCACCGAATTGAACGTGTAAAGACCGACCATGCTCGCTGACAGGGACCGCATCTTTCTCAATCTCTACGGCCGCCATGACTGGGGCCTTAAAGGTGCGCGTGCGCGGGGCGCCTGGGATGGCACCAAGGCGATCCTGGAAAAAGGCCGCGACGAGATCATCAACGAGGTGAAGAACTCCGGCCTGCGCGGCCGCGGCGGCGCCGGTTTTCCGACCGGCCTGAAATGGTCGTTCATGCCGAAGAAGTCGGACGGGCGTCCGCATTATCTGGTGGTCAACGCCGACGAATCCGAGCCGGGCACCTGCAAGGACCGCGAGGTCATGCGGCACGATCCGCATCTGTTGATCGAAGGCTGTCTGATCGCCGGCTTCGCCATGGGCGCCAACACCGGCTACATCTATATCCGCGGCGAATTCATAAGAGAGCGAGAAAGACTACAAGCGGCGATCGACGAGGCCTATGACGTCAAGCTGATCGGCAAGAATAATGTGCACGGCTGGGATTTCGATCTCGTCCTGCATCATGGCGCCGGCGCCTATATTTGCGGTGAGGAAACCGCGCTGCTCGAAAGTCTGGAAGGCAAAAAGGGCCAGCCGCGCCTGAAGCCGCCGTTCCCCGCCAATGTCGGGCTCTATGGCTGCCCCACCACGGTCAACAATGTGGAATCGATCGCGGCGGTGCCCGACATCATACGGCGGGGCGCGGCGTGGTTTGCCGGCATCGGCCGGCCCAACAATACCGGCACCAAGCTGTTCTGCATTTCCGGCCATGTCGAGCGCCCTTGCAATGTCGAAGAGGCCATGGGCATTCCGCTGCGCGAATTGCTCGACAAACATGCCGGCGGCGTGCGCGGCGGCTGGGACAATATGCTGGCGGTCATTCCCGGCGGCTCCTCGATGCCGCTGGTGCCGGCAGGTCCCGGCTGGGCCGACTCGCTGCTGATGGATTTCGACGGCTGTCGTGACAAGAAATCCGCGCTCGGCACCGCCGCCGTGATCGTGATGGACAAATCGACCGACATTGTGCGGGCGATGACCCGCATTTCCTATTTCTACAAGCACGAGAGCTGCGGCCAGTGCACGCCCTGCCGCGAGGGCATGGGCTGGATGTGGCGCGTGCTCACGCGCATGTCGGAAGGCCGCGCGCAAAAGCGCGAGATCGATATGTTGATGGAGGTGACCAAGCAGATTGAGGGCCACACCATCTGCGCCTTCGGCGATGGCGCCGCCTGGCCGGTGCAGGGGCTGTTGCGGCATTTCCGCCCCGAGATCGAACGCCGGATCGATGAATATTCGCGCAATGCCGATCAATATACCGGCGTGCTCGATCCCAAACCTCTCGACGCGCAGGCGGCGGAGTGACGGGCATGACGCACGGCCGCCATCTCGCTCAGTTCAACATCGCGCGCATCCGTTATCCGCTCGATGATCCGCGCATGGCGGAATTCGTTGCTAACGTTGCACGCATCAATGCCCTGGCCGAGCAGATCGAAGGTTTTGTCTGGCGGCTGCAGGATGAAAGCGGCAATGCCATGGGCATGCGGGTCTACGACGACCCGCGTATACTGCCGAATCTGACATTGTGGGAGAGCCCGCAGGCGCTGGAACGTTTTGTATGGCGCACCGTGCACAGCCGTTTCTATGGCCGCCGCGAGGAATGGTTCGCGCCACTTGAGACGCCGCTGGTGATGTGGTGGGTGGCGGCGGGGCTGTTCCCGACTATCGCAGATGGCGTGGCGCGGCTCGACCATTTGAAAGCGCGTGGCCCGAGCGATCATGCCTTCGGCTGGGAGCAGTTGGCGGAAGCCGAACTTTGGAAGACGCAGCGCGGCATCAAGCCAGGCAGCGCATCGCTTGCGGCCGTGGCTGCGAGATAATGGGGAACGGGCAACCCATGGAGCTGAGCGATGACGTTCGAAAACACGCACCAGCGATGCCACAATTGCCGGTTCTGGTGGCCGACCGCGGAAGGAACCAACCATGAGCATATCCGCGAACACGCGATCTTCGGCCAATGCCGGCGGCATGCGCCGGCGCCGCAGATTGCCGATCTGCCCGATCATAGTCGCCGCCACCCGGCCTGGGCGACTACCAAACGCGACGATTGGTGCGGCGAGCACCAGCATATTCAGCAGTGACGACAATGCAGGCTTAAGCGGACTGAAGACGCGAGAAACATGACCAAGCTCATCGTTGACGGCAAAGAGATTGACGTTCCGCCGGAGTACACGCTGCTCCAGGCCTGCGAAGCCGCGGGCGCGGAAATCCCACGCTTCTGCTTCCATGAGCGCCTGTCGATTGCCGGCAATTGCCGCATGTGCCTGATCGAAGTCGTCGGCGGCCCGCCGAAGCCGCAGGCGTCCTGCGCCATGGGCGTCAAGGACCTGCCGCCGAACAAGGACGGCACGCCGAGAATCCTCAGCACCAAGTCGCCGATGGTGAGAAAAGCGCGCGAAGGCGTGATGGAATTCCTGCTGATCAATCATCCGCTCGATTGCCCGATCTGCGACCAGGGTGGCGAATGCGATCTGCAGGACCAGGCCATGGCCTATGGCGTGGACGCTTCGCGCTATGCCGAGAACAAGCGCGCGGTCGAGGACAAATATATCGGTCCGTTGGTGAAGACGGTGATGACGCGTTGCATCCAGTGCACGCGCTGCATCCGGTTTGCCAGCGAGATCGCCGGCGTGCCGGAGCTTGGCGCCATCGGCCGCGGCGAGGACATGGAGATTACGACCTATCTCGAGCAGGCGATGACCTCGGAGTTGCAAAGCAACGTGGTCGATCTCTGCCCGGTCGGGGCGCTCACCTCGAAGCCCTACGCTTTCGCGGCGCGCCCCTGGGAACTGAACAAGACGCAATCGATCGACGTGATGGACGCACTCGGCTCCGCAATCCGCATCGACACCCGCGGGCGCGAGGTGATGCGCATCTTGCCGCGCACGAATGATGAGGTGAACGAGGAGTGGATTTCCGACAAGGCCCGGCATGTGGTTGACGGCTTGCGCACCCAGCGGCTCGACCAGCCGTACATTCGCGTAAAAGGCCGCTTGCAGCCGGCGACCTGGGCCGAGGCTTTTGCGACCATCGCCGAGAAAATCAGGGTCTCGAAGAGCGCGCGCATCGGCGGCATTGCCGGCGATCTGGCCGGCGTGGAAGAGATGTACGCGCTCAAGGACTTGCTGACGCGGCTCGGCAGCAAGAATATCGACGCGCGGCAGGATGGCAGCGCGCTCGATCCGGCCTGGGGCCGGGCAAGCTATCTTTTCAACGCGACCATTGCCGGCATCGAACAGGCCGATGCGTTGCTGATCGTCGGCTCGAACCCGCGGCGTGAGGCGCCAGTACTCAATGCGCGCATTCGTAAGCGCTGGCGCGCTCGCAATTTCCCCGTCGCGCTGATCGGCGAGAAGGCCGATCTCACTTATAGTTACGACTATCTGGGTGCCGGCGCGGATACGCTGGCAAATCTTGCAGAGAGCCGATTTGCCAACGTGCTGAAAGGCGCGACGCATCCACTCATTCTGCTCGGTGCCGGCGCGCTGGCGCGCAGCGACGGCGCCGCGATTGCGTCGTTGGCCGCGCAAGCCGCGCTCAATTTCGGTGCCGTCAAAGACGACTGGAACGGTTTTTGTGTGTTGCATAGCGCCGCCTCGCGCGTAGGCGCGCTCGATCTCGCTATCGTGCCGGGCGAGGGCGGTCTCAATACCGCGCAGATGGCGGAGGGCGGCGTCGATGTCCTGTTCCTGCTCGGCGCCGACGAGATCGACGTCGCGCCGGGATCGTTTGTCGTCTACATCGGCACCCACGGCGACAACGGCGCCCACCGCGCCGACGTGATCCTGCCGGGTGCGGCCTATCCGGAAAAATCGGCGATTTATGTCAATACCGAAGGCCGCGTGCAGATGTCGACGCGCGCCGCATTCCCGCCCGGCGATGCGCGCGAGGACTGGGCGATTTTGCGCGCGCTCTCGGGCGCGCTGCGCCGCCGGCTGCCCTATGACTCGCTCGACCAGTTGCGGCGGAACATCATGGCCTATCATCCGCAATTCATGCGCATCGACCAGATCGCCGCCGGCGACCGCGGCGATATCGCCAAGCTCGCCAAACTCGGCGGTACGCCCGACAAGGCGCCGTTACGGTCGGCCGTGTCCGACTTCTACCTCACCAATCCGATTGCGCGCGCCTCGGCCGTGATGGCGGAATGTTCGGCGCTCGCCAACGCGGCTGCCAAGACGGCGGCGGAGTAGGGCGATGGAGGCGTTTTTCTTCAGCTACGTCTGGCCGCTGATCATCATGGTGGCGGAGTCCGTGCTGCTGCTGGTGCTGCTGCTGATCGCCATTGCGTATGTGCTGCTGGCCGACCGAAAAATTTGGGCTGCGGTGCAGATCCGGCGCGGGCCCAACGTGGTCGGGCCCTGGGGCTTGTTTCAGTCCTTCGCCGACCTGTTGAAATTCGTGCTCAAGGAGCCGGTGATCCCGGCCGGCGCGAACAAGGGCGTGTTCCTTTTAGCGCCGCTTGTCACCTGCGTGCTGGCGCTCGCCGCCTGGGCGGTGGTGCCGGTCAACGGCGGCTGGGTGATCGCCAACATCAATGTCGGCATCTTGTACGTCTTCGCCATCTCCTCGCTCATGGTCTATGGCGTGATCATGGCGGGCTGGGCGTCGAATTCGAAATATCCGTTCCTGGCCGCGCTGCGCTCGGCCGCGCAAATGGTGTCCTACGAAGTCTCCATCGGCTTCGTCTTCATCACCGTGCTGTTGTGCGCCGGCTCGCTGAACCTGTCGAAGATCGTCGAGGCACAAGACAGTTGGCTTGGCTTGTTTGGCTGGTACTGGCTGCCGCTGTTCCCGATGTTCATCGTGTTCTTCGTCTCGGCGCTGGCCGAAACCAATCGGCCGCCGTTCGACCTGGTCGAAGCCGAATCCGAGCTCGTGGCCGGCTTCATGGTCGAATACGGCTCCACGCCCTACATGATGTTCATGCTCGGCGAATACGTCGCCATCGGCACCATGTGCGCCATGGGCACCATTTTGTTCCTCGGCGGCTGGTTGTCGCCGATCCCATTCCCGCCGTTCACCTGGATACCGGGCGTGATCTGGTTCACGCTCAAAGCGCTGCTGTTCTTCTTCATGTTCGCCATGGTCAAAGCCATGGTGCCGCGCTACCGCTACGACCAGTTGATGCGGCTTGGTTGGAAGGTGTTCCTGCCGCTGTCGTTGGCCATGGTGGTGATCGTTGCCGCCGTGCTCCAGTTTGGCCGGCTGGCGCCATAGTGAGGATGCGATGAGGCTCGATGCCGCCGCCAAGGCGCTTTTCCTGAAGGAGTTCGTGACCGGCTTTGCGCTGGCCATGCGCTATTTCTTTCAAGCCAAGGCGACCATCAATTATCCGTTCGAGAAAAATCCGATTTCGCCGCGCTTCCGCGGCGAACACGCATTGCGCCGCTACCCGAACGGCGAGGAGCGCTGCATCGCCTGCAAATTGTGCGAGGCGATCTGCCCGGCGCAGGCCATCACCATCGAAGCCGGCCCGCGCCGTAACGACGGCACGCGGCGCACCACGCGCTACGACATCGACATGGTGAAGTGCATCTATTGCGGCCTGTGCCAGGAGGCCTGCCCGGTCGACGCCATTGTCGAGGGACCGAATTTCGAATTCGCCACCGAGACGCGCGAAGAGCTTTATTACGACAAGGATCGGTTGCTCGCCAATGGCGACCGCTGGGAGCGCGAGATTGCCAAGAATCTGGCGCTCGATGCGCCCTATAGGTGAGCCGCCGATGATCGTCGCCGCCTTGTTCTTCTATCTCTTTGCCGGGGTGTGCATCGCCAGCGCCGCCATGGTGATCGCGGCCAAGAACCCCGTGCACTCGGTGCTTTTCCTCATCCTCGCCTTCGTCAACGCCGCCGGGCTGTTCGTGATGATGGGGGCCGAATTCCTCGCCATGATCCTGGTGGTGGTCTATGTCGGCGCGGTCGCGGTGCTGTTTTTGTTCGTGGTCATGATGCTCGACGTCGATTTCGCCGAGCTCAAACAGGGCGCGCTGCAATATCTGCCGGTTGGCGCACTGATCGGCGGCATTTTTCTCGCCGAACTGCTGTTCGTGGTCGGCGCCTGGGTGATCGGGCCCGGCATTCCACAGGCCATCACTTCGCCGATTCCGCCGATCGCCAAAGTCTCCAATACCGAAGCGATCGGGCTCGTGCTTTACACCCGCTATGTCTACTTCTTCGAGGCGGCCGGCCTGATCCTGCTGGTCGCCATGATCGGCGCCATCGTGCTGACGCTGCGCCATAAGGTGCGGGTGCGCAGGCAGGATATCGCGAGCCAAGTCGCGCGCACGCCGGCCATGTCGATCGAGATTCGTCAGGTGCGCCCCGGCGAGGGTCTGGGAGGCGGCGCATGACCATCGGTCTTGGGCATTATCTCTCGGTCGCCGCGATCCTGTTCACGCTGGGGATTTTCGGCATCTTCCTCAACCGCAAGAACGTGATCGTCATTCTGATGTCGATCGAATTGATCCTGCTGGCGGTCAATATCAACCTCGTGGCGTTTTCTACCCATCTCGGCGACATCGTCGGCCAGATCTTCGCGCTCTTGGTGCTCACCGTGGCGGCGGCCGAAGCCGCCATTGGCCTGGCGATCCTCGTGGTCTTCTACCGCAACAAGGGCTCGATCGCGGTCGAAGACATCAATCTGATGAAGGGCTGAAAACTTTAATGTACCAGGCTATCGTTTTTCTGCCCCTTCTCGGCGCGGTCATCGGTGCGGTGATCGCGCTTGCAGGCGCGCGCGCGCGGTTTCCGGGGGAAGGGCCGCCGGCCCCTACCGGTGACGCGGACGGCCACGGCTCACACGCCGGGGGCGCTCCCGCGCACGGGCGCGGTGCGGTCGTCAGGCACCCCCATGACGAGCAAGACGGGCCCGCGGCCGCCGGCTCCCGCACCGCCGAGCTGATCACGACGACATTGCTGATGATCTCGATGATCCTGTCATGGATCGCCTTCGTGCAGGTCGGCTTCGGCCATCAGGACGTGCGGGTGCCGATCTTCACCTGGTTCGCCTCGGGGCACCTGACGGTCGAATGGTCGCTGCGCGTCGACACGCTGACTGCGGTGATGCTGGTCGTAGTCAACACGGTGTCGGCGCTCGTGCACCTTTATTCCATCGGCTACATGGCCGAAGACCCATACCGCCCGCGCTTCTTTGCCTATCTGTCGATGTTCACCTTCGCCATGCTGATGCTGGTGACGGCGGACAACCTGGTGCAGCTGTTTTTCGGCTGGGAAGGCGTAGGGTTGGCGAGCTATCTGCTGATCGGCTTCTGGTATCACAAGCCGGAAGCCAATGCCGCGGCCATCAAGGCCTTCGTCGTCAACCGGGTCGGCGATTTCGGCTTCGCGCTCGGAATTTTCGCTGTCTTTGCGATGGTCGGCGCCGTCGATTTCGACACCATCTTCGCGCAGGCGCCCTCGCTCACCGGCAAGACCATTGCCCTGTTCGGCTGGCAGATCGACGCGCTCACGCTCATCTGCCTGCTGTTATTCATGGGCGCGATGGGTAAATCCGCGCAGTTCCTGCTGCACACCTGGCTGCCGGACGCCATGGAAGGCCCGACGCCGGTTTCCGCCCTGATCCACGCCGCCACCATGGTGACGGCCGGTGTGTTCATGGTGGCGCGGCTGTCGCCGCTCTTCGAGCTCGCGCCCAACGCGCAGAGCTTTGTCGTCTTCATCGGCGCCACAACGGCGCTGTTCGCCGCCACCATCGGCCTGGTGCAAAACGACATCAAACGCATCATCGCCTATTCGACCTGCTCACAGCTCGGCTACATGTTCGTGGCGATGGGTGTAGGCGCCTATTCCGTCGGCATGTTCCATCTTTTCACCCATGCCTTCTTCAAGGCGCTGTTGTTCCTCGGGTCCGGCTCGGTGATCACGGCGATGCATCACGAGCAGGACATCCGGCACATGGGGGCGCTCAAGGAGCGCATTCCCTATACCTATGTTGTGATGATCATCGGTACGCTGGCGCTCACCGGCTTTCCGCTTACCGCTGGCTATTTTTCCAAGGACGCGATCATCGAGGCGGCCTTCGTCTCGCACGGTTCGATGGCGTTCTACGGCTATCTCAGCACGGTGGGGGCGGCGCTGCTGACGTCGTTCTATTCTTGGCGACTGATCTTCAAGACGTTCCACGGCGAGCCGCACGACCGGCATCATTGGCGCGACGCCAATGAGAGTCCGATGGTCATGCTGATCCCGCTCGGGGTGCTGGCGTTCGGTTCGATTTTCGCCGGCCTGCCGTTCAAGGAAATCTTTGCCGGGAATGGTGTCGAAGGATTTTTCCGCGAGTCGCTGACCTTCGCAAAGAGCAATACGGTGCTTGAGGAAATGCACCATGTCCCGCTCTCGATCGGGGTCTTGCCGACCGTGATGATGGCGGTCGGCTTCGTCATCGCCTGGTATTTCTACATCCGCCGGCCGGACATTCCGGTCGAGCTCGCGCGCACACATGGCGTGCTGTATCGCTTCCTGCTCAACAAGTGGTATTTCGACGAACTTTACGACCTGATCTTCGTCCGTCCGGTCAAGTGGCTCGGCCGCTCGTTGTGGAAGGGCGGTGACGGCTGGCTGATCGACGGTTTCGGGCCGGATGGCGTCTCCGCCCGGGTGCTCGACGTGACGCGCAACGTCATGCGCCTGCAGACCGGCTATCTCTATCACTACGCCTTCGCCATGCTGATCGGGGCCGCGGCTTTCATCACCTGGTTCATGTTCGCGTTGCACTAGCGCTCAGGAAAAGCAATGAATTGGCCGATCCTCTCCGTCGTGACTTTCCTGCCGCTGGTGGGCGCGCTGTTCATCATGGCGGTGCGCGGCAGTGACCGCATCGCGAGCGGCACCGCGCGCTGGGTCGCGCTGTGGACGACGCTGGTGACGTTTGCGATTTCGCTGGTGATGGTGGGCCGGTTCGATCCGAGTTCGCCGGAATTCCAGTTCGTCGAGAAATATCCCTGGTTGGGCGTTGCCGATTATCACATGGGCGTCGACGGCATTTCGCTGCCTTTTGTGATCCTCACCACCGGCTTGATGCCGCTTTGTATCCTGGCGAGCTGGACCGCGATCCAGAAGCGCGTGAAGGAATACATGATCGCGTTTCTGATCCTGGAAACGCTGATGATCGGCACCTTTTCCGCACTCGATCTGGTTCTGTTCTATCTGTTCTTCGAAGGCGGCCTGATCCCGATGTTCCTGATCATCGGCGTATGGGGCGGCAAGCGCCGGGTCTACGCCAGCTTCAAGTTTTTCCTCTATACGCTCGCCGGTTCCGTCCTGATGCTGCTCGCCATCATGGCGATGTACTGGGAGGCCGGCACCACCGATATCGTGGTGCTGCTACGCCACGGCTTTCCGCTCGGCTTGCAGAAATGGGCCTGGCTCGCGTTCTTTGCTTCGTTTGCGGTCAAAATGCCGATGTGGCCGGTGCACACGTGGTTGCCGGACGCGCATGTCGAAGCGCCGACCGCGGGCTCGGTTATCCTTGCCGCCATTTTGTTGAAGATGGGTGGCTACGGCTTTTTGCGGTTTTCACTGCCGATGTTCCCGGCCGCTAGCCATGACTTCGCGCCGCTGATTTTCACGCTCTCCGTTGTCGCCATCATCTACACCTCGCTGGTGGCGCTGATGCAGGAAGACGTGAAGAAGCTGATTGCCTATTCCTCAGTCGCGCACATGGGTTTCGTCACCATGGGGATTTTTGCGGCGACCACTCAAGGCGTGGCCGGCGGCATCTTTCAGATGATCTCGCACGGCATCGTCTCCGGCGCGCTGTTCCTCTGCGTCGGCGTGGTTTACGACCGCATGCACACCCGCGAGATCGCCTTCTATGGCGGGCTGGTCAATCGCATGCCGCTTTATGCCGCGGTGTTCATGGTGTTTACGTTGGCCAATGTCGGGCTGCCCGGCACCTCCGGCTTCGTAGGCGAGTTCCTGTCGTTGATCGGCACCTTCAAGGTCAACACCGGGGTGGCGTTCCTGGCGACGATCGGCGTCATCTTGTCGGCGTGTTACGCACTGTGGCTCTACCGCAAAATGATCCTCGGCAATTTGAAGCCGGCGCTTGAAGGCATCAAGGACATCGGCTGGCGTGAATTGTTGATCTTCGCGCCGCTGGTCGTTCTCACCATCCTCTTCGGCTTTGCGCCCAAGCCGGTGCTCGATATGTCGGCGGCCTCGGTCGCTCAGCTTCTCGACAAATACGACCGCGGAGTCGCGGCCGCCAAAGCGGCGGAGGCCGTCAAGACAGGCTCGATTTCAATCAAACTGGAACAGGCGCAGATAATTCCGACGAGCGCCACGCGATGAACGAGGTCACGCATATTTCGGCGCTATTGCCGATCTTGCCGGAGATCGTGCTGGCGCTCGGCGCCATGTTGATGCTGATGCTCGGCGTCATCTATGGGGAAAAGAGCGGCGATGTCGTCAACGGCCTCTGCCTTGGCGTGCTGATACTGGCGGCGGTGTTGCTGCTTACGCTGCCGGCGGGGCGCTACGCGCTGTTCGGCGGCAGCTTTGTGGTTGACGAATACGCTCGCTTCCTCAAGGTGCTGACGCTGATCGGATCGGGCGGCGCGCTCATTTTGTCGCGCGACTTTCTCACCGCCCAAAATCTGCAGAAATTCGAATATGGCCCGCTGATCCTGCTGTCGACGCTGGGCATGCTGCTGCTGATTTCGGCCGCCGATCTGATCGCGCTCTATCTCGGCCTCGAGATGATGTCGCTGGCGCTGTACGTGATCGCGGCGTCCGACCGAGACAATCTGCGTTCGACCGAGGCCGGGCTGAAATATTTCGTACTCGGCGCGCTGTCGTCCGGCATGCTGCTTTACGGCGCCTCACTGATCTACGGCTTCACCGGCACGGTGAACTTTACCGGCATCGCCAAGGCGGCGGGGCAGGGCCCCAGCATCGGGTTGATCTTCGGTCTGGTGTTTTTGTTTGTCGGCTTCTGCTTCAAGATTTCGGCGGTGCCGTTCCACATGTGGACGCCTGACGTCTATGAGGGCGCGCCGACGCCGGTGACTGCCTTCTTTGCCGCCGCGCCCAAGGTCGCGGGTGTTGCCATCTTCGTGCGCGCGACCGTGGTGGCGTTTCCCGGCATCACCCACGAATGGCAGCAGATCGTGGTGTTCGTTTCGATCGCTTCCATGGCGCTAGGCGCCTTTGCCGCCATCGGCCAGCGCAATATCAAGCGGCTGATGGCCTATTCCTCGATCGGGCATATGGGTTTCGCGCTGGTCGGGCTTGCCGCCGGGACGCCGGAGGGCGTGCAAGGCGTGCTGGTCTATATGTCGATCTATGTGGCGATGACGCTCGGCACCTTCGCCTGCATTCTGTCGATGCGGCGCGACGGAAAGTACGTCGAGACCATCAGCGATCTTGCCGGGCTCTCGCGCACCCATCCGACCATGGCGTTCTTTCTCGCCATGCTGCTGTTCTCGCTGGCCGGCATTCCACCGCTCGCCGGATTCTTCGCCAAGTTCTACGTCTTCCTCGCCGCCATCAAGGCCGGGCTCTATATGCTGGCGGTGATCGGCGTGCTCACCAGCGTGATCGGCGCCTATTACTATCTGGCGATCGTGAAACTCATGTATTTCGACGAGCCGGCGGCATCCTTCCAGCGCATGCCGGTGCTGCTGCGCCTGGTGCTTGGGGTGGCCGGGCTGATCAACATCCTGTTCTTTGTCTATCCGGCACCGCTTCTGGGCGCGGCAAGCGCTGCCGCCCATTCTCTATTTCCGTTAAAAGCTACAGCTGCAGCGGCAGTGGCAGTGGCATGGGCCTCGGTCTATTCTAGATGAACCGCGAAGCCACGGGCCTGGCGGGGGTCCGACACGTAACCTACGAGACGCTCGGCTCCACGAATGCCGAGGCGCTGGCGCGTGCACGCGCCGGCGATCGCGGGCCGTTGTGGATCACCGCGCAAAGCCAGAGCGCCGGGCGCGGGCGCCGCGGCAGTACCTGGGTTTCGCGTCCCGGCAATCTCTACGCCACGCTGCTGCTGACCGAGCCATCGCCGCCGGCTGCGGCGCCGCAATTGTCGTTCGTGGCGGCGCTGGCGCTGCACGATGCGGTGGCGCAATGCGCGCCGCGGCTCGGGCCGTTGCTCACGGTCAAGTGGCCGAACGATCTGCTGCTGGGGCCCGACAAACTTGCCGGCATTCTGATTGAAGGCGAGAACGTGCCGAACTTCGCGGTGGCGATCGGTTTCGGCGTCAATTGCGCCAGTCATCCGCCCGGCACTGATTACCCGGCAACCGATCTGTTGCGGGCGGGCGAGATCGTCAAACTCGAGGCGCTGTTCGCCGCACTCGCGGCGGCGATGCAGCGGCGGCTGACACAGTGGCAGAGCGGCGACGGCTTTGCCGCGATCCGCGCCGACTGGCTCAAGCGCGCAGCTGGCCTCGGCGAGGCCATCCGCGTGCGGCTGCCAGAACGCGAATTGAGAGGCCGCTTTCACGGCCTCGACGCGGCGGGCTGCTTGTTGGTCGAGCAACCGAGCGGGCTGGCAACCGTCACCGCCGGCGAAGTTTTCGGCTTCGGCGTGTCATGAGTAATCGGCGCGATCACACACTCCGTTCATTCCCGCGCAAACGGGAATCCAGGGCGGCATGTTGCGGTCGATCGATTTGTCGTCCTGGGTCCCCGCTTTCGCGGGGACGAACGGTCGAGAAGAAGGGCCAAGTCTGATGGCGCAACCGCAACAGGAACTGGTGTTTGCGCCGCTCGGCGGCGTCGGCGAGATCGGCATGAATTTGGCGATCTATGGCCTCGGGCCGGAAGGCCGCCGCACCTGGCTGGCGGTCGATCTCGGCGTGTCGTTCGCCTCGGAAGACCATCTGCCGGGCGTCGACCTGATCCTGCCCGACATCCGCTATCTGGTGGCGGAGCGCAAAAATCTCGCAGGCCTGGTGCTCACCCATGCGCACGAAGATCACTTCGGCGCCGTACTGGAGCTGTGGCCGCAGCTGAAAGTGCCGATCTTTGCCACCCCGTTCACAGCTGCGCTCTTGGCAGCCAAGCGCGCGAGCGAGCCGGGCGCGCCGGAAATCCCGGTCACCGTGGTGCCGCTCGGCGGCCGTTTTCAGGCCGGGCCGTTCGACATCGAGCTCGTCACCATGACGCATTCGATCCCCGAGGCGAATGCGCTCATCATCCGCACGCCGCTTGGCACCGTGCTGCACACCGGCGACTGGAAGCTCGATCCGACCCCGATCCTGGGCGATGCAACCGACGAAAAGAAACTGCGCGCGCTGGGCGAAGAGGGGTGCCTCGCTTTGGTCGGGGATTTCCACCAATGCGGTGCGCGAGGGGCGCTCGCCTTCGGAAGCGGACGTCGCCAAGACCATTGCCGAGTTGGTGAAAACGGCGCGCGGCCGGGTGGCGGTGACCACCTTCGCCTCCAATGTCGGCCGGTTGCGGTCGGTGGCGGAAGCGGCGCGGCTGGCGGGCCGCGAATTGGTCGTGGTCGGCCGTGCCATGGATCGCATCATCCAGGTCGCGCGCGAGACCGGCTATTGGAACGACATGCCCGACGCCCGTCCGGTCGATGCCTACGGCTATCTGCCGCCCAATAAGGTCGTCGCGCTCTGTACCGGCAGCCAGGGCGAACCGCGCGCGGCGCTCGCGCGTATCTCCGAAGACCAGCACCCGGATGTTACGTTTTCCCGCGGCGACCGCGTGATCTATTCCGCGCGCACCATACCGGGCAATGAGAAGCCGGTCGGACGCGTGATCAACGGGCTGATCAACCAGGGCATCGAGGTGATCACCGACCGCACGCACTTGGTGCATGTCTCCGGCCATCCACGACGTGGCGAACTGGAGGATCTGATCGGCTGGGTGCGGCCTAAGATTTTGGTGCCCGTGCACGGCGAAGCGCTGCACCTTGGCGAACATGCCGCGCTCGCGCGCAAATGCGGGGTGAAGCAGGTGATCCAGATCCGCAACGGCGACCTGCTGCAGTTGGCGCCCGATGCACGCGTCATCGACGAGGTGCCGGCCGGGCGGCTCTATAAGGACGGTGCGCTGATCGTCGAGGCCGACGCCCGCACCGTCGCCGACCGCCGGCGCTTGAGTTTTGCCGGCGCCGTGTCGGTCGCGCTCGCCATCACTGACAAGGGCGTGCTGGCGGCAGACCCCGAATTGGATCTGATCGGCATCCCCGAGCGCGACCGCGCCGGCGGTCTGCTGCATGAGGCGGTCTACGACGCCGTGCTGGAGACCGTTGAATCCATGCCGCGTAAACGCCGCAGTGACCCCGATGCGGTCGCCGAAGCGGTGCGCCGCGCCGTGCGCGCCGCCATTGCCCAACGCTGGGGCAAGAAGCCGATGTGCCATGTGCACGTCTTGGCGGTATGATGGTTTTGCCGGTTTGCATAAGAGGACAACAATGATCGGCCGTCTCAATCATGTCGCCATCGCCGTGCGCGATGTCGCCAAAGCGTCCGCGGTTTACCGTGACACCCTCGGCGCCGCGGTTTCGGCAAAAGTGCCGCAACCCGCCCACGGCGTCTCCACCGTGTTCATTACGCTGCCCAATACCAAGATCGAATTGCTGGAGCCGCTCGGCGAGAACTCCCCGATCGCGACATTCCTCGACAAAAATCCGGACGGGGGCATCCATCACGTTTGCTACGAAGTGCCCGACATCCGCGCCGCGCGCGAGCAGCTGAAGTCCCAGGGCGCGCGTGTGCTCGGCGACGGCGAACCGAAAATCGGCGCCCACGGCAAGCCGGTTCTGTTCCTGCATCCGAAAGATTTCTGCGGCACTTTGGTCGAATTGGAACAGGCCTAGTCCGTTATGTCGATCACCACCTTCCTCGCCATCTATTTCATCATCTGGTGGGTGGTGCTGTTCGCCGTGCTGCCGCTGGGCGTGCGCAGCCAGGCAGAAAGCGGCGAGGTGACACCGGGTACCGATCCGGGCGCGCCGGCAACGCATCTCGTCTGGCGCAAGCTTATGTGGACGACCGTGATCGCGACTGCGGCATTTGCTTTGCTGTACGGCCTCTACAGCTTCGATCTTCTGCCGCTCGATTTTCTGAAAGAGATTTCCAATCCGCCGCATCGCTAAAGCGGCACGGCAACCTGAAAAAACACAAAAAAAAGAGCAGGGCACGTTTGCCCTGCTCGGTCGCACGTCGATGTCCTTATCCTCGATCTGTTGCTCTTGTCGTTTGATCGAGGCGGCGGCGAACTCCGCGCCAAGGACTCACTTTCCTCCCAAGACTTGGACCGCACGCTGGACCCGGTCTTCCCGCCGGAATCTCCATCAACACGGTATAATCAAACTAGCCCATTGCCGGTGGGCTGTCATCACATTTCGTCCCATCGGCGAACATAATTGATTATGCGCGTGTGCGCTTTTTTGCGTTGCGGGAACATCAAGCGAAACTGCCCTGCCGCGCGGCACGCGCCGCAGTTGGCGCAAACATAGGCAGTTGTGCAGAGCGGTATTCATCGCCATAGGTGCCCGGGCGGGAATTCATGTAAAAATCGCGCCATACGGGTGTCGCGTTAGCGGAGATGTGGAACAAAACCGGCGCCCGGTTAGCGCCGACTGGCTCTTACGATGTCGCCAATGAGAGCCCTGTTCGGCCGCTGCGGCGGACCCGCGGGGCCGAAGTCCATGCCTTGTGTTTTCCAGCCATATCCGCTTTCACTCGTGGCCGGTTCCGAATCCGGCGAATCCTATGCGCCTTTCCCGTTTTTTCCTGCCGATCCTGCGCGAGCCGCCGCGTGAGGCGGAAATCGTCTCGCATCGGCTGATGCTGCGCGCCGGCATGATGCGGCAGGAGGCGGCCGGCATCTATGCCTTCCTGCCGCTCGGCTTCCGGGTCTTGCAGAAGATCTGCGCCATCGTGCGCGAGGAGCAGGATCGCTCCGGCGCCATCGAGCTCTTGATGCCGACCATCCAGTCGGCCGATCTGTGGCGCGAGAGCGGACGCTACGAAGCCTATGGCAAGGAGATGTTGCGCATCAAGGACCGCCACGAGCGCGACATGCTGTACGGGCCGACCAACGAGGAGATGATCACCGAAATCTTCCGCGCTTATGTGCGCACGTACAAGGACCTGCCGCTCAATCTTTATCATATCCAGTGGAAATTCCGCGACGAGGTGCGGCCGCGTTTCGGGCTGATGCGCGGCCGCGAATTCCTCATGAAGGACGCCTATTCATTCGACGTCGATCAGGCAGGCGCACAGCACAGCTACAACAAGATGTTCGTCGCCTACTTGCGCACCTTTGCGCGTTTGGGGCTGAAGTCGATCCCGATGCGCGCGGAGTTGGGGCCGATCGGCGGCAATCTTTCCCACGAATTCATTATCCTCGCCTCCACCGGCGAGTTCGGAAGTGTTCTGCCACAAGGACTATCTCGATTTCGCCGTGCCGGGCGCGGATGTGAATTTCGACGACATCGCGGGCTTGCAGCAAATCGTCGACAAGTGGACCTCGCAATACGCCGCCACCTCCGACATGCATGACGCTGCCGCCTACGACAAAATACCCGCCGACAACAAAGTGTCCGCGCGCGGCATCGAGGTCGGGCACATCTTCTATTTCGGCACCAAATATTCCGAACCGATGAAGGCCGTGGTCGCGACCGGCGAGGGCGGCGAGGTCCCGGTCCACATGGGATCCTACGGCATCGGTCCGAGCCGCCTGGTCGCCGCCATCATCGAGGCCTCACACGACGACGCCGGAATCATCTGGCCGGAGCCGGTGGCGCCGTTCAAGGTTGTCATCCTCAATTTGAAACAGGGCGCGGCCGATACCGATGCGGCCTGCGAGCAGCTTTACCGCGACCTGACCGCCAAAGGCGTCGACGTCCTTTACGACGATCGCGACGAGCGGGCCGGGGGCAAGTTCGCCACGGCCGACCTGATCGGCATCCCCTGGCAGGTGCAAGTCGGCCCGCGCGGGCTGGCCGAAGGCAAGGTTGAGATCAAGAAGCGCGCCGATGGTAGCCGCGAGATGATGAGCCCGGCGGCGGCGCTCGATTTGCTGACCAAGTGAGTTCAACCAACGCGCCTTGCCCAATCGGGCAAAGGCAGAAATCTGTGCGCGGACAAGCGCCTTACCACGGGGCGATGGCTTGAAACCGCCCGAATCGTGTGAAAATCGAGAGTCGGGAAGCAGTCATCGATGAGCGAGCCTACAGGGACGCGGCCCTTCTCTCCGTTCGAGTGGATGCTGTCGCTGCGCTACTTGCGGGCACGGCGCAAGGAAGGATTCATCTCGGTCATCGCCGGGTTCTCCTTCCTCGGCATCATGCTCGGCGTCGCCACCTTGATCATCGTGATGGCGGTGATGAACGGCTTTCGCAAGGAGCTGCTCGACAAGATCCTCGGTCTCAACGGCCATCTCTTGATCCAGCCGTTGGAGAAGCCTCTGACCGATTGGCAGGAGGTCGCCGCCCGCATCGCCAAGGTGCCCGGCATTCGCCTCGCCGCGCCGATTGTCGAAGGCCAGGCTTTGGCGTCCTCGCCGTTTAATTCCGGCGGCGTGCTGATCCGCGGCATTCGTCTCGCCGATCTCGAGAAGCTTCCCTCGGTCGCCAAGAACATCAAGCAAGGCACGCTCAACGGCTTCGACCAGGGGCAGGGGGTGGCGATCGGGCGCCGGCTCGCCGACCAGCTGTCGCTGCGTTCCGGCGACAACATCACGCTGGTGGCGCCGCGCGGTGCGGTCACGCCGATGGGCACCATGCCGCGCATCAAGGTCTACAAGGTGGCGGCGGTGTTCGAGATCGGCATGTCGGAGTACGATTCCGCCTTCGTCTTCATGCCGCTGAAGGAAGCGCAGGCCTATTTCAACCGCGCTGGCGACGTCACCGCCATCGAGGTCTATACCGACAATCCCGACCGCGTCGACAGTTACCGCAAGGCTATCCAGGACGCTGCGCAACGGTCGATCTTCATGATCGACTGGCGTCAGCGCAACGCCACCTTCTTCAACGCGCTGCAGGTCGAGCGCAACGTGATGTTCCTGATCCTGACGCTGATCGTGCTGGTGGCAGCCCTCAACATCGTGTCCGGGCTGATCATGCTGGTGAAGGACAAGGGGCAAGATATCGCTATCCTGCGCACCATGGGCGCGACGCAAGGCGCCATCATGCGCGTTTTCCTGATCACCGGCGCTTCGATCGGCGTAATCGGAACGATCGTCGGTTTCTTGCTTGGCGTGGTGGTCTGTCTCAACATCGAGAACATCCGCCAGTTCCTGTCCTGGCTCACCCATACCGAATTGTTCTCGCCCGAGCTTTATTTCCTCTCGCACCTGCCCGCCGATATGGACAGTGCGGAGACCACCGCCGTGGTAGTCATGGCGCTGGCGCTTTCGTTGCTTGCCACGCTCTATCCGTCCTGGCGCGCGGCCCGCCTCGATCCGGTGGAGGCGCTGCGTTATGAGTGAGACCATGGTCGAGACGCGCGTCGAGGCTACGCAGGAAGAGCAGGAGGCCCCCATCCTGTTCCTGCACGGGGTCGAACGCCATTACCGGCAGGGCGACGCGACGCTCAACGTGCTGACAAGCGTGGAGTTGGCGGTCTGGCCCGGCCAGTCGGTGGCGCTGGTGGCGCCCTCGGGAGCCGGCAAATCGACGCTGCTGCACATCGCCGGCCTGCTCGAACATCCCGATCACGGCGAGGTCTATATCGACGGCCGCGCGACCGCCGCGTTGCCCGATCATGAGCGCACCCGCATTCGCCGCAACGAGATCGGCTTCATCTATCAGTCGCATCATTTGCTGCCGGAATTCACCGCGCTCGAGAACGTGCTGCTGCCGCAGATGATCCGCGGCCTGTCGCGCCGCGAGGCGAACAAGCGCGCGATCGAATTGCTCAGCTATCTCGGCTTAGGGGAGCGCCTGACCCACCGGCCGGCGGAGCTGTCCGGCGGCGAACAGCAGCGGGTGGCCATCGCCCGCGCGGTCGCCAATGCGCCCAGGATTCTGTTGGCGGACGAGCCGACCGGGAACCTCGACGTGCACACCGCCGACCACGTGTTCGCGGCTCTGACCCAACTGGTGCGCGCCTCCCGCCTTGCCACCATCATCGCCACCCACAACATGGAACTCGCCGGTCGCATGGACCGGCGGGTGACGTTGAAGGATGGGCGGGTGGTGGAGCTGGAGTGAGCAGGCCGAAGTTGTCGAAGCCTGCCGGTTAAGGCACCTTAAGCGCGACGAGAATGCCGCAGGTGCGGGCGTGCCCAGGCCGCGGCAAAGCCGCTGGCGAATTTGGGCGATAGCGCCGACGCCACCGATTGAAGACTTTGCAGAGCTTGGATGACGCCCTCGGACGCGACGATCAGCCCGTGGACCACCAAGACCGGAATCAACACCGGAAGCAGCCAGTAGCGCTTGCGCTCGCTGATATAGCCGTACAACTCGCCAAAGACGGACATCGGGGCCTCGCAACGGTCTGTGTGACGGGACGGGGCAACGACAGACCAAGGCCACCGCTTGGCCCATTAAGTCCGACTCCCGGCCCAGGTCCTAGAGACTTGTGGCATCGCAACAGGGCGTCATTTGGCAAAGATCAAGGCAAAGCAATAGCTTAAACTCACCCACCACCGTCGCTTGACACTAGAACATACCATGAACTATGTTCTCTCTCCGTTCCGGGAGAGAACAATGGTCAAAGCCCTCGTTCAAGAAGCCGCCGCGCTCGCGTCCCTGTCGCTGTTCATCGGCATGATCGCCATCTGGTCGCAGGTGCTGGGAAATCTATAAGCCGTCCCCGCCTGCCCCGCGTATCCGCGCTTCGTCTTGGCCGTTCCCCAACCGGCCGGACGCTGCGCGGAATGGCGCCTTGCGAAAAGCGGGCATAGTCCGCGGCGGCGTCCCATAGACGGTGGACTTGGCCGCTGACTGTCCGCAGTCTGCGTGCAGACCAAGGAATCAGCCGTGGCCGATCTCGACTTCGTGCACTTGCATGTGCACTCGAACTATTCGTTGTTGGAGGGCGCGATCACGATCGCGCGCCTCGCCGAGCTCGCCAAGGCCGACAAGCAAGCAGGGCTCGCGCTCACCGACACCGACAACATGTTCGGTGTGCTGGAATTCTCCGAAAAGCTCTCGGGCGCCGGCATCCAGCCGATTATCGGCTGCGCGCTGGCGATCGATTTCGGCGATACCGATCACGGCGCCCGCAACGGCCACGCCACGGCCGAACGCTCGCGCATCGTGCTCTTGGCCGCGCGCGACGAAGGCTATCGCAGCCTGATGCGGCTCAATTCGCGCGCGTTCCTCAATTCGCCGGCGAACGAACCGCCGCGCCTCAAGATCGATTGGCTCGAGGGGCAGACCGATGGGATCATCGCGCTGACCGGCGGCCCCGGCGGACCGCTCGACGTCGCCATCGCGGCAGGCCAAAGCCATCTCGCCGTGACGCGCCTTGCGGCGCTGGCACGTCTGTTTGGCGACCGCCTCTATATCGAATTGCAGCGCCACGGCACCGCCAATGAACGCATGACCGAGCCGGTGCTGATCGATCTTGCTTATAGCCAATCGCTGCCCTTGGTCGCGACCAACGAACCATTTTTCGCGACCGCCGCCGACTATGAGGCGCATGACGCGCTTGTCTGCATCGCCGAAGGTCGCTTGCTGGCTGAGCCCGACAGGCGGCATCTCACCGCCGAGCATCGTTTCAAGACCCGCGCCGAAATGGTCGAGCTGTTTGCCGATCTGCCCGAAGCGCTCGCGTCGACCGTGGAAATCGCCGAGCGCTGCGCCTTCCGCCCGCGCACCCACGATCCGATCCTGCCGCGCTTTTCAACGGGCGAGGGCGGCAGCACGGTCGATGAGGCGACTGAGCTGCGCAAACGCGCCGAAGCCGGGCTGATGCGCCGCCTGGCGAGCGCCGGGGCGGCGCCCGGCCATACCGCCGACGAATACCGCGAGCGACTCGACTTCGAATTGGGCGTCATCGCCGGCATGAAATATCCCGGTTATTTTCTGATCGTCGCCGACTTCATCCAATGGGCGAAGAACCACGGCATTCCGGTCGGGCCCGGCCGCGGCTCCGGCGCCGGTTCGCTCGTCTCCTACGCGCTCACCATCACCGACCTCGATCCGATCCGCTTCGGCCTGCTGTTCGAGCGCTTCCTCAATCCCGAGCGCGTGTCGATGCCGGATTTCGACATCGATTTCTGCCAGGACCGCCGCGAGGAAGTGATCCGCTACGTGCAGGAGCGTTACGGCCGCGATCAGGTGGCGCAGATCATCACCTTCGGCACGCTGCAGGCGCGCGGCGTGCTGCGCGATGTCGGCCGCGTGCTGCAAATGCCCTATGGGCAAGTGGACAAGCTCTGCAAAATGGTGCCGCAGAATCCGGCGGCGCCGGTGACGCTGGCGCGCGCCATCGAAGATGAACCGAAGCTGCAGGCGGAAGCCGAAAGCGATCCGGTCGTGAAACGCGCCTTCGCCATCGCCAGGAAGCTGGAAGGCCTCACCCGCCACGCCTCCACCCACGCCGCCGGCATCGTCATTGGCGACCGCGCGCTTACCGAGTTGGTGCCGCTCTATCGCGATCCGAAATCCGACATGCCGGTCACCCAGTTCAACATGAAATGGGTGGAGCAGGCCGGCCTCGTCAAATTCGATTTCCTCGGCCTCAAGACGCTGACGGTGCTGCAAACCGCGGTCGCGTTGGTGAAGCGGCGCGGCATCGACATCGACCTCACCAACATCCCGCTCGACGATAAGGCCACTTACGACCTTCTAGCCCGGGCCGAAGCGGTCGGAGTGTTCCAACTGGAAAGTGCCGGCATGCGGCGCGCGCTGCTCGACATGCGGCCCGACCGCTTCGAGGACATCATCGCGCTGGTCGCGCTCTACCGCCCCGGTCCGATGGCGAATATTCCGACTTATTGCGCGCGCAAGCACGAGATGGAGAAGCCCGACTACATCCATCCCAAGCTGGAGCCGATCCTGAAGGAGACCTTCGGCGTCATCATCTACCAGGAACAGGTGATGCAGGCCGCGCAGATCCTCGCCGGCTTCTCGCTCGGCGATGCCGACCTGTTGCGCCGTGCCATGGGCAAAAAGATCAGGAAGGAGATGCAGGCGCAGCGCAAGCGCTTCGTCGAAGGCGCGGTCGAGCGCGGCGTCGAGCGCTCGCAAGCCGATGCCATCTTCGATCTGCTCGAGCGCTTCGCCGAATACGGCTTCAACAAGAGCCATGCGGCTGCTTATGCTTTGGTCGCCTATCAGACCGCCTATATGAAGGCGAATTATCCGGTCGAGTTCATGGCCGCGTCGATGACGCTGGACATGGGCAATACCGACAAACTGGCCGAGTTTCGCGCTGAGGCCGAGCGGCTTGGGCTCAAAGTCGATCCACCGTCGATCAATCGTTCAAGCCTCGCTTTCGAGGTCGACGGCGACACCATCATCTACGCGCTGGCCGCGCTCAAAGGCGTCGGCAGGCAGGCGGTCGAAGCGATCATCGCGGCGCGGGGAGAGCGCCCCTTCGCCGATCTCGCCGACTTTGCCGCGCGCATCAATCCGCGCGCCATCAACAAGCGCGTGCTGGAAAGCCTCAGTGCGGCCGGCGCCTTCGATGCCTTCGAGGCCAACCGGGCCCGCGTGTTCATGACCGTAGATCAGGTGTTGGCCCGCGCCCAGCACGCGCATGAGACCGCTTCCGTCGGGCAGAATGAATTGTTCGGCGGCATCGGCGCGCGCGAAGCCATTGCATTGCCGAATGCCGAACCCTGGCTGCCGGCCGAGCGGCTGCGGCGTGAATACGAGGCTGTCGGCTTCTTCCTGTCGGGCCACCCGCTCGACGACTATGCCGCCGTGCTCAAGAAGCTGCGGGTACAGCCCTGGGCCGAATTCGCGCGCGCGGTCAAAAATGGCGCGACCGCCGGCCGCGTCGCCGGCACTGTCGTGTCGCGGCAAGAGCGGCGCACGCGAACGGGCAGCAAGATGGGCATCATCGGGCTTTCCGATGCCACCGGACATTACGAGGCGGTGATCTTCTCGGAAGGGCTGGCCGAGCATCGCGACCTGCTCGAGCCGGGCACCGCGGTGCTACTGTTCCTGTCGGCAGAGGTGCAGGGCGACGACGTGCGCGCCCGCATCCAATCGGTCGAACCGCTCGATGCCGCCGCCGCCAATCTGCAGCAGGGCTTGCGCGTCTTCTTGCGCGACGACAAGCCGATTGAGGGGCTGGCCAAGCGGCTGGAGCCGATCGCACGGTCCGCGGCGGCCAACGGCGACGGCGAGGTAAGCGTGGTGTTGATGCTTCCGCGCGGTACCGAGGTGGAAGTCAAGCTGCCCGGCCGCTTCAAGGTCTCCCCGCAGGTGGCCGGCGCCATCAAAGCGGTGCCGGGCGTGGTGCAGGTCGAGGCGCTTTAGCGAATTTTTGCCTGAGACACCTCTCCGCCTCATCCTGAGGAAGGCGCGGAACGAGCCCGTCTCGAAGGATGGAGCTGCCCTATGGTTCGAGACGCGCTCCTTCGGAGCGCTCCTCACCATGAGGCCGATCGAGCTTTTGGGGCCTTCGCGGGGACGACCGGTGCGTGGCGTCCGCCTTGCATCGGCAAATTCGCGCCTATATAAGCCCGGCATCACTCACGCGGACGGCAGGCTTTAGGCCCCGACAATGGGTCAAAAAGGCCATCCGGTGGCCCTTTCCGGGCTCACATACGTCCGCGGCGGATCAACCGGAGAAGATTATGGCTCTTCCTGACTTCACCATGCGTCAGCTTTTGGAAGCTGGCGTGCACTTCGGCCATCAGGCCCACCGCTGGAACCCGAAGATGGGTAGTTACATCTTCGGCACCCGCAACAATATTCACATCATCGACCTGGCGCAGAGCGTACCGATGCTGCATCGCGCACTGCAGGCGGTGAGCGACACCGTGGCCAAAGGCGGCCGCATCCTGTTCGTCGGCACCAAACGGCAGGCGCAGGACGCCATCGCCGCCGCTGCCAAGCAGTCGGCGCAGTATTACGTGAATTCGCGTTGGCTCGGCGGCACATTGACGAATTGGAAGACGATTTCGGCCTCGATTTCGCGCCTGCGTAAGCTCGACGAGATGCTCAATTCCGGCGAGTCCGGCGGCTATACCAAGAAAGAGCGGCTGACCATGCAGCGCGAGCGCGACAAGCTCGACCGCTCGCTCGGCGGCATCAAGGACATGGGCGGCGTGCCGGACCTTCTGTTCGTGATCGACACCAACAAAGAAGACATCGCCATCAAGGAAGCGCGCCGGCTCAACATTCCGGTCGCGGCCATCGTCGACACCAATTCCGATCCGGCCGGCATCACCTACGTCGTGCCCGGCAACGATGACGCCAGTCGCGCCGTCACGCTCTATTGCGATCTGATCGCGAAAGCCGCCATCGACGGCATTTCGCGCGCGCAGGGCGAGATGGGCGTCGATGTGGGCGCCGCTGAAAAGCCGATTGTGGAGCCGGTGCCGACCGCGCCGGCGCTTGCCGACCTCGGCTTCGAGCCGTTGCCCGGTCCGCGCGGGGTGGCCGACGATCTCAAGAAGCTGCCCGGCATTTCGCCGGCGATCGAGAAGCAGCTCAACGATCTTGGCATCTTTCACTTTTCGCAGATCGCCGAGCTCAACGAAAAAGCCGCGCACAATGTCGGCGAGGAAGTGGGTCTGCCCGGTCGCGTCGAAAGCTGGATCAGCAAGGCCAAGGAATTGACGGCGGAAGCCGAGTAGGTCTCTTCGTCATGCCCGGCCTTGTCCCGGGCATCCACGCCTTGGCCGCAACGCCGGATTGAAAGACGTGGATGGCCGGGACAAGCCCGGCCATGACCAATGCAAGGGTAAATTCAATGGCGAATATCACTGCCCAGATGGTCAAGGAACTGCGCGAGTCCACCGGCGCCGGCATGATGGACTGCAAAGGTGCGCTCAACGAAACCGACGGCGACATGCAGGCCGCGATCGATTGGTTGCGCAAGAAAGGCCTGTCCAAGGCCGCCAAGAAAGCCGGCCGCGTCGCCGCCGAAGGCCTGATCGGCGTCAAAGTCCAAGGCACCAAAGGTGTCGTCGTCGAAGTCAATTCGGAAACCGATTTCGTCGCGCGCAACGATCTATTCCAGGGCCTGGTGATGATGATTGCCGATGTAGCGCTCACAGCGGGCACCGACGTGGAAAAAATCAAAGCCGCCAAGGCTGGCAGCATAACCGTCGCCGACGCAATCACCGATACCATCGCCAAGGTTGGCGAGAACATGACGTTGCGCCGCGCCGACATGGTGTCGGTCGGAAAGGGCGCGGTCGGATCTTACGTGCATAATTCGGTCAGCGACGGCCTCGGCCGCATCGGCGTGCTGGTCACGCTCGAATCCGCCGGCAATGCCGACGAACTGACGTCACTCGGCCGCATGATTGCCATGCATGTCGCCGCCTCCAATCCGCAAGCGCTCGATGCCGCCGGCCTCGATCGAGCGACGGTGGTGCGGGAGAAGGACGTGCTGGCGGAGAAATTCAAAGCGCAGGGAAAGCCGGCCAATGTGATCGACAGGATCGTCGAGTCCGGCCTCAAGACCTTCTATAAGGAGGTCTGCTTGCTTGAACAGGCTTATGTGCACGATCCGGCAAAAACCGTCACCCAGGCCGTCAAGGAAGCCGAAGGCAAAGTGGGGGCGCCGATCAAGATCGCCGGGTTCGTACGTTACGCGCTCGGTGAAGGAATCGAGAAGCAGGAAGCCGACTTCGCCGCCGAAGTTGCGGCCGCCGCAGGTCAGAGCTGACCGCAAGCGGACCGCGGCCTCTGTCGGCAGGTACGTGGGGATGAAATGGCCAAACCGGTCTATCGGCGCGTGATCGTCAAACTGTCCGGTGAAGCCTTAACCGGCTCGCAAGGCTTCGGCATCGATCAGAAGACGGTCGAACGGATAGCCGCCGACCTGGTGGCTACCGCAAAGCTCGGCGTCGAGCTTGGTGTTGTCGTCGGCGGCGGCAATATCTTCCGTGGCGTCGAAGTGTCGGCGCGCGGCGTGCCGCGCCCGGTCGGCGACACCATGGGCATGCTGGCGACCGTGATGAATTGTCTGGTGCTTGAGGCCGCGATCGAGCGTGCCGGCTGTGAAGCGCGCACGCTATCGGCGCTGGCGATGCCGGCGGTCTGCGAGACCTATAATCGCAAACGGGCGGCCAAGAACCTCGGCAAAGGCCGAATTGTTTTGCTGGGCGCCGGAACAGGCAATCCGTTCTTTACCACCGACACCACGGCGGTGCTGCGGGCGGCGGAGCTCAGTTGCGATGCCGTGCTCAAGGCCACCAATGTGGACGGAGTTCTACAGCGCCGACCCCAAGAAGGACCCGAAAGCCAAGCGCTATGAGCGTATCGCCCACCAGGAGGCGCTCGAGAAAAACCTGCGCGTGATGGATTCCACTGCCTTCGCGCTTGCCCGGGAAAATCGGATGCCTATCATCGTCTTTTCGATCGGCGAAAAAGGTGCGATCGAAACCGTTCTACGCGGCAAAGCGCGTGCGACGGTCGTCTGCTAGTGCATGATTCCGTAAAGACGAGATCCGGCCCGCATCAAGAAATGACGGTGTCGTGTTCGGGGGATCGCCATGACAAACGCAACGCATGATATCAATGAAGTTAAACGCCGCATGCAGGGCGCCAGTGGCGTGCTCAAGACCGAATTGTCGGGTCTGCGCACAGGGCGGGCATCGGCGCATTTACTCGACCCAGTGATGGTCGACGCCTATGGTTCACAGATGCCGCTCAGCCAGGTGGCAACCGTCAGCGTACCGGAGTCGCGGCTGATTTCCGTCAATGTCTGGGACCGTTCGCTCATCCATGCGGTGGAAAAGGCGATCGTCAATTCCAATCTCGGCCTTTCGCCGGCGACCGAAGGTCAGGTTATTCGCCTGCGCATCCCTGAGCTCAATGAGGAGCGGCGCAAGGAACTGGTCAAGGTCGCGCACAAATATGCCGAGGCTGCGCGGGTGGCGGTGCGCCACGTGCGCCGCGACGCTATGGACGCAATCAAAAAACTCGAGAAGGACCACAAGATCAGCAAAGACGATCACGATCGCTTTTCCACGGATATTCAGAAAGCGACCGACGCCGGCATCGCGGAAATCGATCATATGCTCGCGGCCAAAGAAAAGGAGATCCTCACGGTCTGAGGTCGATTAATGCCCGAGATTGAAGCTCCGCAGGAGGCCGAACCGTCGTTCGACACGGTGCCGCGTCACGTCGCCATCATCATGGATGGCAACGGCCGCTGGGCAGCCGCGCGGGGTCTGCCGCGCGGGGAAGGTCACCGCCGCGGCGTCGAAGCCCTGCGACGCACGATCCGCGCCGCTGGCGAGATGGGCATCAAGTTCATCACCATCTTTTCCTTCAGCGCGGAAAACTGGACGCGTCCGGCGAGCGAAATCGGGGAACTCATGGGCCTGTTGCGCCGTTTTGTGCGCAACGATCTGGCCGAATTACACAAGAGTAATGTGCGTGTGCGCATTATCGGCGAGCGCGAAGGGCTCGAAGCCGATATTGCCCGGCTCCTACTCGAAGCGGAGGAGCTTACCAAGGACAACGACGGCCTCACGCTCGTCGTCGCCTTTAACTACGGCGCGCGTCAGGAGATTACCCGTGCGGCGCGCCGCCTGGCCCAACAGGTCGAGCAGGGGCTGATCAAGCCGGCCGATGTCACCATGGCGCGCCTCGCCGGCGCTCTGGACGCGCCGGATATTCCGGAGCCCGATCTCGTGATCCGCACCAGCGGCGAGCAGCGGCTGTCGAATTTTTTGCTCTGGCAGTCGGCCTATAGCGAGCTCGTGTTTGTGCCGACCTATTGGCCCGACTTCGATCGCGCGGTACTGGAGGCGGCAATCCGCGACTACCAGCAGCGCGAGCGGCGGTTCGGCGGCTTGGTCGTCAAGACCGGATCCTGATCCCGTGGCCAAGGCCGATCCCGCTGACAGCGCAAGGGCAAGGTCGTACGGGAACAATCTCTCGCTCCGCATCGTCTCGGCCTTAGTCCTGGCGCCGCTGGCCTTGCTGGCGGCGTATATCGGAGGCTGGGTCTTTGCGCTTTTTTGGGGTGCGGCCAGCATCGCCGTGTTGTGGGAATGGACCAGATTGGTCGCGGGCCCCGGCCACCGGCTGATGCTTTCGTCCTGCGCCAGCGCGATCGCCGTTGCCGATCTGGTGGTTTGGCGCGCACGCCCACTGGTGGCGATCTTTGTCGTCGGTCTCGGCGCGCTTGCCGCCACGATTTTTGCGCCGGACGGTCGGCGGCTATGGATCACCGCCGGCATCGGCTACGCCGGGACTATGCTGCTGGCGCCGATGCTGCTACGGGGAGACAATGCGTATGGGTTTATCGTGATGGTGTTGTTGTTCGCGGTGGTGTGGACGACAGACATCCTCGGCTACTTTGCCGGGCGCAGCTTTGGCGGACCGAAGCTGTGGCCGGCCATCAGCCCGAATAAAACCTGGAGCGGCGCGATTGCCGGATTGCTCGGCGCGACCATCGTGGGCTTCACAGTCGCCGCGGTTGCGGGATCGTTCAATGCGGTCGCGATCGCCGTCGTTGCCTTGCTGCTTTCGGTGGCGGCGCAGCTCGGCGATCTGCTGGAATCCTGGGTAAAACGAAAATTCGGCGCCAAGGATGCTAGCGGCATCATCCCGGGGCACGGCGGCGTGATGGACCGGCTCGACGGCTTCTGGGCGGCGGCCTTCGCCGGTTGCGTGATTGGATTGTCGCGCGGCGGCTTCGACGGCGCCGCGCGCGGCCTGTTGATATGGTGACGGCATGACCGCAACCCGCGTGGCCGCGCGCAGCGTCACGATCCTCGGCGCCACCGGCTCGGTCGGCTTGAGCACCGTCGACCTGATCAAGCGCAACCCCGACAAATACCGCGTCGAAGCGGTCGCCTCAGGGCGCAATGCCGCAGCACTTGCCGAGGTTGCGCGCGCCGTTGGTGCACGCCTTGCCGTGATTGCCGAACCTGCCGCCTATGCCGCGTTGAAGGATGCACTGGCTGGCACTGACATCGAAGTCGCCGCGGGCGAAGCGGCGCTGCTCGAGGCCGCACAGCGTCCCGCCGATTGGACGATGGCGGCGATCAGCGGCGCGGTGGGCTTGAAGCCGACACTTGCCGCAATCGAGCGGGGCGCGACGGTCGCGCTCGCCAACAAAGAGTGTCTTGTTTGCGCCGGCGCGCTGTTCATGCGCGCCGCCGCCAATGCGGGCGCCACCGTGCTGCCGGTCGATTCAGAACACAACGCGATCTTCCAGGCCCTCGGCGCCGGCAACCGCGAAGACGTCAAGAAGGTGATCTTGACGGCATCCGGCGGGCCGTTCCGCACCTGGTCGGCGCAGGCGATCCGGGCAGCGACGCTCGAGCAAGCCTTGCGCCACCCAAATTGGTCGATGGGACCGAAGATCACCGTCGATTCGGCGACGATGATGAACAAGGGGCTCGAACTGGTCGAAGCCCACCACTTGTTTTCGTTGCCACCGCAAGAGCTCGATGTCGTGGTGCATCCGCAGTCGGTCATTCATGGCATGGTCGAGTTCCGCGACGGCTCGGTGGTCGCCCAACTCGGCTCGCCCGACATGCGCATCCCGATTGCGCATTGCCTGGCTTGGCCGCGCCGAATTGACGGCCCGGCCGCACGGCTCGATCTCGCCAAAGTGCGCGAATTGACCTTCGAAGCGCCCGATCTGGAGCGGTTTCCCGCCTTGGCGCTGGCTTGGCGCGCCTTGGAGGCGGGCGGCGGCGCGACGACGGTACTCAATGCCGCCAACGAGGTTGCGGTGGGCGAATTTATCGCCGGCCGTATAGGCTTTTCGGCAATCGCCGCGCTGGTGGAAATGACGCTGGAGGCAGCCGGTAAGCGGGGCCTCATGGCCGAACCGGCCGAAATCGATGCCGCTCTCAACATTGACCATGTTACAAGAAGTCTAGCTCGGGACCTCTTGCCCGAAATTGCCGTAAAGGCATTCTAGAAAGCTTTTTGCGGCAAGACGTGGGACGCCTGAACCGGGGATGAGGGTGTAATGCATTTTGACTTTATGGCGGGGTTAAGCGCCTTCGGCGGAGGCCTAGTCGGCTATATCGTTCCGTTTCTGTTCGTACTGACCATCGTCGTTTTTTTCCACGAGCTTGGCCATTTTCTTGTGGCTCGCTGGTGCGGCATCAAGGTGTTGGCCTTCTCGATCGGCTTCGGGCCCGAAATCGTCGGATTCTACGACCGCTACGGCACGCGCTGGAAAATAGCCGCCGTACCACTCGGCGGCTATGTGAAATTCTTCGGTGACGACAATGCCGCGAGCGTGCCCGATCAAGCCGCCGCCGCTACGATGTCCGAAGACGACAAAAAAGACAGCTTCATGTTCCAGCCGGCGGGTGCACGCTCCGCCGTCGTGGCTGCCGGCCCGATCGCCAATTTCATCCTCGCGATCCTCATATTTGCCGGCATTTTCATGATTGTCGGCAAGCAGACGACGAGCGCGCGGGTCGACACCGTGCAACCGCAAAGCGCGGCGGCAACTGCAGGCTTCAAGCCGGGCGATGTCGTGCAGTCGATCAACGGTCAAAAGATTGAAAATTTTGCCGACATGCAGCGGATCGTCAGCATCAGTTCCGGCGAGCCGCTGACGATCTCGGTCGAGCGCGGCGGCGTGCCTGTGTCGCTGAAGGCGACGCCGCAGCTCAAGGAGATCAAGGATCGCTTTGGCAACGTGCACCGGCTTGGGGTGCTAGGCATCAGCCGCTCGATGGCGCCTAGCGATATCAAGACGGAGAAAATGGGGCCGATTACGGCGATTATCGCCGGGGCGCAGGAGACTTGGTTTGTCGTCGACCGCACGTTGTCATACATCGGCGGCGTCTTTACGGGCCGTGAAGCGGCCGATCAGCTCGGCGGTCCTATCCGCATCGCGCAGGTTTCCGGCGAGGTGGCGACGGCGGGTTTTGTCGCACTCATCCATCTGACCGCAGTGCTGTCGGTGTCTATCGGGCTTCTGAACTTGTTCCCGATTCCTCTGCTCGATGGAGGTCACCTTTTGTTCTATGCGATCGAAGCGGTACGCGGCCGGCCATTGTCCGAGCGCGCGCAGGAGGTTGGTTTCCGAATTGGGCTGGCGATCGTTGTGATGTTGATGATTTTTGCAACCTTTAATGACATCCTCCACCTCGCGACCTCATGACCGTTGCCTTCGAGCAACGTTTTGACGCTTAAGGGGAAAATGGACGGAAGGTCATTTGCAGTGCCCTCAAAACGCTGTAAAAAGCTCACTAAAGTCAGCCCAAGAACCTGCCGAATCCTTCGCGGGGGCGGCGAAACAGAAGAAAAAGGCTCATAGCGCATGGGACTTATTGCGCGGGCGGCCCGCGGGCTGGCCCTTTGCTGTTTGGTGCTTGGCGGGCTGCTTGTCGGCGCGGCTGGCGTGACATGCGTATCGGTAGCGTCCGCAGGCGTCGCCGCTGCGCAGAATTGCAATTCGATCGTGGTGGAGGGCAACCGGCGCGTGGAGGCCGATACCATCCGGTCTTATCTCAGGCCGGGTCCTGGCGGCCACATCGGTCCGGCCGAGATCAACGAAGCCTACCAGGCGCTTTACGCCACCGGACTATTTGAAGAGGTCACGATCAATCCGGTCGGCGGCCGGATTGTGGTTCGGGTCGTGGAAAACCGCGTCATCAATGAGGTCGCCTTCGAGGGCAACAAAAAGGCCAAGGACGAACAGCTCAAGGCCGAGCTTCAATCAAAGCCGCGCGGCACACTGTCGAAGCCGACCGTGCAGGCCGACGTACAGCGCATCGTCGAAATCTATCATCGCAGCGGCCGCTTCGACGTGATGGTCGTGCCGAAGATCATTGATTTGCCGAACAACCGGGTCAATCTGGTTTTCGAGATTACCGAAGGCCAAAAGACCGGCGTCAAGGAAATCCGCTTCATCGGCGCGCACGCGTACTCGAGCAACCGACTCAAGCGCGTCATCAAGACCAACGTCAGCAATTGGCTGAGCTTCCTTCAATCCACTGACATTTACGATCCCGACCGCGTTGAAGCCGACCGCGATCTGTTGCGTCGCTTCTATCTGAAATACGGTTATGCCGACGTCCGTATCGTTTCGGCGGTCGGCGAATACGATCCAGCCCAAAAGGGCTTCATCATCACCTTCACCATCGATGAAGGCAGCCAATACCGCGTCGGTACCGTCGACGTAGTGTCGAACGTGCACGCTATCGCGCCGAGCTCGCTACGCGGCGCGATCAAGCTCAGCTCCGGCAGCATCTACAATGCCGATCTGGTTGAGAAGAGCGTCGAAGCGATGACCGTCGAGGCGGCCAAGCGTGGTTTTGCCTTTGCCGCCGTGCGGCCGCGCGGCGATCGCAATTTCCAAACCAAGAAAATCAATCTCGTCTTCGTGGTTGAGGAGGGCGCGCGCGCCTATATCGAGCGCATCAATATCCGCGGCAATACCCGTACCCGCGACTACGTAATCCGGCGTGAATTCGATATCGGCGAAGGCGATGCCTATAATCGCGCGCTGATCGACCGAGCCGAACGGCGGCTGAAGAACCTGAATTTCTTCAAGTCGGTCAAGATCACCAACGAGCCGGGATCGGCGCCGGATCGTGTCGTCATCGACGTGAACGTCGAGGAAAAGCCGACCGGCGAGTTCTCTATCTCCGGCGGATATTCAACCGCGGACGGATTCATCTCCGAGGCCAGCGTCGCGGACCGCAATCTTATGGGCCGCGGTCAATTCGCCAAAGCGTCGGTGAGCTATGGCCAACGTACCCGCGGCTTTGATCTGTCGTTCGTCGAGCCATACCTGCTCGGCTATCGGATGGCCGGCGGCATCGACGTCTTTGCCCGGCAAAATTTAGCGTCGTCGTACGTGTCCTACGACACACAATCGATCGGCGTGAACCTGCGGCTCGGCTTTGCGCTGACCGAGGAAATTGCACTGCAGCCGCACTATTCGATCTATCAGCAAAAGATCAACCTGAACGATTATCTCAATGACTGCCAATTTTCGAGCCTGACGCCGAGCAACGGCGGTCCGGGTGTAAACCCGACCAACGAAGCGGCTGGATTAGACACGATCGTCAACGTGCCGAACGGCTGTTATGCCAATGGCGAAGCCTCGCTTCCTGTCCGCATGGAACTGGCAAGCGGGCCGGTGCTGGTTTCGCTGGTCGGCTATTCGCTGGCCTACAACACGCTCGATAGCAACACTTCGCCGACCAGCGGCGTTTTCGCTAAGTTGACCCAGGATTTCGCCGGCGTCGGCGGCGACGTTAATTTCATTCGTACGACATTCGATGCGCGCGCCTACTACGAGGTGATTTCGGACGTCGTCGGCTTGTTCAGGGTGCAAGGCGGTCATGTCGCCGGTTGGGGCAGCAAGGACCTGCGGATGCTGGATCATTTCCAGATGGGACCAAATCTGGTCCGCGGCTTCGAGCCGTCCGGCTTCGGTCCGCGCGACTTGACGGCCGGCACCACCAACGACTCGCTCGGCGGCAGCCTGTATTGGGGCGCGACCTTGGAGGTGCAGACCCCGCTTTATTTCCTCCCCAAGGAGGTCGGCATCAAAGTCGGTGCCTTCGTGGATGCGGGTTCGCTGTGGGACTATAAGGGGCCGACCACGTGGAGTGTGACTGGCGAAACACTGACTGTCGCCGACAGCGCCGCGGTTCGTTCGTCGGCGGGCGTCAGCTTTATCTGGGATTCGCCGCTCGGTCCGCTACGCTTCGATTTAGCTTACCCGCTTACGAAGGAAAGCTACGACCGCACGCAATTCTTCCGGTTCAGCGGCGGCACCAAGTTCTGACCTTGGCCGCGGACTGAAACGGCACCGATTTGGTCTGCACGGGTCAGACACGAGCGGCATGAGCGAGCCGGTATTTTTAAGACACACCCGCGGTCTCGGTCTTGGCGAGATCGCGAGCTTGACAGGCGCCGATCGTCCACCGGCGTCCGCGCGGATGATTTTTAATATAGCGCCGCTCGACCGCGCGGGACCCGACGACATTACCTTTTTTGAACATAACCGCTTTGCGGGCGCGGCAGCCGTTACCCATGCCGGGGCCTGCCTGACATCCGCCGCATTGGCGCCGGGGTTGCCGCGGCACGTTGTGGCGCTGGTCGTGAAGGATCCTTATCGGGCCTTCGTTGCGGTGGCCCGCGCATTGTACCCGCATGCCCAGCGGCCATCGTCACTCTACCCGGCGGACGACTTGGCCGGCGCCCAAGTGCATCCGACAGCCCGGCTAGAAAACGGGGTTGCCGTCGAGCCCGGTGTGGTCATCGGCGCAACAGCTGAAATCGGCTCCGGCACCGTGATTGGTGCCAATGCCGTCATCGGGCCCGAAGTGCGTATCGGGCGTGACTGTTCGATCGGCGCCGGCACCACAATCAGCAACGCCCTCATCGGCTGACCGCGTCATCGTTCATACCGGCTGCCGCATCGGTCAAGACGGCTTCGGCTTCGTGATGGAAGGACAGCGCCATCTTAAAGTTCCCCAGGTCGGACGTGTTATCATTCAGGATGAGGTGGAAATCGGCGCCAACACGACCATCGACCGCGGCGCCATCCGCGACACCGTGATCGGCGAGGGTACCAAGATCGACAACCAGGTGCAGGTAGGTCACAATGCCAATATCGGCCGGCATTGCATTCTGGTCGCGCAAACGGGTATTTCGGGCACATCGACGTTGGAAGACTTCGTGGTGCTGGGAGCCCGTGTCGGCGTGAGCAACGATGTGACGATCGGGGAGGGGGCGCAGCTTGCCGCCACGAGTAATGTGCACGCCAACGTGCCGGCTGGCGCGCGCTGGGGTGGTACGCCGGCCAAGCCGGTGAAGCTGTGGTTCCGTGAGGTCGCGGCACTTGCCAGGCTCGCACGGAAAGGCGGCGCGAAATCGCCTGCGGAAGATTAAGGCCGTAGCCATGGATAAAGTGGTGAGCAAAGTCGAGGCGGCCGACATCGCGGCGATTCTCAAAATGCTGCCGCACCGCTATCCGTTTCTGATGGTCGATCGGGTCATCGACATCCGTGGCGACGAGCAGGGTATCGGTATCAAAAACGTCACCTTCAACGAGCCGCATTTCCAGGGCCACTTTCCCGACAATCCGGTGTTTCCCGGTGTCCTGTTGATCGAGGGCATGGCGCAGACCGCGGGTGTGCTTTGCCTTGCCGCGAACGGGATGCGGCAGCGACCGGTATTCTTCCTCACCATCGACAAGGCGAAATTCCGCAAGCCGGTGGTGCCGGGCGACACCGTCGAATTCCACATGACGCGCATCGCGCAGCGCAAAATGATGTGGTGGTATCGCGGCGTGGCCAAAGTGGCCGGCCAGATCGTCGCCGAAGCCGAGGTCGGCGCCGTGATTTCAGACGCATGAACGCGCCCATGATCGATGCCTCGGCGCGCATCGAGGCCGGGGCGAAAATAGGGCGCGACGTTTCGATCGGTCCCTATTGCACTATCGGGCCGCATGTCACGGTCGGCGACGGCTGCCGGCTCGTGGCTCATGTCAATCTCGCCGGCCACACCGCGATTGGCGCGCGCACGGTCATCTATCCTTTCGCCTCGCTCGGCTCGCCGCCGCAATCAGTGCATTACCGCGGCGGGGCGACGCGACTGGTCGTCGGCGCGGACTGCGACATCCGCGAAAACGTCACCATGAATATCGGCACCGAAGACGGCGGCGGCATCTCCGAAGTCGGCGACCACTGTTTCCTGATGGTTGGCACCCATGTTGCGCACGACTGTAGGGTCGGCAACAACGTGACATTCTCCAACAATGTTCTGCTCGCCGGCCACGTCACCGTCGGTGACCACGTGTTGTTCGGTGGTGGCGCGGCGGTGCGCCAGTTCGTGCGCATCGGTGAAGGTGCGCTGATCGTCGGTTTGAGCGGCGCGCGCGCCGACGTCATTCCATGGGGGACCGTGCACGGTCCGCTTGCGCATTTGGTCGGTCTCAACGTGATCGGTATGCGCCGGCGCGGATTTGCCAAGATCGAAATCCAACGCTATCGCGAGGCCTACCAGGCATTGTTTTTCGGCGGCGGTGAATTCCGCGCCCGGCTTGAGCGCGTTGCCGGCGATTATGGCGGCGATGCGCTGGTCGCCAAGATGATAGATTTCATCCGCGCCGGAAAACGGCCACTGACCATGGGCGGCAGACGTTTCGGGGGCGACGAGGGCGCATGACCGTCGCGCCGACCGTGAGCCAGGAAGGCCCGCTTGCGCTCGTGTGCGGTGGCGGCAGCCTGCCCCTGGCAGTGGCGGATTTCGTTTCGGCGCGCGGCCGCAAGGTCTTGCTGTTTCCGTTGCATGGATTTGCCGACCCGATGGGTTTTGCCGGGCGCCTGCATGAGTGGGTCGGCTTGGGCCAGTTCGGCAAGTTTTACCGGGCGGCGCGTGCGGTAGGCTGCCGCGACGTAGTCTTCATTGGATCTATGGTACGGCCATCGCTGCGGCAAATCTGGCCGGATTGGCGTACGCTGATGGCGATGCCGCGGATTATCGCGGCGTTTCGCGGCGGCGACGACCATTTGCTGAGCGGCGTCAGCCGTCTGCTCGAAGAATACGGATTTCGCGTCGTCGGCGCTCACGAAGTTGCACCCGAAATTCTAGTGCCGGACGGAGCGCTAGGTCGTTTTCAGCCGCCGGAGCGCGAGCGCGACGACATCGCGGTAGGCCTCGACTATCTGCGCGCGACCGGCCCATTCGACGTCGGCCAAGCCGTGGTCGTGGCCGGACGCCACGTGCTGGCGGTCGAAGCCGCCGAAGGAACCGATGAGATGCTCGCGCGGGTGGCGGAATTGCGCGCCAGTGGCCGCCTGCGGGCGCCGCTTGGCGCCGGCGTGCTGGTGAAGGCGCCAAAGCCTGGGCAGGACCGGCGCTTCGATCTGCCATCAATCGGTCCGCAGACCGTCGAGGGTGTCGCGCGCGCCGGGCTTGCCGGAATTGCGGTGGTCGCGGGCTCGACCATCATAGCTCAGCCGGAACAATTGGTGCGGGCGGCCGACCGCGCAAAAATATTCGCCGTCGGCGTGCCGGCAGAGCCCGCGCGATGAGCCCGTATATTTTTCTGGTCGCCGGCGAAGAATCGGGAGACCGGCTCGGCGCCGCGCTGATCGCCGCGATCGGGCGGCGCGCCCCCGACGCGCGTTTTTCCGGCGTCGGCGGGACGCAGATGGCAACTGCCGGCGTACCGAGCCTTTTCCCGCTCGGCGACCTCGCCATCATCGGCTTTGGCGCAATCGTCTCGAACCTGCCAAAAATCTTCCGCCGCATTCGCGAAACCGCCGATGCGGTGGTGGCAGCCGAGCCCGACGTCCTGGTCATCATCGACAGCCCTGAATTCACCCATCGCGTGGCGCGGCGCGTGCGTGCTCGCGCTCCGGGAATCCAAATTGTCGATTACGTCTGTCCGTCGGTATGGGCTTGGCGGCCGGGCCGCGCCCGCGCCATGAAACTCTACGTCGATCACGTCATGGCGCTGCTGCCGTTCGAACCGGTTGTGATGCGCGATCTGGGCGGCCCGCCATGCACTTATGTCGGCCATCCCTTGATAGAACATCTGACCGATTTACGGCCGAACGCCGAGGAGGCCGAACGCCGGCTCGTAGAGCCCCCGCTGCTGTTGGTGTTGCCGGGAAGCCGCGGCAAGGAAATTCGCCGGATGGCGCCGATTTTCGGCGAGGCCCTCGCGCTCGTTGCAAACCAGGTCGGCGCGCTGGAGGTGGTGGTGCCGTCGGTGCCGCGGCTGGCCGATGCCGTGCAGGCGGCCGTCGCGGGCTGGCGCGTACCGGCGCGCGTAGTGGTCAAGGCAAACGATAAGCATCGGGCTTTCCGCACCGCGCGGGCGGCGCTTGTCAAATCGGGGACGTCTACGCTCGAACTGGCGCTGGCCGGGGTTCCCATGGTCACCGCCTACAAGGTCTCACTGGTCGAGGAGGCGGTCGGCCGCACGCTGATCAAGATCAAGACCGTCATTCTCGCCAATATCGTCCTGGGCGAGATGCTGATACCTGAATTTCTGCAAGCCGCTTGCACCCCGCAGCGGCTTGCCGCTGCCCTTGTGCCGCTGTTTCACGACGGCCCGGAGCGGCGGCGGCAGATCGAGGCCTTCGGCCGGCTCGATGCCATCATGGACATCGGCAAGGCGGCTCCAAGCGATCGCGCCGCTGCCGTGGTGCTGGACTGCGCCGGCCGGATTAACCAGCCGATGCGCGAAACAGTAGCATCTGTCATGCCAAGGGCGTAACTTGCTGCACCCGGCCAAAGGGCTGTAGACGATAGCAGAAACCCCGGATTCTTGCCTTTGAGCATACCCGTCCTTGCCGCCATTACCGAAGTCCACGGCTTTCTGCCGCCGGACGTGCTGACCAACGCCGATTTGGCGCGCATGGTGGACACCACCGACGCCTGGATCACCGAACGCACCGGCATCAAGGAGCGCCGCATCCTCAAAGGTGCGGGGCTCGGGTCCTCACATATGGGCGCGCAGGCCGTGCTTGGCCTTCTTGCCAAGACCAAGACCGATCCCAAGGACGTCGAGCTTCTCATCTGCGCGACCACCACGCCCGATTTCGTGCACCCATGCACCGCCAACCTGATCTGCGACATGGCCGGCATCGGCAATATCGGCAGCTTCGATGTGCAGGCGGCCTGCTCGGGCTTCATTTACGCGCTCACGGTGGCGCGGCAATTCATCGTCGCCGGTACCTACAAAAAAGTCGTCGTCGTCGGCGCCGACAAGATGTCGTCGATCATCGACTACACTGACCGCACCACTTGCGTGCTGTTCGGCGATGGCGCCGCCGCCGTGATGCTCGAACCCAATACCGACTACGGCATTCTCGACGCCATCCTGCATTCCGATGGCTCCGGCGCCAAGCATCTGCATCAAAAGGCCGGCGGCAGCCGCATGCCGCCAACCGCCGAGACCGTGGCCAAGCGCCTGCACTACGTCTACCAGGAGGGCGCGCAGGTCTATAAATACGCCGCCGCCGGCATGTCGGAGGTCACGCGTGACATCATGGCGCGCAATAATCTGCGCGCCGACATGATCGACTGGGTGGTGCCGCACCAAGCCAACCGCCGCATTATCGAAACGACCGCCGGGCGACTGGGACTGCCGCTCGAGAAGGTCATGTTCACGATCCATAAATACGGCAACACCACCACGGCGACGATCCCGCTCTGCCTCTGGGACTACGAGGAGAAGCTCAAGACCGGCGACCGCCTGCTGCTCGCGGCTTTCGGCGGCGGCTTTTCCTGGGGTGGCGCCTATTTGACCTGGGCCTATGACGGCGCCAAGGCGCCGAAGCTCAACGGCAACGCCCCGGACGGCAAGATGGTGCCGTCGCCCTGGCTCTGAGTTTTATTTCCTGCGTGAAATCGGCACGTAATCGCGCTTGGTGGCGCCGGTATAAAGCTGGCGCGGGCGGCCGATCTTCTGCTTCGGGTCTTCGATCATTTCCTTCCACTGCGCGATCCAGCCGACCGTGCGCGCGACCGCGAACAGCACGGTGAACATGGTGGTGGGGAAGCCCATGGCTTTGAGCGTGATGCCCGAATAGAAATCGATGTTTGGATAGAGCTTCTTCTCGACGAAATAGTCGTCGTGCAGCGCGATCTTTTCCAGCTCCATGGCGACATCGAGCAGCGGATCGTCCTTGATGCCGAGTTCGGTCAAGACCTCATGGCAGGTCTTCTGCATGATCTTGGCGCGCGGGTCGTAGTTCTTGTAGACGCGGTGGCCGAAGCCCATTAGCCGGTAGGGATCGCTCTTGTCTTTGGCGCGCTTGATGAATTCCGGAATGCGCTCGACGGTCCCGATCTCGCGCAACATGTTGAGCGCGGCTTCGTTGGCGCCGCCGTGCGCGGGACCCCACAAGCAGGCGCAGCCGGCGGCGATGCAGGCGAATGGATTGGCGCCTGAGGAACCGGCCAGCCGCACCGTCGAGGTCGAGGCGTTCTGCTCGTGATCGGCGTGCAGGATGAAGATACGGTCCATGGCGCGCGCCAGCACCGCGTTTGGCTTGTATTCCTCGGCCGGCACCGCGTAACACATGCGCAGGAAATTGGTAGAGTAGTCGAGATCGTTCTTCGGATAGACGAATGGCTGGCCGATCGAATATTTGAAGGCCATGGCGGCGAGCGTCGGCACCTTCGCGATCATGCGCAACGACGCGATCATGCGCTGCACCGGATCGGATATATCGGTCGAGTCGTGGTAGAACGCCGACAGCGCGCCGATCGAACCGGTCATGATCGCCATCGGATGGGCGTCGCGCCGGAACCCTTGGAAGAACCGGCTCATCTGTTCGTGCACCATCGTGTGGCGCGTGACGCGGTAATCGAAGTCGGCTTTCTGCGCGGCCGTCGGCAGGTCGCCGTAGAGCAGCAGGTAACAGGTCTCCAGGAAATCACCGTGCTCGGCGAGCTGCTCGATCGGGTATCCGCGATACATCAGGACGCCCTGATCGCCGTCGATATAGGTGATCTTGAACTCGCAACTCGCCGTCGAGGTGAAGCCCGGATCGTAGGTGAACATCCCGCTCTCGTTGTAGAGCTTGGAGATGTCCATCACGTCGGGGCCAACGGTCCCTTCATAGATCGGGAAATCCCAATTGCTGTTGCCGACGGTCAGCGTGCCGAGCTTTGCTTTTGGTGTCCGTCTTGGCGTCCATGGTCGAGCCCTCGATTTGGCAGCGAGCGGTGCGCGTGAAGAAAGTTTAGGCCGAGGATGGCGAAGCGCCAGGGTTTGGCGTGCCGGTGTCCCGCCACTTTTCGGTTACTCCATCCAAGTGTGCACTGCAAGATACTGCGCTGCAAGATAGAGCAAAGTGCAATTCTGCCCGCTAAATGGGCATAGCTACCGCCGGTCGCCCAGGGGGTGAGGTTCTAAGCCGCAGGGCGCTCGCGCGCCTGATCGCGCAAGCGCGCCAAGCTCTCTTCGCGGCCGAGGACGGCCAGCACATCGAAAATCGGCGGTGAGGTTGCCCGCCCGGTGAGCGCGGCCCGCAGCGGTTGCGCCACCTGGCCAAGCTTCACGCCCGAGCGTTCGGCAAAGCCGCGCACAACGGTTTCGACCGTCGCCGCGCTCCAGTCCGTAACATTTTCCAGCTCGGGCAGCAGGCTGCCGATCGTGGCGGCGGCTTCCGCTGTGAGCAGCGCCTTGGCCTGGTCGTTTAGTTCGAGCGGGCGGCTCGCCCAGAGGAAGCGTGAGGCGTCGAACAACTCAATCAGCGTCTTGGCGCGCTCCTTCAGGCCCGGCATCGCGGCGGTCAGTTTGGCGCGCAACGTCGGAGTCAGTTTGCTTGCGAGTTCCTGGCCGCCGGCAATATGCGGCAACAGCTGCTCCAACGTGGCCATCAACGCGGCGTCGTCAGTCGCTCGGATGTAATGCCCGTTGAGGTTTTCGAGCTTGGCAAAATCGAAGCGTGCCGGCGAGCGGCCGATCTGGGGTAAATCGAACGCCGCGATCATCTCCTCTGTGCTGAAGATCTCCTGATCGCCGTGCGCCCAACCGAGGCGGACGAGATAGTTGCGCATCGCCGTCGGCAGATAGCCCATGGCGCGGTAGGCGTCGACGCCGAGCGCGCCGTGGCGTTTGGACAGCTTGGAGCCGTCCGGCCCATGGATCAGCGGGATGTGCGCCATCACGGGCACAGTCCAGCCGAGCGCCTCGTAGATGTGTTTTTGGCGTGCGCCGTTGGTGAGGTGGTCGTCGCCGCGGATGATGTGGGTGACCGCCATGTCGTGATCGTCCACAACCACGGCCAGCATATAGGTCGGCGAGCCGTCGGCGCGCAGCAGCACGAGGTCGTCGAGATCGCTGTTCTGCCAGACCACGCGGCCTTGCACCTGATCCTCGATAACGGTCTCGCCGGTGACGGGGACCTTGAGGCGGATCACCGGTTTGACGCCGGGCGGCGCCTCGGATGGGTCGCGATCGCGCCAGCGCCCGTCATAGAGCTTGGCGCGGCCCTCGCGACGGGCGGCCTCGCGCATGGCGGCGAGTTCCTCAGGCGTTGCGTAGCAGCGGTAGGCTTTGCCGGCAGCGAGCAATTGCTCGGCGATCTGCCGGTGGCGCTGAGCACGCGTCGACTGGAATACGATCTCGCCGTCCCAACCGAGTCCCAGCCAGGTGAGCCCGTCGATGATGGCGGCGATGGCGGCGGCGGTCGAGCGCTCGCGATCGGTGTCCTCAATTCGCAGCAGCATCTTGCCGCCGAAGTGGCGCGCATACAGCCAATTGAACAGCGCGGTGCGCCCGCCGCCGATATGGAGGAAGCCGGTGGGGGACGGCGCAAAGCGTGTGACTACGGGCTCAGTCATCGCCGGGCCTGTACCACATTTGCTGGGGAAGATGTCAGCGCAATTGACATTGAGCCGAACGCCGCGCCATGCCATAGCCGCTTTAGATGCCGGCCGCGGGCCGCATCATACGCGATTTGACTTGAATTCGAGGAAGCATGGCGAGTGACGTTAAAGCAAGCGGAAACCCGGCGACCGGCGAAGCCGGGCGCGACTTCATCCGCGATATCGTCGCGGGCGATCTCGAAACGGGCCGAGTCAAAGAAGTCGTCACCCGTTTTCCGCCTGAGCCGAACGGCTATCTCCATATCGGCCACGCCAAGTCGATCTGCCTCAATTTCGGGGTGGCGCAGGAGTTCGGCGGACGCTGCCATTTGCGTTTCGACGACACCAATCCGGCCAGGGAAGAGCAAGAATATATCGACGCCATCGAGCACGACGTGCGCTGGCTCGGCTTTGATTGGGGCAAACACCTCTATCACGCCTCCGATTATTTCGAACGGCTCTATGGCTGGGCGGAGGACCTGATCCGCGCCGGCAAGGCTTACGTGGACGATCAGAGCCAGGACGAGATCCGGGCCAACCGCGGCACCCTAACCGAGCCCGGCAAGAACAGCCCGTTCCGCGAGCGCCCGGTGGAGGAGAACCTCGATCTGTTCGCCCGCATGCGCGGCGGCGAATTTGAAAACGGCGCACGGGTGCTGCGCGCCAAGATCGACATGGCTTCGGGCAACATAAACTTGCGCGATCCGGTGCTCTACCGGATCTTGCACGCGGCGCATCCGCGCACCGGCACGGCCTGGAAAATCTATCCGAGCTACGACTTCGCGCACGGCCAGTCGGACGCCATCGAAGGCGTTACCCACTCGATTTGCACGCTCGAATTCGAGGATCACCGGCCGCTTTACGACTGGTTCATCGCCAACCTGAACGTGCCCTCGCGCCCGCATCAGCACGAGTTCGCGCGGCTGAACTTAAGCTATACGGTGTTGTCCAAGCGCGTGCTGACCTTGCTGGTGCGTGACGGCCACGTGAAAGGCTGGGACGATCCGCGCATGCCGACGCTTGCAGGTCTTCGCCGGCGCGGCGTGCCGCCGGAAGCGATCCGCGATTTCATCCAGCGCATCGGCGTTGCCAAGGCCAACAGCCTGGTGGACGTTGGCATGTTCGAGTTTTCCGTGCGCGAGGCGCTCAACAAGAGCGCGCTGCGCCGCATGGCGGTGTTGCGGCCGCTCAAAGTGGTGATCGAAAATTATCCGGAAGGCCAGACCGAAGAGCTCGAGGCGGTCAATCACCCGGACGATCCGGCGGCGGGCTCGCGCAAGCTCAAATTCTCGCGCGAACTCTATGTCGAGCAAGAAGACTTCATGGAAAATCCGCCGAAGAAGTTTTTTCGCTTGTCGCCGGGCAAGGAAGTGCGTTTGCGCTACGCGTTCTTTATCACGTGCCGCGAGGTCAAAAAGAACGCCGCCGGCGAGGTGGTCGAGCTGCGTTGCACCTACGATCCGGCGACCAAAGGCGGCAACGCGCCTGACGGGCGCAAGGTGAAGGCGACCATCCATTGGGTGTCGGCGGCGGACTCCATCGCAGCTGAGGTGCGGGCTTATAGCCCGCTTTTCACCAAGCCCGATCCAAGTGGCGGCGAGAGCTTTGCCGCCGATCTCAATCCAAATTCGCTGGAAGTTCTCGATGCGCGGCTCGAGCCGGCGCTTCGCAACGCCAAGATCGAGCAGCCGGTGCAGTTCGAGCGCCAGGGCTATTTCTGCCTCGACCCCGATACCACAGCGCAGCGCCTGGTTTTCAACCGCACCATCGGCTTGCGCGACACATTTGCGAAGGCCTTGGCGAAGGAAAAGGCGGCGGGCTAGCTGTCGCCGCTTAATCACTCGACGGGTCTATCCAATTGGCAGCGCGAACAAGGGCTTCTGACCACGGGAGCCCGCGCCCCATCTAGGCCGCCAAGGGTGGCGTACCCACCCGATTCCTGGCCAGTAAATTTCCGTCCGCGCCACGGTAATGCGGCCGAGTTCACAACCGTTCTCCTAGCCACAACCGGCGGCTGCGGTAGCATAGCCTCACGCGCAGAGGCGCTGGCGTGGGGACGCCATGGCAGGATCCGAGCAGAGCCAATCGCGGGCCAAGGCCTGGGCGGCGGAGGTCGACGCCGCGCGCCGACGCGCTGGGCTGGTGCTTCCGGCCGGCGTCGATGCCGCCTTAGGCCGACTGCGCAAGCTGTTGTCGGAATAAGCGCTGACTGAAGTCGCACCCGGCCGGTTGTTGCCGTGGCTTCCCGTCGGTTTCGGCTTTGGCATTGTTGGTTATTTCACTGCCGACCGGGAGCCGGCCTGGTGGGCGGCGACCGCGCTGGCCGTGGCGAGCATGACGGTGGCCGTTCTGGCGCGTCGGCGGCCGATCGGCTTTCCGCTGGCGCTCGGCTTTGCGGCCATCGCCGCCGGCTTTGCGACGGCAACGCTGAAGACCGCGCGCGTCGCGCATCCGGTGCTGCAAATACCGGTAGCCAGCGTTCAGCTCACCGGCTTCGTCGAGGTGAGGGAGGAGCGCGAGCGCAGCGACCGCATGGTCGTGCAGGTACGGCAGATCGAAGGACGGCGCCTCGTCGAAAAGCCCGACCGGGTGCGGGTTGCCGTGCGCAAGGGCACGGCGCCCGATGTCGGCAGCTTTGTCGCGCTCAAGGCGCATCTGTCACCGCCGCTCACGCCGTTGCGGCCGGGCGGCTACGACTTCGCGCGCGGCATGTATTTCCAGGGCATCGGCGCCTCCGGCTATGCGCTCGGCCGGATCAGCACCATAACGCCGCCCGTCAGTCCCGGTCTCTGGCTGCGCTTTGTCGCGCAGGTCGACCGGATGCGCGAGGCGATCAACAATCGCATCCACGCCGTGCTGCCGGGCGATCGCCGCTCGATTGCCTCGGCGCTGATCACCGGCAAGCGCAATGCGATCTCGGCGCCGGTCAGCGATGCCTTCTACATTTCAAGCCTCGCGCACGTGCTGGCGATCTCCGGCTATCACATGGCGGTCGTGGCGGGCATCGTGTTCTTTTTCATTCGCGCGGGGCTGGCACCCCGTCGCTTGCCAGCCGATATCCAATCAAGAAATGGGCCGCCGCCGGCGCGGAATGGCTGTTAGCCGATGGCGACGGCCGCACGCCGAAGGACGCGAGCCTGCGCGGCGACGTGCAGTGCGATGCCATCGGTTGCGTCGGCCGGCTCAAAGACGGCCGCCTGGTATCGATGGCGCTGTCGGCGGAAGCTCCGCCTGAGGATTGCGCGCGCGCCGCGATTGTCGTCAGCCCGCGCGAGGGACCTCCCGCCTGCGCGGCGAGGCTGATCGATCGCGATGTGTGGCGCAGCTACGGCGCAATCGCATTGCGCTGGACAGGCGGTCATTTCCAACAAACCGCGGCGCGCCCGGCCGGCTATGACCGCCCCTGGGCGCGGCATTCGCCGAGCAAACGCGCACCGACGCGGCCCGACGCGACGCCGCAGGCGAAAGATCTGGAGGTGGGGGACTGAACTCTAATAACGCCGGAACAGCCCGACCAGCTTGCCCTGGATGCGCACGCGGTTAGGCGGCAGGATGCGCACCTCGTAGGACGGATTGGCCGGCTCGAGCGCGATGGAAGCGCCGCGGCGGCGGAAGCGTTTGAGAGTGGCTTCCTCGTCGTCGATCAGTGCCACCACGATATCGCCGGTATCAGCCGCTTCGGATTTTCGGATCAGCGCGATATCGCCGTCGAGAATGCCGGCCTCGATCATCGAATCGCCACGCACTTCCAGCGCGAAATGCTCGCCGGCCGACAGCAGGTCGGGCGGCATATTGATGACATGGCTGCGGGTCTGGATCGCCTCGATCGGCGTACCGGCGGCGATGCGGCCCATCACCGGCACCGCGATCGGACGCGTGTTGTCCATTTCGACGTCGTCCCCGGACACCGCGCGCACGCGGCCCAAATCGCCCTCGATCACGCTGGGGGTGAAGCCGCGCGAACGGCTACCGAGGCCGTGGCCGACCGAATCGGGAAGCTTGATGACTTCGATGGCGCGCGCCCGATTAGGCAGCCGGCGGATAAAGCCGCGCTCCTCCAAGGCCGTAATCAGCCGGTGAATGCCGGACTTGGAGCGTAGGTCGAGGGCATCCTTCATCTCGTCGAAGGAGGGCGGGACCCCGGTCTCGGTGAGGCGCTCGTGGACGAAGCGCAGGAGCTCTAATTGCTTGCGGGTCAGCATCGGTTTCTCCCCCGTCTCGGCCAGCCCCAGGGGCTTCCCAGCCAGAAACAAATCATGAACGAACACTATCTGTTCGATATGTGTTCCGCAACCATTTAATTTGGAGTGAAAAAAACGAAAGGCCGCTAAAGGCCTAGCTTAAGGATGACACAGCGTGAACCGGCAACCGCCGCGGGGGCATGCGGCTCGCGAATCACCAGGCAGTCGGCTTTGGCGAGCGGTGCCATCAGAGAGCTGTCCTGGGCCGGCAGCGGGGTCGCCAGGGGGCCGTCAGGGCTCTGGGCGAGGGTCGCGCGCAGATAATCGGCCCTTTCGTCATTCGCCGGCAGGTCGCGGCCCAGGCGCGCCGGCTCGGGCACAAGCTCGGTATCGCCGCGGCCGGATAGGCGCCGGATCAGCGGCACCAGGAACAGGAAGGCGCAGACGTAAGAGGAGACGGGGTTACCGGGCACGCCGAGCACCTGCATGCCGCCCAGCCTGCCGTGCATCATCGGCCGGCCGGGACGCAGTGCCACCCGCCAGAACGATAGGTCGAGCCCCTCGGCGCGCAACGCCCGCTGCACCAGATCGTGCTCGCCGACCGAGGCGCCGCCGCTGGTCACCAGGATGTCGGCGCCCAATTCGCGCGCCCGCCGGACCGCAGCGGCGATCTCCTCGACCCGGTCCTTGGCGATGCCGAGATCGGTGACTTCCGCGCCTTCGCTTTCGGCCATGGCGATGAGCGCAAAGCCGTTGGAATAGACGATCTCGCCCGCCGCCGGCGTGGTGCCCGGCGCCACCAGCTCATCGCCAGTGCCGAGCACCGCCACTTTCGGCCGGCGGTGGACGTTGACGGTCGGGTGGTTCATGGCCGCCGCCAGCATCAGGTCGCGGCCGGTCAGGCGGCGGCCTTTGGCGAGTAAAGTATGCCCTTTTCCGAAGTCGATGCCTTGCGCACGCACGTTGCGGCTTTTGGCGGTCGGCTTCTGGATTGTGACCGCGTCGCCTTCACGCGCGGTGAGTTCCTGGATCACCACGGTGTCACTGCCGGCCGGCATCACGCCGCCGGTGAAGATGCGCGCGGCCTGACCGGCCTTCACCTCGCGGTCGAAAGGATGACCGGCGGCGACTTCGCCGATCAGCTTGAGCGTGACCGGGGCCTGCGCAACATCGGCCGACCGCACCGCATAGCCGTCCATGGCGGAGACCGCATCCGGCGGCTGGGTGCGCTGCGCCGTCAAATCCTGCGTAAGCACGCGGCCGAGCGCGCCGTTCAGCGGCACGTCCTCGCCCGGCAAGGCGGAGGCGTCGGCCAGCACGCGTTGCAGCGCTTTGGCGACCGGCATCAGAGACAAAGTTCACTCCTCCGCGCGGTAGTCGCCGGACTTGCCGCCGCTTTTTGAAAGCAGTCGGATGCCCTCGATGCGCATGCCGCGCTCAACCGCCTTGACCATGTCGTAAATGGTCAAGCAGGCAATCGATGCCGCGGTGAGCGCCTCCATCTCGACGCCGGTCTGGCCGGTTACTTTCACGGTCGTGCGCACCAGAAAGCCCGGCAACGCGTGCTCGGGATTGATCTCGACCTCGACCTTGGTGATTGGCAGCGGGTGGCACAGCGGGATCAGCCCGTGCGTGCGCTTGGCCGCCATGATGCCGGCGAGGCGCGCGGCGCCCAGCACGTCGCCCTTTAAGGCATTGCCGGCGAGCACGAGATCGAGCGTTTCCCTGCGCATAATCACACGGCCTTCAGCGACGGCCACGCGCTCGGTCGCGCTCTTGGCGGAGACGTCGACCATACGCGCCTGGCCGCGTTGATCGATATGGGTCAACTCGGTATTTGAATGAAGCGGCTTTGCTTTTTTCCGCTGAGCCGGAGCGGGGGCCTTCTTGCGCCGCGCGCCGCGTTTACTGCCGCGCGCCATGGCTCACTCCACGGCCGCGTTGCGCGGTTGCCGCGTCAACAAAGCGCGAGTTGCCGCGGCGACATCGCGTTGACGCATCAGACTTTCGCCGACCAGGAAGGCGGAAACTCCGATACGCGCCAGCCGCCCCAAATCAGCCGCCGAGTTCACCCCGCTCTCGGCGACGATAATACATTCGCCGGGGATTTTCGGCGCCAGCCGCTCGGTCACCGCGAGCGACGTCTCGAACGTCCGCAAGTCGCGATTGTTGATGCCGATAAGCCTTGTTTTGAGCTTCAAAGCGCGCTCGAGCTCATCTTCCTGGTGAACTTCAACCAATACGTCCATGTCGCGAGCAAAGGCGGCGTCCTCGATCTCTTCCGCCGCCTTGTCGTCAACAGCCGCCATGATGATCAGGATGCAATCGGCGCCGAGTGCGCGTGACTCCACCACCTGATAGGGCTCGTAAATGAAATCCTTGCGCAGCACCGGCAGGTTTGTCGCGGCGCGCGCCTGCTCAAGGAATTCCGGCTTGCCCTGAAACGACGGCGCGTCGGTGAGCACGGAAAGACAGGTGGCGCCGCCAGCCGCGTAGGCTTTGGCAAGCGCCGGCGGATCAAAATCGGCTCGGATCAGGCCTTTCGACGGGCTCGCTTTCTTGATCTCCGCAATGAGCGCGAAATCGCCATGTGCAAGCCGCCGCTCGATCGCGCCGACAAAGCCGCGCGGCGGCGGCGCTGCTTTCGCCAGGTTTTCGAGCTCGAATTGCGAGCGCTCAAGCTTGGCCGCCGCGATTTCCTCGCGTTTATAGGCTTCGATCTTGGCGAGAATATCCATGGCCTAGTCTTCCGCCGCATTGGATATCGCAATCAGTCGGTCGAGCCGGCCTTCCGCTTCGCCGCTGCTGACCGACTTGGCCGCCAGCGCTGTGCCTACTTTCAAGTCTTTCGCCTTGCCGGCAACGATAAGGGCGGCGGCGGCGTTGATAATCGCCACGTCGCGGAATGGACCCGTTTTGCCTTTGAGGACGTCCAGCAACGCCTCGGCGTTTTCGTCGGCATCGCCGCCGCGCAGCGCTTCGGGCTTGGCCCGTCCGAGCCCGGCGTCTTCCGGTGTGACCTCGAAGCTGCGGATCCTGCCGTTTTCCAGTGCGGCAACGCTGGTCGGGCCGGAAATGGTGATCTCGTCGAGTCCGTCCGAGCCATGCACCACCCAGACCGATTCGGCGCCGAGGTTTTTCAACACCTGCGCCATCGGCTCGATCCAATGCTTGGAAAAGACGCCGATCATCTGCCGTTTCACGCCCGCCGGATTCGACAGCGGGCCAAGCAGATTGAAGATGGTGCGGGTGCCAAGCTCGACGCGCGTGGGGCCGACGTTTTTCATCGCCGGATGATGCGCCGGCGCAAACATGAAGCCGATGCCGGCTTGCGTGATGCAGCGGCCCACCTGTTGCGGATTGAGGTCGATTTTGACGCCGAGCGCTTGCAGCACATCGGCGGCGCCCGAGCGTGAGGACAAAGCGCGGTTGCCGTGCTTGGCCACCGGCACGCCGCAGCCAGCGACAATGAAGGCGGCGCAGGTCGAGATGTTGAACGAGCCGGAGGCATCGCCACCGGTTCCGACCACGTCGACAGCGTCGGGCGGCGCTTTCACACCCAGCATCTTGGCACGCATGGTTGTAACCGCACCGGTGATCTCATCGACGGTTTCCCCACGCACGCGCAACGCCATCAGCAGCGCGCCCATCTGCGAGGGTGTGGCTTCGCCCGACATCATGCGGTCGAAGGCGGAGGCGGCTTCCTCACGCGTCAGGCTGGCGCCGGTCGCGACCTTGGCGATGAGCGCTTTGAATTCGTCGGCCATGGGCTGGCCCTCAACCGACCGCGTGTAGCGGCGCGGAGGCGCGCGCGGCTTTCACGCCACGGCCGGCTTTGGCATTCCAGACATCCGCAAGCTCGAGAAAATTCTTCAGCAGCAAGTGGCCGTGCTCGGAGGCGATGCTCTCAGGATGAAATTGCACGCCATGAACGGGCAGGCTCTGGTGCGCCAATCCCATCACCAGACCGTCGCCGGTTTCGGCGGTGACGGTGAGGTCGCGCGGCATGGTTTTGCGATCGACCACCAGCGAGTGATAGCGCGTTGCCTGAAACGGTCCATTGATGCCGCGAAATACGCCTGAGCCGTTATGACGGATTTCCGACACCTTGCCGTGCACGGGAGCTGCGCGTACCACCGTGCCGCCGAAGGCCTGGCCGATGGCCTGATGGCCGAGACAGACGCCGAGAATGGGAATTGTGCGCGCGGCCTTGGCAATAAGATCGAGGCAGATACCGGCTTCATTGGGCGTGCAGGGACCGGGCGACAGCACGATGGCGTCGGGCGCGCCGGCGATCACCTCGGCGCTCGAAATCTTGTCGTTGCGATGCACGACGACATCCGCGCCCAGTCCGCCCAGATAGTGGACCAGGTTGAAGGTGAAGCTGTCGTAATTATCGATCAGAACGATCATGTTTGCTCGCCGTTCAGGGTCTTACGGCGAGGCCGGAGGGGGGTCAAGCAGACCCATCCTGCATCGTTACTGCCCGCGCTTGGCGGCGCTGGCAAAGCGGCGTGCTTCTTCGGCGGCGCGGAACAAGGCCTTCGCCTTGTTGATGCATTCATCCTGTTCGTAATCCGGATCGCTATCGGCGACGATGCCGGCGCCGGCCTGCACATACATGGTGCCGTTTTTAATGAGGGCCGTGCGCAAAACGATGCAGGTGTCCATCTCGCCGGCGGCGGAGAAATAACCGACGGCGCCGGCATAGAGCCCGCGCTTCTCCTTCTCCAGCTCGTCGATGATCTGCATGGCGCGCACCTTCGGCGCCCCCGACACGGTGCCGGCCGGAAAGCCGGCGGCCAGCGCATCGAGCGCATCGCGGTTGGGGCTAAGCTTGCCTTCGACGTTGGAGACGATATGCATGACGTGGCTGTAGCGCTCGACGAAGAACTGGTCGGTGACGGTGACGGTGCCGATGCGGACGACGCGGCCGACATCGTTGCGGCCGAGGTCGAGCAGCATCAAATGTTCGGCGCGCTCCTTCTGGTCGGCCAGCAGTTCCTCTTCCAGCGCCTTGTCCTCGTGCGGCGAAAGACCGCGCGGGCGGGTGCCGGCGATCGGGCGGATGGTCACCACGTCGCCTGAGACCTTGACCAGGATCTCGGGACTGGAGCCGGCGACCGCGAAGCTGCCGAAATCGAGGAAGTAGAGATAAGGCGACGGATTTGTCCGCCGCAGCGCGCGATAGAGCGAGAAGGGCGGCAGGGTGAACGGCGCCTCGAAGCGTTGCGCCAGCACGATCTGGAAGGCATCGCCCGCGGCAATGTAGTCTTTGGCTTTGAGCACCATCGCCTTGAAGTCGTCCGGTGTCGTGTTTGACTTCACCGGCACGTCGATCGGCCCGGCGTCGAGTTCGGCCAGCGACTTGTCGAGCGGCCGGTCGAGACTCTCGACGACGGCGGCGATGCGGTCGATCGCGCGCGCCAGCGCGGTCTTGGCGTCGAGACCTTTTTCTGGGCGCACCGGCGTCACGACGGTAATGGAATCTTTTACCGCGTCGAACACCACGATGATGGTCGGGCGCACCAGCACCGCGTCGGGAATGCCGATCGGGTCGGGATTGGGTGCCTGCAATTCCTCCATCTGCCGCACCATGTCGTAGCCGAGATAGCCGAAGATACCGGCCGCCATCGGCGGCAAATTGTCGGGCAACGCGATACGGCTTTCCGAAATCAGCCGGCGCAGCGCCTGCAGCGGCGGCTCGGGGCAGGGGGAGAAGGTGTTGGGCCTAATTCCCGCATTGGCGTTGACTTCGGCGCGGACGCCGTTGGCGCGCCAAATCAAATCGGGGTCGATGCCGATGATGGAATGGCGACCGCGCGTATCCCCGCCTTCCACCGACTCCAGCAGAAAGCTCATCGGCTTGCCGCCGGCGAGCTTGAGATAGGCCGATACCGGCGTCTCCAGGTCGGCGACCAGCGTGGTCCAGACCACCTGCGCCTGCCCGCGGCCGTAGCATTCGGCGAATGCGGTTTGCGAGGGCTCGATCTGCATCGGACTAGTTGTTAGCGCCGCCGCCGATGATTTGCTGAAGTGCGGCCTGGTTGAGCGTAATGCCGAAGTTTCTTTCCAGCTGCGCGATATAGGACCCGACGACATCGTCGGCTATGGAATTTTTCAGCGAGGCGGTAATCGCTTTGCCTTGCTCGGAGGCAGGGTCGAGCTTGGGATCGACGACGTCGGTCACGCGGAACACGAAGCGTTCGGTTTCCTTGCTGCCTTCCGCGCTCGCGACTTCGCCTTTCGCCGTGCGGAAGACCGCTTCCACGACCTTCGGCGGCACGAAGCCGGCGGGCTTGCGGCGCTGCAGGTCGGAGGCCGTTTCAACCTTCAGCGAATTCTCGCTGGCAATCTGCGCCAGCGTGCCGCCGGCCTTAAGTTTGCCCACGATTTCGTCGGTTTTGGCTTTCAGCCGCTTGGCGATTTCGTCGTTGCGCCAGCTGGTTTCGACTTGGGCTTTCACCTCGTCGAGCGCGCGGTCGCGCGCCGGCGTGATGCCGGTGACGTCGTACCAGAGGTAGCCGCCGGACGGCAGTTGCAGCGGTTCATTGTCGACGCCGACGTCGCTGGCAAAGGCGGCCGCCACCACATTCGGCGAATGCGGCAGGTCGGGGATCGGCTGGCCGTTGGGCGCGCGGCCGGAACGGTCGACCGCATCGACGACCTGGGTTTTGATGCCGAGTTTTTTGGCGGCTTCGGCGAGCGTGGAGCCCGCCGCCCGTTCGTCCTCGAATTTGTCGCGCAGGTCGCCGATTTTCGCTCTGGCGCGGTCTTCGGCGATTTCGCGTTTTATCTGGGCGGCCACGTCCTCGTAGCTCTTTTGGATGCCGGGATCGATCTTGCCCACCGCTACGATCACCGTTCCGAAGCGGCCTCTGATCGGCTGGCTGACCTCGTTCGATTTGAGCGCGAAAGCGGCATCGGCGACGGCCGGGTCGATGATGTCCGCTTTTTTCACCATGCCGAGATCGGTGTCGCTGTCTTTAAGGCCGCGTTCTTTGGCGAGATCCGCGAAAGGAGGTGCCTTTGGCGATGCGCTCGCGCGCCGCCGCGGCTTCTTCCGCTTTTGGAAACACGATCTGGCGCACCTCACGCTGTTCCGGTGTGCCATAGTCGTTTTTGTGTGCGTCGTAGATACTGCTTGGCATCGGCATCGGAAACCGCTTCCGGCTTGGCAATGTCGGCAGGCGCCAGCGGCATCAAGGTCATCTTGCGGTATTCGGGCGCGCGGAAGAGAACTTTGCGTTCGTCGAAATATTTCTGCAGCACGTCTTGCGTGGGGGCGGGAATATCGCCGGCTTGCGCCGGACCGAACGGCAGATATTCGATAGCGCGCTTCTCGTTTTGGTATTGATCCATTGCCGTCATTGCGGCCGCCGGCACGTGCAGATCGCCGCCGACGCTTTCGGCAATCTGCCGGCGCAACAGTAAATTGCGCTGCTCATCGACAAAGCGGGCCTCGGTGTAACCGGACTGCCGGATGACCTCCTCGAAACGCTGGCGATCGAATCGACCGGTGGGGCCGAAGAAACTCGGATCGCTGGTGATGCGGCGGATGATGTCGGCATTGGTCAAGCCCAGCCGCAACGCCTTGGCTTGCTCGTCGAGCGTGGTTTCGGCGATCAGATCGCGCAGCGCCTGCTGGTCGAGGCCGAGGGCGCGCGCCTGGTCGGGCGTGATCGGGCGGCCAAGCCGCTGCGAGAACTGCCGCAGCCGGTTGTTATAGAATTCGCGAAATTGCTCGATCGAGATTTCGGTCTTGCCGATCTTGACCGCCGAACTGAGGCCGAAGCCGCGGAAGATGTCGCCGATGCCCCAGATCGCGAAGCTGATGACCAAAACGCCCATAACGGCGGCCATGACGGCCTTGCCGAGCCAGGTCGAGGAGGCTTTGTGGATTCCGCGGAGCATGCTTGCGCTTCTTCGTAAGCCAATTGCAGATGATGCGATGACGGGTGGCCGCGTCCTTTTAAGCCTCGGGCCAACTCCTTGCAACTCAAGAGGGATCGGCCTTGCGGCCAAGCACTCTGGCGCCCGCAAGGCGGGTCTGATAACCGCACCCGGATCAAGGACTTCACGATGGCAGCGGCAAGCATACGCCCCTTAGTTGCGGGCAATTGGAAGATGAATGGGCTTGCCATCTCGGAAGGCGAGCTTACCAAGATCGTCAACGGCGCCGCCGCTTTGGCCGCCAATGCCGATCTGATGATCTGCCCGCCGGCAACCTTGATCGCCGATTTTGCAGCGGCTGCGCGCGGTTCGGCGGTGGCGATCGGCGGGCAAGATTGCCATGCCAAGCCTTCTGGCGCCCATACCGGGGATATCGCGGCCGAGATGCTGGCCGATGCGGGCGCGCGGGCCGTGATTGTCGGTCATTCCGAACGGCGCGCCGACCATCACGAAACCGATGGCGATGTGCGCGCCAAGGCGCTAGCCGCCTGGCGCGCCGGCTTGACGGCCATTGTCTGCATTGGCGAGCAGCGCAGCGAGCGCGAGGCTCGGCGCACGCTCGATGTGATCGGCCGTCAGCTCGACGGATCGCTGCCGGATGCCGCGACCGCGACCAGTCTGTTGGTGGCCTACGAGCCGGTCTGGGCGATTGGTACCGGGATCACGCCGACGCCGGCTGACGTCGGCGATGTGCATGGCTTCATCCGCCAGCGGCTCGGGCAAAGGTTCGGCAGCGAAGGCGGCCACATCCGAATATTGTATGGCGGCTCGGTGAACCCGGCGAATGCCCAGACGCTATTGGCCGTGGCCGAGGTGAATGGCGCGCTGGTCGGCGGCGCCAGCCTGAAAGCGGCTGATTTTCTCGCTATTGCAGCGGTCTATCGCTAGCCCAAGGGTGGAAATGCTCCGCATGATCGTGTAGAGACCGCCGCGAATTCCTATATCACCGGCATGGCGCCGCCTGGGCGGGCAGCCCGGACCGGTGCGTTTGAGCGGATGTTGGCCTAATGCAGCAAGTGATTATCGTCATCCATCTGATGCTGGTGCTCGCCTTGATCGGCGCGGTGCTGCTGCAGCGGTCGGAGGGCGGCGGGCTCGGCATCGGCGGCGGCGGCGGCTTTATGACCAGCCGTGGCACCGCCAACGTGCTCACGCGCGCCACCGCCATCCTCGCCGGCCTATTCTTCGTCACTAGTCTCGTATTGTCGATCCTGGCCGGGTTGAACCGCAAGCCAAGCACGATCCTGGAAGGCAGTCCCGGCGCCCCGACACAAACCGCACCGGGGGCCCCGAGCGTTCCGGCGCCAGCTGTTCCTTCGCCAAGCGGCGGCGGAGGCGGCGGGCTGCTCAACAAGTTGCAGCAGGGTGCGCCGGCGGCCCCCGCGGCGCCGAGCGGGCCGGCGGTGCCGCAGTCAAAGTGAGCGGTTCAGGGAAGGGCCGGGAAACCGGCCCTTCGGCGTTATGGGAAACGACATGGAACCACGCGGCATGGGTTCGCTCCGATGCGCGCGATGAGAAACCCGATGCAAGCAAACGTGGTGACAGAGACTTCACGAGCTACACACAGGCGCAGGGCGGCTCTGAGATATTCGCACTCGTCGAATCGATTCGGGAGGGCTAAAGGTTAGGTCCCATGGCGCGGTATATTTTCATCACCGGCGGCGTGGTCTCCTCACTCGGCAAGGGTCTTGCTTCTGCAGCGCTCGGCGCGCTGTTGCAGGCGCGCGGCTACAAGGTGCGCTTACGCAAGCTCGATCCCTATATCAATGTCGATCCCGGCACCATGTCGCCCTATCAGCACGGCGAGGTCTTCGTCACCGACGACGGCGCCGAGACCGATCTCGACCTCGGCCACTACGAACGCTTCACCGGCCGTCCGGCGACCCGCCAGGACAACATCACCACCGGGCGCATCTACCAGGACATCCTGACCAAGGAGCGGCGCGGTGACTATCTCGGCGCCACCATCCAGGTCATTCCGCACGTCACCAACGCCATCAAGGACTTTATTCGCGAGGGCAACGACGACTTCGACTTCGTGCTGTGCGAGATCGGCGGCACCGTCGGCGATATCGAAGGCCTGCCGTTCTTCGAGGCTATCCGGCAACTAGGCAACGAACTGCCGCGCAACCATGCGGTCTATATCCATCTCACGCTGTTGCCGTTCATTCCGAGCGCGGGCGAGTTGAAGACTAAGCCCACGCAACATTCGGTCAAGGAACTGCGCTCGATCGGCATCCAGCCCGACATCCTGCTGTGCCGCACCGACCGTCCGATTCCGGAGAGCGAGCGGCGCAAGCTCGCGCTGTTCTGCAATGTGCGCGAGCACGCCGTGGTCGAAGCGCGCGACGTCGACAACATTTACGCCGTGCCCGAGGCCTATTCCGCGGAGGGCCTGGACAGCGAGGTGCTCAGTGCCTTCGGCATCGACAGCAAGGCGCCCGCCGAGCTCGAGCGCTGGCGGCAGATCAACGAGCGCGTGCGCAATCCGGAAGGCGACGTGACCATCGCGATCGTCGGCAAATATACCGGCCTGAAAGACGCCTACAAATCGCTGATCGAAGCGCTCTCGCATGGTGGCATCGCCAACAAAGTGAAGGTCAATCTCGACTGGATTGAAGCCGACGTTTTCGAGAATGAGGACCCGGCGCCGTTCCTCGAACAGGTCAACGGCATCCTGGTGCCCGGCGGCTTCGGCCAACGTGGCGCCGAGGGAAAAATCCGCGCGGCGCAGTTCGCGCGCGAGCGCAACGTGCCTTATTTCGGCATCTGCTTCGGCATGCAGATGGCGGTGGTGGAGGCGGCGCGCAATCTATGCGGCATCGACGAAGCCAATTCCACCGAGTTCGGGCCGACGCCGGAGCCGGTGGTCGGCCTGATGACCGAATGGGTCAAAGGCAACGAATTGCAGAAGCGCAACGCAGCCGGCGACCTCGGCGGTACCATGCGGCTCGGCGCCTATCCGGCGGTGCTCGCGCGCGGCAGCCGTGTCGCCGACATCTACGGCAAGACCGAAATATCCGAGCGCCATCGCCACCGCTACGAAGTCAATACCGGCTACAAGGGCAGGCTCGAGCAGCGCGGCATGCGTTTCTCCGGCATGTCGCCCGACGGCATCCTGCCGGAGATCATCGAATACGAGGACCATCCCTGGTTCATCGGTGTGCAATTCCATCCGGAATTGAAATCGCGGCCGTTCGAACCACACCCGCTGTTTGCCTCTTTTATCGGCGCGGCGGTGGAGCGCAGCCGGCTGGTGTAAATTTTCGATACGGCGCGGTTACGCGCCGGAAGCGCGATTTAATGCAGGTTTTCATCATCACGGCGTTGCCGCCTCTGCGGGCGATTTTGTTTCCACGAAAGTTATTTGCCCACGCTCTTTGTTAGCGAAGAAGATATTTGCGTTCGAAGAGCGGTAGCAGTGAATTCATCGGGTTAGGTTTTGCCAACTCAACCCCGAGGACATCACAATGCGCTATGTTTTGACTGCCGTCGCCGCGCTCGCGGTCGGCGGATTTTTTGCGTCATCTGCGTCGGCCGAACCCACATACTATGCGGGTGGCCCGATCCAGAATAGCGGCCTATGCCAAGTCTGGACCGATGGCGACCAGATTTACGGCTATTTGGCCCCTTGCCCGCAGTCGACACCGGCGCACGTGGCCAAGCGCTCCAAGAGGCAGAAGTCGTAAGAAGTCCTGACTGCCGTATCGGCCCCCCATTAGATACGGCAGATTGGACGTTGATCGGCCGCGGGCGCGCTATTCATAAGTCGCGCAACCCGCGGCCGGTTTTGTTTTGCGCGCGCGAATGCGGCATTATGGACGGCCGGAGCCCAGCTTTTCGCGATAGGCCCAACCATGGCGCGCGGCCTCGATCACATCGTCCATGCGGTACGCGATCTTGATGCCGCCGCCGAGCTTTACCGCGGGCTCGGCTTCACCGTCGGCGCCCGCAATCGCCACCCGTGGGGCACGCACAATCACATCATCCAGTTCCCCGGCTGCTTCATCGAACTGTTGACGTTGGCCGAGCCGGACAAACTCGGCAGCGACGGATTTTCGGTTTTGTTCGGCGCCTATAATCGCGACTTTCTCAAACGCGACCAGGGTTTCTCGCTGCTCATATTGGAGTTGCGCGACGCGGCGGCCGACCAGGCTGCGTTTTTCGCTGCCGGCATCGCCGGCTCGGATGTCATGCGCTTCGAGCGCGAGGCAAAGCGGCCGGACGGTTCGGCGGCCAAGGTCGGCTTCTCGCTTGCCTTCGCCGAGGACAAGGCCGCGCCCGACATCCGTTTTGCCGTATGCCAGCAGCACCACCCGGAGAATTTCTGGAACCCGGCATTCCAGGAACACGCCAACAGCGTTTCCGGCATTGCCGCCGTTGTCGCCGTTGCCGACGAGCCGGAACGGCAGCGCGCCTTCATGCGGAGTTTTACCGGCGCAACGGCTGCGACGAGTGACGGCGGCTTCACCATCGCGACGCCGCGCGGAACGATCGAGGTGGTGACGCCAGCCGCCTTCGTACGGCGTTTCGGCGCGACGCCGCCAGACGTTTCGCGCGGGCCGCGGCTCGCAGCGCTGCGTTTCGCCACCACAGATGCAAGCCTGCTGCAAGACGCGCCGGAACTGGCCGGCATTGCCGGCCTTTACGCTGGAAATGCCGCTGTTGTCGGCCGCGAGGACGCATTAGGCGCAGTTCTGGTGTTTGAACCCGCCCGTTGACCGGGGGCTTTTGCCGTTTCATGGTCGCCGCCCGCGAGGACGAGCCTTGGACCAGACCCTCATTCCCCACGCGACTGTGACCGTTGGCGCCGTTCGTTTCGGCAACGCGCTGCCGCTGGCGCTGATCGCCGGCCCTTGTGCGCTGGAAAGCCGGGCGCACGCGCTGGAAATGGCGAACGCCCTGAAGGAAATTGCCGCGCGTGTCGGCATCGGGCTCGTCTACAAGACCTCTTTCGACAAGGCCAACCGCACCTCGGCAAAATCCGCACGCGGCATCGGGCTTGAGCAAGCGCTGCCGATCTTTGCGGAAATCCGCGACAGACTGAAAGTGCCGGTGCTCACCGATGTGCATGAGGCTGGGCAATGCGCGTCCGTCGCCGAAGCCGCCGACGTGTTGCAAATCCCAGCCTTCCTTTGCCGGCAGACCGATCTGCTTGTCGCCGCGGCGAAAACCGGCAAGGTCGTCAACGTCAAGAAAGGCCAGTTCCTGGCGCCCTGGGACATGAAGAACGTGGTGGAGAAATTGACGGGAGCGGGAAACCGCAATGTGCTGGTGACCGAACGTGGCGTCTCCTTCGGCTACAATACGCTGGTTTCCGACATGCGCGCGCTGCCGATCCTCAAGCGCGAAACCGGCGCGCCGGTCATCTTCGACGCCACGCATTCGGTGCAGCAGCCGGGCGGGCAGGGCACGTCCTCCGGCGGCGAGCGTGAATTCGTAGCTGTCCTGGCGCGGGCGGCGGTGGCGGTCGGCGTCGCTGGCGTTTTCATCGAAACGCATCAGGATCCCGGCGAGGCGCCCTCCGACGGCCCGAACATGATGCCGCTCAAGGAGATGGAGCCGCTTCTGCGCACCTTGGTTGAATTCGACCGGCTGGCGAAACGCTAAGCCGGCAGACCGCGCCCGCGCGCATGATCCCGAAAAGTGGGAACCGGTTTTCGGAAAAGATCATACGCGAAAGAAGCAACTAATGACCCGCACGCTCAATCTTCTGGCGCTCGTCGTCTTTGCCAGCGCGCTGTTCATGCGCTCGACCGACCCGGTAATCCCGCAGATCGCGGCCGGGCTCGATGTCGAGCCGGCGACTGCGGCGCTGCTGTCGACCGCCTTCACCTTGCCCTACGCGCTGGTGCAGCCGTTGCTCGGCGCGCTGGCCGACATGTTCAGCAAAGCGCGACTGATGCTGCTGTGTCTGCTGATCCTCGCGGCCGCAGCCGTGGTGTGCGGCCTCGCCCCGGATTTCCAGGTTCTGGTCGGGGCGCGCGTGGTCGCCGGGCTCGCCGCTGGCGGCGTGGTGCCGATTTCCTTTGCGCTGGTCGGCGACAAGATTCCGGTGGCCGAGCGTCAGGTGGCGATGGGACGCCTGCTGTTCGCCATCATGACCGGCAACCTTCTGGGCGCGACCTGCGCCGGCGTCGTGGGCGACTTGATCGGCTGGCGCGGCGTGTTCTTTGCGACCGGTCTATTCGGCGCCATCGTGCTTGTGACCGCCATTCCCGGTTTCCGCGGACAGACGGAAACGCCCCGCGGCTTCGACCTGCGCACGCTCGGACCGAACTACCGCGCGATTTTCCGCAATCCGCTGGCCAAGATCTGCTTCGGCGCGGTGTTTTTGGAGGCGATGTTCATGTACGGGGTGTTTCCCTACATCGCCACCATGCTGCATCAGGCGGGCGAGACCCGCGCCTCGATCGCCGGCATTGTCATCGCCGGCTTCGGCATCGGCGGGGCGCTCTATAGCATATCAGTTTCGCAGCTACTCGCGCGGCTCGGCGAGACCCGCATGATGCGCTTGGGCGGCGCGATCATGGGATTGTGCCTCGTGATCATCGCCGCCCGCGCGCCGTGGCCGGTCGAGTTCGCCAATTTCGCGCTGCTCGGCTTCGGCTTCTATTTGCTGCACGCCGTCATTCAAATCTACGCCAGCGAGTTGGCGCCGGCCGCGCGTGGTTCGGCGATGGCGCTGCATTCGTTTTTCTTTTTTCTTGGTCAGGCTGTGGGTCCGGTTGTCTACGGCGCCGGGCTTTCGACCATCGGGCTTGGACCGGTCCTGATCTTTGGCGCGGCCGTGCTGGTCGGCGTCGGCCTCGTTTGCGGGCACTTTTTGCGGCGGCCGACGAACAGTTAAGCTAATTTTCGTTCATTCCCGTCCCCGCCTACGCGGGGACAGGCTCCAGCGGGAAGCCAGAGCCACAATTTAATGCTCCGGAGGTCGCCCCTGGGTCCCCGCTTTCGCGGGGACGAGCGGATATTGATTAGCTGCGGCCGCGATAGGGCGCGACGCCCGGGTCGGGCAACCAGACGCCCTTGGGCAGTCTGCCCGTCTGCCAGAACACGTCGATCGGCATGCCGCCGCGCGGAAACCAGTAACCGCCGATGCGCAGAAATTTCGGCTTGAGCAGTGCATTGAGCCGCTTGCCGATGGCGACCGTGCAGGCCTCATGGAAGGCACCGTGGTTGCGGAAGCTCACGAGATAAAGCTTGAGCGATTTCGACTCGACCAGATAGCGCCCCGGCACATAGTCGATGACCAGAAGGGCAAAATCCGGCTGGCCGGTGATCGGACAAAGCGTGGTGAATTCCGGCGCCGTGAAGCGGGCGACGTAGTCCGTGTCCGGGTGCGGATTGGCCACGCGGTCGAGCACCGCCTTCTCGGGCGAGGCGGGGATGGGCGCCGGGCGCCCGAGCTGTAGCGGCTTTTTGGCCATGCGCCTGCAATGCCCGGCAGCACGGGGCATGACAAGGGGGTTGTTCATCCTGTAGAAGCCCCAGATTCCTATCTGCCGGAAACAGCATGACCGCCATCACCGACATTATCGGCCGCGAAATCCTCGACAGCCGCGGCAATCCGACCGTCGAAGTTGACGTGGTGCTGGAGGACGGCTCGAAAGGCCGTGCTGCTGTGCCCTCGGGCGCCTCGACCGGCGCGCACGAAGCCGTGGAACTGCGCGACGGCGACAAGGCCCGCTACGGCGGCAAAGGGGTGCGCAAGGCGGTCGATGCGGTCAGCGGCGAGATTTTCGATGCGCTCGGCGGCATGGACGCCGAGGCGCAAGCCAAGATCGATGAGACGCTGATCACACTCGACGGCACGCCCAACAAAGCCCGCCTCGGCGCCAACGCCATCCTCGGCGTGTCGCTGGCGGTGGCCAAGGCGGCGGCCATCGCCAAGAAGGACCCGCTTTATCGGTACGTCGGCGGCACGGCGGCGCGCACTTTGCCGGTGCCGATGATGAACATCGTCAACGGCGGCGTGCACGCCGACAATCCGATTGACTTCCAGGAATTCATGATCATGCCGGTCGGCGCGCCGAGTTTCGCGGAAGGCTTACGCGCCGGTTCGGAGATCTTCCACACCTTGCGCACGCAATTGAAAAGCGCCGGGCTGAACACCAATGTCGGCGACGAGGGCGGCTTTGCGCCCAACCTGAAGTCGGCCGAAGCCGCGCTCGATTTCGTCATGCAGGCGATCGAGAAGGCCGGCTACAAACCGGGCGGCGACGTGATGCTGGCGCTCGATCCGGCGGCGAGCGAGTTCTACAAAGACGGCGCCTACGTTTATTCCGGCGAAGCCACGACCCGATCCCCCAAGCAACAGGCTGACTATCTTGCGAAGCTCATCGCGGACTATCCGATCGTCTCGATCGAGGACGGCATGGCGGAGGATGATTTCGAAGGCTGGAAAATTCTGACCGATCTGATCGGGAGCAAATGCCAATTGGTCGGCGACGATAATTTCGTCACCAATGTGGCGCGCCTTGCCGACGGCATTAAACGTGGCATCGCCAACTCGATTCTGATCAAGGTCAACCAGGTCGGCACGCTGACCGAAACATTGGCGGCCATCGAAACCGCTCATAAAGCCGGCTACACCGCGGTGATGTCACACCGCTCAGGCGAGACCGAGGATTCGACCATCGCCGACCTCGCCGTCGCCACCAATTGCGGACAGATCAAAACCGGCTCGCTCGCGCGTTCAGACCGCACCGCGAAATACAATCAACTGCTACGCATCGAAGAGGAACTGGGCGCGCAGGCGAAATATGCCGGCCGCGAGGTCTTAAAGGGGCGCCGCTGACGGCCTTGGCGGCGGCTTGCATTCGGGCGTCGAAATGCCGAAAATTCGCTGGGAATTGCGGATACGAGATTAGAATGGATCAAACAACTTCACCCTCGACTTACGACCGCCGCCGCGCCGTCGAGCGGCTGGCCGACTTCATCGCGCAGTCGGTCGACGCCGCGCGCGCGGTCGAGAAGCCGTTCTTCCATCTCGAATTCGACCGCGTGTTTCCCGAAGACGTCTACGCGCAAATTTTGGCGCTGAAGCCGGAGGCGACGGACTACCGGCCGATGCACGGCCGCAGCAAAGGCCACGATCTGACCGACGGCACCCATACGCGGGTGAAGATCGACCTGTTCCCGGAATACATCCGCAACCTGCCGGCGCAGAAGCGCGCGCTGTGGGACGTGGTCGGCCGCGCGCTGTGCTCGGACAAAGTGCGCCAAGCCTTCCTCCGTCGACTGGCGCCCGGATTGTCGAAACGCTTCGGCAAGGACTTCGTTTCAGTCGGCATGTATCCGATTCCGATCCTGACCCGCGACATCCCCGGCTATCTAATCACGCCGCACACCGATACGCGCTGGAAGGGCATCACCGTCCAGCTCTATCTGCCCGCGGACGACGCCAACACCGATATCGGCACCATCTTCCACGACGTCTTGCCGGACGGCTCCAAGCCAAAGGCGACGCAGATGAGGTTCGCGCCGAACACCGGCTATGCCTTCGCGGTGGGGGACAACACCTGGCACTCGGCCGATCCGGTGCATGACCGCGTAAAGAGCCGCGATTCCATCCTGCTGACTTATTTCGTCGATCAGGGATTGTTGAAGGTCCTGCGCAACCGCGGCAAGCGTCTTGGGAACTTCGTGCTCAACGAGATCAGGCAGCGGGTCTAGGCTGAGTATGGTGTTTGTCATGGCCGGGCTTGTCACCCCAAGTCGGGTGTACCCGACTTGGGATGACCAACGCTGCGGAAGTCGGGCAAGCCCGACTTCCGATGCCATCTCGCTTAGGTAGGCATTGCGTCCCCAAGCGGGATGCGCGGGTCAAGCCCGCGCATGACGACGGAAAGGCCAGTTGTCGCCATTAAAACCGCCTTAACGCGATTCCAGCATGGTTGGAAGCTATGGTCATCCATCGCCGCCGCCGCACCGTCCTGACCGCGCTCGCGCTGTACAGCTTCGCCGCGCTGTTCGTCGGCTATTTCGCGGCCAATGCTTTCAGCGGCAATCACGGTCTGCGCGCGCAAGCCGACCTCGACAAGCAGACGGAGAGCATGCAGGCCGAGCTCAAGGAACTGAAGACCGAACGCGCACTGTGGGAAAAACGGGTGTCGCTGCTCCGCTCCGACAAGATCGACCCGGACATGCTGGACGAACGCGCCCGTGTGCTCCTGGGCTACGCCGACCCCCGCGACCTTACATTGTTGCTAAATCCTCGCTAGCGGCGAACTTTTTAGCCGCCTGCGACCCTACTTTTCCGCTAAATATTCTGTCGATTTTGCCGCAATCCTGGCCGGCAGCCTCGCGCTTTCGCCTCTCGACGATTTAAGCTATTGGGGTCGCTTAGGCCTACCGACGTTTGCCCGGAAATATTCCCATGGCGGTTGCCGAGAAAGCTCCGAGTTTCGAAGCGCACCTGACGGCTGCGGAGGCGGCGGCGGTCGCCGAATTCAGCAAGGAGCAGGAGCTTTCCGCCTACCGATCCATGCTGACCATCCGCCGCTTCGAGGAGAAGGCGGGCCAGATGTATGGCATGGGACTGATCGGCGGCTTCTGCCATCTCTACATCGGGCAGGAAGCCGTCGTGGTCGGCATGCAGATGGCGCTCAAGCAGGGTGACGAGGTGATCACCGGCTATCGCGACCATGGCCACATGATCGCCTGCGGCATGGACCCCAAGGGTGTGATGGCGGAATTGACCGGCCGCACCCACGGCTATTCCAAGGGCAAGGGCGGCTCCATGCACATGTTCAGCGTGGAAAAAGGGTTTTACGGCGGGCACGGCATCGTCGGCGCGCCGGTGCCGATCGGGACGGGGCTCGCCTTTGCCAATCACTATCGCGGCAACGATCACGTCTGCATCACCTATTTCGGCGACGGCGCCTCCAACCAGGGCCAGGTCTATGAAAGCTTCAACATGGCCGAGCTGTGGAAGCTGCCGGTGGTCTATGTGATCGAGAACAATCGCTACGCCATGGGTACGGCGATCACACGTTCTTCGGCGACGACCGACCTGTCCAAGCGCGGCCTCTCGTTCAACATCCCCGGCGAGCAGGTGGACGGCATGGATGTGCGCGCGGTCAATGCCGCCGGCGCCAAGGCCATCGCCTGGTGCCGCGCCGGCAAGGGGCCCTACATTTTGGAAATGCTCACCTACCGCTATCGCGGGCACTCGATGTCCGACCCGGCAAAATATCGAACGCGCGAGGAGGTCGACGAGGTGCGCTCGCACCACGATCCGATCGACATGGCGCGTGCGCGCATTTTGGAGAAGCAATTCGCCAAGGAAGACGAGTTGAAGAAAATCGACGGCGAAGTGCGCGATCTCATCAATGCGGCGTCGGAATTCGCTACCCACGATCCGGAGCCGGACGCGTCCGAACTTTATACCGACGTCTATCGCTGACCGCGCATGATCCCGAAAAGTGGGGACCGGTTTTCGGATAAGATCATGCGCAAACAATGCCGCGGTCTATCGAACAAGCAGTATCACCCATGCCGACCAATGTGCTGATGCCCGCGCTGTCGCCCACGATGGAGAAGGGCAATCTTGCGAAGTGGCTGAAGAAGGAGGGCGACGCGATCAAATCCGGCGATGTGATCGCCGAGATCGAGACCGACAAGGCGACCATGGAGGTCGAAGCGGCGGACGAGGGCACGCTCGGCAAAATTCTCATTCCGGAAGGTACCGCTGACGTCGCCGTGAATACGCCGATCGCGGTGATCCTCAACGACGGCGAAGACGCCTCCGCCATCAAGGATGCCAAGCCTGCGCCGCAGCAGAAAGCCGCCGAATCAGCACCGCCGGTGAAGTCAGAAAAAGCCGAAGCGAAAGTCCCGGCTGCGCCTGTTGCCAAACCACAGAAGGCGCCGCAAGCGCCAGACGTCAAAGCCGCCGCCGATCCCGACATCCCCGAAGGCACCGAGATGGTGAGCATGACCATGCGCGAAGCGTTGCGCGACGCCATGGCCGAGGAGATGCGCCGCGACAAGGATGTGTTCGTGATGGGCGAGGAGGTCGCCGAATATCAGGGCGCCTACAAAGTCACGCAAGGACTTCTGCAGGAGTTCGGGGCAAAACGCGTCATCGACACCCCGATCACCGAGCATGGATTTGCCGGCCTCGGCGTCGGCGCCGCCCTCGCGGGCTTAAAACCGATTGTCGAATTCATGACCTTCAATTTCGCCATGCAGGCGATGGATCATCTGGTCAATTCGGCGGCGAAGACGCTCTATATGTCGGGCGGACAGATGGGCTGCTCGATCGTGTTCCGCGGGCCGAACGGGGCAGCGGCGCGCGTCGCCGCCCAGCACAGCCAGGACTATTCCTCCTGGTATTCGCACATTCCGGGCTTCAGGGTGATCGCGCCCTCGACCGCCGCCGACGCCAAGGGCCTGCTGAAGGCGGCGATCCGCGATCCCAACCCGGTGATTTTCCTGGAAAACGAAATCCTCTACGGCCATTCCTCGCCGGTGCCGAAGCTCGATGACTTTGTGCTGCCGATCGGCAAGGCCAAGATCGCACGCGCCGGCAATGACGTGACCATTGTCGCCTGGTCGATGGGTATGTCTTATGCGCTCAAAGCCGCCGAAGAATTGGTAGGTGAGGGCATCGACGCCGAAGTGATCGATCTGCGCACGCTCAAGCCGATGGACATCGATACCGTCGTCGCCTCGGTGCAGAAGACCGGCCGCTGCGTGACCGTGGAAGAGGGCTGGGCGCAATCCGGCGTCGGCGCCGAAATCGCGGCGCGGCTAATGGAACGGGCCTTCGATTACCTCGATGCGCCGGTCGCGCGCGTCACCGGCAAGGACGTGCCGATGCCTTACGCCGCCAATCTGGAAAAGCTTGCGCTGCCTTCTGTCGCCGAGGTGGTCGAGGCGGCCAAAGCCGTCAGCTACCGGTAGCGCGCAGCGATGCCCACCAACATCCTCATGCCGGCGCTGTCGCCCACGATGGAGAAGGGTAACCTCGCCAAATGGCTAAAGAAGGAAGGCGACGCGGTCAGGACCGGCGACGTCATCGCCGAGATTGAGACCGACAAGGCCACGATGGAATACGAGGCGATCGAGGACGGCACGCTGGCCAAGATTGTGGTGCCGGAGGGCACGCAAGATGTGGCGGTGAATGCGGTCATTGCCGTACTTGCCGCCGAGGGCGAAGATGTGAAGGCGGCTGCAAGCGCGGCGCAAAGCGCGCCGGCGCCAACCAAAGCGCCGGAGAAAAAAGCCGAGAGCGCCCCCCGCCCGGCGGCTTCGCCGCCAACCTCCCCCAAGGGGGGAGGGATAAGCGCTCCCGCGGCAGTCTCCAATCCCTCCCTACGCAGTGGGGAGGGTGGCGCGGCGCAAGCCGCGCCAGGTGGGGTGCAGGCCTCGCATGGGAACCGCGTCTTCTCGTCTCCGCTCGCGCGCCGACTGGCGAAAGACGCCGGCATCGATCTCAATCGTGTGCAGGGCTCGGGTCCGCACGGGCGCGTGATCGCGCGCGACATCGACGCGGCAAAATCCGGCAAGGGCCTGCGCGCCCCGGGCGGAGCAGCCCTAGCGGCAGGTCCGGCCATCCCGTCAATGTCCGACAAGCAGATCCGCTCGCTCTACGAGGAGGGCTCCTACGACTTTGTGCCGCATGACGGCATGCGCCGCACCATCGCGCAACGGCTGACCGCCTCGGTGCAAACGATCCCGCATTTCTACGAGACCATGGACTGCGACGTCGGCAAGCTCACCGCCGCGCGCGAGGAGATCAACGCCGCCGCGCCCAAGGATAAAGACGGCAAACCGGCCTACAAGCTCTCGGTCAACGACTTCGTCATCAAGGCGCTGGCGCTGGCGTTGCAGCGCGTGCCGGACGCCAACGTGTCGTGGACCGACGCCGGCATGCTCAAGCACAGGCATTCGGACATTGGCGTGGCGGTGGCGCTGCCCGGCGGGCTGATCACGCCGATCGTGCGCAGCGCCGAGGCGAAGTCGCTCTCCGCCATCTCCAACGAGATGCGCGATCTCGCCGCCCGCGCACGGGGCCGCAAGCTCAAGCCGCACGAATATCAGGGCGGCACCAGTTCAGTGTCGAACCTCGGCATGTATGGGATTAAGGATTTCACCGCCGTGATCAATCCGCCGCAGTCCACCATCCTCGCGGTCGGCACCGCAGAGGAGCGCGTGGTGGTGCGCAACGGCCAACTGGCCGTCGCCACCATCATGAGCGTGACGCTGTCCTGCGATCACCGCGCCGTCGACGGCGCGCTCGGCGCCAAGTTGATTGTCGCCTTCAAGGCGCTGATCGAGAACCCGGTGATGATGGTGGTGTGATCAGCGCCGAAAGGAGCCGTCAATGTCTGCTGCCCGTACCCTTTTGGCGCTGGTCTTACTGCTGGGCGTGTCACCCGCCATCGCCGAGCTGGCGCCGCAATACACGACCTGGCAGGACTTTGCAGCGGTGACGAGCCAATCCGCGATTCCCGGCCTGCTCGGCGTGGTCGACGTCGTCGAGCGCACCGGCGGCGGAAGCTATATCGTGCGCGCCGGGAAGTGCTCGATCGCAGCGAAGGTGATCCGCGAAGGTGCCAAGGGGCCGGTTGGACAACCGATCGCCGGTCCCTCGCGCGTCGCGCGTGTCGAGGTCGGCGACAAGCACTGCGCGCCCTGAAGGCTTGGCGAAAGGGCCGTGTAAACATTGGTAAATTTGAAAACACGCGCCAGACATGATGAGCCGGCGGCCATGAGCGAACGCGAGACCAGGGTCCGCACCGCCATCGTCGTCTATTTTCCGATGTTCATCGCGGCGCTCTCGCTCGTCACATCGATCTACAACGGCTATCTCAACAGTCGATTTGTCGATTTCATCCAGCACAATCTTGCGCGCGCCGAATCGATGCGGACCTGCAAGGAGATTCTGGAAGCGCACGCGGAGGTGCAATTCAAGGCGAAGCTTCTCAGCCAAGTTGGCGAGCGGTCGCGCAAGGGTGAAGCAGTCGATATGACGGCGGCCCGAAATAATGCCGACAGCGCGTTCATTAAGTATGTCTCGCTCGCCACCTATCTGGCCAATCTGCATCCGGACGCGCGCGAGCGCTATACGCATTTGTCGGCGGAGCTGGATAAGATCCTCGACGAAGCGCCAAAGCTTTCAATGGCCGATTTGCACAAGCGGTTCGACCGCACCGATCCAATGTTCGTTGCCATGAATAACGACTGCGTCCGAATGGCCAAGTAATCGCGGTAAAGCCCGCCGGTTCCCACATGAAACGATGGCCCTGGATCAGCATGATATTGGCGGCAATCGTCGTTCTGAATCCGCTCGGCCAGGAATTGATCTACGCGGCGTTTGTCTCCGGCGAGCAGTTGTCGCGCAATATATGGCAGCCGATCGTCTCCGGCGTCTTTCTGGTCCTCATGCTGCTGATCGCCTTCGAATGGTGGATTCGCAAGAAACGGAGCGCGCGGCGTGTGACTTGATTGAAGCATTCCCATATGGGAGACGGTAGGGCCCGGTTCAGCGGAGACGCTCAGTGGCGGATACTTCCTTCGACGTCCTCATCATCGGCTCCGGCCCCGGCGGCTATATCGCCGCCATCCGCGCGGCCCAGCTCGGCTTCAAGACGGCGATTATCGAGCGCGATTATCTCGGCGGCATTTGCCTCAATTGGGGCTGCATTCCGACCAAGGCGCTGCTGCGCTCGGCCGAGATCTTCCACTACATGCAACACGCCAAGGACTACGGGCTGAAAGCCGACAATGTCGGTTTCGATCCAGCGGCGGTGGTCAAGCGCTCGCGCGCTGTGGCGAAGCGCCTCAATGACGGCGTCGGCTTCCTGATGAAGAAGAACAAGGTTGCCGTGATCTGGGGCGAGGCGGTGATCGATGCGCCCGGCAAGGTGACGGTGAAAGCGTCAAAGAGCGAGGCGCCGAAAGGCGCGCTCGGCGCAGGCGCCTATCAGGCCAAACACATCATCATCGCTACCGGCGCGCGCCCGCGCGTGCTGCCCGGTATCGAGCCTGACAAGAAGCTGATCTGGACCTATTTCGAGGCCATGGTGCCCGACCGCATTCCGAAGTCGCTTTTGGTGGTCGGCTCCGGCGCCATCGGCATCGAGTTCGCCTCGTTCTTCCGCACGCTCGGCTCCGGCGTCACCGTGGTCGAGGTGCTGCCGCAAATCCTCCCCGTGGAGGACCAGGAGATTCAGACCTTCGCGCGCAAGAGTTTCGAGAAGCAGGGCATCAAGATCCACACCAGCGCCAAAGTCACCAAGCTCGACAAGAAATCCGACAGCGTCGTTGCGACGATCGAAGAGGGCGGCAAGTCGCAGACGCTCGAGGTCGAGCGCGTCATCTCCGCCGTCGGCGTCGTCGGCAATATCGAAAATCTCGGGCTGGAAAAGCTCGGCGTCAAAACCGAGCGCGGCATTATCGTGGTCGATCCCTTCAACAAGACCAGCGTGGCCGGCATCTACGCCATCGGCGACGTCTCCGGGGCGCCGATGCTGGCGCACAAGGCCGAGCATGAGGGCGTTGTCTGTGTCGAGGCGATCAAGGGGCTTAATCCGCACCCGATGAACAGATTGATGATTCCGGGCTGCACCTATTGCTCGCCGCAGGTCGCTTCCGTCGGCCTCACCGAACAGGCCTGCAAGGAGAAAAAGTTCGACATCCGCGTCGGCCGCTTCCCCTTCATCGGCAACGGCAAGGCGATCGCGCTGGGCGAGGACCATGGCCTGGTGAAGGTTATCTTCGACAAGAAGACAGGCCAGTTGCTCGGCGCGCATATGGTCGGCGCCGAGGTGACCGAATTGATCCAGGGCTATGTGGTCGCCATGAACCTGGAGACGACTGAGGAAGAGTTGATGCACACCATCTTCCCGCATCCGACGCTGTCGGAGATGATGAAGGAAGCGGTGCTCGATGCCTACGGGCGCGTGTTGAATATGTAGATCGCCGACGCAAGGCGATTAACCGGGAGAAACGCCGATGGCCAAGTTCGACAACATCCTCGGAACCGTTGGCAACACGCCGGTGGTCAAGATCAACACGCTGGCGCCGAAAGGCATCAATCTTTACGTCAAGATTGAAGCGTTCAATCCGCTCGGCTCGGTCAAGGATCGCTTAGCGCTCGGCGTCATCGAGGCGGCGGAGAAATCCGGCGAGCTGAAACCCGGCCAGACGGTGGTCGAAGCCACCTCCGGCAATACCGGCATCGGCTTGGCCATGGTCTGCGCCGCCAAAGGCTATCCGCTTGTCGTCACCATGGCGGAGACCTTCTCGGTCGAGCGGCGCAAGCTGATGCGCTTTCTTGGCGCCAAGGTGGTGCTCACGCCGGCGGCCGGACGCGGCCTTGGCATGGTTGAGAAGGCGCAGGAATTGGCCAAGACGCACGGCTGGTTCTTGACGCGTCAGTTCGAGAACGAGGCCAACCCGGACATTCATTCGCGCACCACGGCGCGCGAAATCGTCGACGATTTCAAAGGCGAGAAGCTCGATTATTGGGTCACCGGCTTCGGCACCGGCGGCACGCTCAAAGGCGTCGCGCGCGTGCTCGCCAAAGAGCGTCCCGACACCAAGATCGTCGTCTGCGAACCGGCCGACGCGCCGATGCTGTCCACACACACCCCGCAGGAGCGCAATGCCGACGGTTCGCCGGCCAAAGCCAATCCGGCCTTCAAGCCGCATCCGATGCAGGGCTGGAGCCCGGACTTCATTCCGAAGATCGCTGGTGACGCCGTCGACATGGGCGTGATCAGCCGCATCGTCACCATCGCCGGCGCCGATGCCATGAAATACTCGAAGGCGCTGGCGCAGCAGGAAGGCATCTTTGTCGGCATCACCGCCGGCGCCACCTTCGCCGGCGCGCTCGAAGTCGCCAAGGGTGCCGCGCCCGGCTCGACCATTCTCGCCATGCTGCCCGACACCGGCGAGCGCTATCTGTCGACGCCGCTGTTCGCCGACGTCGGCACCGACATGAACGATGACGAGTTGAAGATTTCCAATTCGACGCCGAACCACCGCATGCCGCCGAAGGCAGCGTGACAGCGGCATCGCACGAGGGGACACTCATGAGCATTATCGTCTGGATCGTCATCGAACTCATCGCCGGCTGGCTGGCGCATCAAATCCTCGGCGGGCGCGGCGGTATATTGGGGAATCTGGCGGTCGGCCTGATCGGCGCCATTGTCGGCGGCCTCATCCTGGGTGCGCTCCATATCGTGCCCGAGGCCAATTTCATCGGCCAACTGGTCAGCGCCACCATTGGCGCTATCGTGTTTTTGCTGATCTGGCGGGCGATCAGAAAGGCATAGATTGCAACAGAGCGGCGCAGCGGAAGAGGGCAGGACCCCTCTCCCCATGGGAAAGAGGTGAAGAGAGCATGCCGCGCACCATTGCTACATCGACAAATCTGACCCGCCTTGCGGGGGCCTGCCCGCAGCCGTAAGTAAGGCCATGGCCGTCGTCCTCGACCTGACAAATCCGCGTCCGCGCCATCCGGAAAAGGCGCACCGGCCCGAATTCCACGCAGCCAAAAAAGCCCGACTGGATCCGCGTCAAGGCGCCGGTGTCGGCAGGCTATTTCGCGACGCAAGCGATCATGCGCGAGAACGGCCTCGTCACCGTGTGCGAGGAGGCCGGCTGCCCGAACATCGGCGAATGCTGGGAGAAAAAGCACGCTACCTTCATGATCATGGGCGATACCTGCACGCGCGCCTGCGCTTTCTGCAATGTGAAGACCGGGCTGCCCGGCGCGCTCGATGCCAACGAGCCGGCGCATGTCGGTGAGGCGACCGCCAAGCTGGGCCTCGCCCACATCGTCGTCACCTCGGTCGATCGCGACGATCTCGCCGACGGCGGCGCGCAACATTTCGCCAACACCATCCGCGCGATTCGGCGCGCTTGCCCGTCGACCACCATCGAAGTGTTGACGCCCGATTTCCTGCGCAAAGATGGCGCCTTGGAGAAAGTCGTCGAGGCAAAGCCCGACGTGTTCAACCACAATCTCGAGACCGTTCCCTCGCTTTATCTCACCGTACGGCCGGGCGCGCGTTATTTCCATTCGCTGCGGTTGTTGCAGCGGGTGAAAGAACTCGATCCTTCGATGTTCACCAAATCGGGGATCATGGTGGGGCTGGGCGAAGATCGCAACGAAGTGCTGCAGGTCATGGACGACCTGCGCTCGGCCGATGTCGACTTCCTCACCGTCGGGCAATATTTGCAGCCGACGCGCAAGCACCACGAGGTCATCCGCTTCGTGCCGCCGGACGAGTTCAAGGCCCTGGAAACGATCGCCTACAGCAAAGGCTTCCTGATGGTTTCGGCGTCGCCGCTGACGCGCTCCTCGCATCACGCCGGCGAGGACTTCGCGCGCCTGAAGGCCGCGCGCGCCGCCACGTTCCCTTGACGGGTACAGCGCCGTGCCGTCTTTTTCCACCACGCGCCGCGTCCATCACAGCGCTTCCGACATGTTCGACCTGGTGGCCGATGTGGAGAAATATCCCGACTTCGTGCCGCTGTGCGACGACATGCGCGTGCGCAGCCGCAGCGAGAAGGGCGAGGGCGTCGTCGTCATGGTGGCGGCGATGACGGTTGCCTACAAATTGATACGCCAGACCTTCACCAGCCGCGCCACGCTCGATAAGCCCAACCTCAAGATCCTGGTGGAATATCTCGATGGGCCGTTCCGGCGCATGCAGAACCGCTGGGCTTTTCATCCAAAAGGCGAGCGATCCTGCGAGGTGGAATTTTTCATCGACTATGAATTCAGGAGCCGCACTTTGGCGCTGCTAATGGGCGCCATGTTCGACACCGTCTTCCGCCGCATGGCAGCGGCGTTTGTCGAGCGCGCGGACCACGTCTACGGACGCGAGCGTGCTTAGTTTTTTGCTTCCGCCAATGCCCGCAGCATCGCCAGCGCCTGCAGCACCGACCTCTCCCGCACTTCGCTGCGGCCGATATCGCCATAGCGCATTTCGTGGTGGGCGAGGGCACCGCTGCGCGACGCCGCAGCGAAATGAACCAGACCGACGGGTTTGTCGGCGCTGCCGCCGCCCGGGCCGGCAATGCCGGTGATGGCGACCACGATGTCGGCATCGGCTTTGCCGAGGGCGCCGCGTGCCATGGCTTCCGCGGTCTGGCGGCTCACCGCGCCGAAATCGCGCAGCATTGCCGACGGCACGCCGAGCATCTGTTGCTTGGCTTCGTTTGAGTAGGTGACAAAGCCGCGATCGACCACGTCGGACGAGCCTGCAATGTCGGTGAGCGCGCCGGCCACCAGCCCGCCGGTACAGGATTCGGCCGTTGCAATTTTCAGCCCGCGCGCGCGGCAGGCCTCGAGCACGGCGGTTGCGGCCGCGCGCAGTTCCTCACGCATCACGGACCCCACGGCAGCCGCACTGTGGCGGTGGCGTAGGCCACGATGCCTTCGCCGCGGCCGGTGAAGCCGAGCTTCTCGCTGGTCGTCGCCTTCACCGCCACGCGGCCGGCGTCGATCCCCGTCAGGCGGGCAATGGTCGCGCGCATGGCGTCGCGGTGCGGGCCGATGCGCGGGGCTTCGCAGACGATGTTGACGTCGATATGGGCGACGCGGCCGCCGCGCTTGGCGAGACGTTCGAGCGCGAAGGCCAGGAAGCGGTCGGAGGAAGCGCCTTTCCATTGCGGGTCGCTGGGCGGGAAATGCACACCAATGTCGCCGTCGGCAAGCGCGCCGAGAATGGCGTCGGTGAGCGCGTGCAGCACCACGTCGGCGTCGGAATGGCCGGTGAGCGCGTGGCTGTGGGGAATGCGAACGCCGCCGAGCGTGACGTGATCGCCGGGGGCGAAAGCGTGCACGTCGATGCCGCTGCCGGTGCGTATATCGCCAAGCTGCGCGAATTGCGCCGAGGTCTGCATTGCTTCGGCACGGGCGAAGTCACCCGCCTCGGTGATTTTGATGTTGCCGGCATCTCCGGCAAAAACGCTTACCTTCATGCCGGCCCATTCGACAAGCGCGGCGTCGTCGGTGAAATCCTCGCGGCCGCTGGCAGCGGCGCGGCGATGGGCGTCGAGCAAAGCGGGAAAGGCGAAAGCCTGCGGCGTCTGCACCAGCCGCAACGTGCTGCGGTCGATCGTACCGCGGACGAGACCTTCGGCATCGACCGTCTTCACGGTATCGCTGACCGGCAAAGCGGGGATGGCCGCGCCGGTCGCTTCAGCAGCGGCGATCGCGCGCGATATCAGGCCGGCGCTGGCGAAAGGGCGCGCCGCGTCGTGCACCAGCACGATATCCGGCTGGCGCTCAGCGAGCGCTTCCAGGCCGGCGCGCACCGAGGCTTGGCGGGTAGCGCCGCCGAATACCGCCGGCAAGATATCGATGCCGGCGGCGGAGGCTTCGAACACCGCCACGTCGTCGGGGTGAATTACCGGCTGCACGGCGCCGACCTTCGGATGCTCCACAAACGCCAGAAGGCTGCGGCGGACCATCGGCGCGCCACCGATCGGCCGGAATTGCTTGGGCATGTCGGCGCCGGCGCGTATCCCGCGTCCAGCCGCTACGATCACTGTTGCAATGCCCGCCATGCCAGCTCCGCGCTCGATTTTCCCTTGGATTAGCGCGTTCTGGGCCCTACGGGGAAGTATTCGCGCGGGCTGCATGGCGCTTAACGATGAACATCTTTTTGCACTGCAGCACTTGCGCCCCGGGTCAATTTGGCTAAACTCTGAGCATCAAAAGAGGCCGCCTAAATGGTAGGCAGTCAACCCTTGCGGGGCCGAATCAATCAGTTTCATGGTTTCCCGCTCGCAATCGGCCCGGTGACCGTGCCGAACCGTGTGATTTTGGCACCAATGTCCGGAATTACCGATGCGCCTTTCCGGCGTCTGGCCGAGAGGCTTGGCGCGGGCTTGGTCGTGTCGGAAATGACCGCCAGCGAGGCGCTGGTCGAAGGTCAACGCGAGGCGCAGGTGCGCAGCGAGGGCCGCGGCGTCGCGATCCACGTCGTGCAGCTCGCCGGCTGCGAGGCGCGCTGGATGGCCGAAGGCGCCCGCATCGCCGAAGCGCAAGGTGCAGACATCATCGATATCAATATGGGCTGCCCCTCCAAACAGGTAACCAACGGAACCGCCGGCTCGGCGCTGATGCGGGATCTCGATCATGCTCTGAGTTTGATCGAGGCAACGGTTGGCGCCGTGCGCGTGCCGGTCACTTTGAAAATGCGGCTCGGCTGGGATGCAACGAGCATCAACGCGCCCGAACTTGCTCGTCGTGCGGAAAATGCCGGCGTGCGGATGATCACCGTGCATGGCCGCACCCGCTGCCAGTTTTATAGCGGCGATGCCGATTGGGCAGCTATCCGCGCCGTAAAGCAGAGTGTGGGCATTCCGGTCGTCGTCAATGGCGACATCCGCTCGTTCGAGGATGCGTTAAGCGCGCTTGCAGCGTCGGGTGCCGATGCGGTGATGATCGGCCGCGCCGCGCAAGGGCGGCCCTGGTTCCCCGGGCAGTTGGCGCGCTACCTCGACACTGGAAAACGCGAGACAGCGCCGCGTTTGGCCGAGCAGCATGGTTTTATCGACTCGCTTTACGATGAGATGCTTGCGCATCATGGCCTGAAGATCGGCACCCGCCACGCCCGTAAACATCTCGGGTGGGCGCTCGACTGCGCGGCGAACGACGCCGGCGTTGCGGCCGACGCGCTCAAGCATCATCGCGCCCGCGTGCTCACCGCCGAAAAACCGGCCGAAGCGCGGCGCCTGCTTGCCGACGCCTTCGACGATTTCGCATGGAGGGCCGCCGCGTGAGCCGGGCCCAAGCCACCTCAAAAGCCGTTTCCGCTCCGGTCAATTCCCCGGCCGACGCCGTGCTGCACGCGCTACCGCATCCGGTCGTGACGGTGTCGCCCGACGGCAAGATCGCGGACGCCAACGTCGCCGCCGAGCAATTTTTCAAATCGTCGATTCCCGTGCTGCGCCGGCACATGCTGCGCGATCTGGTGCCGTTCGGCTCGCCGCTGCTGACGCTGATCGAGCAGGTGCGCCAGCGCGGCGCGGCGGTCAACGAATACAAGGTCGATCTGGCGACGCCGCGCAACCCCGGCGAACGGCTGGTCGATCTGCATGTCGCGCCGCTGCCGGAATACCCCGACCACGTCGTTGTGATGCTGCAGGAGCGCACGATCGCCGACAAGATGGATCGTCAGCTCACCCACCGCGGCGCCGCCAGATCGGTGATCGCGCTCGCCGCCATGCTGGCGCATGAGATCAAAAACCCGCTATCCGGTATTCGCGGCGCCGCGCAACTGCTCGAGCAGTCGGCTGGCGACGACGACCGTTCGCTCACCCGGTTGATCTGCGAGGAGACCGACCGCATCGTCAAATTGGTCGACCGCATGGAAGTGTTCGCCGACGAGCGGCCGGTGGAGCGCGAGCCGGTCAATATCCATGTCGTGCTCGATCACGTGAAGCGGCTGGCGCAGTCGGGTTTCGGCCGGCACATCCGGTTCGTCGAGGACTACGATCCCTCGCTGCCGCCGGTCTACGCCAATCGCGATCAACTCATTCAGGTCTTCCTCAATCTGGTGAAAAACGCCGCCGAAGCCGTCGGTGAAACAGCCGGCGACGGCGAGATCCAGCTCTCGACCGCCTTCCGGCCGGGCGTGCGCCTGTCCGTTCCGGGCAGCACGGTGCGAGTATCGCTGCCACTCGAATTCTGCGTCAAGGACAACGGCCCCGGGGTGCCGGAAGACCTGATGCCGCATCTGTTCGACCCGTTCGTCACCACCAAGCGCAGCGGCAGTGGCCTGGGACTTGCATTGGTTGCAAAGATCGTGGGCGATCACGGCGGCATCATCGAATGTGAATCGCAGCCGCGCCGCACGATCTTCCGCGTGCTGATGCCGATCTATAGCGGCAACGGCGCGCCGGCCGAAGATGCGTCGCCGGTCGTTGAGCCCGTGAGGTAGGACAATGCCGACGGGAAGTATTTTAGTTGCAGATGACGATGCCGCAATCCGCACCGTCCTCAATCAGGCTCTCTCGCGTGCCGGTTACGAGGTGCGCTCGACCGGCAATGCCGCCACCCTCTGGCGCTGGGTCAACCAAGGCGACGGCGATCTCGTCATCACCGACGTGGTGATGCCCGATGAAAACGCCTTCGACTTGATCCCGCGCATCCGCAAGGCGCGCCCCGACCTGCCGATCATCGTCATGAGCGCGCAGAACACCTTCATGACCGCGATCCGTGCCTCCGAGCGGGGCGCCTATGAGTATCTGCCGAAGCCGTTCGACCTCAAGGAATTGATCGCCATCGTCGGCCGGGCGCTGTCGGAGCCCAAGGAGCCGCGGCCGACCAACGCCAAGGCCGAGGAATTTGACAGCATCCCGCTGGTCGGCCGCTCGCCGGCCATGCAGGAAATATACCGCGTGCTGGCGCGCCTGATGCAGACCGATTTGACGGTCATGATCACCGGCGAATCCGGCACCGGCAAGGAATTGGTCGCGCGCGCGCTGCATGATTATGGCAAGCGCCGAGCCGGCACCTTTGTCGCCATCAACATGGCGGCCATCCCGCGCGACCTGATCGAATCCGAATTGTTCGGGCACGAGAAGGGCGCTTTCACCGGCGCCAATACGCGCAGCGCCGGCCGTTTCGAACAAGCCGAGGGCGGCACGCTGTTCCTCGACGAAATCGGCGACATGCCGATGGAGGCGCAAACGCGGCTGCTACGCGTATTGCAGCAAGGTGAGTATACTACGGTTGGCGGGCGCACGCCGATCAAAAGCGACGTGCGCATCGTCGCCGCCAGCAACAAAGATCTGCGCATGCTGATCCAGCAGGGCCTGTTCCGCGAGGACCTGTTCTTCCGCCTCAATGTCGTGCCGCTGCGGCTGCCGCCGTTACGCGAGCGCATTGAGGACGTGCCCGATCTGATCCGGCATTTCTTCGCCCACGCGCAACGCGAGGGGTTGCCGCCGAAGCAGATCGACGCCGCCGGCACCGAGCGCCTCAAGCGTCACCGCTGGCCCGGCAATGTGCGCGAATTGGAGAACCTGGCGCGCCGGCTGGCGGCGCTCTATCCGCAGGAAACCATCACCGCGGCTGTGATCGATGCGGAATTGTCGCAACCGACAATGCCGGCGGGAGGAGAAGAGCCGCGCGCGGAGGAGAGCCTCAGTGCCGCGGTTGAACGTCATTTGAGCGGCTATTTTTCCGGCTTCGAGGATGGGCTGCCGCCGGCCGGCCTCTATCACCGCATCTTGCGCGAAATCGAATACCCCTTGCTGACGGCGGCTTTGGCCGCCACGCGCGGCAATCAGATCCGCGCCGCCGATCTGCTTGGCGTCAACCGCAATACATTGCGGAAGAAAATCCGCGACCTCGACATCCAGGTCTTCCGCGGCGGCAACTGATAGGCGGCTTAGCGCCGCGCTTTAGTCGCAATTCGGCAACATTGTTGTATAAAAGCATCAGTGCCGGGGAGGGCACGCTAACCCTCCGTGGCATGCCAATCTTTTTGGGGCCGCCGGGCTCCGCAGTCGCCTGCCGGGGGTAAATGAGCGTCGATCAGGCCGCAACCGCCGACACTTCGCTCGCCAATCCGCCTGCCCAGCAGGCGGAAACCGGAGCCCTTGGTCCGATCGCGGTCGGGCTCGCGTTGCTCTCGGCGTTCATCACCTTCGTCGTTCTCGCTGACCTGACGCCGATCTTGCCCACCCATAATGTGGTGGTTTCCCTGTTGTTGGCGAATGCGGTGACGGTGCTGATTTTACTCGGCGTCATCGTGCGCCAGGTTTGGCAGGTGGTGCACGCTCGCCGCACCGGCCGCGCCGCCGCGCGCCTGCATGTGCGCATCGTCGGATTGTTCTCTCTCATCGCCGCCACGCCGGCGATCTTGGTGGCGATCGTCGCCAGCGTGACACTCGACCGCGGGCTCGACCGGCTGTTTTCGGCACGCACGCATGCGGCCATCGAAAATTCGTTGATCGTCGCGGAGGCCTATCTGCGCGATCACGCGCAGATCGTGCGCGCCGACACTATTCTCATGTCCTTGGACATATCGCGCGGCAAATCGGTCTTCGAGCAAGACAAAGCGAAACTGCAGCAGTTTCTAACCTTCCAGGCCTCGCTCAGGGGACTTTCGGCGGCGATTGTGCTCGACAAGAATCTGAACGTCATTGCGCGCGCCGACGTCAAGAACAACCAGACCTTCGCCTTGCCGCCACGCGACGCGCTTCCCCGCATCAGCGATAAGGATCCGCAAATCGTCTTGTTGCCGGACACGAATTACGTGGCGTCGGTCATCAAATTGCGCGGTTACGAAGATCATTATCTGTACGTGACGCGGCTGCTCGATCCGCGCGTGCTGCCGCAATTGCAGGCGACCCGGCAAAGCGCCGTCGAATATGCCGCAATCGAACAGCGGCGCCTTGGGGTGCAAGTCGCCTTCGCACTGATGTACACGGTCATCGCGCTCACCGTGCTGCTGTCTGCGGTCTGGATCGGTTTTAATTTTGCCAACCGCCTGGTCGCGCCAATCAGGCGGCTGATCGGCGCCGCCAATGTCGTGTCCACCGGCAACCTCTATGTGCGGGTGCCGATTCATAAGTCGGAAGGCGATTTGGCCCATCTCGGCGAAACCTTCAACCGCATGACGCAGGAATTACGCACCCAGCGCGACGACATCATGCGGGCGCGTGACATCATCGACAGCCGCCGCCGCTTCACCGAGGCGGTGCTGGCAGGCGCCAGCGCCGGCGTTATCGGCGTCGACGGCGAAGGCCATGTGAGTATCCTCAATCGCTCGGCGGAAAAATTGATCGGCAGCACGGAAGCCGAGGCGCTCGGAAAGCCGTTGGCGCAGGTTTTCCCGGAGCTCGCCGATATCATGGCGCAGGCGAAATCGGGCGCCCATCCGCAGGATCAGGTGACGATCAGCCGCAGCGGCCGCGAGCGCAATCTCTCGGTCCGCATCACCAGCGAGCAGTCCGGCGAATCCGGCCACGGCTACGTCGTGACGATCGACGACATTACCGAATTGGTGGCCGCGCAGCGCACTTCGGCCTGGGCCGACGTCGCCCGCCGCATCGCACATGAAATCAAGAACCCGCTGACGCCAATTCAATTGTCGGCGGAACGGTTGCGCCGCAAATACGGCAACGTGATCGGCGAAGACGAGGGCGGCGTGTTCGAGCAATGCACCTCCACGATCGTGCGCCAGGTCGACGACATCAGACGGATGGTCGACGAATTCTCGCGTTTCGCCCGCATGCCGAAGCCGACGATCGCCGGCGAGGATGTCGCCGACACGGTCCGCCAGACCGTGTTCTTGATGCGCGTCGGCAACTCGGAAATCGATATCGAGGCCGACATCGCCGAAGATCCGATGCCGGCTCGTTTCGACCGGCGGTTGATCGCGCAGGCGCTAACCAACATCATCAAGAACGGCACCGAGGCTATTGCAGCGGTGCCGTCGGCCGAGCTCGGCAAAGGCGTAATCCGCGTGTTTGCGGCGCGTGATGGCGAGGACATTGTCATCGACGTGGTCGACAACGGCATCGGTCTGCCGAAGGAAAATCGCAACCGGCTGCTCGAACCTTATGTCACCACGCGCGACAAAGGGACAGGCCTCGGTCTCGCCATCGTCGGGCGCATTCTGGAGGACCACGGGGGAGGCATCGAACTGCGTGACGCCGCCGACAAAAGTCCTGGCCAGCGCGGAGCCTGGGTGCGGGCGCGTTTTCCCGCCGCCGGCCCCGCCGCGTCACCCGAGAACGAAAAGCCCACGACCGCGAACGAGCAGCCGCATGTCAGCTGATATCCTGATTGTCGACGACGAAGCGGATATCCGCGATCTGGTCGCCGGACTCCTGGAGGATGAAGGCTACCAAACGCGCACCGCGCGCAACAGCGACGATGCCCTTGCGGCCATCGTGTCGCGCCGGCCGAATTTGGTTTTTCTCGACATCTGGCTGCAGGGGAGCAAGCTCGACGGGCTGCAATTACTCGATGCCATCAAGCAAGAGCACCCCGAGCTGCCGGTGGTGATGATTTCCGGCCACGGCAACATTGAAACCGCAGTCGCCGCCATCAAGCGCGGCGCCTACGACTTCATCGAGAAGCCGTTCAAAGCCGACCGGCTCGTGCTGGTGGCCGAGCGGGCGCTTGAGACGTCTCGGCTCAAGCGCGAGGTCAAGCAGCTCAAACAACAGGCGCCGACGCCGGCCAATCTGGTCGGACGCTCCATGATCATCGCGCAATTGCGCCAGAGCGTCGAGCGGGTGGCGCCAACCAACAGCCGCATTTTGATCGTCGGGCCTTCGGGCTCGGGCAAGGAACTGGCCGCGCGCGCGATCCATAAATTGTCGGCCCGTGCCAACGGACCGTTTATCGTGATCAATGCCGCGGCGATCACGCCCGAGCGCATGGAGACCGAGCTGTTCGGGATCGATCATTCCAATGGCGCGGAGGGCCGCAAGTCGGGCGCCTTGGAAGACGCGCATGGCGGCACGCTGTTCATTGACGATATCGCCGACTTTCCACGCGAAACCCAGAACAAGATCCTGCGCGTGCTGGTCGACCAGACCTTCCAGCGCGTCGGCGGCAGTGCCAAGATATCGGTCGATGTGCGTATCGTGTCGTCGACCACGCGCAATCTTGAATTGGAGATTGCGGAAGGCCGCTTCCGCGAAGACCTTTATCACCGGCTTTCGGTGGTGCCGATCCGCGTACCGCCGCTTTCCGAGCGGCGCGAGGACATTCCCGACCTGGTCGATTATTTCATGGACCAGATTTCTTTGGCCACCGGCCTGCCGAGGCGCCGCATCGGCGAGGACGCCATGGCAGTGCTGCAATCGCATAACTGGCCCGGCAATGTGCGCCAGCTGCGCAACAATATCGAGCGGCTGATGATCCTGGCCGGCGGTCATCCCGACGCCGTGCTCGACGCCTCGATGCTGCCGCCCGACGTCGGCTCCATGGTGCCGAACATGCCGAACGGCAATGGCGGCGAACATCTCATGGGCCTGCCGTTGCGCGACGCGCGCGAAGTGTTCGAGCGCGAATATCTGGTGGCGCAGATCAGCCGATTCGGCGGCAACATTTCGCGCACCGCCGAATTTGTCGGCATGGAGCGCTCGGCACTGCACCGCAAGCTCAAGGCGCTGGGGATCGGTTAGCGCATGATCCCGAAAAGCATGTCCTTGACCCTGATCGGGGATGGGAACCGGTTTTCGGGCAAGATCATGCGCAGCGAATAGGTCTTTCCATGTCGCGCATCGCTTATGTCAACGGCCGCTATTTGCCGCACGCGCAGGCCAAGGTGTCGGTCGAGGACCGCGGCTATCAATTTGCCGACGGTGTCTACGAAGTCTGCGAGGTGCGGGGAGGGTGGCTGGTCGACGAACGCCGGCACATGGCGCGTCTTGACCGCTCGTTGAGCGAGCTGCGCATCCCGCGGCCGATGACGCCGGCGGCGCTTTCGATCGTGCTACGCGAAACGGTGCGGCGTAACCGCGTGCGCGACGGCATTGTTTATTTGCAAGTCAGCCGCGGCGTCGCGCGGCGAGAGTTTTCGTTTCCGGCCGCCGGCACCAAAGCCTCGCTGGTGGTGACCGCGCGCAGCAACGACCTTGCGCGCCTCGCGCAATTGGCGGCCGACGGCATCGCGGTGATCACCGTGCCCGATATCCGCTGGAGCCGGGTCGACATCAAATCGGTGGCTTTACTGCCGAATGTGCTGGCCAAGCAGACCGCGCGCGAGAGCGGCGCGCGTGAGGCTTGGCTGGTCGATGAGCAAGGCCGCGTCACCGAAGGCGCTTCTTCAAATGCCTGGATCGTTTCCCGCGACGGCAAGCTCATCACCCATCCGCTCGGCCGCGATATCCTGCCGGGGATCACGCGCTCGGTCGTGGTCGACGTGCTCAAGGCGCAAGGGATCGCCTTCGAAGAGCGCCCCTTCACGGTGGAGGAGGCCTATGCCGCGCGCGAGGCCTTCATCACCTCGGCCAGCCAGATTGTGCTTGCGGTGGTCAGTATCGACGGCCGGCCGGTCGGCAATGGCGCCCCCGGCTTGATCGCGACCGGCTTGCGCCGCGACTACCACCGCTACGCCGAAACCAGCTGATTTTGGGCGCAGCAAAATGCACAAATTCCTAAGTATTTCAGTACTTTGGTACTGGAAAGGCCAACTTGTGCTTGCACCGGCGAACCGCCTGCCATCTAATAGCGGTTCTTGGGCCTTGAACCGCTTTTGCGTGGGGCAAAGCGGCGTGCGACCCGCACGAAGGACCTGGGCAACGAAGGTCTCGCGCGAAAGACGCGAGCAAAAAATGGAACACGGCAATGGCAGCCGAACGTACGCAAAACCTACAAGACACTTTTCTCAATCATGTCCGCAAAAGCAAAATCCCGCTCACCATTTTTCTGGTCAATGGGGTGAAATTGCAGGGCGTGGTGACCTGGTTCGACAATTTCTGCGTTTTGTTGCGGCGGGACGGACACTCCCAGCTCGTCTACAAGCACGCGATTTCGACCATCATGCCGGGTCATCCGATCCAGCTGTTCGAAGGCGGCGAAGAAGCACCGGCCGGGGACAAAGCCTAGTGCACGATCCCGGAAAACACTGGGTGACTGTCTAGTTGGAACCGCGCCGGCGTGACACGCGTGCCGATCTCCTGATCCCGACGCTGGGCGGAGAGACCGGCCGTGCCATTGTCATCGAGCCATGGCTGAAAGCGGCCGCCGCGCGGGCGGGGCCCGCTCGCGTGGCTGCGCAAACGCGCACGCCGGACGCGCGCCTTACCGAAGCGGTCGGTCTTGCCCGCGCCATCGACCTTAACGTGGTGCAAGCCGGGCTGGTCACACTCAACGCCATCCGCCCTGCGACCTACATCGGCAAGGGCAAGGTCGATGAATTTGCCGGACTGGTCAAAAGCCTCTCCGCATCGATCGTGGTGATGGACTGTCCGGTCTCGCCGGTGCAGCAACGCAATCTCGAACTGGCCTGGGGCGTCAAGGTGCTCGACCGCACCGGATTGATCCTGGAGATTTTCGGCCGGCGCGCGCGCACGCGAGAAGGGGCGCTGCAAGTCGAACACGCCCATCTCAACTACCAGAAAAGCCGGCTGGTGCGATCGTGGACACATCTCGAACGGCAACGTGGCGGTTTCGGCTTTCTGGGAGGGCCGGGCGAGACCCAGCTCGAGGCCGACCGGCGCGTGATCGAGGAGCGCATCGCTCGCATCGAGGACGAACTCGACAAGGTCAAACGCACCCGCAAGCTGCACCGCGAGGCGCGCAAGCGGGTGCCTTATCCGATCGTGGCGCTGGTCGGCTATACCAACGCCGGCAAGTCGACGCTGTTCAACCGCATGACGGCGGCGAGCGTGCAATCGGCCGACATGCTGTTTGCGACGCTCGATCCGACGCTGCGCGCGGTCAATCTGCCGCACGGCAGCCGCGTCATTCTGTCGGACACCGTCGGATTTATTTCAGATCTGCCGACCATGCTGGTGGCGGCCTTCCGTGCAACGCTGGAGGAGGTGATCGAGGCCGACGTCATCCTGCATGTGCGCGACATGGCGCACGAGGATTCGGGCGCGCAATCGCAGGACGTCGCGAAAGTGTTGGGCGAGCTCGGCATCGAGGCCGCCGATCATCGGCTGATCGAAGTCTGGAACAAGATCGACTTGCTTGATGCGCCGGCGCGGGCGCAGCTGTTCAATACCGCCGAGCGCCAAAACGGGCAGGGCCGGCCGGTGCCGGTATCGGCGTTGAGCGGGGAAGGGATCGAGCATCTGGTCGTGGCGATCGAAGCGCGCCTCGCCGAGCGGCGGCAGACGCTTGAGCTCTCGCTCGATCCCGCCGACGGCGCAGGCTTAAGCTGGCTCTACCGGCATTCTGAAGTACTGGCCAAGGGCATGCGCGACGACGGGCGCTTAGGCGTGACGGTGCGCGCGGATACAGACGAGGCGGCGCGGGTGCGGGCGAAGTTCAGCGCCTGATTTTTTCGTCGGCACCGGCCGGGACGACAGCGTTTACTTTTCCGCCGCCTTCGCCTCGCCCCACAGCGCATCCATCTCGGCCAATGTGGAGTCCTGCGGCTTTTTTCCGCGCGCGGCTAGGGCCCTTTCGATTGACCTAAAGCGGCGCTCGAATTTGAGGTTCGTCGCGCGCAGGATGCCTTCCGGGTCGGCTTCGAGATGGCGGGCGAGATTAACGACAGCAAACAACAGATCGCCGACCTCGGCGGCACTGGCAGCCTTGTCGCCGCCGGCGAGCTCGGCTTCGATCTCATCGGCTTCCTCGCGGATCTTGGCGAGCACGGCGCGCGGATCGTTCCAGTCGAAGCCGACACGACCGGCTTTCTGCTGCAGCTTCAAGGCACGGGTTAACGCCGGCAAGGCAACCGGCACACCGGCCAAAGCGCCTGTCGGCGCCGCCTCGCCGCGTTCGGCCTTCTCCTCAGCCTTGATCCGCTCCCACAGACCCTTGACCGCTTCGGCCGTGCGTCCTTCCTCATCGGCAAACACGTGCGGGTGGCGGCGGATCAATTTGGTGGTGATACCATCCACGACGTCGCCGAAATCGAAGGCGCCTTGTTCCTTTGGTCGCTCCTGGGCCATGCGGGCGTGAAAGACGATCTGGAGCAGGAGGTCACCCAGTTCGTCCTTGAGGCCGTCAAGATCGCCGCGTGCGATGGCGTCGGCCACCTCGTAGGCTTCCTCCAGCGTATAGGGCGCGATGGTCTGGAAATTCTGCTCCAGGTCCCACGGGCAGCCCGAGCCCGGCGTGCGCAGCGCCGCCATGATCTCGATCAGCCGGGTAATGTCACGGGAGGGCTTCAAGGCGTTAATGCGCTCGGGGGACGGAAGCGACGACCGTAGCAAAGCCCGCCTGTGGCCGCGACCGCCGATGTGTGATTCGCATAAGACATATTATGGAATATTTCTATTTAGCCCGGAACAGCAGGCATCTTCCGGTGTTTCAGGCGCCCCGCAGTTAACTTTTTCAAGGCCACCCGCAGCAAGGCGCGGAGCGTGTCAGTCCGCCGCAAAACCCATCCCGTCATAGGCCGGCTCGACATTGGGCGGCAGACTGGTCCGTAGCGCCTCGTAATCCATATCGCTGTGCAGATTGGTCAGGATCGCACGCTTCGGTTTGATCCGCGCGATCCAGGCCAGCGCCTCATCGAGATTGAAATGGCTCGGGTGCGGAGCCTTGCGCAGCGCGTCCACGATCCAGACATCGAGCCCGGCCATGGCCGCGATACTGGCGGGCGGCAGCGCCTTGATGTCGGCCGAATAGGCCACGTTGCCAAAGCGGAAGCCCAGCGACGGGATATCGCCGTGCTCCTGCAGCACCGGCAGCACCTCGATCGGTCCGCCCTCTCCTGCGATCGCGACGGCCCGTCCTGGCATTAACCTGTGTTCGCTCACGATCGGCGGGTATTCGCTCCCGGGCGGCGTCATGAAGCAATAGCCGAAGCGGGCGTGCATCGCCTGCGAAGTCGCCTCATCCAAATAGACGTCGACGCGGCGGCGCCTGCGCACGAACAGCGGACGCAGGTCATCAAAGCCATGGGTATGGTCGGCATGCTCATGGGTGATCACCACGCCGTCGAGCCAGTCCACTTCGGCGTCGAGCAATTGCATGCGCAGATCGGGCGAGCAGTCGACCAGAACGCGGGTACGGCGCCCTTGCGCGTCGTTGCGTTCCACCAAGAGCGAACAGCGCCGCCGGCGGTTCTTCGGGTTGTTGGGATCGCAATCGCCCCAACCCAGCGCCACCCGCGGCACGCCCATGGAAGAGCCGCAGCCCAGAATCGTAAACTTGAGGCTCATGCCGCGTCCATGAGGTTGCGCGGGACCTTGTTGAACAGGCGGAAGAAATTCTCCGTGGTCTGGCGCGCGATGTCTTCCGGCAACACGCCGCGCGTCTGCGCCAACACTTTGGCGGTTTCGACCACATAACCAGGCTCATTGCGCTTTCCGCGATACGGCAAGGGCGCAAGATAAGGTGCGTCGGTTTCGACCAGGACGCGTTCGGCCGGCAACTCCTTGGCGATGGCGCGCAGGTCGTCGGAACGCTTGAACGTGAGAATGCCGGTGAACGAGATGTGCAAGCCCAGCTCAATGGCGCGCATGGCCAGATCGCGGCCGCCGGTGAAGCAATGTAGCACGGCCGGGAAGGCGCCCTTCCCCGTTTCCTCGGTCAAAATCGCCGCCATATCGTCATCGCAATCGCGCGAATGGATGACCAGCGGCAGTCCGCTTTCGCGCGCCGCCGCAATATGTTGGCGCAAACTCTTCGCCTGTTGGTCGCGCGGGCTCTTGTCATAGTGATAGTCGAGGCCGGCCTCGCCGATCGCCACCACTTTCGGATGCTTGGCGATGGCCATCAGCGCCTTGGCATCGACGTCTGGCTCTTCTTGCGCGTTGTGTGGATGGGTCCCGACCGAGCAAAAGACGTCCGGGTATTTCTCCGCAATCGCAAGCACCTGCGCGTGTTTTTTCACCCGGGTCGAGATGGTGACCATGCGCCCAATGCCAGCGGCGCGGGCGCGCGCCACCACGGCATCCAGCTCACTGGCAAAATCGGGAAAATCGAGATGGCAATGGCTGTCGACGAGCATGGTCAGGCCGCAGCTTCTGGCTCGACATAGCGCGGGAACACCGGCGTCGGTGGCGGCAGCGCCGATCCGGGCGCGATGCGTTTGTCGCCTCCGAGCCGCGCGAAATCGCGCTCGCCCGGGGGCACGCCGAGGATGTCGAGCAGCTTGGCACCTGCCGACGGCACGAAAGGCTGCGCGAGAATGGCGACCTGACGGACGACTTCCGCGGTCACGTAGAGCACCGTTCCCTGCCGCTTGGGATCGGTCTTGGCAAGCGCCCAAGGCGCCTCGGAGGCGAAATAGCGGTTGGCGTCGGCTACCACCGCCCAGACCGCGTTGAGCACCTGGTGCAGCTGCTGCGTCGCCATGGCTTCGCGCGCCTTGCCGATCATGCCGTCGGCGGCGGCGAGAATAGTCTTGTCGGTGTCGCTGAAGGCGCCCGGCGCCGGCAATTTACCGCCGAACTGCTTGGCCACCATGGAGAGCGAACGCTGCGCCAGATTGCCGAGATCATTGGCGAGATCGGCATTGATGCGGTTGACGATCGCCTCGTGGCTGTAATTGCCGTCCTGCCCGAACGGCACCTCGCGCAGGAAGAAATAGCGCAAAGGATCGACACCATAAGCGTCGGCCAGCGCGAAGGGGTCGATCACATTGCCGACCGACTTCGACATTTTCTCCCCGCGATTGAACAGGAAGCCGTGCGAGAAGATGCGTTGCGGCACCTCGATGCCCGCCGACATCAGGAAGGCCGGCCAGTAGACGGCGTGGAAGCGCACGATGTCCTTGCCGATGACATGCAACGCCGCCGGCCAATAACGCTTGAACGCCGCGTTGCCGGTGTCGGGAAAACCGACGCCGGTGATGTAATTGGTGAGCGCGTCGACCCACACATACATCACGTGGCCGTCGGCGCCGGGCACGCGCACGCCCCAGTCGAAGGTGGTGCGTGAGATCGACAGGTCCTGCAGGCCGCCGCGCACGAAGCTCGCGACCTCGTTCAGCCGCTCCTTCGGCAGCACGTAATTCGGCCGCTCGAACAGTTTCAGCAATTTGTCCTGATAGGCCGAGAGGCGGAAGAAATAGCTCGCCTCCTCCACCCATTCGACCGGAGTGCCGGTCTTCGACGACACGCGGACCTTCTGCTCGTTCAGATGCGTCTCATCCTCGGCGTAATAGGCCTCGTCGCGCACCGAATACCAGCCGGCATATTTGCCGAGGTAGATGTCGCCGTTCTGCTCCATGCGCTGCCAGATCGCCTCCGAGGAGCGATGGTGACGCTCTTCGGTGGTGTGGATGAAGTCGTCGTTCGAACACTCCATCCGCTTCACCATGGCCTCGAAGCGCGGCACGTTTCGATCGAGCAACTGCCGGGGCGTAAGCCCTTCCTTGGCCGCGGTCTGCTGGATCTTCTGGCCGTGCTCGTCGGTGCCGGTGAGGAAATAGACGTCGCAGCCGTCGAGCCGCATGAAGCGGGCGATGGCGTCGGTGGCGATCGCCTCGTAGGCGTGGCCGATATGCGGCGGGCCGTTCGGGTACGAAATCGCGGTGGTAATGTAGAAGGGCTGCTTGTCGGCCGGCATTTCTCAGGCGTTCGATAGATGTGGATGGCCGGGTTTGGCCAGCCGTAAAGAAGCATCGACTAGGTATCAACCCCGCGGAACCCCCGCAAGCGACCGTGGGCATTTGTGTTCGGAGCCGCTTAAACATGTGAATCCTGTTTGTGCGGCATTGTCGATATCGTCTTAGAACGCCATATAGGCTCAGACTCGATTCCCCCTAGAGGAGCATGAATGAGCAGCTTTCGAAGCCCCGACGTTTTGGAACGTCGCAATAACGCCGCCGCCGTCAAAAAGGCGCTGCTGGATAAATTTCGCGCCGTGTCTCAGGACCCCACCATCGCTGAACGGCAGCGCGCTAACCGCGTGGCCGTGAACGAGGCGCGTGCGGTCCGCGTGGCGGCACGCGAAGCCGCCAAAAAGCGGCATGAGGCCGAACAGACCGAACAAGCCGCCATTGCCGCCGCGGCTGCGGCGCAGGCGCAAAGCGAGCGCGAGCAAGCCGAGGCTCTGCTTGCGGCAGAAAAAGCCGAAACTGCGGCCGCGTTAGCGGCCGAGCAAAAAGCCGAACGCGATGCCCGCTATGCGGCCCGCAAAGCGGCCAAAAAAGTTCGCCGCCGAGGCTACTGACAAGTCTTGCCGGCCACATGCCCGCCCTCAGCGCGTCCTTCGAGACGCGTGTTTTGTCGCGGAGACGAAACCCTACGCGCGGCAGCTATCGGCTATTGAAGGCGTAACGACTGGCGGCTCTCGGATGCGCGCGCACGACCGACGCCGGCGATGCGTCGCTGTGCGCCACGACAACCAGCCGGTCGATCTCACCCTTCAGATACGCTTGCAGGAAGGCGTTGTAATTCTTGAAGGACACGCAGCCAAACGACTGACCGCTACGGCCCAGCATGTAGGTATGCGCCAGCATGCCGTCGCGGCCGTACATCTTGTCTTCATCGAGCGGATTAAGACGGATGGCGCGCACGCCGTGGAACCGCTGCTCGCGCAATGAGAGATCATAGACATTCGGCGGCGTTGGCCCGCGATTTTTAGCTTTGACGTAACGCGGATCGTCCAACCGGTGGCCCAGCCCCGAATGCGCCTCGAGCTTTTGTCCGCTAGGCAGATAAACCGTGTGCGCGGCGATGTCATAGACCGCCGTGCGGTTGTCGCGCTCAGGCGGTGCCGGAGACTTGGAGGGTTCTAGCGAGGCAACGCGTTGCTCGGCGGCGGCCGGCGGCTTTTCCGCCGCGGCCACCGGCGTCCTCTCCGCGGCCCCACCGATCGACGCTGTCGTAAATTCATGGGCCTGAACCGGCGGACCGGACAACGGACGCGCGCGCGGCAGCGGCGCGCTGTCCGCAACGATAGGCGCGATGTTCGCAAGGATGTGAGGACGCCGCGGCGGAAGCGGCAGCAGCCCGGTGAGCGTGGGATTTGGCACTGATGCAGCGGGCGTCAATGCGGCAACCTGTGTTGACTCGGGGCCGGCACCTTCGAAATGCCGGACATATGCCGGACCCGAAATCAGCGCCGAGCCGGAGAACCCGCTTGCCCGGGGTAACGTCGTGTGCGGGTCCATCAGCGCAACAGGCACCGCATCGTTCGCCGACGGCTTTGCGGGGGTCGCCGCATTGCCGGAAATGACGATGGCCACCAGGCAAACGGTAGTCACGGTGACAAGGCCGAACGCACATGAAACGGCCACAACTCCGAGACCGAGCTTGCCGGACCTGTGGTGGCGAAAGGTGCCGTGCGCGGTTGCGCGGCCGTAGCGCGGAGTGACGTCAGAGAACGTCGCGGTCGCGTACGACATGATCATCAGGGCTCGAAACGGCGTTGATTAGGGTGAGGCCGTGACCGGCCTCTTCCGCTTACGCGATTCGACGGGGCGTGATCGACGGGAAAACCGGGTTTCGGGCTCGTCATCCTGATTCGTCGCTCGTTGATTCGCCGCTTAATGCGAGGTGACCAGAGCCCCAACAATGCGGGCATTCCGGTTAAGCGGTTGTTAATAGGCGCGGACCAGGGCCGCCCCCTTCCCCCGTCTCGGACGGCCAAGGAAGAAAACGCGTATTGTCAATAGCTTACGTGAGTTTCTTAAAGCCTCGAACCTTTTTCGGTGGCGCCGCGACTAACGTTGCAAGGAACCAGCCGGCCCCCGTGCCGGTTTGGTAGGCAGGGAGACAGGGACATGCGAAACACAATCCTCCGTTCGGCGGCCATCTGCAGCTTCATCGTCCTCGCCGGTCTGGCCGGCGCCTACGTCGTCTCCAGCCAGGCTGACGCGCTCGATCTCAGCGGCTTGCAGCGCGCCGGAGGCAACATGCAATTCCTCACCAGCGAGCCCGCCGCAGCCGACCAGCAGATTGTTGGCGAGGACCTGCGCAAGCTGGCGCGGCAGGCGATGAACGACCTCATCGCGTCGGGCCGCCACGGCCAAAATTAAAGCACTGACCGGCTGCAAGCTGGCATCGCGATAAAGCGCTCTCCGCTTCGAACCATTTCCACGGCAATTCGCACACAGGGATGATGCGCGTCATCGACCGATGGCGCGTGACGCAACAGCTTGCCCAAGGCATGGCGAAGCCGTCGGTGGACCGGCGTTCAAAGGTGAAAGCTAGGAGAAGCGACAATGCGCGGCGCGATGCGACGGTCTTTATCGATCTTGGCCCTGATTGTGTTTGCCGGACTGGCAAGCGGCTGCGGCCAATCCGAGGCGACTGGCGCGTCGCAGGCCCCCGGCGGCTTCGACGTTAGCGTTCTGCCGCGCGTGAGCGGCGCCAAGCAGATTTTCGCCAGCCCGTTCAGCACGATTTTCACCGCCCCCGGCAGCGTCAAGGACACCGCCGTGACGGTGCGCTCAACGCTCACCGGATTGGGCTGGAAGTCCTATGTGCGGCCGCATAGCGCGAACGCCGAATTCGAAAACATGGCGATCATGAAATTCAAGAAGGGTCCGCAGGCGCTCAGCGTGATGGTCAGCCTCGCCCCCGCGCAGAACAACGCGACCAGCGTGACCTACAACGCGGTCGCCCTGCCCGCCGATCTGCCGTTCCCGAGGGACGCGAGCGCCATCGAATATGATTACGACGCGCCGGAACTCATTTGCCTGACCGGCGAAGCGATCGAGCCGACGCTCGCTTTTTACCGCAAAGAGCTCGGCGCGCTCGGCTGGTCGCTCTGGTCGGCCAAGCTCGGCGACACGCAGCCGCCAGGCGGCCGCAATGGCGAGCTCACGCAGAAAGGCGCCTATGCCTTTTATACCAAGACGGGCAAAAAGCCGCTGGTGCTGGTGCTGACGCTGCAGACCCGATCCGACAGCAAGCTCAAGGTGGCGATCAAGTCCTATCCGATGGGCATGCTGGAAGCCGAGCACCGCGCCGCGGTCAACGCGGAAAACCGCGCCAAGGGCCTCCCGGTGGCGGAGGTCGCGCCGCCGACCACCAAGCCCGCACCGGCCGAACCATTTAAGTCCGCGGCCAAAGTGCATGCCGACATGGTGAAGGAGGTGCACCAATCGCTGCTTGAGGCAACCACGCAAATGGCCGTGCACGCCGGGCCGAAGCCAGCCGCCCTATCGCGCGACATCCCCCACCCGCGCGCCGGCAACCAACTGCCGATCCCGCTGCCGGAAACCGCGGCCGACATCGATTACAAGGCACAATCGGAGCGGCTCGAATTCAACAGCAAAACCAGCGTCGCCGCGCTTGCCACGTTCTATCGCGACGAGATGAAGCGGCTGGGCTGGCGCGAGCACCAATCGGTGATCAACAAAGCCAACATGGTCGTGCTGGACTTCTCGAAAGCCAAGCAGAAACTGATGGTGACGATCATCCAACTCGGCAGCCACGCCAATGTGAGCGCCGACGGCTCTGCGCTCGCGGCGGCCAAGGCGAAGGCGCCTGTTGTCGCACAAGCCGCCGCGACCAAGGCAATCGCCGGCAAGACGCCGCCGCTTCCTTTGCCGGCGGACGCAAAAGAGGTCGAATACGACGCCGACCGCGGCGCGGTCGATTTCACCTGCGGATCGACCATCAAGGCGGTGACCGAGTTCTATCGCACCGAGATGAAGCGGCAGGGCTGGAAGGAAGCCTCCCCAGCGGTCGAGCGCCCGGCGCTCGTGATGCTCAACTACACGAAGGATGACGATGGCGTTTCATTCATGATCAACCAGAGCGGCGACAAGACCATGGTGAGCGCAAACGGCACGGGGCTCAAAACCGCTGCGGCCAAAGCCGCGCCGCCGAGCGCTGAGGATCTCGAAGTGACGGAGACCGCAGGCCTGCCCGTACCGAAGGCGCATGAGATGGCGATCGGCGAAAAAACCGGCGTGCGCAAAGCGGTCAAAGCCGAGGTTCGGCTGCCGCTGGCGGTGACGCTCGATTTCTATCGCCGCGAGCTCGGCAAGCGAAAATGGCAGGAACAGAGCAAAGGCGCCGTCGTCGCCGCCGATCATGCGATGATCGTGTATGCAGCGCCCGAAGGCCCGGCCGTGCTCAAGCTCAGCCGCAAGAGCGGCCACACCATGGTCGAGCTAGCGGTGAAAGACACCGCGCAAGCCGCCAAATCCGGCATGCTGCCGAAACCGGGCCAGGCCAAGATCTTGCTCGGCAACATGTTGCCGGCGGACGCGACGGTCACGATCAAAGGCAAGGCCATCCGCATCAAAGCTGGCGCGGGCACCAAGGCGCCCGACGGGCCGTCGCTCGATTTACCGCCGGGCAAATACAAATATTCGCTCAAGGCCGCCGGCCTGCCGGCCGAGACCGAAGAGCTGGAAGTGGCTGCCGACGAGACCTGGGGGCTGCTCGTGGCTCCCGGCGGCATGATGCCGATGCATGTCTATTGAGTCCCGCCGCTAGCGCGGTTTCTCGAACCGTCCCGGTTTCAGGTCTTTGACCTGAAACCGTCCGCCGGGGGTAAGCACGCCGACCGCTTCGGCGGAAAATTCGACGAAGTGCCAGTCGATCCGGGTATTGTCGTCGCCGATCGTGGTCTTATGGGGCTGCGCCTCCCGCCGGCCGAAGGCCCCCAGGACGCGCGCGAAGTCGGCGGTACCAGAATTGTAGAGCCGCCGCTCCTTCAATTTGAACATCGTTGGGCCGAGCCAGGTCAACTCGCTCACGCTCGACCTTATCGTATAGTCGTCGCTCGATTCCGGCATGCTCTTGGTCACCGCGCCGAAAAGCGTTGGGCCCTTCAACTGACGCGGCCGGCCGTCGCGAAGTTCATACAGAACCATGATCAGGATATGCCGGTCGGCGCGGAACATGATGGCGACGTGGCCGGAATCGGGCGCCCAACGCGCATAAAAAGCGGATGGACCCGAATCCAAAATGGATTTTGAGTTGATCGACGGAAGCGGCGCCAGCGGCCGGTGCTCCGGTTCCGCCATCACATAGAGATGAAAGTCTTCGCTCCCACCCTCGCCTTTCCCGTGGGCGGCGACGGAGAACTTGTTATTCGGCGCCATGCCGTGATCGACAATGACGTATTCATTTGCCTTGTAATTGTATTCCGCGGTCGCGCACGCCGTACCGCAGGCAGCGGCCAGGGCCAAGACAACGACAATCGCCAGCGCATTTCGCATAGGATTCGGCCGGCCTGCACCAGCCCCGCGCGCCCCCGCGTTTGCCCAACATTTCAATTTCAGCAGCCGCCGCGGTCGCCGCGGCGGCTGTTTGGTGAGGATAAAAGCGATAATCGCCGAGCTATGTCCCGGCGTTCTGCCGCCTATTTCCCGCACAAGTCGTCGAGTTCGCCGAGCGCGTCGCCGATCGCCTGCGCCTCTTTGGATTCCGCCGGCATGTCCTGCATGCCGGCCTGCAAGGCGGCGTATTGGGGACCCAATTGCTTGCTCATGGCGTCGACTTTATCGGACAACTCGTCGACCTTTTTGGTGTCCTTCTTCTTGTCGGCTTCTTCGATCTGGTCGTTGAGCTTGGAGATATCGCAGTAGATTTTGACCTTGCCCTTGTCGGCTTTGATCAACTTCACGACCGCCTGCGCGTCGGCAACGGTCGCCTTCTTGCCTTGCGCCTGCGCGAGCGCCGGCACCGCGGCCAGTACGATGACGGCCGCGATCAATTTCAAATTCATGGGTCGCCTCCTTTTGCATCGGCCGGGCAGCGCCGAAAGGCACGGCCACATCGATGTTGGCCGGGGAGACTAGTGGAGCACGGGCGCGGCGACAACTGGCGTAAATTAGCTGCTAACATGTCCCGCTCCCGCCACCGCAACAGGCTGAAATGTCATGGTTACGTCAAAAAACCCCGCCACCTTCGTGCTCGTGCACGGCGCGTGGTCGGGCGGCTGGTGCTATCATAAGGTGGCCGCGCGATTGCGCGCCCAAGGACATAGCGTCTTCACCCCCACCCTCACCGGCCAGGGCGAACGATCGCATCTCTTGTCCGGCACCATCAATCTCACCCTGCACATCGAGGACATTCTCGCCGTCTTCCGCTGCGAGAACCTGAGCGACGTCGTGCTGGCCGGGCACTCCTATGGCGGCATGGTGATCACCGGGGTCGCCGACCGCGCAGCGGACCGTATCCGGGCGCTCGCCTATCTCGACGCCTTCCTGCCCGAGGACGGTCAGTCGCAGTTCGACATCAATGTGCCAGCGAATACCCAGCGGTTTCTGGCCAACGCCGGCAGCATCGGGGGGCTGGCGGTGCCGGCGCCGCCGGCCGCCTTCTTCAACGTCAATGCGGAAGATGCCGCGCGCGTTGACGCGCTGGCGACGCCCCACCCCCTCGGCTGCTTCACCGAGAAGATCAAGCTCACCGGCGCGCACAAGCGGATCGCCAAGCGCGTCTATGTGCACGGCACGGTGATGCCGCGCGAGAGCCCATTCAAGCCGTTTTACGATCGCGTCAAATCGGACCCGGCCTGGCAAAGCCACGCGCTCGCCTGCGGTCACCACGTGATGCTCGATCAGCCCGATCGGGTGACGGAACTCTTGGAAGGCGTTCTCTAGCCCGCGTGTCGGATGGCGCGCGAAAGCGAAACGACGCCTGTTGCCGCGGTATTTTATCGTTAACGCGCGTTAAGACCGCTGGCGGTTTTCCGGCGCTTACAATTATCCATAACAAGCGACGTTTAGTCGCAAGCATTCGGAAACTGTTAGAACTTAGCGGCCAAAAGCCATGTGCCCCTAAGACGTAACGCCAAGAGCTTGCAATGAACATCGCCATCACCCCTGTCCGCTCGCATCAAAACTGCGACGTCGCCATCATTGGCGCCGGCCCCTATGGCCTCGCTGTCGCCGCGCATCTGCGCGCGGCGAATATCCCGATCCGCATCTTCGGCGAACCGATGTCGTTCTGGCGCCGCAATATGCCGACCGGCATGAAATTGCGCTCGCCCTGGATCGCGACGCATATCGCCGAGCCGCATGGACGCTATTTGCTCGACGACTATTACCGCGAAACCGGCATGCCGATTCCGAAGTTGCTGCCGCTGGAATATTTCACCTTTTACGGCCGCTGGTTTCAGCAGAAAGTTGCGCCTCAGCTCGACACGCGCGCGGTGCTAAGCGTCAGCAAAGTCGACAACGGATTTCATCTCGTGCTGGAAGACGGCGAAAACTTCTTCGCCCGGCGCGTGGTGATGGCGACCGGCCTGCTCAATCACGAATATCGTCCGGCGCAATTCAACGGCCTGCCGCGCAGCCTCGTTGTGCACTCCTGCGAGCATACCGACTCCGAACGCTTCCGCGGCAAGCGCGTCGCTGTCATTGGCCGCGGCCAGAGCGCCTGCGAGTTGGCTGCGATCCTGCATGAGGCCGGCGCCGATGTAGAAATCATTTGCCGCGGCAATCTGGAATGGAACGCCGATCCGGACGAGCGCGGCTCGCTGCGCAAAACCGTACGCGCGATCCTCGGCAACGTGCTGATCCCGCCGTCGCAGGTCGGTCCCTTCCCCTTCAACTGGGCGAACGAGACACCGGGCCTGCTGCATCATCTCAGTCAGGATCAGCGTGACCGCTGGAACGAGCATAACCTGCGCGCGACCGCAATCCTGTGGTTGCGTCCACGCCTGCGCGACGTTCCGATCAACCAAGGACGCCGCATTCTGGAGGCGCGCCGCGACGGCGACCGGATCGCCGTAAAGCTCGATAACGGCACACGGCATTTCGATCATGTGCTGCTGGCGACCGGCTACCGCATCGACGTCGACAAAATGACTGCCCTCGAACCCGCATTGCGCCGCCAGATCACGCGCCATCTCGGACTGCCCCTTCTGTCCAGCGCACTGGAATCAAGCGTTGAAGGTCTTCACTTCGTCGGCGCCTCCGCGGTTGGAAGCTTCGGACCTCTGCTCCGTTTCATCGCCGGGGCGGGATTTGCCGCGCGGCGCGTCACTCGCGCGGTCGTCGACAGCAAACAGACCGCCGGCGTTTTCGCCGAGAGCGATTTTGAAAGCTATGAACAAACGCGGTTTCCCCTCGCGGCCGAACGTGAGTATCCATGACCGATACGCAGTCGCGGGCAATCGCTGATCCAGCGGTCCGCGGCGACAAGCCGCGCGCGGTGCCCGGTGCCGTGATCGTTGGCGGCGCCCATGTCAGCGTTGCGGTCGCGCGTAGCCTAGGCCGGCGCGGCATACCGGTTTGGCTTCTCGCCAACCATCCGCTGCCGAAATTCTCGCGTTATATCCAACGCCGCTTCGACTGGCCGGGCGCCGAGCACCCGGACGGCGTTTCGTCGATCGTGGACCTCGCCACGCAACACAACCTGGCGGGCTGGGTGCTGATCGCCGCCGGCGACGAAGACATGCGCATGATCGCGCAACATCACGCTCTGCTGTCCACGCATTATCGGGTGCCGACGCCCAACTGGGACGCCATCCAATGGATCTACGATAAGCGTTTGACTTACCAGCGGGCGGCGTCGCTCGGCATCGATTTCCCGCGCAGTTTTCAACCGCACGACCGCGACGAGGTTGCCCGGATCGACTGCCGTTTTCCGGTCATCCTCAAACCGGCGTTCCGCAAAGGCAGCGATGAATTTACCCAAGCCAAGGCCTGGAAGGCGGAAACGCGCGAGGACCTGCTTACGCTTTACCAAAAGGCGGCCGCCCTCATCGGCAACGACACCATCATCGTGCAGGAGTGGATCCCCGGCACCGGCACCTCACAATTCTCTTATGCCGGCTTGATGCAGCACGGCGAGCCAATTGCCTCGCTGGTCGCCCGGCGCACGCGGCAGTATCCGATTGATTTCGGCCGCTCGAGCACCTTTGTGGAAACCATCGAGTGCGCCGAAGTCGAAGAACTCGCTTGCCGCTTCCTGAAGTCGATCGACTATACCGGCGTCGTCGAAGTCGAATTCAAGCATGACCGGCGCGATGGCCGCTACAAGCTGCTCGACATCAACGGCCGCTTCTGGACCTGGTGCGGCATCGGCGCGCGCGCCGGCGTCGACTTTCCCTATTTGGCTTGGCGGCAGGCAATCGGCGAGCCTGTGCCGTCCTGCCGGGCCCAGCCGGGCATCGGCTGGATGCATAGCTTTCGCGATCTCATGGCGGTGTATGAGGAAATCACCGGCGGCACTTTGAGTGTGCGCGACTATCTGGCCAGCCTGCGCAAGCCGATGAGCTTTGCCAGCCTCTCATTCGACGATCCATTGCCGGCATTCGTCGAGTTGCCTGTCGCCGCTTTGCACCGCGTCGCGGGCTCACATGGCACGGCCGCAACAACGAGCGCGCGCAAGGGGCTGCTTGGCAGGCTTGTCGACGCCGGCAGGTCAGCCATTGCGCCGCGCCGGATGGTCAAATAGCGCCGCTTAGACGCGTGCCGCCTGCGCCAGCGCGCCGAAGACCGAGAAGACCAGCGGCTTGCGCTCCAGATTATAGGTTTCGACCTCGGCGGCAGCGCGGTTGACCTGCTCCCAGGTCTGCGCCAATCGCGCCATTTGCGGCAAATCTCGCATGTCGCCGGCCAGCCGCGCCGCCAGCCAGCCGTCGACCATGTCCATGAAGGTCGCGAGCGTCTGCGGCTCGCTGCCGCCCAGGCTTTCGCCGAGCGCATGCAGTGCACGAGGATCGGGATTCGGCAGTTGCGCGAACAAGTCGAGCACGCGCTGACGCAACGCCAATGCCGATCCGTCGAGCAAGCGAAGCGCGCGGCCAAGGCTGCCATCAGCAGCGGCAGCGGCCTGCTTGATTTCCGCATCGTCGGGAGACCGATCAGTTGCCGCCGCGGCCGCGCGCGCCACATCGGCAGCGCCAAGCGGCCGCAGCAACAAGCGCCGGCAGCGCGAGCGGATGGTGGGCAATTCGCGCCCCGGCGCATGGCTGACCAGCAACAGCAATGCGCGCGCCGGCGGCTCCTCCAGCACCTTGAGCAGCGCATTGGCGCCTTCGCGCTGGAGCTCGTCGACCGCATCGACGATGGCGATGCGCCAGCCGCCCTCCCCGGGCGTCGAGCCAAAAAAAGCAACGGTGCGCCGCACGTCATCGACACGGATGACGGTATAGAGCTTGCCGGTCTGCTCGTTGATCGTGCGCTCGAGTACCAGAAGATCGCCCTGCGCCTGCGCGGCGACACGGCGCATCACCGGATGCGCGGCATCGACGGCGAGCGAGGTGGCGCGCTGCACGGCTTGTGCCGCCGGATCAGGGTGCGCGTATACGAAGCGCGCCAGCCGATAGGCCAAAGTCGCCTTGCCGATGCCGGGCTCGCCGGCGATCAGCCAGGCATGCGGCATGCGGCCGGTCTTGTAGCTGGCCAGCATGGCCTGCTCGGCATCCGCGTGACCGAACAGTTCGGCCGTTTCGCGCGGCGGGCGAACCTCAAGGTCCCCGGCGTCCGCGCTCACGGCGCGCTCTCCGCGATGCGCTGGTTCTCCATTTCCAGGCGCTCGACGGTCGCGGCCCAGATGCGGTCGGCCACGATGTCGCGTGGTGGACGGCCATCGACCACGACACAGCGGCGCGGCTCGCTCGCAGCCAGCGCCAGATAGGCCTGGCGCAAGTTCTCGTGAAACTTGAGCCCTTCGCTCTCGAACCGGTCGGGCACATCCTTGCCGCGCCGGCGGGTGGCGCGCGCCAGCCCGATATTCGCCGGCACGTCGACCACGAAAGTGAGATCAGGCATGGCGGGGCCGACGGTCACCCGCTCGAGGCTGCGGATGAATTTTGCATCGACGTTGCCGAGCGCGCCTTGGTAGACGCGGGTGGAATCGATAAAGCGGTCGCAGATCACCCATTTGCCGGCCTTGATGGCGGGATAGATCACGCTGCGGACGTGGTCGTCGCGTGCGGCGGCAAACAGAATTGCCTCGGTCTCGGCGCCAAGCGGCTTGGCGACGCCGGACAGCAGGATGTGGCGGATGATTTCGGCGCCGGGTGAGCCGCCCGGCTCGCGCGTCAGCACGACCTCGATCCCCACGCCCTTGAGGCGCTGCGCGAGCGTCGCCGCGTGCGTGGACTTGCCGCTGCCTTCGCCACCTTCAAACGTGATAAAACGTCCGCGCAATCGGCAAGCCCTTCTATGTCACCGCGCCGCAGCAATCATAACCGTTTCACCCCGGCGCGGAACAGCGAGATGATCATTTCGGTCATGGCATCCAACGCGCGCTGCGGCAGATTACCCTTGCCGACATTGGCGGCGGCCTTGAGCGGCGTTTGCAGGATCAAATCTTCGCCGCGCCACACTTTGAGCGCGCCGATCGGCTGGCCCTCCGCGACCGGCGCCGGCACCGGCCCGGTATAGGCGATTCGCGCGATCAACCGTTCGCCGCCGTTCTTCGGCACCATCACCCGCACCGTGCCGTGTGCCAACAGCGGCACCTCGCCGCTGGCGCCGCCGAAGACCTTGGCGGCGCCGATGATCTGCCCGTCTGTGAACAAAGTGCGCGGCACGAAATTATGGAAACCCCATTCCAGCACCTTCTTACCCTCGTCGGCGCGCTCCTTGGCCGATTTGAGCCCGTTCACCACCACGATAAGGCGCACCCCGTTCTGCACCGCCGAGCCGACCAGGCCATAGCCGGCGTCCTTGGTGAAACCGGTCTTCAGGCCGTCGGCCCCCACGCTCATGCCGAGCAGCGGATTGCGGTTGAATTGATGGATCTTGTTGAAGGTGAAGTCCGGCTCGCTGAAGATTTTATAGAACTCGGGATAAGTCAGAATGATGTGACGTGCCAAGAGCGCGAGCTCGCGCGAGGTGACGTGCTCGCGCGGATCGGGCAAGCCGTTGGAATTGGTGAACACCGACTGGGTGAGTCCGATCTGGCGCGCGCGTTCGGTCAGCTTGATGCCGAAATCCAATTCGGTGCCGGCCAGCCCCTCGGCAAGGATGATGCAGGCGTCGTTCGCCGACTGGATGATCATGCCACGGATCAAGTCGCTGACGCTGACCTTGCTGTTGATCGGGGCAAACATGGTCGAGCTGTGCGACGGCGCGCCGCCGCGCCGCCAGGCATCGGTGCTGACGCGGTATTCGTCGGTGAGCTTGATGCGCCCTTCCCTGAGCTCGTGGAAGACGTATTCGGCGGTCATCAATTTCGCCAGACTCGCCGGAAAAATGAGATCGTCGGCTTTGCGCTCGAACAGCACGCTGCCGCTGTCGCTTTCGATCAAGATGGCATGCGGCGCCGAAATATTCGGCTCGTCTTTCTTCGGCGCTTCCTTTTTCGTCGCTTCCTTTTTCGCCGGCGGATGCGCGTCCTTTTTCGCAGGCCCTGCCGCAAACGCGACCGCGCCGAGGCCGGCGAGCAAAACTGCCGCCGCCAGGAAACGTCCGATCAGGCTGTGTCGAAGGGCCATCATCACCGCTTATCAGCCACGGTTTACGCCGGCGCGCGCGCGTTAGCGAGGCTTTAGCGGCAGCGCAGTGGCGGGAATTTATGGCTCAGTAAAGACCACGACCGCCGAGATAGCCGGCCGGGGCATCATAGCGCACCGGGGCATAGGCTGAAACCGGCGATACCCTTGGCATGGCGTCGGAACGCGGCCGGGCGTCGTCATTGTCCACAGCTTGCGGGCGGCGGGCGGCTGCCAGTTCCGTGGTCGGCTGATGCCGCGCCGGCCGCGCCTCGGCCGCCTGTCGGCGTCCCTCACCCATCGCGTATGGCCGCACGGGCGGCGATTGCACCCGCTCCGGCAGCTTCGTCATCGGGTGAGAGTCGAAGTAAACCGGTGCATAGGGCTTGTTGGAGGCAACCTGCACCGGCGCGGCATGGCCGGGCCCATGCTCGCGCAAGGTGGAGAGCAGCTTGTTGTCGCTGGAGCCGGCCAGCGGCGCGCGGCCGACATATTCGACCTTCACCTTGGTAGTGCCGTCACCATAGAAGCCTAGCAGCTTTGCCGTCTTCACCGACACGTCGATCAGGCGGTCGTGGGCATATGGGCCGCGATCGTTGACGCGCACCACGATGGAGCGATGATTGGCGAGATTGGTGACGCGCGCATAAGACGGCAACGGCATGGTCGGATGCGCGGCGGAAATCGAATTTTCGTCGAAGATTTCGCCGTTGGCGGTGTAACGGCCGTGGAACGCATCGCCATACCAGGAGGCGACGCCGACGGCGCGGTAATTGAAGTTTTCTTGCGGAACGTAGGTCTTGCCGCCGATTGTATAGGCCTTGCCGACGCGGTAGACGCCACCGCCTTTGGGGATCGGCTGGCCCGGCTCGACGACGCGGGCACTGGAGGAAACGCCTAGGCGGGGATCGACTTTGCCGGAAAGGCCGCCGCTACAGGCGGCGAGCCCCATGCAGGCCGCCAATAGGCCCGCAAAACGGCACAAAAACGCACAACTGTCCCCCGGTCCGCCCATCCCGCCTTCAGTTCCCCAACACGAAGCCAAGACAATAGCGTACGGCGACTGTTCCGGGAACCTTCGCTACGCTGGCGTAGTAAACAATTGGTATCACATCAATTTTGGCTGCAATGCGGCGGCACTGTGGCACCGTTTTTGGGTCCGGTGGGATTGGCCGGAGCTGGCCGCAAGGCTTGCGGGCAATGCCTTTGCCGCGCACAAGATCGCGAAACGCCGAGTCTGCTTAGCTTGACGCCGCCGGGCCACACGTGGCCCTAAGACAGCATTGGAAGGGTGGCCGAGTGGTTTAAGGCACCGGTCTTGAAAACCGGCGTACCCGCAAGGGTACCGTGAGTTCGAATCTCACCCCTTCCGCCAGTTATTTTGACGTAACGCATTGACATCACTTTCGCTTTCAGTTGCCGCTCTGTCGTTCAGTCCCAATTCTGGTCCCTAGTTTCGGCGGCGTTTGGCGGGCGTGTCAGCCCGCCTTTCGTTCAGCGGCTGCCAGCATACGCACTGCAATTGCGGCCGGTACGCACGCATCGATCAGAACCATTCCGTTATCACCGCTGTAGAGCTCAATGGTGCCGAGACGTATCGGCGCCTAGTGACCGTAATTGCTTTCGACTCGGGGCAGTCCAACCAGGTGACCAGGAAACGGAATAATTGTGGCAGTTGGATTCTTTGTACGTTTCATGTCTGTGTGCCTTTCGGGCAATTTGCAGTCCGGAGGCGAAATGACCGCAGACAAGAGCGGCCCTGCGCATCTTTGGGCTTGCGCCTTGGACATTCACGCGCAGCTCCCGGACTCTATATGTAGTGATAGCCGACTGATCGGAACGGCACTCGGCTTGTCTCTCGGGCTTTTGGCCCGCGACAATCATGTCGGGCGGATTCCGCGAGCTCAAAAGGAATTTTTGTCGGAATGAGTTCAATAGGTAAGACCAGACATTGAAGCCATTGAGCGGAACGTGGTTTGCGATTTCGCGGGCTCGCTGTCGAGTTTGAATTGTCATTTTACCAGACAGAGATTTTAACGCCTGCCACATTCACTCGTGAGTCCGCGCGTCAACGGTCTGGCGCGAGTAAGGACGGCACGCTGGCAGGGAATGCCCCGCTCCGTGCGCCCCCGGCCAAGCCAACCCCACCCCCTGGCGGCCCCCCGCGTGTTTGGTGGCGAACGCCGGCAGCCGCTTTCTCTATTTTTTGAATCTGAAAAAGTAATCGGTATGTCTGCTTCACCCCTGAAAGGACAAATATGCGGTGCCGCGGTTGTCCGCTAAGCGCCATTCGCGTCATTCGACGTTTGGTTTAGAATGAAAGAGCCCCGGCACGTCAGGGGATCAAAATGTGATGGCCGGGGCTTTGAGGGCGGCTAAAAGGGGCAAACCAAAAAGCCGTGCTCAGAATTAAATTGTACCACATGCGGAGTTAGCGATCAAAATGGTACGTCGCGGCGAATGACGCGATTGACAGTATGGTCATTGGGCGGCGAATTCGCCCAAATTTATGCATATATTAAAAATATCCGACCGCAATGAATTGCCGGTCTGGGGTGATGGAGCACGCTAGCGATATGACACTGGCGCGCGAAAGGAACATTTCGGAATGTCAATGTTCGACCGTGCCGGGTCGGGTCTTTCGGAGTGGCTGTCAGGCAAGCCTGACCTCGCCGAGCTCGTCAAAGGCTCGACCGTCAGTCTCGCGGTCACCGGCTTGAGCCGCGCTGGCAAGACAGTGTTTATCACCAGCCTTGTGCATAATCTGCTCAGCGCGCTGCATCAGCCGAACCGCATGCCGCTCTTGAAGGTGGTCGGAGACGGCCGGCTGGTTGCAGCCAGGCTCGTCGGCGGCAAGACCAATCGGCTACCGCGCTTTCCCTATGAGCAAAATATCGAGCACATGGCAGCCAGTCCCGCCGACTGGCCTGCCCGTACCACCGACATCAGCGAAGTTGAGATCGACATTCGTTTCGTTCCTGCCGGCGCGCTCGGTTTCATACTCGGTCGGATCTCCAGCGGCGTTGCAACCTTGAAACTCAGAATCATCGACTATCCCGGCGAATGGCTTCTCGATCTACCGCTGCTGACACAAAGCTACGCCGATTGGTCGCGCGCCACATTGCAGCTTTGTCGCAGCGGGATGCGCGCCAGCACTGCGCGCGATTTCATCGCCTTTCTATCCGATCATCGCCATGACGTTGCGGCGAGCGAGGACGATGCCAAGCGAGCGCATGAGCTTTATCGGCAGCACCTGCGGGCGGCACGCGACCAGCATGGGCTCAGCTTCCTGCAGCCGGGTCGCTTCCTTGATCCCGGTTCGCTTGGGGAGAATTCCTATATGTGGTTTGCCCCACTCGATATTCCCGACGGTGGCCAGCGCAGCACCGACGGCACGCTGGCCGCCCTGATGGAGCGGCGCTTTGAAGCCTATAAGACCGAAGTCGTCATGCCGTTTTATGGCCAGTACTTCCGCAACTATTCGCGACAAGTGGTGCTTGTGGACGTCCTTGGCGCGCTCTTGGCCGGCCGCGAGGTCTTCGAGGACACGCGGTGCGCCATCGACGCGATACTGGAAAGCTTCCGCTATGGGCAGAGCGGCATTATCAGCCGGTTGCTGCGAAACGCGCGCATCGAGAAGGTGCTATTCGCTGCCACCAAGGCCGATCACGTCCCCGAGGTACAACGCGACCACCTTGCCGCACTCCTGCGCAACATGGTGGCGCTGCCATCGCTCGATGTCACAAGCAGCAATGCCAAGATCGATGTGGCTACGCTGGCGTCTGTAATTTCGACCGACGAGGACACGCAGGAGATTGATGGGCATCGGGTCCAGGTCGTTGTCGGCAAGCCGGTTGGCAGCGACACCAGAGCAAAATTCTTCGTCGGCAACGTGCCGGCCCGTCCGCCCCGGCCCGAGGCTTGGGGCAAGCCGTTTCTCAGCATCCCGGTATTCGAGCCGCCGATCATCGACGTATCGCCGATCGATGGCATCGCGCACATCAATCTCGATCTTGCACTGGAATATCTCATCGGAGATCAACTCCGATGAGCAACCAAAACAACAGCAACGGACCTAACGACACGCTGCGTCCGCAGGTCGTTGTGGTGGAGACGCCTCAGGAGTTTGGCATGGGCGTCGCCGAGCCGTTAGCGCCGCGCGTAATTGCGACCGCGCAGACCGGGCGTATCGTCCCGGCGCTGCCAGCCGAGCCGCAGCCGGCAACTGTCGTACCGGGCCGGCGGCGGCGCTACGGCCTGACGATGAAGCTCGGATTGGCGGGCTTGATCGCCGCCTTCTGCGGCTGGCTTGGCGTCGATCTCTACCTCTGGATCGGGGCGGCGTTTAATTTCAGCACGGGGCTAGGCTGGGCGGCGACCGCAACGGTGGCGGCCGGCATTACCGCCGCGGGTGCGATGATTGTTCACGAGATGAGGAGCTACCTTGCACTTAAGAATGTCGAGGCCAATCAACAGCGCTTAGCAGTGCAAAGGGAGAATATGCGGCCTTCCGATCTGCAGGAAGCGATCCGTGACATGATTGCAGAGATCCCCAGGGATCGAGAGAGCATGGCCGCGATCGAGGCGTTTCAGCGTAAGGTGCAGCACCATCATTCGCCCGCTCAGCAAATCGACTTGTTCTCGCAGACGGTCATGACCCCGCTCGACCGGCGTGCCGAGGCGATCGTGCGCCGGGCCGGCACCCGCGCCTTCGGCATCACCGCCATCAGTCCGACCGCGATCACCGATGCGCTGTTCTTCATCGCTTGCAGTGTGCGCATGGTGCGTGAGATCGCCGCCTGCTACGGCCATCGGCCGACGGCGCTCGCCACCGTTCATTTGTTGCGGCGACTCGTGGTCGAAGCCGGAAAACTCGGGGCTGTCGACTTTGCGGCGGCGACGCTTACCCAGCACATTGGAGGTGCCGTTGTCGAGCGCGTGGCGACAAGCGCTGCCGAGTCCATGTATGCCGCGCAACGCATGGCGCGGCTCGGCCTTGTGACAATGGGGCTGTGCCGTCCTATCCCGTTCCGGCGGAACGAGCTCCCGGGCATCTTGTCATCGTTGATCGGCAACCTGTTCGCGCGACCCGCAGAAACCCGCCAGGATGAAAAAGGCCCGGATTAACGCAAACTTAGTGTAGGCGGTCGGTCGGCGCCTTTTTCATGTGGGCTGATGTCTGCCTCGGGTCATTCGCTGCCGAGCCATTCAGCGCCAGTTCCGGCCAATGTCCGCTGTTGGTCCAATAGCGGCCATTCAACGGCTGAGGTCGTTTGTCCGCTAAGTGCCAATAGCGGACATCGGCGTGCGCATGCTGCTGCACTAAGCGCACGCCTTCTGCAGGGCGTCGTCCATTTGTTCCGTCCAGATCGGGTTGTGCTTCTTTAACGGCGCGAGGACGTCGCCGGGCTGTTTCGTTAGGCTCCCCATCTCTCGCGCGCAGTTTCCCGCTTCGTCCCATTTCCCAAGTGCAGCATAACAGCAGACGAGTACTTCCAGGCTGGTCCGCCATTTCGGCCGGATTTGCAAAGCGCGCGCTGCCACTTCCAGCCCGGCTTCTGGACTTCCAGAGAAAAGACGCGCGAGGGCCAGCACGTTGAGCCAGACAAAGTTCTGCGGGTCGTATGGGCTCAATTTAAGCCCATATTCAAGCGGCGCGATCGCGTCCGATGCACGCCCGCTGAACAGGAGCGCCATCCCCAAAACGTAATGGCCCAAAGCAAAACTGGGGCTGATCTCGATCGCCTTTCGCGCGGCGCTGATCGACTGCTCAAACCGTTCCAAATACACGCTGACGATGGCCAGTCCGTAATGCGCATATGGATTTCGCTCATCAAGTTGAACGGCTCTCAGTGCGGCTTCTTCGCCCTCCTGCAAGTCGGCAACTGGATTGTCAGACCAGCCATAGGGAACGACCCCGGCGCTGACCCGGGCGAGCCAGATGTGCGCCTCAGGAAGCTCGGGGTCGAGCTTGCAGGCCTGGCGAAAGAGCTCTCGTGCCTTGAGATGGTTCTCGCGCGTCACTTGGTGAAAATGCCAAGTCCCGCGCCGCACGAGATCCCAAGCGGTCATGTTTCCCGTGTGGCGCGCTGCCGCCTGCGCGCCTTCACTTTTGAGCAGCTCCGGTTCGATAGCGCCGGCAACGCGCTCCGCAATCTCATCCTGGACCGCAAAAACCTCCGTTAGCTCCAAGTCATATCGCTCCGCCCAAAGATGCTTGGCCGATGCGGCATCAATAAGCTGCACGGAAATGCGAATGCGCTGGCCCGACTTGCGTACGCTTCCTTCGAGCAAATATCGCACCCCCAGCTCCTGCGCGATGTGCTTTGCATCAAGCGACTTGCCCTTGTAGGCGAAGCTCGAATTGCGCGCGATGACAACGAACCAGCGAAACCGTGTGAGAGCGGTGATGATGTCTTCCGTGATGCCATCCGCGAGATAATCCTGATCCTTTTCGCCGCTTAAATTGATGAACGGCAGAACGGCAATCGATGGCCTGTGCTCGGGCTGAACCGGCAGCGACTTCGCGGCTAAGGTGTCCTCTGCCGGTTCCTGTGCGGAAAGCTCAATGAAGCGGTATCCTACGCGTGGTACTGTCGCGATCCATTCGCCTCCGTCGGCTGTCGGGCCTAGCTGCTTCCTGAGCGCTGCGATCTGGACCGAGAGGTTGCTTTCCTCGACCGCCGCGCCGCCCCAAACCGTCTGCATCAATTCGGATTTCGTCAGTACCCGCCCGGATGAGGTAAGAAGCGCCTCGAGTAGCTGCAAGCCTTTGCTGCTCACGGCTACGGGCCGCCCCTCCCGAAGGAGTTTTCCGCGGTGCGCATCAAGGACGAAAGGGCCGAAGGCAAGATCGGTTGGCATGCCGGAAGACTAGTGGCTTTTGCAGAATTTCGGAACTTTTCGGCAGCAAATTCAAGACTTTTCGGCATGCATCCGGTGAATTAGGGCACGATCCGGTTACCAAACAGGAGGTTTCGATGACAATCCTTGAGGCTACCCGAACAGATGACAATTCTCTCGCCACCCCGCGCAAAGCGTTCGTGGTCAAAGGCGGCACGGGCTACCGGGCTGAACAAGGGAGCGACTATGAACCTGGGGTCAGCACGGAAACCGTCGGCTCAAAATCGATATGGCTTGGAATGATTTCATTGCCGCCAGGCAAACGGACCCGGGCGCACGTTCATGAGTTTCATGAGACTGCGCTCTACATGCTCAGCGGCGCTGAAATGGAATTGTGGACAGGCGATCAGCTGCAATATCGCGATTTCGTGAAGCCGGGCGATTACATCTTTATCCCCGCAAACATGCTGCACGTCGCCGTGAACCGAAGCGAGCAGCCCGCGGTGTTCATTGGGTCGCGCAATGAAGCGACGGCTCAGGAAAGTGTGGTGTTGCATCCCGAGATGGACCGAAAGGTTCCGTAACATTCAATTTTCTTCGTTCCGTCGCTAACCCCGGCGGCCATTCCGCCCGGGGGGCTAACGGAAGTCAGTAATGATGTCCGCTTTGGGTCATTCGCTGCCGAGCCATTCGGCGCCGGTTCCAGTCAATGTCCGCTGTTGGTCCAATAGCAACCATTCAACGGCTGAGGTCGTTTGTCCGCTTTGTGCCAGGAACAAACTCATGCACCGCAGCAAAGATTGGCATTATTCGACCATCTCGTCGGCACGGGCGAGTAGTGTCGACGGGTTCAAGCCTGATCGCCTTCGCGGTCATTACGTCGAAGATGTTTGAGCATCATTCTCCAAGGCATTTTGTTAGGTTCCGAATGATCTCGCGTAGTTCTGGCTCCAGCACTGCCTCAGCGGCCTCCTGAGGGTCGAACCAGCGGGTGCTCCGCTCATCCTGCTCCGGCCATGACTTCACCTGCTGATCAACCTCGAATGAGAACACTTCCACGACGCAATGTATGGTGGAACCGTCCGACAACCGCTTGTCGTAATGATAAGAACCGATCGAAGGTTTAACGGTCCGGCCGACGAGCCCACCTTCCTCGTAAGCTTCGCGCGCTGCAGCTTCCTCAGGGCCAAGCCCGGGCTCGGGCCAGCCTTTTGGGATGACCCAACGACCAGTATGACGCGAGGTGATGAGCATAATTTCGACGTTCATGTCGGAGCGACGCCGATAGGGCAGCGCAGCATATTGGAGGTAAATGGCTCGCTTTGGGCTCATCGGAACAACCCCGACAGCAGGTAAAAAAACGCTGCAATCAAAGCGGAAGCAGGCAGCGTTATCACCCAGGCCAATACGATGTTGTACGCAACATTCCAGCGCACCGCCGACACCTTGCGCGCTGCTCCGACGCCGATGATTGATCCCGTAATGGTGTGTGTGGTGGAAACCGGAATCCCCAAATAAGTGGCGCCGAACAGCGTAATGGCACCCCCGGTCTCTGCACAAAAACCCTGCATCGGGGTGAGCTTGGTGATCTTCGATCCCATAGTCTTGACGATCCGCCAGCCACCGATCAGCGTTCCGAGCCCCATCGCGGCCTGGCAGGTGATCACTACCCAGAACGGCACATAAAACTCGCTGCCGAGCAGCCCTTGCGAAAACAACAAAACAGAGATGATACCCATGGTCTTCTGGGCGTCGTTCCCGCCGTGGCCGAGCGAATAGAACGATGCCGAAACGAATTGAAAGCACCGGAAACTGGTGTCAACGGTGCGCGGACTTGTCCGAACGAAAGTCCATGACACGCTGAGTACAAGCATCAGTGCGAGAAAAAAACCCGTCAGCGGTGACAACACGATTGCGGCACCAGTCTTCAACACGCCTGCCCACACCACAGCGATGCTCCCCGCCTTGGTGATACCGGCACCGAGCAATCCGCCAATCAACGCGTGCGAACTGCTCGACGGGATGCCGCCCCACCAAGTCATCAGGTTCCATGCAATCGCGCCCATTAATGCGCCGAAAATCACACGATCATCGACCACGTCGGCGGCTATAATGCCGGTGCCAACAGTTTGCGCCACGTGCAAACCGAAGAACAAAAATGCAATGAAATTAAAGAAGGCAGTCCATGCCACCGCGTAGCGCGGCCGCAGCACGCGCGTTGACACTATGGTCGCGATCGAATTCGCGGCGTCATGAAGCCCGTTGAGAAAATCGAAAGCCAGCGCGACGAAAATTAGTGCGAGCAGCACCGGCAGACTGAGGACCGCATCCATCACCAAACTCCGTCAGAGCTGATCGATGATGAGTGCGTTAATCTCCTTAGAGACGTCTTCCAGCCGGTCGACCACCGACTCAAGATGATCGTAAAGTTCAGTACCTATGAGGTAATTCATTACGTTGTCTTGCACGTTTTTACTGGCGAGTAATAACGCCTTGCGGCCCTGGTCGTGCAACTCGTCTGCGTGCTCCTCAATACGGATGACTTCCTCGGTGAGAGTACTTAGCCGGCCGGCGTTCCGCGGAATAGCGGCGAGCAGCGGCATCGCTTCGGCGATTAGCTTCGACGCCTTGAGAATAATATCGCCCATCTGCTGCATTTGCGTTTCAAAGCTGCGGACCTCGAACAGCAACATTGTCTTAGCGGTCTTGTTCATTTGGTCGATAAAATCGTCCAACGAACTGATGAGGTCCTGGATGTCGGTGCGGTCAAACGGAGTAATGAACGTGCGTCGCACCGCCGCGAGCACTTCTCGCGTGACCTCGTCGGCGTCGGTCTCGCGCTCGGAGACGATGCGGCAATACCGCTCGACCTCTTCGCCGCCCTTGAGCGCGCCGCGCAGTGCTTCGGCTCCAGCAACCACAATTGTCGCGTGCTTCGCGAACAAGGCGAAAAACCGTTCTTCCTTGGGCATCAACGCCTTGAACCAGCCGAGCATCGACTATCCCTCGCCCACGAGAATCATCCGTGGCGAGGAGTTTAGGAGGCTGACGAAGTAACTCAAACGTCGGCGGTTTTGAACTTTTCGCAATGCAGCAATTGATGGTCGCTATCCGACGTGATGGGTCATCTGACCTACGGCTTACTGCCTGACCGAAGATTTCCGCTTTGGGTCAATCGCGACCTCGCCATTGATGGGCTGAGCCGACTTTTGTCCGCTCCTAGTCCAATAGCGACCATTCAACGGCTGAGGTCGTTTGTCCGCTAAGTGCCAATAGCGGCCAAACGCTCCGCGGCAAATAGCTGCCTATTTGATCGTCTGGTCGGCGATGACGGAGGACCTCACAGCACCGAGGTCGATCTCATCCGCCGAACTTGTAGTTCAGTCCGAGACGGACGATATGCGCAGTGAGATCAGATGATGTTATCAGTTGGCTACTGGCGCCGGCACATGTCGCGCAAGTTACGGCCAATGACGACGACACATTTCCAAAATCGACGTAGAGATACTCTGCCTTGACCGTCCAGTTGCTCACCAGCTTCCACTCGACGCCGCCGCCAAGGGTCCAGCCGACTTTGGTAACGGAATTGCTACCAGCACCCGAGCCTGGATTAGGAACAATGGATTCGCTAAACGCGTTGGCGACTTTGATATGTGTCAGAGCCAATCCGCCCGTCCCGTAAATCAGCAAACCGGGCGTCGCCATCCAACCCAACCGTCCTCGTGCCGTAAAAAGCCAGTCGGTTTCGACCGACGAACTGGTCGTAAAGGGTACACCTGGTGCGGCGACCAAATACGCTGAAGTCCCAGCTCTGGAATCTTTCAAGCTGAAGGCACCAAAATCCAGCTCGGCGCCGTAGACCAATTGACCGGCCTGCCAATTATATCCGGCTTGTATTCCACCGGTGACACCTTTGGGCGACAGCGATCCCGTGCCACTGGCTTGAACGACGGCTTGATTTCCGCAAACAAAGTAAAAAGGTACAAAGGTGCCGCATGCCGCACTGGTAACCGCATCGGAGTGGCCCCAGGCATATCCAAGGTTGGCAGTGCAATCTCACTTCGCATCGAAGACCCGAAATTTTTATGGCTTCTAGAGCGAAACGGGGGCGACCCGTAGCCGTTTGGCAACGATCAAGTGTGTTCACACTAATAGCCATCTGACTGAAGTCGGCTGAAACCGACTTCGCTACCGCAACATACGATGCTGGCCGATGTCTCAGTCGGGTCATTCGCTGCCGAGCCATTCAGCGCCGGTTCCGGCCAATGTCCGCTGGTGGTCCAATAGCGGCCATTCGCAGCAGGGGTCCGAAGTGTCGCGAAGCGTCAACGACGGACAACACCCAACTGCAACTCAATCAACTCGCCGCCAAGCGCGATCAACGCCCTATTGGGTCTTGATCATCTTGGCCAGTTGCTCACGCAATTGTGGGCTATCATGATGACCGTGCACCGCCACGGCATGTTGCACCGCCGCGTCTACGAGTTCTTTCTTAGTGTCGGCAGAAATCGAGACCGTACAGTTCATTTCACTTGGATAGTCACGGCAATCGACAAACATTCTGGCCATAGGAGCCTCCCGTGGCAGGATAATTTAGTCCGCCTATTTGCGCGATCGGCGGCGTGGTTTGGTGCGGGCCATTTTCGGACGCAGCGCACCCGGCAAATTGAGGACTACGTCGCCAGACACAGCATCGGTCACGCCAAGGCCAGCACCTAGGTCCTCAAGATCGTTGCGGAATGTGTCGAGCATCTCGATCATCTTCGGTCGCGCCTCGACCATCCTTTGCAAGCTCGTCCACTCACCGATAACGCAATAAGAGCGTCCGCCGGTCTTGACCAAAGCGCCGCCCCGGAAGCCACGCAATCCAAGCGTCCGGCCGCGATGGGCCGCCACGAAATGCTCCTCATGGCCGGATTTCACGCGAAAACGCACGATGTTGAATGCTGTCATGATGACCCCGCAACGAACCGTTCAAAGTCTGCGCTAGTTCTTAATCTGCGGCAACTGGATTACGTGTCGGTTCGCATACGGCGACGCGGTTAAATGACCGCTTCGGGTCATTCGCGACCAAGCCAACTTGCGCCGAAATGGACAATGTCCGCTGTTGATCTGAAAGCGACCAAAATGTTTGCAGCGTCGCGACCCCCGCCAGCCAATGCAACATCATGGCCTCATGACGCTCGCCACGAAGGCCATCATTCAGAAGAATGCCCCGTGGATGGAAGCACCTCCTCCACCGTTACGCCGCGCTCCCATGAAGGCCCGCACAGTGGCCGCCGTGTTGGGTTCCCATCAGGGTGACGCTCAAGGGTTGGTACATAACGCCCCCGCCTAGAGCACCCACATCTGGGCTAGCCGCGTCCGCTGCGCCCAGTATCACAGGTGCCCAACAAACGTTGCGCCGAGTCATGCGTGGCGGCATCGCTTTAAGACGGTCGGCATTGAGGCCCCGGCATCGAACACCGCATCTTGGATTCCATTCGGGGGCACCGTCCGGGGAGTGTTTTTTTCTTAGAAGGTTCATTTAAGGCTTGGTGTAAACTCCACGGGTGCGGGGGCCTCAAAAAAGCGCGCAGAAACCCCGCAGATGGCCGCGAGAAAATCGGCGTTGATCTGAATTTCCGCGACGATTTGGTCTGCCATTTTCTTTCCGCTCCTAACGACCAAATCAGCCGCTCGCGTAAGCAGTTTCGGCTGCTCTAGCGGCAGTTCGTCGTCCAACGGTTCTGATCAACGGGCTTGGCGGATTGCGCGCTATCGCCATTTCGCATCCGCACTTCTACACGACGCTTGTCGATTGGAGCCGGGCGTTCGGCGGCGTACCCGTCTATCTCCACGCCAACGATGCCAAGTGGGTGAGGCAGCCAGACGACTGCATCAAGTTCTGGCAAGGCGATAGATTCGAACTGTTGAAAGGTATCACGCTGGTCCGCGGCGGCGGACACTTCCCCGGCGGAGCGATGTTGCATTGGGCGGCGGGGGCTGGAGGCAAAGGCGTGGTGTGCTCGGCGGACATGGCCATCGCCAACATGGACCGTAAATCCTTCTCGTTCATGCGCAGCATTCCGAACTTTATCCCCCTTTCAGAAACCGCTGTCCGTGCCGTCGGTGCGGCGCTGATGCCTTTTGCGTTTGATCGGGTCTACAGCCACCACTTCGAGCGGGTAATCCATTCGGGTGCCAAGGAAATCTTGCAGAACTCCGTGGAGCGCTACGTTGCGGCTATCGGGGGTGCCTATGATAGTGCATGAGGTCGAGGACGTCCCAACGGAACTTGACCTGCTCTATTCCATGCTGACGGCCTGCAAGCGAACGAAAGGGGGTAAAGCGGTTGAGAGATTTTCGATGTCGCTCAGAAAAAGCGTGCGAGCGTGCGCGTACATTCCGTCCGGGTGGATGTCTGCTTGTGGCACTTAGCGGACATTCCAATCACACCCGTGAATGTCCGCTATTGGGGGTAAAGCGGACATAAGCTAATCGTTGCTCACCAGCGTGAGATTACGAGTAGGTGCCCCAAAAATCGGTTGGCATCTGTGGTGCGATTTGTGGACAGAATGGCCGCCGGTTTTTAAGTTGCTAGGAAAATCAGAGCATTTTGAATGTGACCCGTTCGCGGCGACGTCAAAATGAGGAGGCCTGAGCGATGATGACTGTAACGTTTGGCCTGCTGGCCGTGAGCTGCTTCTTCCTGTGGCGACGCGAGGCGCAATGGGGATGGGCGGTGGTGATGATCGCGCTGATCCTCGGCATCGTCATATTCTCGGGCGACGTCGATTTTTCCTCGAAGCTGGGAGTCCAGCTATGAGGGACGATATCGTCACGCCGGACGCCGCCCGCGTTCTCAACCTCGCCGGCATGCTGGCCATGATCGGCGTGCTGCTCGGCGCCTATGTCTATCAGTTTTCCTACCGCGAATTGCCCTGCACGCTGTGCCAATTGCAGCGCGTCGCCATGGTGGCGGTGGCGCTCGGCGCGGCTATGAACGTGATGCTGGGGCCGCGCGCGCGGCATTACGCCGTCTGCCTGGTGTCGGCGATGTTCGGCCTTGCGATCTCGATCCGGCAGACGCTGCTGCACATCAATCCGTTTTTCGACACCAAGACCGGACAGCCGACTTTGGCCGCGGCGGCGAACCCGCCATTTGGCCAGCCGGTCTTCGGCCTTCATCTCTACGTCTGGGGCATCGTGCTGTTCGCGACCGTCATCCTTGCGGTCGGCATCGTGCTGTTGTTCCAGAGCCAGTTCGAGCCGAGCAAAAATACCGCCGACTGGCTGAAGCGTTTGGCGGGGGTCGGCGTTGCTGCGCTATTCGTCGTAGCGTCGATCGAGACGCTGACCACGTTTTTGGAATGCGGCTTCGGCGCCTGTCCCAATGACGGCAGCTGGAATTGGTGGATCCTGCGCTAGCGGCGCCATTTACTGCGTCGGAATGGGATAGGGCCTGCTATTTCAAAACCCCCGGCCAATTCTTGTCGGCCGATTTGATGTAACCGGGAATGTCCTTCTCCCAGGTCTTCTGCACGCTGCTGCTGAGGTTGAGATAGAGCTTGCCGTCGACGACCGTCCACACCTTCGGGTCACCCTTGGCGGTCGCGCCCTGCGACACCGCATAGGCGCAGTAGCCGCCATATTGCGGGGCGTATTTCTCCGGGTTCGCCTTGAACGCATCGCGGTTTTGCTCGCTGGCAAAACGCCAGGTCGCGCCCTTCCACGAGTAAGTAATATCGGCCTTGCCAGCCACCGGCTTGTATTCGGTGAAATAGGCAACCGGATCGTAGCCGCCGACCGCGACGCCCTTCACCAGACCGGTGAAAAGTTCCGGCGACGCGGCTTGGGCTGCGAGCGGCGCGGCGAGCGGCACAGCGCAAACCAGAATGACGGCAGCGAGCACGCGCCGGATTGTCCGCGGAAAACGCATGATGGTCACCCTCCCCTGTTTTTGCGGGATCATCATGCCGCCGGCACGGCAAGGCCGTCCAATCAAGCCGCTTCAAGATTTCGTCAGAGAACCGCGAAGCCCTCGATCAGTCCCAGGGAAATTCGAGCGGCAGCAGCGGTCCGCCCGATGTCCGGCAATGTCGCTGGCAATCGCGGTCGCAGCGGTCGGTGAGCTTGAGGCAGCGGCCCTGCGGGTCCACATGCAGGCAACTGACCAGGTCCCACGCGCAAAAAGCGCCGCACTCCCGCCTGCAAGCGTCCGAAGCCCAGATCGCCTGTGCCCGCGCGCTGCGTGGGAATGACTGGGCCTGGCCGGGCGCCGGCTGGCGCCAAGCGGCCGGGCGGTCGGCGGCGACGGCCGGCGATGCAGCGGACAGCATCGCCAGGGCAAGCAGCAGCGCCGCGATTAATGAGCGACTCATTGGGCGACTTTAACGCCGCCCTACACCTTGCGCCAAATGCCGAAGGGGCCTAGCTCCATGCCGGCATGCTCGATCCAACCAAAAAGCCAGATACGGCCGCCCCCACGGTGAGCTTCGTCTCGCTCGGTTGCCCGAAGGCGCTGGTCGATTCAGAGCGCATCGTCACGCGCCTGCGCGCCGAGGGCTATGCGCTCTCGCGCGAGCACGCCGGCGCCGACGTGGTCATCGTCAATACCTGCGGCTTCCTCGACAGCGCCAAGGCGGAATCGCTCGCGGCCATCGGCGGCGCACTCAAGGAAAACGGCAAGGTCATCGTCACCGGCTGCATGGGCGCCGAGCCGGAGAGTATCACGCAGGCCTATCCGGGCGTATTGGCGGTCACCGGCCCGCAGCAATATGAAAGCGTCGTCGAGGCCGTGCATCGCGCGGTGCCGCCCCAGCACGATCCGTTTCTCGACCTGGTGCCGCCGGAGGGCATCAAGCTGACGCCGCGGCACTACGCGTATTTGAAGATTTCCGAGGGCTGCAACAACCGCTGCAGCTTCTGCATCATCCCGCGCCTGCGCGGCGATCTCGTGTCGCGCCCTGCCGGCGAGGTGATGCGCGAGGCCGAGAAACTGGTCGCCGCCGGCGTGAAGGAATTGCTGGTGATCTCGCAAGACACGTCAGCTTACGGGCTCGATCTCAAATACGCCGCGAGCCCATGGCGCGGCGGCGAGCTGCGCGCAAAGTTTATCGATCTCGCGCGCGCCTTGGGTGAGCTCGGCATCTGGGTGCGGCTGCATTACGTCTATCCCTATCCGCATGTCGACGAGGTCGTGCCGCTGATGGCCGAGGGTAAGCTGCTGCCCTATCTCGACATGCCGTTCCAGCATGCCGCGCCAGAGGTGCTCAAACGGATGCGGCGGCCGGCGGGGCAGGAGAAAACCTTGGAGCGCATCGCCGCCTGGCGCACGATCTGCCCCGACATCACGCTGCGCTCGACCTTCATCGTCGGCTTTCCTGGCGAGACCGAGCAGGACTTCGACTATCTCCTGCAATGGCTGGAGGAAGCCGCGCTCGATCGCGTCGGCTGCTTCCGCTACGAACCGGTGCGCGGCGCCACCGCCAACGACATGGCCCTGCCCGTCCCCGACGAGGTCAAAGAACAACGCTGGCATCGCTTCATGCAGGCGCAGCAGAAAATTTCAGCGCGCCGGATCAAGCGCAAGGTCGGCACGCGGCAGAAAGTCATAATTGATGAATCCGGCCCGACTTCTTCATCAAGCGCGCGTCCGGACGCAAAACCGGTTCCCACTTTTGCTGGCCGCGCCCTAGCCAAGGGCCGCTCCATGGCCGATGCGCCGGAGATCGACGGCGCGGTCTATGTGGCGAGCCGCCGCCCCTTGCGCCTCGGCGAGATCGCCACCGTGAAGATCGAACGCGCCGACGAATACGACTTGCACGGCTCCGTGGTTGGTTACTGACTCAGGGGCCTTGGAAGAACGCCTCCGGCAATTTGTATTTCTTGACCCACTCGTACCAGGCGACATCGGTCGGTCCGATGAACGTGTCGACCACTGTCCAGCGGCCGCCCTGGCGGCGCAGCAGCGCCAGCACCAGGCCGGAAAACACGTCGGCTTCGTAGTCTTTGCGATATTTGGTGGCGCGCCAGTCGACCGCCCGCCCGTCCGGCCGTTGCGGCTTGGCATCCACATAGGCCCAGTTGCCCATCACGTGCATCACGGTGATGACGAATTGCACCGGGCCGCCGGTTTCTTTTTCGATGACCGGACGCAAAGCATCGAGAACGTCCGCGCGCAGGCTTGAGCCCCGCTCCGGCGTCGTGACCGGTTGCGCGTGACAGGCGACCCCGCTCATAGCCGCGACGAGGAAAAGCGCCAGCAGCAAACGTTTCATCATGACATCTCCGGGGGCTGCGCACGAACCGAACTTACCTGCCCGGCACTGCTAGGCCCGGCGCGCGGGCTCGAACTTGATCTGCATCAACTTGGTCACAGCAACCGATAAAATCGCTGCGCATTGTCGTGCAGCACCGCGCGTTGCTCGGCTTCGGTGTATTCCGACAACACCATGCGGTAGACGCCGAAGAAATCGGCATAGCTCGCGTGCAGCTTCTCCAGCGGGAAATTGCTGCCATAGATGGTGCGGTCGGTGCCGAAAATCTGGATTGAGTCGCGGATCACCTGGCGCGCCTGTTCGGAGGTAATGCCGCTGCTGTACATGCCGAGGCCGGACAGCTTCACGTACACATTGGGGAACGCGGCCATCGACATCAGCGCGGTGCGCCATTGCGAGATCGCGGTCGCCGTGCGCGAGGTCAACATGCCGGCGTGCACCAGGATCATGCGCACGTTGGGAAAGGCCTTGATCAGGTCGACGGCGTAACTGGCTTGGCGGGCGTAGACCTGCAATTCGAAGGTCAGGTCGTATTTTTCCAATAGCGCAAAGCCGCGGCGGAATTCCTCGCCGTTGCAGTAATCCGGCCGCGGCACCGACTGGCGCACCGGATCGCCGTCCCAGTAGAGCATCTGCCGCACGCCGCGGAAGTTTGGGTACTGCTTGTGCACCTTGAGCGCGGTCTCGACGTTCGCATCGGCGAGATCGACCTGGGCGACGATGCCGTGCGGAAAGCCGTGGGCGTCGGCGACCGATTGCAGCCACTGCGTTTCCTCCACCGCGCGGTCGAGGCCCCAATTGGCGGTGACGTGCACGGATTTCGTGATGCCCTGCGGCGTCACGTCCTGCAGGAATTCCTCAACCGGATAATCGCGCCGCAGCCCGAAGTAATCGCCGAACATGCGCGGGATCGGCGGGTCGGCCAGCCACGGCACATCGGCGCGCCGCCAAATGTGATGATGCGTGTCGATGATCGGTCCGCTGTAGGCCGCCATTATTGTCCCTCTCGTCCGCTCATAACGTTCGCACGACTTTTACCACCGCACCGGTCAACGCTTCGAGGTCTTCGGGTCGAATAGTAAATGCCGGCGTCAGGTAGATGATATTGCCGAAGGGGCGCACGAATACGCCCGCCTCGACAAAACGAGCACGCAAACTTTCAACATCGTCGATTCGCTGTAGCTCGACCACACCGATGGCGCCCTTGATGCGTACGTCTTTGACGGCACGCATTTCACGACAGGGTTCGAGCCCTTGCCTGAGACTGAAGGAAATATCGGCGACCTGCGCGATCCGTGGCTCCTGTTCGAACAGATCGAGCGACGCATTGGCGGCGGCGCAAGCCAACGCATTGGCCATGAAGGTCGGCCCATGCATCAGCGCCATATCGGGATCGTCCGACCAAAACGCATCGAACACCTTCTTTGTCGCCACCGTCGCCGCCAATCCCAACGTGCCGCCAGTGAGCGCTTTCGAGAGTGCAATGATGTCCGGCACCACGCCGGCGTCGTGGCAGGCAAACATGGCGCCGGTGCGACCGAAGCTGGTGAACACCTCGTCGAAGATCAACAGCAGGTCGTATTTGTCTGCGAGCGCGCGCAGGCGCTTGAGAACCGCCGCGTCATGAAAAATCATGCCGCCGGCGCCCTGCACCAGCGGCTCGACGATGATGCCGGCGATCGTGTCGGCGCGCGCGGCGAGGAGCGTCTCGAGCGCCGCCGTTTTCGTTTCGTCCTCGGGCAGGTCGGCAATGATGTGCTGTGGCAGCAGACCGGCAAACAGTGCATGCATGCCGCCTTCGTTGTCGCTCACCGCCATGGCGCCGGTGGTGTCGCCGTGATAGCCACCCTTGAAGGCGACGAACTGCGTGCGGCCGCGCACACCGCGATTGAGCCAATATTGCACCGCCATTTTCATGGCGACCTCGACCGCGACCGAGCCGGAGTCGGAAAAAAACACGCGGGTCAAATCGCCCGGCAGCAGCGCGGCCAACCGCCGCGCCAGCGTCAAAGCCTGCTCGTGCACGAGCCCGCCGAACATCACATGCGGCATGGCGTCAAGCTGGCGTTTCACCGCCGCGCGGATGTACGGGTGGTTGTAGCCATGGCAGGCGGTCCACCAACTGGCGATCCCGTCGATCAATTCGCGTCCGTCGGCGAGCGTGATGCGCGAGCCCTGCGTGCCCACCACGGGCAGCGGCAAACGGGCCGTTTTCATCTGCGCATAAGGCAGCCAGACACGCGCGAGGCCGGCGTCATACCAGCCCGGCCGTGCGTTCTTTTCGCTGGCATCGTCCGCCATTTGGCGCTTCCCTACCCGCTGGCCCGGGCCTTTTGCCCGCGCCGCATAAGGTTCTTTGATGCACTCGCTTGACGCCTTCGCGCAAGCCAAGCTCGACGATTTGCAGCGCCGCCATTTGCGCCGGGCGCTGACCGAGACCTATCGCGAGGACGGCATCTGGGTCGAGCGCGGCGGACGACGGCTGTTGTCGTTTTCCTGCAATGACTACCTCAATTTGACCCAGCATCCGGCGGTCAAGCAGGCGGCGATGGCCGCGCTCGAACGCTACGGCGCGGGCTCGGGCGCCTCGCGGCTGGTCACCGGCAACCACCCGCTTTACGCCGCGCTGGAAGAACGTCTCGCCCGCCTCAAGCAGACCGAGGCCGCGGTGGTGTTCGGCTCGGGCTATCTCGCCAATACCGGCATCATCCCAGTGCTGATCGGCCGCGACGGGCTGGTGCTGACAGACGACCTATCGCACGCCTGCATTTTCGCCGGCGCGCAACTCTCGCGCGGCAAAGTGCTGATGTTCCGCCATAACGATGTCGGCCATGTGCGCGCGCTGCTGGCCGAGCATCGGGCGCAGCACGACCATGCACTGATCGTGACCGACGGCGTGTTCTCCATGGACGGCGATCTCGCCCCCGTTGCCGACCTGTTGACGGTCGCGAATGAGCACGACGCCTGGCTGATGTCGGACGACGCCCACGGGCTGGGCGTGGTCGGCGGCGGCCGCGGCTCGAGCTCCATCGGCAATTCGCATATCCCAATTCCCTTGCAAATGGGCACACTATCGAAGGCGGTCGGCACCTATGGCGGCTATCTCTGCGCCTCGGCGCCGGTGATCGAGGTGATGCGCAATCGCGCCCGCACCTTGATTTATTCGACCGGCCTGCCGCCGGCGATCGTCGCCGCGGCAATCGCCGCGCTCGATCTGATCGAGCGCGAACCGGCTTACGCCGCGCTGCCGGTGCAGAAGGCGTTAGCCTTCACCCGCGCCGCCGGACTTGCCGACGCGCAAAGCCCGATCGTGCCCGTCATCATCGGCGAGGAGCAGGCAACGCTTTCCGCTTCGCAATTGCTGGCCGAGCACGGCTTCCTCGCCGCCGCCATCCGTCCGCCCACAGTGCCGGCGGGCACCGCGCGGCTGCGGCTGACCTTCACCGCGCAGCATCCCGACGAAGAGGTCGCGCGGCTTGCCGGCCTCGTGCGCGACAAGATTTTAAAGCACTAAACCGTGGCCGCCTATTTTGTCACCTCGACCGGCACCGACATCGGCAAGACTTTTGTCAGCGCCGGCCTGATCCGCCACTTGCGCGGCGCCGGCACCAAAGTGGACGCGCTCAAGCCGATCGTCAGTGGCTATGACTCGTCCGTGGTCGAGACCAGCGACCCGGCCGTGCTTTTGGCCGCGCTCGGCCGGCCGGTATCGGCGAGCGAAGTCGAGCGCGTCACGCCCTGGCGCTTCCGCGCCCCATTGTCGCCCGATCTTGCGGCCGCACGCGAAGGCCGCAGCATCGAGTTCGACCGCTTGATCGCGTTTAGCCGCGCGGCCATCGCGGCGACAAACGGCATCCTGTTCATCGAAGGTGTCGGCGGCATCATGGTGCCGCTCGACCCCGAGCGCACGGTGCTCGACTGGATGGCGGCGCTGAATATTCCATTGCTGCTGGTGGTCGGCGGCTATCTCGGCACCATCAGCCATACGCTGACGGCGCTTGACGTGATCGCGCAGCGCAAGCTCGCCGTTGCGGCGATCGTGGTGTCGGAGAGCGAGCGCAACCCGGTCGAGCTTGCCGACACCGTCGAGAGCATCGCCCGATTTTCCGGCGGTGTCGATGTGATCGGCCTGCCGCGGCTGCCCGGCGGCCTCAACCAGCACCCGGCCTTCGCCCGTATCGCCGCGCATCTTTAGAGCGCGGAATTACGACAGCCATTTCAGACTGAGGAAGGTCTCGAACATTCCTTCGAAGTTGATCAGCCCATGCAGCAGCATGGTCAGGATCGTCGAGCCGCTGACCCAGCGCAGCCAGCCGAGCAGCAATCCGAAGATGAATATCTGCGTGATGGTATAGAGGTCATATTGCACATGGATGAGCGCCCAGAGCAGCGCCGTGCCGACGATCACCGGCCAGACGTCGCGCGGCGAGCGCAGCCAGCCGCGGAATAGAAAGCCGCGAAAGATGGTCTCCTCGCCGACCGGCGTCACCACCATCACGGCAAGCCAGAGCCAGAACAGCCAGCCCGCGGTCTCGGCACTGCGGTAAATATCGAGTTGAAATGGTGTGACGATGGTGCGGTCCAAGAACCAGCTGACGATGTTGCCGGCGATCATCAGCGCCACTATGGCGGCGACACCGAAAACGACATCGGCGCGGCGCGGCAGTGCGAAGCCGAGATAGTCCGCAAAATTGCCGGCGCGCTGCGCAAATAGCATCAACAGCGCCATTTCGACCGGCGTCGATACGAAGATGATCAAGGTAATGGCAACGCCGTCGCCGGAAAAATCCGGCAGATGCCCCGGCGACGTTCCGTACCAGACGCCAAGCGCCGCCAGAGCGGCGAACTGTCCAACAAACAGGGCGACCGCCGCCAAAGCAAAGGTCGCCCAGCGTCCCCAGGGTCTGACGCCGCCGCTGTTGGCCTCGTGTCCGCTCAAGAAACCGCCTTCAGCCGGTCGTGCTGGGCCGCCGCAGCTACGTCAGCAAAATCGACGAGCCGGTGGTGCCGCGGGTTTCCAGGTCCTGGTGCGCTTTGGCCGCGTCCTTCAGCGGGTAGGTCTGGTTGATTGGGATTTTCACCGCTCCCGAGCCGACCTTTTCGAACAGATCCTTGGCGCAGGAGATCAGATCGTCACGCTTGGCGACATAGTTGTTAAGCGTCGGGCGTGTGGCGAACAGCGAGCCCTTGGCCTGCAGGATGTTGATATTGAAGGCCGCGATCTGGCCGGAAGCCGAGCCGAAGGACACGAAATAGCCGAGCGGATGCAGGCAGTCGAGCGAGGCCGGAAACGTGTCCTTGCCGATGCCGTCATAGACCACGTCGCATTGCTTGCCGCTGGTGATCTCCTTCACCTTGGCGACGAAATCCTCGTCGCGGTAGAGGATGGTGTGGTGGCAGCCGTTCTTCTTGGCCATTTCGGCCTTCTCTTTGGAGCCGACGGTGCCGATCACGGTGGCGCCGAGATGGTTCGCCCACTGGCACAGGATGAGGCCGACGCCGCCGGCCGCCGCGTGCATCAGCACGATCGAACCCTTGCCCACTTTGAAGGTGCGGTTGACCAGATATTGCACGGTCATGCCCTTGAGCATCATGCCGGCGGCCTGTTCGTAGCTGATGTTGTCGGGCAATTTCACCGCGCGGTCGGCGGGCACCAGGCGCTCGGCCGCGTAGCCGCCGAACGGTCCGACATAGGCAACGCGGTCGCCTACCTTCAGATCGGTCACGCCCGGACCGACGGCGATCACCTCGCCGGCGCTTTCGTTGCCGGCGATGAACGGCATGCCGGCCGGCGAGGGGTAGCTGCCGTTGCGGAAATAGCAGTCGATGAAATTGATGCCGGCGGCATGGGTCTTGATTTTGATCTGGCCCTGGCCGGGCGCCGGGATGGCGACGTCCTCATAGGTCAGGACTTCGGGCCCGCCGGTTTTGTGTACGCGCACTGCCGCGACCATGTTTCACTCCCCTGAATTAAGTCGAATTGTTGAGTTTATCGGTTTCGGCGGCGATCATAGGCAGGCAGGCCGTGAGCGCAAGCACTCCTCCCCCCGGCCGCCGGGGCGTGCCCTCTCCGCTGCGGGTGCTGTATTGTTCTGAAGTCCAGCCTCCACTCCGACCCTATCGCCAGCCCAGGAGCCCAGCATGACCACACGACACGCCGCCTGCAGCTGCGGGCAGCTTCACCTGACGATCGAAGGTGAATCGGCGCGTATCTCCATGTGTCACTGTCTGGAATGCCAGCGCCGCACCGGTGCGGTGATCAGCAACCAGGCGCGCTTCCGGCGCGAGCGGGTCGCCTTCGCCGGTCAGGCCACAACGTGGAAGCGGACGGCCGAAAGTGGAAACGCTCTAACCTTCTATTTCTGTCCGACCTGCGGATCGACCGTCTACTGGGAGGGCGACGGCTTTCCGGGATACGTCGCTGTGGCCATTGGAAACTTTGCCGACCCGAATTTCCCCGCGCCGGCTGTCGCGGTGTGGGAGGAGCAGCGCCACCCCTGGGTCTCGTTACCGCCCGACACGCCGCCCAAGCGCGCGGCGAAGCAAGGGTGATCACATCGCCGCATCTGCGACCGGCTTTCGCTAGCGCCCACCGGAAACGTTGAGCACGGCGCCGCTAATGTAAGACGCGGCATCCGACAACAGGAACAGGATCGCCTCGGCGATCTCGTCGGGCTGGCCCGGCCGGCCCATCGGCAGCATCGGGGTGACGCGGGCAAGCCGGCCCGGCTCGTGGATTTCGGTGTCGGTCGGTCCGGGGCGGATGGCGTTGACGCGCACGCCCTCTTTCGCCACTTCGCGCGCGAGCCCGAGCGCGAGCGCGTCGATGCCGGCCTTGGCGGCGGCGTAGAAAACATATTCGCCAGCGCCGCTGGTGATGGCGGCGATCGAGGACAACAGCACGATCGAACCGCCGGGGCCGCCTTTGGCGGTCGACATGCGGCGAACGGCGGCGCGCGCGCACAACATGCCGCCGGTGAGGTTCACGTCGATCACCTCGCGGATGACCGCGGGGTCGGCGTCGGCGAGCGGCGACATTTTGCCGATGATGCCGGAACTGTGCACAAAATGCGTGATCGGGCCGAGTTCGCGCGCCGTCGCGTCGAACACCCGCTCGATGTCGGCTTCCAAACTCATGTCGCCCTGTAGCGCCAGCGCCTTAGCCCCGGATGCCTTCACCGCATCGACGACAGCGGCGGCGGCCTTGGCGTTGCTCTTGTAGTTGACCGCAACGTCATAGCCGCGCGCGCCGGCAAGCTTTGCGGTCGCGGCGCCGATGCCGCGGCTGCCGCCGGCGATGAGCAGGACCGGTCGGGACATTGCAATCTCCTGTCAGGCCGGCCGCGGCAACAGCCCGGCCACGAAGAAATAGACCGCGATGAGCACCAGCGGCCAGGTCACGTAAGGGCCGGGCTGCAGATTAAGCGCCACCGCGATCAGCGCCAGCACCGCCCAAGCAAGCAACAAGGCGATGTTGAGCATGCGCAAGCGCTCGACACGCAGCGGATGCAGAAACTTGATCGGGACAAAACTCAATCCCGCCAGCACCACGATGGCCGCCGCCGCCAGCCATTGCGGCGGCGCCAACACATAGAGATAGAAGGCCGCGAGATTCCACACCGCCGGAAAGCCGCGGAAATAATTGTCGGCGGTCTTCATGTTGCGGTCGGCGAAATAGAGCGCGCCCGATATGCAGATGACGACGCCGGCGGCGAGCGCCAGCGCTTCCGGCAAGAGCCCGCTCGCCGCCACTACATAGGCCGGTACGAAGACGTAAGTTGTGAAATCGACAATGAGATCGAGGGTGTCGCCCGACCAGCGCGGCAGGACCGCGGCGACATTGAAGGCGCGCGCCAGCGGACCGTCGAGGCCGTCCACGATCAAGGCGACGCCGAGACAGAAGAACATCGCCGCCCAGTGTTCACCGGTGGCCAGGATCAGCGACAGAAAGGCCAGCGCCGCTCCGCAAGCGGTGAAAACATGGATTGCGAAAGCGCGAACGCTTGCGAAAGACGTCATGACTTTTGTTTGCGCGTGATCTTTTCCGAAAACCGGTTGCCATCCCCGATCGGGGTCGAGGACGCGCTTTTCGGCATCATGCGCTACTCGTTACCCCAATCGAGCTTGATGATCTCGGCCGAGCGGCCGGCCAGGTTCCAGTTGCGGCCGAAGCCGCGGAAACGCGACTTGTCGGCGCGCGCAACGATGACGTCGGGCCCGACCCAGTATTCGCTGTTGTGGATGACGACATTCTCGCCTTTCTGCTTGCCGGGGATCGGCGTGATGGCGCCGTCGACATATTTCTCGATACGCACGATGCGGGTCTCGCCTTGCGTCTCGTAGGTGATCGGCACCTGATGCACGCCGAGGAACTGCCCGACCAGGATCGAGAGCAAATGCGTCGAGCCGCCGACACGGCCGGTAAAGATGCGGGTCAGGCCCTTCACCGCCTGGATCGACGCCGTATCATCGACGAACAGTGCGGCGGTCCAGTTGCCGCGCGACATGATGCCGGGCAGGTCCATCATGATGCCGGCTTTGATGCCGGAAAGATCGATGTCGCCGAAATGCCCGCTGTCGATACGAATGCCGGCCCAGGTCTGGCACCGGCTTTCGGTCGGGGGATGATGGCCCAATGAGAGCACGCAAGGGCAAAACACCGTGCAACTGCACGACAGCGCCAACTCGCCTTTCAGCGTCCAACGTTCACTCAACGCTTAACTCCCCGGTTTTTCTTTTGTCCTAGCTTAAATCACGCGCGCCGGCCAATGCGCCGCGACCGCCGACAGCACGAAGGCGATCCCGATGGTGATCAACGCCACGCCAATGCCATATGTGAAACGGCGGCCGCTGCCGATCTTTTCCAGCGTCATCACGATACCGAGCGCCGCCATCCAGATCACGTTCATGACGCCGACCGCAAACATCACAGCCATCATCGCCCAGCAGCAGCCGAGGCAGTAGATGCCTTGGCGGACACCGAGCCGGAACACGCCGCGCGCCGTCGTCTCCCAATGCGTGAAGAAAAACGGAAACGGATTCTGACATTGCCGCAGGCAGGCATCCTTGAGTGCGGTGAACTGGTAGGCGCCGGCGGCGATGAAGATCGCGCCGGAGAATAGCCCGCTGACCGAGGCCATGCCGGAATCGATGAGCGCGGCCCGCGTGAAGGCGAATTGCGTGAGCGTCGCGCCGAGCGCAAAGCCGAGCCAGATCACGGTGTAGCCGGCGACAAGCGCGAACGGCGTGACGATGGTTTCGCCCTTGCGCGCGGCTGTGTCGGCAATTTCGGCGTAAGTGAGGATCATCGGCGCCGCGCTCGGCAGCATCATGGCGAGCGCCATGGCGGCCCACATCAGCGCGACCAGTGCAAAGCCGCTCGCGCCCCAACTGCCGCCCGGCATGGCGAACAGCGACAGTCCGAAGGTCGGGGTGCACAGCGCGCGGATCGTGCGCGGCAACAGATCGAGCGCCCCCATGCCGGGGCCAAGCGCGGCCGCTGGACCTCCCATGCCGGAGATGAGCAACGCGAGATATAGCCAGCCCAAAGCGGCGAGCGCGATCACGCAGGCAACCGCCAACAGCTTCGGCCGCGCGAACAGCGCGCCCAGCCGCGCCGCGGCGGGCGAAAGGTGGTCGAGGCTGTGGTCGGCGGCTTGGCTCATTCCCGGACGCCCCTCATTTAGCCCGGTGCATAGCGCATTGCGGGCGATCAAGGTACTGGCCGCTCTTTGGGCTCTCTTGGCCTGGTTTCCGCGCCTGCCCGGCCCGTGCTAATCCGGCTAAAGCCAAGCAAAGGCGAGCGAATAATGGCGAGCAAAAACGGCACGGGCGCCCATAAGAACGGCGCCATCGTGGTGGGTGGAGGCCCAGCAGGGCTTACCGCCGCGATCACGCTTGCCGAGGGCGGTATCGCCGCCGTGCTGGTCGCCAAGCCCAACGAGCGTCCGGATAACCGCACCACGGCTTTGCTCGCCGGCTCGGTGACGGCGCTCACCACGCTGGGCGTCTGGGAGCTCTGCCGGGGGCAGGCCGCGCCGCTGCGTGTCATGCGCATAGTCGACGACACCGGCCGGCTGTGGCGCGCGCCGGAGGTGAAATTCTCCGCCGACGAGATCGACCTCGATGCCTTCGGCTACAACGTCGAAAACCGCCATCTGGTCGCGGCGCTCAAACAACGCGCCCGTGCCACGCCGGGGCTGCGCCTGATCGAAGGCGGAGTCGCGGCGGTCGAGCCGCACGAAAGCGCTGTCGCGGTGACGCTCAAGAGCGACGAGACGCTAACCGCGGCACTGGTCGTTGGCGCCGATGGGCGCCATTCGCTGTGCCGTGAGGCCGCCGGCATCGGCGTCGACGCGCACAAGTACCGCCAAGTCGCCCTCACCGTGTCCTTGCGCCATTCGCGCCCGCATCGCGACACTTCGACTGAATTCCACACCGCCGACGGGCCGTTCACGCTGGTGCCGCTGCCGGGCAACCGTTCGAGCTTGGTCTGGGTGCTGCATCCGGCCGACGCCGAAACAATCGCCGCGCTCGACGATGCCGAACTCTCCGCGGGAATCGAACGCGCTTCGCATTCGATCCTCGGCAAAATCGAGGTTGAACCGGGCCGCGGCCTGTTTCCGCTCAGCGTTGCGAGCGCGCGACGTTTGGCTGGCAAACGCATCGCCCTAGTGGGCGAAGCCGCCCATGTAATCCCGCCGATCGGCGCGCAAGGGCTCAATCTCGGTTTACGTGACGCCGCCACCATCGGCGAATTGGCTATCGCGGCGCACCGCGCCGGGCGCGATATCGGCAGCGTCAATGTACTCGCGCATTATGACAGCCTGCGCCGTTCCGACATCGCCGGCCGCACCCTCGCCATCGATCTAGTCAATCGCTCGCTGCTGTCGGATTTCCTGCCCGTGCAGGGCGCGCGCGGCTTGGGCCTTTATCTTATCGACCGCATCGGCCCGTTGCGCCGCGCGCTGATGCGCGAAGGCGTGGCGCCGGCCTCGGCGCAGCCACGGCTGATGCGCGGGGAAGCGCTTTAGGCCCACCATTACCGGCTCATTCCCACGTAAGCGGGAAAAGCGCAGGCTGTTGAAGGGGCCAAAGAGTTTCGTAATTTGCGACGCGATCAATCGAGGACAAATCCTTAGTGCTTGGCGCCCAAACAAAACCCCGGGAAAATGTCCCGGGGTTTCTTATTGGCAGGCGTTCAACCGGCCTGGGTATCCGCCGGTTATCCACTCATGGACATGAATGGCGGTAGCCGTCGTAGCCGAGATAGGTGCCACTGCCCGGATCATAAGACTTGAACCGCTGCATGCAGTAGGCCTCCGCGCTGCCACCGTAGCCGCGGTCGTAGACGTAGGGGCCGCGCTCATAAGCGTAGGGGCCGTAGCCGCCAAAGGGAGCGGCAAGCAGTCCGCCGATGATGGCACCGCCGAGCAGGGCTGGACCGAAACCCGGACCCCTTCCTCTGTGGCCGCGCCATCGCACGGTCTCGATATTCGTTGAGGCGGAATTTTTGAAGGCGAGCGCATCGACGACCGGCGCCGCAGATGCGTTATTCGTGAACGGCACAGTACTCATTGCAAACAATGCTGCCGCAGCGAGGATAGACACTCGGTATCTCATGACCTGTTCTTTCACTGTTGGTTTGCGGCCCGGCCGCAAAAGGCGACGAACCCCTATCTCTCCAATGCCGATCAGCGGCGAAAGTTCCAATTGGTGATCTGCCGTTGCTTTATGTCCGCTTTGGGTAATTCGATACCGGGTCAACAAGAGCCCAAATCCACATTTGTCCGCGGTTCACTGCGTGGTCGCTCGACACTAATGTTTGCCCTGGGTCCCCGCTTTCCGACCTTCGCGCTCCGCGATTTGGCGGACTCGAACCCGCCGAGTTCACAAAATGAGCGGAGGCGGATCGCGGGACGGGATTATTTGTCGAGCTTCGGCGCTTTCTTGGCGGCGGGCCGCTCGCGGAACTGTGGCGCGATCGGCAGCGGCAACGCCGGTAGCATCTTGCCCGAGGCGGTCTCTATTTCGTGCGCGAACAGTCCGCGGGCGGTGAAATGCGGATCGCGTATCGCCTCTCGCAGCGGCATGACAATGGTGGCGCAGCAATCGGCGCTCGCCAGGATCGGCCGCCATTCCTCGGCGCTGCGCGCTGCGATGAGTTTCGCCACCGCCGCCTGCGTCGCTTTCGGATTGCGCGCGTCGTCGATGAATTGCGCCGGCAATCCGATCGCCGCAGTGAAGCTCTCCCAGAATTTCTGTTCGATCGCGCCGCAGGCGACGAGCTTGCCGTCCTTGGTCGCATAGAGCCGGTAGCGCGGCGAAGCGCCGACCAGCGGCAATTCGCCCGGTTTGGGGAAACGGCCGGCGGCGGTGCCGAGCGCCAGCGCGTACCAGGCGAAGGTGAACATGGCGTCGGTCATGGCGACGTCGACATGGGCGCCCTCACCGCTCCGGTCGCGCGCCCGCAGCGCCAGCAGGATATTGATCACCGCCGGAAAGCTGCCGCCGGCAATGTCGGCGGCCAGCATCGGCGGCACCACCGGCGCTTCGACCGGCCCCGGCTGCAGATCGAGCAGGCCCGTGTTGCCGATGTAATTGATGTCGTGGCCGGCCTCGTGCACGCGCGGCCCGCTTTGGCCGTAGCCTGAAATCGAGCAGTAGATCAGTCGCGGATTGAGCGCGCGCACCTCTCCGTAACCGAGGCCTAGCCGCGCCATTACCCCGGGACGGAACTGCTCGATCAGGATATCGGCGCGTGCCAGAAGCGGCTTGAGCTTTTCACGATCCGCCGTGCTCTTGAGATCGAGCGTGAGCACCTGCTTGCCGCGGTTGAGCAGCGCGAACACCGCGCTCTCGCCCTCGACCATTGGCGGAAAGCGCCGCATGTCCTCGCCGCCCGGGCGCTCGATCTTGATCACCTCGGCGCCGGCCTCCGCCAGCATCAAGGCGGCCAGCGGTCCTGGCAAAAGCGTGCTGAAATCGAGGACCAGAAGGCCGGAAAGCGGTTGCATGGTCGGCGTTTGCCCAATGCCGCAAGACGGGTACCAGCGCCCACTTGGCGCGCCCTTTGCATTGCTCTAAACGGCAGACCGGCCTTTTGGAAGGTGTACGCGTCCCATGAAGCTTCCCCGCCAGTTCTTTGCCCCCCTCGCCATCGGGGCGCCTGCGCCCATGCGCGAGCTGCCAGTGCGGCTGGAGCGCATGATCCATTTCGTGCCGCCGCATCTGGAAAAGCTGCGCGCCAAGGTGCCGGAACTGGCGCGCCAGGTCGACGTGGTGCTGGGCAACCTGGAAGACGCCATTCCGGTCGAGGCCAAGGCCGCCGCGCGCGCGGGCTTCATCGAGATGGGTAAGAGCGTGGACTACGGCGCGACGGGCTTGTGGACGCGCATCAACGCGCTCAACTCCCCCTGGGTGCTCGACGACGTGACCGAAATCGTGGCGGCGATCGGCAACAAGCTCGACGTCATCATGCTGCCCAAGGTCGATGGTCCCTGGGACATCCACTATCTCGACCAACTCCTGGCGCAGCTTGAAGCGCGCCATCAAATCAAAAAGCCGATCTTGATCCACGCCATTTTGGAAACCGCGCAAGGCGTCAACAATGTCGAGGCGATCGCCACCGCCTCGCCGCGCATGCACGGCATGAGTTTGGGCCCCGCCGATCTTGCCGCCTCGCGCGCGATGAAGACCACGCGCGTCGGCGGCGGCCATCCCGATTACAAAGTGCTGGCCGATGCGACGTCTAAAGGATCGATATCGGGTAAACCCGACATCGATGATAACGCGCCGCGCGCGGCCTACCAGCAGGACCTCTGGCACTACACCATCGGCAAGATGGTCGACGCCTGCGCCGCCGCCGGCATCAAGCCGTTCTACGGACCGTTCGGCGACTTCTCCGACGCAGCCGCCTGCGAGGCGCAATTCCGCAACGCTTTCCTCATGGGTTGCGTCGGCGCCTGGTCGCTGCACCCGTCACAGATCGTCATCGCCAAAAAAGTGTTCGCGCCCGACCCCGCCGAGGTCGCCTTCGCCAAGCAAATTGTGGCCGCCATGCCCGACGGTGCCGGGGCGGTCATGATCGACGGCAAGATGCAGGACGACGCCACCTGGAAGCAGGCCAAGGTGCTGCTAGACCTCGCCAAACTGGTGGCGGCTAAGGACCCGGACATGGGCGCGCGATACGCACTCTAACGCTGGCGCAAGCGACAACGACGTACTATGTGGTTTCGATGATGAACAAGATCCGCAGTGCCAAATTCAAGATCGGTGAGGTGGTCAAACACCGGCTCTACCCGTTCCGCGGCGTGGTGTTCGATATCGATCCGGAATTCGACAACACCGAAGAATGGTGGGAGTTGATCCCGGCGGACGTGCGCCCGAACAAGGATCAGCCGTTCTATCACCTGTTCGCGGAAAACGCGGAGAGCGAATACATTGCCTATGTCTCCGAGCAGAACTTGATCCCGGACACCTCCGAGGCCCCGATCCGCCACCCGCAGGTCGCCGAGGTGTTCGAGCGCGACGAGCGCGGCTCCTACCGCCCGCGCAACAGCCAGCTCAATTAGGCGTTCGGCGCTATCGCGTACAAAAAAGGCGCAGGCCGTAAGCCCGCGCCTTGATCGCCGCGCTTGTTGTTGCGTCTACTTCTTCTGCGCTGCTGCCGGCTGCTGCGCTTCAAGTTTCTTGCGCGCCTCTTCCGCCTTCTTCTGCAGCTCTTGCTGCAGCTTCTTCTGCTGCTCCTCGAAAACTTTCGGATCCGTCGGCGGCCCGTCATAGGCCTTGGCGAAATCGGTGAGCGGCATCGGCAGACTGATCGGCGTTCCTTGCATGTTGATCGCCTGCAAGGTGATCATCTTGCCCTTCTTCATCTTGGCGACCATGTCGTCGGTCATCGGATAGTCGGACATGCAGCCGACCGGGAAGCAAATCTTGTACGGCTCCTGCATCGGCTGTTCCTGGTCGAGGATGACGCGGGTGCCGTGCTGCAACTGCATGCCGAGCGGAACCGTCACGCGCAGGACCTTCGGCTGACCCTCCGGCTCGAACAATTGGACGATGGCGACCGGCATGCCGTTTTCCAGCTTGCCGTCTTTGGTCACCACACAGACCTGCTTGTTGTTGGTGTCTTTGTTGCTGCCGCAGAATTTGACCCAGGGCGAATACATTAGCTGCGGCGGCGCGGCGGCTTGCGGTGGCGCTGGCTGCGGCGCCGCCGGATGGGCTGCGGGCGCCTGTTTCGGCGCCGGCTTGGGCTTGGCGGCAGGCTTACTGCTTTGCGCGAGTGCGGGCGGCACCATCACAATGCCCGCCGCCAACAATCCGGCCGCGGCCAATGCGACAGTCAGCGCCCGACCCCACGGCCGGACCGTTGCGATCCGATAATCCATCCTATTATCCCTTTGTTCTGACCGCCCGCGGCTCAAACTCCCCGGCCGGAACGGACGCCTTGTTGCGCGGCTCTCTCCGGGCGAAATACGGCGGGAGCGTGACCCAAATTATGAGCCTGATAGCCGAATTCGTCCCGGCAATAAAGCCACGAATGAGTCAAAATGCGGGCTCGTCCGGGGAATCGATATCCTCGCTTGGCCTGTGTTAACTTAACGCAAAGCCGGAACGAATCGCATTCGACCCGTGTCCTCGCCCTTCTCCACGCGCCCTACCGTGATGCAATTGCAGCCATCGCGGCGCGCGGTCGTGCTCGGTGCGCTATCGGCGGCCTGCGGTCTCGCGCAGCGCCCGGCGCGGGCGCAAGCCGCCCCCCACGCGATCGCTATGCACGGCGAGCCGACGTGGCGACCGGATTTCAGCCATCCGACCTATGCCAATCCTGCCGCCCCCAAAGGCGGGCAACTGGTGCAAGGCGTGCTCGGGACTTTTGACAGCCTCAATCCGCTCATCGTCAAAGGTCTGCCCGCCGTCAACATGCGCAGCTACGTAATCGAGAGCCTGCTCGCGCGCGGTTATGACGAGCCGTTTACGCTTTATGGCCTGCTCGCCGACAGCGTGGTGTGCAACGCAACACGCAGCGTTGTGACTTTCACCGTCAATCCCGCGGCACTCTTTTCCGACGGTAGACCGGTAACGCCGGAGGACGTGATTTTTTCCTGGCAGTTGCTGCGCGACCACGGGCGTCCCAACTTCCGCATCTACTACGCCAAGGTGGTGAAAGCGGAAAAAGTAGGCGTTCACGGCGTACGCTTCGACCTGACCGGCGCCGAAGACCGCGAATTGCCGCTGATCCTCGGTTTGATGCCGGTGGTGGCTCAGCACGCGATCAATATCGACAAGTTTGAGGAGACCAGCTTCGAGGCCCCGCCCGGCAGCGGGCCCTATACCGTCAGCAAGGTGCAACCGGGGGTCAGTGTGACACTCACCCGCGACCCAAAATACTGGGGAAGAAACCTACCAATCAACCGCGGCTCGTGGAATTTCGATACAATCCGCTTCGATTACTACCGCGATGGCAATACCCATTTCGAGGCATTCAAGACGGGTCTTTACGACGTGCGCGCGGAAACCGATCCCGGACGCTGGCAGACCGCCTACGACTTCCCGGCCCTGCGCGAGGGTCGCGTAGTCAAGGATGAGTTCCCCTATGGCCTGCCCAAGGGCATGCGCGGCCTGGTGTTCAACACCCGGCGGCCGATGTTCGCGGACGTACGCGTGCGCGAGGCCATCCTGCAGCTGTTCGACTTCGAATGGATCAACCACACGTATTTCTTCGACCTCTATAGGCGCACCGCCAGCTATTTTGACGGCTGCGATTTGTCGGCGCACGGCGTGCCCGCCAATGCGCGCGAGAAGGAATTGCTGGCGCCGTTTCCCGGCGTGGTGCGCGCCGACGTCATGGACGGCACGTGGACACCCCCGGTCAGCGACGGATCGGGCCGCGATCGGGCGCCCTTGCGCCGCGCCTTTGCGTTGTTCGCGCAAGCCGGTTACGCGCTGCAAGGCACCCATCTCGTTCATCGCGCCAGTGGGCGGGCGCTCGCTTTCGAGATCCTCACCACGAACCGCGACCAGGAGCGGCTGGCGCTCGCCTTCGCGCGCAACCTCAAGCGCGCGGGCATTGACGCGCGCGTGCGTTCGGTCGATGCCACCCAATTCGAGCGCCGGCGCCTCACCTTCGACTTCGACATGATCGAATATCGCTGGGAGCAGTCGCTCTCTCCCGGTAACGAGCAGCTCTTTTATTGGGGCTCTGCCGCGGCTGACCAGGAAGGCAGCCGCAACTATATGGGCGTCAAGTCGAAGGCGATCGACGCCATGATCGCGGCAATGCTGGCAGCGACCGGCCGCGCCGATTTCGCCTCCGCCGTGCGCGCGCTCGACCGTGTCTTACTGTCCGGGTTTTATGTCGTGCCGCTCTATTTCCCGCCCACGCAATGGGTAGCGCGCTGGACCAAAATCAAGCACCCGGCGCGCACCTCACTGTTCGGCTATTTGCCGGAAACCTGGTGGCATGGGGACGCCAGATGAACCAGACCGGCAGCGATCAAGAACCGGGCGGCCCGCGTGCGACGCTTGACGATCTGCTCCGCCGCGCCGTCTTGCGGCGCGCCGGCGCGCTCGCGCTGTCCGATCCGTTCAACCACGAGATCGTCACCGGCGAAGCGCCGCGGCAGTTCAGCTTTTCCCAGGTCGACCGGGCGGTCTCGGCGTTTGCCGCGCGGCTGCAACTCCTCGGGCTGCCGGCCGGAGCGGTGGTCGCGCTGCAGCTTCCCAACACCGTGGAAAACGTCATCGCCCTGCTCGGCCTGCTGCGCGCCGGTATGATCGCGGCGCCGCTGCCGCTGCTGTGGCGCAAACAGGACATGGTGGCAGCGCTTGGCGCGGTCGGCGCCTCGGCGATCATCACGTGCTCCCGCGTTGGCACGATCGCGCAGGCCGAGATCGCATGCCAGGCCGCGGCTGAATTGTTCTCGATCCGCCAAGTCTGCGGCTTCGGCCGCGACCTGCCGGACGGCGTGGTGTCGCTCGATGAATGCCTGGACTCTCCTCCGGTCAATTTTACGCCGCCAGCGCGCGCGGGCGAAGCGGCCGACTACGTCGCGGTGGTCACCTTCGAAACCGCGCCGGCCGGTCTCATTGCCGTTGCACGCAATCATACCGAATTGATCGCCGGCGGATTGGCGGCGCTCTTGGAAGCCGACGTCGCAGAGGATGCGACCGTGCTGTCGGCAATTCCGCTTGGATCCTTCGCCGGCATCGCCGTCACGTTGCTGCCGTGGCTCGTTCGCGGCGGCGTGCTGGCGCTGCATCATGGTTTCGATGCCGCTACCTTCGTCGCGCAATGTCGCCATTACAATGCCGGGACGGTGGTCTTGCCGGCCGCGGCACTGCCGCCGCTTGCGGAAGCAGGTCTGCTCGATACGCCAATCCACAATTTGCTGGCGTTGTGGCGCGCACCCGAACTACTCGCGGCGAGCGCGTCCTGGCACGGCGAGGCGTCGCTCACCGACGTGGCATGTTTCGGCGAAATCGGCTTGCTCGCGGCGCGACGCGGGGCTGACGGGTTGCCGGCGCCGATTCCGTGCGGCGTCGTCGGCGCGCCACGTGGCGGCGACAGATCGATTGCCGTTATGGAAACGGCGCGCACCAAGATCGGGACGCTGGCGCTACGCGGGCCCATGGTGCCGCTGCAAGCTTTTCCGCTCGGGCTCAACGGCGGCGAGTCCTATTGGACGCCCGACGCCGACGGATTTGTCGATACCCGCTACGCCTGCCGGCGCGACCGTGAAACCGAGACCTTCACTATCACCGGTCCGCCAGCGGGGATCACGGCGATCGGCGGCTACCGTTTCCGCCAAAACGATATCGATTGGCAGGTTGCCAAAGCCGACCTGCGCGCCACCATTGCCACGTTGCCCGACGCCATGCTCGGCCAGCGCCTGGCCGGCAGTTCACCCAACACGCCGGCGACCGAGGCCCGCTTGCAGGCGCGCGGGGTCAATCCGTTGATTGCCGGCGCATTTCACCGCCGCGCCAAGTCGCAGGCCGCCTGATCGGCCTGTCGTTGACGGCCTATTAATCGCCCTCCGGTAGGTTCAGACGCCTTTCATCTTTGCATTGCGCCACCGCCCGCCATGTCCCTGCAAGGTCCGATGATCGTGGTTGCCGAAAGCCCGGCGACCGACCTGGTGGCAGCGCTGAGCGCGGCCGGGGCCTTCCCCATCGTCGAGGCCAATTGGGCCGACATGCCGGCCGCCTTCGACACGATCGAGCCGGCCGCCATAATCATTGCCGAGCCGGGACCGCCGCCGAACGCAGCGGAGGCGCTTACGATCTGCCAAGAGATCGCCGCCATGGATGGCCCAGTGGTGCCGGTGATCGCGCGTGTTGACGGCGAACGGGACGCCGCGGTGGCGATCGCTTTGCCGAGCGACGCATCGTTTCCCATAGAACGGCTCATCGCGCGCCTGCAATCGGCGCTGCGCGTACGTGCGCTGCATGCGACGGTGCTGCGCCGCATGGAGATGGTCGCCTCGGCCGATGGAAGACTGCCGGCGATCCCGGCGGGCGATCCGCTCGAGGATGCCACCGTGCTGATTGCCGGGCGCGGGCCGCGCTATGCGGCGTTGAGCGTGGCGATCGGTGAGCGCGTGAATATGGTCGGCGCGCTCAGCGTGGAGGCCGCAGCGCGCCACCTCAACGCGCGCGACATCCACGGCATTGTGGTGGGCGATGGATTTTCGCCGCGGATGGTGGAGGCTTTCCTCACGGTTCTGGCGCAAGATTCCCGCTTCCACGACATTCCGGTCGCGGTGATCGGCGAAGCGCCGCCCGATTTCGCAGCGACCCTGTCGAATATCGAGCACGTGTCCGGCGATCCGGCGCGGCTCGCTGCGCGCATGCTGCCGCTGGTGCGCATGCGCGCCTTCGAAGCGCGGCTCAAGCGCATGCTCAAGTCGCTCGACGCCGAAGGCCTGCTCGACCCGGAAACCGGCCTGCTCACGCGCGATGCCTTCTGGCAGGACCTCGCCATGGCTGTCGCACAAGGCGGAGAGCGCGGCCAGCCGCTGTCGCTTGCGCGCATTGCCTTGGACGGCGTGTTCGACACCCAAACCGACATGGAGACCGCCCGGCTGCTGGCGCGGGTGATCCGCAATATCGATTTTGCCGTGCGCGAGGATGACGGCTCAGTGCTGGTCGTCTTCACCCAGACCGATCTGCACGCCGCCCACGTGGTGGTGCGGCGGCTTGCCGCCACGTTCAAGAATACGCTGCTGGCGCCGCACCACGCGCACGACAAGACCACCATCAACATCACGCTGGCGACACTGAAGGCCGGCGACACGCTCGACAGCTTGATGCAGCGGGTGATGGGCGGCGGTCAGGTGGTTACCGCCGAATAGCCGCCTCAGGCGCGCGCCAACAGCAACGCTTTCAATTCTGCGCGGTTGACCTTGCCACTGACACCGCGCGGGACCGCCGGCACTGGCACAATACGCACCGCAAAGTCGAACCCGCGCTCCCGCAGGATGGTTTCGAGGCGGTCGGCCTTCGCCGCCTTGCAATCGACGGTCCCGGCGCGGGGCGGGGTCGGGCCGGTTGCCCGGCTCCGGCTTGCGGCCTAGGCTTCCCAAACCGCCCAAAACCGCCGCGAGCCTGAGGAACCGCACCAATGTCCAGCCAGCCCGTCCGTATCGACGTTGTTTCCGACGTGGTCTGTCCCTGGTGCTTCATCGGCAAGCACCGCCTGGAGGCAGCCCTCAAGCTCAAGCCCGACATCCCGGTCGAGGTGCATTGGCGCCCCTACTTTCTCAACGACTGGATTCCGCGCGAGGGCATTGCGCGCGAGGACTACCTGACCGCCAAGTTCGGCTCGCCCGAGCGCTACAAGGGCATCGCCGAGCGCGTTTCGGAAGCCGCTGCAGCGGAAGGCCTCACCTACGCCTCCGACAAGATGAAGCGCCAGCCCAACACACTCGACTGCCATCGGCTGATCCGCTGGGCGGAGGGCATCGGCAAAGCCGCCGAGATGAAGCAGAAGCTGATGGACCTCTATTTCACCGCCGGCGCCGACCTCACCGACCGCGAAACGCTGGTGCAGGCCGCCGCCGATATCGGGCTCGATGCCGAAGACGTGCGCGCAGCGCTCGCCAGCGATCAGGACGTCGCGCAGATCGAAGGCGAGGTACAGGCCGCCAAGGAAGCCGGCATCGAGGGCGTGCCGATGTTCATCTTCGGCGGCAAATTCGCGGTGTCGGGCGCGCAAGCGCCGGAATATCTCGCCGAGGCGATCGCGCGCGTGGCGCAAGCCGGCTCCGCAGCCGCGGAATAATTCGCGCATGATCCCGAAAAGCATGTCCTCGACCCCGATCGGGGATCGGAACCGGTTTTCGGACAAGATCATGCGCAAACTAAAATACGCGCGCCGATGAAAATCACCGCCGCGGTCGTGCAAGAGCGCGGCGGCCCTTTCGCGATCGAAACGCTCGATCTCTGCGATCCGCGCGCTGACGAATTGCTCGTCGAGGTCATCGCATGCGGCATGTGCGCCACCGATCTGCACGGCCGCGACGGTTACTACCCGACGAAATATCCCAAAGTGTTCGGCCACGAAGGCGCTGGCATCGTGCGCGCGGTCGGCAGCGGCGTGACCCACTTCAAGCCAGGTGACCACGTGGTGATGGCCTATCCGTGGTGCGGCGAATGTGAAAACTGTCGCACGCATCGCCAGACTTATTGCCTGTCCGCCTTCGATCTGAAGATGAACGGGACGCGTGCCGACGGCTCAACGCTGCATTCGCAACACGGCAAGCCCGTCTACAGCGCCTTTTTCCAGCAGTCGTCGTTCGGAAATTTCACCATCGCCAATGAGCGTTTCGCAGTGAAGGTGCGCAGCGACGTGCCACTGACCAGCATTTCGGCGCTGGCCTGCGGCGGCCAAACCGGCGCCGGCGCGGTGCTCAATGTGATGAAACCGAACGCGGGCGACAGCTTTGCGGCGTTTGGTGTCGGCGCCGTCGGTCTGTCAGGCCTGATGGCGGCGAAGATTGCCGGCTGCGACCCGATCATCGCGGTCGACGTGCACGCGCATCGTCTGGCGCTGGCGCGCGAGCTCGGCGCGACCCACACCATCAATCATGGCGGCCGCAACGACGTGGTGGCGGAGATCAAGACAATCACCGGTTCCGGCTTGCGCCACTCGCTGGAAACCTCAGCCGTGCCGTCGGTGTTCCGCGAAGCGGTCGAGGCGCTGATGCCGGCCGGAATGTGCGTGCTGCTGGGCAGCGCGCGCAAAGGCACCGAAGTGTCGCTCGAAACGCCATTCCTGCAGAATGGCCGCACGGTGCGCGGCGTGATTCAGGGCGACAGCGTACCAAAAGAGTTCATTCCGCAATTGGTCGATCATATCGTCGGCGGGCGCTTTCCGGTCGAGCGGTTGATCACCTTCTACGATCTCGCCGACATCAACCGCGCCGCGGCGGAGTCGGCGGCCGGCAAGTCCATCAAGCCGGTACTGCGGATGCCGCATTGAGCTCGTACACCTGACCTTTGTCGTGGCCGCGCTTGTCCCGGCCATCTCGCTTAGGGACGCGCATTACGGCGCTTCGCGCCGGCCCGGTGATGACAAGTTTGGCTACGCCGCCTTGGTCTGCGCGGCGATGCTGGCGAGTTTGCGCAAAATCGCCGCGGTGCCTTTCAGGCGCTCATCGGGGCGGTCCCAGTCGTCGAGGAACACCAGGCGCTGACCGGTCTTTTCATTGCGGATACGCGCGGCACTGCCCTGCTCGCGTATATAACCGATCAACCCTTCCGGATTGGCGAAAATGTTGTCGCGGAACGACAGCACCACGCCCTTCGGCCCGGCCTCGATCTTTTCCACATTGGCGCGGCGGCTGAGCGCCTTGATCGCCACCACTTGCAACAGATGCTCGACCTCCCCCGGCAGCTTTCCGAAGCGATCGACCAGTTCTGCGGCGAAGCTTTCGATCTCGCGTTCGTCCTCGATCTCGGCCAGCCGCCGGTAGAGCGCCAGCCGCACTGATAGATCCGCGACATAGTCTTCGGGGATCAGTACCGGCGTGCCGATGGTGATCTGCGGCGACCAGCGGTCGGCAACCGGTGCGGTAATGCCGGCCTTCAAACTCATCACCGCCTCCTCCAGCATCTGCTGGTAAAGCTCGAAGCCGACCTCCTTGATGTGGCCGGACTGCTCCTCGCCGAGCAGATTGCCGGCGCCGCGAATATCGAGATCGTGCGAAGCCAATTGGAATCCAGCGCCGAGCGTGTCGAGCGACTGCAGCACTTTCAGCCGGCGCTCGGCCTGCGCGGTGATCTTTTGCTGCGCCGGCAAAGTGAACAGCGCGTAGGCGCGTAGCTTGGCGCGCCCCACACGCCCGCGCAGCTGATACAGCTGCGCCAGCCCGAAGCGGTCGGCGCGGTGCACGATCAGCGTATTGGCGGTCGGAATGTCGAGGCCGGACTCGATGATGGTGGTCGACAGTAGCACGTCGTATTTGCCGTCGTAGAAGGCCGTCATGATGTCGTCGAGCACGGTCGGCGGCATCTGCCCGTGGGCGACGCCGACGCGCACCTCCGGAATATTCTTGTCGAGGAAATCCTTGGCGCCGGCGAGGTCCTCGATGCGCGGGCAGACATAGAAGGCTTGGCCGCCGCGGTATTTCTCCCGCAGCAGCGCCTCGCGCACCACCAGCGGATCGAAGGGCGATACGAAAGTGCGTACCGCCAGCCGATCGACCGGCGGCGAGGCGATGATGGACAGATCGCGCACGCCGGTGAGCGCCAGTTGCAAGGTGCGCGGGATCGGCGTCGCCGTCAGCGTGAGCACATGCACTTCCGAGCGCAGCGTTTTTAGCTTCTCCTTGTGCGAGACGCCGAAATGCTGTTCCTCGTCGACGACCAGCAGGCCCAAATCCTTGAACTTGATGGCCTTGCCGAGCAGTGCGTGGGTGCCGATGACGATATCGACGCTGCCGTCGGCCAAGCCGGTCTTCACCGTGTTGAGTTGCGCCACCGGCACCAGCCGCGAGGCCTGCGCCACATTCACGGGGAAACCGTGGAAGCGCTCGGAGAAGGTCTTGAAGTGCTGGCGCGCCAGCAAGGTGGTCGGCACCACCACCGCCACCTGCTTGCTGTTGATGGCAGCGGCAAAGGCGGCGCGCAGCGCGACTTCCGTCTTGCCGAAGCCGACGTCGCCGCAGATCAGCCGGTCCATCGGGCGGCCGGTGCCGAGGTCCTTCATGGTGGTGTCGATCGCGGCGAGTTGGTCGTCGGTCTCCTCATAGGGGAAGCCGGCGCTGAACTCATCATAGGCGCCGGGCCCGACGGTCAGGCGCGGGGCCTCATGCAACTGCCGCTCGGCCGCGATCTTGATCAGTTCGCCGGCAATCTCGCGGATGCGGCTCTTCATGCGCGCCTTGCGCGCCTGCCAACCGCCGCCGCCGAGCCGGTCGAGGTCGACGTGGCTTTCTTCCGACCCGTAACGTGAAAGCAGGTCGACGTTCTCCACCGGCAGGAACAGTTTGGAGCCTTCGGCGTAGTGAATTTCCAGGCAGTCGTGTGGCGCACCGGCCGCCTCGATCGGCTGCAGGCCGGCAAAGCGGCCGATGCCGTGATCGACATGGACCACCAGATCGCCGGGCGCGAGGCTGGTCGCTTCGGCGATGAAGTTCTCTGCGCGGCGGCTGGCTCTACGCGGCCGCACCAGCCGGTCGCCGAGGATGTCCTGCTCGCTGACGATGGCCGCGTCTTCGGTCTCGAAACCGGATTCGATGCCGAGCACGGCGAGCGCGACCGAGGCCTTGGGCAGCGCCACAGCCTGCGGCCACGACGCCACGGGGCTGAGATTGTGCAATTTGTGGTCGGCGAGCACGTGGCTCATGCGCTCGCGCGCGCCGTCGCTCCACAGCGCCACCGCGACGCGCTTGCCGGCGCTTTGCAAGGCCAGCACGTGCCGGGTGACGGCCTCGAATACGTTGGCGTTGGGCTCGGCGCGCTCGGCGGCGAAATTGCGTCCCTGCCGCGCGCCGGTGTCGATCACATTGGCCACCTCCGGCACCGCGAAGGGCGAGAGCCGCGCCAGCGCCGATGTGTCCAGACGCTCGCGCCACTCGCTTTCGGCGAGATAAAGCCGCTCCGGCGGCAACGGCTTGTACGGCGGCGAGACGCCATCTCTGAGCGCCTGCTGGCGGGCCTCGTAATAGTCGGCGATCTGCGCCAAGCGCTCATGCGCGGCATCGTCCGCCAGATGCTCCAGCGCCAGCGCCGTCCCCGGCAAATAGTCGAATAGCGTCTCGAGCTTTGAGTGGAACAGCGGCAGCCAGTGCTCCATGCCCGGATAGCGCCGGCCCTCGCTAACCGCTTCATAGAGCAGATCGTCCGGACCGCAGGCGCCGAACTGCGCCACATAGCCGGTGCGGAAGCGGCGGATGGTTTCGGTGACGAGCTGGAATTCCGAGACCGGCACCAGATCGAGCCCGCGCAAGCTATCTTCGCTGCGCTGTGTCTGCGCGTCGAATGAGCGGATCGTCTCCAGCGCGTCGCCGAAGAAATCGAGCCGCACCGGCATGTCCATGCCGGGCGGGAAGAGATCGAGAATGCCGCCGCGCACGGCGTATTCGCCCGGCTCGCGCACGGTTGAGGCGCGCATGAAGCCGTTGAGCTCGAGCCATTCGACGATACTCGCCATGCCGGTGACATTGCCGGGCGCGACCGACAGCGCATGCGTGCCGACGAAGTCGCGCGCCGGCACGCGCTGCAGCGCGGCGTTGACGGTGGTGAGCAGCACCGACGGCCGGTCACGGCCTTTCACGCGCGTAAGCCGCGACAGCGCCGTCATGCGCTGCGCCACCACGCCGGCATTGGGCGAGACCCGGTCATACGGCAGACAGTCCCAGGCCGGGAATTCCATCACCAGGATGTCCGGCCCGAAAAAGGAAAGCGCGCGCGAAAGCTGCGCCATGCGCGGGCCGTCGCGGCAGACGACGGCAAGCGAAATCGCCGGCGCACCGGGGCGCGCGGCAATCACGCGCGCCAAATCCGCCAGCACCAGGCCTTCGGCGCCATCGGCGACCTGCGCCAGCGTCAGCGCGTGGCCTGGCTGCAACAACTCGGCGGGGGATTTCGCGCTCACGTGCGGGCCGGCCCATCGCGGTGGAAGTCACACAGCCGGCGGAACAGCGCCGAGTTCGACCTCGGCCGGCGTCGTCTCCGCCCCGCTCACCCAGGCGAACATCTGCTGGTCGGGAATTTCGAGCAGGCGCTCGTATTCGTCGAGATCGGCGTCGCTCAGGACCGCGATCTGCGCGTCGGCAAAGCGTCCGAGCACGAGATCCATTTCCTGAATGCCGCGATGCCAGGAGCGGAACAGCAGCCGGCGCCGGCGCGTGTCCAGCCCCTGGCTCGATATTTGTGACCCGCTCACCCTTCGCTCCAACGCCAAAAACCCGGACGGGCCGGGTGCGGGATTTATATAAAGGGCGCCCTTTGATTTGTCATGGCCGCGGGCGATATCAATGCAAGAAGACGTGGATGCCCGGCTCAAGGCCGGGCATGACTGAATAAACTCTGCGAAGATGACGGCATGCGCCCGCCGGTCCTCAACCCCCTCTTCGCCTCGCTGACCAGCCTGTCCGGCGTCGGGCCGAAGCTGGCGACGCTCTATGCCCGGCTGCTCGACCACGAGGCGCCGCGCGTCATCGATCTGCTGTTCCATCTGCCGTCGGGCACCATCGACCGCCGTGCGCGGCCGAAGCTCGCAGACATCGTCGCCGGCCAGGTTGTTACCGTCGCGGTAACAATCGATCGTCACCGCCCCGGGCCGCCGCATCGCTCGCGGGCGCCCTACCGCATCGAGACTTCCGACGACACCGGCACCTTGACGCTGACCTTTTTCAACCCGCGCAAGGATTACCTGGAGAAGCTCCTGCCCGAAGGTGAGCTACGCTACGTCTCCGGCACCGCAGAATTCTACGACGGCATGCTGCAGATGGTGCACCCCGACCGTGTGGTCGACGAGAAGGGCTTCGCCGACCTGCCGCTGGTCGAGCCGGTCTACCCACTCACCGAGGGTCTGGCGCTCGGCAATGTGCGGCGCGCAATGGATAGCGCCTTGGCGCGCCTGCCGGCGCTGCCGGAATGGCAGGACGCCGCCTGGATCGCGCGCGAGCGTTTTCCGCCCTTTGTCGAGGCACTGCGCGCGCTGCACCGGCCGGCCGAACCGCACGACATCGCGCCCGAAAGCCTGGCCTGGACGCGGCTTGCCTATGACGAATTGCTCGCCGGCCAGCTTGCGCTCGCATTGCTGCGCGCGCATATGCGCCGGCAGGCAGGCCGTGGCTCGGCAAGCGAAGGCCGCCTGCGCGCGCGCATCCTCAAGGCACTTCCTTATGCGCTCACTCATTCGCAGCAAAAGGCGGTCGACGACATTGTTGCGGATCTTGCCCGACCGCAGCGCATGTTGCGGCTGCTGCAAGGCGACGTCGGTTCCGGCAAGACCGTGGTGGCCCTGATCGCGGCGACGGCGGTGATCGAAGCCGGCCGCCAAGCCGCCTTCATGGCGCCGACAGAAATCCTCGCCCGCCAGCATCTCAATACGATTGCGCCGCTGGCGGAGGCCGCCGACCTGCGCGTCGCCATTCTCACCGGCCGCGAGCGCGGGCCCGCGCGCAAGGAGATCCTTGACCGGCTGACCCTCGGCGACATCGACCTGCTGATCGGCACCCATGCACTGTTCCAGGAGGACGTCGCCTTCCGCGATCTCGCTTTGGCGATTGTCGACGAGCAGCACCGCTTCGGCGTGCATCAGCGGCTGGCGTTGGCGCAGAAGGGCGAAGCCGTCGACATGCTGGTGCTCACCGCAACGCCGATCCCGCGCACGCTGGTGCTGACTTTTTTCGGCGACATGGACATTTCCGAACTGCGCGAGAAGCCGCCGGGCCGCCAGCCGATCGACACCCGCACCATTCCGCTGTCGCGCAGCGAAGAGGTGGAAGAAGCAGTCGGCCGCGCGCTTGCCGCGGGACAGCGGGTCTATTGGGTCTGCCCGCTGGTCGATGAATCAGAAAAAATCGATCTTGCCGCTGCGCAGGCGCGTTACGAAGAATTGCGCGAGAAATTCGGCGAGCGCGTCGACTTGGTGCACGGTCGCATGAAAGGCGCCGACAAGGACGCGGCGATGGCGCGCTTTGCCGCCGGCGAGACGCAGCTGCTGGTCGCCACGACGGTGATCGAAGTCGGCGTTGACGTGCCGGAGGCTACCATCATGGTGATCGAGCATGCCGAGCGCTTCGGGCTGGCCCAGCTGCATCAGCTGCGCGGGCGCATCGGCCGCGGGCCCGGCCATTCGACCTGCCTGCTGCTTTACAAGGCACCGCTTGGCGAGACCGCCAAGGCGCGGCTGGCGGTGCTGCGCGAGACCGAGGACGGCTTCCGCATCGCCGAGGAAGACCTGAAGCTGCGCGGCGAAGGCGACCTGCTCGGCACACGGCAGAGTGGCGATCCCGGCTTCCGCGTTGCCCGCCTTGCCTTCCACGGCAAATATCTCGGCGCCGCGCGCGACGACGCCGCGCTGGTGCTCAATCAGGACCCGTCATTGCAGACGCCGCGCGGGCAAGCGCTGCGGCATTTGCTCTATCTGTTCGGCAAGGACAAGGCGATCAGGCTGATCCGGGCTGGCTAGCCGCAGTGTTCGCCCTCAACGCCTGCGCGCGCGCCAACGGCGTCATCGGCGCGCGGCCCAGCGCCTGATCGACTGCCTGCAAGACCTGCCGCGCCGGCAATTCGTCCAGGCACTGGCTGCGGCTTTGCATGTGGTTGTCGCAGCCTAGTTTGTCGCAGGGCAAGCAAGGCAGTGGGTTCTGCACCACCCAGACATTGCCGCGGTTCTGGATGGTGCCGGCGCGCGCCCAAGGCGCGGTCAAACCGCCGACCGGCCACGGCCCGATCATGTGCGGACCGGTCGGCCCGTAGATCGTCACCGTCGGGCAGCCCGCGGCCGCCGCAAGATGCGACATCGAGGTGTCCGTGCCGACATAGACCGCGGCACCGGACAGAAGCGTCACCAGTTCACCCCAGACGAGTTGGCCGTCCACCCGTTCGACCGGCGGACGCACCGGGTTCCAGATGCGATCGAGATAGGCGCGCTCGTCCGGCGCATCGCTGCCGGTTGCCACGATGGCAAGCCCGCGCTGTGCCAAGCCCTCGGCTAGCGCACGCCAGCCGTCGTCGGTCCATTGCTTCACCTGGTGCATCGGTTTGACATGCACGACTGCATATGGTCCGCGCGGCGCCAACGGCGCCGCCGGCGCCGGCAGCACGACATCCGGCCGCTCGTCGATGCCCAGCGTCTCGGCTAGCCGCAGCAGAGCAATCACGCGATGGACGTTGGGGTCGGCGACGACCGGGCGCTTGAGCAGCCAGCGCTTCCACGCCGCGCCGTCCTCATCGACCAATCCGATACTCAAGCGGCCGGCGATGGCCGCCAGGAACGTCGGACGATCGCCGGTCTGCGTGGCGATGGCGATATCGTAGCGGCGCCAAAGCCGGCCAATCAGTTTCGCCATCGTCGCCACGCTTGGCCGCTCCGGCACCACAATCACGCGCGCGATATCGGGATTGCCGGCGAGGATGCCTTCGCTGCCGGCAAAGACCAGCACGTCGACGCGGCTGCCCGGCAGGCCTTGGCGCAACGCGCGCACCAACGGTGTCGTCAACAGCACGTCGCCGAGACGGCGCATCGTGATCACAAGCACGCGCGATTGCTCGGACAGTTGCGCGCGCGTGCTCACGGTTAGCTCTTTGCCTTGCGGCGCGCCGTCTGCGCCACCTGCGCCACTTGCGCGGTGCCGGCGAGCGACAGCAGCTTCTTCTGCGCGTCGGCATCCGGCTGCACCATGCCGGCCGATATCAGCATGGTCATGGCGTTTTCCACCGAGATGTCGAGTTCGATCAGATCCGAGCGCTTGACGTAGAAAAAGAAACCGGTGGTCGGGTTGGGCGTGCAAGGCAGGAACACCGAGACGTGCTCGCCTTGCGGCAGCCGCTCGGCGACGTCGCCGCTCGGCGGCTGCGACAGGAAGACCAGCGACCACATGCCGGGCGCCGGAAACTCCACCAGTGCCACCTTGCGGAAGCTCGAGCCGGTTTTGGAGAACAGCGACTCGAAGATCTGCTTCATGGTCTTGTAGACCGGCCGCACGATCGGCATGCGGTTGAGCAGGCTTTCGCCCAATTCGACCAGGCTGCGTCCGACCAGGTTGGCGGTGAGGAAGCCGACCAACGTCAGCGTTACAAGTGCGATGATCAAGCCGGTGCCCGGTATCGGCCAAGGCAGATAAGTCTCCGGCCGGTAACTGGGCGGAATGAACGGCCGCACGATATTGTCGACCCAGGTGACGAGCGTCCAAGTCAAATAGACGGTGATCGCCAGCGGTCCTGTCACCACCAAGCCGGTCAGAAAGTAGTTGCGGATACGGCCGACGACGCCGGTTTGCGAGGCCTGCACAACCTCAACATCGGCCGCCAACGCGTCGCCCGGCTTCTGGTCTAATTCGGCCATGGCTGGTTTTCCTGGCGCATGATCTTGTCCGAAAAACGGTACCCATTTTTCGGGATCATGCGCGCTATCCTATTCCACCGTGACCGATTTCGCGAGGTTGCGCGGCTGATCGATGTCGGTGCCGATGGCGGCGGCGGTGTGGTAGGCGAGCAATTGCACGGGGATGGCGTAGACCAAGGGCGTCACTGTGGACGCCATGTCCGGAAGCGTCAGCACCTCGGTCGACTCCACGGTCGCTTCCTTGGCGCCGCGCGGGTCTGTGACCAGGATGATCTTGCCGCCGCGCGCGGCCACCTCCTGCATGTTCGACACCGTCTTCTCGAACACACGGTCGAACGGCGCGATCACGATCACCGGCATGGTCTCGTCGATCAGCGCGATCGGCCCGTGCTTGAGTTCGCCGGCGGCATAGCCTTCGGCGTGGATATAGGAGATTTCTTTCAGCTTCAGCGCGCCTTCCAGCGCGATCGGGAAGCTGGTACCGCGGCCGAGATAGAGCACGTGATGCACCTTGGCGAGCGTGTGCGCGAGCTGCTCGATCTGCGGCTCGAGCGCCAGCGCCTGTGCCATCAGGCCCGGCACCGCGATCAGTGCACGCACCAGATTTTGTTCGTCCTTTTCCGACAATTCGCCGCGTGCGCGCCCGGCGGCGATCGCGAGGCAGGCGAGCACGGCCAACTGGCAAGTGAAGGCCTTTGTCGAAGCGACGCCGATTTCCGGCCCTGCCAGCGTCGGCATCACGGCGTCGCTTTCGCGGGCGATGGTCGAGGTGGTGACGTTGACCACCGATAGCACGTGCTGCTTGTGCTCCTTGGCATAGCGCAACGTCGCCAGCGTGTCGGCGGTTTCGCCCGACTGCGAGATGAAGATGGCGAGGTCGCCCGCCTCAAGCGGCGCGCCGCGGTAGCGAAACTCCGACGCGATGTCGATTTCCACCGGTAATTTGGCAAAGCGCTCGAACCAGTATTTCGCCACCAGCCCGGCATAGAAGGCGGTGCCACAGGCCGAGATCGAAAGCCGCTTGAGCTTCTTCCAGTCGAAGGGAAGATCGCCGGGCAGCGCCACCCGCTCCCTGACCATGTCGATGTAATGCGCCAGCGTATGTCCGACCACTTCCGGCTGCTCATGGATCTCCTTGACCATGAAGTGCTTGTGGTTGCCTTTGTCGACGATCTGCGAAGAGGCGGTCGATTCAATCACCGGCCGCTCGACCACCGCATCGCTGGCGTCATGGATCTCGACACCCTTGCGCGTGAGCACCGCCCAGTCGCCCTCTTCGAGATAGCTGATCTTCTTGGTGAAGGGCGCCAGCGCTATAGCGTCGGAGCCCAGATACATCTCGCCCTTGCCGTAGCCGATGGCGAGCGGCGAGCCTTTGCGCGCGCCGATCATCAGATCGTCCTCGCCGACAAACAGAAAGGCGAGCGCGAAAGCGCCGCGCAGTTGCTTGAGCGTCGCCGCCACCGCCTCGACCGGCGATTTTCCCTGCTTCATCTTTTCGGTGACGAGATGAGCGACAACTTCGGTGTCGGTCTCGCTGTCGAACTTGCTGCCGTTCTTGATAAGCGCTTCGCGCAGCTCGCGGAAGTTTTCGATGATGCCGTTGTGCACGACTGCGACGCGGTCGGTGGCATGCGGATGGGCGTTGCTCTCGGTCGGCCGGCCATGCGTCGCCCAGCGCGTATGGCCGATGCCGATATTGCCGGCCAGCGGCTCCTGCGCGAGCCGCAGTGCCAGCGCCTGCAATTTGCCCTCGGCGCGGCGTCGGCCGAGCTTGCCGTGATCGAGCGTGGCGACGCCGGCGGAGTTGTAGCCGCGATATTCGAGGCGCTTGAGCGCATCGACCAAATGGCCGGCGACCGGTTCGCGCCCGAGAATTCCGACGATCCCGCACATCCTTTTGGATGGCCCCTAATTTCGCAATATGGTTTAGCCGCTGCCGGCAACTACAAGCGATCAAAACCTGTTTCGCCGTATGACAGCGACGGCAATTGGCCTCTAGACGCTCAGCCAGGCTTTTTCGGGGTCTTCTTGCCCAAGGCCTTCACCTGCCGCAAGCGCTTCGCCCAGCCTTCCTTAATTGCCTGTTTGGCGCGGCCAATGGCGAGGGCGCCTGCAGGAACGTTCTTGGTAACCACAGTTCCAGTACCGATATAGGCGCCATCGCCGATCTTGACCGGGGCGACCAGCGACGAATTCGAGCCGATGAAGGCGTCCTTGCCGATGTCGGTCTTGTGCTTGGCGACGCCATCGTAATTGCAGGTGATGGTGCCGGCGCCGATATTGGCGCCCTCGCCGACCCGCGCATCGCCGATATAGGCGAGATGATTGGCCTTGGCGCCGGCCTCGATCTTGGCCTCTTTCACTTCGACGAAGTTGCCGATGTGCACGTCCTTGCCCAGGTCGGCACCTGGACGCAATCGCGCGAACGGGCCGACGCGGGCGCCCTTGCCGACATGGGCGCCTTCCAGATGCGAAAAGGCACGGATCGTGGCGCCATCCGCGATCGTGACGCCCGGCCCGAACACCACGTTCGGCTCAATGGTCACGTCCTTGCCGAATTTTGTGTCGGCGGACAGGAAAACTGTCTCCGGCGCGACCATGGTGACGCCGGCCTCCATCGCCGTACTGCGCAGCCGCTGCTGCAAGACGGCTTCGGCTTCGGCGAGCTGCGCCTTGGTGTTGATGCCGCGCACGTCGTCCTCCGAGGTTTCGATGGCGACCGCCTTCAAGCCCATATCGCGGGCAATGGCAACCGCATCGCTGAGATAGTATTCACCCTTTGCATTGGCATTGCCGATCTGGTCGAGCAGGCCCAGCGCGTGCTTGCCGGCAAGCGCCATCAGGCCGCCATTGCAGAAACCGATCTTACGTTCGTCGGTGCCGGCGTCGCGCTCCTCGCGAATGCCGAGGAGTTCGTCGCCGCGCATCAACAACCGTCCATAGCCGGCGGGGTTTTCCGGCGTAAATCCAAGCACCGCCACCGCCGCACCGCGGCCGAGCGCTGCCCGCAACTTGCCAAGCGTCGCGGGCCGCACCAGCGGTGTGTCGGCGAACATCACCAGAATGTCGTCGGCCTTGCGGGCTATCGCTTTTCGTGCCGCCAGCACCGCATGCGCGGTACCGCGCCGCTCCCGCTGCTCGAATAGCTTCGCCTTCGGCGCAACGTTGCCTGCCAGCTTTGCCAGCGCGCCATGATCGGGTCCAACCACGATGGCCATCTCGCCGCAGCCCGCTTGGACGGCCGCGCAAAGGACATGTTCGAGCAGCGTGCGGCCGCCGACCTGATGCAGCACCTTCGGCAAGGATGAACGCATGCGGGTGCCCTCGCCGGCCGCGAGCACGATCGCAAGACATGTCCGTTCGCTCATTCGATGTCGCTCAATACTCTGCCGCCGAGGTCCTGAGAGTCGCCACTATGCTGCATAGGCGATTGGCGCGCGCGAGGCGAGGACTGCCGGATTCTTCCTGTGTTTTCAATGATTTCCTTCCCCGGCCAGCGGACAATTCGCGGCGGACAGCGATGGGCAGTCGTTTTCCTCGCTATCGGCTAGGATGGAGGCGCGCGCCCGTCGCGCAAGTTCAGTGCAGCACCGAAAGGATCGATCCAATGGCGAAGAAGAAAAAGCAATCGGACACCGTCTATCGGATTATCGATGTCGTCGGCGTCAGTGAAAAATCCTGGGAGGACGCCGGCCGCGCGGCGGTGGAGACGGCCGCCGATTCACTGCGCGATCTGCGCGTAGCCGAAGTCACCAAGATGGACATGAAGGTGGAAGACGGCAAAGTCACGGCGTTTCGAACGCGCGTCGCGCTGTCATTCAAGTACGGGTCTTGATCGGATCGCGGCTCAAGCCGCCAGCGCCGTCTCCACCAGCTTCACCCAATACGAGGTTCCGTAAGGAATTGCCTCGTCGTTGAAATTGTAGGCGGGGTGGTGGAGCCCCGCGCTGTCGCCGTTGCCGACAAAGATGAAGGCGCCCGGCCGCGCTTTGAGCATGTAGGAGAAATCCTCCGCGCCCATTACCGGCGCCATGGCGATGTCGACCTTGTCTTGGCCTGCGACCTCGCCGGCCACCGCCGCGGCGAAGTCGGTCTGGTCCGCGTGGTTCTCGAGCACGGGGTAGCCGCGCCGGTATCTGACCCGTGCCGTGGCGCCGTAGAGCTTGGCGGTGCCCTCGACGATCTCGGGGATGCGCTTTTCCAAGAGATCCTGCACCGCCGGCGTGAGGCTGCGCGCGGTGCCGCGCAATTGCGCGGTTTGCGGGATGACATTGTCGGCATTGCCGGCACGGAACACGCAGATCGATACCACCGCCGATTTAAGCGGATCGACGTTGCGCGACACGATCGACTGCAGATTGTTGACGATCTGCGCGCCCACCAGCACGCTGTCGATGCCGAGATGCGGCCGCGCAGCGTGCGCGCCTTTGCCCTCGATTTCGATTGAGATGTAGTCGGCCGCGGCCATGATCGGACCCGGGCGGATGGAAAATTGCCCAACCGGAAGGCCGGGAAAATTATGCATGCCGTAGACTTCGGCGATGCCGAAGCGGTCCATCATGCCGTCCTCGACCATGGCCTTGCCGCCGGCGCCGCCCTCCTCCGCCGGCTGGAAAATCACCACCGCGGTGCCGGCGAAATTGCGCGTCTCGGCGAGATAGCGCGCCGCGCCGAGCAGCATGGCGGTATGGCCGTCATGGCCGCAGGCGTGCATCTTGCCGGGGATTGTCGACTTGTAAGGCAGGTTGGTCGCCTCCTCGATCGGCAGCGCGTCCATGTCGGCACGCAAACCGATGGCCCGGCCCGCACCTTTCCGCCCGCGGATGACGCCGACCACGCCGGTGCGTCCGATCCCCGGCACCACCTCGTCGCAGCCGAATTCGCGCAGCTTCTCAGCGACGCTGCCGGCGGTGCGCGTGACGTCGTAGAGCAGCTCCGGATGGGCATGGATATCCTGCCGCCAGGCGGCGATGTCACTCTGCAGGTCGGCGACGCGGTTGATGATCGGCATTCGGGTCTCCTTGCGGACTGAGAGTGTAGCAAACCGCAGGGCCCCGGCGCGAGTTCAAGAAACGGGCGAAAACCGCCTATTGACCGGGCAGCATCGCACCCCTACACAGCGCCAGCGCGTGAACGGGCGGCGTTTTGCATCGGATCGCGCGTTTGGTGATGAGCGCGTAGCTCAGGTGGTAGAGCAACTGACTTTTAATCAGTAGGTCCAGGGTTCGAGTCCCTGCGCGCTCACCAACGTCAACAGAGACTCATTGCGAGCCTTGTTCAGTGATTATTGCGACAACATTTCTTCGATGGGCACACGAAGAAGCGCAGTCATAATTTTATTGCCTTGCGCCGACATATGGCCGATGCCGCCATCTTTCAATCGAACGAAGTTCGCAATAAAATCCTTTTCCGAACACTTGGCAATTGCCGCAAGGGGATCGAATGCATCAACAATCCGATAATGTAGCGCCTTCTCGCACTCGATGATCTCAATCATTGATGCCGGGCGGAGATTCTGAAATTATGATTTCACGAATATATTGCAGCACGACGACGCCCCCAACATGCGCCGCTGAGAGGACCTCGGAAAGTCGCGTAAGCGATGACCCTCGAACCCGTAACCTTTTCGAGTTGCGCGGGCGACGTCTCGGAATCCGTAACATCCGAACCGCCCGTAAATAGAATCTCCGACCGCCAAGATGGAGCCATCATATTCGTTGTCAGAGGATGTACCGTTGCTTCTTATGCCGAAGGCCAATGTATTGAACCCCGGCATCTTGTAATAAGGCCGCTGCACCCATCCCAACTGGTCATCAAACGCCACCATATCACCTGAATTGACTGGCGAAACGATGGTCGCCCGCAACTCGTTTGTCGCAAACAATGGAATATCGACGCGCCAGCGGACAGCCAATTCCAGCGCAGCAAAGCCAACAATAGTACTGATTGTCGTGAGCAAAAGGGCTTCGACAAATCCCCGAATTGTTACGCGCGGTGCCATGTCATGTTCTTTCGTCGTTTGTGCACACCGCTATCGCGCATAGTCCGCAAACCTAACCATTGGCCAAAAATCCTTGCCGGATATGACATTTCCTTTCATGCAAACAGCGTCAGCGGTCCGGGGCTGAATACTGCTTTTTATGACCGCGTAGCCGCGCTGCCAGCGCCCAGCGGTCTACGTCCGCGGCGAAAGTCTGGCGTTGAACGCCATTTTCCACTCACATTGCCGCTTCATTCACAGCGCGTTCTGCTGCAGCCCGCATTCCTTGCATTTAAATTTCGGGCGGGCCTCGCCGGGGGCCGCTGAAACGCGATTGACAGCGCCGCATTTCCCGCACTTGGCTTCGATCCGCGTATTGCCCTTTTTGATCGACAGGGACTTCTTCTCCATCGCCTCGCGGATCAGCCGTTCCGTCTCCTCACGCATCGCTTGTTTCGACATTGCCCGCCTGCTGTTTTGAAGACCAGGGACCGGTATACCAAAATCGCATCTTAGCAAAATCGTCTAAAATTTGTTCGCCGTGGCGCACCCCTCGTTCGCCATAGCGCGGCGAAAGGCTTGGCATCACGTTACCGGTGCCGCAGATTGCGTTACGGCGATGCAACCTTTTGTCACGAAACTTTATGCGGGCGGTCACCGCAGTTTCACCAAAGCGTCTCGCCCTCGCCACGATGCCCCTCTACGCGGTCCGCATGGATCTGGGGAAAACAGAGGAGGCCGAGCTCATGCAAGTGCATTGCAACCCGGCGAATGTTTCCGCTATCCGCGCATTCGCCACGCCCAAACGCTGCCCGCACTGCGGCGACCGGATGGTCGCCCCGTTCGTGTCCGAGTTCGTGGAAGGCGGCGAAATCCGCCACCACTGGGAGTGCGAGGCCTGTGGGGAACCCACCACAACCACGATCCCGCTGGCGCCCTGCTGAGCTGCGGCCAATCGGAATAGCGGTTAGGGTGTGGTGTTTGCCTACTGGCTGCCTATCAGCCAGATTCAAGGAGGAGCGAACATGAGCCCGACCCTACGCGCCGGATTAGCCGTATTTGGCTGCCTGGCGGCCATGGCAATGGCCTCGCCGTCGATGGCGGCCATGATGAATTTCAAGGCCAGTCTTTCCGGCAAAAGCGAGGTGCCGCCGAACACCGCGAGCGCCACCGGAACGGTCACCGCGACCTACGATACCGACAGCAAGAAATTGATCTGGAAGGGCAGCTATAGCGGCCTTACCGGCCCGGCCACGGCGGCGCATCTGCACGGGCCGGCGCCTGCCGGCAAGAATGCCGGCGTGATGGTCCCGATCAATCCGCACGGGCCCTCGTTCGAAGGCTCGGCCACGCTCAACGACGCCCAGGCAAAGGCGCTGATGGACGGCGACCTCTACGTCAACATCCATACCGCCGCCAACAAGGCCGGTGAAATCCGCGGCCAACTGACGAAATAATCCGGTTCACGTCGCCGCTTGCGGCCGAGCGAAGCGACCCGCCGGGACCCCAACCGGCGGGTTTTTCTTTGCGGTTGCCGCACCCTTGGCGCTGCGCCGGGCCCTGTTCTAAGCTTTCGTCCAAGAACCTTAAAAGACGAGGGAGGGCTCATGGCTCCCGGCAATGGCGGCGCAGCGCCGTTTCTGATCTCCGGCGGCGGTATCGGCGGCCTGATCGCGGCCTATGCGCTGGCGCGCCAGGGTTTCCCGGTGCGCCTGTTCGAACAATCGGCGGAATTCCGCGAAGTCGGCGCCGGCATCCAGCTCGGCCCCAATATCTTCCGGGTGCTGGAGAAAGTCGGGCTCAAGGAGGCGATCCTCGCCAATGCCCATGTGCCGCCGACGCAGGAAATGCGCGACGCGCTGACCGGCGATCTGATCACCCACGTTCCGCTCGACGCCGAGTTTTCCAAGCGCTTCGGCAACCAGCCTTATGCTGTCACCCACCGCGCCGACATCCACGGCACGTTTCTCAAAGCCTGCCAATCGAGCAATCTGATCACGCTGGAAACCAGCCGGCGTGTCGACGGCTTCCAGGACCATGGCGACCATGTCACGGTGACGCTGGAGAACGGCGAGCGCGCCGAGGGCTGCGCGCTGATCGCCTGCGATGGAATGTGGTCGAAAATTCGCGAACGCATCATCGGCGACGGGCAGCCACGGGTGTCCGGGCATATTGCCTATCGCGCGGTGCTCAAGCGCGAACAGGTCCCGGCCGATCTGTGGCGGCCCGACGTCGTGCTATGGGCCGGTCCGCGCACCCATTTCGTGCACTATCCGCTGCGTCGGGGCGAGCTCTACAACCTCGTCGCCGTCTTCCATTCCGATCGCTACGAGGAAGGCTGGGACGCGGAAGGCGCCAAAGACGTGATGTGGCAGCACTTCAAGATGCAGGTGCCGCAGGTCACCCGCCTGCTCGAGCGCATCGAGACCTGGCGCATGTGGGTGTTGTGCGACCGCGAGCCGGTGAAGGATTGGTCGCAAGGCCACGTCACGCTGCTCGGCGATGCCGCCCACCCGATGCTGCAATATCTCGCGCAGGGCGCCTGTATGGCGACCGAGGACGCCGTCATTTTGGCGGATAAGGTCGCCGCTACGCCCAACGATCTGCCGGGCGCGTTCAAAGCCTATCAGCAGGATCGTTATCTGCGCACCGGACGTACCCAGATCATGGCGCGGGTCTATGGCGAATTCTACCACGCGCGCGGGGTCGCCGCGGAATTGCGCTATCTCGCGCTGTCGGGCCGCACGCCACAGCAATCCTACGACGGCATCGCCTGGCTCTATGGCGGGCCTTAATTAAGCCCGTCATGATTGGCTAGCCTCGCCGGTCCAAGGTCATCGGGGGGCATGCCATGACGCAATTCACGGTCAATCCGCACCGCTTCGACCCCTACAAGGAATTCAAGTTCCGGGTGAAATGGGACGGCAAATACGTCGCCGGCATTTCCAAGGTCAGCGCGCTCAAGCGCACCACCGAGGTCATCGACTACCGCGAGGGCGGCGAGCCGAGCGCGACCCGTAAGATGCCGGGGCTCACTAAATTCGAGCCGATAACGCTCGAACGCGGCGTGACCCACGATTCCGATTTCGAGCAATGGGCCAACAAGGTTTGGCAGTTCGGCGCCGGCTTCGGCAACGAGTCCTCGCTCAAAGATTTCCGCAAGGACATCACCATCGAGCTCTACAATGAAGCGGGCCAGTTGGTGATCGCCTACAAGGTGCACCGCTGTTGGGTATCCGAGTATCAGGCGCTGCCCGATCTCGATGCCAATACGAGCAGCATCGCGTTTCAAAGCATCACACTGCAGAACGAGGGTTGGGAGCGCGACACCAGCGTCCAGGAGCCGGCTGAACCAAGCTACAAAGGCTGACGCGCGCGCTACGCCGCTTGCGCCTGCGGATGCGCCGCCGGCCGGTCGAGTGGCGCATTCCAGGCATCGTAGCCGTAGAGCCAGCTAGTATCGCCGCCGCGCTCGTCGCGCATCCAGGTATTGGCGGAAGAGATCGCCTGCACCACCGAGGTGCGCGGCTTGCGATGCGCCTCGTAGCGTTTGAAGGCGCCGGCGATGTCGTCGCCGTCCACCGCCGCAAGGCAGCGCGCCAGAATGGCGGCGTCCTCAATGGACGTAGCCGCACCTTGCGCCATATAGGGCGTCATCGGATGCGCGGCGTCGCCCAGCAGCGCCACATGGCCGTCGCTCCAGCGCGGTAGCGGCTCGCGTTCCAGGATCGCCCATTTGTGGCAGTCGGGACAGGCGCCGAGCACATTGCGCACATCCTGATGGAAGCCGTCATAGGCCGCGCGCAATTCCTTCACGTCGCCCTTCGCCGACCAGGATTCGCGCGTCACCCAGCCCGCTTCCTCCGGCACGCTGGTGACGAAGTAGACCTCGCCCTTCGCCTTGTTGGTGTAATAAATCACGATGTGGCGATCGGTGCCCCACCATTTGGTACGCGAGGGACCGATATCGAAGCCACCCATCAGAGCCGCCGGAAACACCGCGCGATAGGCGATGCGGCCTTTGTGGATCGGCGCATCCGGGCCGACGATGATGTCGCGCACAACCGAATGCACGCCATCGGCGCCCACCACCGCGTCGGCAGTCGCGCTCGTTCCATCCTCGAAGCGCAGCGTAACCTGCCCGCTTTTCTGCTCGAGGCCGACGAGTTTCTTACCGAGATGAATGATCTCGGCCGGCACCGCAGAGGCGAGTGCATCGTGCAGATCGGCGCGGTGCATGCATAGATAAGGGGCGCCGTAGAGGCTTTCCGGCATCGGCAGTTCGCGCGTCACCTCGCCCGTCGTGCCGTCGCGGTTGAGATGCGAAAAAGGCGCAAAGGCAACGCTGCGCAGGCGATCCTCCACGCCGATGCCGCGCAGCACCTTCATCGAATTCGGCATCATCTGGATGCCGGCGCCGATGCGGGCAAAGCGCGAGGCCTGCTCGTAAACGGCGACGTCGATGCCGGCACGGCGCAAGGTCGCGGCCACCGCGAGCCCGCCCATCCCGGCGCCGACCACGGCGACGGAAAGTTTCTTCTGGCTCATCTGCGTACTTCTTGTTCAGCCTCACTCCGTCATCCTGAGGTGCGAACGTAGCGAGCCTCGAAGGATGAACGGCCAATTTTCGTAGAGAGTGCCCGTCGCCCTTCGAGGCTCGGCGCTAGCGCGCCGAGCACCTCAGGGTGACGGAGAGAGCTCACTTCTTCGGAATGCCGGCTTTGGTGATGACGTCATCCCATTTTTTGATGTCGGCCTGGAGTGTGTCCATCAGCTCGCTTGGCGTCGAAGGGTTCGCCGTCACGCCGACTTTGGCGTATTGCGCCTTCACGTCCGGCATGGCCAGCACCTCGTGCATCGCCTTGCCCATGGTGTCGATGGCTTCCTTGGGCGTGCCCTTGGGCGCGAACACGCCGTTCCACGACGTCACCACATAATCTTTCACGCCGGCCTCCGCGACCGTCGGCACCGTCGGCATTTCGGCTTCGCGCTTGGGGCCGGACGATGCCAACACGCGCAGCTTGCCGCTTTCGACCTGGCCTTTGAGCGCCGGCGGAAACTCGATCAGCATCTGCACGTCGTGGCGCAGCAGGCCCACCACCACGTCGGGCGAGCGCTTGAAAGGCACGATGGTCAGTTTCAAGTCGGCCATCGAGCGGAACAATTCGGCGCCGAGATTCTGCGTGCCGCCGACAGCGATGGTGCCGATATTGAGCTTGCCGGGATTGGCTTTGGCGTCCTTGATGAATTCCTCGAGCGTTTTGTATTTGGATTCGGCGTCGACCGCGAACAGCAGGTTGAACTGGCCGAGGCCGGAGACCATATCGAATTGCTTGACCGGGTCGAACGGCAGCTTCTTGAACGCGGCGACGCTGATCGCGGTGCCGTTGGTGACGAAGCCCATGGTGTAGCCGTCAGGCGGCGCACCGACCACCTCACGCGCCGCCTTGATGCCGCCGGGCCCTGGCATGTTCTCGATCACCACCTGCTGGCCGAATATCTTTTGCAGCCGGTCGGCCATGATGCGGGCGGTGACGTCGGCGACGCCGCCGGCGCCGAACGGCAGCACGATCTTCACCGGCTTTTCCGGCCACTTGGCCTGCGCCGGGGCGATGGGCGCCAAAGCCAAGATCGCCGCCGCCAGCAAGCCGTAACGGGCCGAATTTTTATACATGCCCATGATGCGTTTCCTCCACGAATTTTTGTTATGAGCCGAAACCATAGAGCTTGGCCGGATTGTCCACCAGCAAGCGCTTTTGCGCCAGCGGGTCTACGGCATATTGCGGCACCAGGTCGACCAGATCGGCTTCGTCCGCCTCGTGCGTCGCGTTGGGGTGGGGAAAATCTGTCCCCCACAGCACGCGTTCGGGCGCTGCCTCCACCAATGTGTGGGCAATTGGTATCGCCATCTCATATGGTGGCATGGAGATGCGCTCCGCTCCGCTCACCTTGATCCAGAAATTTTCCAGTCGCGAAAGTTCGAGCAAGGCCCGCAGGCCGGGCTGGTTGACGCCGCCGGCGCCCGGCACCCGGCCCATATGATCGATCACGAACGGCAGCGGCAGCTTGCGGATCATGTCGGAGAGCGGAACGATGTCCGGCGCATCGAGATGCAAAACGACATGCCAGCCGCGACGCTTGATGCGTTCCATCACCCGGTTAAACACCGCCATGTCGGGGCCGCCGCCGAGATGCTTGACGAAATTGAAGCGCACACCGCGCACGCCGCCTTCATGCAGCCTGTCGTAGTCGGTGTCGGAGAAACTGTCGTCGACAATGGCGACGCCGCGAATGCGCTTGGGATCGGAGGCGATGGCGTCGAGCATGGCGGCATTGTCGATGCCGTGGCAGCTTGCCTGCACGATGACGACGCGCTCGACGCCGAGATGGGCGTGCAGCGCGGCCAGCATCTCCTTCGGCGCGTCTTCCGGGGTGTAGCGCCGGCCGGGCGCATAGGGGAATTTGGCCGCCGGCCCAAACACGTGACAATGCGCATCGGTCGCGCCCGGTGGCAGCTTGAAACGCGGCTTGCGGCGATGAGCGAGGAAACCGGCGTGGACGTTCATAGGCCCGCAATATCTCTCTTTTCCCACTGCGCCAAGGTGGCGGCGCGAAAAGCCGCAAATTGCCCTGCCACGATTGCCTCGCGCATGCCGGCCATCAGCGCCTGGTAATACGCGAGGTTGATGGTGGACAGCAGCACCTGCCCGAGCAGCTCGTTGGCTTTGGTCAGGTGATGCAGATATGCGCGCGAATAGCTGCGCGCCGCCGGGTGCGCGCTGTCCTCATCGAGCGGACGGGCATCGTCGGCATGGCGCGCATTGGTGAGATTGATGGCGCCGTAACGGGTGAAGGCCATGCCGTGGCGGCCGTTGCGGGTCGGCATGACGCAATCGAACATGTCGATGCCGCGCGCGACCGCCTCCAGAAGATCGTGCGGCGTGCCGACACCCATCAGATAGCGCGGGCGATCCACAGGCAGCGCAGGCACCGTCTCCTCGACAACCTTGAGCATGACGTCTTGCGGCTCGCCGACCGCCAAGCCGCCGATGGCATAGCCGTCAAAGCCGATATCGTTGAGCTTGATCGCGCTCTGTTGGCGTAAAGTCAGATCGTCGCCGCCCTGCACGATGCCAAACAAGGCATAACCCTCGCCCGCCCTGCCCGCGAAAGCGCGTTTCGAGCGCTCACCCCAGCGCAGCGACAATTCCATCGCGCGCGTCATGTCTTCGCGCGAGGCCGGCAGCCGCAAACATTCGTCGAGCTGCATGGAAATGTCGGCGCCGAGCAGCCCCTGGATCTCGATCGAACGCTCGGGCGAAAGCTCGTGCATGGCGCCGTCGAGATGAGAACGGAACACCACGTGCTGCTCGGAAAGCTTGCGCAGGCTCGATAGTGACATCACCTGGAAACCGCCGGAATCGGTGAGGATCGGTCCCGGCCACTGCATGAAGGCGTGAAAGCCGCCGAGCGCGGCGATGCGCTCCGCGCCCGGGCGCAGCATCAGATGGTAGGTGTTGCCGAGCACAATCTCCGCGCCGGTTTCCCGCACCGTCTCAGGCGTCAGCCCCTTCACCGTGGCTTGCGTGCCGACCGGCATGAAGGCCGGCGTCTGCACTTTGCCGTGCGGTGTCACGATTTCGCCGCGGCGGGCGGCGCCGTCGGTTTTGCGGAGGGTGAAGGAGAAAGAGTCTGACATCTTGCCTCGGCATTGCAGCGCTGTCCCGCCTCTCCCCTTGTGGGAGAGGGTGCCCAAGCGGAGGCGAAGCCGAGCGAGGGCGGGTGAGGGGTCGGTGCTCGAAATAGGCGCCGACCCCTCACCCGGCTCGCACTTCGCTCACGCTCCGCGCTCGCCACCCTCTCCCACAAGGGGAGAGGGAAAGCGAGCCCGTGGCTACGCCGGAAATAGCAAACAGGCGTCGCCGTAAGAATAGAAGCGATAGCCCGCGTGAACCGCATGGGCATAAGCCCGTTTCATGGTGTCGAGCCCGCTGAAGGCCGAGACCAGCATGAACAAAGTCGAGCGCGGCAAATGGAAATTGGTCAGCATCAGGTCGACGGCGCGGAACTTGTAGCCCGGCGTGATGAAGATCGCCGTTTCACCGGCGAAGGCTTTCAGTCTGCCGTTCTCATCGGCGGCGCTTTCCAACAACCGCAGCGCGGTCGAGCCGACCGCTACGATGCGTCCGCCCCCGGTCCGAACGGCATTGAGGGCGTCGGCGACTTCGGCCAGCACCGCACCGAATTCGGCGTGCATGATGTGGCCTTCGGTATCGTCCGATTTCACCGGCAGGAACGTGCCGGCGCCAACATGCAGCGTGACTTTGTGCACGCCGATGCCGCGGTCGGCGAAGCGATGCAAAAGCGTGTCGGTGAAATGCAGCCCGGCGGTGGGCGCCGCGACCGAACCTTCGTCGTGGGCAAACAAGGTCTGGTAGTCGCTGTGGTCTCGCTCATCGGGAGCCCGGCGCGAGGCGATATAGGGCGGCAGTGGCATGTCACCACGCTCGGTAATGGCCTGATCCAGTACCGGGCCATGGAAGGAAAACGAAAGGGTTACCTCGCCTCCTTCGTGTTTCTGTGAAACTTGAGCATCGAGTTCGTTGAGAAAACAGACTTTCCCCTCGTCGCCGAAACGCAAGGTGTCGCCGACCCGGACCTTTTTCGCGCCGAGGATGAAGGCGCGCCAGTGCGAACCGTCGATGCGCTTGTGCAGCGTGGCCTCGATGTCCGGCTCGGTGGTGCCCCGCCCGATCCGCCGGCCTTTCAGGCGCGCGGCAATGACTTTGCTGTCATTGACCACCAGCGCGTCACCCGGGTTCAGCAAGTCCGGAAGATCGGCGATATTGCGATCTTCGAATTCGCCGACAACTCCCGGCCGCACCACCAAGAGCCGCGCGGCATCGCGCGGGCTCACCGGCCGCAACGCGATGCGGTCGGCCGGCAGGTTGAAATCGAAAAGTTCGGTGCGCATGGTCTTCTTTACCTCGCCCCGCCTGCGGGGAGAGGTCGACGTCCGAGCGGCAGCGAGGACGTCGGGTGAGGGGCGCTATCGGCACCTCGAAGCATATAGAGAGCCCCCTCATCCGGCTCGCGGAGCCTGTCATCGGGCCGCGCTTTGCGCGGACCCGTTGGCTCGCCACCTTCTCCCCGCACGCGCGGAGAAGGTTCCTACGCCCCCATCGTCGCCTTGACGATCTTGTCGGGGTTGGCGACCGGCTCGCCGCGCTTGATCTTGTCGACGTTTTCCATGCCCTCGATCACGTTGCCCCAGGCGGTGTACTGGTTGTCGAGGAAACGGGCGTCGTCGAAGCAGATGAAGAACTGGCTATCGCCGGAATCGGGATTGGCGGCGCGCGCCATCGAGACGGTGCCGCGCTTATGCGGCTCCTTGTTGAACTCGGCCTTGAGTTTCTGTCCGGAGCCGCCGGTACCGGTGCCCTGCGGGCAGCCGGTCTGCGCCATGAAGCCGTCGATCACCCGGTGGAAAACGATGCCGTCATAGAAGCCCTGTTTCACCAGTTCCTTGATGCGCGCGACGTGGCCGGGCGCGAGATCGGGGCGCATGGCAATCACCACCGGCCCTTGCGTGGTTTCCAGCGTGAGCGTGTCTTCCGGCTTGGCCATATTGTTTCCTTTCGTGATCATTTTTCCTGTCGTGGCCGGGGCTTGTGCCGGCCATCGCGCTTAGGAAGGCACCGTGCCCTCCTTATCGGGGTCACATCGGAAGTCGGGCCTGCCCGACTTCCGCACTAATCAACGCCGCAAGTCGGGTATACCCGACCTGCGGTGACAAGCCCGGTGACGACAACATTCACGGTTCGATCGTCGCCTTCTTCACGTAGTCCATTTTCGGAAAGCTCTTGGCGAGATAGGCGTTGCCTTCGTTCTGCAGCCGGCCCTGGTCGGGTCCCCTGCCGCGTGGCGCGCCCTCGCCGTAGCCGGCATAGAGCTGGTCCACCACGCTCATGCCGGAAATCACCTTGCCGAAAGGCGCAAAGCCCATGCCGTCGAGCGCGTTGTTGTCGCCGAAGTTGATGAACACCTGGCTGGTGCGGGTGTCGGGACCTGCGGTGGCGAAGGTGATCATGCCGCGCGTGTTGTGCTGGCGCACCGGGTCGTCCTTGATATTCGCCTCGCGCCATTTCGCCGACAGTGCCGGATCGCCGTTGATGCCGAACTGAACCATGAACCCGGAGATGACGCGGAAGAAGCGCACATTGTCGTAGAAGCCGTTCTTCACCAGATTGTAGAAGCGGTCGGCGCCATTGGGTGCAAAGGCGCGGCTGACTTGGATCACGAACACACCCTTGCTGGTGTCGAAGCGCGCTTTGTATGTGGCGGGGGCTTTCTCGTTCAGCGCGGCGGGATTGGCGAGCTTCGGCGATTGCGCCAAGGCCGGAACGGTCAGCGCGGCCACAAGCAACGCAGGCGCAAGCGTCAGGATCGATCGGCGGCTTGTCATTGAACTCCCCGGAATTTTTCGGATGTCAGGCGCCGGGCTTGCCGGCGAATTTCTTCTTCAACTGCGCGGCAACGGAGGCCGGCACGAAGGCGGTGACGTCGCCGCCCATGGCGGCGATCTGGCGCACCAATGTGGCGGTGATCGGGCGCACCATGGGCGAGGCCGGCAGGAACACCGTCTGCACGTCGGACGCCATGGCCTCGTTCATGCCGGCCATCTGCATCTCGTAGTCGAAATCGCTGGCGTCGCGCAGGCCGCGGATCAGGAGCGTGGCGCCTTCCCGCTTCGCCGTCGTCACCACCAGGTCGGCGAAAGTGATGCAGTCGAAGTCGCAGCCCGCTTCTTGCGCGACCGGCCCGCAGCTCTCCACCAGCATGGCCAGCCGCTCCTCGGAGGAGAACAGCGGCGCCTTGCCGGGGTGGACGCCGATGGCGATCACGAGCTTGTCGGTCAGCCGCACGGCATGGCGAACCACGTCGATATGGCCATTGGTGACCGGGTCGAAAGACCCCGCATAAAGGGCGGTTCGCGGCATAAACGGGGTCTATCCCGGGTTCCGGGCCCCCGCAAGGGCCGAAAAATACCCCTGCGACATCGCCGGATTGAACCTTTTCGTGCCGTCAAACGTCATAGAGGCAGGATATCGAAACAGGGGGATTTCATGCTCAAACCCATCACCGCCGTGCTGATTGCCGCTGCGATCGCCGCCGCCATCACCATTTTGTCCGCTTCGGTCGGCAAGGTCGACGCCGGCCCGGTTGCCAAGCCGGTCGCTATCGCCATGCACGAATGCGCGCAGCGCCCGTGGCCCTATCTGGGCTGCGTCGGCACCCAATTCGGAAACCCTAAGATCCGCCTGGTCACCACCGAGCGGTTTTCGAACTGACCTCGTCGCGCTATGGCCGCGGCCGCGCCAGCGACAGCCAGATGCCGCCGCCGATCAGGACCAGCCCGGACAGTCGGCCGAGCCAGGTTTTCTGCCGCGGCTTCATCAGGAAGGCACGGCCGTAGCCGGCGGCCAGCGCCCAAGCAGCGTCGAGCAGCCCGGCGAGCAGCACCGTCACCACGCACATCACCCAGAGCTGGCGCGCAAGCGGCAGCATCGGGTCGATGAATTGCGGCAGGAAGGCCGTGAAGAAGGCGATGGTCTTCGGGTTGGTCATCGCCACCACGAAGCCGCGCCAGGCATAGACATGGCCGCCCGGCGGTGCGGCCTCGGTGGGGGCGCCCGCATGGCGCCAAGCCTGGATGCCGAGCCATATCAGATAGGCGGCGCCGGCGAGCCGCACATAATCGAACACTTCAGCCGAGGTCTTCAGAATCCAGCTTAAGCCCAGCGCGATGCAGGTCAGCAGCATCGCATTGCCGAGCGTGGTGCCGATCACGGTTTGCATCGCCGCGCGAATGCCGCGCGAGGCGCCGGTCGCGATCACAAGGGTGACGATCGGCCCCGGCACGATCACCAAAATGGCGGTGATCAACAGGAAGGCGGAGAACAAGTGCCAGTTCATGCAAGCCGCCTATTTGATCTCGAAACTGCGCTCCAGCAGCTTGCGGCCGTCCTGCAAGAGCTCGAGCCGCCAAGTGCCTCTGATCACCTCATAGGGCTTTTCAAGCGCGTAGCCCCGCACGAGGTTTTCGCCGACGGTCGCCTCGAAGGTGCTGCGCGACTGGCGGTACGTGTTGCCGGTCTCCGGATCGTGAATGCCGGGCTCCGGGATGAACCAGATCGACCGCAGCCGCGCCTTGCCCCCGCTTGGCGTGCCGACAACCTTGAAGCTCACGCCCATGCGGGTACCGGTCTTGGCGGTGTCGGTCGGCTGCGGATCGAGAAATTTGATTTCGGTGATCGCATTCACATTACCGCCGGCGGTGCCGGGCGCGGCTTTTTCACCGGTCGTTTTCGCCGCATAGAAGCCGGAGGCAATAACCTCCAGGCTCTCGATGTGAGCATCCTCAGCCTGCGCCGCCGGGGCACTGAGGCCCCAAATCGCCAGCAGCGCGGCCAACCCAGTTACTCCGATACGCATGCGCCGGTCCCCATCCTGATGTTTCGGCTGGCAGACTAGCGGTGCAGCCTAGTCGCTGTCATCCTCGCTCAGCCGCTCGACCGACACCACCTTCTCGTCATCCGCCGTATCGAGCACGATCACGCCTTGCGTGGAGCGCCCGGCGATGCGGATACCGGACGCCATAGTGCGGATGAGCTTGCCGGCATTGGTCACGAGCATCACCTGGTCGTCTTCCTCGATCGGGAACGAGGCGGTCAGGCGGCCGATCTTCGGCTTCAACTCGAAACCGCCTTTGACCTTCTGCCAGATATCCATGGCAACGATGCCTTTGCCACCGCGGCCGGTGATGCGGTATTCGTAAGACGAAGTGCGCTTGCCGTAGCCGCGCTCGGAAAGCGTCAGCACGAACTGCTCGGCTTCCGAGAGTTCGACATAGCGCTGTTCGCCGAGTTCGATATTGCCGGCATCACCGTTCTCGTGTTCGGTCTCGTGCGCGTCCTCCGCACCCGCCTCGCCCATCGCCTCGACTTCCGCGCCGGTGCCGCGCCGGATCGCGCTCGCGCGCTTGAGGTAAGCCGCGCGCTCGTCCGAGGTGACATCGATATGGCGCAGAATCGACATTGAAATCAGCCGGTCGTCCGCTTCCAGCGCGATGCCGCGCACGCCCATGGAGGTGCGCCCGCTGAACACGCGCACGTCCGGCACCGGGAAACGGATGCACTGGCCGCCCGACGAGGTCAGCAGCACGTCGTCCTTCTCGGTGCAGATGGCGACATCGACGATGCCCTCACCCGGCGAAAGCTTCATGGCGATGATGCCGGAACGGCGCACGTCGACGAAGTCCGACAGCTTGTTGCGCCGCACCGTGCCCTTGGTGGTGGCGAACATCGCGTCGTAATTGCCCCAGGTCGTTTCGTCTTCGGGCAGCGGCATGATGGTGGTGATGGTTTCGCCCGGATCGAGCGGCAGGATATTGATCAGCGCCTTGCCGCGCGCCTGCGGCGCGGCGAGCGGCAGCCGCCAAACCTTTTCCTTGTAGACCTGCCCGGCCGAGGAGAAGAACAGCACCGGCGCGTGCGTCGACGCCACGAACAGCCGCGAGACGAAATCCTCCTCGCGCACCTGCATGCCGCCGCGGCCTTTGCCGCCGCGCTTCTGTGCGCGGTAGGTCGAGAGCGGCACGCGCTTGATGTAGCCAAGATGCGAGACGGTGACGACCATGTCCTCGCGCTGGATCAGGTCCTCGTCCTCGACCTCGGCCTCCTCCTCGGCGATCACCGTCCGGCGTGGCGTGGCGAACTCCTCTTTCAGTTTCGCCAGCTCGTCCTTGATGATGGTCTGGATGCGTGCGCGCGAGCGCAGGATGTCCAGATAGTCGGCGATCTCGGCGGCGAGCTTGTCGAGTTCCTCCTTGATCTCGTCGCGGCCTAGCGCGGTCAGCCGCTGCAGCCGCAGATCGAGGATGGCCTTGGCCTGTTCGGCGGACAGGCGCGTGGTGCCGGCGTCCGAAACTTTGTGACGCGGATCGTCGATCAGCGTCACCATCGCCGCCATGTCCTTGGCCGGCCATTCGCGCGCCAGCAGCGCTTCGCGCGCCTCGCTTGGATCCTTGGCGGCGCGGATCAGCTTGATCACTTCGTCGATATTGGCGACCGCGATGGCAAGGCCGACCAGCACATGGGCGCGATCGCGCGCCTTGCCGAGCAGGAACTTAGTGCGCCGCGACACCACCTCCTCGCGGAAGGCGATGAAGGCTGAAAGCATGTCCTTTAGCGTCATCACCAGCGGCCGGCCGCCGTCGAGCGCCACCATGTTGGCGCCGAACGAGGTCTGCAGCGGGGTGAAGCGGTAGAGCTGGTTCAAGACCACATCGCGCTCGGCATCGCGCTTGAGTTCGATCACCACGCGATAGCCGTCGCGGTCGCTCTCGTCGCGCAGGTCGGCGATGCCGTCGATCTTCTTCTCGCGCACCAGATCGGCGATGCGTTCGACCATCGTCGCCTTGTTCACCTGAAAGGGAATCTCGGAAACGATGATCGCTTCGCGTTCCTTGCGGATGGTCTCGAAGGCGACCTTGCCGCGCATCACGATCGAGCCGCGGCCGGTCTGGTAGGCGCTGCGGATGCCGGCGCGGCCGAGGATGATGCCGCCGGTGGGGAAATCCGGGCCTGGCACGATGGCGTTGAGATCGTCGATGCTCAAAGCCGGATCGCCAATCAGCGCAACGCAGGCGTCGATCAATTCGCCGAGATTGTGCGGCGGGATATTGGTGGCCATGCCGACGGCGATGCCGCCGGCGCCGTTGACCAGCAGGTTCGGAAAGCGCGCCGGCAGCACCACCGGCTCTCTTTCGTTACCGTCATAATTGGCCTGGAAATCGACAGTGTCCTTTTCGATATCGCCGAGCAGCGCCATCGCCGCCGGGTCCAACCGGCATTCGGTGTATCGCATGGCTGCCGCCGGATCGCCGTCGACCGAACCGAAATTGCCCTGGCCGTCGATCAGCGGCAGGCGCATGGAGAAATCCTGCGCCATGCGCACCAACGCGTCGTAGATCGCCTGATCGCCGTGCGGGTGATATTTGCCCATCACGTCGCCGACCACGCGCGCCGATTTGACGTATTTCTTGTCGGGCGTGTGGCCCTGTTCGTTCATCGAATGGAGGATGCGCCGGTGCACCGGCTTCAAGCCGTCGCGCACATCGGGCAGCGCGCGCGACACGATCACGCTCATGGCGTAATCGAGATAGCTGCGCTTCATCTCCTCGGTGATCGAGATAGGGCGTACGTCGGGGGGACTTCCGTCCCCCGATTTGGGATTTTCAGTGTCGGACAAAGGTGACTTCCCGCGTATCTCTTAAGGGAGAGATTGCTTAGCTGATTCAGATGCGCTCCGCCACCGCAAAAGCCGCCGCGGCACGGCTTAATACCCATTATTTTTCAAATGGTTATAAGCCAGCATCCGGCTCTTAATGAGGCCCTCAAAAAGCCAGACGCAGGCGCCCGCCGATGGCCTGCGACAGCAGTCCGTCGTTACCGCCTGTGACGCCGTATTCGACCCCGACCGAAAGCCCGCCGATCGTGCGCGCGCGGAATCCCACCGCCGCCGTGGTCGCGCCAGTGCTGCCCGCCGGCTGGTTCAACGTCAACGAAAGACTCTGGCCGAGGTCGGTGTAGTACAACGGCTGGTCGTACGAGCTCAGACTGGTCTTGCGGTATTCAATGCGCGCCATCGGCGTGAAAAGCCCGAACCCGGTCGGAATGTCGATCGAGCCGCGCAATCCGATTGTCCCCGCCAGCGCGCTGAATTTCATCGTGTCATAATTGAGAAGCTCCGCGCTCGATCCTCCTTCGCTGTAATTTTTCAGGTTCGCTGCCATATAATCGCCCCGCAAGTACGGCGCGAACTTGAACGCGCCATTGTGCCACTCGGCACTCGCCGTCAGCGAGCCAAACCAATACGATCCCTTGCGGTTGCCCGACACGATCGTGCCGGTGTCGAACACCCACCGTTGATTGGTGTAGCCCAGGCTGCCATAGCCGAGGGAGGCGTCGAGAAACACCGGATCGAAAAGATGCATGCTGGCGTAGAGCGCGCCGCTGTAGCTTTCGGCGCCGGTGCGCGAGCCGTTCTGCCCGACATCGGTGTGGTCGGTGCCCAAACCGAGCGCGGCGCCGACGATCAGGTTCTTACCGGTGCGAATATCGACGCCCGCGGTCAAGCCGGAGCTGATGAAGCTGTTGCTCGATTGCAGTCCGTTCGGCGTCATCTTGCCGAACTGGACTGCGCCCCCCGTCCAGAATGCCGGCGCCCAATCTGACCGGCATTCGATCGCAGGCCGGCGGCCATCGGGCGACAACGGCGCCGCTTTGGCACTCGGGACGCCCGCCGGGGGCGCGCCATAGGGCAAATCCGCATATGGCGCGGCGCGCGCCACATGCGGATCGACCGGCAGCGCGATGCCGAAATTGAACGAACATGGATTGAAATTGTCGTGCAGCCCTTCGAGATGCTGCGCAATATTGTTGACTTGCGCGAACGCGAAACGCTGTGCGGCCGCCACCTGCGCCGCGGTCAGGCCCACCACCTCCGCATCCGTTGCCGGATCGGGATGGTTGTGAAGCAGGTAAGCACGCGTGCCGGTATTGCCCTTCACATCGGTTGCTTGCACGGTGAACCTGATAAAGCCGAAACCGGCCGGCGATCCGCTGATGACGCCGGTGGCGGGATTGAGTGTCAGCCCGGGCGGCAGCGAGCCGGCTATGATCGCAAACGTATACGGCGCGGTGCCCCCGCTGGCGGTGATGGTCTGGCTATAAGGCTGGTCGGCAATCGCCGCCGGCAGCGTCGGCGGATTGACGGTGATCGCGATGCTGCCGATGTTCACCGTGTAACTGCGCGTCCCGGTATTCCCGACGTGATCGATGACGCTGACGGTGAAGCTCGAAGCGCCGCTGGCGGTCGGCGTGCCGCTGATGACGCCGGTGGTTGGATTGAACGAGAGCCCGGCCGGCAATGCGCCGGCGGTCACGGAATAGATGTAAGGCGCGGTGCCGCCGTTGGCCGCTACGGTCTGACTATAGGCGGTGCCCAGCATGCCGTCCGACAGACTGGCGGGTGCCAACGTGAGCGAACTGCTGCCGATGTTGACCGTGTAGCTGCGCGTCCCGGTATTCCCGACGTTGTCGAGGGCGCTGACGGTGAAGCTCGCTGTGCCGCTGGCGGTCGGCGTGCCGCTGATGGCGCCGGTGCTCGGATTGAGCGAGAGGCCCGCCGGCAAGCTGCCGCCGGAAACCGAATAGGTATAGGGCGCGGTGCCGTTGCTCGCGCTCACCGTCTGGCTGTAAGCCGTGCCTTGTGTGCCGTCCGGTAGCGTCGGCGGACTGAGCGCCAACGTGAGCGAACTGCTGCCGATGCTCACCGTGTAGATGCTCACCGTGTAGCTGCGCGAACCGGTGTTACCGAGATTGTCGTGTGCCTGAACGGTAAAGCTCGCTGTGCCGCTGGCGGTCGGCGTTCCACTGATGACGCCGGTGCTCGGATTGAGCGAGAGGCCGGCCGGCAAGCTGCCGCCGGAAACCGAATAGGTATAGGGCGCGGTGCCGCCGCTGGCAGTCACGGTCTGACTATAGGCGGTGCCCAGCATACCGTTCGGTAGCGTCGATGGACTGAGCGCCAACGAATTGGAGGTAATGTAAACCGTGTAGCTGCGCGAACCGGTGTTGCCGAGATTGTCGTGTGCCTGAACGGTGAAAGTCGCTGCGCCGCTGGCGGTCGGCGTGCCGCTGATGACACCGGTGCTCGGATTGAGCGAGAGCCCCGCCGGCAATGCGCCGGAGGTCACGGAATAGGTGTAAGGCGCGGTGCCGCCGCTGGCAGTTACGGTCTGACTATAGGCGGTGCCCAGCATGCCGTTCGGTAGCGTCGGTGGACTGAGCGCCAACGAATTGGAGGCAATGTAAACCGTGTAGGGTCTGCTTCCGCTCCCGCTGATGGGGTTGGACGCGGTGACCGTGAACCCGTAGCTGCCGCCGGCGGCCGGCGTCCCGCTGATGACGCCGGTGGTGGCGTTGAGCGTCAGCCCGGCCGGCAGACTGCCGGCGCTCACAGAATAGGTGAAGATGTCGTCGGCGGCATCGGGTCCATGAGGGTCGTCATCGCCGTCGCTCCCGACCACCGTTTGGCTATAGAACGTTCCGACGATCCCGTTGGGCAGGCTGCTCGGACTGATCGTGATGGCGAAATGCGCCATGACAGGTGCGGCGCTCATCAGCGCCAGCATCAGGGCGGTTACGGCCAGGCCGCAGGGCTTTGCCCAACCCGCCAGCAACCGCGTGAATTTCTGCGGCTTAAAACCTTGGGTAGCGTGTAATGCAATAATGCATGACATATTCTGCATAGAAATACCTTTTGTTTAGGCGTTTCAATGCGATGCTGAATTCGGTAGGTTTATGATCAGTAAACAGGTGCTATTCTACTAGATGTTGGTAGTCCTTTATTGCATAACTGGTGATCGAGCACCGGACATGAACGGCATCGCCTGACTCACGCGGTTTTTTCCTGCGAATCACTACCTTGGCTCCGCCGGTACAGGCGGCGCGGCGATGCCGCGGTCCGCGGCGGTGAAGGCGCGTTTGACCCGGGCGGAATCGGCCATTAGGCGAAGCCCATGCCGGTTGAGTTCCTCATCTCCACCTTGGTCACGCTTGTCGTGGTGGTCGATCCCATTGGCCTGGTGCCGACCTTCATCGCCATCACACACGGCATGCCGGAACAATCGCGCCGAGGGGTCGCCTGGCGCGCCGCGCTGATCGCGGCCATCGTACTCGCCGGCTCAGCGTTGATCGGCGACTGGCTGTTGCGCACGCTGGCGATCGGCCTACCCGCCTTCCGCATTGCCGGCGGGTTGCTGCTGTTCTCCATCGCCTCTGAAATGGTGTTCGGCGTGCGCATCGGACGCCAGTCGCAGGAGGCGGAACAGGCCCTGGAAGAGCGCGTGCGCAATATCGCCGCCTTCCCGCTCGCCATTCCCTTGATGGCCGGGCCCGGCGCCATCACCGCGGCTGTGCTGCTGGCCGGGCGGGCCAACGGTCAGCCGGCCTTGCTCGCCATCTTGCTTGCCGTGATTGTGGCCGTGACAGCGCTCTGTTTTGTGGTGTTCGTCGTGGCCGGCCGCATCGCCAAGCTCATCGGCACCACCGGCAATGTCGTGCTCTCGCGTCTGCTCGGCGTCTTGCTTGCCGCGCTCGCCGTGCAATTCGTCATCGACGGCGTGCGCGCGGCGCTCGCATGACGCTCAAGGCCCGAAGACGACCGCGTGCATGATACAACTCGGCAGCAGGGTGAAAAGCCCGGCGATCACCAGGGCGCCGGTGAAGATCGAAATCATCGCCCACTGATGCTGGGCCGCGGCATGGCGGTGTGCCTGCCAGACCGCGAGCGGCACCATCACAAGCGTAAAAATCGCCAGCAGATGAATGGGGCTCCATGGCCCCCACATACGGATCTGGTGGATGAAAAACGCGCTGACACTGACGGTCAGCATCAGTGTGACCCAAACCCCGCCAATCGCCCGGTGCGGCGTGGTCCCCTTCGGCAAGACGAACTGCACAAGCCCCAGCACAAATGCGGCCATCGCCGCAAAGGCGTGCAACTGGATCACCGGGCTGGCGCTTAAAAGCGGCGCAAGCGTCATGACCGCTCACTTGTTGACGATCCGCTCAAATCCTCAAGGACTGAATTCGACCGTCCTCAGAACGGGATTTCGTCGTCCATGTCGTCGCGCTTGCCGCCGGCGCCGGCCATGGCTGGCTTGCGAGCCGTGCTCGGGCCGGCCGAGCCGAAGTCGCCATTGCTGGCCTCGGCACCGCCGCCGCCACGCGTGTCGAGCATGGTGAGCTGCGAGTTGAAGCCCTGCAGCACTACCTCGGTCGAATAACGGTCCTGCCCGTCTTTATCCTGCCATTTGCGTGTCTGCAGCGCGCCTTCCAGGTAAACCTTCGAGCCCTTCTTGAGATATTGCTCGACGATCTTGCACAGGCCTTCGTTGAAGATGACAACGCGGTGCCATTCGGTCTTTTCACGGCGCTCGCCGGTGTTCTTGTCGCGCCAGGTTTCCGAGGTGGCGACGCGCAAATTGGCGATCGGCCGGCCGTCCTGGGTGCGGCGGATTTCCGGATCCGCACCGAGATTCCCAATCAGGATCACTTTATTGACGCTACCCGCCATCGCTCTCTCCTTACGCTTTCCGGTCACACTACCCCGGGATTACCCGAGGTTCGCGGCTGCCGCGCGCCGCGTCCGCACTTGTCCACGCTAATACATAATGTTCTTGTTATGTTCTTAACACCACTCAATGTGCTCTGCAAGCTATTATTGCCGATTTGTGGGGCTTTTCAGGCGATGCCAACCGGCGCCGCCAACTGCTCAGCACTGCCAGATATCACTTCCCAGCCGCACCCTTGAGCTGGGCGCGGGTGGCGTGCACCTGTTCGGCGGTGACGTTCTTGAGCTCGCGCAATTTTGCCACTGTCACCGCATCGGCCGCCGCCATGTCCTTCGGCGCCAAAGCGGCATTGCCCCAGGTGCCGCGCACGTAGGCCAGGACCGCTGCGATTTGCGCATCGCTCAGCACATTGAGCGGCGGCATTTCGCCGTCGAACGATTTGCCGTCGACGTCGATTTTGCCTTTCATGCCGAACAGCACGACGCGCGCAGGAAAATCCGCGCTGAGGAACAGGTCGTGATTGCCGGCGAGCGGCGGAAAGTAAGACGGCACGCCCTCGCCTTTCTCCTGGTGGCAACCCGAGCATTGCTCTTCGTAGACGGCTGCACCGTCCACTTTGGCCGCCGTAGCCGCCGGCGTGGCGGCCGCCGCCTTGGCGGGCGTGGCCGGCGGCGGATTGGGGCCGAGATACGTGCCGAGATAGTCGAGGATGCGCGCGCGCTGATCGGGCGGTATGCGCAGGCCGTATTGCTTCATGCTGTCGAGCAGATCGTTCCAGCTGTCGCGCGGGATGCCGGCCGATTCGATTAGATATTGCAGATCGTGGCAGGTGCGGCACTTGCCATAGACCAGCGCGCGGTCCGGCCCGGGCGGCAGTTCCAGGTTATCCGCAAGACATGGGACCGCGGCAACAAGAAAGATGCCGACGGCCCCAATCAGGGTCGTCCCGCGCATGTCAAAAAGTCTCCCGAAGGACAAACAGGGAGCGAAGGCCAAGGCCCACGCTCCCCTTTGACTGTATCAGATCGCAACCTCGACGATTAGACCGTGACCTCGACGCGGTCGGCGCCGTTCCACTCGTAGCCGCGCGGGTTCCAGCGCGTCAAACCATCGACCGGCTGACTTTCGCCCTTGGCGTCGGAAGCGCGCGAGATCAACTCGTTCTTGCCGCTGCCGAGCTTGGCCTTCACCGACCAGTGGTGCCAGGCCCAGGGGCTTGCCGCCGGCTTGATGGTGGCTGCGTGCCAGCTCTTGCCGCCGTCGGTGGAGACCTCGACCTTGGTGATCTTCGACATGCCGTCGTTGAACGCTACGCCGGTGATTTCGACCTCGCCCGCCTTCGGCTTGTCCTCGGGCAGCGGCGAGAAGATCACGCTCTTGATCTTATGGCCGTAGGTCGGAACGCTGTTCTCGAGCGTGTAAGCGTTGGCGCCGAATTTCTTCGGGTCGGCGGGCAGCTGGTTCGGCATGCGATAGCCGACCGATTGGAAGGCGCTCGGCGATTGCGCGGCGGCAAACAACAGCACGGTGAGCAGCTTCACGTTCATGTTGCCGTAATAGCCGGGGATAATCAGCCGCACCGGCCCGCCATTGGTGGCCGGGATCGCTTCGCCATTCATCTTCAGCGCCAAGATGGCGTGATCTAGCGCCGGATCGTCGAGCTTGTAGCTCTTGGCAAAGTCGGAGCCTTCCGGCGTCGCCGGCTGGTCCCAACCCTCGGCGGTGAGCCAGGTGGCCTGTTTACCCACGCCCATCTTCAGACTGTCGAGGAACGGCCGCAGCGGCACGCCTTCCCATTCGACATTGCCCATGCCGCCATTGTGCCACTGGCCGCCGCCGACTTTTTGCTTCGCCGCGTAAAAGGCGCGGCCGTTACCGGCACATTGCAGCACCGAGATGCGTTTTTCCTGCGGCGCCTTCTGCAGCTCGGCGATCGACACATCGCGCGGCCGCTCGACCAGCCCATCGACGCGGATGTTCCAGCTATTGACCATCTCGGCGGACGGGGCCGCCGTGGTGGCGTACCAGGCGGCGTTGCCCTCGTGCGGATAATGGAAGCGGTTAAACAGGATGTCCTTCGGCGTGATCGCGTATTTGCGCAATTCGGCGAGCGGGGTCTCCATCACGCCGAGCTTGGCGTTGTGGACGATCAGGCCGGCCTTCTTGCCTTTGATGATGGCCGCGGAATCTTCGCCCGCGGCAAATGCAAGGTTCGGCATCGCCAGCGACGCGCCGGCGGCGCCGGCGAGCGCGTGGAACTCACGCCGCGACAGATGAGGGAAACGTCGGTTGAGCATATCTCGTCCTCCGCTAGGCACTCCCGCCAGCCGGCGGCTGGAAATGCGCAGCCGGTCTTCCATCGAGGACAGGCGGCGCCGGAGTGGTTTGTTTTTCTACCCGTGGCCGGGTTGGCAGCATGCCAATGCTAAAGTCTGTGCCGCCAAAAGGACTTTTACAACAGAAATATATGCCTGATTGTGAATACGTATGGAGCGCGATGCTGCGCATGCGAAATGGGCGCGGACATTGGAGACCGCTTCTCGCCTGCCAAAGCCGGGCTTGCCGCCATCACAGGTTTTCAACCGCCACGATCGGGTGGACTAGCAAAACCGGGCTGTTCTTACTACGTTCCGAACTATCGCAGACGCGCTTTCCATGACCGGCCCGGCCAGAAGCCGCGGCGCAAGGATCAATGACCGAATTTCCCAAGCAGAAACCGGGCGATGCCCGCGTGATTTCGATCCGCGGCGCGCGCGAGCACAATCTCAAAAACATCGACGTCGCCATTCCGCGCGACCAGTTGGTGGTGTTCACCGGCCTGTCGGGATCCGGCAAATCCTCGCTCGCCTTCGACACCATCTATGCCGAGGGCCAGCGCCGCTATGTCGAGAGCCTGTCGGCCTATGCCCGCCAATTCCTGGAAATGATGCAGAAACCGGACGTCGACCAGATCGACGGCCTGTCGCCGGCCATTTCCATCGAGCAGAAGACTACCTCGAAGAACCCGCGCTCCACCGTCGGCACCGTCACCGAAATCTACGACTACATGCGCCTGTTGTGGGCGCGGGTCGGCATCCCCTACTCGCCGGCGACCGGCCTGCCCATCGAAAGCCAGACCGTGTCGCAGATGGTCGACCGCGTGCTGGCGTTGCCGGAGGGCACGCGCATCTACGTACTGGCGCCGGTGGTGCGCGGCCGCAAGGGCGAGTACCGCAAGGAACTCGCCGACTTCCTGCGCAAGGGCTATCAGCGCGTGAAGATCGACGGCGCCTTCCACGAGATCCAGGAGGTCAAGCCGCTCGACAAGAAGTTCACCCACGACATCGACGTGGTGGTCGACCGCCTCGTCGTCAAAGGCGACATCGGCACCCGGCTGGCGGATTCGCTCGAGCAGTGCCTCAAGCTCGCCGACGGGCTGGCCGTGGTCGAACTGGCCGACACCAAAGCGACCGGCGCCGCCGCCAATCGCGGCCGCAACGCCACCCATGAACGGCTGATCTTCTCGGAAAAATTCGCCTGCCCGGTGTCCGGCTTCACCATTCCGGAAATCGAGCCCAGACTCTTTTCCTTCAACAATCCGTTCGGCGCCTGTCCGGAATGCGGCGGGCTCGGCGTCGAGCAGCACATCGACGCCGATCTGGTCATCCCCGACAAGGACGCGACCTTGCGCAAAGGCGCCATCGCGCCCTGGGCAAAATCGAGTTCGCCCTATTACATCCAGACGCTGACCGCGCTGGCGAAACACTACCGCTTCACGCTGGAGACAAAATGGAAAGACCTGCCGAAGAAGACGCAGGACGCCATACTCTACGGCTCCGGCGAGGACGAGATCAAATTCGTCTATGACGACGGCCTGCGCGGCTATACGACGAAGAAGCCGTTCGAGGGCGTCATCACCAATCTCGAGCGCCGCTTCAAGGAAACCGAAAGCGAGTGGGCGCGCGACGACCTGCAGAAATATTTCACCGACGTGCCCTGCCACGTCTGCCACGGCGCGCGCCTCAAGCCCGAGGCGCTCTGCGTCAAGATCGGCGGGCAGAACATCTCGCAGGTGGCGGAGCTGTCGGTGCGCAAAGCCGGCGAGTGGTTCACCGAGATTCCCAACCAGCTCAACGCCCAGCAGAACGAGATCGGCAGCCGCGTGCTCAAGGAAATCCGCGAGCGGCTCAAGTTCCTGGTCGATGTCGGCTTGGATTACCTCACCCTCTCGCGCGCCTCCGGTACATTGAGCGGGGGTGAGAGCCAGCGCATTCGCCTCGCCTCGCAGATCGGCAGCGGCTTGACCGGCGTGCTCTATGTGCTCGACGAGCCCTCGATCGGCCTGCACCAGCGCGACAACGCGCGCCTGCTCGAAACCCTCAAGCGTCTACGCGACCTCGGCAACACCGTCATCGTGGTCGAGCACGACGAGGACGCCATCCGCACCGCCGACCATGTGCTCGACATCGGCCCCGGCGCCGGCATCCATGGCGGCCATATCATCGCCGAGGGCACGGTCGACGACTTGATCGCCGCGCCCAATTCATGGACCGGCAAATATCTCTCCGGCGAACTCCGCGTGCCGGTGCCGGAGCGGCAGCCGCGCAACGCGCGCCGCCAGCTCAAGGTGGTCAACGCCCGCGGCAATAACCTCAAAGGGATCGACGCCGAGATCCCGCTCGGCCTGTTCACCTGCGTCACCGGCGTCTCCGGCGGCGGCAAGTCGACGCTGCTCATCGACACGCTCTACAACGCGGTGGCGCGCAAGTTGAACGGCGCCTCGCTCGCCCCCGCTGCGCACGACCGCATCGAGGGCCTTGAGCACATCGACAAGATCATCGACATCGACCAGTCGCCGATCGGCCGCACCCCGCGCTCCAATCCGGCCACCTACACCGGCGCCTTCACCCCGATTCGTGAATGGTTCGCCGCCCTGCCCGAGTCCAAGGCACGCGGCTACGAGCCCGGCCGCTTCTCCTTCAACGTCAAAGGCGGGCGCTGCGAAGCCTGCCAGGGCGACGGCGTCATCAAAATCGAGATGCACTTTCTGCCCGACGTCTACGTGACCTGCGACGTCTGCAAGGGCAAGCGTTACAACCGCGAGACGCTGGAGGTGCTGTTCAAGGGCAAGTCGATTGCCGACGTGCTCGACATGACGGTGGAAGAGGCGCTGGAGTTCTTCAAGGCGGTGCCGCGCGTGCGCGACGTGCTGGCGCTGTTGCACCGCGTCGGCCTCGACTACATCCATGTCGGCCAGCAAGCCACCACTTTGTCCGGCGGCGAGGCGCAGCGCGTCAAGCTGGCCAAGGAGCTGAGTAAGCGCGCCACCGGCCGCACGCTCTATATTCTCGACGAGCCGACCACCGGACTTCACTTCCACGACGTGGCCAAGCTGCTCGACGTGCTGCACGAGTTGGTCGAGACCGGCAACACCGTGGTGGTGATCGAGCACAATCTCGAAGTGATCAAGACCGCCGACTGGATCATCGACCTCGGCCCCGAAGGCGGCGACGGCGGCGGCGAGATCGTGGCGGCCGGCACGCCGGAGGATATTGTGAAGGTGAAGCGGAGTTATACGGCGGCGTTTTTAAAGCCGGTGTTGGCGCGCGAAGCGCCTGGGCGAAGGAAGAAGGGCGTGCAGGCGGCAGAGTAGCGCACACTCCGGCGCCGCAGCGCGAAGGGCGTAGGCGGGTCGAACCCGGACTCCAAAGCCGCGCGTCGCCCGGCTTCCCTCGCCAAATCCGCATCGCTAAGCTTTGCCGTCGTGACCGTCGTCCGCACCATCGCCATTCTTTTCGCGCTGCTGGCCGCCGCGCCGGCCTGCGCCCAAAGCCCGGCCGCCGTGATCACCGCCATCTATGAACGCGCCGTCGCCGGCAACGGGGACAGCGGCGGCGATTTCCTGATCGAAGACAAAGACCGCGCCCCTTACCTCTCGCGATCGTTGCGCGCGCTGTGGGCCGCCGCCGACGCCAAGACGCAAGCAGGCGATACCGGCCCGCTCGATTTCGATCCGGTCAGCAATTCGCAGGATCCGCAGCTGCGCGCCTTTGCGGTCAAGATCGAGAAACAGGGCGATAAGCACGCCACCGTTGCCGCCACCTTCGGCGCCCAAAAGGAACCGCTCGACCGGCAACTGACCGTCACAGTGCGCTACGAACTGGTGAACGAAGGCGGCGCCTGGAAGATCGACGACATAACGGGCGTAGCGTCGAGCGGCGGCGCCTGGTCGGTGCGCCAGCTGGTCGCCGACTTCAAGGGCTAAGCCTTGCGTACCCTCGACGCCGCCGGGCTCGGCCATTCATACGCGCCACCACCCTCACCCGACGATCGTATCGCCGTAATGCTCGATGGCGTGCATCGCCTCGTCGGCCAGCGTCTTGAGGAGCAATAAAATACCAGCGCGAAATGCGGCCCCGCGGCGAAGGCCGTAGGCCGGATGAGCGAAGCGTAATCCGCCACTCAGGCAAGCCGCCGCAATACGCTTTCGTCACTTCGCCCCCGCCCCTATTGTCCCGGGTTCCTCGCTCGCCCCGCCCAGCAACCGCCGCACCGTGCCGTCGTCGACCGCGGTCTGGATCTCATCGGCAAAGCCCGGGCGCAACGCGCCGCACTTGGATTTCTTGGAGAAGGCGACATACATCGGCGACGACAACAGCGCCTTGGGCAGGAAGGCGATCTTCTCGGCGAGGCCCAGCCGTTTGGCTTCGTCGCGGCCGGGATAAAGCCCGATGATCATGTAATCGGCCTGCTTGTCGAGCAGCGCCGCGAACGCCTTGTCGACGCCGGCGGCGCGCGCCACGGTCAGGTTCTTCGCCATGAAGCCGTCGAACACATCGCCATAGCTCTCGCCGGCGTTGGTCACGCCCTTGCGGCCATTGAGATCGCCCCATTCAGCGAAGGCAAGGCTCTCGCCCTTGCGCACCACGATCGCCACTGGGTCGGCCATGAAGGCCGGCTCGATGAAGTCGAGATACTTCGCCCGCTCGTCATTCCTGTAGATGCCGAAGATCACGTCGGCCTCGCCCTTGCGCGCCGCGTCTTGCGCGCCCTCCCACGAACCATAGTCTTTCGACACCACCTCCTTGACGCCGAGGCGGCCGGCGATCGCGCTCACCAGCGCCGGCGCGGCGCCGACGATTACGCCCTGCGCGGCCCAGGCGACCGGCGGATAGGACGGATGGCCGGTGATCACCAACTTCGTGCAAGTCTGTTCGGGCGCAGCCTGCGCGGCCGCGCCAGCCAGCGACGATCCGGCCAGCGCCGTGAAAGCCAATGCCGACAACGCGAGCCACGAAACCAAACGCATCACCATAATCCTCACTCCCGTGCAGCCGAGACGGCCTGCGCGCGCCGCCCATCGGCGCAGGCCGTGTTACGCCACCCGCCTTAACGCAGGCCGGATCGGCTGCCTTGAATGTGATTCAAAAGGAAACGATCCGCCGCGCGGCACCTACCGGCTTACCGCCCGGCTTGGGCACGGCGCTTGCCGCCGCGCCCGCCCTCACCCGACGAGCGTATCGTTGTAATGCTCGAGGGCGTGCATCGCCTCGTCGGCCAGCGTCTTGAGGAGCAAGAAAAACACCAGCGCGAAATGCGGTCCGGCGGCGAAGGCCCCGAACACGATGAACACATGCATCGGGATGATGCGGATATACGGGAAAAACATCATGCTGCCGATGTTGGGAATGCGTTTTCCCGCGCGGTTGCGATTCATGAAATAGGAAAAAAGATGATTGGCGAAAAAGGCCGTCCCCGACGCCATCACGTCCGGCCAATACGGCGTGCCCTCGCCCAAGATAAATCCGGCATAGGCGGCGTGGAAAATTCCATAGTGCACTAGAAAGAACAGCACCACCTTCGATTGCGTCGCCCGGGTCGGCTCGACGGCGTGGCCGCCCATTTTGAAGCCTTCGGTGCTGAAGACCTTCAGATCCAGAATCTTCTTCGCCTGGAATAGGCCGATAATGATGCTCTGCACCAGGTAGCTCGCCATGATGGTGGCCAGCGACCAGTCGTCCCTGACAGCGAAAACGATGACGCCGAGATTGACGGCGAGCAGCGACAGCGCGGAAGGCGAAAACAATGCGTTCATAGCCGCCTCCGTTCGCGCCAGCGCGAATATTTCGGCCGAATGCTGCGGCCCGGCTTCGTGGATTGCCTGAACTTCAGGCGCAAAGACGGCGCTTCGCGCCTTTCGCCCGGCAATGACAGGTCACGAAAGGATGCTGCGCGCGATTACGCCGCCGGCTTTTCCTTGATCAGATTGCCGTCGTCGTCCACCGACAGGCCGGTGCCGCGCACTTCCTCCAGCAAGGACGGATGCCAGTCCACCTTGCCGGCGTCCGGGCCGCCGACCAGCGCCATCAAGAGCGCGTCGGGATCGTCGGAGAGGCTGCGGAAGCCGCGGTAGATGCCGATCGGCACGTTGACCACGTCGCCCTCGTCGAGGTCGATCGAGCGTTCATGGTCGCCCTCCAGCCAGAACACCTGCCACGGCCCCTTGATTGGAATGAACACTTCTTCGGTGGCGTGGCGATGCAGCGCCGCGCCCTTGTCGGTCTTGGCGCGCACATAGGTGACCGAAAAGCCGTACGCGCCCTCCTTGACGTTGGGCCTGAGCGCGGCGTTCTCGGTGACGCCCATGCCGACCATGTTGATGATGTCGCGCTCGTAGCGCGGGATGTTCTGGTCGAGGAAGGCGACGTCGAGCGCCTTGACCTTGCTGACGCGCGCGACGCAATCGCGTTCCATCGCCGCCTTCGAGATGCTTGGAATGGGCTTGCCGGCAAGCCGTGGATCGACAACCGCCATGGTCTCCTCCCTGGTGCTCCGCGCCGGTTCAACCGGCGGCCAGGGGAGACTAGCGCGGCTCGCGATGGTGTGAAATCGGTGCCGGCAGCCGTCGAACGTGAGCGCCCACCGCGTTGGCCCAACTTGTTCGCGCTAGGCTGCCGCTTGCGCCTGCATCAGGTCGTCGAAAAGAACGCCGATAAACCGGCGCGCCTTGCGGAAAACTCCCGGCGCCTCGCTCTCGCGCGGCCCGCCGATGGCAAGGTGAAACGGCGTGACATCGCCGCGCTTGACCAGCAGCGTATCGAGCCAGGCACGCGCCCGCGCCGGCGCATCGGCCGCGCCGATATCGACCACCAGCAGCGGCTTGCCGTAACGCGCCGCCACACGCTCGGCGAGCTTGGAGCCGCGCGAGGCGGCGGTGCCGCTCGCCTCGGTGAGGATCAGGCAAGCGTCGGCGTCGCGCACGTTCCATTCGGTGCGCTGCGCCGGGTCCTTGGCCGGCGTCTGCAGCAGCAACGGGTAGCGCACCAGCAGGCCGGGCGGCGAGGGGAAATCCTCGGCCCAGCCGCCTTGCGGGCACCAGCCCTCATAGGGAACGCCGCAGGCGAGCGCGGCATCGAGCGCGGCGCGATCGACGCCGCTCTGCCCGCCGGAAATGATGATCAATCTGGCCATGCGCGCAGCATAGCAAAAGGGCGCGGCAAAAAACGAGTTCTTTACCGCGGTTGCGCCGCGCTTCGTTTTGCGCCGCGCCGGAGGCCCGGTCACCGCCAGCGCGCAAAGCCCGCCGACCGGCTATCGCAACAACCTTGCGTTGCAGCCTTGCCGGGGGCAGATTAGTGCCACGCGGGCGCTCGCCCGCATGGGGAGCGACAATCCGCAGCGGCAATTCTCGTTGTCGCGACTGCGGCGCTGACGGTCGTCAATGTCAGCGCACCGCAGGTCAATTGCGTGTTCAACGCCACGTGCACGATCACCGTCGACGACACCACCGCCACGATGGCGCAGTTCGGCCCGAGCGCGTTCCTGCAATCGCGCACCTATCCTGGCCAGCCCGGTACGCCGGGCGCCGGCACCACCGGCTATCAATACCGCCTCGATCTGCGGCAAGCCATTGCCTTCAACGAATGCGTGGCCGGACTGGTGATCAATACCGGGCCGGTCAAGAAACTGACGTATCCGCCCAACCAGCTGGCGGACATTTTCGTCATCACGCAAGGCGGCCTCGGCAGCGTCGGCATTAAATCGGCCGCGCAGGACGGCAGCGTCATTACCTTTTGGTTCAGCACTTATTTATGTCCGGGACAGACCAGCTTCTTTTTCGGCTTTGCCGCGACGACCACGCCGCAGACCGGCACCGCGACGCTGTTCGCACCCGGCCGTCCGGGCATTGTTCAGACCGGCGCGCGCATGCCGCAACACTGACGCTCCGGCTAGCGCCGCCGCATCGCGAAGGCGACGCCCAGCAGCACAATGCCGACGCCGCCGGCGACGATGCCGTGCTTGGCATGGATGCGCGTGACGCCCGCCTCATGGCCGGGAAAGAAGCCCGGCAACTGGTCGGCCGGCAGCACGAAATAGACCACAGCAACGATGATCAGGGCGATGCCCAGCAGGCTCAGGATGATTTTCATGACGATGTCCCCCGACAAGTCAGAACGGCCGCGCATAAAGGCCGATGCCGAGGCGGCTGGCAAGCACCCTGCCCCGCAGCAAAGAATTGCGGGGACAGTCTTGCGACGACGATTTCACCTCGGTCGTCCCCGCGAAAGCGGGGACCCATAACCCCTGTAGTCACGAGACGGACAAACCGGGGTTATGGGTCCCGGCCCTCGCTTGCGCTCGGCCGGGACGACGGAAAATCACGCCGCGGCGAGTTCCTTGTCCTTGGCCTGAGCGCGTTGCGCCGCCGGCCGCGCGGCGATGCGCGCGGCGTAAGCCATGAATTCCGGCCGCTCGGGGATCAGCTTGAACAGCGTGCCCCAGCGGATGGTGCTGCCGATCACCACATCGGCGGCGGTGAACTGCTCGCCCATCAACCACGGCCCTTGCGCCACGGCCTTCGCCAGCACGTTCATGCAGGTGTCGAAATCGCCGTAGCCGAGCATGCCGCGGCGCGCCTCCTCCTTGCGCGGGGACGCGCGGTCGATCATCGCCGGCTCCACGCAGCTCGGTCCGAAGAACAGCCATTTCAGATACACGCCACGGCGCGGCGAGCCGGCCGGAATGTTGAGTTTTTTCTCGGGAAACTCGTCGGCAAGATAGGCGCAGATCGCCGCCACCTCGGTGATCACGGTGTCGCCGTGCTTGAGCGCCGGCACCTTGCCCATCGGATTGATGGCGAGATAGTCCGGCTTCATGTTGTCGCCGGCGGAGAGCTTGATCAGCTTGATGTCATAGGGCTCCCCCAGCTCCTCCAGCATCCACAGCACAATGGACGAGCGCGAGGGCGAGGCGTGGTAGAGCGTGAGAGCCGGCATGGAAGGGTCCTTGTCGTGTTGTGGCCTTGTACCGATCTCGTGCGATCATGTCGAACCCATGACCGCGCCGCGCTATCCTCGCCCTCGTCCGGAGTTGCCCTTGCAAAACCTGAAAGCCGCCACGCTGCTGTTGCTCGTTAGCGCCCTGCCCGCCTCTGCGCAGGCGCCGCGTCGAGCCGACCGCGCGACCATCGATGCCTGTTTGCAACAGCAGAAAGACACGCCCGAGCGCTGCATCGGCATCGTCACCAAGGCCTGCACCGATGCGCCCGGCGGCTCCACCACGGCAGGGCTTGGCTTTTGCGCCCAACACGAAATGCAGGTCTGGCAGGAGAAGATGCAGGCGAGCTTAAAGCAATTGCTTGCCGGCCCGCTCGGCCAGACCAAAGCCGAGCCGTGGAACCGCCCGCCCGAGAACAAGCGCGAGCACGCGGTGCCCGGCGCCGACATCATCGACGACATGCAGCGCGCCTGGCTCGCCTGGCGCGCCAAGATGTGCGACACCGCCGCCATGCAATACGAAGGCGGCTCGCTGTCGCGCGTGATCTACGGCGACTGCATCTATCGGGAAACCGCCCGCCACGCCTTGTGGCTGCAGCAACAGGTCGACGATAATCGGCCGCGCTGAGATCAAATAACGGAGGACGCAAAATGCCGGCAGAAACCATCAAGATCGCATCCAGCGGCGGCGGCACATTCGATTGCTATCTGGCGCAGCCCGACAGCAGCGAGCCGGTGCCGGCGATCGTGCTGGCCTCCGCCATTCATGGCGTCGACGAAGATTTGCGCGCGATCGCCGATGAATTCTGCAGCCACGGCTATATCGCCGCCGCGCCCGATCTGTTCTGGCGGACGCTGCCCGGGCCGTTACCGCGCTCGGACAAGCGCGCGCCGGAACGCTCGCAACCGCGGCTGGAGAGAATTAAGGCCGGTGAAGCCGACATGGCCGACACCCTCGCCGCCCTGCGCAAACTGCCGTCATTCAACGGCCGCGCCGCGGTCATCGGCTTCTGCTACGGTGGGCCCTACGCCATTCTCGGGCCGAAGCGGCTCGGCTATGCTGCCGGCATCTCCTGCCACGGCACCAATTTTAATTCATTTCTCGGCGAGCTCGACGGCGTGACGGCGCCGATTTGCGTCATCTGGGGCGACCAGGACCATGCCGCCTCGCCCGAGGTGCTCGACGCCTACCGCAAGGTTCCCGCGCGCATGAGCAATGTCGAGGTGCACATTTTCCCGGGCATCAAGCACGGCTACATGATGCCCTTGGCGGGCGAGGCCTTCGACCGGAAAACGCGCGAGTTCTCCTTCGCGCGGGCGCTTGCCATCCTCGGCAGCCTGCGCGGGGGTGGCGCGCAGCTGCGCCGCGCGTCGTGACCTAAACGCAATCTTTACCCTTCGGTAAGACATTCGGCGCCTCACAAGGCGTCGGGAGTTTGCGTTGGATTTTTCGGCCGGTATTGCGTTTTTCTTCGGTCAGCTGGGCAGGCTATTCCTCTCGCTCGGCTCGCATTTCTCGTTGTCTTCGCTGGCGGCGGCGCTGGCGATCGCGGCGCTGTTTTTTGCCTATCAACGCGTCAAGCGCGGCCGCCGCGTACGCCTCAAAACCATCGTGCGCGCGCTGTTCCCCAAGCACATTCTCACCAGCCGCTCGAACCAGGCCGACATCGGCTATCTGTTCTTCAACGTGTTCATGTTCGGCATCGTGTTCGGCTGGGCGGTGTTTTCGTATCAATTCATCTCCAACGGCATCATATCCGGACTGGTCGCGATCATCGGTCCGCCTCAGCCGTCGGCCCTGCCCGTCTTCGTTTCGCGCGCGGCCATCACGGTGATGCTGTTCCTCGCCTACGAGCTCGGCTACTGGTTCAACCATTGGCTCAGCCACAAGGTGCCGGTGCTGTGGGAATTCCACAAAGTGCACCACACCGCGGAAGTGCTCACGCCGCTCACCAACTTCCGTGTCCATCCGGTCTATGCCTGGATCTTCGCCAACATCCTCGCCTTGTCGGCGGGGATCGCCAACGGTCTGGGCAATTACATGTTCGGCCACACCACCTATCAATACGCGCTCAGCGACACCAACATCATCCTGGTGCTGTTCATCCACGCCTACGTTCACTTGCAGCACACGCATATGTGGATTTCGTTCCGCGGCGTGTTGGGGCGTATCTTCATCAGCCCGGCGCATCACCAGGTGCATCACTCCGGCGACCCGAAACACTTCAACAAGAATTTCGGCAGTTGCCTGGCGCTCTGGGACTGGATGTTTGGAACGCTCTACGTGCCGGCCAAGGAGCGCGAGAAGCTCACCTTCGGCTTCCCCGATCGCGCCGACGCGCATACGTTCAAGGGCGAGGTCGTGGCGCCGCTGGTCAACGCCGCCGGCCATCTCAAGCCGCTGTGGACTAAGACGTCCCCTGACGTGGCCCCCGTTGCGGAACACAAGCAAGGCTAGTTCATTGCGCGCATGCGCAAACGCACCGTCACCGTCCGCGACAAAATGCAGACATGCTACCGCTACGTGCTGACAGCGCCCGTCGGCCGCGGCTTCGACCCGGAATTCAAGCCGCAATTGACGCCGGCCGAGATGCTGCGGCTCGGCGTATTCGGCGGTAAATATATGACTGATTGCCGGCGCGAATTTCCGAAAAGCTGGTTTGCCCGCGCCAAGCTCGCGCGCAAAGGGCCGGACCCGGCGCACAATTTTTTCGGCGTTGTTGCCAGCCAGCCATTGTCGGAATGGCGGCGGAAAGGCTGGATTTATCCCGACGATCCACGCGGCTGGTTTCAATGGTATTGCCGCTACTATAGGGGTCGCCGTCTGCCGGATGAGGATCGGCGCCAAGTCAAACGCTGGAAGGCAATCCGCCGCCACATCCGGCAAGTCCAGAAGAACTGCGAACCGGGCGACCTCACCTGCCGCAAACGTCAACGTCAGGCGCTGCTGCATTGGGCCTATGACAGCCGGAGGATCTAAACCCTAGGCCGCGATGCCATCGAGCATTTCAGCCAACACTTGCGGGCAGGTAATGTGCGGATTGTGGCTGGAGTCGATCTCGTGCGTGCCCCAGCCCTCACGCTTGGCGCGCTCGTAGAAGCGGCGGAAGCGGTCGTCGGGCGAATGGCGCTGGCAATAGATGTAATGGCGCGGCAGCGTCAATGCCCCGCCCTGCAGGGTCAGCTTCTGAGTCATTGTCTTGGCCGGCTGCGGCAGACGGCGCGGCAGGCACCAGGCGACGTCCTCTGCCGGCGTGTCGGGCGGCATCGGCCCGGGCGGAACCCGCCAGCCGTCGTCGCCAACTTTTCTCTGCGCAAGAACCGCAGCGGGCAGCAGGTCAAGCACACTGTCGCCGTCTTCGGGCACAAAGGCGTCGAGATAAATGAGCTGCGTGATGCGCGACCGCGCGCGATCGGCCACACCCGTGGCAACCATGCCGCCATAGGAATGGCCGATCAGGTTGACATGCGTGAGCTCCTCGCAATCGAGCACACCGAGGATATCGGCGATGTGCGTGTCGAGGTCGATGTCCGGGCGCGCCAGATGGCCGCGTTCGCCGACGCCGGTACAGGTCGGCGTGATCAGCACGTGGCCACGCGCGCGCATGAGCGGGTGCATCTTCTTCCAGGCCCAGCCTGCGCTCCAGGCCCCGTGTGCGACAACGAAAGTGGACAAGGACGCTCCCCTTTTAGTTTGCGCGTGATCTTTCCGAAAACCGGTTCCCACTTTTCGGGATCGCGCGCTTATTCCGCCGCGACCGCACGCACGCGCGTTATGCGCTTGCGCGCGCGGCCCCGAATAAAATCAAGCGCAACGACGGCCAGACCGGCCGCCAGCACTTCCCAGCCCGGTCTGATGCCCGCATTGAAATTGAAGGCGGCGTCGAGCACGCGCAACGGCGAGACATGGAAGGCAATGCCGATACCGATCGCCTCGCCGGCGAAGGTGAGAAGCGAGACCGCGATGCTTAAGACAAGCAAGCTCAGCGTGGACAGTTCCCCCGCGCCTTGCCACCAGGCCACCAAGCGATAGGCGATCAGCCAGAGGAATAGGCTGGCGGCGAAAGTCGGCACCGTGACGTCGGCCTTGGTCTGCTGGAAGTAATGGATCAGGCCGAGCAGCGCGATGGCGTAGACCGCCTGATGCAGTCGGCGCCAGCGCAGCGGTCCAAGCCGCCGCACCATGCCGTCGGTCGAGGTTGCCGCCAACGCGGCGAGACCGAGCCAGGCCGTGCCGCCGATGATGAGATACCAGCGATGCGTGATCTCGTACGCGACCTTGCCGAGGCCGTAGCTTTGATCGGCGACGTAGAGCGTCAGATGCGCCGCGATGTAGCAGAAGGTGCCGACACCGATCATGCGGCGCACCTCGATCAGATTTCCGTAGCGCGCGATGCGCCGGAACGGCGTCACCGCCAAGGTCACCCCCAGAAACACCAGCGCCCAAAAGCCGGCGCGGTGGATCATGTCGTTGAGCGGGCGGGCGCCGTGAAAGATGGCGTCGGCGTCGTAGAGCGCCTTGGCGACCGGCATCAGCAGCAGCGCCAAAGTGGCGATGCGCAGCCAGGAAAGCCGCCCGCGCCGGTCGCGCCAGAGCTGCCACGCCGATTTCATCCCTGGCGCCTAGCACGGGCGAACGCATCCCGTAAGTTTCGGCCCAAACCCACGGATTTTGGGCGCACCGGCCGAAAGCCCGACCTAACTTCTTGATTACTAGGCATTATTTTCTCTTCTTGCCATGCGCTACGGTCATACCGCACTGCACAATTTTACCCGTTGTTTCTGTACGTTTGTGCTAGCATTTTTATGGAGTTTCGATTCGTCACAACCGATCACAAGGTTGGGCGCAGGGCCGGCCTGGAACTGAACCAGCGGCAATCGATGACGGGATAGGGAGGAGCAGCAAGGGACGACGCGCCGGGGAGGTTTTTATGGAGGCCACCTATGCCGCGCACTCTTATGCGCTCTCTGATCGTACTGAGTTTCTCCCTGGTTAGTTCTGCCGCCTTTGCTCACGATATCTGGATCAACAAAGGCAGCTTCAAAAATCCTGCAGGCGAATGGTGTTGCGGCGCCGAGGATTGCGGGGTCGTTTCGCCCAATGCAGTCCATGCCAGCGCCGCCGGTTATTCCCTGCGCGGCGCTGTCACCTATGGCGTCGGCGTGACCGGCAATGCGGCGGACGGGCCGACCCACCAGGAACCGGTGAACGAGGTCGTGCCCTATAGCCAGTCGCTGCCTTCGCCTGACGGAGCCTATTGGCGCTGCAAGCGGCCGGATGGCACGCCACGCTGCTTCTTCGCGCCGCCGCCCGGTAGCTGAGACCGCGTGCCATCCGTTATTTGTGCGCATAGCGGGCAAGCCCGCCATGCGGTGGCACGCCCGCTGGTTCTTCTTCGCGCGGCAGCCCGGTAGCAGAACGGCACGGCGGCCGATAGTCTAAACTCGCGGCAGCGGACGGCCGCCGGCATTTCTCGACGGCACCTTCACCCAGGCCTCGCCGTCGAGCACGGTTTCGCCGTCGACGCTGCATGTACAGGTCAGCCGCGCGCGCAATTTTTCCGGGATCAGCTCGGCAACCGAAACGCTGACCTCGACCGTGTCGCCGATCTTCACCGGCGCGCGGAAATTCAACGTCTGCGAAATATAGACCGCGCCCGGTCCCGGCAGTCGCGTGCCGAGCACCGCCGAAATCAGACTGGCGGTATAGAGCCCATGCGCGATGCGGGTGCCGAATGGCGTCTTGGCGGCAAAATGCTCGGACAAATGAATCGGATTGCGGTCCCCGGTCACTTCGGCAAAACCGACCACGTCGGACGAGGCTACGGTCTTGTCCAGCCGTTCGGTCATGCCGACGGCGAGATCCTCAAAGCACAGCGTTTGCAAGGTCAGCATGCTCTAAAGGCCCGCGCTGGCAGCGATGCGCGCGCGGCAGAGCCGCCACAACACGCCGATTAACACCACATTGATCACCGCGAAGACGCTCAATACACCGATGGTCGCGTCGGCGCCATGTGCCTCAATCAACAGCGCGCCCGCCGATGGCGCCAGCGCCTGCACGATGAGGCTCGGGAAAGCGAGCTTGCCCATCAGCCGCGGAAAACGCACCGGCCCGAACAGCGCCAACGGCAGCGTTCCACGGCCGATCCAGGAGATGCCGTAGCCCGCGCCGTAGAGCAGGATGATCAGCACCAGGATCGGAAATCTGGCATTCAGCATCAGCAGTCCAATCGCCATCAGGCTGCAGGACGCAACCATGGTCCAGATCGGGTGGTAGTGCGTGCCGAACAATCGCTCGACCACGCGGGCGCCGACCTGAGCGGGACCGAACAGGGTGCCGAGACTGACGGCAACGGCAAAGTCCACGCCCCTCGCCTGTAGAAAGATCAACAAATGCACCACGACGATGGCGCCGATGCCGGCGGCGAGCGACTGCATCAGAGCGAGTAATGCGAAAACCCACGGTTCGTTGTCGATCGGCGGCGGCACCCCGTCGCGATCGGTATCATCCGCCGCAGCCTTGAACGCGGCATGCGCCGCCGGCTTGCGCACGACCGCCATTTGCAACGGCAATGACACGACAAGATGGAGGCCGGCGTAAATCAGGCAGGCGCTGCGCCAGCCGACGTGGTCGATCATGAAGGCGCTCAGCGGCCAGCAAATGGTGCTGGCGAAACCGCCGAACAGCGTGAGATTGGTGATCGGGCCGCGCGCTTGGCTGCCGTAGAGCCTGCCGAGCGCGGCGAACACCGCGTCATAAAGTCCGGTACCCATGCCGACGCCGATCAGCGCCCAGCCGAACAGATAGACCGGAAGCACTGGCGCAAGGCCGACGCCGACCAGGCCCGCGGCATAGAATAACGAACTCGCCAGCAGCACCGGACGGCCACCGCGGGCATCGATGATGCGGCCGACCTGCGGCGAGATCAGTCCGGCAACCAGCAGGCCGAGCGAGGTGCCGCCAACCACGTAGCCGAGCGACCAGCCGGTGTCGTGCACGATCGGCTCGGCGAAGACCGCCGGAAAATAGAACGATGTACCCCAGGCGAGAATCTGGGCGATGCCGAGCGCGGTGATGACGACGCGGCGGTCGAGCGCCCTCGCGTCTCCTGGCGATGACAAGACGATGCGTCCTTACCCCGCCGGCTCCGTGCCTTTGGTTCTGAGCATGGCGGCGGCCTGTGTGCCCGCCGTGACCCGGCAAAAACGAATGTCCATGAGCATCTTCTCCCCGTGCAAGGCCGCAAACTCTACACGAACTGCCCCCGGAATGGCGGTACCGCGGCCAGCCCCCAAAAATACCGTCCCTCAACTGGCGAAAACGATGTTCTCTCCTAATAATCAGTTTCTTTAGCCATGCGTTATTCGCATTGCTGCACCGCAACATTATTGCTTTCGCTCGGCCTGAACATCCCTATTTTGCGACCAACACGAGTCACCGGCGAACGCCGGCCAAGATACGAGGAACTATCATGTTTGCCAGCATTGTCCGCTTCGTCCGCCACTGGAACCGCTACAATCAGAGCCTGACCGAGCTCAACCGCTTGGGCGACCGCGAGCTTGCCGATATCGGCATCAGCCGCTCTGACATTCCGCGGGTGGCCTGGACCGCCACGCACAAGTAACAAGCTTCCGCTCGCTAAGACGTTTCGCTGAAACCGCCCGCGCCCAACGCGGGCGGTTCCCTTTTTGGCGCCGGTTGCCGCCGCGTGGCGGCACGCCTAGGTTCCGCCAATGACCATCAAGACAGTTCATGTCGTCGGCGGCGGGCTGGCCGGCTCGGAAGCCGCCTGGCAACTGGCGCAAAAAGGCGTGCCGGTGACGCTGCACGAGATGCGTCCGCTGCGCGCGACGGCGGCGCATAAGACCGACGGCTACGCCGAGCTGGTGTGCTCGAATTCATTCCGCTCCGACGACAAGGACCATAACGCGGTCGGGCTGTTGCATGAGGAGATGCGGCGCCTCGGCTCGCTGGTGATGCAAGCGGCCGATGGCAACCAGGTGCCGGCCGGCGGCGCGCTCGCGGTCGACCGCGATGGGTTTTCGGCCGCAGTCACGGCGGCGCTGGCCGCCCATCCCCTCGTCACGCTGGTGCGCAGTGAAATCCCGGCTCCGCCCGACGAATGGGACAGCGTCATTATCGCCACCGGCCCCCTCACCTCGCCCGATCTGGCGGCCACCATCGCCACGCTCAGCGGCGAACAGCAGCTCGCATTCTTCGATGCGATCGCGCCGATCGTGCATCGCGACTCCATCGATCTTGATCAAGCCTGGTTCCAGTCGCGCTACGACAAGGCCGGTCCCGGCGGCTCCGGCGCCGACTACATCAATTGCCCGCTCACGCGCGCCCAATACGATGCGTTCATTGAAGCGCTCATCGCCGGCGACAAGACCAAATTCCACGGCTGGGAAGCCTCGACGCCCTATTTCGACGGCTGTCTGCCGATCGAGGTGATGGCTGAGCGCGGCCGCGAGACGCTCCGCCACGGTCCGATGAAGCCGTTCGGGCTCACCAATCCGCATGCGCCCGATGTCAAAGCCTATGCCGTGGTGCAGCTGCGCCAGGACAACAAGCTTGGCACGCTGTTCAACATGGTCGGCTTCCAGACCAAGCTCAAGCACGCCGAGCAGGTGCGCATTTTCCGCGCCATTCCCGGATTGCAGAATGCCGAATTCGCCCGGCTCGGGGGCTTGCATCGCAATACATTTCTCAATTCGCCCAAGCTGCTCGACGAGACGCTGCGGCTCAAGGCCAATTTGCGCTGGCGCTTTGCCGGCCAGATCACCGGCTGCGAGGGCTATGTGGAATCCGCCGCCATCGGCTTGCTGGCGGCGCGCTTTGCCGCCGCCGAACGCCTGAGTGAGCCGATGCTGCCGCCGCCGCCGACAACGGCGCACGGCGCCCTGCTCGCGCATATCACCGGCGGCCATATCGTGACCATCGATGCCGGACCGTCGTCGTTCCAACCGATGAACGTCAACTACGGCCTGTTTCCACCGCTCGGCGAAACGCCGGCCTACGACCGCGACGGCCGCAAGTTCGGTCGCGGCTCCGCCAAAAACCTGGCCCGTAAAGCTGCCCTCAGCGCGCGTGCACTCGGCGATCTGGAACGCTGGATCGGCGGAGCCATGGCGCACGCCGCCGAATAATTTCCTCTTGTCATTCCGGGGCGCGCCGAAGGCGCTAACCCGGAATCCAGAAAAGCCCGCTCTGGATTTCGGGTCCGGCCCTTCGGCCGTCCCGGAATGACGCGCTATTTGAAAATCCGCCGCGGGTCGCGCGCCGCCCGCCACAAAATCCATTGCCGTCTCCACGCCGGCAATGGATCGGGCCGCAACGGATCGTCAATGCGCCGCAGCGCCGGGCCCACCAACGCGACCGGCAGCAGCGCCGGCAAAATTGTCTGCGGCGCGGCACCACGCGCCTTGTCCGCGGCAGCAAGATGCTGACCGGCCCGTTCGCGCATTTCCGCAACTGCCGCCCGCAACGGCTCGCCGAATTCCCCAGCGAAAATGCTTTCGCGATCGACGTGATGACGGTCCAGCACCTCCAGCGGCACATATAATTGTCGCCGTGAAGCATGTTTGGCAAAGCCGTTCAGCGTCCCGGCAACGGCAAAGCCAAGTCCCACCTCTCGCGTCACCGCGTCGGCTTCAGGTCCAGCGGCACCGAGAATTTGTCCGGCCACGGCGAATACGGTCGAATCCGTCGCCAGACCGTAGCGTTGCAGAGCGGCGACCGTCGCCATCGGCTCGTCGTAGAGGTCGAAGGCGCGCGCGTCGATCAGTCCGATCAGCGGGGTTTCCGACAGCTTGTAGCGCATGAGCGTCTCGCGCAGCGCCGCCGCCACCGGGTGCGCCCGCGCCTCGCTTTGCCGCTCGCCGCCGAGCACCTCGCGCCACCACTGCAGGCGGATTTCGCCCGGCATCGGCTCGCGCGCCAAGTCGCGCACCCGCGCGATTTCGACGTTGAAAGCGTAGAGCGCGAACAGCGCTTCGCGATGCTTCGCCGGCGCAAACAGCGTCGCCAAATAACGGTCGCGGTCGGCCTCGCGCACCAGCGCGGCGCAGTGTTGGAAAGCGGTCTGCATGCGGTCAGCTTAGCCTGCCGGTCAAACGACGGCGATCAGGCCGGCGCCGACCCGGCGGTTTTCCGCCAGCAAGATATTGTAGGTCCGCACCGCCGCCCCGGTCGCCGTGCAATCGACCCCGAGGCCCACCTCACGAAAGCGCGCCCGCAAAGGTTCCGGCAAAGCCTGCGGATCGCGGCCGGCGCCGATGAGAAACAGGTCGAGGGCGTCGGCCCTTGCAAAGACCGGGGCCAGCACCGTTTCGCGAAGCTCGCTCAGGCTGTTGACCGGCCAGGCCCAGATGCCGTCCGGCAGGCACAACAGCGAGCCGCGGTGCGATAGGCCGGCAAAGCGGAAACCGCCATTGCCGTAGGCATCGATCAGCGCTTGGCTCGGCAGATGCGGCGCATCGGTGCCAAGCCCGTCCGCCATCGCCTAAGGGCGGACCTTTTCGGGCCGCTTCTCGGATTTGCTCGCCGGCTCCGATGCCGCGCTGCTCAGCGCGTCGCGCCCGGTGCCGACACCGAGATAGATCAGGATCGGCGAAGCGATGAACACCGACGTATAGGTGCCGACTAGCACCACGCCGAACATCATGGTGGCGGCGAACGAGTGGATGGCCTGCCCGCCGAACAACAACAGCGCCAGCAGCGCCAGACTGACGGTGACGTGCGTGATCACCGAGCGCGACAGCGTCTGGTTCACCGAGGCGTTGAGCAAATCCGGCATCGGCATCCGCTTATAGCGCCGCAGCATCTCGCGAATCCGGTCGTAGATGACCACGGTGTCGTTGAGCGAATAGCCGAGAATGGTGAGCAACGCGGCAATGCTGGTCAGGTCGAAGTCGATCTGCGTCACCGACATGAAGCCGATGGTCAGCACCAGGTCATGCACGTTGGCGATCATGGCGCCGAGGGCGAACTGCCACTCGAAACGGAACCACAGGTAGATAAGAATGCAAAAAATCGCCAGCACCAGGCCGATGACGCCGTAGGACAGCAACTCCCCCGACACGCGCGGGCCGACCACCTCGACGCGGCGATAGTTGACGTCCTCGCCGAGCGCACCGCGCACCTTGGTCACCGCCACTTGCTGGGCGGCATCGCCGCCGGGCTGCTCGGCGATGCGGATCAGCACGTCGTCGGGCGTGCCGAATTGCTGCAACTGTGCTTCGCCGAGGCCGAGCGAGTTGAGCGTGGAACGCATCTTGGCCAAATCGGCCGGCTCTCCGGACTTGGTCTGGATTTCGATCAGCGTGCCGCCCTTGAAGTCGATGCCGAAATTGAGCCCGTGGAAGAAATAGAGCGAGATCGCCAGGATCGACATCAAAGCGGAAATAGGAAAGCTGATGCGCCGGAAGCGCATGAAATCGAATTTGGTGTCGTCTGGTACGATGCGAAGCAGGCGCAATTGTTAGATCCCCTAAATCGGCACGTGCTGGGGGCGCCGCCAGCGTACCCAGGTGGCGACGATCAGCCGCGTCAGGGTGAAGGCGGTGAACACCGTGGTGATGATGCCGATGCCGAGCGTGACGGCAAAGCCGCGCACCGGGCCGGTACCGATATAGAACAGCACCGCTGCGGCGATGAAGGTGGTGATGTTGGAATCGAGGATGGTGGCGAGCGCGCGCGAGAATCCGGCATCGATGGCGTTGATCGCGGTGCGCCCGCCGCGCACCTCTTCGCGGATGCGCTCGTAGATCAGCACGTTGGAATCGACCGCGATGCCGACCGTCAAGACGATGCCGGCGATGCCGGGCAGCGTCAGCGTGGCGTTGAGCAGCGACAAGACGCCGAAGATCATGGCGACATTGATGGCCACCGCGATGTTGGCGAAGACGCCGAATAGGCCGTAGGTCGCCAGCATGAAGATCACGACCATGGCGGCGCCGACGTAAGAACTGATCTTGCCCTTGGCGATCGAGTTGGCGCCGAGGCCGGGCCCGACCGTGCGCTCCTCGATGATGGTCAGCGGCGCCGGCAGCGCGCCGGCGCGCAGCAGGATGGCGAGATCGTTCGCGCTCTGTACGGTGAAATTGCCGGAGATCTGCCCGGAGCCGCCGAGGATCGGCTCGCGGATCACCGGCGCCGAGATCACCTCGTTGTCGAGCACGATGGCGAAAGGCTTGCCGACATTGGTCTGCGTCACCGTGGCAAATTTACGCGCGCCCGAGGTGTTAAAGCGGAACGTGACGATCGGCTCTCCGGTGCGCTGGTCGAAACCCGGCTGCGCGTCGGTGAGATCGGCGCCCGATACCAGGATCCGCTTCTCGACCAAATGCGGTATCTTCGGCGGCTTGCCGGTGCTGTAAAGAATCTCGTCGTCCGGCGGCACGCGGCCTTGCATCGCCTGCGTCGCGGGGATCGAGGTGTCTTCCATGCGGAAATCGAGCTTGGCGGTCTTGCCGAGCAATTCCTTGAGCCGGGTTGGATCCTGCAGACCGGGGACCTGCACGAGAACGCGGTCGGTGCCTTCCCTTTGGATGAGCGGTTCAACCGTGCCGAGTTCGTTCACGCGGCGCTCGATGATCTGGATCGATTGATCGACAGCCTGGCGCACGCGCCCGACAATGGCCGGTTCGGTCAGCGTCAGCCGGATCAAATTGTTGTCTTCGCTGCTGACGTCCAGGCTCTGCTGGCCGGTGGCACCGAGGAACCCGCTGAGCGGCTGTGACAGCGCCCTGAGCTTGGTAAGCGCCTCGCTCGAATGTGCACCCTCGCGGATGCGGACTTCAACGCTCGTGCCGCGCACCACCAGACCGATGTAGCCGATGCGCGCGTCGCGCAGCACGCGGCGGACGTCGTCGCGCAGCGTCTCCAGCATTTCCTTGCGCACCGCCTTGGTGTCGACTTCCAGCAGAATGTGCGAGCCGCCCTGCAGGTCGAGGCCGAGCACGACGTGACGCTGCGCCCATTTCGGCCAGCTCTCCACCATCTTGGTCGGAAGGAAATTTGGAAATGCGAACATGCAGATGACGAATGCCGTCAGCACGATCGCCGCCGCCTTCCAGCGCGTGAAATAAAGCATGACGTCCCGACTTGACGTGAAAACGAAAGCCGCGGCTCAGCCGGCTTCGTCTTTCACCGGTTCACCTTTGGCGCGGACGTCGGAAACCATCTGCCGCATTTGGCGGATGCGCACCTCGTCCGCGATCTCGATTTCGATCTGGTCGTCGTCGATCACCTTGGTGACCTTACCGATGAGCCCGCCATTGGTGACGACGGTGTCGCCCCGCCGTACGTTCTTGACCATTTCCTGATGCATCTTCACGCGCTTTTGCTGCGGACGCAGGATCAGGAAATACATGATGACGAAAATCAGGATAAACGGCAGCAGCGATATCAGCATATTGTCGCCGCCGGCTCCGCCGAACAGCGACCCTTGCGCAAACGCCGGCGAAATGAACATCGCAGGTTTCCTTACCTGGTTTTCGAGGCCTATCGCCCGGCATCCCCGGCCCGGCGTCCGCTTCGTAATTTCGCGCGGACTATAGCGGCCGCCGCCCCAATTGCAACGCCGCTAAGCCCATAAAAACCGGTCATTTCTGGTACTTAACGCCGCGTCCGGCTTGCAGGGGGGAACGCTGCCCGCTAAGAGCAGCCGACCCGGAAAACAGTCCAATGTCCAAGGCCCGACGCACGTCGAACCGCAAGCCCAAGACCAAGCCGAAAGCAGCCCCCAAGCGCGACGGCGGCGGCGATCTGCTGGAACGAATCGCGGCTTCGCTCGAGCGGCTGGCCCCGCAGCGCGCCGGTCTTCCCGATCTCGATGCTGCCGATGCCTTCGTCTGGCACCCCGACGGACGGCGACTCGCGCCGGTTGCGCGCGTCAACCGTGTCGAGATGTCGCTACTGAAGGGCATCGACCGCGTACGCGACGTGCTGGTGGAAAACACCGAGCGCTTCGCCAAAGGCTTGCCGGCCAACAATGCGCTGCTGTGGGGCGCGCGCGGCATGGGCAAATCGTCGCTGGTGAAGGCCGCGCATGCCGGCGTGAACGCCGGTTATGCGCGCAAAGCCAAAAGCGGGCCGCTCAAGCTTATCGAAATCCACCGCGAGGATATCGGCAGCCTGCCCGAGCTGATGACGCTAATCCGCGGCTCCGACTATCGCTTCATCGTGTTCTGCGACGATCTGTCGTTCGACGCCGAGGATACCACCTACAAGTCGCTCAAGGCGCTTCTTGAGGGCGGCATCGAAGGCCGCCCGGATAACGTCCTCTTCTACGCCACATCAAACCGCCGCCATCTGATGTCGCGCGACATGATGGAGAACGAGCGCTCGACCGCGATCAATCCGGGCGAGACGGTGGAAGAGAAAGTCTCGCTCTCCGACCGCTTCGGGCTCTGGCTCGGCTTCCACCGCTGCAGCCAGGACGAATATCTGGCCATGGTCGAGGGCTATGTCGCGCACTACAAGATTCCGACGCGTAGAGACGATCTGCAGCACGAGGCGCTTGAATGGGCGACGACGCGCGGTTCCCGCTCCGGCCGCGTCGCCTGGCAATACGTACAGGATTTGGCCGGACGCCTCGGCGTCGCGCTGAAAGACTAGATTGTTCTTCTTGTTGTCATGGCCGGGCTTGTCCCGGCCATCTCGATGAGGGACGCACGGTCATGCCCTCCTAAGCGAGATGCCCGGCACAAGGCCGGGCATGACGGTGAAGCGCTTCGATCTTAGCGTTAGCTTAAGCGCCGCTGAGATACTTCGCCGGATCAACCGGTGTCGAACCTTTTCGGATCTCGAAATGCAGTTGCGGCGAAGACACGTTGCCGGTCTGGCCGGCATGCGCGATCACCTGCCCGCGCTTGATGGTGTCGCCGCGCTTGACCAGTAATTCGCTGGCGTTGGCGTAAGCCGACACGAAGCCGTCGGCATGGCGGATCAGCACCAGGTTGCCGTAGCCTTTGAGCTCGTTGCCGGCATAAGCGACGACGCCGTCTTCCGCCGCCTTGATCGGCGTGCCTTCCGGCACCGCCAGGTTGATACCGTCGTTCTGCGTGCCGTTCGGCCGTTTGCCGAAGCCGGCGATAACGTGGCCCTTCACGGGCCAGCGGAATGACGGCATGCCGCCGGCGCCTTGCGCGGTCTTGGTGACGCTTTCGGTGGCATGCGGCGCGGGCGTGACGACGCGGGCCTTTTCCACCGGCGCGGCCGCAACCTTTTGCACTGGAACCGTGCGCGGTTGCTCGACGCGCGGGGCCGGCGCGTGACGCGCGGCAACCTTGCGGCCGCCGGGGATCGTCAGACGATCGCCGATGCTGACCTTGGTATAAGGCTGGATGTTGTTGGCGTGCGCCAACGCCACCAGCGTGACGCGATTGCGGTGTGCGATGCCGAGCAAAGTCTCGCCAGGCTCGACGATGTGGACGCTTGCGGCCTGCACGGGCGCCGCGGCGCGCGGCGCCGGTGGCGCTTCACGACGCGCGGTCGCCGAAATGTAATGCGGGATCACCAGCCGCTGACCCGGCCTGATTGCGTTCGCGTCGCGGATGCCGTTGGTCTGCATGATGGCGGAAGCAGGCACGCCGTATTTGTGCGCGATCAACTCGACCGTCTCGCCCGCGCCGACGATGACCGGCTTGCCGCCATCCCAGCTCCAGTGGCCTTGCGGAGGCGGCGGCGGCTTGCGCGCCGGCACCGATCCGGTGAATTCGGTCGAACTGTAGGCCGGACGATAGGCGCCGAAGCCCTGGCCGCCATTCGCCACGCCGGTCGAATGGCTGGCGACAGTGGCCGGCCGGCTCGGCTGCGGCGGCGGTAACGGCTGAGCGACAATATGGTTTGCCGGCGCCTGGTTGGACACGGAACCGGTATAGGCCGGCGGCGGCTGGCGGTCGTTTGCGGCGTAAGGATTGGAGTCGAAGCGCGCGCTATCGGCACAACCGGCAACGCCGATACCGACCAAGGCAAAGACTGCAACGCGCGGCCAGACACGCAAACAAGACGGCACGTTGAAGCACGGCATATGGTTACTCACTGATACGCAACAATCGGAGAATTCGAACTAAAGCAGCCGTGAGTAAATAAGCGTTTAAGAATTGGTGCCTTGCCGCCGGCGGGCGCGCGGCGGGCGGAAATGCCTCAGGGGTTGCGGAAACGCGGTGCAGCGTGCCGGCTGACGCCGCACACCGGGCAAAAGCCTACAATTCCTTCGCCTGCCCCGGCAGCAGCGGCACGAAACGCACCGGGATGAGGTTTTCCCGCGCCACGCCCGTTTGCGATTTGGTAAGCTTGATAATGACTTGCGCGCCGCTCGGCGGCCCGAGCGGCAGTACCATGATGCCACCGTCGTCGGCGAGCTGATCGACCAGCGTCTGCGGCAGCGTCGCCGCCGCGGCGGTGACGATGATGCGGTCGAAGGGCGCCCTGTCCGGCGCGCCGGCGAGGCCGTCGCCGACGATGATCTCGACATTGTCGTAGCCCAAACCGCGCAAGCGCATGCGCGCCGTCTCGGCCAGTGTATGAAAGCGCTCGATGCTCACCACCTCGCGCCCGATGCGCGACAACACCGCCGCCTGATAGCCCGTGCCGGTGCCGATTTCGAGCACCCGATGCTCCGGGCGCAACGCCAATTGCTCGGTCATATAGGCCACGACGTAAGGCTGGCTGATGGTCTGCCCGCAGGCGATCGGCAGCGCCTGGTCGGCATAGGCCTTATCGGCGAATTCCGGCGTGACGAAGCGTTCGCGCGGAACTTCGTCCATGGCGCGCAGCACGGCCGCATCGGAAATCCCCCGCCGCCGCAGCGTCAGCAGGAATTCCATGTGTTCGACGTCGTTTTCGTCGTGCGGGCCGTTGCGCCACGGCTTCCTCCCGCCGCATTTTTAGCATGTTTGCACGGCAACTGGTGTAACCATGATCCGCCGTCGCCGCCCGGCCCATCCGGAATGGCGCCCGCGTTCATGGGTGGGAGCAGACGATGAGCGATGTTCTCGTAGTCGAGGACGAATATCTGATCCGCATGCTGCTCGAGGACATGCTGGCCGACCTCGGCTATGGCGTGGCCGCGGCGGTCGGCAGCATCGCCGAGGCGAGCCAATGGGCGGCCGACGGGGAATTCCACTGCGCCATTCTCGACGTCAATGTCGGCGGCCAGGAGGTTTTTTCGGTGGCCGATATTCTGGCCAAGCGCGCTTTGCCCTTCGTCTTCGTCACCGGCTATGGCGAGCAGAGCCTGCCCGAGCCCTACCGCGGCCGTCCTACTTTGCAGAAGCCGTTCCAGGCCGAACAGCTCAAGGCCGCGCTCGCCGCGCTGCTGGCGCCGGCGTAAGAAACCTGCATCACGTCCAATAACTGACGCCGATATATTCAGTACGAAACCGCGCTAATCGAACGCGCCGGCGAGCTTGGTCATGAACGGCTCGTCGGTCAGGTCGAGCCGCAGCGGCGTCACCGCGATGCGCTTGTCGTTGAGCGCGGCGAGATCGCTGCCCTGTTTGGCGCCGGCGATGCCGCCACGGCCGAAGGCGATCCAGTAATAAGGATTGCCGCGCCCGTCGTGGCGGGCATCGATGTGCAACAGCTCCTGGTCGCGCTTGCCTTGGGTCACGATGGCGATGCCGGCGACGTCGTCGGGCGGGCAGTCGGGAAAATTGACGTTGACCAGCACGTCGCGCGGCATGCCCGTTTTGAGCACGCGGCGGATGAGATCGGGCGCGAATTTAATCGACGTCTCCCAATGCGGGGTGTGCTTGGTGCTGAAGGCGTAAGCCTGCGACAGCGCAAACGACGGGACGCCGAGCACGGTGCCTTCCATGGCGCCGGCGACCGTGCCGGAATAGGTGACGTCCTCGGCGCAGTTGCGGCCGCGGTTGACGCCGGAGAGTACGAGGTCCGGCGGCTCCTTCATCAGATGGCGCACGCCCATGATCACGCAGTCGGTCGGCGTGCCCTTGACCGCGAAATGGCGCTCCCCGACTTCGCGCAGGCGCAGCGGATCGTTGAGCGAGAGCGAGTGCGCGACGCCCGACTGGTCGGTCTCCGGCGCCACGATCCAGATATCGTCGGACAGCGCGCGCGCGATTTTTTCGCAGGCTTCCAGCCCCGGCGCGTGAATGCCGTCGTCATTGGTGATGAGAATGCGCATCAGACTTTGCCCCGCACCGCAGCATGTTCCCCTCCCCCTTGTGGGGGAGGGTTAAGGGTGGGGGTCGTTCGAATGCGCGTCGAGACGCGACAGTCCAGCAGCCACCCCCCTCCCCAACCCTCCCCCACAAGGGGGGAGGGAGAAGAGAGACCATGCCGCGCTAAATCGATTGCCTTGACTCTCAACTCGTTTTCTCAATCTTCGTCACGCCACCCATATAGCGCTTGAGCGCCTCCGGCACGAGGATCGAGCCGTCCTCCTGCTGATACGTCTCCATCACCGCGATCAGCGCGCGGCCGACGGCAACGCCGGAGCCGTTGAGCGTGTGCACGTGCCCCTTCACCTTGCCGTCCTTGCCCTTGTAGCGCGCGTCCATGCGCCGCGCCTGGAACTCGCCGCAGTTCGAGCACGACGAAATCTCCCTGTATGCGTTTTGTCCCGGCAGCCAGACTTCGATGTCATAGGTCTTCTGCGCGGCAAAGCCCATGTCGCCGGTGCACAGCGTGACCACGCGGTAATGCAGGTCGAGCTTCTTCAGCACTTCCTCGGCGCAAGCGAGCATGCGTTCGTGCTCGTCCTTGGATTTCTCCGGCGTGACGATGGAGACGAGTTCGACCTTGGTGAACTGGTGCTGGCGGATCATGCCGCGCGTGTCTTTGCCCGCCGCGCCCGCCTCAGCGCGGAAGCACGGCGTGCAGGCGGTCAGCCGCATCGGCAGTTTGGCTTCATCGACAATGGATTCGCGGACCAGATTGGTGAGCGGCACTTCGGCGGTGGGGACAAGCCAAAGGTCTGTGGACTCCTGAAACACGCCGCTACGAATTTTCGCGCCAATTACGCCTGCGATATCCAAGAGCCTAGGCTGGAGAGTCTTATTGAACTCAGCTGCCTTTTCTTCATCAGACAAATGCTCAAAACCGATCTCACTCTTGAACCTTAACGTTTCCTCTTTGATCAAGTCGAGAAGTCCGATAAGAGCATCAAACTCATCGCTGCGTCGGGCTGTCTGAAATTGATCGTCTGCAAACTTCGGCAACTGCGCCGTACCGAACATCACATCGTCACGCACCAGCAATGGCGGATTGACTTCTGTGTAGCCATGCTTCTCGCTCGTATGCACATCGAGAAAAAACTGCCCGAGCGCGCGTTCGAGCCGCGCCAGACCCTTCTGCAAAACCACAAAGCGCGCCCCGGATAATTTCGCCGCTAGCTCGAAATCCATCTGGCCGAGCGCTTCGCCCAATTCGAAATGCTGCTTGGGCTTGAATGAATAGTCGCGCTTCTTGCCCCAGACATGATGCTCGACATTGCCGCCGGCGTCGGTGCCGTCGGGCACGTCGTCGAGCGGCAGATTGGGGATTTGCGCCAGTTCTTTGTCGAGCGCCTCGACCGCCGCCTTCTCCTCCGCCTGCATCGCCAGAATGGAAGTCTTGTACTCCGCGACCTCGGCCATCAGTTTTGCTGCCGTCGCCTCGTCCTTCTTCGCCTTGGCCTGGCCGATTTCCTTGGATGCTGCGTTGCGCCGCGCTTGCGCCTGTTCGAGCGTGGTGATCAGCGCCCGCCGCGTCTCGTCGAGCTTGATGAGCTTGCCCGACAGCGGCTCCAGCCCGCGCCGCTGCAAGCCGCGGTCGAAGACGTCAGGATGCTCGCGAATCCATTTGATGTCGTACATGCGGGGGGTTCTTAGTAAAAAACGGCAGGAGGTTAAAGTGAGGGCGCCGCCACATCTCCCTCTCCCCTTGTGGGAGAGGGTGGCTCGCGCGGGAGCGACAGCGGAGCGCGAGCCGGGTGAGGGGTCGGTGCCTCAAGCAAAGCAGGACCCCTCACCCGCCTCGCTCACTTCGTTCGCTCGGCACCCTCTCCCACAAGGGGAGAGGGGAAAGAGTGATAACCTCCACACCTACTCCGCCGGTTTTGCCGCCGCGGCGTCGTCGGGATCGCTGTCGCCGCCGCTATCGGGTGGATCGCCGCCGCCGCCGGCGGACTCCGCCGCTTTACGCCTCTCCACCACCCGCACCGACCAGATCGAACCCTCGTAGAGGATCAACAGCGGCACCGCCAGCGACATCTGGCTGATCACGTCGGGCGGCGTGAGCACGGCGGCCAGCACGAAGGCGCCGACCACGAAATAGCGCCGCTTTTCCTTGAGCTGCTGCGAGGTGATGAGCCCGATGCGGCCGAGCAGCGTCAGGATCACCGGCAGCTGGAACGCCACGCCGAAGGCCAGCACCAGCGCCATCATCAGCGACAGATACTCGCCGACCTTGGGCAGCAGCGCGATGGTGGCGTCGTTCGGGCTTCCCGGCTGCTGCATGTGCAGTGAGAAGCGGATCAGCATCGGAAAGACGAGGAAATAAACGACCAGCGCGCCCATGGAGAAGAAGATCGGCGTCGCGATCAGGTAAGGCAGAAACGCCTTGCGCTCGTGCTTGTAGAGGCCGGGCGCGACGAACATGTAAATTTGCCCGGCCACGATCGGAAACGACAGGAACGCCGCACCGAACATCGCCAGCTTGATCTGCGTGACGAAATATTCGAGCAGCGCGGTGTAGATGAATTTGGAATTTTCCGGGCCCGCCACCCAGACGAACGGCCACACCAGCACGTTGTAGATGTCTTTGGCGAACACGAAGCAGAGCGCGAACATGACGCCAAAGGCGGCGACGGCCTTGATCAGCCGCGAGCGCAGCTCGACCAGGTGCTCCATCAAGGGCGCTTTGGTGGCCTCGATGTCTTCGTTGCTCATGCCGAGCCCCCGGCCTGCTTGGGCGGCGGCGGGGCGGGCGCGGCGTGTTCCTCGCCGGCGGCGGCGGCCGGCGCAGGCGGTGTCGCATCGGGGGTCGCGGCCGCTTCCGCTTCGGGCGCGGGCGTCGGCGTGGTGGTTTCGGCTGCGGCCGTTTCAGTCGTCGCGGATTCGACCTTGGCCGGTTCGTTCGGCTCGAACGCGCTTTTCATCTCCTTCTCGACGTCCGCCATCGGGTCGATGCTGGAGAAGTCGGTGACCGAGCTGGTGAGGTCGTCGGCCTGTTTTTTCAGGTCGGCGAACTCGGCTTCGCGCATCGCCTCCTGGAACTGGCCCTGGAACTCGGAGGCCATGCGCTTCACTTTGGCCATGTACTGGCCCAGCGTGCGCAAAACGGTCGGCAGCTCCTTCGGCCCAATCGCAATCAGCGCGACGATGCCGATGACGACCAGCTCGCCCCAACCAAGATCGAACATGGATTAACTCCAAGGCGCGGGCGCCGCGCGCGCGGACGCGACCGGCGCTGCCTGCGCCCCGCCGCCCCCGGTCAGGAGTGCGCGCTTTCGGCGCGCCGCTCCGATTCCGTCTTCGGCGCCGCACCCGCGGAAGCCTGATGATCGATCGTCTTGGCCGGCTCGGACTTTGTATCCGCGGTCTTCTCGTCCTCGGCCATGCCCTTCTTGAAGGCCTTGATGCCCTGGGCGAAGTCGCCCATCAGCGACGAAATCTTTCCGCGACCTCCGAACAGGACCATCACGACCAACAGCACGATGATCCAGTGCCAAATGCTTAGCGAACCCATCGGCAAATCCTCCGCGAGCGACGGGCTTTCGAAAAGCGCGTCCCGCCCATGATTTGACTTAGAAACTAGGCTTCGGGCGCGGCAAAAACAAGGACATAACCGCTTCGTTTTGCGGCCTTGGTGTCGCGGCGGAGGCGATATTTATGTTAATTTACGGAGGGTTACTCGCTGCGCGAGGGCGGCGGCGCTAACCCTAAATCGAGATCGCCCGGTTCCAGCGGATCCTCGTCCTCACGCAGCGCCGCATCGTCCGACGGCAGCGGCACGCCAAAGCCCGGCGGCAGATGGCCCTCCAACAGACCGGCGCCTTTGAGCTCATCGAGCCCCGGCAGATCGGTGACACCCTCCAGTCCGAAATGCGACAGGAAGTCGTCCGTCGTGCCGTAGGTGATCGGCCGGCCCGGCGCCTTGCGCCGGCCGCGCGGCCTGATCCAGCCGGTCTTGAGCAGCACTTCGAGCGTACCGGCCGCCGCCACCACGCCGCGGATTTCCTCGATATCGGCGCGAGTGACCGGCTGGTGATAGGCGACGATGGCCAGCGTCTCGATCGCCGCACGCGAGAGCTTGCGCGTTTCCACCGTCTGCTTGGTGAGCAGCCAGGCGAGATCGTCGGCGGTGCGGAAGGTCCACTTTTTGCCGATGCGCACCAGGTTGACGCCGCGCGTTGCGTATTCGGCCTTGAGCCGCGCCAGCACGTCCTTCACGTCCACGCCGTTGGGCAACTGGCGGGCGAGCATCGCCTCGTCGAGCGGCTCGCGCGAGGCAAACAGCAAGGCTTCGAGCAGCCGCAATTCTTCCGGCCGCGCATCGGGCTCCCGTGCCGGGGCGTCGTTTTGAACAATCACGAGCTTCTCGGCCGCGCTCGGCATGAAGGCTTTCTCCTTATCCGTTTTCTTGTGCGTCATGGGTCGCAGCACTTCCATTCCCGCCGGCGCGCTTGCGCATATAGAGCGGCGAGAATGACTCTTTCTGGTGGATTTCGGCATGGCCTTCGCGTACCAGCTCGAGCGCGGAGGCAAACGAGGACGCAAACACGGTGGCCGCCATTGCCGGGTCGACCACATAGGCGATGAGGAAATCGTCGAGCCTCGACCAGTCCGACGATTGCCCGATCAAGCGGTTGAGCGCGTCGCGCGCTTCCGCCAGCGACCAGACCGTACGCTTCTTGAAGCGCACGTGCGAGAGCGCACTGCGCGAGCGTTGCACGGCATAGGCCGATAAAAGATCGTAAAGCGTCGCCGTCCATTCCGACTGCTTGATCTCGGCAATCGGCTCCGGCGAGCCGCGCGCGAAAACCTCGCGGTCGAGTTGCGGACGCCCCATCAGCCGCGTCGCCACTTCGCGGAACGCTTCCAGCCGGCGCAGACGATAGGCTAACGCCAGCGCCATGTCCTCGGCGCTCGGGCCCTCCTGCGGGCCTGAGTCCGGCAGCAGCAGGCGCGATTTCAGATAAGCGAGCCAGGCCGCCATCACCAGATAATCGGCGGCGAGTTCCAGCCGCAACTGGCGCGCCGCTTCGATGAATTGCAGGTACTGATTGGCCAGCGCCAGGATCGAAATCTTGGCCAGATCGACCTTTTGCGTGCGCGCCAGCGCCAGCAGCAGATCGAGCGGGCCCTCGAACCCTTCCACGTCAACGATCATCGCCTGCTCGCTGACGCCGGGCTCGGCGGTAATGCTGGTGTCGAAGTCCTCGCGTTTCATGAGCCGGTCATCCGTTGCGAGCCCGATTGCTCGGCATCGACCATCTGGGCGAAAACGTTACGCGCCGCGTTGACGTCGAAATCCTCCGGGCCGCGGCGCATGGCCAGTGCCGCGCCGGCGCGCGCCGCGGCAAAGCCCGCCAGCATGGGCGCTTCGCCGGCAACCGCGGCCATCTCGCCCAAGTCGCCGTTGCAGTGGAGCACGACGTCGCAACCGGCGGCGAAGGCGGCGCGGCTGCGTTCGGCAATCGTGCCGGACAAGGCATTCATGGAAACGTCGTCGCTCATCAGTAGGCCTTGGAAGCCAATAAATTCCCAAATCACTTCGCGCACTATTGTGACCGAAGTCGTGGCTGGCGCGACCGCATCGATCGCAGAAAACACAACATGTGCGGTCATGCCCAGCGGCAGACGGTTCAGCGGGCGGAAGGCGGCAAAATCGGTCGATTCGAGCGTCGCCCGGTCGGCATCGACCACCGGCAGGCGATAGTGGCTGTCGGCGGCGGCGCGGCCATGGCCCGGCAGATGCTTGAGCACGGGCAAAACGCCGCCGGCCATCAGCCCGTCGGCGATCGCACCGGCGATAGCCGCCACTTTGCCGGGCTCGGCACCGTAGGCACGGTCGCCTATCACCGCGTCGCCGCCCACGGCCGGGACATCGGCCAAAGGCAGGCAGTCCACGTCGATGCCAAGCGGCTTCAGGTCTGCGGCAATCAGGTGGCCGGCCAAGCGCGCCGCGCCGAGCCCCAGCGCGGGCTCACGGTCATAGAGTTCGCCGTAGCGCGCGCCGGGCGGATAGGCCGGCCATTGCGGCGGTCCAAGGCGCTGCACGCGGCCGCCTTCCTGATCCACCAAGATAGGCGCCTCCCGGCCGAGGATATCGCGAAATGAGTGAGCGAGGTCCCGCACTTGCTCCGGTGTCTTCACGTTGCGTTTGAACAGGATAAGGCCCCAGGGCTGGGCCTCGCGGAAAAACGCGACCTCGCCGGCGGAAACCGTCAGGCCCGCCAAGCCGGTGATGAATGCGCGCGCCGCCATTGCGCGCGGATTAGCCCGCGCCTGCCGCGACGGTCAAGCGCCGAACCTAGTTCCTCTGGATCAGGCAGCTGCCGCCGGCGGTCTTGAGCTTGCCGCAAAGCTCGACCGCTTCGTTGGCGTTGGCGAAGGGGCCAACCAGAACGCGGAAATAGATGCCTTTGGCGCCCAGATCGGCGCGATGCACCGTCATCGGCTTGCCGCCAAGCTGGGAAGGATATTTGGCCTGCAGGCCGCGGAACGAGGCCTGCGCGTCGGCTTCGCTGCGCTGTGACGAAATCTGCACATAGGCGCCGTGGCTGACGCTGCTGCGTGCGGGCGCGGGCTGTGTCGGCCTCACCGCGGCGGTGCGCGTCGGTGGCGGGGTTGGCCGCGGCGGCGCGGCGGCCGCCTCATTGGGGTTCAGCGACATCGGCGCTTGACCTGCGGCCGTTGGCGCCGCACTCCGCGTCGCCGGGGGCGTTGCCGTCGGCGGCCGCGTTGTTGCCGCCGTAGCTGTCGGCGCCGCTATCGCCGGCGCCGTTGCCGCCGTACCCGCCGTTGCCGCCACGCCCGCCGGCCGGATCGCGATGGTGTGGATTTTCTTCGGCTCGGCACCGACAACGCCGTTGCCAAGCATCGGCGTGTGTTCATTCTGACCGGGCGGCAGCACGCCTGCCGGCCTTTCCTTCATCTCGACCGGTTGCTCTTCCCGCGACACGAGCCTTTCGGGCTGGGCGTGATCGTTGACGCGATCGTAGATCAACTTGGACGATTGTGGATCCTTGCTCTTGACCTCCGGCACGACCTTGCTTGGCGTGGTGTCGGCCTTGATCACCGGCGGCGGTTTGGTCGCGCCGGTGTGGTAGATCGCGCGATAGGTGAAGGCGCCGGCGGTGCCGATCACCGCGAGCGCGAAGATGGCGACGACCGCGATGATGCCGGCGCGGCGGCGGCGGGCCTGGGCATCGTCGTAGACATCCTCCGCGTCGCCGTCCTGATTGATATCGCTCGCGTAATAGTGGCTCGCCTCATAATCCTGCGTTGCCACCTCGGCGTAATCGGGCTGTTCGGCGTGATAGGGGTCGGCTTCGCGCGCGACCGTCGGCGGCGCGTAGCTGAGGTCTTCAGGATGCGGGCGCCAATCGGCCGCCGGTTTCGGGTGAGGCGGCATGCTGCGGCGCGCGCCCTCGCGGCCGAATTCGCCGAAGGGATCGTTTTGCCCGATCAGACGGGCAAGTTCGGCGAGCGGGTCGCTGCCCGAGCGCGGCTCCGGCGTGCCAGCGGACGAACCGCGCGCCGGCGGGTCATCAGGATGATAAAATCGTTGGCTATGATCGTCAGCCATTCCGTCCCCGATGTCTAAAACTACCCTCGCCGACCCGATCACGAAAGCCCTGGCCGGATCGGCTTACAAAGCCAAAGCGGTTCGGCGCACTATCGCATTTCGTCCGGCGCTTCGACTCCCAGTAGCGCGAGGCCCGATCTGATAACGGCAACAATACCTTGCACCAACGCGAGCCGTGCCATGGTCGTAGCCGGATCATCCGCCATAATGAAGCGCAAATGAGGCATATCCTTACCGCGCGTCCAGTGCGCGTGAAATTCACTAGCTAATTCATAAAGATAGAAGGCGATCCGGTGCGGCTCGTGGGCTGTTGCCGCCGCTTCGATTAACCGTGGATAAGCGGCCAGCCGGCGCAGGATCGCAAGTTCCCCAGGGTCGCTGAGCCGGTCGAGTGGCGCCGTTTCGAGCCAGCGCGCCCTTGCTGATTCGTCCTGCGGCAGATCGGGCATCGCCTCGCGGGCGTTGCGGAATACGGATTCGCCGCGGGCGTGGCCGTACTGGACATAGAACACCGGGTTCTCGCGCGTCGCCTCGATCACCTTGGCGAGGTCGAAGTCGAGCACTGCATCGTTCTTGCGATAGAGCATGTCGAAGCGCACGGCGTCGCGGCCGACTTCATCCACCACTTCACGCAGCGTCACGAACTCCCCGGCCCGCTTGGACATTTTCACAGGCTCGCCGGCACGCAGCAGGCGCACCAACTGAGTGATCTTGACGTCGAGGTCGGCTTTGCCGCCGCTCACCGCCTTCACCGCCGCCTGCATGCGTTTGATGTAGCCGCCGTGATCGGCGCCCCAGACGTCGATGAGGTGACGGAAGCCGCGGTCGAATTTGGATTTATGGTAGGCGATGTCGCTGGCGAAATAGGTGTAGCTGCCGTCGGACTTCCTCAACGGCCGGTCGACGTCGTCGCCGAAATCGGTCGAGCGGAACAAAGTCTGCTCGCGATCCTCCCAGTCTTCGGCGGCGCCGCCCTTGGGCGGCGGCAGCCGGCCCTCATAGACCTCCCCGCCCTTGCGTAACGCATCGATGGTGGCGGCCACCTGGTCGCCGCGACGTTCGATCAACGAACGCTCGGAGAAGAACACATCGAAACGGACATTGAGCACAGCGAGATCGTCGCGGATGCCGTCCATCATCATGGCGACGGCCTTGGCGCGCACGATCGGCAGCCATTGCGCTTCCGTCATGGTGGTGAGTGCAAAACCGTGCTCGGCGGCAAGCTCACCGCCCACGGGTTTGAGATAATCGCCGGGATAAAGCCCTTCCGGAATGGCGCCGATCGCTTCGCCCAACGCTTCGCGATAGCGAAGGAAGACGGAGCGGGCGAGCGTATCGACCTGCGCGCCGGCATCGTTGATGTAGTACTCCCGCGTCACGTCGTAACCGGCAAAGCTAAGCAGACTGGCGAGCGCATCACCGAACACCGCGCCGCGCCCGTGGCCGACATGCAGGGGGCCGGTCGGATTGGCCGAGACATATTCGACGTTGACCTTTTCACCCTGCCCGATGTCACCGCGGCCATAGTCGCGCCCTTGCGCCAGCGCGCTGCGCAATTCGTCGCCCCAGACGTGGGTCTTCAGCGTGAGGTTGATGAAACCCGGACCGGCGACGTCAACCTTTTCGATCGTCGGTTCGACGCGCAGTTTTTCGGCGATGGCCTCGGCGAGCTCACGCGGCTTCTTGCCGGCATCCTTGGCCAGCACCATCGCGGCATTGGTTGCCATGTCGCCGTGCGTCGCATCGCGTGGCGGCTCGACCAGCACGCGGGCGAGATCGGCATTGGGCCCGAGCGCCGCCACGCAGGCCGCGCTCACGCTGTCGAGCATGGTGGCGAAGAGGTGTTGGGGTTTGCCGGCGGAAGGCATGGTGCGGGAGCGGGTAGTGGAATTCGGATGGGGAGTCAAAGCAGCAGCGTCCTAGACGCCTTTCGCATGCATCGCCGCGCGATAGGCAAACACAATCGCCGGGCCGAGCGTAGTGCCGGGGCCCGGATAGCTTCCTGCCATCACCGACGCCATGTCGTTACCGCAGGCATAGAGGCCGGGAATAGGCTTGCCATCTTCATCCAACACGCGCGCGTCGGCGTCGGTTGAAAGCCCGGTGCTCACCGCGATGTCGGCCGGCCAGACGGCGAGCGCATAGAACGGCGGCGTCGCCACCGGGCCGATGCATGGATTGGGTTTGTGACTGGCGTCGCCGTTGAAGCGGTTAAGCTCAGTCTCGCCTTTGCCGAAATCGATATCGATGCCGGTTTCGGCAAAACGGTTATAGCGCGCGACGGTGTCGCGCAGTCGCGCAACATCGATGGCAGTCTTGCCGGCCAATTCATCGAGCGTGTGCGCATTCGCGAGATAGCCGTTGTCGACAAACTTCTCCGGCTTGCGGTGACCGGGATAGACGGCACCCAAGCCGAATTTCTTCAGGAAAACGGCGTCGCAGATGAGATACGCCGGGATCGACGGCGCCTGCTCGTGTGCCTCGAACATCGCCAGCACGAAGTCGTGGTAGGAGGCGGCCTCGTTGACGAAACGGCGTCCCCTGGAATTCACCGCGATCAATCCAGGCTTGGCGCGGTCGAGCACGAGATGCGGGAACAGGCCTTTGCTGCCGTCCTCCCGCGGCACGACCGACACCGGCGTCCACAGCCCGCTGGTGCAACGCTCGGGCGCAAGCGCAGCGCCGAGCCGCTGACCGATATCGACGCCGTCGCCGCGATTGCCCTTGTAGCTCATCGAAAATGCCGGCACCGGCTGCGGCATGAAGGTCTCGCGAAATGCCTTGTTGTGCGCGTAACCGCCAGTCGCCAGCACGACGCCTTTGCGCGCCGTCACGACAACGTCTTTGCCACCGACGGTGAGGCGCGCGCCGGTGACGCCACGCCGGTCGCCCAGCACGTCGACGATCGATGCATCGAACAGAATCGGCACCTTGCGCTTGCGCAAGGCATAGAACAGCCGGCCGATCAGCGCATTGCCCATCATGATGCGCGTGCCGCGCGGATATTTCAAGCGGTCGGCGAGATAACGCGCAAAGAGCTTCGCGGCATAAACGAAATTTCCGATCGACCGGAAGCGGCCGATGAGCGGCGCAATGTCCGCCTTGCCGACCATCATGCCGCCGAACACCATGAATTCCGGGACGGGCGCACGCACGCGCCGGAAATCCTCGCCCAGTAGCCGGCCGTCGAAGGGCTGCGGGACGATGGCGCGCCCCGCAATCGCCGCGCCGGCCATGTTGCTGCGGTAATCCGGGTGCGGCCCACATGGCAGAAACTGCACGTCGCTGCGCGCGCAAAGATAGTCGATGGCTTCGGGCCCGGTCTGCAGATAGGCGTCGCGCAGCGCGCGATTGGTTCCCTCCCCGATCAACGCACTCAGGTAAGTGTCGGCCTGTCCGGCGCTGTCGTTGTAGCCGGCGGCGCGACTTTGGCTGTTGCCCGGGATCCAGAGCGTGCCGGCGGAAGTTGCGCCGGTGCCACCGACCTGGTCGGATTTCTCACATAAGAGCACGTCGAGCCCTTCGAGCGAGGCGATGAGCGCTGCGGCCATTCCGGCGGGTCCTGCGCCGGCGACTAGAAGATCGACCTCGCGCTCGACGTCCATCAATTTCACCGCAATTCCGGTGTCGCGGCGAAATAGCGCGCATGCTCTATGAGCGCGTAGCGGTCGGTCATGCCGGCGATGTAGTCGCCGATGCGGCGCGTGCGGGTCGATTTGCCGGCTTTGTCGATGCCCTCGCTCCATTCCGCCGGCAGATCGGCGGGCGACGCCGCGTAATGGGCGAATAGCTCGCGCACCACGGCTTCAGCGTTTTGCATCACCCGCATCACCCGGGCGTGCCGGTACATACGCGGGTAGAGAAAGGCTTTGATGTCCTTGTCGGCCTGCGCCAAGGCCGGCGAGAAGCCGACCATCGGCGCATCGGCGTTGCGAATATCGCCGGCGCTACGCGGCTTAAGTAAAGCAAGCCGCCGTCCGCTTTCAGCAATTGTGTCCTCGATCATGCGGGTGATCAGCCGCCGCCCTGTTTCGTGTACGCGCCGCGCTGGATCGAGCCCGGCATAGGCGGAATCGATCTCGGCCACGATATCGCCGACGATGGCCACCGCGGCGATGTCGTCGAGCGCGAAAAGGTCGGCGCGCAAGCCGTCGTCGATGTCATGGGCGTCATAGGCGATGTCGTCGGCGAGCGCCGCAATCTGCGCTTCCGCGCTCGGCTGCGACCACAGCTCAAGATCCTGCACCTGGCTATAGGCAAGGATCGGCGCCGGCACGCCGTGCTCGCGATAGCGGCCAGTCGCCTTGCCGTCGCGGTCGGTGAACGGGCCGTTGTGCTTGACCAGGCCTTCCAGCGTCTCCCAGGTCAGATTGAGCCCGTCGAAGGCGGCATAGCGGCGCTCCAGATCGGTGACGATGCGCAAGGCTTGCGCGTTGTGATCGAAGCCGCCGAAACGCTTGAGGCAATCGTCGAGCGCGCGCTCGCCGGCATGGCCAAACGGCGGATGGCCGAGATCGTGGGCGAGCGCCAGTGCCTCCGCGAGGTCCTCGTCGAGACCGAGCGCGCGCGCGAGCGAACGTGCGATCTGCGCGACTTCCAGCGTATGGGTGAGCCGGCTGCGGTAGTGATCGCCCTCGTGATAGACGAACACTTGCGTCTTGTACGAAAGGCGGCGGAAGGCGGCGGAATGGATGATGCGGTCGCAGTCGCGGCGGAAATCGTTGCGCGACGGGCTCGGCGGCTCCTGGTGGCGCCGGCCGCGGCTTTTGCCCGAATCGACCGCATAAACCGCCCGCTCGCGCCCGGTATCGATCGCCATGCCCTGCCCTATCTATGTGGCATTGACCTCGCTCACCGCCGCACTTAACTAACTGGGACGGCCGCTGCCAAGTGCGCAGCGGGCAAAAGGCCAACGATGAGCGAAGTAAACGTCACAGTCAGCGAACGCGCGGCGCGCCGGATCGGCGAGATCCTTAAAGCTGAGCCGCCCGGTACCATGCTGCGCGTTTCCGTTGAGGGCGGCGGCTGCTCCGGCTTTCAATACAAGTTCGAGATGGAACGTTCGCGCGCCGATGACGATATCGTCATTGCCCGCGACGGCACGACCGTGCTGATCGATCCGGTCTCGGTCAATTACATGGCCGGCTCGGAGATCGACTTTGTCGACGACCTGATCGGCGCCGCCTTCAAGGTGAAGAACCCGAAGGCCACCGCCTCCTGCGGCTGCGGCACCAGCTTCGCGCTGTAACGTTTTTCTGTCGTCCCGGCCGAGCGAAGCGAGGGCCGGGACCCATACTCCGCAGTTAGTCGATAGCGCACGGCGTATGGGTCCCCGCCTTCGCGGGGACGACAGCCAGTTTTTATGAATCCGCTTTGCTTACTCCGCCGCGACTGCAGCTGGAACTTCAGGCACTTCCTCGAGCTGCGGCTCGATGCGACGCTTGATCATGCGGTCGAAGCGGTCGAGGTAGAGATAGATCACCGGCGTGATGTAGAGCGTCAGCAATTGCGACAGCACCAGGCCGCCGACCACGGCGACGCCGAGCGGCTGGCGCAACTCGGCGCCGGCGCCGGTGCCGAGCGCGATCGGCAGCGAGCCGAAGATGGCGGCAAAGGTCGTCATCATGATCGGCCGGAAGCGCAGGCTCGCGGCTTCGCGGATGGCGGCTTCGGCCGAGAGCCCGACGCGGCGGCGCTCGATGGCGAAGTCGATCATCATGATGGCGTTCTTCTTGACGATGCCGACCAGCATGACGATACCGATCATGGCGATGACCGACAGATCCATCTTGAACAGCATCAGCGTCAGGATGGCGCCGATGCCGGCCGACGGCAGGCCGGAGATGATGGTGATCGGATGGATGAAGCTCTCATACAAAATGCCGAGCACGATATAGGCGGCGAAGATCGCCGCCAGGATCAGGATGCCCTGCCCGCGCAACGATTCCTGGAACACCTGCGCGGTGCCCTGGAAGCCTGAGGTGATGGTGGCCGGCAGACCCGAATCGCGTTCGATCTTGGTGATGGCATCGACCGCCTGGCCGAGCGAGAAGTCCGGCGCCAAGTTGAACGAAATGGTCACCGATGGCTGCTGGCCCTGGTGGTTGACCTGCAAGGGGCCGACCGTGCGCACGAAATGGGTGACGGCGGAGAGCGGCACGGCCGTGCCGCTCGAGGTCTTCAGATAAATGCGGTTGAGATCGTTCGGGCTCGACTGATACTCGGGCAGGCTTTCCAGAATGACCGGGTAGTCGTTGGCCGAGGTGTAGATCGTGGCGACCTGGCGCGAGCCAAAGGCGTTATAGAGCTCCTGGCGCACCTGATCGATGGAGACGCCGTAGACCGCGGCCTTTTCGCGATCGACCTCGACCGTGATCTGCGGATTCTTGATGTAGAGATCGGTGGTGACGTCGAGCAGGCCCGCCACTTTCGCAATCTTATCGCGCAGCTCCGGCGCCATGCGATAGAGCGTTTCGGTGTCGTTGGATTGCAGTGTGTATTGATACTGGCTCTTGTTCAGCCGTCCGCCCAGCCGGATGTTCTGGATCGGCTGAAAGAATACCTGCATGCCGGGCACGACGTTGGATACGCGCCGCAGCCGCGCAAGAGTGTCGCGCAAGGGTCCACGCTCGCCGCGGTCCTTCAGCGCCACCAGCATGCGGCCGTTGTTGGCGAGCGAATTGGGCCCACCGGATCCTGCCGTCGAGTTGATATAGTCGACGTCCTTGTCCGCCCGAATGATATCGGCAACCTTGCGCTGATGCTCGACCATCGCCGCGAAGGCGATGTCGGTTTTGGCCTCAGTGATGGCGAGGACGTAACCGGTATCTTCGGTCGGGAAAAAGCCCTTGGGCACGATGATGTAGAGCCATATCGTTCCGGCGATGGTGGCGAAGGTCACCATCAGCATGATCGACTTGAAGCTGAGCACGCGATCGAGCGACCATTGGTAGGCGCGCAACATCGCCTCGAACAGGCGCTCGAAGCCGCTCAATATGAAATTCTGCTTCTCGTTGGGCTCGTGGCTCTTAAGCACGCGCGCGCACAACATCGGCGTCAGCGTCAGCGAGACGAATCCGAGACGATGATCGCTACCGAGATGCTCACGGCAAATTCGCGGAACACGCGTCCCACCATGCCGCCCATCAACAGCACCGGGATAAACACCGCGATCAGCGAGAAGGTGATCGATACAATTGTGAAGCCGATCTCGCGCGAGCCTTTCAGCGCCGCTTCGAACGGGCGCATGCCGCCCTCGATGTGGCGCACGATGTTCTCCAGCATGACGATGGCGTCGTCGACCACGAAGCCGACCGACAGCGTCAGCGCCAAGAGCGTCATGTTGTTGATGGAGAAGCCGAAGGCGTACATCGCGGCACAGGTGCCGATCAGCGACACCGGCACCGCCAGCGCCGGAATGATGGTGGCGGAGACCTTCCGCAGGAACAGGAAGATCACCATGATCACCAGACAGATCGCGATCGCGAGCGTTTCCTGCACGTTGCTGACCGCGGCGCGGATCGAGAGCGAGCGGTCGAACAGCGGCGCCATTTGGATCGCCTGCGGCACCTGCGCGCGCATCGAGGGCAATTTGGCGCGCACCATGTCCACCACTTCCACGGTGTTGGCGTCGGGCTGGCGCTGGATCGCCAGCACGATGGCGCGCGAGTCGTTGTACCAAGTGGCGATCTTGTCGTTCTCGACGCTGTCGATGACGCGCGCCACCTCGTTGAGCTTGATCGGCGCGCCGTTGCGATAGGCGACCACGACGTTGCGATAGTCAGCGGCGTGCTCCATGGCGCCGGTGGCGAGCAGCGTCACCGTGCGCTGCTTGCCCTCGAGCGAGCCGACCGGCGCGCTCGAATTGGCCTTGGCGACGACGCCGCGGATGTCGTCGAGGGAAACATTGCGGGCCGCGGCGGCTACCGGATCGACCTGCACACGCACGGCGAATTTCTGCGCGCCATAGACCAGCACCTGGGCGATGCCCGGCAGTTGCGAGATCTGCGGCGCCAGCACGGTTTCTGCGTAATCGTCGATCGCCGACAGCGGCATAGTGTCGGAGCGCATGCTCAGATAGAGCACGGGGAAGTCGCCGGGATTGACCTTGCGGAAATACGGCGGCGTGGTCATCTCGTTCGGCAGCCGGCGCTGCGCGGTGGCGAGCGCGGTCTGCACGTCGAGTGAGGCACCGTCGATGTTGCGGCCGAGGTCGAACTGGATGGTGATTTTCGAGGTGCCGAGCGAGGACGAGGAGTCCATCGATGAAATGCCGGCGATCGTCGAAAGCTGCCGCTCGATCGGCGAGGCGACGGAAGCCGCCATGGTTTCCGGGCTGGCGCCCGGCAGTACCGCCGTGATCTGGATGGTCGGAAAGTCAACCGCCGGCAGCGCCGCCACCGGCAACAGCCGATAGGCGAAGGCGCCGAACACGATCAGCGACGCCGTCATCAGCGTCGTCAGCACCGGGCGGCGAATGCAGGATTCCGAGATGTTCATTGGAATCAGGTTCCAGCGGCTTTCGGCGCGCGCAGGCTCACGGCCGCTCCGTTGGAGAGCCGCAATTGCCCGTCGGTCACGACGGTCTCGCCGCCTTTCAGGCCGGACGTGACCACCGTCATGCCTTCGACCTGTCGCCCGGTCTGGATGTGCTGAACTTTGGCGACGCCTTTATCGACCAAGAAGACAAAGCTACCGGTCTGGCTAACCTGCACGGCGTTGGTCGGCACCACCACCGCCTCCTCCGTACGCAAGGTCAACTCCGTGTTCACCAAGGTGCCCGGCCACAGCACTTCGTCGGTGTTCGGCATGGTGGCACGGATGGTGGCCATGCCGGTCGCGCGATCGATCGTATTCTCGATCATCGTCACTTGGCCGGTGGCGTGCTTACGATCGCCGGGGACGACGGCCTCGATGGAGGCGGTTTCGGCGGCCAAGGCTTGGCGGATTTCCGGAAGATCTTTCTGCGGCACCGTGAAGGACACATAGACCGGCGCCATCTGGATGATAGTCGCCATCGGCACGGTGTCGGCCTGGCGCACGAAATTTCCAACTTTCACATTGGCCATGCTGATGCGGCCGGAAATCGGCGCGCGGATCGTGCAATAGCCGAGCTGGATTTTGAGGTTTTCGAGCTGGGCACGGTTGGATTCTGCCGTCGCCCGCGACACGTTGACCAAGGTCTGCGCGTTGTTGAGGGTGACGATCGGGGTCGCGTTGCGGGCGACGAGGTCGGTGTAGCGGGCAACGTCGCGTTGCGCCTGCGCAAGCGTTGCTGCAGCGCCGTCGATGATCGCCTGGATGCGTTTCATGTCCGCCTCGATGGCGCGGCCATCGAGCGTGAACAGCAGGTCGCCCTTTTTGACATGCGCGCCGTCACGGAAATGCACGCCGACGATGGTGGTTTCGAGCCGCGCCTTGATGGCGACGCTGGCGATCGGCGTGACGGTGCCAAGCGCGCCGATACGGACCGGTACTTTCTGGTGTTCGGCTTTGGCGACTTCGACCGGCACAGGCCGCGCCTTGGCCTGCGAACGCGCGGCGGCCCCGTCAGTGCTCCACACGCCGCGGGCGAGCACGGCAATGCCGATCAGGGCGAGCACGGCCACCCCAAAGAGCCACTTTCTTTTGCTCATGAGCAGTATCGATCCGGGCTGCGATGGGCCCTGCCCGGGCGCTCCCTATTCTTCCGCGGAATGGCGTATCTCTTGCCGTTTGCGGGCCGCGTCAGGCGGCCTTCCTAGCATACAAACGCGGTAAAGTGCATATACCTGCGCCCGCTGGTAAACACGGGTCCCAGCCTATTTATTCACCCTGCCGGATGCCGCATGCGGATAGCCACCTGGAACGTCAACTCGATCCGCCAGCGCATGGATAACGTGCAGGCATGGCTCAACGAGCGGAAACCCGACATCGTCTGCCTGCAGGAGATCAAATGCACCGACGACGCCTTCCCCCGCGAGGTCTTCGAGGGGCTCGGCTACAACGTGGCGGTGCACGGGCAGAAGGCCTTCAACGGCGTGGCGCTCTTGTCCAAGCTGCCGTTCGACGAGGTGAAGTCGGGACTGGATGGCGCTGACGGCGACGTGCAAGCCCGCTTTCTCGAAGCGTTGGTTTCGACCAAAGCCGGTGTATTGCGGGTCGTCAGCCTCTATCTGCCCAATGGCAACCCGCCCGACACCGAAAAATACACTTATAAACTCAATTGGATGGACCGGCTTATTGCCTTCTCACGTGAGCGGCTGAGGCTGGAGGAACCCATGCTGCTGGCGGGCGACTTCAACGTCATCCCGACGCCTGCCGACGCCAAGCGCCCGCAGGCCTGGGTCAACGACGCCCTTTTCCTGCAGCCAACCCGGGAGAAATTCCGCGCCCTGGTCAATCTCGGCTTCACCGACGCGATCCGCGCCGGCAGTGATGCCGCCGACCTCTTCACCTTTTGGGACTACCAAGCCGGCGCCTGGGCCAAGGACGAAGGCATCCGCATCGACCACCTGCTGCTGTCGCCGCAAGCCGCCGACAGGCTGATGGATTCCGGGATCGACCGCCATGTGCGCTCATGGGACAAGCCGTCCGACCACGTGCCGGTCTATGTCGATCTGGATATCGAGGGGCTTTGAGCCCGGGGCGCGCCGGCCCCTTTAGCAGTTACTCGCGCCGCGTTTCCATCCAGCGCCGCAGAAAGACCAGCGCCAGCGCCCGCTCGCCCTCGGTCGCCTGCTTGAAGGCGCTGTCATAGAGCCGGGCGATCCAGGCCTGATTGGGCGGCGTGGCGGCATCCTTGGCGAGCGTCAGCCACATCAAGCCGCGCGCCGCCTGGCGCGGCACATGATCGCCGGTAAACAGCATGGCACCCAGCATCGCCTGCGCCTGACACTGGCCCTTCTGCGCCGATAGGCCGAACCATCGCGCCGCCTGGCGCGGGTCGTGAGGGGCGCCGACGCCGTCGAGGTAAAGCCGCGCCAGATAATATTGCGCCTCCGGATCGCGGAAATACGAGGCCGCATAGCCGAACATTTCGCGCGCGCGATCGGGATCGCGCTTGATCGGCGTCTTCGGGATGCCGTCGAGATAATAGTGACCGAGCGCGACGAAGGCGTTGGCGACAAAGCGCGCCTGCGGCGTGTCCGGATTGTCTTCGGCGTGCATATTGGCGATGCGGCTGAAATAATTGAACGCCTTGAGATCGTTCTGGGCAACGCCGTCGCCCTCAGCATACATGCGGCCGAGCTTCCATTGCGCCAGCGGGTGGCCATTTTCAGCGGCGTATTCGAGCGAAACCACCGCCTTATGGGTGTCGCCCGATTTGAGCCAATGGGCGCCGGAGCGGAAGGCCTCGGTGGGCGTGGGCGGCAGGCTCCGCTTGGTGGCGAGCGGCACGTCCGCCGGCGGACGTAGTGGCGCGACGTCGGACGGCGCTGCCGGCGCGTTGAGCGGCGCGATCGGACCGGCGACCGTCGTTGTCAGCGCCTCGTCGGCCTTGCTGCCATCGAAGGCGAAGGCCGGCGCGGCCGCAAGGCCGAAGCCGATGACCATCACAGGCAATAGTGTCTCAGCTATCCGCATAACACGCCTTCTCGCCCGCCCCGCCCGGATGGGTGACTGCGCCGTTGACCGCGGCACCGACTTGCTGGGTGTATTTCCACAAATAGCCGGAGCCGTATTCGTTCTCGCGCGGCTTCCACGCAGCTTTGCGCTTGGCCAATTCGTCGGCCGAGAGCTTGACGTCGAGCGTGCCTTTCTCGGCATCGATCGCGATGATGTCGCCGTCGCGGATGAGCCCGATCGGGCCGCCGATCGCCGCTTCCGGGCCGACATGGCCGACGCAGAAGCCGCGCGTGGCGCCCGAAAAACGGCCGTCGGTGATCAGCGCCACCTTCTCGCCCATGCCTTGGCCGTATAGCGCGGCCGTGGTCGAGAGCATCTCGCGCATGCCCGGACCGCCCTTCGGCCCCTCGTAGCGGATCACCAAAACCTCGCCTTCCTTGTAGGTCTTTTTCTTGACCGCATCGAAGCAGGCTTCCTCGCTGTCGAAACAGCGCGCGGGGCCGGAGAACTTCAGGGTTTTCATGCCGGCAATCTTCACGATGCCGCCCTCGGGCGCGAGATTGCCTCTAAGACCCACGACACCGCCGGTCGCCAGCAACGGCTTATCCGCCGGACGCACGACATCCTGGTCCGGGTTCCATTTCACCGACTTCATGTTTTCGGCGATGGTGCGGCCGGTGACGGTCAGGCAATCGCCGTGCATGTAGCCATGATCGAGCAAGGTCTTCATCAGCAACGGCACACCGCCAGCTTCGAACATGTCCTTGGCGACATAACGGCCGCCCGGTTTCAAATCTGCGATATACGGTGTCTTTTTGAAGATTTCGGCGACATCGAACAAATCGAATTCGATACCGCATTCATGCGCGATCGCCGGCAGATGCAACGCGGCATTGGTGGAACCGCCGGTGGCGGCAACGACCGCGGCGGCATTCTCCAGCGCCTTGCGGGTGACGATGTCGCGCGGACGGATGTTCTTGACGATCAACTCCATGATCATCTCGCCGGCCAGCATGCAGAGCTTGTCGCGCATCTCGTAAGGCGCCGGCGCGCCGGAGGAATAGGGCAGCGCCAGCCCGATTGCTTCCGACACCGTCGCCATGGTGTTGGCGGTGAATTGCGCGCCGCAGGCGCCGGCCGAGGGACAGGCATTCTGCTCGAGCGTGAGAAGATCGGCGTCGGACATATCGCCGACCGAATGCCGGCCGACCGCCTCGTAGACGTCCTGCACGGTAACGTCCTTGCCCTTGAACTTACCGGGAAGGATCGAGCCGCCGTAGATATAGATCGAGGGCACGTTGAGCCGGCACATCGCCATCATCATGCCGGGCTGCGACTTGTCGCAGCCGGCGACGCCGATCAGCGCGTCGTAAGCGTGGCCGCGCACGGTCAGTTCGACCGAATCGGCGATCACCTCGCGCGAGGGCAGCGAGGCCTTCATGCCGGCATGGCCCATGGCGATGCCGTCGGTAACGGTGATGGTGCAGAATTCGCGCGGGGTCGCGCCAACGGCGGCAACACCCATCTTCACCGCCTGCGCCTGGCGCATCAGCGCGATGTTGCACGGCGCCGCCTCGTTCCAGCAGCTGGCGACACCGACGAAGGGCTGGTGGATCTGCTCCCTCGACAGCCCCATCGCGTAATAGAACGAGCGATGCGGGGCGCGGTCGGCGCCTTCGGTCGCGTGCCGGCTCGGCAGTCTCGCCTTAAGATTGGTCTTGGCGTCCATATCCGTCTTTTGGGCCCCCCGACCCCAATCACTGCCGCCGGGTTATCCCGATCGGCTATTTCCGCGGGGCTAAGGCCCTTCGGCAATCCGTCATGCCACGCAACAGACGATACCGTTGCTTATTGGCCACTCGTTTCATGGAAGGGTATGGCCAAATCGCGGCGTTGCGGGGAATGATAAGTGGAGATGGTTTAATTGTCGTGACACTGTTGCAACGGCGCAACATCCACCTGCCCCATGGCCCTGCCCCCCAGACTGCGACGCGGCTTTTTCGACCGCTCGGTGCATGAAATCGCCCCCGAGCTGATCGGGGCGACGCTTTTGGTGGACGGCGTCGGCGGGCGGATCGTGGAGGTCGAGGCCTATCACCACACCGATCCCGCAGCGCACAGTTATCGCGGTCCGACGGAGCGCAACCGGGTCATGTTCGGGCCGCCGGGGGTGGCTTACGTCTACCGCTCTTACGGCATCCACTGGTGCCTGAATTTCGTCTGTGAGGCGGAGGGCTCAGCCAGCGCGGTACTGATCCGCGCGCTGGAGCCGACGCAAGGTCTTGCTGCAATGCGGCGAAGACGCGGGATGAGTGGCGAGCGCGCGCTGTGCTCGGGGCCGGGCAAGCTCACGGAGGCGCTCGGCGTGACCATCGAACACAATGGGCTAGCGCTCGACAGGCCGCCATTCGAACTGCGCGCGCGGGCGGAAAAGCCGAAGATCGTCACCGGCCCGCGCATTGGCATCAGCAAGGCGGTGGAGCTTCCCTGGCGCTATGGGCTGCAGTGGCTCGCCGTTCCTCAGCAAACCGTTCGCCAGGTCGAGGTACGGCCCTCGCCCACCGCGCTCTTGGCCGCTAGTCTTCCTCTCCGCGGCGGCAGACCCGTCGCCAAAAAAACGCTGAAATTTGGGGAGAACCGTTATGACCATTCTCGTCGACCGCAAACGACTCTATGTCCCGGCCGTGGCCGGGCTCTATGAGAAACTGGCGCCGCTCAGTCCGACGCTGATTTGCGTTGCCATGGGCTTCATCATCTTTCCGCACGGCTACGGGAAAATATTTCTCAACGACGCCGTGCCGGCCTCGCGCAATTTCGTGAAATTCGGCTGGGATCACGCGCTGGGCTGGGCCTATTTCATCGGCGCCTTCGAAACCCTCGCCGGAATTTTATTGATTGTCGGACTGTGGACGCGCGCGGTCGCGCTCGGTCTCGTCATCGAAATGTCGGTGATCTCGTTCGCGGTGCTGTGGCCCAACTGGTCATGGGGCCATCGCGGCATGGAATACGCGCTGTTCATGGGGCTGATATCGCTGTCGATCCTGTGGCGCGGCAGCGGACCCTATGCGCTCGATAATTACATGAAGAAAGAATTCTAAAGCCGCGCCGACTTAAAGTCCGGCACGAAATGATGCGTCGAAGCCAAGCTCACGCTTGGCTTTTTCGCTCGACAGCGTGGGCGCGTCCTCGGCAACATTGTAGATGCCGGGCGCGCCGCGCGTGAGCGCAAGGAACGCAGCCTGCGCGGCGACGTCGACATGCACAGCGGGCGAACGCGGCGTATCGAGCGACCACGTGCCGGGTCCGTAGAGATAGCCGTAGCGCAGCACGAGCCCTTCCGGCATCGAGCGCACCGCGGCTTCGAGCGCGCTGACCGCCTCGACGGTGCGGGCGGCGGCACTGTCGGAATTCAGCGGATCGGTCTCGACGCGGGCACCGGGACCGGGCGCGTAAATGAAGGCGATGCTCTGCGCCACCATCCGGGCGACGTTTGCCGCCTGCGCCGCCGCAACCAGATTACGCGTGCCCTCGACGCGCAGCCGCGCATTGCGCTCCAGCCCTTCTTTGTAGCGCGGGTCATCGGGCGCAAATGGCAAGTCTGTGAGCTGGTGGATCACAGCCTCGGGCGCCGCTGTCACGACCGCGCGCCTGAGCGCAGCGGCATCGAAGACGTCGACGACCACCGGCTCGGCGCCTAGCGCCCGTAGCATGTCGGCTTTGCCGGCATTCCGCGTGGTGCCGGTCATCCGATGGCCGGCCTGCACCAGCAGTGGCGTCAAGCGGCGGCCGATCACGCCGCCGGCACCTGCGAGGAAGATGCGCATCCGTCAAACTCACTACACTATCGTCCCCGCGAAAGCGGGGACCCATACGCCGTGTACTCTCGATAGGCTGCGGCCGTATGGGTCCCGGGCCTCACGCGCTATGCGCGTTCGCCCGGGACGACAACACCTACGCCGCGCCCTTGAGGCGCTCCAGCGCCTCGGCGATCTTCCCCTTGCGGGCGAGCGCTTCCTCGCGCTTTTCCTTTTCCTCTTCGACCACTTCCTCGGGCGCGCGGTCGACGAATTTCGGGTTGCCGAGCTTGGCGTCGACACGAGCGATGTCGGCGTCGGCCTTGGCCATTTCCTTGGCCAAGCGCGCGCGCTCGGCATCGAGATCGATGACGCCCTTGAGCGGCAGCGCCGCGACCTCGCCGCGCACCAGCAATTGCACCGAGCCCTGCGGCGCGGTGGCGGCGAAGGAAATCTCCGAGACCCGCGCCAGCCGCTTGATGAACTCCGCCCAGCGCTCGGCGCGGGCCTTGGATTCGACAGAGGCGCCGGCGAGCAGCAGCGGGATTTGCGCGCTGATGTTCATTTCCGCGCGCACGGAGCGGATGGCGGTGACCAGATCGATCACCCAGCCGATCTCGGCTTCGGCCTTGTCGTCGGCGAGCCCGCCCAGTGACGGCCATGCGCTGAGCGCGAGCAACGCGCCACGTTTGGGCTGCGCGGTGACCGCCCACAATTCCTCGGTGACGAAGGGCATGAACGGGTGCAGAATTTTCAGGATTTCGTCGCGCGCCCAGGCGACCATGGCTTGCGTCTCGCGCTTGGCGGCGCCATCGGGGCCGGTGAGCACCGGCTTCGCCAGTTCCAGGTACCAGTCGCAATAGATGTTCCAGACGAAGCGATAGGCTGCGGCCGCCGCGTCGTTGAAGCGGTAGCCTTCGATCGCTTCCGTCACCTCAGCCGTGGCCTTCGCGCTTTCATGCGCGATCCAGCGGTTGAGCGTCTCCTTCGCCGACTTCGGATCGAAACCGGCGACGCTGGCGCAGCCGTTCATCTCGGCAAAGCGCGCCGCGTTCCACAGCTTGGTCGCGAAATTGCGGTTGTTTTCGACGTCCTGCGGCCCGAGGCGGATATCGTGGCCTTGCGCCGCGCCGCGCGCCAGCGTGAAGCGCAGCGCGTCGGCGCCGTATTGGTCGATGACGCCGAGCGGATCGACCACATTGCCCTTCGACTTCGACATCTTGGCGCCGGCAGCGTCGCGCACCAGGCGATGGATGTAGACGTCGTGAAATGGAATCTCCTTCATGAAATGGAGACCCATCATCATCATGCGGGCGACCCAGAAGAAGATGATGTCGAAGCCGGTGACAAGCGCCGCGGTCGGATAGAAGCGCTTCGATTCTTGGCGTCGCGTCCGGCCAGCCCAGCGTCGAGAACGGCCACAGCGCCGAGGAGAACCAGGTGTCAAGGACGTCAGGATCGCGCCAAATGAAAACCGTCCGATTGTCGTCAGCCATTTCACGCCGAATACTTTCACCCGCGAGTTCACTCCAAGACGACAAGACGACAATCGGCTTTCCGTAGAATTTCTTGGCTTGGTCAACAACGTCGGTTTCAGTCTCTGCTACAAAAAACCGATTTTTACCGCCATCACCCATCTCATAAGCGAGCTTGCCAGAGTCTACATTAGGTCCGTACCAGGCCGGGATCTGATGCCCCCACCACAGTTGCCGCGAGATGCACCAGGGCTGGATGTTTTCCATCCAGTTGAAATAGGTGTTCTCCCAATTTTGCGGCACGAATTTCGTCTTGCCGTCACGCACGGCGGCGATCGCCGGCTCGGCCAGTTTCTTGGCGTTCACGTACCACTGGTCGGTGAGGTAGGGCTCGATCACCACATTGGAGCGGTCGCCGTGCGGCACAACGTGCGAATTCGGCTCGATCTTGTCGACCAGCCCGTTCGCTTCCAACCGTTCTATGATTTTCTTTCGCGCGGCGAAACGGTCGAGTCCGTCCATGGCAAGCGTCTCGTCGAGATCGGCGGACGCAGCAGCGCCGGCGACGAAATCGGCATTATCTTTTAGCGCAAGCTTAGCCTCGGTACTGAAGACATTGATTTGTGCGAGGTTATGCCGCTTCCCCACCTCGAAATCGTTGAAGTCGTGCGCCGGCGTGATCTTCACCGCGCCCGAGCCCTTCTCCGGATCGGAGTATTCGTCGGCAATGATGGGAATACGCCGCCCGACCAGCGGCAAGATGACGTTCTTGCCGACCAGCGCCTTGTAGCGCTCATCGTCCGGATGCACCGCGACCGCTGTATCGCCGAGCATCGTCTCCGGCCTCGTGGTGGCGACGACGATGTAAGTCGAGGAATCTTCCGGGTTGAAGGTCTTGCCCTCGATCGGATAGCGCAGGTGCCAGAGGTGACCCTTGGTCTCGACCTGCACCACTTCCAGATCGGAAATCGCCGTCAGCAGCTTGGGATCCCAATTGACCAGCCGCTTGTCCTTGTAGATGAGTCCCTCACGATAAAGCTCCACAAAAACTTTAAGGACGGCGCGGGACAGCCCCTCGTCCATGGTGAAGCGCTCGCGCGACCAGTCGCAGGAGGCGCCGAGACGCTTGAGCTGGTTGATGATGGTGCCGCCGGATTCCTCTTTCCACGCCCAGACGCGCTTGAGGAACTCAGTCCGGCCCATGTCGCGCCGGCTCTTCTCCTGCCGCTCCATCAATTGCCGCTCGACCACCATCTGCGTGGCGATGCCGGCGTGATCGGTGCCCGGCTGCCACAACACGTCCCTGCCCCGCATACGCTCAAAGCGCGCCAAGATATCCTGCAGCGTGTTGTTGAGCGCATGGCCCATATGCAATGAGCCGGTGACGTTAGGCGGCGGGATGACAATAGAGTAAGGCTTGGCGCCGGCGCGCTCGGGCCGGCCGGCGCGAAACGCACCCGCCTCCTCCCACGCCTGATAAATGCGGCCCTCGACCTGCGAGGGCTGATAGGTCTTGTCGATCATTGCCGTTTTGTCTGGAGCCTTTGGCGGGCTAGAAAGCCCGCCACGCCACCGAGTGTCAACTTTGCCCTCCGCCCCGCCCGCAGCAAGCGAGAACGACCCCGCCAGCCGGCGCGCCTTGACGCGCGCCATCGCGCTGATGGCGATGGCGGCCTTCGCCAGCGGCTTTTCGCTGCGCATTTCCGACCCGCTGCTGCCGCAGATCGCGCTCGATTTCGGCACCAGCGTCGGCACCACCTCGGCCATCGTCACCGCCTACGCGGTGCCCTATGGGCTCACCCAGGCCTTCGCCGGGCTGCTCGGCGACCGTTTCGGCAAATGCCAGGCGGTGGCGGCGACCTGCGCGCTGTCGGGCCTCTTGGTGCTGCTCTGCGCGTTTTCGCAGTCGCTGCCGCAGCTCACGCTGGCGCGTTTCGTCTGCGCGCCGGCCGCCGCCACTATCGTGCCTTTGGGCATGGCTTATGTCGGCGACGTCGTGCCCTATGAGCGGCGCCAGCCGATCCTGGCGCGCTTTCTCGCCGGGCAGATGATGGGGATGATCGCCGGCCAGATCGCCGGCGGCGTCATCGGCGACCATTTCGGCTGGCGCACGGTGTTCTTCGTGCTTGCCGCCGTCTTTGCCGCCGCGGCGCTGACGCTGGTGAGCCAATTCGGGCGTAACCCGTGGATGCGCCCGGTCCGTCGCGAGGCCACCAAACGCCCCGGGCTCGTTGCCGACTACCGCAAGCTCATCGGTGACCCTTGGGCGCGCTTTATCTGCATCGCAGTGTTTTTCGAAGGCGCAATTTTTTTCGGCGGCTTCACCTATGTCGCCGCCTTCCTGCACACGCGTTTCGACTTGAGCTTCTCCGCCATCGGGCTGATCGTGGCGACCTTCGGCATCGGCAGCGTGATCTATGCCGGCAGCGTGCACCGGCTGGTCGCTCTGCTGCGCGAGCGCGGACTGGTGCTTGGCGGCGGCGCGGTGGTGATGCTCGCCTATCTCGCGCTCGCCGGCGCGCCGTTCTGGGAGAGCGCGCCGCTCGCGGTCGCGGCCCTCGGCTTCGGCTACTACATGCTGCACAACACCTTGCAGACCAACGCGACGCAGATGCTGCCGGAAGCGCGCGGCACCGCCGTCGCCGGCTTCTCCTCGATGCTGTTTCTCGGACAAAGCGCCGGCGTCGCGTTGGCCGCGCCCCTGGTCGACCGCGCCGGCGCGGTGGCGGTATTCATCTGCGCGGCCGCGCTATGGCCGGCGCTGGCGGTCTGGATTTCCTGGCGGATCGGGCGGCGCTGAAACGGCTAGTGCATGATCCCGAAAAGCACGTCCTCGATCCCGATCGAAGATGGGAACCGGTTTTCGGAAAAGATCATGCGCAAGCAAAATGTGAGGGAAGCACGGTGATTCAAACTACGCGGATCGGACTCTAGCGGCGTCCGCGCGAGACGCGCTCGATCTCGGCGCGCACGATGCGCTCGACCAGACCGGGCAGATTGTCGTCGAGCCAGACCTTGAGCAGTGGCCGCAGCATTTCCTTCACCAGATCCTCGAGCGTGCGCGCGTTTTGCCCGATCACGGTATGCGCCAGCGAATTAAAGGCGCTGTCGACCGCGGTCAAAGTCGCCGTCGAGATCAGCGCACCCGGGCTTTGATTGGCTGGCCGCGGGGCTTCATAGCCAGCATACGGCTCCGGCGGTGGATCGGCCGGCCGCTCCGCGAATACCACATCGGGCGCAGGATCGATGGTGCGGAAGTTGGAGGGCGCGGGCTCAGACGATTCGGCTTCGACGTCGTCGTCTGTAGGCTCGTCGACGGGTTCGGCGGGCGCCGCTTTGGACACGGCCTTCAGCGGTCCGTCGAGCTCGGCGAGAATGGCATCGATTCGGTGCTGGCTGTTGGCGGCGGCCGGTGATGGCGCCGGCCGGGGCGGCAACGGCGCAATCGGTCCGCGCGAGGGGGCTTGTGACGAAGCTTGTGACGGTTTGGCGGCCGGTTCAGGCGTATCGTTGGGCTTGGCGCCGTCGTCTTCCGCAATGATACGCCGGATGGAGGATAATATTTCCTCCATCGAGGGTTCTTGGACCTTCGCCGCTTGGCTCATCGCATTATCCCCAACCAACGCCCGACGGCCCCGGAAAGGTGGCACGCCCGCCCGGCATATGGACGCGCGAATTGTTGCGTCCGACCCACAATATACGCTGCGGTCTGCAAGTATGGCAGGCGAAAACCCCGAAGCGCAAACCCGTAACTGCAATGAGCTGTGGACACCACGGCGTCTAATTTACCGTCCGTCCGGCGTGCGCACGCCCGCCCAGCTGTCGCGTACCTGCCGATAATGCACTTGCGGGTGATAGACCGGCACATGCAAAACCAGCACCTGCGGCGACAGCCGGCCAACCGCCGCCAGCAAGGTGTAGGAGGCCACGACGCGGTCGCGCTGCGCCGTGACCAGCGACACGCGCGCATTCACAAGCGTCTGCTGGGCGTTGAGAACGTCGAGCGTGGTCCGTTGGCCAACGCGGGCCTCCTCCCGCACGCCGTTGAGCGCGATCTCCGAGGATTGCACTTGCGCTTGAGTGGCGCTGATATTGGCCTTGGCCGCATCGAGTTGGCCCCAAGACTGCACCACGTTCTGGCGCACCTGGTCGCGCGCGGTGTCGAGATCGATGCGCTTCTGCCCGAGCGTCTCCTTGGCCTGGCGGATCAGCGAATATTCCGCGCCGCCCTGATAAATCGGCACGCTCAGGGTGCCGAGCAGCGAGGCGCTGTAGTTCTCGATGGTGTTGAGGCTGCCCACCGGCTCGTAGTTTTTGGTGAAGTTTCCCTGCACCGAAAGCGTCGGATAGAGCGCACCTTCGGCCACCTTCACCTGCCGGACCGCCACGTCGACGTTGTATTGGGCGGTGGTTACCGACGGGTGGGTCGCGGTGCCGACGCTGATCGCCGCCGGCAGCGCGTGCGGCGAGAACCGATCGACCGGCATGCCGGCCGTCAAATGGCTCGGCTCCGTGCCGATCACCTGCCGGTAGGTCGCCACCGAGGCCGTGTAATTGGCCTGCGCGGTCAGCACCTGCGAGCGGCCGGCGGCCAAGCTCGACTCCGACTGCGCCACGTCTGTGCGCGTCACTTCACCGACATTGAAGCGGTCGCGGGTCTGCCGCAATTGCTCCTGCAGCACTTCGACGTTGCGCCGCTGCAGATCGAGAATGGCGGTGTCGCGCAGCAGGTTCATATAGGCGGTGGCGGCGCTGAGCAGCACCGACTGCTCGGTCAAACGTAAGTTCGCGCGGGCGGCAAGCACTTGGGCTTCGGCCTGACGCGTGCGGTTGGCGGTCTGGAAGCCATTGAACAGCGTCTGCGTGATGGTGGCGCCGGTGCTGAAGGGCGCGTTGTAGCCGCTCTGAGTGAAATAGTTCGGTGGTACGCCGGGAAGCCGTGCCGGATTGGTCACTGTCGTTGACGACAGCGACTGCTCGCCTCCGCTCGCGGTAATCGTCACCCGCGGCCGGTAGCCGGAGAGCGCCTGCGGCACGTTCTCGTCGACGGCGCGCACGGCGGCGCGCTGCGAATTGAGCGAGGGATTGTTTTGATAGGCCTTGATCAGCGCCGACTCGATGGTTTCGCCCCAGGCCGGCAACGCTACGACCGACGTGCAGACGATCAAGCCGATCGTAAGCCCGTACGCTGAACGGTTACGACCACCCTGCAACATCGCGCATTCCAAGTTGCGACTGCCGGACAATCGGAGTCCGACACCAGCAACTTGGATGACCGATTTGTGAGGTTTTTGAAACCCTTTAGCGGGGTCGTCGCACAGAATTGGTGCGATTTGTGGCGCGGCGGTATCAAAATGCGAAGGCCGGCGGCTTGGCAAAACCCGGCAGCACCGCCGCCGCCGCATCGAAGATCGCGCGGCTGCCGACCTCCTCACCGCTGCGGCGATAAAGCATGGCCTTGGCGGCGGGCCCCGAGCCCAGCACACAGACCAGCCGGCCGCCGTCCTTAAGCTGCCGGCAGAGCGCCTGCGGGACCACTTCGGTCGCGCCTTCGAGCACGATAGCGTCAAACGGCGCTTCTTGCGGGGAGCCCTCGGCGAGCGTGCCGGTCACCACGCTGACATTCGGCTGTGCGGCCAATGCCGCACTCGCCGCTTCCGCGAGGCTCTTGTCCTGTTCGAGCGCGACAACCTGCCCGGCGATGCGCGAGAGCACGGCCGCGGCATAGCCGATGGCACAACCGACATCGAGCACCTTGTCGGTGGCGGCAAGATCGAGAGCCTGGATCAGTTTGGCGAGCACCATCGGCTTGAGTAGACGGCGGGGCGGCTTGGCGCCCTCCAACGGCACGTCGAGATCGATGTACGCCAGCGCCGCCGCTGCCGGCGGCAGGAACCGCTCGCGCGGAACCTCAAGCATGGCCGCGATCAGGCGCAGATCGGTGACATCGGCGGTGCGGACCTGCCCGTCCACCATATGGCGGCGCGCGGCGGCGAAATCGGTCATCGCGGTCCTCGAGAAAAGCAACGGAATACACAGCTTTTGTGCGGCAATGCTTTTCAAAAGGCAAGTCGTCGCACCATTAAGTTAGATGAGCCCTGAAAGTTGTCGCGGTTTGCCGGCTCCTATATAGGGGGCGCGTCGGGACGACCCCGGCAGATGGCCACGTGGCGGAGTGGTTACGCAACGGACTGCAAATCCGTGTACGCCGGTTCGATTCCGGCCGTGGCCTCCAACCTTCGCGCCTGCGGCGCTTCGGTTGGCAGGCCGGCCTAAAATGCGCGAAGGGCGCCCGCCGAAGCTTCAGCGAGGGCGGGCCTCATCACGTGGCTACCCCCGAAAACGCCCGCCATTCACGCTTTGCAAAGCAATTGCGCTTTGTTATAGCGCGCAGTTGCCGACGTTCTGGCATGTTCCCTGGTAGCTCAGCGGTAGAGCGTTCGACTGTTAATCGAAATGTCGCTGGTTCGATCCCAGCCCAGGGAGCCAATTCTTCATCATCGAGGCACGGCTGATCGCAGTTCCTGCGATCATCGCAAGACCGCTCATGACCCTCTCGACTAGCCCGCTCACCACCGACCTCTACGAACTCAACATGATCCAGGCCTACCTGGATCGCGGCGAGGACAGAGAGGCGGTGTTTGAATTCTTCGTGCGGCGCTTGCCGGCGCGGCGTGGGTTTCTGCTCGCCGCCGGGCTCGAAGACGCACTCGACTATTTGGAGACGCTGCAATTCTCAAAATCCGATATCGACTGGCTAAAAAGCACCGGCCGCTTCCGCGATAATCTGCTCGACTATCTGGCCGCCTTCCGCTTCACCGGCGATGTGCACGCGATCCCCGAAGGCAGCGTGTGCTTTCCCAGCGAGCCCCTTATCCGCATCACAGCGCCGCTGCCGCAGGCGCAGCTTGTCGAGTCGCGTCTGATCAACATTTTGCACTACCAGACGCTGATCGCGTCCAAAGCCGCGCGCATGGTGCTGGCGGCGCCGGGCAAAATACTCTCCGATTTCGGCTTGCGCACCGCGCACGGCGCCGAGGCCGGGCTCTATTCGGCGCGCGCGAGCTACATCGCCGGCTTTGCCGGCGCCGCCAATGTGCTGGCCGGCGAGCGCTACGGCGTGCCCATCGTCGGCACCATGGCGCATTCCTACGTGCAGGTGCACGACGACGAGATGCAGGCCTTCGAGGATTTCGCGCGCGCGCGGCCGGACGGCGTCATTTTGCTGATCGACACCTACGACACCGAGAAAGGCGCGCGCAAAGTCGTGGAGCTGGCCCCAAGGCTGAAAGCCGACGGCATATCGATCCGCGGCGTGCGCATCGATTCAGGCGACCTTGCCGCTTCGGCGCGCAAGGTGCGGGCAATCCTCGACGGCGGCGGTTTGCGCGACGTCATCATCCTGGTGAGCGGCGGCATCAACGAGGACGTGCTGCAAACTATGATGGCGGACAAGGTGCCGATCGACGGCTACGGTATCGGCGTCAGCCTCGATGTGTCGACCGACGTGCCGGCGCTCGATTGCGCCTACAAGCTGCAGGAATATGCCGGCAAGCCGCGGCGCAAGCTCTCGGAGGGCAAAGTAACCTGGCCCGGGCGCAAGCAGGTCTGGCGGCACTACGACGCGCAAGGGTCGATGCGCGGCGATGTGGTGTCGCTGGAAACCGATAAACAGCAAGGCGAGACGCTTGTGACGCCGGTGATGCGCGGCGGCAAGCGCCTCAGCCCCGCGCCGACGCTGGCGCAGATCCGCGAGCGCGCCGCACGCGATCTTGCCCGCCTGCCCGATCCGCTCAAGCGGCTCGAACCCGGCGCGGCCTATCCGGTGACCATCGCCGATGCGCTCAAAACGCTGGCCGCGGAAGCCGACCGCAACACGGCGAAGTAAACGGCCTATCGCTGGATTCAGTGAGCGCCCGCCGCCTCCTTGCTAATGCGCTCGCCGTAGGCTTTCGGGTCGAGCCCGACGATGCCGAAGCGCGGCAGATAGCCCATCAGGAAGTCGTTGACGCCGAGCCGGTGCAGCCCGCCGACGTCGCCGGCGAGCAGCAGCTTGCGCTCTTCGTCCGTAATGTCGCATTTTTTCAGCGCTTCGGCGGGATTGTCTTTCATCGCCGCGCGGAAGGCATGATCGCGCAGCAATTCGCGCAACAGATAGTTCACGGTGTAGACCGACATGAGCTAACTCCACACGGCGTAAGCGTGGCCGTTCGGCATTTGCGGGGTGATCGATTTGGCCGGCTTGGCATCGATGGTGCCGAGCATGGCGATCCAGTTGAGCAATTCGCCGGCGACATTGCCGGCCGCCTGAAATTTCTCCGGCGTTGATTCCTTGATCAACGTTTCGATATCGCCTTTCTCAAGCAGTCGGCAGACGCGCGTGACCCAGGCCGGGTCCGGCACGCCGTCGCCGAAACCGATCTTCAGGCGCGGGCCCCAGACCTCCAGCGAAATGCTGCCGCTCCCCATGGTGACGACACGCAAGTTTTGCGGAAAGCTCTCGATGGCGCGGCGGATGGTGCAGCCCAACTCGTAGCAGCGCCGCGCCGAGGGCAGCGGCGGCACATGGCCGCTGATCCAGAACGGGATCACCGGAATTTGCATTTGTGGCGTCAGGAAATGCAGCGGCACAATCACCGAATGGTCGACGGCGAATTTTTGCGTCACCGACGGATCGAAGCCCCCTGCAACACATCCCGCGCGGATATGCGCGGCGAGATCGGGACGCGATTTAACCGTATAGGGCGGCGTCGCGCGCACCTCGTCGCAAGCGCCGGTGAATTGCTCGGTCACGCCGATGGCGAAGATCGGCAGGTTGTCGAAGAAAAACGTATTGAGATGATCGGTGTCGAAGATCACCAGGACGTCGGGCTTGAGCGCCTCTAGCTCGGCACGCAGGCTCGCGAAATAGCGCGCGGTCTCGCAATCCGGCCCGTCGCGTTCGACAAAGAACGGGAAAAACGGCGTATGCGGCACGCCGAGCGCGCCTACGATTTCAGCCAAATTGCTCCCCTGTCTTTCGGGCCGCGTTTGCCGCGGCGCTCATACATTCCACTTTATCCCTCCCCTGAAAGGGGAGGGTCGCTCGCCGAGCGCCAGCGATGACTGGCGGGGTGGGGTCGCCTTGATATGGCCCCCACCCGGCTCGCTTACGCTCGTCACCCTCCCCGGCGAGCGAGGGAGGGATAAAAAGCGTCTCAGCCTAAGCCGCCGTCCCAGCCTGGTTCCAGCCGCGGCCGCCTTCGCCGTAGACCTCGTGGCCGGCATCGGTGACGACGACGGTGTCCTCGAGCTTGATGAAGCCGCGCGTGGGATGCATGAGCGTGGTCTCCACCGAGACCACGGCGCCGGATTCCAGCGGAAGATCGGCGTCGGGCGCCGGATAAGGCACCGGTCCGCGGTCGGTGAGCCGCGGCGCTTCGTGGCTCACCATCCCCATGCCGTGCGCAAGGAATTCCAGATGATTGTGGTGCTTCGATTTCGTCAGCAAAGGCTTTGCGGCGGCGTAGATCTCGGAGCCCATGGCGCCGGGGCGCACCGCTTTGAACGCCGCACGCTGGATGCTTTCGACCTCGGCCAACACGTCGTTAAGTTCGGCATCCGGCTCGCCCTGGATCGCCATGCGGCAGATGTCGCCGATATAGCCGTGGTAATTGCCGCCTGAATCGATCGACATGATGTCGCCCTTCTCCCATTTCTGCTCGGAGGGTGCGCGGTTCATGCTGGTGCCAGCGGTGATCAGGCAATATTCGAAGATGAGCCCGCGATTGGTTTCTTCGCGGCGCAGCGCTTCGACGACGTCGGCTTTGCTGGTGCCCGGTTTGGCGCCGGCGATCACCGCCTGCATCGAGGCGAGCACGGCTTCCGAGGCCAATTTCAGCTTCTTCAGCTCGTCGGCCGATTTCTTCAAACGCTGGCGCTCGAGCACGAAGAGGGCATCGACCCAGTCGGCGTCGGGGAACGCGTTGCGCAGCACGATCGAGGCATCATAGGGCAGAAAGCCGAATTCGGCGGCGATGCGTTTGGTCGCAAGACCGGCCTTCTTGATGTAATCGACCGCCTTCTGCATGGCGTCGACGGAGCCTGCGGTATTGGTCTGCGTCTCGGGCGTCCACAGCGGCGTGTTCTGCGTCTGAAATTTTTCCAGGCGGTGGCCGATATAGGCGGCCTTTTCCGGCTTAGCCTTTGGATAGACGAACACCGGCAGATAGCGCGTGACCCCGGTCGCATCCATGTAATCGAAGAAATTGGCGCGGTGGCCGCCGAGCAGGTACTGCACATTGTGCTTCGACGTCGCCACCACGACGTCGATGCCGGCCGCGTCCATCAGACGGTCAACGCGGTTGTGGTCGAACGGAATCGCGAGAGCTTTGGCGGGCTGAGCGTTGACGTTCATGGGGTCCGGCTCCGGATTGTGCGCTTACTCCCTAAAGCAAAGCCTAGGACCAGAGTTCTTTGCTCGCAAGCCGGGCGCCCTCGGCCAGCGCTTCAAGCTTCGCCCACATGATCGACGGGTGCACGCGGCGGTGGAACGGCCCCTGCGCGAAGCCGCAATCGGTGCCGGCGATGACGTTCTCGCGGCCGACGATCTTGGCCAACCGCACCACGCGCTCGGCCACCAGTTCCGGATGCTCGACCACATTCGTGGCGTGGCTGATGACGCCGGGGATGAGCACCTGCCCTGCCCCGAGCTTGGCGTTTTTCCACACCTGCCATTCGTGCTCGTGGCGCGGATTGGCGCCCTCAATGACATAGGCGCCGACTTTCACTTTCAGAATGAGATCGACGATGTCTTTCAACGGTACGTCGCTTACATGCGGGCCCGGCCATGACCCCCAGCAGACGTGATAGCGGATGCGGCCGGCCGGCAGGCCTTCGATGGCGTGGTTGATAAGATCGACCTGCTTGGCCAGCCAGCGTCGGTAGTCATCGAACGACGCCGGCGGCACCGTGCGGTCGTAGGTCACCGCGTTGCGCGCATCGTCGAGCTGCACCAGGAAACCGGCATCGACGATCATCTTGTATTCGTCGCGCATCGCCTCGGCGATCGCGGCCTGCAATTCTTCGTCGCTTTTGTAAAATTCGTTCTTGCGGTCGGGGATCACGCTCGCCGGCGCCGCCACTGGCAGAAACGCCTCTTCCACGGACACGCTCTTGAGCGCGGCCTTGAAGTTGTCGATGTCGCGCTGCAGTTCCACCTGCCCAGTGTATTTGATCGGGCCGACGCAAACCGCATCGACGGTGGTGACGACGCCGTCATGGGCGTCAAGCTCGGCGTAGAATTCCGGGAACCGCGTGCGGTCGGCACCGCGCTTGAACGGATTTGCGGCTTCGGCCTTGATCGGCCGCCGCTCGAATCCGCCCAAACGCTCCAGCGCATATTGCGACCAACTGATCGACTTGCCGAACTCGCCGTCGCTGACGACGTCGACACCAACCCTGGCCTGATGTCGTACGACCTCGGCGACGGACGTGGTCAGGCACGTCTGATACGCCTTCTCGTTGTAAGGCTTGCCGGCCTGCTTCGCGCGCAGGAAGTCTTGCAAGGCCGGCGGGCGGATCAGGCTGCCGACATGGGTGGTGAGAATGCGTTTGTCGCTGCGCTTCATTGACCGAGGGCTCGCGTTGGCTGTTGCGCGCTAGCCTATGCGAGCAGGCGCAGCGAAATGCAATGGTGGGCGATGGCCCCCCCGATCTCGCCCGGCGAAACGGCGCGAGGCTTACAGGCTGACCCAACCGGCCGGCGGCTTCTTGCCGGGATGGACGGCGCCGCATTGCGGGCATTTGCGCGCGGCCTCGTTGCCGTAGAAGGCCTCGTAGATCGGCGGCAGGTCTTTCACGATGTGCTTGATCTTGACCTCGGCGCGATGCACCAGCGCCTGGCATTCGAAGCAATACCACTCGAAGCCATCGGTATCGTCGCCGGCGTGACGCTTGGGCTCGACCACCAGGCCGACGGAGCCTTCCTGCGGCCGCTGCGGCGAGTGCCGCACATGCGCCGGACAGAGGAAAACCTCGCCTTCACGGATCGGCACGTCGTAAAAGCGGCCGTTGTCGCCCAGCTTCAAAAGCATGTCGCCCTTGAGCTGATAGAAGAACTCCTCCACCGGATCGTCGTGGTAATCGGTGCGCTCGTTGGGGCCGCCCACCACCATCACCGTCATATCGGCCGTCTCAAACACCCTCTTGTTGCCGACCGGCGGCTTCAACAAATGCTGGTTCTCATCGATCCACTTCTTGAAGTTGAAAGCGTGCAGTTGCGGCCGGTCGAGCATTTTGTCCTCCGTTCACGCAGCCGACGAACGTGCGTCAGCCGGCTTTAATCCACAGGCGGCAAAGGCGGTGTGGGTCGCCGCCTTCTCCGCTTCGGTCAATGGCAGCATCGGCGGCCGCACCGCCCCGCCCGCCTGCCCGAGCAGGTCCTGCCAGTATTTCGAGTGCGCCTGCGGCTTTTCGGCGGGCCGCGTGCGGCGCAACGCTTCGCGCACCGGGTTGAGGCTGTCGCGCAACGCCCGCGCCTTCTCGATCTCGCCGGCAAACGCCAGATCGGTGTATTCACGCATGCGCCGGTCATGCTTGGTCTGCATCAGATAAGGCGGCGCCGAGCACAGATAGAGCTTCCAGCCGAGCTCGACGATGTTGTCGAACCATTCCTCTTCCGAGGCCGTGCTGACGATCAACCTGTCGCCGGCAAGATGCGTCAGCCGCGCATACATCTCTCGCGGCACGCTGTATTTGATCGCCACGATATTTGGCAGGTCGGCGATGCGCGCGCACAGTTCCGGGCTCATCAAGTAGCCGGAATCCGGGTGGCTCCACATCGCAATCCCAATGTCGACCGCCTCGCTGATCGCGCGGTAATAAGCATAAAGCGTTTCGTCCTGGCTTTTCAGGAAGTGCAGCACCGGCGCGTGCACGACGATATAGTCGGCACCGATCGCCTGCGCGTGGCGGGCGAGATCGATCACCACGTCCATGTTCTGGTCCGAGCACGACAGGATGATGCCGGCTCGCCCGCCGATCTCATCCACCGTCAACTCGAACACGCGCTTGCGCTCGGGCACCGACATGGCGAAGAACTCGCCCTGTTTGCCGCCGACGAAAACGCCGTCTATGCCGAGGTCGCCGACCCAGTGGCTGAGGTTGCGGCGAAAGCCGTCTTCATCGAGCGAAAGATCGGCTTTGAAGGGCTGCAAGGCGGCCGCCCAGATGCCCGTCATGTGGCCACGGGCATAGGCCTTGGCGTCATGCTTTGTGTATTTCATTTCTGCACTCTCAATCCATAACTGTGACGCATCCGGGGCCCGCCCTCAAGCCTTCACCACGCCGATAAACTGCTCAAGCTTGGCGGGGTCGTTGCGCAAGGTTTCGCTCGGCCCGTCATAGACGATCTGACCGCGGTCCATCACCACCGCGCGTGGCGCGATATCGAGTGCGAGCCGTGAATTCTGTTCAATCAGAACGAGCGCCATCTCGCCGGCGGTGGTCAATTTCTTGACCGCGCGCGCCAGTTCCTCGACGATCACCGGCGCCAGGCCCTCGGAAGGCTCGTCCATCAGCAACACGCTCGGATTACCAATGAGTGCACGGCCGATCGCCAGCATCTGCTGCTCGCCGCCCGATAACTGATTGCCGCGATTGGACGCGCGTTCGCCCAGCCGTGGAAACAATTCGAATATGGTTTGCATCGTCCACGGGCCTGGCCGCGCCGCCACTTCGAGATTTTCCTTGAGCGACAGCGACGGAAAGATTTCACGCTCCTGCGGCACCAGCCCGAGTCCAGAGGCCACCCGCCAGTAAGTTGCGTCCGCCGAAATATCCTTGCCGTTGAGCGTAATACGGCCGCCATGCAACGTCGTGTGACCCATGATCGTCGACAGCAGCGTCGACTTGCCGACGCCGTTGCGGCCGATCACCGACACCGTCTCACCTGGCGCCAGCGCGAACTGGATGCCCTCCAGCACAACGGTTTCACCATAGCCGGCGAACACCTTGTCGAGGACAAGCACCGGTTCAGGCATGCGCCCCTCCCCGCTGTGCCGCCTGATGGCCCTCCTCGCCGAGATAGACCGCGCGCACGTCGGCGTTATTCATGATCTCGTCGGGCGTGCCTTGCGTGAAGACCGCGCCCTGCACCAGCACGGTGATTTGCTTGGCAAAGCGGAATACCACGTCCATGTCGTGCTCGATGATCAGGATGGCGATGTCGGGATCGAGCGCGGCCACCACGTCAAGGATGAGGTGGCTTTCCGAAGACGGCACGCCCGCCGCCGGCTCGTCGAGCAGCAGCACGCGCGGCTTCTGTGCGAGCGCAATCGCAATTTCCACCAGCCGCTGGCGGCCGTAGGGCAATTCGCGCACCAGTTTGAGCGCGTCGCCGGTCAATCGCAGGGAGTCGAGATGATCGAGCGCCTCGTCGATCACCACGCGCTTGGCGCCGGCCGGACGCCACAGATTGCTGTTGTGGCCATCACGTTCGCCGATGGCCATGCAGATGTTTTCCAGCACCGTCAGGCCGCGGAACAACTGGTTGATCTGAAAGGTGCGCGCCAACCCGCGCCGCGCCCGTTCGGCCTGCGAAGTCGCCGTGATATCGTCGCCATCGAGCAACACACGGCCGGATGACGGCTTGAGCACGCCGGTGATCAGGTTGACCAGGGTGGTCTTGCCGGCGCCGTTCGGACCGATCAGGGCCCGGCGGGCGCCGCGTTCAAGCGTGAAATTGACGTCGCGCGTCACATGCAGCGCACCGAAACTGCGGTTGAGCCTTTCGACCTGGAGTGCGGGCGCGGTCATGACGGCTGCTCCTCGACCGCCGTGCGGCTGGTGATCAGCAGATAGACCGCGTTAATCCCCGCCCCGATCACCGCGCCGCCGAGCGTGAAGGCGAGCGCGCGCCCCGGCATGCCGGTAACGAAGGATGTCAGCAGGTCGGCTTGCTTCAAGTTCACAGCAAAGCCGGCGATAAAGCCGATAAGCGCGCCGTCGAGCGCGGACGAGCCGAGCGCGCTCCAATGCTCGCGCTTCCACACCAGCCGGCGCGGCGCGGAGGGCGCGCCAACTTTGGCGGCAAACAATTTGCGCGCATCTTCCACCAGTCCAAGCAGGCCGCGGCGCGCAAACAACACCGCCAGCACCAGCAGCAAGCCGATGCCGAGCTGCCAGAAGGTGGGGCTCAATTTGGAGAAATAATCCTCCAGGATCATGTAAACGGCAGCGCCAATAAACGGCCCGTATAGCCTGCCGGTGCCGCCGAGAATGAGCATCACCATCACCTTGGCGGAATTATCGAAGTCGAACACGGTCAGCGTCACGTAGGCATTGGTCTGCGTGAACAGCGCCCCGGCGACGCCTGCGATGGCCGCCGAAATTGCGTAGACCGTCACCAGCCGGCGGTGCACCGGCGAACCGATGGCATGCATGCGGCGCACGTTCTCGCGGATGCCGGTGAGAGCCTGCCCGAATGGCGAGTAGACGATGCGGCGCGCGAAGTAGAACATGACCGCCAGCACGCACAGGACATACCAGTAGTTGGTATGGCCATAGAGATCGTACTGGAAATAGCCCAATACCGGATCGAACGTCAGGCCCGGCAGGCCGTCATAGCCGCCGGTGAGGTCAGAGCGCAGGTTGCCCGATTCCTGCAACATCGCGGCAAACGCAATCGTCAGCATCAAGAGGGTCAGACCGCGGTAGCGCAGAATGAACCAGCCGACGGCGGCGCCGACGGCGCCCGCCACCAGGCCGCCGGCGACGATCCCGCTGATCGGCTCGCTCCAGCCCAGCCGCAACGATGCCAACGCGACGGTATAGGCGCCAACGCCAAAGAAGGCGGCATGACCGAGGGTCACAATGCCGGCATAGCCCAGGATCAAGTCGAGCGAGAGCGCGAACATGACCATGATCAGCAACTGGTTGCCGAAGGTCATGCGGTTCGGGAAGATGAAGAAGCAGGCGATCGCAATCAACCAGGGCAACGCCTCCGGCCAGCGGAAATAGTGGCGGCGCACGAGGTAGGCGGCGGCGCGTTCACGCGCCTCAAGCAAGGCGGGATCGCGGGGTTCGATCTCATTCACGGCCAAAGAACCCCGTTGGCTTGTACAGCAGCACGATCGCCGTGATGGCATAGATGAATAGATTGCCTGCGACTGGAAACGCATATTTGCCGGCGGTATCGATGATGCCGATCACCAGCGCCGCCAGCAGTGTGCCTTTGAGACTGCCGAGGCCGCCGACCGCAACGACGATCAGGAACAGCACAAGATAGAGAACTGCGAAGGACGGCGTCAGCCCGAAGAGTTGAATGGCCAGTCCGCCACCGAGCGCGGCAAGGCCCGACCCAACCGCGAAGGTCAGCGTGAACAGCCGGTCGACATTGATGCCGACCGATTCAGCCATACGCCGGTTATCGACGGCGGCGCGGATTTTGGCGCCGATATTGGTCATCTCGAAGGCGTACCAAAGCACCGCGATCAGCACCGCGCCGAGCGCGATGAGAAACGCGCGGTACGTTGGAAACGAGCGGAAGCCGAGATTAACGTTGCCTTCCAGCCAATCGGGCAGCGGCACGGACTTCGGGATCGGCCCGTAGAAATAGGTAAAGATGGCAATCGCCATGAAGGCGAGGCCGATGGTGAGCAAAACCTGATCGAGATCGGTGGACTTATAGAGCCGCCGGTAAAGTCTGCGTTCGAAACGCGCGCTGATCAGCCCGATCAGCACCGAGGCAATGATGAGTGACGGAACGAAATCGACGCCGTAGGAACGCGTCAGCGAGACCACGATGAAACCGCCGGCCATCGCGAAGGCGCCGTGCGCCAGGTTGACGAAGCCCATCAACCCCATCGTCACCGACAGCCCGACGGCCGTGATGAACAGGAACATGGCATAGGCCAAGCCGTCGAACAGAATACTGACGGCTATGATGGCGAAATGCGGCACCAGCCCCACCCCAGGTTATAGAAAACGCCGCCGCGCCAATCATGCGCGGCGGCGTCGTTTGGTGTCAAACTCTCGGCTAAGCGATCAAGAGCCGCAGCGGCCGAGTTTCAATACTTTGCACTCGTCCTTTACGGCTTTGGTGGTCCCGATGATCTTCTCGCCGAGTTTACCGTCGGGCTTACGATAGACTTCCATCGCGTGCTCGTCTTGGATCACGTCGCGGGTGTCCGGATCGATCATGACGTGACCGCGCGGGCCGTCGGTTGACCAGCCCTTCAGTGCGGCAACTACCTTGGCGCCATCCGACACATTTCCCTTGAGCTTTTTAATCGTGTCAAAGATCGCGTGCATGGTGTCCCAGCCTTGCGCGGACATGAAGTCCGGATAGGAGTCCTTGCCGTAGGCTTGGTGCCATTCCTTCTGGAACGCCTTATTGGCGGCGTTGTCGAGGTCGACCGCGTAGTGGCCCATCACGATGGTGCCGATGGCCGCGTCACCCATGTCCTGCAGCTTGTTGTCGGGAATCAGGTCCATCGGCCCGATCAGCTTGATGCCGGCCTTGCGCATGCCGAGTTCGCCATAGGCCTTCATCACGCCGGTCGCATGCGCGCCGGACGGAATGAAGACGTACATGCAGTCGGGATGTGCGTCCTTGATGCGCTGGAAGAACGGTGTGAAGTCCGGCACCTGCGCCGGGCTGCCCATCGGGATCGACAGGGTCACCTTGCCGCCGGCCTTTTCGAAGCCGTTCTGGAATGCGCCGGTCGAGTCTTTGCCCGGCGGGAAATCGGTATAGGCGACGGCCGCCGTCTTGCATCCGATCTTGTCGTAGGCATAGCCGCCCATCGGATAGCCTGTGTGCCACATGCTGAACGACAGCCGCACATAGTACGGCGACAGGTTTGTGATCCAGGCAGTACCGGCATTGGCAATGACCATCGGCACTTTGGCCTGGTTGATTACCGGCGCCAGCGCGATTGCCGACGGCGAGAACACAAAGCCGGTGAGGATCTGCACCTTGCTATTGGTGATCAGTTCGGTGGTGACGGTCTTGGCGACCGCGCCGGTCGGCGGGCCTTCGTCGCGCTTGATGATGTCCACCTTGTACGGCGCGATATCCTTGGCGTGCAGCTTGACATAGAGATCGAACGCCTTGTCGATCTGGTGACCGAGATCGGCATTCGGGCCGCTGAACGGCAGCACGACCCCGATCTTGATCGTTTGAGCCTGGGCGGTTCCGCCCACCGTCAGGGCCAGGGCAGCCAGCCCAAGCCATCGTAAAAGTCTCATCGAGTCCTCCCTACGTCATTGAATTAGTTTGGAATCCCACTAATTCGGCGGCCGGTGCTCCGGCCCACTGTCCTAACGTGGACTAATTTCGAGGCTGCGGTCAATCCGATTGGGCGCGGCAGCGCGTCACGGCAACAGGCCGTCGCCGTTTGCAGACAAACGACCTTCGGGAGGGGTTATCGGTCTGAAACGCCGTCGGCACTTAGGCCGCGGTCTTGGCACCGATTGTCGACACCGATGTCGCCGCTGACATCGCGGCATTGTCTCTACGCTTGAGCATCATGTCGAGCGAAGCGACTTCGACCCGATTGCGCCCGCGCTCCTTGGCATAATAGAGCGCCTCGTCAGCCTGCGCCAACAGCGCAGCGATATCGAGCGCGGCCTCTCTGCAATGCACGACGCCGATGCTCACGGTCGCCCCGACCGGATGGTTGTCGACCTCCAGGGCCGCCTGGGCAAAACTCTCGCGAATGCGCTCGGCCACGGCAATCGCCTTCTCCACGCTGGTATCGGTGAGCATGGCGGCGAATTCCTCGCCGCCGAGCCGGCCGATTAGATCGCTCGTCCGCACAGACTGGCGAGCGGTATCGGTAAAGATCTCCAGCACGCGATCGCCGAGCGCATGACCGAAGCGGTCGTTGATCGACTTGAAGTGATCGAGGTCGATCAGCAGCACGGCGGTCGGCCGTGGATGGGCGTTGTGGCGCTTGGCGAGCTGCGCGGCCTCCTGCAGGAAGGCGCGGCGGTTGGCGATGCCGGTCAGCGGATCGAGCATGGCCGCGGTGCGATGGCGCAACTCGGTGCGCTCTTTCGCCATCGCCAGCAGGATGAAGGCGATCGAGATCGTGAACAGCAACGCCTCGAACGAAAGCACGGTCAGCCACACGCTGCCGAATAGGTCGGTGCTCGGCGCCCACGGCAGCAACGCCACCAACGGCGTCCGCAGCAGAAACAAGGCGCCGTGCGCGAACAGCATGAAGATCGCCGGCCAGCGCGACACCAGCGGCTCGCTGCGGCCGCGCCAGAATTCATAAGCGGTGAGCCACGTATAGGTGGTGACGATGCCGGCGGCGAGCAAAGCGCGCACGGTGACAACGTCGGTGAGCGCCGGCAGCCGCGAAAGCAGCAGCCAGAGCACCGCGCCGGTGATCATATAAACCGGCTCGATTGGGCGGCCGTCGAACACGCGCGCGCCGGTCCAGGTCACCGCGAAGGAGGTGAACAGCAACACGTTGGCGAGATCGATGGTGATGAGATCGGGCGCCGAACCGTACATGCCGAACAGCGTGACCGAGGCGGCGCGGATCAGATGGGCAAAGCCCCACCAGGCGACGGCATAGATCTGCGTATTCTGCACCCAGGCGAACAACAGCAAGAGTCCGAGAATGGCCTCTACATAAGTCGTCACCATGAAGAGCGTATTGACGTCGAGGTTCATGGACTACTGCCTAAGCTACGCTAGGGCCCGGGTTTTCGGCTCTTTTGCCCCGACGCCAACGAATAAAGATTGGCCGGTAAAAAGTCGTGAATATGCTGCACTGCCGCGCGGCCAATGCGTCATTATGGTTTCGAGAACGTTTCCAAGCCGACCGTCAATTGTACAAAGCAGTTCCTACAAGCGCTGTTTCCGGCCCAAACGGCCGCTCCCGGCCGGTCTTGTAGGCTAATCGGTGCTCCCCTAGTGTCGGCCGGTCCCCTCGCAGCTTTCGGAATTGGGCATGCAGATCCGCGACGGCATCGTTGAAGCTATCGGCCATACCCCCCTCATCAAGCTCGAGCGCGCCTCCGCGGCGACCGGCTGCACCATCCTCGGCAAGGCCGAATTCATGAATCCCGGCGGCTCGGTGAAGGACCGCGCCGGCCGACAGATGATCCTGGAGGCGGAAAAGCGCGGCGAACTGAAGCCCGGCGGCCTGGTGGTTGAATTCGACCGCCGGCAATACCGGCATTGGTCTCGCGCTGGTCGCCAATGCGCGCGGCTATCGCACGCTGATCGTCATCCCGGAAACGCAGAGCCGGGAAAAGAAGGACATGCTGCGGCTGTGCGGGGCGGAACTGGTGGAAGTCCCCGCCAAGCCGTTCAGCAATCCGGACAACTACCAGCACGTCGGCCGGCGGCTCGCCGAGCAGCTCAAGAAGACGGAAAAGAACGGCGTCATCTTCGCCGACCAGTGGAACAACCTCGACAATCGCAAGGCGCATTACGTGTCCACCGGGCCGGAAATCTGGGATGAGACCGGCGGCAAGATCGACGGCTTCATCTGCGCCATCGGCACCGGCGGCACCATCGCCGGCGTGTCGAGTTTTCTGCGCGGCAAGAAAGACGACATCGTCATCGGCGTCGCCGACCCGCGCGGCGCCGCCATGTATCATCTGTTCAAGGACGGCGAGGCGAAAGCGACCGAAGGCGGCTCGATCACGGAAGGCATCGGCCTCGGCCGGGTGACGCCGATCATCGAGGACATCAAGGTCGACAAGGCCTATCTCATTCCCGACGAAGAGGCGGTGCCGCTGATCTTCGATCTGCTCGAACACGAAGGTCTCTGCCTCGGCGGCTCCTCCGGCATCAATGTCGCCGGCGCCATTCGGCTGGCCAACGACCTCGGCCCCGGCAAGACGATCGTCACCGTCTTATGCGACTTCGGCGCGCGCTATCAGTCCAAGCTGTTCAATCCGGATTTCCTGCGCTCGAAGAATTTGCCGGTGCCTGCGTGGCTGGAACGCAAATCCGATATCAAGCCGCCTTTTGAAAATAAGTGAACGGCGATGACGACCGAATGCCTGTTTCGCGACGACTCTTATCTGAAAGAATGCGAGGCGCGCGTGGTCGCGCTCACCGCGCAAGGCGGCATCGTGCTCGACCGCACGGTGTTCTACGCCACCTCGGGCGGCCAGCCCGGCGACAGCGGATCGCTCACCACCGCGAGCGGCGCGCAGATCCGCATTGCCACCGCGGTCTATACCGACGCTGCCAAAACCGAAATCGCGCATGTCCCCGCAGCGGGCGCCCCAGTGCTTGCCGTCGGCGATACGGTGACGGCGAAGATCGACTGGGACAAACGTTACGCGCGCATGCGCATGCACACGGCGATGCATCTTTTGTCGGCGGCCCTGCCCTATGCGGTGACCGGCGGCGCGGTCGGCGAAGCTGAAAGCCGGCTCGATTTCGACATCCCCGAGGCCGGCCTCGACAAGGACGAAATCACCGCCACGCTCATGGCCATGATCGCGACCGGCGCCACCGTCAGCGACCGCTGGATCAGCGATGCGGAGCTCGAGGCCAACGCGAGCCTGGTCAAGACCATGTCGGTGAAGCCGCCGATGGGCACCGGCCATGTGCGGCTGATCGAAATCGCCGGCCTCGATCTGCAGCCCTGCGGCGGCACGCACGTTCAGAGTCTCGACGAGATCGGCGCCGTGCGGGTCACGCAGATCGAAAAGAAGGGCAAGCAGAACCGCCGTGTGCGGCTGGCGCTGGTGTGAGCCCATTTCCGTCATGCCCGCGCTTGTCCCGGCCATGACGGCAATTAATCCGCCTCGCGTGTTTCCCTCACCTCGTAATGTTTTGAACGCGCGTCGAAGCGCTTGAGCACCGCACGCGCTTTCGGCGGCACCACGGCGGCCTCATGGTCGGCGCCGGCGAAAGCCTTGATCGCGTCCAGCGAGGTAAACCACATCACAGTGACGAACTCGACCTCGCCGCCGAGGGTTGCGCGCAACAATTCGATGCGGCGAAAGCCGGCGATCTTGCGCGCCAGGATGCCCGGAAAAATCTCGTTTCTCAGCAGCGTTTCGTAGGTGTCCGCGTTTTGCGGCTCGGTCCAGCCGGTCCATAATCGCGCGATCATCCTCATCCTCCATGCAACCGAACGGCGGCTTCAACCGTTGCACAACGTGGCAAGATCGCCCAAGGTTGCCCGCCTTGAAAAGGAGTTTGCAATGGCAGAATTGACGAGCCCAAAATCTTCCAGTCAGTGGCTCAAATCGACCGAATGGCTCGCCGGCCAGATCGGCAAAGACGGTGTCGTCGTGGTCGACGCCTCCTATTATCTGCCGACGCAGAAGCGCGACCCCAAGGCGGAATATGTCACCGCCCATATTCCCGGCGCGGTGTTCTTCGATATCAACGCCATTGCCGATCACTCCACCGACCTGCCGCATATGATGCCCGGGCCGACCCAGTTTGCCGCAGACGCCGGCGCGCTCGGCATCGCCGAGACCGACACCATCGTGGTCTATGACGCGACCGGGCTTTATTCGGCGCCGCGCGTGTGGTGGAGCTTCCGCATCTTCGGCGCCAAGAACGTCTATATCCTCGACGGCGGCTTCCCGGCCTGGAAGGCGGAAGGCCGCGCCGTCGAGGCCGGCGAAGTAAAGCGGCCGGCGCAAACCTTCAAGGCCGACATGGACACCGGCGCGGTCGCCATGTTGGGCGACGTACAGATGGCGCTCAACGACAAGGCGACGCAGGTGGTCGACGCGCGCTCGGCCGGCCGCTTCGCCGGCAAGGAGGCGGAGCCGCGCGCAGGCTTGCGCTCCGGCCACATGCCCGGCGCGCTCAACGTGCCCTTCGGCGACATTCTCGAAAACGGCCGCCTCGCCTCACGCGACAAGATCGCACAAGCGTTTGCCAAAGCCGGCGTCGATCTCGACAGGCCGATCATTACGACGTGCGGCTCCGGCGTCACCGCCGTGGTGCTGGCGCTCGGCCTCGACGCGCTCGGCAAGCCGCTGCCGCAGATCTACGACGGCTCGTGGTCTGAATGGGGCGGCCGGCCGGATGTCGAGGTGGTGAAGGATTGAGGTGTTTCCTTCTCCCCGTGATCGAAACCGCCGGCTGGATCATCGACCTCGGGACCGAAGACGGCGGCGAGATCGGAGCGCAAAGCACGCCGGAGGATATTGTGAAGGCCGTCGCGCTCGGAATATTCTGGCTGCAAGATAACGACGCTGTCAAAGTGCGGTTCGACGCCGCCAAGGACCTGCTCACGATCGTGATCGGCGTGCTTGGCACCATCATGGGTTTCTATTTTGGTTCGGCGACCACCGGTACGGCGAATCTGGCTCTCATCAACACTCGCTCACGCCGATAACGGTCCTGCCCGGCGAAAGCGCCACGCTTGCCGGTCAGATCAGCGGCGGCAGCAAACCATACAAGTATTCGGTTGAATTTGCCGACCCGAGCAACACGGCGCCCCCGGCGCAGCTCGAGACAATGAAAATAAAAATGACCGACGCGCCCAGCAGCAAGATCGCCAGCAAAGTCACGGTTCCGCCGCAAGCGCCATCCTCTGTCGTCTTCTTTACGCTGACGGTAACGGACGACAAAAAGACCAGCGTACAATCGGGCGGCGCCTTGTATATCGAGAAGAAGAAACAAGAAGAAAAGAAAGAAAGCGAGGGGCCGCCGAAGTGATGAAGCCGCCGGCGGCCTCAGTGCAAAATCTGGCTGAGGAACAGCTTGGTGCGCTCGTGCTGCGGGTTGTTGAAGAACTCGTCGGGCGCGTTGGCCTCGACGATCTGGCCTTGGTCCATGAACACGACGCGGTTGGCGACCTGGCGGGCAAAGCCCATTTCGTGCGTCACCACCAGCATGGTCATGCCGTCTTCGGCCAGCCCCACCATGGTGTCGAGCACCTCCTTGACCATTTCCGGGTCGAGCGCCGAGGTCGGCTCGTCGAACAGCATGATCTTCGGGTTCATGCAGAGCGCGCGCGCGATCGCCACCCGCTGCTGCTGGCCGCCGGATAGCTGGCCGGGATATTTGGCCGCCTGCTCCGGGATCTTGACGCGGCCGAGGTAATGCATGGCGACCTCCTCGGCTTCCTTCTTCGGCATCTTGCGCACCCAGATCGGCGCCAGCGTGCAGTTATCGAGCACGGTCAGATGCGGAAACAAATTGAAATGCTGGAACACCATGCCGACTTCGCGCCGCACCTCGTCGACTTTCTTCAGGTCGTTGGTGAGTTCGACGCCGTCGACAATGATCTTGCCCTGCTGATGCTCTTCCAGCCGGTTGATGCAGCGGATCATGGTCGATTTGCCGGAGCCCGAGGGTCCGCAGATGACGATGCGCTCGCCGCCCATGACCTTCATGTTGATGTCGCGCAGCACGTGAAACTCGCCATACCACTTGTTCATGCCGATGAGCTCGACCGCCACCGGCGTTTTGAGCTGCATCGGCTTGAGTTTGAGCGCGGCATCACTCATGGCGTGACCTTTCATTCCTCAGCGTCTGTCGGCCTTGGCGAGGCGGGCTTCCATGGCGCGGGCGTAGCGCGACATGGCGTAGCAGAAGATCAGATAGAAGATGGCGGCAACCGCGTAACCGGTCGTTGAGGTGACCGGCGTTGCCCATTTCGGATCGATGCGCGCGACCTCGACGGTGCGCAGGAAATCGAAGATGCCGACGATGAACACCAGCGTGGTATCCTTGAACAGGCCGATGTAGGTGTTGACGATGTTGGGGATGGTGATCTTGAGCGCCTGCGGCAGGATGATCAGCCCCATCATCTGCCAATAGCGCAGGCCCACCGCCATGGCGCCTTCGAATTGGCCCTTGGGAATCGCCTGCAAGCCGGCGCGCACGACTTCCGCCATATAGGCCGAGGCAAACAGCGCGATGCCGATCAGCGCCCGCACCAGCTTGTCGGGCGAGAGGTGTTCGGGCACGAACAGCGGCAACATCACGCTCGCCATGAACAAGACGGTCACCAGCGGCACGCCGCGCACGAATTCAATAAACGCCACCGAGAACAGCCGCACCGCCGGCATCGACGAGCGGCGGCCGAGCGCCAGCATGATGCCGATCGGCAGCGAGACGACGATGCCGACCGAGGCGCACACGATGGTCACCAGGATGCCGCCCCACAAAACGGTATCGACCGGGGCAAGCCCGATCGCCGACCAGCCGGTAAGCAGGATGAACGAGGAGATCGGCAGCACGATAAAGAAATAGAAGGCGCCAAGCGTGCGGCGCGGCGCTTCCAGCCAGAGCAGCCAGACCACGCCGACGGCGAGCATGGCGAAGAAGACATCGACCCGCCAGCGCTCGCGGGATCGGATAGGAGCCGTAGACGAAATAGGACCAGCGCTCCCACACGAACGGCCAGCAGGCGCCGATCTCGCGGTGCTGTACGATTTCGCGGCAGGCGTCGCGGTCGGTTCCGCTCCACACCGCATCGATCAGCAGGAACCTGAGCAAATCGGGGATCAGCCAAGCCAGGAATAGCACGATCAGAATCGTCAGCGTGATGTTGAACGGTGTCGACAGCAGGTTTTGCCGCACCCAGCCGAGCGGGCCGGTCATCGCCGCCGGCGGCGGCCGCCCCTCGATCTGGGCCTCGCGCACGAAGTGGAGTTCGGTGACGGCGAGATCGCCTTCGGACATGGTCACGATGGCGCCCTCACCGTTCCACCAGCGCGATGCGGCGGTTGTAGATGTTCATCAGCAGCGAGGTCGTGAGACTGATGGTGAGATAAACCAGCATGGTAATGGCGACGACTTCGACCGCCTGACCGGTCTGGTTCAGCACCGTGCCGGTGAAAATCTGCACCAGATCGGGATAGCCGATCGCCACCGCCAGCGTGGAGTTCTTGGTCAGGTTCAAATACTGGCTGGTCAGCGGCGGGATGATGACGCGCATTGCCTGCGGCACCACGATCAGCCGCAGCGTCAGGCCCGGCTGCAGCCCCACCGAATAGGCCGCTTCCGTCTGGCCGCGCGCCACCGCCAGGATGCCGGCGCGCACCACTTCGGCGATGAAGGCGGCGGTATAGATCGTGAGCCCGAACAGCAGCGCTGCAAATTCCGGCAGCACCTCGACCCCACCACGGATGTTGAAACGCCCCGCTTCCGGAATCTGGAACGAGAGCGGAAATTTAGCGAGCGCCAGCACCAGCAACGGCAGGCCGACGATGAGCCCGAGCGCCGCCAAAAAAACCGGCGCCTGCTGTCCGGTCCGCTCCTGCCGCCGCCGCGCCCAGATGTGAAAAATAACCGTGGCGACAACGCCCGCGGCAAAGGCAATTATCACCCAGATGAAGCCAGGCTCGAAAATCGGTTTTGGGGTGACCAGGCCGCGATTGTTGAGAAAGATGCTGCCCGGGAAATGGTAGCTGTCACGGGTGCCCGGCAGCGCCTTGAGCACGGCGTTGTACCAGAACAGCAATTGCAGCAGCAGCGGGATATTGCGGATGGTCTCGACGTAGCCGGTGGCGGTTTTGGCCACCAGCCAGTTGCTCGACAGCCGCGCGATGCCGACGATGAAGCCGAGGATGGTCGCCAATACGATGCCGATGCCGGCCACCAGCAAGCGTATTGAGCAAGCCGACCCAAAAGGCGTCGCCATAGGTGGAGGCCTGCGAGCTGAAAGGGATCAGCGTCTGGCTGATATCGAAGCCGGCGGTGGTGTCCCAAAAGCCGAATCCGGAGGCGATATGCGCGCGCTCGAGATTGACGATGGCGTTGCGGGCGGCCTCGTAGACGAGAAATCCAACGATCGCGCACAGCGCGACCTGATAGCCAATACTGCGAACCTTGGGGTCGTTGTAGAACGCCACACGCGCGGGGCTTGCGCCCGTCGTTTGGTCCGCTGCCATAGTCCCCCTCGCCGATAGGCGATGGCGCGTCTAAGCACCCTCTCTCTTCAACCTTTAACCGATCGCCGGCCGCGGGCTTGCCGACCCGCGACCTCCCCTGGCGCGATCAGCGAACCGGCGGCGCGTACTGGATACCGCCTTTGTTCCACAATTTGTTAAGACCGCGGTCGATCTTCAGTGGCGAGCCCGAGCCGACGTTACGCTCGAAGACTTCGCCGTAATTGCCGACGAGTTTGATGATGCGTACGACCCAATCCTTGGTCAAACCCAATTGCTCGCCGTAATTGCCTTCGGTACCCAGAAGCCGCTTAACCTCCGGATTTGTCGACTTCGCCATTTCATCGACGTTCTTTTGCGTGACGTTCAACTCCTCCGCGTTGATCATCGCGAACAGCACCCACTTGACGATGTCGAACCACTGGTCGTCACCGTGGCGGACCACCGGTCCGAGCGGTTCTTTGGAGATGATTTCCGGCAGCACGATGTGATCGCTGCCGTTGGCGAGCTTGAGCCTTTCGGAATAGAGGCCCGAGGCGTCCGTCGTGTAGGCGTCGCAACGGCCCGAGTCGTAGGCCTTCACCGCTTCGTTCGCGGTCGCGAAGGTCACCGTCTTCAACTTCATGTTATGGGCGCGGAAGAAATCGGCGAGGTTGAGTTCCGTCGTCGTGCCCTGCTGTACGCAGATCGATGCATCGCCCAATTCGAGCGCCGAGTTCACCTTCAACGTCTTGCGCACGAGGAAGCCCTGGCCGTCATAATAATCGACGCCGGTGAAGTTGAGACCGAGCGAGGTGTCGCGCGAACTCGTCCAGGTCGTGTTGCGCACCAGAACGTCGACTTCGCCCGATTGCAGCGCGGTGAAGCGGTCCTTCGCCGACAAGGGCACGAATTTGACCTTGTTGGCATCGTTGAAGATCGCGGAGGCGATGGCGCGGCAGACGTCGACGTCGAGGCCGGTCCATTTGCCTTGCGCGTCCGGCAGACCAAAGCCGGCGAGCGTGCCGTTAGCGCCGCAATGCAGGATGCCGCGATCTTTGACGGTTTTCAGGGTTTGCGCGGAGGCGCCCTGGGCGAGGAAGATGACGGCAAGAGCGAGAATGCTGGCAAAGCGTTTCATGACGCAGCCTCTTTGACGCATACGGTTACGGGGCTCGGCCGAACATTCGCCTCGCCAGCGGGTGTCACCGCCGCGGTGGCAACGTCAGTTCCCAAGGTTTCCCGAGCCCCTTCAGGTCCGTGCATCACAGAACGATCCGGCTGCTAGGTCAAGAGGTTGACGCTGGCAGCCGCACAATGAATTAGGCTGCGGCCCCCTCCCCGCCGCCGCGCAGGACAAATTGCAGATTGCGCAGGTAGACGAAGACGCCGAAGGCCTGCCCGATGATGAATACCGGGTCCTTGCGATAAAGCGCGTAGCCGAGCAGCATCACCCCGCCGCCGATCGAGAACACCCAGAAGGCAGTGGGCACCACGCTGCGGCCGGCACGCTCGGAGGCGATCCATTGCACCACAAAACGCATGGCGAACAAGCCCTGCGCGATATAGCCAATCAAAATTCCCAGATCGATATTGCCAATGAACACGTCGTGCAAATAGCCGCCGACGGAGCGCGCGAGATCGATCAGCATTCAGTCCTCCGAAACTTCTGGAACACGCTTTCTGCGCCGGATCAGCCACCAGACCCCGGCAAGGTCGAGGATGCCGACCCATAGCCGGTCCCACAGGCCGTAGTTCGACACCCCGTGGGCCCGCGGCCGGTCCACCACATCCACATAGCCGATCGAAACGCCCTCGCGCCGGACAAGCGCCGGCAGGAAACGGTGCAAGCCGTCGAAATAAGGCAGCCTCAGGAACAGATCGCGCCGGAACGCCTTAAGGCCGCAGCCGGTATCGCGGGTGCCGTCGCGCAGGATGGCGCCGCGAACCGCATTGGCGATGCGCGATTGCAGCTTCTTGAAACCGCTCGCTTGGCGCTTGACGCGCTGGCCGGCGACCAGGCCGGTCTGTGGCCCGCCGGTTTCCAGCGCCCGCAGCAGTGCGGGAATAAACTGCGGATCGTTCTGCCCGTCGCCGTCGATGGTGACGATCAGCGGCGCGCGCGCCGCGAATACTCCGCTGCGGACCGCCGACGACTGACCGCAGGAAGCCTTATGGCGCACGCTGCGCAACCAGGAATGCTGCTCTTTCAGCCGATGAAGCTCCGCCGCGGTCCCATCGCTCGAGCCGTCATTGACGTAGACGATCTCGAACGGCCATTGACCGTCGAGCGCGGCCGCAATCTCGGCCACAAGCGGGGCGATATTGCCGGCTTCGTTGCGCACCGGCACCACGACGGCAACCGCCGGATCGTTTGCATTCATTCTGAGGGCCCTGCCGGCCGGCACGGCGCCGGCGGCCGTTGCTTATTATTGAGCCAATAGCGTGCGTGCAACGGATTTGATCCGCCGGAGCGAAGGAAAGGGAAAGGCGTGCACGGCGCCATCCGGCGATACCGCGAAGCCGAGGCGCCGCAGCGCGAAATAGCGCCGCACCATCATGGCGCCGACGGCGCCGACCAGCGCTCCCGCCAGCACGTCGCTCGGATAATGCGCCTGCACCGCCACCCGGCTTGCCATGATCAATAACGCATAGATCCACAAGACCGTGCGGGCACGCGGCCACAATGTGCCAAACGCCACAAGCACCGAAAGCGCGGTGGCGGCGTGTCCCGACGGCAGGCCGGCATAGGCGGCGGGCCAACTGAACGGGCTGAACAGATAGGGATCAATGCTGCCGCCGACGCCTGGCCGCGCGCGGCCGAAAATATGTTTGACGATGTTGGTGAATATTCCCGGCAAAGCGATCGCAAGAAACAGAAAGCCGACGCGCACCATCACCGCGGCCAGCACCAGATCCGCAACACGCGAAAGCTTCGGCAGCGCGGCAAGGAGAAGAAACAGAATCCCAAGCGGCCACAGGAACCAACCCGATTTGCCGTAGTCGGTGATCTGGTCGAAGAACCACGGTATCCAGCGCGGCAACCTCAGCACCGCCTTCGCCGCTGCCGCGTCAATGAAGACCAGGCACACGAAAAACACCGCAACGGCAATTGCGGTCGCGATCGCGAAGCTTTGCGGTGAAGGCATCCATGCATGCAGCGGATGAAGGCGCGCCGGACGCGTCAGCGCCGTAAGCGCTGCGACGACGTTGCCGGCACAACGGCGCAACGGCGATTGTCCGACGAGCGCGCTGTCGGGGTTCAGTTTGGTCTCGATGGTCATCGCTTCTCTGCCGAGCGGAACAAGGCCAAAGCCACCGCCTGCCCGTTACTGATATTATAGCCGTCAATGCGCTGCTTGAGTGCGTAACGCAAGCCGATGGCGTTTGCCCGCTGCACAAAGCTGCGCTCGCTGCGCGCGTCGATCAGCGCAAAGCGGCACGGTCCGTCACGAAGGAATTCGGCGGCACCGGCGGCATCGGTGAAACGCGTATCGGTGCCGGCCAGGAACACCAGGCTCGGCTCCTGATAATAGCCGGTGGACGCGAGCTGCGGCTTCGAACAGCCGCTGGCGCTTACCGTTTCGGCGATCAGCGCGCTCGGGAACAAGGCCGTGAGCGACGGAAATGTGACGGCATAAACCGTGATTGAGATGAAGACCGACGCCAGCGTGCCGCGCAGCAGCGCGCGCTCGGCGCCATCCACCTCATAGAGCCACCATGCGAATAGGCCAGCAATAGCCGCCGCCATGGCGAACGGCCACGCGACGATGCCAGGATCGTAGGCGATGGTAACGAAGCCGACGACAACAGTGACCGCGACGGCGACCGGAAAGATGAACCAGCCGACGGTACCGCGCACCAGCCAACGCGCCGTCACCAGCCGATCCGCTTCCAAGACACCGGCAATCAAGATCGCGATCGCCGGATAGAGCGGCAGCACGTAATGCGGCAGCTTGGTCATCACCGCCTCGAACACCAGCCAGGACGGGATGAGCCAGGCGAGTAGGAAGCGCGCGCCCGGCTCGCGCCGCGCTTGCCAGACCGCCGGCGCCGCCAACCCGGCCAGCACCGAGCCGGGCCAGAACGTCAGCCAGAACAGCAGAAAATAGAATCCCGGCGGCGCGCCATGCGATTCCTGTCCGCTGAATATCTTGGACAGCATGTCTTCGCCGACCGCTTTTTCGAAGAAGCCCGCGCCGGATTTGGCCATGATGGCGACAAACCACGGCAGCACCAACACGATCATCCAGGCGAGCCCGGCGGCGGGACGCAACGACCAGAGCCAGCGGCCGGAGCGATCGGCGATCGACAGCGTCAGCGCCGCCAATCCGACGAACAACAGGATCACCGGCCCTTTCAACATCACGCCGACGCCGAGCGCGGTCCAGAAAATCGCCGGCAACGGCCAGCCAATTTTTGCTTCCGGCTCGCGGCAGCTTCCGAGATAGACGCGCGCCATTGCGCCCATGGCCGCAACGCATGTGAACAGTAACATGGCGTCGGTCTTGGCGAGGCGCGCTTCCACGCCGAGCAGCACGCAACTTGCCATCATCAGCGCCGCCAACAGCGCGGTGCGGCGCGCGACAAAGGCAAGCGCGGTCCAATAGGTCAGCAGCACCGCAGCCGTAGCGCCAAACAGCGAGGGCAGCCGGTATAGCCAGATGGTGGTCAGCGCCTGCGGGATGCCGGCGGTTTCGCCGGCTTTCACCGCCGCCGCCTGCAGCCAATAGATGCCGACCGGCTTCTTGTAGCGGACCTCATTCTGGAAGCGGATATCGACATACTGGCCGGTCTCCAGCATCTGCTTGGTGGCCTGCGCGAAGCGCGCTTCGTCGCGGTCGACCGGTGGAATCTGGAAAAAGCCCGGCAGGAACGCGATCAGAGAAAAGACGATCAGCAGTCCGCAGGCGCGCCGGTGCGAGGCGGCGGCAAAATCCAGAATGGCCGACAAGCCGCGCCCCGGGGCTAGCTTTCGCCGCGTATCATTGTTCGTCGATGTCATCGGCTTGCCGCAAGCGAAGACGGCCTGGTCTGCAGCCGCGCCAGGACAATAGAGGCAAGCCTGAAGTCTGTCATTGCACCGTTATTGCAGGCGCACGGTGACGCTGTCGGTGGCGCCGCGCGCATCCATCACCGTGAGGCGCGCAAAGCCCGGGCCATCGGGCTTGAAGAACACGGTGCGCCGGCCGCCCTGCGGGGCCAGCGGCACCCCGTTGACCATGACGGTGAGCGGCGCGCGGCCGCCGGCGATCTTCAGCGCGACCGGGTCGGGCGCCCGTGCGTTGCTCAGCTCAAGCCGCGCACCGTCCGGCGGAAACATGATGCGCGGCGGCTCGGCAACGCCGATCGTTGCGCCGGCGCGGGCAAATCGCTGCAACGGCGGCGGCAGCCTGTTGGTGGTGGCAAAGACGACGCCCTTGGGCGCACGCGCCAGCGCGACCGGCGCATGGCCCGAGCGCGCGAAAGCGTCGAACAAAATCGGTGCCGCCGACGCCCGTCCCACCAAGCCGGGGACCGGCATGCCGTCGGGCCGTCCGACCCATATGCCGATGGTCGTGCGACCGTCAAAACCGACCGCCCAGGCATCGCGGAAGCCGTAGGAGGTGCCGGTCTTGAAGGCGATGCGTCCGGGCGGCGCATTCTCCGGCGGCGGCGCGCCGATCAGAATGTTGCCGATATACCAGGCGGCGGTGCTATCGAGCAGCCGGCGCGCGCCGGCGCGCGGCTCCCCTTCGCGCTCGATCAGCGGCACTGCCGAACCGAGCCGCGCCAGCCCGGTGTAGAGCATCACCAAATCCGAAAGTTTGATGCCGACGCCACCGAGCCCCATGGCGAGGCCGGGCGCCTCCCCGGTCGGCAGCACCAAGGCGGCGCCCGCTTGCGACAGCCGCGCGCTCAGGCGGCTGACGCCGACTTTGTCAAGCACGGCGATGGCCGGCACGTTGAGCGACAGTTGCAGCGCGCGGCGCACCGTTACCGTGCCCTGGAAGGTCAAATCGAAATTCTCCGGCATATAGCTGCCATAGCGCGCGGGCCTGTCGTCGATCAGCGTCTCCGGATGCGCCAGCCCGTCCTCGAAGGCCATGCCGTAAATAAATGGCTTGAGCGTCGAACCCGGCGAACGCAGCGCTTGTGTCATGTCGACCTGGCCGGCGCGGCGCTCGTCGAAGTAGTCGGCCGAGCCGACGCGCGCTCGGATTTCGCCGCTGTCATTGTCGACTGCGATGATGGCGACCGAAATCCGCGGACCGAGCGCATGTGCGCGCTCGCGCGCAAGCTCTTCCAGAGTCCGTTGCAAATTGGCATCGATGGTCAAGCGGTGCACACGCTTGTCCGGCTCGGCGGCAACCATCTGCTCGGCGGCGTGCGGCGCCAGCATCGGCATGTCTTTGCGCCTGTGCGGCACCGGTTGCGCCTTGGCGCGCGCCGCTTCATCGCGCGCCACCGCGCCTGCGGCGACATCGCGGTCGAGCACGCGGTTGCGCGCAGCAAGCGCGGCCTCCGGATAACGATCCGGGCGGCGCGTTTCCGGAGACTGCGGCAAGGCAACGAGCAGCGCGGCTTCGGCTAACGACAGGTGCCGAGGCTCCTTGCCGAAGTAGGCAAGGGAGGCTGCGCGGATCCCTTCCAGGTTTCCGCCATACGGCGCAAGCGTCAGATATAACGAGAGAATCTGTGCCTTGCTGAGGGCGCGTTCGAGCTCGATGGCGCGCGTCATCTGGCGCAATTTGGCGCTCATGTCGCGATGCTGGCGCGGCTCGAGCAGACGCGCGACCTGCATGGTGATGGTCGAGCCGCCGGAGACGATGTGTCCGCTGGTCGCCAGCTGCCAGGCGGCGCGCCCCATCGCCAGCGGATCGACACCATGATGTTGGTAGAAGCGCTTGTCCTCGTACGCGAACAGCAGTTTCAGGAAACGGGGATCGACATCCTTCACCGTCGCCGGCAGACGCCAGCGGCCTTCGCTGGTGGCAAAGGCGCGCAACAATTTGCCATCGTGATCGAGCACCACGTGCGAAAATTCTAAATTCTTGCCGAGCGGCGCCGGTCCGAGCGAGTTCACCCAAAGGCCACCGCCGTCAAGCACGACCAACGCGGCGACGCCCGCGACACCCGCAAGGATGAGGCGCCAGTGCTTCATTTGCCCGCCGTGATCTCCACCGAACCAGTGGCGGTGCGTCCAAAGCGGTCGGGCCGGTACATATCCTCGACGAAGGCCTGCGGCAGCACGTAGCGGCCGGGCGAGACTGCACGCACCACATAGGCGACCGTGAACACCGGCGGTAAATCTTCCTTCCGATCAAAGGCCGCGGTGAAGCGGTCATCGCGGAATTCGGTGTTGACCGGCTGGCCGGCGTCGGTGATCCAGGCGAGCGTGCCGGTGTCGCCTGACGAGACCAGATGCGGGTTGTCGATTTCGAAGCCGGCGGGCAGATAGTCGGCAAGAATGACGCGGCCGAATTGCGGTTTCGGTTCGGTGACCTTGAGCACCACCACGATGCGCTGGTTCTGCTTGGCGTGCGCCGGGTCGGCCGGTTCGCCGCTGAGCGTGTGATAGCTGCGTTCGATCTTGAAGCCCTGCTCGGCGGCCGGTTCCGGCATGATCGGCGCGCCGGAGACCGACACCACCGCCTGCATGTTGCCCGCGCCGCGATTGCTCACCGTGAAGGGCTTGGCGAAATCGTCGGCGCGCAGACTGCGGTAGAAGGCGCCCTGCTTCGTCTCGCCATTAACGTCAAGCGCGATGGCGTTGGTCTGCTTGGCAAGAGCGCGGGCGGCCAGCACCAGCCAAGCATCTTCTTGCGTCGAGGTGCGGCTGGACAGCGCGCGCGCGGCGTCCACTCGCAGTACGGCCTTGTCGATGGTCGGCTGCGCGGCGTGCCCTTCCGAAGCCAACGTCACAAGTGCTGCCGAGTCACGCAACGCCGAACCGTAATCTTCGCGCCCAAGCTCGAGCTTGGGCTGCGGCGCGATGGCATTGAGCGCGGCGCGGAACACATGCTCGGCGCGTTCCTTGTCGCCCAACATGGCGAGCGCGGCGCCGACCTGCGCCTTGGCGATCGGCGTCGTTAGATCGCCGAGCTTGACGTCGGCGATGTAGCGAAGATCGCCCACAGGCGCTGCGCCGTTACGCGCCAACACATAGAACGCATAGGCCAGATCGCGGCCGCCGTTTTTGCTCGCATCGGGCGCGGTCGCGACGAAATTGCGCAGCCGGTCTAGCGCCAGCCTGAACGCCTGCGGCGGCACCTCGAAATGCCGCTCGCGCGCGCGCGTGAGGAAATCGGTGACATAGGCGTCGAGCCAATGGTCCTCGCCGCCGACCGACCAAAGGCCGAACGAGCCGTTCGATGCCTGCCGTGACAAGAGCCGCGTGATGGCGTCGCGGATCTGGCTGTCGACATCGCCGTCGCGCCCAAGATGCGCTTGGGGCCCGAGATCGTTGACATAGAGCATCGCTATCGCACGGCTGGTCGTCTGCTCGGAACAGCGGAATGGATAGCGGTCGAGCGCCGTGAGTAAAGCCGCCGCGTCAAGCGAGGTGGATACCGAAATCGACAGGGCCACCCGCCCGGTACCGGGCACGAAATCGGCGAACATGTCTTTTGACAGCGTGAAGGTTTCGCCGGGGCTGAGCGCGCGCACGGTGCGGCGCGTCAAGGTCTGTGTCGCCGGGCGCACATCGAGCGCGTAGCTGCGCTCGAGCGCAAAGCCGTCGGGGCCGCTCACGCTCGCCTTCAGCGTGCTGGCGCCGGTGCCTGACGCGTTCACCGGCAGCGACAGCCGATTGCGCTGCTTGGCGGCGAGATTGAGCGTCTGCGGCTGGGCATTGTCGAGCCTGACCGCGCCATCGGCGGCGATCGCCAAACGATAATCGCCGGCCGCGCCTTCCACATTGTCGAGCTCGAGCTGCACCTGACCATGGTCGCCGGTGCGCAGGAAGCGCGGCAGCGTCGCCGTCAACACCACGGGATCGCGCACGACGACGTCGCCCGAGGCCTTGCCGACTTTGTCCTTGCTCCAGGCCACCGCCATCACGCGCACGGTGCCGGCGAAGGCCGGAATAGCGAAACTGACCTGCGCGTTGCCGTCCGCGCCGACCTGGACGATGCCGGAATAAAGCGACAGCGGCGCTTGCGCCGGCGGTGAGCCGGTCAATTGCGCGCCCTCGTCGCCGCCGGAGCGGATCTGGCCGCGAACGCCCTGCATGCCGTCAATCAATTGCCCGTAGAGATCGCGGATTTCCGCGGTGAGCTGGCGTTGCCCGAGATAATAATTGTCGGGCGCCGGCGGCTTGTAATTGGTCAGATTGAGGATGCCGACATCGACGGCCGCCACCACGATGCGGGCTTCATCTCCGGCCTTTAGCCCGGCGATGTGCACCGGCACGCTGAGGGTGGAATTGGGCCGCAAGGTCGCCGGCAACGTCATGGCGAGCGCGAGCGTTCGCGCGGTACGATCGATGGAAAACCATTTCACGCCGATGGCGCGCCCGGGCATGCGCTGCGCCGGTGCATCGAGCGGGCGCCGCAAGGTCGCCACCAGATAGGCGCCGGTGCCCCAGTCGTTGCCGACGTTCAGCGTCTGTTGAACCGTACCTGCCTGCACATCGTAGGATTTACTTTCGACCAAGCGGTCGGTGAACACGTTGAGCGTGAGGCGGCCGGCGCTGCGCGCGGTAACCGACACGGCGATTGTCTCGCCGGACTTGTAGTCGGACTTGTCCGTGGCGACGTCGAGCAGATCGGGGGTATTGGCGCTCGCGTCGGCGTAGAAGCCAGCATCGAAGGGGAGCGAAGTGACCGGACCATTCGCCTCCCCGGTCGACACTTCCAGGCGGTAGCGGCCCCATTTCACCGGCAGCGACAGGCGCGCCGGTCTATCCGCCGTGAGGTCAATGCTGCCGTCGGCGACCCGCTCGGTGCGCTTGATCGGCTCAAATTGCCATTGGCCGTTTTGCCGGTACCATTGATAGGAGGTCTCGACCTTGAGCAGTTGATAATGCAAGCCGCTGCGGGCAAGCGTCTTGCCGTCGGGCGTGGCCATGACCACGTCGAAATCCGCATTGGCGCCGTCGGCGAGCGAACGGCCGGAGAAGGCCGGCTTGACGCCGATCATCGGCGCCGTCGGCGTAATCGGCAACGTCAGCTTGCGCTCGACGGCGCGGCCGCCGGATTCCGCCATGGATACGGTGACGCGCGCTTCCAGCGGGCGGCCGGTGACCGGCACTTTGTCGAGCGGGATCGGGAAACTCGCTTTGCCCTGCGCATCGGTCTCGGGCAAATCGGCAAGCTCCTCGCGTACCGGTGTGACCTCGTCGTCCGCCATGCCAAAGGAATAACCGGCAAAGCCCGGCCGCTCCTTGGCAACCGCAATCGTCACGTTGCCGGCCAGTTCCAATTTGGAAGCCGGCGCGCCATAGAGGAAATGGCCGTCCACGCTTGCTTTTGCCGGCGTCGTGCGGTCGATCGATTTCGCCTGCGAAGTGAGATCGAATTCGATGCGGTCGGGCACATAGTCCTCGACCATGAAAGTGGTCTCGCCGATCGGCGGACGCTTGGGATCGGTATAAGCCTGCACGCGCCAAGTACCGGTGGCGGCCGAAGCGACAATCGGTACGCTCCAGCTGCGGCCACCGAGGCCCTGATCGGCAATAAGCGCGCGGCGATATTCGACACCGTCCGGGCGCTCCATGACCAGTGTCAGCGGCGTGCCCGCTGCCGCCTGGCCGCGCACGTCGCGCAACAGCGCGGCAACCGCCACGGTCTCACCGCTGCGATAGACGCCGCGTTCGGTATAGACAAAGGCATCGAGGCCCGCCGGCTGCGGCCGGCCGCCGACGCCGCGATCAGACAAATCGAAGGCCGCCGATTTGAGGCTGAGGAAAGCGTAATCGCCGCTGTTGCTGGCGACGACGGCCGCAGGCGCTAAGCCGCCTTCGCCGCGCGTCAGGCCCGCCGCGAAGTGGACTTGGCCGTCCTGGTCGGTGTGTCTCTCTTCCAACAGCTCGTTGTTGCGCGCCATCAAGCGGACGTTGACATCGCCAAGCGGCGCGGCGCTCCCGAGCGAATGGATAAAGACATCGATGCCGTCATGGCCGCTATAGGCGGTCAGGCCGAGGTCGGAGACGATGAACCACTGGGTCGCCAGCTGATCATAGTCTTCGGTCAGCGCCTCTTTCGGCGCCGCGGTCATCACGTAGATGCCGGGCTTCAGGTTGCCGAGCGCGGTATCGACGGGGAATGCGGTGGTGACCTCGGTGTTGAGCTTTGGCGTCACCGTCAGTTCGCCGCTCCACACCTTGGCGCCGCTCTCGTTGCCGATGCGCTCGGCCTGATAGCGGCTGATGTTGCGCTGGAACTGGTAGCCGAGCGCGGTGTCGATGAGATTGCGGTCGCCGACCCGATAGACCGACAACTTTACGGCGCTGGAATTCACACTGAGCACGGGAATGCCGCGCTGGCCCGTGCGCGGCAGCACATAGGCCTTGCCGGAAAAGCGCACGAACGGCTTGCGGTCGCGTACGAAGATGGTGAACTCGGCGGATTTCGTCAGCGTCTCATTGACCACCGACGGCAAGCCGGCGCGCAGCGTGACCGCATAGCGCTCGCCGTGCTTCAATCCTTCGACGCAAAGCTGCCGCTCGGTGACCGAAATCGCCGGCTTGTCGATCCCGGCGACGGCGACATAGGGCGAGAAATCGGTGCGGCGCCCCGGCAAATCCTCCGAGAATTGGAAACAGGCGCGCGGCGAGATGGCATCGGAGTCGACCGAATAATCGAGCATGCGGAAGCCATGTTCGACACGCAGCTTCTCGTATTCGGCGCGCAGGTCGGCGACTTCGCGCAGCGTCAGCGCAAGCCGCAATGCATCGAGCGCGGAGCGCCATTGCTTGCGATCGGCGAGCGTGCGCCCCAGCAGCGCCAGACTGTCGGCCTCGTCGTTGCGGGTATTGCTGCGCTGATAGGCGATATAGGCGGCGGTTGAGGCGCGATCGAGCAGCAACGCGCGTTCACGCTCGTCGCGCGGGCGGATCTGGCGCACCGTACGCGCCAGCCGCAACCAGTTGCCGGCATCTTTCGGCGCCGCAGCGACCATCTGGCCGAGCACCAGCATGCCGGTGCGATAATCGCGGCGCTTGAAGGCGTCGTCGGCCTCGCGGCGCAGCGTAGCGACGTTCTTGGTTACCGTCCCGGCATCGCTCTTGATCTGCGCCTCAAGCTTGATTGCCGCGCCGTCGAGATCCTTGCGCTCGAACGCTTTATCGGCGGCCAGCGCTGGAAAGAGGGCAAGGGCGATGAGCGCGGCGGCAAGGCCGGCGCGGACAGACGAGAGCATGCAGAAACCTCCCCCGATCGGGCAAATAGAGCAAGGCGGCAATCAGCACTATCAGTTCACGACACGAAGGTGTCGAGGGCGTGGCTGCGGCGCGACATGGCGCCGTCTACCACAGCTTTGAAAACCTTCGCGCCTTTGGACAAAGTTCACTGAGAAGGTGAGTTACTCGAGAAATCCCATATAAAATATTGATCTAACTTGGATATTTTTGCTCAACTTTGGAGCGTTGGCAGGCGCGGCATCGGCATCGCCTGTTCGATAACCCGTGCCGCCCGCAGCACGTGCTGGTCTTGGCGCGGTGGGCCGACCACCTGCACCCCTATTGGCAGGCCGTTGGCGGCAAGCCCGCCGGGCACCGAGGCAGCCGGCTGTTGGGTCAGGTTGAATGGATAAGTGTAAGGCGACCAGTTGATCCAATCGTCGCCGAATTCGCCGCTCTCAGGCACTTCGAGCCCGACTTTGAGCGCGGTGATCGGCATTGCTGGGGTAATCAGCAGGTCGTAGCGCGCGTGGAAAGCCAGCATGGCGATGTAGAGCTCGGCGCGGCGGTTATAGGCGCTCACGTAGTCGCCGGCGGTAAAGCGTTTTCCGAGTTCGGCGATCTTGCGCAAGCCCGGATCGATCTCGCCGCGATGCTCCGGCGCCACCGCATCGACAAGGCCCCCCATCACCGGCCACCACATAGCGCGGATCATGTCGGCCGTTTGCGCGAGCGGCGGGTCGGCCTCCTCGACGACGGCGCCCTGCTCTTCCAGCAGCCGCGCCGCCTTGCGCGCCGCCGCTTCGATCTCACGGTCGAGCCGTTCGACATGGCCGAGCCGCGGCGAAAACGCGACGCGCAGGCCGCGCACACCCTCATCCAGTCCGGCGCTGAAATCGGGCGGCGATACGTTCCAGGCCGTCATGTCGCGCGCGTCGGGCAGCGCGATCACCGACAGCAGGGCCGCGGCATCGGCGACGCTGCGGCTAATCGGACCTTGGTGGGCGAGCACGTTGAGCGCCGACGGCGGATGCGTCGGCACCAGGCCGTAGCTCGGCTTCATGCCGAATACGCCGGTGAAGGCGGCCGGAATGCGCAAGCTGCCGGCACCGTCGGTGCCGACATGCAGAAGGCCGAGGCCGAGCGCGGCGGCCACCGCGCCGCCGCCGGTCGAGCCGCCGGGTGTGTGATCCAGAATTCCACGGATTGCGCGTGATGCCGGTGAGTGGCGAGTGGCAGACACCGATCCAGCCATGCTCGGGCAGACAGGTCTTGCCGAGGATCACCGCGCCCTGCTCGCGCAGGCGCGCGGCCGAAGGCGCGTCGAACGGCGCCGGTCCGGGATCGGTGACGCGCGAGCCGCGCCGGTTGGGCAACCCCTTCACCGGGATATTGTCCTTGATGGTGGCCGGCACGCCGTCGACCGGACTGAGTGGCGCTCCGGAGCGCCAGCGCGCTTCGGACGTGGCCGCCGCCGCCAAGGCCCCACGCGCATCGACAACGACAAACGCGTTGAGCGCCGCCTGCCGCTCGATCCGCGCCAAGACGTCGCGCACGACCTCGACCGGCGACAGCGTGCCGCGGCGATAGGCTTGCGTGAGCTTGACGACAGAAAAATCGGCGATCTGCGTCATTCCGGTCCCTCAAGGCGCGATTGGTGCGCGGTTAACTCACTCCGCACCTTTCCACGGCGCAGCGGTCCGGGTAAACCAGGGGCCCAAGAGACCCCGTAGCTCAGCCGGATAGAGCATCAGCCTTCTAAGCTGAGGGTCGCTGGTTCGAATCCAGCCGGGGTCGCCACACAATATCAATGGTTTGAGCGTTTTCCCTTGAACGCTTGCTTCCCAAATACAGCGATTGGGAAGCACATGGGAAGCAACCGGTGGCTTGGTTTTGCCCGCGAGTAGTCCAGACCCCATAACGCGCGCGCGCGAGGCCCGGGCGAATAGCCGAGCCGGAAAACTCGGCCTTTGCCCGCTATTGGGTCATTCGCGATCCAGCAATTCATCGTCCGCACCGCCCTTTGTCCGTTGTTGCTCCAATGTTGTTGCTCCAATAGCGACCGCTCAACGGCTGAGGCCGTTTGTCCGCTAAGTGCCAGAGGCGGACATTGCGGCTGCGAAATATGATGCCAATTGTCGGTAGCCGGAAAGAGCCCCAGCGCGAGGCTGGGGCTCCCCCGTGTGGTGGCGACTGGAAAGGGGCAAACCTAAACAGCCGCTCCCGGCACTCATGTGTCAGTGTACGCCAGATCGGAAACATTCAGCTAGCTTTCATTCTATTGAAGCGCCTCGCCATGCTGGCTGATATCGAGGCCCATTACCTCGTCCTCATGGCGCACCCGCAACGGCACCATGACGCCGACCAGCTTAAGTACGATGAAAGTCATGACACCTGACCATGCTAAGGTGACGGCGATACCGAATAGTTGAGCCATCACTTGCTGCGGATTGCCTTCCACCAAGCCATGCACGCCGCCTGGCATTTCGGGACTTGCGGACAGCGCGCCGACCGCGAAGACCCCGGCCAGAAACGTGCCGGTAAGTCCGCCAATACCATGCACGCCGAATACGTCGAGCGAGTCGTCATAGCCGATCTTGATCTTCAGCCAGGTGCAAGCCCAGAAGCAGACCGTGCCGGCAATAAGGCCGATCAGTACACCTTGCATCGGCAGCACGAAGCCGGAGGCCGGCGTGATGGTGCCGAGCCCGGCCACGGCGCCGGAGATCATGCCAAGCACCGAGGGTTTGCCGCGCGTCCACCATTCCAGCGCCATCCAGGTGAACGCGCCGGCGCTGGCCGCAAGATGCGTCGAGGTGATCGCCATCGCTGCGCGCGAATTGGCGCCGAGTGCGGAGCCGCCATTGAAGCCGAACCAGCCGACCCACAGCAGGCCAGTGCCGACCACCGCTAAAGTGAGATCGTGGGGCGAGAGATTTTCACTGCCATAGCCGCGCCGCTTGCCGACAACATAGGCTGCGACCAGGCCGGCGATGCCTGCATTGAGATGCACCACCAGGCCACCGGCAAAATCGATCACGCCATACCTGCCGAGAAAGCCGCCGCCCCAAACCCAATGCGCAATCGGCACATAGACCAGCAGCAGCCAGAAAACACAGAACAGGAGAAACGCTGAGAACCGCAAGCGGTCGGCGACCGAGCCGGCGACCAGCGCCACCGTGATGACCGCGAAGGTCATCTGGTAGATCATAAACAGGCTTTCGGGGATGGTCTTGGCCAGCGGCGAGATCGCGTCGATCGTCATGCCCTGCAGGAAAATTCGGTCGAGTGTGCCGATGTAGACGCCGTCGCCGGTGAAGGTGAGCGAATAACCGATAGTCGCCCATAAAACGGAGACCAAGAAAGTGGCGGCCATGCACTGCGCCATAGTGGCAAGGATGTTCTTTTTGCGCACCATGCCGGCATAAAACAGGGCGAGGCCGGGTATTGTCATCATCAGCACGAGGCCGGTGGCGCCCAACATCCAAGCCGTATCGGCAGCGTCGATCTTGCCAGCCTGCGCGAAAGCCGGTGAGGCGATCAGCGTCGCAGCGCCTGCCATTAAGGTCGCGGCGAGGCATAGTTGCGTCCTTGTCATTTCATTTCCCCCGGTTTTATTTTAATGTTCTTAAAGTGCAGTGTCGCCGGTCTCGCCGGTGCGAATGCGTACGGCTTGCTCAAGCGGTGTAACGAAGATTTTCCCGTCGCCGATTTGTCCCGTTTTGGCTGCGGCGACGACCGCCTCCATCACTTGGTCGAGCACCTCACTGGCGACAGCGACCTCGAGGCGCAGTTTGGGCAAGAAATTCACCGCGTATTCGGCGCCGCGATAGATTTCCATGTGACCCTTCTGCCGCCCATAGCCCTTGACTTCGTTGACAGTCATGCCGTGAACGCCGATGCGGGTAAGGGCGTCGCGCACCTCGTCGAGCTTGAACGGTTTGATGATCGCGATGATTAGCTTCATGCTATCCTTTCGAATATCGAGGCCGTGTCCCGCGCGACAGTTGGCAACAAGAATATGCTGCGGCGAACATCGCGCCGGTTATCCACGGAAGGTATCGGGCCATACCCGAAAGCTTAAGCTAGATTGTTGGCTTGCCCACAGGCAGGCGTCCAAATATTGCGGACAGCTACCTACCCGCAAAGGCTCCCGGGGCGGCTGGCCCGTGAGCCTGTTTCGCGGCTTCCGCCTATTGTCCTCGATAACACCGCCAAGCAGGTTATCGATACCGCTGCTTGAGCGAGAAATCGCGCCCGAGCTTGTCGTCACGCAAGGGGAAACTCCAATCTATTAAAATCCAGGAGCGATTCATGAGCACGCCTAAGGCAATCGAATATCGCGACGCGCCGAACGAGGTTCTTCCACAAGTATGCGCCGCCGCCGCGCCGCGAACTCTCGTCAAATAGAAAGGCCTTGTGAACCAAATTCGGATTGGCTTGCCATGTAGGGACAGTCGCCCTGAACTTACCCAGAATTTCTTCGCGGCTCATTCCGTCTGGCATTTTCCATAACACGATTTCTGTAATCATGATTGTCGCTCCCGTGAAAGGCATAAGCATACGTCGTCAAGGCGCGATAACCCAACTCGACGCACCTATTGGCGAGTGCGTAATGTCAGCTTCGGGTAAAAAGCCGACAATCCGCGATCTCCCCGCGAAGTTCGCTTTACCCCCGAAAGCGGACAAACGCGGATGCAGTTGATTTGTCCGCTTAGTGCCATAAGCGACCATTGCACCGCAGCAAAATATTATTCGATAAGCGGTAACAACACCCACTTTCATGTCACTCATGTGCCGGTGGAGGAGCGTCCACAGCATCAATGGCGGAGATTGCGCCTAATATTTCTGCTTCGTCATTTGTTTCGCGAGATCGCGGGCCTGCTCCACGAACAGCCTCGCAACCGGGCCGAGCGTGCGGTTCTTTAGAGTAACAATCCCAATCGGCACGCGGGGCACCGGCAATTTAACAGACAAGCTATTGATCTCTTGGCGTTTGGTCGGGCGGTGGCCGAGGAGTTGCGAATCGCTGCCGCATCGTTTGCATCGTTCTTGCTGCGCTTGAGATAGGCCTTCACATAGCTCGGCGGCATCAGCCTCACCGTGTGGCCAAACGCCTGCAGCTCGCGGCCCCAATGATGCGCTGACGGACAGGCTTCAATCCCAATCAAACATGCTGGCAGATTAGCGAAGAACTCCACCACCTTCGCGCGACTGATGCGCTTGCGGATCACCACCGCGCCAGCATCATCGACCCCATGCACCTGGAATACTGACTTCGCAATATCCAAACCGATCGTGCTAACCTCGCCCATGGACGGCTCCCCTCAATGTGGTTCGCTTCACGCAACCACCCTATGGCACTCTTGATGCCGCAGAGTGGGCGCCGTCCACAGCATCATAAGCGGACAACCCACCCTGGGCCAAAATCCAATTTTGTCCGCTGTTGTCCGAAAGCCGACATCGGGCAGGCAGTCAGGCGCTAGCGCATAGATGACAACTCCACCGGATGAAGGTTGGACAATTCTGGAAATTGTCTTTTGCGTCCAAAAGCGCCTTTTAGGCAGGTTGGACAAGCTAAGTCCTTGCGCTGTCCCAACCTCGCATAAAGCCGGGGTCGCCAATTGCTGACCGATTTCAACCGCGCCCGCCGAAGCAGGCCCGCGAGTTAGTGGGTCCAGGCGTCGCGGCGCTTAAAGGCGAAATTGTCGGAATAGGAGATGACGCGGCGCGCGGCCGGCGCCTTGGCATCGAACACCTGATAGGCGATGCCGTGACGCTCGCAATAGGCAATGGCCTCCTGCTTGTCGTCAAAGCGCAGACGCACTTGTTGGCGGGTGTCGTCGGAAGAAGTCCAGCCCATCAGCGGCTCGACCGTGCGCGGCGCCTCGGGCTCGAAATCGAGCATCCAGGCCTTGGTATTGCCCTGGCCCGACTGCATGGCGGTCTTGGAGGGCTTATAAATGCGCGCTGTCATGGCGGCGGACCCGTCGATCTCGAGGGCCGCCGGTATAAGGCCAAACACCCCGCGCTGGCAATCGGGCTTGATCCGCGACGCCGATATGTGGCCGCGGGGCGGCGCGCTGTCACTTCGAGGGAATGCCGAAGGTCTTGGCGGCGTCAGGCGCGGTGGATGTTCGAGCGTTGGGCGATGGCCGTGACACCCAGATGCACGCGCGCGGCGCGATGTCGGCGCGTCTGCTGCGCGGTCGGCCGCTTCGAGCACGGATGCGCGAACGCTCACGCGGAAGCCGCTGTCCGGCAAATCTTCAAACTCAATGCCTTGCTCACGCCACACCTCTTCAATCGCGCGAACGGTTGCTCGCCGCGGTTCGGTGTCGCCTTGTTTGAGTTTGTGAATGGCGCGCTCAAGCCGACCCGGAAGCCGAACTCGCTCTGGCTCCAGCCAAGCACCGCGCGCGCAAGACGCGTTTTGGCGACAAAGGCACGCCGTTCGAGCCGGATAATCTCGAGCAGACCGGGCTAACGGTGAGCGACAAGCTGAGCGGTCACCGCTACTGAAACACGTTGGTCGCTTTTGATTTTGCAAAAACCCCCGGCGGTTTCCCGCCGGGGGTCTTTATCGTTCAGACTGCGATCAACCGATCACGGATAGAAGGTGCGGTTGACGCGCAGGCGGACCGCCCACTGGTCCTGGTCGCTGAGCTGATAGAAGACGTTGGGCTTGGCAGCTCCAGCGCCGAGAGCAACGGCATTGACGCCGCCCGTGCCCGTCTGCGCCGTCTCCAGGTTGGCGTACAGCACTTCCAGACCGATCTGGAACGACGAGCTGATCGCCCACTCGGTGCGCAGACCGGCGCCCCAAGCCGCCCAATCCATGTCGCAGCCCGGGATCGCCACAGCCGCGGTGCCAGCGTTGACACCGAAAAACCCTTGAGTGCAGATCATGTTATTGGCTTGCGTGTTGTAGCTCACGGCCCGATAGGAGCCCCAAAGCGTGCTCTTCCACGCCGGGTTCCAGAAGTGCGTAAAGGCCGCGTTCACCGCCCAGGTGGTGGTGAGTTCGACAGCCGACGCCGTGCCGGCAGCCACTGTGCCGCCAAAAACGCCGTCGGTCTGGTAGCCGAAGCCAACGGTATTGCCGTCAAACTTGAGGTAATCCCAGTTAAAGGCCGTCATGTTGCTGTAGCGGGATGCGCCCTGGGTGTAATCGCCTTCGATCTGGAAGTAGTCACCCTTGGCGATCACGTCGGCCTTCAGCTTGACGCCGGCGCCGACGGCAAAGCCCATCACATCGCTGGGATGGCCGAAGGTCTCGTTGCCACCGTAGTAGATGGGCTGAATGTAATGCAGGGCGCCCATGATCTGGGCCGAACCCCAAGCCTGATCGACACGCAGATTACCGACCAGATCGGGAACCTGCTGCGTTCGCGTAGTTGCCGCCGTTCCCGGCGAAGGAGAAGTTCACGCTATCGCCTCTGATCAGACGCGTATAGCGCTGCTACTCCGCCGAGATCGAGGCCGAGAAGCCGTTGCCGAAGTTCGCGGTATAGGCAAACACGGTCCAGCCGCCATCGCCCGAGTCCGAAGACGCGGTCACGAAGCCGTACTGGTTGGCGCCGATCGAGTAGAAGTCGAAGAACGACGTCGAGTGGCCGATCGTGAAGCCGGCCCACTGGATGAACCAGCGGTTGTTATAGTCGAAATCCAGGCTTCCGTCGTTGGCTCCCGTGACGTTCGTGCTGATGCCAAGCGCGACATAGCTGCGCACGGTGCCGTAGGCCGTCGGGCTGCGGGCGTCGAACGTGACCGTGCCCTTCGAACGCTGGTGCCAGCCGGTCGTCGTCCGGTTGTTCGAGTTGTTGTCGAAGAACTCGGTCGTGAAGCTGCCGGCATAACCGACGCCCGTTTCATACCGGGCCCAGCCGCCAACTTTCAAGCACATGTCGGTGCCCGGGATGTAGTAGAACCCCACACCGTACAGACTACAAATCTTCACGTACTGGACCGGTTTGGCCTTGACGGGAAGATCGGCAGCCTGCGCCCCAGCAACCGCAACGAGACCCGCTGCACTGCCAAGGAGAAGGCTTTTCACCATCTTCATCTTGAACCTCCAAACATTGTTTCTCATGAGAGGGTTCTGTATCCGCCTAGTGCGACAGGCACCGATGGAACTTCCCCTTAGCTCCCCGCTAGCCGGAGAAATTTCACACCCGCGATTAACCCAATCTCGAAGAAACCGGGCTGCTGATGCGATCCGTCAAACCGGACAGCGCGACACGGGGATGCCCCCCTCCGTCGCACCAGCAAGATTAGCCAAAGAGGCCTACCGTGCAATGAATAAGCGCCCTACCCACAGCTCTCCGGCACGCTTTTCGACCGAGTGTTGCGTAAAAAACACGCATTTTGCCACACCCGGCCACCCACCCCCTTCTCACCGCCCCGTTTCTCAACTTATTATTTACAACTCAATGGGTTATGGTTAATTTTCGGTATACGCCACAAGCGCGAAAATCGCCGGCTGGGATGTAATTGCCAGGTAAAGGACCCGCTTCGAGCCCGTTTGGGCCATTCCCTGAGCTGCGGCCATCGGCCGGCCGCCTGTTTGCGAGGCAAGCCGGGGCCGACGAACAGGCAATGGAGCGCGCCCCCGATCGGGCCAATTCGCCGCCGATGCCAATGCGCCGCCGCTCCGCGCGGAAATTCGGTGCGTTCGAAGCGATCAAATTTTCGGACTGGCGGAGACGGAGGGATTCGAACCCTCGATACGCCTTTGGAGCGTATAACGGTTTAGCAAACCGCCGCCTTCAGCCACTCGGCCACGTCTCCAGTCCGCCAGATTCGGTATAGAAACATCATTCCATGGTCAAACAATGCCGTTCGTCGCCGATTTCTCTAAATATTTTGATGCAAAGGCCGCCCTGTCACAGCATAAGCGATCGCGGCAGGCTGCCGCTCACCACGAGGTGCATTAGGAAAGCAAGCGATGAACCGCAAGCAGCGGCGCGCCGCGTTTAAGCAGAAACCCGGCGGGCCGCACGCGGCGTCGGTCGCCGGCGATCCCGTCCGCCAGTTGCTCGCGCGCGCCACGCAAGCGCAGACCCACAACAGGCTCGATGAGGCGGCACGCACCTATCGGCGCATCCTCGTACTCGCGCCGGACAATGCCGAAGTCATCAACAATCTCGGCTGCGTCCTGTCGGCGCAAGGCGAGCTCGCCGAAGCCTCGGCGTGCTTTGCCCGCGCGCTCGCTCTCACGCCGCAACTTTACGACAATTTCGCGCAGGTGATCGCGACGCTCTGTGAAGTGCTGCCGCCGCTCGCCCAAGCCATGCGACGTGCCGATGCCGCGTGGCCGCGCCGGCCGCCTGCGGACGAGTTGTTTACCGAGGAGGAGCGTGCGGCGACCGAGACCGATCCACTGCTGCTCGACACGTTGCGCGCCACCCCGGTCGGTGACATTCCGCTCGAGCGCGTGCTGACCGCATTGCGCGGTGCGCTGCTTGCCGACGCCGTCGCGGACAGGCCGGCGAGCGCGGCGCGGCTCGCGTTCGCCGCCGCTTTGGCGCAGCAGTGCTTCATCAACGAATACGCGTTTTCCACCACGCCTGAGGAAGACGCGCAACTCGCGCTCCTGCAATCCGCGTCGCAGGATGCGGGAAACGACTTGTCGTTGTTACGCATCGCAGTGCTCGCGATGTACTCGCCGCTGCACGCCCTCGCCAAGTCGCCAAGCTTGCTCATTCGTAATTTTCCGCCGCCGCTCGCCGAGGTAATCACCCAGCAACTGCGCGAGCCGAGCGTGGAAAGCAAACTGCGTAAGTCGATGCCGCGGCTCACGCCCATCGTTGACGAAGTCTCGCAACGCGTGCGCGCGCAATATGAGGAGAATCCTTTTCCGCGCTGGGTGCATGCTCCCCAGGGGATCAAGCCCACCAGTATCGACCTGCATTTACGCGCGCTGTTCCCGACCGCGGCATTCGCGCCACTCGACAAAACCGGGGCGCTCAGCGTGCTCGTCGCCGGCTGCGGCACCGGCTTCCATGCCATTGGAACTGCTAAGACTTTTTCCGGCTGCCGGGTGCTGGCGGTGGACCTGAGCCTGGCCAGCCTCGCCTATGCCAAGCGCAAGACGCCGGCCGCGCTCGCCGCCCGCATCGACTATGCGCAAGCCGACATTCTCAAGCTCGCACGCATCGGCCGCAGCTTCGACGTGATCGATTCAACCGGCGTGCTGCATCACATGGCCGACCCGCTGCAAGCCTGGCGCATCCTGCTCGGCCTGGTGCGCCCGGGCGGTCTTATGCATGTCGGATTCTACAGCGAACTCGGCCGCGCGCACATCGTCGCCCTGCGCGCTTTCATTGCCGAGCGCGGCTATGGCGCCACGCCGGCGGAAATTCGGCGGTTTCGGCAGGATGTGCTGGCGACACCGCATGCCGCGATTGCCCGCACCAAGGATTATTTCTCGACCAGCGAATGCCGCGATCTTCTATTCCACGTGCAGGAAAGCCGACTGACTATTCCGCAGCTCAAGGATTTCATTGTCGCCGAGGGCATGAAATTCATCGGTTTCGAATTCGAGCCGGCCGCGCAACGCCAATACCGCGCCCAGTTCGCGCAGGCCGGTTGGTCGACGTCCGATCTCGATCGCTGGCACGAGATCGAGACTCAGTATCCCGACACATTCAGCCGCATGTATCGTTTCTGGGTGCAGAAGCCTTGAGCGCCCGCCGTCCGGCCGCCAAACTTTTCTCGCAGGCGCGTGAACGGAAAGTGCGCGCACGGAGTTAGTCTCGACGATGCAACAAAAAGGGTGACTGCTATGCGCCGGACTCTCTCGATCTTCGCCGCCCTTGTCTCGCTCGCGGTCTTTTCGCCCGCGCCCGCTCGCGCCATCGAATACCCGTGGTGCGCCGTTTTCGGCGGCGACATGGAGGGCGCCAGCAATTGCGGCTTCGTCAGCTTCGAGCAATGCCAAGGATACATTCAAGGCATCGGCGGCTTCTGCGAACGCAATCAATTCTATACCGGTCCCGCCACGCAACCCGCCCGCAAGCATCGCAAACGCAAGCGCCACTAAAGCGGCGGCTTGCGTCCCGCGCTAAAGCAAGGCCATAACGCCGGCCGTGGCGCAACCTTTCAACCTACCGCAAACCATGCAGGACGCCGTGCAACTGCACCGGCAGGGGCGCCTGCGCGAAGCTGAAAAACTTTATGCGCGCGTACTGAAGGCGGCGCCGGACAATTTCGACGCCCTGCATCTGCTTGGGCTGGTGAAGGCGCAGAGCAAGCAGATGGGCGAGGCCTACCGCCTGATGTCGGCGGCGCTGAGGATCAATCCGCAAGCGGGTGACGCCTGGAGCAATCTCGCCAATGTGCTGCACGCGCTCAAGCGCGATGCCGAGGCGCTCGACTGCCTCGACAAGGCTTTGGCACTCAATCCGGGCGACCCGCAAACCTTGCAGCACCGTGGCAGCGCCCTGCTCTCGCTCAACCGCCCGCAGGAGGCGCTCGAATGCTTCGAGCACGTCACGCTGCACGGCCCCCCTAATGTTGAAGCGCTGCACAGCCGCGGTGTCGCCAAGGCCACGCTCGGCCGCCACGCCGAGGCGCTGGGCGATTTCGAAGCCGCGCTGGCGCTAGCGCCGCTGCATCCGGAGATCCTCTACAATCGCGGCAATGCGCTTTTGTCGCTCGGCCGCGAGGCCGACGCGCTCGTCAGCTTCGATCGCGCGCTCGCCGCGGCGCCCAATCATGTCAAGGCCTGGAACAATCGCGGCCGCGCGTTGCAGGCGCTCAATCGCCATGCCGAAGCGGTGGAAAGCTTCGGCATGGCCATCGCGTTGCAAAAGGACTATGCCGACGCCCATTCCAACCGGGCGCTGTCGCTCTTGACGCTCGGCAAGCTTGCCGAAGGCTTTGCCGAATACGAATGGCGTTGGAAACGCAGTGGCATGCCCGATACGCGCCGCTCCTATCGCGGCCAACTCTGGCTCGGCGAATATCCGCTGGGCGGACGCACCATCCTGCTGCATGCCGAGCAGGGCTTGGGCGACACCATCCAGTTTGCCCGCTACGCGCCATTCTTGGCGCGCGCCGGCGCGACCGTGCGGCTCGAAGTTCATCCGACTTTGAAAACGCTGCTGGCCAGGCTAGACGGCATCGCTTCCTGCGACGCGCGCGGCGAAAAAATCCCAGCCTATGACGTGCATTGCCCGCTCGGCAGCCTGCCGCTGGCGTTGAAGACGCAGCCAGCGAACATCCCAGCCGCCATCCCCTACTTGCGCGCCGACGATTCACGCATCACCAAATGGCGGCCGCTCATCGAAGCGCTGCCGGGCAAACGCGTGGCGCTGGCCTGGGCCGGCAATCCCAGTCATCCGAACGATCGAAACCGCTCGATCGATCCGGCGCTGCTCGAACCGTTGCTTACGCTTGACGGGATTTCATTCGTCGGCGTGCAGCGCGAGCTGCGTGAAGCCGATGCGGCGTGGCTTGCGCAGCATCCGCGCGTGACCCATGTCGGTGATCGTCTAACCGACATGGCCGATACAGCGGCGGTACTGGCGCTTGTCCGATCTCACCATCGCAGTCGACACCGCGGTGGTGCATCTCGCCGGCGCCATGGGACGCCCGGTCTGGGTCTTGCTGCCATTTTCGCCGGACTGGCGCTGGACGCTGTCAGGCGAACGCAGCCCCTGGTATCCGCAAGCGCGGCTTTTCCGCCAGCCCGCGCTCGGCGACTGGCCAAGCGTGATCGCTGAGGTCGTTGCAGCGCTGAAGCCTTAAGCGGCGACGCGGATGTCCTGCACCGGCTGCGGCAGCGGATGCGACTTGAGCCAGTCGCGGGCGGCCCGCTGCGCGCGGCCGATCTCGGCGTCCGCCATCTGACCGGCGATTTCACGCCGCATCGGCGCGGCGTCGCCGTGGCCCTGCATGGCCGCGATGTTGAACCACTTGTGCGCCTCGATCAGATCGATGCTCACGCCGGCGCCCGACGAATAGATCATGCCGAGCGCGAAGCAGGCCTCCGCATTCCTCGGCTCAATGTTGCTCTCGGTCGCAATCTCGATATTGGCCATCTCGGCCTCCCAATTTTTTAGCTTGCTGGCCTCGACGGCTACAAGCGCGCCCCTGTTGCCCGACGAAAACTTCTTCGTGCGAACAGCGCGATAATCGACAGAAAATTTGAATGACAGTTTAAATGATGCGATGAATCGAAGATGAACGCGCGCGTCAAATTCCGCGCGTGCGGACCCGCGAAACAGCCCATAATACTGCAACAAATCGATATTTCGGGATTTTGGTGATAGATCGCTAACCGCGCCGGTTTAGGCGCGGCTAACCACCGTGCGAGGTCGCTGCGGGGCCGACCATTCAACCCGCCCGCGCGCGCTGGCCGAACAGCACCGCCTGCACCTTCGGATCCTTCATGTCGATACCCTGGCGCAGCTCGAGGCCGAGCGCCATGCCGCGTTGCACCGCCGGGCGCGCCTTCATCGTCTCCAGCCAGCGCTTGAAGTGCGGAAACTCGTTGATGTCCTGCCCATGCCGCTGCCAGCCGTTGGCCCAGCCGACGATCGCCATGTCGGCGATGGAATATTTGCCGGCAATGAATTCGCGGTCCTTGAGCCGCAGGTTCATCACGCCGTAAAGCCGGTTCATTTCGTTGGTATAGCGGTTGATCGCGTAGGTCAGCGTCTCCACCGCGTAGTTTTTGAAGTGGTGCAACTGCCCCGCCATCGGCCCGATGCCGCCCATCTGCCAGAACAGCCATTGCTCGACCTCGACGCGCTGACGCTCGTCGGCCGGATAGAATTTGCCGGTCTTGCGGCCGAGATATTGCAGGATGGCGCCGGACTCGAAGATGGAGATCGGCCGCCCGCCCGGGCCGAAAGGATCGACGATCGCCGGCATGCGGTTGTTGGGGGAGATTTTCAGGAAATCCGGCTTGAACTGCTCGCCCTTGGAAATGTTCACCGGGATAAAGGTGTAGGGCAGCTTGCATTCTTCCAGCATGATCGAAATCTTGAAGCCGTTGGGGGTCGCCCAGTAATAGAGTTCGATCGGTTTTGCCTGTTTGCTCTTTGCTTTTTTTACACTCTTCTTGGTCTTCGCCTTGGCCTTAGCCTTCCGCAGCCCGCGCGCCATCGTCATTGCTCCCGTTGCAATCAGGTCCCGACAATTGTCGTCTCAGCTATGTCTGGCGAAGGCAAAGCGCAACCGTGCCGATGACACAGAGCGCGAGCGGTTGGGCAAACCAATTGGCGAGGTCGCGGGCGACGAAACGTATGCCAGATACACCAAGGGCGTCGGCGAAACACATCGTCTCGCCGACGCCCTCTGTTGTCATCGGAACCGGGGCGTCGTGGAGCGACTGCATATCGCTCATCACCCCATGACGCACGCCGGCCCCTATGACGCAATCTTCGAAACGTTACGTCCGAAGATCTGGAAGCGGCGTCAGACTAGAGCCTCTTCTTCCGGCCCTTTTTCTTCGCCACTGCCTTCTTCTTTCTACGTTTCGCCATTGCTGCCCTCCTAGCCATGTAACATGGCAGATGTCGCTTCAGTGCGCTCGCGAATCGACACGCACTGCACTTGCTTTACTACAGCACAACGAAAAAAACAGCGACTCCACTTAACGAAGCGTGTACGCCGCGCGCGCGAGCACCGCGCGCGATGAGATTGCAACGAGTTAACGTTGTGCGACAACGCATCGAGCACGACGCACTTCCGATCATTGAATGCAATTCGTCGACATTGCACAAAGCACGATAATACAAAGGTTTTTTTGCATCGGCGGTATTCGCTTGCGTACACCGCCGACGAATGGAAATCGCAAACATGCGCGCCAGAAATTGTCGCGATGTCGATACAGTGCGACTTAAATGCAGCGCAAAATAATTTTGCACAGGCAGCAGTCAAAACGGCTCTCGGTCGGTCGAAATCGATCAAAAATGAGCGAATCGACGCCAAGTGATTCGCGGCGCGCACCGGCTTCGATGCGCCGAAATGTCAGCCGGCGGGAGCGGCTTTTCGTTCGAAGTCGGAAAATTTGCGAGCGTGAGCGTTCGCGACGTTGTCTTGCGCTGCAATATGCAAATGCCGGCGCGCGGAAAGCCGCGCCGGCGTCAAGCGCCGAGTTTCTTTTTCAAGAGATCGTTGACCGCCTGCGGACTGGCTTTGCCGCCGGATGCTTTCATGACTTGACCGACGAACCAGCCGATCGCTTTCGGGTTGGTCTTGGCGTCGGCGACCTTATCGGGGTTCTTGGCGATGATCTCGTCGACCGTCTTTTCGATCGCGGCAAGGTCGGTGACTTGTTTCATGCCGCGCTGCTCGACGATGGCGCGCGGGTCGCCGCCTTTCTGATCCCAGAGAATTCCGAACAAATCCTTGGCACTCCTGCTGGAAATGGTATCGTTCGCGATCAAGCCAATTATGCTTGCAAGCTGGTTAGCAGCCACCGGCGAGGCCGCGATGTCCTTGCCTTCCTTGTTCAGCCGCCCGAACAGTTCGTTGATCACCCAATTGGCGGCGAGCTTAGGATCGTTACCTTTGGCGACCGTTTCGAAGTAGTCGGCGGTCTCACGGTCGGCGACCAGCACGCCGGCGTCGTAGGCCGAGAGCGAAAAGTCGTGCATGAAGCGCGCCTTCTTCTGGTCCGGCAATTCCGGCAGGTGGCGCTTGAGCTCTTCCACTTCGTCGGCATCAAGTTCCAGCGGCAGCAGGTCGGGATCCGGGAAATAGCGGTAGTCGTGCGCCTCTTCCTTGCTGCGCATGGAGCGGGTCTCGCCCTTGCCAGGGTCGAACAGCCGCGTCTCCTGCTCGATCGACCCGCCGTCTTCGACGATCTCGATCTGCCGGCGCGCCTCGTGCTCGATCGCCTGGCCGATGAAACGGATCGAGTTCATGTTCTTGATTTCGCAGCGTGTGCCGAGCGGCGCGCCGGGCTTGCGCACGGAGACATTGACGTCGGCGCGCAGCGAGCCTTTTTCCATGTCGCCGTCGCAGGTGCCGAGATAGCGCAGGATCGAACGCATCTTGGTCAGGAACGCCATGGCGTCGCCGGCCGAGCGCAGATCGGGCTTAGACACGATCTCCATCAGCGCCACGCCGGAGCGGTTGAGATCGACGTAAGACATGGTCGGCGAGCGGTCGTGCAGGCTCTTGCCGGCGTCCTGCTCCAGATGCAGCCGCTCGATGCCGATGGTGACGCTCTCATCCCCGTCGAGATCGACGACGACTTCGCCCTCGCCGACGATCGGCTGCTTGTACTGGCTGATCTGGTAGCCCTGCGGCAGGTCGGGATAGAAATAATTCTTGCGGTCGAACACCGAGCGCAGATTGATCTTGGCGTTGAGTCCGAGCCCGGTGCGCACCGCCTGGCGCACGCATTCGGCATTGATGACCGGCAGCATGCCCGGCATGGCGGCATCGACCAGCGAAACGTGGCTGATTAGGCGCGCCGCCGAATTCGGTGGAGGCGCCGGAGAACAGCTTGGCCTTGGAGGTCACCTGGGCATGCACCTCCATGCCGATGACGACTTCCCAGTCGCCGGTGGCGCCCTTGATCAGTCTATCGGATTTGGCCTGCACGCTCATGGCGCGACTATCTATCGTGCCGGGCGGCCGGAGACTAGAGCGGCAATTCGCGTCCGAGCGCCTGTTCGACCAGATCGAATGAATTGGCGAATTCGCGGAACTCGATGACACGGCCGTCCTGCAAGCGCAGGAAATCGGCCACCCGGAAGCGCAAAACGCGGCTGGTAGCGCGCTGGATAAAGCTCACATCCGACATCACCGCGGCGCGATCGCCGTCCACGATCATGATTTCCGGCTTATAGCTTTGCAGCGCGTATTGCTCGCCGATGGCACCGAGCGCTTGCATCACCGCGGCGCGCCCGCGGCGCGGGCCGGCAAACGGAAACACCCCGACCGGCTCGAAGATCACCCAATCGATATCGTCATGGAGGAGAGCTGCGACACGCTCCGCATCGCCGCGCGCGTAGGCGTCGTAGATGTCACGTACCGTCGCGCGCGTATCGGTTTCGGCCACGGCTGCCTCCCCGTTGCTTGAGAGTATGACCTTGCCCCGCTGCGCCGCCAAGCATTTGATTTTCTTTTCAAATCACAGTTACAGACCGTAATATATTCAACGGCCGCCGAACTTTCTGCGGCCGATCCGAACTAGCGCGCGAGCAAGTCCGTCACGATCGCCGACAACTCATCGTCGAGCGTGCCCTTGGCCACGGCCTTATGCGCCTGGCGGTACCAATAAGCAGCATTTCCGAGATCGCCTTCGACGCGATGCAGATAGGCGTGCACCCAGGCGGCCTCCGCGCTTTGCTCGTCCATCACCAGGCGATGCGCTTTGTCCCAGTCGCCTTTCTTCGCCCACCACAGCGCGGCAAGCGGCGCGCTCAAGGCATGCGGCGGCTCATTGTGCGACAGCGTGCCATCGAAGCCGGCAGGCGTCACCACCACCGCTCCGGCGAAAATTTTCCCGCCGCCTGTTCGATCACGTCGCCGAGCGAGAACAGCGTTTCCTCGTCGAATGGCCGGCCGATCAATTGCAGGCCGAGCGGCAGGCCTTGCGCGTCCAAGCCCGCCGGCACCGAAATGCCGGGCAGGCCGGCCATGTTCACCGTCACCGTGAACACGTCGTTCAAATACATTTCCACCGGATCGGCGCCGCCCTTCTCACCGATGCCGAAGGCGGCCGACGGCGTCGCCGGTGTCAGCATGGCGTGGACGCCCGCCGCAAAGCACTGCTCGAAGTCGCGCTTGATCAGCGTGCGCACTTTCTGCGCGCGCAGGTAATAGGCGTCGTAATAGCCGGCCGAGAGCACGTAGGTGCCGATCATCAGGCGCCGGCGCACCTCGGCGCCGAAGCCTTCGCTGCGCGTTTTCTCGTACATGTCGGTGATGTCGCCGGCCGGCACGCGCAGGCCGTAACGCACGCCGTCATAGCGCGCGAGATTGGACGAGGCCTCCGCCGGGCAAACGACGTAATAGGCCGGCAGCGCATATTTGGTATGCGGCAGCGAAACCTCGACCAGTTCGGCGCCCGCGTCTTTGAGCCACGCCCGCCCCTGCTCCCAGATCCTTTCAATCTCCGCCGGCATGCCGTCGAGCCGGTATTCTTTCGGGATGCCGATGCGCAGGCCCTTCACCGATTTGCCGACCGCGGCTTCGTAGTCCGGCACGGCTATGTCGGCGCACGTTGTGTCCTTGGCATCGGGTCCGGCCATGGAACGCAACAGGATGGCGGCGTCGCGCACGCTGCGCGCAAAGGGTCCGGCCTGGTCGAGCGAGGAGGCAAAGGCGACGATCCCCCAGCGCGAGCAGCGCCCGTAAGTCGGCTTCATGCCGACGGTGCCGGTGAAAGCCGCCGGCTGGCGGATCGAGCCGCCGGTGTCGGTGCCGGTGGCGCCCAGGCATAACTGCGCCGCCACCGCGGCGGCCGAGCCGCCGGACGAGCCGCCCGGCACCAGCGGCGTATTGGCGCCTTTCCTGCCGCCAAGGCGAGATCGCCGGTTCGAAATACGACGTCTCGTTCGACGAACCCATGGCGAATTCGTCGCAATTGGTCTTGCCCAACAGCACCGCGCCGTCGCGCCAGAGATTGGCGGTGACGGTCGATTCATAAGTCGGCACGAAATTGTCGAGGATGTGCGAGCAGGCGGTCGAGCGCACGCCTTGCGTACAGAACATATCCTTGATCGCCAGCGGAATGCCGTCGAGCGGCCGCGCCTCGCCGGAGGCAATCGCTGCATCGGCGGCCTTCGCCATGTCGGCGGCGCGCTCGGGCGTTTCCAGCACGAAGGCGTTGAGCGCCCGCGCCTTCTCGATCGCGGCAAGATGCGCGGCGGCCAATTCGACGGCGGAGAACTTTTTCTTCTTCAGTCCGTCGCGCGCGTCCGCCAAAGTGAGCGAAGTCAATTCACTCACGGCTTGCGCTCGTCCGCACCGGGTTGCGCCGTGGACGGAGCATCGGCCGGCGGCTGTTGCGCGGGCGCGTCGCAGGCAAAGCGCGCGGCTTCCTCCTGCTCACGCAGGATGCGCTCTCGCACCTCCGGCGGCAGCGCGTCGATCATGTTCCAGAAACCCATCTCGCAGGCCATACACATGAGCGCTACTCGACCACTTTGGGGACGAGGAAGAAATTGTCATCGCTCGCCGGCGCGTTCTTGACGATGTCTTCGGGAATGCCGCCGTCGGTGACGGCATCTTCCCGCTGTTTCATCGCCATCGGCGTCACCGACGTCATCGGCTCCACGCCCTCGACATCGACTTCCTGCAGCTGCTCGACGAAGGCCAAAATGGCATTGAGCTCGCCGCCAAGGTGCGCAAGCTCGTCCTCCTTGACCGCGATGCGGGCAAGATGGGCGATGCGGCGGACGGTATCGGCGTCGACGGACATCGGGGCCTCAAAAACTAGACACTCTGGCTGTAAGTAAATCGGATTGCCGCCATTTGCCAGCGGTACCTTGTCCGACCGCGCAAATCCCGGCAATGACGGGGCAATGTCAGGCGGCTACCATGCGCCCATGACCGATTTCCCCACCCACGGCCGCTATCCCTATTCGGCCATCATTTCGCGGCCGGTCTATGACTGGCCGGAGCGAAAGCGGTTGGCGATCTATATCGCGCTCAATCTCGAATGGTTCTCCTTCGGCGAGGGGCTCGGCGCGGAACTGGCGCCGCGCGGGCCGCAGCCCGACGTGCTCAATTACGCTTGGCGCGACTACGGCAACCGCGTCGGCGTGTTCCGCCTCGCCGAGTTGTTCGCCGAACTGAAACTGCCGGTCTCGCTGCTGGTGAATTCCGCGATGGCCGAACAGGCGCCGCAAGCGATCGCCGCCTTTCCCGATGCGGAAATCGTCGGCCACGGCCGCAGCAATTCCGAGCGCCAGGGCGACCTCACGGAATTCAAGGAACAGCAGCTGATCGAGGAGGCCACCAAGGCCCTGGAAAAGCACACGCGGCAACGCCCGCAGGGCTGGCTCGGGCCCTGGATTTCGCAGTCCCGGACAACCCCCGACCTGCTGCACGAGGCGGGCTACAGCTATCTGCTCGACTGGTGCCACGACGACCAGCCGGTGTGGATGAAAACGCGCAAGGGCCGCATCCTGTCGGTGCCCTACCCGCAGGAGCTCAACGACATTCCGCAAATCGTCGCGCGCAAGCGCGAAGGCGCGAATTTCGCCGACATGATCATGGACACCTTCGGGGTGCTACAGGCCGAATGTAAGTCGCGGCCGCTGGTGATGGGGATCGCCTTGCATCCCTACATCGTCGGGCAGCCGCACCGCTTCAAATATCTAGCGCGCGCCCTCACCCACATCACGCGCTTTGCCGATGACCTCACGTGGTTCACGACGGCCGGCGCCATCGCCGCGCACGCCGCGAAATTACCGCCCGGCACTGTGCCCTAGACGATCAGTGGACGCTGCGGCGCACAAGCATCGCCCGCGTCTCCCAGCACAGCCGGCGGCGCGCCGGCGGCAAGCCGCAATGATCGTGCTGGTCGCAGGCCTCGCACATATAGCGCGAGGCGGCGGGCGGCGGCGCGATCGCCTTGCTCAGCCGGGCGAGGATGTCGCGGAGTACACGCATAGGGTCCCTCCCTCCTTCGAGGCTGACCCCTGGCTAGCGCCGCCGGGGCGAAACTTCCTTGACCCAGGTCAAATGCCGCTCACATCGTCCAGGCTCTCGCAATCGGCTCAGATCTAGCAGACGTGATATCTATCGGTATGGAGAAGTCGCCCCTGGTCGGCCCGCTTGTTGAAATCGCCCCGCGCTTTGCGGCGCGCGGGAGCCTGATCGGCCTCGACCTCGGCACCAAGACCATCGGGGTGGCGGTCAGCGATCCCGACCGCAAGCTCGCCGCCGGTGTTGAGACCATCGTGCGCAAGACTTTCACGGTCGATGCGCGGCGCGTGCTGGCGCTTGCCGCGGAGCGCTCCGCCGCCGGCTTCGTGCTTGGACTGCCCATCAATATGGACGGATCGGAAGGTCCACGCGCGCAATCGACCCGCGCCTTCGCACGCAATTTCGCCAAGCTCACCGATTTGCCGATTGCCCTGTGGGACGAGCGGCTGTCTACAGCCGCGGTCGAGCGCGATCTGATCGCCGCCGATGTCAGCCGCAAAAAACGCGCCGCCGTCATCGACCAGCACGCCGCCGCCTTTATTCTGCAAGGCGCGCTCGATCGCCTCGCCGGTATGAAACGCTAAGTCCTCACGGCGCATGATGAGGGCGGGCTTCATGCCCGCCCTCTTCCTGACCGTTAAAGGGGACGTCGCGGCTCAGTAGCAGCGGCCGTAATAGCCGAAGCCGCGATCCGAATCCGTCGAGTGCCAGCAATTGCTCGGCCCCGGCTGAACGTAGACCGGCGCGGCCTCATAAGGTGCCGGCGCGTAACCGTAGTCATTGTATCCGGGCCCGTAATAATAGCCCGCGTTGGCGTTGGCCGCGGCCGCGCCAAGAAGTGCGCCGGCGCCAAATCCGATAATTGCCGCAGCGCCGCCGCCGCGTCCGCCGTGGTGATAGCCGCCGTGATGGCCGTTCCACCGTGCCTGGGTGGGTGTCGCCGCAGCAAGCGCAAGCGCGCCGGTGAGTGCCGCAGCCGCCGCATATTTCGAAAGCATTCTCATGGATCCTCTCCTTTATTCCTTGGCCCCGCCGGCGGGCCGCCATCAGCTCGCGGCCAGCCCGCAGGGGGTGGTGTCCGCAACAGCGGAACCCGCTCCTAGTCGGGTCAACACTTTGCATCGCCTGACGTTCCATTAACGTCGATAACGCTTGTGTGTAGACGTTTACGGCTTCGGCCCTTGCCGGGAACCGTGGTTGCGCCTATAGCAATCGCTTTAATGAACATCGCGCCGAAATCTTCCTTCGTCCTCAACAAGAAGCACTTGTTGGGCATCGAGGGGCTTTCCCGCGAGGAGATTTCCGGCCTGCTCGATTTGGCCGAAGAGTTCGTCACCCTAAACCGGCAGGTTGAAAAAAAGCGCGCCTCGCTGCGCGGCCGAACGCAGATCAACCTCTTCTTCGAAGCTTCAACCCGCACCCAATCCTCGTTCGAACTCGCCGGCAAACGGCTCGGCGCCGACGTGATGAACATGTCGGTCGGCCAGTCCGCCATGCGCAAGGGCGAGACGCTGGTTGATACCGCGATCACCCTCAACGCCATGCACCCCGACATCCTGGTGGTGCGCCATCATGCTTCAGGCGCGGTCGAGCTGCTCGCCAGCAAGCTCGACTGCTCGGTGATCAATGCTGGCGACGGCGCGCACGAACACCCGACGCAAGCGCTGCTCGACGCGCTCACCATCCGCCGCAACAAAGGCGGTATTGAAGGTCTGCTGGTGGCGATTTGCGGCGACATCATGCATTCGCGCGTGGCCCGTTCCAACATCATCCTGCTCAACGCCATGGGCGCGCGGGTGCGCGTGATCGCGCCCTCGACGCTGCTGCCGCCCGGCATCGAACGCTTCGGCGTCGAGGTCGCGCGCGACATGCGCGAAGGCCTGGCGGACGCAGATATCGTGATGATGTTGCGGCTGCAGCGCGAGCGCATGAACGGCTCTTACGTTCCCTCGGTATCGGAATATTTCCACTACTGGGGCCTCGACGAAAAGAAACTCAGCTATGCCAAGCCCGACGCGCTGGTCATGCATCCGGGACCGATGAACCGTGGCGTCGAGATCGACTCGATCGTCGCCGACGGCGCCCAGTCGCTGATCCGCGAGCAGGTGGAAATGGGCGTGGCCGTTCGCATGGCGGTGCTGGAAGCGCTGTCGCGGAATTTTCCCAATGCGTAAGTCTCGTCATTCCGGGGCACGCCGAAGGCGTGAGCCCGAAATCCAGATGGTTGCGCGGGCACTGTTGCTGGATTGCGGATCGCCGCTTTGCGGCGTCCGGTATGACAAGGCTGGTTAAATGATGTTCTCCGACCGCCGCCCGATCCTGCTCGCCAATGCCCGGATCCTCGATCCATCGCGCGACTTCGATATTCTCGGCGATCTGTTGATCGCCGACGGCGTGATCCGCGAGGCCAAGAAAGGCATCGGCGCCGGCGGCGTTCCGGAAGGCACCGACGTGATCGATTGCCGCAGCAAGGTGATCGCGCCGGGCTTGGTCGATATCCGCGCCTTTATCGGCGAGCCCGGCGCCGGCCATCGCGAGACGCTCGCCTCAGCCAGCCAGGCCGCGGCTGCCGGCGGTGTCACCACCATCGTCTGCCAGCCCAATACCTCGCCGGTGATCGATAACCCGGCAACGGTCGATTTCGTGCTGCGCCGCGCCCGCGACACCGCGATCGTGCATGTGCATCCCATGGCGGCGCTGACCAAAGGGCTCGACGGCAACGAGATGACCGAGATCGGCCTGCTCAAGGCCGCCGGCGCGGTCGCCTTCACCGACGGCGACAAGAGCGTCACCAACGCGCAAGTGATGCGCCGGGCGCTCACTTACGCCCGCGATTTCGATGCGCTGATCGTGCATTACACCGAGGATCCCGATCTGGTCGGCGACGGCGTGATGAACGAAGGCGAGTTCGCCGCGCGACTCGGGCTACTCGGCATCCCCAAAGCGGCGGAAACGATGATGCTCGAACGCGACATCCGCCTCGTCGCCTTGACGGGCGGGCGTTACCATGCGGCGTCGGTCACCTGTGCCGAATCCCTCGACGTGCTCCGCCGCGCCAAGGATGCCGGGCTCGACATCACCGCATCGGCCTCGATCAATCACATCACGCTTAACGAAAACGATATCGGGCCCTATCGCACCTTCTTCAAGCTGTCGCCGCCCTTGCGCGCCGAAGCGGACCGCAAGATGCTGGTCGAAGCCTTGGCGAGCGGGCTCATCGACGTGGTGATGTCGGATCACAATCCGCAGGACGTGGAGGTCAAGCGCCTGCCCTTCGCGGAAGCCGTGCCCGGTGCCATCGGCCTTGAAACGATGCTCACCGCCGGATTGCGTCTGGCACACAATGGCGAGATCGAGCTGATGGCCTTGTTGCGCGCCATGTCGACGCGGCCGGCCGAGCTGTTGAGGCTTCCCGGCGGCACGCTGCGCAGTGGCGCACCGGCGGACGTCATCGTGGTTGATACCGAGCTTCCCTGGGTGCTCGACCCGGCCGAGCTCAAATCGAAGTGCAAGAACACGCCGCTCGATGAAGCCCGCTTGCAAGGCCGCGTTGTGCGCACCATCGTCGCCGGCCGCACCGTCTACGAATACGTATGACCTACGCTTTGGCCTTCGTTTTCGGCTACCTGCTCGGCTCGATTCCGTTCGGCCTGCTGCTCACGCGCGCCGCCGGCGGACCGGACGTCCGCACCATCGGCTCCGGCAATATCGGCGCCACCAATGTGCTGCGTACCGGGCGCAAAGGGCTCGCCGCCGCGACGCTTCTTTGCGACGTCCTCAAAGGCACCGCCGCGGTTCTCATCGCCGCGCATTATGCCGGGCACGAGGCGGCACTGCTCGCCGGCCTGGGTGCCTTCCTCGGGCATCTTTTTCCGGTGTGGTTGAAGTTCAAGGGCGGCAAGGGTGTCGCCACCTATATCGGTGTGCTGCTCGGTCTTTATTGGCCGGGCGCGCTGATCTTCTGCGCGATCTGGTTGGCGGTCGCGGCGGCAAGCCGCTATTCCTCGCTCGCCGCATTGATCGCCAGCGCGCTGACCCCGATCGCGCTGTGGGCTTTGGGCTTACCCAGCGTCGCGCTGCTGTTGCTGCTGTTGACGCTGCTGCTGTGGCTCAAGCACCGCGGAAATATTTCTCGCTTGCTCGAGGGCACCGAGGGCAAGATTGGCGCAAAATCGGCCTCGTCGACCTGACCTGTGGTTGTGCTTGCTCTTATCCGGTTGTGCTGCGCGGCCGCTTAAGCGATGCTGGGACCCGTGACAGTTGCGGGGGCGGCGTTGAGCGATCGCGTGCGACTGAGCGATGAGCAACGGCTCGATTGGTTGCGGCTCATCCGCAGCGACAATATCGGACCGCGAACGTTCCGGGACTTGATCAATCATTTTGGCGGCGCCAGCGCGGCGCTGGCCGCGCTGCCCGCCCTCGTCCGCCGCGGTGGTGCTTCGAGGCCGGCGCGCATTTTCCCGATCGAAGCGGCCGCGGCCGAATTGGCTTCGGCGCGCGCGCGGTGTCGAATTCGTCGCGCTCGGCGAGCCCGATTATCCGCCGCGGCCGCAGATGATCGACGATTGCCCGCCTTTGCTGGCGGTGCGCGGCCAACTCTCCGTTCTGGCGCGGCCGCTGGTCGCCATCGTTGGCTCGCGCAACGCATCCGCCGCCGGCGCCAAATTTGCCGAGCGGCTGGCGCACGACCTCGGAAACGCCGGTTTCGCCATCGTCTCCGGATTGGCGCGCGGCATCGATGCCGCCGCCCATCGCGCCAGCCTTGCAAGCGGCACCATTGCCGTGCTCGCCGGCGGCCACGACCGCATCTATCCGCCCGAGCACGCCGAGCTGCTCGAATCCATTCTCGGCGAAGGCGCCGCGTTGTCGGAAATGCCGCTCGCCTGGGAGCCGCGGGCGCGCGACTTTCCCCGCCGCAATCGGCTGATCTCCGGTCTGTCCCTCGGCGTGGTAATCGTGGAGGCGGCGCGCCGCTCTGGCTCGCTGATCACGGCGCGGCTCGCCGGCGAACAGGGCCGCGATGTATTCGCGGTGCCCGGCTCCCCGCTCGATCCGCGCGCCGAAGGCACCAACGGACTGCTCAAGCTGGGCGCGACCTTGGTTACGGAAGCTGCCGATGTCATTGCGGTGCTCGAACCGATCCTCGGCCGCGGCCTCGATCTGCCGGCGCAGGAACCCGAGCGCGCCGTGACGGGCGCCCTCGACAGCGAGCCCGGCGAACACGAGCGCAGCCGCATCGTCGCGTTGCTCGGGCCGGCACCGGCCGCGATCGACGACCTCGTGCGCCTATCGCGGACATCGCCTGCCATCGTGCGCGCGGTGCTGCTGGAACTCGAAATTGCCGGACGGCTGGAGCGTCACGGCGGCGGTCTGGTATCGCTGCTATAACAGACAAACCGAATCGTGCCGTTCCGGACCATCATTCATGTTCGCCCGCACTTTTGCCGTTCTCGGCATCGTCCTCGGCCTGTGCTGTGCGCCTGCGCAGGCGCAGGACGCCAAGCTATCCTTTGACGCTTTCAAGGCCGCGTTATGGCCGGACGCGCAGGCCAAGAGCGTGACCCGCGCCACCTTCGACCTCGCCTTCAAGGGCGTCACGCCCAATCCGCGCGTGATCGCCGCCACCAAACGCCAACCGGAATACGGCAAACCGGTGGGGGCCTATGTCAACGACATCGCTTCACGTGGCCGCATTCTGCGCGGCCAGCGCAAAGCCAAGGACTGGGCGAAGACATTCGACGCGGTCGAGAAAAAATTCGGAGTGGAACGCTGGGTCCTGGTCGCACTGTGGGGCATGGAAACCGATTACGGGGCCGCAAAGGATCACTGGGACGTGTTTCGCTCGTTGGCGACGTTGGCCTATGTGCGCTATCGCCATCCCTATTTCCGCAACGAGCTGATCGTCGCCATGCGCGTCATGCAGGATGGCCACTTCGCGCGCAGCCACATGGTCAGCTCATGGGCCGGCGCCATGGGCCAGACCCAGTTCATGCCGTCGAACGTCAAAGACTATGCCGTTCCGTTCTCCGGCAACGGCCGCGCCGATCTGTGGACCAATGTGCCGGACGTGCTCGCTTCCACCGCCAACTATCTCGCAAACGAGCATTGGAAGCGCGGCCTGCCCTGGGGCTTCGAAGTGACCGTGCCAAAGGGCTTCGATTATCGGCAAAGCCGCGGCACGTTCGCGCAATGGAAAGAACGCGGCGTGCGTCGCGCCGATGCCAAGGCATTCCCCCCGGACGGTAACGGCATCTTGTTCTTTCCGAGCGGCGCTGCCGGTCCCGCCTTCATCGCCACCGACAATTACCCGGTGCTCAAGGAATACAATAATTCCGACGCCTATGTGATTGCGGTCGGCCATCTCGCGGACCGGATGAATGGCGGGCCGCCGATCCAGGCCAAATGGCCCGCCGACGACCATCCCATCTCGCGCGACGCGCGCATTGCGTTGCAGAAGAAATTGTCGGCGCTCGGCTACAAAGTGAACGAATTCGACGGCCACATCGATTTCGATCTGCGCGACAACATCCGAGCCGAGCAGGTCAAACTTAAGATGGTGCCGGATGGCGATCCGACAGCGGAGTTTATACGCCAGCTTGGCGTGAAGGTCCGCTGATCAACCGCCGCCATTCGGCCCCTGCACATGACGGCTGACGTTTTCGGCTTCAAGCCGAACCATTTCCAAAAGATAGCCGAGGGTCTGCAGGCCGCTGCTTCGCGCCATCACGGCTAAGTCGCTCGACATGCTCGCCACATATTGAGCGACCACGGTTTGATCGCCAGGGTCGCGCGATATGGGAGGGTCGGCCATGCTGGTCCCGTTGGCGAAGCAAGAATCCGGCGCCGCCGCGCCAATTTGCGCCACGCACGAAAATACACCGTCTCTTGCGCATATAAAGCTTTAAATTGAGTTTTTATATTATTGCACCTATTAGTTGTACCCGCTCGCACCCGTCTCTCTGGCGCCCAATTTGGCTGCTTTGAAGCGCCCCCAAGCGCCCTCTATTTGACAGCCTGGGACGCCTTCCCCATGTTCCGGCCAACCACGATGGCCGATTCCGCCCTTATCCGGACCGGATTTGGCTGTTAACCCTTTGGATTTGCATGAATATTGTCGTCGTTGAATCGCCGGCCAAGGCCAAGACGATCAACAAGTATCTGGGGCCCGACTATGAGGTCCTCGCTTCCTTTGGGCATGTCCGTGACCTTCCGGCCAAGGATGGCTCGGTCGACCCGGAAGCCGATTTCCGCATGCTTTGGGAAGTCGATTCCAAGTCGAACCAGCGCCTCAACGACATCGCCCGGGCGCTCAAGGGCGCCGACAAACTGATCCTGGCCACCGACCCCGACCGCGAGGGCGAGGCGATCTCCTGGCACGTGCTGGAAGTGCTCAAGCAGAAAAAGGCGCTGACCAAGCAGACGGTCGAGCGCGTGGTTTTCAACGCCATTACCAAGCAGGCGGTGACCGAGGCGATGCAGCATCCGCGCAAGATCGATGCGGCGCTGGTCGACGCCTATCTGGCCCGCCGCGCGCTCGACTACCTTGTCGGCTTCACGCTATCGCCTGTGCTCTGGCGCAAGTTGCCGGGTGCGCGTTCGGCGGGACGTGTGCAGTCGGTGGCGCTGCGGCTCGTCTGCGACCGCGAGCTCGAAATCGAGAAATTCGTCGCCAAGGAATATTGGTCGATCGCAGCCATGCTGGCGACGCCGCGGCAGGAAACCTTCGAAGCGCGCCTGGTCGGCGCCGACGGCCAGAAAATCCAGAGATTGGATGTCGGCTCGGGCGCCGAGGCGGAAGCCTTCACGCGCGATCTCGAAAACGCGATCTTCCGAGTTGCCAATGTCGAGGCCAAGCCCGCCCGGCGCAACCCGCCGCCGCCTTTCACCACCTCGACCATGCAGCAGGAAGCGAGCCGGAAGCTTGGGTTCTCGCCGGCGCATACGATGCGATTGGCGCAGCGCTTGTATGAGGGCATCGACATCGGCGGTGAGACCGTCGGCCTCATCACCTATATGCGTACCGACGGTATCGACGTGGCGCCGGAAGCTATAACCGCGATCCGGGCCATGATCGGCAATGACTACGGCAAGGATTACGTGCCGGAGGCGCCGCGCACCTACCAACAGAAATCGAAGACGGCGCAGGAAGCCCACGAAGCGGTGCGCCCGACCGATCCCAACCGCTCCCCGGCGCAAGTCGCCAAAACGGTCGATCGCGACCAAGCCCGGCTCTACGAGCTGATCTGGAACCGCGCGGTCGCCAGCCAGATGCAATCGGCGGAATTGGAACGCACCACCGTAGATATCTCAGCAAAAGCCGGCGGCCGCAATCTCGAAATGCGCGCGACCGGCCAGGTGGTGAAATTCGACGGCTTCCTCACCCTCTATCAGGAAGGCCTCGACGATCCGAGCGAGGATGACGAAAGCCGCCGGCTGCCGGCGATGAGCTCCGGCGAATTGCTGGAGAAGCAGGCGATCAATTCCTCGCAGCATTTCACCGAGCCGCCGCCGCGCTTTTCAGAAGCGGCCTTGGTCAAGCGCATGGAAGAGCTCGGCATCGGCCGGCCCTCGACCTACGCTTCGATTCTGCAGGTTTTGCAGGATCGCGGCTATGTGCGCCTCGATAAGAAGCGGTTAATGCCGGAGGACAAAGGCCGCGTCGTGGTCGGCTTCCTGGAGAGCTTTTTCCAGCGCTACGTCGAATATGATTTCACCGCCAATCTGGAAGAGCAGCTCGACAAGGTTGCTAACAATGAGATCGACTGGAAGGCGGTGCTGCAGGACTTCTGGGTCGGCTTCATCGGCGCGGTGAACGAGATCAAGGACCTGCGCATCACCCAAGTGCTCGATGCCCTCAACGATCTCCTGGAACCGCACATCTTCCCGCAACCCGCGGACGGCAGCGCTCGGCGCAAGTGTCCGAACTGTGAAACGGGACAGCTCTCGCTCAAGCTCGGGCGCTTCGGCGCTTTCATCGGATGCTCAAATTATCCGGACTGCACCTTTACCCGGCAAATGACTCCGGGCGCGGAAGGCTCGCTCAACGGCACCAAGGTGCTGGGCGAAGATCCGGCGACGGGGTTGGAAGTCTCATTGCGCTCCGGCCGCTTCGGTCCTTATCTGCAACTCGGCGAACAGGCGAAGGCCGAAAAACCGAAGAAGGGCGAGAAAGCCGAGAAGCCCGAAAAGCCCAAACGCGCCGGTCTGCCGAAAGGACTTGCGCCGGAAGATGTCGATCTTGAGCGCGCGCTGGCACTGCTGGCATTGCCGCGCGACGTCGGGGCGCATCCGGAAGATGGCGAAATGATCATCGCCGGCATTGGCCGGTTCGGCCCCTACGTCAAGCACGGCAAGACCTACGCCAATCTCGACGCCAACGAGGATGTTCTCTCGGTCGGTCTTAATCGCGCGGTCACGCTGATCGCCGAAAAGATTGCCAACCCCGGCAAAGGCCGCCGCTTCGGCGCCGATCCCGGCAAGAGCCTGGGCGAGCATCCCGACCAAGGCGGTCCGATCCTCGTGAAGAAGGGGCGTTACGGTCCCTACGTCACGCATGACGGCGTCAACGCGACGCTGCCGTCCGACATGACGCCCGAAAATGTGACGCTCGAACAAGCGGTCGGCCTGTTGGAAGCACGCATCGCCAAAGGCGGCGGCAAGCGCGGCAAAAAGGCCAAAGCCAAAGCGACCGTCACCGCCGCCGAAGGCGCGCCGAAAGCACGCCGCGCCGCCGGCCGCAAACAGGCCTCGGGCAAAGCCGGCGCTCCACCGGCTGTGAAGCCGAAGAAGGCTGCCACCAAATCAAAACCAGCAAAAATTACAACCGCAGCCGAATAGCTGGCGAAGCTGGCGGCCGATCACTACATTTCCCTTTTGAAAGCGCCGTTTTGGCGCAGGACTGATATTTTGAACAGACAGACAAAGAATACCCCCTCCCTTCCATCCAAAGCTGACATTCTCGCCTTCATCGGCGAGCACCCCGGCAAAGTCGGCACCCGCGAAATCGCGCGCGCCTTCGGCCTCAAGAATGCGATGCGGGCCGAGCTCAAGCGCATTCTGCGCGAACTCTCCGACGAAGGCGCAGTTGAACGCCGCCACAAGAAGCTGCACCACCCCGGCACCCTCCCCTCCACCGTGCTCGCCGATGTGACCGCGCGGGATGCCGACGGCGACCTCATCGCAACGCCGGACGAATGGGATGAGGACGCGCACGGCCCGGCGCCGAAAATCCGCATCGATATTCCGCGCAAGACGCGGCCGGGCGAAGCCGCCGGGCTCGGCGACCGCGTCCTGCTGCGGGTCGAAGAAACCGAGGAAGACGACGGCATTCGCCATCGCGGCCGCATCATCAAGATCATCGACCATCCCAAGCAACGGGTGCTGGGCATTTTCCGCAAAAGACCTGACGGCGGCGGCCGGCTGGAGCCAGTCGACAAGAAGATGCTGGGCAAGGAAGTGGCCATTCCGGCCGGCGGCACCGCGCAGGCCGAGGACGGCGATCTGGTCGCGGTCGAGACGACTCGCGCGCCGCGGCTGGGCCTGTCGAGCGGCCGCGTGGTCGAGCGGCTTGGGTCGCTGGCCAGCGAACGCGCCGTCAGCTTGATCGCCATTCATGCGCATTCGATCCCGCATGTCTTTCGCCGCGACACGCTGCAGGAAGCCGAGGCTGCGAAGGCGGCGACGCTTGCCGGCCGCGACGACTGGCGGCGTGTGCCGCTGGTCACCATCGACCCGCCCGACGCCAAGGACCACGACGATGCCGTGCATGCCGAGCCGGACACCGCACCAAACAACCGCGGCGGCTTTATCATCAGCGTCGCCATCGCCGACGTCGCCCACTACGTGACGCCCGGTTCGGCGCTTGATCGCGAAGCCCTGGTGCGCGGCAATTCGGTCTACTTCCCCGACCGCGTCGTGCCGATGCTGCCCGAGCGCATCTCCAACGATCTATGCTCGCTGCGCCCGCGCGAAGACCGCGCCGCACTCGCCGTGCGCATGGTGATCGGCGCCGACGGGCGCAAGCGCTCGCACACGTTTCATCGCGTGATGATGCGTTCCGCGGCGAAGCTTTCTTACGAGCAAGCCCAACTCGCCATCGGCGGGCGCACCGATGAGGACACCGAGACGCTGGTTCAGCCCGTGCTCACGCCGCTCTATGCCGCCTACGAGGCGCTCAAGCGCGCCCGTGCCGAGCGAGCGCCGCTCGATCTCGATCTGCCCGAGCGAAAAATCCTGCTCAAAGGCGACGGCACCGTCGACCGCGTCATCATGCCCGAGCGCCTGGAGGCACACCGACTGATCGAGGAATTCATGATCCTCGCCAATGTCGCCGCCGCCGAGACGCTCGAAAAAGCGCACGTGCCGCTGATTTACCGCGTGCACGACGACCCGACGATGGAGAAAGTCGCGGCATTGCGCGAATTTCTGCAAACGCTCGACATCAACTTCCCGAAAGCCGGCGCGCTGCGCCCGGCTTTATTCAACCGCGTGCTGGCGCAAGTGAAGGGCCGCGACGCCGAGCAGCTCTGCAACGAAGTGGTGCTGCGCAGCCAGGCGCAGGCCGAATATGCCGCGGAGAATTATGGTCATTTCGGACTCAACCTGCGCCGCTACGCGCATTTCACCTCGCCGATCCGCCGCTATGCCGACCTGATCGTGCATCGCGGGCTGATCCGCGCGCTCAAGCTCGGCGGCGACGGCCTGCCGGAGAACGCCGATCGCAAGCAATTGGCCGAAGTGGCCGCCGAGATTTCCGCGACCGAACGCCGCGCCATGCTGGCCGAGCGCGAAACCAACGACAGGCTGATTGCGCATTTCCTCGCCGACCGGGTCGGCGCCACCTTCGATGGACGAATTTCCGGCGTCACCCGCGCCGGATTGTTCGTGAAATTGCATGAGACCGGTGCCGACGGCTTCGTGCCGGCGCGCACCATCGGCGATGAATATTTCCACTATGACGAAGCCCGCCATTCCATGGTCGGACGGCACAGCGGCGAAACCTACCGGCTTGGCGATTCCGTCACGGTGAAGCTCGTCGAAGCAGCCCCGGTTGCAGGCGCGCTGCGTTTTGAGCTTCTCTCGCAAGGCCGCCCCGGCCGGCCGAGCCGCGGGCGGCACTTCGAGCCGCAGCGTCACCAACGCCGCAATCCCCATCAGCCTCGGCGCAAGCAACGGAAGGCCCGATGACGCAAGACCTGACCAAGCTCTGGGCCGAACGTATGACCAAAGCGGAGCGCGACCAGACATTTCCCGACAGCGAGCCGCGCGATGCCGCGACGCTCATGCTGATCGACCGCTCGGGGACGACGCCGAAGGTCCTGCTCGGCCGCCGCCACCACAGCCACAAATTCATGCCCGGCAAGTTCGTGTTTCCCGGCGGCCGCATCGAAGCGCTCGATGCCAAGATGTCGGCGGTGAGCGAGATTCATCCCGACATGCAGGCGAAGTTGCTCGAACGCGTCGCCAACCAAGCCACCGATTTTGCCCGCGCGCTCACGCTCACCGCCGTGCGCGAGATGGCCGAGGAGACCGGTCTCCTGCTCGGCGTCAAAGGCAACGAACCACCGGCGACACCTGGCGAAATCTGGGCAGAGTTCGCCAAGGCATTGGTGCATCCCGATCTGGGCAATATCCATTTCATCGCCCGCGCGATTACGCCGCCGCGGCGGCCGCGGCGCTTCGACACGCGCTTTTTCACCGCCGACGCCTCTTCGATCGCGCATACCATCGAGGGCGTGGTTGGACCGGATTCCGAGCTGGTCGAACTCACCTGGGTGCCGATCGAGCAGGCCACGCACCTGGATATGCCGACCATTACCGGCATCGTGCTGGAAGAACTGCTGGCCCGGGTCGAGGCCGGCATGGGCCATGATCTGCCGGTGCCGTTCTATTTCATGCAGAACCAGCAGTTTTTCAGGGAACTGCTGTAGGCCTTAGAAATCGCGATTTCTTGACATTCCCGGCTCCAGCGCTACGTTCCCGCCAAATTCCGTTCAGAGGGCAAGTCCATGGCCAAAGCCGTCAGTCTCAAGATCAAGCTCGTCTCCAGCGCCGGCACTGGCCACTATTACGTGACCAAGAAGAACTCGCGCACGCAGACCGAAAAACTGGCGAAGAAGAAATACGATCCGATCGCCAAGAAGCACGTCGAATACAAGGAATCCAAGATCAAGTAGCCGTCGCGCGACGTCGAGGCGGAATCAAAAAAGGGCGCCGGTCGGGCGCCCTTTGCATGTCTGGCAGTGGCGAAATTAGGTGGCCGGCCGGAAGCGATGATTTGAGGAGGCCACTCGCATCGCTTCCAAGCCGGCCGAACCCCACGGACCCAGGAGATGCGGCGGACCTGAGCACTCCGTAGGGTAGTCGAATTGGCTGTGCGGGGCGCGCCGACCTTTGGCCACTGTGGCCGCAAACTCAGGTCGCCAAAGGCAAGGTTAGACCAAACAGGCCTCCCCCACCATTGCCTTTTTAAGCGATTGAACGGCTTCGTTAATTCGGCAGTTTTCGCGCGCGCAAGCTGCTCAAGCGGCGTCCGGCACCACCCGGTTGCGGCCTTCGTTTTTGGCACGGTAGAGCGCCGTGTCGGCACGTTTGAGAATTGCCGCGGCGTTATCATTGGCATCCGCCAGAGCCGCAAGACCGATCGAGATGGTCACGGTGAGCTGCCGCGCGCCCTGCTCGATGGCGAACGGTTCGGTGGCGATGCGCCGGCGCAGCCGTTCAGCCACCATGGTCGCCACCGCCACATCGGTTTCCGGCATGACGATAACGAACTCCTCGCCGCCGTAGCGGCAGGCGAGATCGATGTTGCGGATCGCCTTGCGGATGCGCAACGCGAACTCGCGTAGCACCTCGTCGCCGGCATCGTGGCCATAGGTGTCGTTGACCGCTTTGAAATGGTCGATATCGATGATCAGCACCGCAATCGGCTTGCCGCGCGAAGCCGCCTGCTCGACCAATGACGCCAGATGCATTTCCATGTAGCGGCGGTTGAACAGGCCGGTGAGCCCGTCGGTGATCGCCATTTCGGCCGACTTCTGCACGTTGTCGCGCAGCCGTTCGGCATAGCGTTTCTTTTTGATCTGGGTGCGCACCCGCGCCAGCATCTCGTTCTTGTCGACCGGACGGATCAGGTAGTCGTTGATGCCGATTTCCAGGCCACGCACCAGCCGCGCATTGTTGTCGGCTTCGGAAACCGCCAGGATCGGCACATTGCGGGTGCGCTCGAGCGAACGCACCTGGCTGCACAGACGAAGCGCGTCGAAATTCTGCAGGCCGAGCGACACGATCAGCAGATCGTAATTGCCCTCGGCGGCATGGAATAGCGCCTCGCTCGGATTCGTTTCGATATCCACGGTGTGCTCGTTGGACAGCGTGGTCGCGATGCGCTCATAGGAAGCCTTGCGGTCATCGACGATCAGGATGCGGCCATTGCGGCCGGTTTCCGTCACCGCTTCCCGTTCCGGGCTCTCGATCACGACGTCTTTCGAGGTGAGCGCGCGCAGACGCAATTCGTCGGTCATCATCTTCAGCCGCGCCAGCGAGCGCACGCGCGACACCAGCGCCACGTCGGTCACCGGCTTGGTGAGGAAATCGTCGGCGCCGGCTTCCAGGCCGCGCACGCGATCGGACGGCTGGTCGAGCGCGGTGACCATGACCACGGGGATGTGGTGCGTCACCGGATTGGATTTGAGCTTGCGGCAGACCTCGAAGCCGTCCATGTCCGGCATCATCACGTCGAGCAGCACGATGTCGCATTCGGCGCGCGCGCACAGCGCCAGGGCCTGCGGCCCGCTGCCGGCAGTGGTGACGTCGAAATATTCCGCCGACAGCCGCGCTTCCAAGAGCTTCACGTTGGCCGGGACGTCGTCGACGACAAGAACACGGGCGGTCATGGCTGCACCTTCAAGCCTGCCCGAGGAAATGTCGGATGGTTTCGATGAATTTGCCCACCGAGATCGGCTTGGACAGATAGGCCTCGCAGCCGCCTTCGCGGATGCGCTCCTCGTCGCCCTTCATGGCGAAAGCGGTCACCGCCACCACGGGGATCGACTTGAGTTCGGCATCGTCCTTGAGCCATTTCGTCACTTCCAGACCGGAGACTTCCGGTAATTGAATGTCCATCAAGATCAAATCGGGCCGGTACTTGCGTGCAAGATCGAGCGCCTCGATGCCGTTCCGAGTCCCGATCGTCTGATAGCCGTGCGCTTCCAGGAGGTCGTGGAAGAGCTTCATGTTCAGCTCATTGTCTTCCACGATCAGGACGGTCTTCGGCATAAACCCCGCCCTTTTGTCCCCAAAGCGCCTTAACCGGCGCATGCGGCGTCGCCAGCCCGCGCGCGCTCAGGCATGATCGAGCAACCGTAGTGCCGATTTGTTACGGAAAGGCAAATTTGACCGATGAAACTAGGCCCTCCGTTAACCCAAGACGCGGCAGAAGGTCTGGCAATTCAGGCGCTTACCTTTATTGCCGGCGACGCCGAGCGGCTCGGACGCTTCCTGGCGGTCACCGGCATCGGCCCGAGCGAGATTCGCGCCGCCGCACGTGAGTCGGGATTCCTGATCGGCGTACTGGAGCACCTGGCAGGCGACGAGCGCCTGCTCGCCGCCTTCGCCGCCGAGGCCGGCATCGATCCAGCCGATATCGGCAAGGCCCGCGCAGCGCTCGGCGGGACGCCTTGGGAGCGCGAGGTCCCGTGAGCTTCTGCCGCGATTGTCTGGCCGATGCGCCGGAGCAAGCCAAGCGCTGTCCGGCCTGCGGCTCGCCGCGGCTGGCGCGCCATCCCGAGCTCGACACGCTGACGATCGCGCATGTGGACTGCGACGCCTTCTACGCAACAATCGAAAAGCGCGACGATCCTTCCCTAAACGACAAACCTGTGATCGTCGGCGGCGGCAAGCGCGGCGTGGTGGCGGCCTGTTGTTATGTGGCACGCACCTACGGCATCCGTTCGGCGATGCCGATGTTCGAGGCCAAGCGGCGCTGTCCCGATGCGGTGGTGATCAGGCCGAACATGGCGAAATACGTTAAGGTCGGCCGTGAGGTGCGCGCCGCGATGTTCGCCTTGACGCCGCTGGTCGAGCCTTTGTCGATCGACGAAGCTTTCCTCGACCTGACCGGCACCAACCGGCTGCACGGCATGAGCGCCGCCAAGGCGCTGGCCCGTTTTGCCAGTCAAGTCGAGCGCGACTTCGGCATCACGGCCTCGATCGGACTGTCAGCCAACAAGTTCCTCGCCAAGATCGCCTCCGACATGGATAAGCCGCGCGGCTTTGCCGTGCTCGGTCAGGCGGAAGCCGCAGGCTTTCTCGCGCCCAAGCCGGTCGGCTTCATCTACGGCGTCGGCGCCGTGAGCGCCGCCAAGCTCGCCGGTGATGGCTATCGCCTGATCGCCGATCTGCAGCGCGCCGAGGAAGCCGACCTCTTGCGCCGCTACGGCGCGGAAGGCGGAAGGCTTTGGCGGCTGGCGCGCGGCATCGATGCCCGCAGCGTCGATCCCGAGCGCGAAACCAAGAGCATTTCGGCCGAAACCACGTTCGAGCGCGACATCGGCGAATTCCGTCCGCTTGAACAAACTTTGTGGGAGCTGACCGAGAAAGTGTCGGCGCGGCTAAAGGCCAACGCGCTTGCCGGCTCGACGGTGACGCTCAAGCTCAAGAGCGCCGATTTCAAGATCCGCACGCGGGCGCGCGCGCTGTCCAGTCCGACGCAATTGGCCGCGCGCATCTTCGCCGCCGGCCGCGACCTCTTGCAAAACGAAGTCGGCAGTACGCGCTTTCGGCTGATCGGCATCGGCGTCAGCCATTTGGAGGACGCCGCGGGCGATGATCTCGCCGATCTCATCGACCGGCGCGTGGCCGAAGCCGAGCATGCGGTCGATAGGCTGCGCGCGAAGTTCGGCCGGGACGCGGTGATAAAGGGGCTGGCGCTTGAAAACGAGGAAGAGAATTAGCGCCCGCTTACGGGCACGGCTTTGCTTTCTTCAGCTCCAGCGAGGTCATTTCGCCCGCGATGCTGAAATCGGAATAATCGAGCGTGAGCGCGCGCGAGATGCCGTTCTCGTAAAGCTCGAATGAAATGGCATAGACCGGCGTCTGCTCGCCGGCCTGTTCCTGATTGCCGGCCTGCTTTTCGAAATAGCTGATGGTCACCGGCCAGCGCGTCAGCTTGGCCAGGGCCGGAAATTTTGCGGCTGCATCCTGCGGCGGCTTTTCGCCCGGTGCTATCGCCTTACCGATCACCGTGAGCGTGTTGTAGAGCTTTTCGCCGGTCTCCGAGCCGTCATAGACCGGAAATTCCAGGATGGTCTTGTCCGCGCGCGCGGCGACGATAATCCGCCGCATATGCTCGGTGGGGAAGACCGCGCCGACCGGGACGGTGAAATTCTTTTCCTTTGGCTTGTTCAGGTTGACCGTGATCGCTTTGCCGCCGCGATCGGCACGGCCGTCAACGGCGTCGGTCTGCCGCTCGTTGAGCAAATTTTGCGAGTTGAAACGGAATTTGTCGGCCTTGCCGTCTTCCCAGGTGGTGGAGCGCAGGTCGCTGAGCACCCGCTTGCCTTCGCCGGAATCAAGTTCCGATACCTGGCGGAACTTGAGGTCATAGCCGTCGCAGGCATTGCCGGAAAAATCGTAAAGAATGCGCCCGCGCACCGCATCGATGCCGCGGCTGCCCTTGGATTTAACAAGCTTGAGATCGTAGACCGCGCGATGCGGCGCCAGAAACACTTTGTCGGCCGGTGGCGCGGCCATCGTTGGCAGGACGCCGACGGTCGCGATGGCAACGCCCAAAACGACGTGCAAGACCGAAGGGATCAGTCGTCTGGCAAAAGCGAGCGTATCCATAAGGGCGGACCTCTTCCGGCAGCGTTGCAGCCATCTCTGCACGAACAAAGGTGCAAGATAGAGGCAAGATAGAGGCCGCGCCCTGCCGCGGCAACCAGCGGCGGCCTCTGCTTGCGCATATCCGGCCGATCGGCCAAGACAATCGGCCAAGTCAATTGACCGAGACCTGACGGCACGGGAGGCAAACATGGCCGGTGCGATCGAGCAGAAACTCGCAAGCCTGGGAATCACCCTGCCGACCCCGGCCACGCCGATGGCGAATTATGTGCCATTCGTGCGCAGCGGTAACCTGCTCATGCTTTCCGGCCAGCTTTGTTTCGGCGCCGACGGAAAGCTGGTCGCCAAAGGCCAACTCGGCGGGGCGGTGTCGCTCGAAGACGGGCAGAAGGCGGCGCGCGCCTGCGCCATCAATCTGCTGGCGCAGCTCAAAGTCGCGCTCGGCGACCTCGACAAGGTCGGCCGCGTGCTGCGCCTCGGCGGTTTCATCAATTCGGCGCCCGGTTTCACCGATGGCGCCAAGGTCATGAATGGGGCCTCCGACCTGATGGTCGACGTGTTCGGCGACAAAGGCCGCCACGCCCGCAGCACAATCGGCGTCGCCGCGCTCCCTGCCGATGCGGCGGTGGAAGTGGAAGGCCTGTTCGAGGTGGCATGACCCTATGGCGGGCCTCGACTGGCTCACCGCGCGACCGATCGCCCATCGCGGCCTGCACGGCGCGGGCGCGATCGAGAACACGGCCTCGGCCTTCGCGGCGGCCATTGCCGGCGGCTACGGCATTGAGTGCGACCTGCAGATCAGCGCCGATGGCGAGGCCATGGTGCACCACGACGACGCGCTCGGCCGGCTCACCGAAGGACAAGGCCGGCTTGCCGACTTGAACGCCGCGGCGCTCAAGGCTATCCGCTTCAAAGCGAGCGACGATCGCATGCTCACGTTGAACGAATTGTGCGAACTCGTTGCCGGGCGCGCCACGCTGGTACTGGAGCTCAAAAGCCGTTTCGACGGCGACCACCGCCTGGTCGCAGCGCACGGCCAAGGTCCTCGGCGGCTATTCCGGGCCTGTGGCGGTAATGTCGTTCGATCCGGCCGTGATCGCGGCGCTGCGCGCCACCGCGCCCGCCTTGACGCGCGGGATCGTCGCCGAGCGGCGTTACGATCATCCCGAATGGGCCGCGGCGACGTCACAGCAAAAGTTCATACTGGCGCACTTGCTGCACGGATTGCGCACGCGGCCAAATTTCATCGCCTACGCCGTGAAGGACTTACCCGCGGTCGCGCCGACTATGGCGCGAACTTTGTTCGGTTTGCCGCTTTTGGCGTGGACGTACGCAGCGGCGAGGACCTGAAACGGGCGCGCCGCTACGCCGATCAGATTATTTTTGAAGGCTTTCGCCCGTAGCACGGGGTCGTGCCAACAGGCTTCGATATCGTGATGCGCCCCCAACCGCCGTGTGCGCGACGAATAGTTGCATTGCAGCAAATTGAATGACGCCGGCAGGATTTAGGGCATAAAGTCGGGGTAGAGCTGCCCCGATGAAAGACGTCGAACTTCGCATCCGTATCGCCCAGTCGCTGGCCGAAGTCCCGGCTGCGGCGTGGGATGCCTGCGCGTCCGGCGCCTGCGAGGATGCAGTTCAATTAACAGCTGTGGATAATTCGTCCCAGGAGTTATCCACACGAGGACAAGTCAATAACCCATTCGTTTCACATGATTTTCTTAGTTCGCTTGAGGTCTCTGGATCGGTTGGCGGGCGGAGTGGCTGGCAGCCGCGCCACCTGCTGTTGGAGGACCGCGAGGGCGTTCTGGTCGGCGCCGCGCCCTGCTATGTGAAGTCGCACTCGCGCGGCGAATATGTCTTCGACCACGGCTGGGCCGAGGCCTTTGAGCACGCGGGCGGCGACTATTATCCCAAGCTGCAGGTCGCAGTACCGTTCACGCCGGTGACCGGCCCTCGCCTGCTGGCGCGGCCCGGTCCGCTCTCTGAAGCGGTGCGCGGCGCGCTCGCCGACGCGCTTACCGAAATCACCAGCGCCAGTGAACTGTCTTCGGCGCATGTCACATTCGTCACCGAGACGGAATGGCGCGCGCTCGGCCAGCGCGGCTTCCTGCAGCGCACCGACCAGCAATTCCATTGGGAGAATGCCGGCTATGCGAGTTTCGACGATTTCCTCGGCCGGCTGTCCTCGCGCAAGCGCAAGACCATCAAGCGCGAGCGCAAGGAGGCGCTTGGCTCCGGGATCGAAGTCGCCTGGCTCACCGGCTCCGACCTGACCGAAGACGTGTGGGACGCCTTCTTTGCCTTCTACATGGAGACCGGCTCGCGCAAATGGGGCCGGCCCTATCTCACCCGCGACTTCTTCTCGATCGTCGGCGAAAGAATGCGTGAGCGTATTTTACTGGTGATGGCCAAGCGCGCGGGCCGCTGGATCGCCGGCGCCATTAATTTCCTCGGGTCCGATACGATCTACGGGCGCAATTGGGGCGCCGTCGAGCATCATCCGTTCCTGCATTTTGAAATCTGCTATTACCAGGCCATCGACTACGCGATTGCGCATAAGCTCAAGCGGGTCGAGGCCGGCGCGCAGGGCGAGCACAAGCTGGCGCGCGGCTACCTGCCGCAGACCACCTATTCCGCGCACTTCATCGCCAATCCGGCTTTGCGCCGCGCCATCGCCGAGTATCTCGCGCGCGAACGGGCTTATGTACAGGCGGCCGGCAGGGAGCTTGCGGCCGCGGCGCCGTTCCGCAAGGATTTAGTCGAGCAAGAATGAGTTCAAGCTAGGGTGGAGAAAATCGATGGCGAGCTACGACCCAAATAACATTTTTGCCAAGATCCTGCGCGGCGAATTGCCCTGCTACAAAGTTTACGAAGACGACAAGACGCTCGCCTTCCTCGACATCATGCCGCGTTCGACCGGTCATACCTTGGTGCTGCCGAAGGCTCCGGCGCGTAATATTCTCGACGCGACGCCGGAGGATGTCGCCCATGTCATGGCGGTCGTGCAGAAGATCGCCAAGGCTGCCATGACAACCTTTGGCGCCGACGGCATCACCTTGCAGCAGTTCAATGAAGGCGCCGGCGGACAGGTGGTTTTTCACCTGCACGTCCACGTCATTCCGCGCAAGGCGGGCGTCTCCATGAAACCGCCGGCGAGCGAGAAGGAAAAGCCGGAAGTGTTGGCGGAAACCGCCAAGAAGCTCGCAGCCGCCCTCGCGGCGGGCTAATGCGCGAATAGATAGCCACCCAGCAGCAACACGATTTCGCCGGCGAGAACGCCCGCGAAGATCGATTTGCGGGCGACGAGAAAGACGAAAAATCCACAGACCGCCGCGCTCAAGCGCACGCTGAGTGGAATGGCGAGCAGCGCGCCGGGTGAAAACACGATCAGCTTGGCGATAACGCCGGCCAGGATCGCCGTCGCCACCGCGCGCGACCACATGACGATTTCGGAATCCTCGTTGAGCCCGCGCGCCAGCACTAGCCCGAGCACACGCCAGACCTCGTTCGGCAGATAGCCAAGCAGCACGAGAACAAGATAGGGCCACAGCTCGTTGACGATCGCGGTCATGCCGTCGCCCGCCGCAGGCGATGGACGGCGTAGGCCAGCGTGCCGCCGCCGACGCCGGTCCACATGATGTCGAGTTGCACATGGTATGCGGTCAACATCGTTCCGAGTATCAGCCCGAGCGCCAGCGCGAGCTTGTCCATCATCGCTTTGGCATTGCGCGCGGTCGAAACCAGAAACGACATCGGCGTGAGAAACAACAGCGCGCCGGCAAACAGCGGCGGCAGTTCGGCGGCGAGGTGAAAGCCGAGCAAGCCGGTGACCGACGCCGTGCTCATGAAGCCGGCCGACAAGCCGTTGCAGAACGCGATGCGCCGCTCGCGCGGCACCGCCGGCAACAGCTGCAGCGATTCAACCCACATGCTCACCGAGGTGAAATGGGTCGGCAGCAGAAGATCGCGCAGGCGCGTGCCCTCGCCGCGCAGCATCGGCAAGAGCGCCACGACCATGGGGAACAACCGCACCCCGCTCATGCTGACCGCAATCGCCACTTCGATGGGCGCGGCCCCGGTGCCGAGCGCGGAGACCAGGATGACTTGCGCCGGGCCGGCCCACACCAACACTGTCGAGAACGCCAGCCACCCGGAGCTCAGGCCGAAATCATGGGCGAGCGCGCCGATGCCGATATAGGTGCCGCCGATCACCAGGAAGAATACCGAGGTGAACGCCGATTTGACGCCACCGAAAAAGGCGGCTGCTGAGGACTGCAAATTGCCGGTTTCGGACATGGAGGCGCCACACCTGTCTCACAGCACCGCAGCGCGCGCAATCGCCGGCGCCCGCGGCAGCCGCATGCGCGACCCGCAAAATGCGAAGGCCGGGCGTGAGGCCCGGCCTTCGTCGTTCTCGCAATGGCAAAACCGTCAAGCCTTGATCAGCGGCACCTTCGGCACTGAACCGCGCTTGTTGTCGCTTTTCGCCCTGGGGCGTGGCGAGCGGCGCTTGGCCTTGGGCCGAACCGCCGGCAGCTTTTCCGGCTTCGGCGTGACCGGCCCTTCGAGGAATTCGAAGCCAAGCTTGTCACGACCGTTCTCGTCTTTGGTGACGACGACGCGCACATGGCCGCCGCCCTTCAAGTGACCGAACAGCACTTCGTCGGCGAGCGGCTTCTTGATGTGCTCCTGGATCACGCGCGCCATCGGCCGCGCACCCATCAGTTCGTCGTAGCCATTGGCGATCAGCCAGCGCGAGGCCTCGTCCGACAGCTCGATGGTAACGTTGCGGTCGCCGAGCTGCGCCTCGAGCTGCAGCACGAACTTCTCCACCACCTGCGCGATGATCTCCTGCGAGAGGTGCGCGAAGGTGATGGTGGCGTCGAGCCGGTTGCGGAACTCGGGCGTGAACATCCGGTTGATCGCCTCGTGGTCGTCGCCCTCACGCTTGGTGCGCGTGAACCCGTAGGCGGACTTGGCCATCTCGGAGGCGCCGGCGTTGGTCGTCATGATCAGGATCACGTTACGGAAATCGACCTGTTTGCCGTTGTGGTCGGTGAGCTTGCCGTGATCCATCACTTGCAGGAGCACGTTGAACAGATCGGGATGCGCCTTCTCGATTTCGTCGAGGAGGAGGACGCTATGCGGGTGCTGGTCGACGCCGTCGGTGAGCAGACCGCCCTGGTCGAAGCCGACATAACCCGGAGGCGCGCCGATCAACCGCGAGACCGTGTGGCGTTCCATATACTCCGACATGTCGAAGCGGATCAGCTCGACGCCGAGCGCGGCGGCAAGCTGTTTGGCGACTTCGGTCTTGCCGACGCCGGTCGGCCCGGAGAACAGGTAACAGCCGATCGGCTTTTCCGGCTCGCGAAGACCTGCGCGCGCGAGCTTGATTGAAGCCGACAGCGAATCGATCGCTTTGTTCTGGCCGTAGACGACGGTCTTGAGCGTCTGCTCGAGATGCTGGAGCACCGCGGCGTCATCTTTGGAAACCGTCTTGGGCGGAATCCGCGCCATGGTGGCGATGGTGGTTTCGATTTCCTTGATGCCGATGGTCTTCTTGCGCCGGCTTTCCGGCAGCAGCATCTGCGCCGCGCCCAACTCGTCGATCACGTCGATCGCTTTGTCGGGCAGTTTGCGGTCATGGATGTAGCGCGAGGACAGTTCCACCGCCGCCTTTATGGCTTCGTTGGTGTATTTGAGCTTGTGATACTCCTCGAAGTAGGGCTTGAGGCCGCGCATGATCTCGATGGCGTCCGCGACCGACGGCTCGTTGACGTCGATCTTCTGGAAGCGGCGCACCAGCGCACGGTCCTTCTCGAAATACTGGCGGTATTCCTTGTATGTCGTCGAGCCGATGCAGCGGATCGTACCGGAGGCGAGCGCCGGCTTGAGCAGGTTCGACGCGTCCATGGCGCCGCCAGAGGTGGCGCCGGCGCCGATCACGGTGTGGATCTCGTCGATGAACATGATCGCGCCCGGATAGGCTTCGATCTCCTTGATCACCTGCTTGAGCCGCTCCTCGAAGTCGCCGCGGTACCGCGTGCCGGCGAGCAGCGTGCCCATGTCGAGCGCAAACACCGTCGCACCCTTGAGCACATCCGGCACCTCGCCATGGATGATGCGGCGCGCGAGCCCTTCCGCGATCGCGGTCTTGCCGACGCCGGCTTCGCCGACGAACAGCGGGTTGTTTTTCTGGCGGCGGCACAACACCTGGATGGTGCGGTTGATCTCGGCATCGCGGCCGATCAGCGGATCGATCTTGCCGTCCTTGGCCTTCTTGTTGAGATTGACACAATACGCTTCCAGCGCGTCGCCTTTCTTCTTCGGCTCATCTCCGGTCTTGGTGTCGGCCTCTTCCTCGGCGCCGCGCACCGGGCGCGCCTCGGACAAACCCGGCCGCTTGGCGATGCCGTGGCTGATGTAATTGACCGCGTCGTAGCGGGTCATGTCCTGCTCTTGCAGGAAATAGGCGGCGTGGCTCTCGCGCTCGGCGAAAATCGCTACCAGCACATTGGCGCCGGTGACCTCTTCGCGCCCGGAGGATTGCACATGGATGACCGCGCGCTGGATGACGCGCTGGAACCCGGCGGTCGGCTTACTATCCTCGGCGCCGTCGGTGATCAGATTTTCCAACTCGGATTCGAGATAGGCGACCAGGCTGCGGCGCAGCTTGTCGAGATCGACGTTGCAGGCGCGCATCACGGCGGAGGCGTCCTGATCGTCGATCAGCGCCAGCAAAAGATGTTCAAGCGTCGCGTATTCATGATGACGCTCGTTGGCGAGGGCGAGCGCCCGGTGGAGTGACTGCTCGAGGCTGCGCGAGAAAGTTGGCATCAGACTTCCATTTTCATTTGTATTGGGCGTCCCCCAAACTCATTTTTTTTCCATCACGCATTGCAGAGGATGCTGATGTTTGCGGGCAAAGTCCATGACCTGCGTCACTTTGGTTTCCGCGACTTCATACGTATAGACGCCACATTCGCCGATGCCGTGGTGATGGACATGCAACATAATTCGGGTCGCCGCTTCGTGATCCTTGCCGAAAAAACGCTCCAGCACATGCACGACGAACTCCATCGGCGTATAGTCGTCATTGAGGATGAGCACGCGGTACATGCTCGGCCGCTTGGTCTGCGGCTTTGTCTTGGTGATGACCGCAGTGCCGGGGCCACCGTCGCCTTTACGCTTGCGGTCGTCGTCCGCCATCCGAGGAGCCTGATGGCCTAACGGATTGACGGTTTTCGCCGAATTCGGCGGGGATGCTCTTCCTGATCGTCGATGTCATGGTAGTGCCAAGGCAAGCAAAAATTGTTCCGGACACGGCACGCCGGGCCAGAGCCTCGACGCACCGCCCTGCCATCATAGTGACGGCGGCAGCGCCAGTCCAAGCCAGCATTTCGTCCCGCTGCGGGACAATACGGGCGGGTTTCCCCGGTTCCAGCCGCATGGTTCAGATAGCCATTGGTTGCCGGATCGCAAGGCAATTGGCGGCCGTGCGATGCCAATTTCACCGTGATTCAGGCTGTTCGCCGCCGATTCTTCAAGCGGCATGTCCCGCCTTGGGGTCAACATCGGCGCCAACCCGGCCGCCTCGCTGCGGCAGATCTGTGCCAGCCTTTCAGACAAATTTTTTCCGCTGACCAGCGCCAGCCGGATCATGACGACATTCGGCGCGATCGGGACCACGCCGACAAAATCGCGGTTGGCCAAGCATCATTCCGGTGCGATTTGCATCAATTTATCGGCGATATAGTTCGATCTCGCCAAACGATCGTTTCCTGTCTCCAACGACAGCCAATTACCATCCCCAGTATCTGAGGCATTTGCTACTAACCATCCAATTCATTGAATGGACTTGCAAAGCGCTCGATTTTTTCAGCGCTTGCTTACCGCGAAGAGCAGTTTTCCAACATCTCGTACAACAGCCCTTTATGCAGCGGTTATATGACGCCAGCCGAATTCAACTGCATTCGGTGAAACGCCATGAATACCATATGGAAGACGCTTCGCCGCGTCATTGGCGCCTTCCGCAAGGAGAGCGGAGGTAACGTCGCCCTCAGCTTCGCGGTCGCCGTCATCCCGGTGATGGGCTGCGTCGGTGCCGCCATCGATTTCAGCAACGCCAATTCCGTCAAGGCCGCGATGCAGGCCGCGCTCGATTCGACCGCGCTGATGCTGTCGAAAAACGCCGCGACATATACCGATGACCAGTTGCAGACTGCTGCGCAGAATTATTTCAACAGCCTGTTCACCCGGCCGGAGGCTCAAAATGCCATTGTCACCGCGGCCTATAGCACGACAGCCGGCTCCGCGATGCTGCTCACCGGTTCGGCCGACGTGCCGACCACCTTTATGAGTATCTTTGGTTTCGACAAGATTCATGTGATCGATGCGACCACGGCGAAATGGGGCAGTTCGCGTCTACGCGTGGCGTTGGCGCTCGATAACACCGGTTCGATGAATGACGACGGCAAGCTTGCCGCGCTCAAGACTGCGACCAAGAATTTGCTGACCCAGTTGAAGGGCGCCGTCTCAGTTGACGGCGACGTCTATGTTTCGATCGTTCCCTTCGTCAAAGACGTCAATTTGGGAACGAGCAATTACACGTCGACCTGGGATGATTGGCTCAACTGGAGCACGACGAAACCGAGCAACACGACGCCGAGTTCCAGCGTCGGGCCCGGCTCGTCCTGTCCCTACAGCACCGGCTGGGGCGGCAACGGCTATAATTGCGTCACTCAGGCCGGCGGCTCAACTACCACGTCCACAATTCCGTCGAGTGGCGGCAATAGCGGCTATATCTGCCCGAGCAACAGCATCGGCTGCTACGACAGCGTGGGAACCTCCACCACGACGACCCACACCGTAAGCAGCGGTTGGGGGGCAAGTTGCAACGGCTACAGCAATTGCTCTTGCAGCGGCAGCGGCTACAGCAAAGTTTGCACGCAGACGGTGACGACCACGACCTATACGCACACATGGTTCGTGGATGCGAGCAAATGGAACGGCTGCGTCACCGATCGCGGCGGCAACTCGGGGCCTGTCTCCGATTATGATCGGCTCGTCACGGCGCCCAGCTCGAGCATCACCGAGTCCAGGTTCCCTGCCGAGCAGTACAGCTCGTGCCCGAAGGCCATCATGGGTCTAAGCTACGATTGGACGGGCATGAAGTCGCTGGTCGACAGCATGACGGCCAGCGGCGGCACCAACCAGCCAATCGGCCTGGTTTGGGCTTGGCAGACGCTCGCGGGCGGAGGCCCCTTCACCATCCCGTCCAAGGACTCCAGCTACACCTATAACGAAGTCATCATTCTACTCAGCGACGGTCTCAACACTCAGGACCGCTGGTACGGCAACGGCTCGAGCAACAGCACCTCGGTCGATCACCGGATGTACGACACAAACGGTACTGGCACCTGCGCCAACATCAAGGCCGCCGGTATCACGATCTATACAATCCAGGTGAATACCGGTGGCGATCCGACTTCCACCTTGCTGCAGAACTGTGCCAGCAACACGAGTGGGACAACCGACCATTTCTTCTTGCTGACGTCGGCGGATCAATTAGTCACGACCTTCCAGGCGATCGGCACCAACTTAACGAAACTGCGGGTAGCCGAGTAGTCGCCGAGCGCCGCGCGATTTTTTTTCGTGCGCGGCGTATCTTTTCGAACTCGTCTTTACGCCGTTTTTACGAAATACGCGTACAAAGTTACGCGTACGGTTGTGCAAGAAACTACACCAACTACTTTTTAACGACGCCAATAAGAAATAGTCGGCATTCGCAACGTCACAGGCAGATGGCATTAGCCATCCAAGCCTTTGAGCGTGCGCGCGAACTTGTCAGACACCGCACACGACGCTTACCGCCGGGTGCATATTACCAGCCGCCTCATCCATTAAGCCTTTAATCTTGCGATTTATGACGGGTGCCGAAGTCAACCGGACTCGGTGAACCGCCATGAATACCCGCTGGACGTCGCTCCGTCGCGTCTTCGACAATTTCCGCAAAGATAGCGGAGGCAATGTCGCGCTCATGTTCGCAATCGCCGCCGTCCCAATAGTGGGCATGGTCGGCGCCGCCGTGGATTTCAGCCACGCAAATTCAGTCAAAGCCGCCATGCAGACCGCGCTCGATTCGACGGCTTTGCTGCTGTCGAAGAACGCTTCGGGGCTTACAAATGACCAACTGCAAACTGCGGCGAAGAACTACTTCAACGCCATGTTCAATCGGCCGGAAGCCAAGAATATTCAGATCAGCGCGACTTATACGACGGCCGGCGGCGCGGCCTTGTCGGTGAGTGGCTCGGCCACCGTGCCGACCACGTTCATGGGAGTCCTCGGCTATAACGAAATCCCGGTGACCGACAAGGCCACGACAAAATGGGGCTCTTCACGGCTGCGCGTGGCGCTGGTGCTCGACAACACCGGATCGATGGATTCGGACGGCAAGATCGGCGCGCTCAAGACCGCGACCAAGAAGCTGCTGACCCAATTGCAAGGCGCCGCATCGGTCGATGGCGACGTCTATGTCTCGATCGTTCCGTTCGCCAAGGACGTAAAGATCGACACGACCGGCTACAATTCGTCCTGGGACAGCTGGATCATGTGGGACGACGGCACCGACAGCTCGTGGGACGGCACCTACGGCAGCTGCAGCATGGGCAACAAATCGCCGCGCAGTTCGTGTGTCGCACAGGCGTCCTGCTCGCTGTCTGGCTACAACAACCAGAGCAGCTGCACTGGCGCAGGAACATGCACGATCTCGAGCAAAACCACGCAAAGCACCTGCACCGCGGCCGGCACCTGTTCGATTTCGAGCAAAACGAGCCAAAGCACCTGCACGAGCGCGGGCGTCTGCTCGAATCCTGCAAAAACGACCCAGAGCACCTGCACGACCTCGAATGCCTGCACCTTGTCGGCCTACACAACAAGCAGCCAATGCACGTCGCATGGCGGAGTCTGGGGTAAAGGCACCTGGTCGTTGGGTGTTTGGACAGCCGGCGTCTGGACAAACGGCGTGTGGACGCAGGCAACCTGGACACCCAGCAATCATACTGCCTGGAACGGTTGCTTCATGGATCGCGGCAGCAATTCAGGCCCGGTTTCCGACTACGACCGGCTGACGACTGCCCCAAGCTCCAGCATCAATGCGAGTCAGTTCCCCGCCGAGCAGTACAACGCCTGCCCGAAGGCCATGATGGGTCTCAACTATGATTGGTCGTCCATGAGCTCCATGGTCGACAGCATGGTGGCCAATGGCGGCACCAACCAGCCGATCGGCCTGGTGTGGGGCTGGCAGACGCTGGTCGGCGGCGGACCGTTCACCGCGCCGGCGCTGGATTCAACCTACAAGTACCAGCAGGTGATCATCCTGCTGTCGGACGGCTTGAATACGCAGGACCGCTGGTACGGCAACGGCACGAGCACCAACACTTCGGTCGACCGCCGCATGTATGACACCAACGGCACCGGCACCTGCGCCAACATCAAGACCGCCGGTATCACCATCTATACGATCCAGGTGAATACCGGCAACGATCCGACTTCCACCTTACTGCAGAACTGTGCCAGCAACACGGCCGGGACCACCGACCATTTCTTTCTGCTGACGTCGGCGGACCAGATCTTGACGACATTCGACAAGATCGGCACGAACCTGACCAAGCTCCGGGTGGCCCAGTAACCGCCGCCGCGGGCAAAGCACTCCCGGAACCCCCGCGCAAAACGGGGGTTCCGGTTTTCACGCTAACCATCCATTAACGACGTCAAATAAGAACTGCTCGGCATTCGCGGCATTCGCGAGTGATGGTGTTAACTATCCAAGTCCCTGCCCGCGCGCGCAAAACGAAATCCTAGCGCCGGCGACGTTTACGGCCGCACGTATTTTTCAACATATCCGTATACCCGCTCTTTATGCCGCGGTTATATGACGGTAGCCGAATTTAACTTCGGTGAACCGCCATGAATACCTTCTGGACGAGACTGCGTCACGCCTTCGGTGCCTTCCGCAAGGACAGCGAAGGTAATGTCGCGCTTATGTTTGCAATCGCCGTTATCCCGCTGCTCGGTTTTGTCGGCGCCGCCATCGATTTCAGCAATGCCAATTCTGTCAAGGCCGCGATGCAGACCGCGCTCGATTTCGACCGCACTGATGCTGTCGAAGAACGCATCCTCGATGACCGAAGACCAGTTGCAGAGCGCGGCACAGAGCTACTTTGATGCCCTCTTCAACCGGCCGGAAGCCCAGGACATCAAAATCAGCGCAACTTACTCGAAAAGCGGCGGTTCGACTTTGTCGGTCAGCGGCTCGGCCACGGTGCCGACCAGCTTCCTCGGCGTCATGGGCTACAACGAGATCCCGGTAACGGACTCATCGACGACGAAGTGGGGCTCTTCGCGTCTGCGCGTGGCGTTAGTGCTCGACAACACCGGTTCGATGGCTTCGGATGGCAAGCTTGACGCGCTCAAGACCGCGACCAAGAATCTGCTGACGCAATTGAAGGACGCCGTTAGCGTTGATGGCGACGTCTATGTCTCGATCGTCCCCTTCGTCAAAGATGTGAAAATCGACACGTCCGACTATAGCGCCAACAGCGCGGCCTGGGACCAGTGGATCATGTGGGACGACGGCACCGACTCGTCTTGGGATGGCGCCAACGGCACCTGCAGCACGGGCAATAAATCGCCGCGCAGCTCGTGCGTTGCCCAGGCGTCCTGCTCGATCTCCGGCAACAACAGCAAAGGCAGCTGCGAGAGCAACGGCGTTTGCTCGGTCTCGGGCAAGAACAGTCAAAGCAGTTGCAATAACGCCGGCTCCTGCTCCATCTCCGGCAAAAGCAGCCAGAGCAGCTGCGAAAACGACGGCGTCTGCTCGAAGTCGAAATACGACGGCAACGAAAGCAAGTGCCTCAAGAAGGGCTATCAGTGGACCGCAGGTGTTTGGACGGCCGGCGTGTGGACAACCGGCGTGTGGACGCAGGCGACCTGGACGCCCAAGAGTCATACAAACTGGGGCGGCTGCGTCACCGACCGCGGCGACAGTTCGGGCCCGGTTTCCGATTATGACCGGCTGACGACTGCGCCGAGTTCGAGCATCACGGCCAGCCAATTCCCAGCCGAAGAATACAGCGCCTGCCCGAAGGCGATGATGGGCCTGAACAACAATTGGTCGTCGATGACGTCGCTGGTCGACAGCATGTCTGCCAACGGCAGCACCAACCAGCCGATCGGCCTGGTTTGGGGTTGGCAGACGCTGGTTGGCGGCGGCCCCTTCACCGTGCCGGCCGTGGATTCAGCCTACACCTACAATCAGGTCATCATTCTGCTCAGCGACGGTCTCAACACCCAGGACCGTTGGTACGGCGGCGGGTCGAGCACAAGCACCTCGGTCGACCATCGCATGTACGACACTAACGGCAACTGGCACCTGCGCCAACATCAAGGCCTCCGGCGTCACCATCTATACGATCCAGGTCAACACCGGCGGCGACCCGACCTCGACCCTGCTGCAGAACTGCGCCAGCAACAAGGCCGGAACGACCGACCATTTCTTCCTGCTGACGTCGGCGGATCAGATCGTCACGACTTTCGAGGCGATCGGCACCAACCTGACCAAGCTACGGGTGGCCCAGTAAAAGATGCAAATAGGAGATATTCGTGAGCGGGGCTCGCGCTCCGCTCACGTGCTGGTTTTGCTGGTTTTGCATGCTGCTGCGGCTGCGCCGAGTGATCACTAACCGCCAGCAACAAAAAGCAAGCGGTATTCCGCGTTACGCGCCTTTACCACCTAACTCGCGCCGGCCGCTATATTATCGACCGAATTCAACGTCGTAACTTTACAAAGACCGGCGGATTTTCCTCGATCTGCTAGCAACACATTCAAGGGTTCGGCGTAGGCCGCGATTGAAATCAAATTCAATCGTTGACCGAAAAAGCCATAATGGCAGCGCTTCAAATCGCGATATCCCGTCTCCGCCGCGCTACGCGCCGCTTCACCGCGGCGCGCCGCGCGAATGTCGCCATAATTTTTGCACTCACACTGATTCCGATCCTCACCTTCGTCGGTGCAGCGGTCGATTACAGTCGCGCCAATGCACTCAAGGCCGACTTGCAGGCGGCGCTCGATTCTACTGCTTTGATAGTGTCGAAAAACGCCGCGTCGCTGACTGGCGGCCAGATTCAGACCGAGGCGCAGACCTATTTCCTGGCGTTGTTTCAAAATCCGACGGCCAAGAATATCCAATTCACCGCAAATTATTCGAGTACTGGCGGCTCACATGTTTCGGTCGATGCCACCATGGATATCGACACCACATTCATGGCGATCGTCGGCATCAAGAAAATTACAGTCAGTGGCAAAGCGTTATCGAAATGGGGTTCCACTCGGCTGCGCGTGGCCCTGGTACTCGATACGACAGGTTCGATGGCCGACGACGGCAAGATCAACGCGCTCAAGACCGCGACCAAGAACCTGATCACGCAATTGCAGAATGCCGTCACCACCGATGGCGACGTTTATGTGTCGATCATCCCGTTCAGCAAGAACGTCAATGTCGATTCCGACTATTACACTGACTCCTGGATCGACTGGACGGACTGGAATTCCGAGCCACCGACGGTTTCAAACGATATCAGAAACAACCAAAGCAATTGGGGGCAGATCGGGCCGGGTTCGTCCTGCCCATTTTCTACTTACAGCTACGGCTTCTCCTGTACGACCGGGCCGGCCAACGGCGCGTCGACCACAAACACAATTCCGTCGAGCGGCAGCTCAGCCGGCTATATCTGCCCAAGCGTCGACGGCGGCAACAGGGATTCGACCAAGATCGGCATTTACTACAACGGCTGCTACGACAGCGTGCCGACCACCACGACCGCGACGAACACGGTCTGCACCGGCCGCTATTGCAGTTGTGGTCACCTCAGCAACTGCTCCTGTACGGGCTACAGCTATAGTACGGTCTGCAGACAAACCGTGACTACAACCGGCGCGCCCTATACCCACACTTGGCGTGTGAACGACCACAGCACTTGGAACGGCTGCGTTACTGATCGCGGCACCACCAACGCTTCCGAGTCAGGACTATGACCGGTTGGTGACGCCGCCAACGACAAGCATAAAGGCCACGCTGTTTCCCGCTGAGCAAAACTTCTATTGCTCGCCCACCATCAAAGGGCTCAACAACGACTGGGCAGCGATGAAGACTCTAGTCGACGGTCTTTATCCGCTCGGCGCCACCAATCAACCGATCGGCCTGGTTTGGGGCTGGCAGTCGCTGGCTGGCGGCAGCCCCATGGTCGCGCCGGCGAAGAATTCCAACTACACTTACAACGATGTCATCATTCTGCTCACCGATGGCCTGAATACGCTTGACCGCTGGTATGGCAACGGCTCAAGCACAAACACGGCAGTCGACGCCCGGATGTACGATTCGAGCGGCAGAGGCACATGCGCCAACATCAATGCCGCCGGCGTCACCCTCTATACGATCCAGGTCAATACCGGCGGCGATCCGACATCGACGCTTCTAAAAAATTGCGCAGGCAGTCCGAAAAAATTCCCCGACCCCGAGAAATTCTTCCTGCTGACCTCGGCGAACCAGATCATCACCACCTTCGACGCGATCGGCACCAACCTGACCAAGCTACGCATCGCCCAATAGCGCCGCAGCCAAACAAAAAGCCCGGCCATAAATGCCGGGCTTTCCAAACTCAGACGAACCGGATCGATGCAAACGCTGTGTGACAGCGCCGCCAGGCTCGTTATTTTGCCTTAGCCATCATGCTTTCGAACGGCTTGTAGGTCTCCTTGGCGAGATCGGCATAAAGCTCGCTGATCTTGGAAGCCTTGGCGACGAAGCCCTCATAGGCAATCTTGGCGTACTCGGTCTGCACCTCGATCGCCTTCTCGAACGACTTGACGCCGAACAGCTTTTCGACCGCGGCGGTGCCGTCTTCGAAAGCCTTCTTCGAATAGTCGGCGACTTCGACCGCAATCGCCTGGCTGCCCTTTGACAGCGCACCCATGGATTTCAGCGCCATATCGACGTTCTCTTTGCCGAAATGTTGCAGGTCCTCAAAGCTCTTGACCATTGTTGATCCTTTCCCGGCCCCGCGACGCGGCGCCATGTGCCTAAATACCGGTCAACCCGGAACTAAACAGCCATTTATACTGCACTGCACAAAAAAGTCAACGTTAATTTTGCAGTGCGAAAAATGCCATAAAATCCACGGGATTACATTAAGAACTTGTATACCGCGCCGCCGTAGGCTTCTAAATTCTCGCACTGCGGAGATTCTACAAATTTGCCACTTTGGCGGTCTAAAGCCGCCCAAGAACGGGGTATTTGGGGAGCGCTGATGTCGCGTAGAGGAGCCAAAATCCAACGCCGTTTGCGTTGGGGTGCCGCAGGCTTGGCAGTTTTGGTAGCCGTCACGGCGTCAAGCGATAGTGCCGACGCCCGCCGCCGCCACCATCGCCATCACCGGCACCACGTTTCCGCGGAACGATATCACCCCCCCTATTCCTCGATCGTGGTCGACGCCAACTCCGGCGCCGTCATGCAGGCCACCGACGCGGACAGCCCGCGCCATCCCGCCTCGCTCACCAAGATCATGACCCTCTATCTGCTGTTCGAGCGGCTGGAGGCGGGCAAGATCAAGCTCACCAGCGAAATGAAGGTGTCGCCGCATGCCGCCGCGCAGGCGCCGTCCAAGCTGGGGCTCAAGCCCGGTGAGACGATCGAAGTGGAGACCGCGATCCGCGCCATCGTCACGAAATCGGCAAACGACGTGGCGGTCATTGTTGCCGAAGCGATCGGCGGAGACGAAACCGAATTTGCGCAGATGATGACCGCCAAAGCGCACGCGCTTGGCATGACGCACACCACCTATCGCAACGCCTCCGGCCTGCCCGACGACCGGCAGATTACCACGGCGCGCGACATGGCCATTCTCGGCCGCGCGATCCACGACCGTTTCCCGAAATACTACCATTATTTCTCCACCCGGACCTTCGCGTTCGGCGGCAAAGTGATGCGCAATCACAATCACCTATTGGGGCGCGTCGACGGCGTCGACGGCATCAAGACCGGCTACATTCACGATTCCGGATTCAACATCGTCACGTCGGTGCAACGCCACCATCGTCATATCGTGGCGGTGGTGTTTGGCGGGCGCAGTGCGAACGCGCGCGATGCAAGCATGCGCAGCTTGATCGCCAAAACATCGACAGGGCATCCGCAAAGCGCACCGCGCCATTGGTCGTGGAACGCGGCGAAGCCGGCGTGGCGCACGCCCCGCTAAAGGTCGCGTCGGTGACGCCGCTGCCCCCACCGGCGCCGCGGCTGGGCTCCACCGCGCCGATCAAATCCAATCCGGTGAAAACCTTCGTCGTCCACCCCAGCGAGACGCGCACGCGTTCGCTACGCACGCCGCCGCCGGATGTCCGAAAGCTCATGCCGGCGCCCGCCACCGCCAATCCGGCGGCCGTTACCACCATCGCCACCGTCAAACGCGACCCACCGCCCTCCTCCGAACCCCTAGGCGTGATCGAAGCGTTGCCCGCCAAACCGGCGGCAAAAGTCGTCGAGGTCGCATCGGTCGGCAAAGGCGTCCCGGTCCCGGCCGCAGAGCCCTCGGCCAAACCGCACAGCGGCTGGATGATCCAAGTCGGCGCCTTCGACGACGAGAGGGAAGCCAAACAACGCCTGGCCGCGGCCAAAACCAAAGCCGAGGGTCAACTTCGCAAGGCAGACCCCTTCACCGAACGGGTCGAAAAGGGCGACAAATCGCTATTTCGCGCGCGCTTTGCAGGGCTGGAAAAAGCTCAGGCGGTGACCGCCTGCAGGCGCCTCAAGCGCAACGAAATCCCGTGCATAGTGGTAAAAAATTAACGCGCAAAGGTAATAAATAAAGGTCCAAGAATAAGAAGATTATCAGGGAAGAGCCGATATCCAGGAGCCGCTGATGGTGTTGTCTAGGAGTACATCAGCGATGGCGGCGAAGAAGGATTTCCTTGGCCTCATTGATACGGGCCGCGAGATACGTCGACCCCCCTTGGTCGGGATGGAGTTTCTTCATCAGCGTGCGATGGGCGCGCCCGATGTCGTCGACGCTCGCGCCGGCTTGCAGGCCAAGGATCTGATAGGCTTCCTGCTCCGACATTTTACCGCTGCTCGCAGCGGGCCGCCCCGTTGCCGCGTCACCTTGCGCGTCTTCACTCCAGCCGGGCTCCCGGCGGTCAAGATAAGCCACCAATAGCGCGCGGCTTTCCTCGTCGAATTCATTGAGCAGTCCGGCCAGCGTCTTGACGTCGAGCCGTTCCAGCGCAACGCCCTGATAACGACCGGCAACGATGCGACCGTGCATCGCGCCGCTATCGTGATCGAGCTGCATTTCGAGATAGGCCGAGCGCACCTGCGAGGTCTGCCCGCCGCTCTTTTGGGTGCGGTCGGAAAAACCGGCCGGTCCGAACGGCATCCAGCCGAGCAATCCGAGCCCGAAAATGCCGAGCGGAATGGCGACGGCGATTTCCCCGCGCAGGCCGAGAAATACCGCCAAGCCGAGCGCGAGCAGGCCGCCGCTCGCCTTGAGCACGCGCGCCCCGATACGCGGATCGACCTTGGAAATGACGTTGAGCGCCCACAGTGCGAGCACCAGCACCACAAGCCCTAAGATGATCGGCATGGCTATTTAAGCTGAGCCAGCAGTCTGCGCGCGCCGCCCGCGCGCCGCGCCGACAAATCGGCAAGCGCCTTCAAGCCGCCTGCGGCATAGGCGGCGACCGCGCGCAATAATTCGCCGAGTTCGTGCGCCGCGCCGGTATCGAAACGGCAATAGGCGCCGCGCGACAGCCGGGCGATCTCGCGATAGGCCTGCTCGGCGATCGCATCATTGCCTTCCTGGAACATGAAGGCCGGCACGCCGAGCAAGCCGAGTTCGCCGGCGGCCTTGCACAAATCGTCGATTTTTTCCTCCATGGCGTCGCCGACATAAACCAGCGCTTGCACCCGCTGGCGTCCGTGTTCCTGGCGGGCGTGGTTCAAGACCTTGCCGATCTGGGTGTGCCCGCCGCGGCAATCAATGCGCGACATCAACTCGGCGAGCCGCTCGCCGGCGGTAACCCAGCCGGAGGCGCGGCATTCGCCCAGGCCTCGAAAATAAACGAGCTGGATATCGAGGCCGCCGGCGCTAGCCGCTTCACGGAACATGTCGGCCTGCAGCGTGCAGGCGGTGTCCCAGGTCGGCTGCCGGCTCATGGTGGCATCGAGCGCGAAGATCAGCCGTCCGCGCTTGCCGTCTGCCGCCGCAGCCGGCCCAAGCGCGCGCACGCGCTCGAGGAATTCGGCGATTTCCGGGCGGGCCGGCGCGGGCGCCGGCGCTTTATCGGAGCGGTCTTTGCTCATGACGGCAGTTTACACCGGATTCGGCAGTGGCGGGCGGCCACGCATAATACAGTTGGCCCCGCACAAGGGCGGATGCAACGGTGCAGCGCCGGTTTTAGCGGGATCGCTAGCTGATCACGTCATGGACTTGCAACGGCTGATCCATGACCGAATACCATTCTGCACGTGCGGCAGCCCGGCGCTTGCCGTTCTCCGACAGCGGCAGGTGCAGCATGTTGAGAACTTGGATGACTTCCTCGCGCGCGGTCACGTGCGACATGGTCGGCCGCGTGCCGAGCACCGCTTCGTCGAGATCATCGAGCGCGGTGAGGCCGCGCGGAAAGAATTCGCGATAGACCACGCGCTCGGCAAAGCCTTCCACACTGCGGAAGCCCATGCGCTTGGACAATTCGATCAGCCCTTCGCCGACCAGACGCTTGTTGCGCGAGCCGAGCGCCGCCAGACGGTTGCGCATCACGATCCAGTCGGTGAGCTGACCGTCGACCAGCCGGCGTTGGCGCCGCGCCTCGCGCACCATGTCGGCATAATGGCTTTCGCCGGTGACGGCAAAATTCGTCGGGTCGAGCGTGGCCAGCACGTCGAAATCGAGAAAGCTGTCGTTGAGCGGCGTGACCAGCGTGTCCGCCATCGAGTGCGCAAGCCGCATCAGATAAGTGTCGGCGCCGGGCGTATCGATCACCACCACATCGAAGTTGCGTTCGATTGCGGCGATCGCGGCCGAGAAGCTGTCGAATTCCTCAGCGTCGTTGGCTTCGAGCGAATTTTCTTCGGCGCGCTCGATACAGTAGTGCGTCGGCAGTTCAAGGTTAACGCGCGCGCGCGCTGCCCAGTTGCGGCGATTCTCGATGTAATGGGTGAAACTCTTTTGCCGCCCGTCGAGATCGATGGTGGCGACGCGTTGGCCGGCCTTGAGCAGCGCGACTGCGATGTGCAATGCGGTGGTAGACTTGCCTGACCCACCTTTCTCATTGCCGAGCACGACCACATGCGCAGACTTCGGACTCTCCTGGATCGCTTGGACCAACATGACGCGTCCTTTGATCCACCCATTTTCAAAAAATTACCCATGCATAGTCAAGCTCGACATGATTTTACTGTTAAGCGGCGTAGCCGGATCGCCGCCGGCTTGCTAATTCCTTGCCCGAATTTTCGCCAACCAGCCGATGGAGCCAATATCCATGGCTAACCGCCCGATTGTGGCGCGCACCGTTCCGGCGCTGCGCCGCGCCCTCGCACCTTATCGACGCGCTGCGCAGAAAATTGCGCTGGTGCCGACCATGGGCGCGCTGCACGCCGGCCATCTCGCCTTAATTGACGAGGCGCGCCGCCGCGCCAAGCGCGTGGTGGTGTCGATTTTCGTCAATCCGGCCCAGTTCGCGCCGCATGAGGACTTTTCCAGCTATCCGCGCAATTTCGCGGCCGATCTGAAGGTGCTTGGCCTCGCGAAAACCGATCTGGTGTGGGCGCCGTCGCGCGCGGTCATGTATCCGGACGGCTTTGCCACCCGCATCGAACCGCTGGGCGCGGCCAAAGCCGGCCTCGAGGACAAATTCCGCCCGCATTTCTTCGGCGGCGTCGCCACCGTCGTTGCCAAACTGTTCCTGCAAGTCGCGCCTGACTTCGCCATGTTCGGCGAGAAGGACTACCAGCAGCTTCGTGTCGTCACCCAGATGGCGAAGGATCTTGATCTTGCCCTCAAGGTGGTCGGCGTGCCGACGGTGCGGGAGGGCGACGGGCTCGCTCTATCGTCGCGAAATGCGTACCTGTCGGCGCAGGAACGTGCAGTTGCGCCAACGCTTTACGGGGTTCTGAAGGCCGCCGCGGCGCGCATCAGGAAGAACGCACCGATCGAGCCGGTCTTGGCCGACGGCCGCAGCGAAATCGCTCGCGCCGGCTTTGCGCTCGATTACCTGGAAGCGCGCCATGCGCTGACTTTGGCGCCCATTACCGCGCGCAAAGACGGGCCGATCAGGCTGCTGGTGGCGGCGAAAATCGGCAAGACGCGTCTGATCGATAATCTGGCGGTTTGACGCTCGCCCCGACTACAGCAGGCCCAGTTGCTGCAATTCCCGCCGCATCTGTTCGGGCATCCGGGCAGCGCCCGGTGCTGCCCGCGACAAATCACGCGGGGCATCCTTGGCTTCGAGATAACGCCAGCCCTGGAAGGCTGAGCGGGGCCTCGGCTCGACCAGCACGACCTTGCCATCGAGCACCACGCGGCAGCGGCCGATGCCGTCTTTGTCGGTAAAGGGCCGAACGTCGAGAATCCGCTCGCGGCAGGCGATTTGGCCGCGGATCACCCAATAAAGCGATCCACCGTCGATTAATTCCTCGGCACGCTTCGGCACCATGCGCGTGGTATGGATGTGCTCCGGCTTTTGCCGGCGCCGTTTCTTTTCCTTCAGCTTCTGAGCGATCCAGTCCTCGAGATCGGCGACCGAGTCGCAGCCGACGCATAACTTGATGAGATGAAGGGGCATTCCTGACGTCCAATTACGAGTTTGCCGCAATCAGCAGCACTTTGGCGCCTTCTGCAACCTGCGCATCGTGCGCAACCGCGATCTCGGCGACGGTGCCGTCGATGGGCGCGACCAGTGTATGTTCCATCTTCATGGCCTCGATGATGGCAAGACGTTGGCCGCGGACGACGCGGGAGCCCTCTTCCACCAGGATGCTGAGCACCTTGCCATGCATGGGCGCGCGTACAAGACCTCCGGTACCGTGGTCCCCAGCCTCGTCGAGCGCCAAATCGCGCAAGGTCACCTTCGTCTGGCGGCCGTGGCGCACGACATAGATGGAGTTTCCTGCCGCCACCGTCGCCGCGTCCGCGGCCGGCGCGGCGCCGTCGACGGTAACCGCGGCGCCGGATGACCCGTAAGCAACCTGTGCGACCACCGCTTCGCCATCGACCAGGATCGGCAAGGCGAGCCGGCGCGCGCCGGAAAGCTGAAACGCATCGGCACTGTCCCAGGGCGAGACAACGTCCGCTTCGCCCTCGAAGGCCGGCGGCGATGCGGGCATGTTCGCCCTCCACCAGCTTTTGCGCGCCGAGCGCGGCGGCGGCATTGTCGATGGTGCCAGGCATGGCGCCGAGTTCGGCCAGATGCCGGTCGATGAAGCCGGTATCGAAATCCCCCTCGCGAAACCCCTCGGCCCGGCAAAGCGCGGCCAGAAAGCCGGCATTACTGCGCGGGCCGACGACAATGGTGTCGTCGAGGGCAGCCGCGAGCCGATCCAGCGCCTCGTTGCGGCTGCCGCCATGCGCGATCAGCTTGGCGATCAGCGGGTCATAATAAGGCGTGATCTCGCTGCCGGCCTCGACGCCGCTATCGATGCGCAAGCCCTCGCCTTGGGGAAATTGCAGCGCCAGCAACGCGACCTGTCGAAGGCAAAAAGTTCCGCTCGGGATCCTCGGCGTAAAGCCGCGCCTCGATGGCGTGGCCTTGCAGCGGCACCTGCGCCTGCGTCAGCGGTAAACTTTCGCCCGCCGCGACCCGGAACTGCCATTCCACCAGATCGAGGCCGGTGATCGCCTCGGTCACCGGGTGTTCGACCTGCAGCCGCGTGTTCATCTCCATGAACCAGAAGCCGTCGGCTTTGAGCCCGTTTGCGCCGTCGGCAATAAACTCCACAGTGCCAGCGCCCTCATAGGCCACCGCCTTTGCGGCGGCGACCGCGGCGGTACCCATCTGCGTGCGCAATTCGGCGCTCATGCCCGGCGCCGGCGCTTCCTCGATGACCTTTTGGTGGCGGCGTTGTAGCGAGCAGTCGCGTTCGTTGAGATGGAGGACATTGCCGTGGCGGTCGGCGAAGACCTGCATTTCGACGTGGCGCGGCGCATTGACGTACTTCTCGATCAGCACGCGGTCTTCACCGAAGGCCGATTGCGCCTCGCGCATGGCGGCTTCGAGCGTGGTATCGAAATCGGCGTGCTTGTCGACCCGCCGCATGCCCTTGCCGCCGCCGCCGGCCACCGCTTTTATCAGCAGCGGATAACCGATCTCGTAAGCCTTCTGTTTGAGGAATTTCGGCTCCTGGCGCTCGCCGTGATAGCCCGGCACCACCGGCACGCCGGCTTTTTCCATCAGCGCCTTGGCGCGGTCTTTCAGGCCCATGGCGCGGATCGCGGCCGGCGGCGGACCGACGAAAGCGACGCCAGCGTCAGCGCAAGCTTGGGCAAAGCCGGCGTTTTCCGCGAGGAACCCGTAGCCAGGATGCACGCACTCGGCGCGCGCCGCTTTGGCGACCGCGATCAATTTATCGATGCAAAGGTAGCTCTCCGCCGCCGCCGCCGGACCAATGTCATGCGCCTCGTCGCACAATCGAACATGCAGCGCGCCCGCATCGGCCTGCGAATAGACCGCGATGGTGCGCAGACCCAGCCGCTTGGCTGTGCGGGCAATGCGGCAGGCGATTTCGCCGCGATTGGCGATGAGAACGGAAGAAAACATAGGCTGGCCCGGCTGCGATGCCGCCGATACTAGCGCGCGGTGGGCTTCGCTGTCCGATTTAGCGGACCTTTCGGCGGCTCCGGGATACTGCCGGTAGGCTTTTCATCTGCCGCGGCGGCCTCTTTCGGCGGCGACGGCGGCGGCGGCGGCTCGGCATTCATGATGCTCACCGGCGGGATCGAGGCCGCGGAGGGAAAGTCGTAGCGGCTCGCGACCGGCCTGGTTACCGGGCCGGACGGCGCTTTTTCCGCCACCGGCTTTTCCGTCACCGGCTCATTTTTGGCCTCACTGGTGCTCCAGGCCTGCGCATAGCGGCTCACATAGCCAGCGAAAGCCTGCTGCCGCATATGCGCCTTGAGCGCAGTGGAATCCTGCAGAACCGCGAATTGCGCGCAGCGATCGGCGCTGCAGCCGTCGCGCTTGGCCAGAATGTCAGCCGCTATGCCATAGCGGTCAATCTCAATCGCGCGGCGCGCGGCAGCGAGCGCTTCGAGCAAGGCAGGATCTGTCTTTTTGGCCAATCCAGCGGCGTCCATCAGCAGCGCTAGCCGCGCTCCGACATAGGCCACGGCATTGGCAGTGCTTTGTGGCGTAGCAAAGATCGCTTTCTCGCAGGCGCTTCCGATCGTCTCGCCGGCGCCGGCATCAAGGCAGGCCAGCATCGAGCCGGGCGCGGTTGCCCGGACATTTAGCTCGGCATTACGCGCAAGGATCATGCGCCGCTCGGCCGCGCGTTCGCTCGCCGACAGACGATCGAGCACCGCAGTCACTGTCAATCCGACAAGCATGGGAACCGCAGCCGCCAATATAAGCCGCGGCACACTTGCCCCCGCCTGACGCAGCGCCAAAATCGCGACGAGCACCAGAAATGCCGTAAGCGCGCCGGCAGCCGGTCCCGGCAACAGCAACGCGGCCGCAATTGCGGCAACGACCAGCGCCGAAAGAACCAGCGGCTCCGATAGCGGCTCGGCCAACGATGCAGCGGCGATTGTCATGGGCGCCGGTCCTGTCGATCGGCTCACCGGCCGCTGCGCGGCCGCTTGGCGCTGCGCCGGCTGCGGCTGTGAGGCTGTGGGATCGATATTCGCCATTGCGCCTTAGCCTTAAGTCCCGCCGGCCGACTTGAATCCCGGCGCCAGATCGCTCGCCGCCGCGAAGGCGCCTTTGGCTTCCACCGACGTCAGCGCCACCGTGGTGCGCAGACCGGTGACGCCGCCGCCGCTGGCGATCGCCAGCAGCGCGGCCGCCGCTTGGGTATCGCTCGGCATCTCGACGATCGCCAGAAAGTCATAGTCGCCAAATGTCAGGTAATAGCCGACGAGCCGGCCGCCTGCCTTCGCCATCAGGCGCGAGACCGCGTCGGCGCGATCCTCCGGCTTCACGATCATGCCTTTGACCGCGTCGCGGGTGTAACGCCCTTGCGTGATATAGGTCGGCATGTGCTCTTCCCCGCCCGGCGAAGGCCCCATTCGGCGGTGCAGAGAAGACCATTTCCGAAAACGCGATTCACGACCACGCCGAGAACGGGCTTTTCCACATCAGATCATGCGCGAAAATCGCGCACCTGATCGAAGTTGGATACGGAATTGTGACAGTGCCTAGGCGCGGTCGAGCTGGCTTTCTTTGGCCACGCGTTCGAAGGCCTCGCCGGAGCTTTTGATCCGGTACTGGTAGTCGTCGCCTTCCGATGGCAGCAGTTTGACCACGGTATAGCTGCCGGTAGCAGCGGCGCGCCCGAAAGTCGGCGAGGTAAAATAGACCGTCTCACCGATCTGGTACTTGTGCGACTGCGACAACAATGCCTGTTCGCCGACCGGCTGCATCGGCGGACTTGGCGTATGGATCATCTGCGCCGTCTTCTTGATCGCCATTTGGGGCGCAACGCTGGGCGCGCGCATGACGATGCTCCTGCGGCGTTGGGATTTCGCCGCCGTTTTGGCCACGCCGCGGGCGCTTTTGGCACTTTTTTTGACTGCCCGGCGGGGCGTCTTGGACGACCGCCCGGCGCTTTTTGCTGAATGTCTACTCATGGGCTCAATATAGCAGCAATTTTTAGTTTCGTGCGAAGTTTTTAAAGTCATATTGTTAATTATTTCAACGGGTTAAAAGCGAGGCCTGGGACGTGGTGGCACCCATCTACCTTTGGGCTGAAATTGGACCTTTTGGCGTCTGAATTACGCCAGCACGCCAAACGGCCGTGCCCACCTACCGGCTGCTAACCGATATGCGAAGCCGATTGGCGCTTGGGCGCGAGAAGTGCTGGAGCGGACGCCACCGTCACGAGCGCGGCGCGTCGCCTACCTGCTCGCGCTCGCCAACCCTGAGGGCGTCGACAATGGCGCGGCGGTCCATGTGCGTGCCGTCGTCGCCTTCAATGAGGAGCGGGAGCCGTCCTTCCTTCTCCACATGCCGCGCCCAAGCGAAAGCGTCGTCGAGCGCGGTAAATTGCTTGAACAGCATCTGCTCTTTGGCCAGTCCGGTCACATCGCCGGAGCCCTTTGGACCGCTATAGACGCGATATTGCATCGTCGAACCTCATTTTTTCGCGTTCCTTGGGATTTCAAGCGTTTAACGGGCGAAGGCGCGCAACGGTTCCATGATGGATTTCGTCTCAGCTCGGGCATGCTATCGTTCGCCAGCGGAGGAAATCACCAATGCGGGCTGCCTATTACGAGAGCAACGGCTCTGCGCGCGACGTGCTGCGTGTCGGCGAGGTCGACACTCCGCAGGCCGGTTCCGGCGAGGTGCGGGTCAAGCTCGCGACCTCCGGCGTCAATCCGTCCGACGTCAAATCCCGCCAGGGCACGGTCCGCAAGATCGCCTATCCGCGGGTGATCCCGCAGAGCGACGGCGCCGGCGTGATCGATCAGGTCGGCGATGGCATCGCCAAATCCCGCGTCGGCGAGCGCGTCTGGGTCTGGAACGGACAATGGAAGCGCGCGTTCGGCACCGCGGCCGAATACATCGTGTTGCCAGGCGCGCAAGCGGTGAAGCTGCCGGACAACACGAGCTTCGAGGCTGGCGCTTGCCTCGGCATCCCTGCCATGACTGCCTATCACGCCATTGCGCCGGCGCACGCCGACAAAGGTTCAACGCTGCTCGTCGCCGGCGGTGCCGGATCGGTCAGCCAATACGCCATCCAGTTCGCCAAGGCGCAAGGCGCGCGTGTCATCACCACGGTATCGTCGGCCGAAAAGGCCGCGGCCGCGCGCGAGGCCGGCGCCGACCACACCATCGATTACAAGCGTGAGGACGTCGGCGCGCGGGTGATGGAGATCACCGACAAGCGCGGCGTCGACGCGGTGATCGAGATGGACCTCGCCGCCAATGCCAAGCTCATTCCGCAGGTTTTGCGGCCGAAAGGCAGTGTCATTGTCTACGGCACCACCCCGGAAGCCGTGCTGCCCGCGGCCTTCTGCCTGGTGAATTCGATCCGGCTGCAGTTTTTCCTGGTCTATGAGCTCGACGTCCACGAACGCGAGCGCGCGGTTTCCGCCATCAACCAGGCCCTGACGCAAGGCGCGCTCATCAACCGGGTGGCGCAGCCGACTTTTGCCCTCGCCGACATTGTCGCCGCCCATGAGGCGGTCGAGCGCGGCACCATCGGCAACGTGATCGTGACGATGTGACGATGGCCGCGGCGGCGAATGCTACGACCGAAATCGCAATTCGTGTCCGCACAATTCAGCAGCTGTTCAATTCGCTCGATCCCTCGCCGTTCCGCGAGCGCGATCTCGATGCGCATACCGAGGAATTTGTCGTGGGCTGGGTCCGGGAACTGCCCGTGGCCGCGCCGTTCACCATCGTGGTCGAATTGCCGCCGGAGGAAGCGGCCAAGCCCGAGGCGGCGCGGATCGGCGAGGCCTTCGCGCATTACTTCGACTACCGCGCGCGGGTCACTGGGCAGGAGTTGCGCGAACTCTTCCGCATCGGCCGCCGCTCGCTGGCGATCGGCATCCTCGTGCTCGTCGGCTGTCTGTCGGCGAGCCAGTTGTTCGCCAAGATTATTCCCAACCAGGTGGTGGCGCGCGTGCTCGAGGAGAGTCTGATCATCGTCGGCTGGGTAGCCAATTGGCGGCCGATTGAAATCTATCTCTACGATTGGTGGCCGATCCGGCGCCACATCCAGCTTTTCAGCCGCATCGCGGCCGCGCCGGTAAAGGTGCGGGCAATCTAGCCGCCCGGCGGCGCGACTTCGGCATCCTTGAAGCCGGCGGCATCGAGCGCGCGGCGCACCAAGCCGGATTTTTTCGCGTCCTCGATCAACGCGGTGACGCGCTTGAGCGCGGCAGGACGGCCCTTGGGGACCGCGATGCAAATGCCGGTCTTCTGGAAACCTCCCGGCAGCACGCGCGCGCCCGGCAGCTTGGGCAGCAGGCCGGCAAGAGAATCGTGCGTGAGCGCGAAGGCGTCGCCCTGCCCGCTGCGCGCCTTCTCGACCATCAGGTCGACGCCAGCCACTTCCTCAAAGTCCGCCTGCGGCGCCGTGCGACGCGCGCTGCGGCCGGTTGTCGTGTTGGCGATGGCGACAATGCGCACGCCCGGACGGTTCACGGCTTCGATGCTGCCGATCGCCGAGCCCGCCGGCACCATATACGTGCTCTCGATGATGAAATAAGCCGGCCCGAAATCCACTTTCTCGGCGCGGGCGGCGTCGTGCGGCATGAAGGCGACGTCGCACGTCCCGCCCGCCACCGCGTCGGTCACCTGGCCGGAATTGGAAAAAACCTGCAGCTCCAGCGGCAATTTGAGCGCTTCGGCAAAGCCGTGCAGCAGATCGACGGTGACGCCGCGCACGGCACCGCTATCGTCCTTGACGGCGAAGAAAGTGGAGCCGGCGGGCGCGGTCACCACGCCAGCGCGCAGTTTTCCGGTCGGCGCCAGTTGTTTGAGATCGTCGGGTGTGGCCATGCGTGTGCCCTAGCATGCAGCAGCGGGCCCTGCCACCCGGCCCGCGCCAAGCCGGCCGTCACTGATGCGGTACGAAATCCTGGTTGGGGAAACCAGGCTGGAGAGGGCGACGAATGACGACGAAGCCCATGCTTGTTGCCTGATGGCACGAATTGCAGGCCGCTGTGAGTTTGTCATAGCCGGCCGCGAATTTCGCACTGTCCTTGGCGTCGAGTGCCTTCTCCAGTTCGGCGATCGGACCGGTGATGACGGCGTCGAGCATCTGCGCCAGCGGCAGGCTTTTGAAGGTCGGCACGATGTCCTGCACGTCCGACATCACTTCCTTGATCTCGCCGAGCTGATAGGCGGCGAGCGGCCAATTGCGCGCGCTGCCGGCGTACCAGAGCTTGGCGTGTTCGGTCTGGATCACGTTCATGAATTGCTCGAGCCCGGGGATATAGCTCGTCGCCGTATGCGAGCCCTCGGGATGCGGAACCGGCGCGGCTGTTTGGCCAAGCTCATGCGAACCGGGCGGATGCGGCTCTGCGGGTTCGGCCGACTGCGCATACGAAAAACTCGTGGGCGCAAGCAAAACTGTCAAAAGCGCGAATGCCGTTCGGCGCATGAATTGCGATCCTTCACAGGGGGCGGGCTTCACCGCAGTCAGATGTTAGTTCGAAACCGGCGGCCGGAAAAGCCGGCGTCACCGCCAGGCTCACCCTCGTTTAAAATGAGCGGTTGGTATTGCCGCCGCCTAGTCTTAACAAACCTAATATAACGCTATGATCGCTCTCTGCGAGGTCGGGACCGGTCTCGCCCTTTGGGGAACGTCAGTCATGCGATTTATTTTCGGGGTTATCGTCGGCGCCTGCCTGACGGTCGGTTCTGCCTATCTGCACGACACCGGACGGCTGAAGGTCGGCCCGAAAGAGCACTTCGTGAACTGGGACACGGTGGTCGGCTTGCTGCCGCACTGACTAGAACTTCTCCACCCAGGGCCGCAGTTCGAGTTCCTGCGTCCAGGCGCTGCGCGGCTGGTTAAGCACGTCGAGATAGCTCTGCGCGATTGCCGCGGGATCGAGCAGCGAATCCGGTGCGTCCGGCGGCACGGGACGGCGCGCGCTGGCGATGCCGCCGTCGATGACGAAATGCGCGACGTGGATACCCTTGGGATGAAGTTCGCGCGCCATGCTTTGCGCCAGGCCACGCAGCGCGAACTTGCCCATGGCGAAGGGCGCCGACTGCGCATAGCCCTTCACCGAGGCCGAGGCGCCGGTGAACAAAATGGCGCCGTGGCCTTTCGGCAGCATGCGCTTGACCGCGGCTTGAGCCACCAGGAAGCCGGCAAAGGCGGAGACCGTAATCGCCTTCTCCACTTCGTCCGGATCGAGATCGACGAAGGGGCCGCGGGCGCGGGCGCTGGCGTTGTAGACCACCACATCGGGCGCGCCGGCGGCGTCGAGCGCGGCAAACAGCGCCGCGACATCGGCGCGCTTGGCGGCGTCGCATTGATAGAGCTTGGCGTAAGTTTCTTTCGCCAAATCGTGCAGCTTGTCGAGCGAGCGCGCGGCGAGCGCGACGCTCATGCCGGATTTGGCGAATAGCCGCGCGAGCGAAGCCGAGAGGCCCGAGCCGGCGCCGACGATGAGGGCGGATTGATACAGAGTCATGCGTTTTCCTGCTTTCTTGCCGACGAAGATGGTGAGCGGCGACCGCCTCACCTACATCCTAAACACCCCAAACCGTGTCCCACGCACCGGCGCGTTGAGCGCAGCGGAAAACGCCAGCGCCAGCACGCGGCGCGTCTCCGACGGCGCAATAATGCCATCGTCCCACAGCCGCGCCGTGGCGTAATAGGGATTGCCTTCGGTTTCGTACTGGTCGCGGATCGGCGTCTTGAAGTCCTCTTCCTCGGCCTGCGACCACGTACCGCCGCCGGCCTCGATATTGTCGCGCTTGACCGTCGCCAGCACGCTCGCCGCCTGCTCGCCGCCCATCACCGAGATGCGCGCGTTCGGCCAGGTGAACAGAAAGCGCGGCCCATAGGCGCGCCCGCACATGCCGTAATTGCCGGCGCCGTAGCTGCCGCCAACAATGACGGTGATCTTCGGCATAGCTGCGCAGGCGACCGCGGTAACCATCTTGGCGCCGTCCTTGGCGATGCCGCCGGATTCGGCATCGCGCCCGACCATGAAGCCGACGATGTTCTGCAAAAACAACAGCGGGATACGGCGCTGGCAACATAGCTCGATGAAATGCGCGGCCTTGAGCGCGCTCTCCGAAAACAGGATGCCGTTATTGCCGAGAATGCCGACCGGCATGCCGTAGATATGCGCAAAGCCGGTGACCAGCGTGGTGCCGTAAAGCTGCTTGAACTCGTCGAACTCTGAAGCATCGACCAGGCGCGCGATCACCTCGCGCACGTCGTATTGCTTCTTCAGGTCGACCGGCACAAGGCCATCGAGCTCGGCGGCATCCAGCGCCGGCTCGCGCGGCGTCATCAGCGGGATGTCGACGGTCTTCTTGATGTTGAGATTGGCGACGATGCGCCGCGCGATGCTCAAGGCGTGATGATCGTCCTGCGCCAAGTGGTCAACAACGCCCGACTTGCGCGCGTGCAGATCGCCGCCGCCCAAATCCTCCGCGCTCACCACCTCCCCCGTGGCGGCTTTCACCAGCGGCGGCCCGCCGAGGAAGATGGTGCCCTGGTTCTTGACGATGATGGTCTCATCCGACATCGCCGGCACATAGGCGCCGCCGGCGGTGCAGGAGCCCATCACCGCCGCGATCTGCGGAATGCGCAGCGACGACAGCGTCGCCTGATTGTAGAAGATGCGGCCGAAATGCTCGCGATCGGGAAACACTTCAGTCTGATGCGGCAGGTTGGCGCCACCGCTATCCACCAGATAGATGCAGGGCAGCCGGTTCTCGCGCGCGATCTCCTGCGCGCGCAGATGTTTCTTCACCGTCATCGGAAAGTAGGTGCCGCCCTTGATGGTGCGAGTCGTTGCACACCACCATGCATTCGCGGCCCTCGATGCGGCCGATACCGGTGATCAGGCCGGCGCCGTGAATGGCGTCGTCGTACATCCCGTTGGCGGCGAGCGGCGACAGCTCCAGGAACGGCGAACCGGGGTCGATCAGGTTCATCACTCGTTCTCGTGGAAGAAGCTTTCCGCGCGATACATGCCTTTCGCGCGCCTTCTCCGAGCCGCCCAAGGCCGCTTGCGCGCGTCGCGCCTGCAGCTCGGCGGTCAGCGCCCGCATTTTCTCGGCATTGGCGCGGAACTCAGCCGCGTTCTTGTCGATTGACGATGAGAGAATCGCCAACATTCCCTCCCCTGCATTTTGCGGCAGCGTGCCTTGGCGCGGGCGCGAAGGCAATGGCGGGAACCTGCAATGGAACGTTCGCGCACGCGCGGCGTTTTCCCCTCCTGTGACGTGCAAGTCACGACAATTTTGGGGAACATCCCAGAGGAGAATAATTATGAGCAAAGCCAGATTGTTTTCGACCGCGGCCGCCATCGTGCTGCTGAGCGGCAGCGCTGCAATGGCGCAAGGCTTGACGCCGGGCGGCGACAATCCTGCGCGCGCGCCGGCGGTGCAGCAGACCGCCCCGGCCGAGAAAATGGGGCCTGCGATCCAGCGCGGGCAGCACAAGCGTCCTGAGACCACGGGGCAAGCCCTTCCCGACCGGGTCGAGCCGGGCCACGGCGCCAATGTCCAAACGAACCAGGCGAATCCGCAGCCGCGTAAGGCGCCGGAAACGACCGGCCAGAGCGGCCAACAGCACGAGAATAGTGGTGCTGTGCAACATGGCGCCGAAATCAAGGGCGGCGCGAACGAGCACAAAGAGCGCACGGGCGCCGGCAACAAGCCGAACCATAACCGCGCGACGACCGGTCAAGGGGCAGCGGGAGCCGCCAAGCTGTCGCATGAGCAGCGCTCGCGCATGACCAATGTCTTCCATCAGCACAGAAATCACCGGATCGACGCGGCCCGCTTCAATATCTCGATCCGTGTCGGCGCGCGCCTGCCGACGAGTGTGCATTTCTATCCGGTGCCGGTCGAAATCGTCGAGATTTATCCCGAATGGCGCGGCTATGACTACGTGTATGTCGGCGACGAAATCCTGATCGTCGATCCGCAGACGCACGAGATCGTCGCCATTATCGAAGCCTGATGCAGAGGCGACGCACCAAAGCGTGAGGCCGGGAACTTTTTCCGGCCTCACGTCGCATCGCGACGGGCTAAGGAACCTTCGTCGCATTCGAACATTGAGTCCCTGATTGTGCCCCACACAAACCGGAGAATTTTCATGAACAAGGATCGCATCGAAGGTTCGGCCGAGCAGGCCAAAGGCAAGGTCAAGGAAGTCGCCGGCAAAGCAACCGGCGACACCAAGCTTGAGACCGAAGGAAAGGCCGATCAGGCGGCCGGCAAAATTCAAAACACCGTCGGCGGCCTCAAGGACGCGGTGAAGGAATCCGTCGACGATTGATCTATCGCGCGACGGCCCCCGCGAGCTGAACTGAAAAACCCGGCGCCCGCGCCGGGTTTTTCGTTGCGCGTTTTTTCGTCCTAGACTGGCGAGCCTTTGGACCGTAGGAGCCCACGATGATAACCCGTTTCTCCGGCCTCACCCCTACCCGCAGCCGCGCTGTCATTCATGACGGCCTCGTTTTCACGGTCGCGGTGTCGCCCGACCCGGACCCGACCTTTTATGAGCAGACCCGAAAGGCCCTTAAAAGGATCGACGAGAGCCTCGCCATGTCGGGAACCAACAAGAGCCGCATCCTGTCGGCGATCGTGTACATTGCCGACATTGCGCGCAAGGAGGAGATGAACCGCGCCTGGGACGAGTGGGTGGACCGCGCCAATCCACCGATGCGGGCTTGTATTGGCGTCGACCTGGAATATCCGCATTTGGTCGAGATCGTGATCACGGCAGCACAAGGATGAAGACGATGCACGCGCCCGACAATTACAAAGACCTAAAGCTCAAGCTCGAAGGCATGGTGCCGCCAGGCAATGGCTTCCACCGCAATCTGCTGCTCGACACGCTCTACGCTTCGCTGCCGCGCGACCCGCAAGTCAAGGTGCAGATCTACAACGCCGAGATCGTGCCCGGCGGCTACACCAACTGGCATTGCCACAACGGCGCGGCGTTTTTCGTCGCGCTGCAGGGCCTGTTCGAGGCGCATTTCCAGGAGGGCGTGCTGGTCAAGGCCAACGCCGGCGACTGCTATTCCGAGCCGATCGCCAAATTCCACCGCGGGCATAATCCGCACCCGGAGCTGCCCTATCTCTGCGTGGGCTTGTGCTTCACCGCGCCCGACCGCGAGCATGTGACCAATTCGATCGAGCGGCCGTGGTAGCTACGCCCTCACCGCACTTTCCACGGAGACGGTCCTCGCTAGGCTCGGACCTCTTGCCGCTGAAAAGCGACATAGGCGCCGACGAACAGCAGGATGCTGGCGGCGATCATGCCGACGATCTGCGGCCAGGCCACCATCACGCTGTTCCACAGCGGCAGCGGCGCCCCCATCACCGCGCCCTGCAATTGGCTCAGGTAAACCGGCCCGAGCGTGCGGGTGGCCGGATGCAGTAGCGCCAGCACCGTTTCGCCATAGAGCGTCGATGGCGACAGCCGCGCCAGCATCTGCGCAGTGGTGACCAGGAGCGCTTGGCGTTCGGCCGGCACGAAGGCTTCGGCAATCGCCGGCGCCAGCGCCGGCCAGATCACCGTGAGGAAAAGCCAGAGGCCGAGCGTCACCAGCGCCGCGGTGGCGGCCGAGCGGAAGATCACCGAGAACAACATGGCAAGCGCCAGCCATACCCCGGCATAGGCAATCGTCACCAAGAGGAAGATGAAGGCGCGGCCCATCTCCTCGGCGCCCGGCGGCACGCCGAGCATGACCAGTCCAAGCCCGATCACGATGAGCCACAGCGCGGTCAGGCTGATCGCCAAAATCGCAAGGCCAGCGAGGAATTTTCCGAACAGCAGCGCGTCGCGATAGATCGGCTGCGACAGGATACGCGACAGCGTGCGCCGGTTATGCTCGCTGTTGATCGCATCGAAGCCGAGCCCAATGGCCATCAGCGGCACCAGGAAACCGAGAAAGGCGACGAATGACGGCAGCGGTTCGCGCGCGGTGGTAAACAGCCTCAGGAACAGGAACGGGTCCTCGGCGGTAACGTCGCGGATCTGGTGGATGGCGCCGTAGACCGCGGCGAGCGCGGTCAGCACCACCAGCCATTCCAAGACCCGCATGCGTGCGCTCACAAGATGATCGGAAAGCTCCTTCAAGGTCACCACGCCGAGACCCTGCCAGGGTGAACCGCTACGCCGCATGACGGGCCTCCTGCGCTTCTTGCGCGTTCTGGAAATAGCGCGTGTAGATATTCTCCAAGCTCGGCTGGTCGAGCGACAGCTGCGTCAGGTGCCCGCCGGCGGCAACTACCGCGGCCGCTGCTTCGCCGCGCAGGTCGCGGTCGCAGGTCATGCGGAAGCGCCCCTTGCCGGGCGTCTCGACCGAGCGCACGCCCTGCAATGCGGCCAATCCTTTGGCAATATCCTTGCCGCCGTCGGCCTCGACTTCGACGGCATAGCCGCCGCCAAGCACTTGCCGCCCGAGCTCGCCGACGGTGCCGATCAGCGCGATCTCCCCCACGTTGAACAGCGCGATGCGGTCGCACACGCTCTGCACCCGGTCGAGCAAATGCGAGGACAGCAAGATGCTGACGCCCTGCTCTTTCAGCGAGCGGATTAACGCCAGCAGCTCAATGCTCGCTTGCGGGTCGAGGCCGTTGGTCGGCTCGTCGAGAATGGCGATGCGGGCGTCCTTCATCACGATCTCCGCCAGGCCGAGGCGCTGGCGCATGCCGCGCGAGAAGGTGCCGACCCGCCTATTGGCCACTTTCTCCAGTCCGACCCGGGCAAGCGCCGCGGCGATGCGCTGATGGCGCTCGTCGGAACCGAAGCCCATCAGCCGCGCGGTGTAGTGCAGATTGTCGGCGGCGCTGAGATGGTCGTAGAAACCGACCGAGTCCGGCAGATAGCCGACCAGGCGCTTGACCGCCAAGGGCTCGCGCATCGGGTCATGGCCGAACACGCGCGCCCGGCCGCCGCTGATGTCGCTCAAGCCCAGCAGCATCAGAATGGTGGTGGTCTTGCCGGCGCCGTTCGGGCCCAACAACCCGAAGATTTCGCCGGCCGCCACATTGAATGACACGTTGTTCACCGCGGCGGTGCCGCCATAGCGTTTGGTGAGGCCGCTTACCTCTATGACCGTTTCACTCATCGCCGGCCAAAACGCGCGACCGCGCCCACCATGATCAGCAGTGCAGCACCAATGATGCCGACGCCCGCCACCCCCCACATGGTGGAGGTCGTCACCGTGACGCGGAAATTCCCCGTGCCGTTTTCGCCGTGGGTGGAAGCCGTCAGCGTGTTGACGTAGTCGCCGGCAATCGCCTTGTTCGACGGCGTGAGCAGCGCCTGCACCTCCTTGTGCTGGTTGGGCGCGATGCGGTCGATGGTCTTGGGCTCGAACGTGATCTTCCAGCCGCTCGGCGTATTGGCCGACAATTGGATGTTCTCGGCCGGCGCGGTGCCGGTGTTGCTGACGGTGATCGGAATGGAGCTTTCTTTGCCGGCGGTGGCGCGCGCGCTGAGCAGGCCCTCGCGGCCGGCCAAAGTCAGCTTGGGTTCGCCGGTTATGTCGAGCTTGACCTCGGTCGAGGCCTTCGCGCCTTCGGCGGCGACCTTAACTTTCACCGGGTAATGCCCGGCATCGACGGTGTCCGGCGGGCTGACTTTCAGCTTCACGTCCTTCGACTTGCCGGCCTCGATCGGAATCGCGGTCAGTTCCTGGCTGCCATAGGCCTCGGTGAACGAGGTGTCGAAATTCTTCGGCGCATCGGCGGCAAGGCTGACCAGGAGTTTCTTGCCGCTGTCGTTTTTTACCGAGAGCGTGTACGCGAAGCTCGAGCGCGTTGAGCCGCGCAGTTCCGGCAGCTGCGGCTGCACTGACAATTTGGCCGGCAATTCCTTGGCCAGCGTCACCGCCAGCGGCAGCGCGATATGGGTATTGGTGCCATCGGCGGCGACGGTCAGCGTGTGGGTACCGATGGCGGCGCCCTTGGGCACGTCGAGACGCAGGTCGAGCGACACACTGTCGTCGGTCGCCGGCATCGCCGCGGCGATCGGCTGGCCGCCGCCGAGCAGCGTCGCGGTCCAGCCCGTTGGCACACCCGATATCGACAGCTTGAGCCGCTCCGGCGGCAGCGCATAGTTGCGCAAATGCAGATTGACCGTCGAGGTGGTCCCCGGCTGCGCCGTCAGCGCCGGGTAGTCGGTGAGCAGATAAAGGCCCTTAATGTCGTGATTGGCGTTTTCGGCGGCGAATGCGGGTGCGGCGAGCGTAAGCGCGGCGACAATGGCCGCGAGCAATCGATATTTCATGGCGAGCAGCTCCATACAGCGCCTCACCCCACGTGAGGTCACCGTAGAAATGCCGCCCCCGAAATGAAGACACGAGGCCGAGACGAGCCGGCACCGTGACGTCCGGCTTCTTGCCCACAATCTTGACGAAATTTAGAACTTCCGCGGTCATTATTGCCGCAGGCAGCTTGGCTCAAGTTTTACGCACTGTCGGCCAATCGACTTCGTCTGCGGGTAGAACCCAGGGCTCCTTGACGCCGGCGGCGTGCCATTCGCGCCAGGCCGGCAGCGCCATCACCGCGTCCATATAACGGCGCGTCTCGGCGCCGACGTTCACGTCATAGGTGTTAAGCCGCGCCACCACCGGGGCATACATGGCGTCGGCGGCGCCGAAGCGGCCGAACAAAAAAGGACCATCGCTCGCAAAGCGGGTACGGCACTCGCTCCACATCGCTTCGATGCGCCGCACATTTGCCGCGGCTTCCGGCGTCAGCTCGCGCTTCATGACCGGACGCCACATGTTCATCGGCAGCAATTTGCGCAGCGGCTGAAATCCGGCATGCATTTCACTGGCGACGACACGCGCATGCGCTCGCGCCGCCGCATCCGCCGGCCACAGACCGGCGGCGGGAAATTTCTCCGCCAGATATTCCAGGATAGCCAGCGACTCCCAGACCTTGATGTCACCGTCAATCAAGGTCGGTACTTTGCCGGTGCCTGAGACCGCCAGGAGACGCGGCTTGAAATCGGCGGCATCGAGCGAAATCACCGTCTCTTCGAACGGGATGCCGGCCACCTTCATGGCGATCCAGGGCCGCATCGACCATGATGAATAGTTCTTGTTGCCGATGATCAGTTTCAGCGCCATGCGGCTCAGGCCTTTTTGGCCGGCGCCGGCGTTTCCGGCAATTCCACCGGGCCGCCGGCCTGCTTCCAGGCGCCGAAGCCGCCCTTGATATGGGCGACCGGCTTAAGCCCCATGCGTTGCGCCGCTTGCGCGGCCAGTGCCGAGCGCAAGCCGCCGGCGCAGAAGAACACGAAGCGCTTGTCCTCGGCGAATTTCGGCTTGTGATAGGGGCTCTGCGGGTCGATCCAGAATTCCAGCATGCCGCGCGGGCAATGGAAGGCACCAGGCACCCTGCCCTCGCGCTGCAATTCGCGGATGTCGCGGATATCGACCAGCACCGTGTCGTCGCGGCCGGCGACCTTCATCGCCTCCTCGACGGCTAAGGTCTCGACTTCACGTTCGGCGGCATCGACCAGCGCCTGGTATCCCGTGGTAATCGTCTGCGGCATCGGCGTCTCCTTCACGTCGATGCTGGCAGAGGCGCCGTTCCGGCTCAAGCGGCCCGGCAGTTGAAGGACCATACGCATGGGAGCACCATGGCCGGCCGAAACTGCGACATGGCGATGGCGAACCAACAAGCAACCGACGAGAAGATGATGCGCCGCTGCTTTGCCTTGGCCGTGAAATCGGCCAAGCAGGGCGAATACCCCTACGGCAGCGTCATCGTGTGCGACGGCAAGGTCGTGGCGGAAACCACAAACCGGGTCGCGCACGACCACGACGTGACGCGCCACGCCGAAGTCGTGGCGATTACAGCGGCACAAAAGGCGCTCGGCAGCACCAACCTCGACGGCTGCACGCTTTACACCAACATGGAGCCGTGCGCGTTTTGCAGTTACGCGATCCGCGAAGCGCGCGTCGCTCGGGTGGTCTTCGCCACCCGCTCGCCGATCATGGGCGGGTTGTCGCGTTGGAACATATTGGGCGACGAGAAACTGTCGGAGACCATGCCGGAGGTCTTCGCGCCGCCGCCGATCGTTGTGCCCGAATTCCTAAGCGAGGAGGCGGAAGCGACGCTGCTGCGCATTTCGCCGGTCATGTGGGCTTTCATCCGCGAGGGCGGCCTGCTTGACGCCCGCATGCGGCGCCTTGCCGACGCCAAGCAAGCCCCCGTTGGCGCCGGATCCGGGTCCGGCGCTTTTGCCAGGGTGAAAGATGGGTTGATGCGTTTCCTGCGCAAGAACCTCTTCGACCGCTTTGGGCGCGGCGGGACGATGCGCGGAAAACGCGGCGCTAAGCCATCCCCATCACGACCGCGATAAGCGCAACCGTCAGCACCCCGAGGGTGACGGTGAGGACAGTGACGATGCGTTCGCCCCAATTGGCGACGAAACGGAGAAATCCCTGCGGCTTGGTGGGCGCAGGATAAGCGGTATGAAAGTCGGACGACATGGCCGATCCCCTTTAGAAGGCATCGCGTGACCGCGACGGTGCACGAGGACGCAAACGCGAACCCGGGCAACGAATCGCCCTTGAGAGCTTGAGGATAGAGTTATTGCCGCACGCTCACAATTTTTGAGTAAATTTTTCGGCGAGATGGAAAGTCAGCGGGACTTTTTCCACGCCTCATAGCGCTTCTTGTTTTCTTCATTGGGCGGATAGAGGCCGGGGAGCTTCTCGCCCTTCTCCACCTCCTGCACCAGCCAGCTTTCCAGCAATTCGTGTTCAGCGCCTTCACTGGCGACGAAATCGGCGAGCGCGGCGGGGATCACCACCGCGCCGTCATCGTCGGCGACGATGATATCGTCGGGGAAAATGGCGCAGCCGCCGCAACCGATCGGCTCGTTCCAGCCGACGAAAGTGAGCTGGTTGACCGAAGCCGGCGCCGCCACGCCGGCGCACCACACCGGCAGCCCGGTGCCGAGCACGCCGTGTCTGTCGCGCATGACGCCGTCGGTGATCAGCGCGGCGACGCCGCGCTTGACCATGCGCATGCACAAGATATCGCCGAAGATGCCGGCCCCGGTCGCGCCCATGGCGTCGGCGACCACCACGCAGTTCTCCGGCATGGCCTCGATGGCCGAGCGTGTCGAGATCGGCTTCGACCAGCTCTCCGGCGTCGCCAGGTCCTCGCGCACCGGCACGAAACGCAAGGTGAAGGCAGGTCCCACCACGCGCTTGCCGGAAAACCCGAGCGGCATGGCGCCGGCCATCCAGGAATGCCGGATGCCCTTTTTCAACAGCATGGTGGTGATGGTGCCGGTGGTGACGTTGCGCAGGGTTTCAAGCGTCGTGGTCATCTGAAGGGTCCGTTCAAATCGGCTTGGCCTTTGCCGAGCTTGCCGTGATGAATTTCTCGTAGCCCGCGGCGCGCAACTGACAGGCCGGGCATTCGCCGCAGCCATAACCCCAATCGTGCCGGTGCGCGCGGTCGCCCAAGTAGCAGCTATGGGTCTCCTCAACAATGAGGTCGAGGAACGGCTGGCCGCCAATCTCCTCGGCGAGGGCGAAGGTGCCGGCCTTGTCGATCCACATCAGCGGGGTATGGATGGTCACGGGCTTGTCGAGCCCGAGCGTGAGCGCGCTTTGCATGGCTTTGACGGTATCGTCGCGGCAGTCGGGATAGCCGGAATAATCGGTTTCGCACATGCCGGCGACGAGATGACGCGCGCCGCGCCGGTAGGCGAGCGCGCCGGCGAAGGTGAAAAAGATCAAGTTGCGCGCCGGCACGAACGTGGTCGGCAGTCCGTCGGCGGCGAACTCGATGGCTTTGTCGCGCGTCAGCGCCGTGTCGGATATGGCGGACAGGGCATCGAGCTTGACCATGTGGTCGTCGCCGAGCCGCCCCTTCCAGTCGGCGCGCAGTGCCGCCATTTGCTCGCGCAGACGCGGCCGCACGTCGAGTTCGACCGCGTGGCGCTGGCCATAGTCGAAACCGACCGTTTCCACGATTGCGAACCGTTCGAGCGCCCAAGCGAGGCAGACGGTGGAGTCCTGCCCGCCGGATAACAGGACGAGAGCGGTGTCGGATGCAACGGTCATCGGCTTTATTTAGCTGTCATGGCCGGGCTTGTCCCGGCCATGCCAATAAGGGAGGCATGGCCTTGCCCTCCTAAACGAGATGCCCGGCACAAGGCCGGGCATGACGGTAGAGCGGCGGGCGCTAACCGCTCAATCCCACTTCGGCGACCAGGACCAATCGACGATGCGGCCGCGGCCGTGCGCCAAGCCAGCAATCTCCCGCATTTCGGCATCGGACAATTCAAAGTCGAACAGCTCAAAATTCTCTTTCAGGCGCGCAACGTTGTTGGTGCGCGGGATCACCACGATGCCCTGCTGCGTCAACCAGCGCAGGCTGACCTGCGCCGCGCTTTTGCTATGCGCCTTGCCGATACGCTCGAGCACGGCATTGCCGGGCGCGCCGCCGCGGGCGACCGGACTATAGGCGACCACTGCTATGCCGTGCTTGCGGCAGGCGGCGATGACTTTGTCCTGGTTGAGAAACGGATGGCATTCGATCTGATTGCAAACCACCGGCTCGGGGCTCACTTTGTCGGCCTCGTCGAGCAGCGCCACGGTGGAATTCGACACCCCGATCGCCCGCGTCACACCTTCGCGCTTCAATTTGGACATGGCGCCGAGCGTGTCGGCGAGCGGCACCTGCGGGTTCGGCCAATGGATCAGCAGCAGATCGATGACGTCGAGTTTGAGCCGCTGGAGGCTTTCCTTGGTCGAGCGCTCGAGATCGCGCGGCGCCAACAGTGACGGCTGCACCTTGGTGGTAACCAGCACCTCCGAGCGCAGACCCGAGGCGCGCACGCCCTGCCCGACTTCGGCCTCGTTGCCGTAGATCTGCGCGGTGTCGACGTGGCGGTAGCCGATGCGGATAGCCTGCTCGACTATGCGCGCGACGTCGCGCAGCGCCCAGGTGCCGAGACCAATGATCGGGATTTTGAAACCCTTCGCCTCGACCATCTGCATCAAGGCGTATCCCACACCGGTGCGTGCGGCGGATTGACCACGCGCATATTGGTGGCGTTGAGCTTTTTCAGTTCGGCCATTTCGGCGTCGCTGAGATTGAAATCAAACACTTCGAGGTTTTCCTTCATGTGCGCCGGCGTCGCGGTGCGCGGGATCGAGCAGCAGCCCAGCTGCACCAGATAACGCAAGCTGACCTGCGCGGCGCTTTTGCCGTGCGCCTTGCCGATCCGTTCCAGCGCGTCGGCGCCCGGCACCTTGCCGCGCGCGATCGGCACATAGGCGACTATCGCCATGCCGTGCTTCTTGCTGGCGGCGATCACCTTGTCCTGGTTGATGAAAGGATGCACCTCGATCTGGTTGCACACCAGCGGCTCCGTGGTGACCGCCCAAGCCTCGTCCAGCATCTTGCTGGTGAAATTGGCGACGCCGACATGTTTGGCCTTACCGTCTTTCTTGGCCTGGCAGAGCGCGCCGATGCTTTCGCTGAAAGGAATGTCTTTATTGTTCCAGTGGATCAGCAGCAGATCGACGTAAGGCAATTTGAAATTCACCAGGCTCTGGTCGATGACCTTGACGAAATCCGCCGGCCGCAGGTTTTCCTGCCGCACCTTGGTGCAGAGGAGAATGTCCTCGCGCTTGACGCCGGACTGGCGCATGCCTTCGCCATTCTCGACTTCGTTGCCGTAAAAGGCCGCGGAATTGAGATGGCGATAGCCCATATCCAGCGCGGTCTTGACGGCCTGTACGCAGACATCGCCCTTCAGGGTCATGGTCCCGAGGCCAATCATAGGAATGCGGGCACCGTGGGCTTCAACAAATTGCATCACAATCTCCTGAATCTTGCGTCGAATTGAGGTTTATTGGACGGGTGCGCGGGGTCGGAGAATGCCCGGTCGCCCGGCCCCTGCCAACCGGGGTTCCTATGCGCCGGGAGACGAAGGCGCGGCCGCGCGTGGTGCGACGAAAGAACACGGAAATATTTGCGGTAGCGCAAAACAGCACAATACTTTGCATGCCAAGGTTTTGCCGCCCCTTCTTACATTGGAATAATTCAAGAGTGAAAATACCTATTGCATCAATGGCTTTTAATGCTTTTGTGAGGGCTGGAACCTATTCTGGAAACACAATGCGTCATGTCCTCATCCTGCTCGGCCTAGCCGCAGCCCTTGTCCTTTCGCCTATCGCCGCGCAGGCGCAAAGCGTCACGGTCACCATCAAAGACCACAAATTCACGCCCGCCGAGATCAAGGTGCCGGCCAACAAGCGCGTGCAGATCACCGTGATCAATGACGACCCGACGCCCGAAGAGTTCGAAAGCAAGGCGCTGAAGGTGGAAAAGGTCGTCCCCGGCAAGTCCAGGGGCGTGGTGCGCATCGGTCCGCTCAAGCCCGGCCGCTATCCCTTCGTCGGCGAGTTTCATGAAGACACCGCCAAAGGCACGGTGATCGCGGAATAACAACATGCTCGGCGCCCTCATCATCGTTTTTCGCGAAGTCATCGAAGCCGGCCTCATCATCGGCATCGTGATGGCGGCAACGCGCGGCGTTGCCGGCCGCGGCCGCTGGATCAATATCGGCATCGGCGCCGGCGTGCTCGGCGCGGCCGTGGTCGCGCTATTTGCCGGCGCGATCTCGCAAGCGTTCCAGGGTGCGGGGCAGGAATTGTTCAATGCCAGCGTGCTCGGCATCGCCGTGGTGATGCTGATGTGGCACAACGCCTGGATGGCGCGGCACGGCCGCGAGATTGCCGCCGAGATGCGCCAGGTCGGCACGGCGGTGAGCGAAGGCGCAAGGCCGTTGACCGCGCTCGCCGTGGTAGTGGGCTTGGCGGTGTTGCGCGAAGGCTCCGAAGTGGTGCTGTTCCTCTACGGCATCATGGCGTCGGGAACGTCGGGCTCGGCGTTGCTGGTGGGCGGCCTGCTCGGCATCGCGGCCGGCGCCGCTTTCACCGCATTCACTTATTTCGGACTTCTGGCCATCCCGTCACGCTACATCTTTTCGGTAACGAGTTGGTTGATCGCGCTGCTCGCTGCCGGCATGGCGGCGCAGTCAGTGCAATTTCTCAACAACGCGGGGCTGGTGGTCGCGCTCGACCGCACAGTTTGGGATACATCGTGGCTATTGTCCGAAGACAGCATCGTAGGCCGCATGCTGCATGCCCTTATCGGCTACACTGAGCGGCCGAGCGAAATGCAGATCTTGGTGTACATCGCCACGCTGTTCGCGATGTTCCTGCTGATGCGCATCGCGCGCCATCGGCCGCAAGAGCAGGTAGCGGTTTAGCGCCGTCTTCCAGCCAAAAGGCGCGTCAGCGCCGTCTTCCGCCAAGCGCGGCGAAGGCCGCTTCCGGCGCCTTGTCGATCAGCTTGAGCAGCGCCCGCGCCGGCCCGCGCGGGGATCGCTTGCCCTGCTCCCAATTGCGCACGGTCTCGATCGGCACTTCGATCTTTTCCGCAAAGGCCGCCTGCGTGAGACCGCAACGCGCACGCACCTGGCGCACAAACGTCGCCGGGTCATTGTGATCGAGCGTTTTCTCGCTGCCGTCAGGCAGAATCTCGACGATCCGCCCGTCGGCCTTCAGCCGCACCCGCATCATGGCTTGGCCTCCATGACTGTCAGCCGTTGGCCTAGCTGATTCGCGGTGGCCAATCGTTAATGCGGGACTGTCGCTTGGCGGCGGCGCAGGCCATAAGCGCGCCGTCACGTTGCCTTTTTGCAGAATTTACCGGACCATTGGCGGCCAGATCATCGATTTGACCGGGTGAAAATTACCGCCGGTGCCGGGAGACGCAGGAGATGCAGCCACACATTCCGACGGAAGTGTATCTCGGCTTTCTGGGACGGACGATTCCGGTGCACTGGAACTACCACGCCTTCCTGATGGTCGGCGTCTGGTTCGTGCTGGTGCCGATCTGCATTTTGGTTATCCGGTTCGGCAAACCGAAACCGACGCTCACCGGCATCCATGTCAAGGTAGCGATCCGGAACCCGGAGTGGTGGTGGTTCAGCGTTCACAAATATGGGCTGATGTTTTCGATTGGTTTGGCGCTGGCGGGCGCGATTGTCGCCGTGACGGTCAGCGGCGGGTTCAGCGGCTCGCTGCATTCGTTCTTCGGCCTGACGACGGTGACGCTCGGTTGCTTGCAGATCATCGGGGGCTGGGTCAGAGGCAAGCACGGCGGCAAGAACTACTATACGGCCAAGCCGGACGATCCCGCGACCTGGTTCGGCGACCACTACAACATGACGACGCGCCGGCGTACGTTCGAGGCCTATCACAAGACGGCGGGCTATTTCGTCTATTTCTTCGCCGCGGGTGCGATCGCCAGCGGCCTGATGCAATATCCAATACCGGGGCTGGCCGAGTTTATCATTGCCATGGTGCTCCTCGCCTTCGTTGCGTCCATCGTGCTGGAATACAAAGGCTACCGCTACGACGGCTACCGCGCGGCGCACGGCTACACGATGGACGCTCCTTTCAACAAAGAACGCGAATTTCTTTAGCGCAGGTTCAGACGGCGGCTTTCGCGCCGGCGTCGCGCCATCTCGGGGACGACACGCATGAGCAGTCAGAATTTGCCCAAGCCGGATTACGTCAAGAACATGAAGCTGATCGGGCATACCGATCAGGGCGGGCGGCCGGACGGCGTGCAACTGATGATCAACAAGGGCTACGCCTTTGTCGGCCACATGTTTTCCAAAGGCTTCAGCGTGATCGACGTGCGCGACCCGCGTAACCCTAAGCCGGTGAAATATATGCCGGCGCCGCCGAACACCTGGAACATCCACCTGCAGACTTATGGCGACCTGCTGCTGGTGATCAACGCCATGGACATGTTCGCCGCCGCGGCGCTGCAGGACGAAAAGCAATATTACAGGGGCTCGCTGAGCGAGAAGGTCGGAACCGGCGCCAAGCAACAGGAGCGCAATTGGACCGCCGGCTTGGCCGTTTACGACATCAAAAATCCGGAAGAGCCGCGCCGGATCGGCTTCATGCCGGTCGAAGGCGGCGGCGTTCACCGCATCTGGTACGTCGGCGGCCGCTGGGCCTACGTCTCCGCGCTGCTCGACGGCTTCACCGATTACATCTTTCTGACCGTCGACATGGCCGACCCCACCCAACCGAAGGAAGCCGGCCGCTATTGGCTGCCCGGCATGAACAAGGCCGCCGGCGAAACGCCGGGTTGGCCGTCCAACAAGCGCTATGGCCTGCACCACGCCATCGTCAACGGCGACACTGCCTATGGCGCCTGGCGCGACGGCGGGCTGGTGATGATGGATGTGTCCGACCGGGCGAGCCCTAAGCTCATCACTCATCGCAACTGGTGTCCGCCCTATGGCGGCGGCACGCACAACTGCCTGCCCCTGCCCGACCGCCAGTTGCTGGTCGTGCTGGACGAGGCCGTGCTCGATCATTGCGAGGATGGCATCAAGTACATCTGGCTATTCGATATCCGCGAGCCGTCAAATCCGATCAGTATTTCGACGTTCCCGACTCCGGACGAAGCCGACTATTGCAAAAAGGGCGCCCACTTCGGCCCGCACAACATCCATGAAAACCGCCCGGATGCGTTCGTCAGCTCGAACCTGATCTTTTCGACCTATCAGAACGCCGGCATCCGCGTCACCGACATCAGCGATGCCTACCGGCCCAAGGAGGTCGCCGCGTTCGTCCCGCCCGAGCCCGAGCGGCTCGCCGACCGCCGCCCTAACCGCGCCAAGGTGATCCAGTCCTGCGATGCCTACGTGACCACCGATGGCGTGATCTACACGACCGATTTCAACGGCGGCATGTATATTCTGGAGTACACGGGCTGAACGGCCTTACCGCGTCTTCTCGAATATCTCCCGTCCGATCAGCATACGCCTGATCTCGCTCGTCCCCGCGCCGATCTCGTAGAGCTTGGCGTCGCGCAGCAGACGGCCGGTGGGGAAATCGTTGATATAGCCGTTGCCGCCCAGGCACTGGATCGCCTCCAGCGCCATCCAGGTGGCGCGCTCGGCCGCATAGAGAATGGCGCCGGCGGCATCCTCGCGCGTGGTGCGGCCCTCATCACACGCGCGCGCCACCATGTAGACGTAGGATTTGGCCGCGTTCATGGTCACGTACATATCGGCGAGCTTGGCCTGCACCAGTTGAAAGCGGCCGATCGCCTGGCCGAACTGCTGGCGCTCGTGCACGTAAGGCACGACCACATCCATGCAGGCCTGCATGATGCCGAGCGGACCCGCCGCCAGCACCACGCGCTCGTAGTCGAGCCCCGACATCAATACGTTGACGCCGTTACCGACCGCGCCCAGCGCGTTCTCCGCCGGCACTTCGCAGTCGGTGAACACCAGTTCCGAGGTGTCCGAGCCGCGCATGCCGAGCTTGTCGAGCTTCTGCGCCGGCGCAAAACCCTTGAAGCCCTTTTCGACAATGAAGGCGGTGATGCCGCGGGCGCCCGCCGTGCGGTCGGTCTTGGCGTAGACCACCATCGTGTCGGCGACCGGGCCGTTGGTGATCCACATTTTAGAGCCGTTGAGAATATAGCGGTCGCCTTGCCGGTCGGCGCGGGTGCGCATGGAAACGACGTCCGAGCCTGCGCCCGGCTCCGACATCGCCAGCGCCCCGACATGCTCGCCCGAGATCAACTTGGGCAGGTATTTGCGCTTCTGCGCGTCGCTGCCGTTGCGGCTCAACTGGTTGACGCACAGGTTGGAATGCGCGCCGTAGGACAGGCCGATGGCTGCGCTTGCCCGCGATATCTCTTCCATCGCCACGCAATGCGCGAGATAGCCGAGACCGGCGCCGCCGTATTCCTCCGACACCGTGATGCCGTGCAGGCCGAGCGCGCCCATCTCCGGCCACAGATCGCGCGGGAAGGTATTGTCGCGATCGATCGCGTCGGCGCGCGGCGCGATGCGGTCCTGCGCGAAGCCGCTCACGGACTTGCGCAGCATCTCGATATCGGGGCCGAGGCCGAAATCGAATCCCGCCCAGGCATTGGGGATCATGGCGCGCCCTCCCCTGTACGCCCGGCCGGGCGCGATGGCCGCTTAAGTCTATCGCTTGGAGGTCAACCTGTCAGCATGCCGGTGGCAAGCGGGGGCGGCAGCGTGCGGCCACCGCCGGCGGGTTTAACCTGCCCCAGCAGCCGGTCGATGGCCTTGGCCGGCGCCGGCTTGGCGAACAGGAAGCCCTGCATCTCGTCGCATCCGGCAAGGCGCAGCAGCACGCGCTGCTCATCGGTCTCCACGCCTTCGACCAGCACCGAGAGCCCCAAAGCGCGGCCGAGCGCGACAATGGCCTGGATGATGACGGCGCCGTTGGAGGAGTGCCCGAGCGCGGCGACGAAGCTCCGGTCGATCTTGAGCTTGTCGAGCGGAAAGCGCTGCAGATAGCCGAGATTGGAATAGCCGGAGCCGAAATCGTCGAGCGCGATGCGCACACCGAGGCGATGCAGCTCCTCGATGCGCTTGAGCATCTCCTCCGGATTGTCGATCAGCACGCCTTCCGTGATTTCCAGCATCAGGCGCGCGGCCGGCACGCCGCTCTCGGCGAGCGCGCCGCGCACCTCATCGACGATGCCGCGGTGGCGCACCTGCAGCGGCGACAGGTTGACCGCGACGTAGAGGTTGGGCCAGCGCTTGGCCTCGCTCAAGGCGCGGCGCAAAACGAAGGCGCCGAGCGAATCCATCAGCCCCATCTGCTCGGCCACCGGAATAAACGTCGCCGGCCCAATCGGCCCGCGCACCGCATGGGTCCAGCGCAGCAGCGCCTCGACCCCGACAATGCGGGAGCCCTGCGCGGAGACGATCGGCTGATAATAGAGCTCCAGTTCGTTGGCGCTGAGCGCGCGCGGCAATTCGCGCTGGATGAATTTCTGTTCGGCCGACGCGGAATCGATGGAATGTTCGAAGGCAACGATGGCGCCGGGACCCTTTTTTGCCGCGGCGCCCCGCGCAAGCTCGGCGCGCCGGGTCAACTCGCCGCGGGTCGTGGCATCGCGCGGCGCCTGCGCGAAGCCGGCATGGGCGCTGACCCGCACCACGGTGTCGATCCACTGCGGTTGTCCGATGGCATCGAGCGCGGCGCGGATGATCGCCGCCACATCGGTGCCGGCGCGCGCGGTCAGCATCACGGCGAATTCGTCGCTGCCGATGCGGCCGCAAATGGCGTCGCCCGGCAGCGCCTGCGTCAACTGCCGGGCCACCGCAACGATGAGATCATCGCCGCCGAGCACGCCAAGTTGAGCATTGACGTCGGCCATGCCGTTGAGCTCGATGAGTGCGAAGGTGACCTCATCCTCGGCGCGGATGGTCAAAGCAAGGTCCAGCAGTTCGAGCATCTTGGCGTGGTTCGGCAGGCCGGTGAGCTTGTCCTTGTCGGCGGCATCGCGCGCTTGCTCTTCGCTCGCCTCGATATCGCGCCGCGCGCGCCGCAATTGCCAAAACGAAAAGCCTGCAAATCCCACCAGCACGACGGCGATCCCGGCGACCAAGGGCATCAGCCAGTTCATCGCGCGCATCATCGGATAGGCCCGGTCCCAAGTGAAGAAGCCGGCGATGCGGCCATGCGCATCCATGACCGGCTGCGTTTCACGATTACCCAAAGGGGGATCCGTCTCGAATTTGAGCGCTTGGAGGCCGGCGCTCTGCGCAACGATCTGCACGAAGCGCGGGTCGACTTTGCCGGCATTGCCGAACAGATTGCGGAATTCGGCGATCGCCGAGCGCAGCGACGCGCGCTGCTCGATCCATAAGCGCTCGTCGCTTTGGCGGGCGAGCCCGTAGCCGATTGCCGCGCACAAAAGCGTCGTGCCGATGGCGATGACGGCAAGGGCGACGGTCACCTGCGAGGCCGACAGCATGCGACGCGCGCGTGCACGCGGCTCGCCGGCGGCGCCTCTTGCCCACGCAAGCAGCCGGCGGCCCGGGCTCTTACCCGTCGCTGCGGTATTGACGTCTGCGTCCACCGGTACCTCCGCACCGTGCGGTGCCCGTCCAGACGCTAGGGATTTAGCGTTAATGTCGAGTCAGCAAACAAAGTAAATAAATAATGACCGCCCCACTTTGCGCGGAAATTCGCTAGCGCAGCCCGAACCAGAGCGTGGCGATGCCGAGAAACGAGAAGAATCCGACTACATCGGTGACCGTGGTCACGAAGGGGCTGGAGGCCAGCGCCGGATCGATTTTGATGCGGGCGAGCCCCAGCGGAATGAGAATGCCGCCGAGCGCCGCGGCGACCAGATTGCAGATCATCGCCAGCCCAATGACGAAGCCGAGGCCGGGCACCCTGAACCAGAGATAGGCCGCGATCCCCGTGATGACGGCGAAGGCGATACCGTTGAGCATGCCGACCATAAGTTCGCGTGCGATAACCCGCCGCGCATTGGCGTCGCTCAAGTCTTGCGTCGCCAGCGCGCGCACCGCGACCGTCATAGTCTGTGTGGCGGCATTGCCGCCCTGGCTCGCCACGATCGGCGCCAGCACCGCCAGTGCCACCATCTTCTGCAATTGGCCCTCGAACAGACCGAGCACCGAGGACGCGACAAACGCCGTACCAAGATTGATCACCAACCAGTTGAAACGGCCGCGTGCGATGGTCCAAACCGAGTCCGACAGTTCTTCGTCGTGGGTGACACCGCCGAGCGCCTTGATGTCCTCTTCCGCTTCCTCCTCGATGACGTCGGCAACGTCGTCGAAGGTGATGACGCCGACCAACCGGTCGTCGACGTCAACCACAGGCGCCGCCACCAAGTCGTAGCGCTGGAACAGGCGCGCCACCTCTTCCTGGTCCTCGTCGGCGCGCACGACCCGCCGCTCCGGCTCCATCAATTGCGAGATCGGCACCGGCCGCTTGCTGCGTAACAGCCGGTCGAGCGGCACGGCGCCAAGAAACCGGCTTGCTTCGTCGGTCACAAAGAGTTCGTAGAAACGTTCCGGCAGCTCGACGGTTTCGCGCATATAGTCGATCGCCTGGCCGACGGCCCAGCCGGGCGGCACCGCGATGAATTCCGTCTGCATGCGGCGCCCGGCCGACTGCTCCGGGTAATCCAGGCTGCGCGCCAGCGCGATGCGCTCCACCGCCGGCAATTGCTCGAGGATTTCGGCCTGCTCGGCCTTCGTCAGATCGCCGAGAATCGTCACCGCATCGTCAGACTCAAGTTCGCGAACACCTTCCGCGACTGTTTTTGGCGGCAGCTCCTCGAGGATTTCATCGCGCACCGCGTCATCGACTTCGGTGAGTGCGGTGAAGTCGAAATCGATGCCGAGCAATTCGACCAGGCGCGGGCGGCGGTCGGCTTCCAGCGCTTCCAGCACCGCGCCGAGATCGGCTTCGTGCAGACCGCTCACCCGGTCGCGCAAGGTCGCGACGTCACCCGCATCGATCGCACGCGTGACCTGCGTGACGAATTGCTTGCGGATCGCGCCATCCTTGCGGCGCAACAGCGGCGCGCTGGTTTTCGGTTCGAGCATGCCGGACCTCGTACTAAATCGGGCCGCTTGTACGCCCGGCGGCAACGCCCGGGCAAATCATTAACGCATAACCATGCAGCCGGATCGGCCTTGTCGCGACTCGGCCGATGCCGTCAATTGCACGACGCGCAGGGCCGCCCATGACGCACATGACGCACATCGTTGCCATTGCACTGACCGCCGCCATGTTCCCTTGGGCCGCAGCGGCGCAATCGTGTCCCGGCAATCCGGACGCCCTCGGTACCGAACGCGTGCTCGCGGTCGATGCCAGGACCACGCCGCGGGTCGGCCGCAAGCAATTTCCCGCAACGCTGGCGCTGCAGCCTAAGGAACTGGTGCTGACTTTCGATGACGGCCCGTGGCCGACGACCACCCCTAAAGTGCTGGACGCGCTCAAACACGAATGTGTGCGGGCGACCTTCTTCCTGCTTGGCCGCAACGTGCAGGCGCACCCGGCTATCGCCCGGCGGGAACTGGCCGAGGGCCACAGCATCGGCCATCACACCTTTTCGCACCCGCTGCTCAGCCACATGTCGCTCGCCAAGGCCGAAGCCGAGATCGACCGCGGTATCGCCGCGGATGAGGCCGCGCTCTATGGTCGCACCAGCAGCCGGCCGACCTCGCCATTCTTCCGCTTTCCGGGTTTCGCTTCGAACCAGGCGCTGCTCGATGCGCTCAGCGCGCGCGGAATCGTGGTGTTCGGCGCCGATGTCTGGGCCAGCGATTGGCTGCCGATGGCGCCGGATCAGGAGCTACAGCTGGCGCTTGCTCGGATTGAGCGGTCCGGCGGCGGCATTTTGCTGCTGCACGACACCAAAAAACAGACCGCCCAGATGCTTCCGGCCTTCCTGCGCGCGCTCAAACGGCGTGGATTCCGCATCGTCCACGTTGTTCCGGCCGCGAGCCAAAGCAGTTCGAACTAGATGCGTCTTTTTTGCCGCAGGTCCCGAAATACTCGCCGGAAACAAAGCTGGGGAGTGTTTGTGGCGGTTAATTTTCTATTAATGTGCGAGTCGTTAGGTTGCGAGCGCCTCCCAATCGGGGTCACGCGCCAGAAGGCGCATGGGGGCGAGTGCTGGGAGGTCGAATGCGCTTTTTCGCGATAATTCTCTATTGCTTGCTTGCCGCCACCGCGTCGGCGACCGCCCAAACTGCGCCGCAAGCGAGCGAGGCCCCAGCAACGCAACCGAGCGCGGCCCAGACCGAGCCGTCAACGGCAAAGCCAGTCGAAGCTGTCGCCGCAAAGCCGGCGACGGCGGCGACCGAAGCGCCAGCCGCTCATCCGGCCGAGGCGGCGGTTATCAAGCCGGTCAATAAACCGAGTGAGCCGCCAGCGACAAAAACTGCCGCGACGACCAGCGAAAAACCCGTCGAGGCGCCAGTCGAGAAATCGGCCGCGCAGCCAACCGAAAACAAAGCACCGGCAGCCCAGCCGGCCGAAGCGCCGATCGCAAAACCGGTCGAAGCGGCAACCGAAAAGCCGGCGGCTCAACCTGAAGCACCCGCCGCAAAGCCATCCGAAACGCCGGCGGCAAAGCCGGTCGAGGCCTCAACTGAGAAGCCGGCCGAACCAAAAGTGGCCACCGCGCCGATCGCCCAGCCGGAGGAACCAGCCACCGCTAAACCGGTTCAATCGTCCATTGAGAAGCCGGTTGCCTTGCCGCCGGAAAAACCCGTGGCGCAAGTATGCCCGGGCCACCCGGACGCGCTCGGCACCAGCCGCGTGATCACCATCACGCCTGAGGAGTTCCAGCGCATCGGCAGCATGCAATACAAGCAGGTACTGCCGCTCAAGGACCACGAGGTGGTGCTGACCTTCGACGACGGGCCGATACCACCCTACACCAACGTCATTCTCGACGAACTGGCGGCGCAATGCGTCAAGGCGACCTATTTCCTGGTCGGCGAGATGGCGCAGAATTTTCCCTATCTGGTGCGGCGCATCTACAATGCCGGCCACACCATCGGCACCCATAGCCAGCGCCACCCGCTCGGCTTCCAGCATCTGTCGGAAAAACGCGTCGAGCAGGAAGTCGACGGCGGCATCGCTTCGGTCAATGCTGCGCTCGGCAATCCCAAGGCGCTGGCGCCGTTTTTTCGCATACCCGGGCTCGGGCGCTCAGCCGTGGACGAGAAGTTCCTGGCTGAGCATTCGCTGGTGACCTGGAGCGCGGACGTGGTCGCCGACGATTGGTTTAGGGGCATCAGGCCAAACCAGATCGTGGAACGCGCCATCAAGCGGCTGAATGAAAAAGGCCGCGGCATTCTGCTGCTGCACGACATCCATCCCGCCACCGTCATCGCGCTGCCTAAGCTGCTCAAGGAATTGAAAGAGCAAGGCTACCGCGTGGTGCAGGTGGTGCCGGCCGGCGATCGGCCGAAGTCGCTGCCGGTACTGGTGGCCGCGCATGGCGACAAAGACGCCTGGCCGCGTGTTTTGAAGGCCGAGGAGAAAGCGGAGAAGAAGAGCGCTACCCACCACAAGGCGCGCCATAAACACAGGAAAGTGGCGCGGCACCACCGCCATCACGGCAAGAAACACACCGTCAAGCGGTCCCGCCACAAACGGCATCTGGCGGATAAGAAGGCCCGTTCCGCCGAGAAAAAGACGGTGAGCGGCCCAATATGGCGTCAGGCCCAATATTAGAAGCGCCGTTCCTAAAAGGCTGGTGCGGCCAAGAGGACTCGAACCTCCACGGGTTGCCCCGCTAGCACCTCAAGCTAGTGCGTCTACCAATTCCGCCATGGCCGCATGGGGGAAGGACGAAAGGTCTTGAAAAACCTCGCGTCCTAACGAGCGCGGACCATGTAACAAATAGGGTCTAAGGCGACAAGGGTCGCCGGGAATAGCGAAACCGAGGTCTAGCGCATAGTTCTGGGACGTGGCAGCCGCACGGTCGGCGGGCCAGCCGCGGATCACGATGCTATGGTGGACCGGTGAACAAAGGTCGCGACGAACTTGTGGTCGGATTGCCGGCGCCGCATGGATCGGCGCCGGTCGAATGGCGCGTGAGCGACGAGGCCGTGCCCTATGAGGCGGCGGTCGCCGTCATGGAGGCGCGCGCCGCGGCCATCGCCGCAGGCAGCGAGCGCGAGCTGGTTTGGTTGATCGAGCACCCGCCGCTTTACACCGCCGGGACCAGTGCCCGCCCCGGCGAACTGATCGAGGCGGGTTTTCCCGTGTTCGAGAGCGGCCGCGGCGGGCAGATGACCTATCATGGGCCGGGTCAGCGCGTGGCCTATGTGATGCTCGACTTGAAGCGCCGCGGCCCGGACGTACGCCGCTTTGTGGCGAGCCTCGAAGAATGGATCATCCGCACGCTCAGCCGTTTCAATGTTCGCGGCGAACGGCGCGAGGACCGCATCGGCGTCTGGGTGCGCCGGCTCGACAAAGGCGAAGGTTATGAGGACAAGATCGCCGCCATCGGCATCCGCGTGAAGCAATGGGTGACGCTGCACGGCATAGCGCTTAACGTCGAGCCGGATCTGGCGCATTTCTCCGGCATTGTGCCCTGCGGGGTGAGCGCGGCCCGCTACGGCGTCACAAGTCTGGCTGATCTCGGCATCCCGGTGTCGTTGCCGGAAGTGGACATGGTGTTGCAGCGGGAATTCGAGCCGCTGTTCGGGGCGTCGGATCAAGCCGTCGCCAGCATCGAGAACAATTCGCCCGGAAGGCGCGAAGTGAGGTCGTCGGCGCCGCCCTCGCGCTGATGCAGCGCGGTCACGCGCGCGCCCAAAGGTCCGCGCCCGCAGGCCTCGATCATGCCGGCGACCGCGCTCACCTCACCCGCGAATACCGCCTCCACCGAACCGTCGCGGCGATTGCGCACCCAGCCTTGCAAGCCACGCACCAGCGCCTCTTGCTCGATGAAGGCGCGGAAGCCGACGCCTTGCACGCGGCCGTGCACGGTGACATGGCGGATCGTGCTCATCGGGTTTCACCGACGTCGATGACGCGGGCGCCAGTCCAGCGCGAGGTCGACCAGCGCTCGACCGAGCGGATGTAGGATGCCGGCAGCTTCCAGTCCCGCGCCGCCGCCGCGATCAACTCGGCATAGCCGGGCTTCGGCCGTCCCGGCTGGCGGCGGCGCAGCAGATAGGTCATCGCGCGTACGAGGCGGGTGCCATGGCGCACCGGCAGATGCCGCACGCCGTAGAGGCCCGCGTGCAGAAGTTCGTAGGCATGCAGCGCGGCAATGTCGCGCGGCGTCAGCCGCCACAGTACGCCATGGACCCGTTCGCCGGCGCTCGGCTTGACCGAGCCCCAGCCGTCGAGCCCGACGAAGAATTGATAGCCGTCCAGCACCGCCGGCCCGATTGCGCGCGCGCTCGGACAGCGCGCCCGCATGGCGGCGCGGTTCATGTTGGAGCCGTAGGCGAAGTAGAGGGTCATAAAGTCGGACTAGCAGAATTTCTAATTTGTCGTCCCCGCGCAGGCGGGGACCCATAGCCACCGACCCAACGGGAGGCTGCGGAGTATGGGCCCCCGCCTCCGCGGGGGCGACATCAAGCAAACTCCAAAATCACCGCGTCGACCGCCAGGCTCTCGCCGGGCTTGGCGTTGATCTTCTTTACGGTGCCGTCGATCTCGGCGCGTAGTACGTTTTCCATCTTCATCGCCTCGACCACCGCGACGGTCTCGCCGATTTTGACCTCCTGGCCCTCCTTGACGGCGATGGAGACCACCAGCCCCGGCATCGGGCACAGCACCTGCTTGCCGGTGTCGGCTTTTTTCTTCACCGGCATCAGCCGCGCGAGCGCAGCTTCCGGCTCGGTATAGACATTGACGGTTGCGCTCACCCCGGACCAGCTAAGGCCGAAACCATTGAGCACCGGGCGGACCTGCACCGCGACCGCACGGCCGTCGACGCTGCCCATCCAAAGCGGCTCGCCGATGCGCCAATCCGATACAACTGCGACGGTGCCGGACGGGACGTTGCCGGCATGGCCGCCGCCGAAGCGCAGCGTCAGCGCATTGTTGCCCACCGGCAGACGCCGCCCTTGCGCGCCATCGCCAAAACGAACGGTGGCATTGCCGCCGTTAGTGACTTCAACCGCGTAATAGTCGTTGCCGATCCGCACCGCGCGTTGGCGGGCGCGTTGCACCAAACGACTGTTGAGCTGCCCCGAGATGCACCGCTTGCGCTCGCCCAGCACGTGGTCGATCGCCGCAGCGACCGCCGCCAGAACCTTGGCGCGCTCGCCCTCGGGCACCTGCGGATGGAAGCCGTCAGGAAATTCCTCGGCGATGAAACCGGTCGACAGCTCGCCGGCGCGCCAGCGCGGATGCGCCATCAGCGCGGAAAGAAACGGAATGTTGTGGCGGATGCCGTCGATGACGAAGGCATCGAGCGCGTCGGCCTGCGCCTCGATCGCGGTCTCCCGCGTCGCCGCATGGGTGACGAGCTTGGCGATCATCGGATCGTAATAGAGCGATATTTCGCCGCCTTCGGTGACGCCGGTATCGTTGCGCACCGTGACGCCGTCGCTCACGCGCTCGGGCGGCGGGCGATAACGTGTAAGTCGGCCGGTCGAAGGCAGGAAATTGCGGTACGGGTCCTCGGCATAAATGCGCGTTTCCACCGCCCAGCCATTGAGCTTCACGTCGTTCTGCTTGATTGAAAGCTTTTCGCCGGCCGCGCTGCGGATCATCTGTTCGACCAGATCGATGCCGGTGATCAGCTCGGTCACCGGGTGCTCGACCTGCAGCCGCGTGTTCATTTCCAGAAAATAGAAGCTCTTGTCCTGGCCGGCGACGAATTCCACCGTGCCGGCCGAGTCGTAGCCGACCGCCTCGGCGAGCGCGACCGCCTGCTCGCCCATCTTCTTGCGGGTGGCCGCGTCGAGCAGCGGCGACGGCGCCTCCTCCACCACTTTCTGATTGCGCCGCTGGATCGAGCATTCACGCTCGCCGAGGTAGACGACGTGCCCATGCTTGTCGCCCAGTACCTGGATCTCGATATGGCGCGGATCGGTGATGAATTTCTCGATGAACACACGGTCGTCGCCGAACGAGGATTTCGCTTCCGAGGTCGCGCGGGTAAAGCCTTCCGCCACTTCGGATTTCGAATAGGCAATGCGCATGCCTTTGCCGCCGCCACCGGCGGAGGCCTTGATCATCACCGGATAGCCGATCTGGTCGGCGATCTTCGCCGCCTCTTTTTCGTCCTTGATCACGCCGAGATGGCCGGGGACGGTGGAGACCTTGGCCGCGGCCGCGGCTTTCTTGGACTCGATCTTGTCACCCATTGCGGCGATCGCCTTCGGGTTTGGCCCGATGAAGACGACGCCGGCTTTTTGCAGGGCCTTGGGAAAGGCCTCGCGCTCCGACAGAAAGCCGTAGCCGGGATGCACGGCCTCGGCGCCGCTCGCTTTGCAGGCGGCGACGATCTTGTCGATCAGCAGATAGCTTTTAGCGGCTTCCGGCGGGCCGATGGCGAAGGCGCTGTCGGCCATCTCCACGTGCAGGGCGTCCTTGTCGGCCTCCGAATAGACGGCGACCGTCTCGATGCCCATTTTGCGCGCGGTTTTGATGATCCGGCAGGCGATCTCGCCGCGGTTGGCGATCAGGATGCGCTTGAACATGCCGCGTTAAGGACCCTTGAGCCGGCCCTTTGGCTTAGCGGCCTTGTCGCGAGCCTGTCAATGACGCTTGCGTCGGCCCTAGAACGTCAGCGCCGCCGTCAGGTCGCCCATCGGCGGCTCGCCATGCGCTTTCAACGCCGCGTCGCGCGCCGCAAGGCCCGGCAGCACCGGCAGATCGAAGCGCCTGGTAATGAAACGCAGGATCGAGGTGGTGTCGTATTGGGTATGATCGACGAAGCCCCGTCTGGCAAAAGGCGAGACAATCAGCGCCGGGATGCGCGTTCCCGGGCCCCAGCGGTCGGCCTTGGGCGGCGCCACGTGGTCCCAGAAACCGCCATTCTCGTCATAGGTGATGACGACCAGCATGTGCGGCCATTGCGGGCTCTTTTGCAGATGCGCCAGCAAATCGACGAGGTGCTCGTCGCCCGACATGACTTCGGCATAGCCGGGGTGCTCGTTGAGATTGCCCTGCGGCTTGTAGAAGGTGACCTGCGACAGCGCGCCGGCATCGATCGCCTTGATGAACTCAACGCCGTTCAAGCCGCCATCCTTCAGATGCGCGGCCCGCGCCGCGGTACCGGGCGCGTAATTGGCGAAGTAGTTGAACGGCTGATGGTGGAATTGGAAATCCGGCACCGGTCCCCCGCCCTTGCCGTCGAGCGCGGCCTGCCAAGCGCCGCCATACCAGGCCCATGACACGCTCTTGAGACTTAACAGGTCGCCGATGCTTATTTCATGTTGCGGCGGCATCGTGTTCGCTTTGCCGGGGTCGGCAAAGCGTTGATCGCCTTCGACAGCCGGCTTGTTCTTGCTCGGCTGATAAGGCGGCTGCATGGTGTTGATGGCAAAGAAGTCGGGCGTGATCTGGCCGTTGTTGACGAATTTTGGTGGGCCCTGCAGCGCCGACGTCGGCGAGTTGGGCGCGAGCGTCAGCGACACCCCGTCGGCATTCACGGCAGCTATCAGTTTTTTGGCCGGGCTTTTGTCGGCGTTGGGATAGACCGGCGTGCAGGCGCAAACCAATTGGAAGTGATTGAGGAACGAGCCGCCGAATGCACCCTGGAAGAAATTGTCCGCCAGGACGTATTGCTTGGCCACGTTCCACAGCGGCAGCTTCGAACCATCATAGTAACCCATCACCAGCGCGCCGGAATCAGCATAAGCGACGAAGCGATCGTTCTTGCCGCCGTTGATCTGCATCTGATTCTGGTAGAACAGATGCCAGAGATCGCGGGTGGCACGCGCCAACGGCTGGTTGAACCCATTGGGATCGTCGATGGCGAACGGCTTGTTGGGCAGTTTTGCCTCAGTGGTTTCCTTCTCGGTCACCGGCGGCGAAACGTTTTCGGTCAAGCCCTTCCAAACCGCCGGTAAATGCGGCAGCACGCTGCCGTCGCGGTCGCGCTGCAAAGCCATCTCGGGGGTGACGTTTTGCAACCCGTTGGCGCCCGGGAAATACCCGTAGAGATTGTCGAAGCTGCGGTTCTCGGCGTAGATCACCACCACGGTTTCGATTTCAGCCAAGCCGGACGGTGCATTCTGCGCGTGGCTCGCGACCGTCGCATTGATCAACAATAACCCAGCAAACAGAACCACGATGGCAAGGCGACGTTTCATGGTCACTCCTTTGGCCGGCTGGCGGGGCGTGCTCGAAAGACGCTGCGATCCTAGACACGGCTCTATGGCAGTTAGATGAAGGCGCGCAGACAGCTCGTGTACGCTAAGAAAATCCTTTCATTCCCGCGGCCGGCGGCCAAAGCTTCGTCCTGCCCGAGCACGTTCTTGCGCGTCACCGATTCTCTTTCGGACCTCGCCCCTTCCGTCCGGGGCGGACGGCTATATCTAAACGTGCTAATATAAGGGTTCAAAAGCACGGCTCCTGAAGAATTTGGAGGTTTGTCATGACGTTGGCAATTGGCGATACGGCTCCCGATTTCGAAGCAGAAACCACCGAAGGAAAAATCCGTTTCTACGAATGGCTGGGCAATTCCTGGGGCGTGCTGTTCTCGCACCCGAAGGATTTCACCCCCGTCTGCACCACCGAACTCGGCACCATGGCTCGGCTCAAGCCGGAATTCGACAAGCGCAACGCCAAGATCATCGGGCTCTCGGTCGATCCGGTCGACAATCACAAGAAATGGTCGCAGGACATCAAAGAGGTGGTCGGCTTTGCGCCGAACTATCCGATGATCGGCGACACCGAGCTGAAGATCTCCAAGGCCTACGGCATGCTGCCGGCCTCGACCAACGGCACCGCGGAAGGGCGCACGCCGGCCGACAACATGACGGTGCGCAACGTTTTCATCATCGGGCCCGACAAGAAGATCAAGCTGATCCTGGTCTACCCGATGACCACCGGACGCAATTTCGACGAGGTGCTGCGCGTGATCGATTCGCTCCAACTCACCGCCAAGCACCGGGTGGCGACGCCGGCGAACTGGAAACAGGGCGAGGACGTCATCCTCACCGGCGCCATCACCGACGACGAGGCCAAGAAGCTTCATCCGGGCTACAAGCAGCCGAAGCCCTATATCCGCATCGCGCCGCAGCCGAAGTGACAGGAACGACTTAGTTTGTCCCAAGGGCGCGGGTAAAAACCTGCGCCCTATGCAACTGCGCTGAGCCCCGAGCGAAGGTGGAGGTCTGTCATGAAAGTCGCGATTCTCGGCGCCACCGGCCCGACCGGGTTTCATCTTGCCGCAGCGCTGCGGCAGGATGGCGCCGATGTTCGCGTCGTCGCGCGCCATCGGGACAAGCTGGCGCAGCTGTTTCCTGACGCAAATATCGAGAAATTCGCGGCCGACATTGCCGATACCGCCGCGACGCAGCGTGCCATCGATGGATGCGCGCTGGTCTATGACTGCATCGGCCTGCCGCCCGACCAGATGCATTTGCATGGCGTGACCGCGCGCAACCTTGCCGGCGCGCTCGCGCAGAGCAAAGCGCGTTGCGTTCAGGTGTCGAGCTATTGGGCCTATTGCCCGCAAACGCAGGCGGTGATGAACGAGAGCCATCCGCGCAGCGGCGGCTCGCCCTGGATGCGCCACCGCCGCGAGGCCGAGGACATTCTGCTGGCCGCCGGCGCCGCAATTTTACATTTGCCGGATTTCTTCGGGCCGCAGGTTCACGTCAGCACCCTGCAATCCGCATTGGTGGAAGCGGCCGCCAGCAAGACCGTGGACTGGATCGGCTCGGCGCAGACCGCGCGCGAATATATCTTTGTGCCGGACGCCATGCGCATCGCTGTGGCTGTGGGAAAGCGAGACGACGCCTTGGCCAGCATTGGTGCCTGCCGGGCAGCGGCCCGTTGACCGGCCAACAGGTCGCCGACTTCGCCTCCAGCCATCTCGGGCGGCCGGTCAAACTGCGCGCGGCCGGGCTTTGGATGTTGCGCATGGTCAGCCTGTTCAACAAGGATTTGCGCGGCTTCATGCAGATGGCGCCCGAGTATATGAAACCGGTTCGCTATGACGCACACAAACTGGAAAAGCTGCTGGGGGCGCAACGCATGACCCCCTACGAGCACGGGATCGACCAAACTCTCGATTGGCTGGTCGCGCCACCCGGCAAGCCCGCGTGACCTTGATCGGCGGCTAAACTTAAGGCGTTCTGTCCTCTTGCTTTCGCATCTGCGCGACCCGATTGTGCCGGCCGCCGTGTTTTCGCTTGGAGCACATTGCAATGAACGAGATGGCCGACAAGCAACCCGCCTTCGCCAAGTTTCTCGGGCTGAAGATCACCCATATTTCGCCCGAGCGGGTGACTGCCGAACTGTTTGCGCGCGAAGACCTCAACAACCGCTTCGGCATTATGCATGGCGGCGCCATCATGGCGCTGGCCGACAATCTCGGCGGCACCGCCACCACTGCCAATCTCAAGGAAGGCCAATCCACCACCACGATCGAGAGCAAGACCAATTTCTTCGCCGCGGTGCCGATCGGCGATACCGCTTACGCGGAATGCACGCCGCTGCATCGCGGCCGCAGCACCATGGTCTGGCAGACGCGCATCACCCGCGGCGACGGCCGCCTCTGCGCGCTGGTGACGCAGACGCAGATGGTGCTAAAGCAAGAGAAGTGACGCTTGCCTAGAAAACCAGCGGGAGAGTTTCAAATGACGACAAATGACCGACCGCAGGTCACGAGAAAAGGCCAGGAGCACGGCAACACCGGCCAGTCGGGCGGCTTGAAGCTGATGACCGGTGTCGGACCGCAGCACACGCCGGCGACCAAAATCTGGTTTGGCAAGGCCAGCAACCCACCGGGCTTCCGTTCGCTTTCGCATCATCATGGCGAGGCCGAAACCGGCGCTTACGTACTGTCGGGCCGCGCCCGCATTTTCTTCGGCAAGGACTACGAGGAATTCATCGACCTGTCGGAGGGCGATTTCATGTTCGTGCCGCCCTTCATTCCGCATCTCGAAGTCAATATGAGCACAACAGAAGAGCTCTGGTGGCTGGCCTGCCGCACGCCTGAGAACATCGTTGTGAACCTGCCCGACGTCGAAGATTCCTTGCTCGTCGGCTACCGGCGAGCTTGACGCAGGACGCCAAAGCTAGTTCTCGGCACCGACCGATGCCGCGACGTTGCCCGCCGCCGGCTGCAAACGCGCGCCGCGATTGACCAGGATGACGCCTGCGGCGCACACCACCATCCCCGCAATCGACAGCGCATCGAGCTTTTCGCCGAACAGCAGATAGGCCAGCAGCGCGGTCACCGCCGGCACCAGATAGAACAGGCTGGAGAAGCCGGTGGCCGCCGAGCGGCGGATCAACCAATACATCAAGGCAACCGCGGCGACCGACAACACGAAGACGAGCCAGACAAGCGCGAAGACGAGTTCGCCGGTCCAGTGGATCACGCGCGTCTCGAAGGCGAAAGCCGCCAGCCCGAACAGTACGCAGGCGCCGATATATTGCACGGTGTTGCCGGTGCGCCAGTCGATCGCGCCGCAAAAGCGCTTCTGGTAGAGCGCGCCGAGCGTGATGCCGATCAGCGAAGCAAAGCTGGCAATCCAGCCGAACACCGAGCCTTCCGCCACCATGCGCCGGTCGTGCAGCACCATCAGCACGCCGACAAGCCCGAGCCCCAGCCCAAACCATTGGAGACGCGTCACCTTCTCGCCCATGAAACGGTTGGCGATGGTCGACGTCAGGATCGGCTGCAAGCCCGGGATCAGCGCCGAAATGCCGGCCGGCACGCCCTGGCTGATGGCGATGAAAACGCCGCCGAGATAAAGCCCGTGCACCAACGAGCCCGCCACCAGGCTGTGGCCGACCTCCGCCCCACGCGGCCAGTGCGCGCCGGTGGCGAGCGCGATGGCGGCCATGATCAGCACCACGAAGACCATGCGCACGGCGAGAAATGTCATCGGCTCGATGTACGGCAGGCCGTAGCGCGCGCCGACGAAGCCGCTGCTCCACAGCAGCACGAACACGATCGGCGCCGCCGTTATCGCGATCTTGCTCAGGCGCATTGTTTTTTCGGCATGGCTGCCAAGCATTAAGAACAGGTCGGATGAATCGAGTTCGGGCGGGAGCTTTGACTTAGCATTTTTCCGACGGAATCAAACGCAAAGTTCCCGCCGCAACGCATCAAATCGGCTTGGGCGCTGGAACCGTGGTGGACCGGCACAGTTTTCTCCCTCGCCTACGACAATTGTCCGAAACCTCGGAGAAATGCCCATGTCAGATCCTCGTTATACCGATCCACGTTTCAGCGACCCGGTGCCGCGCCGTGACGAAACCGTCGGCGGTGTGTGGAACTGGATCGCCGGCCTCGCGGCCGTTGCGCTGGTGGTGTTTCTGCTGATAGCGGGCCTGAATCTCAACAGCAAGACAGCCGGAATTAATCCTGCAGCAAGCACCGGCAATATCGCGACGCACCCGATGACGCCGCCGAGCACAACCGGTCAAGGCTCGACCGCGCTGCGCCCGCTCGCGCCGGCCCCATCCCGCAGCGGCACCCAATAATTCACGCGTCGCGGGTACACGCTCGCATTTGGAATTGAGAAGCCGATCTCGGACCAGTCCGAGATCGGCTAATCACGGGCGCGATGCGTTTGGCTTGCCGGCGGCGCTAGCCGAAGACCCCGTAAATCCCGAAACCGAGGGTGGCGCTGATCACCGCCTCGAGCGCATGGAATTGCGTCCCGCTGATGTCGCCGCCGAGATGCGGAAACAGCATGCGGCCAAAGGGCAGCATGACCGCCGCAACCAGCGCGACGCAGAGCAGCTTTATGACAAATGGCTTTTCGGTCATATGCAGCCTTCCCCCGGGACCTCGATCCTGTGCACGCATTTTCACACGGGTGGCGCCGGCTAGGCAATCAGCTTTTTTTCGGCCTCCCGCCTAGCTTTCATAGGCCGCGTCGATCGGAACGCGGTAGCCATTGGCGAGCCGGTTGGTTTCGTTCGCCATACCGGTGACCGCCATGACTTCACCGAACATGGCCTCGCTCATGCCGGCCTTGCGCGCCGCCGCGCTGTGGCTGGCGATGCAATAGCCGCAGCCGTTGGTCACCGAGACCGCCAGATAGATCATCTCTTTGGTGAGCGGATCGAGCGCGCCCGGCGCCATGATCTCCTTGATGCTCTCCCAGGTGCGCTTGAGCGTCGCCGGATCGCGCGCCAGGTATTTCCAGAAATTGTTGACGTCCGGTACGTTGCGGGTGCGCTTGATGTCGTCATAGACCGCGCGCACGGCAGGCGAAGCATCGGCATAATCGATCGGCGGTGGCGTAGGCATGATCCGGCTCCGGGATGATGAGGTTTTGCGTCGATTATAGGGGCGCAATCCGCAATCAGCATAAGATTTTCGCGGTCTCGCCGCTTAGCCGCAGCCAACGCATTCGTGATCCGGCGCGGGCCAGTTGTGACCACTGCGTATCGGCCGTTTTGCTAGGGAGACGTCCATATCATTGAATCGGAGGCTTCATGTTCAATCGACGTTTCGTCATCGGCACGCTTGCGCTCGGCGCAGCGCTGGCGCTCAGCCCCTTGGCTTCGGCCATGTCGCCGCAGAGCTACGACGCCAAGGCCTTCGCAGCCGCCCAGGCGGCCGGCAAGCCGATCTTGCTGCACATCACCGCACCCTGGTGTCCGACCTGCAAGGCGCAAACGCCGATCCTGTCGAAGCTCGAGGCCGAGCCGAACTTCAAGGATATGGTCGTGCTCAATATCGACTTCGATTCCAAGAAAGACCTGCTGCGCCAGTTCAACGTGCGCAACCAAAGCACCCTCGTGGTGTTCAAGGGCAAACAGGAAGTCGGCCGCTCGGTCGGCGACACCGACGCGGCGTCGATCGAGGCCTTGCTCAAAAAGGCGATCTGAGTGGGCGCGCTCGGGTTGGCGCTGCTGGCGGGAATCCTCTCCACGCTCAGCCCTTGCGTGCTGCCGCTGTTACCGATCGTGCTGGGCGCGGCGCTGACCGAACACCGTTTCGGCCCGCTCGCGCTCGCTGCCGGCGTGGCGCTGTCCTTTGTCGTCGTCGGACTGTTCGTCGCCACCGTCGGCTTTGCCATCGGGCTCGATCTCGACGTTTTTCGCAATGTCGCGGCAGTGCTGCTGATCAGCATCGGCGCCGTGCTGCTGCTGCCGCGTCTGCAGGCGCAATTCGCGGTCGCCGCCGGACCGTTCGGCAACTGGGCGCAGGCGCAAACCGGCGGCCTATCGCGGCACGGGCTGTCCGGGCAATTCGCGCTCGGCCTGCTGCTCGGCGTGGTGTGGAGCCCTTGCGTCGGCCCGACACTCGGTGCCGCTTCGGTGCTGGCGGCACAGGGCAAGGATTTGGGCAGCGTCGCCGCCACCATGCTCGCCTTCGGGCTCGGCACCGCCGCGCCTTTGCTGCTGCTCGGTGTATTGTCGCGTGAGGCGCTGCTGCGCTGGCGCGACCGGCTGATGCGCGCGGGCAAGAGCGGCAAAATCGCCCTCGGCCTGGTGCTGCTGGCGACCGGCATCTTCATCATTACCGGCCTCGACAAGCGCGTCGAGACGGTGCTGGTCGACGCCTCGCCCGCCTGGCTGACCCACCTCACCACGCGCTACTGAGCAATCCATGATTTGTGCCGCGTCCGGCCTTGCCCCGGGCATGCAGGTCTTTGCTATGCTTGAAGACGTGGATGGCCGGGACATAGGCGAGCGAAGCGACGCCGTTCTTCGAACGGCTATGCCCGGCCGTGTCCATGAATGAGGAATGCCCATGCCCAAGACGCCGGACTATTTTCACGGAAAAACCATTCTCATCACCGGGGCTGCCAGCGGCATCGGCCGTGCCACCGCGTTGATCTTCGCGCGCGAAGGCGCCAGTGTCGTCTGCGCCGACATCAACGAGGACGGCGTCAAGGAGACCGCCGAGAAGGTGAACGCCATCGGCAGCCAGGCGCTGGCCCTCACCATCGACGTGACCAAGCGCGCCGCGGTTCAAGACATGGTGCAGCTGGCACTCGATGGCTTCGGCCGCGTGCACTTCCTGTTCAATTCGGCGGGCGCTGCGCTGCGCCGCTCGAAATTCCTCGACATCGACGACGACCTGCTCGAGCGCACCTTCGATCTCAACTTCAAGGGCACCTTCTACGCCATGCAAACGGTGCTGCCGCACATGCTGGAGAACAAATTCGGCGTCATCGTCAACGCCGCCAGCATGGCGGCCAAGCGCGGCGGGCCCGGCTCCTCGATCCACTACGCCGCGGCCAAGGGCGCGGTGCTGACCATGACCATGGGCGTGGCGCGTGAATTTGCCACGCAAGGCATTCGTGCGCTCTCGATCTCGCCCGGCCCCATCCGCACGCCGTTTGCCGCGGCAGCGCAGTCCTCGCCTGAGCTGATCAAGAAATTCCTCGAGGACGTGCCGATGGGCCGCTTCGGCGAGCCGGAGGAGATCGGCGAACTGGTGCTGTTCATGTGCTCGGACGCCTGCGAATTCATGACCGCGGACACGGTGTTCGCGAACGGCGGCGGCGGCTGGCGCTGACATGACCACGTGGTGCCGCTTCAGGACCGACGACCGCACCAGCTACGGCGTGGTCGAGGGCGATAAGGTGATCGCCGTCGACGGTTCACCGTTTGGGTCGCATCGCCGCAGCGGCGGGCCCTTCCCGCTCGCGGCTGTCAAATTGCTCATCCCGGTGGTGCCGCCGACCTTCTACTGCGTCGGCATCAATTACGCCGACCACATCCGTAAAATGGCCGCCATGCGCGGCGCCGAGCCCTCCTTCCCCGAGAAGCCGGATATCGGCTACCGCGCCAACAACGCGTTGATCGCGCATGAGGAGGACATCGTAAAGCCGGCCGACGCCGGCGAGGCCTTCCAGTACGAAGGCGAACTGGTCGCCGTCTTCGGCAAGCGCGCCCACAAGGTGTCGCGCGAAAACGCACTCGATTATGTGCTCGGCTGGACCATCGGCAACGATGTCTCCGAACGCGGCTGGCAGAAAGAGGACCGCACGCTCTGGCGCGCCAAGAATTCCGACACCTTCAAGCCGATGGGGCCGTGGATCGTCACCGGACTTAATCCCGACAACGTGGAGACGATCGTCCGCCTCAACGGCAAAGAGACCGACCGCTTCCGCACCAACAACATGATCTTCAACACCGCAGATTATATCGCAGAGGTGTCAAAATACTGCACCATCGAGCCGGGCGACGTGATGTGGATGGGCACCGATGGCCTGCCGCAAAACATGAAACCCGGCGACACGGTGGAGATCGAAATCACCGGTATCGGCGTGCTGCGCAATCGCGTGGTCGCGGAGACATGATGGCGCAATAAGCCTGTATAACTTGTGCGCTTCGCATTTGCCGCAGCGACAGCGCGCGCGCATTGGCGTAACGCTTAAGGCGCAACACCATCATCATGCAGGTGCCCATGCCTCACTCGCCTTCCGATGAAGACGTCGGCCGCCAGATCCTCGATGTTTTCATGCGCAACCGCATCCCGGTCAGCGGCGTACTGCCGCGCAACTATTTTTTCCCCGTGCGCGACGGTGATTTTCAGCGCGGGCTCAACAAGGCGATTGCCAACGACTGGGTCGCGATCGACGGGCGCAACCGCTATCGCTATCAGATCACGGCCGCCGGCTACTCCGCCGCGCAGGCCGGCGAATCGCCGGACAATTAAGCGCCACGGTTCAAATCCGCTGCCCGTTCGGCCTGCGATATTCGCTGCGGTGGCCGCGGCGGTGTTCGTTGGCGAAGCGTTTGGCCTTCGCCTTTGAGGCGAAGCGCTCCTTGACCTTGCCGCGCTGCTTGACGATCACATAGCCGCCTTTGGTCATGCTGAACGGCGTCTTCAGCAGCCCGAGATGATCGAACTTGGTGCCGCGCGGATGCTTGAACGGCTCGAACCAGGTCGGATAGACGAAATTCGACATCTGCAGGCCGTCGATCAGGAAGGTGTCCTCCTCGACCGCGTCGCACATCTCGTAAGCGAATTCGCGGCCGCGCGTCCCCTCCGCCCACATATTGGCGATCGGGTCGATCACCATCTCGAACAATTCGTGCGAGGCGGTGAGGCTGATCGGCTCGCCGTTTTCCAGCACCGTGCGCACGAAGACGAAGGAGACCGGCTGCCCGTGCACGGTGAGGTCGTGATAGCCGTCCGTGGTCCGGTCGACGTCGGCGGCCTCGTCGACATAGATGAATTGCCAGTCGGAAGGCTTCGCCTTTTTCGTGTTGTAGAGCTTCACCGGAAAGCCCCACACCGGGAGGAAGTGGCGGTCGTAGCATTTCTGCAGCGCGGCGGTGAGCTTGCCGAACGGCACGCCGAGCGAGAGGTGCTTGGTCTTGTTCATGCAGGCAATGCGCACCGGCCGCGTGCGCCGCACCGGCGTGCGATGAATTTTGGTCATAGCTGCCCCCGAGGCAATACAACCATAAGTGTAGGCGGGCGGCAGCAAGATTGTAAACGGGTGGACACTGCGATCAGTCTTCAAGCGGCCCGGCAATCGCGCTTCCCTCTCCCCTTGTGGGAGAGGGTGGCGAGCCGGAGCGACAGCGAAGGTGAGCCGGGTGAGGGGTCCGGACTCGATTGCGTCACTGACCCCTCACCCGCCCTCGCTCGGCTTCGCCTCCGCTCGGGCACCCTCTCCCACAAGGGGGGAGGGAAAGAGAGATCAACGCCGCACCGCGATCCAATTATGCGCTGCGCTCCTCCACCAGCGTCACGATATCACGCGTGCGGGCAACGCCCTTCGGCCAGGCGCGGGTGAAGTCGGCGACCAGGTCCTTGAACTCCGCCGAGCCGAGGGCTGCATCGCACGCCGCCTTGTCGGCGAATTGATAGGCCGCGTAGTGCACGCCCTCCTCCGCCTCGCTCCAGAAGCGCCAGGCCTTTTCGCATTTGAAGATGCGGCAGGCCCACGGCAGGTGGTCGGCGGAATACCAGTGGTCGAATTTCTCCCGCAACGGCGCGGCGACCACGGCGCGGACGAGGAACAGTGTTTTCGGCATGAGATTGGCTCCGCAGGCAGGCAAGCGCCATCGCCCGTACTTGGCCGCCCTGCCTATGGGCCTGAAAAATAATAAGGGCGAATTTATATACACATGGGGCTGGCTGGCCGAAACCGAAGCCTGGACATCTTGCGCGGTGTTCTCCTATATCGTCGGGCTCACGCGCCGGCAGACCTTATTCACCTTCATTGGTGTGGGTTTCGCGCTGGTGCCATTCGTCCGCTTCGTAGAAAAGTCGGTCACACTGAACATCGGCATCATCACCCTGACGGCCGGCCTGACTCTGGTGGTGTGCAGTCTACGACGGCGTTATTTGGCGCCGAGGTTTTAGTGACAGTTCGGATGGTGCATCGGCGCGAGGTCGACGCCTAATCGTTGGACTGTAATGGCGTCAACGACCGTTTGTCTCACGCCTCGCCTACACCGGCAAATTATCGTGCTTCCGCGCCGGCATCTCGACGTGCTTATTCCGCAGCATCGCCAGCGCCCGCGCGATGCGCTTCCTCGTCGCGTGCGGCATGATCACGTCGTCGATATAGCCGCGCTCGGCGGCGACAAAGGGTGAGAGAAAGCGCTCCTCATATTCCTTGGTGCGCGCGGCGATCTTGTCCTTGTCGCCGATGTCGGCGCGGAAGATGATCTCGACCGCGCCCTTGGCGCCCATCACCGCGATCTGCGCCGTCGGCCAGGCATAATTGACGTCGCCGCCGACGTGCTTTGACGCCATCACGTCATAGGCGCCGCCGAAGGCCTTGCGCGTGATCACGGTGACCAGCGGCACCGTGCACTGCGAATAGGAAAACAACAGCTTCGCCCCGTGCTTGATCAGCCCGCCATATTCCTGGTCGGTGCCGGGCAGGAAGCCGGGCACGTCGACGAAAGTGACGATGGGGATGGAGAAGGCGTCGCAGAAGCGCACAAAGCGCGCGGCTTTCCGCGAGGCGTCCGAGTCGAGCACGCCGGCCAGCACCATCGGCTGGTTGGCGACAAAGCCGACGGTGCGTCCGGCGATGCGGCCGAAGCCGGTGACGATGTTCTTGGCATAAGCCGCCGACAGTTCGAAGAAGTCGCCCTCGTCGGCCACCTTCAGGATCAATTCCTTGATGTCGTACGGCTTGTTGGGGTTCTCCGGGATCAGGCGGTCGAGCGACTTGTCCTCGCGCTCGGAATCGTCCTGGCTCGGCCAGTCCGGCACGCCGCTCTCGTTGTTAGACGGCAGGAAATCGATCAGCCGGCGCATCTGCAGCAAACACTCGACGTCGTTCTCGAAGGCGCCGTCGGCAACGCCCGACTTGGTAGTGTGCACCGAGGCGCCGCCGAGTTCTTCCGCGGTGACCACTTCGTTGGTCACGGTCTTCACCACGTCGGGCCCGGTGACGAACATGTAGGAGGTGTCGCGCACCATGAAGATGAAGTCGGTCATGGCCGGCGAATAGACGTCGCCGCCGGCGCAGGGGCCCATGATGACGGAAATCTGCGGGATGACGCCCGACGACAAGACGTTGCGCTTGAACACCTCGCCATAGCCGCCGAGCGCCGCCACGCCCTCCTGGATGCGGGCGCCGCCGGCGTCGAACAGGCCGATGATGGGGCAGCGCGCCTTCATCGCCATGTCCTGCACCTTGATGATCTTCTGCGCATGCGCCTCGCTGAGGCTTCCGCCGAACACGGTGAAGTCCTTGGAGAACAGGTAGACGGCGCGGCCGTTGACCGTGCCCCAGCCGGTGACCACGCCGTCGCCGGGGATCTTCTGCTTCTCCATGCCGAATTCGGCCGAGCGGTGCTCGACGAACATGTCGAACTCCTCGAACGAGCCCTTGTCGAGGAACAGTTCGACGCGCTCGCGCGCGGTCAGTTTGCCGCGCTTGTGCTGGGCCTCGATGCGCTTCTCGCCGCCGCCCAGCCGCGCCTCGCCCCGGCGTTTTTCTAACCTGTCGAGGATGTCTTTCATGAAGCCCCTGCCCGTACCGGCCCGCTCAGAATAGGAGCAAAAGGCATACCATGCCTGTGCCGGCATCGTCATTCGGCAGCCGCGCTGCGTGCTCACTTCCCCTCTCCCCTGGGGGCAGAGGGTGCATAGCGAATGCCGAAGGCATTCGCGTTCATACGTCAGGAACGGCCGGCGCAAGCGCCGGCCTATGTGGAGGCGAAGCCGAATGAGCGCGGGTGAGGGGGAAAGGGCCTATCGAGAGTCACTTGCCCCCTCAGCTCGACAGCCAAAGGCTTGGCATCCCCGGCAATCCCTGCTTACAAGCCCTCATGTCCGCCCCCATCCCGACCGCGCAGCTCATCCAGCAGGGCCTGTTCCACCACCGCCAGGGCGACCTGAAGATGGCGATGGAGCGCTATGCGGACGTGCTGCGCACGGATCCCGAGAACGCCGACGCGCTCTATTACATCGCCGTGGTCGCCTGCCAGGAAGGGCAATTCCAGCAGGGCGCCGAGCTTGCCCGCCGCGCGCTTGCCAAGGGGCCGGCCTCGGCGCGCGCGCATAACCTGCTTGGCCGCGCGCTCGAAGCGCTGGGCGAGCCGCTGGAGGCGATCAAGAATTTCGACCTGGCCATCGCCGCCGACGCCAATTTCGCCGAGGCGCACAGCAACCGCGCCAACATCCTGGTGAAGGCCGGCCTGCCGGACGAGGCGCTGACGAGCTTCGAGCGCGCGCTGGCGCTCGATGCGAATTCGCTGCCCGATCTGATCAACCGCGGCGCGCTGCTGCAGGACATCGGCCGCCACGCCGAGGCGCTCGCAAGCTACGACAAGGCGCTGACGCTCACGCCCAATGACGCCGGCATCATGATGAACCGCGCCAATGCACTCGCCATGCTCGACCGTTTCAGCGAAGCCGAGGCGGTCTATGACGAGGTCATCCGGCGCAATCCCAAGCTGGCGCTGGCCTACGCGCACAAGGGATTGGCGGTGAAGGAGCAAGGCCGCTTCGAGGAGGCGCGCAAGCTGTTCGAGCAGGCATTGACGATAGCACCGGACGATCACGCGACCGCCTATGGGCTGGCGCGGCTGCTGCTGATGATGGGTGACTGGGGTCCGGCGGTCTGGCCCTTGTTCGAGCGCCGCGCGTCGCTGCCGCAACCGGCTTACGCGCCGCTCGATTATCCGCGCTGGAGCGGCGAGCCGCCCGGCGCGTTCCGGCTGGTGCTGTTGTCGGAGCAGGGCTTGGGCGACACCATACAATTCGGCCGCTACGCCGCACTGCTCGCCGGGCGCGGCTTTGCGGTGACGCTGCTGACGCAGCCGGTGCTGGCGCCGCTGATGCGCACGCTGCCCGGCGTCGAGCGCGTCGTCACCGCGGAAGACGAGCTCAAGGGCGATCCCCGGCCCGTGCGCTGGCTACCGCTGATGTCGGTGGTGCAGGCGCTGCACCTCAAGCCCAACTCGATCCCTGAGCAAGTGCCCTATCTGAACGCCGAGCCGGCGCGCGTGGCCCACTTCGCCGAGCGGCTCAGCGGCGGCGGCTTCAAAGTCGGCATTCTGTGGCATGGCGTGACCAATGCCGCGCCGCTTTCAGCCTTTGCGCCGCTTGCCGAACTTGCCGGTGTGCGGCTGATCTCGCTGCAGAAGCAGGCGGCCGCCCGGCAGATCGACGAGGTCGCGTTCGGCGCAAAGATCGAGCGCCTGTTCGATGCCGACGACGTCGGCGCGGAGGCGCTGCTCGATACCGCCGCGCTGATGGCCAATCTCGACTTGATCGTGAGCATCGAAAGCATGCCGGCGCATCTCGCCGGCGCGCTCGGCCGTCCGGTGTTTCTGGCGCTGCGCCACACGGCGGATTGGCGCTGGCTCACCGGCCGCGACGATAGCCCTTGGTATCCGAGCGTGCGGCTGTTCCGGCAGGACCAGACGCGGGATTGGCGGCCGGTGTTTGAGCGGATCGCCGCGGCGGTGCAGGAAAAACTGTCACAAACCGGCGCTTGAAGCGGCAATCCCGGCGCACTAACTTTCGCGAGGGAACTTTTCCGGTTCCCGCGCATTTGCGGGGCGACGCGTCCAGTTCAACAGGGATCAACTTCCATGAGCACGAATAAGACAACCGCCAAGCGCAACGGCGCGCCGCGCCTGCAGACGCCGACCGATCTCGGCGCCAACGCCTCCAAAGATATCGCCGGCGCCATGAACGCCATCCTGGCCGACACTTTCGTGCTCTACATGAAAACCAAGAATTTCCACTGGCACGTCAGCGGGCCGCATTTCCGCGACTACCATCTGCTGCTCGACGAGCAGGCCGACCAGATCTTCGCCACCACCGACGTGATCGCCGAGCGCGTGCGCAAGATCGGCAAGCCCACCTTGCGCTCGATCGGCGACATTGCGCGCAAGCAGCGGCTCGCCGACAACGATGCGGCCTATGTCACGCCTGACGATATGCTGGCGGAATTGCGCGAGGACAATCAGCGCGTGGTTGCGTCCATGCGCGAGGCGCACGGCCTGTGCGACGAGCACGAGGACGTGGCGACCGCGAGCCTGCTGGAGACCTTCATCGACGACGCCGAAAAACGGGTCTGGTTCCTGTACGAAGCCAGCCGCCGCGGCGGCCCCGACGGGCACTAGCTGGGCATTCGACCCAAGTTCCGCTTAATGCCGTCCCCGCTTTGCGGCCTTCGCGCGGTTCGGCGAACGCGAACGCTCCGAAGCGCGCAAAGCGCGCTTCGGCGGGTCGCGGAAGCCAGCGACAACGACGGCAGGCTTGTCGCGATCTAGGTCTTGTTCTTCTGGTCCATGTGCATGCCGAAATAAATCGGCAGCGCCCAGCTCGGCAGGAACAGCGGCAGGGCATCGCGCACGAAGCGGTAGCTCGCCTCGTTCTTATCCATATGCTCGGCGGCGTAGCCGGGATCTACGTGCCTCACCCGCTTCTTCTTCGCAATGGCCGCCACCGGCGAAAGAGCAACCGCCGCAACGACAAGCGCTAAAGCAATTTTCTTCATACCGTCCCCCTGACCCATGACGACAATGCAGCACTATCGATGACCGCTCTATCATCGTTGCTGCCGTCAAATTTGCAATAGTCCTGGCGCGACAATCCGCACCTATGTGGCGAAACCTGCGATGAAACGGCGTGAATTGCCGCCTTGAACCGGACCTTGCCCCTCGCCGCTTCGATGTCCGCCTGGCGCGCGACGCTAGCGATCCAGTAACGCCAGCACCGTCGCCGCCGCTTGCAGGTCGGTGAAATGAAAGGCGCGGCGCTCAAGCGCGAGCTCGTCGCCTCCCCATTGCGACATCTGCCAATCCTCATCGACATGCGCGGCGGCCCAGACCGCCTCGGCATCGATCGACCCCCTGGCGAGCGCAAGCGCGAGCAGCGCCGAGCCGGTGAGCATCGTGACCGAAGCCACCGCGCCGAGCCGCCATGGCTCGGCGGGAATAGCGGCGCGGGCCGCCGCGATCGCTTCGCGCGGCTGCGCCACATGCATCACGCCTTGCGCCAGTTGAAAGCGCGCGCCGAGCGCTTCGTGAGCCCAGGCCAGTACCGGATCCCAGTGCTGCGCCTGCCGCTCGACCAAACCCGCCGGCGCATCGGCGCGATAGCACAGCAAGTCCGAGCCGAGATATTTCGCGATCTCTTCGGCGACCGGCTGTGCCTGCTTCGCCACCGCGTCGATCACCGCATTGGCAAGCCGCGTGAGCGGCATGCGCGCCGGATCGATCACGGTCTCTTGCGCCGTCCACTCCGCCGCAATCGCGCCGGCCAAGGCGCGCGTCGGCGCGGCCAGCGCGTGCCGCGCCGGCGTTTTCACCGGCTTGCCGTCCAGCAGCAGCGCGAACCCCTCACCCGCTTCGCTTACCGCCGCGTTGCCATAGAAGCGCTTGCGCAAGGCGGTGCGCGCGCCGCGGCGCGCCAACTCCATCGGGTCGAGCGGCTGATTCTGGAAAATATCGGTCAGAATATCGCGCATCGGCGGATCAAATCTCGGTGTAGCGGCGGCGAAGGACCGGAACGCCCATGCGTTTCGTACATTGAGTTCGGGAATGATAGCCGGTTCCGCGAGCAGCGCCATGATTTGGCCTTTACTGGCATACGAACAAGGCCGGGTCAACGCATGGAGATCGCCGAGATGTCGAAGATAAAAATTTTTGCGATCGCCGCAGCGGCGCTGCTCGCCGGCGCCATGCTGGCCACGCCCGCCGCCGCCACAAGCTGCGTTCGGCGGCGGTGGCCGGCGCCGAGCGGCGGTGGTGGCGGCGCAGCGGCCGTCGGGCGGCGGCGGTGGCGGCGGTGGCCGCGCGGGAGGCCGTAGCTTTGGCGGCGGTGCCGCGATCAGCGGCCGAGCACCGGCAAGTGCGTAACTTTGGCGGCAATCCCAGCATTGCCGGCAACGGCCGGCATGGCGGCCATCGCGGCGGCCATAACCGCGGTCATTTTGCGCGCGGTCCCGTTTATGGCGGTATTGGCATCTTCGGCTTCGGCATCCCCTACGCCTTCGGTGAAGGCTGGGGCTATCCCAATGACGAACCGGATTGTTACCTGCGCCGCGTGCGCGTCCACCATCATTGGGTATGGCGCCAGTACTGCGACTGATTAGGCGCCTCCGGACGGTCTTGGCCGGCAATGCGAAAAGCGTTGCCGGCCGTATTTTTCGAGGCTGCCGGCATCACGTTCCTGTCATTGTGCGATGCAAAAGACCGCCCCGTCTCGCCCGATGAGAGTGAAGTTCCGGGCGGCCAAAACTGCGCCGAAATGCCTTGTTGCCGCCGCTTTCAAGGAGCGAAAAACTCTGCGCCGGCTTGCGGTTGATGACGCCCTGCCAAGACGGAAGGATAGGTAGCGTTAAGCGATTCCAGCCAATATTATCGACCGCGGATTCGAAGCCGGATAACAAGGCCGAACCGGGGGAAGGCCAGCCATAAGGCTGTGACGCGTCGCCATCGTGTGAGCCATGGTACGGGGCGCGTTTCCGAGGAGTGAATGAAGAATACCGACATTTCTGCGCCGAACTACTTCCACAAGGTCGTGGATTGCCAATGGGCTTGCCCGGCGCACACGCCCGTCCCTGAATATATCCGGTTGATCGCGGCGGGGCGCTATTCCGACGCCTACATGATCAATTGGTATTCCAACGTGTTTCCGGGAATTCTCGGCCGCACCTGCGACCGTCCTTGCGAGCCGGCCTGCCGGCGCGTGCGGGTCGAGAACGAGCCGGTGGCGATCTGCCGCTTGAAGCGCGTCGCCGCCGATTACAAGGATGACATCCGCGCGCGGCTGCCGAAGCCGGCGGCGAAGAAAAACGGCAAGCGCATCGCGCTGGTCGGCGGCGGCCCCGCTTCGCTCACCGTCGCACGCGACCTTGCGCCGCTCGGCTATACTTGCGTCGTGTTCGATCAGGACGCGAAAGCGGGCGGTATGATCCGCTCGCAAATTCCCAAATTCCGCCTGCCCAACTCGGTCATCGACGAGGAATGCAGCTACGTCCTCGACCTCGGCGTCGAATTTCGCGGCGGCCAGCGCATCGACAGCATGAAAGCGCTGCTGGCGGAAGGCTGGGACGCCATCTTTGTCGGCTCGGGCGCGCCGCGCGGCCGCGACCTCGACATTCCCGGCCGGCAAGAAGCGGCCAAGAACATTCATATCGGCATCGATTGGCTGTCATCGGTTTCCTTCGGCCACACCAGCAAGATCGGCAAGCGCGTGATCGTGCTCGGCGGCGGCAACACCGCCATGGACTGCTGCCGCTCCTCGCGCCGGCTGGGCGGCGAGGACGTGCAGGTGGTGGTGCGTTCCGGCTTCGAAGAGATGAAGGCGTCGCCTTGGGAAAAGGAAGACGCCATGCACGAGGGCATCCCGATCCACAATTACCTGGTGCCCAAGGAATTCACCCACGACAACGGCAAACTGACCGGCATCACCTTCGAGAAGGTGAAGGCGGAATACGACGCCAACGGCCGCCGCAAGCTCGTTTCCGCCGGCGAGCCCGACCAGCATTTCCCCTGCGACGACGTGCTGGTGGCGGTCGGCCAGGAGAACGCCTTTCCCTGGATCGAGCGCGAAGCGGGCATCGAATTCAACGACTGGGGCCTGCCCAAGCTCGACGAACAGACGTTCCAGTCATCGAATCCGAACGTGTTCTTCGGCGGCAACTCGGCCTTCGGCCCGAAGAACATCATCTGGGCGGTGGCGCATGGCCACGAGGCCGCGGTCTCCATCGACAAGATGCTCAATGGCGAGGACATCGCCGACCGACCCGCCGCCGCGGTCGAGCTGGTCAGCCAGAAGATGGGCATCCACGAATGGTCCTACGACAACGAGATCGAGCCCGATAAGCGCTACAAGGTGCCGCTGCGCGACAAGGTGGTCGCGCTGAAAGACATCAAGGCCGAGGTCGAACTGGGCTTCGACGAGCAGCTGGCGCTCAAGGAATGCGGCCGCTGCCTCAATTGCGACGTGGAGACGGTGTTTTCCGCCTCGCTCTGCATCGAATGCGACGCCTGCGTCGACATCTGCCCGATGGACTGCATCACCTTCACCGCCAATGGCGAGGAAGCCGATCTGCGCCAGCGGCTGACCGCGCCGGCGAAAAATCTCACCCAAGACCTCTACGTCCAGGGCGGGCTGAAAACCGGCCGCGTCATGGTCAAGGACGAGGACGTTTGTCTGCATTGCAGCCTGTGCGCCGAGCGATGCCCGACAGGGGCCTGGGACATGCAGAAATTCTTGCTGGAAATGACCTACGCAGGGAATTCATGTCGACCGCAACGCCGATCAGCCGCGTAAACGATTTCGTCGTCCGCTTCGCCAACGTCAACGGCTCGGGCTCCGCGAGCGCCAACGAGATGTTTGCCCGCGCCGTGCTGCGCATGGGCGTTCCGGTGGCGCCGCGCAACATCTTCCCGTCCAACATCCAGGGCCTGCCGACCTGGTACGAGGTGCGTATTTCGGAAGCCGGCCATCTGGGCGCGCGCGGCGGCACCGATCTGATGGTGGCGATAAATCCGCAGACTTTCGACAAGGACATCGCCGGCGTCAATTCCGGCGGCTACCTGCTCTACGATTCCACCAAGCCATTGCCGGCATCCAAATTCCGCTCCGACATCACGGTTCTCGGCGTACCGCTGACCGCGATCTGTAATCGCGAATATACGGACCCGCGCCAGCGCCAGCTGTTCAAGAACATCGTCTATATCGGCGTGCTCACCGCGCTGCTCGATATGGACCTGGCCGTGGTCGAACAGCTCATCGGCGAGCAATACAAGGGCAAGGAAAAGCTGATCCAGCCCAATATCAACGCGCTGCATCTCGGCCGCGACTACGCCACGCTCAATCTTCAGTGCCCGCTCGGCGTTCGCCTGAAGAAAAGCGACAAGGTCGGCGACCGCATCTTTATCGAGGGCAATTCGGCCGCCGCCTTGGGCGCGGTTTATGGCGGCGCCACGGTTTGCGCCTGGTATCCGATCACGCCCTCCTCCTCGCTCGCCGACGCCTTCACCCGCCACTGCGCCAAGCTGCGGGTCGACCCGGAAACCAAGCAGGCGAAATACGCCATCATCCAGGCCGAGGACGAGCTCGCCTCGATCGGCATGGTGATCGGCGCCGGCTGGAACGGCGCGCGCGCCTTCACCGCCACCTCCGGCCCCGGCATCTCGCTGATGCAGGAGTTCATCGGTTTGGCTTATTTTGCCGAAATCCCTGCGGTGATTTTCGACGTACAGCGCGCCGGCCCATCCACCGGCATGCCGACGCGCACGCAGCAATGCGACCTGATCTCCTGCGCCTATGCCTCGCATGGCGACACCAAGCACGTGTTGCTGTTCCCGGAGGATCCGGCCGAGGCCTTCGACATGAGCGCGCAGGCCTTCGATCTGGCCGACAGGCTGCAGACGCCGATCTTCGTCATGCTCGATCTCGACATCGGCATGAACCACCGGCTGTCGCGGCCGCTCGCCTGGGACGATGCGCGCAGCTATGACCGCGGCAAGGTGATGACGGCGGAAGAACTGGAAGCGGGCAAGGATTTCGGACGCTATCTCGACATCGATGGCGACGGCATCCCCTACCGCACTTATCCCGGCACACATCCAACCAAGGGCGCGTATTTCACGCGCGGCACCTCGCGCGACCGCTACGCCAAATACACCGAGGAAGGCGCGGCTTACGCCGACAACATGCAGCGGCTGATCCGCAAGTTCGACACCGCCAAGGACCTGGTGCCGCGCCCGCTGCAGGCCCATGCGCCGAAGCCGACCAAGTTCGGCGTCATCTATTTCGGCTCGACGGCGCCGGCGATGGACGAAGCCATCCACATGATCGAGGCGCGCGGCCACATGCTCGACCGCTTGCGCGTGCGCGCCTTCCCGTTCCACTCCTCGGTCAACAGTTTCGTCGCCGACCACGATTTCGTCTTTGTGGTCGAGCAAAACCGCGACGCGCAGTTGCGCTCGTTGATCGTCAACGAAGTCGGCATCGATCCGGTGCGGCTGGTGCCGGTCAATCACTACGACGGCACGCCGATCACCGCCCGCTTCATCGCCAAGGCGATCGGCGACCATCTCGACCAGTTGACGATGAAGCCGATGAAGGTGGAATCATGACCTATCTCGCAAAGCCTAAATTCCACCATCCCAATTTGCCGAAAAACGAGCTCGGCTACACCCACCGCGACTACGAGGGCACGGTCTCGACGCTGTGCGCCGGCTGCGGCCACGACTCGATCACCGCCGCCATCATCCAGGCCTGCTTCGAGCTCGCCATCGAGCCGCACCGGGTGGCCAAGATTTCCGGCATCGGCTGCTCGTCGAAGACGCCGACTTATTTCCTCGGCAATTCGCACGGCTTTAATTCGGTGCACGGGCGCATGCCCTCGGTGCTGACCGGCGCCAATCTGGCCAACCGTGACCTGATCTATCTCGGCGTGTCGGGCGACGGCGATAGCGCTTCGATCGGCATCGGCCAGTTCGTGCATGCGCTGCGCCGCGGCGTCAACATGGTCTATATCGTGGAAAACAACGGCGTTTACGGGCTGACCAAGGGCCAGTTCTCCGCCACCGCCGACCGCGGCTCCAAGTCCAAGCGCGGCTTCATCAACACCGACAATTCTATCGACCTTGCCGCCATGGCCCTGCAGATCGGCGCCGGCTTCGTTGCCCGCTCCTTCTCCGGCGACAAGCATCAGCTGGTGCCGATCATCAAGGCGGCGATCGCGCACAAGGGCGCCGCCTTCATCGACGTGATCTCGCCGTGCGTTGCCTTCAACAACCACGCCGGCTCGACCAAGAGCTTCGATTTCGTGCGCGAGCATAACGAGGCGGTCAACCGGCTGGATTTCATGTCGAGCCGCATGCCGATCGAGGTCAAATACGAGCCCGGCACGGTCGAGGTGGTTGAGCAGCACGACGGCTCCAAGCTCGCTTTGCGCAAGCTCGCCGCCGATTACGAGCTACACGACCGCGCCGCCGCACTCGGCTTCCTGCAGCACCACGCCACCAAGGGCCAGATCGTCACCGGCCTGCTTTATGTCGAAGACGAGCCGGAAGACCTGCACGCGCACCTGCGCACGGTCGAAGCGCCGCTCAACAGGCTCGGCGAGAAGGACCTCTGCCCCGGCCAGGCAACGCTCGACAAGATCAACGCCAGTTTGCGGTAGCAACGCATCACAACCCTCCCTGCCGTCATTGCCGGACTTGATCCGGCAATCCATGATGCCTTGCCGCCGTAATAGCCGATCATAAGGTCGCATCCCGCCGCTCTGCTCCATCGATGCCCGGGTCAAACCCGGGCATGACGCCGAATAATCGGCACGTAACCTGAGAACAATTGCATCATGGAAACCCGCCTCCTCGGCCGCTCCGATCTGCGCATCGCCCCATTGATGCTGGGCGGCAATGTGTTCGGCTGGAACGTCGATGAACCGACCACCTTCGCCTTGCTCGATACTTTCGTCGATGCCGGCTTCAACGCCATCGACACCGCGGACAGCTATTCGCGCTGGGTTCCCGGCCATCGCGGCGGCAAGTCCGAGATCGTCATCGGCAACTGGCTCAAACGAAGCGGCAAGCGCGACAAGATCGTCATTGCCACCAAGGTCGGCAACGACATGGGCGAGGGTAAGAACGTCACCAAAGGTTACATTCTGCGCGCGGCGGAAGCCTGCCTGAAGCGGCTGCAAGTCGACACCATCGATCTGTTGCAGACGCATTTCGACAACGAGGCGACGCCGGTCGAGGAGAAGCTTGCCGCCTATGCGCAACTGATCGCGCAGGGCAAAGTGCGCGCCATCGGCGCGTCGAACCTCAGCCTGGAGCGGCTCAAGGCGTCGCTTGCCGCCAGCAAGAAACTCGGCATCCCGCGCTACGAAAGCCTGCAGCCGAACTACAATCTCTACGACCGCGTCGATTTCGAACAGCAATACGCGCCGCTCTGCGCGCGTGAGCAGCTCGGCGTCATCACCTATTATTCGCTCGCCGGCGGCTTCCTCACCGGCAAATACCGCTCCGCGCTGGAAGCGGCCAAAAACCCCGCGCGCGGCGGCAAGGTGAAGGGCTATTTCGACGCGCGTGGCATCGCCATCCTCAAGGCGCTCGACGCGGTCGCCGCCGGCCACAGCGCCACGCCGGCGCAGATTGCGCTTGCCTGGCTGATCGCCCGGCCCGGCGTCACCGCGCCGATCGTCAGTGCGACCAGCCGCGCCCAGCTCGATGAGATTTTGCAGGCGCCGAGCCTCACGCTGTCGCGTGAGGATCTGCAAGCGCTCGACAAAGCCAGCGCTTAAATTCGATCACGCCGCGCGGGCAGCGGCCTTGCCGGATTTGCCGGAATTGAGGCTGCCGACAATGACCTGATTGCGGCCAGCGTCCTTGGCGGCATAGAGCAACTTGTCGGCGAGCGCCATCAACGTCGCCGGCTCACCGGACAAATCCTTGGTGGTGGCAACGCCGATGCTGATGGTCAAACGCGCACCCACCGGCGAGCGCGGATGATAGATATTGGCGTCGCGGACCAATTCGATCAGCTTGTTGGCAACCGCCAGCGCGGCGGCCAAACCGTTTTCCGGCAACATGCAGACAAATTCCTCGCCGCCGTAGCGGGCGACAAGATCGCCCGGCCGTCCCACGCCTTCGACCAGCAGCCGCGCCACCTGGCGCAAGGCTTCGTCGCCCTGCTGGTGGCCGAGCTGGTCGTTATACGGCTTGAAATGATCAACATCGATCATCAGCAGCGAGAGCGGCACGCCGGTGCGGCGGCAGCGCCGCCATTCGCGCTCCAGCGCGCTGTCGAAACGGCGGCGGTTGGCGATGCCGGTAAGCGTATCGGTCGAAAGCAGTTGCTGCAGCAACAAGCTTTGCGCGAATTGGGCACGCAGGCTGCGTTGCAGCGAATTGGCGGCGACGAAGCCGAGCGCGTTCGCCAACAGCAACCAGACGAGGGTACGGAAGAATTGGTCTGGCGGCAAAGCGGACCCGAGCGCTGCCCGCCACCATAACGGCGCCACCAGGATAAATCCGGCCGCCAGCGCGACCGAGCTGACGAAGCAGATCGGCAGGTAAAGATAGATGACGAAGACAATGCCGACCATCATGGCCGGCCCCATCTCGGCGACGTCCGGATGCAGCGTCACCATGGTCATGCGGATCGCCATGCCGATGGCGACGGCGCCGACCATGAACGTTTCGAGCAGACGCGGCGTGCGCAGGCGCATGACGATGAGCAGGCCGACGATCGGGAAGACGATAACCGCGGCGGCCGGGATCAAGGCGACGGCGCCGCTGGCGCCCCGCAGATAGGCCGAGACCTCGATCAGGAAGTTCAAGCTGCTGGCGCACGCCACCAAGCCCATCAACAGCAAAGCGCGACGGCGATCCTCGGGAAAACGGTGCGCGCGATAGTCACGCTCGCATTGCGGGTCGGAAAGGCGCGCGCTCCAGCGCGTGACTGCGACCGGCCGCAAATCCGGCGGCGGAGCTTCAAGGCTCGCGGGAGGTGCGCTTACTCGCGTGTCCATCGACGGTCCAACTCGGCTTCCGAGTATCCCCGTATAGCCGCCAGCCGTTGACAAACTCCTAGCGCGGGGCGCTTCAGAAAGCCTCAATATTACTGAGACTTGCGTGCCTTGAGGGCTCCAGCATCGCTTTTGGCGGTTCCATTTTAAGGGCTGGGACGCCTGCGCGGCACGCAGACGTTCCCACCCCATCGCACGCACCAAAGGTCACTTCAGCCAGGGCTTCTCGCCCAGCGCTTTCTGCACGGCCTCCATCATCTCCTGCGGCGGGCCTTCCATTTTCATCGCCACGGGTTTGCCGGTCTCAAGCACACTCTTCAGGCTTGAGAGGATCTTCGGCCATCCGGTCTGTCCGCCCTTCAGGATCGCGGCCGACACGTCCCAGGAGTGCGATTCCGTCATCGTCAGCTTGACCGCCTCTCCCGACGGCTCGATTTCGTAGCCGACAAGACATTCCGGCAAGTCGCCGTAGCCTTTCATGCCTTCGACCCGCCAAGTCGAGGCAAAGCGGTATGGCGGCGTCCATTCAGCCACCTCGCCGTGCACGTGCACGCTGCCGTCCGACGTGAGCAGCCGGAAGGCGCCACCGACCTTCGGCTCGACATCGACCGCGAAGCCGAAGAAATACTGTCGCGTCAACGCCGGGTCGGTGAGCGCCTGCCACACTTTTTCCGGCGTCGACGCGATATCACGTAGACCGTCTTCGGCTTGAATTTGGCGGCGTCGATCATGATGCGGCGGCGTCTTGCTTGTCGTACCACGGCGCCCATAGCACGCGGTTCGCTTCCAGGTAGCTCTTGAGGCTTGAGAGCACGAGCGGCCAGCCATTGCTGATGCTGGCGAACACCTTGCTGTCTGGGGCGAAGTCGTCGTGGGCGACGGTCAGCTTGACCTGGTCGCGCTGCTGTTCGAGATCTAAGACCACGCGCGAGGGCTGCTCGGCGCTGTAGAGTTCGTCGTGCATGGGCTTGAACGTGTAGGACAGACGCCGCGGCGGATCGTATTCGAGCACCTCGCCCTTGAGGATCAACTTGCCCTCGCGATGGAAGGTGACGGGCGAGCCGACTTTCCAGTCGGAGGTCGCGGCGTTGCCGAACCAGAATTTTTCCGGTGGCCTCGGTCGAGGTTAGCGCCTTGAACACCTTCTCGGGCGTCGAGGCGATATAGCTCACATAGATGAATACTGGCTAGTCACTCATTGCAGGTCTCCTGTCTCACTTTTTACTGAGAACCGGCTTTCCGGTTTCGAGCAGCGATTTGACGTTGGACAGAATGCGCGGCCAGCCGCCGGACACCGCGCCGATAAACTTCGTACCGGCGTTATCGCTCTCCATCTCGTGGACGATGCTGAGTTTCACCGCGCCATCGACGGTTTCGATTTCGATCGAGCAGCGCGAATAACCTTCCGCTTTCATCTCCGGACGGAATTCATTGCGCCATTTGAGGACAAGGCGCTTCGGCGGATCGGCTTCGAGCACTTCGCCGGCGTCGGCGACACCGCCGTCGGCGAACACGAGCCGCCACGGCGAACCAACCTTCCAGTCGGTTTCGTGATGCGTGCCGAACCAGACCTGCGGGGTGAACTCGGGGCTGGTCAACGCCTCCCAGACCTTTTCCGGCGTCGAGGCGATGTAGGTCACATAAACGAATTTCGGTTTTTCACTCACTGCGGTTCTCCAATGCCCTTTTCATGTCGCTCAACGCCTGCAAACGATGGCGCTCGAACTTCTCGATCCAGCGTTCGCCGATCTCATGGATTGGCACCGGATTGAGGTAGTGCAGCTTCTCCCGGCCCCGCCGCACGATGGCGACGAGGTTGGCCTCCTCTAGAATCGCCAGGTGCTTGCTCACCGCCTGCCGCGTCATGTCGAGGCGCACACAAAGCTCGTTCAGCGTCTGGCCGTTGTCGGTGCGCAGCCGATCAAGCAATTCCCGTCTGCTCGCATCGGCCAGCGCCCTGAAAACCAAGTCCATAGTTACAATATGCAACCTTTTGGTTGCCTGTCAAGGGACGCCTGTGCATGTTCGCTTGGTTCCGCATATGGAACTCAGCTCGCCAGCCGGGCGTTGAACCTCATGGCGCAACGCTCCCGCAAAAAAGGCATCAGCGAGAACGAAATTAGAGACGTGGAGGAGCTCTCCACGCCGCGCACGCCGGTGATTTATGAGGTCGTGCGTCGTCTGGGCGACGAAGAGATGGAGCGGCCGACGACGTCGCTGTGGTGGTCGGGCGTTGCCGCGGGATTGTCCATCAGCTTCTCGTTGCTGGCGGAAGCCATTCTGCAAAGCCACCTGCCCGACGCGCCTTGGCGGCCACTAGTGACGGGGTTCGGTTATTGCGTCGGCTTCCTCATGGTGGTGCTCGGGCGCCAGCAACTGTTCACCGAAAGCACCATCACGGTCGTGCTGCCGGTGTTCAAAGACATCCACATCGCCAACGTCTGGCGCATGCTGCGGCTGTGGGCGATCGTGCTGGTGGCAAATCTTGCCGGCACTTTGTTTGCTGCCGTCTTCTGCCGCTACACGCCGGTGATCTCCCCTCACCTGATGGACAGCATGCTGGCGATCAGCCGCGAGCTGAAATCGCTGGGCTGGTGGGATATGGGCTTCCGCGGCATCGCGTCGGGCTTCCTGATCGCCGCCATGGTGTGGATGATCCCGAGCGCGGAAAGCGCCAAATTCGCCGTCGTCACCGTGATGACTTATCTCATCGCCATCGGCGGGTTCACCCACATCGTCGCCGGCAGCATGGAGGCCTATCTGCTGGTGTTGTCAGGCGACTGGGAATGGTGGCGCATGCTCTGGCAGTTCTTCGTGCCGGTGCTGGCCGGCAACGTGATCGGCGGCACCGCGCTATTCGCGCTGATCTCCTACGCCCAGGTGATGGAAGAGATTTGACCGTTCACCGCCTCTCACCCGTCATCCTGAGGTGCGAGCGCGGTTCTTCGCCGCGCGAGCCTCGAAGGATGAACGGCAAAATTCTTCAAGAACTTGGCTTGTCATCCTTCGAGGGCCGCTTCGCGGCCACCTCCGGATGACGGTTCCGCTACTGATTGATGCACGAGCCGATATAGGCGCTGGGGTTGCCGGCGGCCTGGCCGTAAACACCAGCCTGGTGGGCGCAGCGCATGGCGCGGTCTTGCGAGGTTTCCGCGCCGTTCGGGCCGGAGCCCGAAACCACTGGCAGATTCGGCAGCACGCGGCCGGTTTCCGGCACCACGATCGGCGGTGGCACGGCGGCACGCAGGGGCGGCGCGGATTTCGGCCGCGGGATCACCACGTGTTCGGTGGTGCCGCGCGGAGATTTGTATTTCGGCGCCAGCCAGGGCTCAGGCTTGTCGGGTTTGGCGTCCTTCTCCGGCACCATAATGTCGTAGCGGCTGTCGTCCGACGCGGCGCGCGCCGACGGCGTCATCAGAAGGCCGGTCAGCGCCAGCATGGCGATCGTTAGATACCGTTGAGCCATAACCATGAGATAGGCATGCGGCGGGCCGCCGCCTACTCCTCCGGCGCATCGACGATGGGGTCGTAGCGCGTGGCGTCGAAGCCGAGCAGGTTCCAGGACTGTTCCATATGCGGCGGCAACGGCGCGGAGATGTCGATAACGCCGCCGCGCGGATGCGGCACGACGATACGGCGCGCGAGCAAATGCAGCTTGTTCTGCATGCCGCCAGGTAACTCCCAGTTCTCGATATTGAAGTATTTCGGATCGCCGATGATCGGATTGCCGACATGGGCCATGTGCGCGCGCAATTGATGGGTGCGGCCGGTCACCGGCTTCAACGAAATCCACGCCAGCTTCTGTGCCGCTGTCTCCACCACCGCGTAGTAAGTGACGGCGTGCACGGCGTCCTTATCGCCGTGCTTGGCGATGCGCATGAAGCTGTCCTCTTCGACCTCCTGCTTGGCAAGATAGGTCGACACCCGGCCTTGCTTCGGCTTCGGCACGCCGACGACCAACGCCCAGTAGATCTTGCGCGCCGCGCGCGTGCGGAAGGTCTTGCCCAGCGCCGCGGCGGCAAAGCGCGTCTTGGCCACCAGCAGGCAGCCGGCGGTGTCCTTGTCGAGCCGGTGCACCAGGCGCGGGCGCTGTGCGTCCGGATGCATGCCACGCAGCGCGCCGAGCATGCCGTCGATATGGCGGGTGGTGCCGGAGCCGCCCTGCACCGAAAGCCCCATCGGCTTGTTAAGCACCAGCACGTCGTCGTCTTCGTGGAGCGTGATCGAGCGGATGAAGGCGCGGTCCTGCTGCGCCTGCGGCGCATCGTCACGCGGCGTAGGCCGCTCGAGCTGGAGCGGTGGGATGCGCACCGCCTGCCCCACTTCCAGCCTGTTCTTTGGCTGGGTGCGCTTGCCGTTCACGCGCACCTCGCCCTTGCGGATGATGCGCTGGATGTGGCTGAACGACAGGCCCGGAAACCGCGCCTCGAAGAAGCGGTCGACACGCATGCCGTTCTCGTCCGGCGTGACGCTGACGGTCTGTACGCCGGCGGAAAAATGCACCGGCTTGGGCGCGGCAACCGGCGGCGGCGCCATCGCAGGCGTTTCGCGCGACGGGCGTGCGGGAAAGGCCGGGCGCGTACCGCCTTGTTTGGCGGGGCGCTTGCCGGCGTGTTTCACCGGCAAATCGGATTGGCGGGGATTGTATCTTTCTCTGGAGCGCTCTTTGTTGCGCTCGTCGCGATCGCGGCCATGACCGCGGCCTTGGCTGCGCCCGCGCGGGCCGGCCATCTGCTTGCCGCCACCCGGCTGACGTGGCCCTTTGCGACCGCGGCTCATAGGCCGCCTCCGGCAAAGCGCGCCAGCACGTCATCGAGCTTGGGGTCGCCGGGCAGACGGATGCCAAATACGCCCGTCAGGGCGCTCCGCAGCTCGGCGGCAGAGCATAGCGGCGTTCGGCTGGTCTCGATGCCGACGCCATGCACGACCACTTCGTTGTTGAGGAGACCGCGCCGGCGGTCCGCGGTCGGCCGGGCCGCCATCAGCCGATTGAGGAAGATCGAACTCGGGTGGGTCGAGACGAACCAGTTGCCCTGCTCGTGATCGGCCATGAACTGCTCGGCGAAGTCAAACTGATAGAGATCGCACCAATCTCCCCTGATCTTGGCCTGCAAAATCACGCTCGCCGGTCTCTTCTCCAGCCGGAAGGTCCCATGCGGGGTATTTTGTTCATCCGCCGTATCGAGCGCCAAGGGTGCCGTCAGCACATTGCCGCCAAAACCGACGTCGGCAATGAAGCGCGTGTCATCGAGGACAACAAGCAGCAGCAGATGTGTGCGCGGATAGGCTTGGCCCGGCGGCACGTTCCAGGTGACGCGCCCGGCGAGCTCCGTCACATCGAAGCCGATGGCGCGCAGAGCGCCAGCAAACAGCAGGTTATGTTCGTAGCAATAACCGCCGCGGCCATCGCGCACCAGCTTCCGCTGCAGCAAGTCGACATCGAGATGCACCGGACGCCCGAGCAAGGGGTCGAGATTTTCGAACGGTATAGCGAGCGGGTGCAGTCGGTGCAGTTCCTGCAATGTTTCGAAGGCCGGCCGGCGGGCGCCGCTATAAGCGATCCGCTTGCAATAAGCGGCGAGATCGAAGCTCATTGGCACCGCCGTAGATCGCCGGCGCTCACCCGGTTCCAGCGCAATTGCAGCCGCCCGGCGTGTGCGCGCAGCGATACCGGGACCGAGTGCTCGCCGCCTTCGCCCCAGCACAGCGCCTGGATATGGACAGTGTCGCCGGTCTTGTACATGCGCGTAATGCGGCAGGCATCGTCATGCCAGCGCACGGCCGTATCGGTGACAACCAAGCGCCGCGCGCCGCCGAAAGACCCGCACGCAGCCGGATCAGCCGCCCAACGGCCCGTGACCGGCTCGGCGGCGAGTGTCGGAGCTGCGCCGACAGCCAGCAACACGAAGGCCATCGCCGCTCGTTGCAAAACTCTCATTCCCCGCCCCGCTCCTTCCGCAGCTTCGCCCAATAGTCGAGACGCTTTCTGATCTCGCGCTCGAAGCCGCGTTCGGGCGGATTATAGAAACGCTGGCGCGGCAGCGCGTCGGGGAAATAATTCTGGCCGGAGAAGGCTTCTTCGGCATCGTGATCGTAAGCGTAGCCGCGGCCGTAGCCTTCTTCCTTCATGAGGCTGGTCGGCGCGTTGAGGATGTGCTTGGGCGGCAACAGCGAGCCCGCCTGCTTGGCGGTGCGCATGGCGGCGCCAAAGGCGGCATAGCCGGCGTTCGATTTCGGAGCGGTCGCCATATAAAGCACGGCTTCGGCGATCGCCAGTTCGCCTTCCGGGCTCCCAAGGAAATCGTAGGCCTCCTTGGCGGCATTGGCGATGACCAGCGCCTGCGGATCGGCAAGACCAATGTCTTCGATCGCCATGCGCACCACGCGGCGCGCGATATAAAGCGGCGGCTCACCGGCATCGAGCATGCGGCAAAGATAATAGAGCGCGGCGTCCGGATCGGAGCCGCGCACCGACTTGTGCAACGCCGAGATCAGATTGTAGTGGCCGTCCTGCGCCTTGTCGTAGATCGGCGCGCGCCGCTGCACGATCTCCTGCAAATGCGCGCTGTCGAAAATCTCGTCCTTGCGCGCGGCGCGCCAGACTTCTTCCGCCAGCGTGAGCGCGGCGCGGCCGTCGCCGTCGGCCATGCCGACGAGCGCCGCGCGCGCTTGTTCGTCGAGCGGCAGTTTTCTGCCTTCGATATCTTCGGCGCGGACGAGCAATTTTTCGATCGCCTCGGCAGTGAGCGACTTGAACACCAGCACGCGCGCGCGGGAGAGCAAAGGCGCGTTGAGCTCGAATGACGGGTTCTCGGTGGTGGCGCCGACCAGCACGATGGTGCCGTCCTCCATCACCGGCAGAAATAAATCCTGCTGGGCGCGGTTGAAGCGGTGGATCTCGTCGACAAACAACAGCGTGCCCTGCCCCAGCTCGCGGCGGCGGCGCGCTTCCTCGAATGCTTTCTTCAGGTCGGAGACACCGGTGAAGATCGCCGATATCTGCTCGAAAGCGAGGTCGGTCGCCTGTGCCAAGAGCCGCGCCACCGTGGTCTTGCCGGTGCCGGGCGGGCCCCAGAAGACGAGCGAGCCGAGCGAGCGCGTCGCCAGCATGCGGGTGAGCGCGCCGTCGGCGCCGAGCAGATGGTCCTGGCCGACCACTTCGTCGAGCTTGGTCGGGCGCAGCCGGTCGGCGAGCGGACGCGGCGCATCCTTGTCGAGGCCTGCGGCGGCAAACAGCGTCGGGCCCGTTTTGGCGCGCGGGGTCATCGCATTGCCGTGCGATGCATAAAAGCGCTCATCCGTTGAATACCGCGGAGATCTGCCGGCCGTTGCGGAGAATGACAATGCGCCAGGTGCGGCTCGGCGTGCCGGTGGCGCGCGCGAGATCGCGAGTCTTTTCGATCTTGTCGCCGTTCACCGACACCACGATGTCGCCGCGCCGGAAGCCGAGATTGCTGGCGTAGGAGCCGTTGTCGACGTCGAGAATGACGACGCCGTCGTCGGCATGATCGATCTGCAATTCGTCGGCCAGCGCCGGCGAGAGATTGGCGACCTTGGCGCCGGAGAACGGCGAGCGCGAGCGGATGGTGATCTCGTCGCGCGGTGTCTCCGGTGCGGTCTCAAGCGTCACCGCCGCCGTCATTTGCCGCCCCGCCCGCAAGAGACCGAGGCTGGCTTTGCCGCCAAGCGGCTTGGTGGCGAAGCGGTAGCCGAAGGCGTTGGGATCGTCGACCGGCTGACCGTCCACGGCGACGATCACATCGCCGGGCTTGAGGCCGGCCTGCGCCGCCGGCCCTTTCGGTGTGACGCTGGCCACCAGTGCGCCGGCCGGGCGCTTCAGCCCCATGCTGTCGGCGATATCGGTCGTCACACCCTGCAATTTGGCGCCGAGCCAGGGCCGCTTCACCTCGTGGCCGCCGCCTTTGGCGGAGGCCACCACCACGCGCACCATGTTGGCGGGAATGGCGAAGCCGATGCCCTGCGAGCCGCCCGAGCGCGAAAAGATCGCGGTATTGATGCCGACCAGCCGCCCGGCAAGATCGACCAGCGCGCCGCCGGAATTGCCCGGATTGATGGCGGCATCGGTTTGGATGAAAAACTGGTAATCGCTGATGCCGACCTGGGTGCGCGCCAGCGCCGAGACGATGCCGTGCGTCACCGTCTGGCCGACGCCGAAGGGATCGCCGATGGCGAGCACGACGTCACCGACCTGCAGCACGTCGGAATTGGCGAAATCCAGCACCGGAAACTTTTCATGCGCGCCCTTGATGCGCAGTACCGCGAGATCGCTGCGCTTGTCCTTGAGCACGATCGTCGCTTCGAATTCGCGCTTATCGGAGAGCGCGACCTTGACCTCGTCGGCGCCCTCGATCACGTGCACGTTGGTGACGATAAGGCCGGACGGATCGATGATGACGCCGGAGCCGAGCGAACGTTGCAATTGGCTGCCGCCGTTGCCCGGCACACCGAAAAAGCGGCGAAAGATCGGATCGTCAAACAGCGGGTTGCGGTTGCGCACCATGCGGGCGGCGTAGACGTTGACCACCGCCGGCGCCACGCGCTGCACCACCGGTGCATAGGACAGGCGTAGCTCGTTCTGGCTCGGCACTTTGCGGTCCTGGGCCGAGGCCAGCCCCGGCCAGGCCAGCGCCAGCCCGCAGGCCAGCGCGCAGCAGAAGGCGGAAATATGCAGATGTCGGTGCAGTTTCAGGGTCATAGCGATTTGCTCCGGCGCTGCCGCCGATATAGAGCCTAGGCTGGGCCGATTGAAGGCGTCGAATGAGCCTTCGGATAGCACAAATCTCTTCCCCTGACGGGCCGGATTCGCTGCGGCACATCGTCGGCAAAAAAGCAAAAGGCGGCCCGGCGGCCGCCCTTGAACGAATTTCGCCGCAAAAGAACTCTTTAGGCCGCCGCGGTCGCCTCTTCGTCGACCTTCTTCTCCTGCACCGGCCCCGAGTCCAATCCCTTGGCTTCGACATCGCGGTCGACGAACTCGATCACGGCATTGGCGGCGTTGTCGCCGTAGCGGAAGCCGGCCTTGAGCACGCGGGTGTAGCCGCCCTTGCGGTCCTTGTAGCGCGGGCCGATCACCTCAAACAGCTTCTTGACCATGGCTGCGTCGCGCATCTCCGAGACCGCCTGGCGGCGTGCGGCGAGCCCGCCCTTCTTGGCCAGCGTCACCAGCTTTTCAACGATAGGACGCAACTCCTTCGCCTTCGGCAACGTGGTGACGATCTGCTCATGCTTGATGAGGCTTGCCGCCATGTTGGCAAACATGGCGGTGCGATGCGCCGAGTGCCGTCCCAGCTTGCGGTGAACTTTTCCGTGACGCATCGCGATACCCTCTAGGTGTCTCTTTTGTCATCACCGGGCTTTCCCCGGTGATCCCGCTTAGGCGGGCAGTGCGCCTCTTATCGAGATGGCCGGGACATAGGCGTTTTATAAAACGCCGTTCTTCGAACGGCTATGCCCGGCCATGACAAGAAGGGGCCGATTAATAATGATCCTCGAAGCGCTTGGCGAGCTCTTCGATGTTCTCCGGCGGCCAGCCCGGCACTTCCATGCCGAGATGCAGCCCCATCTGCGCCAACACTTCCTTGATCTCGTTGAGCGACTTGCGGCCGAAGTTTGGCGTGCGCAGCATCTCGGCTTCGGTCTTCTGCACCAGGTCGCCGATATAGACGATGTTGTCGTTCTTGAGACAATTGGCCGAGCGCACCGACAGCTCGAGCTCGTCCACCTTCTTGAGGAAGGCCGGGTTGAAGGCGAGGTCCGGAATGGTTTCCGCCGCCATCTCTTTGCGCGGCTCTTCGAAGTTCACGAAGACGTTGAGCTGGTCCTGCAGGATGCGCGCGCCATAGGCGACCGCATCCTCGGGCGAAACCGCGCCGTTGGTCTCGACCGTCATGGTCAGCTTGTCGTAGTCGAGAATCTGGCCCTCGCGGGTGTTCTCGACCTTGTAGGAAACCTTGCGCACCGGCGAATAAAGGCTGTCGACAGGGATCAGCCCGATCGGCGCGTCCTCGGGGCGGTTGCGCTCGGCCGGCACGTAGCCCTTGCCGGTATTGACGGTGAACTCCATGCGGATCTCGGCGCCCTCGTCGAGGGTGCAGAGCACGAGGTCGGGGTTAAGCACCACCACGTCGCCGACGGTCTGGATGTCGCCGGCGGTGACCGTGCCCGGCCCCTGCTTCTTCACCACCATGCGCTTGGGGCCCTCGCCCTGCATCTTGATGGCGATATCCTTGATATTGAGCACGATGTCGGTGACATCCTCGCGCACGCCGGCGATCGAGGAGAACTCGTGCAACACGCCGTCGATGTGCACCGACTGCACCGCCGAGCCCTGCAACGAAGACAGCAGAACGCGGCGCAGCGCGTTGCCGAGCGTCACGCCGAAGCCGCGTTCGAGCGGCTCGGCAACGACAGTCGCAGTCCGCGCGGCATCGCTGCCGACGGAGACCTGGAGCTTGTTCGGCCTGATCAATTCCTGCCAATTCTTTTGGATCACGTTTTTCACCTATTGAGCGGCGCGGGTTTCGGACCTCGCGCATCCCACCCGCCGTGTGGGGAAAAGTTCGGCGGCAGCGGACGTTTGCTACGTCCGCTCGAAACGACAATCAAACGCGACGACGCTTACGCGGGCGGCAACCGTTATGCGGAATGGTAGTCACGTCGCGGATCGAGGTGATGGTGAAGCCGGCCGCCTGCAACGAACGCAGCGCCGACTCGCGCCCGGAACCCGGCCCCGACACCTCAACCTCGAGGGTGCGCATGCCGTGTTCCTGCGCCTTCTTGGCGGCGTCCTCGGCGGCCACCTGCGCCGCATAGGGCGTCGATTTGCGCGAGCCCTTGAAACCCATGGTCCCCGCCGACGACCAGGCAATGGTATTGCCCTGCGCGTCGGTGATGGTGATCATGGTATTGTTGAACGACGCCGCGACATGCGCGACGCCGGACGCAATGTTCTTGCGTTCGCGCCGGCGGACGCGGGTGGCTTCCTTGCCCATTCTCTAGTCCTTTCGCGGGCCGCCGCCGTTCAGGCGCGGCCAATTCCCGTTATCAAGTTTTCTCGGTGGTCTTCTTCTTACCGGCGATAGTCTTGGCCGGCCCTTTGCGGGTGCGCGCATTGGTGTGCGTGCGCTGACCCCGCACCGGCAGGCCCTTGCGGTGACGCAGGCCGCGGTAGCAACCGAGATCCATCAGCCGCTTGATGTTCATCGACACTTCGCGGCGAAGGTCGCCCTCGACCATGTAATCGCGGTCGATCATCTCGCGGATTTGCAGGACCTCGGCATCGGTCAACTGCGACACCCGGCGCTCGGCCGGCAGGTTAACCTTGCTCACGATCTCATTGGCGATCTTGGGGCCAATGCCATGGATGTACTGAAGCGCGATGACGACGCGCTTGTTGGTGGGAAGATTGACGCCCGCGATACGAGCCACGGATGGTTTCTCCTGTTATCGCCGCGCGGAACGCGTCGAATCTTTGTGTCCCTGGAAGGGCTTAGAGCAAACAATAACACGACGCCTGTCCCCGGTTTTTGGGGCCCGGCATCGCGTCAAACTCCTGAATGCGCTGCTTATTAAGGGATTCACCGCCGCTTCGTCAACCTCCGCCTGGTATTGATTTTGCGCTGTCCCGGCTTGTTTTTGGCGCGGGCGGAAACGGACTTCCGCCCCTTTTTGCGGCCCTTCTTGCGCCCCTTGGCAGCGGCCTTGCGGCCCCGGCGCGGTGGCGCCTTTTTGGCTGTCCGCTTGGCCTTGGCGGCCCGCCCTTTGGCGGTCTTGGCCTTGCGGGGCGCTTTACCTGCCGCCTTGGTCCGGGAGGGCGTCCTTATCGCCAACACGCGGTCGATCGCCGCCGTCACTTCCGCGATCGGCGCCATTCCATCCACGGTCCTGAGCATGCCCCTGGCGGCGTAATAGACGGCGAGCGGGGCGGTCCGCGCCCGGTAGGCGGCAAGGCGCCCTTTCAGGACCTCCGGATTATCGTCGGCGCGCAGCTTCTCCCCCCGGGCGGTCATTTCAGCCACGCGGGTTTCGATACGCCTGATGAGGATGCCCTCGTCCACCCTCAGCTCGATAACGCCGTCGAGTTTGAGGCCGCGCTCCGCCAGCAGCCGGTCGAGCGCTTCGGCCTGCGGCACCGTGCGCGGAAAGCCGTCGAGCACGAAGCCGCGTTTGGCGTCGGGCTGGTCGATGCGGTCGGCGATGATCGCCACCACCATCTCGTCGAGAACGAGGTGGCCGGCGTCCATGATGCTTTTGGCCCGCAGGCCTACGGCTGTGCCAGCGGCGGCTGCGGCGCGCAACATGTTGCCGGTAGAGAGTTGGACAATGCCGTGTTTCTGAACGAGACGCTGCGCCTGCGTGCCCTTCCCCGCCCCCGGCGGGCCGAGCAGTATCAACCTCATTGCCTTTAGCCCCCTAACCTCAACTGCCAATTCTGCCTGAACTGCGTGCCGATATCCATAGTTGCACAAATCACGATCAAGAAGGCGGCACCGCCGAGATAGACCGGCAAGCCGGCATACACAATCAGCAGCTCGGGTACGATGAAGACCAGCACCAGATAGACGGCGCCGACCAGCGTGACGCGAGATAGAACATTGTCGATGTAGTCGGCGGTCGGCTCACCGGGCGTGACGCCGCGCACCGCGCCGCCGAATGTCTTGAGCGTGTCGCTTGCTTTTTCTGGATCGATCAGGAACGCCGTGTAGAACAGCGTGAGCAGAACGACCAGAACGCCGAACACGATCATGAACAGCGGATGGCCGTGGCCGAGTTCGCGGATGACGGCGCTTTTCCCTCCGCCGGCGACAACGACGCCGGCAATGACAATGCCGATCACCCAGCCGGCCAGCACCACCGGGATCAGCCCGGCGCTGTTGATCTTCAGCATCAACGGCGACGTCCGGCTTTCGATCCTATGGCCGCCGAGGCTTTGCTCGGGAAATTCCACGGGGATCGCGCGCCGCGCGCCCTCGACAAAGACGATCAAAACGGCAACCGCGACCGCCAACAGCGCCGCGACCGCGACCTTGTCCATCGACACAATCCCTTGGCGGGCGCGGTCGAGCTCCACAGCGACGACCGCGGGAAAATCGACAATCAGGCCGACCGCCAGGATGAGCACCAAACCGTTGCCGATGCCGCGCGCGGTAATCTGATTGCACAGCCAGACCAGAAAGACCGTGCCGGCGGTGAGCGTGACCGCCGTCGTCAACTCAAACACCAGGCCCGGCTCCGACACGAGCCCGCGTACGCCCTCGATCGCGTGCGCAAGTCCATAGGCTTGAAACGCGGCGAGGATGAGCGTGAGATAAAGCGTGTAGATGGCGATCTTGTCGCGCCCGCGGGCGCCAGCGGCGCTCAGGTTGCCCAGCCGCGACCAGGCCATGCAACCGATCCGGATCAGGATCGCGGCGGTGATATAGGGCGTGATGCCGAGCGCGAAGATGGCCAGATGGCGGGCGGTGCCGGCGGACGGCAAGTCGAGCAAGCCAAACAAGATGTCGCGCGAGTGGTAGCCGGTAATCTTGGCCCACGCCGCAACGTCCGTGCCTGGCAGCGGAATATAGGCGCCGATGCGGTAAACGAGGAGCGCGCCGAGCGTAAACGCGGCGCGCCTCCCCAAGTCCGCCGTCATCGGCGGGAGCCCCGCAGCTTTGATCGCTTGATCAAGCCTTCGTATTGATGCGCCAGCAGATAGCCCTGTATCTGCGCCACCGTGTCCATGGTTACGCTGACCACGATCAAGAGCGATGTGCCGCCGAAATAGAACGGCACCGCCGCGTAGGAGATCAGGATCTCCGGGATCAGGCAGACGATGGAGAGATAGAGCGCGCCGAGCACCGTGATGCGCGAGAGCACGTAGTCGATATATTCGGCCGTGCGCTCGCCCGGCCTGATACCGGGAATGAAGCCGCCATGCTTCTTCAGGTTATCCGCGGTCTCGGTCGGGTTGAACACGATCGCGGTGTAGAAGAAGGCGAAGAACACGATCAGCGCGATATAGAGGATCAAGAACAGCGGCCGGCCGTGCCCGAGCAGCGTCGTCACGGTGGTGAGCCAACCGGGTCCGCTGCCGGCGTTGAAATTGGCGACCGTGGTCGGCAGCAGCAGCAAGGACGACGCGAATATCGGCGGGATCACGCCCGAGGTATTGAGCTTAAGCGGCAGATGCGAGGACTGGCCCTCGAACATTCGGTTGCCCACCTGGCGTTTTGGATACTGGATCAGCAGCCGGCGCTGCGCGCGTTCCATGAACACGATGAAGGCGATCACCGCCACCGCCATCAGCAGCACGGCGAGGATCAGGCCGGTCGACAGCACGCCCTGGCGGCCGAGTTCGAAGGTGCCGGCCAGCGCCGAGGGCAATTGCGCCACGATGCCCGACATGATGATGAGTGAGATGCCGTTGCCGATGCCGCGCGCGGTGATCTGCTCGCCGAGCCACATCAGGAACATGGTGCCGCCGGTCAGCGTGATGGTGGTCGAGATACGGAAGAACCAGCCGGGGTCGGCAACCACACTGCCGGTACCTTCCAGCCCGATGGCGATGCCGTAGGCCTGGAACGCCGCCAGCACCACGGTGAGATAGCGCGTGTACTGGTTCATGATCTTGCGGCCGGACTCGCCTTCCTTCTTCAAGGCTTCGAGCGTCGGCGAAACCGTCGTCATCAGCTGAATGATGATCGAGGCCGAGATGTAGGGCATGATGTTGAGCGCGAAGATCGCCATCCGGTGGATGCCGCCGCCGGAGAACATGTTGAACATGCCCAAGATGCCGCCGGACTGGGTATTGAAGATCTTTTCCCAGCCGGCCGGGTCGATGCCGGGCAGCGGAATGTAGGTGCCGAGCCGGTAGACCAGCAGGGCGCCAAGCGTGAACCAGATGCGTTTCTTGAGTTCGTCGGCCTTGGCGAGGGCGCCGAAATTGAGATTGGCCGCAAGTTGTTCAGCTGCCGAGACCATCAGTCGCTCCTTGCGCCCCGCCTTATTTCACCCGCCGCACACCCCGGAAACCGGGCATCTCGCCGGCGCCAGTCGCCGGCGCCAAGTTTCTAGATAGGCCCTCGCGCGCGAGTCCGAAAGTCACAAGGCCGGTAAGGGACGTCACAGGTCGTTGACTGAAAGCTATTCGGCTTCAGGGCTCTCGCCTGCGTCCGCCTTCGGCTTGCTGCCTTTCGCCTTACCCCCGCCCTTTTCGCGCCGTCCGCCCTTGGCCCCGCCTTTGGCCGCTTCCAGCGCCATGCGCTTGTTCTTGCCTTTCGGCTCGGCGTCGATTTCCTTCGGGGTAGCCAGGATTTTCACGCTGCCGCCCGCCTTCTCGACCGCCGCGATAGCGGATTTCGAGGCGCGGTAGACCGAAAACGCCGCCTTGCTCTTGAAATCGCCGCCGCCCAGCAGCTTCACGCCGCCTTTGGCGCGCCGCATCAGCCCGGCCTTGACCATGGCCGCGACGTCGATTGCGGCATCGGACGCGATCAGCCCGGCGTCGATCGCCGCCTGCACCTTGCCGAGATTGATCTCGTTGAGCTTGAGCGCGAATGAAGTGTTGCGGAAGCCGCGTTTGGCCAAGCGCCGGTGCAGCGGCATCTGGCCGCCTTCGAAACCCTTGATGCGCACGCCGGAGCGCGCGGTCTGGCCCTTGCCGCCGCGGCCGCCGGTCTTGCCCATGCCGGAGCCGATGCCACGACCGATGCGCATGCGCTTTTTGCGCGCGCCCGGCTTGTCGGCGATTTGATTGAGGTTCATGGCAAACGTCCTTTTACTTCGCCGCGCCGACCACGCGCACCATGTGCTTGACCTTGCGGATCATGCCGCGCGTCGCCGGCGTGTCCGGCAGCTCGCGCACCCGGCCGATTTTGTTCAAGCCAAGCCCAATCAGCGTCGCGCGCTGCGAATCATCGCGCCGCAGCGGGCTGCCGGTCTGTTCGACCTTGATGGTTTTTTCCGCCATGACCTGACCTCTTAGTCGGCTGCCGCTTCGGCTTCGCCGCCTTCGCGGCGGCGCGATTGCAGCGCCGATACCTTGATGTTGCGGCGCGCGGCGACCGAACGCGGCGAATCCTGATGCTTGAGCGCGGCAAAGGTCGCGCGCACGACGTTGTACGGATTGGAGGAGCCAAGCGACTTGGCCACGATATCCTGGATGCCGAGCGTCTCGAACACCGCGCGCATCGGGCCGCCGGCGATGATGCCGGTGCCGGGAGGAGCGGCGCGCAGGAATACCTTGCCGGCGCCGTGACGGCCGAGGACGTCGTGATGCAGCGTGCGGCCCTCGCGCAGCGGCACCCGCGTCAAAGCGCGCTTGGCGGCCTCGGTCGCCTTGCGGATCGCTTCCGGCACCTCGCGCGCCTTGCCGTGACCGAAGCCGGCGCGGCCTTTCTGATCGCCGACGATCACCAGCGCCGCGAACGCAAAACGCCGGCCGCCCTTCACCACCTTAGCCACACGATTGATGTGAACCAGCTTGTCGGTGAATTCGCTGTCGCGCTCTTCGCGGCCGCCGCCCCGGTCTCGCCGCGGCTCTCGTCGAGGTTCATGTGCCATGAGTAGTTCTTCCTTTGCGCATCATCTTATCCGAAAACCGGTTCCACTTTTCGGGATGCTGCGCGCTCCGTTAAAAGTTGAGGCCGCCTTCGCGCGCGGCATCGGCCAGCGCTTTGATGCGTCCGTGATAAAGATAGCCGCCGCGGTCGAACACGACGTCCTTGACGCCCTTTTCCTTGGCGCGCTCGGCGATCAGCTTGCCGACGGCCTTGGCGGCCTCGATATTGGCCCCGGTCTTGGCAGCCTCGCGCATCGACTTCTCCAGCGAAGACGCCGCCGTAATCGTTGCGCTTTTGGCGTCGTCGATGAGCTGCGCATAGATATGCTTGGACGAGCGAAACACGGTGAGCCGCGCGCGCCCGCTGGTGCCGGCCGCAAGCTTCACCTTGCGGCGCACAGTCGCCGTCCGTCGCGCGGTCCGATCGCTTAATCTCGACATCGGCCTCTCGTCCTCTACTTCTTCTTGCCTTCCTTGCGGAAGATGTACTCGTCGACGTATTTGACGCCCTTGCCCTTGTAGGGCTCCGGCCGGCGGAAACCGCGTACCTCGGCGGCGACCTGCCCGACCAACTGCTTGTCGGTGCCAGTGATCACGATCTCGGTCGGCTTCGGCGTCAAGATGGTGATGCCCTGCGGGATCGGAAAATTCACGTCATGGGAATAGCCGAGTTGCAGGTTGAGCTGCTTGCCCTGCACCGCGGCGCGGAAACCGACGCCGGTGATCTCGAGCTTTTCCTCGAAGCCCTTGGTGACGCCCGATACCAGGTTCGCCACCAGCGTGCGCGAGGTGCCCCATAGCGAGCGTGCGCGCTTGGTCTGGCTGCGCGGATCGACCGTGATGGCGCCCTTGTCCATCTTGACGGTTACATCGTCATGCAGGACGACCTGCAACGCGCCCTTCGGGCCCTTCACCTTGACGGTCTGGCCTTCCACATTGGCGGTGACGCCGGATGGGATTGCGACCGCTTTATTGCCGATGCGCGACATTAGAGCTGCTTCCGTTTAGTTTGACTCACTTGCTTCCCTAACATTTTGCTTTGCGCATGATCTTGTCCGAAAACCGGTTCCCACTTTTCGGGATCATTCGCTAGAACACCGTACAGAGGATTTCGCCGCCGACATTGGCGTCGCGGGCTGCATGGTCGGCCATCACGCCCTTTGGCGTGGACACGATCGCCATGCCGAGGCCGTTATTGATGCGCGGCAGCGCCTTGACCGAGGCGTAGACGCGCCGGCCGGGCTTGGAGATACGTTCCATCTCGCGGATAACCGGCTCGCCGTCGAAATATTTCAGCTCAATCTCCAGTTCGCTGCGGCCGTCGGCATGCGCGACGCTGGCATAGCCGCGGATATAGCCTTCGGTCTTGAGCACTTCGAGCACGCGCTCGCGCTGCTTGGAGCCGGGCATGGTGACCTTGGACTTGTTGCGCATCTGCGCGTTGCGGATGCGCGCGATCAAATCGCCGATCGGATCGTTCACTGCCATCTCGATCCTCCTACCAGCTCGACTTCACGAGGCCGGGAATCAGGCCTTTGGAGCCGAGCTCGCGCAGCGCGATGCGGCTGAGACGGTGCTTGCGGTAATAGGCGCGCGGACGGCCCGACAGCTCGCAGCGATTGCGGATGCGGGTGGCCGACGAATTGCGCGGCAATTCGGCAAGTTTGAGCGTGGCGGCAAACCGCTCCTCGGTCGGCAGCTTCTTGTCGTGCGCGAGCGCTTTGAGCCGCGCGCGCCGGCCGGCAAACTTCTTAGTCATCTTGCGCCGCCGATTATTCTTCTCGATCGAACTCTTCTTCGCCATTCTGGTCGCTCCTACGGTTCCGCGTATGAGGAAAACGCTATTCGCCCCTCACTGCCGGAACGGAAAGTTGAATGCGGTCAGCAACGCGCGCGCTTCCTCGTCGTTGCGCGCGTTGGTGCAGACCGTGATGTCCATGCCCCAGGTATCGACAACCTTGTCGAAGTCGATTTCCGGGAACACGGTGTATTCCTTGATACCGAGGCTGAAGTTTCCCCGGCCGTCGAAGCTTTTCGGATTGAGCCCGCGGAAGTCGCGAATACGCGGCAGCACGATGTTCACCAGCCGGTCGACGAAGTCGAACATGCGCGTCTTGCGCAGCGTGACCTTGCAGCCGATGGCCTGCCCGTCGCGCAGCTTGTAGGTGGCGATCGACTTGCGCGACATGGTGATCACGGCCTTCTGGCCGGCGATCAGCGTGAGATCGGCGGCGGCGCCATCCACTTTCTTGCGGTCGGCGACGCCCTCGCCGATGCCCATGTTGAGCACGACCTTGGTGATCGCCGGCACCTGCATGCGGTTCTTGTAGCCGAACTGCTTGCTCATCTCGGCGCGCACCACCTGCTCGTAATGCGTCTTCATGCGCGCCACATAATCGGAGCGCTCGCGCGGCTTCTTGACCTTGGCCTCGCCGCCCTTGGGCGCGCCGCCATCCTTGGCGCCTTTCGGCGCCCCCTGCGGCTTCTTGGTTTCGGCGTTCGGTTGTGTATCAGCCATCGATCTCGACTCCCGAACGCTTGGCGACGCGAACTTTGCGGCGCTCATGCCCTTCGCCCACGAACTTGAAACCGACGCGCGTCGGCTTGCCGTCCTTGGGATCGGCAAGCGCCAGGTTCGACAGGTGGATCGTCCCCTCTTTGGAGATGATCCCGCCTTCTTGCTGTGCGCTCTGGCGCTGGTGGCGCTTGACCATATGAATGCCGCGCACCAGCGCACGGTCTTGCGCCGGTCGCACCTCGATCACCTCGCCGCTGCGGCCTTTGTCACGGCCGGAAAGCACGATGACCTTGTCGCCCCTTTTAATCTTGGCGGCCATCACAACACCTCCGGCGCGAGCGAGATGATCTTCATGTGATTCTTGGCGCGCAATTCGCGCGGCACCGGCCCGAAGATGCGGGTCCCCACCGGCTCCATCTGCGGGGTAATCAGCACCGCCGCGTTGCGGTCGAAGCGGATGACGGAGCCGTCCGGGCGTTTGATGTCCTTGCGGATGCGCACCACCACGGCCTTCATCACCTCGCCCTTCTTGACGCGGCCGCGCGGGATCGCCTCCTTCACCGAGACGACGATGACGTCGCCGATGGTGGCGTATTTGCGTTTCGAGCCGCCCAGCACCTTGATGCACATGACGCGGCGCGCGCCGGAATTGTCGGCGACGTCGAGGTTGGTTTGCATCTGGATCATGATGCGGCTCTCATTGTCTGTGCGTACATAACGCCTATTGAACTTTCTGTTTCTTCTCGCCGCGGATCACGGTCCAGCACTTGAGCTTGGAAATCGGGCGCCCTTCCTGGATCCAGACCATGTCGCCCACCGAATATTCGTTGTTCTCATCGTGCGCGTGATATTTCTTCGAGCGGCGGATGGTCTTCTTCATCGTCGGATGGGCGAAACGCCGATCGGTGCGCACGATCACCGTCTTGTTCGGCTTGTCGCCGACAACCACACCCTGCAGCGTACGCTTTGGCATTTCGACCTCTTATTTCTTCGACTTCGCCTTGGCGCGCGATTTCGACTTCGCGGCAGCCTTCGGCTTGGCGGTTTTCTTGCGGGCGGGCTTCGACGCGGCTTCGGCCGCAGCCTTCGGCTCGGGCTGCGGCACGCCGGCGCGCTTCTGACTTCCAATAGTCTTCAATCGCGCGATGTCGCGGCGGATGACGCGCACGCGGGAGGTATTCTCGAGCTGACCGGTGGCGCGCTGGAAGCGCAGGTTGAACTGCTCCTTCTTCAGCTTGAGTACCTCGTCGTCGATCTGGTCGAGGGTCATCGCTCTTACGTCAGGGGCTTTCATGACACTTACTCGGCGATGCGTTCGATGAAACGGGTTTTGACCGGCAGCTTGGCGGCAGCGAGCGCCAGCGCTTCCTTGGCGACGGCGATCGGAATGCCATCGACCTCGAACAGGATGCGGCCCGGCTTGACGCGGCAGACCCAGACCTCGGGCGTGCCTTTGCCTTTGCCCATGCGCACTTCGATCGGCTTCTTCGACACCGGCACGTCCGGGAAGACGCGGATCCATACCCGGCCCGACCGCTTCATGAAGCGGGTGAGCGCGCGGCGCGCGGCTTCGATCTGGCGCGCGGTGACGCGTTCGGGCTCCAGCGCCTTAAGGCCGTATTGGCCGAAGGCAAGCGTAGCGCCCGAGGTGGCGACGCCGTGGATGCGGCCCTTGAAGGCCTTGCGGAACTTGGTGCGGATCGGTTGCAGCATGGCTTAACTCTTGTTGATCCCTCAGGCCGCGCTGTCGCGACGCGGACGGCCTTGGTCGCCTTCGGCCAGCTTCTTGTCCTGCGCCATCGGATCGTGTTCGAGGATTTCGCCCTTGAAGATCCAGACTTTGACGCCGCAGGTGCCGTAGGTGGTGAAAGCGGTGGCGACGCCGTAATCGACGTCAGCGCGCAGAGTGTGCAGCGGCACGCGGCCTTCGCGGTACCACTCCATGCGCGCGATTTCCGCGCCGCCGAGGCGGCCGGAGCAATTGATGCGGATGCCCTCGGCGCCGAGCCGCATGGCCGATTGCACCGCGCGCTTCATGGCGCGGCGGAAGGCGACGCGGCGCTCAAGCTGCTGCGAGATCGATTCGGCCACCAACTGCGCGTCGAGCTCGGGCTTGCGGATTTCGACGATGTTGATGACGACGTCGCTGTCGGTGAGCTTGGCGACGACGCGGCGCAGCTTCTCGATATCGGCGCCCTTCTTGCCGATCACCACGCCCGGACGCGCCGAGTGGATGGTTACGCGGCACTTCTTGTGCGGGCGCTCGATGATGATCTTCGAAACCGCCGCCTGCTTGAGCTGTTTCATGAGCTCGGCGCGGATTTTGATGTCCTCATGCAACAGCGCGCCGTATTCGGCCTTGCCGGAAAACCAGCGCGAGTCCCAGGTACGATTGATACCGAGGCGAAGCCCGATCGGATTGACTTTTTGACCCATCCTCTAGCTCCCTTCAGGCTTTCGCTTCGGCCTGCGCCTCGACCTCACGCACCACGATGGTGAGATGGGCAAAGGGCTTGAAAATTCGTCCAACGCGGCCGCGGCCACGCGGAGTGAAACGCTTGATCACGAGCGCCTTGCCGACATGCGCCTCGGCGACCACCAGATCGTCGACATCGAGGTCGTGATTGTTCTCGGCATTGGCGATAGCCGATTCCAGGCACTTGCGGACGTCCTTGGCGATGCGCTTACGCGAAAACTCGAGGTCGGCGAGCGCGCTCGCGACCTTCTTGCCGCGGATCAACTGCGCGACCAGATTGAGCTTCTGCGGCGACACCCGCAGCATGCGGGTGACCGCCTTGGCCTCCGTATCGGGGAGGCTGCGTTCGCGTGCGCTCTTGCCCATGACGTCGCTCTCGCTTCTTTAGCTTGCCGCCGCGGGCGCGGCCGCCGGCGCTGCCGCACCGGGTGCGGCGGGCGTCACCGAGCGCTTGGCTTTGCGATCGGAGGTGTGGCCATAGAACATCCGGCCCGGCGCGAACTCGCCGAACTTGTGACCGACCATTTCCTCGGTCACCATCACCGGAATGTGCTTCTGCCCGTTATAGACGCCGAAATTCAAGCCGACGAATTGCGGCAGAATGGTCGAGCGCCGACTTCAGATTTTGATCATCTCATGCCGGCCCGACGCGCGCGAAGCTTCCGCTTTTTTCAGCAGATAACCGTCGACGAACGGGCCCTTCCAAGCTGAACGAGTCGATATCACGGTCCCTACTTCTGCTTCTTCTTACGGTCGTGCCGGCTGGCGATGATGAATTTCTTGGTGCGCTTGTTCTTGCGCGTCTTCTTGCCTTTGGTGGGGAAGCCCCAGGGCGTGGTCCAATGGATGCCGCCTTTGGTGCGCCCGCCGTGCGGGTGGTCGACCGGGTTCATGGTGATGCCGCGGTTGTGCGGCATGCGGCCTTTCCAGCGCTGACGGCCGGCCTTGCCGATCGTGGTGTTCATGTTGTCGGGGTTCGACACCGCGCCGATGGTGGCCATGCAGCGGCCATGCACCAGGCGCTGCTCGGTCGAATTGAGCCGCAGGATGACGTAGTCCTGATCGCGGCCGACAATCTGCGCGTAGCTGCCGGCCGAACGCGCAATCTGCCCGCCTTTGCCGATCTTGATCTCGATGTTGTGCACGATGGTGCCGACCGGAATATTGGCGACCGGCATGGCATTGCCCGGCTTCACGTCGGCATGCTCGGCGGCGATCACTTCATCACCCGGCGCCAGGCGCTGCGGCGCCAGGATGTAGGCGAGCTCGCCGTCTTTGTATTTGATGAGCGCGATGAAACCGGTGCGGTTCGGATCGTATTCCAGGCGTTCGACTGTTGCGGGCACGTCGAACTTGGTGCGCCGGAAATCGATCTTGCGATAGGCCTGCTTATGGCCGCCGCCGCGGAAGCGCGAGGTGATGCGGCCATTGTTGTTGCGGCCGCCGTGCGAATGCTGACCTTCGGTCAGCGCCTTCACCGGCGCGCCTTTGTACAGGCTCGAGCGGTCGATATTGACCAGTTGCCGCTGGCTCGGCGTGGTCGGATTGTAGGTTTTTAACGCCATCGCACCCTTCCCCTACAATCCGGTGGTCACGTCGATGCGGTGACCCTCTTCCAGGGTCACGATCGCGCGCTTGACGTCGGAACGCTGTCCGACCTTGTTCTTGAAGGTCTTGACCTTGCCGCGGCGAATGAGCGTGTTGACGTTCTTCACCTTGACGTCGAACAGCTTCTCGATCGCCTCTTTGATCTGCGGCTTGGTGGCGTTTCTGGCCACCTTGAACATGACCTTGTTGTGCTCGGACGCCATGGTCGCCTTTTCGGTGATCACCGGCGACAGGATGACATCGTAGTGGCGCGAATTGCTGGTGGTCATTTGAACCGTGCCTCCAGCGCTTCGAGCGCGGCCTTCGTCAGCACCAAAGTCTTACGCCGCATGATGTCGTAGACGTTGATGCCTTGCACCGGCAGCACGTCGATATTCGGAATATTGCGCGCGGCGTTGCGGAAGTTGCCCTCGATCTCGGCGCCATCGATGATCAGCGCGTTGGCGAGCCCGAGCTCGCCGAACTGCTTGGCAAGCGCGTGGGTCTTGGCGTCCTTAGCGCTCGCCTTGTCGATGACGATGATGCCGCCGCCCTTGGCCTTGGCCGACAGCGCATGTTTGAGCGCAAGCGCGCGCACTTTTTTCGGCAGGTCGATGGCGTGGCTGCGCACCACGGGTCCGAAGACCCGGCCGCCGCCACGGAACTGCGAAACGCTGGCCGGACCGTGCCGGGCCTGGCCGGTGCCCTTCTGCGCATACATCTTCTTGCCGGTGCGGTTGATCTCGCCGCGTTCCTTGGTCTTGTGGGTACCGCGCTGGCGCTTGGCGAGCTGCCAATTCACGCAGCGCTGCAAGATGTCGGAGCGCGGCTCAAGGCCGAAGATCGCATCGGACAACTGCACCGATCCGGCTTCCTTGCCCTCAAGCGTGGTGATTTTCATTTCCATGTCACGCGCCCTCCTTCACGGCGGGGGCGGTGTCGGGCGCCGGCGCTTCGGCCGGCGGGGCGTCTGACTGCGGCGCATCGGATTTCACTTCAGCCGTTTCGCTCAGCCGGAACTTGCCCGGCTTGGGCGCCTCCTTCGGCAGCGCCTTCTTGACCGCGTCGCGCACCAGGATCCAGCCGTTCTTAGCGCCGGGCACCGCGCCCTCGACCAGAATGAGGCCGCGCTCGACATCGGTCTGAACCACTTTGAGATTGAGGGTGGTCACGCGATCGACGCCCATATGGCCCGGCATTTTCTTGTTCTTGAAGGTCTTGCCCGGGTCCTGACGGCCGCCGGTCGACCCGATCGAACGATGCGAGATCGACACGCCATGCGAGGCGCGCAGGCCCCCGAAGTTCCAGCGCTTCATGCCGCCGGCAAAGCCCTTGCCGATCGAGGTGCCGCAGACATCGACGAACTGACCGACCACGAAGTGGTCCGCCGTGATCTCGGCGCCGACTGGGATCAGCGCGTCTTCACTGACACGGAATTCTGCGAGCTTGCGCTTGGGCTCGACATTGGCCTTGGCGAAATAGCCGCGGTCGGCCTTGCTCATATTGCCGGCGCGGCGCGGGCCCGAGCCGAGCTGCAGCGCGACATAGCCGTTCTTGTCTTTGGTGCGGTGCGCGACCACCTGGCACTGCGCAAGCTGCAAGACGGTGACCGGCACGTGCTCACCGGCTTCGGTGAACACCCGGCTCATCCCCAGTTTTTGCGCAACTACTCCCGAACGCATCTTAATTCCCTCACCCGGCCTTTACAGCTTGATCTCGACGTCGACGCCGGCGGCAAGATCGAGCTTCATCAGCGCGTCCACCGTCTGCGGCGTCGGATCGACGATGTCCAACAGGCGCTTATGCGTGCGCATCTCGAACTGTTCGCGGCTCTTCTTGTCGACATGCGGCGAGCGGTTCACCGTGAACTTCTCGATGCGCGTCGGCAGCGGGATCGGCCCACGCACCTGCGCGCCCGTGCGCTTGGCGGTGTTGACGATCTCACGCGTCGACGCATCGAGGATGCGGTGATCGAACGCCTTGAGCCGGATCCTGATATTCTGGCCGTTCATTTTCGTATCTCTTTCAACTGTGTGGCCCGCTTTCGCGGGCCACGACAGCAAGGTCTTACTCGATGATGCTCGCCACCACGCCGGCGCCGACGGTGCGGCCGCCTTCGCGAATGGCGAAGCGAAGTTTCTCCTCCATGGCAATCGGCACGATCAGGTGCACTTCCATCGCCACGTTGTCGCCCGGCATCACCATTTCCGTGCCCTGCGGCAGATGCACGATGCCGGTCACGTCGGTGGTGCGGAAATAGAATTGCGGGCGATAGTTCGTGAAGAACGGCGTGTGACGGCCGCCTTCTTCCTTGGTGAGGATGTAGGCCTCGGCCTTGAACTTGGTGTGCGGCTTGACCGAGCCGGGCTTGCACAGCACCTGGCCGCGCTCGACGTCCTCACGCTTGGTGCCACGCAGCAACGCGCCGATGTTGTCGCCGGCCTGGCCCTGATCGAGCAGCTTGCGGAACATTTCGACACCGGTGACGACGGTCTTGGTGGTGGCGCGGATGCCGACGATCTCGACTTCCTCGCCGACCTTGATTACGCCGCGCTCGACGCGGCCGGTGCACACCGTGCCGCGGCCGGAGATCGAGAACACATCTTCCACCGGCATCAGGAACGGCTGATCGATCGGACGTTCCGGTTGCGGGATGTACTCGTCGACCGCCTTCATCAGCTCGAGAATCGCGGCATGGCCGAGCTTCTCGTCCTTGCCCTCGAGCGCCGCCAGCGCCGAGCCCTTGATCACCGGGATCTTGTCGCCCGGGAACTGGTATTTGGAGAGCAGCTCGCGCACCTCGAGCTCGACCAGCTCAAGCAGTTCCGGGTCGTCGACCATGTCGACCTTGTTCATGAACACCACCAGCGCCGGCACACCGACCTGGCGAGCGAGCAGGATGTGTTCGCGTGTCTGCGGCATCGGACCGTCGGCGGCCGACACGACCAGGATGGCGCCATCCATCTGCGCGGCGCCGGTGATCATGTTTTTCACGTAGTCGGCGTGACCGGGGCAGTCGACGTGGGCGTAGTGGCGGTTCGCTGTTTCGTACTCGACGTGAGCGGTCGAGATCGTAATGCCGCGTGCCTTCTCTTCCGGCGCCTTGTCGATCTGGTCATAGGCGGTGAAGGTCGCGCCGCCGGTTTCAGCCAGAACCTTGGTAATCGCCGCCGTCAACGTCGTTTTGCCGTGGTCGACGTGACCGATGGTCCCGATATTGCAATGCGGTTTGGTCCGTTGGAATTTCTCTTTGGCCATGGGACTCTCCGTTTAGAACTTTTTCAAGTTACCTTCGCGATTACGCGAATTTCTTTTGCACTTCGGCCGATACGTTCGCTGGCAGCTCTGCGTAGTGACTGAATTGCATGGTGAATGTGGCGCGGCCCTGAGACATCGACCGCAGATTGTTGACGTAGCCGAACATGTTCATCAGCGGCACCATCGCGTTGACGACATTGGCGTTGCCGCGCATGTCTTGGCCCTGGATTTGCCCGCGCCGCGAGTTGAGGTCGCCGATGACGGATCCGGTGTAGTCCTCCGGCGTCACCACCTCGACCTTCATGATCGGTTCGAGCAAGACCGGCCTGGCCCGCTGCAGCGCTTCCTTCAGGCACTGGCGCGAGCATATCTCGAACGCGAGCGCAGAAGAATCGACGTCGTGATACTTGCCGTCGATTAAAGTCACCTTGAGATCGACGACCGGGAAGCCGGCGAGCACGCCGGAGCCGAGCACGGACTCCAGGCCCTTCTCAACGCCCGGGATGTATTCCTTCGGCACCGCGCCGCCGACGATTTCGTTCTCGAATTCGAACGGCGTGCCCGGCGGTGTCGGTTCCGCGATGATCTTGATGGCCGCGAACTGGCCGGAACCGCCGGTCTGCTTTTTGTGAGTGTAGTCGTGCTCGACGCGCTGGGTGATCTTTTCCCGGAACGCCACCTGCGGCGCGCCGATATTGGCGTCGACCTTGTAGGTGCGCTTAAGGATGTCGACCTTGATGTCGAGGTGCAACTCGCCCATGCCCTTGAGAATGGTCTGGCCGCTCTCCTGATCGGTGGAAACGCGGAACGACGGATCCTCGGCCGCGAGCTTGGCCAGCGCGACGCCGAGCTTTTCCTGGTCGGCCTTCGACTTCGGCTCGATCGCGATCTCGATCACCGGATCGGGGAATTCCATCTTTTCCAAAATCACCGGCTGCTTGGCGTCGCACAGCGTGTCGCCGGTGCGCACTTCCTTGAGGCCCGCGAGCGCCACGATGTCGCCAGCATAGGCTTCCTTGATGTCCTCGCGGTTGTTCGCATGCATCAGCAGCATGCGGCCGATGCGCTCTTTGCGTTCCTTGGTCGAATTGATCACGCCGGTGCCGCTCACCAGCGTGCCGGAATAGATGCGGCAGAAGGTGATGGTGCCGACGAAGGGATCGTCCATGATCTTGAAGGCGAGCAGCGCGAGCGGCGCCGTGTCCTTCGGCTCGCGAATGACGTCTTCGTTTTCCTTGTCCGGATTGATGCCGTGGATCGGCGGCACGTCGAGCGGGCTCGGCAGGTAATCGACAACGGCATCGAGCAGCGGCTGCACGCCCTTGTTCTTGAATGCCGAGCCGCACAGTACCGGGAAGAAGGCGCCGGTAATCACGGCCTTGCGGATGAGCTTCTTCAGCGTCGCCTCATCCGGCATTTTGCCTTCGAGATAGGCGGTCGCTGCGTCATCGTCGAGTTCGCAGGCCGCCTCGATCATCTTGTCGCGGTATTCCTGCGCCTGATCGAGCATGTCGGCGGGAATGTCGACGTCGTGGTAATCGGCGCCAAGGTTTTCATCGGCCCAGATCACGCCCTTCATGCGCACGAGATCGATGAGACCCTTGAAATTCTGCTCGGAACCGATCGGCAGCTGGATCGCCACCGGCTTGGCGCCGAGGCGGGTCACGATATCTTCCATGCACTTGAAGAAATCGGCGCCGATCTTGTCCATCTTGTTGGCGAAGACGATGCGCGGCACTTTGTATTTGTCGCCCTGACGCCAGACCGTCTCGGTCTGCGGCTCGACGCCCTGGTTGGAATCGAGCACAACGACCGCGCCGTCGAGCACGCGCAACGAGCGCTCCACCTCGATGGTGAAATCGACGTGACCGGGGGTGTCGATGATGTTGAGGCGCTTTTCCTTCCAGAACGCGGTGGTCGCGGCCGAGGTGATGGTGATGCCGCGCTCCTGCTCCTGCTCCATCCAATCCATCGTCGCGGCGCCTTCGTGCACCTCGCCGATCTTGTGGCTCTTGCCAGTGTAATAGAGGATCCGCTCCGTGGTCGTGGTCTTGCCGGCATCGATGTGCGCCATGATGCCGAAATTGCGGTAGTCCTCGATTTGATGGACGCGTGGCATTTGAGTTCTATTCCTTGAGGTTGTTCGTCGTCACCAGCGGTAATGCGAGAACGCCCGATTGGCTTCCGCCATTTTGTGGGTGTCCTCGCGCTTCTTGACGGCGTTTCCCCTGTTATTCGATGCGTCGAGCAACTCAGCAGAGAGCCGCTCGGTCATGGTTTTCTCGTTGCGTTCGCGTGCGGCGATGATGATCCAGCGGATGCCAAGCGCCTGACGGCGCGAGGTGCGAACTTCCACCGGCACCTGGTAAGTCGCGCCACCGACACGGCGGCTGCGCACTTCGATCGACGGCATGACGTTGTCGAGCGCCTGCTGGAACACCGTGAGCGGGGCGAGCTTGGTCTTGCTTTCGATCATCTCCAGCGCGCCGTAGACGATGCCTTCGGCAACCGACTTCTTGCCGTCATACATGACGGCATTCATGAATTTGCTCACGACAATATTTCCGAACTTCGGGTCCGGAATGATTTCGCGTTTTTCTGCGGCGTGACGGCGAGACATGATCGCTCTCTTTTATCTCTCTGTTGCTTTGGCGATCCCGGGTCTCGCTTCACTTGGCCCGGGATAACCGTCGCTTCGCTCCGGTTACTTCGGACGCTTGGCGCCGTATTTCGAACGGCGCTGCTTGCGGTTCTTGACGCCCTGGGTGTCGAGCACGCCACGCAGGATGTGGTAGCGCACCCCCGGCAGATCCTTGACGCGGCCGCCGCGGATCATGACCACCGAGTGCTCCTGAAGGTTATGACCTTCGCCCGGGATGTAGCCGATCACTTCGAAACCGTTGGTCAGCCGCACCTTGGCGACCTTGCGCAGCGCCGAATTCGGCTTCTTCGGCGTGGTCGTATAGACGCGCGTGCAAACGCCGCGCTTCTGTGGGCTCGCCTGCAGCGCCGGCACCGTGTTGCGCGCCTTCAGCGGCCGGCGCGGCTTGGCAATCAGCTGGTTGACCGTCGGCATCGTTTGTCTTCTTCACCTTCGTTTGGGCGGCGCGCGCCCGGAATCGTTTTGGGCTCACGCCCCTTGCAGTTCGCGCGGGTCCTACGCACCCGCCGTTTCGTTTGGGCTTACGCCCCGGCATTCCCGCGCGGCGTTTTCCGCACGCAAAACGGAACCGCGCCATCCGCTTTATTTGCGGCGGCGCTTTTCCGTTCGGGACGACGATTAAGCGGGTTAACCGCCCACGCCGTTCACTCGTAGTCTGACAGTGGCTGTCAGTGGCAGCGTCTGAGCTTCATTCCTCGAGGCGAGGCGCCGATCAACGATTTGAGAACACTTAACATTCTCAAAGGGTTAGTCGGGCGGCCGTTCCGAGCAAGCGAAGCTCACCGCCTGCCGCAAAGTGGGGCGTATGTATCGGCCGGATTCCGCCAAGTCAAGGGAGAAACCGCTGAAAAATCGAGGCTTCTGACACTTCACACCCATTCAGGGCGCGGGCACCGCTATGCTTTCGACCTGGGCCTCGGCGATGACCTGACGGATTGCCTCACCTTTGAAGCGCTTGCACAGCGGCGGGCGCATATTCAACCGGTCGCGCTTAGCGAGACGCTGGATGGCGTCGAGCAACCACGGATTACCGCTCATCAACTGGATGACGCCGGCGTAATGCTGTTCGCCCAACCCCTTGATGACGTCGATGGCGTCGGATTGTTCGAGGGCGATGTCGAGAAAGATGATCTTCGGCTCCCGGCGATCGAGCGCCGCCAGGGCATCCTTTGCATTGCTGAATGTGTCCACCGCGAAGCCGAGCCTCTCCAGCGTCTTGCCGACGAACAGGCAGATGCCCTTCTCGTCGTCGACCACGAAAGCGCCGGGCGCTTTCGGATCCACCGCTGTCCTAATCTCGGTGTTATCTCGGTTTTGGTCGGCCATCGCCTATCCAGACAGGATCAAAATACCAGCGCATCCAGCGTTGGCAGATTTCGAAACGCTGTGCACAATTGCACATGCTCTGCCTATGTTGTTTACGAGTCCTTAACCCGCGACGCCAAAAGGGCCGCCTTTTTGGGGCGGCCCTTCGATTCGATAGTGTGAATGGCGGGTAACCTATTCCGCCGCCGGCAGCGCGGGTGCTTCTTCCGCTTCCGCCTTGGCGGCAGCCTTGGCGGCGTCCTTTTCGCGCTCCTCGAGGATGAGCGCGTCGCGTTTGACGGCAACCTCGCGCAGTTCGTTCATCATGGCGCCTGTGCCCGCCGGTATCAGACGACCGACGATGACGTTCTCCTTGAGGCCGTCGAGCGTATCCGCCTTGCCATTGACGGCGGCCTCGGTGAGCACGCGCGTGGTCTCCTGGAACGACGCCGCCGAGATGAACGAGCGGGTCTGCAGGCTGGCCTTGGTGATGCCGAGCAGCACCGGATGGCCGGCAGCCGGCTTCTTGCCATCAGCCACTGCGCGGACGTTGACCTCATCGAGTTCGGTCTTATCGAGTTGCTCGCCCTGCAGCAGTTCCGTTTCGCCGGTGTCGTCGATCTCGACCTTCTGCAGCATCTGGCGAACGATCACCTCAATGTGCTTGTCGTTGATGTTGACGCCTTGCAGCCGGTAGACCTCCTGGATTTCGTTCACCAGGTAAGCGGCAAGCTCCTCGACGCCCTTGATGGCGAGAATGTCGTGCGGGGCGGGGTTGCCCTCCACGATGTAGTCGCCCTTCTCGATGACGTCGCCATCCTGCAGATGGATGTGCTTGCCTTTCGGGATCAGATACTCCTTCGGCTCGTCACTCTTGTTGGTCGGCTCGAGCGTGAGCCGGCGCTTGTTCTTGTAGTCCTTGCCGAAGCGCACGGTGCCGCCGATCTCGGCGATGATCGCCGCGTCCTTCGGCTTGCGCGCCTCGAACAGCTCCGCCACCCGCGGCAGACCGCCGGTGATGTCGCGGGTCTTGGCGCTTTCGGTCGGAATACGCGCGATCACGTCGCCCGCTTTCACCAGGGCGCCGGGATCGACCGAGATGATCGCATCCACCGCCAGCACGTAACGGGCATCGCCGCCGCGCGCGAGCTTGAGGAGCTTGTTGCCCGATTTGATCACGATCGACGGGCGCAGGTCCTGCTGGTTACGGGACGACCCCGTGCGCCAGTCGACCACCACGCGCTTGGCGATGCCGGTCGATTCGTCGAGCGCTTCCGACATGGAAAGGCCGTCGACCAGGTCCTCGAAGGCGATCGAGCCTTCGACCTCGGTGAGGATCGGCCGCGTATAGGGATCCCATTCGGCGATGCGCTCGCCGCGCTTGATCATGTTGCCGTCTTCCACCCGCATGCGCGCACCGTACGGAATACGGTGATGCGCGCGTTCGGTGCCGTCGGGGTCGACCACCGCCACCACCATGTTGCGCACCATCACCACAACATCGCCGTCGGAGTTCTTGGCGATGTTCTTGCCCTTGAAATTTAGCTTGCCGTCGAAATTCGACTCGATGAACGACTGCTCGTTGATCTGCGCCGCCCCGCCGATATGGAACGTGCGCATGGTGAGCTGGGTGCCCGGCTCGCCGATCGACTGCGCCGCGATGACGCCGACCGCCTCGCCCATATTCACCGGCGTGCCGCGGGCAAGATCGCGCCCGTAGCAGGCGCCGCAAACGCCGTTCTTCGACTCGCAGGTGAGCACCGAGCGGATCTTCATTTCCTGCACGCCGGCATTGGTGATCGCCTCGACCTCCGGCTCCGTCAGCAGGGTGCCGCGCTTGATCACGACCTTGCCGCTCACCGGGTCCTTAACGTCTTCGGCCGTGGTGCGGCCGAGAATACGAATGGCCAGCGAGGCGACCACGGTGCCAGCGTCGATGATGGCGCGCACCTTGATGCCGCCCTTGGAACCGCAGTCTTCGCTGGTGATAATGCAATCCTGCGCCACATCGACCAGACGCCGCGTCAGGTAGCCCGAGTTCGCGGTCTTCAACGCGGTATCCGCGAGGCCCTTGCGGGCGCCGTGGGTCGAGTTGAAGTACTCGAGAACCGAGAGACCTTCCTTAAAGTTCGAGATGATCGGGCTTTCGATGATCTCGCCACTCGGCTTCGCCATTAACCCGCGCATACCGGCGAGCTGCCGCATCTGGGCGGGCGAACCGCGCGCGCCGGAGTGCGCCATCATGTAGATCGAGTTGACCTGCTGCTCGACGCCATTGGCGTCCTTCTTGGACGCGGAGATTTCCTTCATCATCGCATCCGCGATGGTTTCGGTGCACTTCGACCAAGCGTCGACCACCTTGTTGTACTTTTCGCCCTGGGTGATGAGGCCGTCGTTGTATTGCTGCTCGAACTCCTTGGCGAGGTCGCGCGTCTGCTCGACGGTTTTCCACTTGGACTCCGGCACCACCATGTCGTCCTTGCCGAACGAAATGCCGGCCTTGAACGCGTGATAGAAGCCGAGCGCCATGATGCGGTCGCAGAAGATGACGGTCTCCTTCTGACCGCAGTGGCGATAGACCGTGTCGATCATCGACGAGATCTCGCGCTTGGTCATCAAGCGGTTGACCAAGTCGAACGGCACCTTCACGCTGCGCGGCAGCACGCTGCCGAGCACAACACGGCCGGGCGTGGTCTCGAACCACTTCTTGAACTCTTCGCCCTTCTCGTCGACGCCGATCCAGCGGTAGCGAATCTTGCTGTGCAGGGTGATGACCTTTTCCTGCAATGCATGGTCGATCTCGGCCAGATCGCTGAAGGCTTTGTTCTCGCCGACCTCGCCCTCGCGCATGAGCGAGAGGTAATAGAGGCCGAGCACGATGTCCTGGCTCGGCACGATGATCGGCTGGCCGTTCGCCGGGTGCAGGATGTTGTTGGTCGACATCATCAGGACGCGCGCTTCCAGCTGCGCTTCGAGCGACAGCGGAACGTGCACGGCCATCTGGTCGCCGTCGAAGTCGGCATTGAACGCGGCGCAGACCAGCGGATGCAGCTGGATCGCCTTGCCCTCAATCAGCACCGGCTCGAAGGCCTGGATACCGAGGCGGTGCAAGGTCGGCGCGCGGTTCAACAGCACCGGGTGTTCGCGGATCACCTCGTCGAGGATGTCCCAAACCTCCGGCTTTTCCTTTTCCACCAGCTTCTTGGCCTGCTTCACCGTGGTGGACAGGCCCTTGGCGTCGAGCCGCGAATAGATGAACGGCTTGAAAAGTTCGAGCGCCATCTTCTTCGGCAGCCCGCACTGGTGCAGTTTGAGCTCGGGACCGACCACGATCACCGAGCGGCCCGAATAGTCGACGCGCTTGCCGAGCAGGTTCTGCCGGAAACGGCCCTGCTTTCCCTTCAGCATGTCGGCGAGCGACTTTAACGGTCTTTTGTTGGCGCCGGTGATGACGCGGCCGCGGCGGCCGTTGTCGAATAGAGCGTCGACCGCCTCCTGCAGCATGCGCTTTTCGTTGCGGATGATGATGTCGGGCGCGCGCAGCTCGATCAGCCGCTTCAAGCGGTTGTTGCGGTTGATGACGCGGCGATAAAGATCGTTGAGGTCGGAGGTGGCGAAGCGCCCGCCGTCGAGCGGAACGAGCGGCCGCAGGTCTGGCGGGATCACCGGCACCACGGTCAGGATCATCCACTCCGGCTTGTTGCCCGAGGCGATGAAGGCCTCGATCAGCTTCAGCCGCTTGGCAATCTTCTTCTTCTTGATGTCGCTGTCGGTCTCCCCGACTTGCGCGCGCAGCTCGGATTGCATCTTGTCGAGGTCGAGCCCCTTCAACATCTCGCGGATCGCTTCCGCGCCGATGGTGGCGGTGAACGAGTCGGCGCCGAACTCTTCCTGCGCCTTGATGTACTCATCCTCGGACAAAAGCTGGCGGTCCTTGAGCGGGGTAAGGCCCGGCTCAAGCACGACGTAGTATTCGAAATAGAGGATGCGCTCGAGATCCTTCAGCGTCATGTCGAGCAGCAAGCCGATGCGGCTCGGCAGCGACTTCAAGAACCAGATATGGGCGACCGGCGCGGCCAGCTCGATATGGCCCATGCGCTCGCGCCGCACGCGGGAAAGCGTCACTTCGACCGAGCACTTCTCGCAGATGATGCCCTTGTACTTCATCCGCTTGTACTTGCCGCATAAGCACTCGTAGTCCTTGATCGGCCCGAAGATGCGCGCGCAGAACAGGCCGTCGCGCTCGGGCTTGAAGGTCCGATAATTGATCGTCTCGGGCTTTTTGATCTCGCCGTAGGACCACGACAGAATCTTTTCCGGGCTCGCAATCGAAATCCGGATCTGGTCGAAGACCTGAGCCGGCACCTGCGGGCTGAAAAGATTCATGATTTCTTGGTTCATCGTGTTCTCCGCTTGCCGGCTCGAAGCCGGCACCTGTCACTATGTCTGTCTCGTCAAACCCTGAATGCGCGGGCCGCGCCCGCGCATGACTGGTTGTATCACTCCGCCGCTTCCGCGGTCTCTCCGCCTTGGCCCTGCCGCTGCTGCTTGGAATTGTGCAGATCGACATTGAGGCCGAGCGAGCGCATCTCCTTGACCAGCACGTTGAAGCTTTCCGGAATGCCCGCTTCGAACGTGTCGTCGCCGCGCACGATCGCCTCGTACACCTTGGTACGGCCGGCGACGTCGTCGGACTTCACGGTGAGCATTTCCTGCAGCGTGTAGGCGGCGCCGTAGGCTTCGAGCGCCCACACTTCCATTTCGCCGAAACGCTGGCCGCCGAACTGCGCCTTGCCGCCGAGAGGCTGCTGGGTGACCAGCGAGTACGGGCCGATCGAACGGGCGTGGATCTTGTCGTCCACCAGATGATGCAGCTTCAGCATGTAGATGTAACCGACCGTGACCTTGCGATCGAATACCTCGCCGGTACGGCCGTCGAAGGCGCTAACTTGGCCGGAGTGATCGAGGCCGGCAAGATCGAGCATCTTCTCGATGTCGGCCTCCTTGGCGCCGTCGAACACCGGCGTCGCGATCGGCACGCCGTGACGCAGGTTGCCGCCGAGTTCGACCAACTCCTCCTCGTTCAAGGACTTGATGGTCTCATCGTCACCATAGACCTTCTTGAGGATGTCCTTGAGCGGACGCACGTCGTTCTTGTTGTTGTAGGCTTCTACCGCCTGACCAATCTTGAGGCCGAGGCCGGCGCAGGCCCAGCCGAGATGGGTTTCAAGAATCTGGCCGACGTTCATCCGGCTCGGCACGCCGAGCGGGTTGAGCACGATGTCGACCGGTTGACCGTCGGCGAGGAACGGCATGTCCTCTTGCGGCACAATTTTCGATACCACGCCCTTGTTGCCGTGGCGGCCGGCCATCTTGTCGCCGGGCTGGATCTTGCGCTTCACCGCGACGAAGACCTTGACCATCTTCATTACGCCGGGCGGCAATTCATCGCCTCGCTGCAGCTTCTCGACCTTGTCGAGGAAACGCTGCTCCAGGAGCTTCTTGGACTCGTCGTATTGCTTGCGGATCGCCTCGATCTCGGCCATCAGCTTGTCGTTGGGCGAGGCGAACTGCCACCACTGCGAGCGCGGATATTCGTCGAGCACCGCGCGGGTGATCTTGCTGTCCTTCTTGAAGCCCTTCGGACCCGCGATGCCCTGGCGGCCTTCCAGCAATTCCGCCAGACGGCCGTAGACGTTGCGGTCGAGGATCGCCTGTTCATCGTCGCGGTCCTTGGCGAGGCGTTCGATTTCCTCACGCTCGATGGCGAGCGCACGCTCGTCCTTCTCGACGCCGTGCCGGTTGAACACACGCACTTCGACGACGGTGCCCTGTACGCCCGGCGGCACCCGCAACGAGGTGTCGCGCACGTCCGAGGCCTTTTCGCCGAAGATGGCGCGCAGCAGTTTTTCTTCCGGCGTCATCGGGCTTTCGCCCTTGGGCGTGATCTTGCCGCAGAGAATGTCGCCGGCATGCACCTCGGCGCCGATATAGACGATACCCGCTTCGTCGAGGTTCTTGAGCGCCTCTTCCGAGACGTTCGGGATGTCGCGGGTGATTTCCTCAGGGCCGAGCTTGGTGTCGCGCGCCATCACTTCGAATTCTTCGATGTGAATGGACGTGAACACGTCGTCTTTCACGATCCGCTCAGAGAGCAGGATCGAGTCCTCGAAGTTGTAGCCGTTCCACGGCATGAAGGCGACCAGCACGTTGCGGCCGAGCGCGAGCTCGCCGAGATCGGTCGAGGGACCGTCGGCGATGATGTCGGCTTTCTCGACGCGATCGCCTACTTTCACCAGCGGACGCTGGTTGATGCAGGTGTTCTGGTTCGAGCGCTGGTATTTCATCAGCCGGTAGATATCGACGCCCGGCTTGGTCGGATCGGTTTCACCGGTGGCGCGCACGACGATACGGGTCGCGTCCACCTGATCGACGATGCCGGTGCGGCGGGCACCGATCGAGGCGCCCGAGTCGCGCGCCACGACGCCTTCCATGCCGGTGCCGACGAACGGCGCTTCCGAGCGAACCAGCGGCACCGCCTGGCGCTGCATGTTCGAACCCATCAAGGCACGGTTGGCGTCGTCGTTTTCCAGGAACGGAATGAGCGCGGCGGCAACCGAAACGAGCTGCTTGGGCGACACATCCATGAAGTCGACTTTGTCGCGCGGCACCAGATGCACGTCGCCGGCGTGGCGGCACACGATCAGGTCCTCGGTGAAGCGCCCACGGCCGTCGATCGAGGCATTGGCCTGGGCGACCGCGTAGCGGCCCTCTTCCATCGCCGAGAGGTAGATCACCTCGTCGGTGACGCGGCCGTCCTTGACCTTGCGATAAGGCGTCTCGACGAAGCCGTATTTGTTCACCCGCGCATAGGTCGCGAGTGAATTGATCAATCCGATATTCGGACCTTCCGGCGTCTCGATCGGACAGATGCGGCCGTAGTGCGTCGGATGCACGTCGCGCACCTCGAAGCCAGCCCTTTCACGGGTAAGCCCGCCCGGCCCGAGCGCCGAGAGACGCCGCTTATGCGTGATCTCGGAAAGCGGGTTGGTCTGATCCATGAACTGCGAGAGCTGCGAAGAACCGAAGAACTCACGCACCGCGGCGGCCGCCGGCTTGGCGTTGATCAGGTCCTGCGGCATGACGGTGTCGATATCGACCGACGACATGCGCTCCTTGATCGCGCGCTCCATGCGCAACAGGCCGATGCGGTACTGGTTCTCCATGAGTTCGCCGACCGAGCGCACCCGGCGATTGCCCAGATGGTCGATGTCGTCGATCTCGCCTTTGCCGTCGCGCAGATCGACCAGCGTCTTGATGACCGAGATGATGTCTTCCTTGCGCAGCACGCGCATGGTGTCAGGCGCGTCGAGCTCGAGCCGCATGTTCATCTTGACGCGGCCGACCGCGGACAAATCGTAGCGCTCGCCGTCGAAGAACAGCGAACGGAACATCGCCTCGGCGGTGTCGATGGTCGGCGGCTCGCCCGGGCGCATGACACGGTAGATGTCGAACAGCGCGTCCTCGCGCGTCATATTCTTGTCGACGGCGAGCGTGTTGCGGATATAGGCGCCGACGTTGACATGATCGATGTCGAGCAGCGGCAGTTCCTTGTAGCCGACTTCGATCAGGCCTTTCAGGTTCTTCTCGGTGATCTCTTCACCGGCCTCCATGTAGATTTCGCCGGTCTTGGGATTGACCAGGTCCTCGGCGACGTAGTGGCCGATCAATTCCTCATCCGTCATGCGAAGAGCCTTGAGGCCCTTCTCGGCGAGTTGGCGCGCCTGGCGCACGGTGAGCTTGTGGCCCGCTTCGACCACGGTGCGGCCGGTATCAGCGTCGACCAGGTTGTTGATCGCCTTGTAGCCCTTGAGCCGGTTGGCATCGAACGGTACGCGCCAGCCTTCTTTCTGACGCTTGTAGGTGACGTGCTTGTAGAAGGTGCGCAGGATTTCCTCGCCGTCGAGCCCGAGCGCGTACAAAAGCGACGTCACCGGAATCTTGCGGCGGCGGTCGATGCGCGCGAACACGATGTCCTTGGCGTCGAACTCGATGTCGAGCCAGGAGCCGCGATACGGAATAATGCGGGCGGCAAACAACAGCTTGCCCGAAGAATGCGTCTTGCCCTTGTCGTGATCGAAGAACACGCCGGGCGAGCGGTGCATCTGCGAAACGATGACGCGCTCGGTGCCGTTGACGATGAAGGTGCCGTTGTTGGTCATGAGCGGAATGTCGCCCATGTAGACATCCTGCTCCTTGATGTCCTTGACCGAACGCGCAGCCGTCTCCTCGTCGATATCGAATACGATCAGCCGCAGCGTCACTTTAAGCGGCGCGGCATAGGTCATGCCGCGCTGGCGGCATTCATCGACATCGTACTTCGGCGCCTCGAATTCGTATTTGACGAATTCGAGCTGCGATGAATTGGAAAAATCCGAAATCGGAAAGACCGATTTGAAGACGGCTTGCAGTCCCTCGTCGGGACGGCCGCCGACCGGCTCCTTCACCAGCAGGAACTGGTCGTAAGACGCCTTTTGAACCTCGATGAGGTTCGGCATCTCCGCCACTTCTTCAATTTTTCCGAAAAACTTCCTTACGCGCTTGCGACCGATAAACGTCTGCGCCATCGTTTCTCTCTCGATTCGATTTGGGCGGGCCAGCGCGGGCGCCTCTCCGAACGGTCGCAATCCATCGCGACCATCAGGACAAGCGTCGGGGCTGCCCGTTTCTATGTGATTCGGGCCTCGCCCGAACCGCCGCACTCTTCACATTCTTGCGCGAACAGACCGCACCACTCGCGCTTTGCCTCCACGGCGGCCAAAGTCCGGCCGCCAACTCTTTGCCTTTGAAGTCCCCGGGGCCTGCGCCCCGGGGATTTCACTACACCTGGATCCCCGGTTCTCGCTGCGCTCGCCCGGGGATTTCGCTTAAGTAAGCGTTACTTACTTAAGCTCAACCTTGGCGCCGGCCTTTTCGAGTTGGGCCTTGACCTTTTCGGCCTCCTCCTTGTTGACGCCTTCCTTGACCGGCTTGGGCGCGCCCTCGACCAGGTCCTTGGCCTCCTTGAGGCCGAGGCCGGTGAGCGCACGCACTTCCTTGATCACCTCGATCTTCTTGTCGCCGGCAGCGGCAAGAACGACTGTGAATTCGGTCTTCTCTTCGGCCGCGGCGGCGCCGGCGGCAGGGCCGGCGGCAACGGCGACGGCGGCGGCGGCGGAGACGCCCCACTTCTCTTCCAGCATTTTCGCCAGATCCGCCGCTTCCAGGACGGTTAATGTCGACAATTCGTCGACGATCTTTTGCAGGTCAGCCATGTTCACTTCCTATTTGGGTTCGAACCAGTCGAGATTGCTTTTGAGCCGTCACGCGGCGGCGCTTTTGGAGGCGTAGGCTTGGACCACGCGCGCGACCTTGGCCGCGGGTGCGTTGACGAGCTGCGCGATCTTGGTCGCCGGGGCCTGAACCAGGCCGACGATCTTGGCGCGCAATTCATCCAGCGACGGCAGCGCGGCAAGCGCCTTGACGCCGTCGGTATCCAGAGCGGTCTTGCCCATCGACCCGCCGAGAATGACGAACGCTTCGTTCGCCTTGGCGAAATCGACCGCCACCTTCGGCGCCACCACCGGATCGCCCGAATAGGCGAGCACGGTCGGACCCTTGAGAAAGTCCGCAATGGAGGCAACGTCGGTGTCCTTGAGCGCAAGCTTGGCGAGACGGTTTTTTGCGACCTTCACGCTGCCGCCGGCCAGCCGCATCTGCTTGCGCAGAGACTGCATCTGGGCGACGGAGAGGCCGGAATAGTGAGCCACCACCACAACGTTGGAGGCCTTGAAGACCCCGTTCAGTTCAGTGATGGACTCCGCTTTAGCCGCTCGATCCACTGCAAGCTCTTTCCGGTTTGACGGTTTGCCCGCGTTCCTTGCGGGCTCCGCCGGGTTGATACCAGCCGTCCCGCTTATGGTGTCACGCGATGCGAAACCCAGGCAGGACGATGCTCCAGAAATCCTGCCCCCCGCCACGGCAAGCCGCGAACGGGTCTTCGAGGTTCGAACCAAACTGGCGCGCGCTTTCACGTGCGCAAACTCGGGTCTCATCCCCGTCTGTGCTGGCCTCGTTTAAGTACCCGACCTGTTTTCGCAGGGCGGGCCGAGATTAAGCGTCGGCCCGAAGGCCTCAGCGCCGGCAGTCTTGGACAGGTCGGTCGATCCAAATCTCGTCCTTGCGGACGATGCCAGACCGGCTTTGCGCTCCTCGCGCCTCAACGGCGAATTTCCCTTCTCCCTTTCAGATGTCCCGCCGGGATGCCCAAAAGGAATTAGTTCCGATCACCATAGATTTGTAAGGACGCGCAAAGGCGCGCCGACAAACTGGGCCGGCACGCCCGATGGGGGGTCATTTAGAGCGTTTGGCCAGCTTTGCCAAGGGGCATTTCGGGACATTTTCCGGTTTCCACGGGTTCCCAGACCGCATCTGGCGATCACCGGCACGACCGGATCGGCGCGTTACACCATGAATCCATCGAAAAACGCCGCTAATTCGGCATAGGCGTCGAGCGGCAGGACGTGCGCAACGAACTGGTCCGGCCGCACGACGACCATACAACCACGCTCGCGGTCAATGTGCCGCATCGCGAAGATGTCGCGGCCGCTTTTGGGATCCGAGCAGTACATCTTTTCATAGTCGCGCAGCCCGAACCGCCCCTTTTGCGGCAGTAGCAAAGACGGCATCGACCCGATCACTAGGTCTCGATGACCCTGTTGGGAAATCGCGCGAACGTCGATCACAGCGTCGACGTCCTCACCCGCCGGCGTGTATTTCCGGACAGGCGATTCCCGCGCCTCCGTCAAAAAATCGCATAGCCGGCGAATGCCCGCGTCTGGCGCGGCAGGATCCTCCGCCGGTGCAAACGCAAAAATGCGCCACCGTCCATCCGCCTTGACGGTATGGCCGAGTTGCATGGGCCTGGCGTCGGCGACGCGGATGACGGGCGCCGAATGGAAACGCATGCCGATCGTGAGCCCTTGCGCGAGGTGCTGATGGGTCGCCTCACCGGTGAGGCGTGACGGACGATAGCGGGTCGCGGTTCCGGCGGTGTAGCGGCCGTGCTGGACGAAGTATCGTTGGGTCTCGGCCGGGTCCGCCTCCGTCGCCGACGAGCTGAGCGTCTGCGCCCATTCACGATCGAAATCGATGAGTTCCTTGGCGATGGCCTGACGTTCCGCCGAATAGGTATGCAGGAGGCTTGGCGAACAGCGTCCGCGCAGAACGGACATCAGTTTCCAACCGAGGTTGAAGCCATCTTGCATGGAGACATTCATGCCCTGCCCCGCCTTCGGGCTGTGCGTATGGCAGGCATCGCCGGCGATGAAAACACAGGGCAATTGCTCCGCGGCGTCTCCTTCGACGTCGTCGAACTTGTCGCACAGGCGTTGGCCAATCTCGTAGACCGACCACCAGGGAACTTCCTTCACATCGAGCGTATGCGGGTTAAGAATGCGCCGCGCCGCCGCGATCAAATCATCGACCGTGATGTTGCGATTTGACACGCGCTCACCGGCACCGAGCTTGTCCATCTCGACATAAAGGCGAAACAGATAGCCGCCTTCCCGCGGAATGATGATGATGGTGCCATCGTTGGCGGATTGGATCAGGGACTTGAAGCGCACGTCGGGAAAGTCGGTGACCGCCAGCACATCCATCACCCCCCAAGCGTGATTGGCGGAGTCTCCGTGCAACGCACGCCCAATGGATTTGCGCACCATGCTGTGGGCGCCGTCGCACCCCACGACATAGCGGGCTCTCACCGTCTCGATCTGGCCTTCATGCTCGGGATCGACCCGCTCGAGCCGGGCGGCGACTCGATAGGGAGCCGCATTGCCGCCGGGCGGCACCTCGCCGATCTGAAGATCGACGAGACGCCGCGAATAGTGCGGCCTGAGCTTCGCCGCCGATTTGCGCATGAGATCGAGGTAGAAATCATGCACCCGCGCCTGGTTCAGCACCACATGCGGAAACTCCGATAATCCGTCCTCGACGTCCTGCACGCGTCCACTGCGAACAATGTTGGCGCGCTGCTTGTCGTCGGGCTTCCAGAATGTCGTTTCGTTGATCCAGCAGGCCTCCTTGAGCACGCGCTCGCTGAAGCCGAAGGCGTTGAACATCTCCATCGTGCGGCAGGCGATGCCGTCCGCTTGCCCGCGCAGCAGAGGGCCGGCTTTCTGCTCGACGATGCAGGTCTTGATGTCGGGAAAGGCGCTAAGCTGCGCCGCCAGGGTCAGGCCGGCCGGGCCACATCCGGTGATAAGAACATCGACTTCCGCAGGAAGCGCGCCCGCGGCACCCGACGCGGGATACCGCTCCCTTGGGTCGAAGATCTCCGGGTCGCCGGGTTCGAAGCCACTGAGATGGAATTGCACGAAGCCTCCCCGGCCCATCCGAGCCTTATTAGAAACCGGGCGGAATTAAACGCAGCTATTGATCATAGTACTGATCATCAGTATACTTGTCAAATGCCTGTCTGACCGTGAAACCGAACTGGGAGCGATGATTGCAGGAACACATCGATGACAAGCCGGGCCACCTGGCGCGCCGGTTCCAGCAGATCGCCGTGGCGGTGTTTCATGCCGCGGTGGAAAACGCCGGGTATGACCTTACTCCCGTCCAATACGCGGCCCTTAGCGCAGTCAGAACCCATCCCGGAATTGACCAGGCGACGCTCGCCGGTTTGATCGCCTACGACCGAACGACAATCACCGGCGTCATCGATCGACTGGTGCAGAAAAGCCTTCTGGTACGCGCGGCCAGCAGCCGTGACCGGCGCGCTCACGCCTTGCAGATCACGGACGCCGGCCGGCGCACGCTTCTCGGCATCGAGCCGGCGGTCAACGCAGCACAGCGGACAATGCTGCGCGGTCTCACAGCCGGCGAAACGCAAGAATTGATGCGCTTGCTGCGCAAGGCTATCACGGCCGGCAACGAGCTCAGTCGTGCGCCGTTACGCGCGGTACCAGCAGCGACGGCAAAGAAGGGTTAGTTAGCGAACGAAACGCCGGCAACCGTCATGACCATCCTGGTCAGTACGAAACAGGGCCCGATGGGGGCTCTGTTCGTTTGACATTGTCTAGTATGGGCCGAATTTTTTCGCGTTTAATCCTTTGGCGCAAACAGCGTCGCCGCGTCCACCTTCACCCCCGGCCCCATGGTCGAGGATATCGCCACCCGGTTGATGTAGTGGCCTTTAGCCCCGGGGGGCTTGGCCTTCTGCACCGCGTCGGCGAAGGCCATGATGTTTTCGACCAGCTTGTCCTCGGCGAACGAGGCTTTGCCGACCCCGGCCTGGATGATGCCGGCCTTCTCCACACGGAACTCGACCGAGCCGCCCTTGGCGGCTTTCACGGCGCCGGTCACGTCCATGCTGACGGTACCGACCTTGGGATTGGGCATCATGCCGCGCGGCCCGAGCACCTTACCCAGCCGCCCGACCAGCGGCATCATGTCGGGTGTGGCGATGCAGCGGTCGAAGTCGATGGTGCCGTTGTTGACCTTCTCGACCAGGTCTTCGGCGCCGACCACATCGGCGCCGGCAGCCTTCGCCTCCTCGGCCTTCACGCCGCGCGCAAACACGCCGACGCGCACGGTGCGGCCGGAGCCGTTCGGCAGATTGACGACGCCGCGCACCATCTGGTCGGCATGTTTGGGATCGACGCCGAGATTCATCGCGATCTCGATGGTCTCGTCGAATTTTGCCTTGGCGCGCTCTTTCACCAGCTTGACCGCTTCCGCGATCGAATAGGATTTGTCGCGATCGACGCCGTCGCGGGCGGCCTTGGTACGCTTTCCGATTGCCATGGCCATTACTCCGTCACCGTCAGGCCCATGGAGCGGGCCGAGCCTTCGATCATCTTCATCGCTGCGTCGATCGTGTCGCAGTTCAGATCCTTCATCTTCTGCTCGGCGATTTCCTTGACCTGAGCCTTGGTCACCTGCCCGGCGATATCGCGGCCGGGCGTCTTCGAGCCGCTCTCGAGGTTGGCGGCTTTCTTGAGGAAATAAGACACCGGCGGCGTCTTCATTTCGAAAGTGAAGGAGCGATCCTGGTAGGTGGTGATGATGACCGGGATCGGGATGCCCTTTTCCATCTTCTGGGTCTGCGCGTTGAACGCCTTGCAGAACTCCATGATGTTGAGGCCGCGCTGGCCCAGCGCCGGCCCGATCGGGGGCGACGGGTTGGCGGCGCCTGCCGGCACCTGCAATTTGAGGAATCCAGTGACTTTTTTCGCCATCTCTCTACTCCGTTAGTGGTGCGGGTCTTGACGGTTGGCGGCCGCCTCACCTCCCACGTCTTGCTCTATAACCGCGCGCCGGCGGCGCGCGGGCCGTCTTATAGCTTCTCCACCTGCGTGAATTCCAGCTCGACCGGGGTGGCGCGGCCGAAGATCGACACCGCCACTTTCACGCGCGAGCGCGCCTCATCGACTTCCTCGACCGTGCCGTTAAACGAGGCAAACGGCCCGTCCGAAACGCGCACCTGCTCGCCGATCTCGAACGACACCGAGGGCTTCGGCCGTTCGATGCCTTCCTGCACCTGCTGCAGGATGCGCTCGGCCTCGGCTTCAGAAATCGGCATCGGCTTCTTGTCGCTGCCGAGGAAGCCGGTGACCTTCGGCGTGTTCTTGATGAGATGGTAGACCTCGTCGGTCAGGTCCATTTTCACCAGCACGTAGCCGGGAAAGAACTTGCGCTCGGCCTCGACCTTGCGGCCGCGCCGCACCTCGGTGACCTTTTCCTTCGGCACCATGATCTCGTCGAAGTGGTCGCCGAGCCCGCGCTGCTTGGCCTGCTCGCGGATGGAATCGGCAACCTTGTTCTCGAAATTGGAATAGGCGTGCACGATGTACCAGCGTTTGGGCCGGCTTGTGATGGTGGCAGCAATATCGCTCATCTCTCTCTTGACCCTTAGGATCCGATGCCGAGCACGAAGGTGACGGCAATCCGGATGAGTTGATCCGCGAACAGGAAAAAGATCGACGCCAGCGTTACCATGACGAAAACCATGGCGGTGGTGATCGCGGTTTCCCGGCGCGACGGCCAGGTGACCTTCCTGGTTTCCTCACGCACCTCTTGCAGAAACTTGAACGGAGACGTTGCCATCAGTGGCGCCTAAGAACGGCGGTTCCCTTCGTATCCAACACTCACTTAATACCTGGCGGCGGTTTTTGCTCGCCGGCGCGCCCGAAAATTAATAGCCCGTTTCAGCCTGGCAGGAGTGGAGGGACTCGAACCCCCAACCCCCGGTTTTGGAGACCGGTGCTCTAGCCATTGAGCTACACTCCTCCGGAAGCGGATACGGCGGACCATAAGGCCCGCCGCCGCGATGTCATGCATTATACATCGCGCCATTGCAAGGGCTGTTAGGGCCCGGGCTGGCTTGCCAACCGAAGGCGCGAGGCTGGAGCGGGTGAACGGAATCGAACCGTCGTCATCAGCTTGGAAGGCTGTTGCTCTACCATTGAGCTACACCCGCAAGTGCCACACGTATCGACAGAATCAGCAATTTGCGTCCGACCGGACCACGGTTGGGCGGCGGCTCCTGCTACCCGACGCATGGAACCAGAGCAAGTATACGGCCGATCAACTACGCTTGAGCTTAATGCCGGCGGCCTCACGGTCCCATGTCGAGGCGCTGCGGCCGCGTTGGCGCAGCTTGAATTTCTGCACCTTGCCGTTTTCGGTGCGCGGCAGCGTTTCCACCAGCTCGATATAGCGCGGAATGGCAAAATAAGACATCTTGCCGTCGCAGAAGCGCATTAACTCTTCTTCGCTGGCGCGGGCGCCGTCCTTCAAGACGATGGCGGCCATCACCTCGTCCTCGGCCAGGTCCGAGGCCACCGGAAACACCGCCGCCATCGCCACCGCCGGGTGGCTGATCAAGACCTGTTCCACTTCGTAAGACGATATGTTCTCGCCGCGCCGGCGGATCGCGTCCTTCATGCGGTCGACGAAGCGGTAAAAGCCGTCCGCGTCGCGGATGACGCGGTCGCCGGTGTGGAGCCAGAGATTGCGCCAGACCTCGACCGTCTTCTCCGGCATGCCGAAATAGCCGGTGGCGAAAGCGAAGGGCTCGTCGGCGCGCAGGATCAATTCACCGGCTTCACCGTCCGGCACTTCATTGTCGTCGTCGTCGACAATACGCGCGTCGAAAGCCGGCAGCAGCCGGCCCATCGTGCCGGGCTTTCGGTCGTTTTCAAACGACGCGATGATGATGTTGCTTTCGGTACTGCCGAAGCCGTCGAGCGGGATCACGCCAGTGCGTTCGGTAAACGGCGCGTGATAGTTCGCCGGCACGCCGGGCGCCAGTGCGACCCGCACCTTGTGGCCGCGCTCCGCAGCCGAAGGTGGGCGCGACATCAGCATCGGCACCATGGCGCCGAGCAAATAGGTCACCGTCGCGCCGGATTGCGCCAAAGCCGGCCAGAACCCCGAGACGGAAAAACGTTGCTCGACGACTTGCGTCGCCCCATGCAGCAGCGCCTGGAAGAAGCAGTTGAGCGCGTTGGTATGAAACAGCGGCAACGGCGTATGCAGCACGTCTCCTTCACGCACGCCAAGCTGCCAGCCGGTCCAAGCACCCCACCAGAAATATTGCGCGTGCGGGCAGCAGACGCCTTTGGACAGGCCGGTGGTTCCGGACGTGTAGAGGATGGTGAGCAGATCGCCGGGACCAACTTCGGCAGCCGGCACTTCGATCGTCGCCGCCGGCAGGGCTTCGACAACAATCGACTTAAATGAGGGCGCTCCGCCCTGCCCTGTACCGCCGATGATCCAGATGCGCTCCAGCGGCAGCGCGCTGAGGTCGATGGTCGTGAGCGCTTCCAACAGCTCGGATTCGATGGCGAGAATTTTGGCGCCGGAATTGCCCAGCATGTGCTGAAGCTGTAAGCCGCGCGCCGCGGCGTTGAGCGGCACCGACACGGCGCCGAGCCAGGCGCAGCCGAGAAACAGACGCATCAGTTCGGGACGGTTACCGCAGAGAATGGCGACGCGGTCGCCGCGCTGCGACACCGGCCGACGCCAGCAGGCCCGCGTTGGACGCGGCGATCGTCCGGGTCGCGCGATAGGACCAGCGCTCGTCGCCGCAGACAAAAAGCGTGCGTTCGCCGTGGCGCTTCGCCTGCTGCGTCAGCATCGCCGGCACCGTGCGCTGCGCCGGGGCAAACAGCGCGACGGGCGCGAGTTTGGGATGGTCGGCGCGCAGCATGTTACTTGCCCGCCACCAGCGCCAGCACACGCAGCGGGCTGCCCGAGCCCTGCTTGATCTTCAAGGGAGCGGCAAAGATGACGGCGCCGGTCGGCGGCAACAAATCGAGATTAGTCAGGCATTGCAGGCCGTAGCGGCCTTTGCCGTGCATGTAAAAATGCGCCGGGAACGGCGGCACGAAATGCTGCGCCTGACCGGCGTCGGTGCCGATGGTTTCGGTGCCGAAGCCGAGCACGTCGCGCGCCTCCACCAGCCATTTGACCACCTCAGGAGCAGGTCCCGGCGTGTGCGCCCCGTCCTGCTGCAAATTGGCGTAGGCACGCGCGTCGCGCTTCGACCAGTCGGTGCGTAACAGCACCCAATTCGCGGGCGGGATGCGGCCGTGTTTGGCTTCCCAGGATTCGACGAAGGGAATCGTCAACACGAAATCCGCGTCCGCCGCCGACTCCTTCGAACAATCGATCACACAGGCCGGCGCGATGAAATGGCGCGGCTGGATCGTATCGACCGCGTTGTCGGGTAAGTCCTTGCCGGACACCCAGTGGATCGGCGCGTCGAAATGCGTGCCGGTGTGCTCGCCCGTCGAAAAATTATTCCAGTACCAGGCGGGCCCGCGCGCGTCGTAGCGCGAGATTTCCTCCAGGCGGAACGGCGCGCATTGGCCGAACTCCGGCGGCAGCGTGATGATGGGAAATTCCGGCGTCAGCGTCTGCGTCAGATCGACGACGCCGATGGCACCGGACGCAACCGCTTGGGCAAAGGACAACAGATCGGGTGCGCTCATGGCCTTAACCTCATTCGCCAAAACCTCATTCCCCGAGTTCGCGTTCGAGCGCTTTCGGATTGACCTCGAGCCGCGCGCGAACATCCTGCGCGACGTCGCCGACGAAGACGTCTTCCGTGCCGTTGCGCAACGCATCGATCACCGCCTTGGCCAGTGCGGCGGGCGAAACCTTCGGCGGCGGCAGCGTCTGGTACCATTCGGTTTCAAGCGGCCCGGAAAAGAAGTTGACCACCTTGATGCCGCCGGGGCGCAATTCGGCGCGCATGCTTTGTGCCGCGGACAGGCAGGCAGCTTCGACGGTGGAGACCATGCCGTATGCCGGCCAGTTCGTCAGCGCGTAAACCGACAACAGATTGACGAAAGCGGCCGCCGCATTGACGCCATCGGCGCCGCGCATGCGCATGACCGGACCGAAGGCTTGCGCCAGCCTCAGCATGCCGAAATAGCGGATGTCCATCGCCTCGCGCGCAACGGTGAGCCCCTTGCCGTCGACAATGCCGCCGGCGCGGACGTGGTCAGCGGTGTTGATGATAATGTCGACGCGGGCGCCGTTTTGCGCCGCCAATTCGGTGACCGATTCACTGTCGGTCAGATCGAGCGGCACGATTTCGACCGGCGCGATCGCTTTCAGCGCTTCATCGCCGGCAAACGGTTTCCACGGATCGGCGACACCGACGAACACGATGGAAGCGCCCGCCTCCGCGCAGGCGCGCGCCATGGCCTGGCCGACGGAATTGCGCCCATCGGTGATCAGCACGCGGCGGAATTTCACATCGCAGGTCATCTCACGCAGCTCGGAATCGTCGCTCATATGGGGCGTGTCCTGGTCCGGCAGCGCAAACATCACCGGCGCGCCGTTGCGATCGAGCTTGATGGCGAGCCGAACGCTTGCCTTTTCTCGCACGTCGCCGTGCAAGTGGGCAACGACGACCGGACCGGCGTCGAGCTTGATCAGCCCAATCCGCCACGGCACGCGTTCGCGGAAGTAAGTCTCCGGCGACACCCGCACCGTGGTTTCGCTCACGAGGATGCCATGCGGATCGACGTCCTTGAACGGCAGCCGCGGCGACAGGCAGGCGGGGCAGGCATCGCGCGGCGGGTAGACGACCGCGTTGCATTCGCTGCAGACCTGCAGCGCAAAACGCCCTTCGGCGGCGGCGGCGGTGAGGCCTTGCGCGGTGCGGCTGCGCGCCGCGGGCGGCGCCAAGGGCAGACGCGTACGCGCCAGCGGGTTTTTGCGTTTGGGTTTCACCAACGGCGTTGTCATCAAGTCCTCGCCAGCACGGCGGCGCCGGAGGCCAGGCCGCGGTCGTAATTGATCATGCCAAACCCCGAGACCAGACCGATTTTCGCGTCCTTCACCGGACGGCCCAAGGCGACGCCGGTCAACTGGCGCATCGCCTCGGTCAGACCGAGATAGCCGCCGGCGGCGCCGGCCTGGCCGACCGAGAGCTGGCCGCCGCAGGTGTTGTGCGGAAAGTCGCCGTCGGTGCCGAAGCTGTGCGCGCGGACGAAATCCGGCCCCTCCCCCTTGCCGCAGAAACCGAGATCCTCGAATTGCATCATCGAGATCACCGGATAGTCGTCATAGGTCTCGACAAAATCGACAGCGTCCACCGTGACGCCGGACATGGCCCAGAGTTCGTCGACATCCATCGCCCAGCCGCCGCGGATCTGCACCGGATCGTCGGGAAACGCATTGTGCCGCTCGATGGTGGCGAGCAAGCGCACGCCGCTAAGCCCGAGCGCGCGCGCGCTGTCCTCACGGCACACCAGGAAGGCTTCGGCACCGGCGCAGGGCATCACACAATCATAGAGATGAATCGGATCGGCGATCGGCCGCGCCGCCATGTAACCCGCAAGCGTCAATGGCGTCTTCATCAGCGCGTATGGATACGCGAGCGCATTGCCGCGCTGGGCGATGCAGAGTTTGCCGAAGTCCTCGCGGCGCGCGCCGTAAGTCGTCATGTAATTCTGGGTGATCAGCGCGAAGCTCGCGTTGGCGCCGCCGGCGCCGTAGGGATAGACGGCGTCCTGCGCAAAACGCGAAAAATTCGTCAGTGTCTTGCGAAACGAATCGACGTGATTGGTGTCGCCGGCGACGCAAGCGACAAGATCGGCGTCGCCCGCCTGCACCGCGCGCGCCGCGCGCCGCAACGCCACAATACCCGAGGCGCCGCCGAACGGCACGTGATCGAGCCAGCGCGGCGACAGACCGAAGTGCTGGGTCAATCCGATGGCGGTGTCAGGCGCGATAGTGAAGCTCGACACCGACAGGCCATCGATGTCCTTCGGCTTGAGCTTTGCGCGCTTGATCAGTTCGCGCAGCGCCCGGCCGATCCACCAGTGCCCGCTATTGGTCGAATAGCGCCGGTACGGGATGGTCACCGGCAGGCAGGCGACAACGCCATCATAGGCCTTGCGCACCGAGGCCGCGGGATGAGAGCTCATCGATAGCTGCCGCGGAAGAACAGCAGCGGATCGCCGTCGCCGCGGCCGGTGAAATCGACCAGGCGTCCGATGGCAATGACGGTCTCGAAACGCTCGACCGTGTCTTCGAGCACGCAATCGAGCGCGCCGATGGCGTTTTCGAGAATCGGCGCGCCGCTTGTCAGCCGGTTCCAGCGGCCGGCTGCGAAACGGTCGGCGCCGCGCACGCCACCTTTGCCGCCGAAAATATCGGCAAGCGCTTCCTCCCCGCGCGGCAAATAATTGATCGCGAAATGCCGCGCATGCAGCACGGCGGCAAGTGTGTTCGTTTTCTTGTCGATGCTCACCATCAGCATCGGCGGATCGGCGGTGAGGTGCGTCGCCGACAGCGCCAGGAATCCGGACGGGCCATCGCTCCCTTGCGCGGTGACCACGGCGACGGCCGAAGCGCGCACGCCGAGCGCGCGCCAGAAGGTCTTGACGTCGATGTCCTTAGGCGCCGGCCCCGGCTTCGACGGCTCGCTCATTGCTTCACATCCATGCCGCTAAGCCCGTGCGGCGGTGTTGAAATGTCATTCTAACCCCTTGCTAACCGCTTGACCGCCCAGCGTGAGTGCGCAAAAGTATACTGTCGACGGTCGACAATCGCAACAAGCGACATTCTCCATGGCCGACCCCGCATTCGCCGATCTGCAGCGCGCGCCGGCGCTCTCCGAGCAAATCTATCAGCGGCTGCGCTATCAGCTGCGGTCGGGCACCTTCGCGCCCGGCGAGCGGCTGATCGAATCGAATATCGCGCAACAGCTCGCGGTGTCGCGCTCGCCGGTGCGCGAGGCGCTCAGCCGGCTCGCGGCCGATGGCCTGTTGGAAAGCCGCGCCGGCGGCTTCCAGGTGGTTATGCCGACGCCGCAGGACATGGTGGAAATTTTTGAGATGCGCCGGCTGTTGGAGCCGCCGGCGGCACGGCAGATCGCGCGCGCGATGACGCCGGAGCTGACCGGCGAACTCACCGAAGCGCTTGCCCGCGCGCGTAGCGCCGAAAAGGCGAACGACTTCGCCGCCTTCACCGACGCCAATTATGCGTTTCGCGCCGCCTGGGTGGCGAGGGTTGCCAGCAAGCGGCTGCGCGAAACGATTTTGCGCTTCGACGACCAGGCGGGATTTGTCCGACGCACCACTCTGGTGCTGCCGGCGGCGCGCGCGGAGGCGCTCGCGTTGCTCGAACGGTTTTTGGTTTCATTCCGCGACGGCGACGCGAACAGTGCCGCCGACGCGGCTAAAGAATTCATCGATGCCGCCGCGCGGTTTTACCGGCAGGTAGCAAAGGACAGCGCCAAACCCCAACGAGCAAGGAAAGCGCCATGAGTACCCACCCGATGCACGGGCCGAACAAGTTCAAGCTCGGCGTCTTCTCCATGAATTCGGATGGCGGCCTGACCTTGACCAAGGTGCCGGAGCGATGGCCGGCGGTGTGGAGCGAGATTGTCGAAGCGGCGCAGATGGCCGACCGCGCCGGCTTTGAATTCATCTTGCCGATCGCGCGCTGGAAAGGCTTCGGCGGCGAAATGAACAGCCGCGAGCGGTCGTTTGAGACTTTCACCTTCGCGGCAGCCCTCGCCGGCGTCACCAAAAACATCGCCCTGTTCTCGACCGTGCACGTGCCCATGGTGCATCCGGTCTTCGCCGCCAAGGCGCTCACCACCGTCGACCACGCCTCCAACGGGCGCGCCGGCTTGAACATCGTGTGCGGCTGGAACCCGGAAGAGTTCGCGCTGTTCGGCGTCGACATCAAACCGGTCGAGGACCGCTACGGCCAAGGGCTCGAATGGTTCGAGATCATGCAGCGCATCTACACCTCGAACGAACCGTTCGATTACGACGGCAGGTTCTACAAGCTAAAGGCCGTGTCCGGTAAGCCGGCGCCGATCCAGAAACCGCGGCCGATCACGCTCAATGCCGCCTTCTCGCCGCCGGGGCGGGATTTCGCCGCCAAGGCCGCCGATTTCCTGTTCACCGCCTTCGTCGACATCGAGAAAGGCCGCGAGCACATCGACGACATGAAGCAGCGCGCGGCGCTGCAAAAGCGCGAGATCGGCGTCTACACCACCTGCCATGTGGTGTGCCGCCCGAGCCAAGCGGAAGCCGAGGATTATTATGAGCTCTATGCTTCGACCATGGCCGATACGGCCAGTGTCGATCACTACATGGGCCAGAAGGAAAAATTCTCCGGCTCGCATGCGCCGGAAGCCTATCGGCTGCACCGCAAGCGCTTTGCCGGCGGCGCCGGCACCTATCCGCTGATCGGCACGCCGGAGCACATTGCGGAAGAAATGGTGAAGATCAGCGCGGCCGGATTTGCCGGCACCACCGTCTCATTCGTCAACTTCAAGAACGAATTGCCCTACTTCATCGACAAGGTGCTGCCGCTCTTGCGTGAGGCGGGAATACGCCAGTAAGCGTCAGCGGATTGTCAGCACGGTCTTGCCGCGGGCGTGACCGACTTGCGAGAGCCGATGCGCCTCGGCGAATTCAGAAAACGGCAGCACGCGCTCAACCTGCGGCTTGACGCGGCCGGCCACTGCGAGCGCGACGAGTTCGGCAAGAACCACGGGATCGGGCGCAACCTGACCCATTTTGACGGTGACGCCGTATTCGGCGCCGCGATCCTGATAAGGCGCAGCCGACAGGCACGCGAGCATGCCGCCCTTGCGCAGCACCTGATAGCAGCGGCGGTGGACATCGCCGCCCATGGTATCGAGCACGACGTCAAGACCGGAGAGCCGGTCCTCGAACTTCTCGCGATCATAGGCAATGACCGTTTCAGCGCCGAGCGCGCACACATAGCCGATGTTGCTGTGTGAGCAGGTGGCGGCAACTTCGGCGCCGCGATCGCGCGCAATCTGTACGGCGAAGCCGCCGACCCCGCCGGCGGCGGCGTGGATCAGCACCCGCATGCCTGCACTAACTTGCGCCGCCGTCACCAGCGCCGCCCAGGCACTGATGCCCGCAAGCGGCAAGGCCGCCGCTTCGGTGAATGACAGGGTATCGGGAATAGGAACCGCCAATGCCGCCGGCAGCACGATCTGCTCGGCCCAAGTGCCGACGCCGCGCGAGGCCAGGAAACATACGCGGCGTCCAACCAGCGATGCATCGGCGGCTTCGCGGATCACGCCGGCGCCGTCACGCCCCGTGATCATGGGAAACGCCGAAGGAAACACTTTGCTCAACATCCCCGCACGGACTTTCCAGTCGATCGGGTTGATGCTGGCGGCGTCCACGTCGACCAGCACCTCGCCGGCACTCGGCTGCGGTGCCGGAATGCGGTCGGCGGAAAGCACCTCAGGCCCGCCGTAATCCGAATAGCGGATGGCCGTGATGTCAGACATTCATCTGCACCGGCTGAACTCGCGCATCGTCGACCGCATCCGGCTGCCATAGCGCGGACGGGTCGTCCGGCGGCACGGCGGCAAGCAGCGTGCGCGTATAAGGATGCTTCGGCGCGGCAAAAACCTCAGCCGCCGGGCCGCTCTCGACCACCTCGCCGCGATACATCACCAGCAGCCGGTCGCACAAATAACGCACCACCGAGAGATCGTGCGAGATGAACAGCATCGAAAAGCCGCGCTGGCGCCGCAGCCGCATCAGCAAATTGAGCAATTGCGCCTGCACGGAGACGTCGAGCCCGGAGACGATCTCGTCGGCGATCAGGATGCGCGGCGCCGCGCACAGCGCCCGCGCGATGTTGACGCGCTGGCGCTGGCCGCCTGAAAGCTGCGCCGGATAGCGCTCGGCCATTTCCGGCGGCAGGCCGATCTCGGCAAGCAGCGCCTCGGCACGCGCCAGCCGCTCGGCATGATCTCCCTCGCCCGCCGCTTCCATCGCCTGCGTCACAATGCTGGCGACGCGGCGGCGCGGATTGAGGGCCGATTGCGGATCCTGAAATACCATCTGCACATGCGCGCGCATATGCGCGTGCGACGCGTTGCTGCCGTCGCTGACCTCACGGCCGGCGATGACGATATGTCCGCTACTCGCCTGCTCCAGCCCGCACAGCATGCGTGCGACGGTGCTTTTGCCGCTGCCGCTTTCGCCGACGATGCCGATGAATTCGTTTTGATGCAGGGTGAAATCGACGTCTTTCACCGCGGCAAGCGACTCGTGGCTGAAGACGCCGCTGCGCATGCGGAACGTTTTGCAAAGCCCCTCGACCGCCAGCAGCGGTGTGCCGCTATCGGGCGCGTCCGCCGCCGCCAGCGCCGGCGCCGCGATGGTCGAGGTCTGTGCGCTATGGATGCAGGCGACGACATGCCCCTCGCCCACCGGGTTGAACGGCGGCAGTGCACGCGTGCATTCGTCCGTCACGTTGGGACAGCGCGGCGCGAACAGGCAACCCGCAATCCCCTTGATCGCGGCCAGCCCCGGCATGCGCTCGGGCAGCGCATAGAGCGCGCGCCGCGGCCCGTGCATGCTTGGGTTGGAGAGCTGCAGGCAGCGCGTGTAAGGGTGCGCGGCCTCCGCAAACACCCGCCGCGCCGGGCCGTACTCGGCCGGACGGCCGGCATAGAGCACCAGGATGTCGTCGCAGATTTGCGCCGCCAGCCGCAGATCGTGGGTGATGAAGACGACCGCCGTGCCGTCCTGCTCCTGCATCTCGGCGATGAGCTGCACGATGCGCGCCTGGATGGTGACATCGAGCGCGGTGGTCGGCTCGTCCGCGACCAGGAGCTTGGGGCGGCTGGCAAAAGCCATGGCGATCAACACCCGCTGACACATGCCGCCGGACAGTTGATGCGGATATTTCGAGAGCAACTCCGCGGTTCGGTTCAAATGGACGGCGTCGAGCATGGCGAGCGCGCGCTCGCGCCGCACCTTTCGATTACCGATATGCAGCCGCGCGAGGTGCTCGTCGATTTGCTGCCCGATGGTCAAAACCGGATTGAGCCCCGACAGCGGTTCCTGCGGCACGAAGGCGATCTCGCGCCCGAGCAACTCGCGGCGCGTTTCAACCGGCATCCGCACCAGATCCTGGCCGTCGAACATCAATTCGCCGCGGCTCACGGCAAAACCGGGCGGCATGAGCTGCGCAATCGCGCGCCCGATCATCGATTTGCCGGCGCCCGACTCGCCGACCAGGCCGAGGATGCGGCCGGGCGCCAGCGCAAAGTTCAATTCCTGGATCACCGGCACGTGGCCCTCGCCCCAAGCGGCACTGACGGCAAGGTCCCTGGCGATCAGCATATCCATCATCAGGCCCGCTGGGTCGCGGTGAGCCGCACGTCGAGCGTGCGGCGCAAGCCATCGCCCAGAATATTGAAACCGAACACCGCAAAGAAGATCGCCAAAATCGGAAGGATCAGGTTCCACGGCGAGTTGTAGATGTATTGCCGCGCGTCGGCGATCATCTGGCCCCAGGCCGGCGTTTGCGAGCTCACGCTCATCCCCACGAACGAAAGAATGGCTTCGACAATGACCGCGATGCCCATCTCCAGGCTCACCAGCGTGATCAACAGCGGCAGCGTCGCCGGCACGATCTCGCGGGTGATGATGCGCCAATGCGAGAAGCCGACCAGCCGTGCGGCGGCAACATAGTCTTTGCCCGCGACCACCACGACCTCGGCCCACAGCACGCGGCAAAAGCGTGTCCAGTCGACCAGAACGATGGCGAGGATAACGTTGCGTAGCCCGACGCCCAATCCCACCATCAGGATGAGCGAGAGAATGACCGGCGGAAACGACATCCACACGTCCACGGCACGGCCGATGACGACGTCGACCCAGCCGCGGAAATAAGCGGCGATATAGGCGAGCACCGCCCCGATCAGCATGGCGCCGAGGGATGCAAACACCGCCACCAGCATGGCGACACGCGCGCTGTAGATCAGCCGCGAGAGAACGTCACGTCCGAGACTGTCGGTGCCGAGCAGGAACGCCGGGTCGGAGCCCTTCGACCAGACCGGCGGCAGCAAGGTCGAAATAAGATTCTGCTCGTTGGGATCGTGCGGCGCGATCTGAGGCGCAAAGATCGCGCAAAACATGATGATCGACACGACGGTCAAGCCGGTCAGCACGCGGCTCGAACGCAGCCAGGCCGGCAAAGTCCGCGCCATCAGCGCATCCTCAGCTTCGGGTTCAGCACCAGATAGAGGCTGTCGACCGTGGTGTTGATGATCAGCACCACGATGCAATAGGTCAGCCCGACGGCCTGGATGATCGGCAGATCGGCGTTGCGCACGGCGTCGACCATTAAGTTGCCCATGCCCGGATACGAATAGATGACCTCGACCAGCAGCGTTCCGCCAAAGAGAATGCCGAACTGCACGCCCATCAAGCTCAGCGTCGGCAGGATGGCGTTCTTCAGCGCGTGATGCAGCAGGATGCGCCGCTCGCTGAGGCCGCGCAGGCGCGCCAGATGGATGTATTCCTCCTGATAGACGTCGAGCAGGCTGGAGCGCAGCACCCGCATGATCGTCGGCGAAAAAGCGATGCCGAGCGCAAAGCAAGGCAGGATCATGTGCTTGAGCGCGCTCCAGAAGATATCGAGCCGGCCGTCGGCGAGCGCGTCGATCAGCAGAAAGCCGCTGCCATGCGGCATGTGGAAACTGGAATTGATGCGGCCGGTGAAAGGCAGCGCGTGAAGAGCGACGCCGAAGATCAGTATGAAGAACAATGCCCAGAGGAATTCCGGGATCGACAACAGCATGATCGATGCGAAATCGACCAGCGGCTCGCGCCGCGTGCCGCGCACGTGGAACAACACGAGGCCGCCCGCGATGCCAAGCGCCGCGGCGATGAGCATCGACAGCACCGCCAGTTCGACGGTCGCCGGCAGCGTGTCAGCGACTAGGCTCACCACGCTGCGGCGGAAAAAGGTCGAATTGCCGAAGTCGCCGTGAATGACGTGCGACAGCCAGATGGCGTATTGCTGCGGCAGCGGCAGGTCGAGACCCATCTCGTGCCGCATGGCCTCGATGTCTGCGATGGTCGCGGTCGGCGGCAGCGACATTGCCGCCGGGTCGACCGGCAACATGTGCAGCACCACGAACAGCAGCATCGAGACGATCAGCAGGATCAGCACGGAGACGGCGAGACGGCGGCCGACCAGAGGCAGGATGGTCGCGATCATCGGGCCGATCCCTTGCGACAACGCATGGTGGCGGCGCGGCGGTACCGCCGCATGCCATTGCGCATGTCATCGTACAGCCTAGCGTGCCGGCGCCGGGCCGTTATCCCCACTTCATGGTGTTGGCGAGTATCCAACCGTTGCCGTACTTCTTGTAGGAGAGCTTTTTCTTGCGCACCAGCGTAATCACGCTTTGCAGGAGCGGGATGGTTGCGCCGTACTCGACAGCGAACGTCTCAAACTCTTTGTAGCCGGCAATGCGCTTGTCGTAGTCGGTCTCGCCGAACAGCTTGCCGACCATATCGCCGATCTTCGCGTCCTTGAACGCCGAGAACGGCATCTTGTTGTTGAGCAGATAGCCCGAAAAAATCTCCGGATCGCCGGTAGCGTTGTCCCAGCTGTAGAGCGTGGCATCTGGCAGCTTGCCACCGCGGTTGAGCTGGAAGTACTTCGAGTACTCGATAGTCTCCAACTGGGCGTCGATGCCGACCTTCTTCCACATCTGTTGGATGGCGCGGGCGAGATCGTAGTCGCTCGGGAAGTGGCCGTTGGTGGAGCCCATGGTGATCTTGGCCGGCTTGTCGGGACCGAAGCCCGATTTGGCAAGCAGCTTCTTGGCCTCGTCGGGGCTGTAGGCAAATTTGAAACCCGGAACGTCACCCGGTGTTCCCGGCGTCGTCGGAATCGACAGCGGCACGGCTGCGCCGCCGTAGAAGGCCTTCGACAAGGCCGCCTTGTCGATGGCGTGGTGCGCGGCGAGCCGCACGTTCTGATCGGCGAAGCCCTGATCGGCGCGGCACTGCAATATAATTGCGCGAGTGATCGGATTGATCTCGCCGGCGAAATTGGGATCCTGTTCGAGCCGTTTGACCTCGCGCACCGACACGTTGATGGTGAGATCGACCTGGCCGGACTGCACCGCCGCCACGCGTGCGGACGGATCCTTGATGATCTCGAATGTCACGCGCTTGATTGCCGGCTTCGGACCCCAAAAGGCGTCGTTGCGCTCGAGCACGGTGCGAGCATTAAGCTGATAGTCGACCAACTTGTAGGGGCCGGTGCCGACCGGCTTTTTGGCGAACTCCTCTTCCCCGACTTTTTCCACATAAGCCTTCGGCGAGACAAAGCTGCCGAGGAACGCCAGCCATTGCGGCGCGGTCGGCGCTGGCGCGGAAAAGTGCATCACCGCTTTGGTCGGCGAGACCACTTCGATGTCCTTGACCAGACGCCAGGACCGCTTGATGTCGAGCTTCAGCGGCGACTTCAATCGCTCGAAGAAGGTGAAACGGAAATCGTTCGCCGTCATCTTGCTGCCGTCGTGGAAAGTCACGTCGTCGCGAAATTCCGCCGTCAGCGAGAGGCCGTCTTTGGCCATCTCCCATTTGGAGATCAGGTTGGGGATGAGGTGGAGCTGCGGGTCCTGCGTCAGCGGCTGGTTGAACACCAGCTTGTAAAGCGGCTGCGCGTCTGGCGTGAAATGCAGATTGGGATCCCAGCCGGGCACGTCGCTCGGCCAGCCGATAGTGACGGCATCGGCGTCGGCAGCCAAAACGCTCCAGCTATCGATCAACACCCCGCCGCCGACCACGCCGAGCCCGAGCATCTGCAACAGCGTGCGGCGTTCGATCTCGATTGTCATCTGCTTACCCTCCGGTTGCCGTAGTCAGCTTCGACCGATCGTAATTCCCACAGGGCCGCGTTGGCCGCAGCCTCGTATTTCCAAGGCGAAATTATTTAAAGCTTAAAATGGATACTGTTTGCGCGCAACAGGTGGGCCTTGCCCGCCGGGAGGAATTTTAGGCAGATTCTGCCGCCTTTTTCGGCGGACGGCTTACCCCGTCAGCCGCGTCCGAGTCATCGCGTAATGGGTATTGGCGCCGGTAAAGCGCGGAAACTCGCGGTAGTGGGCGCGCAATTCCTGCCGCACCGGCGACGCCATCGCGGTATTGAACGCGGCGATATCGTCGAACGCCACCTCGTTGCCGATCATGTAATCGGCGGCCCCGAGGCCGTGGCTTTGCATTTCGTCCAGCGGCACATAGCAAACGATGGTGCGAATGCCCGGCAGCTTGGCTTGCGTCGCCGGATGCGTGGCAAGGTAGTTTGCGATGAAGGCCGGCTCGTCATCGGCGGGGCGGTGATAACGGACCACATAGGAGAAAGGCGCGCGCAACGGCGTCGGCGCCTCGCCGATAGGATAAAAGCGCCGCTCGAAGGCCGCGCCGGTCGCAGCAACGCCGGGCGGCAGCGCGCCAACCGCCGTCGCGATCGCGCCGCCGTGCACCGCCGCGGCGAGCGCGTCGCGCGACGCGAACTCGGCCATCAGCATCATCGACGGGCCCGCCCCGTCGCGATTGTAAGGATCGTGCGGCGTGCCTTCGGCCGGCGTGTAGAGATCCAAGCTCGACAGCCCGGACAGCGCGGTGAGCGTCTGGCGCGGGCCGGACGCAAACCAGGTTCGCAACGCCTCGCTTGCTTGCGGCGCGCCACGCAGCGCAATTTCGTAGACCCAACTCATTGCAACGCTCCTCCGCGACCGGCTTGTGCTAAACCTAATTGCAAGGCTATGTCCGTCGTCAAGCATTTCACACGTGCCATGAAGCGAGCCGCCTGAGCCGGTCCATGCCAACACCCTCGGCCATAGCCATGCCGCGACCGGGTCTTGCGTCGGTCATCGACGCGCTCACGGCGAGATGGCCGCAGCAGGTTTCGGTTGCGCCGTCCGTGCGCGCCCATCACGCCAACACCTTGACCTGGATCGCGCCGCAGCCGGCGGACGCCGTGTTCTTCGCCACAAGCACCGCGGAGGTGCAGGAAGTCGTGCGGCAATGCGCGGCGCATTGTGTTCCGGTCATTCCTTTTGGCATCGGCACGTCGCTGGAGGGGCATGTCAATGCGCCGCGCGGCGGCATCTCGCTCGATCTGTCGCGCATGAACGCAGTTGTCTCGGTGGAAGCGGAAGACCTGACCTGCACCGTTGAGGCCGGCGTCACCCGCAAACAGCTCAACGACCACCTGCGCGACCAGGGTCTGTTCTTTGCCATCGATCCCGGCGCGGATGCCAGCCTCGGCGGCATGGCGGCAACGCGCGCCTCCGGCACCAACGCCGTGCGCTACGGCACCATGCGCGAGAACGTGCTGTCTTTGCTCGTCGTCATGCCGGACGGCGAGATCATCAGCACCGCGCGCCGCGCGAAAAAATCCGCCGCCGGCTACGATCTCACGCGCCTGCTGGTCGGTTCGGAAGGCACGCTCGGCGTGATCACCGAAGTGACGCTGCGGCTGCACGGCATTCCGGAAGCGATTGCCGCCGCGGTGTGTCCCTTCGCCGCGCTCGACGGCGCCTGTAACGCGGCGATCGCCGCCATCCAGTCCGGGTTGCCGTTGGCGCGCATCGAACTGCTCGATGAATTGCAGGTGCGCGCCTGCAACATCTATTCGAAGCTGGCGCTCGCCGAAACGCCGACCTTGTTCGTCGAATTCCACGGCAGCCAGAGTTCCGTCGAGGAACAGGTCGCCGCGTTCAAGGCAATCGCAAGTGACAATGGCGGTGGCGGCTTGCAGTGGTCGATCCGGCCGGAGGAACGCTCCAAGCTTTGGCAGGCACGCCATGATGCCGCCTATTCCTGCCTGGTGCTGCGGCCGGGCGCCAAGGTGATGGCGACCGACGTCTGCGTGCCGATCTCGCGGCTGGCCGAATGCGTGAGCGAGACCAAAGCGGACCTTGCCGCCTCCGGCCTGTTCGGCCCCATCGTCGGCCATGTCGGCGACGGCAATTTCCACGTCGCGGTGCTGTTCGACGGCGACGACCCGGCAGACGTTGCGCGCATGAAGAAGTTTGCCGAACGGCTGGCGATGCGTGCCATCGCCATGGACGGCACCTGCACCGGCGAGCACGGCGTCGGCCAGGGAAAGATGGCCTATCTCGAGGCCGAATTCGGTCCCGCCCTCGACGTCATGCGCCGGATCAAGCGGGCGCTCGATCCCCACGACATCATGAACCCGGGAAAAATATTCGCGCTCTGAGTGCAGGGCGGCGACTGGCGAAAGGCGCTCGAAGCGGCCTGCACGGTCGCGAGAGGCCAACCCGGCGCGCTGTAAACCATATTGCGTGGCCCTACTTGGCCGCATCGGCTAACTGGATACAATATACTGAAATCGGCCAACAACGGACGGGCTCATGGCCATCGACAACCAGAGCGTGCGAAAAAATCTTCCCCTGCGCGCGAGCAGCTTACGGGAGCAAATTCGCGAAACCATTCGCCGCCAGATTCAGCACGGCGAAATCGGGCGGAACGAGCGCCTGGTCGACGTCGAGATCGCTGAAGGTCTCGGGGTGTCGCGCATGCCCGTGCGCGAGGCTCTGCTGCAACTCGTCAACGAGGGCTATCTGGTCGGCACTACGCGCGGCTTCGTGTTGCCGAAGCTGTCGCTGCGCGACATCCGGGACATTTTCGAGATCCGCAAGCTGCTGGAGCCGCGCGCGGCCGCAAACGCGGCGCGGCACCTTTCCGCCGACGAGGAGAATTCGCTGCGCGAAGCCTCCGAGCGGGCAAAACGCGCGCAGGCTTCTGGCGACGTCGACGAACTGGCGCTCGCCAACATGCAATTCCGCCAGACCTGGCTTGCCGCCGAGACCAATTGGCGACTTGCCGCGACCATCTCGCGCTTCGCCGACCAGGTACAGACCGTGCGGCTCGGCACGCTGCACGATCGCGCCACGCAGGCGATCGTGATCGACGGGCTGACGAGTCTGCTCGACGCTTTCGTGAAACGCGATGCGCAACGCGTTGAAGCCCTGATGGTCGAGTTCATCGGCCACGCGGAAGACCGTTATTTCGCGATGCGCGCCAAGCAAATCGAGGACAGCGAAGCCGAGGTGGCGCAGCTCGAAAAGTAATCGGCACAGGGAGTGCGTTGTGGATTTGCGTAAGATGAGTCTGCGCCAGCGGCTGGGGCGGCAACCGCTCGCGGCGCTGTGGATGTCGATGGGCTCGCCGACGCTGGTCGAGGTGGCGAGCGCCTCCGGTGCCGACGCCGTCGTCATCGACATGCAGCACGGGCTTTGGGACCGCGCCACGCTCGAGCACGTCGTCGGCACAATCCCTGAAAACGTCTCGGCTTTGGTGCGCGTGGCGGAAAACTCAGCCGTCGCCATCGGCCAGGCGCTCGATTCCGGCGCCGAAGGCGTAATCGTTCCACTGATCGAAACCGACAACGAGGCGGCGCAGGCCGTCGCCGCGGCGCGATTTCCGCCGGACGGGCGGCGTTCGGGCGGCGGCGTGCGCCCCCTCGCCGGCGATTTCGGCGAATACTGCGCGGTTGCCAACCGCCGCACCATGGTCGGGGTGATGATCGAGACCGAGCGCGGCGTTCATAACGCCCAAGCGATCGCGCGCACGCCCGGTGTCGACTTCGTGCTGATCGGCAGCGGCGATCTTTCGCTGTCGCTGGCCTCGACCGCCATTCAAGTCGAGGACGCCTGCCGCACCGTGCTGCAGGCGTGCCGCAGCGCCGATACGCCTTGCGCGATCTACACCAATAGTGCCGAGCAGGCCGTGGCGCGCGCCCGCGAAGGCTATGCCATGGTGACCGTCGCCAACGACATTACGGTGGTTGCCACAGGGTTCACCGACACCACGCACCACTATAGGTCAGCCATGAACATGAATTCGCCGCTCCCGTCGGACCAGCCGAAAACTGCAAAAGTGCTGGAGGATTTTGCCGCGGCCATCGCCGGCAACCGAATTCGCATCATCGATCTGACGCAAACGCTGCGCCCGTCGACGCCGGTGATCCAGTTGCCGCCGGAATTCGCGCCGTCGAACCCGTTCACAATCTCGGAAATCTCGCATTACGACGAACGCGGCCCGGGCTGGTACTGGAACAACCTCGCCATGGGCGAGCATACCGGCACCCATTTTGACGCGCCGGTGCACTGGGTCACCGGCCAGCACTACGCCGACGGCTTTACCGACACGATCCCGGTGCAGCGATTCCTGGCGCCGGCCTGCGTCATCGATTGCACGCGTGAGGTGGTCGCCGACGAGCGCTTCACGCTCGAAGTTGCGCATATCGAAGCCTGGGAGCAGACGCACGGCCGTATCCCCTCCGGCGCCTGGGTGCTGATGCGCACCGGCTGGTCGACGCGCGGCGATTCGCCGGCTTTTCTCAATGCCCAGGAGGACGGACCGCACTCGCCCGGCCCCAGCGCCGCTGCCATGACGTTCCTGGTCAAGGAACGCGACGTCAACGGCTGGGGTGTCGAGGCGGTGGGAACCGATCACGGCCAGGCCTTTGCCTTCGAACCGGCCTTCCCGGCACATACCCTGATGCACGGCGCCAAGAAATTTGGCCTCGCCAGCCTGTGCAATCTGGACAAACTGCCGCCGACCGGGGCCATGCTGATCGCGGCGCCGCTGAAGATCGAGAAGGGTTCCGGCTCGCCGCTGCGCATCCTCGCGCTGGTGGCGACCTGACCAGCGTTTGCCGGCGGTAGCCTCGGCATCGCAATTGCTTTATGTTTAAAGCTTCGCGGAACCGGCCGGCGAAATTCCGGCATGCGCCGGTCGTTTGCTGATCACCGAAAACGATACCGGCAGCTTGAAGGAGTGCGTTATGGCGGAACGATCCTTTGCCAAGGAAGTGCGGGATCTTGAACTCGGCGCCGGCCAGGAGTTCCGCGGCGAAGGCATCCTCGCGATCACCAAGGCGCTGCTGCAATCCGGTGTCGGCTATGTCGGCGGCTACCAGGGCGCGCCGATCTCGCATCTGATGGACGTGCTCAACGATGCCAAGGACACGCTCGGCAAGCTCGGCGTGCAATTCTCCAATTCCGCGTCGGAAGCCGCCGCCGCCGCCTCCCTCGCCGCTTCGGTGATGTACCCGATCCGCGGCGCCGTCACTTTCAAGTCGCCGGTCGGCATCAACGTCGCCTCCGACGCGCTCGCCAACCTGACCTCGGGCGGCGTCACCGGCGGCGCGCTGGTGATCATCGGCGAGGATTATGGCGAAGGCTCCTCGATCATGCAGGAGCGCTCGCACTCCTTTGCGATGAAGTCACAGATGTGGTTGCTCGACCCGCGTCCGAACCTGGAATCGATCGTCAAGGCGGTCGAGGACGGCTTCGAACTGTCGGAAGCCTCCAACACGCCGGTGATGCTAGAAGTGCGCATCCGCGCCTGCCACGTGCACGGCTCGTTCATCGCCAAGGACAACAAGCCGCCGCCGTTCACGCTGAAGCAGGCACTGGAAAACCCGGTGCGCGACACAAGCCGGGTCGTGCTGCCGCCCATGTCATATACGCATGAGAAGGACAAGATCGAGAAGCGCTGGCCCGCGGCGGTCAACTTCATCAAGGAGCGCAAGCTCAACGAGTTCTTCGACGGCGACCTGACCGATCTTGGCATCATCACCCAGGGCGGCATGTACAACGGCGTCGTCCGCGCACTCGAGCGCCTCGGCCTCGCCGACGTCTGGGGCGCCACGCGCGTGCCGATCTATTGCTTGAACGTCACCTATCCTTTGGCCGACGACGAGATCGTCAAATTCTGCGCCGGCAAGAAAGCGATACTGATCGTCGAGGAAGGCCAGCCGGAACATATCGAGCAGGCGATCTGCACCATCCTGCGCCGGCGCGACATCAACACAAAAGTGTTCGGCAAAGATGTGCTGCCGATGGCCGGCGAATACACGGCCGACGTGATGCTCAAGGGTGTCCGCGCCTTCATGACGAGCAACGCGCCGGGCGCGCTCTCCGACCAGGCGCGCGCGCCGAACGAGCCGAACATCCATGACGACCCACGGGTCAAGGCGCTAACCGGCGCCGTGCCCCCGCGTCCGCCCGGCTTTTGCACCGGCTGCCCGGAGCGGCCGATCTTCGCCGCTATGAAGCTGGTCGAAAAGGAGTTCGGCAAGCACCACATCGCCGGCGATATCGGCTGCCACCTGTTCTCGAGCCTGCCGCCGTTCAACATCGGCGCCCACACTATGGGCTACGGCCTCGGGCCCGCATCGGCGGCGGCGTTCAACGTCAAGGCCGACAAGAAGTCGATCGCATTCATCGGCGACGGCGGCTTCTGGCACAATGGGCTCAATAGTTCGATCGGCAACGCCGTCTACAACAAGCACGACGGCGTCATCGTCGTGGTCGACAACTTCTATTCCTCGGCGACTGGTGGACAGGATCTTCTCTCCTCGCGCGCCGAAAACGCATCGCGCTCGACCAACAACCAGATCACCAAGGCGATCGAGGGCGTCGGGGCAACCTGGGTGCGCCAGATCGACCGCACCTACGACGTCGCCAAGATGCGCGACACGCTCAAAGAAGCGCTCACCACCAAGTCGCCCGGGCCGAAAGTGATCGTCGCCTCCTCGGAATGCATGCTCAACAAGCAGCGCAGGGTGAAGCCGCTGTTCAACAAGTCGGTCAAGAACGGCGAACGCATGGTGCGCGAGCGCTTCGGCGTCGACGAGGACGTCTGCACCGGCGATCACGCCTGCATGCGTCTCTCCGGCTGCCCGTCGCTGTCGATCAAGCGCACCGACGATCCGCTCAAGGACGATCCGGTCGCCGCGGTCGACAATACCTGCGTCGGCTGCGGCAATTGCGGCGAGGTGGCGGAAGCCGCCGTATTGTGCCCGTCCTTCTATCGCGCCGACCTCATTTATAATCCCAGCCGCTTCGATCGCTTTCTCGCCAAGGTACGCGGGGCGGTGATCGGCTATCTGCAACGCCGCCGCGCCCGGCGCCGCGTTGCCTTCGCCTGACGCGGAATGCTCCAATGAACGTCGCGCCGTCCGCAAAGCCCACGCTCGCCAACACCAAACCGCTGTCGATTGCGGTGATGGCGATGGGCGGCCAGGGCGGCGGCGTGCTGGTCGACTGGATCGTCGCGCTGTGCGAGGGGCAGAACTGGGTCGCGCAATCGACCTCGGTGCCGGGCGTTGCCCAGCGCACCGGCGCCACGGTCTATTTCATCGAGACGTTGCCGCGGCCGCAGGGTGCGCCCGCCGGTCTCAAGCCGGTGTTGTCGCTGATGGTGGTGCCCGGCGAAGTCGACGTAGTAATCGGCGCCGAGTTGATGGAAGCCGGCCGCGCCATTCAGCGCGGCTTCGTTACACCAAACCGCACGACCTTGATCGCGTCCTCGCATCGACACTACGCCGTAGCCGAAAAGCAAACGCCCGGCGACGGCATCGGCAGCGCCGAGGCGGTCTATGCCGCGGCGACGGCAGCCGCCAAGCGTTTCATCGCCTTCGACATGGCCGAACTGGCGGAACGCGCAGGCAGCGTGGTCTCCGCCGTGCTGTTCGGGGCGATGGCCGCGGCCAAGACGCTGCCGTTTCCGCGCGAGGCCTTCGAGACGGCGATCCGTGCCGGCGGCGTCGGCGTCGAGCCGAGCCTGCGCGCCTTCGCCCTCGGCTTCGAGCAGGCCACCGCCGAAATAGCGACGGACAAGCCGCCGGTCCCTCCCAAGCCCGACGCCGAGAAGCGCTTTCCCGCGCTGGCGCCCGTCGGGCACGCTGGCTATGACGCGCTGGTCGCCCGCGCCCGCTCCGAGTTTCCCGCCGCCACGCACGACATGGTCGGGGCCGGACTGCAGCGCGTGGTCGATTTTCAGGATGTCGCCTACGGCACGGAATATCTTGACCTACTCGCCGGCATGCTGGCGCTCGACAAAGTCGGCGGCGGCGAGAGAAAAGGCTTCGCGCTCACGCGCACGGCGGCAAAATACATTGCGGTCGCCATGGCCTATGACGACGTCTACCGCGTCGCCGATCTGAAGACGCGCGGCAGCCGTTTCCAGCGCGTGCGCGCGGAGGTGCAGGCTGCGCCAGATCAACTCGTCTACACCACCGAGTACATGCATCCACGCATGGAGGAAGTCGCAGGTTCGCTGCCGGCATGGCTTGGCCGCGCCATCATGAACCGGCCCGGCCTGGTCAGGCGGCTCGACAAGCATGTCAACCGCGGTCGCCGGGTGAGAACCGGCACCATCCGTTGGTTCCTCATGCTCTATGTGCTGGGCGGGCTGAAGCGTTTCCGCCGCGGCACGCTGCGCCACGCCGTCGAAGTGGCCCATCGCGATGCCTGGCTGGCGCGGGTCAGGGCGGCGGCGGAAAAAGACTACGACTTCGCGGTGGAACTGCTGCAGGCGCGCCGGCTGGTGAAGGGCTATTCCGACACGCACGCGCGCGGGCAATCGAAATTCGACAAGGTGATGGCCGGCGCCGCCAAGGTCGAGGGCCGCCCGGACGCCGCCGAATGGGTGCGGCGCTTGCGCGAAGCAGCCCTCAAGGATGAAGACGGCATCGCGCTTTCCGGCGCGCTCAAGACCATCGATAGTTTTGTGTGAGCTTTCTCGCAAACCGGCTTGCGTTGGTCGGCGGCGCGTCCGGCGTCTACGGCTTTACATACATCCGAACATTCGCATCGACCCGCGCTAGCATCACCTTCTTTCCGGTGAAATATTCATCGGTTGCCGCGCGCGAGCCCGCGTAGCCGCCGTAGTCGTCGATGATCAGCACGCCTCCCGAAACGAGGCGCGGAAAAAGCTGCTCCAGCTCATGGCGGGTCGATGCGTAGAAATCGGTGTCGAGACGCAACACAGCAATTTGCTTCGGTGCCTGGATTGGAATCGTATCCTCGACCTTGCCCTTGACGTAATGGATCAGGTGATCGGGATAATCGGCGACGGCAATATTTTTCTTCACCTCGTCGATCGGGCAATAAACCCAATCCGAGCCGCCTGAGCCATCGTTGCGCTTGCGCAGCGCCCATGATTTGAGGCCGCCATCTTCCTCCGGCGTCTGTTTCCAGTGTTCATCGATGGCTTGCGGTTCCGGCATGCCTTCGTAGGTATCGTAGGCCCAGATCGTGCGCGTCGCCGACAGCAATTGCAAAACGCGCGCCATGACGATGATTGAGCCGCCGCGATAGACGCCGCATTCTATAAGATCGCCGGGAATATCGTTTTGGACGATATGCTCCACCGCGCGTGCGAGTTGCGTCACTGCGTCTGCGGATTGAGCGCACAGATGCTCGACCTCAAGATAGATGCCTCGCTCGATAGCCGTGAGATCGTGCAAGCGTTGCGGCCCATTGTCGGCGTAGCGCTTGAAATCTATCGAGGCAGCGTGACGTTGCGCGCGGGCGACGTGACCGGCTGCCAATTCCTCGCGGTATAGAATAGCGGCGGAATGTTGGTCGCCGATGCGGTTGGCGAGAGCCGGCACCAGCGCGAGACGCCGGCGAAGCCGCCGCGCAAATACACGCAAGGGATGGCTTTCGTTAAGTCGCCGATAGCTCGTCAGGACATCCATGGGTTGCAAAGCTGGCACCGCAACACCTTGGTTGATAGGCACGCAGCTTGCGACTATGTGCGCAAACAAAAAGTCCGCCGCAGCCCCGAAGGCCGATGGCGGTCAGCATTATTCGCATCGCGCTGTCAGGCGCGCTCAAGACCATCGACAGTTTTGTGTGAGCCCGCCTTCGAGCTGGCCGGCGAGCCGAACCGCAGTTCGCGAAGCGAGCGAAGGCTGGTGGGAGAGGTAGGACTCGAACCTACGAAGGCATAGCCAGCGGATTTACAGTCCGCCCCCTTTGCCGCTCGGGACACTCTCCCTTAAAAGCCGTCGTAGCGTATTGATCTCGAAAGATAAACGCTTCGCCAACAAGTCGGGATTTGGCGCGTTTATGGGCAGGCATGCCGGTGAAGTCAATGGAGGCTGTTCCGCCCGCGGTGGATCGGCTAAGGCACGCAGAGATGGCCCCACGACCACCCGCCGGCCGGTCCTTTTCCGGCGCCAAACCGGGCGCGACCCGCGAGCAGATCGAGCGGCGCGAGCGCTTCGAGCGCGCTCGCCGCGATTCCTTGCGTGGCGATGCGGCCGGTCCGGTGGTGATGTATGGCTGGCACACGGTCACCGCCGCGCTGAATAATCCCGCCCGCCACGTGCGCAAGCTGCTTGCCACCGAAAATGCGGCGCGGCGCCTCGCTGACGAAGGCTGCACGGTCAAGCCCGAGCTGGTGCGGCCTTCGGCGATTGCCGAGCGGCTGCTGCCCGACGCCGTGCACCAGGGCCTCTATCTCGAAACCGATCCGCTGCCCTCCCCGCCCATCGACGATCTGCCGGCGCAAGGCGTGGTGCTGGTGCTCGACCAGATCACCGACCCGCACAATGTCGGCGCCATCTTCCGCTCGGCAGCGGCCTTTGCCGCCACCGCCATCGTCACCACGCAGCGGCACAGCCCCGACGCCACCGGCGCGCTCGCCAAGGCGGCATCCGGCGCGCTCGAACACGTGCCTTTGGTCAATGTGCAAAATCTTGCGCGCGCACTGGCGGCGCTCAAGCAGAGTGGCTTTTTAGTGGTCGGCCTCGATTCGAGCGGCGATGCCGATCTGGCCGATCTGCCGCTGCGCGCGCCGCTGGCGCTGGTGCTCGGCGCCGAGGGCAAGGGCCTGCGCCAGCTCACCAAGGAAACCTGCGATCACGTCGCGCGCATCGCGCTGCCCGGCGAGATCAAGAGCCTGAACGTGTCGAACGCGGCGGCATTGGGACTCTATGTCGCCAGCCGGCATTTACCGGCGCGCTGAAATGCGAAGCGGCGGGCCCTCAAGCCCGCCGCCATGCGTTCCTCGAATTTCTTGTTGGCTCTTTGCGCCGACGTATCAGCGCCAGTGCCTCCAACCGCAGCCCCACGTACAGGGTTCGTCGACATAACGCACGGTCTCAAGCACGAGCACGGGCTCACGCACGAATTCTTTTTGCTGGACCAACTGGTAGCGGCCCGGATACGCGGCGTGGCGGAACTGACCGCGTTCGCGCCAGGCGCGATGGCAAGGCGCCTGCGGCCCGACGGAGCAGCCGGCGGCCCAGCGACGATAGCGGTAATGATACGGTGGCACCCAAGGACCACCCACGAGCCATGTCCCGAGATATTCGAGCGGCGGCGAGAAGCGCCAGCCCACCTGGCACGGCGAACAAGGTTCGGGCGCGTAGCGCACGTGGTGATACCTCGGCGCGTAACGCAAATCCGCCGCGGACGCCGACGTGGCGCCGGCGACAATGGCGGTAACGGATAGAACGACGGCGACAAACGCGCGCATGTGAAGCTCCCAGCTACGTTCGATTGCGGCGCATTGTATCCGCTCGCTTGCCGTTGACGGTGGCCATCGCGAAGTAACATTAATGTTAGCTGACGCCTTCAACATGCCGGATTTACCGGCATTACTGCGATTGCGCAGCCGCTGAACCATCGCCCGAAAGTTAACTTCCTTGCCGCACCGCCGCCCGCCCGCTCCCCCCGTTGACGCATCGATACCGCCGCGCACCGGCTTCCGGCAGCGCTATGACGAACTCGAAAGCCGGCGCAACGCGCTGGTCGCGCGCCTGTCCACGCTCGACGGACCGGCGGCGCGCCATCCCGGCCGCAAGCGCGCGCTCAAGCTGCTCAACGACACGTTTCGCAAGTCGAAGCTGCCGCAGCGGCTGGCGGTCCTGCAGGCCGCCGCCTGGCTTATCGGCGTACTGGAAAAGCTCAACACGATCACCTGAGCGGGGGCGGCAAGCGCCCGGCGCAGCCCCCGGGGGGCGCGGCCGGTGGGCCCGATCGTTTCCATGCGAATGATTCGGGCGGAGCCGGCGCGGCTTGTCGGCTTGGCGCGACGCTGATAGCTCTCCGGTCGAGCCGGGTTAGCTCAGAGGTAGAGCAGCGGTTTTGTAAACCGAAGGTCGGGGGTTCAATTCCCTCACCCGGCACCGGAAAAGCCCGCTTTGGCCCCCTGTGCAAAATTAAAAAGCAGGGCGAGGCGCGTGGGCCGCCGAGGACCTTGTTCGGCGGTTGTGGACTGTGCCAAACTACTGGCGTTTGCAATACCTCGGAGATCTAGCATGCCGCAGGGCACCGTAAAGTGGTTCAATCCGACGAAGGGCTACGGCTTCATCCAACCGCAAGAAGGCGGGAAGGATGTGTTCGTGCACATCTCGGCAGTTGAACGTGCCGGACTAAGCACGCTGAACGAAGGACAGGTCGTTCAGTTTGAACTCGTCGAAAACCGCGGAAAGACATCTGCGGAGAACCTCAAGGTCAAGTGACCGCGGCGCACGCGCTTACTTAAGGCCTCTCGCTCCAGTTTCCCCGTCGCCGGGCTTTCCGGCGGCGTTCGCGTGCCTTGGCGGGGCCTTGGCGGCACATGCGTCAACGCGTGAGCCTTTCCAATTCGGGGAATGGCCCGTAGGCCACGTCCTTGCAAAGCACTTTGACGGCTCTGCCGCCCTCTAGGTGCTTGCCGCCGTCGAAAAAGCGGTCGAGCTTACCCGACACGAAGACGACGGCGCCATCGCGCGCGCCGGCGTATCGGCCGCCGCCCGCACGCGCGTTGTAGCGCACGCAGGCGACAAATCGCTCGCCCGGCCCGACGGATTTCAGCGCCGGCTGCGACACGCCCGCCTCGCGAATATGCGACGGATCGTTGAGATAAGTGCGCAGGAACGCCAACAGATCGTTCCTGTAGTTTTGCGGGTAGACGTTCTGGGCGTCCCATTGCGCCTTCAGCTCGGCCCGGCTCGGACCGACATCGGTCGAACAGCCGCCGAGCGCGAGCCCCGCCAATAATGCCGCGAAAATTCCCGCGGCCAGCGATAACCGCCGCATCCCTCCTCCCATTGTTTCGATGGCCCCGGCACAATCATAGCCGGGATTGTGGCGAGGTTTGAGTCGGGACGGTTGAAATAGACCTCGGCGGCGAGGTGTTAGACTTGACGACCGTCCGCAAGCAAAATCGGCCCCCGCGTGAGATAGGCTATGCCAATGCTGTCCCGCCGCGCCTTCCTGAACGGGTCCGTGATTGCCGCCGGCTGCGCCGCGGTTTGTCCGGCACGCGCCGCCGCGCCGTTGGCGCCCGCGCAAGTTCCCGGCGTTTACCGCTATAAACTCGGCGACTATCAGCTCACCGCGCTTTACGATGGCATCTGGTATCTGCCGATCGACGATAAATTCATCCGCAACGCCGGCAGCGAGACGGTGAACGCAGCGCTTGCCGCGGCGTTCCTGCCGCCGCGCATCTTGCCGATCAGCTTCACCGCGTTGCTGGTCAATACCGGCGCGAAGCTGGTGCTGATCGACACCGGTACCGCCGGGCAGATCGCCGACACCGCCGGCGTCATGCTCGACAATCTCAAGGCGGCGGGCGTCGCACCGGCCGACATCGACACGGTTCTGATCTCGCATTTCCATCCCGACCACATCGACGGCATCAACACCAAGGACGGCGCCAAGGTTTTTCCCAATGCGGAAATCCTGGTGCCGGAGCCGGAATGGACGTTCTGGATGGACGACGGCAATATGAGCCGGGCGAGCGGCGCGGTGCACCGCTACTTTCTCAACGCCCGGCGCATCTTCAAGGACATCGCCAAGGACGTGGGCCGCTTCAAGCCCGGCGCCGAAGTCGCGCCCGGCATTGTTTCGATTCCCGCTTACGGCCACACTCCCGGCCACACCGCTTTCTCGATTCATTCCGGCAAACAATCGCTGCTGGCAATGAGCGACACCGTGCGCAACCCTTTTCTGTTCGTGCGCCATCCCGATTGGCAGCCGATCTTCGACATGGATGGGCCGCTGGCGGTGAAAGCGCGCCGGGCGATGCTCGACCGCGCGGTGGCCGACCGCATGCTGGTCGAGGCCTATCATTTCCCCTTCCCGGCCTGCGGTCACATCGTCAAAAGCGGCGCGGGCTACGAGCTCGCGCCGGTGATGTGGGCGCCGATTTAATTTTACATTTTCGAGAGCTTGTCGACGTCGACGGCCTTGGCGTAGGCGCGCTTGGCCTCGGCGCCGGCGGAGCCTTCGATGGTGACCAGGAATTTGTCGTCGATGACGATGTTGATCGCGCCTTCGGGTGTCTGCAATGCGTGCTGCGTTCCGACGTCGATGATCTTACCGAACACACCGCCGATCGCCGGATTGATCAAAAGCTTGGCGAACTGCGTGACCAGGGCCGAGTCGCCAGTGATGCGCACCTCGACATTTTCGCCTTTGTCGTTGCTGTAGCGGCGGCTTGCCGTGGACGATCCAAAGATGGCGATGCCGACCGAGGCGGACTCCGGTTTGTCCGCCGTCCAGCCCGGCAACGGTTGCGGCAGCAGTGTCTCGAAGCGCTCGGCATTTTTCCGCCCGACCAGTTGCGAAGCGCTATCGAGCGACTGCTTGGCCTTGCTCAGCTCGCCTGCCTCATAGGCTTTGCGCGCCGCATCGATGGCATCGAGGATGTCATCGGCGGTGAGCGCCGGCCCCGCCATCGCGACCAGGGCCAGCGCAACGATCAACGGGCGCAGCATGCTCCGCCTCCGTGAATGTGGCGGAGCGAATTTAGCAGATTTCGACGGGCCCTGCTTATTCCAGAACGACGCCCAGCCGCGCCATGAAGGTGCGCCCCGGCTGCGGATAGGCGCTGTAACGGCCGAGGGTGAAGGTGCTGGCGATGCCGTAGTCGTAGTAGAGGTCGTTGAACACGTTCTGCACGGTGAACGACCAAAAGACGTTCTTCACCTGACCGCCGATGCGCATGTCGACCACCGTATGCGCCGGGATCAAGGGCTGCACGTTGAGGGAATCGTTGTCGAGCCGCCGCTCGCCCGCGTAGCGCAGGATCGCGTCATAGACGACGAACTTGTCCCAGATGTTCCAGGACAATCCGGCGGTGGCGGTCCAGCGCGAGATGAGCGGAATGTCGTTTCCGGCAAACAGCCCCTCGCGGAACACGGCGCGCGTATAGGCGAAGCCGCCCCTGAGCGTGACCTTGTCGTTGACCCGGTACGACGCCGCGTTCTCGACGCCATAGTGCTCGGTCGGGTCGAGATTGACGTTGGTGCCGGTCGCCGGGCTGTAGAAAATCTCGTTGGTGAGCTTCATGTAATAGACGCTGGTCTGCCAATCGAAGGCGCCGAGATGCAGCCGGAAGCCGCCTTCGATCTCGTTCGAGGTCTGCGTGAGCAGATTGAAATTGGTCGGCGTCGGCGCCGGGAAATTAAACGCCACCGCCTGCCCGATCCGTTCGTCGGCATTGGGCAGGCGGAAGGCGTGCGCGACATGGCCGAACACCGCCACCATCGGATTGAAGCGATGCTCGATGCCGGATTGCGCCGCGTATTGCCATTCGCTGCGGTCGAGCGGGAGGCCTTGCGCGTCGCCGAAGCCGAACGGCGCGGTCGGATCGTAGGTGTCGCGCGCCGAAATGCTGTTGCGTTGGTAGCGCGCGCCCAAGGTGACGTCGGTGTCGGGACGGACCGCGAAGGTGCCATTGGCATAGGCCGCCGCTGTCGTCTGTGTGATGTTGTAAATGTGATAGGGCGGCGTCGTCAGATCCATCGCGCGGCTCGACGCATAGTCCGTGTGGTAATAGTCGAAACCGGTAAGGACCTTGACCGGCATGCCGAAAATATCGCTGTCGAGCTTGAAGCGCGGCGTGATGGAGCTCGTCGTTAGATCGGTTCTGACCCCGTTGTAGGGCGAGCCCATGAAGAACAGCTCGGCCTGCTGCGCCTTGCGCCGCAGGCTGCCGTCCACGATCAACTCGGCGCCCGGCGCCAGAGTGCGGGTGAAGCCGAGGATGTAGTTCTGTCCCTGCTTGTTGGCGAAGTCGTTCGGCGTGGTGGCGCCGCTGCGGTTCGTCACCAGTTCGTTGACCCCCGTATTCAGGTCGACCAGCCGCCCGCCCGGCAAGCCGAGCTTCTGATCGTCGGCGGTCGCGTTGGAATAGACGCTGCCCTCGCCGGTGACATAGCGCACATCGCCGTTGAAGCTTTTCTGCCGGAGATCGCCGTTTTCGCGGTAGCCGTCGGTAGCAATGCCGACGCCGCTGAAGGCCGCCGACCACGGCCCGGACGAGCCGTGGACCGAGGCCCGCCCCTCTTTGTAGCGGAACGAGCCGGCAGCGGCCTCCAAGCGTGCACCGCCCCGCGCGCCGGCGCCGGTCTTGGTGACGATGTTGATGACGCCGCCGACGGCGCCGTCGCCGTAGAGCACCGCCCCGCTGTTGCCGCGCGTGATCTCGATGCGCTCGATGCTGTTGAGCGGGATCGAGGAAAAGTCGAACCCCTGCAGGTCGAAATCGTTGAAGCGCCGCCCGTTCACCAGCACCAGCACGTTCGACGTCGCACTGGCGCCGAACCCGCGCATGTCGACGACGTCGCGGGCGCCGTTGACGCCGGCGCCGATGTGCTGGATCTGGATTCCGGTCTGCTGGGCGATGATCTCCGGCAAATCTTGCGCCGGTGCGCTGGCGATGTCCTCGGCCGTGATCACGCTGTTCGAGGTGCCGACGATGCCGGAGCCAACCCGGGTCGATACGTCGATCGGCGGCAAAACGACTTCGTCTTTTTTATTGCTTTGCGCGCTCGCCCGCGCAACAAGCAGCGCGCTCAGCGCCAGACCGGCGCAGGTCCTTCGTATGTGAGTTCCCATGACGCAACGTTCCTTCGTTTGCGCTCGCGCATGCGAACGCATCGGGTGAGACCAAGCCCGATGCGAAGGTCACGTAAGGCACGGGGCGCCGACGAGCGGACACCTGACTTACGTGCGGAATGTCGTGGGAGAACGTTCTCACACGGCCTTCGCGCCGGCATTGCCGTCACCGCTGCGAAAGACCGCTCCGTATGGACGCCCCGTCCACCGGTTGGGTGACCGCGCTGGCAGGTCTCCTGGCTCGCGGGTCGTTGCTCAGTTGCGTCCGGCCTTCCCGGTTGCCCAGTGGCCGTATGGACGCGAGCTCGCCGCTTACAGTTGCGGGGGCAGCCGCGGATTGCTGCAAACCGTGCAGCCTCCACGTTCCCTCTTTCGTCCCCGGATTTCGCCCGGAGAACCAGCACGTTGAAATGTTCCTTTGAGTCCGGCCTCAAGTCAAGACACCGGCCCGCCCGCGGCAGAACCGGGACAACAATTGTTGTTTTGCCAAAGGACTAAAGCCGCGCAACGGTTGTTATTAGGGGGCCGGTTCGATCGTCCGCATCCGGCTCCAGTCGATATGGGGCGTCCGCCAATGACCGTGACCCAGATGTTTCGCCGCCTCGGCATCCTCGCCGCCGTCGCCGTGCTGGTGGCCGCCGTCGGCGTGAAGCCTCTGCACGCCATATTGACCGATTTGCCGGCGCCGCCGCCCGATCCGCTGTTGAAGCAGAAGACCGAGCCGACCAAGCCGCCCGGCGGCAAGCCGAAAAAGGTGAAGGCGAGGAAGAAGAGCAAGCAGCAGGAGAAATCGGAACAGGAGTTCCTGCGCGGCTATCGCGCCGCCTATGCGCTGATACTCGAGCACAAATACGGCGAAGGCATCGTTGCCATGCACGCGGTCGGGCATGACGAGCACCCCGATGTCGCCAATTACATCGGCTACGCCTATCGCAAGCTCGGCGACTACGACAATTCGAAGGTCTGGTACGAGAAGGCTCTCGCCGCCGACCCAATGCACGTGCGCACCTGGTCCTATTACGGCATGTGGCAGATGGAACAAGGCAACCGGCTCAAGGCGCTCGACGACCTCGCCAAGGTGAAGTCGATCTGCGGCAACACGACCTGCCAGGCTTTTGTGCAGCTCAAGTCGGTGATCGACGGCACGGGGAGTTATTGAGCGTCAGGCGGGGCTTTTCGCCTCCGCGAGGATCCACTTATAATAATCGGCATCGACGCTTTCCACCGGCAGCACCATGATCGCCGGCGAGGCGTAGCTGTGCAGTTCCTTCACGGCGGCGCACACGGCTTCGGCGAGCGAATTTCGGGTCTTGAAAATCATCACTACCTCCTCGCCGCGCTCGATTTTACCCCGCCACCAATAGTGCGAGATCATCCCCGGCAGGATATTGACGCAAGCGGCCAGCCGCCGCTCGACGACGGCACGGCCGGCCTTCTCCGCCTCGACAATCGAGGGCCAAGTCGTATAGACGAGCACCGCACGTTCCATCGCAAACCTCGGAAAGTTAAATGAACCGGCCGGCCCAGCGCTTCAAGCAGATCGCCTTCGTCGCCGCGTCGACGCCGGAGGCGCGCGAGGCCTATGACAAGCTTTCCGCGCGCTACGGCAATACCGAGCCGACCAAGGCCGATGTCATCGTGGCGCTCGGCGGCGACGGGCTGATGCTGCAGACCCTGCACAAGTTCATGAATTCCGGCAAGCCGATCTACGGCATGCACCGCGGCACCGTCGGTTTCCTGATGAACGAATTCGTCGAGCAGGACCTCGTCGAGCGGCTCAATGCCGCGCACCTCACCGTCATCCATCCGCTGGTGATGCGCGCGCGCGATGCGCAAGGGCGCGAACACGAGCATCGCGCCATCAACGAGGTCTCGCTGTTCCGCCAGAGCGCGCAGGCCGCGCACTTACGCATTCTGATCGACGGCCAGGAGCGGCTGACCGAATTGGTCGCCGACGGTGTGCTGGTGGCGACACCCGCCGGCTCCACCGCCTATAATTTGTCGGCGCAAGGCGCGATCATCCCGATCAACGCGCCTTTGCTCGCGCTCACTCCGATCAGCCCGTTCCGGCCGCGGCGCTGGCGCGGCGCGTTGCTGCCGGACCGCGCCAAGGTCACCATCGAAGTGCAGGAGGCCGACAAGCGGCCGGTGGCGGCGGTCGCCGACCACGACGAAGTGCGCTCGGTGCGCGCCGTCGACATCAGCATGGATCACGACGTGTCGATCGATCTGCTGTTCGATCCCGGCCACAACCTCGACGAACGCATTTTGCGCGAGCAATTCGGCTTCTAGCCGCGGCGCATGATCTTATCCAAAAACCGGCTCCCATGCCCGATCGTGGTCGAGGACATGCTTTTCGGGATCATGCGCTAGGCCTCAAATCCGCCGCAGCGGATTGGTGAGCGCGAGGAAAAATCCCGCGGTCGTGAACGCCGCCATCGGTCAAAAACGCCGCCCGAAACGCCGCCGCGATGTCGGCCTGAATGCTTGCCGGCTGAACAACGGGTGCGCTGCCTACGAGATGCCGATGCTGGATCATGCTGGCGAAGGCGCTGGCGGCATCCGGATTGCGGATGGCGAGAAAAGCAAACAGCACCGTCGCCACCAGCGCGGTGCCGAAGGCCGCACCGATCGAGCGCGAAAACTGCACGGAGGCGGCGGCTTCGCCGAGCCGCGCCGGCCCCGAGGCGCTCTGCACCGTCACCTGCACGACGCCCATCACGGTTCCCATGAACAGGCCGATCAGCAGCAGCACCGTCGACAGCATCGCGGTGCCGAGCGCGGACGCCCACAGTGCCAGAACGATGAGATTGGCGGTGGCAAAAACCAGGCCGATGATCGGAAACATCGTGGTGAGTCCGGTCTTGTTGACCAGCCGTCCGGTCAGCAGCGATCCCATCCCGATGCCGATGGTGAGCGGCACCAGCAGCAGGCCGGTGCTCGACGGCGATTCCCCGCGCACCACTTCCAGATAGACCGGCAGGAAGGTGATCAGCGACACCAGCGCGCCGCCGTGGCAGGCGGCCAGCGCATCGCTATGCCAGATTGCCGGCATGCGCAGCAGCCCGAGCGGAATGAGCGGCGACGTCGCCCGGTTCTCATGGCGGATCAGCAGCCCGAGCGCGATCAGGCCCGCCGCCAGCAGCGCAGCCCCGAGCGGCAGCGCCGCGAGTTCGGCATGCTGGATCTGCTCGAGCGACAGAAGCGTGGTTCCTACGAACAGCGTGAACAGGAAGAGCCCGCCGGGGTCGGCGCGCCAATCGCGATGTCCTGCCGCGCGTACCGGCAGCCGCCAGGTCAGCACCATCGCGCCGAGCCCGATCGGCACGTTGATCAGGAAGATCGACGGCCAGCCGAAATGCTCGGACAGATAGCCGCCGGCCACCGGCCCGAAGGTATTGGCGCAGACCGCGACGGTGGCGAGATAACCCTGATAGCGCGCCCGCTCGCGCGGCGGGATGGCTTCGCCGACCAGCGCCTGCGACAGCGTCATCAGACCGCCGCCGCCGAGCCCTTGCAGCAAGCGGGCGAGCGTCAACAGTTCGACCGTGGGTGAGACCGCGCACAATAGCGAGGCGACGATGAAAACGCCGAGCGCCGCGAACATCAGGTTGCGACGGCCGAAGGCGTCTCCGAGGCGGCCGTAGATCGGCGCAGCGATCGTCGATGCGATCAAATAGGAGACAACGATCCACGACGCGCGCTCGACATTGCCGGTCGAAGCCGCGATCGCTGGCAGAGCCGTGGCGACAATGGTCTGGTCGACAACTGCCAGAAACATCGGCAGCATGATCGACGGGAAAACGGTGAAGAATCCTGGAGGTTTTGCCTGGGTCCCGCCCGCCCAGCCTTGGTTCTGATCGGGCCCGTTCGACAACTGATTGGAGTCCTGATGCGTGTGCGCTTTGACAGCGTCTGTCAGTGCGCCATGAAGACCGGCAAGGTCGCATTGGCCAAGATGTGATGCGTGGCGCCGCCGAAGATCATCTGGCGCAGCCGGCTCTGCGTATAGGCGCTCTTGATCAAGAGATCGCAGCCGAGCGAGGCGGCATGCTCGAGGATGATTTCGCCGGCCGTCTTGGCTTCCGGCTTCACCGTCAATGCCGTCGCGTTGATACCGTTGCGGCGCAGGTGCAGCACAGCCTCTTCGCCGGAAGGTCCGGGCGTCGTTCCCCCTTCCACCGTCAATACCGTCACCTTTTCGGCGCGATGCAACAGCGGCAGCGCGAAAGCGTTGGTGCGCGCCTGCTGGGTGCTGCAATTCCACGCCACCAGCACGTTGCGCCCGATGCTCTGAGGCACCGACTGCGGCACCACCAGCACCGGCCGGCCGCTGTCGAACAGCGCGATCTGCAACGGCGCCATGCGTGGATTTTGCGCCTCGGGCCCGGGGCGGCCGAGCACGATGAGATCGAAGATGCGGCCATGGCTGCCAATGAAGATATCGTCGGCCGCTTCGCTGCGCGGCCAGCCATAGGAATAGACCGCCGGGCCTTCGCCGGCCGGCGGCACGCTGTGGCTTTGCATGAAGCTCTCGAACTCGGCGCGCGCCTGCTTGGGCGCGTCGCCTTCGTAGGCACCGGAAATCGCCAGACTGCTCAGACGGCTCGACGGTGACATAGGTGCCGGGCGACGGCCGCACCGCAACGCCTTCCATGTAGCTGTCGAAGCTAAGCGCGACCAGCCGGGCGGCCTCGAGCACCGCCGCCATGGCGTCATGATCCTCGGTCGGTATCAGGATGGTCTTCATGCCGGCGCCGCTTGTCACGGTTCAGCCGGACAATACCCGGCCCGGCAACCTTACGCCACCAACCGGGTGTCGTCGATTTCGGCGGGCACCGGCTCGGGCGACTCCGAATCGGAGGACACAGGTTCCGGAAGGACCGGATTGGAAGACTCCGGCTCGTCCGCCTCCAGGTCGAAGGATTCCGGTTTGGACGGCTCTGAATTCGGAAGATTCCTGTTCGAGCAACTCTGGACCGGCGGGTACAGGTTCGAACTCCAATTCGGAAGGATCCGTTCCGGGTCGTTTTGGTTCCGCGGATTCTAGTTCGGGCAACATCGGCGCGGAGGAAACGGCTTCAGACCGAACCGGAGCCGGAGTGTCTGTTTCGAGCGGAACGGGAACCATGTCATTGTTAGCGACCAGATCGTCGCAGAACATGCGCGCTTCCTCGCGCGCGGCCTCGACCGTAAAGCGCCGCAGCAGAGCCATGAGCGCGGTCGTCCCGCCGCCATGCGCGCAGCGTTCCAGCACATACTCGACCAGCCGCCGCTTGAGCTGCGCCGCCCCACCCTGCTCTCCGTTCAGCAGGCCATCGCGCATGCCGGCAATTGCCTCGCGGAACGCCGCATAGGCCGCGGCCGGCAGGCCGGCCTTGTGATAAAGGGCGCGGAAGCCCGAGATGTGGCGGTCGTGGATGTAGCTGGCGACCTTGTCGATCGGCATGTCGGAGAGTTCCGCCATCACCTCCTCGAACAGCACGATGTTGCCCGAAAGCAGGCCACGCAAGATCATGCCGGTCGTCAGTTGGCCCGACTCTACGCAGGTGCTGCACCAGCGCGGCGATGTCTTCATAGGGCGTGTCGGCGGCAAGCGCGACGGTCGCCTTCTCGCAAGCCTCGCGCGCGGCATATTCGGCGTGCTCGGACCCCATCCATTGTCGCGCGCTGACAAAGCCGGCAAGCGTCTGCGACAGCTTCGATAGCAGCGCCTGCCGCGTCGGCGTCGTCAGGCCCTCGCGCGCAAGCAGCGTCTCGCGGATCGAGGCCAGATGGCCGAAGCGGTCGACCATGCGGTCGATGGAGAACTGCGCGATATCGGCGTCGGAGTTTTCCAAGAGCGCGATGCAGGCGTCTTCCGAACCGACCTCCGCGATGGCGGCGGCAAGCGAGCGCGGCAGCATCGTGCGCCGGGCGATGGCCGCTTGCGACTGCGGATGCGCCGTCGCCACCAGATCGACCAGGTCGTCGGTTTCCAACAGCGGCGACAATGCCAGCACTGAGGCCGCGATCTCGGGCTGGTCATTGGCGAGTGCGTGCACCACGACGGGCGGCGCGTCGGGGGCGGCGGCAATGACGCAAGCAAGCGCGCCCCGCACCAGTGGCGACGGGTCGTCCAGCAACATGATCATGGCGCCTTCAGCGGCGGCGAGATCGTCGCGCGAGAGATCGGAATGCAGATAGGCGCGCGCCAGCGCGGCTGTCGCCTCGGCCCTTTCGCCGGGCGCGGCGTAGCGGATCCATTGCAAAAACTGACGAACAATCATGGCACTACCGGACGGCACATCGCTCAAGCGGCGACGTAAAACAAAGCCTAGAGAGGGAGGCTTAACAAAGCGTTCACCATAGAATTTGAGCCTCTGTTAACCGCACCCGCTTACCGAGCCCTGTCGGCCGGCGGCAATTATGGTAAATGGAAGGTTAAAGGCGGAGCATGCCCCAACCTCTCCGGGAGGCCAACGATGGTGGACACGATCCAGCGGCACAAACGCGGCGGGCTGTACTTCGAGGATTTCGAGGTCGGCAAGACCTACGAGCACCGCTATACGCGCACGGTGACGCAGATGGACAACATGTTGTTCTCCAACATGACGCTCAATCCGCAGCCTTTGCACATCGACCGGCACTTCTGCGAGCAGGAGACCGAGTGGGGCCAGCCGATTATGAATTCGCTGTTCACCCTCGGCCTGATGATCGGCATCCAGGTTTCCGACATGACCGTCGGCACCACCATCGCCAATCTCGGCATGACCGACGTGAAGTTTCCGGCGCCGCTGTTCGAGGGCGACACCGTCAATTGCAGCACCGTGGTGGTGAGTAAGCGCGAGTCGAAATCGCGCCCCGGCGCCGGCATCGTCGAGTTTCATCACAAAGCCTTCAAGCAGGACGGCACGCTGGTGGCCGAATGCCACCGCAACGCCTTCATCGTGATGCGGCCGAAGTAGCTCGATGCGCGCGCGGACGGCGACGATCATCGTCGGCGCCGCCGATTGCCTAGCAGCAGCGGCAATCGCGCTCTCGTTGTTCGGGTCCGGTTCGGACCCGGCCACCAAAGGCCTCGACAAAGTGGGCGGCTGGGTCGTGATCCTCTTGATACTGGCAACCGGCGCGCCCGGACTGGCCTTGGCGCTTGCCCGCCGCGCGCCGAAATCGGCGCTGGCGCTCACACTCGCCTTTCCGGCAGGCTTCGTTCTGGTCTATATCGCCGTTGCGATTGCCTTCATGCTCTAGCCGGCCGGGGTTCACGATGCGCTCCCTTCTCTTCGTCCCCGCCGACGGCGGCTCCAAGCTCGGCAAGGCGCTTGGCGCCGGCGCCGACGGCGTCATCGTCGACCTGGAAGATTCGATTGCGCCCGAGCGCAAACAGCAGGCGCGTGCCGCCGCGTTCGATTTTCTCAAAACGCACGGGCCAGCAAAGCAGCGCCCTCGCCTGCTGGTGCGCATCAACGGGCTCGACACCGGGATGACCGACGCCGATCTGGATGCGATTGTTGCAGGCAGGCCGGATGCGGTGCTGTTTCCCAAGGCCGAGGGCGGCGTCTCGGTCGTGCATCTCGACGCCAAGCTGACCGCGCGCGAGGCCATTGCCGGCCTGCCCGAAGGCTCGATCAAGATCCTGGCGCAGTCGGTGGAATCGGCGGCGGGCTTGTTCCTCGCCGGCACCTTCCGCGATTGCAGCAAGCGGCTGATCGGCTTGACCTGGGGCCCGGAAGACTTGTCAGCCGAGCTCGGCGCGGAATCAAACCGCGAGGCGGACGGCACGCTCACCGAGCCCTATCGGCTGGCGCGCTCGCTATGCCTGCTCGGTGCCGCGGCGGCGAAAGTGCCGGCGATCGAGACCATCCATGTCGATTTCCGCAATACGCAAGTCCTGCGGCAAGACACCGAGATTGCGCGCCGCGACGGCTTTGCCGGCCGTCTCGCCATTCATCCGGCGCAGGTGGCGGTGATCAACGAAGTGTTCACGCCCACGGCCGAGCAGATCGAAAAGGCCAAGGCGATCATTGCGGCTTTTGCCGCCAAGCCCGGCGCCGGCACCGTCGGCATCGACGGCAAGATGTACGATCAGCCGCACCTCAAGCGGGCGCAAGCGCTGCTCGCGCGTATCGGCGAGTAGCTACTCCGCCGCCGCCGTCTCAATCTCGGCGTGGGCGTGGCCCTGCTGCGCTTGCTTAATGTGCTTTGCCTGCGCCACATAGGCGCGCGCGGCATCGGTGTCGAACAGCTCGTGCGTGTCCGCCTCGTCGGCGGCAACCGGCGTCGTCGCCAGGTCGATATAGTCGAACCGGCGCGGGTCGCGTTTGATCGCCAAGTAGAAGCGCCGGAGCCGCATATAGAGCGTGCCCCAGCGGGCCAGTTTGACCACGGTTTCGACGGCGTATTTCGGATAGAACAGCAGCCGCGGTTCGATTCGCATCCCCGGCCGGCGATCGCGGCGCGACTTGCGGCGCAAAAATCCGACCTCAAGCGGATGGATGCCTTCGATGTCGACCGCCCCTTTGAACCAGGTGATCAGGAACAGCGCGTTGCTGGCGCTTGCGCGCGAGGCCGCCACGCGGCGCAAAATCGTTACGATGTGCTCGGTCGTGTAGTAATTCTGCCAAGCCAGCGCATTGGCCTTTTCCCATTCCTGCTTGGACATCTTTGGATGCGCCGCGCAGATATGATTGGAATCGTATTTGTTCATGTCGGGATCGAGCGCGGCACCGGCCTTGTGCAGCTTCTGGTGATCCTCCGACCCCGGCAGCGGCGTCAGCACGAAGAATTCGAGCAGGTCGATCGGTAATTCCCGCTTAATAATTTCGATATCGTGCGCGATCGATTCGATCGTGTCGTTGGGGAAGCCGAGGATGTAGCCGGCATAGGTAATCACGCGCGCGGATTTCCACGCGAGCAGCATCGTGCGGTATTCGGTGATCTTGTTCTGCTTCTTCTTGGCGCCGGCCAAATTATCAGGGTTGATATTTTCCAGGCCGATGAAAACCCGCCGCACGCCAGCGCGCGCGCATTTCTCGATAAAGTTCGGCAGTTTGTGACAGAGCGTGTCGACCTGGATGACGAGTGTCAGATTGAGCTTTTCGGTTTCACGCAGCTGGATAATCCGGTCGAGGATCGGCTCCCAGTCCTTGTTGCGGGCGAAATTGTCGTCGGTGATGAAGAAAGCGTGCAAACCTTGGGCGTAATTTTCCCGTACGATCTTTTCGATGTCGTCCGGTGAGCGGCGGCGCGATATCCGGCCTTGCACGTTGATAATGGTGCAGAACGAGCACTGGTAGGGACAGCCGCGGCCGGCGTCAAAACTGGTCAGCCCGCCGACCGTGCGCCGCGCGCGCGCCGCGGCCATGAGCGGGATCGGCGTGCCTTCGATCCCCGGCAGTTCGTCCATGTGATTGTAAATCGGCTTGAGCGCGCCCGCCGCGGCATCGCGCAACACCTCGTCCAGCTGGCCCTCCGCTTCGCCCGCGAACAGCGACACGCCCATGGCCCGGGCGCGATCGAGATCGGCGTCGACGCCGCCCAGCATCGACAGTACTCCGGAAACATGAAACCCGCCGACGCAGACTTGGATGCCGCGGTCGCGCAATGGCCGCGCGATGTCGAGCGCGCGTGGGAACTGGTTTGACTGGACGCCGACCAGCATGACCACGCCGGCGTCGGCTTCCTCGATCATCGCCGCCAGACGCGCGGGGCGGATGCGGATATTGGTTTCGTCGTAAACGTGGACGTCGATTTCAACGTCGCCGAGAACGCAACGCTCGGCGCAGTCCTTAGCCAGGCCGCAGAGCGAGGCGAGCGAGTTCGACGGGACCGGCGAACGCATCCACTGGATGACATAGCCGTTGTCGTCGTAATGCGATGGCTTAACCAGCACGAGGCAGAATCGCCGCTGCGCCCCGCGCTGATCTGTCACCATGATCCCTTTACCTGCCCCCGCAACGCAAAATGCCAGCACGACCCTATAGACAATATTCGGGCAGCGATACCGCCAATATCCTCGACGGCACACTTTGTCGGCCGCTTCGCCAAAAACACTTTTTGAGACCCTGCCTAAAGCAGCCGCTTTAACCCGATACGGCGGATCACAGGTCCCGCTTGCGTTTGACGAAAGCCGACAGCATTTGCGTCGGCTCGTCGGTCTCGTAGGCGTGCACGAAGGCATCGATGCCCGCCGCGATAGCCGCATCGAGCGGTAGCTTTTCCCACGCCTGCATCAAAGCTTTTTGCTGCCGCACCGCCTGCGCACCGGCAGCGAGCAACGAAGCGACGACCCTTTCCACTTCGGCATCGAGCACAGCCGGCGCGACCACGCGCTCGACCAGCCCCCAGCGTAAGGCCGTGTCGGCATTGATGATCTCGCCCAGCATCAACAGTTCGCGCGCGCGGCCGAAACCGATGAGGCGCGGAATGAGCGCCGCTTCCACCACCGAGGGAATGCCGACCTTCACCTCCGGCATGGCGAATTTTGCCCGCGTCGTCGACACACGCAGGTCGCAGGACACCGCCACTTCCAGTCCGGCGCCGAGTGCATAGCCGTCGATGCGGGCAATCACCGGCACCGGCAGGCGGCGCAAAGCGTCGCAGGTGCGATGCACCAGCGTGATGAACCCTTCGGCACTGTCGCGATCGAGCGCGGCCATCTCCGGAATGCTGGCGCCGCCGATGAATGCCTTGTCGCCGGCACCCGTGAGCACCAGCGCTCGCAGGTCGTCGCGCGTTGCCAGCGCCTCGACCTTTTCGATGAATTCGATCATCAACGCGCGGTCGAGCGTGTTGAGCTTGGCCCGGTTGTCGATGGTGAGATAAGCGATGGTGCCGCGCTCGCGCGTGTCGAGCCGTAACGCGACGCGGCCGGCCGCGCTCATGATTTGCCGTAGACCGCTTTCGGGTCGAAGGTCCTATCGGCGTCGCGGAATTCGAGCGTCACCGCGCCTTTTTTGCCGAGCGGCACCGCGCGGTAGAAGCACGAGCGCCGGCCGGTGTGGCAGGCGCCCTCGCCGACCTGCTCGACCTTGAGCCAGAGCGCGTCCTGGTCGCAATCGACGCGCAATTCGATGACGCGCTGGACATGGCCCGACGTCTCGCCCTTTTTCCAGAGTTTTTTGCGCGAGCGGCTGAAGTACCACGCCTCGCCGCTCTCGATGGTTTTGGCGACCGCCTCTGCGTTCATATGCGCGACCATCAGCACCTCGCCGCTGCCGGCGTCGGTCACGACGGCCGTGATCAGCCCGTCCGCGTCGTAGCGCGGGGTAAAGGTCGTGCCTTCTTCGATGTCGGCTGATTTGTCCGCCATAGCAATCACCGTACCGTCCGAACGAATACCCGCGCCACAATTTCTGTGTCGTGCCCGGGCTTGACCCGGGCATCCATGATGATTTGCCGCGGCGAATACCTTACGTAAGCCCGGTCGTGCCGCACGCCATCATGGATTGCCGGGTCAAGCCCGGCAATGACCAAGTCAGAAGCCGTAACGCTGGGATACTGACGCGAGGCGCTTACCGCTGGCCGCGCAGCAGCGTCATAAAGCGGACCTGCTCATTGGCGTCTTCGCGGAAGGCGCCGGTGAAATGCGTGGTCACCGTCAGCGCGCCGGGCTTCTCAACCCCGCGCAGCGACATGCACATGTGCTCGGCCTCGATCATCACCGCCACGCCGCGCGGTTTGAGGATCTCGTCGATCGCGGTCGCCACCTGCGAGGTGAGGTGCTCCTGCGTCTGCAGCCGCTTCGCATAGACATCGATCAGCCGCGCCAGCTTCGACAGGCCCACCACCCGGTCCACCGGCATATAGGCGACATGCGCCTTGCCGTAGAACGGCATCATGTGGTGCTCGCAATGCGAATTGAAGGTGATGTCCTTGACCAGCACGAAATCGTCGTAGCCGCCGGTCTCGCTGAAGGTGCGGTCGAGCACCTCGACCGGACATTCGCGATAGCCCTGGAAGATTTCTTCATAGGCCCCGATCACGCGCTTGGGCGTCTCGAGCAGGCCTTCGCGGTCGGGATTGTCGCCGGCATAGGCGATCAATGTGCGAACGGCGGCCTCCGCCTGTTCGCGCGAGGGGCGCGGCTCGACCGGCGTCGGCGCCGAACGCACATGCTCGGATAGTCCCTGCCGCGGCCACGGCGTTATGTTGGTATTCTTTGCGTCCATAACGGTCTCTCCGTTCGACCGGCACGCACTCGTTTCCGAGCTGCACCGGGAGTGTCACCGGGGTGGCCGCGCCTGGAACCCGCTGAGCGGGCTATCTGGACGCTGCATTCCCATTCGGCATGGCGGCTAATCCATGCTGGCGCCGAGGAACCCCTTCTCGCGCCATCGGGTCAACACCTATATATTCGTTCGTAGGCCAAGGGCAATCAGCCCAGCGGATAAAACGTTCCAATTCCAATGCTTAACGACGTCTACAATGCCAAAATTCTCGACTTGGCGGGCAATATTCCCCGCCTTGGACGACTCGCTGCGCCCGACGCCTCCGCCACCGCCCATTCCAAGTTGTGCGGTTCCACGGTCACCATAGATCTCAAAATGGACGGTCCCATCGTCGGCGATTTCGCCCATGACGTGAAGGCCTGCGCGCTCGGCCAAGCCTCGTCCTCGATCATGGCGCGGCATGTGGTCGGTTCGCGCCCGCAGGAGTTGCGGGAATTGCGCGAGACCGTGCGCAAGATGCTGAAGGAAAACGGCCCGCCGCCGACCGGAAAATGGGCCGACATTGCGGTGCTGGAGCCGGTGCGCGACTACAAGGCGCGCCACGCCTCCACTTTGCTCACCTTCGACGCGGTGGTTTCGGCGCTGGATCAGATCGAGAGCAAGCGCGCGCAGGCCGCGGAATAGCTCACTTGATTTATTTGGCCGCGGCGGAACCGCCGGTTTTCTTCACAATCAAATCGGCGCGGTTGCCGATCGCCTTGCCGCAGGCGGCGGCGAGTCGCGGCAGATTCTGCTGCACGCCGGTGTTGCCGAGGCGGATGCCGGTGGTGAGGCGGGCGCTGTGGGTCTCGATCATGATCGAATGGTTGCCGACCGCCGCGAAGGCCTCGATCAAGGCGGCCGGCGCTGGCCCGGTCGCGTAGGTGACGAGTTCATCCGGGTCGTTGTGGCGCTCCGACGACACCACGTTGAGCGGAGCCGATACATCGCCCACCCGCACGCTGACGGCGCCGAGACTGGCGGGCAGCACGGTGCCGCCGCCGTCATGGCGCCGCTCGAGATAGCTCACATCGTAGCTGCCGCCAGTGGCGCCGCAGGCGAGGATGAGATCGAAAGAGCCGATGTCCGCGCCCTCGACGGTGAGCGGATGGCGCCGGGCCAAGGCCGCAGCGCCGGCGCGATCGACCACCGCCCAGTGCTGCTCGCTGATTTCGGTGGCGCCGATAGCGCCGCTGATCGTTTTCGGCAGCGGCAAGCGCGCGGCCGGCGGCGGCGCCGTGGCGACCGTCGCGCCGGTCGCGGGCGCCGCCGGTGTTTCGGTAGCGACTCGTGTTTGCCGCGTTTCCTCGCGCGTCAACGCGTGCATCGGTTCCCACGGCGGAATCCGCAGCGCGAGATCGAGCAGCTCGATCGAGCCGCCCATGTCGATGGTGTATTTCGCCAGCCGGCCGATGTCGCGCTGCACCAGCACGACGTCCTCGGCCGAATAGGTTGCCGCGGTCGGATCGTCGCGCCGGTCGCCGAGCCAGATCTGGTGCACCATAACGCGCGCCTGCGGCGGCACCGAGCGGTGCACGCCGCCGAGCAGGACGAAGGCGCACATGGATTCGCAATCGGCCCGCGGCGAGAAGCTGGCGCGCGGATTATCCTGCTCGGCCCCGGCGAGATCGAAGACGCGGCCGACCGTGGTGTTGAGCTTGAGGCGGCGGATGTCGCGGCCGAGCGCGATGGCGCCGTGCACCGAGCCGCCATCGGAATTCAGCACCACCGTGGCGCCGGATAGATCGCGGCCTTGCGTAAAATTCTCGAAATCGCGCGGCGTGTCAGCGGTGATGGCGCCGGTCGCCGAAATCCACAATGCGCATTTGGGCCCGCAGGCAGCGGCCGGACCTTGCAGGCGCAACTCAAAGTGCATCGGCAGCGAGCGGGTCGAAATGACCGCCGCGGCCGGCACCCGCGCCGGCAACAGCAAGACCGGCGCCGCTGCAGCGAGCGCAAAGACAATCGCAAGGGAGCGACCCATTCTTCCCCCTTCTGACCGCCGGACCCTTTTTAGTGGCGTGGTTTCCCACGTTCTCGCTTGGGCTTTGGCGGTTTTCGGACCCCCGGTTCGTATAGGCGTCATTTTTAGTCAGCGTGCGGATTCGGGTCTAGTGTAAAAAAGTCGCTATCGGCCGGCTTATTTGGGCGGTCTCATAACTGGGAACTGTGTCATGGAACTTTCCCGCCATGTGAATGACGGTGTTTCGGTGACCGTATCCGCAGGCCATTGAGGAGCAAGGTTCGGGCCATGTTCGGTCACTTGTTCGATCACTTGTTCGATCACTTGGCACGGCTGCCGCGGCTCGCCGGACGCGGGCTGGTGCTGCTCTATCGCTATACGCTGTCGCCACTGATCGGGCCGCGCTGCCGGCATCTGCCGAGTTGCTCCGATTATGCCGATGAGGCGATCGCCCGCTTCGGCCTGTGGGCGGGATCGTGGATGGCGCTCGCGCGGGTCCTGCGCTGCCACCCCTGGGGCTCGGAAGGCCTTGATTTCGTGCCGGCGGCTTTGCCAAGCGGCGCACACTGGTGGACGCCCTGGCGCTATGGGCGCTGGCGAGGGACCAACGAGATGCCGGCCCCGCGTTGAGCCGGCAACACCGGACGAGGGAACCGGGTGGACAGCACCGCGGCCCCCGCATCTAGTGACCCGCCACGTTTCACTCTCCCACGGCGCCCTCCCAGGAATCCCATGCACGCTCCGGCCACGATGATCGACAAGCGCAGCTGGCTGCTGCTGCTGCTGCTGTCGGTGCTGTGGGGCGGATCTTATTTTTTCGTCGGCGAAGCCCTCCACGAACTGCCGCCGTTGACCATCGTGATGGCGCGCATCGTCCTCGGCGCCGTCTTGCTGCTGCCGCTGCTCAAACCATTGGGCGGCGCGTTGCCGACCAGCCTCGCCGGCTGGTTTCCTTTCCTGGTGATGGGGCTGCTCAACAACGTCATCCCCTTCTCGCTCATCGTCGCCGGCCAGACCTATATCGCGAGCGGACTTGCTTCGGTGCTCAACGCCACGACACCGCTGTTCACCGTGCTGGTGATGGCCGCGTTCGGCGAGGAAAGGCTGATCGCGCGCCGCATCGTCGGCGTGGTCATCGGCTTGATCGGGGTGGCCGTGTTGCGCGGGCCCGGACTCGGGTCCACGCCGGGCCAAACCATCGGCATCTTGCTGTGCCTCGGCGGCGCCTTGAGCTACGGCATTTCCGGCCTGTGGGGCCGACGCAAGCTTAACGGCGTGCCGCCGATCACTTCCGCCACCTGCCAGCTGATCTGCTCGAGTGTGATTATGATGATTATCGCCGGCGCGTTTGAGCGCCCGTGGCAACTGCCGATGCCGAGCATCGCAACCTGGCTCGCGCTGATCGGCTTGGCGACGCTGGCGACGGCTTTGGCCTATATCGTTTTCTTCGACATTTTGGCCCGCTCCGGCGCGACCAATGTGATGCTGGTGACGCTACTGGTCCCGGTCACGGCGATCCTGCTCGGCACTTTGGTACTGGGCGAACCGCTCACGCTGAGCGAGATCGCCGGCGCGCTGATTATTGCCGCCTCGCTGCTGGTGATCGATGGCCGGCTGCTGGGCTGGCTTCGTCGCGCCGCGGCCTGATGGCTGTTGCATCGTCCGGAACGGCTGCTATATCCCTGCCCAATAACGCTTACCTGCATTCGTAGGCAGCGAGTGAGCAAGGAGACTAGGCTATGGCGCAGGCTATCGCGCTGACGTTTCCCGACGGCGCACGCCGCGAATACCCCCAAGGCACCACCGGCCTTGACATCGCCAAGGGCATTTCGCCCTCGCTGGCGAAACGCACCGTCGCCATGGCGCTTGACGGCACGGTCATCGATCTCGCCGACAGAATCGAAAAAGACGCCAAGATCGAATTCCTCACCCGCGACGACCCGCGCGCGCTGGAGCTGATCCGGCACGACGCCGCCCATGTGCTCGCCGAAGCGGTGCAGACATTATGGCCGGGCACGCAGGTCACCATCGGCCCGGTGATCGAGAACGGCTTCTATTACGACTTCTTCCGCAACCAGCCGTTCACGCTGGAGGACCTGCCGGTCATCGAAAAAAAGATGAAGGAGATCGTCGCGCGCGACAAACCCTTCACTAAAGAGGTGTGGTCGCGCGAGCAGGCGAAGAAGACCTTCCGCGACATGGGCGAGGCCTTCAAGGTCGAGCTGATCGACGCCATCCCGGAAGACCAGCAGATCAAAATCTACAAGCAAGGCGACTGGTTCGATCTCTGCCGCGGCCCGCACATGACCTCGGTCGGCAAGGTCGGCAACGCCTTCAAGCTGATGAAGGTCGCGGGCGCCTATTGGCGCGGTGACTCAAACAATCCGATGCTCACCCGCATCTACGGCACCGCTTTCGCCAAACAGGACGAACTCGATGCTTACTTGAAGCAAATGGAAGAGGCCGAAAAGCGCGACCACCGCAAGCTTGGCCGCGAGATGAATCTCTTCCACTTCCAGGAGGAAGGCCCCGGCACCGTGTTCTGGCATGCCGACGGCTGGACGATTTTCCAGGAGATCGTCGCCTATATGCGCCGCCGCCTGAAGGGCGACTATCAGGAGGTCAACGCGCCGCAACTGCTCGACAAGTCGCTGTGGGAGACCTCCGGCCATTGGCAGTGGTTCCGCGACAGCATGTTCCAGGCAACGTCAGCCGGCGACGACACCGAGGATGAACGCGTCTACGCCATCAAGCCGATGAACTGTCCCGGCCATATTCAGATTTTCAAGCACGGCCTTCGTTCATACCGCGAGCTGCCACTACGCATGGCCGAGTTCGGCGTGGTGCACCGCTACGAGCCGTCGGGCGCAATGCACGGGCTGCTGCGCGTGCGCGCCTTTACGCAGGACGACGCCCATGTTTTCTGCACGGAAGAGCAGATGGCCGAGGAGTGCCTGAAGATCAACGATTTGATCTTGTCGACCTATCAGGACTTCGGCTTCACCGGCGAACTCACCGTCAAGCTGTCAACTCGTCCCGAAAAGCGCGTCGGCTCCGATGAAGCATGGGATCATGCCGAGAACATCATGCGCGACGTCCTCAAGCAGATCGAGACGCGCAGCCACAACCAGAAGATCAAGACCGCGATCAATCCGGGCGAAGGTGCCTTCTACGGGCCGAAGTTCGAGTACGTGCTGCGCGACGCCATCGGCCGCGACTGGCAATGCGGCACCACGCAGGTCGATTTCAACCTGCCGGAACGGTTCGATGCCTTTTACATCGCCGCCGACGGATCGAAGAAAACGCCGGTGATGATCCATCGCGCCATCTGCGGCTCGATGGAGCGTTTCCTCGGCGTTGTGCTCGAACATTACGCCGGGCATCTGCCGCTGTGGCTGGCGCCCAAGCAGGCGATCGTCGCGACCATCACTCAGGACGCCGACGATTATGCCGCCGAAGTGACCGCCGCCGCGCGCAAAGCCGGCCTGCGCGTCGATGCCGACCTGCGCAACGAGAAGATCAATTACAAAGTGCGCGAGCACTCACTCGCCAAGGTCCCGGCGCTGCTGGTGGTCGGCAAGAAGGAAGCGGCCGAGCGCACGGTGTCGGTGCGCCGCCTCGGTCAGGACAAGCAGGAGGTGATGCCGCTTGCCGCCGCGCTCAAAGCGCTTACCGACGAAGCGGTGCCGCCGGACGTCAAGCGTATGACGTCAACGGCGTAGCACGCTTATTTGCCCTGGCTCGCGATGTAGGCTGCGAGATCGTTGGCCTCGGCGCGCGACAGGTTCATGTCCGGCATCTTGGGATGCGGCAGTAGCAGGAAGAGCGCGAGCTTGGCGGAATCCAAGCCCGGCGTCTTGCCGATGGCGGAGAATGGCGGCGCCTGGCCGTTGGCGCGCTGCTGGTCGGAGGCGACCACATGACACGTCGCGCACCAACGCTTCGCCAGCACTTCGCCCTGCTGCGCATCGGCGGCCCATGCGCCGGCTGGCAGGGCGGCGGCCGCCACCACAATGATTAGTCCGCAAATGAGTGCACGCATGGGGCGACGACCTCGCAATGTGAATCGATGGGCTAAACTAGCGGGAGATTGAGCGCGGGGCTATGCGCTAGATCAAACGTAGGGCGTCACGCGCTGCTGGCGACGCGGCTCTCGCCATGCGTGTCGACGACGGTCGGGCGCTCCAGCGCGCCGAGGAAACGGGGGGCCCAGCGGCTAAGGTCGTTCGCCACCAGCACCCGGTAATTCGCCTCCTGCCGCTGGCGCCGCTCCTCCAGCGGCATCGACAGCGCCCGGTTGATGGCGATGGCGACGCCTTCCGGATCAAACGGATTGACCAGCAAAGCGGCGCCGCATTCGCGCGCGGCGCCGGCAAAGCGCGACAGGATCAAGACGCCAGGATCTTCCGGGTCTTGCGCGGCGACGTATTCCTTGGCCACCAGGTTCATGCCGTCGCGCAAGGGCGTGACCAGCCCCGCGTGCGCGCCGCGGTAGAGCCCTGCGAGCGCGGTGCGGCTGTGCGCCTTGTTGATGTAGCGCACCGGCGTCCATGACGCCTCGCCGAAGGTGCCGTTTATGCGGCCGACCGCCTCGCCGACCTGGCGGCCGATATCGGCATATTCCTGGATTCCGGTGCGGCTGCGCGGGGTGATCTGCAGATAGGTGACCTTGCCGCGCAAGTCGGGGAAATTAATGAGGAAGCGCTCGAACGCGTTCATCCGTTCGGGCAGGCCCTTGGAGTAGTCGAGCCGGTCGACGCCGATGACCATGGCGCGTCCCGACAGACTGTCCAAAACCTCGCGCACGAACTCGGATTCGATCGCGCGGCGCGCCAGCCGCGCAAAGGCCTCGGTTTCGATCCCCACCGGAAACACGCCGATCTGCACCACCCGGTTGCCGACGGCGTAGGTGTCCTCCCGCAGCGGCTTTAGATGGTTTTCATTTTCCAGATAGCGCGCGAAGTTGGCGGCATCGATCTCGGTCTGGAAGCCGACCAAGTCGTATTGGCCGAGCGCGGGGATGAGCTGCTCGTGGTTGGGCAACGCGGTCAAAATTTCCGGCGGCGGGAACGGTACGTGGATAAAGAAGCCGATTTTGTTTTTGTGACCGCGATCGCGCAGCGCCTTGGCGAGCGGCATCAGATGATAGTCGTGCACCCAGACGACGTCGTCGGGTTTGAGAAACGTGGCCAGGTTGTCGGCAAAATATTGATTGACCCGGAAATAGCCGCCGAGGTCGCGCCGCGAGAATTCGGCAAGATCGAGGCGGTAGTGCAGGATCGGCCACAAGACCCGGTTGGCGAAGCCGTTGTAGAATTCCTCGTAGTCGTCCTTGCGCAGGTCGACGGTGACGTAGTCGATGTTGTCGTGCGTAACGGACTTGGGCGGTCCGGGATTATTGTCGACGGCACGGCCGCTCCAGCCGAACCAGACGCCGCCCTGTTTCCGCAATGCCGGCCGGATGGCCACTTCGAGCCCACCGGCGCGCGCATTGCGATCGGGAATGCCTACTCGGTTGGAGACAACGACCAAACGCGGCAAATTCCCTCTCCTTAGTCTAAAAATCGGATTATTGCGGTCAATACCCGGCCGCCATCCATCAATTGCGCGAAAATTCCCCTCAGCGACTGGGTCCCCAGGCCCCCAAAGCTGCGACATGAATTCTACCTTCTGGGAGATTGCCCCCATTGGCAATTCCGGACAATTCCGTAAAGAGCCGCATCCTGCGTTACCGTTACGGATAACGCTCTAATTGCGCGAAAGTTTCACTCCTTGGAGTCGGTTACACGCGTGTGACGCAAATTTATCGGCCTTTTTCGGCCAAAATTTGCAATGCGCGGCGGAAATCGGCGGGTTTTGCAAAAATTCCGGCGAGGCCGGGAAAAAGCAGGCCGACCGAGAAGCCGATACCGTCATAATTCGGCAGGATCGCAAACAGCGTCTTGTCGGTTTCGTCGTCGCCGATAAAGACCGGCCGGCGGCCTTTGAACGGCGGATGCTCCATCAAGCCGCGCACCGCGTTGCCCTTGCTCACCGTGGGCCGCTTGAGTTCGAACACGGCTTTGCCCGCTTGCACCTCGACCGCCTCTTGCGGGAAGGCGGCGCGCACTTTCTCGATATGCCGTGCTAGCTGCTCTTTTTGCTGCGGCGCGTTGCGATAATGCAGCGTGAAGGAATAGCCTTTGTCCTCGCACACAATCCCGGGATCGAAGGCGCGGGCTTCGTCCAACTGGCGGCGCATGGCGTCCGGCAGAAATTCGGCGCGCTGAACGGTTTCGCGGTCAAGCAAGCGCATCTCGGCGCCATGGCCGCCGACCGCCGGCAGTGTGAGCGGCGCAAATAGCCGGTCGAGCTCGACGATCGGGCGGCCGCTGACCAGCGCCAGCGCGCCGGCCGTGCGGTCGAGCAGACGCGCGAGTGAATCGCGAAGATCGAGCGGAACCTCGACCGCGTCCGGCGTCGGCGCGATGTCGATCAACGTGCCGTCGACATCGAGCAACAGCGCGATTCCCGTCACATCGAGCTTGGCAAATTTCGCCGTCGCCGCTTCCGACGCGCTCGCCGTCACCGCGCCAGCACTTCCAGGTCGCCATCCACGCCGGTGACGACCTTGAATTCGCGCTCGAACACACGGCCCTCGTTGCGCGCGATGGCGCGATATTCGCCCTCGGCCAGGATCACCCGCGGAAAGGCGCCGATCGATTCCTTGATCACGTCGCCGCCCGGCGTAAGCACCGACCAGGCGGTATTGGCGAGGGCCTCGCCGCCCTTGTCTGCCACCAGCTTGAACGTGATCGCGGCGGCGCGGTGGTTGATCGTGATATCGGTGAGCTTGCCGGCCTGCACGCGAATGTCGGAGCGCACCACCGAGTTGGCGTCGCCGTAATTGGAAACGATGTAATAGATGCCTTCCGGCACCGCCACGACGGCGCTGGTCAGTACGTGTTCGGCGATCGGGCGGCGGTCGCCGGGCTCGAACTGGCTGCCTTTGTAGACGTCGAATGAAATCTGCCCGCTCGGAATGCGCGCATCGCCGACGCGGCCCTCCATGCGCAGCGCGCCCGCCGGCAGGTCGAAATCTTCATGCACGGTCGGCCCGTCAAGCCGCACCGGCTTGACCGCCGTGGCAAGCCCGAACCCGACATGCACGATGTAGGCGCCGGCCGGCAGCACCATCGTCGGTGTCGGCGATTTGTCTTCCTTGACGAGCCGGAATTTTCCTTGCGCGTCGGGCTTGGCGGCATAGACGCGCCAAGTGAGCCCACCGTCGATGACCGGCGCGTTCTTGCCGAAGCGCGCACTGAGCGCCAGCGCAACCTTTCCGGCCGGGACCATTGGGGTGACAATGGTCGCCGACTTCGGTGCCGGCGAAGGCGGCGGTGGCGGTGGCGAAGCCAGCGCCGGTGAAGCCGGGACCGGCGCCGACGCAGGCGGGGCCGGAATCGACCCAGGTGGTATCGGCGCGAGAACGCCATTTGGATCGAAGACCTGGCCGCGGGTGACCGGCGGCGCCGTCATCTCGGTCGACGGCGACGCCGAGAACAGCGAGCGCGTGGCCTCCGACTGCGCCCAAGCCGCCTGCGGAACGGAAAAACACAGGATGACGGCGAGCGCCGGCCAGAACCGGCCCACGCTGGGTGCGGGTGCATGATGCATGTCGAGGCCAGTTTTCGGTCGAAATCGCGGCGATTTCAAGCCGAAGGACCGGGTTTGTCACCCCAAGGCCGCTATGCTAGGCGCAAACGCCGCAAGGACCTGCAATGCCCGACGCTCTAGACCTGCTCAAGACCCGCCGTTCGGTCAAACCGACCGAATTGTCAGGCCCCGGCCCGAGCCGCGACGAAATCGACAACATGCTCACCATCGCCGCGCGCGTGCCCGACCACGGCAAGCTCGCGCCCTGGCGCTTCATCTTGTTCGATGGCGATGCGCGGCTGGCGGCCGGCGAGAAAATCGCCGCGGTGTTTGCTGCCGACCATGCGCAGGCCACGCCCGACCAGATCGACTTCGAGCGCAAGCGGCTGGCGCGGGCGCCGCTGGTCGTCGCCGTGGTCAGCCGCGCCGGCCCGCACGTCAAGATCCCGGAATGGGAGCAGCAGCTCTCCGCCGGCGCGGCCTGCATGAACCTGGTCAACGCCGCGCACGCCATCGGTTACGCCGCGAGTTGGATCACCGAGTGGTACGCCTATGACCGTCGCGTGCTCGACGCGCTCGGCCTCGCAGCCAACGAACGCATCGCCGGCTTCGTCCATATCGGCCGCCCGGCAAAGCCGCCGGAAGACCGCGACCGACCCAAACTCGCCGACATCGTCACGCGTTATGGGGACTGAGACACTCATGATCCCGACAAGCCTGTCCTCGACTTGATCGGGAAATGGGAAAGGGGCTTTCGGCCAAGATCATCGGCAAAAAGGGAAAGTTCTTAGATGTTCTACGACGCCGTCAAAAACGATCACGGCCTGCGCTACGATCCGTTCAAGGCGATCGTGGCGCCCCGCCCCATCGGCTGGATCACCTCGATGAGCGCCAAGGGCGAGATCAATCTCGCGCCCTATTCCTATTTCAACGGCGTCTCTAACCGGCCCAACATCGTCATGTTCTCCAGCGAGGGCCGCAAGGATTCGGTGGCCTTCGTCGAAGAGACACGCGAATTCGTCTGCAGCCTGACCACCTGGGATCAACGCGACGAGATGAACGCTACCGCGGCACCGTTGGCGCGCGGCGTCAATGAGATGGAACGGGCGGGCCTCAAGGCCGCCCCCTCCCGGCTGGTGAAACCGCCACGGGTTGCCGGCAGCCCCTGCGCGCTTGAATGCAAATTGCTGAAGATCGTCGGCCTCGACGACATCGAGGGCAAACGCACCGACCGCTACGTCGTGTTCGGTCAGGTGGTCGGCGTGCATATCGACGATCGCTTCATCGTCGACGGCCTGCTCGACACTGCGGCGATGAAGCCGATCGCGCGCTGCGGCTATGACCAATATGCCGTGGTGGAAGAGGTGTTTTCCATGCGCCGGCCGAGCGCATGATCCTGAAAAGCCTGTCCTCGAATTGATCGGGTGGCACAGATTTTCGGATAAGATCATGCGCAAAGCAAAAAGGGGCTCGGACCAGGGCGTGCTCACACGCCGCTAAATGAAGCGGTCTGCTTGCTCTGCCTTAGCCACGCATGGTGAGGTTTATTCCGGAGTAGCTCAAGCCTCCGGCGACGACGAGCCCGATCCAGCTTAACCACATCGGTACCGCCCAGCCTCCGATTACGGCCGGCCAACCAAAGAAAATTCGTAAGACATGGAACAGGGCTACTACTCCGAAGATCGCGCTGGCTATTATCGTGAAGGTTTTCTGGCTCATGGCTCGATCTCCTGAAGGTATTCCACGCAACTTGGCATTGGGGCCCGCTGATGTCTGCTTTCGGTGGCATAGCGGACAAACTAGGTCAGCTAGTCTTACCTGCGCCCGCAGCGAATGACCCGGAGCAGCCGTTACGGGTGCGCCACTGGCACTTTCGCTTACAGGCCGCGCTCGACAGCTACTGCGCTAGATTGCCGATAATCGAAACCACATTCACACACAAAGGTTATGCGCTCGCGGTTGTATTCCTCAGGCACGACGGTGCTGAGCCGCATGTGGTTGCCACACGAGGGACAAGTAATGATAGGAGGCCCAAATTGTTTGGGTAGTTTCGCTGACGCCGACATGAATGAACCTCAGTGCGCTGGACGACCACGTTTTCGCAATGCGGCAGCGTCGAAAAGTACCCCGCCCTATGCGGGGGGATGGGGATGCGTAGGGCGGGGCCGTTGGACAGGGGTGGGGCCGTTGGACAGGTTAGAGTGAGCATCCTTCGACAAAGTGCTTCTCCGAGTCTGTGCAAAAGTGACCGCTTTCAATCTAGGCCACTGCTAATAAAAGCGCGCGTGCCAAGCGTCTTTCGCTCGAATTGAACGGTTGGTCGACTAAGTCTGCTTCGACTCGGATAGTGCGCGTCAAGAGATGCGAGACGAAAAACTCGGAGAAGGCTGGCTCCTCATGGAGTACGCGGACCATGGTTTCCTTTTGTAGCCGCATGATCTCGCATTCCGTCATTGCCGCAGCCGTGGCAAGACGCAACGGCTGCGCCGTCAAGCATCCTTCGCCGCAGAACTCGTCAGGACCTAAAACCGCGACAACGGCTTCCTTCCCTTGCTCGGAAATGACAGTGATCTTGACCCTGCCCTTCTGGATGTAGAACACCGCATCCTGCCCAAGCCCGAACTTCGTGCCACGGGCTCGTCCAAAGTGATCTGTTTTGATCAGACAATTCCCAATCAAAGAAACAGGTTAAGAGATCATCGAAACGGCTTCCGACCTCGGTGACTGAGAGACGTTCCTGCGCTCCCGCCTGAAACAGGAGGAATGCATGCCTCAATCCCAATTTATTCCTAGTCCGCTTAAGACCATCGAAAGGCTCAGGTGTCGGAATTGCGGAGCCAGAATGATGATGACCAGCATCGAGCCGGTAACGCTAGACACCGACCGGCGCACGTTTGAATGCGATCAATGTGGTCGTGAAGAAGTGTTGCTTGTAAAATTTTGATACGCTACCGCAAAGTCTAGATCAGGTCGAAACGCTCCAGTTGGCGGCCTTTGAACCAAGCATTCGATGTCGCGATTGGCACTTAGCTGACATTTCGATCGCGGCCGCGAATGTTCGCTTTCGGGGGTAAAGCGGACATTGCGCGGACTTGTTGCCATGTCCGCTAATGATGCTGTGGACGGCGCCCACTCTGCGGCATCAAGAGTGCCATAGGGTGGTTGCGTGAAGCGAACCACATTGAGGGGAGCCGTCCATGGGCGAGGTTAGCACGATCGGTTTGGATATTGCGAAGTCAGTATTCCAGGTGCATGGGGTCGATGATGCTGGCGCGGTGGTGATCCGCAAGCGCATCAGTCGCGCGAAGGTGGTGGAGTTCTTCGCTAATCTGCCAGCATGTTTGATTGGGATTGAAGCCTGTCCGTCAGCGCATCATTGGGGCCGCGAGCTGCAGGCGTTTGGCCACACGGTGAGGCTGATGCCGCCGAGCTATGTGAAGGCCTATCTCAAGCGCAGCAAGAACGATGCAAACGATGCGGCAGCGATCTGCGAGGCGGTGACGCGGCCATCGATGCGGTTTGTCCCGATCAAAACGAAGGAGCAGCAGACTGCCTTGATGCTGCACCGGACCCGACAATTGCTGGTGCGTCAGCGCACGATGTTGAGCAACGCCCTACGCGGGCATTTAGCCGAACTCGGCATCGTGTCGGCCAAGGGCCGCAATGGAACGGGAGAGTTGCTCAAGATCATCACGGATGGCGCGGATAACCGAGTTCCCCCAGCCGTCCGCGGCATTCTCGATGTGCTGGCACGGCAGTACAGCGCTATCGGTGCGGAGATCGGATCCATCGACAAGAGCATCCTGGCTTTGCATCGCGGGTGCGAAGCGAGCCGGCGACTAGCGGAGATTCCAGGCATCGGCCCGATCGGCGCCACCGCCCTGGTTGCCGAGATCGGCGACTGGAAGACATTCTCATCGGGGCGCAGTCTGGCTGCTTGGATTGGGTTGGTGCCGAAGCAGCATACGAGCGGCGGCAAGGACAGGCTCGGCAGCATCACCAAGCAGGGCAATCGATACTTGCGCTGGTTGCTGGTCGTGGGCGCGATGGCCGTCATCCGCTATGCGCAGAAACACGGAACGAAGAACCGGCTGTGGCTCGGACGGTTGATGGAGCGCCGACCGACCAAGGTGGCCGCAGTCGCTCTCGCCAACAAGATTGCGCGGATGGCCTGGGCCATCATGGTCCGCGGTGAGAGATACAAAGAGCCGACGCTGCTGATGGCGGCATAACAGACCCCAGCAGGCAGATCGGCGCCACCAATTGGCGAGGGCATGACGACGTAATGCAGATACGGTCGTTCCGGGGATCGGGAGAACCCGTTTGGGTCATCGCACCTCAAAAGTGCGTGCTAACGATTGGGACCCGATCCGCGCAGAGCATTAGGGCCAGCGGCCACACCTGCCGCATCAATAGGCCGGACACGTGACCGCACCCGACCAATGCTGCATTACGTCAAAAAAGCTCTTGCCACGGCGCCGTCCACACGTGACCCAAAGCGGACATTCGCTCACGCTGGCCTAATGCCGAAAGATTTTGGAACAATCTTGCTGCGACGACGTTTATCCTGAGCAAGTGCCGAAGCGGCGGTACATCCATCTCATTTAAGAAGGCGAGGGTCCGATGCCGGAACGGCATGGCGAACAGATCGTCGGGACCACAACGGAAGCGCGACAGGGCGTGACCGGGCACAATGTTCGTTACGTCCTGGTCTGGAGCATCGTTGGCATAATTGTCGCTTTCGTAATCGTCTTTTTCCTGTTTTTCCGGTGACCCGTCACTCTCCTCAGACTAAGTGCATCGGCTCCCCTACCTGCAGAGGGGTGCAGTAGCTACGCCACTTCGTGGCGTTATTCGAACGGACGAATGATCGAATAGCGATGCTCTCGCTCCGATGCAAATGGTCGCGAATGGCATTTAACGGACGTCGAAGCGCTACCGCCGGATGTCTGCTTTTAGGGGGTACAGCAGCCATTGGCCGCTGCTCACCAAATTCGATTTATGAATACACGGCCTAGTGAGGCGGGATTGGTGCCCGGAAGCATTTAACCTTTATGTAATCACCAAAGCGCACGCTCCCTGTCACTGTTCCGTCACAAGTCTCGGCCAGCACTTTCACCATAACTTGGCGAGACGCTTGTCGCCTGACTGGCCCGGTCCGATGATCGCGCCAGGGGAGAAGTGATTTTGGTGTTTGAAGGTTTATTCGCCCGCGCGCGCAACGACGACCGCTCTGCCGAAGCCACCACCGCGCCCATCCGGCCGGCCGTCACGCGACCGAGCATCGGTCTGGCGCTCGGCGGCGGCGCCGCGCGCGGCTTTGCCCATATCGGCGTCATGCGCACCTTGATCGCGCACGGCATCGTGCCCGACGTCATCGTCGGCACCTCGATCGGCGCCGTGGTCGGCGGCAGCTATGCGGCCAATCAGCTTGACGGTCTGGAGACCTGGGCGCGCGCGCTGACCGTGCGCGGCGTACTGAGCCATCTCGATATCAGCCTGTCCGGCTCCGGCCTCATCCGCGGCGGCCATCTCGCCGCGCGACTCAACGCGACGCTGAGCGATACCCGCATCGATGATCTGCCGATCCGCTTTGCCGCGATCGCCACCGAGTTCAACACCGGGCACGAAATCTGGCTTACCCGCGGCCGGCTCGCCGACGCCATGCGCGCCTCCTATGCGCTGCCCGGCATTTTCCCGCCGGTGCGCATCGGCGGACGCTGGCTGGTCGACGGCGCGCTGGTCAATCCGGTGCCGGTGTCGGCGGCGCGTGCGCTCGGCGCGCGGCTGGTGATCGCGGTCAATCTCAACTCCGATCTGTTCGGCCGCGGCACCATCATCGCCAGCCATGGCTCCGACGACAGCGACGAGCCGGTGCCCGAACAGAGCAACGGCCTGCGCGGCATGTTCGGCGGCAAACGCTTTTTGCGCCGGCAGATTCTCGGCAGCCGCGGCCGGCCCGGCATTCCGACCGTGATGGTGGAAGCCTTCAACGTCATGCAGGACCGCATCACTAGGGCGCGGCTCGCCGGCGATCCGCCCGACGTGCTGATCAGCCCGCGGCTCGGCCATATCGGATGGTTCGATTTCCATCGCGCCGGCGAGGCCATCGCCGTTGGCGCCGAAGCCGCCGAAAAAGCCATCGACGCCGTCACCGAAGCCGTCACCGCGCTGTCGCAGACGAACGGCAACGGAACAGCGAAGTAACCGATCTCGCACTAAGCGCTGCGGATATAGTCTCGCATCGCCTCGGCGTCCTGCTCGATCTCCCCGACGCGCTGCTTGACCACGTCGCCGATCGATATCAGCCCGATCAGTTTGTCCTTGGCCAGCACCGGCATGTGACGGAATTTTCCCGCCGTCATCTGCTCCATGATGCTGGCGATGTCGTCGTCTTCGCTGCAGGTGGTGATGTTGCGGGTCATGACCTGAGCGACCGTCAGCGCGAGCGCCGCGGTACCGTGCTCGGAGATGGCGCGCACGATGTCGCGCTCCGACAATATGCCGGCCAGGCGCCCTCCCGCGCCGCGAATGACAACCGCGCCGATGTGGTGCGACGACAAAAGTTGCGCCGCCGTCTTCAGATCGGCCGTTGGTTCGATGTCGATAATGTCGCCGCCCAAGTTACGTTCTTTGGCGGCCAGGATCGCCTTGACGTTCATGGCAACCTCCCTGGCACCCGATCTCCGGGGTCAAAGAGAACGATCCTGCCGGCCACGCGGTTCCGTCAAGTCAATAATGCGATGACAGCGCTAATGTTGCGTTGCGTCGAGATCGTCAAATCGCTCGAAATCGGGCTCGGGATCGAACCAGGAAAACAAAATCAGGCCGGCGAGAAAGCCCCCGATATGCGCCTGCCAGGCAATCACCTGGCCGCTGCCGGCGAGCGGCAAGGAGCCGAGGCCGAATAAAAGATTGATGCCGAACCACACTGCCAGGAAGGCAAGCACGCGATAATCGCTCAGCACGCCGATCAGGGAAATCGCCGCAACGTGATAGTTAGGGGGCTCGCCGCCGCGGCGGAAATCGAGCGGGCCGCCGCGCTGGAATGCAAAGCGCATCGCCGCCGCCATGGTGCCTGAAATCGCCGCCGATGCCCCGATCATCGGCGACAGTTCGCCGACATGGGTGGCGAGATGCATGCCGGCGCCGGCGGCCGCCGTCACCGCATAGAAGGCCAGAAACCGCGCCGTACCGAAACGGCGTGCCACCGCGCTGCCGAACGGCAGCAGCCACACCGCATTGACGCCGAAGTGCATCCAGTCGGCGTGGATCAGCGAATAGGTTACAAAGGTCCAGATTTCCGCGCCGAAGCCGCCGGGCACCACGCCGCCGAGAACGGTCGAGGTGTCGTAGCGCGCCGGGATGAAGGCGAAAGCGAGGATGAATTCGACGTCCTGCTCGTCGCTGAGCACCAGCGTGCGAAACGCGTGGATGAATGCCAGCACGGCCAGCACCGTCACAATGACGGCCGGGATGTTGAACAATGGTTCGCGTTTCACAGAAAGACCCAAGGTTCGGTGAGAGGCTTGAATTACGCCGCTTGACCGTCTCCCTGCAAGCCATACGAGCCGAAAAGAAAAAAGAAAAAGGAGGGCTTTCGCCCTCCTTCAAGCAGCTAGGCTTGGGTATTTACCGCGCTCTGACGGCGCGTGTCACATCCCCTCGCCTCCCCGTAATTCTGTTGCGTTCGTCGTAGCTCGTCGTCGCTGTGGACGCTGAGAACCATAGTCGCGCGCCCGAGTGTTGCCAACTCATTCACGGTTTTAACACTAACCCGCGTTGGCCGAGGCACCGACTCGCTCCCGGCACAGGCCCTGCTCCACAAGCATCATCGCGGCAAAAACGCGGCGCGCGTGTCCCGCTCAGGGACAGAGCGGCGGCGCAAACGTCCCGCGACGAAACAGGTGGCGTTCATGAAACACGCATCCACGCGGACCGTGTACGACTATTGGAACACGCAGCGCGGACACCGCGCCGCCCCCGAGCGCGCCGATATCGATCCGGCGGCGATCCGCCACGCGCTCAGCGATACGTTCATCCTGGCCGCGGATTTCATCGACCAGCTCCGGTTCCGCCTCGCCGGCACGCGCGTTTGCGCATTGTTCGCGCGCGAGATCAAAGGCGAAGGCTTCAGCGAACTGTGGAGCGAAGCGAGCCGCGAAACGGTCGACGACCTGCTCGACATCCTCATCAATGAAAAAATCGGTGTGGTGGCCGGCTTGAGCGGGCGCACCGCCGACGGCGCCGCAACCGACCTCGAAATGCTGCTGCTCCCGCTCGCCCCTAGCGGCCAAAGCCGCATTCGGGCGCTCGGCGTGCTGGCCCCGCTGGTGCCGCCCTATTGGCTCGGCACGGCGCCGATCGCAGAGCTCGAATTGGGCTCAATGCGTCACATTGGGCCGCGAACCGCCGGCATGCCGCCTCTGGTGCCGGAACCGGACCCTATTCGGATACAGCACGGCTTTACGGTCTACAGCGGCGGACGCGAGAACCCGCCCGAGGAAGAGCTCGGCTAACGCGAAGTTAACGATAGAGCCATAGGGTCATGACCTGCGGGGAATTTACCCCAAAACCGCCCGTGCCATGGCATTGCCTCTGACGAAAACAAAAATATTGCCACTGTCGGAGGAGCGCCGGCGGCATCAACGCGTGAAGGTCAATCTTCTCGGCCGCTACATGCTGGCCGACCGCCGCGAATTCCCCTGTCAGGTGATTAACATGTCGCCGGGCGGCATAGCGCTGATCGGGCCGGTGGTCGGTGAACCGGGCGACCGCGTGATCGCTTATGTCGATCACCTCGGCCGGCTGGAAGGCAAGATCGCCCGCCTGATCGAAAATGGCTTTGCCATGACGATCTCGGCGACGCTGCGCAAGCGCGACAAGCTGGCGGCCCAGCTTACTTGGCTCGCCAATCGCAATATCCTGAACTTGCCGGAAGACCGCCGCCACGGCCGCTTCACGCCGCGCAACCCGATGGCGCGGCTGATCCTGCCAAATGGCACCAATGTGACGTGCCGGGTCATCGACTTGTCCGCCTCGGGCGCGGCGGTCGCGATCGCCCCGGAACTGCGGCCGCCGGTCGGCGCCGCGGTCACCATCGGCAAGACCACGGGCCGGGTCGTGCGTCATATCGAAGATGGCTTCGCCATCGAATTCACCCGCCTGCAACACACCGATTTCATCGAAGAAAACGTCACCGGCGATTAGCGTCAGCCGCTGGTGAACGCACTGCGTAAAATTGCGCGCATGCACGGGCGCGCGATTAGCGCTACGGCGCGAGTGCGCCGGTATTGTTTTGGCGCAAACGGCAAGCCGTCAATCGTAAACAAAACCGGCGCTTAGGCACGCGCGGGCCCGCCACTGTTGGCTTAGTCTATTAATGTATAAAATTTTAGCCAAATTAGATTATGTAAGATTTTAATCGAATTATATTTCACGTTATACTGTATTCATCTCTTCCTTTATTCGTTTTCTCTTCAAAATGACTGACTGTACTTAGCGGCGCTGCAAAAAGTTTGTGAGAAATGTGGTCCCAACAAGACGGGAAGGGGCCGCAAATGGGTTGGCGTTTCAAACAAAGTTCGACCGGCATCGTGCTGGCGGTTGTCGGCTTGGCTGCGCTCGCAGCTTCGGCGGGCGGTGCCGCGGCGGCCGAACGCACGGCCTTTCATGCCGGACGTCCGGCGCACCACGCGCCGGTGATCTATGTCAGCGTCGGGGCCACCGCGCGGGCGCCGATTGGCTGGATCGAGTTCTGCATCGAATACAAGACGGAATGCGACACCAAGCCGGCGGCGGCGCGCGATGTTGTGCTCACGCCCAAGGCCTGGTCCGACATGGTCAAGGTCAACGCTTGGGTGAACGACAACATCAAGCCAATGACCGACCAGGAACACTGGGGAGTCATCGAACGCTGGAACTATCCCGACGACGGCTACGGCGACTGCGAGGACTATGTGCTGCTCAAACGGCGCATGCTGATGCAGGCCGGTTGGCCGCGCCAGGCGCTGCTGATCACCGTGGTGCGCGACAAGAAGGGCGACGGTCACGCCGTCCTGACGGTCAAGACCGATCGCGGCGAGTTCATTCTCGATAACGAGGAAGCCGACGTCCTGGCATGGAACAAGACCGGCTACCGCTTCATTAAGCGGCAGTCGCAGTCCGATCCGAATGTCTGGGTCGCGCTCGAGGAACCGCGCGCCGCGCCGGCTACGGTTTCGGCACGCTAACACCAACGCTTTCTGAAGCACGCTGTCTGAATGTGAGCTGACAAAACTAACGGAAGGAATTCGCGCCCCCGGTCACGTCCCCACCCCTCCCCGTCCCCAGACCGGGTTCGCGAGCGGCCGGCCTCCCCCAAGGCCGGCCGCACCTTTTTGAGGGTGCGGGAAAAACGGCGTGTCGCGATCAGCCGATCCGCTTCAGGTCCTTGGCATAGGCTTGCGAGCGCCGCACATAGATGTCGGCGCCGGCGCGGATCATCTCCACGTGCTTTTGCTCGAGCGAACGAATCTCGCGCGCCGGCGCGCCGACGATCAAGGCATTGTCCGAAAAAGTCTTGCCCTCGGTGACGACCGCCCCGGCGCCGACCAGCGAATTCGCCCCGATCTTGGCGCCGTTGAGCAAAATCGCACCCATGCCGATCAGGCTGTTATCGCCAATGGTGCAGCCGTGCAGGATGACGTTGTGGCCAATCACGCAGTTCGACCCGATGACGAGCGGAAAGCCGGGATCGGTGTGCAAAGTGGCGTTGTCCTGGATCTGCGAGCGCTCGCCAAGCTCGATCCATTCATTGTCGCCGCGCAAGACCGCGCCGAACCAGACGCTGGTCTGGCGCTTCAGGCGTACCCGCCCGATCAGGACTGCCGTATCGGCAATGTAATACTCGCCCGCGCCGGGAAATTCCGGCTTGGCGCCGTCAAGTTCGTAGATCGGCATTCCCGCATCTCCATGACGGGGCCGACCATCGCAATCATCGGGGAAAATTGGAAGAGCGGCTTTATGCGATCAGCAGGCCGCAGGCCTGCAACGCCATCACCAGCACCATGCCCGACATCAGGCTCCAGAAACCGGCAATCAGCGTGGCCACGAACACGAATTCGAAGCGGCGGCCTTCCTGCTGACGGCCGCGAATGGTGTTGCGCATGATCAGGAACGGCGCCGCGAGCATCAAAAGCGGAAGACTGGCGAAGGTTGCGACCCGCGGGCCGCGGCTGAGCAGACTGAAGCTCGGCAGATGGCTGGTGACAAGCTGGTAACCGGTGCTGCAGGCGCCTGCGGCAGCAAAGCCGAGCGCCAGCGCGATCAACATTTGATACGATTCCGGCGGCATTTCGGCCCCTACGCAATACAGGCCGCAACCAATCGCAGAGGCCGAAAGCCCGCGCCAGCCAATCCTTAACAAATGGTAAATGCCGCGCGACGCAGCGCTCCGCGGCCCGCATGGCATAATCGATTTTGATTTGTTTTCCGCCCGGAGCCGCATGGCCTACGCCCAACAGCCCCGCACGCATGCACGGCGCCGGCACCGCCCGGGTCCGCTCGCCGCGCCGCTCATGCTGCTCGCCTCCGTCGTCCTGATCGCGGTGGCCTTCGTCGCCTATGTGCTGCGGCCGCGCTGGCCCGAAGCGGCGATCGGCACCGACGCGCCGGCGCTGCCGATCGTGGTGGCCGGCACCACGTTCAACATCGAGTCGGCGGCGATCCGCATGACGGTGCAGCGCCACGCCGGCGCGCAGGAACGTATCGACCTCGCGTATCTTTGGCCGTCGCTGACGCCGCCCGAGACGCCGTTCACACCGAAGCTCGGCGCCCGAGCGCCCAGTCCGAATGAGCGCCTGTTCGTCACCATCGCGTCGGGCCGAACGGCATTGCCGCTCATGGAGCGGGTGCAGACCATCTATCCGCGTTACCTGGTGGCGGAGCCGAGCCCGGGACCCGCTGGCTTGACGCTGCGCGGCTTTCGCGACGGCACACCCTATCAGGGCGAAGAGCTGGCGTTCGAGTCGGCTAAGCCCACGCATTTTCTGGCGCGCTGCTCGCGCCACGGCGTCACTAATTCCGGCGTCTGCTTGCTAGAGCGCCGCATCGGCGAGGCCGACATCACCTTCCGCTTTCCGCGCGATTGGCTGAACGATTGGGAAAACGTCGCTGCCGGCATCGACAAGCTGGTGGCGCGGCTGCACCAGGGTACGGACTTATAAGTGGAGGACAAAAGTCGGCGCGAATTCGCTGCCGGGTGCCGGACTGTGATAGCTACGAAACTCAACCCAGCTGCTCGATCATTGCTCGTGTGGCCGTCCGGTAGCCGCTCGGTCCGAGGCCGGCAATCACCGCAGTCGCAACCTTCGACACGTAAGAATGATGGTAATAGGGCTCGCGTTTGTGGATGTTGGTAATGTGCAACTCGATGATCGGGCCCGGAAACATCTTTAGGGCGTCCAGCACCGCAATCGACGTGAACGTGAAGGCGGCAGGATTGATGATAATACCTGCGCCCAAGTCGATCGCCTCATGGATCCAGTCGATCAGTTGCGCTTCGCTGTTGGTCTGGCGAAATTCGATCATGTGGCCCTTGGCCTCTTCCCTGCAGGACGCTTCGACGTCTGCGAGAGTCGTATGGCCGTAAATGTGCGGCTCCCGTTTGCCGAGACGGTTCAGGTTCGGGCCATTGAGGATATAGATCGGCTTGGACATGGGAGTTACCTAACCTTTGTAACCGAGGAGGCGTGGCAACCAAAGGCAGGCCTCCGGTACCGCAGTGATGAGCGCCAGGACCAGAATGGCCATGACGATGAATGGAGCAGCCTCGCGAACGATTGAGCCGAGGCGTTGCTTCGTCATGTTCGCGACGACGAAAAGTAGCAGTCCGTAAGGTGGCGTGAGCAAGCCGATCATGATGTTGACGACCACAACCACCCCGAATTGAACGAGATCGATGCCAAGCGCCTTGGCGGTCGGAATGAACACCGGCACGACGACGAGCAAAATGGTGCTGCTTTCGAGTAGGCACCCCAACACAAGAAGAGTGGCGTTGATCAGCAGCAGAAAGCCTGCGGCGCTCAGATGATATGCGGCCATGAAACGCGCGAGCGAAGCCGGAATGTTCTCGATCGTAACGACGTAGTTGAATACGAGCGCGCCGGCAATCAGCATGCCGATCGAGGTCGTTGCCTTGCCGCTGGTCAAGATCGCCTCGTAAAGCTGCTTCCATGTGACTGCGCGATAAAGGAAGGTCGCAGCGATCAATGCGTAGAATGCTGCAGCAGCAGCGCCTTCAGTCGGGGTCATTACGCCACCGTAAATGCCGAACAGCAAAATGACCGGAAGCATCAGCGCGGGAAACGCGCTGATCGCAGTTTTCGGGATTTCGCGAAGAGGGATCGGCGGCTCGACCGGATAGTCGCGCCGTCGCGCAATGAACGTATTAATCCCCATGAAACCGGCCCCGAGCAGCAAGCCGGGTACCACGCCGCCCAAAAACAGAAAACCGATAGAGGTGTCCGAGATCAGCGCATAAAGAACCATCGGGATCGACGGCGGGATAATCGGCCCGATGATCGCGGCCGATGCGGTGATCGCGGCAGCGTAGGAAACCGGATACCGACCCTCCTTCGTCATCATCCCGATGATGATGCGCCCGATGCCGACTGCGTCCGCGATCGCCGAGCCTGACATGCCGGCAAAGATCATGTTGGAAACAACGTTCACGTGGCCCAAGCCTCCGCGAAACCGCCCCACTAGCACGAGGCAGAATCGGAGCAGCCGGTCGGTCAGACTGCCGATGTTCATCAGGTCGGCCGCGAGGATGAACAGTGGGATGGCAAGCAGCACGTAGCTGTTAAACAAGCCATTGAGGATCTGCTCGGCAGCGGTCCCGAGATCGCCTCCGGTGAGCAGGAGGTAGAAAATGGACGCGACAATCATCGAATGTCCGATCGGCAGACCGAGCACGCCGAGCGCGAAGATCATGGCAACGGTGACGCCGAAGGGACTGATTGCCATCCTCAGGCTCCGGGAGCCCGCGCGTCACGAATGGAAAGAATGGCCTGATAGACGACCCAGACGTATCGGCAGATCGAGGCGACTGCAAAAATCAAATAAACCGAGTACATGTAATTGATCGGCACATGGAGATATGCAGATCGCTCCACCTTCATGAAGCTGACATAAGCGTACGCGGCCGGCAGGGAAATTGCATAAAGAAGAATAAGGACGGTGCCGGTGATGATCGCGAAGACATGGCGGGTCCGCTCGGAAACGGCCGAATAGACGATGTCAAAGCGGATTTCCTCGCTCTCCCGCAAGACGAACGCCGCACCCCACAGGACCGTCCACATCCACATCGTGATGACGACCTCTTCAGACCATCCCACGGGATTATTGAGTACGTAACGCCAGAAAATCTGAATGATAAAGCTGGCGAACATGACCGTCAGCAGCAGGACAGTCACGTTCTCGGCTCTCCAGCGGAGCCAGCGCGCGACTTTCACCGCCGTCGGCCACATGTGCTGCCTCTTCACCTTCAGCCTTAGAACTTTCGCGGCGTGCAATCGATGACTTTCAATTGCACTGGACGGCCGGCCGCGGGAGCGGTCGAACCGCCCATCATCCGCAATGGTTCAAAAGATCACTTGATCGCGTTGATAGCTTCCAAGGCGCCCTTCGGCCAATCCTTGCCGTATTTCTCGACATAGCGCTTCTGCGCGAAGGTACGGAAGGCGTTCTGGTCGGGTTCGTAAATCTTTTTGCCTTCCTTTTTGAAATAGGCGATCGCTTCCGACTCCTGTACATCGAATTTGGCCGCCGATTCGGCCATCGCCTTCTCCGCCGCTGCTTGGAATTTCGCCTGCTCTTCAGCCTTCAGGCCGTCCCAGATCTTGGACGTGATGGCCATCACGTCGTAACCGATGACGTGACGCGTCAAGACGAATTGCGTCGTGACTTCGTCGAACTTCATAAGTTTGCTGGAGACCAGGGGATTGTCCTGACCGTCGACAATGCCGGTCTGCAGCGCAGTATAGAGTTCCGCATAGGCGACCGGTGTCGGATTGGCGCCGAGGGATTCGCCGAGGAACTGCCAGTATTCCCCAGGCGGCATGCGCAGCTTGATTCCGGCCATGTCCGCGGGAGTGCTAATGTGTTTGTCCGGCTTCAGGTTCACGTTGCGCGAGCCGAAATAAACCGGCGTGATGATCTGAATGCCGAGCTTGTCTTTGGCCATCTTGATGAATTCTTTGCCAATGTCGCTTTTGAACGTCTTTCTCAGGTGATCGTAATCCCTGAACAGGTAGGCCGAAGTCATCAACGACCAGGCAGCAAGCTGTTTGGAAATGTCGGCGGGCGCGAGGTTGCACAAGTCGAGATTGCCGCGCTGCATCGCGACGAGTTCGGTACCTTGCTTGAATAGGGTGTTGCCCCAGTAGGGCTCGAACTCGAATTCGTTGCTAATGGCGGTGGCGAAGGCCTTGTACGCTGCAGCCCGAAGGTCCGTCTCGGTGAAGGCGCTGCTAAATCGCAGTTTCGTCTTGCCTGCCGCGACGGCGGGCAGCGTTGCGTCGATAGCCAAAAGCGAGGCTCCGCCAATAAGCACCGAACGACGTGTGAACATTGGATTTATTGTCCTCCTCCCTGATTTTGCTGTTGAGGCACGTTGATCCAGTTTGCGGGTTGCGAAATTCTGTTCAATAGGCAAAACTCAAATCATCGGATGATACGATGATCATCTGATAGGAGAAGCCGATGAATACTGAAACGGCGGGTGAGAAGGCGTATCGCCAGATTCGGCGCGACATCCTGTTCGGCCGGCTGGAGCCGTCACACCGGCTCAGGTTGGACGACCTGCGCGAGAGCTACGGCAGCAGCATCAGCACCCTGCGGGAGGTGCTTAATAGGTTGACTGCCGAGGGGCTGATTGTCGCGGAGGGCGCACGTGGCTTCGAGGTCGGACCGGTTTCGCCTGCCAACCTCAGGGAGTTGGCAAGCTTACGCTTGCTACTGGAGTGCCACGCGCTTCAACAATCATTTGCCTCGGGAGATATGGAGTGGGAAGGACGGGTGGTTGCCGCTCACCATAAGCTCGCGACGATGGAAAATCGTATGCTAAATGGCGATCGAAGCGTCCTCGAACTCCTGAAGCGTTATGATTGGGAATTCCACCATGCGCTGCTGTCGGCATGCGGCTCAAGCGTGATGTTGGACGCGCACGCAGCGGTGTTCGACAAGTATCATCGTTATCTGATGATTGCGCTGGTATTCCGCGGCGAAGTCTCTGCGCGCGAGCATCGGCAGCTATTGGAACACGCTCTCAAGCGCAACTTCCAGACAGCCCAGAAGATCCTCAGCCAGCACATCAACGATTGCGTATCGTACACGCTGACGAAATGGCCGGTTGAGTTGCACGCTTCAAAAGGACGAAAGGCCACTAGTCAGTTTGCCGTCTCTGCTTGAAGGAGCAGCTGCTTTGTATGGCATCCGCCTGGGATTGATTGGCGACAATATAGCCGCTTCGCGCGCGCCCGAATTGCACCGAACAGCGGGCCGCCTGTCCGGAATACAACTCACCTACGATCTTCTCGTCCCGAAGAATTTTGGTTTAGGATTCTGATTTAATGTTCGACCGAGCGCGCGCTGAAGGTTATCGCGGAATCAACATAACTTATCCGTACAAAGAGGTCGTCGTTCGCAGATTGGAAATGCAGGACAAATCAGTTCGGTTGACCGGCGCCTGCAACACCGTGCTCTTCGGGCCGTCCGGGCCCGCCGGCACCAACACCGACTTTACGGGATTTCTAGCGGCGTACCAAAATACATTTGGCTCGGCAGAGCCGGGCGTGGTGGCATTGGCGGGATGTGGAGGCGTCGGAAGAGCGATCAGTTTCTCATTACTCCAGCTTGGTGCGAAGGCGCTGCGCCTGTTCGATGCGAATCGCGAAAAAGCTGAATTTTTGGCGAACGTGCTGTCGGCGAATTCTCCTTCGCTACCGGTCAGTGTTGCGGAATTGATTTGTCAGGCTTGCGAGGACGCGGACGGTCTCGTCAACTGCACACCTATCGGAATGGTTGGCTATAGCGGCAGTGCTTTTCCAACTGAGCTCATCTCCGGGCATCATTGGGCCTTCGATTCAGTCTATACTCCGGTCGAGACGCCATTTCTGCGGAACGCTCACGCTGCCGGCCTCTCCGTCATGAGCGGCTTTGAGCTGTTCTTCAACCAGGGCGTCGATGCTTTCCGCATATTTACAGGCCACAATGCCGATTATCGCGGGCTGCGGGAAGCGCTGCAGAATGCGAAGCCTGAAGCGCGCGACAGCGTTTTGCTGGGTATGCGCCGGCCTAGTTGAACGATAACTCAAGTGCACTAAGGAATGTCCGCTTAGGTTAAAGCCGACATTAGCCAACCGTTGCTCACAAGCGTCTATTTATTGCTTATGAGGACACGCCTTTAGTCGACCAGATCGACGTCCAGAATCGGCAATTCGAAAATGTAGGACTTGCGGCCCTTTTCGTTTTCCAGAAACAGCACGCCGATGAACTCCTCGCCGATATAGACTTCCAGCGAGTCCATCTTCTTCGGACGCACGACGACGCGGATATTGTCGTTGTCGAATTTGCGCCGCAGATAGGCGTTGAGCGTCGGCACCGGCTGAATGCTCGGGTCCTGACCGATCTGAATGACCATGCGGAAATTATACGAGCGGTCGCCGTCCTCGTCGTCGACGGTCAGTTCACCGACGTCCTCGTCCTCGACAAAGATCTCGGCCAAATCGCCGGCTTTCGGCACCACGCGGATTTTCTGCGTGCCAAACAGCTTCTTCAGATAGGCGTCGAGTTGCCTGACTTCCTGGACGTCCACCGGACCCGCTCCTTGTAAAATGATGGGCTTTCCTGCCCCATCGGGCGGCCCGGCGCAAGCGCCTGCGGCTGCGCGATCAGCCGTCGAGCATGATGCCGTAAAGCATCTGGTCCATGGCGCGCGAGGGTTCGGGGCAGCCGGCCTCGCCGACCACCTTGGCCGGCACGCCGGCGACGGTGGTGTTGTGCGGCACCGGTTTGATCACCACGGAACCGGCGGCAATACGCGCGCAATGACCGACCTCGATATTGCCGAGGATCTTGGCGCCGGCGCCGATCATCACGCCGTGGCGGATCTTCGGATGGCGGTCCTCGTGCTCCTTGCCGGTGCCGCCGAGGGTCACGTCGTGCAGGATGGAGACGTCATCGTCGATCACCGCCGTTTCGCCAACCACCAGGCCGGTGGCGTGGTCGAGGAAAATGCCGCGGCCGATCTTGGCCGCCGGGTTGATGTCGCATTGGAACGCTGCCGACGAACGGCTCTGGAGATAGAGCGCGAAATCCTTGCGGCCCTTGCTCAACAGCCAGTTGGCCAGACGGTGGGTCTGGATGGCGTGGAAGCCTTTGTAATAAAGCACCGGCTCGATGAAGCGGGTGGTGGCCGGGTCGCGGTCGACAGTCGCGACGATGTCGGCGCGGAACGCGTTTCCAAGCGAAGGCTGGTCGTCGAGCGCCTCGCGATAGGCCTGGCGGATCAGATCGCTCGACACGTCGGCATGGTCGAGACGCTGGCTGACGCGATGCGCAACCGCGGTTTCCAGCGAGTCGCGATGCAGGATGTTCTCATAGAGGAAGCTGGCGAGCTCAGGCTCGCGGCGTAGGATGTCCTCGGCCTCCTGGCGGATGCGCGTCCAAACCGGATCGAGCGTGTCGAGCGCCTTGGCGGGCCGTGTCTGGTGTTGGGCCATGGATTGCGTCCTCTTGGGCAGCCTCTCGGACCCCTCAGATAGGTCTCTTATCATAAATTTCGAGCCGTAAAGAGAGCCTGAAAAAGCGCCCAGCGCACGGCTCATGCACGTTGGTTAAGGAAATCGAGCACGCCGGCTTTGAACACCTTGTCGCCGACCGCCAGCATGTGGTCGCGATCGGGAATATCGAGCGCTTTTGCACCGGGAATCAGCGCCGCCAGTTCATGTGCGGAGCCGGCGACCGGGTCCTTGGTGCCCACCGCAACCAAGACCGGCAAACGAATCGAGGCCAACTGTTCGCGACTTAGCGTCTGCCGTGAGCCGCGGATACAGGCGGCGAGCGCCCTCAGGTCCGACTTGGTCTGCTCGGCGAAACTGCGGAACACGCGGCCGGTGGGATCGGCGACATCGTCACGCGTCGGCGCCTCCAGCGCGTCGGCAATGCCGCTCGGCAACAGAATCCCTTCCGCCAGATGCAGACCGAGCCCGGCGAGAATCACACTTCGTACGCGTTCGGGATGACTGACCGCCAGAAACGCCGCGATGCGCGCGCCCATCGAGTAGCCCATCACATCGGCGCGTTCGATCGCGAGGTGGTCGAGCAAGGCGCGCACATCCTCCGCCATGGTGGCGCTGTGATAAGCTGCCGGATCGTAGAGCTTGCTCGATTGGCCGTGGCCGCGATTGTCGAGCGCGATCACGCGGCGTCCCGCGCGCGTCAGTGTCGCTACCCAGCCGGGCATCACCCAATTCACTTGCCGGTTGGAGGCGAAGCCATGCACGAGGACGATGGGGTCGCCCTCGCCCTCATCGAGATAGAAAATCTCGACGTCGCCATGACGGAAACTTGCCATCATTTTTCGTCCCGGCGCATGATCTTGTCCCAAAACCAGTTCCCATCCCCGATCGTGGTCGAGGACGTGCTTTTCGGGATCATGCGCTAGCCGCGGTACCAGGGCGCCAGCCAATGGCGGAAACGGATCATCAGCGAGCGGACGCCGACGGCGAAGATCGCCAGGCACACGACATAGACGAACGAGGCATTCTCGTTCAGCTCGTTGGATTTGGTGAAGACCGACATGCCCATGCCCGGGACGCTGGCCAGCACCTCGACCGCGATGGCGTTGGTGATACCGCGTGCAAATCCCAATTCGATTCCCGCCACGATATGCGGCATGGCGGTCGGCAGCGCAATGCCGAACCATACATGGCGGGTGCGCGCGCCGAACATCTTGCCGACGTCGAGATAATCCTTGGGGATCGCGCGCGTGCCGTCGGCGGTGGTGACGGCGACCGGCAGGAAGGTCGAGATGATGACGATGATCAAGCGCGCCGCCGGCTGATAACCGACCCAGATGATGACCAGTGGCACCAGCGCGATCAGCGGCAGCGCGTAGAGCGCGCGGATATAGACCGAGAGGAACCAGTTCAGTTCGCGCACGCGGCCCATGGCCACGCCGACCAGAATGCCGGCCAGCGATCCGATGGCGACGCCCTCCATGATCGATCCGAGGCTTGCCACCAGATCTTTCCAGAACTCCACGGTCGCGACCGTCGACGGGATGGCCCGGATCACACCGCTCGGCGTCGCCACGAAGTCGGGCAGATTGGCGCGCACGGTGAATTCCCAAATAACGAGGATCGCGAGGCCGGCGATAACCGGCGCCACCCGCTCGCGCGTCAGCCAGCGCTCCAGCCACTCGGGCCGGCCGCTCGCGACCGCTTCTATCCGACCGCCGACCGTCGCCATCGCACCAGATACCGTTCGATGAGTTCGCCGACGCCGACCAGGACGACCGCGAGCGCCGCGATGAAGACCGTTACCGCCAGCACCCAGGCGGTATCGACGATGGTGGTCCCTTCCAGCAGAAGCGCGGCAATGCCGTCGGGGTTGAGGAAGAATTCAGCGACCAGCGCACCGACCATGGTGAGCGCGATCGATTGCTTGATGCCGCTCATGGCGTAAGGCGTGACGTAAGGCAGGATCACGTCGCGCCAGAGCTGCCATTCGTTCGAGCCGAAGATGGCGGCGACGTCGAGATGGCGGCGCGAAATGCTGCGCGCGCCTTCCGTCGTTCCCAGCAGAATCGGGAAAATGGAAATCAGCACCGCCACCAGCACGCGCGGCCAGAATTCGAAGCCGAACAGCACCGACACGAAAGGCACCAGCGAGATCGTCGGCGTGGCGTAGAGAATATAGATGTAGGGCTCGAACGCCGCTTCAACCAGTTTCAGGCGCGCAATGGCAAGGCCGACACCGACGCCGACCACGATATTGATGGCGAGCGTGACGAGATAGAGGTTGCCCGTCACCCAGAGCGCCGGCAGCAGCGGGCCGCCGTCGAGCATGACCCACAGCTGCTTCATGGTGGTGGTGAACGGCACGAACAGCACGCCGAAACTGTTGCCGAGCGCCTGCCATACGACGAGCAGCAACAGGATGCTCGCCGCATAGCAGGCGATCTGGATCCACCAGGCGTTGGCGGTCCGGAAGCGGGCAACGCGCGCGCCGAAGGATTCTCCGGCCAATGCCGTTCGCTCGCTTGCGGACACTTTTAGCCTCCGCTACTTCATCGCCTTAACGCGCTTCATCGCTTCAGCGTAAAGCGATGTGTCGACGATCTTGTCGTAGCTTGGCTTGTTGGCGGCCTTCATGATGCCGACGCGCACCAGGTCGTCGACCTGGGCCATCAACTGCTTCTCACCAAGACCGTTATTGTCGACCCAGTAATCGATGCTTTGATACGACTTGATGGCGCTGGCGGCCACCGCAACGTCTTTCTGGCTGGCTTTGGCCGCGATCTCGGCAAATTCTTTCTGCGTCGCCGCGTCCTTGCTGCCCATGAACTTTTGGGTCTCGATCCAGCCGACGAGGAAGCGAATGACGCCCTCGCGGTTGTCCTTGATCGCCTGGTCACTGGCGATCAGCACGGCGTAGTGCAGCCCGGCTTTGATCGAGGGCGGGAATGTGATCTGCGTCCAATTCTTCTTGGTCACGTGTTCGACCTGTGCCAGTTCGTCGATATGCCACACGCCGTTATGCACCTGTCCGGCGATGCCGGCCTTCACCAGCGGCGCGTTGGCGAGGTTGATCAGCTTCAGGTCAGTGAGTTTCAGGCCGCAATTCTCCACCACCGACTGCAGAAACAGATAGCGGGCGTTGTTGATACCGTCGGCGGCGACGGTCTTGCCTTTGAGATCCTTGCAGCCTTTGACGCCGGGGTCATCGGAGGCGATCTGCCAATCCTGGTTCGGCATGCCGGCGATTACTTTGATCTTGGCGCCGGAAGCGATCAGGTTCACCGCCGGCGGCGTGGCGGTGTAGCCGACGCCTGCGTCACCGGTCACCACCGCTTTCGCAGTGTCAGTGCCGCGCTGGAACCAGCGGAAGTTCACGTCGAGCCCGGCCTTTTTCCAATAGCCCTTGGTTTCGCCGACATCGACGAAGGTATTGGAGAAGATCGGCGGACGGCCGATCGCCGTCGCCGTCAGTTTCAAGTCCGCGGCGCTTGCCGGCATCATGAACGTCGCGGCTGACACTGCGGCCACGACGCCGTAGAGCGATTTCCTCAACATGGTTTAGTTCCTCCCTCTTTGTTGAACACGCTTGTTACGGCGCGCGTGCTCCATTGCCTGCTGGTTGATCGAACAAGTCATGCCAGACCTGTTCCCGCAGATTGATGAAATCGGCACTGGCGATCACGCTGCGCTCGCGCGGCCGCGGCAAATTGACGGTGCGCACCGCGCGCACATGCGCCGGGCGCCCGGCCAGCACGACCACCCGGTCGCCCATCAGCACCGCCTCGTCGATGGCATGGGTAACGAACATCATCGCCGTTGGCCGCCGATCCCAGATGCGCAACAGTTCAAACTGGAGCTGCTCGCGCGTCTGCGCGTCGATCGCCGAGAACGGCTCGTCCATCAATAACAGTTTGGGTTCCATCACCAGCGCGCGCGCGAGCCCCGCGCGCTGCTGCATGCCGCCGGAAAGTTGATGCGGATAGGATTTTTCGAAGCCCTTCAAGCCGACCAGTTCGATCGCCTCGCCAACGCGGCGCTCGATCTCGTCCAGCGGCGTTTTGCGCAGCTTCAGGCCGTAAGCGATGTTGTTCCACAGGTTCTTCCAGGGGAACAGACCGAAATGCTGGAACACCATCGATACGATCGGCAGCGGTTTTTCGACCAACTGTCCATCGATGCGGATCTCGCCGCCATTGAGCTGGTTCAAACCGCCGACGCAGCGCAGCAGCGTGGTCTTGCCGCAACCGGAGGGACCGACGATGCTGACAATCTCCGAACTGCCGACGCTGAGGCTCAGCGCGTCGAGCACGTCGAGTTGCCCGTAACGCAGGCACGCGTTCTCGACCACGAGGCGCGCTTCGCCCGGACCCTTCATGGTTGGGAAATCCGTCGCACGCGGCTCACGTGTTCCTCCCAGAACGACGGCGCTCGTGATGTCGCCGCTTCGTGACATTGCGCATCTTGCGGCTTGTTATGTGTCGGAAGCCTATCGACTGGGTCAGCCAAGGGCAATCGGGCATCCGCCAACCGTTCCCGGAACAGGCGGTTCGGCTTTTCACATGGCGGAAACCACGGTGGCGAACCCCCTTGCCCGACGGCGGCGCTCTTTGCGATGGCGCAGGATGCGTAACGTCACGCGCTCTGCCAAACGCTTAAGCGATGCAACGAAAGCGAAGGCGCTGACCACGGCGCCGAAAATCCATAGAGCCAGGTCGAACGCGGCGGTGCCGAGCAGGATGGCGCTGCGGCCCGCGACTTTGAGGATGGCGCGCGTCCTGCCGCCTTCTTTTTCGGCAAGCTTTGCGATGCGCGACAATTCTCGCGGCGTCGCGGCGACCTGCAGACCCTCGAGCGCGGCGCGGGTGCCGGCTTTGGCCTCGATGCGGCCGACGTCGCGCGCGAGTTCGATCAAACCGCTTGCGCGTTCCGCCTTCGGCATTTCGCGCGCGACGGCTCTGAAAAGCCGGGCGTCGAAGCGGCCGGTCTTGCGCGCGGCCTTGATCATCGACAGTCCGGCCCGCACCGGCGCGCCGGCGCCGAATATCGCATAGGTGCCGCCGGTGATCGCCAGTCCGCCTATGGCCAAGCCCAAAATCAGCTTGTCAACCGGTTGGCCGAGCACCATCCGCCCGCCTTCGCGCAACGCATCGCGCAGGTCGCCGAACACGAACAGATCCCCAAGTGTGGTGCCGGCAAAGCCGGCGGCGTCCTGCGGCTCGCCGGTCACCAGGCCGCGCGCAAAGCTTTGCGCGACGTGCAGCGTCGATCCGGCTTCGGCGACTGCAGCATTGACGCGCTCGATCAACGCAGGCCCAAGCGTGACGTTCCTATCGGCCGCAAGATCGACGAAGCTCTTGGCGAGGTCGGTATCCTCGGCGGCAAGCGCCGATTCGACTTCTCTGGTGGCGCGGGCAGTGTCAAATGTTTGCGCCAGCGCGTAATCGGCGATTTGGGCGGGGTCATCGCTGACCAGTAGCGCATGTGCCGCCTTCGCATGCGGCAGGAAATAGCCGACGGCGCCCGCCAGCACGGCGGCGGCAAACAACGACGGGAAAATAAGCGGCCGGTGCAAGTGCGGTCCCCCCGCGCGCCAGGCCTGCGCGCCGGCCATAGCTCGAACGAAATGGCGGCGGAATTGCGGCCGTCGCTCCGGTTCCATCGACAAGCGGTGACACGGGCCGGCCGCCTCGCTATGGTGCCGTCAAGCGTCGTTTAATGCGCCCTTAAGAGGATGTTCCATGGCCGAGCACGTCGTGCCGCATTTCCACAACGATCCCGGCGTGGCGGTGATCGAGATCGGCTCGAAGGAATTCATGTGCGTTGGCGCCACGCCCCCTTACGACCATCCGCACGTTTTTCTCGACATGGGCGCGGACAACGAGATCGTCTGCCCCTATTGCTCGACGCTCTACCGCTTCGACCCCGCGCTCGATCCGCATGCGGCAAAGCCGCCGGAATGTGCGTTGCGGCACACCGCCGCGGCCTGACCGGCAGCGGAGTATAACGTGGCGGCGCCGCGCCATGTCATCATCGCCGGCGCCGGGATCGCGGGGCTGACCGCGGCGCTGGCGCTTTCGCGCGCCGGTCTTCGCGTCACCTTGCTCGAGCAGGCCGCCGCGCTGCAGGAGACCGGCGCCGGCATCCAGCTCTCGCCCAATGCCACGCGCGTGCTGATCGCGTTGGGGATGCGCGAACCACTCGCGTCCGCGGTCATGACCCCGCAGGCGATCCGCGTGATGACGGCCCGTAGCGGCCGCGAAATCGTGCGCATTCCGCTCGGCGAGATTGTCGAGCGAGACTATGGCGCGCCCTACTGGACGATCCACCGCGCCGACCTGCAGGCAGCGCTCGCTGCCGTTGTGAGTTCCGAACAGGACGTCACGCTCAAGCTCGGCGCCCGGGTCGAGGACTTTGCCGTGCATGGGCGCGGCATCACCGTGCAAACCCGCCACGGCGCCAAGGTCGTCGACGAGCGCGGTCTCGCGCTGATCGGCGCCGACGGTCTGTGGTCGACGGTGCGCGCCTGCTTGCGCAAAGAGTCCGGCCCGCGCTTTGCCTTCCGCAGCGCCTGGCGCGCGCTGGTGCCGGCCGAATCCGTGTCGGCGCAATTCCGCGAGCCGCTGGTGCAACTCTGGCTCGGGCCGGAAGCGCATCTGGTGCATTATCCGGTCAAAAGCGGCCGCCTCATCAACATCGTCGCCATCGTGCGCGATAAATGGAACGAGACCGGCTGGTCGGCCGCCGGTGAGCGCAGCGACATCTTGCATCATTTCGCACGCTGGACGTGGGCGGCCAGCGCGCGCGAACTGGTGGCGCTGCCCGAGCAGTGGTTGAAGTGGGCACTGTTCGATCGCAGCGCTCCGTTTCGCAACGACAGCGGTCCGGTGACGCTGATCGGGGACGCCGCCCACCCGACGCTGCCGTTCCTGGCGCAAGGCGCTGGCCTTGCCATCGAGGATGCCGCGGTGCTCGCGCATATGCTGGGCCGCTATCTCGACGATCCGGCCGACGCGCTGCGCGGCTATGAAGGCGCGCGCTGGCACCGCACCGCGCTGGCCCAAGATCGGGCGCGCCGGCAGGGCCGTATTTATGGGATGTGGGGCCTGGAAGCGCGCGCCCGCAATCTGGCAATGCGCATGTTGGGCGGAGAAAAACTGCTCAGCCGCTATCACTGGCTCTATAGTTGGCAACCGCCAGAACCGCGGCAGATCGAGATTCCGAACCTATGATGTTTCCAACGAGCATTGCCGGCAGTCTGCCGAAACCGTCATGGCTCGCCGAGCCCGACAAATTATGGCCGCAATGGCGGCTGTTGGGCGACGAACTCGCGCAAGCCAAGCTCGATGCAACGCTGCTCGCGGTCAAATGGCAAGAAGATGCCGGCATCGACCTCGTCTGCGACGGCGAGATGTCGCGCCAGCATTTCGTGCACGGCTTCCTCGAATTCGTCGACGGCATCGACTTCGCGCACAAGGTCGAGATGGGCATCCGCGCCGACCGCTACAAAGCGATGGTGCCGGTGGTGCGCGGCGCGCTGACGCTGAAGGGCCGCGTGCACGCGGCCGAAGCGCGCCACGCCCGCGCCCATACCAAGCGGCAATTGAAAATGACACTCCCCGGTCCGATGACCATTTCCGACACCGTCGCCGACGCCCATTACGGCGACAAGGTGAAGATGGCGTTGGCCTTTGCCGATTTGCTCAACCAGGAAGCGCGCGCGCTGGAAGCCGATGGCGTTGACGTCATCCAGTTCGACGAGCCGGCTTTCAACGTGTTCATGGATGACGTGGCGGGCTGGGGCATTGAAGCCCTCCATCGCGCCATCGATGGACTGAAATGCACCACCGCCGTGCACATCTGTTACGGCTACGGCATCAAGGCCAATATCGATTGGAAGAACAGTTTGGGCGGCGAGTGGCGGCAATACGAAAAGATTTTTCCGGCGCTGGCGAAAAGCCGCATCAAGCAGGTTTCGCTTGAGGCGATCCATTCGCGCGTACCGTTGAAACTGTTGTCGTTGCTCGACGGCAAGGACGTGCTGGTCGGCGTGATCGATGTGGCGACCGATGCGATCGAAACGCCGGATGAGGTCGCGCAGGTCATCGGCGACGTGATGAAAATCGTGCCGAAAGAGCGCATCGTCGCCTGCACAAATTGCGGCATGGCGCCGATGCGGCGTGACATCGCCGAGGCCAAGCTCATGGCGCTCGGCCAAGGCGCAGCGCTGGCGCGGGCTAAATTCGGCTAATTCATCAATTAAATCATACGTACGGGCGATTGATCTCGATCAACGCCGCAACTATGCGCGCGACTAGGGTGCTCCCCATCAAAGATCGATAAGGAGTCCATCATGTCCGCCAATGTCGGGGTTTTCGATCGCATCGCGCGAATCGTCGTCGGCCTTGCGTTGATCGCGTTCGCGCTTGGTTATCTCGCCCCGGGCTCCGGCTGGAACTGGGTCGGCTGGATCGGCGTGGTGCCAATCCTGACCGCGCTGTTCGGCACCTGCCCGGCCTACAGCCTGTTTGGGATTTCGACGCGCTGAAATTTTTCTGTCGTCCCGGGCGAGCGCCAGCGAGGCCCGGGACCTATACGCCGTGTCCGCTCGAAAAGGCTGCGGCGTATGGGTCTCCGCTTTCGCGGGGACGACAAGTAAGGATTACCGCCCCGCGCGGCCCATGACGTCCATCAGCTCGGCAACTTTCTGCCGCTGATCGGCCTTGTCACCGCTTTTGATGGCGTGCTCCACGCAGTGCGCGACGTGGTCGCGAAGGATTTCCTCTTCGACCCGGCGCAGCGCCGCGCGCACCGCCGCGATTTGCGTCACGATGTCGATGCAATAGCGGTCACCCTCGACCATGCGGGCAAGGCCCCGCACCTGGCCTTCGATGCGGCCGAGCCGTTTGAGCGTATCCGTCTTGCCGTCGGTCTTGCGGTCCTTGCGCATGGCGGTTATATACCCCCTAGGGGTATAAAAGGCAAGATACCGTGAGCGCAACGGCCGAACATCGCCACCATCACGATGCCACCGAAGGCGGCGCAACCGATCCGGTTTGCGGCATGAGCGTCGATCCGCATACCGCCAAGCACCGCACCGACTATCGCGGCCATCCCTATTATTTCTGCGGCGCCGGCTGCAATACCAAGTTCGCCGCGAACCCGGAAAAATATCTGGGCGAACGCACGCTCGAGCCGGTGATCGAAGGCGCGATCTACACCTGCCCCATGCACCCGGAGATCCGGCAAGTCGGCCCCGGCACCTGCCCAATCTGCGGCATGGCGCTGGAGCCGGACATCGCCACCGCCGACACCGGCCCCAATCCCGAACTCGCCGACATGACGCTGCGCTTCTGGGTCGGCCTCGTGCTTGCCATTCCGGTGATGGTGCTGGAAATGGGCGGGCACTTTGCCGGCGGGCATTGGTTCACGCCCACCATCTCAAACTACATCCAGTTCGCCTTTGCCACGCCGGTGGTGCTGTGGGCGGGCTGGCCCTTCTTCGTGCGTGGCTGGCAGTCCCTGGTCACCCGCAACCTCAACATGTTCACGCTGATCGCCATGGGCACCGGCGTTGCCTATGTCTACAGCTTCGTCGCCACCGGCGCGCCCGAAATTTTTCCGGCCGCCTTCCGTGGGGCTGGTGGCGCGCCGGCGGTCTATTTCGAAGCCGCCAGCATGATCACCGTGCTGGTGCTGATCGGCCAGGTGCTCGAACTGCGCGCGCGCGAAGCGACCTCCGGCGCCATCAAAGCGCTACTCAATCTCGCGCCCAAGACCGCGCGCCGCGTCAAAGATGACGGCAGCGACGAAGACGTCGCCGTCGATGCCATTCAAGTCGGCGATCGACTGCGCCTGCGCCCCGGCGACAAGGTACCGGTGGACGGCATCGTGCTGGAGGGCCGTTCTTCGCTCGATGAATCGATGGTGACCGGCGAATCCATGCCGGTGACCAAGGACAAAGACGCGCGCCTGATCGGCGGCACCATTAATCAAAGCGGCAGTCTCGTCATGCGCGCCGATAAGATCGGCCGCGACACATTGCTGGCGCAGATCGTGCAGATGGTGGCGAAGGCGCAGCGCAGCCGCGCGCCGATCCAGCGGCTCGCCGACCAGGTCGCCGGCTGGTTCGTGCCGACGGTGATCGCGGTCGCTCTCGTGGCCTTCTCCGCCTGGGCGACGTTCGGCCCTGAGCCGCGCTTTGCCTTCGGCCTGGTGGCAGCGGTCAGTGTATTGATCATTGCCTGCCCTTGCGCGCTCGGCCTCGCCACGCCGATGTCGATCATGGTCGGGGTTGGGCGCGGCGCGCAGGAAGGCGTCTTGATCAAGAACGCCGAGGCGCTGGAGCGCATGGAGAAGGTGGACACGCTGGTGGTCGACAAGACGGGCACGCTGACCGAAGGCAAGCCGAAAGTCGTCGCCATTGCGCCGGCGTCCGGCGTCGACGAAGCCGACGTGCTGCGCCATGCGGCGAGCCTCGAACGCGGCAGCGAACATCCCCTCGCCGCAGCCATTGTCGCGGCTGCCGGCGAACGCAATATCGCGCTGGCGCCCGTTGCCGGCTTCGATGCGCCGGCCGGCAAAGGCGTCACCGGCACGGTCGAGGGCAAGCAGATAGCGCTCGGCACGGCAAAGTTCCTCGCTGAGATCAAAGTCGATGTCTCCGCACTCGCCGACGAGGCCGAACGGCTGCGTCAGGATGGCGCCACCGCGGTGTTCGTGAGTGTGGACGGCAAATTGGCCGGCGTCATCGCCATCGCCGATCCGGTCAAGGCCACTACGCCGGCGGCGCTGCAAGCGCTCGCCGCCGACGGCATCCGCGTCGTGATGCTCACCGGCGACAACCGCACTACCGCGCAAGCCGTCGCCAAGCGGCTCGGCATCACGCAAGTCGAAGCCGAAGTCCTTCCCGATCAGAAAAGCGCGGTGATCGAAAAGCTACGCAGCGAAGGCCGCGTCGTGGCCATGGCCGGCGACGGCGTCAATGACGCGCCGGCGCTTGCCGCCGCCGAGGTCGGCATCGCCATGGGCACCGGCACCGATGTGGCGATCGAGAGCGCCAGCATTACCCTGCTCAAAGGCGACCTCACCGGCATCGTGAAAGCGCGCGCGTTGTCGAAGGCGGTGATGGGCAATATCCGGCAGAACCTGTTCTTCGCCTTCATCTATAATTCCGCCGGCGTGCCGATCGCGGCGGGCGTGCTCTATCCGACCTTCGGGCTGCTGCTCTCCCCCGTCATCGCCGCCGCCGCCATGGCACTTTCTTCCGTCAGCGTCGTTGGTAACGCGCTGCGCCTGCGCCGCGTAAGCTTGTAAGGGAGATCACATGCGTCGCGCTCTGCTCGCCTGCCTCGGAATCGTGGCCTGCGCCAGCGCCGGCCACGCCGCCGAATGGCGTTTGCAGAAGATCCCGACGCCCGCCCGCGTTAACGCCGTCGAAACGGTCGACGGCCAAGTGCGCATCGACGCCGGCGGGCTCTGGTACACGATCGCGTTTGACAATGGCCGCGCCACGCTGAAATTCGTCGAGACGGCGACCAAGGAAAAGCGCCCGGACGGCGCGCTGCCTGACGGCCGTATCGTCCACGGCAGCCGCGACATCGTCCGCGCCTGGCTCGCTGAACCGACCAACCGCTACGATCACGGCATCCTCGGCGACAAGACGGAAAGCGGCGCGCTGGTGATCGAAGCCGCCGACGGCAAACGTTACACCGTACGGCTCAAGGACGACGCCGTGTTCGAGGACCTTGCGCCGCGGCTCGCCGATCTCAACGGCGACGGCCATGACGAGATCGTGGTGGTGAAATCTTATCTCAAGCGCGGTTCCAGCCTGGCGGTGATCGGCCTGCGCAAGGGCAAATACGAGATCCTCACCGAGACGCCGCCGCTAGGCGCTCCGCATCGCTGGCTCGATCCGGCGGGCATTGCCGATTTCACCGGTGACGGCAAAATCGGCATCGCGCTGGTGCGCCAGCCGCATGTGGTCGGCGAACTCGAACTGTGGGCCTGGCGCGACGGCAGCTTGCACAAGACGGCGAGGCTTCCCGATACCGCCAATCATATCGCCGGCACCCGCGCCATCGACATGGCGGCGGTTGCCGATTTCAACGGTGACGGTGTCGCCGATATCGCCGTGCCCTCGCTCGACCGCAACCGCCTGCGCATCGTCTCGTTCGCGCCGCAGGCCCGCGAGATCGCCGGCACGCCGCTGCCGGCCAAGGCGGCCACCAATCTGGCGCTGGTCGCGGCCAAGTCCGGCCCGCCGGCGATCGCGCTCGGCCTCGCCAATGGCTCGCTAGTTTTGCTGCAAAAGCCGCAGTAGACGGCGATAACTAACGCTTCGCCCCTGCGTTCACCGGAGCGGCGGGCTTCTCCGCCTTCGCTTCACAATGCTTTTGCGCCGCCGTGCGCCGCAGTTCGCGCAGTTCACCGCGGACCGAGATGTAATCCGGTTCATAGCTGACGGCGCTGACCACCGGCCCCGCTTTCGCCATGAGGTCCGCCAACTCCTTTTCGCGCGCGGTCTGCCCGGCGATTTGCGTCGCGATCGATTCGCAGTCGAAGTACTGGTATTTGTCGGTCGTCACCAAGGCATAAGAGGCGATGTCGGTGCTGCAGCCGGCGAGCATGGCCGCGCTTACGGCAGCGAATATCGCGGCCGCCATCGGCATCGCCATCCGATCTTCACGCTTCGCCATGAACGACCTTGTACGCAAATTTGAACCGAGCTGGTGCGGACGCCGGGACTCGAACCCGGACGGGATTACTCCCAAGGGATTTTAAGTCCCTTGCGTCTACCATTCCGCCACGTCCGCATTGTGGCCTTCACGCCCCGCACGCGGGGGGCAAAGCCACGCGCGGGCGTATCGTTATCTCACTTCGGTAATAACGCGGCCCAAACCTGTTCCCAGTCCTTGCCGGTCGGATCGAGCACGCGGCCGTCCTTCTCGAAGAACTTGTTCGGAATCTGGAACATGGCGACGAAGGTGCCGCCGTTCGGCGACCAGGCGGTGTGCCGGCTGCCCGGATCGCGCCAGACGAACTCGCCGGCCTTGACCGCGATGCCGGCGTCGGGACCTTCCTTGTCCACCAGCGAGCCTTCCAGCACATAAGTCTGCTCGATCAAAACATGTTCGTGGTCCGGGATTTCCGCGCCCGGCTCCATCTTGAACAGCATCGTTGCCATGCCGCTCTTGGGATCGAACAGCAGCGACTTGATCTTGCAGCCGGGGAAGCGCGTGTCCTGCCAGGGCATCTCGGCCGGCTTGATGTGGTGCGAGCGCCCTTCGTGGGTTGCGGCCTGTTTGGCGGCGGCGGCGGTCATGGCGATCCTCCTCGTTGCTCTTGGCGCAAGTCTAGATTGGCGCAAGTCTAGCCGATTTCGTGCGGCGTTGCGTTGCTTACTTGCCGGTTCAATCGCCGCCTTCTTTTATCGGCGGCGAAAAGGCCAAAGCCGTGTCCCAGGGAAAATAGATCCAGGTGTCCTGCGATACCTCGGTGATGAAGGTGTCGACCTGCGGCCGCCCCATGGGCTTGGCATAGACGGTGGCGAAATGCGCCGCCGGCAGAATATCGCGCACCACGCGCGCGGTCTTGCCGGTGTCGACCAGGTCGTCGACGATCAGCACGCCCTTGCCCTCCCCGCGCATCGAGGTGATCTCCGGCGCCACGCCCTTCATCACCTTGAGCTCGCCCTGGTTCTTGTAGTCGTGGTAGCTGGCGATGCAGATGGTCTCGATAATGCGCACGTTGAGTTCGCGCGCCACCACCGCCGCCGGCACCAGCCCGCCGCGCGTGATGCAGACGATGGCGTCGAACGGCCCCGCCGCGTGCAGCCGCCAGGCCAGCGCGCGCGAGTCGCGATGGAATTGGTCCCAGGAGACGGGAAAGATTTTTTCCGGGCGCGGCGTGCTGTCGGCTTGCGGTGCAGGCATCTTTTCTTTCTCCGTCTAACGTTCGCTCGCGGCCAGTTGCGCCTTCACCTTGGCGAGCATGGCCTCCACCGAGCTTTTCACCTGCGCCAGTTCGCCGGCATCGCGCGAGCGCACCACGATATTGGTGTTGGGCCCGAGCTTCTCGTCGAAGAACGGATAGCTGCCGATCAACGCGCCCGGATGCGCCTTGGCGATGGCGCCCAGTTCGGAGCCGACGTCGCCTTCCTTGGCGTCGGCGCGGATCGTCTCCGACAGAAGCTTGGCGCCGGTCTTCAGTTTCGGCGCCACCTCGTCGAGCATCGCCTGCATGATCGCCGGCACGCCCGCCATCACGATCACGTTGTCGATCCAGAAGCCGGGCGCGCCCGACACCTTGTTGAGCACCAGATCGGCGCCCAGCGGGATGCGCGTCATGCGCATGCGCGCTTCGTTCAACTCGCCGCCGATTTTCGCCATGCGCTCCTTCAGAATGGCGAGCGCGCGCGGATCGACGTCGATCGGCGCGCCGAAAGCCTTGGCGATGCATTCGGCGGTGATGTCGTCGTGCGTCGGGCCGATGCCGCCGGTGGTAAAGACGTAAGTGTAAGTCGCGCGCAGCGCATTGACCGCGGTGACGATCGCGCTTTCATCGTCGGAGACGACGCGCACTTCCTTCAGATCGATGCCGATGGCGGTCAGAAAATCGGCGATGTAGCCGATGTTCTTGTCCTTGGTGCGCCCCGACAGGATTTCGTCGCCGATAACCAGCACGGCCGCGGTGACGACATCCGGTTGCGCACTGGTCATGGCGGTATCCCTTACGGCCCGTCGAACACCTAGCGTGGCCCCGGCGGGCGCTCAAGCGCCGAGCCTAAATCCCGGCATTCGCGGCCTGCCCCTTGTAACTTGCCATAGCCGCCCAAAATATAGGCAGCAACCCTGCACCTGCGCCCATTCTGCCTGTGGAAACTGGGCATTTTGCCCGTACTGACGCTTGCCGGACCTTGGCCTGAAGCTTGCAGCTTTATGACCGGAGGGTGACGGCTGGCGTTAAGGGCCAGGGGTCCTTCGGACCGGCATCGGTTGCGAGCTGGGGGTCAACGATGGTTGCCGCCTTCGATGAGATGAAGGGCCAGGATGGGGGCGTGCGCGCCCCCTATAGCGAGCTGTCGCGCTGGCTCGATGAGGTGCCGGCCGACGTGCTCGACTATCGGCGGCGCGAGGCCGAGCTGTTGTTCCGCCGCATCGGCATCACCTTCGCGGTCTACGGCGAGGCCGACGCGCAGGAACGGCTGATCCCGTTCGACGTCATTCCGCGCATCATGGCCGGCGCCGAATGGCGGCTGTTGGAAAAGGGCCTCACCCAGCGCGTCAAGGCGCTCAATCTGTTCATCAAGGATGTCTATGGCGCGCGCGAGATTTTGCGCGCCGGCCACGTGCCCGACGACCTGGTGTTCCGCAATCCCGCCTTCCGCCCGGAGATGAGCGGGCAGCGCGTGCCGCACGACATTTACATTCACATCGCCGGCGTCGACATCGTGCGCGTCGACGCCGATACGTTCTACGTGCTGGAGGACAATGCGCGCACGCCCTCGGGGGTCTCCTACATGCTGGAGAACCGCGAGATCATGATGCGGCTGTTTCCGGAATTGTTTTCGCGCCATCGCGTCGCACCCGTGGAGAACTATCCGGATGAACTGCTTGCCACGCTCAAATCGGTGGCGCCGGCGAGTTCCTCGCGCGATCCGAGCGTGGTGCTGCTCACGCCCGGCGTTTTCAATTCCGCCTATTACGAGCATTCGTTCCTGGCCGACAAGCTCGGCGTCGAGTTGGTCGAGGGCCGCGATCTGCTGGTGAAGAACGAGATGGTCTACATGCGCACCACGCAAGGCCCGCGCCGGGTCGACGTGATCTACCGCCGGGTCGACGACGACTTCCTCGATCCGCTCACCTTCCGCCCCGATTCGATCCTCGGCGTGCCGGGACTGATGGCGGCCTATCAGGCCGGCAACGTCACGCTCGCCAACGCGGTCGGCACCGGCATCGCCGACGACAAGGCGGTCTACAGTTTCATGCCGGCGATCGTGAAATTCTATCTCGGCGAGGAGCCGATCCTGAAGAACGTGCCGACCTGGCGCTGTCGCGAGCCGGAACACCTCGCCTATGTGCTCGATCACCTGCCCGATCTGGTGGTCAAGGAAGTGCACGGCTCCGGCGGCTACGGCATGCTGATCGGGCCGACCGCCAGCAAGATCGCCATCGAGCAGTTCCGCGCCAAGCTGAAGACCGCGCCGAAGAACTTCATCGCGCAGCCGACGCTGGCGCTGTCCACCTGCCCGACCTGCGTCGAGGAAGGCGTGGCGCCGCGCCACGTCGATTTGCGCCCCTTCGTGCTGACCGGGCGCGACCGCACCCGCATCGTGCCGGGCGGCCTGACCCGCGTCGCGCTCAAGTCTGGTTCATTGGTGGTCAATTCCAGCCAGGGCGGCGGCACGAAAGATACCTGGGTGTTGGACGGATGATGAATTCCCTACATTCATCGGTCGTCCCCGCGAAGGCGGGGACCCATACGCCGCAGTCTATCGAGCGGCTGCGGAGTATGGGTCCCGGGTCTCCCTCGCTTTGCTCGGTCGCCCGGGACGACAAAGATTAAGCCATGCTTTCCCGCACCGCCGATAACCTGTTCTGGCTGTCGCGCTACGTCGAGCGGGCGGAATATCTCGCGCGCATTCTCGACGCCACGCAGCGGCTGACCGCGCTGCCGCTCGCCTATGTCGGCGCCAGCAACGAATGGGAATCCGCCGTTGCCACCGCCGGCTGCGCCTCGGCTTTTTTCAAGACCTATGACGAAGCCAACGAGGAGAACGTCACCGACTTCCTCGCCTTCTCCACCGCCAATTCGTCCTCGATCCGCTCCTGCTTCGAGCTCGCGCGCAGTAACGCGCGCGCGGTGCGCACCGCGCTCACCATGGAAATGTGGGACGCCATCAACGGCACCTGGCTGGAGCTTCGCCGCTACGGCAACGGGCCGACCTCGCGCGAGGAATTCTCTCGCTTCCTGCGCTGGGTGCAGGAAAGTTCGTTGCGCTATGACGGCTCCGCTTACCGCACCATGCTGCGCAACGACGCCTACTGGTTCTCCCGCCTGGGCGTCTATATGGAGCGCGCCGACAACACCGCGCGCATCCTCGACGTGAAGTATCATCTGCTCTTGCCCGACAACGAGCGCGTCGGCGGCCCGCTCGACTATTTTCAGTGGGCGGCGATCCTGCGTTCGGTGTCGGCGCTGACCTCCTACCACTGGGTCTACCGCGAAGGCCTGCAGCCCTGGCTGGTGGCCGATTTGCTGATCCTGAAGGAGGAAATGCCGCGTTCGCTCGCCTCCTGCTATGAGGCGATCGTGCGCAATCTCGACGCCGTCGGCGACGCCTATGGCCGCCAGGGAGCGGCGCAGCGCCAGGCCCGCGGTATCCGGACCCGGTTGCAGAACAGCCGCATGGACGGCATCTTCCAGCGCGGTCTGCATGAATTCATCGGCGAGTTCATCACCGAGAACAACCGCCTCGGCGCCGCCATCACCGAGCAATTCCTGTTATGAGGCGGTCGGGCTAGGCGCGCGCTTGTGCTAAAACCCCGCCTGTGACGATTCCCCTAAAGGCTCATGCGAATTCGAATCTCCCACGCGACGACCTATCGTTACGAAACGCCGCCCACGGCGGTGACGCAGCTCTTGCGGCTGACGCCGCGCAATTATGACGGACAATACGTCGTAAACTGGCGCGTCGACCTGTCGCAAGATTGCCTGCTGCACCAGCACGAAGACGCCTTCGGCAATATCATCCACAGCTTCACGGCCGAAGGACCGTTCAAGGAATTGTCGGTTTCCGTCGAAGGCGAGGTGGACACCAACGACACCAAGAGCGTTGTCAGCGGCACGGTCGAGCGCTTCCCGCCCAGCCTGTTCCTGCGCGAGACCGACCTCACCAGCGCCGACGCCGCCATCACTGAGTTCGCGCAAGGCACCCGCGCCGACGCCGGCAGCGACACGCTCACTTTGCTGCACGGCATGCTCAAGGCGCTCAACCGCGAAATCACTTTCGACACCGACCCGACCCATACCGCGACCACGGCGGCGGAAGCTTTCGCGCTGCATCGCGGGGTCTGCCAGGACCTCACGCATATTTTCATCACCGCCGCCCGCCAGCTCGGCATCCCGGCCCGCTATATCGGCGGCCATTTCCACCGCGTCGACGGCGTGACCGCGCAAGAGGCCGGGCACGCCTGGGCGGAAGCCTACATCGAGAACCTCGGCTGGGTCGGCTTCGATCCCACCAACGGCATCGGCACCACCGAAGCCCATGTGCGGGTCGCGGTCGGGCTCGACTATCTCGGCGCGGCGCCGGTGCGCGGCACCCGTCTCGGCGGCAGCGGCGAAACGCTGCAAGTGGCGGTGCAATGTCGATCAAGCCCGCCGGCAGTCACAGAATTAGGAAGGCGCTGGACCATGACGTTGCCTGATATGGGCGCGCGCCGCTATAACATCGCAAAGGCAAGTCCCATGACGTATTGCTGCGGAATCCTGGTGCGCGACGGTCTGGTGATGATCGCAGACACGCGCACCAATGCCGGCCTCGACAACGTTTCCACCTTTCGCAAGCTGCACATCTGGACCGAGCCGGGCGAGCGCATCATGGCGCTTGCCTCCTCCGGCAACCTGTCGCTCAGCCAATCGGTGCGCTCGACGCTAACCGAAGGCGTCGAGAACCCGGAGACCGGCGAGTTCGAGACTCTGATGAACGCGCCGACCATGTTCAAGGCGACCCAGCGCATCGGCCGCGTCATCCGCAACATCCAGAACGCCGAAGGCGAGGCTTTGGCGGCAGCGGAAGTCGATCACGACGTCGCCTTCCTGTTCGGCGGCCAGATCAAAGGCGGGCGGCTGCGGCTTTTCATGATTTATTCTGCGGGCAATTTCATCGAATGCACCACCGACACGCCCTATCTTGCAGATCGGCGAACACAAATACGGCAAGCCGGTGCTCGACCGCGCCATCAGCTTCGACACCGACATTTATGACGCGCTCAAGATCGGGCTGATCTCGATGGATTCCACCATGCGCTCCAACCTCGGGGTCGGGCTGCCGATCGATATCCTGGTGGCGCGCCGGGACACCTACACGGCGGAAGTGAACTACCGCATCGAGCCGGGCGAGCCCTATTTCCAGGACCTGCGCGAGCGCTGGTCGGGCGCCTTGCGCGCCGCCCATATCGCGATTCCGCGCCCGCCCTACCGCACTCCGGGCTGAAATTCCCGCCCCCGTTTTTACCTTCGGTTAACACAGACGCGCGATTTGCGGTTCCTGCGCACCGGCCGCCCAGCGATTGGGCAACACCGAAAGCGAATGGCAAGCTTTATCGGCTAGCGTCGGTCTCGAAAAGTCCAGCCAATAGGACACTTTAAGGGATCATCACCTTGCCGCTGATGGCACGCGGACGCGCCTCCGAGGATCGGCCGTACACCAGTTGGGACCGCGCGCGCTTGAGCGTCGTGGTCCCGGTCGGCGTGATCGTGGCCGTCGCCATCGTCTGCATCGTTGTCGCCGTGTTGACGTCGGCGCAGCGCGCCGATCAAGTCGCCGTCGAGCACGAAAAGCAATTGTTCTCGCGCGCGCTGGACAGTTTCGGCAAACGCGTGCTGCGCGAGGTGACCAGCGTCGCCAACGCGCCGTCGGCGATCCAGAACATCCGCGTCAAATTCGATCCGCAATGGGCGCGCCAGCGCGTCGGCTTCTGGCTGGAAAACTATTTCGAACACGACTACGTCTTTATCTTCGATACGCAGGACCATCCGATCTACTCGCAGATCGGAAACCGGCAAGTCGACGGGGCTTGGTTTGCCTCGGCGCGGCTCGATCTGATGTCGGTGCTCGACTATATGCGCGGCCGCGAACCGATCCTGCATGGCGCCTTGCGGTTGACCGATCTGAGCCTGACCGAAGGCGGCGCCCATCCGCAGGCCGCGGCGATCCGGCGCATCATGGGACGCGCCGCCGTTGTCGCCGCCGTTGCCGTTGATTCCGCCGATGGTATCGTCCCCGAGGCCGACACCACCGCGCCGATCATCATGTCGGTGAAATTCATCGACAGCCGCGTGCTCGACGGCATCGCCACCCAATTGCAGCTGACCGACCTCCGCAAAGTCGGCGAGCAAGAAACGGTGCCCGCTGGCGATCTCACCTACGAACTGGTCGGCCGCGAAGGCAACCAAATCGCACGTTTCGCCTGGACGCCGAAACAGCCGGGCGCCGAAATCGTCAGCAGCGTTATTCCGTTCATCGCCGTCGCGCTGGCCGGCTTCGCGCTGCTCGCCGCTTTCGTGCTCGGCTATATGCGCCGCACCGCGGTGGCGATCGCGGCCGGCGAAACACGACTGCGCCATCTCGCCATGCACGATCCGCTGTGCGGCCTGCCCAACCGGATTTTCTTCGGCGAGCGGCTCGAAGCGGTCATCGAGGAAGTGCGCGCCGGCTCGTCGCCCGCCGCCGTGTTTTATATCGACCTCGACCATTTCAAGGACGTCAACGACACGCTCGGCCACCACGTCGGCGACGAGTTGATCCGCAGCGTGACGTTGCGGCTGTCGCACACGCTGCGCGGCGACGACCTGGTGGCGCGGCTCGGCGGCGACGAATTCGCGGTCATCTCCTCGGTCGGCGGCGACAACGCCAAGATGACGGCGCTGGCCCAGCGTATCATCACGGCGATTTGCGCGCCCTATTCGATCGGCGGCCATAACATCTTGATCGGCGCCTCGGTCGGCATCGCCGTGATCGACCGCAATTGCATCGGCGCCGCCGACATCATGCGCTACGCCGACATGGCGCTCTATCGCGCCAAGAACGAGGGCCGCAGCCGCGCCTGCGTCTACGATGCGGCGATGGACGCCGATCTCTCCAATCGCAAGCTGCTGGAAGCCGATCTGCGCGACGCCATTGACCACGACGAGTTGCGCCTACTCTATCAGCCGATCGTCAACAAGAGCGGGGAAACCGTGGTCGGCGTCGAGGCGCTCTGCCGCTGGACGCACCCGCGGCGCGGCGAGATTGCGCCGACCGAATTCATTGCCGTGGCCGAGCATAGCGGCCTCATCAACGAACTTGGCGCCTGGGTGCTGCGCCGCGCCTGCATCGACGGCAAAGCCTGGCCGGGCATGGCGGTGTCGGTCAACGTCTCGCCGCTGCAATTCCGCCGCAGCGAATTCGTCGACGTGGTGGAGCGTACGCTTGCCGAAACCCGGTTCGATCCGGCCCGCCTCGAACTTGAGCTGACCGAAAGCGTGCTGCTCGGCAATGTCGATATCGCGGAAGCCGCCATGCGGCGCCTCAAGGCGCTCGGCGTAAAAATTTCGCTCGACGATTTCGGCACCGGCTATTCCTCGCTGCTCTATTTGCGCCGCTTCCCCTTCGACAAGCTCAAGATCGACCGCAGCTTCGTGCGCGCGATCGAAAAAGCGGCCGATGCCGCCGCGATCGTGCATGCCATCGTCAGCCTCGGCCGCGGCCTCGGCATGCAGGTGACCGCGGAAGGCGTGGAGACCGCCGACCAGCAGCTGTTCTTGCGCGCGGCCGGCGTGCACTCCATGCAGGGCTATCGCTTCGGCCGGGCCGTCACCGCCGCCGAGATCACCGAACGGTTGAAAGCGCCCGGTATATTTAAACCGATCGACGTGCCCCAAGCGCTCGCGGGCTAGATCGCCTCCCGGGCGATGAAACGATCCCACGGTGCTGAAGTAGTGGCACCCGCTGCCGGCTGCTACCGGGACGTGGCCGGACCTGGCTTCTTTCACACTTCGTTACACTGTCCGGCTCAGTTTCCGCCGCAACCACGGCGGATGCTGAACCCGCGCGCACGCGACCAATGCCGTGATGCAAGGTGCGCCGAAGGGAGGATTTCAATGCCGATAAGTGAGCTCACCGAAGCCAACCCGATGTCAAAACAAGCGATGCTCGATACCTTTCAAAAACATGTGGGCGCGGAACTGGCCGGAGATCTGGACACGACGATGGCCACGATGACGGCCAACCCCCATCTTCACAATGTGCCGAGCATGGTCGGCGGTGTCGGCCGTGACGGCGTGCGCAATTTCTACAAGAACCATTTTGTCGGAAAATTCTTTCCCCCCGACGTCAAGATGACGAATGTCTCGAGCACCGTCGGCGACATTCAAATTGTCGACGAACTCGTCATCAGCTTCACCCACACGACCGAGATCGACTGGATGTTGCCGGGTGTTGTGCCCACCGGAAAACCCGTCGAAGTGGCCTTCGCCGTCATTGTCGGATTCAAGGACGGCAAGATTTCCCACGAGCACATCTATTGGGACCAGGCCGCCGTGCTGGTGCAACTCGGGCTCATCGATCCCAAGGGGCTGCCGGTGGTGGGCGCCGAAAGCGCCCGCAGGATTCTCAATCCCGCACTCCCTGCCCGCCTGATGTGACCTTCGCCGTCCCGCCTATGACGCGCTGACGCCTTTATGATATGGCGTCGGCCCTAAAATAACGTCAGGGAAGGACATCCGATGAGTGCGTCCGCGAAGATTGCGTTGGTGACCGGCGCCGGTACCGGCGTCGGCAAGGCGGTGGCAATTGCGCTGGCCAAGGCCGGCTATAGCCTGGTGCTGGCCGGCCGCCGCAAGGAGCCGCTCGCTGAGACCGCCGGCGAGGTCAATACCGTCGGGTCGCAGGCGTTGGTGGTGCCGACCGATGTGTCCAAGCACGAGTCGATTGTAGCGCTGTTCGCCACCGTGAAATCGAGCTTCGGCCGCCTCGATGTGCTGTTCAACAATGCCGGCATCGGGGCGCCGCCGGTGCCGCTCGAGGACCTGCCCTACGAGACCTGGCAGAACGTGGTGGCGACCAATTTCACCGGCATGTTCCTGTGCACGCAGGAAGCCATCAAGATCATGAAGGCGCAGAACCCGCGCGGCGGCCGCATCATCAATAACGGCTCGATTTCCGCGCACACGCCGCGGCCGTTTTCGGTCGCCTATACCGCGACCAAGCACGCGGTCACCGGGCTCACCAAATCGACATCGCTCGATTGCCGCAACTACGACATCTGTTGCGGGCAGATCGATATCGGCAACGCGGAATCGCCGCTCACCGCCCGCATGGTGCAGGGCGACGGCGTGCTTCAGCCGGACGGCTCAAAAAAGATCGAGGCGCGTATGGCGGCGGAAAATGTCGGCAACGCGGTGGTCTACATGGCGAGCCTGCCGCTCGACGCCAATGTGCTGTTCATGTCGGTGATGGCCAACAAGATGCCGTTCGTCGGGCGGGGCTGACGGTAAGGAACGCGCGCGTGGTTGATTATCGTTTTTTCTTCTTTTTCCCGTAAATCGCGTTCCAGTTATCCTTGTAAGCCTGCGTAACCGCTTTCTGGCCCTCGCCCCGGCTATAGCCTGAGGGTGCGTCGGAGGTTTTCTCGCCACCCTCGGCTTTGGCAGCGTCTGCGCCCGGAGCGGCCTTGTCCTTCGACACGTCCTTCGGTTGGTCCTTGGACTGGCCCTCGGTTTTATTCGCGGTCGGGGCCTCTTTCTTGGCGGCGACGTCGGCTTTTGGCGCCGAATTAGTTTTGGTTTTCTTGTCGTCGCCAGCCATTGTCTTTCCTAACGCTGATTTTGTGCCGCCAAGTTGAACTGCCACCGATTGCGATGGGGTCCGCGTGAGTTGATACGCCTGACGACACCGTGGGGGCAACAGGTGGCTGGCAACATGCCGTTCGCGGGGCACACCTGATATAAGCCGCCCGAGCCGGCGCTTCGTTCGGGCCGAACCGGGGACCCCCGTTGAGCGATCTGACTGCCTCTCAACGCATCGGCCGGCGACGCATTGCCGCCGCGCTCGCGCTTTTGCTCATCATCGGACTCGGCGTCTTGGTGTGGTGGAGCAATGCTATCGATCTCGCGCCGACGCCCAAAGGCATCGAAGCCGAAATTCGGTCTTGGGGCCGCTGGGCGGTGGCGGCCTCCATCGGCTTGATGGTGGCGCACAGCCTGGTGCCTTTTCCCGCAGAGTTCGTGACCTTCGCCAATGGCATGCTGTTCGGCCCGGTCTGGGGCGTGGCGATCACATGGACGGGCGCGATGCTTGGCGCCAGCGTTGCTTTCGCGCTGTCGCGCTGGTTCGGCCGGCCTTTCGTCGACGCCTTGATGAACGAGCGCCATCGCGACGCCTTCGACCGCTGGGCACGCCGCCAGGGCATCGGCGCGCTGCTGCTGAGCCGGCTGATGCCGCTCATCTCGTTCAACGTCATCAACTATGCCGCCGGCCTCACCCCGATATCCTGGTGGACCTTCCTGTGGACCACCGGGCTCGGCATCCTACCGATCACCACGCTTTTGGTGGTCACCGGCGACCAGGTCTGGAACGGCAGCGGCAACGCCCGGATTTATCTTGTCGCGGTCGCCGTTGCCGGCGCGCTCATCTGGTTCCTGATCGCCCGCCGCCGGCGGGCCGGCGCATGAGCCTCAATCGAGCGCGCTGACTGTCACTTTCGTCCCGGTCTTCACCTTGCCCAGCGCCTTCACATTGCCGAGCGCCTTGGCGAAGACGTTGCAGGGACTCGCCAGCCGCGTCTCGTTGCCCTTGGAGATCGGCGTGCGGCCGAAGCCGATGGCGATGGCGGTACCTTGCGGCCAATAGGCGATCTCGCCGGGCACGATCACCGCGCGCGCGTCCGCTTCGCGCGCAACCGTCACCGGCACGTCGAAATAGACCTCCTCGCCCCAGGTCAGCACCGAAGATGTGAGCGGCAACGCCGCCGCCACCGCCTTGGCGGTGGGCGTATCGAGCAGCTCGGCCTCGAGGGTCAGCGTGCCGAAATCGAAGCGGATGCGGGCCATCGGCATTCTCTCCCTGGATTTGCCTTAGCCCCGGCAAGTCATGCATTTTGACGAGCGGGCGGGCCTTGGCAACAAGCACGGCGACTTAACCACCGCCGGGTTGGGGGATTTGTGACATGCAGCACCTGCAATCCGCGCTCGGCGTGGTCGCGCTTTTGGCCTTTGCCTGGGCGATCGGCGAGAACCGTCGCGCGGTGAATTGGCGCAGCACGGCCGCGGCTTTTGCCGCGACGCTCGTCGCGGCCGTGCTGCTGTTCGAAGTGCCGCAGATCAAAGGCGCGTTCGCGCTGGTCAATCGCGCGGTCGAGGCCATTGCGGCGGCGACACAAGCCGGCACCGCCTTTGTGTTCGGCTATGTCGGCGGTGCGCCCCTGCCCTTCGCGCTCACCGTGCCGGGCGCCGAATTCGTGCTGGCGTTCCAGGCGCTGCCGATCGTGCTGGTGATGAGCGTGTTGACAACGTTGCTGTTCTACTGGCGCATTCTGCCGCCGATCGTGCGCGGCTTTTCCTGGGCGCTGGAGAAAACGATGGGCGTCGGCGGCGCGGTCGGGCTTTCCACCGCCGCCAATATCTTCCTCGGCATGGTGGAAGCGCCGCTGTTCATCCGGCCTTATGTCTCGCGGCTTTCGCGCGGCGAATTGTTCATGGTGATGACCGGCGGTATGGCCGGCATCGCCGGCACCGTGTTCGTGCTCTATGCGACGATCCTGCGCAACGCCATCCCCGATGTCGCTGGCCAAATCCTCGTCGCCTCGATCCTCGGGGCGCCGGCAGCGCTTCTGATCAGCGGCCTGATGGTACCGGTGCCGCGCGACGAACAGAGCGACCTCGGCGAGGTCGAGATCGGCCCGGTGTCTGAGAGCACCATGGACGCCATCGCCCGCGGCACCGCCGCCGGGCTTGAGCTGCTGCTCAACATCGTCGCGATGTTGATCGTGCTGGTGGCGCTGGTGCATCTCGCCAACGCCATCCTCGGCCTGCTGCCAGACGTCGCAGGCTCCGCCATCACGCTGCAACGATTGCTCGGTTACGTGATGGCGCCGGTGTGCTGGCTGATGGGCGTGCCTTGGAGCGAGGCCGTGACCGCAGGCTCGCTGATGGGCATCAAGACCGTGCTCAACGAACTGATCGCTTACTTGGAACTCGCCAAGCTGCCGCCCGGCGCGCTCGATGAGCGCTCGCGGCTGATCATGCTTTACGCCATGTGCGGCTTTGCCAATTTCGGCTCGCTCGGCATCATGATCGCGGGGCTCACCGTGATGGCGCCGGAGCGGCGCAAGGACATCCTCTCGCTCGGTGGCAAGTCGATCGTCTCCGGCACGCTCACCACCTGCCTGTTGGGCGCGATTGTCGGAGTGTTAAATTGATCATCGAGTCGTCGTCCCGGCCGAGCAAAGCGAGGGCGGGGACGACAAGCGGATGGTTTCGGCGATGCGGCTAACGCTTCGATTAACGATAATTTTTTTAGCGCTCGCATCTTCGCTCGCACTGAATGCTCCCGCTTCGGCCCGCCCCATCACCATCGTCTCCTTCGGCGACAGCGCCACCTCCGGCTGGCTGCAACCGAAGAAGGACGCTTATCCTGCGCAACTGCAGGCGCTGCTGCGCAAAAAGGGCTACGACGTCACGGTCGAGAATGCCGGCATTGCCGGCGACACCACCGCCGGCGCGCTGCGCCGCTTCGACGCCGCCATCGCGCCCGGCACCGACATTGCGCTGGTCGAATTCGGCACCAACGATCTGCGCCAGCACGTGCCGGCACAGCGCATGCGCGCCAACCTCGCCGAAATCGTGCGCAGCTTACGCAAGCGCGGCATTGAAGTACTGCTGATCGGTCTCGGCCGTCTCGATCTCGCCGACGTCGCCGAGGCGCAACAGGTGTCCTATGCGCAATGGCAGCTACCGCCAGGAAAATACCGCGCCCGCGACCACGCCCATTACAATGCGCAAGGTTACGCCATCGTCATTGAACGCATGCTGCCGCAGCTCGAAGTGCTGATCGCGCGCGTGAAGGCGCGGCGCTAAAGCCCGCTTACTCGGGCGCGCCGCCGTCCTCGCGGATCATCGCCCAGACGACGATCGCTGCGGCGACAAAGCCTGCGCCGATAAAGCCCATGGCGTGCAGATAGCCCTGGCTGAACAGCAGCGTCCCCAGTGCGGAGCCGGCCGCCTGGCCGACGTAAAGAACCGAGGTATTGAGCGCGACCGTCGCGCTCGACAGCGTGGGCGCTGCCGCCACCAGCCGCGCCTGCTGCATCGAATTGCTGGCGGCAAAGCCGAGGCCCCAGAGCGCCATGCCGGCGGCCAAGACCGGCAAAAGCCCGCCGGCAAGGGCCCACAACAGCATGCCGGCGGCGACCAACGCGAAGGCAATGAGCGAGGTAAGCCGCGCCCCGAGGGCGCCGACGATGCCGCTTGCGATCACATTGCCGAGGAAACCGGTCACGCCGTAAATCGCAAAGAACAGTCCGACCGTAGTGGCACCCGCGTCGGCAAGGCTGCGCAGCAAGGGCGAAAGATAGACGAAAACGACGAACTGTCCCGTCATCCCCAGGAGCGTCATCATCAGCAGCAGCATGATCTTGCGATGGCGGGCGATGACCATGAAACTCGCAAGCGACAGCGGCTCGCCGCGTAATTTCGCCGGCAGCGTGAAGGCCACCAGCAGACACGGCAGCAACGCCATCAACGCCGCCGCGCCATAGGCGGCTTGCCAGCCAAGGTGCGCGGCCGTCAAAGTGATCAGCGGCAGCCCCGCGGCGATCGTCAGCGACCAGCCGAGAAACACAAAGGCGATGGCGGACGAGCGCGCCGCCGGCGGCACGATCAGCGCCACCGTGCTGGCGGCCTGCGGCGTGAAAATGGCGGCGACCACCAGTATGCCAAGCCGCAACGCGAGCAGCGCGGCGTAGCTGGTGACAAACGCCGAAGCCGCCTGCCCGACCACAAGGATGGCCAGCGTCGTCGTCAGCAGTAGCCGGCGATCGAAGCGCGTGGTCGCCCACGCCATCAGGGGCGATCCGATGCACAGGATCACGGCCCCGTAGGTGACCAAGAGCCCGGCGTCGCGGATGCCGACATGCAGGCCGTCCGCCAGCACCGTCAACATGCCGGCCGGTGCCAGGATCGCGACGCCGGTTGCCAGATTGCCGAGCATCAAGGCGATGCGCGGAAGAGATTGTCGCATGTAGGTCCACAGGAAGGAGCAAAGCCCGGGGGCCGACAGGTAGCCCTCATCCGCGGCGTGCGGAAGCCCCATCGTTTCGGACATTGCAGCCCCTTGACGCCATCCCTTAATAGGATTATATTCCATACATCCCGCCTCACTACCGAGGGGTGTCTGATCAGCATCTCGGACATGAAGCGGGGAGCGGTGGCCGGGGAATGACGTGCGCGTCGGAGATGCGTCGCGCAGGCCCGGCGGTCCAAGCCGCACGCGTCCCGGCGCGCCATGCCGCGCGTCGCGGGGCCCCACCGGCGACGATCGCCGGCACGGTCGGAAGTGCCGTGCAATCGTTTGGGCCTAGAGCGGTGGATAGGCGGGCCTCCGTAAGGAGGGTCGCCTGAAACGGTCAGTCCACCGGGGGCGCTGCGGAGCAAACCTACAAACACCGCGCGCGGGACGCCTTGGGTTTGGCGGACTTGCGGAAGTTATCCGGACTTCGACAAGCCTCGATGTCGCGAGGCGTCGAGGCCCGTGGGTCCGAGCATTTTCGGTTTGCGCCGACTTGCGTAAACTTGAGTGCGCCCTGGACCCCTGGCGTCCCGCGCGCCCTCGGTACTTTTCGAGAGCGGCGGATTGGAAGACGGCGTACCCGGGGCCGGTAAAGAATACGGGCGGCGGAGCGTTGGCTGTTTGATAATTGAATCGGGAAGGCAGAAAGGCTCGGCATCTCGACCCGTCATCACCGGGCTTGGCCCGGTGATCCTGATCAGGAAGGCACGGTGCGACACTAAGCGAGATGGCCGGGACAAGCCCGGCCATGACGACGAAAGTCCAAGGCGCTGCTGCGAAGCTCTAATGCAGCCTGAATTCGCCGTTGATGGCCTTCAACTCAGCCGGCTTGATCAGCTTGCTGTGTGCGACCTGCACGGAGTGCAGCGGGCCTTCCAGCTTCTCCTGCCAGAACTCGAGAAACTTCTGCAGCTCGGGAAATTCGGGGAACAGGTCATAGGCCTGCCAGACATAGGATTGCAGCAGCCAATGATGATCGGGACGCCGGTACAGAATATGCGCGGTCGTCAACCCGAAGCCGACCGCCTGCTTGCGAAAATCATTCGAAACCGTCGAACCCATCGCGTCCTCCTATGAATCGTGGACACAATCTTCCAGTCCCGGCGCTAGGCATTGCAAGCTGAATCGGTAAACAAACTGTTTAAAATCAAGGCGATAGCAGCAACCTGCCAAGCCTGCTAACAGCCCGATTTGCGCGCTTTGCGCTGGGGCCTATCGGCCCGCGGCACGCCTGCCGGTTCCCGCGTTAACCATTGAAAGGTCTGGAGTTTCGATTGTGTTGGCACTGTCCCAACGAGAGTGCTAAAAAAATTTTCGACGCCCCTTGTAGGCGCACATGCGGTCCCCATTTCCGGTCCAGGTGCCGGCGGGGGGAACCAAGCTGGCCACCAAAACCAAGATTGTCCAATAACTTAGGAGGACTGCCATGAAGTTCCGCCCGCTTCACGACCGTGTCGTCGTCAAGCGCATCGATGCCGAGGATAAGACTGCCGGCGGCATCATCATTCCCGATACCGCCAAAGAGAAGCCCTCAGAGGGCGAAATCGTCGCCGTCGGCCCCGGTGGCCGCGACGAGGCGGGCAAACTGATCCCGATCGATCTGAAGGTCGGCGATACCATCCTGTTCGGCAAATGGTCGGGCACTGAAGTCAAGATCGATGGCGTGGATCTCCTGATCATGAAGGAGTCCGACGTCATGGGCGTGATTGAAGGCGGCGCCGTCGCCAAGAAAAAAGCCGCCTAGCGCGATCCTCGTCCTGAGGAGCCGCGCATCAGCGCGGCGTCTCGAAGGACGAGGGCAATGATTCATCATGGCCTCATCCTTCGAGACGGCGCTGCGCGCCTCCTCAGGATGAGGATTTAGAAAACAGAGGAACACCAACAATGGCTGCCAAGGAAGTCAGATTTTCAGTCGATGCCCGCGACAAGATGTTGCGCGGCGTCGACATCCTCGCCAATGCGGTGAGGGTGACGCTCGGCCCGAAAGGCCGCAACGTCGTACTCGACAAGTCGTTCGGCGCGCCCCGCATCACCAAGGACGGCGTCACCGTCGCCAAGGAGATCGAGCTTGAGGACAAGTTCGAGAACATGGGCGCGCAGATGGTGCGCGAAGTCGCTTCGAAGTCGTCCGACTTCGCCGGTGACGGCACCACCACCGCCACCGTGCTCGCCGCCTCGATCGTCAAGGAAGGTTCCAAGGCGGTTGCCGCCGGCATGAACCCGATGGATCTCAAGCGCGGCGTCGATCTCGCCGTCGAGGCCATCGTCGAAGACCTCAAGAAGAACTCCAAGAAAGTCACCTCCAACGAAGAGATCGCCCAGGTCGGCACCATCTCGGCCAACGGCGACCGCGAGATCGGCGACTTCCTCGCCAAGGCCATGCAGAAGGTCGGCAACGAGGGCGTCATCACCGTCGAAGAGGCAAAGTCGCTTGAGACCGAGCTGGACGTGGTCGAGGGCATGCAGTTCGACCGCGGCTACATCTCGCCCTACTTCATCACCAACGCCGACAAGATGCGCACGGAGATGGAGGACCCCTACATCCTGATCTACGAGAAGAAGCTGTCGGGCCTGCAGGAGCTGCTGCCGCTGCTTGAAGCGGTGGTGCAGACCGGCAAGCCGCTGCTGATCGTGGCCGAGGACGTGGAAGGCGAAGCGCTCGCAACCCTCGTCGTCAACAAGCTGCGCGGCGGCCTCAAGGTCGCGGCCGTGAAAGCGCCGGGCTTCGGCGATCGCCGCAAGGCCATGCTGCAGGACATCGCCGTCCTCACCGGCGGCCAGGCGATCAGCGAAGATCTCGGCATCAAGCTCGAGAACGTCACCATCACCATGCTTGGCCGCGCCAAGAAGGTGATGATCGACAAGGAAAACACCACCATCGTCAACGGCGCCGGCAAGAAGTCCGACATCACCGATCGCGTTTCGCAGATCAAGGCGCAGATCGAGGAGACGACCTCGGACTACGACAAGGAGAAGCTGCAGGAGCGTCTCGCCAAGTTGGCGGGCGGCGTTGCGGTGATCCGCGTCGGCGGCGCCACCGAGATCGAGGTGAAGGAGCGCAAGGATCGCGTCGATGACGCGATGCATGCCACCCGCGCCGCGGTCGAGGAAGGCATCCTGCCGGGCGGCGGCGTCGCCCTCCTGCGATCGGTCGAGGCGCTCAAGCGCGTCAAGGTCGACAACGAGGACCAGAAGCACGGCGTCGACATCGTGCGCAAGGCGATCCAGGCCCCTGCCCGCCAGATCGCGCAGAACGCCGGTGCCGACGGCTCGGTCGTGGTCGGCAAGATCCTCGACAAGGATCAGTACGCCTACGGCTTCGACGCCCAGGCCGGCGAGTACGGCAACCTGGTCGCCAAGGGCATCATCGACCCGACCAAGGTCGTGCGTGCGGCGATCCAGAACGCGGCTTCGGTCGCAGGGTCTGCTGATCACCACCGAAGCCATGGTGGCCGAAATGCCGCAGAAGAAGGGCCAAGGCGCCGGTATGCCTGGCGGCGGCATGCCCGGCGGCGGCATGGACTTCTAAGTCCACGCGCTCAACACGAAATGCGAAGGCCCGGGGGCACCCCCCGGGCCTTTTGCTTTTCGGTCTCAGATTCCGGGTCGCGCTTGCCCCTGTAGCGCATTAGATTCGGCGCATGGCAAAAGCACACATCTACACCGGCATCGGCGGCTGGACCTACGAGCCTTGGCGCGGGGTGTTCTACCCGAAGGGCCTGCCGCACGCGCGCGAACTCTCCTACGCGGCCGAGCATCTGACCTCGATCGAGATCAACGGCACCTTCTACCGCACGCAGACGCCGGCCACCTTCCGTAAGTGGGCATCCGAGGTGCCGGACGATTTTGTGTTCGCGTTGAAAGGCCCGCGCTATGCGGTGAACCGGCGCGTGCTGGCGGAAGCCGGCGACTCGATCAAGACGATTTCTGGAGTCCGGCGTGACCGAGCTTGGTCCTCATCTCGGGCCGCTGCTTTGGCAATTCACGCCGTATAAGAAATTCGACGAGGCCGATTTCGCCAAGTTCCTCGAACTGCTGCCGAAGACATTCGACGGCAAGACGTTGCGCCACGTCGTCGAGGTGCGCAACGACAGCTTCAAGACGCCTTCCTTCATCGCGTTGCTGCGTAAGTTCGGTATCGCCGTCGTCACTGCCGAACACGACAGCTACGCGGAAATCGCCGACGTCACCTCCGATTTCGTCTATGCGCGGCTGCAGAAGGGCGACGAGAAGCTGAAAGCCGGCTATCCGCCGAAGGCGCTCGATCAATGGGCCAAGCGCGCGCAAACTTGGGCGGCAGGCGGTGAGCCGAAAGATCTGCCGCACGTCGACAAGAAGAGCGCGGCGAAAAAACCGCGCGACGTCTTCGTCTATTTCATCCACGAAGCAAAGCTGCGCGCGCCTGCGGCAGCCATGGAATTGATCGCGCGTTTATCGGGAAAAGGGCGCAAAAAATGAAACGACCACTCAACGAAAGGGCGCGGGTACATCCGCCGTCGCCTCAACGTTAGTGGCCGTTGACGAATGGTACTCGTTACTTTCCACTCGCCACTTGCCGCCTACATAGCGGCAAGTTGTGTCAATCCTGTGACGTTCGCATGCACACATTGTTAACGATTGGCTACGAGAAGGCAAAACTCACCGCGGTACTCGACGAGCTCAAGCGCGCCAAAGTCGATCTCCTGGTCGATACCCGCGCGGTCGCGGCCTCGCGCCGGCCGGGCTTTTCCAAGCGTCAGCTCGCGGCCTCGCTCGATGAAGCCGGCATCGCCTATGTGCATTTGCAGAAACTCGGCACGCCGGCGGAAGGGCGCGCCGCCGCGCGTTCCGGCGATTTCGACACGCTCTGGCGCATCTACGACAAGCACATCAAGACCACGGAAGCGCGCGAAGCGCTCGACGAGCTCATCGGCCTGATAAAATCGGGCAAGCGCGTCGCCTTGCTGTGCTACGAGCGCGATCCGCAGGAATGTCACCGCAGCCGCATTGCGGCGCTGGTGAAGAAGCGCATGCGCGCCAAGGTCGAAGACCTGATCCCGCCGCTGTTCTGACTATTCCGCCGGCTGCGCCGCGCGGCGTTCGCGCTCGGTGCCGTTGACCAGCAGCGCAATGCCGGCCGTGCCGAGAACAAAGCCGAACGCGATGATGGCCGTGATCCCAAGCACGAGATGGAAGCCGCCGCGCGCGTAGAAGAAGGCGATCATCGAAATCGCAACGCCGGAGATCACGTAGGTGATGAAGTATCGCACCGCGTAGACACGCGCGCGCCACACATCGGCCGTGTAACGGGCGATGACAAAGTCGTTGACTGTCACCTGCGCGTAGATGAACGCCAGCGAGAATGAGAGCGCCGCAAGCAGCGCGTAACCGGTCGCGTACACGACCCAGACGATGCCAATGAACTGCATCAGTCCGGTAAAGGCGAACACAATGTGCGCCGGATATTTGTCGATGACACGTCCGACGGTGAATTGCGCGATCGCGCCGCACAGGAACACCGCGCTGGCGATGCCGCCGACCGCGGCGAGCGGAATGGTCCCGCCCAGCCGCTCGTCGATCAACTTGGGCAGCGCGATCGTCACCGTATTGAAAACCAAACCGGCCGTGGTGCCGATCAGGATGAATAGCGCGAACACGGCGGCCATCATCCACATGGCCAGCCGCACATCCGGCGCGCTGCTCCGGCTCGCGGCCTGCAGCCGGTCGTTTGGCACCAGCAGCCAATAGGCAACCCCGGCCGCCAGGCACACGGCTGCGGGCGCCATGAACGCGCCGCGCCAGCCGACCCACTGCGTGATCGCCGCGGTGGCGCCGGCGGCGACCGCAACCCCGAGATTGCCGCACACGCCGTTGAACGCCAGCGTGCGGCCGCGATTGGTTGCCGCCGCGATGACCATGGCGGTGCCGACCGGATGATAGATCGACGCAAACACGCCGAGCGCAAACAGCGCTGTGGCGAGCAGGACGAAGTTCGGCGCCACCGCTGCCGCCGCGAGACTGGCGCCGCAGCCGAAGTAGAACACGATCATCATGTTGCGGCGGCTCCAGTGATCGGCGAGCCAGCCGGCAGGCAAAGAGAAAATACCGAAGGCGAAGAAGGACGCGGTGCCGATCACCAGCAGTTCGCTATACGGGCGGCCATAGACGATTTCCAACCCGATCACGACGGTCGGGAAGATCAGCATCACGTAATGGTCGACGGCGTGCGCCAGATTGAGGAAGCCGATCGAGCGGCGGCGGACGATGTCGTCGGGGGCGGTCTGGCTCATTGGCGTCAATGGGCGTCCATTTCGATTCCAGGGCGCAATATAGCCCTTGCCTTTTGGCGATGTTCGGCCGATTTTCGTCGTGAACAGGCCAAGGCCGTTATGACCCAAAAGACCCCGATTTACCGCCGGAATATGGACGACTCGCCGCGGCAGGTGGCGGTCATGGCGCGCACGTTCGAGCTTGGGCATCAGATCCCACTTCACATGCACCGCCGCGGACAATTGCTACATGCGGCGAACGGCATCATGCGCGTGGAAACCGCGCAAGCCGTCTGGATCATTCCGCCGGCGCGCGCTTTGTGGCTGCCGCCGCAGTGGCCGCATAGCGTCACCATGCGCAGCCACGTAGAGATGCGCACCATCTATATCGCGCCCGCCGCGTGCGAAGCACTGCCCAAGCAGCCGATGCTGGCGGAAATTTCCCGCCTGCTGCGCGAGTTGATCCTGGCTCTGCTGGAAGAGCCGGTCGCCTATGACGAGAGCGGACGCGGCGGCGTTGTCGCGCAACTGATCCTCACGGAGCTGACGCGGCTGCCGGAGCGGCAGCTCGGCGTGCCGATGCCGCATGACGCGCGCGCCTTGCGGGTTGCCCGCGCGCTGCTCGACAATTCCAGCATCGATGACGACCTCGACCGCTGGGCCGAACGCGCCGGCGCCAGCCGCCGCACCTTGGCGCGCCTGTTCCGCAGCGAAACCGGCCTCGGCTTTGCCGAATGGCGCGCGCGGCTGCGCGCTGTCGACGGCCTGGCGCGCCTGTCGGCGGGCGCCTCGGTTTCCGAAACCGCCGCCTCGGTCGGCTACGCCATCACCGAGCGCCTTCTCGGCCATGATCCGCCGCACCCTCGGCAGCCCGCCGCGGCGCTTGGCCAAACAACGGCTAGACAACAACCGTCTCGCACGCTTTAGTTGCAGAGATAGCCCGATACATTTTGGCCAGGCCGTGGGGGCTGGGGGGCCGCAATGCAGTTCCGGGAAGCGCGCTGGTGCGGCGATTGTCGTCGCCGCCGCCATTTTTGTTTGTTGCGTTTGCGTATCGGCATCCTCGGCTTGGGCGGACGAGGATGACGAGCCGCACCTCATGCTATTTTCCGGCCGCGACGTCTGGCGTAGCGGTCTCTACGCCTACGGTGGCGCGGTTTGGGCGCCGACCGGATTCGAAGACGACGGCCTGCTGTTGAAGATTCTGCTCTCGGGCGGCGTCTATCGCTACTTCGCCGGCAATCTCGATCAAGATGTCACCGGCGCGCAGTGGGCGGCGGCGTTCATGCCGGGCTGGCGCTTCAAGCGCGGCCCGCTCGAGGTCAAAATCTTTTTCGGCCCCGAGATCGCATCGCACCGGCTTTGGCCGGACGATCCGGACAATCGCCTGCGCGGACGCACGTTCGGCCTGCGTTTTGCTGCCGAATTTTGGGCCGAGCCGACGCCTCTGACGATGTTCGCCGCCGATGCCTCGCTGTCGTCGGTCGGCGCCAGTTATTCGGCGCGCCTGGCTTTCGGCTGGAAAGTCTTCCAGTTTTTCTATCTCGGGCCGGAGGCGCAGGTGTACGGCGCCGACAAATACGACCAGCTGCGCTTCGGCGCGCATATCACCAGCATGAAGACCGACAATGTCGAATGGTCGGCGGCGCTAGGCTGGGCCTTCGACACCGACCGCCGCGCCAGCCTTTATGCCCGGCTTGGTCTGTTGCTGAAAATGTGAGGCTGCCGCCGATCAATCCAGCGTGCGGCGGAAGCGCGTCACCGCGATGGTCATGGCGACCAGCATCAGCACAGCATCGCCGCCGCGTCATAATGCAGATCGCGCGACGGAAGAGCCCTTCAGCATGATCGCGCGCACGATGCGCAGATAATGCGTGAGCGGCAACGCCTCGCCGACCCATTGCGCCCAATTCGGCATGCCGGCAAAGGGAAACATGAATCCCGACAGCAGAATGTTCGGCAGAAAGAACATCAGCGACATCTGCATCGGCCTGCAGCTGGTTCTGCGCAATGGTCGAGAAGGTGTAGCCGATCGACAAATTGGTGGCGATGAACAGCGTGCTCAAGGCCGCCAGCACGAACAGGCTGCCGAGGATCGGCACGCCGAACAGCAAGACGCCGGTGCCGATGATCATCGTCGCCTGCATGAAGCCGACCATGATGTAAGGCACGATCTTGCCGAGCATGATCTCGACCGGCGTGATCGGCATCGACAGCAGGTTTTCCATGGTGCCGCGCTCGATCTCGCGCGTCACCGACAGCGCGGTGAAGATCAGCATGGTCATGGTGAGGATGGTGCCGACCAGCCCCGGCACGATGTTGAGCTGGGTGAGCCCGGCCGGGTTGTAGCGCTGGTGAATGCGGATTTCGAACGGCAGCGCGGGGACGACCGGAATGGCGCGGTCGTGCACCAGCGCGGTCTGCATCACGTGGCTGAGGGCGCCGACCGCCGAACTTGCGGCAATCGGGTCGGTGGCATCGGCGACCACCAGCATGGCCGGATCGTCGCCACGGCGCACCGCGCGCTCAAAGCCGCGCGGGATTTCGATGCCGAACAGGATTTTGCCGGAGGCCAGAAGCTCGTCCAGCTCGGCTTCGCTGTTTGGGCGCTGGGTGACGTCGAAATAATCCGTGTTCTTGATGGCGGCGAGGATCGAGCGGCCGAGATCGCTGTGTTCCTGCAGCAGCACGGCGGTCGGCAAGTGCCGTGGATTGGTATTGATGGCGTAGCCGAACAGCATGAGCTGGATCAGCGGGATCATGATGATCATGGCGAAGGACACGCGGTCGCGCTTGAGCTGGATGAATTCCTTCACCAGCACCGCCCAGGTCTTGCGCCAGAAGCCGTCGCCGCCGATGCGGCGTGGCGCCTGCGTCGGGAGCAGATGCGTCATTGGAAATTGTCCCGCGCCCGGCCCATCAGATCGATGAACACGTCTTCGAGCGAAGGCTCGGACCGCTTCCAGTCGAGCCCCTCGCGCCGACGAAAGGGCGCAATCGCGGCTTCGAGTTTGCCGGCATCGCGCCCCGACACGTGCAGGCTGGTGCCGAACGGCGCCACCATATCGACGCCGGGCTTGTTGGTGAGCGTATCGGAGAGCTCGGAAAGCCCTTCGCCGTTTTCAGCGCTGACGATATAGGTCGTGAGATGCGAGGCCTCGATCACCTGCTCGACGGTGCCGCGCACCAGCAGTTCGCCGTAGGCGAGATAAGCGATCTCGTGGCAACGCTCGGCCTCGTCCATGTAATGCGTTGACACCAGCACGGTGAGGCCATGCGCGGCGAGCGTGTGGATCTCGTTCCAGAACTCGCGCCGCGCTTTCGGATCGACGCCGGCGGTCGGCTCGTCGAGCAGCAGCAGTTGCGGGCTCGGCAGCGTGCAGGCGCCGAGCGCCAAACGCTGTTTCCAGCCGCCCGACAATTCGCCCGCGATCTGCTCTTCGCGGCCGGTGAGGCCAAGCCGCTCGATCGCCGCGCGCGCGGCGGCGCGCGGGTTTTCGATGCCGTAGATGCGGGCGACGAATTCCAGGTTCTCGCGGACCGAGAGGTCCTGATAGAGGCTGAAGCGCTGCGTCATGTAGCCGACCTGACGCTTGATCATGTCGGTCTGGGTGAGGATGTCGTAACCGAGGCAGGTGCCGTCGCCGCCGTCGGGCGTGAGCAGGCCGCATAGCATGCGGATGGTGGTGGTCTTGCCGGAGCCGTTGGGGCCGAGGAAGCCGTAGATGGTGCCGCGTTTGACCTGCATGGAGAGGTCGCGCACCACCGCGCGGCCGTCGAACTTTTTGGTCAGATGATGGACGTCGATGACGATGTCGGAATTGTTCATGGCGGCGCCCCGTCCGGCAGCGTCACGCTGACCGGCTGGCCGACGCGGAATTTCTGCGGATGGTCCGGACGCGCCTCGATCAGGAAGACGAGCTTGGCGCGCTCGTCGATGCTGTAGATGACCGGCGGAGTATATTCGGCGCTGCGGGCGATGAAGCTCACCTTCGCGGTCAGGCCCTTGTCGCAGCCGTCGCAGCTCACCGCGACCGTCTCGCCGTATTTTATTTTCGGCAGTTCCGCCTGCGCCGCGAAAAAGCGGATCTTGAGATTGCCGGGCGGCAGCAGCGCCACCACCGGCCGTCCCGCCGGCACGGTTTCGCCCGGCCGGTAATAGATCTGCTCGACGGTGCCATCGACGCGGCTGAACGCCTTGCGGCGTTCCAGCCGGGTTTGCGAGGCTTCCAGATTGGCCTTGGTTTGGCGTAGCGCGGCTTCGGCGTCCTCAAAGGTTTTTTGCGTGCCGGCCGCGCACTTGAGCAATTGCTTGGCGCGGTCAAAGGCCTGCTGCGCATTGGTGACGGCGGCTTTTTTCACCAGGACATCGGCCTGCTGCAGATCGTCGTCGACCGTGAACAGCAGCGCGCCTTTGGCGACGTGATCGCCCTCGCGCACATTCAGCGTCTCGACGCGGCCCTGTTCGTCGGGAGAAACAAAAATCAGGTCGGCCTCGACCCAGCCTTGCAGCGTGAGATCGGGGCCTTTGCCGCAGCCGGCAAGGGTGGCGCTGAGGAGCGCCAGAACGACTACGGCGGCATGTTTCAGGTTCATGCCGGCCTCCGTGCGCCAAACAGCAGTTCCACATGCGTCTTCATCATGGCGCGCACGTCGAGCGGCTCGAAACGCGCGAACAAGCCATCCCAGATGATGGCAACCAGGCCCGGCGCGGCGATGATCTGCGGAAACTCCGCCAGTCCCTCGGCGACTTCGCCGCGCGCGGCGGCGCGGCGCAGCAGCGCGCGCACGGCGGCGATGATGCGCGAAAGCACTTCGCGGTAGTAGAATTCGGCGAGCTTGGGAAAGCGCCGCCCCTCCGAGATCATCAGGCGGATGACGTCCTTGCGCCGCGTCTCGTAGACCTCGCGCACGAACAATTCGGCGATGTGGCCGGCGAGTTGGCTTAACGGCAGATCGGCCTTGCCCAGCGCCTCGATGGTGCCGACCAGCGGCGTCAGCATGGTGCGGATCAGTTCCTGGAACAGGCTCTCTTTGTCGCGGAAGTAGAGATAGATGGTGCCCTTGGCGACGCCGGCGCGCTTGGCGACGTCGTCGAGCCGGGCCGCTTCGAAGCCGCGCAGGGAAAATTCATCGAGCGCCGCGGTCAGGATCGCCTCGCGGCGGGCGCGGCTGCGCGCGGCGCGCGTGCCGTTTTCGGCTTTCGGCACCGCCGCACGCACCGCCGGCGTGGCGCCGCCATTTTTGCGCGCGGCTTTCTTCAGCGTTTGTTTGCGGGCGGCCGGCACACGCGAAACTCACATAATGACTGACTGGTCAGTCACATATAGGGCGCCTGACGAGTGCACGCAAGGGCCGCAAATAGCCCTGCTCAATCAAAGCGATAAGGAGTCCTGGAAAGGCCGGCGCAGCGCGAGCGGCCCGTTCAGCCCTTGGCGTCGCAGAAGAAGGTGCGGATCACGCACTCCTTGCCGCCGTCGTGATAGCAGGCCTTCAAAGCCGCGTTCTGGCTGACGCCGAGTTTCGCTGCCCTGCCCCAGCCATGCGCGCCGCACGGCTTGGTGAAATCGACCGCCAAGGCGGCACAGCCGCGCGTGATGGTCGCCACCACCCGGCAGTCATTGCCCTGGCATTTCGCCAGCGCACTCTTCTGCGCCTGGGCCATGGTGTGGAAATCGTAGGCTTCGCCGAAGGCGCCGCAGGCGCCGATCGCCAACGCGCCAGCCGCCCGCGAAGCGGTGTTGACCGTAACCAACATCAGCGCCGCAGTTGCCGCCATCAAGGCCGCAACCACTAGCGCGCGCATGACCGGCGTAAAGCTGTCCGTCATCGCCCTTCCCTTACCGGGTTACAGATAAGGGCTGAGTTGCGGTTGCGATCAATGATTCGAGTCTCAGGCGCGTTCGATTTCGGCCTTGACGGCTGAAAACGACTCGGGCGTGTCCACGTCGGTCAGCGCCGCCTCGCCGGCAACCGGCACTTCCGCGACCGCCTCGACGTAGCTGCCGATCAAATGGCGGGCGCCGATATCGCCTTGCACCGCCATCAGGTCGGGGAAGAACCGCCGCGACCACAGCACCGGGTTGCCGCGCCGTCCCTCGATGCTGGGCACGACCACCAACGCGCCGCGCTCCGGGTCGAAGGTCGCGATCAATTTGTCGATCAGTTTGCTATCGACCTGCGGCATATCTCCAAGGCAAACGACGGCAGCGTCGGCAGTCTCGGGCACAGCGGCAATACCGGCTCTCAGCGAGGTGCCGAGACCGTCGGCATAATCCGGATTGTGCACGAAGCGCACCGGCAGTCCGGCGAGCGCGGCTTCGACCCGTTCACGCTCGTGGCCGGTGACGACGATGACGGGCTTGGCGCGCGAGGCCAGCGCCTGCTCGGTGGCGATGCGCACCAGCGGCTTGCCGCCGATCTCGGCGATCAATTTGTTGATCGCGCCCATGCGGGTGGAACGCCCCGCCGCCAGCACCACGGCGGCGACGTTGCGGCCCTTTTCCGGCGCCGGCTCCGTGCGCGGCTGCGGCCGCGTGACGATTTCCATCAGCAGACCGCCGACGCCCATGCCGGTGATGTCGTCGCGCGACACCGGCAGCCCTGCGAGCAGACGCATCAGGATCCAGTCGAAACCGTTTTCCTTCGGCGAACGCGCGCAGCCGGGCGCGCCGATGACGGCCTGCCCGCGCAAACGCCCGATCAGCATCAGATTGCCGGGATCGACCGGCATGCCGAAATGCTCGATCTCGCCGCCGACCGCTTCCAGCGCCGCCGGAATGACGTCGCGCCGGTCGGCGATGGCCGAGGCGCCGAACACGATCACCAGTTCGGCGCCCGCCGCCAGCACCTCGTCGATGGCGCGGGCCAGCGCTTGCTGCTCGTGCGGCACGCGGCGCTCGGCAATGATGCTGGCGCCCGACGGCGCAATGCGCGCATGGGTGATCTTCAGCGTTTTGTCGACGACCTTGGGCGACAAGCCCGGCAGCAAAGTCGAAACCACCCCGATCTTGCGCACCTTGTAGGGCGCGATGCGAATGACCGGCTTCGCCTTGCCGGCTTCCGCCACCGCTTGGTCGCGCGCGGCTTTGGCGACGGCGAAAGGAATGATCTTGACGGTGGCGATCATCTCGCCGTCCACCACCGGCTTATAGGCTGACAGCGTCGCCAGCGTCACCGCCTCGTCGATTCGGTTGAGCCGGTCGATCGCGCCCTTGTCGACCACCAGCACGCCGGCGCTTTCGGCGAACAGATTGCAACGGCCGGTGAAGGCGCGGTCGGCGCGCACGCCCTCCCCTGCGATGGCGGCGGCAATATCGGCGGCGGCCTGGTCTTCCGACACGTCGCCGGGCTCCAGCCGCGCCACCACGATCTCTTTCACGCCGGCGGCTTTGAGCGCGGCGACTTCCTTCGGCCCGATCAGCGTGCCCTTCTTGAGTACAAGATCGCCCTGGCGGATCGAATGCACCGCGGTGCCGCCGAGCGCGTCGGCCGGAGAGACCGCGCCGAACTTCATGCCGCCTCCGCCTTTTCCGACTTCATGCGCAGCCGCTGCGTGATCTCGCCCATGATGGCGACCGCGATCTCGGCCGGCGACACCGCGCCGATGGGGAGGCCGATGGGCGCATGGATGCGGCCAATGTCGATATCGTTGAGGCCGGCCTCCTTCAACCGCGCCACGCGCTTGGCATGCGTCTTCTTGGAGCCGAGCGCACCGATGTAAAAACAATCGCGCGACAGCGCATGGATGAGCGCCGGGTCGTCGATCTTGGGATCGTGCGTGAGCGCGACAAAAGCCGTGTAGTGATCGACATTGAGCGGCGGCAGTGCAACGTCCGGCCATTCGGCGATCACCTTCACGTCGGGAAAACGTTCGAGCGAGGCAAAGGCCGTGCGCGGATCGACGATGGTCACGTCATAGCCGAGCAACTGCCCGATCGGCGCCAAGGTCTGGCTGATATGCACCGCGCCGGTGATGACGAGCTGTGGCGACGGCACATGCACGGTGAGGAAGATGCGGCCCTGCGCCGTTTCCTCCATGCCGCTTTTGGCCATGCGCAGGCGCTTTTCCAGCACGTCGCGCAACGGATCCTTGGCGACGTCGGCGGCCTTGACCAGCCGCTGCGTCCCGCTTTGCACGTCGGTCACGACGACAACCGCGCGCCGCGCGGCGCGTTCGGCATTGAGGGTGTGAAGGATGTCGAGTTTCAACTGACCTTCTCCACAAAAACGCGGATGGTGCCGCCGCAGGATAAGCCCACGTTCCAGGCGGTCTCGTCGGCGACGCCGAATTCCAGCATTTTCGGCTTGCCGCTGTCGATCACGTCCAGCGCCTCGGTCACCACGGCGCCCTCGACGCAGCCGCCCGACACGGAGCCGAGAAAATTGCCCTCATTGTCGATCACCAGATTGGAGCCGACCGGCCGCGGCGCCGAACCCCAGGTTTCCACCACGGTCGCCAGCGCCACGCCGCGCCCGTCCTTGCGCCAGTCTTCGGCGGCTTTGAGTATGTCTTCATCGCGCGAAAGCATGATCGTCTCCGTCAGGCAACGTGCCGCAGCATCAGTTTCGGGTTGGCGCCCTTGGCCGGCGCGCCCGAGAGCGCGCGTACCAGTTCGCTCATGGACTCCAGATTGTGGATAGGCCGCAATTCGTCAACATGCGGCAGCATGGTGACGACGCCCTTGGCGCGCGGCTCGAAGCCCTCAAAACGTAAGAGCGGGTTGAGCCAGATCAGCCGGCGGCAGGAGCGGTGCAGCCGATCCATCTCGAAGCCAAGCGTGTCGTCGGCGTCGCGCTCGAGCCCGTCGGTGATCAACAGCACCACGGCGCCCTGCCCGAGCACGCGGCGCGACCAGTCTTTGTTGAAGTCGCGCAGCGAAGAGGCGATGCGGGTGCCGCCGGACCAATCCGACACGTGCGCCGAACAGGCGGCGAGCGCCTCGTCCGGGATCGCGCTGGCGGATGGAGCGCGTGACGTTGGTCAGCCGCGTGCCGAACAGGAAGGTCGTGACGCGTTTCCGCGCATCGGTGATCGAATGCAGGAAATGCAGAAACAGCCGCGTGTACTGGCTCATGGAGCCGGAAATATCCAGGAGCGCCACGATCGGCGGCTCCTTCACGCGCGGCCCGAGATATTTGAGATCGATCACCGCCCCGCCCGCCTTCATGCTGGCGCGCAGGGTGCGGCGGATGTCGATCAGGTGGCCGCGTCGGCTGGCCGCCGTGCGACGCGTGCGCACCAGATCGAGCGGCAACGCAAGGCGCGCGATCGCGTCCTTGGCGGCGGTGATTTCCGCCGCGGTCATCTGCGCGAAGTCCTTTTTCTGCAGCACCTCGCGGTCGGAGACGGTCAGCCGCGCGTCGATCTCGATTTCCGATTTTTCCTCCTCGCGCTTGAGGCCGGAAAACAGCGCCTCCTGCACGCGCTGCGCGCCCGGCGCCGGCGGCTTGGGGGCGCTCGCCGCCGTTTCCGGCAGCATGGAGGCGATCAGCTTCTCGATATAGCCGCGCTTGCGGAAGAAAATGCGGAAGGCCTGATCGAATAAAATCGTATGCTCGTGCCGCTTCACGAACACCGCGTGCAGCGTCCAGTAGAAATCCTCGCGGTCGCCGACATGGGCGACCTGAAGCGCTTGCAGCGCGTCGAGCACCGCGCCGGGCCCGACCGGCATACCGGCCGCGCGCAGCGCGCGCGCGAAGTAGAGGATGTTTTCGGCGAGCCGGCCTTCGGCCATGACAATTACTCCGCCGCCCGCAGCTCCGACTTCACCTCGTCGAGCAGCGCCTTCACCTTGGTGCCGTCGAGGCGAGCGATGTCGTCTTGATATTTGAGCAGCGCGCCGAGCGTGTCGGACACCGTGGCCGGATCGAGCGCCACCACGTCGAGCTCGGTGAGCGCGCCGGCCCAGTCCAGCGTCTCGGCGACGCCCGGCACCTTGAACAGGTCCTCCTTGCGCAAGTTCTGCACAAAGGCGACCACCTGCTCGGACAGTTTCTTGGACGCGCCCGGCACCTTGGCGCGCAGGATTTTGAGTTCGCGCTCGGCATTGGGATAGCCGACCCAGTGATAGAGGCAGCGGCGTTTTAAGGCGTCATGCACTTCGCGGGTGCGGTTGGAGGTGATCAGCACGATCGGCGGATGCGGCGCCTTGATGGTGCCGAGCTCCGGCACGGTGACCTGGAAATCGGCCAGCACTTCCAACAGGAATGCTTCGAAGGCTTCGTCGGTGCGGTCGATTTCGTCGATCAGCAAGACCGGCGGCCCGTCCGCATCGGGTTCGAGCGCCTGCAGCAGCGGCCGCTTGATCAGAAACCGCTCGGAGAACACGTCGTGCTCGATGCGCTCGCGGTCACCCTCACCTTCGGCTTCCGCCAGGCGAATGGCGATCATCTGCGCGCCGTAATTCCACTCGTAGACCGCGGCGGCGACGTCGAGCCCCTCGTAGCATTGCAGCCGGATCAGCTTGCGCCCGAGCGTCTGGCTCAGCACCTTGGCGATCTCGGTCTTGCCGGTGCCGGCCTCGCCCTCGACGAAACAGCGGCCGGCCCATCTTGAGCGCGAGATAAAGCACGGTCGCCAGCGAGCGGTCGGCGATGTAGTCGGCCTTGGCCAGCAGATCGATGGTGGCGTCAATGGACGCCGGCAGCGGTTTCAACCCATTCCTCAGGTAACCTCGATGACACTTTAACGGATTGCGACTGTATCTTACATGTAGGCATCATGGCCGCGCACGGCCAGCCAGGGATTGCCCCATGTCAAACGCGCGAAACGCTCGAAAATAAAGCCCTCCAGCTGCCCACCATCGACCCGCGGGTGCGCATCGGCCACGTCCACCTCAAGGTCGCCGATTTGCAGCGGGCGCTCGATTTTTACTGCGGCGTCTTGGGTTTTGAGCTCACCACCAGCCGCGGCGGCGCCGCCTTCATCTCGGCCGGCGGCTATCACCACCATATCGGGCTCAACACCTGGGAGAGCCTGGGCGGCTCGCCGCCGCCTCCCGGCTCGACCGGCCTTTACCATACCGCCATTCTCTACCCGACCCGCCGGGTGCTCGCCGACGCGCTGCGCCGGCTGATCGTCGCCAAGATCCCGCTGGAAGGCGCCAGCGACCACGGCGTCTCCGAGGCGCTTTACCTGCGCGACCCCGACGACAATGGGGTTGAACTCTATTGGGACCGGCCCAAGGAGATGTGGCCGCAAGCGCAATGACGGCGGCTTGCGCATGTACACCAACCCGCTCGACCTGCACGATCTGCTGGGCGAGTTGGATAAGCCGCAAGCGTAACGATGTCATGGCCGGGCTTGCGTCACAAGTCGCGTTTACCCGACTTATGCGCGTAAAAAGATCGCAACTCGGGCAGGCCCGAGTTGCAATTGCCATCCACGCCTTGGATTATAGGCTGCGACGTGGATGCCCGGCAAAGGCCGGGCTTGACGGAAACTATTTTCCGCCCCCCGCGTAGATAGCAACAATCGTTACGCCGTCGCTTTCGCCACCGCCCGCCTTGCCAGCACGCCGACCAGATGCGCGCGATATTCGGGGCTGGCGTGAATGTCGCTGTTCATGCCGGTGGCCGGAATGCTCATGCCTTCGAGCGACTTCGCCGCGAAGCGTTTCTTCAGCGCCTCCTCGAACGACTTCACCCGGAACACGCCGTTTGAGCCCGCGCCGGTCACCGCCACGCGGATGTCGGAGCCGCGCTTGGAGACGAACACGCCGACCAGCGCAAAGCCCGAGGCCGGGTGCTTGAACTTCTCGTAGGCCGCTTTCTTGGCGATCGGGAAGCTGATCTTGGTGATGATCTCGCCGTCTTCCAGCGCGGTCGAGAACATGCCGGTGAAGAAATCGTCGGCGGCGATGCGCCGCTTGTTGGTGATGACGGTGGCGCCTAAGCCCAGCACGGCGGCCGGATAATCGGCGTTCGGATCGTTGTTGGCGACCGAGCCGCCGATGGTGCCGCGGTTGCGCACCTGCGGATCGCCGACCGAGGCCGGCACCGAGGCGAGCCCCGGCAGCGCCTGCTGCAGCACCGCCGAATTGGCGGCATCGGCGTGACGCGTCATGGCGCCGATCACGATCGAACGGCCCTTCTGCTCGACCCCGCTCATGCCTTCGACCAGCGAAAGATCGATGAGCGCCGAAGGCTGCGCCAGCCGCTGCTTCATCACCGGGATAAGCGAATGACCGCCGGCCAAGATCTTGGCCTCCGGATTGCGCGCCAGGAGGCCGGCCGCCTGACGGACCGTGGTCGGACGATGGAAGGTGAAATTGTACATCGGTCGCTCCGTTTGAATTCTAAAGTCTCGTTAAGCGGCTTTCGGCGCTTGCACACGCTGCAACGCCGCCCAGACCGCATTGGCGGTGGCCGGCATTGCGAGGTTCTCCGTTCCGATCGCGTCGGTGATGGCATTGATCACCGCGGCGGGCGCGGCGATGGCGCCGGCCTCGCCGCAGCCCTTGATGCCGAGCGGGTTCGACGGCGACTTGGTCTCGGTCAGGCCGATGGTGAACGATGGCAGGTCGTGGGCGCGCGGCATGGTGTAGTCCATCAGCGAGCCGGTCACGAGCTGGCCGTCCTTGTCGTAGACGACGCCTTCCAACAGCGCCTGCCCGACCCCCTGCGCGATGCCGCCGTGCACCTGGCCTTCCACGATCATCGGATTGATGACGGTGCCGAAGTCGTCGACCGCGGTCCATTGGACGATCTCGGTCTTGCCGGTCTCGGTATCGACCTCGACCTCGCAGATGTGGCAACCGGCCGGGAAGGTGAAATTGGTCGGGTCGTAGAACGAGGTCTCCTTCAAGCCCGGCTCTAATTCGGCGCCGGTGAATTTGTGCGCGATATAGGCGTTGAGCGCGACATCGCCCCAGGCCGCCGACTTGTCGGTGCCGGCCACCGTGAACTTGCCGTCCTTGAACTCGATGTCGCCCTCGGCGGCTTCCATCATGAAACCGGCGACCTTCTTGGCCTTGGCCTCGATCTTGTCGAGCGCCTTGACGATGGCCGACATGCCGACGGCGCCCGAGCGTGAGCCGTAAGTGCCCATGCCGAACTGCACCTTGTCGGTGTCGCCATGCACGATGGAGACGTTGTCGAATGGAATGCCGAGGCGTTCCGACACCAGTTGCGCGAAAGTGGTCTCGTGGCCCTGGCCGTGGGCGTGGCAGCCGGTGAGCACTTCCACCGAGCCGGTCGGGTTGACGCGCACTTCCGCGCTCTCCCATAGACCGACGCCGGCGCCAAGCGAGCCGACCGCCTGCGACGGCGCGATGCCGCAGGCTTCGATGTAGGTCGAATAGCCGAGGCCCCGGAGCTTGCCGTTGCGCGCGGATTCGCGCTTGCGCTTGCTGAAGCCTTTGACGTCGGCGAGATCCATCGCCTTCTTCAGCGAAGCGTTATAATCGCCGGCGTCGTAAGCCATGATCACCGGCGTCTGGTGCGGGAATGTTTTGATGAAGTTGCGCCTGCGCAATTCGGCCGGCTCGATGCCCATCTGCCGCGCCGATACCTCGACCAGCCGCTCGACCACGAAGGTCGCCTCCGGCCGCCCGGCGCCGCGATAGGCGTCGACCGGCACGGTGTTGGTGTAGACCGCGTCGACCTCGCAATAGATCTGCGGGATGTCGTATTGGCCCGACAGCAGCGTGGCATAGAGATAGGTCGGCACCGAGGACGAGAAGGTCGACATGTAGGCGCCGAGATTGGCGATGGTCTTGGCGCGCAGCGCCAGGATCTTGCCGTGCTCGTCGAGCGCCAGTTCGGCATGGGTGACGTGATCGCGGCCATGCGCGTCGGTGAGAAACGCTTCCGAGCGGTCCGACGTCCACTTAACCGGCCGGCCCACTTTGCGCGCGGCCCACAGGCAGACGACCTCCTCCGGATAGATGAAGATCTTGGAGCCGAAGCCGCCGCCGACATCGGGTGCGATCACCCGCAGCTTATGCTCGGGCGCCATGCCGACGAAGGCGGCGATCACCAGACGCGCCACGTGCGGATTCTGCGACGTGTTCCACAAGCGTCAGACTGTCATTGCCGCGAATCGTATTCGGCAAGCGCCACGCGCGGCTCGATCGCATTCGGCGCCAGGCGGTTGTTGACGATGTCGAGCTTGGTGACCTGCTTGGCGGCGGCAAAGGCCGCGTCGACCGCTTTCGCGTCACCGAGCGCCCATTCGTAGATCGTGTTCTTCGGCGCCACCTCGTGAATTTGCGGGCCGGATTTTGCCTTGGCCGGATCGGAGACCGACGGCAGCACCTCGTAATCGACTTTCACTTTCTCCGCGGCGTCGCGGCCTTGCGCCTGGCTTTCGGCGATGACAACGGCGACCGCGTCGCCGACGTGGCAGACCTTGTCGGCGGCGAGCGCCGGATGCGGCGCCATCTTCATCGGCGTACCGTCCTTGGAATGGATCATCCAGCCGCAGATCAGATTGCCGATCTTGTCTGTGGCGAGCTCGGCACCGGTGAGCACGGCGATGACGCCCGGCATTTTCTTGGCCGCAGCGGTATCGACGCTTCTGATCTTGGCGTGGGCATGCGGGGAGCGAACAAAGACGGCGCGGGTCTCACCCGGCCTGACCACATCGTCGGTGTATTGCCCGTGGCCCGTGATAAAGCGGAAGTCTTCCTTGCGGCGCACCGCCGCGCCGATCCCGGTCGCGCTCATGGCGGTCTCCTCCCGTTAGATTTTTTTACGCTATTCAGCGGCTTGACGTGCGCCGCCTTTGGTCATGGCCTTCGCGCCTGCCGCGATCGCCTTGACGATGTTGTGATAGCCGGTGCAGCGGCAAATATTGCCGTCGAGCTGGTCGCGAATGGTGTGCTCGTCGAGGTCGTTGCCCTTGCGGCGCACAATATCGAGCGCCGCCATGATCATGCCGGGCGTGCAGTAGCCGCATTGCAGGCCGTGGTGCTCGCGGAACGCCTCCTGCATCGGATGCAAGGCGCCGCCCGGCTCGGCTAGGCCCTCGATGGTCGTGACGTCGGCACCCTCGCACTGCAGGGCCAGCAACGTGCACGACTTGGCGGCGATGCCGTCCACATGCACAACACAGGCGCCGCATTGCGAGGTGTCGCACCCCACATGCGTGCCCGTGAGACGGAGATTTTCGCGCAGGAATTGCACCAATAATGTGCGCGCTTCGACATCGCCGGTGACGGCTTTGCCGTTCACCGTCATGGACACCGCAGGCATGTCCTTCCTCCCACCTTCGGGGCCGAAAGCCCTCTTTTCACCCCGCCCGTCGCGGACGGCGGCGGCTCAGGTCTGAAATCGAGGCGATTTCCACCCGAATGCGCCTTGGAACGAGAATAACTCTGAACCCCGACCATATCCCGGGTCAAGGGATTCCATGGACGGACTTGCCTCAAACGCAAGTGATCGGCGCGCTAGCCGGCCGATACAACCCCGGCAAAATTCTTGAAAAAGTCGTCGGCAATCTTTTTGGCAGCGCCGTTGACCAGCCGCTGGCCGAGCTGGGCGAGCTTGCCGCCGATCTGCGCCTCGACGTTGTAGGTGAGCAGCGTGCCGCCATCTTTTTCCGCCAAAGCAACCGTGGCGCCGCCTTTGGCGAAGCCGGCAATCCCGCCGTCGCCCTCCCCGGAGATTCGATAGCCGTTGGGTGGATCGAGGTCGGTCAGATGAACCTTGCCCTTAAAGCGCGCCTTGACCGGCCCGATCCTGGTGGTTGCAACCGCTGTCATTTCAGTATCGGAAAGTTTGGTCAGATCCTCGCAGCCCGGGATGCAGGCCTTGAGCACCTCCGCGTCGTTGAGTTTGGCGTAGACCACCTCTCGGCTCGCCGGAAGCTGGACCTCGCCCGTCATCGTCATCGCCATTGGCGTCGTCTCCTTAACTTGCGCCAAGGCCAAACCTGGCCTCAGTCCGACTTACGCCGTCGCAGGCTTGCTGAAAAGAGCTTTGCAGGGCGTGTGGACCGCATTAAGGCATTAAGTCTGTCGCGTTACGCCAAGTCGATTCAACCAAAATCGTATCGAGGGGGAGACAGTTCATGCCGACGATCGATGCCGACGGCTGCCCGATTTATTATGAGGTCGAGGGCCGCGAAAGCGGGCCTACGCTGATGCTGTCGAATTCGCTCGGCACCAATCTGCGCATGTGGGACGACCAGGCGCCCGAATTCGCCAAGCACTTCCGGCTGATCCGCTACGACCGCCGCGGCCACGGCCAATCCGGCGTGCCGCAGGGCCCATACACCATGGAACGGTTCGGGCGCGACGTGCTCGCGGTGCTCGATGCGCTCAAGATCGAGAAGACCAATTGGTGCGGGCTGTCGATGGGCGGCATGGTCGGCCAGTGGCTCGGCGCCAACGCGCCCGACCGTGTCGAGAAGCTCGTGCTCTCCAACACCAACTTCCATTACGCCGACAAAAATCCCTGGATCGACCGCATTAAATTCGTTTCGGAAAAGGGCTTGGAGGCGCTGGTCGACGCCAACATGCAACGCTGGTTCACCGAAGGCTTCCGCAAGCGCGCGCCCGACGTGATGGCGCGGATGCGGGCGATGTTCGTGGCGACAAAAGTGCCCGGCTATATTGCCTGCTGCCAGGCGATCGCCGCCATGGATTTCCGCGAATCAAATCCGCGCATCACAGCACCGACGCTGGTGATCGTCGGCATCCAGGACGCCGCCACGCCGCCGTCGGCCGGAGAAGTCATCCAGAAAGCCATCAAGGGCGCCAAGCTGGTGGGCCTCGATGCCGCTCATATCTCGAACATGGAGCAGCCCAAGCAATACACCGAAACCGTGCTCGATTTTCTCACCCGCTGAGAGGCCCGTCATGGATGAGAAGGAACGTTACGACAAAGGCATGGCCAAGCGCCGCAAGGTGCTCGGCGCCGAATGGGTCGACCTCGCCAACGCGCGCAAGAATTCATTCAACGCCGAATTCCAGGACTTCATCACCCGCGGCGCCTGGGGCGAGGTGTGGACGCGCCCGCATTATGATGAGCGCACGCGGCGCGTTCTAGTGATCGGCACCATGATCGCGCTGGCGCAGTGGGACGAATTCCGTCTGCACGTGCGGGCGGCGCTCGCCGAAGGCGGCTTCAGCCAGGACGATATCAAGGAAATCATCTTGCAGCAGGCGATCTATTGCGGCGTCCCGGCCGCCAATCACGCCTTCAAGGAGGCCGCCGAGGTGATCGCCGAACTGGCAAAAGCCAAATAGGCGCGGTTTAAGTTCCGCGCCGGCGCATGAACCAGCGCCCGCCTTGCTCTATGGCGACTGCGTCGATCACGGTGTTGTCGACCTGGCGGGCCCGCTCCACCACGCAGAGCCAGGTCGCCAAGGCGGCAAGCAAAAGCTGGGTCGCCGATTCGCGCACGACCAAAGCATTCTTCGCCCACACCGCCGGACCGGCCAGCGCGATGCTGATCAGCACGATGAGGATCAGGCCAGCCTCGAGGATTTCGGTGTCGGCCTTGCCGGAAATCAGCGCGCGCAAACGTGCGAGCACATGCCAGGCGCAGATGATGGCGACCGCGAGCTTGAGCGTGGCGAAGAAGGCGGCGACCTTGACCATTCCGATCGGCGCCAGACCAAAGAAACGCCCGATGGCGAAGAACACCTGTGAGTGCCAGACGTCGTCCAGGCCATAGGCGGGCGACGCAAGCGCGTTGACGGCCTCCATCCCCCAGGTCACGGCGAAATAGAGGGCCACGGCGACGATGATTGCCACGGCAGCGCTGGACCAGTTACGCATGACTCCCTCCGAAAATACTGAAGGTCATGCGTAGGCGCGTAAAATGCCGACTTCAAAAGAAACCGATTGTTTACCTTACCTGTTACGTTTAACCGCAGCGCCAAAGAAGTTCCCGATGGCTCAGCCCCCGCGGCCTTCGCGGAAGGCCTGCGGCGTCGTGCCGGTCTGCTTGCGGAAAAACCGCGTGAAGTGGGATGGGTCGGAGAACGACAGGTCGTAGGCGATCTCGTTGATCGGCTGCGTGGTGAACACCAGCTGGCGCTTGGCTTCGGTCAACACCCGCTGGCGGATCAAATGGCCGGCGGTGACGCCGGTCGCCCGCTTGACGTGATCGTTGAGCCGGTCGGCGGTCATCGCCAGCTTCTCGGCGTAGAAGCTGATCAGCCGCTGCTTGCGGAAATGTTCGTCCAACAGCCGGCGCAACGCCTCTACTTGCGCGTCTGAGCGCGTGAGCGTGACCGTGCCGCTGCGGGCGCGGCTCGCCGCTAGGCGCACCACTTCGATGGCGATCAGCGTCAGCAAGCCGCGCATGGCCAGACGATAGCCCTCGCGCGCAAGGGAAGCCTCGTCGTTCAAATCCGCGCACAGCGCCGAGAGACGCTTGGCTTCGGAGAGGCTCGCCAACGGCAGCAAAGGATCTGCGGCAAGCGCCTTGAGCCGCGCCAGCGCTTCGCCGGACTGCTCGCCGAGCGCATCGGCGACGTCCTCGGTGAAGCTCACCACCCAGCCGTCGGTAACCCGCGGGGTGAAGCGGAAACCATGCGCCGTCGTCGCCGGCACCAAGAACGCCGCCGGCGCCGCAAACGGCACCGTGGCGGTCTCGAAGCTCATCTCGCCGCCGCCTTTCTCGATCAGCAGGATCTGAAACAGGTTGCGATGGCGATGCGCGCGGATGGTCCAATCGTACACCGAGGAGCGCGAGGCGATGGTTTCGATATGGATGAAGTCGAATGCGGAATCATCCGGCGGATCGCCGTATAGATGAAACAACGGCAGCGCTGCGGTCGCCATAATGCTTTAGAGCATAGGCGACCCCGCAGCGAAGGCCAACGCGCTTCGTTGCGGCAAAACGAAAAGCCCCGCCGCAGGGCGGGGCTTCCGTTATCCGTGCTGCAGTGCGTCAGCGATTCTGCTGGCCGCCCTGCCCCGGATTCTGCTGTTGCTGCTGACCCGGCTTCGGGGCGCCGCCCTGTTGCTGCTGGCCTGGCTTCTGCCCGCCCTGCTGCTGGCCGCCCTGCTGCTGTTGGCCCGGGTGCTGGTTCGGATTCGGATTCTGGGTAGGGTTCTGAGACATCCTGTAGTCCTCCAAATGTTATTCGGCTTTGAGGCTCGAAGTTCGCCTTCGAGGCTTACCGGCCAAAACAATAACGTCCGCTGAATAACATTCGTTCCATTTGTATCGATAACAAGGAACCGCGCGCGTTCCTTGTGAGTTCCCATCTCGATCAAACGCAAAGCAAAGGGGTGACACGCATGGGACGATACTTACTGTTTTGGCTGCTTGGTATTCCGCTGCCGATTTTGTTGTTGATATGGGTTTTCGGCGGACTGCACTGAGCCTCACGAATGTTGACACAAAGCCGCCGCGCGATGGTCACCGTTCGCGCGGCGGTTTCTCATCGCGGAACGGCTGCGTCAACAATTGCACGATGTGCGACTCCTTCACCTCGCGGAAAACCGGCAAGCCGATCGTCATGCCCTGCTCGCCGGCCGCGGGCTTGGCGCGATAAGTGCCGAACAGACGATCCCACCACGGCAGATTGAATCCGAAATTACTGTCGGTCTCCTGGCGCTCGATCGAGTGATGCACCTGATGCATCTGCGGCGTCACCACAATCCAGCGCGCGATCGGTTCAAGCCACGGCGGCAGCTTCACATTGCTGTGGTTGAACATCGACGTCGCGTTGAGCAGCACCTCGAAGATTACCACCGCGAGCGCCGGCGCGCCGAGCGCCACAACCGCCGCCATCTTGATCGCCAGCGACAGTAAAATTTCCAGCGGATGGAAACGCAACCCCGTGGTGACGTCGATGTCGAGATCGGCATGGTGCATGCGGTGCAGCCGCCACAGCACCGGCACGTAGTGAAACACGACGTGCTGGATATAGATCGTCAGATCGAGCGCGATCACGCCCAGCGCGACCGCCACCCAGGCCGGCGCGCCGATGGCCGGGAACAGGCCCCAGCCGCGCTCCGCGGCCAGCAGCGCGACCCCGACGACCGCCGTCGGCGCCACCAGCCGCACCGCAACGATATCGATCGCCAATATGCCGAGATTGCCGGGCCAGCGCGGTGCGCGCCCCACGGTCAATTGCCGCCGCGGCGCAGACCATTCCCACAGCGCCATGCAGGCGAAAATCACGGCGGCACCACCGATGCGGACGGCAAGGACGGACTCGGGCGACATGCGCGCTCCTTATCCCTTTGGACTTGGTAACAAGCGCCGGGTCAAGCGTTGCCGCTCCCGCAATGCCCTGTTAAGCCTTAACATTCGGACCATCGGTTGCAGCCGGGCGACCTGCGGAAGGCGAAGGGGACGAGATGGAAGTCTTCCTCCAGCAGCTCATCAACGGCATCACCCTCGGCTCAATCTACGGCCTGATCGCCATCGGTTACACCATGGTGTTCGGCATCATCGGGATGGTGAACTTCGCCCATGGCGACGTGTTCATGGTCTCGGTCTTCATCGCGCTGATCGCCTTCCTGATCCTGACCTCCTGGCTCGGCATCTCCTCGATCGTGCTGGCGTTGTTCATCGTGCTGATCGTGGCCATGCTGTTCACCTCGCTGATCAACTGGGTGATCGAGAGGGTGGCCTATCGCCCCTTGCGCGGCTCGTTCCGCCTGGCGCCGCTGATCTCGGCGATCGGTATGTCGATCTTCCTGTCGAATTTCGTGCAGGTCACGCAGGGGCCGCGCAACAAGTCGATCCCGCCGATCATCCGCGGCGAGTTCGAAGTGCTCAACCATAACGGCTATGCAGTGACGTCTGTCCTACAAGCAGCTCATCATCTGGGGCGTCACCGCAGTGCTGCTCGCTTGCTTCTGGTACCTGGTCGCCAAGACGCGGCTCGGCCGCGCGCAGCGCGCCTGCGAGCAGGACCAGAAGATGGCGGCGCTGGTCGGCGTCAATGTCGACCAAACCATCTCGATGACGTTCGTGATCGCTGCCGCGCTCGCCGCCGTCGCCGGCACCATGTACCTGATGTACTACGGCGTGGTGAGTTTTGCCGACGGCTTTGTGCCGGGCGTCAAGGCATTCACCGCCGCGGTGCTCGGCGGCATCGGCTCTCTACCTGGTGCCGTCGTCGGCGGAATCCTCATCGGCCTGATCGAGACTTTCTGGTCGGCTTATTTTTCCATCGACTATAAGGATGTCGCCGCCTTTTCGGTGCTCGCCATCACGCTGATCTTCTTGCCGCAAGGCCTGTTCGGGCGGCCGGACGTGGAGAAGGTGTGACATGGTGGTGCAGGCCAACACCGCTGCTCAAACACCGCGCGCGGTGGCCAAGCGCGAACCCGCACATCTGGCGAGCGCGCTGCGCGATGCCGGTATCACCGCGGCCATCGCCTTCGGAGTATTCCTGCCGCTGATCGGCTTTGAGACTGTTCAGAACATCAGCAACGAATTGATCCTAACCACGCGCTGGCCGTTGCTGTTTGCCATCGTCGCCATTGTCGGCCTGGGCCGGCTTTGTTATTCGCTGGCGATCGAACCCCGGATCAGGCGGCGCGCCTTGCGGCCGGTTGCGGCCGTTCAGCCGGCCTGGCGCGCGTTCGTCGCCAAATGGTTCGTCCCCTTCGCCATCGGTTTTGTCATCGTCTATCCGGCCGTCGTCATTTTTCTCGGCGGCTTCAGCCGCGCGCTCAAGTGGATCGACAATTTCGGCATCCAGATTCTGATCTACGTCATGCTCGGCTGGGGCTTGAACATCGTGGTCGGCCTCGCCGGCCTGCTCGACCTTGGCTATGTCGCCTTCTACGCGGTGGGGGCCTATTCCTATGCGCTGCTCGCCAAGACCTTCGGCTTCGCCTTTTGGATCCTACTGCCGCTCGCTGGCATCCTCGCCTCGTTCTGGGGCGTGCTGCTCGGCTTTCCGGTGCTGCGCCTACGCGGGGACTATCTCGCCATCGTCACGCTCGCCTTCGGCGAGATCATCCGCATCGTCATCATCAATTGGGTCGATCTCACCAACGGCTATGCCGGCATCGGCGGCATTCCAAGGCCGAGCTTCTTTGGCATCCCGTTCAACGCCGACGACAACGGCTTTGCCGCCGTGTTCGGGCTGGAATTCTCGCCGCTCTACCGCACCATCTTTCTCTATTACGTCATTTTGGCGCTGGCACTGCTGACTGCCTATGTCACCGTGCGGCTGCGGCGCCTCCCCGTCGGGCGCGCCTGGGAGGCTCTGCGCGAAGACGAGATCGCCTGCCGCTCGCTCGGCATCAACACCACCAATACCAAGCTCACCGCCTTCGCCATGGGCGCGATGTTTGCCGGTTTTGCCGGCTCGTTCTTCGCCGCACGCCAGGGTTTTATCTCGCCGGAGAGCTTCACCTTCCTGGAATCCGCCACCATCGTCGCCATCGTCGTGCTTGGCGGCATGGGCAGCCAGATCGGCGTTGCGATCGCCGCCATCGTGATGATCGGCGGCACCGAGATCATGCGCGATCTCGACTTCCTCAAGCAGATTTTCGGGCAGACCTTCGATCCGACGCAATACCGCATGCTGATCTTCGGCTTCGCCATGGTCGCCATCATGATCTGGCGGCCGCGTGGGCTGATCACCTCGCGTTCGCCTTCCGTGTTCCTGAAGGAGCGCAAGTCGATTTCCGCCGACCTGGTCAAGGAGGGCCACGGTTGATGCCGGGACAATCCGACATCCTGCTGCAGGTCGAGCACCTGAGCATGCGCTTCGGCGGCTTGGTCGCGGTCGATGATCTGTCCTTTCAAGTGCGGCAGGGCACCATCACCGCGCTGATCGGGCCGAACGGCGCCGGCAAGACCACCGTGTTCAATTGCATCACCGGCTTCTACAAGCCGAGCGAGGGGCGGCTCGGCCTGCGTCACGGCGCGCCCGCGGTCTGGGATGCGTTGGAGGCGCTAACCGACAGTGGTGCGCGTCATCTTGCGCAGCCGGAAGGCAGCCTGTTCCTGCTCGAGCGCATGCCCGATTATCTGGTCGCCCAGCAGGCGCGCGTAGCCCGCACCTTCCAGAACATCCGTCTGTTTCCCGGCATGACCGTGCTGGAGAATTTGCTGGTCGCTCAGCACAACCGGCTGATGCTCGCCTCCGGCTACACGCTCTTCGGCGTGCTCGGCTTTCCCTCCTACGGCGCGGCGGAGCGCGCGGCCGTCGACAAGGCGCGCGCCTGGCTCGAGCGCGTCGGGCTTGTCGAGCGCGCCGACGATCCGGCCGGCGACTTGCCGTATGGCGCGCAGCGGCGCCTCGAGATCGCGCGCGCGATGTGCACCGAGCCGGTGCTGCTCTGCCTCGATGAGCCAGCGGCCGGCCTTAACCCGCGCGAAAGTGCCGAGCTTAACGAGCTTTTGCTCTCGATCCGCGACGACGACGCCATCTCGGTTCTGTTGATCGAGCACGACATGACGGTGGTGATGGAGATTTCCGACCACGTCGTCGTGCTCGACTACGGCGTCAAGATCGCCGACGGCGCGCCGGAGGCGGTGCGCAACGACGCCAAGGTGATCGCCGCCTATCTCGGCGTCGCCGACGAGGAAGTCGGCGAAGCGGCAGCGGAGGTCGGGCTATGACCTCCCCGCTCCTTTCCGTACGCGGCGTGAAGACCTTCTACGGCCGCGTGCAGGCGCTCAGGGGCGTCGACATGGACGTCAATGATGGCGAGATCGTCACGCTGATCGGCGCCAACGGCGCCGGCAAATCGACATTGATGATGACCATCTGCGGCAATCCGCGCGCGCGCGAGGGGCGCATCGAATTCGCCGGGCGGGACATCACGCAGTTGCCGACCCACGAAATCGCTCGTCTCAAGCTGGCGCAGGCGCCGGAAGGCCGCCGCATCTTCTCGCGCATGACCGTGCTGGAAAACCTGCAGATGGGCGCCACCACCGCCGACAGCGAGGATTTTGACCGCGATCTTGCGCGCGTGCTCGGGCTGTTCCCGCGTCTGCAGCAGCGCCTCAGCCAGCGCGGCGGCACGCTGTCGGGCGGCGAACAGCAGATGCTGGCGATCGCGCGCGCGCTGATGAGCCGGCCGCGCCTCTTGCTGCTGGACGAGCCCTCGCTCGGGCTAGCGCCGCTGATCGTGCGGCAGATCTTCGACGCCATTAAGATGCTCAACGCCGAGGAAGGCCTGGCGGTGTTCCTGGTCGAACAGAACGCCTTCCACGCCCTCAAGCTCGCCCACCGCGGCTATGTCATGGTCAACGGCCTGATCACGCTCTCAGGAACGGGCCGCGAATTGCTGGAGCGGCCGGAAGTCAAAGCGGCCTATCTGGAAGGCGGCCGGCAGGTGGCACAGTGATGCAGGGCATCGTTTACGAGGAAGGCTCTTTCGGCGTCTTCGTGCTGGTCACCGTCATCCTTGGCGGCGGGGCGGCGGCGCTCGCCGGCCGCGCCATTGCCTCGACCTGGCGGCCGTGGTGGCAAATCGTCGCCTATACGCTGATCCTGGGCGCCGCCGTGCGCTTCATCCATTATGCCTTGTTTGGCGGCACGTTATTGTCGCTGCACTATTATTTGCTCGACTGCGCGGTCTGTCTGGCGGCGGGATTTCTCGGCTTCCAGGGCGAGCGCGCCCGCCAGATGGTCACACAATATCGCTGGATCAACGGCCGCAGCGGCCCGATGCGCTGGCGCCGCAGGCCGCCCTGACGTAACATGACACCAAAGTCGGGCCTAAACCGAAGGGGAAGACGAATGCACAGGACCACCACACTTGCGATTGCGCTGGGATTTGCGTTGGTCACGGCGGGCACCGCCGCGGCCCAGGTCAAGATCGGCGTCGAGGGTCCGATTACCGGACCGAACGCGGCCTTCGGCGCACAGCTCAAGAACGGCGCCGAGCAGGCGGTCGCCGACATCAACGCCAAAGGCGGCATCCTCGGCAAGAAAATCGAGTTGTCGTTCGGCGACGACGTTTCCGACCCCAAGCAGGGCGTTTCGGTCGCCAATAAATTCGTCGGCGACGGCGTGAAATTCGTGGTCGGCGCCTTCAATTCCGGCGTCACCATGCCGTCCTCGGAGGTTTATCAGGAGAACGGCATCCTGGAGATCACGCCGGCCTCCACCAATCCGAAAATTACCGAACGCGGCATGTGGAACATCTTCCGCACCTGCGGCCGCGACGACCAGCAAGGGGCGGTCGCCGCCGCCTACATCCTCAAGCACTTCAAGGGCAAGAAGGTCGCCGTGGTCGACGACAAAACCACCTACGGCAAAGGACTTGCCGACGAGACCGTCAAGGCTTTGGCCAAGGGCGGGATGAAGCCGGTTCTGCGCGAAGGCATCAACACCGGCGACAAGGATTTCTCCGCGCTGGTGTCCAAGATCAAGCAATCCAAGGCCGACCTGGTCTATTGGGGCGGCTTGCACACCGAAGGCGGCTTGATCGTGCGGCAGATGCGCGATCAGGGCGTTAAGACGCCGATGATGGGCGCCGACGGCATCACCTCGGATGAATTCGCCTCGATCGGCGGGCCGGGCGTGGAAGGCACGCTCATGACCTACGGTCCCGATCCGCGCAAGAAGGCAGCCGCCAAGGCTGCGGTGGCGGAGTTCCGCAAGAAGAAATTCGAACCGGAAGCCTATACGCTATACTCTTATGCCGCCGTGCAGATCATCAAGCAGGCGGCGGAATCGGCGAAATCGCTCGACCCCAAGAAGGTCGCGGCAAAAATGCACTCCGGCATGAAATTCAACACCGTGCTCGGGGCCCTGTCCTATGACAAGAAGGGCGACATCACCAAGCTCGACTACGTGATGTACATCTGGAAGAAAGATCCCAAGAGCGGCAAGATCACCTACTTCGAATGCCCGAATTCGGGTTGCAAGATGTAGGCTGTCGCCTATCGCTTCGGAGAAGCCCGCCCTTGTGGCGGGCTTTTCTTTTTAGCCGATCTTGCCGAGCGCCGGAAAAAGATCGAGCAGCCACACGCTCATGGTGTTGATGCTGCCGGTGAGGAAGGCAATGCCGGTAAGTACCAAGAGCGCGCCCATCGCCTGTTCCACGCGGTGGAGATAGTTTTTGAAGCGCGCGAGGAAGGCCGCGAACGGCTCGACCGCGAAAGCGGCAATGACAAAGGGAATGCCGAGGCCGAGCGAATAGACCGCGAGCAGGCCTGCGCCTTTGGCCACCGTCTGCTCGGAGGCCGCCACCGCCAAAATCGCGGCCAAAATCGGCCCGATGCAGGGCGTCCAGCCGAAGGCGAAAGCAAGCCCCATGATGTAGGCGCCCCACAGACCGACGGGTTTGGCCACCGCCAGCCGCTTTTCGCGGTGCATCAGCGCGATCGGCGTTACGCCGAGGAAGTGTAGCCCCATAATGATGATGATGACGCCGGCGATGGTGGCGAGTGGGCCGGAATAGGCGCGGATCAGCGAGCCGATAACGCTGGCGCTGGCGCCCAACGACACAAACACGGTGGAGAAGCCGGCCACGAACAGCAGCGCCGCAATCACGGTCTCGCGCTTGACTTGGCGGTCCGGCTCCTGGTCGGCCAGTCGCTCCAGCGAGGTGCCGGCCATGTACACAAGATAGGGCGGCACCAGCGGCAGCACGCAAGGCGAGAGGAAGCTGACCAAGCCTGCGATCAGGGCAGCAAAAATCGTGACGTCGGAATGCATGGGCCGCGATATGCACGCTCAAACGTGGCGCTGGCAAGGTCCCCCTGACCGCGCTGGCGGGGATGTGATAAGCGGTGATCGCAATGCGCAACCTGATCACCGACATTGCCGGTATCCGCGTGGGACACGCCGGCGACTTAAAGCTCGGCTCCGGATCGACGGCGATTGTGTTCGACGCTGCGGTAGGGGCGAGCGTCGACGTGCGCGGCGGCGGTCCCGGCACGCGCGAGACCGCGCTGCTCGATCCGGCGCAGACGGTGGATGGCATCGACGCGATTGTGTTGTCGGGCGGCTCGGCCTTCGGGCTCGATGCGGCGTCCGGCGTGCAGGCTTTTTTACGCGAGCAGGGCCGCGGCTTCCAGGTGCGCGAGGCGCGCGTGCCGATCGTGCCGGGCGCGATCTTGTTCGACCTGCTCAGCGGCGGCAATAAAGACTGGGGCCGCTATCCGCCCTATCGCGAGCTTGGCTATGACGCCGCCAAAGGCGCGGCGACGGATTTCACCCTCGGCAGCGTCGGCGCCGGGTTCGGCGCCACCACGGTCAATCTCAAGGGCGGTATCGGCTCGGCATCCGCGCAAACGCGCGATGGCCTCACCGTCGGCGCGCTGGTCGCGGCCAATGCCGCCGGCAGCGTGACCGTTGGCGCGGGTGAACATTTCTGGGCGGCGCCGTTCGAGCAGGGTAAAGAGTACGGCGGCCGGGGCTGGCCGGCCTCGTTCGGCGACGACGCCCTCGTCTTCCGCAGCAAGGGCGCGCCGGGAGCGAACACGACGCTTGCCGTGGTCGCGACCGACGCCAAGCTCAACAAGGCCCAATGCAAGCGGCTGGCGGTGATGGCGCAGAGCGGGCTGTCGCGCGCGATCTATCCGGTGCACACCCCGCTGGACGGCGATGTGGTGTTTGCTGCTGCGCTGGGCGCCAAGCCGTTGCCCGATCCGGTCTATTCCTTGAGCGAGCTCGGTATGCTCGCCGCCAATGTGCTCGCCCGCGCCATCGCCCGGGGCATTTACGAGGCGAAAGCCCTGCCCTTTACCGGCGCACTGCCGAGCTGGAAGGACAAATTCGGAAGCTAGAGAAACCGCTCCGCCCGATAAGGCGCCGGATCGCAGAACGGCGTCTCGCCCGCCATCATGTCCGCAATCAGATGTCCGGTGACCGGCCCGAGCGTGAGCCCCCAATGCGCGTGTCCGATCGCAAGCCATAGGCCCGGCAAACCCGGCGCGCGGCCGATGACCGGGCGCGAGTCCGGAAAACACGGCCGGCTGCCGAGCCAAGTCTTGTCGTCCGCGCGCGCGCCGAGCGGAAACAATTCGCGCGCCTTCGGCATCAGCCGATCGAATTGCACCGGCGTTGGCGCGGCATCGCGCGCCGCGAATTCGGCGCCAGTGGTGAGCCGAATGCCCTGCTGCATCGGCGTGATCAAATAGCCGTTCTCGACATCGACCACCGGCCGCTCCAGCGCCGCATTGCCGATACTGCGGAAATGTCGGTGATAGCCGCGCTTGACCGCCATCGGCAGTTTGAGGCCCAAGGGCTGCAGCAGATCGGGCGCCCAGGGCCCGAGCGCCACCACGACTTCGGGCGCGTCGACACCGCCTTCGTTGGTCTCGACCCGCCAGCCGCGGCCGGCGCGATGCAGCGAGCGCGCGTCGCCGCGCAGGATCACGCCGCCCAGCTTGCGAAACAGCGCGGCATAGGCTTGCGTCACGGCAAGCGGATTGCTCAGACTCGCCGCCTTTGGCCAGAACACTGCATGCGCGAAAACCGGATTGAGTGATGGCTCGAGCTTGTGCGCGCCGGCGGCATCGAGCGTCTCGAGCGGCAGACCGAACTCGCGCGCCAGATCGAATTCCGGCTTCAGCGCGGCGAAGGCGCGCTCGCTGCGGTAAAGCTTCATCCAGCCGGCCTTGCGCAGATATTGCGTGGCGTCCGCCTCGGCCATCAGCGTTTCGTGCTCGGCCACCGCGCGCGCAAACAGCGGGCGGTTGAGCCGCGCCGTCTCGGCAAGGCGTTTTAGCTGCGACGCGGCGTGGAACGCCAGCAGCCAAGGTGCCACCTTCGGCAGAAACCTCAGATGATAATTGGCCTCGCTCGCACGCTTGAATGCGATGCGCAGCAGCGCGGTGAGGTCGGACGGGAACGCCGGCGGCAGGATCGTGCTGCCCTCGATCACCCCCGAATTGCCATAGGAGGTCTCTTCGCCCACGCCGCCGCGGTCGATCAGCGCGACCGATAGACCGCGTTTGGCCAGATGCAGCGCGACCGAGGTGCCGACAATGCCGGCGCCGAGCACGATCGCATCGGTACGTGCCATGGTGTCCTTCTCTCCCGCGCCGGCCGCCTTTTATATGGAATGCGCCGGCCGGCTTCGCTATGACCGTGCGGCAACAGTTCTGCCGGAGAACGCCCTATCCATGCCGATTCTGACGTCGCTGCGGGCCGCGCTGGCGTGGCTCGGCCGGCAAGGCACGCGTGCGCTCGCCGCCTCGATCTTTTTCGGCCTCGCCGTTCCGCAGCTCGCGGTCTACGTCAAGCCATATCTCGGCGAAACGGTGTTCGTGCTGCTGCTGTTTTCCTATCTGCGTACCGACCCCGCTGCCTTCCGCAGCCATTTCAAGAGGCCCGGCCTGATCACCCTCGCCGCGGTTTGGGTCATGGTGGCTGTGCCGCTGATGTTCGGCACGGTCTACGCGCTCTCCGGCATTCGCGAGACCATGCCCGGCCTCTACACCATCATGATCCTGCAGGCGGCGATCACGCCGATCACCTCCTCGGCAGCTTTCGCGGCGTTGATGGGCTTGGACGTGGCGTTTTCGCTGGCCGCGCTGATCGTCTGCAATGCCTTGTCGCCGATCACCACCGTCGCTATCAGCTATCTCTTTCTCGGCAGTTCGCTGTTTTCGCCGATCGAACTCGGCATCAAACTGTTTTTCTTTTTCGCCGGTGCCGCCGCCATCGCCTATGCCATCTCGCGCGTCGCCGGCCGGGAGTGGATCGAGCGGCAAAAGGAACCGATCGATGGGCTCAATGTGATCGCGGTTTTCATTTTCGCCATCGTCGCCATGGAAAGCGTGCCGCGCCACGTCATCGCCGACCCGCTTTTTGCCGTCGAACTGTTTGTGCTGGTCATTGTGGTGAGCGCGGCACTGATCGGGCTGAGCGCCTTGGTGTTTTGGCGCGCCGGGCTCGATCGCGGGCTGGTCATCGGCCTGCTCGCCGCCTCCCGCAATATCGGCACCATCATGGCGGTGCTCGGCTCCTCGCTGCCGGACATGGCCTGGTTCTTTTTCGCCATGGTGCAGTTTCCGATTTACCTGCTGCCGGTGGTCGTGCGGTTGCTGGGCCGGCGCTTCGTGAAAAAGCGTTAATAGACGGGCCGCGCCTAGGCGGCGAACATTGCCCGCGCCCGCGCCGCGTGATACCCGGATGGCCTTTGGAGCCCCGTCATGCGCCCGCTGATCATCGCGCCGTCGATTCTTTCGGCCGACTTCGCCAAATTGGGCGATGAAATCCGCGCCATCGAGACGGCAGGCGCCGACTGGATTCATGTCGACGTCATGGACGGGCATTTCGTGCCCAACATTTCCATCGGCCCTGCCGTGGTGAAGGCGATCCGGCCGATCACTAAAAAGACGCTCGACGTGCATCTGATGATCGCGCCTTGCGATCCTTATCTGGAAGCCTTCGCCAAGGCCGGCTCCGACATCATTACCGTGCATGTTGAGGCCGGCCCCCACGTTCACCGCTCGCTGCAGGCGATCCGCGCACTGGGCAAGAAGGCCGGCGTCACCATGAACCCGGCCACGCCGGTCTCAACCATTGAGCACGTCATCGACATGGTCGATCTGGTGCTCATCATGTCGGTCAATCCCGGCTTCGGCGGCCAGGCCTTCATCCCCGCCGCGCTCGACAAGCTGCGCGAGGTGCGCGCGCTCATCGGCGCACGCCCGATTGACATCGAGATCGACGGCGGCGTCACACCGGAGAACGCGGCACGGGCGGTGCAAGCCGGCGCCAATGTGCTGGTGGCTGGCTCCGCCGTATTCACTGGCGGCAACTATAAGACCAATATTTCCGCCATCCGCAACGCAGCGGCGATGGCGCGCGGGGAAGCGGCGTGACCGTCGCACGCTATTCCCGCCCGGACATGACCGCGATCTGGTCGCCGCAAACCAAATTCCGCATCTGGTTCGAGATCGAGGCGCATGCCGCCACGGCCATGGCCGAGCTCGGCATCATCCCGAAAGCGGCGGCGAAAAAAATCTGGGAGAAGGGCAAGAAAGCTAAATTCGACGTCAAGCGCATCGATGCCATCGAGGCTGAGGTCAAACACGACGTCATCGCCTTCCTGACGCACCTGTCGGAAATCGTAGGTCCCGAGGCGCGCTTCGTGCATTCCGGCATGACGTCGTCTGACGTGCTCGACACCTGCTTCAACGTGCAGCTGGTGCGCGCCGCCGATATCCTGATCGCCGACGTCGACGCTTTGCTCGCCGCGCTCAAGCGCCGCGCCCTCGAACATAAGATGACGCCGACGGTCGGGCGCTCGCACGGCATCCATGCCGAGCCGACCACCTTTGGGCTCAAGCTCGCTTATGCCTATGCCGAATTCGCTCGCGCCCGGCGCCGGTTGCATGCGGCGCGCGAAGAGGTCGCGACCTGCGCCATCTCCGGCGCGGTCGGCACTTTCGCGCAAGTCGATCCGCGCGTGGAGACCTACGTCGCCAAGGTCATGGGCCTGCGCGTCGAGCCCGTTTCCACGCAGATCATCCCGCGTGACCGCCACGCCATGTATTTCGCCACCCTCGGTGTCGTCGCCTCATCGATCGAGCGGCTCGCCACCGAAATCCGTCATTTGCAGCGCACCGAGGTGCTGGAGGCCGAGGAGTTCTTCTCCGAAAAGCAGAAGGGCTCCTCCGCCATGCCGCACAAGCGCAATCCGGTGCTGTCGGAAAACCTCACCGGCCTGGCGCGCATGGTGCGCTCCTATGCCCTGCCCGCCATGGAAAATGTCGCGCTCTGGCATGAGCGCGACATCTCGCATTCGAGTGTGGAGCGCATGATCGGGCCCGACGCGACGGTGACGCTCGATTTCGCGCTGGCGCGGCTTGCCTCGATCATCGACAAGCTCATCGTCTACCCGCCGGCGATGCAGAAGAACCTCGACAAGCTCGGCGGTTTGATCCATTCGCAGCGCGTGCTGATCGCTTTGACGCAGAAGGGCGTGGCGCGCGAAGACGCCTACCGGCTGGTGCAGCGCAACGCCATGAAAGTCTGGGGCGGCGAGAAGGACTTTCTCGCATTGCTCAAGGCCGACAAGGACGTACGCGCAAAGTTAAGCGAAAAGGAGATCGAGGCCAATTTCGACCTCGATCACCATTTCCGCCACGTCGATACGATCTTCAAGCGAGTGTTCGGGGCCGCCTAGGGTGCCTGACGCGCCGATCATTCTCATTTTCGATTCCGGTCTCGGCGGCCTCACCGTGTTCCGCGAAGTGGCAGCCGCGCGTCCGGACGCGGCTTACGTCTATGTGGCGGACGACGCCGGATTTCCCTACGGCAATCAAGCCGAAGACGCGCTGGTCGCGCGCATCGCCGAGGTGCTCGGCGGGGCGATCGCCGCGCACGCCCCCGACCTGGTGGTGGTGGCCTGCAACACGGCGTCCACGCTGGCGCTCGCCGAATTGCGCGCGCGCTTTTCCGTGCCTTTCGTCGGCACCGTGCCGGCGATCAAGCCGGCCTGCGCGCAGTCGAAGACCATGCGCGTGACGGTCCTCGGCACGCAAGCGACCGTCGGCCGCGAATATACCCGCGCGCTGATCCGCGAATTTGCCGGCGGCTGCGATGTCGCGCTGGTCGGCTCGCCGAAGTTGGCCGGCTATGCGGAAGCGGAACTGGCCGGCGCCCCGGTCGCCGACAGCGGGATCAAAGCCGAAATTGCTGCGTGCTTCGTCGACGCCGAGGCGCGGCGCACCGATACCGTCGTGCTCGCCTGTACCCACTACCCGCTGCTGACCGAGCGTTTCCGTGCCGTTGCGCCTTGGCCGGTCGACTGGCTCGACCCGGCGCCGGCGATCGCGCGCCGCGTCGCCGACCTGCTGCGCGAGCGGCCGGCCGCCACATCAGCTGCACAGCCAAAAATCGTCTTCACCTCCGGCCGCGCGCCCTCCCCGGCGCTCATCGATGCGCTGCGCGGATACGGCTTCTAGCCTCAGGTCACATGCGGCCAGACTTCGAGCGCGCCGCGCCAGATCATGTCGCAGGCGACATAAAGGACTATGGCGAGGCCGAGATAGGCGATCCAGCGCTGGCGATCGAGCAGCCGCGCGATGAGGCTGGCGGCAAAACCCATCAGCAGCACCGACAGCACCAGGCCAAACACCAGCGCGCCTGGATGCTCGCGCGCGGCGCCCGCCACCGCCAGCACATTGTCGAGCGACATCGAAACGTCCGCCGCGACAATCTGCCAGGCGGCCTGGGCGAAGGTTTTCGACTTCACCGCGGCGGTAATATCGCCGCCGCCGCCGCGGCCGTGACCGCGCAGTTCGCGCCACATCTTCCAGGCCACCCACAGCAGCAAAATGCCGCCGGCCAGCAGCAGCCCGACGATCGCCAAAAGATCGACCGCCACCCAAGCAAAGCCGATGCGCAGCACCGTCGCGGCGATGACACCGACCAGGATGACGCGCGGGCGGCGCTCAGGCGCCAGCCCCGCTGCCGCCAGACCGATGACCACGGCATTGTCGCCGGCCAGCACCAGGTCGATCATGATGACCTGCAGCAGCGCGATGACCGCCTCATGGGAAACAACGAACAGGTCGCTCAACGCAAATCGCTCCTGCTTCAGGCCTCTTGGATGGGCTCGGTGGCACCCGTTAGCAGCCCGCGGGCTGTTTGACACCTGCGCCAATCGCCCCTACATAGCCGGCGCCCGGTGGGGTCATTCCTCCCGGTGCGTTTCGCGACCCGTGGCAAGACCTTGCGCTTTCGAGGTTTCGCCTGTCGGTGCCGGAGGGATCCGGCACAGAGGAGGGCGCGGTTCCTCCAATCTTGCCATTAACAACGAGGACGCGATGACCAAGCGCAGTGAATCCAAGTACAAACTCGACCGCCGGATGGGCCAAAACATCTGGGGCCGCCCCAAGAGCCCGGTGAACCGGCGCGAATATGGCCCTGGCCAGCACGGCCAGCGCCGCAAGGGCAAGCTTTCCGACTACGGCGTGCAGCTCAAGGCCAAGCAGAAGCTGCGCGGCTATTACGGCAATATCTCCGAGAAACAATTCCGCGGCATCTATACCGAAGCGATCCGCATGAAGGGCGACTCGGGCGCTCACATGATCGGCCTGTTGGAGCGCCGGCTCGACGCCGTTGTGTATCGTGCCAAATTCGTGCCAACGGTTTTTGCCGCGCGCCAGTTCGTCAACCACGGCCACGTCAAGGTCAACGGCCGCCGCGTCAACATCCCGAGCTACCGGGTGAAGGTCGGCGACGTCGTCGAGGTAAAGGAAAAATCAAAGCAGATGGCGCTGGTGCTGGAAGCGCAAGCCTTGGCCGAGCGCGACGTGCCGGACTATATCGACGTCGACGGCGCCAAGATGACCGCCACGTTCACGCGCATTCCGCTGATCACCGACGTGCCCTACGCAGTGCAGATGGAACCGCATCTGGTGGTCGAATATTATTCGCGCTGACGTAAAACGCAGCAGCCAAACAAAAGCCCCCGCTTCGGCGGGGGCTTTGCATTTCCGAGTACTCTAATCTCAGGCCGTCTGGCGCGTCGCGACGCCCTTGGCTTGCAGCGTCTGCTGCAACTCGCCGGCCTGGAACATCTCGCGCACGATATCGCAGCCGCCGACAAACTCGCCCTTGATGTAGAGCTGCGGCACAGTCGGCCAGTTGGAATAGGCCTTGATGCCGTTGCGCAGGTCGTCCGACTCCAGGACGTTGAGCCCTTTGTAGGCGACGCCGAGATGGTCGAGGATCTGCACGACCTGTCCGGAAAATCCGCATTGCGGAAATTGCGGCGTGCCCTTCATAAACAGCACGACGTCGTTTGCCTTCACTTCATTTTCGATGAATTGCTCGATGGCCATGGTCCAAATCCTGTGTGTCGAAGCGCTGTGTCCAAATCCTATTGGGCGGCGCCGCGCGCCGGTTCTGCGCGCGGGCATCAACGACCGCCGTCTGTGCCGATATATGTAGCGCAAAACCACCCGCTACCCCAAGGGGCATGGCGACGCATTGCCGTTATGCTTTAGGCGGTGCGTAAAAAGTCCCCTCTACCTCGAAAATATCGTCCTGGTTGAGCCTGGCAACCTCCACGATGGTCCGCGGCGGATATGGCCCGCCGCTCCAGAGTTCCGCCTGCACCTTGTTCACCAAAGGGCGCAAGGCGGCCATATCGGTCACGTAAACGACGATGCGCACGCAGGAGGCGAGACTGGCGCCTTCCGATTCGGCGATCGCTTGCATGTTGACGAAGGCCTGCCGGATGCGCGCTTCCACGCCCTCGACCAGGGTGTTGCTCGCCGGATCGATACCGCGCATGCCGGCAACAAAGACGAAATCGCCGGCGCGCGTGCCCAGGCTCCAGGTGCCGGTCGGCGCGATGGCGCCGGGCGGGGACAGGATTCTAACGCCGGCTCTTTCCGCCATTAGGAATCGGGCGTGCCGGTCTGTAGCGCGAGCGCGTGCAGCACGCCGCCCATCTGGCCCTTCAACGCCTCATAGACCAGTTGGTGCTGCTGCACCCGCGACTTGCCTTTGAACGAGGCCGAAATCACCGTCGCGGCGTAGTGGTCGCCGTCCCCGGCAAGGTCGCGGATCGTGACCTCGGCGTCCGGCAGGCGCGCCTTGATCAGCCGCTCGATCTCGCCTGCATCCATCGCCATGGATTGAGCTCTCCGCCGCGGCGACCACGCCCTCCGCCCGCTTGACCGGGCTGAAGAAGAGGCGGGTCCGGCGGTGATTGCGGTGTCTGTCGCAATTAAATTCGACCGCAGGATATGGAAAGTCCGACGTGCTGGCAATGCATTCGACCCCGCGATGTCTGAGTTTCCCGTGAAGAATCAGTCGCTAATGCGCCGCGCGAATTCAGCAAACGCGCGCGAACGGTGCCGTGCCCGGGCAAAGCGATCGCGAGGCGATGCCCCACAATCGGCCAAGTCGGACCACACCCGCGACAAATTCTCTCACGAAGATTTGTAACTGCGCGGTGACTTGGGGATAGCGATTTAGACAGCCGCGCATCGTTTGTAATCCTGGTCTGCAGCGTACGCGTAATGCGTTTTTGCGTAGCGTAGGCCCGCGTATGGGGGGCGTTGAGTATGCTGGCATGTCCGGCCGTTACAGGCCACTTGCGTCCAGGCAACTCGTTATTCGAAAAAATTCAGCAAACAGAGACACGCTTTCCTTTGCGTTGTCGGCAGCCCTTGGTGACGACATGAGGGCCGTCACCGAGCTTACCGAACAGTCTTGCGTCAACACCCTTGAGGCCGTTGAAATCCTGGCCACGCGCAACAACTGGCTGTTCGAGCGCACCGGCGATGAAGAGATCACCATCGTCGTCGGCGGAAAATGGACCCAGTATCAGGCCTCGTTCACCTGGATGTTCGAAATGGAGGCGCTGCACTTTGCGCTCGCATTCGAGCTCAAGGTGCCGGAGCGCTGCCGCGACGAATTGCATCGGCTGACCACCATGATCAACGAGCACTTGTGGGTCGGCCACTTTGACCTGTGGTTCCAGGACGGGCTTGTCATGTACCGCAACGCGCTGGTGTTGGCTGGCGGGGTGACGGCTTCGCTGCGGCAGTGCGAGGTGCTGCTGTCGGCCGCGCGCGACGCCTGCGAACGCTACTACCCCGCATTTCAGTTTGTGGTCTGGGCAGGCGAAGGCGCGCAGGAAGCGCTGCAGGCCTCCAATTTCGACACCTCCGGGCAGGCCTAGACCGCCTGCGCCATGTAGTCCGGCAGCCAGCTCTCGAAGCGCTCGCGCAAAGTTTTGACCGGCATGGGCCGCTCGCCGGCGAGCGCCAAAGCATCGCCGCCCGTCGTCCCGATTTGCATCGCCGGCACGCTCGCCGCCCGCGCGCGGCCGAGCACTGAATCGGCCTTCGCCGTCGGCACGGTGACCAGATAGCGCGCCTGGTCCTCGCCGAACCAGTGCGCGTGCGCCGGGATATCGGCAGGCGCGGCATCGAGTGTCGCGCCGATGCCGTGGACAAACGCCATCTCGGCCAGCGCCACCAAGAGCCCGCCGTCGGAGAGATCGTGTACCGCGCTTGCCGTGCCGTCGAGGATCAGCGAGCGCACCAGATCGCCGTTCTCGCGCTCCTCGATGAGATCGACCGGCGGCGGCGCGCCCTCCTCCCGGCCGCAGAGCTCGCGCAGATACATCGACTGGCCGAGCCAGCCGGTGGTCTCGCCAATGAGCAGGATCGCCTCGCCTGCGCGCTTGAAGGCGAGGGAAGCGGATTTGGCGAAATCGTCGAGCAGGCCGACGCCACCGATCGATGGGGTCGGCAGGATCGCTTTGCCGTTGGTCTCGTTGTAAAGCGAGACGTTGCCGGAAACGACCGGGAAATCGAGCGCCTTGCAGGCCTCCGCGATGCCGCGCACGCAGCCGACAAACTGGCCCATGATCTCGGGCCGTTCCGGATTGCCGAAATTGAGATTGTCGGTGACCGCGAGCGGCTTGGCGCCGACCGCGGTGAGATTACGCCAGCATTCGGCGACCGCCTGCTTGCCGCCTTCGAACGGATCGGCCTCGCAATAGCGCGGCGTCACGTCGGTGGTGAGCGCGAGACCCTTCGGCCCATCCCCGATGCGCACCACCGCGGCGTCGCCCCCGGGCCGCTGCACCGTATTGCCGAGAATGATGTGGTCGTATTGCTCCCACACCCAGCGTTTTGAACAGAGGTCGGGGGTGGCGATCAGCTTTTCCAGCGCCTCGGTCAGCCCCAGCGGCGGCCTCACCGTACGGGCATCGATCGCCGCCGGTTTGGGTACCGTGACAAAGGGCCGTTTGTATTCGGGCGCCTGATCGCCCAATTCCTTGATCGGCAAGTCGGCCATCACGTCGCCGCCGTGGCGTACGATAAAGCGCTTGTCGAGCGTGGTTTCTCCGACCACGGCGAAGTCGAGCCCCCATTTGCGAAAGATTGCCTCGGCCTGCTTTTCCTTCTCCGGCTTGAGCACCATGAGCATGCGCTCCTGGCTCTCCGACAGCATCATCTCGTAGGCGCTCATGCCTTCCTCGCGGCATGGCACCTTGTCGAGATCGAGGCTGACGCCGAGATCGCCTTTGGCGCCCATTTCCACTGCCGAGCAGGTCAGACCGGCCGCGCCCATGTCCTGGATGGCGATGACGCAGTCCTGCTGCATAATCTCCAGACAAGCCTCGAGCAGCAGCTTTTCCGAGAACGGATCGCCGACCTGCACGGTCGGGCGCTTGGCCTCGGCGTCCTCGCCGAATTCGGCGGAGGCCATGGAGGCGCCATGGATGCCGTCGCGCCCGGTCTTGGAGCCGAGATAGACGATCGGCATGCCGACGCCGGACGCCGCCGCGTAGAAAATCCTGTCCTTTTCGGCGATGCCGACCGCCATGGCGTTGACGAGATTGTTGCCGTCATAGCGCGAATGAAAGCGCACTGAGCCGCCGACGGTCGGAACGCCGAAGGAATTGCCGTAGCCGCCGATGCCGGCCACCACGCCGGAGACGAGGTGCCGGGTCTTCGGATGCGAGGGCGCGCCGAAAGACAGCGCGTTGAGGCAAGCGATCGGCCGCGCGCCCATGGTGAAGACGTCGCGCAAGATGCCGCCGACGCCGGTGGCCGCGCCCTGATAGGGCTCGATGTAGCTCGGATGGTTGTGGCTCTCCATCTTGAACACGCAAGCCAGGCCATCGCCGATATCGATGATGCCGGCATTCTCACCCGGCCCTTGAATCACCCACGGGCCCTTGGTCGGCAACGTGCGCAGATGGACTTTGGACGACTTGTAGGAGCAGTGCTCATTCCACATGGCCGAGAAAATGCCGAGCTCGGTGAGCGAGGGCTCGCGCCCGATCAGATCGAGGATGCGCTGATATTCGTCCGGCTTGAGGCCGTGCTCGGCGACCAGCTCGGGGGTGATGGGAGGTGAATTGGGGATCACGCTGCTCACGCCGCCCGGTCCAGCGCCTCCGCCAACCCGGCGAACAATCCGCGCCCGTCGGTGAGGCCGACTGCAGCTTCCACTTGGTTTTCCGGATGCGGCATCATGCCGAGCACATTGCCGCGTTCGTTGACGATACCGGCGATGGCGTTGATGGCGCCGTTGTGGTTCCAGTTCGGATCGATCAGACCATCCGGCGACGAATAGCGGAAGATCACCCGCCCCTCGCCTTCCAGCCGCGCGATGGTCTCGCCGTCGGCGATGTAATTGCCTTCACCATGCGCGACCGGCACGCGGATCACCTGCCCCGCATTGTAGCCGCGGGTAAACGGCGTATCGGAGCGCTCCACCCGCAAATAGACGTCACGGCAGATGAAGCGCAGGTTCTCGTTGCGCATCAGCACGCCCGGCAGCAATCCGGCCTCGCAGAGGATCTGGAAGCCGTTGCAGACGCCGAGCGTGAGCCCGCCGCCGGCGGCATAGGCACGCACCGCGTCCATGATCGGACTTCTGGCGGCAATGGCCCCGCAGCGCAGATAGTCGCCATAGGAGAAGCCGCCGGGGATCACCACCAGATTGATGTCGGCGGGCAGCGCCGTTTCGGCGTGCCAAACCATGGCCGGCGCAGCGCCAGAGATGAGCCGGAGCGTACGCGCCATGTCCTGTTCGCGATTGATGCCGGGAAAGACGACGACGGCGGATTTCATCCCAGCACATCCACCCGGTAGTTCTCGATCACGGTATTGGCGAGCAGTCTGTCGGCGGCCTGTTTGAGCGCGGCTTCCGCCTTGGCGCGGTCGTCACCCTCGATTTCGATATCGAACACCTTGCCTTGGCGCACGGCGGTGACGCCGGCGACCCCGAGCGAGCGCAACGCGCCTTCGATCGCCTTGCCTTGCGGGTCGAGGATGCCGGTTTTGAGGGTGACGGTGACGCGGGCTTTCATGTTTCGCCGCTTATGGCATGAGTCGCGAGCCCATTGGGCTCTAAGATGTAAACTAAAGACGCTAATGCCCGGCACAAGGCCGGGCATTACACAATTCACATGCCTAATTAGGCAGAAAGCAGATATTTAGCCCTTCACCAGCACCGGGCCGGTCCCTTGCGGCCGCTCGCCTTCGCTCATGATGCCGAGCCGCTTGGCGACTTCGGTATAGGCCTCCAGGAGCCCGCCGAGATCGCGGCGGAAGCGGTCCTTGTCGAGCTTCTCGTTCGACTTGATATCCCACAGCCGGCACGAGTTGGGCGAGATTTCGTCGGCGACGACAATGCGCATGATGTCGTTTTCCCACAGCCGGCCGGCTTCCATCTTGAAATCGACCAGGCGGATGCCGACGCCGAGGAAGAGGCCGGACAGGAAGTCGTTGACGCGGATGGCGAGCGCCATGACGTCGTCGATCTCCTGCGGAGACGCCCAACCGAAGGCGGTGATGTGCTCTTCCGACACCATCGGGTCGTTGAGCGCATCGTTCTTGTAATAGAACTCGATGATCGAGCGCGGCAGCTGCGTGCCCTCCTCGATGCCGAGGCGCTGCGCCAGCGAACCGGCCGCAACATTGCGCACCACCACTTCGAGCGGAATGATCTCCACCTCGCGGATCAACTGCTCGCGCATGTTGAGCCGGCGGATGAAATGCGTGGGAACCCCGATATCGTTGAGATGCTGGAAGACGTATTCGGAGATCCGGTTGTTGAGGACGCCTTTGCCTTCGATGACTTCGTGTTTTTTGGCGTTGAAGGCAGTCGCGTCATCCTTGAAGTGCTGGATGAGCGTTCCAGGCTCGGGGCCTTCGTAGAGGACCTTCGCCTTGCCTTCGTAGATGCGGCGGCGGCGACTCATCGGGGTGTACCGTGGTTTTTGAAAGTCCATCGGATTGCCGTGGCTCCTGTTAGAACGCGAAGTAAGATCCGCGGCGGCGGCACCGGACCGGCGCGATGATTGCGCCGAAGCGTCCGGATACTGCAGTCAACCTAGCCGATCACCTAGGGCAGCACAATCGCGCCCGCCAGGCGTTTTCCACTCCGTAATTTCGCCGCAAAAACGCGACCGGATGTTGCCTTGACGGGTTGCTGGCGATATGCAAGGCGCCTGCATTGATGTGCGTGCACGCGGTTTTTCGACGAATCGCGACAGCGAGGGCGACATGACGACGTTCGACAAGCGCGAGGAAGGCTTCGAGAAGCAATTCGCGCATGACGAGGAGCTTCGCTTCAAGGCGATTGCACGGCGCAACAAGCTGCTCGGGCTCTGGGCAGCCGAGAAGATGGGTATCACCGGCGCGGACGCCGAGGCCTATGCCAAGGACGTCGTGATGGCGGATTTCGAGGAGCCGGGCGAAGAAGACGTTTTTAGGAAAATCCGCAAGGATTGCGACGACAAGAATGTGGCGGTCTCCGATCAGGACATCCGTAGCGCCATGAGCGAACTGCTGGCGCAGGCCGTCGCGCAGATCAAGAAGTCCGGCTGACGTGACGGCGTTTTCGCTCGCGCGGCGGCTGCGCGCCGGTGAAACCGTTTTCTCTTCGTGGTGCATGTTGGGCTCCCCCATCGTCGCCGAGTTGACGGCGCGCGAGGGATTTGCCGCAGTCGTGCTCGATATTCAGCACGGGCTCTGGGACACCGCCGCCATCGTGACCGGCATCGGCGCGGTCCATCATGGCGGCGCGGCGCCGGCGGTGCGCGTGCCGGTGGGCGACTTTGCCTTCGTTTCGCGCGCGCTCGACATGGGCGCCGACGCCATCATCGCCCCCATGATCAACAGTGCGGACGACGCCCGGCAATTCGCCGCCGCCGCCAAATACCCACCGCTTGGCGAGCGTAGCTGGGGCCCGGCCCGCGCCATGGCCCTGCAAGGCCGCGCCGTCAGCACCGATTATCTGCGCGAGGCCAATGGCGGCACACTCACAATGGCGATGATCGAGACGCGCACTGCGCTCGATAATCTTGAAGCAATCGCTGCCACGCCGGGGATCGATGCGCTGTTTGTCGGACCTTATGACCTGTCGACGGCGCTGAGCGGCGGCAAGGCGCAGGATATCCAAGCGCCCGAGGTCGAGCGCGAAATCGACCGCATCTGCGCGGCCGCGCAGAAAGCCGGTAAAGTTCCCGGCATCTACTGCCGCGACGCCGAACGCGCCCTGGCGATGGCCAAACGCGGATTCAGGTTCATTACCATCGGCAGCGATCTCGGCATCTTACGCGAGGGCGCGGCGGCGGTTCTGAAAGCGTTGAAGAAGTAACCGGGAAACATAGCCAAGGCCGCCGTGCGCTCTTTCAGCTTTTCTCCCGAAAGCGGGTGCTTACATTCTATCGTTCAATGTCTGATATGAGCCATGAGCGGACTTTATTTGATTGCAACGCTCAAACTGACTGGGTTTGCGAGAAGCGTGTTGCCTCGTCGAACCATCGCTGAGGTGGATTTTGCCACCCGCCAATCTGAAAATGCGGAACCTCCCAGCGCATCGGCTCATCTTCAATATCGATGGTCTGATAATGGCTCGGAAACAGCTCCACGCGATGTCCGTCCGGATCTCGCACATAAAGAAAGCGCGCGAGTCCTGGGCTGAAATGCCGCGCGGGCCCAAACTCGACCTGCGAACTCGCGGCCGGCGCGCACGAAAAGGTCGGCGACAGTCATGAGATAACTCGTGTCCGGCACGGTGTAGGCCACATGGTGGATGCGTGGCCCTGGCGAGTCCGTAAATACGATGTCGTGCGGGTTTCCTTTCCGCTGTAGGAAGACCATCAGCAACTTCTCGCCGCCTTCGTGAACGACGTACTCGGATAGTCGGAAGCCCATGGCCATATAGAAGTCCAGGCTCTGCTGAACCTTAGGTGTCAAAATCTGAAAGTGGTCCAGACGCTGGGCTGCGGCTCCCCGATAGGCCTCGACATGATGGAAAAGACGCGGGCGGGTCTCCATCACGGCACAGAACTCCAAAAGGGTGCCGGCGGGATCGACGGTATGCAACGTCCGGCCCTGGTGCGGGACTTCGACCCAAGCGACTGGAAGTCCTGCAGCTTTGAAATGCTCGCGGGCACGTTCGAGATCCTCTTCCGTGAGGACACGCAGACCCACGCGTTCACAGCCCGGTTCGCCAGCCTTTAGAACCAGGCTATGGTGGCAGCCTTCTTCCATGCCGCGAAGCCAGATCGTCGACGCCGTCTCATCACTGACAGCAAGGCCCAGTAGATCAACATAGAAAGCCTTGCTTGCCTGAAGGTCTCGGACACGATGGATGACATGACTCGCCCGGGTAATGGCGAACGCCGGTTTGTATACCGGGCGCGGGAGAACGACGGCCATTTTGGTTCCTTCTTCGATTGAATGGAAAGTTCGCCGCACTTTGCTGAACGATGATTAGTCCTGGTCGATCCCAGTGGCCAAGCGATCGAGCACCGCCGTCAAACCTTGCTCCACCTCCGTCACCCTCACCTCCACCACCCGGTACTCGCGCTCTTCCAAATATACCCGCTTTTCCGCCCGGTTAACCGCCGCCTGCGCGTTTTCCTCTCCCGCCACTAGCTCGATCACGCACCGGAGCGAAAACGACACAAAATCGGTGATGTACGGCCCGACCGGCACCTGCCGTTTGAAGCCGAGGCCGGCGAAGCGACGGTCGTTGGTGAGCGCCTGCCATAAAATTCGCTCCGCCTCGGTCGGATTGCGGCGCAAGAGCTTAGCGAGGCCGCGCACCGGCGGGCCTCCGCCGCCGCCCTGCCCGGCCAAAAAATCGCGTAGCTGCTGTGCCTCGCTGGCATCGAGCACGCCGCCGCGCGCCGGACCTTTGCGCCCTTGCACCAGCGCGGTGACGACACCGTGCAGCGTGCGGATGTCCTGCTGCGTCGGCTGCATGCGCTGGAAGATATTGCGCAAGTTGACACTCATGGTGCCGCGCTTTTCTTCCGGCCGGAAGAATTCGACTTTCTCCAGTTCGCGCTCGAGATCGGCAAAGAACGCGTCGAGCTGTTGCTTGGCCACGGGCGGCGATTTCTCCGGCATGACAAAGGGCAACGCGCCGCCGCTATGCTTGAACCATTCATAGGCAACGATCACCACCGCCTGCGCCAGATTGAGCGAAGCGAAAGCCGGATTGATCGGCAAGGTGACAATAACGTCGGCGAGCGCGACCTCATGGTTCTCCAAGCCGTTGCGCTCGCGCCCGAACACGATGGCGACATTCTCCCCCGCCGCCACCCGTGGCGCGATTTCGTCTGCAGCCTGCTGCGGCCCGATCACGGGCTTGGCCTGGTCGTGATTACGCGCGGTGGTGGCCAAAACGAATGAGCAGTCGCCGATCGCGTCGGCAAGCGTGTCATAGAGCGCCGCCGCATCGAGGACGCGGTCGGCGCCGGCCGCCATCACGCGCGCCTTCTCGTTCGGCCAGCCTTGCAGCGGCCTCACCAGCCGCAGGCGCGACAGACCGAAATTGGCCATGGCACGCGCGGCCGCGCCGATATTCTCGCCGAGCTGCGGCTCGACCAGCACCAGGATCGGGCCCGGCTGTTCGATCCAGCGCTTGGTCTTGTCGGTGCCGGCGCCCGGCATGCGAAATCTCCGTTGCGGGCGGTATAGCGAGCTGGCCGGGCTGGCGAAAGCACGCAAGATAGGGCGGCTTCCGTCACCCGTTTTGGGGTGCTATAGCGACGCCCGCCGGCATTCCCCGCGCGTTTCCCGAAGGCTTTCTCAATGGCGAAGATCAAGGTGGCCAACCCCGTCGTCGAAATGGACGGCGACGAGATGACCCGCATTATTTGGCAGCTCATCAAGGACAAGCTGATCCATCCCTATCTCGACATCGACCTTCTGTATTACGACCTCAGCGTCCAGAAGCGCGACGAGACCAACGACCAGATCACCATCGACGCAGCCAATAAGACCAAGGAAGTGGGCGTCGCGGTCAAGTGCGCCACCATCACGCCGGACGAAGGCCGCGTGAAGGAATTCGGCCTGAAAGAAATGTGGCGCTCGCCCAACGGCACCATCCGCAACATCCTCGGCGGCACCATCTTCCGTGAGCCGATCATCTGCAAGAACGTACCGCGCCTGGTGCCGGGCTGGACCAAGCCGATCATCATCGGCCGCCACGCCTATGGCGACCAATACCGCGCCACCGATTTCAAGTTTCCGACCGCCGGCACGATTACAATCAAGTTTACCGGCACCGACGGCAAGGTGATCGAGCGCGAGGTATTCAAGGCGCCGGAGAGCGGCGTCACCATGGCGATGTATAATCTCGACAGCTCGATCCGCGACTTCGCCCGCGCCTCGATGAATTATTCGCTCGGCCGCGGCTATTCGCTCTATCTCTCCACCAAGAACACCATACTCAAGCAATATGACGGCCGCTTTATGGAGTTGTTCCAGGAGGTGTTCGACAAGGAATTCAAGGACGCCTTCGCGGCCAAGAAGATCACTTACGAGCACCGGCTGATCGACGACATGGTGGCCTCGGCGCTGAAATGGTCGGGCGGCTACGTCTGGGCCTGCAAGAACTACGACGGCGACGTGCAGTCGGACACCGTCGCGCAAGGGTTCGGCTCGCTCGGACTGATGACCTCGGTGCTGCTCACGCCGGATGGCAAGGTAGTGGAATCAGAAGCCGCGCACGGCACCGTGACGCGCCACTACCGCCAGCACCAGAAGGGCGAGCAGACCTCGACCAATTCGATCGCCTCGATCTTCGCCTGGACGCGCGGGCTCGCGCATCGCGCCAAGCTCGACAATAACGCCGCGTTGGCAAAGTTCGCCACCACGCTGGAGAAGGTCTGCGTCGATACCGTGGAGGCAGGCTTTATGACCAAGGACCTGGCGCTGCTCATCGGGCCGGAGCAGAAGTGGCTCTCCACCACCGCCTTCCTCGACAAGGTCGACGAGAACTTGAAGAAGGCGATGGCTTGATCCCTCCCCTGAAAGGGGAGGGTGGACGCGCGCATGGCGCGCGGACGGGTGGGGTCATTCGGGGAGGCCGCGCGCTCCCCCACCCGGCTCGCTTCGCTCGCCATCCTCCCCCGCAAGCGGGGGAGGGATAAGAAAGCTACTCGATCTCCTCCGCCACGATGTCGCCCTTGGGCGTGACGACCTCGCGGCCGACGCGCGTCTCCACCACGTCCTTGATGCGCGTGGCGATGCGCGGATCGCGCTGCATCAAGGCGTGCAGATCCTGCGCGGCGAGCACCAACAGATTGCAGCGGGTAAGCGCAACCGCCGTCGCGGAACGGTGGGCCCGGCGTAAGACCGCCACCTCGCCGAAGAATTGCCCGGCGCCGAGACGCAGTCGCTCCTTTTTGAGCGCCACCTCGACCTCGCCGGCGGCGATGAAATACATCGAATGCGCCGGATCGCCGGCGCGCACGATCACCTCGCCGGCATTCGCCACCTGCGCGCGCAATAGCAGCATGATGTCGGAGATTTCGCCGGCGTCGAGTTCGGCGAACAGCGGCACGCGCGCGATCATGCCCCAGGTGACGATGAAGTCGCGGCGATGGATCTGCTCGGCAAAGGCGGTGGCAATGATGCCGACCGGCAGCGCGATCATCACAACGCCGGCGAAGATGGTGCCGGTGGCGACCAGCTTGCCGAGCGCGGTGACCGGCACGACGTCACCATAGCCGATGGTGCCGATGGTGACGATCGCCCACCACAATGCGTCAGGAATGGTGCCGAGTTTATCCGGCTGCACCTTGCCCTCGGCGAGATGCATCAAGGCGGCTGCGACCAGCGCGGCACCGAGCGTGACCACCAGGCAGCCGAACAGCGCGCGCCGCTCGCGATAGAGCACGTCGAGCAGCGAGCGCATCGCCGGCGAATAGCGCGCGATCTTGAAAAAGCGCACGATGCGGAACACCAGCAGGAAGCGCAGGTCGGCCGGCACAACAAGCGCGAACCAGAACGGCAGCACGGCGATGAGATCGACAAGGCCGGCCGGGCTCATCGCATATTTCAGGCGCGCGCGCGCGGCACCGAGGTGCCGGTACGGCCCGTGCTCGACCGCGCACCACAGCCGCAGGGCATATTCGATCGTGAACACGACCAGCGAAAAATATTCGATCAGGTCGAAGGCCAGCACATAACGCGCGTGGTAGTCCGGCACCAACTCGATCGCGACCGCGACCAGATTGACCAAGATGAGCGCGACTAGCAGCCGGCCGACGATGACGCTGACGCCGTCGCCCACCGGTCCATGTTCGAGGACCAGATAGAGGCGCCGCCGTAGTTCCTTGACTTTGTCGCGTGCCATACCGAGAGCGCTCTACGGGAATCGGCGCAATATTAGTCGTTGTTGCACCTTCGGAACATAATAGAAACCGCCATCGACGACCGGTCTCATCGCTGCGGCGAATCCTAATGCGCTGCTGCCGACAAACCGCTTCCGCCGAAAAGAGCCTTGAATTACTATGCATCGCAAAGAGGACCGATTTGATGGCGAAAGTACTTCTGGTCAATCCCTCCTACGAGCCGAGCTACGGCGGCGCGCGCGGAGGAATTGTAAACCCGATCCATCCTACCCTTGGCCTGGCGACGATCGCGGCAACCGCCAAGCAGCGCGGCCACGACGTCGAAATATTCGATCTCTCCTGGCGGCCTTATGACATCGAGCTGATCCGACAAAAGCTGCTCGCGGCCAAACCGGATATTGTCGGCATCACCGCGACGACACCGCTGATGAACTAACTCCGCGACATGTCGGTTTTGGTCAAGGACATTTCGAAGGATATCCTGGTCGTCGGCGGTGGCGCTCATCCATCTGCGATGCCACGCGAGACCATCGAAGAATCGATGCTCGACATGGTCTTCGACGCGGAGGCCGATTTCTCATTCGCGGACATCTGCGACGGCAAGGATCCAGCGGCGGTGCCGGTATCTGTTATCGCAATGGCGACGGCATCCATTTCAGCGGAACACGCGCGCCCATCGCCGATCTCGACGACCTGCCGATCCCGGCCTGGGAGCTTTACCCGCTTGAAGACTACAAAAAGATTTCGCGTCTGATGTGCAAACGGCGGCCGGTCACGATCGCTGAGTTCTCGCGCGGTTGCGTTTTCATGTGCGACTTTTGCGCCAGCAAGATCACCATGGCGCGCGGCTATCGCAAGAAGTCGCCTGAGCGTTGCGCCGAGGAGGTCCGCGTCATGCATCGGCTCGGCTTCCGCGAGTTCCTGCTGGCCGACGATATCTTCACCTCCGACAAGGAATGGGCCATGCAGGTTTGCGAAGCCATCGCGCGCACCGGCGTCGACATGGCTTGGTCGTGCTCGAACGGAATCCGCGTCGAGAGCGCCGACGACGAATTGTTTCGGCTGTTGCGACGGGCCGGCTGCTATCGCGTCTCGTTCGGCTTCGAAAGCGGCAATGATCAAGTTCTCAAGCTCTTCGGCAAGAGCGGCAAGACAACCATCGATCAAGGCAAGGTAGCCGTGCAGCGCGCGCGCAAGGCCGGCATCGAAGTGTCCGGCTACTTCATGCTCGGCCTGTCCCCCGACACCGAATCGACCATGATGGACACCGTCAATTTTGCGCGCGACCTGCCGGTCGACATGATGAAATTCGGCATCACCATCGCGTTCCCCGGCACCGCGATGTTCAACGAATACGCCAAGCGCGGGCTTATCCGCAGCTACGACTGGGATGAGTATTTCATCTACACGAGTCAGCCGCTATTCAGCCACCGGACGTTGTCTTACGAAACCATCCAGAACTTCGTGAAATACGCCCACCGCAGGGCGATCTTCTTCAATCCGGCTTTCTGGTGGCGGCGCTTCGTGCGCGGCATCCGCACCGGCGAATTCTTCTGGGACGCCTATTACGCCATCCAGTATTTCAGCCGGCCTACCGTGACCAAGGCCGTGAAGAGTTATTACTACGCGCGCGAACGCTGGCCCACGTTCGATTTCGTTGGCTCCCTGCAACGCGCCGCCGACCATCAAGTCGTCCGCCGCGGCCGCGCGCACGGCGACGCAGAACAGGCCGGTGTGGGCGCCTGATCTTCGCTTGGCCAAGCGGTGATCCGCTCGGGCTGAAACAAAGCGCCTTAAAGGACGTCACTTGGCGCGTGATAGTCACTTGGCGTGTGATAATTTGCTGAGGTCGGTTGCGGCGGGCCCGGCTACGCGCCAAGTGCGGCTTCGACCGCCTTAAGCGCCTCTTCCGCCTTGGAACCGTCCGGGCCGCCGGCTTGGGCCATGTCAGGCCTGCCACCGCCGCCAGTACCGCCAAGCACGGCGGCGCCCTTCTTCACCAGATCGACGGCGTTGAAGCGTTGGGTGAGGTCCGCGGTGACACCGACCACCAGGCCGGCCTTGCCGTCGTCGCTGAGCCCTACGATAATGACCACGCCGGAGCCGACCTGCTTTTTGCCTTCGTCGGCGAGACTACGCAGGTCTTTAAGCGCAATGCCGGACACGGAACGCGCGATAAGCTTGACGCCGTTGACTTGGCGCACGGCGGCATCGGCACCTTCGGTGGCTACGGCGCCGCCCATGGCCAGTTTCTTGCGCGCGTCGGTCAGATCGCGCTCGAACTTCTTGCGTTCATCGAGAAGGGCAGCAAGCCGCCCCGGCAGCTCTTCAAGTGGAACTTTAAGCTCGCTGGCCGCCGTTTTAGCGAGTTCAACCTGTTTCTCAGCCGCCTTACGCGCCGCCCGCCCGGTCAAAGCCTCGATGCGGCGCACGCCGGAGGCCACCCCTGAGTCGCCGAGCACCGAGATCAGGCCGATGTCGCCGGTGCGGCGCACATGGGTGCCGCCGCACAACTCCACCGACCAGCCGAGCGCGTTGCCGCCCCTGCCCTCGGTTCCGGTCGGAGGCTCACCCATCGCCACCAAGCGCACCTCGTCGCCGTATTTCTCGCCGAACAGCGCGCGGGCGCCGGAGGCAATGGCGTCGTCCTGCGCCATCAGCCGCGTGGTCACCGGCGCATTTTGCAGCACGATGTCGTTGGCAATGTCCTCGACTTGTTCCAGTTCGCCCGGCGTGATCGGCTTGGGGTGCGAGAAGTCGAAGCGCAGACGGTCGGGCGCCACCAGCGAGCCCTTCTGCGCCACGTGATCGCCCAGCACCTGGCGCAACGCCTCGTGCAGAAGATGCGTCGCCGAATGGTTCTGCCGGATGGCGGAACGGCGCGCGTGGTCGACCTCCATCAGCAACGGATCGCCGATTTTGACCGTGCCCTGCTCCACCTTGACCAGATGCGCGAACAGGTCGCCGGCCTCTTTCTGGGTATCGGTGACGACAAGGCGCACGCCCTCGCGCCGCATCTCGCCGGCATCGCCGACCTGGCCGCCGCTTTCGCCGTAGAACGGCGTCTGGTTCATCACCACGGCGCCGCTCTCGCCGCTTTTCAATTCGGAGACGTCCTTGCCGTCGCGCACCAATGCCGCGACCACGCCTTCGGCGCTCTCGGTCTCGTAGCCGAGGAATTCGGTGGCGCCCAGCTTCTCGCGCAGCGAAAACCACACCGCCGCTCGCGCGGTGTCGCCCGAGCCCGCCCATGACGCGCGTGCGAGCTTGCGCTGGCGCTCCATGGCGTCGGTGAAAGAGGCCAGATCGACGGAGATGCCGCGCGCACGCAGCGCGTCCTGCGTAAGGTCGAGCGGAAAGCCATAGGTGTCGTAGAGCGTAAACGCCGTCTCGCCGTCGAACATGGCGCCCTTCTTCAGGCCGGCGCTTTTCTCGTCGAGGAGAGCGAGGCCGCGCGTCAGCATGTTGCGGAAACGCGTCTCTTCCAGCTTCAGCGTCTCGGCGATCAAGGCCTCGGCGCGGATCAGTTCCGGATAGGCTTGGCCCATCTCCCGCACCAGGAGCGGCACCAGCTTGAACATCAGCGGCTCTTTGGCGCCGAGCAGTTCGGCGTGGCGCATGGCCCGCCGCATGATGCGGCGCAGGACGTAGCCGCGGCCTTCGTTCGAGGGCAGCACGCCGTCGGCGATCAAGAAGGCAGAGGCGCGTAAGTGATCGGCGATGACCCGGTGCGAGGCCTGCTGCGGCCCGTCGGATGCAACGCCGGTCAAATCGGCAATGGCGCGGATCAGGGTGACAAAGAGGTCAATCGCGTAATTGTCGTGCGTGCCCTGCAAGACCGCTGCGATGCGCTCAAGCCCCATGCCGGTGTCGATCGAGGGCCGCGGCAGATCGAGGCGCTTCCCGCCTTCAAGCTGCTCGTACTGCATGAAGACGAGATTCCATATCTCGATGAAGCGATCACCCTCGGCATCGGCCGAGCCAGGTGGGCCGCCTGGGATGTGGTCGCCGTGATCGTAGAAGATCTCCGCGCAGGGACCGCAGGGGCCGGTCTCGCCCATGGACCAGAAATTGTCGCTTCCCGCGATGCGCAGAATTTTTGAGTTGGGCAGTCCGGTGATCTTCTTCGAGAGATTGAAAGCATCGTCGTCGTCGACATAGACGGTGATCAGTAGCCGCTCCTTGGCCAGCCCGTATTCCTTGGTGACCAGCTGCCAGGCGAGCTCGATCGCGCGCTCCTTGAAATAGTCGCCGAAGGAGAAGTTGCCGAGCATCTCGAAGAAGGTGTGGTGGCGCGCGGTGTAGCCGACATTGTCGAGGTCGTTGTGCTTGCCGCCGGCACGCACGCATTTCTGCGCGGTGACGGCGCGGGCGTAGGGGCGCTTTTCCAGGCCGGTGAATACGTTCTTGAACTGCACCATGCCGGCATTGGTGAACATCAGCGTCGGGTCGTTGCGCGGCACCAGCGAGGACGACGCCACGACCTGGTGGTCGTTGCGGGCGAAGAAATCGAGGAAGCCTATACGGATATCGTTGACGCCGCTCATGTCGGAACGCTGTTTACCCCTGCTACGGGGTCTAAATCCCCGTCCGGCTTGATGTTTCGGGGTGTTATGTAGCGGCGGGGGGTGGTGAAGTCCAGGAAGGCTCTGATTGAGGAAACAGCTTCGCCACGGGCACTCTTTCCCCTCTCCCCTGGGGGGAGAGGGAAGCGAGAATGCCGCACGCCCCGATATCATATTGGATGCCCCCCAAAAACGTCCTCGCCCCCGTCCTCGGTGGCGGCCGCTTTATGCAGCCGGGTGCCGACGGGGGCGATTGCTCAGACTTGAGCTACGCATAACTTGGGTGAGCGGCTCTTTCGGGGACAAAGAAACCCCTCACCCGGCGTGTCCGTCGTGGGCGCAACGGACCCGCCACTTCTCCCGCTTGGGGACGCGGGAAGAAAGTCTTCAGGCCTCGGCGGCTTCGTCGTCGTCCTTGTCCTTTTCGGCGTCCTCGCCGGCCAGGATCGCCTCGGCGACGATGCCGGAATTCTGGCGCACCTGCGCCTCGATCTTGTTGGCAACGTCGGGATTGTCCTTGAGGAACTGCTTGGCGTTCTCGCGTCCCTGGCCGATGCGCTGGCTGTCGTAGGAGTACCAGGCGCCCGACTTCTCCACCACGTTGGCCTTGACGCCGAGATCGATCAATTCGCCGGTCTTGGAAACGCCCTCGCCGTACATGATGTCGAATTCGACCTGCTTGAACGGCGGTGCCATCTTGTTCTTCACCACCTTGACGCGGGTCTGGTTGCCGACCACCTCGTCGCGCTCCTTGATGGCGCCGATGCGGCGGATATCGAGACGCACGGAGGCGTAGAATTTCAGCGCCTGGCCGCCGCTGGTGGTCTCCGGCGAGCCGTACATCACGCCGATCTTCATGCGGATCTGGTTGATGAAAACCACCATGGTGCGCGATTTGGAAATCGAGGCGGTGAGCTTGCGCAGCGCCTGGCTCATCAGCCGCGCCTGCGAGCCGGGCTGTACGTCGCCCATCTCGCCTTCGAGTTCGGAGCGCGGCACCAAAGCGGCGACCGAATCCACCACCACCACGTCGATGGCGCCGGAGCGCACCAGCGTGTCGGCGATTTCCAGCGCCTGCTCGCCGGCGTCGGGCTGCGAGATCAAGAGGTCGTCGATATTGACGCCGAGCTTGCGGGCATAGACCGGATCGAGCGCGTGCTCGGCGTCGATGAAGGCGCAGATGCCGCCCTTCTTCTGGGCTTCGGCAATGGTGTGCAGCGCCAGCGTCGTCTTGCCGGAGGATTCCGGCCCGTAGATTTCCACCACGCGGCCGCGCGGCAGACCGCCGACGCCAAGCGCGATGTCGAGCCCAAGCGAGCCCGTGGAAATCGCTTCCACGTCCATCGACCTGTCGTTCTTGCCGAGCCGCATGACCGAGCCTTTGCCGAACTGGCGCTCGATCTGGCTCAAGGCGGCCGACAGGGCCTTCGATTTGTCCATGGACGATCCTTCAACGACACGCAAAGCGGGCTGACTTATGAGTGCGCTCCTATATGGCCTTAGATTCGACCCCCCGACAACGAAGGCCCGTGGCCTACCCGCCGGAATCGACCTGAGAAGGCAATGTACACTATTTGTTCTTCGTTCGCAATATGTTCTTTTTGGTCGACCAACAGCAAGAAAATGCCTTGGTAACTGCCTTTAAAAACCGGAACGTAAGGCTGTTCTGCGCATACTTGCGGCGAAGGAAAGCGCAATGGCCCAGACGCCGAAAATCATCTTGCCCTACGAGCCGGAGTATACCGGCCACAGGGACGAGGCGCGGCACCGCCAAGAGGTGCGCGAGTGGCTGCGGCAACGCGTATTGGTTCCAGACTCACCACCAACCGCTCCCGAACCGCACGCCGAAGACGAGACGGCATAATGCCAAGGCCGCCTCAGTTGGCGGCCTCTTTCATTTCGAACTGACCCATCACCATGCAACGTGTCGGCAGATGCCGATGCGGTCCCGCACCGCTCATTTTTATTCGAAGTGACCGATTTCTTTATTCGAAGCGGCTGATTTCCGGCGTCAATCTATCAACGGTAGAAAAATACCGTCCATTCATATTTTCGCGCAATGCTTGCAGCGATGCGAATACTCGTAGGCCTCGTCGCCGTTTGCGCGCCGGTCTTACTGGTGGACTATTATTTTTGCGGCGGCGTCTACAGCCAAACCTTGCTCAGCATCCTTGCCGATATGGCCAAGCATCTTCCCGCCGGTTGAGCCGGTCTCTCAATCGGGCCGTCACTTTCGTATGGCGACCGCGCCGCGCAAAAATTTTAAGCACGCCCGCGTGGCCCCTTCCGATCGGCGCCGACTTTAACCGTGTATTCACGACGTTAACATTCAAGCGATCTGCATAAAATTATAATCATCGGAAAAACCCGATTTTAAGACCCTTCGGGCAAAAGAGGTACGTCGCCACCGGACAGGGGTAAGTCACCACCAACTGGAGCTGAATTATGTCTAAGATTGTTGCGTTTCTCAAAAACGAGTTGGGCGCTACCGCGATTGAATATGGTCTGATTGCCGCCGGCATTTCGGTCGCCATCATCGCCGTGGTCAATACGCTGGGCAGCACGTTGAACACCAAGTTCGACAGCATCTCGACCCAGCTGAAGTAACTCCGGGCCTCCACATGGCCGTCTGAAGCAAAGAGGCCGCCCGGTTGGCGGCCTCTTTCATTTGCGGGCCTGACGATTGCGAAGCACTGCTCCCGTGCCCCCGCTTAATTTTACCAATCGTCAGATTTGAATTTTGAGTTGCGCGGAACTCTCCCCGCGCTCATGCCTTACGTCACCGGACCACCACGCCAAATGGCGGCGATGCCGAATAGGCCGCCGCAGCCGGTGGCCGCTTTTTTCGTCGGCGAAGCCGGCAAGGCCGGTTGTACTTCCCGCGCCTCCTCAATACGGTTGCCAAATCGCATTTCCGCTGCCGATGAGGGATGGCATGAGGACCGCCGTTCTAGCGCTCTTGCTGGCGATGCTCGGCGTATCCGCGCGCGCGGAACCGATGCAACTCGCCGGCAAATTCGGCTATCTCAGCGAATTCGAATTGTCCGCGCGGCTCGCTGCGGCGGCGTCGAATGCCAAGGAATTGTCCGGTCCGATGACCATCACACATGTCGGCCTTTGCACCCATAACGGCCCGCAGCAGCAGCAAGGCCAAATCAAACTGCAAATCGCCGGCCCCAGCGCGCCGGTCAAAGCAACGCTGGTCTTCGACGGCCATGAATGCACCTATCGCGGACCGCTGTCGAAAACCGGGATTGGCGAGATGAATTGTCCCGGCATCTCCGCGCTTCCGTTCACGCTGTGGGCGCAATGAAATAGAACGCCGTACGGCCGGCCATTTTTATTCGCGGCGGATTTCGAGCTGGCCGACAAAGCCGAGGCGCTTGAAACGACGTTTCGAGTCGCCAAAGATGAGCGCTGAGGTCTGCGCCCCTTCGCCGAGCGCTAGCGCGCCGGATCCCACGCGCGCCAGTGCGTCGGGCGCACGTCCAGCCGCTCCCTGGTTTCCGCGTTCATCCAGCCACTGAGGATGCGCCGGCAAGGAAACACCAAAGCGTGCGTGCCGTCGGTATCGATGACGGCAAGCTCAAGATCGCGATCGAACGGCGCGGTCGAAACCGAAGTCCACATAGTGAAACACTCGCGCGAACGGCCCACGGCGCCTTGACCTAAATCAGTATTGGCGCCCGCTTTTTGCAGGAGGAACCGGTTTTGATGTGGATCAATACGCCGGGGCGGCATTTCGCCGATTTTTTTCGCGATGGCGCAGCCTCGACCCCCGATCCGCCCCTGTCCGGTCTGCGGCATCGCCATGCAGGCGCGCAAGTCGCGCGAGGACCGCGCCGACTACGACATATTCCATTGCCTGAATTGCGAAACGACGATCGTCCGCGCGCCGCCGGACGACAGGAACGGCGAGTAGCCGGCAAGCGGAACGCCGGCGGTTAGAACGGCCAGTTGCCGATCACCATGGCGGTGCCGGCGACCGCGCTGGTCATCGCCGCCAAGGCGTAGGCTTGGCCGACCGCCCAAACCTTGAGGAACGGCGCCGACACGCCATCCTTCGGCCGGCCCGTCGCGACCATCGCGACGATGACGGCCATCAGCGCCACACCCTCAATAAACGTCGATGCCATGGCGTGCCCCTAGATATGCGCGACACAAAGCTAGGCGGCGAAGGCCGCCGGCACGCGTAAAATGAGCGTTAAAACCGCATCTCAATCCGAATCGATGGCATTGTCGCGCGCGGCAGTGCCGCAGCGCTTGACCTCCAGCACGATGGCCCGGACAATCGCTGGTCAGAGGCCGTTGGAGTTTCGGTATGACGCGCGAGCCCAATGCGGTCGATTTCTGGCGCGGCTTTGCGCTGATCACCATCTTCCTCGACCACGTGCCCGGCCTGGTCTATTCCCGCTACACGCTGATCAACTTCTCGTTCTCCGACGCCGCCGATTTGTTCGTATTCCTGGCCGGCTGGTCGCTGCGGCTGATGGCCGACGGCGGCGGCCGCAGCATGCCGACGCGCAACGTCGTGCTGCGCCTGTTCGGCCGCGCGCTCGAGTTGTATGCCGCGCAGGTGCTGATCACGATGCTGGCGATCGCCATGCTGGCGATCACGGCGATCGAGCTTGCCAATCCGCTGCTGCTCGAGTGGCACAACGCCGCCGCCGTGTTCAACGATCCGGTGCCGACGCATATCGGGCTCGCCGTGCTCACCCATCAGCTCGGCTATTTCGACATCCTGCCGCTCTACGTGGTGCTGATGCTGATGGCGCCGCTGTTTGCGGTGATCGACCGCACGGCGCCGGCGCTGGTGCTGCCGGTCTCGCTGGCGATCTATCTCTTGGTGCTGGCCTTCCGCATCACGCTGCCAACCTGGCCGGTATCAGGCACCTGGTTCTTCAATCCGCTGGCCTGGCAAATGACCTTCGTGCTCGGCTTTACCATGGCCCGCCCCGACGTCGGCATCGGCGCATTCGCGCGCCGTCACATCTTCTGGATCCGCATCGTAGCGCTGCCGATCGTGATCTGCGCCGCGCTCGCCATGCGCTTTCACTGGCTGTGGGACCCGACCGACGTGCCGGAGCCGACGCTGTTCTTTATCCTCGACAAGACCTACGCGACGCCGCCGCGGCTGATCCAGTTCCTGGCGCTGGTCGCGGTCGGCTCAGTCGCGTTTCCCTATATCCGCAAGCTTGCCGCACTGCCGATGCTGCACCGCACAGTGAGCGGATTTATCGGTTTGCTGGCCATGCTCGGGCGCAATTCGCTTTACGTGTTCTGTATTGGCTCGCTGTTGAGCCTGACGGCGCAGATGGTCCGTTTCTATTATCGCGGCACTGTCGGCATCGACACGTTCGTGGTAGTTATCGGAATTATCGTTATGGCGCTCACCGCATGGCTTGCCGAATTGCGTCAACGCACCCGACCCGCCTCGCCGGCGCCGCAGCAATCGTAGTTGCGCTGGTCGCCGGCATCCCAGCGCGCGCGCAGACCGCGGCGCCGCTGGCGCCGGTCGTGCCGTTCTCCAAGACCTGCCAAAATGGATCGAGCGCGCTCGCCGAAGAGTTGCCGCTGCCGAACGTGGCGATCGCGCTCAAGGAGCGCAAAAGTCTGCGCATCCTCGCCTTCGGCGCCGCGCCGGGCCGCGTCGGCACGCACGGCGGCTACACCGCGCTGATCGAGTTGATGCTGGAAAGCGCACTCAAGGGCATCGACGTCGTCATGATCAATCGCGGCGTCTCCGGCGAGTTGGCCGCCGACGCCGCCACCCGCATGAGAAACGAAGTCGCGCTTGAAAGGCCCGATCTCGTGCTCTGGCAGGTCGGCACCAATGACGCGCTCGCCTATGTGGGCGCCGACGAATTCGGCCAAATCGTCAAGGACCAGATCGACTGGCTTAGACGCCACAAGGTCGACGTGGTGCTGGTCGGCCTGCAATTCGCGCCGCAGATGCTGCGCGATGCTCAATATGTCGAAGTGCGCGACCGCTTGCGCAAGCTGGCGACCGACGAAAACGTGATCGTCATCCGCTTCTATGAGGCGATGCAGATCATCAACCAGGTCTCGGGCGTCGCCTCCGCGCCGGTGGCGGATGAATTCGAGCGCAACGAGGCCGGCTATAATTGCCTGGCGCAATATGTGGCGCGCGCCATCACGCTCGGGGTGTTCGCCAAGAACATGCCGCGGCGGCCGATGCCGCCGTTGCCGCCGTTGCCGCCGAAGTAACGGATCAAACACCCAAGTAGCGCTGCAACAAATCCGGATCGGCCTTGATCTCGGCGGTCGGGGCTTCGTGCACGATATGGCCGTTGTTGATGATGTAGGCGCGCTGCGCGAGCGCCAGTGTGGCGGCGAGATTCTGCTCGACCAGCACGATGGTCTGCCCGGCTTCCACCAGCTTGCGGCAGGCCGCCATCAGGTCGCGCACGATCACCGGCGCCAGGCCCTCGAAGGGCTCGTCGAGCAGGATGATCTTGGGATCGCGCACCAGCGCCCGCGCGATCGCCAGCATTTGCTGCTCGCCGCCGGACAGATCGGTGCCGCGGCTCGTGCGCCGCTCCTTGAGCCGCGGGAACATGGCGTAGATGCGCTCGAGCGGCCAGGCGTTCGACGCGGTCAGCCCGGCAAGGATAATGTTCTCTTCCACGTTCAGGCTGCCGAAGATACGCCGTTCCTCCGGCACCAGTTGCATGCCGGCGCGCGCGATGACATGCGCCGGTCGGCCGGCAACATCCGCGCCGTCGAACCTCACCGCGCCGGAACGCGGTCGCACGACGCCCATCAAGCTTTTCAGCGTGGTGCTCTTGCCGGCGCCGTTGCGGCCGAGCAGCGCCACCACCTCGTGCGCCTCCACCCGCAGCGCCACGTCGAACAGGATGTGCGAGTCACCGTAATAGCTGTTGAGCCCATTGACTTCGAGCAAGCTCATGGCGCGTGCACTCCGCCGAGATAGGCTTCCTGCACCGCCGCATTAGCCTTGATCTCGTCCGGCGTGCCCTCCACCAGCACCGAGCCCTCGCGCAGCACGGTGATCTTCTCCGCCAGCTCGAAGATGGCGTCCATGTCGTGATCGATGACGATCATCGTGCGGCCGCGGCCGAGCAGTTTCAGCAGCTTGACCGTCTCCACGCGTTCGCGCGGGCTCATGCCGGCAAGCGGCTCATCGAGCAACAGCAGGCTCGGACTGGTCGCCAGCGCCAGCCCGATCTCAAGCCGGCGCTTTTCGCCGTAGGCGAGATCGGACACCCGCCGGTCGGCGCGTGCGCTGAGACGCACCAGCGCAAGCGTTTCCTCCACCCGCTTGTCGAGGCCCTCGATGTGCGACATGCCGCGCAACAGATCGAGCCGGAACTCGCCGCGCTTCTGCGCCAGAGCGGCAATGGTAATGTTCTCGCGCACCGTCAGCCGGTTGAACAGCTGGTTGACCTGATAGCTCTTGGTGAGGCCGAGCTGGCAAACCTGCGTCACGTTGAGCCCGGTAATATCCTGGCCTTCGAACACAATGCGGCCGGCGGTTGGATGGACCTCGCAGGTCAGCATTTTGAAGAAGGTGCTCTTGCCCGCTCCGTTCGGGCCGATGATGCCGCGCAATTCGCCGCGCTGGACCACAAAGTCGATGTTGTCGTTAGCGACGACGCCGCCATAACGCTTGCTGATGCCTTTCGCCTCCAAGATCGGCTCCGAGCGGCTGGACATGGCGGCGTTGAGCGTCGCCGGCGCCGAGGAACTGCCGAAATCGCCCTCCGTCGCATCGTCCGCGCCCGCGTCGGGATCGATCTCGGCTTTGGCGCGGCCACCGCGTCTCACCCAGCCGGCCAGATCGACCAGCGCGCCGAAAATGCCGCGACGCAGGAAGCAGACCAGCAGCACGAAAACCAGACCCAGCACCAGCTTCCAGGTGGCGCCGAGGTGCAGCGTGGTCTGGAAGAAGTCTGAGAGATAAAGCCACACGGTGGCGCCGATCAAAGGCCCGAACAGCGTGCCGGAGCCGCCGATCGCGGTCTGCATCACCAACTGGCCGGAGGTTTCGAAGGTAAAGGCGTCCGGCGGCATGAAGCCTTGCATCACACCGAGCAGACCGCCGGCAAATCCGGCATAGGCCGCGGCAATGACGAAGGCGGTGAGCTTGTAGCTTTGGATGTTGTGGCCGACGGCAGCCGCGCGCAACGGATTGTCGCGGATGGCGCTGAGGATGGCGCCGACCGGCGAACGCATGATGCGCAGCGCCAGCACGATGCCGACGAAATAGCAGAACGCCAGCAACGTATAGAGCGACCAGTCGGTGTCGAATTTGATAGTGGTGAAGCCGAGATCGAAAACCGGCGTCGGCACGCCGGGCAATCCGTTCTCGCCGCCGGTGAAGGCCGACAAGGGATTGAACTCGACGAAATAGAACACCTCCGCAATCGCCACCGTGATCATCGCGAAGTAAATGCCAGTGCGCCGCAGCGCAATCAGCCCGACCAGGAAGCCGATGGCCGTCGCCGCGATCGTGCCGATAACGATCGCCGTCATGACGTGCGGGAAGTCAATGACGGTGAGCAGATAGGCGGCGACCATACCGCCGGTGCCGAAAAAGGCCGACTGGCCGAATGACAACAGCCCGGTAAAGCCGAACAGGATGTCGAAGCCGATGCCGAACAGGCCCCAGATCAGGATGCGGTTGACCGTGGTGGGAGAAAATCCGAGATGCGGCAGCACAAACGGCACGGCAACCAGCCCAACCGCGGTCAGCGTCTCGACAAGAAGGGGACGTTTCCTGACCATCAGCCGACCGCTTTCATTCGCGGCCGGCCGTGCCGAGCAGGCCGTAAGGGCGCACCACCAGCACCACCGTCATCGCCACAAAAAGCATGACGTAGGAATAGCCGGGATTGAACATCGAGGTGATGGAGATGATCTCGCCGGCAATCAGGCCGCCCAGCACCGCGCCCGGAAACGAGCCGACGCCGCCAATGACGACGACGACGAAGGTCTGCACCAGAATCGCCTCGCCAACGTCTGGCGCGATCGAGACCACCGGAGCGTTGACGATGCCGGCAAAGCCGGCCGCCATGGCGCCGATGCCGAACACCAGCATGAACACCTTGTAGACATCGATGCCGAGCGCATCGACCATGACCGAATCCTCGATGCCGGCGCGCACGATCATGCCGATACGGGTACGGTAGAGCACGACGTAGAGCGCGAGCAGCGCCACCGCGATGATGCCGAGCAGCGCCAGACGATAGGTCGGATAGAGCATGAAGCCGATCGAGGTAATGCCCACGAAGGGCGGCGGTGCCGGCACCATTTTCGACAGGCTGCCGAAGAAGAAGCGCACCGCCTCGACGAACACGATGCCGAGACCAAAGGTGACCAGCAGTTGATCCTCGTGCGGCCGGCCATAGAAGGAGCGAATGATCAGGCGCTCCATCACCACGCCGACGGCCATGACGAACAAAGAGCCGGCGATGACGGCGACGATGAAGGAGCCGGTATAGGTATAGGCGACCCAGCCGGCGTAGCCGCCGAGCATGAACATGGCGCCGTGCGCGAGGTTAAGGACGCCGAGCGTGCCGTAGATGATCGTCAGCCCGGACGAGATCAGCGCCAGCAGCGCGCCAAGCACCAGCCCGTTGAAACATTGCGATACGAAATTCGCCCAGTTGATCACGCCGCCGTCCGCAATTTGCCGCGATGAATATTAGACCCGATACGTCATAGACTCGGCTTTTATGCCGGGCATTTGCGCGTTCTTGCAACAGGAAAGACGTGAGCGGCCGGGCCGCAAGGTGCAAAGGCGGCGCCTTGCCCCTGTGGCCCGGCCATCACGAAAAAGGCCTTCTCCGCGGCACCGCTGCGGAGAAGGCTTTACGGCCGTCAGCTGTAGTCGCCGAGCTTGCAGCCGAACGCGTCCGGCTTCTGCATCAGCGGCGCGCCCGGAACGACCTCGGTGACTTCCCAGTAGTCCTCTTTGTTCTTCATGTCCTTCGGCGCCTTGCCTTTGACGATGATGACCGGACGGACCAGCTGGTGATCTTCGGGACGGAAGTGGACCTCGCCGACGGTGGAGTCGAACTTCTCGCCCTTCTCGTACTCCTTGATGACGTCCGGCGGATAGAAGGAACCGGCGCCGGAAACCATGCGCGCCCAAATGGCGAATTGCATGTAGGCGTTGTTGGCGCCCCACTCGGGCTTGTAGCCGTACTTCTTGTCGAAGGCCTCGACGAACATCTTGGCCAGCGGGAACTTGTCCTCCAGCGTCCACCAGAAGTCGGTGGCGGCATAGACGCCTTCGGTGAGCGCCGGCCCCGTTTCCTTGGCGAGGAACGGGATCTGATACGGCACCACCATCTTCATCTTCGGGGTAAGGCCGAATTGCTTGGCCTGCTGGATCGACAGCACCGCGTCGCGGCCCCAGTTGACGTTGACGATGACCTCGGCGCCGGAGTTGGCGATGTTGGTCAGGAACTGGCTGAAGTCCTGCGTGCCCAGTTTGGAGACCTGGTTGGTCACCATGGTCCAGCCGCCGTTCTTGGTCAGGTAGTCGTTCACCGACTTGGTGACCGTATGACCGTAAGTGTAGTCCGGCGTCATGAACGCCGCCTTCTTGCCTTTGCCGTAGGTCTTCACCAGCACCGGGCCGATGGCGTTGGCCGCCGTCTCGCCGTAGAAGCACTGGCGGAACGAATAGCGCACGCAGTCTTTGCCGGTGGTGTCATTGGAGCCGGAGATCGCGACGAGATAAAGGATTTTCTCGCGCTCGGCGAACTTGTTGAGCGCGACGGCGACCGCCGACGAGGTCGAGCCGGTCATGGCGACGACCTTGTTCTCGTTGATGAAGCGCTGCTGCGCCTGCACCGCTTCGTTCGGCTTGGCGCCGCTGTCGGCGACCACCAGCTTCACTTCCTTGCCGAGCAGGCCTTTGGAGACCTTGGGTGCGATCTTCTTGATCAGCGGATGCCCGCTATTGATGTGCTCGACGGCCAACTGCATGCCCTTGAGCTCGTCTTCGCCCTGCACCGCGTAGGCGCCGGTGCGCGGCACGCTGGCGCCGATGGTGACCGAGGAACCCGCGGAGCCCGCCGGCCAGGTGCCGAGCGGGGGATGATCGGCCGCGCCGACCGCAAAACTCGGCAGGCTGAACGCCGGCATCAGCATGGCCCCGCCCGCAAGCCCTGCGCTCGCTTGCAACAAGGTGCGCCGTGAGACGCTGTTACGATGATCGGAATGAGACATTCGTTTCCTCCGTTACTTTTTTGTGTGGAATTTTCCGAGCCGCCCCCGCGGTTCTATCGATGGACTTGCGTGTCGTTGCTCCTTCACTGCACAATGGAGCGCGGTTGCATTGCGCCTTGTGGGCGCATGCCCCGAACCGTCCATCAATAAGTTTGCATTGCCGTTGCAAACGCTAGCGGCGTCAATGCCACTTTCGTTTAGGACGGCTTGCTGAAGAGATAGATTGCCGCCCGAGTGCGCGTCACCGTTGGCGCCGCGCGCTGCGTCAACGCGCCACAGAGTTAACCGTGAGGATAAGTTCCCGTAAGTTCGCGCACGATTTTTTCGCGGCGCACAATAATCAATGCACGACTAAAGGCTAAGAGACCTCAGCCCAGATTCAATTCTTTGAAAAAATCGTTACCCTTGTCGTCGATGACGATGAAGGCGGGGAAATCTTCGACCTCGGTCTTCCCGATCGCCTCCATGCCGAACTCGGGATATTCCTGCACTTGCGCCAATATTAGCGCAAAGCGACCGCCCCGTGAAAAACTCAGAGCGCGCCGAGACCTTCGAGCCCCTTGCGGGGGTAATCATAGTTCGGGTCGAGCGCCAGCGATGCCTTGTAATCGCCAATCGCGTGGGCGCGGTCACCCAATCCCTGATAGGCCGCGCCACGCCAAGCTAAGACATGGCTCGAGCGCGGCACGTCGTTCGGCAATTCCTTAAGCACCGCGTCGAAATCGGTTTTGGCGGCGGCATATTTGCCGAGATTCAACGCCGCATAGCCGCGGCCCATGAACGCACGGAAGCCGCGGTCGGTGTGCGGTCCGGTCGGGTAGCCGTCTTTGATCGCGGCATCGAAATCTGGGAAGGCTTTGGCGGCCGCATCGTCGAGCGAATTGTATTCGCTGCCGCGCCAGATCAGGAGATCGACCGAGGCGCTGTTCGGTCCCGGCTCGAGCTCCAACGCTTGGCTGTAGTGCGCGGCGGCGGTAGCGTAGTCGCCGGCCTTGTCGGCCGTGCGCGCGGCCACGATCTCGGCCCAGACTTCCTTGCTATACGCCTTGAACGGCAGCGGATATGGGATTGGGCGCGGCAACGACGCAGTCTGCCAAAACTGCCGAACCCGCATCTCGTCGCGGATCGCGCCCCATGCGAACACGGCGAACGCAACGACGAACAATGCAATTGCCAAGTTGCGTCTCATCACCGCATGCTCCCGCTGCGGCCTGAACCTAGCCGGGCGCGCTTAACGCCGGCTAAGGACGCAAGGTTTACCGGGCGTAAACGGCGGACCGGCCTCCGGCCCTTTCAGCCCAAATTCAGCTCCTTGAAAAAATCGTTGCCCTTGTCGTCGATGACGATGAAGGCGGGGAAATCCTCGACCTCGATCTTCCAGATCGCCTCCATGCCGAGCTCGGGATATTCCTGCACGTCCACTTTCTTGATGCACATTTCGGCGAGCTTGGCGGCGGAGCCGCCGATCGAGGCAAGATAAAAGCCGCCGTGTTTCTTGCAGGCCTCGCGCACTTGCGCCGAGCGGTTGCCCTTGGCCAGCGAGATCATCGAGCCGCCGGCGGCCTGGAACATATCGATGAACGAATCCATGCGTCCCGCGGTGGTCGGGCCGAACGAGCCGGAGGCGTAACCCTCGGGCGTCTTGGCCGGACCGGCGTAATAGATCGGATGGTTCTTGAAATAATCCGGCAGCCCCTCGCCTTTCTCCAGCCGTTCGCGCAGTTTGGCGTGCGCGAGATCGCGCGCCACGATCAGCGTGCCGGTGAGCGAGAGCCGCGTCTTCACCGGATATTGCGAAAGCTGCGCCAGGATGTCTTTCATCGGCCGGCGCAAGTTCACCTTCACCACGTCGCCGCCGAGCTTTTCCTGATCGACTTCGGGAAGATATTGCGCCGGATGATGCTCGAGCTCTTCGAGGAAAATGCCGTCCTTGGTGATCTTGCCCAGCGCCTGGCGATCGGCGGCGCAGGACACACCCAGCCCGATGGGTAATGAGGCGCCGTGGCGCGGCAGGCGGATCACGCGCACGTCATGGCAGAAATATTTGCCGCCGAACTGCGCGCCCACTCCCGTGGACTGCGTCATCTTCAGGACTTCCTGCTCCATTTCCAGATCGCGAAACGCATGACCGGCTTCCGAGCCTTTGGTCGGCAGCGTGTCGTAATAATGGGTGGAGGCGAGCTTGACCGTTTTCATGGTCAGCTCGGCCGAGGTGCCGCCGATGACGATCGCCAGATGATAGGGCGGACACGCGGCGGTGCCGAGGGTGAGTACCTTCTCCTTGAGGAAGGCGTGCAACCGGTCGTGCGTCAGGATCGACGGCGTCGCCTGGAACAGAAACGACTTGTTGGCCGAGCCGCCGCCTTTGGCGATGAACAGGAACTTGTAGGCGTCCTCAACATCGCCAGCCCCTTGGGCGTAGATCTCGATCTGCGCCGGCATGTTCGACTTGGTGTTCTTCTCCTCGAACATGGAGATCGGCGCCAGCTGCGAGTAGCGCAAATTGCGCTTGAGGTAGGCGTCGCGCGCGCCTTGCGCCAGCGCGCCCTCGTCGGAACCGTCGGTGAACACCAGGCAGCCCTTCTTGGCGCTGATGATGGCGGTGCCGGTGTCCTGGCACATCGGCAGCACGCCGCCGGCGGCGATGTTGGCGTTCTTCAAGAAATCGTAGGCGACGAACTTGTCGTTCGCGCTCGCCTCCGGGTCGTCGAGGATCTTGCGCAGCTGCTTCAAGTGCGCGGGCCGCAGCAGATGATTGATGTCGGTGAAGGCGGCTTCGGCAAGCGCCCGCAGCGCCTCGCGCTCGATCACCAGCATGTCCTGGCCCATGACTTTTTCCACGCGCACGCCGGCGGTGCCGAGCTTGCGGTACGGCGTCGTGTCGGGCCCGAGGGGAAAGAGCGGCGTGTGGTGATAGGGCGGCAGCGGCGGGGTGATGGGGGCGTTCATGGAGCTATCCGTGTCTCGATTGGCAAGTAGGCAATATTGATTGTGTGCTATTGTTTTTCAACCTAGAGATAAACGGACATGTCTGACCGTCGGGAATTTCCAACATTAGCCGACCGTGCGACCGCGTTGCTCGGCAACTCGGCGATTTTTTACGCAGCTTTTGTGGCTGCAACAGGTCAATGGCTCCCAATCGGGGGACTAGAGAGTGTATGGCTATTAAGCGGTCTTTCGCTCTGGCTACTCAGCCTATTATCTGCCCCTTGGTTTGTGCCGCCGCGAGACGCCCTAGCCAATGGCATAGTATCGCTTTGTATTCTCGTTACAGTAGACCTGTCCACTGTTGCCGCTTTTCTTTCCGAACTTGATGCTCTTCGGCGGAGCGTTGGCTAAGGGCGCGCCGAAGCCGAAAGAGCGAAGGCGGCTGCTTGACAATTGAATTGGGAAAGCGGACGCGCGGCATACTCACTTTCCCTCTCCCCTTGTGGGAGAGGGACGCGAGTTTGCTGCACGGAAAGCTAAACCACCCTCACCTTCCCCGGCTCGCCGATCGCACATTCCAGCGCCTTGCGATCCCACTTCCCCAAATCCGCCGCGGCGACGTAGGTGCTCTGCAAAAACTCCATCAGCGCCGCGTCGGGATCGCTGGCGCTTCGCACTGCGTCATAGGGCAACAAGAACTCGCCCAGCTCCTTGGAGAAAACCGCCGCGTCGGGCTTCACCTTCGCTTCGGCAAAGCCTTCAGGCCCCGGATAGGCATAAGAATAAAACGCCGCACAATCGACCGGCCCGCCGCCGCCGGGCCAGAAACCGGCGCTGGAAACCTCGTGCGAATAGGCCTCTTGCGCCACCGCGTCCGGCAGATGCGGCACGCCGCCGGGATGTTTCGGCGCCCGCCGTCCGGAAAAGCGCGTCACCGCCAGATCGAACGAGCCCCAGAAAAAATGCACCGGGCTCGCCTTGCCGAGAAAACCGGTGCGGAAGCGGCTCATCACGTCGTGCGCGGCCGAGAGCACGCGAAAAAAGCGGTTGGCAAAATCGCGATCGTAAGATTTGTGCACGGTGTCCGCGACGAACGGGATGCAGTCGGCAATCTCACAGGGCATGGTGCTGATGGCGACGTCGATGCCCAACTCATCGAGCGCCGCGAGCACTTGCGCGTAGAAGTCCGCCACCGCCATCGGCCGCAAGGGCAGCCGGCGCGCGTCGCCGTCGCTCGACGACGCCGACAGCGCGTGGTCGATGAAATCGAAATCGATCTGGAACGCGCCCTCGCCGTACGGGATCGGTCCGGTGGTCAGTCCCCGCGCGGTGACATAGAGCGCGACGTGCCAGGAATGATTGAGCCAGGGCGTCAGCGTCAGGCGGATCTTGCCGACCACTTGCGTCCACAGATGCAGCGTGTCGCGCGTGTCCTTCCAGGCGGCGTAAGGCAGGTCCGGCCAGCGCTCGGGTGTCGTCATCGCGCGATCATGGCGCGCCCGGACACGCCCGGCAACGGCGCCCCGCAGCCCGCTCGCCTTACTCGTGCGGCACAACCTTGAACGGCTGCTTGTAGGGTTCGACCCGCAGCGAGGCCGCGGCCAGCACGCCGATCTGGGCGCGCGGCGCCACCATGCGCTTGCCGTTCTTCTGGGTCACGGCGTATTGCCAAAGCGTCAGCGAGCCTTTCTTGGCGATCGCCTGGGCGATGCCGCCGGCGTCGCCGCCGAGCATCTTCAGCTCGATGTCATTGAGGCCGACGACGATCTCGTCCTTGGCGGTCACGATCTTGAACAAAGTCTCGGCCGGGGCCGGCGCCGACACGACAAACAGCGCCAACATGGCGATCAGCACCGCGCTGACGCCGAATTTCATGCCATTCATGGGAAGCCCCCTTCGGATGAACCCTCCAGCCTTAGTCGCAGCCAGGGCCGTAAAAGGTTCAGGCCTTCCGGCAAATGTTTGGTGACCTCCCGGGGCACCATGCGGCGCCTCCGGCGGCCGAATGAACCTTTGCCCCATCGCGGCGACCAAACCTATAATTCGCCACAGGGCCCGTTTCGGGGCTTGGGGAACGCTTGCCATGACCACCAGCGAAACCACGAGCGAAACCACCGTTGCGGCCGCCCCGGCGCGGCACCGCTGGCTGCGCATCGCGCTCGCCGTCCTGGCAGCCTACGAGCTGTGGGGCGCACTCGCCGACTTGCCGACCCTTTTCGCCGCCTACGAGCCGGAGACCGGGCTAACGCGCCTCGCGCAGATCCTGGGCAGCGTCAAGGTCGCGCTGGCGCCGCTGGTCACCGCCGCGGCGCTGTGGTTCGCGGCGACGGGAAAGCCGCGCCACGCCGTCATCGCGCTGGCAACGCTGGCGTTGCTGACCTGGGTGCTGATCGATGTCTGGTCGATCGCGACAGAAGGGCTGGAGCTCGACTTCACCTTGGGCGGCCTGGTCACTGTGCTGAAGATTGTCATTTTCCCGCTTGCCGCGATCGCCGCCATCTATCTGGCGCTGAAGGACCGCAGGCTGCGCTTGGCTTCCGCGCTGGTGGCGCTGCCGACCGTGGTCAAATGGATCGGCATCGTGCTCTTCTCCATCGCCATGGCGATGTACGGGTTCTGAAGCCGTCGGAGTTTTGCCCAGCATTTGAAATCGCGCATTGACGCGGCCGCCTGCTTCTTCTATCCGCAGACGCCGGATTGGAAGCTCCCGCCCGCAATGCCCAAGAAAAAAAGCAAGACAACGAAAATGTTCCGCGTTGGCCGCTCGCGTACCGGGCTCGGGCTGTTCGCCATCGCGCCGATCAAAAAGCGCAAGCGCATCGCCGAATATAAAGGCCGCCTGCTCACCACCGAAGCGGCCAACAAGATCGAGAGCCGCGGCAACCGCTACCTCTACGAGATCAACAGCCGCTGGACCATCGACGGCACGCCGCGCAGCAATCTCGCGCGCTACGCCAATCACTCCTGCAATCCCAACGCCGACACCACCATCGTCAAGCGGCGCATCTTCATTTTCGCCCTGCGCAACATCAAGCCGGGCGAGGAAATCGTCTACAACTACGGCATCGACTATCTAAAGAACGTCATCGGCAAGTCGAATTGCAAATGCTCGCGCTGCCGGCGGCGGCGCGCCCGCCGCGCCCGCGAAGTGCGCGCCCTGAACAAACGCCGCGCCGCGCGGCTTGCGCGCGAACGCAGGTCAAAGCGCAAGGTCGCGCGCAAACACTAGCACCATCCCTGGCAAAAGCGTCCCGCTATGCGGGGCGCGACGGACGCCATTCGCGCAAAGGCCTGCCGGCAAAACCGGTGACGTGCTAGGGGGTGCACGCCCTACTTTTGCCCAAGGCCCTTATCCGGTGACCGCCGACAAATTAGCCGCCCCCGCACGTCCGCGCGCCGACCGCGTGCCGCTTGGCATCGCGTTCATGCTGAGCGCGACCGTGATGTTTGCCGGTTCCACCGCGATCGCGAAATGGCAGGTCGCTACCTACTCCTTCGCCGAAGTGCTGTTCTTCCGCGCAAGCGTTTCGCTCGTCGTCTGCTCGCTGCTGATCCTGCCGCGCTTCGGCTGGTCGGTGTTCGGCACCAGCCGGCTGCGCGATCATGTCGGCCGCAGCATCGCCCAAAGCGTGGCGCAGAGCCTGATCGTGATCGCGCTCAGCCTGATGCCGATCGGCGGCGTCATGGCGATCAACTTTTCCGGCCCGCTGTTCGCTACGTTGTTCGCCGCCATTTGGCTGAAGGAAAGGATCGGGCTGGCGCGCGGCCTCGCGCTGCTTACCGGCTTCTTCGGCGTGCTGCTGGTCGCGGCGCCCGGCGCCGATAGCTTTCGGCTCGGCGCGCTGTTTGCCATCGCCAACGCGGTCATGTTCGGCTCGGTCACAGCGGTTGTGCGCGGCATGAGCGCCACCGAGTTGACCGAGACCCTGACCATGTACCAGATGCTGTTCATGACGGCATTTTTCATCCTCGCCATGGCTGTGTTCGGCGCGCAGGTGCCGACCGGACGCGATGCTGCCGCCATGATCACCGCCGGTGTGTTCAACGGTTTCGGACAATATTGGTGGACGCGCGCGCTCTCGCTGGCGCCGCCCTCGGCGGTCGGGCCGTTCTATTATTTCGTGCTGGTCTGGGCGATGATTTTGGGTTTCGTATTCTGGGGCGATATACCGACGCTTGCGCTGCTCGCGGGCTCGGCGATCGTGGTCGCCTCCGGACTGTTCCTGCTCTGGCACGAAAGCGGCAAAAAAGCGTCGCCGGCCGACTAACAATGGGAGGATTTACCGATGAGCCTGACAATCCGCCGCGTCGTCACCGGGCATGACGACCAAGGCCGTGCCAAAGTTCTGATCGACGAGCCGGTCAAGAACGTGTTCTCGCATCGGGCCGGCGCCGAATACAGCGTGATCTGGTCGACGCAAGACTTTCCGGTCGACAATGACGGCAGCGAGGACCCGTCTGGCAAAAAAATCGGCACCACCATCGACAACGGCACCGTGTTCCGCGTCGTCAGCTTCGGCCCCGGGGTTGCCCCGCGCAACCATCGCACCGATAGCATCGATTACGCCGTGGTGATCTCCGGCGAGATCGACATGGAGCTCGACATCGGCAGCGTGCACCTGAAAGCCGGCGACGTGCTGGTGCAGCGCGGCACCATCCACAATTGGGTGAACAAGGGCACCGAGCCTTGCGTGATCGCGTTCACGCTTGTTGTCGGCCAAGTCCGTCAGCGCCGGCGGCAAGGCGCTGAACGCGCAAGGGTGACTTTGTTGCTGTCGTCCCGGCCGAGCGCAAGCGAGGGCCGGGACCCATACTCCGTGTCCTATCGAGAAGCTGCGGCGTATGGGTCCCCGCTTTCGCGGGGACGACAAGGTGAAATGTGCGAATTACTCATCCAGCTCCGGATAATGCCGGAATATGCCGTTCTCGTTGAAAGGAATACGCCGCGGTGACTTCAGATATTTCTTGATCCTTGCGCGCGCCGCGACGCGGTCGCGGACGGCGACGACGCGCGGAATCTTCCTCTCGATGCGTTTCATCGCCTTGGGAAAGGCGTAACGCAGCCCTTCGATCAATTGAAACAGCGACAGGTCCATAGTGCTGAACCTCCGCCCAAGCGTGCACGGTCCGCCGCTCGACTTCAGCACAGTCTCAAAATAGCCAAGATATTTCGGGGCCCGCTCGGATAGGAAATTCTCGGTGAAACGCTTGGCCTCGGGCTTGGCGTCTTCGTAATAGAGCTCGCCGCCGAGCGGGTGATGCGTGTCGTGAATTTCCTTGACGAAATCGGTGACCGTCAACTGCAACTGGTGCAGCCACAGCCGGCCGGACTCGGTGTGGGGGGCAAGCTTCAGCCGCGGACCGAGGTAGTACAGAATATTTGCGGTGTGCCCGAGCGCACCATTGCCGACTATCAGGAACGGCGGCGCGAAGGGCGGGCGCTTGTCGCGGCCGCCGTCCATCATCGCCATCATCTTGCCGGTGCCGCCCGGCTGGCGCGCGACGTCGTCGTAAGCCGCACCGGCATCCTCCAGCGCCAGCCGCACGAACTCACCGCGGCCCTGGATGCTCGGCCAGTAGTAAAGCTGGTACCGCATGGGACATCCCCGTCAGCGATCGGCGAAAGCGAGCTTGGCGCCGAGCACGACGAAGGCGCCGGCGAAGCTCCGCCGCATCCAGGTCAGAACGCGCGGGCGCGTTATCACGTGATCGCGGATCGAGGCGGCGAACAGGCCGTAGCCGACGAAAACCGCGAACGTCATCAGCCATGAACGCGGCGCTCAATTCGAGCATGCGCGGCAGCGGATGCAGTTCGCCGGCGCTGACGAACTGCGGCAGGAACGCCATGAAGAAAATCGACAGCTTCGGATTGAGGACATTGATCAGGATTGCCGTCACGATCACCTGAATCGCCGAGCGGGCGTCGACCTGCTTCTCCACTTTCAACGCGCCGCGTTCGCGCAGCGTATTCCACGCCATGTAGAGCAGATAGGCGACGCCGATGTATTTAAAGACCTGGAAAGCGACCGCGCTGGTGTGCAGCAGCGCGGCCAGCCCCAGGATCGCGGCCGCCATGTGCGGCACGATGCCGAGCGTGCAGCCGAACGCCGCCACCACGCTGGCGCGCGACCCGCGCGAGAGACCCGCGGCAAGCGTGTAGAGCACGCCGGTGCCGGGTGAGACGATGACGATGAACGACGTGATCAGGAATTCGACGCTCACGGCCCACACTCCTGCAGCCCACTCGATCTTGCCGTTGCCAGCATGACTTTGCTCGGCGAAGTCGGCAAGCCCAATCGACGCAAGGCGGCGTGCGGCCGTGAGCGCCTTAAAAACTCACGACTTAGTTCGAGGCGAAGCAGTACAGCAGCCCGTCGCCGCCGGTCCTTGCAGCGCCTTCAGATCATCCTTGCCGAGCGCCGCCATCGGGTCCGCGTGAAGGATGCGACGAATTCCACGAATGCGAGAACTCCTGTCACGTAAACCGATGCGGTCGTTGTGACCGACCATGACCGAGCCTTGCGTGCTGCTCGTGTAATTCTTGCAGGTATGATCCTTGTCGTCGGTGAAAGCGGTGCCGTCCGGCCTGTGAGCCGGTGAGGATGTCGTGCCGGTTCGGCTTGTCGCCGACGGCCGTTGATGGCCTCGCCTTTCTCCGACACGTCGTTTTGCTTGTTGAGCTTGTTGTTGGCGCTGTGCAGATCGGCGACGCTGGTGGCAATGACCACGCCCTTGGCGTTCTGCCAGGGACCTTTGCCGATGCGGTCGCGCGCATTCACCGCGCCGGCGCCTTGGGTGGACAGATAGGCGCGCCAGGTCTTGCCGCCCGCCCCCACCGATGCCGCAAGCTCCTGGCAGTGCTTATCGGCGCCGGCCAGGCCGCCCAGATCGGCGCCCTTGCCCGGCCCGTGGCTGGTGACGAAGAAGCTCATATTGGCCTGTTGCGCTTGCACCGGCGCCACGCAGAACAAGCTCAGGCACGCCGCCAGCGGCGTGCCCCATTTCATTGCAATCATTGGAGACCTCCCGACTTCGGCGGAAGCCCGTCGCCCCGCCGTCGGGAGGAGAGAACCCCGACATTGCGACCCTATTCCGACTGTCACGAAAGGTTGTTTGCGACCCCCTCGGCCGCAAGCAGAGCTTAGCCGGCAGGCTTGGCGCCATATTGCTCGTCGGTGACCGGTTCGAGCCACTTCACGTGCTCGCCGCCCTGATGTTCTTGCATGGCGATGTGTTCCATGCCGTGTTCGGGGGTGGCACCATGCCAGTGCTTCTCGCTCGGCGGAATCCAGACGGTGTCGCCGGCGCGGACTTGCCGCACGGGGCCGCCCCAGGTCTGCACGTGGCCGATCCCCGAGGTGATGTGCAGCGTCTGCCCGAGCGGATGGGTGTGCCAGGCCGTGCGCGCGCCCGGCTCGAAGCGCACCCAGGCCGAGCGTAGAAGCGCCGGGTCCGGCGCCTGGATGATCGGATCCTGCCACACCGTGCCGGTGAAGCTCGGTGCGCCCATTTTGCGCGAGGGCCGCGATCCGCAAGCGATGATGTCCATCTTGTTTCCTCCCGGGATTGATCTTGTTTGCAATCGAATGAGGTTTACACGACCGGCACGCATGCAAAAAGCCCGGCGTCGCCGCCGGGCTTCGTTCGTCAAAGTCGTTCAAACCTCAGGCCGACTGCAGATTGCCGGCGGCTTGCTTACCGCGCTCGGTGACGACCTCGTAGCTGATCTTCTGGCCCTCCATCAGCGAGCGCATGCCGGCGCGCTCGACCGCGGAGATGTGCACGAACACATCCTTGGAGCCATCATCCGGCTGGATGAAGCCGAAGCCTTTTTGGGTATTGAAGAACTTTACAGTTCCGACGGGCATCATAGTTCCTTTCACACTTCTGTTGAACGCCTGCACGTGCATCGCGCCGGCGGCAACACCACGAGTTTTGGGAGGTCACTTGAGGCGCTGGCCCAAAGTCGGGAAGCGTGGCAGCAAGATGAGGCCGAAAACCAGGTTGCGCGCGGCGACATAAACGGATTCCGGTGTAACGTCAACGGTTAGCGCGCCCGGACGGCCAATATGACGTTTTGGAAACGGGAAATTGCCAATATCCGGCCAATAATGCCGCTCTCGCCCGCCTGCGAGCGTTAATGAACGATGAAAGCGGGCGCCCGCTGGCGTTACGGAGGCTTCGTTCGATTGCCGACAATCAAGTCTGTTGGATGGCCGAGAGCAGCCAATCGCCGCCGCGTGCGCGCATGAAGGTCCACAGTTCGGTGACCTCGTCCGGCGCGCCGCCCTCGACGGTGCGGCCGCTGGCGCGTTCGACCATGCGGTCGGTGAGCGCAAAACGCATGGCGACGGTGGCGTATTCGATGTCGCCTTCGCGCCAGGCTTCCGCCAGATCGCCTTGCAGCAGCTTCACCTCGGTGACCTGATTGATCAGACCGCGGCTGACGTTCTCCGCAAGCTGCTTGGAGAAATAAGTGACCATCTCCGGCGTCACCTTCGCACGCAAAGCGGATACGTCTTCGGCCGAATAGGCCGCCTGGATGTCGCCAAGCAATTGCTCGAATGCATCGTAGTCGGATTTCCCGATGGCGATTGGCTCGCCGGCCGGCGCATTGCCGCCAAACAGGCCGCCGAAACCACCGAAAGCATGGCCGCCCGCGTCGGGCGCAGCGCCGGCGCCCGGCGGCGCCGCGTAAGCCGGCAGGTTGCGGCGCTGCCACCAAGAAAACAGCAGGCGCGCGACGATCACGACCAGCGCGACCTGCAACAGCAGCCCGATGATCGAGGCGAAGCCACCCATGCCGCCAAACAAGCCGTGGCCGAACAGTAGACCGAACAGCCCGGCACCGATGAAGCCGGCTGCCAACCCGCCGAACAATCCGCCGCCGAACAGGCCCGGGCGCGCCGCGCCCTGGCCCACGGTCCCGGCGCTTGTCGGTTGCGTCTGCGTGCGCTGGATCGGGGCCGCAGCATTCGGCGCGGTCTTCGTCGCCGGCGGCGTGGAGAACGTGCGAAAGCCGCGGCTGCCACCCGAAAAGCCGCGGCCGGCGCGGGCGTCGGCATTATCGACGGCAACAAGGACAAACGCGGTCGTTATCGCTGCAAGCGCGATCAACAGGCGACGGCAAAACATGGTGATACTCCCGGCCAAATTGGCCAACGGGAAGATAGGCCTGCATGCAGGGCTTTGTAAGAGGCGAAGCTGATCGGCAAGCGCTCTCACGACAATGTCATAGACGGTCGCGGAACGCCCGCCCCGCCCCGCCGTTAGATGACCGTCAGTAAGCGTGGAGATCAGGCCGTGAAGGTCTTGGCGACAGTTGTCATATTTTCGATGCTCGGTTCTGGGGCCGCGCTGGCCAAACTGAATCCGACGGAACAGTTGCACTTTTTGCAGCCGCAATTCCTTTCGGATGCCACGACTGACGTCAGCTCCGCCAGGACGACGTTGGAATCCAACTATTTCCAGGCGCCGCCGGAGCGGCCGACCGCCACGCGCACAATCTTTCCTTGCCGGCTGAATATCTTCGCCAAGACACGCTTGGCGCAGACCTGCAACTGACACCTCTCGTTGCGCGCTAGCGCCGCTTGCGTGCCGCGCGAGCGTAGCGATTTCAGTCGCACTGCAGCAGGAACATTCCGCGTCCCGCGTAGAACAAAATCAGTTCCGTCGCCGTTATCGTCGCGAACGCGCCGAACATCGGCGCATGATACATGTGGCAAACCATGCTTGGCACCATTCTGATTGTCCTGCTCATTCTTGCGCTCGTCGGCGCCTTTCCGCGCTGGGGTTATAGCCGCGGCTGGGGCTACGGCCCGTCCGGACTTGTCGGCGTTCTGCTGATCGTAGTGCTGGTGTTGGCGCTCAGCGGACAGATGTAGCGCGCTACTGCGTCATCGTCTTCTTCACTTCGGCGACGAGCTGCTTCAGCGTGAAGGGCTTGGCGAGAAACGAATATTGCTCCTTGCCCTGAGCATCGGCAGGCAGGTTCTTGGCAAAGGCTTCCTCGGCATAGCCCGAGACGAAAATGATCTTCACATTCGGATCGCGCCGGCGCAGTTCCTTGAGCAGCGTCGGCCCATCCATTTCCGGCATGACGACGTCGGACACCACCAGATCGACATGGCCGTGCTTGTCCAAGACCTCAATCGCTTCCACACCATTGCCGGCTTCGAGCACCGTGTAGCCGCGCGAGGAAAGCCCGCGCGCGTTAAGCGCGCGCAAGCCCTCCTCATCCTCCACCAGCAAGATGGTGCCCTGCCCCGTGAGGTCGGCGGGCGCCGCGCGCGCCAGAGTGTCGGCTGCCGCCGTCGCGACGGCGAGCGCGGGCGCCTCGGCATCGGGAATTTGCGTGAGTTGCTCCTCCACACCCGCAACGTGGCGCGGCAGGAAAATACGGAACGACGTATGGCCCGGCTTTGAGTCCGCGTAGATGAAGCCGCCGGTTTGCTTGACGATGCCATAGACCGTCGACAGGCCGAGCCCGGTGCCCTTGCCGACGTCCTTGGTGGAAAAGAACGGCTCGAAGATTTTGTCGATGATGTCGGCCGGAATACCGCTGCCGCTGTCGGTCACTTCGATCAAGACATAGTCCGCTTCCGGCATGCCCTTGGTGCCGAACGAGCCGCTTTCATAAGCCGGCACGTTGTTGGTGCGCACGGTGAGCTTGCCGCCTTCCGGCATGGCGTCGCGCGCATTGACCGCCAGATTGACGATCACCTGCTCGAATTGCGAGAGGTCCACCTTCACCGGCCACAGATCGCGGCCGTGCACGACCTCCAGCGTCACCTTCTCGCCGATCAGCCGCTTGAGCAGCATGCCGAGATCGCTGAGCGTCTCGCCGAGATCGAGGATTTGCGGGCGCAGCGTCTGCTTGCGCGAGAAGGCCAGCAATTGCCGCACCAAAGCGGCGGCGCGGTTGGCGTTCTGCTTGATCTGGATGATGTCCTTGAATGAGGGATCGGTCGGCCGGTGGGCGTTGAGCAGGAAGTCGGTCGCCATCATGATGGCGGAGAGCACGTTGTTGAAGTCGTGCGCGATGCCGCCGGCGAGTTGGCCGACCAATTCCATCTTTTGCTGCTGATAGACCCGGTTCTCCAGCGTGCGCTGCGCGGTGGTCTCGAGCGCATAGACGATCGCCGCTTCGCCGTCGCGGTCGGCCTCCTCGACCGCGGAGACAAAGAAATTGGCCCAGCGCTCGGGGCTGCCGAGCAGCGCCGCTTCGACCGGCGCGATGTCGCCCTCGCCTTCCGCCGCCTTGCGGATGGCGGCTTCGAGCGCCGGCCGGTCGCGTTCCGCCACCACCGCCAGGATCGAGCCGCCTTTGAGCGTGCTGTCGAAGGCGGAGGCGAAGCGCGCGTTGCTGCGCGCGACGCGGCCGGTGCGATCGACGGTGGCGATCGCCATCGGGGTGTTCTGGAAGAAACGCATGAAGCGCACTTCCGCGGCGCGCTGCGGATCGCTGCCCTCGTTGCGCGCCCGGTTGAGCACCAGCGTACGCGAGGGACCGGGCGTGCCATCGGCGCCAAACGCCACCTTGTGCAACAACCGCACCGCCACCGGCTTGCCGGTCCGGGTCTTCAGATCGAGATCGATCACGTCGGTCTTCACCTCGCCCGGCGCGGCGCTCAACGTGGTGAGCAAAGCCGCGCCCTGGCCGGCGACGATATCGTTGAGCTTGAGAGAGCCGCCGGTAATCTGAGCGAGATCGTGGTCGAGCCATTCGGCAAGCGTCGCGTTGAGATAGATGACCGATCCGCTCGCATCGACCGAGAAGAAACCGGCCGGCGCGTGATCGAGATAGTCGATGGCGTGCTGCAGCTCCTGGAACACGTTTTCCTGGCGCTCGCGCTCGCGCGTCACGTCGGCGATCGACCAGACCGTCATGCGCGCATTGTCCGCATCGAGCGGACGCACCTTAAGGCGCAGCCAGCGGGCGCCATCAGTGCCGGGAATGCGCACCTCTTCGTGCAGGCGGCGACCTTCGCGCGCCGCCTTGAGCAGGCGGTAGATCGACTCGGAAACGTCGGGATCGCCGATGAAGACCCGCTCGATCGGTCGCACTTCGTTGGCGCTGCTGGCGCCGACCAGATCGCGGTAGGCGGCGTTGGCGTAGAACACGCGGCCCTTCTGATCGGTGACGATGATGCCGTCGCTGGCGTTATCGATCACCGCATTGAGCAAGGGATTGGCCTGCCGGCGGGTGGAGAAATGCACGAGGCCGGCGGCAAGCGCGAACAGCGCAAACACGCCGACGGTGCCGAGCACCGCCAGCAGCGTTACGATGAAGGTTTCGGCATGGTCACGGCCGACATAGATCAGGCCGGCGGCGGCCGCGACCAGAGCTACAGCAACCAGCACCACCTGGCCGACCGAACCGCCGCGTAATGCGTGTGTCCCCTGGTCTCCCTCGCGCGCCGGGTCCTGCATCGCGGGATCCTGAGTCGCCATGGCGGTCTTCAAACCTTGCGTCGCCGCGGCCGAAGCGGCTCTGTCTCCTGAGTGCCTTAAGCCGCCCCATTGGCGCAAGGGTTACTCGTCCACAGGCGCGCAGCCATTGGATAATTCGGGCGGCGAAAGCGTGGAACCGGCGTGACCGAAGCGCACCGTTGCACCGATGACGGCCTCGCCATGCGGCAAATCGAGCCAGCGACAAAACGTCGAATGCATCGGCGTTTGCGCCGGCCGTGAAGTGGAGACTGCGCGCCGGCGCGTCATCCAACGCGCGGCAAACTTTGCCGAGTTTATGGTTAACGATTGGTAAATTAATAGCTTAGCGGACGCCACCATTTAACCATGGCGGCTACGGTCTGCCCCAAAAACGGCCAGACTGGGTGGCAAAGTACAGTTTATTTGCTATGCCTTAGTCAGGGTGTGGGCGGCGAATGGTCCGGGGAAATTAACCATTTGGGCGATTCCCCGCCGGTTGGCCGCAAGACGACAACGACCAAGTAGGGAGCATTATTGATGTACGACCTTTTGGCGTCGCAGCCTTTGGCCGTCCGGTTTTTCATCGCCTTCCTCGTGGTCCTTATCCTGATCGGGGTCACTGCCTGGCTGGTGCGCCGGTTCGGTCACAGTTCGATGGGCAGCAGCAATGCCCGCGGACGCCAGCCGCGGTTAGCCGTCATCGATGCGGCCCCGATCGATGGCCGCCGCCGGCTGGTGCTGATCCGCCGCGACAATGTCGAACATCTCTTGATGATCGGCGGCCCGAGCGACGTCGTGGTCGAGCCGAATATTGTGCGCGCGACGAGCGCGGCGGCGCGCGAGCCCGCACGCGGAACTCTCGCGCCCGAACCGATGGGGCGCCAGGCGCCGGCCGACAATGCTTGGCCGCTGCAACTGACGAATGAGCCGAACCAGCCGGCGCGTCACCGTGCGCCGCCCGCGGAAGAGCCATGGCCCGTTCCGGAGCAGACCGGACGCGGCCGCGCCAACGACACGCTCAGTGGGCTTGCCGCCGAATTGACCTCGCGCCTCGCGCCGCATGAAGGCGCTCCTGCCCCGCGCGCTGAATCGGCGCGTGCAGCCGCCCCGCCGCCGCTCGCCCCGGAGCCGCCCGCGCCGCCGCAGACCGATCAAAACCTGGCAGAGATGGCGCATCAACTCGAAGCGGCGCTTCGCCGCGGACCGCCGGCGGAAGGCCGCCCGCCCGTCACCGACCCGCTAGCATTCAATGCGCCGAGTAAGCCCGCCGAAGCACCGCGGCCGATGCCGCGCGAACTCAAGCCGCGCGCGGAGCCCAAGTTCGACGCCAAGCCCGAAGGCAACTCCTGGTTTGAGCAAAGGTTTGAGCCGAAGCTGGAACCCAAGCCGGAGGCCAAGGCCGAACCGAAACTCGAGCCGGCACCGGCGCCCTCGTCAGCACCAGGCAAGACGCCGTACGAAAACCTGGAAGACGAGATGGCGAGCTTGCTGGGGCGTCCGGCAGCGAAGGGGTGATTAGTCCCGAGCGCTATAGCCGCTAATTTCGTCGCTGCGTGCTGGTGCGGTACGCGCTCATCCCGTTGCGCTACACCGAGCCTGATCTCGCGCACTGGAGCGACATGCACGATCGCCGCGCCTATGGCCGCCACGTGCCGGACGTCAAGCCGCCTGATTGGCGATAACGGAAATATCAGTCGTCGCGGTAGATCCGCTCGCGCCGCTCGTGACGCTCCTGCGCTTCCACCGACAACGTCGCGATCGGGCGCGCTTCCAGGCGGCGTAGCGAAATCGGCTCGCCGGTCTCCTCGCAATAGCCGTAAGTGCCGTCGTCGATGCGCGTCAGCGCCTCGTCGATCTTGGCTATCAATTTTCGCTGTCTGTCGCGCGCGCGCAGCTCGATGGCGCGGTCGGTTTCCGACGAGGCCCGATCGGCAAGATCGGGATGATTTTGGTTTTCTTCCTGCAGGTGCTGCAGCGTTTCCTTGGCTTCCTTGAGTATGTCTTCGCGCCAGGCGAGCAGCTTCAAACGGAAATAGTCCCGCTGGCGCTCGTTCATAAACGGCTCTTTGTCCGACGGCCGATAGGTCTTGGTCTTGGCCAACATCCCACTTCACTCCCTGTCTTTTTATGTTCTTGAGTTACGAAGTCCCTCCCGATGCGGCAGGCTTATATACGGGCGCTCGTCGCCCTACAACATCCGAGTAGGGCCCGGCTGCGGAAGCGAATTTTGTGACGGTTCAGTGACTTGGCTGGATTTGCGCCACTACGGCATCAGCCGACCGATGCTGCCCGCGGACCCGTCCGGCCGATATTTTCCGGGTTCCAGGTTAACGGGGCAGCAAGTAGCCGGCTGCGGGTTCGCGCCGCCGCTGCGACTTAGCTTGAGGACGCCGCGGCGGGCTCGAATTTCATCGCCACGCCGTTCATGCAGTAGCGCAGACCCGTCGGTTTCGGGCCGTCGTTGAACACATGGCCGAGATGACCTTCGCAGCGACTGCAATGCACCTCGGTGCGCGTCATGAAGAACGACCGGTCGGTCGTCTCGCCGACCGCGTTCGGCAGCGGCTGATAGAAACTCGGCCAGCCGGTGCCGCTCTCGAACTTGGTCGAGGAATTGAACAGCGGCAGGTCGCAGCCCTGGCACGCGAAGGTGCCTTTACGCTTTTCGTGGTTGAGCGGCGAGGTGCCGGCGCGCTCGGTACCGTGCTTGCGCAGCACATAATACTGCTCGGCGTTGAGCCGCTTGTGCCACTCGGCGTCGGTCAGCTTCTTGAAGTCGATTACCTGTTCGGTCGTCGTCATTGTTTCTGCCTCACCAAATCTGCCGCTTACCAAAAGCGCGCCAGCCGCTACGCCGGCGGTCAACAGGGTTCTGCGATCGATCATATCAGCTGTCTCCCTTATGCGCGCCCCAGATCTGATTCAGCCGCTGGTCGCGGCCGCAGTTCCAGCGGTAGAATTTATATTTGGTCGGGTTCTTCTTGTAGAAATCCTGGTGATACTCCTCGGCTGGGTAGAACGGTCCGGCCTGCGCGATCTCTGTATAGATCGGCTTGCCGAGTTCGTTCGCGACCTTTTTCTTCGAGGCTTCCGCCAGTTTGCGCTCCTCGTCGTTGTGCACGAAAATCGCGGTGCGGTACTGATTGCCGTGGTCGCAGAACTGCTGATTCTGCACCGTCGGATCGACGTGGTGCCAGTAATAAGTGAGCAGCTGCTGGTAGGAGACCTTGCTCGGGTCGTAGATCACCTCAACCGACTCGGCGTGCCCGGTGCCGCCCGCCGACACCTGATGATAATCGGGGTTGGCGACCTTGCCGCCGGTATAGCCCGAGGTGGTCGAGATCACGCCCGGCACGTGGTCGAAATCGGACTCGGTGCACCAGAAACAGCCGCCGGCGAAGGTCGCCACCGCCTGCCCTGGCCCCGGCTTCGGCAGCGGCGCCATTTGCGCGACCGCGGCGCCGGCGAGCGTCAGCGCGAACATCAGACCGAGCAGCAAGCGGGGCATGACAAGCCTCCCGAATTCGTTTCCTCGCGCCCTCACATATACAGTTTGCGCATAATAGCCATTCAACTTGCCATCACCCTGCCTTCACGTTGCTGCGAGGCGGTCGCATAGCGGCGTCATGGCCGGGCTTGTCCCGACCATCCACGTCTTCTATCCAAGAAGAAGGGCGTGGAAGCCCAGCACAAGGCCGGGCATGACGGCGGCCGTGAGGAATTGCATGCGGTTTGAAGGCACCGAGGCTTATGTAGCAACCGACGATCTCAAGATCGCGGTCAATGCGGCGATCACGCTCGAGCGCCCTTTGCTGGTCAAAGGCGAGCCCGGCACCGGCAAGACCGTGCTGGCGCTGGAGATAGCAAAGAGTGTCGGCGCCCCGCTGATCGAGTGGCACGTCAAGTCGACCACCAAGGCGCTGCAGGGCTTATACGAATACGACGCGGTCTCGCGCCTGCGCGACAGCCAGCTCGGCGACGAGCGCGTGAAAGACATCCGCAACTACATCAAGCGCGGAAAATTATGGGACGCCTTCGTCGCCGACGAGCGTCCGGTGCTGCTGATCGACGAGATCGACAAAGCCGACATCGAGTTTCCCAACGACCTGTTGCTGGAGCTCGACCGCATGGAGTTCTATGTCTACGAGACCAGCGAGACGGTGAAGGCGCGCCGCCGCCCGATCGTGGTCATCACCTCCAACAACGAGAAGGAATTGCCCGACGCGTTCCTGCGCCGCTGCTTCTTCCATTACATCCGCTTTCCCGACGCCGACACTATGACGGCGATCATCGAGGTGCACTTCCCCGGCATCAAGCAGCGGCTGGTATCGGAGGCGCTCAAGCTGTTCTACGAAATCCGCGAAGTGCCCGGCATCAAGAAGAAGCCGTCGACCTCGGAATTGCTCGACTGGCTCAAGCTGTTGATGGTCGAGGACATCGGCCCGGAGATTTTACGCCAGCGCGATCCCAAGAAGCTGATCCCGCCGCTGCACGGCGCGCTCTTGAAGAACGAGCAGGACGTGCATTTATTTGAGCGGCTGGCCTTTATGGCGAGACGCGACGGGCGCTGATTCACATCCCGCCAGGCCGGGCCGGATGCGACGGCGATGGTTTCGGCGCCGGCTGCGCCGGCATCGCCGCAGCCACATCGGCCTTTGCCAACCAGCCGCGCTCCTTGGCAAAGGCGACGATGCGTTCGCCGACGGCGCGGCCCATAGCGCGCGCCTGCGCCTCGGTCGCGGGCGAAAGCTTCACCGCCGGTGTGCCTTCCGCCAGAAGCGCCGCCTCGATCGCCGCGTTGCGCGCCGCCGCCTGCCTGCGGTCTAGCCTCGCGGCGCGGCCGCCGGGCATCGGCGTATTGAACTGAAGCAGAAGGTTCTTGCCGCCGCCGGAAAAGTGCGACACCGCCATGTCGGCGGTGACGCGGCCATCACCAACGCCAAAGCCGACCTGCTTGTCCTTGGTGAGTTTGACATTATCGGCCACGCGCAAGCGCCCGGTAATCAGAACGACGTCATCGTTGAGCGTGAGCCCCTCTTCGCGTCCGGGTCCCGCCTTGAGGCCGGCCTCGTCCATGGTGGCGATAATGGCGGCGACCATCTCGTCGTTGACCCGCTCGATGGTCCGCTGCTTGCGCTCATGGGTCGGGAAAGCGCCGATCTTGCGCTGAAGCCGCGCCGTGTAGCCGCGGTCGACGGCCGTCACGTCGCTGGAAAAAACGAAATCGGAAACGACGAAGGATTTCGGCTGCACCGGCGCGCTGGACGCGTTGAAAAAGTCAAAGCTGCTGCTACCGGTGCCGGCGCAAGCGGCTAACGCGAGCGTGGCCAAGGCGACGGCAATAAATCGAGCGGGCCGGATCAAAGGAATCATCGTGCGCGACATTATCATGATCGTGGCGCGGCCCGCTGCGCCGTCTTGCGCGCCCGATTTTGTTCGCGGTAGCGCGCGACGTCCTGCCAGACCCGGTCCACCGCCCGCCTGCCCCAATAGAGGCCTTGGGCCGCCGCCCGGCCGGCCACGCCGCCCGCCCATACCAGTTCATAGGGCGCGAATAGCTGCCAGGTCTTATCGTTGTCGACGATGCCGCGCGCGATCACCTCGCCGGCCATCGCCGTGGTGTTGAGCCCGTGCGCGCCGAAGGCGCTCGCCACCCAGATGCCCGGCTCCAATTCGCCGACCTGCGGCATGCGATGCACCGCGCGGCCGAGCGTGCCGCTCCACAGATAATCAATTTCGATCGGGCCGAGCTCGGGAAAATTGCGCCGGATGTCGGCGCACAGTCCGCGCCCGAGCCAGCGCGGTTGCGCGTCCCACGCGCGCACGCGGCCCGACCATAGCAGCCGGTCGCCGCCGATGATGCGGTAATGATTGTCGGCGCGTTCGCCGTCGCTCACGGCGCCGCGAAAGCGCACCAGCTCGTGCAGCTTGGGCCCGAGCGGCTGGGTGACCATCACGTAGGTCGTGATCGGCAGCAGGGTCGCGGCCAGCTGCGGCAACAGTTCTCCAAGATGCACATTGCCGGCGAGCACCACATGGGGGGCGCGCAGGCGGCCGCCCGAGGTGCCGATGCGTTTTCGCACTCCGGTGGTATCGATCGAGAGCGCCGGCGTCCCCTCGAAGATGCGGGCGCCCGCCGCTTCCGCCGCGGCCGCGAGGCCGAGCGTATAGTTGAGCGGGTGGATGTGGAAGGCGCGCGGAAAATGAACCGCGTTGAAATAGCGCGGATTGGCAAGCGTCTCGCGCACGCGCTCGGTCGGCCAGAACTCGACCTCGGCGCCGATCCAGCGCAACCGTTCCACCTCGGCGTCGAGCGCGGCGCGGTTATTCGTTTTGGAAACCCGCAGCCAGCCGAACCCCGGGTCGGTTGCGATCATACCGGTTTCCTCGATCGTGCGCCGCACATAATCGAGGCCCTGTTCCGACAGCCCCCAGAGCTGCTTGGTGTGGTCGAGCCCGATGCGCTCGATCATGCTGCCGACGTCTTCCTGAAAGCCCGGCAGTACGAAGCCGGTGTTGCGCCCGGATGCCGCCCAGGCCACGCGCTTGCCCTCCAGCACAGCCACCGACCAGCCGCGCCGCGCCACCTCGCGCGCGACGGTCAACCCGGCAAGCCCGGCGCCGATCACGCAGACATCGACGTCCAAATCGTAATTCAACGTCACCCGCGGCGGGCTCTCGACCCGGGTCGCCTCGTACCAATTCGCCGCCGTGTCATCGCGTTCGGTCATTGCCGGTCCCGAGGCTTACGTCACCAAGGCCTACGTCACTAAGGCTTGCGTCATTGCGGCGCGGTTGGCGCCGGGGCATGCATGCTAGACTGCCGTAGATTCGAAATCGACGGGTTCGCGTCATCGTCCTCTTGATCCGGCATTAGAGCACCATGCGCCGCCTGTTGCTGTTTCGCCATGCCAAGGCCGAAAGGTCCGATCCCGGGATGCCGGATCGCTCCCGCGCCTTGACCGAACGCGGCAAAAAGGATGCCGCAACGATCGGCGCCTTTATCGCGGCCCATGCGCTTGTCCCTGATCGCGTGGTGGTCTCGCCCGCCCTGCGCACCCAGGAGACGTGGAAATTCACCGCGACGGCGTTACACCCGGCGCCGGCCGCGCAGTCGATCGAGCGGCTCTACGATGCAACGCCGCACGCCATCCTTACCATCATCAAAGACGCGCCGGCCTTGGCCCATACCCTGATGGTGATCGGCCATAATCCGGGATTGCACGAACTCGCCTTGATGCTGATCGCCTCCGGCGATGTGGAGACGCGCGAGCGGTTGCGCGAGAAGCTGCCGACCGCCGGCCTGGTCATTGTCGATTTCCCTTCCGACGACTGGGGCAAGCTGCACCCTCAATCCGGCCGCCTGGAGCGCTTTGTGAGCCCCAAGTCGCTGGAAACGGCCGCCAATTAACGCGAGCTTGAAAACGTGTCATGATCGCCGCGCTACAGCGAAGGGAGGGGCGCTGTCATGTACAAGCATATTCTGGTGCCGATCGATCTTGCCGACACGGCATTGGCCAAACCGGCCATCGAGGCAGCGGTTTCGCTCGCCCGAGCGTCGGGCGGGTCGGTCCGCCTGATTAACGTGCTGCCGATGACGCCGGTGATGCTGGCGGAATACGTGCCGCCGGATTTCGACGTGCAGCAGCGCAAATCGGCGGAAGAAGCCATGAACATCGTCGCCGGCGAATGCGACCTCGAGCCCGCGCGCGTCTCCGGCGCGGTGCGGCAGGGCGGCATCTATCATGAGGTGCTGGAAGAGGCGAAAGCCATCAACGCCGATTTGATCGTGATGACGTCGCACCGGCCGGCGATGCGCACTTATTTCCTTGGCTCCAATGCCGGCCACGTGGTGCGCTACGCCACATGTTCGGTGCTGGTCGTGCGCAATTGATGGGCGGCGAAAAACGCGATTACCCTTTCGGCATTACTTCCGGCGGCAATGCGTCCGGGCGATAGGCGCCCGGCCGATTGCGCCGGAAAAAATTACCGCCCTGCCACAGAAACAGCGCCAGAAAGACGCCGACGATCCCCGCCCCCTGCCAGGCGCCGGCAGCCAGCCCGCGCGCAAGCAGGGCCGCCAGCGCGAGCGCCATAATCACGAAAACAATGAGGCCGGGCCAATATTTGAGCGGATTGCTGCCCTGCTCGAAACGCGTCTGCGGCGCGGCCAGCGCCAGGCGCCGGTGCAGTTCGCGAATGAAAGCGGAATAGTGAGGGTCCAGCCGCTCCTGCTCGACCATGCTTTTCCAGGAGATCGAGACGACCTGCAATTTGGGCGCACCGTCCGCCCATAGTTCGGTGACGAAGCGGTGCGGTTGCATGCTCGCCGGTTTATACGACATGCGCACGGTGCGGATGTTGCGGAACGGCAGCCGGCCGGATTTGGAACCGGCAACCCAGTCGATGCCGGTGTCGGTCAGCGCGAATTCCCAAGCCGCACCGAGCAGCGAGGGCCGATAGGCGTAGGCGATCGTGCTCTCATCGGCCCCACGCGCGCGATCGCCGTCCATTCCCGCCATCCAGAGGTGATTGTGACAAAATGGCGGCCGTTTCCCGCACGTTCGCCCATTAACCATTGCCGCGATTAGGGGCCCGCTGGCGGGTGGGTGCCGCACATGTTCCAGTGGGTAAAGGTGGATAATATCTTAAAAGTATATAATATCTTTCTCTCCGGCGATAATCTGTCTTGGACCCGTGCGCGTGGCATTCAGTAGTATTGGAGCTGTGATATGGCCAAGTTAGCGGACTTGTTCGGCCGCAAGCTCAACGAGGCCGAGCCGGCCGACCCGATCCCCTCACCGAGCGGCGAAAGGGACGACAGCGAGGGTCTTCACCACTTCGAAAGCGAGCATCGCGATTACGAGAGCGAGCAGCGTAGCCTTGAGAGCTATGCCGACTACACCTCGCCGCTCGGCGAGGACACCGGGGTCCTGCACGACCTCTTGACCGACACCAGCCGCAAGATCGGCGAGATCGACGACCTTCGGCAGGCCTTCGAGAAGATCGTCGCACCGTTCAACAGCAGCTTGCGCGCGCTGGAACAGGAAAAATCGCAGACCATCAATCTCACCGGCATGATGAACGAGTCGCGCGCGACCTACGATACGCTGCGCTCGGAACTCTTTAACGTCGAAAAGACCGCGTCCGCGCTTGCCGCGGAGGCCGAGAAGCTGCGCGATGAGCTCGAGGTGTCGCGTGAATCCAATCGCGCCCTGGAAAGCACCCGGCTGTCGAACGATATCGCCACCCGCAACGCCCAGATCGCCGAACTTGAGCGGCAACTGGCGCAGGAAGGCACCGAACGCCGCATTCTGAGCGAAACCCGGCGCTCACTGCAGGAGCAAGCCGACAGCGGTCAGAAACGGATCGGCGAACTCGAGGGCGAACTCGCCGCCGCGCGCGAGCGGCTGGCAATCCTTGAAGACGAAAAGCGTTCGCTGCAATTGGCGGTCGACCAGGGCCTCAACGAAACCGCCCGCCTCACCCGCCGGCTGACCGACAGCGAAAACACGCTGACCGCGACACGCGCCCAACTCGGCAAGATCGAAGCGAGCTTTGCCGAAGCCTATACCGAACGCGGCCGCCTCGCCGCCGCGCTCGACGAGGCCAAGGAGCAGCATGGAGAGGAACGCAACAGCCTCAACATGCGGCTCGACGGCTTGCAGTCACGCGCGGCCACAGCCGAGCGCCTGTTGTCCGAGGCGCGCCGCAACCTGATTGCCCGCACCGAGGAAGCGCGCGCTTTCGACCGCAAATCGGTGGAAGCGACCATTGCCCGCAACAATGCGGAAAAGCGCTTGGCGCAGATGGAGACGTCGTACGAGACGCGCGATCGCCAAATCAAGGAGCTCGAACAAGCCCGCGCGGCGCTGAGCGAACGCAACAACGCGCTGGCCAAGGCGCTCAAGATGCGCGACACCGCGCTGGCGCGCGCCGAAGAAAAGATCGGCACGCTAACCGAGCGCAACGCTCACCTCGAAGCCGATGTGCAGTTGAGCCGCAACAACGTCGAACAGCGGGTAGAGGATCTCAACAACCTGGTGCAAAACGAGCGCATGGAGCGCGCGGTCGTCGAAGGCACGTTGGAGGCTGCGCGCAAGGATAATTCGCGGCTGCAAAACGAGGTGGCCTCGCTGCGCTCGACGCTGCGGCGCGGCCTGCCGCTTGAGGAAGCCCACCTCGCGCCGAACGAGCCCGACAACGATGAGACGCACGCCACCAAGGCGAAGAAAAGCAAAGGCGGCGGCTAAGCCTTCGGCGAGACACGTCTCGACGGCGTAAACGCGGGACCTAAGTCCCGCGTTTTCTTATTCAGTGGCGCGCGCACGCCGCCCACCCTATATCGCCACCATGACGAAGCTCATTGTCGCCGTCCCTCTGCTCGCTTTGCTGGCGGCATCGCTCTGGTTCGCCGGCAGCGCCTGGCTGCATCTCGGCGGCGACATTCCGCTCTACGGCTATGTCGCCATCGCCGGAGGCGTTCTGTTTTCGCTTGCCATCGGCGGCGGCTTGATGGCTTTGGTGTTTTATTCGAGCCGCCATGGCTACGATGAAGGCCAGGGGCGTTTCGGCGATCCCGACCAGCGCTGACTTTTTATGACGCTCCAGGAAAAACTGTCCGGCGCAGACCCCCGGTATCGCCCGTTCGCGGGACCGGCTATGACCACCGCCGCCGGCCCCGATTTTGGATGGATGCCATGAGCAAGACCCTGGTCCAGGAGCAATTCGGCAAGACCGCCGCCAGCTACCTCACCTCGGCGCCGCACGCGCGCGGCGCCAGCCTGGAGCGGCTCGTCGCCCTCACCTCCCCGCAGAAGGATTGGCGCGCGCTTGATGTCGCCACCGGCGGCGGCCACGTCGCCTACACTTTCGCGCCGCATGTGCAGCGCATGTGGGCGACCGACATCACCCAGGAAATGCTCGACATGGTCCGGACCGAGGCCGGCAAGCGCGGCCTGTCCAACGTCCGCACGGCCTACGCCAAGGCCGAGGCGCTGCCTTTCGAGGATTTAAGCTTCGACCTGGTCACCTGCCGCATCGCGCCGCATCACTTCGACTCGATCGCCGATTTTCTCAGCGAGGTGCACCGGGTGCTCAAGCCGAACGGGCTGTTTGCGCTGGTGGACAATGTGGTGCCTGAGGGCAGCGTCGGCGACTACGTCAACGCCTTCGAGCGTTTTCGCGATCCCAGCCATCTGCGCGCCTGGACCATAGATGAATGGCGCGCGGCGCTTAAAGCGCACGGCTTTGCCATCGCGCACGAAGAGCAGATGTACAAGCAGATGGAGTTCAAAAGCTGGGCCGCCCGTCACGACGGCAACATGCAGAACTTCCTGCGCGCGATGCTGGCGTTGGCGACGCCCGAGGTCAAAGGCGTGATGGAGCCGAAGGGTGCCGGCGCCGACCTCACCTTCCGCCTGTGCGAAGGCTTGTTCATCGCCAAGCGGGCTTAAGCCGCCAGCAAATTGTCAAGCTATTGATCGGCCAAGAGCTTTTCCAACCTGTCGGCCAATGAGGGCTTGTTTACAGCCGCAATCCAGGTTTGATCTGAGGGTAGACTGGTAACTGATTCGGCGTCGCAGTGGCCGGGCGGATCGGCGCACCACGAGGATCGCGGCAATGAGCAAGTTCGAGGACCCCCTCGAGCCTAAAGCAGGCCGACGCGAGACGGAGAGCGCGCCGTCGCCCGAGCGCGCCGGTCCGAACGACCTGCCCCAAGATCTCGACGAAGAACTGTTCGGCGCGCTCAACTTCCGCATCGCCATCGGCGAAATCGACCCGGAGAAAACGACGCTGCATGGATTCGAAGCTGAGCGGCTTGAGAAAATTCGCGCAAAGGAAGCACAAGAAGCGCTGGACCTTGCCCGCGCCGAGCGAAGCAAAGCCAGTCGGATCAAGGCGGACGCTCTGAAGCAGGAACTCGTCGACCTGCAAAGCCAGCTCAGAATGGCGTACGCGGCAAAAAACGAGAGCGAACAGGCTCTCGCGGCTCGCGAGACGGAAATTGCTGAATTGAAGGCGCGCCTGGCAACGCGGGACCACGAGATCCAGCGCCAGAAAGCCGAGCTGAAGGACAGCGAAAAGCGTATCACCGCGCTGCGAGCCGCGCTCGTCGCGGATCCGCCGCTGCCGGCTTATGAAAACGAAAACCGCCCACCGCCGGCGCCGGCCGAGAGCACGGGCGAGCAAGCCGCGCGTTTGTCGCGTCGCTTGGCCGAAGCCGAAAGTATTCTCACCGCCGCCCAGAGCCGTCTGCGCCAGGTCGAAGGCAATGTCGCCAAGGTCAACACCGAGCGTGCGCGCCTTGCCATTGCACGCCAAGACGAACACCGCATGCAAGAGTTGCTCAACCAGCGCACGCAGTTCGAAACCGTGCAGGAGCGCGCCAAGGATACCGAAAGCGTGTTGGCCGAGGCGCGCAAATTTCTGCAGCCCCGGACCGAGGCGATGCACACACCCGAAAATCGCGCCAGCGCGTCCGCATTCAAGCGCGACGCGATGCAGGAGCGGCTCGCCGAACTCGACGCTGAACTCACCAGACGGCTGTCGGCGCCGAAGACAGTGGAACGAGCCCCGCTTTCGCCGCAGCGCGCCGCACCGCAAATGCGCGCCGCCGATGAGCAAGGGACCCTCGCGCGCACCACGGAAACCAATGGCGCTCTCGGCGAGCGCATCGAGCGCCTCGAAGCGGCGCTGATCGCCGAGAAAGAGGACGCCGCAGCGGCGATCGAGGAAATCAAGGCAGCGCTGCGCCGCGAAAAGATGGAGCGTTTGGCCACCGAAGGCGCGCTGGAGACGGCGCGCCGGGATTTTGCCCGCCTGATGCGCAAAGCGCTGGGCATGCAATACGATACGGCGGCGGAGGAACCGGCGGCTGACGGATCAGGCGCGTCGTACAAAGCTGCCTGATCGGGTCGTCGGCCCAAACGTTTTGCGATTGGTCGCTTGCGTGCTTGCCAAGACCCGTTGATCGCCGAACGTGCGTGAGGCGGCGCGGCTACGATGCGTTGGGCCGCCAGTTATACCCCATTTTTCGCGGTGCCCGGGACGTTAACCACTCGTTTACCGTAGTGGTGCGGGTACGGTTGTTATAGCCGCCACAGTGATTCGGCATCGCTTCGGCCGGACGGACCGGCGCATTACAAGGGTCACTGCTATGAGCAAATTCGAGGACGTCTTTGGGGCAAAGGCGCGCCTGACTGACCCCCCGGCCGCTCGGGGGCCGGAACGGGTTGTTCCGCCCGGCAGCCCCGCCGAACTCGACCAGGACATGCTCTCCGGTACCCGCGCGCAGATCGCCAGCGAAAACGAGGCCGTGCGCAATTTGCTGCTCGACGCCAGCAAAGCCGCCATCGGTAAGCTGGTCGACCCGATGAATAATGCCCTGCGCGCCATCGAAGCGGAAAAGTCCGAGAAAGTCCGCATCCAGACGATGCTCGACAAGGCCCGCACTTCGTACAATAGGCTGCGCGCCGACGTCACCGAATTCGAACAGAAGCTTGCCAATTCGAGCAGCGAATGCGTGGCGCTGCGCCGCGATCTTAGCGCCAGCGAGAGGCAGCTCCAGGCCACGCTGGCGGCGAAAGCCGAGGTCGAGAAGGACATCGCGGGCCGCCGCAAGCAGATCGCCGATCTGGCCGGACGGCTGGCGTTGCAAACCAACGAATCCGCCGCGCTACGCGACGACAACCGCCGGCTGGACGAACGCCTTGTCACCGCCGAGCGGGGCGTCATCGCGCTCGAGTCCGAACTCATCAACGCGCGTCAGCGGCTCTGCGTGCTCGAGGACGAGAAGCGCGCGCAGCATGCGTCTCTCGACCGAGCCACGGGCGAAGTGGCGCGCATGTCGCGCCGGTTGTTCGAAACAGAAGCCATGCTCAAAACCGCGCAGGATCGCCTGCGCCAATTGGAAGGCGACTTCGCCAACGCCCATGCCGATCGCGCGCGCCTGATTACCGCGATGGATGAGGTCAACGAGCGTCATCAGCACGAGCTCGCCCATCAGCGCAAGCAGCTCGAGACGCTGCAGGCGCGCGCCAAGGCGAATGAAAAGCTGCTGGTGGACGCCCGCGACCGCCTGCTGGCCCGCGCCGAAGAAGTGCGCGCGCACGAACTGCATGCCGCCGAGTCCGCCAAAGAGCGCGATGCCTTGCGGACGCGGGTCGCCGCGCTCGAGGCCGAGCAGGTCACACGCGAGGCCGAACTCAAGAAGGCCGAACAGGCGCGTGCGGCCTTGATGGAGCACAGCTCGCAGCTCACTTGCGCCGTCAGCGCCAAGGACGCAGCGCTCGCGCGGGTCGAACAGAATAATGCTACGCTGAGCGAATGCGTCAGCCGCCTGGAGGCGGCGCTAAACAGCGAGAAAAGGGGCGCCTCCGGAATCGTCGGCGAACTCGAGACGGCGTTGCGGCGCGAGAAGACGGAGCGGCAGGCCGCCGAAAGCGCCGTGCAGGCCGTGCGCAAGGACTTCGACCGGCTGATGCGCAAGGTCATGACCACGTCGGACGACGAGCCGGCCGAGAAGCCGAGCAAGCCTGCCGCCGCCGCCTGATCTGACTTTTACGACCTGCTAGATCGTCGGGCGGAACCGCCCGGCGAAGCCGTTCTCGCATGCTGTTTTTTGCTCGCCGTGCTTGTTCAGCCGCACGGCCGCTTGGCGCGCTCGCGCGCGTCCGGTTGCGCGAACGATTTACGCGCGGGCGCGGGCGCGGGCGCGCCGGTTTCATAGCCGCCAACCGTGTGCACCAATTGCGCCGCACCGCTCGGCCACGCCGCCGGTACTGTCGCCGGAGCGGATGGCGTCGCCGCGTCCGCACCGGCACGAGCCGTGTTTTTGGCCGGCGGCTCGGGTTGATGTCGTTTGAATTGAGTCATATTGGAATGTTGCGCCCGTGCGCGAGCCGGGCGTTGATCCAGCGCAACCGGAGACGCTCGGCGCACTCCGCAAGACTACGTAACGCCGCCAACAAAGAAGGGCTGCCCTTGCGAGCAGCCCTTCCATTGTCAGGCCGTGGCCCGGTTGCGCCGGCGCTATCCTGCCGGGCGCGTCGTTGAGCCGCTGACGGATTAGGTCAGTTAGGCAGGCTACGAGATTTGGACCTCGGCAGAGGCGAGGATCCAGTTCACGACTGCCGGCGACCGCGGCGATAGACAATGAGACACTGGATCACCTCCTTTCGGTTGTTAACGATGCGCCAAGTATAGGGGCACCGTTGCGATTCGAAAGCCCATTTCCGGCGCCATGGTCTGCCCGCTCCCTGGCCAATTCCGGCATCGCCTCGTGCATGCACACTGCTGGCGCCGTGACGGGACATGGGCGGGGTGCTAGTACAGACCGCACAAAAACCCGCGAGACAAAGCCATGCCGCGCTATTACTTCCATCTCACCGACGGCAACCAGGTCCTGAACAATCACAAAGGCATCGACCTTGCCGGCAACGCCGCCGCGCGCGCCGATGCGGTGACGCTTGCGCGCAACCTCAAGCACGGCGCGGCCATGCCGGGCTGGAACTGGGATGGCTGGTTCGTGGCCATCGTCGACCAGCACGGGCACAAGGTCGACGAGGTGCCGATCGCGGATACGCTTGAGGGACAGTAAGCGACAAATTTCAATTTCGATTGAGAACTCGCCTCAAGGGGGAGCGTCTGCCGGCGCGCGGAATGGACGGCGGCATGACCGCGTTTACGGCTAGTCCTTGAAATCCAGGGTCGGAACGAAATTCGTCAATCGTGCGTGGCGCGGGAAATTCCTCGCCGTCGAGATCGGATCAATCTGCCGGCCCGCCGCGCCATTTTTTCCGCAAGACTTTCGGCAATCCCGGGCCGGCTCCAGGGACAAACCGCAATACAGATCGCGCAGCCGTAGGTTTCGTGGAAATAGCCGATGCACTTGTCGAAATCGACATACCACTTCTCATCGCCCCGCACGGTCTGCTTCTGATCGAAAATTGCCTGCGGCGGGCAGGCGGCCGAGCAAAGTTGGCAGCTTGTGCAGAAATCGTCGGCGCCGAACACGTCGGGCTGATCGCTGACGAGCGGCAGGTCGGTGCGCACCGCGGCCAGCCGAAAAGATGATCCCAGCTGGCGATTGATGATCGAGCCGTGCTTGCCCAATTCGCCAAACCCCGCAGCGAGCGCCGCCGGGATGAGACTGACCGGCCCGGCCAAGGGTCCGCCGTGGGCATCGGCGCGATAACCTTGGGCGTGGATCCAGTTGGCGAGTTTGCGCGCGGCGCGGGTACCGCGATTGTATGTTTCCATGACTTCGACGCCGGCGGTAACCTCCGGTGCGGTCGAGAGGCGGTCGTATTCCATGGCGACGCCAAGCACGATCAGCCACGGCTCCGATACCTCATAGCCCTCAAAAACCCAGAGCGGATCGAGTGGAACGATGCCGACGAGATCGGCTTCGTGCGAACGGGCAAATTCCTTGATCTCGGTCGACCAAGTCGCGGCGCTTCTTTCGACGATGATAGGCGCGATCGGCTCGGGCTTGGCCGGGCCGCGGTCGCCGGTGCGCAGCGCCGCCCGGATGCCCGGCTCGGAATCCATGCGGTCAAACAGCGCCTGCTGCAGCGTCGCAAAGGGCATATTCAAATTAAGATGCCAAAAAATTGGCGTCGGTCGGCGGCGGCGTTGTTCACCAAGGCCATTGACCGTGTTGCCCGACACAGATGGAAACAGGCGCCGTAGCGCCTCCGGAATGACGTACAATGCGCGTCTCACCAAACCCATATCGCTTTGCTATTCTTCCTTGTGTTTGCGCTCGGAAGACAGGTTACCGCACCAACTCCCGCATCGCGCGGTCGAGGCCTTCCAGGGTGAGCGGATACATGCGCCCGCCCATCAGCTGCTGCACCATCTTGATCGAATGGGTGAACTCCCATTCGCGCTCGGGCACCGGGTTGAGCCACACCGACGCCGGATAAGTGCGGATCACGCGCTCGAGCCAAGTCGCGCCCGGTTCCTCGTTGAAATGCTCGACCGAGCCGCCTTGCGCGGTGATCTCGTAAGGGCTCATCGAGGCATCGCCGACGAACACGACTTTATAGTCGTGCGGATAAGTGTGCAGCAGGTCCCAGGTCGGCGTGGTCTCCTGCCAGCGGCGGCCGTTTTCCTTCCACACGCGCTCGTAAAGGCAATTGTGGAAGTAGAAATGCTCCATGTGCTTGAACTCGGAGCGCGCAGCGGAAAATAATTCCTCGGTCGCCTTGACGTGCCAGTCCATCGAGCCGCCGATGTCGAAGAACAACAGCACCTTCACCGCGTTGTGCCGCTCGGGGCGCATCTGGATGTCGAGATAACCTTTATGCGCGGTGCCCTTGATGGTGCCGTCGAGATCGAGCTCCTCGGGAGCGCCGGTGCGGGCGAACTTGCGCAGGCGGCGTAGCGCGATCTTGATATTGCGGGTTCCGAGTTCGACGTCGTCGTCGAGATCCTTGAACTCGCGCTTGTCCCAGACTTTGACCGCGCGGAAATTGCGGTTTGAATCCTGGCCGATGCGGATGCCTTCCGGGTTATAGCCATAGGCCCCGTACGGCGAGGTGCCGGCAGTGCCGATCCATTTCGAGCCGCCCTGGTGACGGCCTTTCTGCTCGGCCAGACGCTTCTTCAAAGTCTCCAGCAACTTGTCGAGCCCGCCCATGGCCTCGATCTGCTTTTTCTCCTCTTCGGTGAGATATTTCTCCGCCAGCTTCTTCAGCCATTCGGCCGGGATGTCCGCCTCGACCGCGTCGCTCAACAATTCGAGCCCCTTGAACACGTGGCCGAACACGCGGTCGAACTTGTCGAGATTGCGCTCGTCCTTCACCAGCGTCGCGCGCGACAGATAATAAAAGTCCTCCACCCGGCGCGAGGCCAAATCGGCCTCCATCGCCTGCATGAGCGTCAAATATTCGCGCAGCGTCACCGGCACGCCGGCGCTTTTAAGTTCCTGGAAGAAGGTGACGAACATGGCTTGCAGATTTCGCCCCTAGCCGCCGCGCCGTCAAGGCGCTAACAAAGCGCCGCCGGGGAAATTTGAATGGCTTACCGCCGCCACGCCTTGTGGGTGCTGGTCGTCCTTGCCTGCCTTGCGCTGTTGATGGCGCCGGCGCTGTGGAACGGCTTTCCGCTTTTGCAATACGACACCGGCGGCTACCTGTCGCCGTGGTTCGACGGCCGCCTGCACACCAATCGCTCGGTGCCCTATGGCCTGCTGCTGATCCTGGGCCAGCGGCCTGATTTCTGGCCGGTGTTGATCGTGCAGTCATTGCTCACCGTCTGGGTGCTGGCGCTCACCTTGCGTGCACACGGCTTCGGCGGACGGCCGTTGTTGCTGCTCGCTATCGTCACGACGCTGTCCATCTTCACGACTTTGCCCTGGCTCACCGCCGTCCTGCTCACCGACATCTTCTCCGGGCTTGCCGTGCTCGCGCTTTATCTTCTGCTGCTGCGCGCGGACGCCCTGAGTAAGCGTGAACGCATCGGCCTGCTGCTGTTTGTGGCGGCATCGGCGGCAACCCATAGCGCGACCATTGCCGTATTGTCGGGGCTCGTCACCGTCGCCGCTATTGCCTCATTCTTCGACAGCGCACGCATTCCATCCCGGCGGGTGTTGCGCGCCATCGCGGCGATGCTGTTCGGCGCGCTGATGGTGATGACGGCCAACGCGCTGGTCGTCGGCCGGCTGAGCTGGGCGCCAGGCGGCTATGCGATGTCCTTCGGACGCATGCTGCAAGACGGCATCGTCAAAAAATATCTCGACGACCACTGCCCTGATGTCGGCCTGCGCCTGTGCCCGTACAAGGACCAATTGCCGCGCAGAGCCGACGAGTTCTTTTGGGAGAAAGATCTGTTCACCAAGCTCGGCCGTTTCGACGGCCTGCACGACGAGATGCGCCGTATTGTGTTCGAAAGCCTTACCGACTACCCCATGCTTCAGTTGCAATCGGCGCTTGGCGAAAGCGTCAAGCAGCTCACCATGGTCGAGACCGGCGCCGGCGTGGTCAGATGGGTCATGGACAGTTACTACAGCATCAAGAGACATGTGCCGGCCGCGCTGCCGGCGCTGAATGCGTCGCGCCAGTGGCGCAGCGGTATCGACTTTACCGCGATCAACCGGCTGCAAGTCCCGCTCGCTTACTTCTCGATAATGCTGCTGCCGGTCATTGCCTGGTTTGCCATGCGCCGCGAAAGTTTCACCGACATCGGCGAACTTGCCGCCGTCGCCGCGCTGGCCTTGCTCGGCAATGCCGCCGTTTTCGGCATCTTCGCGACCGCGCATAATCGCTACGGCGCGCGTATGGTCTGGATCGCCTGCTTTGTCGGCCTGCTTGCTTTGGCGCGCATCGTGCAGCGGCGCCGCATGCTGCACGAGATACCCGCCTTGCCGCGCTGAACGCGGCACGCCAAACTATCGGCTGGATGGGCGGCGATCGCCGCCCTGTTTCTTTTGCGAGGAGATGAGCCGATGGCCGAGGCCGCGGTCTTGCAAGAACTTGCGCCGACCGGAAAATTGCGCATCGCCATTGCAGTTGCTCCGTCGCCGTCCGCGCAATTCGCCATCAAGGATGCGGCCACCGGCGCCTATCGCGGCGTCGCCATCGTGCTCGGCCAAGCGCTTGCCAAAAAACTCGGCGTTGATGCCGAATTGATTGTGCACAGCGGCTCCGGCGAAATCCAGAATTCCGCCGCCGACAATAAATGGGACGTGGCTTTCCTGCCGGTCGACGAAGAGCGCAAGAAGTTCGTGGATTTCGGCAATGCCTATCACCTCTTGCAAAGCACCTATCTGGTCGCGCCCGGCATCAAGCTCAACGCGGTCGCCGAGGCTAATGCCGCGGGCGTGCGCATCGGCGGCGTCGCCAATACCGCGACCTTCCGCACCTCGCAAAAGACCGCGCCCAACGCCACTTTCGTCACATTCAAGGCCGTCGATGAGGCGATCGCGGCCATGAAGAACGGCGAGATCGATGCCATGGCGCTTTCGCGCGAGGCGTTGACCGGCGTGGCGCCGAAGATTCCCGGCTCACGCGTTCTCGATGGTGGATTTTTAAATTCCACCACGTCGGTCGCCGTCCCCAAGAACAGGCCCGCGGCGCTCGCTTATGTCACCGAGTTCATCGAAGAGGTGAAGGCCTCCGGCCTGGTGCGCCAGGCCTTCGACGAGATCGGGCTGAAGTCGTCGATCGTTGCGCCTGCGGGGATGAAGTCTTAAGGCGCTTCCGGGGTGTGGATGTGTTCCGGTCTGATCCCCAAGCCGATGACGCGCGCCGGTATACGCCGCAGCACCGGGATCCAGTTCAAGAACTTGATCACGAAGGGCGGCTTCGGCCGCTCGGTGTCTGTCAAGACGGCGCTCAATACATTGTTTTGAATCTGCATCTGCAGCCACTGGATCACGCGCATCGGCAAGCTACGCCGCCGCTGGACCGCTTCGAGCAGCGCGCTGGTGACGCGCCCCTCTTTCAACGGCGCCGTCAAGATATTCGCCACCGCCACCGCGTCCTGAATTGCCAGATTAATGCCGACGCCGCCGATCGGCGACATCGCGTGCGCCGCGTCGCCAATGCAGAGCAAGCCCGGCTTGTGCCATTGCGGCAGCCGATCGACCGCCACCGTCAATAGCTTTACGTCGTCCCAGCTTTTGATCTCGTCGAGCCGCTCGCGCAGAAACGGCGACATAAACGCCACGCTGTCGCGAAACGCCGCCAAGCCTTTTTCCTTCACGCGGTCGATGCCGCCCTTCGGGATGACGTAGGCGCATTGCCAATAGTCATTGCGGTTGAGCATCACCATCATGCGGCCGGCCTCCATATGTCCGAAGGTCTCCGCGGTGTCGCCCGCGCGCCGCGTAATACGGAACCAGAGCACGTCGATCGGTACACCAAGATTGTCAACCGCAAAGCCCGCGCTAACGCGTACGGTCGAATGGCGCCCGTCGCAACCGACCACCAGATCCGCGTCGATCTCCATGTCGCCGTCCGCCGTCGTCACCTGCAGGCCGACGACGCGCCCGTCCCTCTCGATCACCGAGGTCGCTTCCGCCTTCATGCGCAAATCGAATTTCGGATAGCGCTTGCCATGCGCAGCGAGGAAATCGAGGAAATCCCATTGCGGCATCAAGGCAATGAATTTGCACTTGGTCGGCAGATGGCTGAAATCGGCGAGCGTAATGGTGGTCTCGCCGACTTGGCCGCTCAGCCGATCGACGCGCGAATGCGGCAACTTGAGAAACTCGTCGAGCAGGCCGAGCTCATGCATCAGTTCAAGCGTCGAGGGATGGATGGTGTCGCCGCGGAAATCGCGCAGGAAATCGACGTGTTTTTCCAGCACCGTCACGGCGACTCCGGCGCGCGCCAATAGAAAACCGAGCATCATGCCGGCAGGACCGCCGCCGACGATGCAGCACGTGGTTTTAACGAGAGCCGTCGTCATGGGGGCCCTCCTTGTCCGGTAAGAGCCGTGGCGCCGGGATGGTTCCGGGCGTTATCGACCCGCGCGTCCCCGTTTAAACGCTACGCCTGCTTCTCCGGCACCGTCACCACCAGCCCGTCGAGTTCGTCGGACACCTTGATCTGGCACGACAGCCGCGAATTCGGTCGCACGTCATAACCGAAGTCGAGCATGTCTTCTTCCATCGGCGAGGGCTCACCGGTCTTTTCCCGCCAAGCCTCGTCGACGTAGACGTGGCAGGTGGCGCAGGCGCAGGCGCCGCCGCACTCCGCCTCAATGCCGGCGATATTGTTGCGGATCGCCGTCTCCATCACCGTCGAGCCGGTCTCGCCGTCGACGGTGTGAGCATTGCCGCTCGGATCGATGAAGGTGATCTTCGCCATTCGGGGGACGGTTGCGGGAACGGCCCGGCCGGAATGGCCACGGGCGCGCCTCCTATATCGTCATTCGTCCGGGCGCGCCATCCCTTCATTTTCGATTGGCGCGGCGCGCATTTGGCCGCAACGACGACGATTAAGGGCTCAACTAACGAGGGCCGCGATGGCGCCGCGCGCCTCCTCGACGGCGAGGGCCAGCCGGTGGACTGAACCGGCGCATTCGGCGGGGCCGGCCGCGCAGGCAAGCTCGGTTGCCGCGGCCGCGCGGGCGACGTTAGCCGCGCCGACACCCAGAGCCGAACCCTTGAGCGTATGCGCCAAGGTGGCTACGGTCGCCGGCTCGCTTGCCCGCATCCGGGCGATAAGCAATCCAGCCTGCTGCTCGAACAGGCGCAGCAATTCGCGCTCGAGCTTGCGGTCACCCAAAGTCATCTGCGCGAGATGGACGCGGTCGATGGCCGCTGCCGCGGGCCCGAATCGCGTGCCTCCGATTCGCTTGGTGGCGGTTTGCGCCATGCGCCTCTCCTCGCACCTCTATCGAGTGCGGTTGGCGCCCAATATGGCTCGTGCACCACCAATTTCAGGTAAATAAGCGAGACCGGCGGCGGCCAATTCTGCCGCCAATTGGGTAGGTAACTACCGCGTAATGCTCGCCGATTGCCGACGAGAGCCGCCGTATACCTGCCGTATTCCCAGGCCCGTGAATGCCTGAATTTAATGGTTAATATACGGTTAACGATGATGGAAAACTCCTCTGCATCGTGGTTTCTTTCGCTTTGCCATGCCGATAGGATGAGTTCGCGGACGGTAGTAGAGGTGATGACGACCGCGGTTGGGTGACTTTCCAAGTTTGTTAGCGCGCACCGGGCGTGGTTCGCGCGAAATACTGGTTGGGACCCCGGCAAACCGTCCGGCGTAAGACAAGGCGACGACCTGAATGGCGAACATCCCGCAAAGATCGAAGGACGCGATGGACGAAGCGCTTGCGGCCATCCAGGAAGCTCTCGGTACCCGCCCGCCCGGCCGACGTGCGGGCGCGCCCTCTGGAGCGGAGGCCGGCGAACTGCCGCCCGGGACCGAAGACCTGTTCGGTGAAACGCCGCAACGCGGCGCTTGGCCTGGCGACGACCGCCAACCCCGCCGCGCCGCCAACGACGACCGTGCCGCGATCGGGCAGATGCTGCGGGGGCTGCGCCGCCGCCAAACGCCCATACCCTACATTATTGCCGGCATCGCCGGCTTGTTTTGGGCCGGCGGCAGCATTGCCGCAGCCTATCTCTACCAGCCGCAGCTGCAGTCATTCTTCCAAACCGTCGGCTGGCCCGCGGTTGTGGGCCTGACCTGCGCGGTCGTGCTGCCGCTGATCATCGTCTTCGTGCTCGCCCATGTCTTCCGCCGCTCGCAGGATTTGCGCCTGGTGTCCGAGACCATGGCCGAGGTCGCGATGCGCCTTGCTCAACCGGAGAGCGGGGCCAGCGAACAGATCATGACGGTCGGCCATGCCATCCGCCGCGAAGTCGCCGCCATGGGCGACGGCGTGGAACGGGCGCTCGCCCGCGCCGCCGAGCTGGAAGCGCTGGTGCACAACGAGGTTTCCGCCCTCGAGCGCGCCTATAACGACAACGAGGTGCGCATTCGCGACCTGCTCAGCGAGCTCACCAACCAGCGCGAAACGCTGGTCAATCAGGCCGAGCAGGTGCGCAACGCCATCGCCAGCGTTCACCTCGATCTCTCGCACGACATCACCTCGGTCGGCGATCTGGTCGCCGACAAGGTCAACGAAGTCGCCCAACGCGTCACCCGCTCGCTGACCGAACGCGGCGAGCACATTACGCTGGCGCTCGGACACGCCGGCGATTCCGTGATCGATGCCTTGAGCGAGCGCGGCTCGGTGCTGCTCGACCGGCTGGAGACCACCGGCGACCGCGCCACCACCGCCATCGCTTCGGCCAGCGAGCATCTCGCCGCCAGCCTCAACTTCAAGAGCGAGCACGTCCACAACGAATTTGCCGAACTCGCCGTCCGCCTACAGCAGATGATGAGCAGCCGCCTCGACCAGGTGGCGCACGGCTTTGCGCAGAAGGCGACCGCCACCATCGAATCGATGGGCACGCGTTCGCAATCCTTCACCGACGCGCTGGCCGAAACCGGCAATCGCATCGCCGACACCATCTTGGCCCGCGCCGACGAGGTGAACGCGACCATGCGGGCGACCAGCGAAACGCTGGCCAACGACCTGAGCGAGCGCGGCAGCGAAGTGATCGCCAAGCTGGAGCAAACCGGCGGCCGCATCAGCGACACCATCGTCACCCGCAGCAACACCGTCGGCGACACCTTCCGCGACGCCGCGGAAGCGCTGGTCAACGCGCTCGATGTCCGCGGCGAAGCGGTTCGCGATATGCTGGTCGCGCGCCTTGAGGCGTTCGAGGACATGTTCAACCGCGGCGGCACCGAATTGAGCGAGAAAGTCGCGCGCGATTCCTCGACGCTCGGCACGCTCATTACCCGCCACATCACCGAGTTCGACCATACCGTGAAGACCTACGGCGGCGAGCTGGTGGAACGGCTCGGCCAGCGCACGCAGGATGTGTCCGAGGCGATGCGCAGCTATGTCGATTCATTCGATGAACGCGTAACGGCCCGCACCGGCGCGCTTTCCTCCACGCTCGATCAGCAATTGGCGCAGTTCGAGGACCGCTTCGGCGCGCGCGTGGCCACGCTCACCAGCGACCTCGCCACCTGCGGCAAGGACGTGTTCGAGACCCTCGACACCCGCATCGAAACCGCCGCCGGCGCCATCACGGCGCGCGGCAGCGAGGCCGCCGACGCGATCGTCGAAAAGACTGCCCATCTCGACAAGACGCTCGGCGCCCGCGCGCTCGAAGTCGCCCAGACGCTGGCCGACAGAACCGCCGCGCTCGACAAGACGCTTGGCGCGCGCGCGATGGAGGTCGCCGACAATCTCGACAGCCGCATCGGCCGCTTCGAAGACCTGCTTGTGGGCCGCGCCGAAACCGTCACCAACCAGATCGAGACCCGCACCAAGGCGGCCGCCGACGCGCTCCATTCCCGCATGGAGGAGCTGAGCACGTCGATCAAGACCAATTCGGACGAAGCCGAGCGCTCGCTGCGTCAGCTCGCCGCCACGACGACCGACGCCATCCGCACCAGCGCCGGCGAGGCCGAACGCACCCTGCTCGGCGTCAGCTCCGAAGTCGCCCGCGGCTTCATCGGCAAGGCCGACGAGATCGCGGCCCAGGTCACCCAGCGCACCAACGAGATGACCACCGTACTCTCGGACAAGAGCGGCAGCGTGCTCTCGGCCATCGCCGAAAAGGGCGAGAAGTTCGCCGGCATCATCATCCAGGCGACCGATTCCGCCATCAAGGATATCGAGGATCGCGGCCTCTCTTTGGCCCGCGCGATGATGGACAACAGCGTCGAACTTACCCGCATGATCAACACCGCGGGCGAAAACGCCTCCGGCACGGTCAACCGCACCCTCAGCGAACTGCACGAGACCGCGCAGAAGGCGATCGACCGCTCGAAGGAGACCGCCACCGCCTCCGTCAAGGAAATGATGGAAACGCACAATATCCTGCGTACCGACACCACGGCGCTGTTCGAGCGGCTGCGCGAAGCCAACATCATGCTGCAGGAAGTGCTGACCGGCGCGCACGAGAACATGGGCGCCATCGAGAATACGCTGATGCAGCGCGTCACCGAGTTCGTCACCGCCACGAACGAGATGATCACCTCGACCAGCACCGCCACCAACCGGGTGGAAACCAATATCGGCAGCTTCCGCGACATCGCCACCCGCATCGTCGGCGATCTCGGTCAGTTGGCCGACCAGTTCGACAGTCACGGACGCGAACTCGCCCAAGCCGCCGACCATATCGACAAGAGCAACCGGTTCACTGCCGAGACCGTCGGCGAGCGTCGCGCCGCGCTCGATTCGCTTGTGTCCACGCTCGAGACCCGCAGCAGCGACCTCGACCAGCGGCTCACGCGCTTCTCCGGCCTGCTCGACGAGTCGCTTGAAGCCGCGACCGCCCGCGCCCGCGATATCGCGCGCATCGTGTCGGAGTCGAGCGCCGAGGGTTCGCGCGCGCTCACCGAACAATATGGCCGCGTGCGCACGAATGCCGAGGATGTGACGCGTCTCATCTCGGAACGCGCCACCGAAGGCGCCCGCACGGTCGCCGACCAGTATCAGCGCATGCGCGAGCACGCCGAGGAAGAGCGCCAGCGTACCGCCGAGGCGATGCGCGCGGTCTACATCGAAACCACCACCGACACCCAGGCGATGTTCCGCGAAGCCACCGAGCGGTTCACCGAGGTGGTGCACGGCATGAAGCAGATGGCCGGCGAGATGCAGCGTGAGCTGGAAGTCACCCGCTCCGAAATGCGGCGCGGCATCTTCGAGCTTCCGCAGGAAACCGCCGAAAGCACCGCGCAAATGCGCCGGGTCATCGTCGGCCAGATCGAGGCGCTGGCCGAGCTCAACCGCATCGTGGCGCGGCACGGCAGCAATTTCGGCGTGGTCGAACCGACGACGACGCGGCCGCGCGCGGAGCCGGCGCTGGCCGGCGCCAACAACCGGGCCGAGCAGCCTCCCCCGCGTCAGGTGGCGCCGCCGACCGACGTCAGCAGCTTTATGCCGCCGAGCGGACGCCGCGGCGCCCCCGAAGGGCCGCAGCCGGTGCCGCAGCCGGGCGCCGCCAATCGCGGCTGGCTGACCGAACTGCTCGAGCGCGCCTCGCGCGAAGATGACGAGCCGAACCGCGATATGACGCGCGATCCCTCGCGCGGCGGCGATGAACGTTCGCCGCGGCACAGCATTGAATCGCTCGATTCACTGTCGGTCGATATCGCCCGCATGATCGATCACGAGGCCGCCGCCGACTTGTGGCTGCGTTACAAGCGCGGCGAGCGCAACGTCTTCACCCGCCGGCTCTACACGTTGCAGGGACAAAGGGCGTTCGACGAAATCGGCAAAAAATACCGTGGCGACCGCGAGTTCAAGCAGACGGTCGACCGCTATATCGCCGAGTTCGAACGGCTGCTCGACGAAGTCTCGCGCGACGACCGCGGCCAGGTGGTGACGCGTACCTATCTGACCTCGGAGACCGGCAAGGTCTACACCATGCTGGCGCACGCGGCCGGGCGCTTCGATTAACGCCTGCGGACGGCCGGTTGACCAAAATTTAGGCGTGGCCCGGAAAGCCTGCCCAGCTGCGGCTAAAGGCCCAATCTTAGGCGCAAATTTCGATTTGCCAGCGGCCACCGACTGACCGATAGTGGCAACCGCCGTGGGCGCTCTGGGGGCGATGCCGCGGCCTAAATTTGTCACGATGCAAGCGTCGCAGACGATCGAATAAACGGCGGCGCGGAGGGGTTACTACCGGCGTTCACAAATGCCAAGAATGAACATAACGGCTACTCTGGGAGGAAAATGCCATGCTTAAACGTGTTTTTTCGACACGTGCGCTCGCCGCACGCAGCCTGACCGCCGGTCTTGTTACGGCGGCCACAATCGCCTTGATCGGGCTTTCGGGCTCGCCGGCTTGGTCCGCGCCGAAAGACATCAAATGGGGCACCGGCCCGGTCGGTTCGTCCGGCCACAAAGCGCTGGTCGTGCTTGCCGACCTGCTCAACAAAGAGCTGCCGGAACTCCGCATCAGCGTGCTGCCCTATCCCGGCGCCGTCGGCACGGTGAAGAGCTTCGCGACCGGCGACCTCGACGGCTATTACGGCTCCGACGTGGCCTTGCACGAATTCGCCAACGACAATGAGCGGTTCAAAGGCTTTAAAGAAAAAGTCAAAGTTCAGCCCGTGCAGTCGCTATGGGCCTATACGCTCGATGTCGGCGTCGCCATCAAAGACACCGACGCAGGCACCATCAAGACGTGGGCCGACCTGACCGGCAAAGATGTCTTCACCGGCCCGCTGCCCTTCGACACCCGCAAGCAGCTTGAGAACGCTTTGAAAGCGGTCGGCGTCAAGCACATCTACAAGGCGGTCGACATGAAGACCGCGGGCTCGCAGCTCGCTTCCGGCCGCATCAAGGCCATGATCGTCTATGCCGCCGGCGGCAAGACCCCGGCACCGTGGATTTCGGAAGCTTCGTTGGCGGTCGACTGGGTTGGCCTTAATCCGAGCGCCGCTGAATTGAAGGAGCTCAAGGCTAAGAAGTTCTCCGTCACGGCGGTACCCGCGTCGAACTTCCACCACAAGGACACCTCGGGCAAGAAGATCGATCTGGTTGCGACCTATTGGGGCTTCGACCTCGGCATGAGCATCTCGGAAGACGAGATGTACAAGATCCTCAAGGTCGTTGAAAAGCACGCCGACGAACTGGCCAAGCAAGATCCGAGCTTCCGCCAGATCAGCGGCGGCCAGATGGCTGCGTTCCAGAAGGCGGCCCTCGAATCGACGGCGGACTTGGTGCCGATCCATCCCGGCCTCGCCAAGTTCCTGAAAGAGCACAAGATGTGGGACTCCGCATGGGATTCCCACGTCGCCAAAGCGAAGATGTAAGGACCAGACCGGTCGATCGACTGAAACCGGGAGGCGGGCGTCTCATCGCGCCCGCCTCGCTTGAATTCAACCAGAGACTTGAATTCGGCCAGTGATGGGTCCGCTATGAGAGTCACGACATCACAGCACCGTCCGCCGCTCGTGCTCGACTGCCTCTATTACGCAGTCTCGATCGCGTTCCTTGTTTACATGCTCTACTACTACTGGACCGGCAACGACGGGCCCGTCGTGCTCGCCATGACCATGATCCCGATCGCGTTCGTGCTGTTTACATTGCAGGGATTGCGCCAGAACGACCTTTATCCAAAGCTACCGATGAGCGCGAACTACGTGATCGGCACGGCCTACTGCCTGTTCGCGCTCTATTGCGCCTATTACATGCACAACAACTACGTTGCGCTTGGCGAAGAGCGCAACGGCGCGTGGAATAACGCGGACCTGATCAATGGCGGCGTGATGGCGCTGCTGGTCATTGAATATGCGCGCAAGCGCCATATGCCTCTGTTCATCCTGAACATCGCGCTCATTCTCTATGCCGTCTACGGTTATGTGGTGCCCGGCATGTTCTATCACGCCGGCGTTTCCTGGCAGCGCGTCATCAGCGCCAGCAGCGTCGAGGTGGAGACCGGCATCTTCTCCAACCTGCCGCAGATCGCCCTCACCATCATCGGCTCGTTCCTGCTGGTCTTGAGCCTGCTGCGCGGCTTCGGCTGCGTCGATTCACTATTGCGCGCCACCAAACGCATCGCCATCCGCTCGCCGCACGCCATTCCGCAGTCGGCGGTGATCGGTTCGATGGCCATCGGCACCATCAGCGGTTCGGGCGCCGCCAATTCCATTACGGTCGGCTCGGCCACGATCCCGGCCATGATCCAAGCCGGCCTGCCGCCGGCGACCGCGGCGGCGATCGAGAATGCCTCATCGATGGGCGGGCAGTTGATGCCGCCGGTGATGGGTATCGCCGCCTTTTTGATGGCCGAATTCCTCGGCGTCGATTATTTCGACGTCGTCGCGCGCGGCTGGGTTCCGGCGCTGATTTATTTCATTTCGGTTTCGCTCTCGGTCTACCTGCTGGCGACCTTCTATCACACCAAGATGGTCGTCGACCGCACGGCGCGCGGGCTCGACTGGCGCGACAAGGTCAACATCGGTGCCTTCGTTTTCGTGGTCGGCGGACTGGTGTTGCTGATGTCGACCATCTTCATGGCGCCGATGTTTGCCGCGCTCTACATGTTCGCCGCCACCGCCGTCGGACTCGTCGCTATTCACGTGACGGCGCTCGTCATAAGCCGCCAATGGTCGTTCAGCCAATTCATCGCGCCGATGCGACGCTTCCTCGATTCCTATATCGACATGATCACCGACATCGCGCTGTTGTTGGCGACGTTGTCGGTCATGACAGGCGCGCTGGTCATCACCGGCGTTCCGACCAAGCTCGGTTCGCTGCTGGTGCAAGCAGCCGGCATCAACATGGCCGCCATGGTGGGAATGGCGTTCATCTTCGGCGCCATTCTCGGCATGGGTCTGCCGCCGGCGCCGGTGTACATCCTGGTGGCGATCGTGATCGCCGGGCCCTTCATCAAGGTTGGCGTCAATCCTTGGGTCGTGCACTTCTTCGCCTTCTTCATCGGCGTGTTCGGCGAATTGACACCGCCCACTTCGATTACCGCGGCGATAACGTCCAAGATTGCAGGCGCCTCGTTTTACACGACGCTATGGCGCTCGGTGCAAATCTGCGTTTCGCTGTTCACGCTGATGGTCGGCGTCTTCGTGCATCCGGAACTGGTCATCAAGCCCGGCCTCGACCAGATGGGCGCCGCCTACCTCGTCCTGGTGGCGACAATCGGCATCACTTTCACCCTGCAGGCCACCTATTCCGAAACCCGCGCGGTGGACCTGGGCGTACGTGCTGTATTGGCGGCGATGTCGCTCTACATCCTGTTTTCTTTCAACGACATTGCCTCGGATATCGTTTCCGTCGGGGTTCTGGCGGCGGTCGGCTATTGGTTCGTGGTGCGCCGCAAGCTCGTGTCGGACACCGATCCGGGGGTTGTCGAGGTTGACTCGTCGATGACGCCCTCACCCGCTGCCGGCGCCGCGGTTGGGCGCATGACCTGAAATGTTTCGCGCAATTTGCGCGAGGCGCTGCCGCCACTAAAAATCGGACGCGACGGGATTGAGGCCCGCGGCCTCGCCGCTTGCCTAAAGCGTTGGCCTGTCCTGCGCGCCCGCCCGCGACCGTTTGCCGTGGAAATAGGCTTTAAGCCACGGGTGCGTTGAGGCCAGCATGGTTTCCATCGTGCCCGCCGCGATCACCTTACCGTCAGCCAGCACGGCGATGCGATCGCAGACCGTATGCAGGCTGTCGAGGTCGTGCGTGACCATGAACACGGTGAGGCCCAAAGTCCGCTGCAGCGTCTGAATGAGCGTGTCGAAATCGCCGGCGCTGATCGGGTCGAGGCCGGAGGTCGGCTCATCCAGAAAAACAATATCCGGATCGAGCGCCAGCGCGCGCGCCAGCGCCACGCGCTTGGTCATGCCGCCGGAGAGTTCGGAGGGAAACTTTTCCAGGACGCTCACATCGAGGCCGACCATCTCCAGCTTGGCGACGGCCAGTTCGTCGAGCAGCCGCTGCGACAGCTGCAGATATTCGCGGATGGGGAACTGAATGTTCTCGCGCACGCTGAGCGAGGAGAACAACGCGCCCTGCTGAAACAGCACCCCCCAGCGCCGCTCAATGGCTCGCCGCTCGGCGTCGGAACAGGTGGTGAGATCGGTGCCCAGCACGGTGATGGTGCCCTGCCGGCGCGGCAACAGCCCGATGATGGTGCGCATGAGCACCGACTTGCCGGCGCCGGAGCCGCCGACGAAGCCGAGGATCTCGCCGCCATAGACGTCGAGATCGATGTGATCGAGCACCGTGTGGCGGCCGAAGCCGACCACCAGGTCGCGCACCGCAATCGCCACCTCTTTGCCGTTTCCCGCCGCCATCGCTCAGATCCCGATCGAGGCGAAGAAGATGGCGAACAGGCCGTCGAGCACGATCACCAGGAAGATCGATTCCACCACCGACGAGGTCGTTTGCTGGCCGAGCGATTCCGCGCTGCCCTTGACGTTGAGGCCCTCGACGCAGGCGACGATGCCCACCACCAGGGCCATGAACGGCGCCTTGATCATGCCGACCTTGAAGTGGTCGATGCTGAGCGCCTCCTTCAGCCGCTGCAGGAAGGTGTCGGGGTCGATGCCGCCGTAGAGCCAGCACACCAGCCCGCCGCCGTAGAGCGCCGCCATCGAACCGAGGAAGGTGAGCACCGGCACCGCGATGATCAGCGCCACGATGCGCGGCAGGATCAGCACCTCGACCGGATCGAAGCCCATGGTTTGCAGCGCGTCGATTTCCTCGCGCATCTTCATGGCGCCGAGCTCGGCGGTGTAGGCGCTGCCGGAACGGCCGGCCACCATGATGGCGACGATCAGCACCCCGAGTTCGCGCAATACCAAAATGCCGACCATGTCGACCACGTAGATGTCGGCGCCGAATTTGCGGAAATGGAAAATACCCTGCTGAGCGATGATGCAGCCGATCAGAAACGTAATGAGCAGCATGATCGGCACCGCGCGCCAGCCGACATTGTCGAGCTGATGCACCATCGAGGTGAAGCGGAAGCGGCGCGGGTTGACGATCACGCGCAAGATCGCGACCGCCAGCGCGCCCAGCATATTGGCGATCGCCACGCACAATTGCCCAACCGAAGCGATGCTGTAGCCGATTGCCGCGAGCGCATGGGTCACCCGGTTGCCGTCGCGTAAGCCTGCGCCCTCCTCCAGCTTGACGCTGTGCACCTCGGCCATCAGCGCGCGATAGTCCTCCTTGAGGCCGAGCACCTTGGTGTCGCAGCCGCGGCCGGAGAAATTGCGCACCAGCCGCTCCAGCAGCCAGGCGCCGAAGGTGTCGAGGCGCTCGACGCGGCCCATGTCGATTTCGACGCGTTTGATGCCGTCACCGCGCTTGGCTTCGGCGTCGATCGCCGGCTCCAGCGCGCGCGCGTTGGCGGCGATCCACGCGCCGCTGGCGGTGAGCGTGAGCCGCTCGCCTTCCTTGACGCCTTCGAGCAATCGGTCGCTCACGCGCTAGAGCCTCGCAATCCGGGATTTGGGGCCGACCCGTCCTGCTTCAGGAACGGGTGACATGTGAGACGCCATACTTGACCATTGCCGATGAACCTGTCGAGGGTTTGACCTTATAGCCGCTTCCGGTTGATATCCTAAAGGCCGTGACCCCACCTTTGACCCTCAGCATCGCCGTCGAGCGCTGGCCGATCCGCGGCTCTTTCGCCATCAGCCGCGGCGCCAAAACCGAGGCCACGGTGGTGGTCGCCGAACTGGGCGACGGCAGCGCGCGCGGTCGCGGCGAATGCGTGCCCTATGCCCGCTATAGCGAGAGCGTCGAGAATGTCTGCGCCGCAATCGAAGCGATGCGCCCGCAATTGGCGGCCGGCCTGACGCGCCTGGATCTGCAAAAAGCGATGCCGCCGGGCGCCGCGCGCAATGCGCTCGATTGCGCCTTCTGGGATCTCGAGGCCAAACGCAGCGGACGCAGTGTGCACGAGCTCGCGGGTTTGCCCGCCCCGCATCCGGTGACAACCGCTTTCACGATTTCGCTTGCCGCGCCGGATGCGATGGCCAAGGCGACGGCGGACGCAGCGGGGCGCCCCTTGCTCAAGGTCAAGCTCGGCGCCGACGGCGATTCGGCGCGCATCGCCGCGGTGCGCGCCGCAGCGCCCAAAGCCGAACTCATCGTCGATGCCAATGAAGGCTGGAGCGACGACAATCTCGCCACCAATCTCGCCGCCTGCGCGCAAGCCGGTGTCACGTTCATAGAACAACCGCTGCCGGCCGGGCGCGACCGCGCGCTCACCAAGATCGCGCATCCGATCCCGATCTGCGCCGACGAGAGCGTGCTTGGCCTGAATTCTCTGGCGGCGCTTGCCGGCACCTACGACGCCGTCAATATCAAGCTCGACAAAGCCGGCGGGCTGACGGAAGCGCTGGCGATGGTCGAGGCGGCCGAGCGTTTGGGCTTTGCCATCATGGCGGGTTCCATGGTGGGGACCTCGCTCGCCGTGGCGCCGGCCATGCTGGTGGCGCAAAAGGCCCGCGTCGTCGACCTCGACGGCCCTTTGCTTCTCGCCAAGGACCGCCCGCAGGGGCTCGTCTACCGCGACAGCCTGGTGTTCCCGTCCACCCCCGATTTGTGGGGCTGAGAGCCGCCCTTGCGGCGCCATTGATCTTGCTCAATGCGCCCGGCGCCGATTGCCGGCACAAAGGTCCCATGGTGAAGACATCGACCAGGGCGCTCATCGAGCTGGAACCGGGGAACATCGGCGAGCGCCTGCGCGCGCAGGCCGAGTTATGCCGTGAGATCGCCAGCCAATGCTGGAATGAGGAGATCGGGTGTCAGCTTGAGGAACTCGCGCAGCTTTGTTTGCGCGCGGCCGGCGGCCCGGCGCCGAGGCATTAATTCACAGTCCACAGGCCAGCGCTCGGCGTGCCTCGCAAGCGCTTGAAGTCATTCAGCAAACGAATTCACTCTAATAACGAACAAACTCTTTTCGTCGCCCCCGTTGTTGGCTTAGACTTGGCGCAGCCGGACGGGATGGGGACGGGGTTATGTCTGTTCGAGGCGTTCTACTCTGCGCCGCTGTGTTGGCGTCGGTCGCGAGCCCAGCCTGCGCCACCATGCGCATCGCCGAAGACCGCGGCGGCCAAATCGGCCATTACCTCGAAACCTTCGCCATGCTGCGCTCCTCCGGCGAAAACGTCGTCATCGACGGCAATTGCCTGTCGGCCTGCACGCTGGTGCTCGGCCTGATCCCGCGCAACCGGATCTGCGCGACCAGCCGCGCGCGGCTCGGCTTCCACGCCGCCTGGATGCCGGATAGCGAGGGCCGCCCGGTCACCAGCGCCATGGGCACGCAGGCGCTGTGGAATATCTATCCCGGCTCGGTGCGCCACTGGATCAAGCGTCACGGCGGCCTGTCGCGCCGCATGATCTACCTGCAAGGCCGCGCGCTCAGCCGCATCGTCCCGCGCTGCGGGGCGCAGAGCCGGGAGGCGCGCTCACACCGCCATCTGGCGCCGCGCCATCTGCGCTACATACCCGCAAGCGCCGCCAGCGACCGCCGCTAGCGCCATCGCGGCGTAAGCGCGCACGCCGAAGGCCTCGACCAGCACACCGGACAACCCCATCGCCGCGGCCATCACCGCGCCGAGCGCAATCGCGAGGTAGCCTTGCGCGGTAGCGCCCTGCCCGGCCGGCGCGTTGCGCGCGACGTAGCCGAGCGCGCCGAGATGCGTCGCGCCGAACGACAGCGCGTGCAGCAATTGCAGAAACGGCAGCACGAACACCGGCGGATCGAGCGCCATCGCCGCCCAGCGCAGCGCGCCGCCAGCGGCGCCCACCATCAGCAGCACGGTCGGCTGCTGCAGCAGCGGCGGCAGCCGCCCCTGCAAGGCGAACAGCACGATCTCGGCAACGACGCCGAGCGCCCACAGGGCGGCGATGGTGCTGCCATCGAGCCCTTCGGCGCGCCATTGCAGCGCCGAGAAGCCGTAGAACACCGCATGGCTCGCCTGGATGAGGCTCGCCGCTGTCAGCACGGCGATGAAGGCGGGATCGCGCAACAGACCGCGGCGCGGGCCGGGTGGCTCGCTTGCCGCAACCGCCGCCTGCGGCAGCGGCGCCAACGCCAGCGCGGCAAGCGCGATCAGCGCGCTCGCCGCCACGATCATCCAGATCAGATCGCGCGCGGGGATGACGTCGATGGCATAGCCGGCGGCGAAGTTGCCCAGGATGAACGTCGCCGAGCCCCACAGGCGCACCGGCCCATAGGGCCGCCCGAGCGCGCCGAGACCTTTGAGCGCATAGGTCTCCGACAGCGGCATGACCGGCGTGAAGGCGAGCGCAGCAATGGCGTAAGCCAAAAGGATAAAGCCCGCCCCCTCGGCCAGCCCGACCAAAGTGTAGCCGGCGATCGTCAGGCAACAGGTCAAAATGAGCACGCCGCGCAGGGCGTTGTGCCGGTCGGCAGCCCGCGTGGTCACCGGAATCGTCAGGATTCGCAATACCATCGGCGCCGCCAGCACCAGCCCGATGCTGGCGGGATCGAGCCCCTTGGCCTTCAGCCAGACCGGGAAAAACGGCATCTGGATGCCGGCGAGGACGAAAAACGCGGCGTAAAGGGCTGCCAGGCGCGGCGCAAAGCCTATTCGAAACCCGTGGAGAGCGGGCATAGCGCTGTCTTAGCCCTCCGAATCACGCTTGCGGTTGGATAGACTGCATGGCTGGGGACACCCATGCGTAACGACGCCAATGCGCTGTCGGGAAAGCCGGGAGCGCCGAGCCAAGTCTATTATCGGACCAGCCGCGCGGCGCTGTCGAGTGCCGCGCGCGCGCAGCCTGTTGTCGGCGACGATGTGCAGCGCAGCCGGCAAGCGGTCACGCGCATGCTGCTGGCCGCGATCGAGCGGTTGGAGACGGAGGTTGCCAGCGGCAGCGGCGCGGTCGGCCACTATAGCGACGACTTGCGCCAACTGCTTGAGGCCATCCGCATGGCACGGCCCAAATGGGGTGCGGACAGTGACCTGACCGCGTTGCTCCAGCTCTTGGAGCGGAGGATCGATGCCATGGTCACAGCCAAAGAACCCGAGCCAGCCGCGGACCCTGCCGCGGTGCGCGACTCCGAGCCGCCGGAGGCGCCGGTATCGAAGCTTCCGACCGGTCTGGAGGAATTGGCGCTGCCGGCCGATCCGCTGGCCGACCTCATGGCGCTGACCGAGGAAGAGCGCATCGCGCTATTTACATAGACCTCTCGATCGTCGTCCCTACCCTCAACTGTCGTCCCCGCGAAGGCGGGGACCCCTACGCCGTGTGTTCTCGATAGACTGCGGCGTATGGGTCCCGGCCCTCGCTTTGCTCGGCCGGGACGACGATGAATTTTCAACCCGCAATCAGCTTCGCGAATAACTCCGTATCGACATTGCCGCCGGACAATATCCCGACGACCACCTTGCCCTTGACGTCGAGCTTGCCGGCCAGCAGCGCCGCCAGACCGATGGCGCCGCCCGGCTCCACCACCAACTTGAGTTCCACGAAGGCGTAACGCACCGCGGCCGCGACCTCCGCATCGCTCGCCGTGATGCCGGCGCCGATCAGTTCGCGATTGATCGGAAAGGTCAGTTCCCCCGGCGTATTGCTCATCAGCGCGTCGCAGATGGTGCCGGAGAGGCGTTCATTGGCCTCGCGCTTGCCGCTCACGAACGAGCGCAAGGTGTCGTCGAAGCCGTCCGGCTCAACGGTGTAGAATTTCGCCTCCGGCACCTTGGCCTTGACGCCGAGCGATATGCCGGCCGCCAGCCCGCCGCCGGAAGCGCCGACCACCACCACGTCCGGCTTGAGGCCCAGGCGTGCAAGATCGGCGACGATCTCGGCGCCGATGGTGCCCTGCCCGGCGATGATCAGCGGATCGTCATAAGGCGGCACAATGGTGGCGCCGCGCGCCGCGGCGATTTTATGCGCGATGGCGGCGCGGTCTTGCGTGTTGCGGTCGTAGGGCACGATCTCGGCGCCCAGCGCTGCGGTGCGCTCGTGCTTGAGGCGCGGCGCGTCGCTCGGCATCACGATTGTTGCGCGCATGCCGAGCAACGCCGCAGCCGCGGCCACGCCTTGCGCATGATTGCCGGAGGAATAGGCGACCACGCCGGCAGCGCGGCGTTCGGGCGGAATTTGCGAAATCTTGTTGTAGGCGCCGCGGAACTTGAACGAGCCGGTGCGCTGCAGCGTTTCCGCTTTCAGAAACACACGGGCGCCGACGGCGGCGTCGAGCACCGGCGCATTGATCAGCGGCGTGCGCACCGCGATGCCGGCAAGCCGCTGGGCGGCCGCTTCGATATCGGCGGCGGTCGGCAAAATGGTGTTGTCGATAGCACCCATGGCGCAAAGATTGCGCCTACCCGGATGCTGGAGCAAGTGGCGGCATCCACAGCCTGCCGGGCTTGAACGCCACGCGCCCGCGGACATCTGCAAACAGCCTATCGCAATCGGCGGCGAGGAACTCTATCGGCAATCAGGCGAACCGAGGGACCGCGCGTCCGCGCAGGTCGGGCTTGACAACCGCGGGTTTCAACGCCGACCAGATGATGTGCTATTTTGGCTGCGGCAAGATACAGACGCGCTAACGGAGATAATGGGATCGAAATTATGAATGATCACGTTAGATCGAAATCGCTGGATGACATACCGGAGGAAAATGGCCTTCTGTTCGCCTGTCTTTTAGATGGTCATGGTGGCGCCGTGCTTAAAAATTGGTACGACGTTGAACACTGGACTGAAGAGCAAGGAGTGCTTTGGGCGCACTTCGATCGCAATTCCCAAAGGGTACAGTCTTGGCTGCGTGAGGAAAGCGACCTCACGCCAGTAACAAGCGATGCAATGCTGGCTGAAGAAACGCGGCCGCGCGTGTTTAGGGGACAGAAAGGCGTCGTCGCCATTCTGCGCGGCGTAAACCTGAACCCAGATGCCGATCAGGACGATCTGGTAGCACTTCGGATATGGTCCGACGGTAAACGTGTCATCAGTGTCCGGCATGAGCGGCTGATGACTCCCAGGGACATTTTACGCCAGCTTGTTGAGTTGGAGTCCGGCCCGCTCACTGCTGCGGAGCTTTATGAGCGGCTAATTTCCCGCCTGACCGAACGTATGGCCGGCCTTGTTGGTTCAATTGAAGAAAAACTCGACGTCATCGAGGAAAATATTGAATCGACCGATTTCAGCGAGGTGCGAAAAGACCTATCTTTATTGAGGAATAGCACGGTATTACTTCGCCGCTATCTCTCTCCACAACGAGAGGCATTGAGCAGCCTGCTATTGGAGCCACCAAAATGGTTCGACGAGCGATCGCGCATGCGTTTGCGTGAGGCTTTAGACCAAGTGCAGCGATATATTGAGGACCTTGATACTGCGCGGGATCGTGCTGTTGTCATTCGCGATGAGATCGCCAATGAACTTTCAAGCACGATGAATCGGACGATGTTCGCCCTATCGATCGTGGCCGGTGTGTTTCTGCCGCTTAGTTTTATTACCGGGCTGCTGGGCATAAATGTTGGGGGGATGCCTGGCCTCGAAAGCCCAGAAGCCTTCTGGATCGCTTGTGGCATTCTGGTTTTGGTCTTCATCGCTGAGATCGCATTGTTCCGTCGCCTGAAATGGATCTAGGGCCGCACTTGGGTGGCGCGCACCGGCAATTGACCGCCTGACGAGGGAGCAGCTTTAGGCAGCCAGTTCGGCGCCCATCGCCGCGGCCGATTTACGTCCGCTTTTCGCCGCTTCTGTCACATGCGTAAGAAACATTTGCGCGCTGGCTTTCCACGTCATGCCGAGTGCGAAGTCGCGGCAGGCCGCGCGCGAACAATTCAAGGCGCCCAAGGCGGCAACCTGCAAATCCTCGTCGAGCACGCCTACCGGCGCTGGCCCGGTATTTTGGCCGATCACGTCGCGCGGCGCCGCGGCCGGGAACGCGGCAACAGGCACGCCGCTCGCCAGCGCCTCCAGCAGCACCAGGCCGAACGTATCGGTCAGGCTCGGAAACACGAACACGTCGGCAGCTGCATAGGTTCTTGCCAGGTCTTCGCCATAACGCGGTCCGAGAAAGACGGCGTCGGGATAGGCCTGCGCCAGGCGTGTGCGCGCCGGCCCATCGCCGACCACAACCTTGGTGCCGGGCAGCTTCAGCTTCAGAAAGGCTTCGACGTTCTTTTCCACCGCCAGCCGCCCAACCGTGAGAAAAATCGGCCGCGGCAGATTGAACGGCACTTCGCGCGGGCGGAACAGGTCGGCATCGACGCCGCGCGGCCATAGTTTCACGTTTTTGAATCCGCGCGTGTCGAGTTCGGTTGCCAGCGTCGGGGTCGCCGCCAGCACCGCCGCGCCGGCGCGATGAAACCGGCGCAGCAGTCCCCACGTGACGTTGCAGGTCCAGCGCTCCGGCACCGGCAGCCGCTCCGCCAGATAGTCGGGAAAGCGGGTGTGGAAACTGGTGGTGAAGGGCAGGCCGCGCTTGATGCAGACGCGCCGCGCGGCGTGGCCGAGCGGACCTTCGGTGGCGATATGGATGGCGTCCGGCCGCTCGCGGTCGAAGCGGCGCTCAACCTCGCCCGGCGCCGGTAGCGTCAGCCTGATTTCGGGATAGCTGGGCAACGGCAATGTCCAGAAACCATCCGGCGCCAGGAAGGCGATCTCGGTGCCCAGCGCGCGCGCCTCGCGCGCCACGTGCCCGAGCGTGCGCACCACGCCGTTGATCTGCGGATGCCAGGCGTCAGTCGCGACCAGGATTTTCATGTGTTTCCCCGCTTACGATTTGGTTTGCCGCGCCGCGCGCGCACTTCACCTCTCCCATAGGGAGAGGTCGACGCGCCATAAGCGCGTTTACGCGCGTCTTTGACGCGCTTTGGCGCGTCGGGTGAGGGGTTACAGCAATCGAGAGTCAGGAACCCCCTCACCCCAACCCTCTCCCCGTTGGGGAGAGGGAGCGCGCTCTGCCTCTGGCTGGCCAATACAATCAAATCCGCGTCCTATGCCGCCTGCGGCTGTGCTGCGATCAGTGCCGGCGCGTCGCGTCCCGGTTTGGTCCAGGTGATGATTTCAAAATGACCGTCGTGGCGCTCGGCCACCGCCGTGCAGCTTTCCACCCAGTCTCCGCAATTGATGTAGCGCAGCCCGTAGTCGTCGTGGATCGCGGGCGTGTGGATGTGGCCGCAGATCACACCGTCAACGTGATGGTGCTTTCCCTCGGTCGCCAGCGCCTTTTCGAAGGCGCCGATATAGTTGACCGCGTTCTTCACCTTCAGCTTCGCCCATTTCGATAGCGACCAATAGGGCGCGCCGAAGATGCGGCGGAACATGTTGAACACGCGGTTGGCGGTGAGCGCGAAGTCGTAGGCCTTGTCGCCGAGCAGCGCCAGCCAGCGCGCCTGCGTCACCACCAGGTCGAAGATGTCGCCATGCACGACCAGATAACGGCGGCCGTCGGCGCCGTCGTGAATCGCGTTCTCCACCACTTCGATGCCGCCGAAATGGGTGCCGTAATAGCCGCGCAGGAATTCATCGTGATTACCGGGGATGTAGATGAGCCGCGCGCCTTTGCGTGCCGCGCGCAACAGCTTCTGCACCACGTCGTTGTGCGGCTGCGGCCAATACCATGACGAGCGCAGCGCCCAGCCATCGACGATGTCGCCGACGAGATAAATGGTGTCGGCGTCGTGGTGGCGGAGGAAGTCGAGGAGCTTGTCGGCCTGGCAGCCGCGCGTGCCGAGATGCACGTCCGAAATAAAAAGCGCGCGAAACCGCTTCGTGGCGACGTCCGTCACGAGGGTATGGTCTCCGAGCCTCCATTCATGCCTAAGTGCTTTAGCGGGCTCATGTTTCACTAGTATGACAGTGACGTTTACCTATTGGTCATACTGTCATCCGGGCATGAGCCCTCAGGCCGCCGCTGCTTGCGCCGGCAGCCTGCGGAAACGCACCAGCGTGTAGAGACCGAAGGGCGGCACTTTACGCCGTTCGATCAGTTCAGCTCCGACGTGGTTCTGCGCCCAGGCGGCCAACCGCGCGAACGGGAACTCGGGGCGCAAGCCCAGCGCGCGCGCTTTTTCCGCCAGCAGGCGCTCGATGGCGGCGGCCAATCCACGCTCGGAGTACAGGTGATTGACCAAAATGATCTGCCCGCCCGGCCGCGCCACGCGCGCGCATTCGCTCAAGACACGCTCGGGATTTTCCACCAGCGTAATGACGAATTGCCCCATCACGCAGTCGAAGCTGGCGTCGGGGAACGTCAGATGATGCGCGTCCATGACGCGCAGGTCCTTGACGAAAGGATAGGCGCCGCTCGCGGCGCGCTCGCGCGCCTTGGCGATCATCGGCTGCGAAATGTCGATGCCGGTGATCTGGGTGTCGTCGTCGTAATCGTCGAAGGAGAGCCCGGTGCCGACGCCGATTTCGAGAATCCGCCCGCCGACGTCGCGCGCCGCGCTTGCCGCCGCGCGCCGGCCGTTGAGAAAGACCGGCCCGCATAGCTTGTCATAGACCGGCGCCCAGCGAGCATAGGCTTTTTCCATCACGTCTCGATCGGGATCGCGCAGCATTTTGTCCCTCGCGAATCAAATGGCTTTCGTTCGTACCGAGGTAGCAATGCTCTGCGACACTCTGGCGACAAGTCGTCATGGCCGGGCTTGTCCCGGCCATCTCGATGAGGGACGCACTGCCTTCCTAATCGAAGTCACCGGGACAAGCTCGGTGACGACAGGTCTAGCTTGACGCCTGGCTCCGCACCCCTAACACTCGCTGCAAAACGTGACGCGTCGGAGGATTGAATGGATCTGGGAATCAAGAGCCGCAAGGCCATCGTCTGCGCCTCGAGCCGCGGGCTCGGCAAGGCTTGCGCCCATGCGTTGGCGCAAGCCGGCTGCGAGGTGGTGGTCAACGGCCTCGACGCCAAGCGATTGGAAGCGACGGCCGCCGAAATCGCCAAAGCCACCGGCGCCAAAGTCACCGCCGTCGCCGCCGATGTCGCCAATCCGGACGGTCAGAAAGCGCTGTTCGCCGCCTGCCCTGCCCCCGATATCCTGATCAACAACAATGCCGGGCCGCCGTTTCGCGATTTCCGCGAACTCACCCGCCAGCAGATGATCGATGGCGTCATCGCCAACATGATCGTGGCGATCGAACTGATCCAGAAAACGATCGGCCCAATGACCGAGCGCAAGTTCGGCCGCATCGTCAACATCACCTCCGGCTCGGTGAAGATGCCGCTCGCAGGCCTCGATCTGTCGTCCGGCGCGCGCGCGGGGTTGACGGCGTTCCTCGCCGGCGTGGCGCGCACGGTGGCCGACAAGAACGTCACCATCAACGGCATCCTGCCGGGCACGTTCGACACCGACAGGCTGCGCGCGAACCTCAAAGCGACCGCGCAGAAGATGGGCAAGAGCGAGGATGAGGCCGCCAAGGCGCGCATCGCCACCATTCCGGCGCGCCGCTTCGGTGAGCCGGACGAATTCGGCGCGGCCTGCGCGTTTCTTTGTTCGGCGCAGGCCGGCTATATCACGGGGCAAAATCTACTGATCGACGGCGGCGCCTTCAACGGCGCGTTCTAGGCCGCGATAAAATCCGTCATCGCCCGCATCAGCGCAGGCGGCCGGGCGGCCTCAGGCCGCCAGAAACTCGACACCCAGGCGCGTCGCGGTGCGCCAGATCACGCGGCACGGCTGCTTGACGTGATCGCTCTCGACCACCAGCACGAAGTCGTCGGGGATGCCGATCTGGCTCGCCACTTCCAGGCAGGCGCCGGCGGGCGAGATGTTGCGCACGCGGCAGTCGAAGCCGCCAGCGCGGGAAAACGCGATGGTGCCCGCCTTGAACGTGCGGTGGCGTAGTGCTTTGCGTCGATCTTCTTTGCGTCGTTCTTCCATGGTCCTTCTCCGTCGCTCTCTGGCGCTAGCCCCTTTTCAGTTTGCCAATTCGGCCAGATGGCTTGACGAACGTCGGACAATATGAGCGATGCGTTTTAGCCGACCATAAAACTGATCATCTAAATACGCGCATTTCTGTTTGCGGTTGTTAACCATGCCGCGGCGGTGCGCGCAGCGGCTTTTGCCGCGCCGGGCGCTGAGAAATTTACGCGCCGCGACCGCAGCGCACCGCCGATTTTACCCTCATTTTACAGCGTACCGCCGGCGCCCGCGCCTAGACTGCGGCAACCTTTCGCACCCAACCAAAGCCCCATGCTCGACTGGCTCGTCACGTCCTGCGATCTGTTCGGCCTGCCCTGCCAGAACTGGATGCTGGCGGTCGCCGGCGGGTTCGCGCTCTACCTCGCCGCGCTCGCCTTCCTGCAGAAGCGTCAGCCGCGCGTGCACTAGCTTCACCTCTCCGCGCGCGCGGCGAGAGGTCGATCGCCGGAGCGGAGGCGATCGGGTGAGGGGACGCTTCAACAGCGCCGAGCCCATCGACGGCCCCTCACCCGGCTCGCGCCTTTTCAGGCGCTCGCCACCCTCTCCCCGCAAGCGGGGAGAGGGAAGAAACCCGGGTTGCCCCTTAGCCTGCGCTATCGCAATATCCGCCCCGACCTGCCGTTCAATTCCAATCACAGAACAAACGCCCAAGGAGACCTTCATGAAGCTCGTCCGCTATGGCGCGCCCGGCCGCGAGAAGCCCGGCATCATCGGTGAGGACGGCAAGATCCGCGACCTCTCGCGCATCGTCAAAGACATCGACGGCGCCATGCTCGCCTCCGGCGGCCTCGCCAAGATCAAGAAGGCCAACCTGAAAAGAATGAAACCCGTTGCCGGCAAGCCCCGGCTCGGCCCCTGCGTCGGCAACGTGCGCAACTTCATCGCCATCGGGCTCAACTACTCCGACCACGCGGCGGAAGCCGGCATGCCGATCCCGAAGGAGCCGATCATCTTCAACAAGGCGCCGACCTGCATCTGCGGACCGAACGACGACACCATCATCCCGCGCAAGTCCACCAAGCTCGACTGGGAGGTCGAGCTCGGCATCGTCATCGGCAAGCGCGCGCGCTATCTCACCAAGGAGAACACCAAGGCCGCCATCGCCGGCTATTTCCTCTCCAACGACGTCTCCGAGCGCGAATTCCAGATCGCCCGCTCCGGCGGCCAATGGAACAAGGGCAAAGGCTGCGAAACCTTCGGGCCGATTGGACCGTGGCTGGTGACACGCGACGAGATCAAGGACCCGCAAGGCCTCGACATGTGGCTCAACGTCAACGGCGAGAAGCGCCAGCGCGGCAACACCAAGACCATGATCTTCGGCGCCGAGCATCTGGTCTGGTACTGCTCGCAGTTTTTCGTGATGGAGCCGGGCGACATCATCATCACCGGCACGCCGCCGGGCGTCGGGCTCGGCATGAAGCCCGCGCCGGTGTTTCTCAAGGCGGGCGACGTGGTGACGCTGGGGATCGAGGGGCTGGGGGAGCAGAGGCAGAAGGTGGTGGTGGGAAAATAGTACCGGCTTGCCCGCCGACCTGTCCGCTGAAGCCCGCAAGTGCGAAGGTGGAAGAGCGTTAGCGCCGAGGCGGGTCAAGCCGAAGCCACAGCGGCACCCGTTACCGTCGAAGAATTGATCGAAGCATCCTAAGGACAGCCGCCCGTCCCGGTGCTAATCTTTTTCAATTGTCGGCAGAAACTTTTGGGCGCCGGCGACTGAGAAACGCGATTATGCGCGCCGCCCTTGAGAGCGGCACACGTATTCCCGCCCCGGAAACTTCAATCGACGCGCCGGACGGCTTTGACCGTCGCTGCGGTCTGATTGCTGGAGGGCATGGTGAAGCGAATTATCAAGGCCAACATCGAGCGCTTCAAACTGCTGCTTGAAAGCGAAACCGATCCGACCAAGCGCGCCATGCTGCTCCGCCTGCTTGGCGAGCAGGAGGAAAAGCTCGAGGCGGCAGAAAAAATGCCGCTCGGCGTCATCAAGGCTTACTAGCGGACTTCCTCGCGCCACTTGCGCCAATGCGTGGGCGCGATGTCCAACGACCGCTGCCTGGTGGCGTCAAGCCAGCCGGCCCCGCCCCGGCGGCAGGGGAATACGAGCGGGTGAACGCCGACCTTGTCGATCACGCAAACTTCCAGATCGGCGTCAAATGGCGCAATCGAGACAGGCAACCATTTGCCTGGCGGCAACAACTCTTCCACCATGAGCGTACGTGTATGCTGCCAACAGCTGGGCCGCCATGATCCATATCAAATAGCCGCCCTGCCGCCGCTCCTTTCGACTGCCAATCGCGACAGCTTTGCCTAAACTTTGTATGGTAGAGGACACTGACCGCACGGGCCGCGAACATGAGAACGCGCAGAAGCGCATCCTCGAGGTGTTCGGCCAGTGGAAGCCGCCGGGCAATTTCAAGATCGAAGTGTTCGTCGTGCGCGTTGGCGAATGGGGCGGGCACATGCTGGTCGAGTGCGAGGATCCGATCGCCGTGCACAAGCTCTGCTCGACCTTTCCCGCCTTTGAATTCCAGGCGCGCCCGGTGATCCCCGTCGAGGACGCCGTGCGCGTCGAACTGGAAGCGATCGCCTGGCGCGACGGGTTGAAGTAGGTGCACCGACTGTCGCCCGTGGCGCCGTCACGGCCGCGACGTCACGTCACCGCCATGCCGTTGGCTGTCCGGCTGGGCATGAAGCCTGCGCCGTCATTCCTCAAGGCGGGGGATGTGGTGACGCTGCGGATCGAGGGGTTGGGAGAGCAAAAGCAGAAGGTGGTGGTGGGAAAGTATTGGTCGCGCGTAGCGCACCTGTCTCTATCCGCCTCATCCTGAGGAGCGGTCCGCAAGACCGCGTCGCGAAGGATAGGCGGCCCATGCTTCGCGACGCGCTGTTCGAAGCGCTCCTCGGCATGAGGCCGCAAGATGCGCCGCGCATACCCCGCGCCCGCCTGCACGGGGGCAGGCTTCGGCGGGGCATCCAGGACGCCCGGCGTTGACGAGGTGATACAGCGAGGCTTGCGCGACGACAGGTCTTGCCGGTCAAACGACCTTCAGATTCTCTGCCGATGTCTTGCCTTTGTTGGGCACTTCTTCGTACTCAACGGTCTGCCCCTCATTGAGGGTGCTCAAGCCGGCCTTTTCAACGGCCGAAATATGAACGAACACGTCCTTGCCGCCCCCGTCCGCCGGTTGAATAAATCCGTACCCTTTGGTCGGGTTGAACCACTTCACGGTGCCTCTAGCCATCTTCAAACTCCGATGCTGACGCGGCACGATAGCGCCAAATTCAAAATGATGCCACCGCCGCTAAAGCGCGGCCTTTGCGCCTGAAAGCGCGCTGGGCGGCCAAGGGCCAGGCGGCCAAGGGCTCGGCGGCCAAGGGCTCGGCAGCCAAACGCTAGGCGGCCAAGGGCTCCGCGCCCCCGGACGGCACCAGCAGCAAGGGAAGCCTTATTCTGACGGTCGTTCCGGTCGGGCCCTGTTTCGACGGCACGATGGCGCCGCCAAGCTGGCGCACGAAGATCGCCACATAGTCGGACCCGCGTTTCTCGGGGCTCTTGGCCAAATCCTTATCCTTGATGCCGACGCCGTCATCGGAAACGACCAGCTCGATTTGATCGTCGACCCGTTCCACGCGCAGCATGATGTGCCCGCTGCCGTGCGGGAACGCATGCTTGATGGCGTTGGTGGTAAGCTCGTTGACCAGCAGGCCGAAGGGCACGGCCCGGTCCGGGTCGATCTCCAGCGCCTCGCCCGCAACCTCGATGTCGATGCCGGACATGTTGCCGAGCAGGCTCGCCGACATCGCCTTGGCGATTTCCCGCAAATAGGCGTCGACGGCGACGGTGCGGCCGAGGCTGGTCTGCGAAATCAGGTCGTAGAGCTGGGCAATGGCGCCGATGCGCGCCTGCATGGTTTTATAGCCTTGCACGCAGGGCGCCGCCGTCCATTTGGCTTCGTAGGCGATGAGGCCGACGATCACCTGCAGGTTATTCTTGATGCGGTGCGAGATTTCGTTGGTCAGACTGAGCGCATCGCGCTCGCGCTGCTTGCGGTCGGTGATGTCCTCGAAAACCAGCAGCATGCGATGGGCATGGTTGCCCGGTTGCGAGATTTTCCGCGCGTTCAGGTTGAAGACGCGGCGGCCGAGACCGGGAAAGTCGGCCTCGATCTCGAAACTTTCGATCGGCTTGTTTTCCGGCAGCACCTTTTCCATCAAATGGCGCAGCGCCGGCACGTCCCATTGGTGCTGCAGCAGTTCGGAAACGCGCCGCCCGCGCGTCTCCGCCTCGGTGATGCCGAATATGGTGAGAAACGCCTTGCTCGCCGTCACGATCGTCATGTCGTTTTCCAGTACGACCAGCGGATCGCGGATGGTGTCGACGATGCTTTGCGTGAGCTGCCAGTTGCGCTTGCTCTCGGCGCGGGCGGCGCGCTCCTCGCTGACATCCTCGATGGCGAGCAGGATCGAGCCGTCATGGTCGCCGGGACTGAAAATCTTGCGCGCATTGACCAGCATCGTGCGCCGGCCGATGGTGGGGAAATCGTGCTCGACCTCGAAGCCTTCGACCGAGGCGCGATGCGGGATCACGCTCTCGAGCAACGTGCGCAGCGCCGTGATATCCCATTGCCGGTTTCCCAGCGCGTAAATGAGACAGCCCTCGGTGTCGCCGGGGCTGGTGCGAAAGGTCTGGTAGAAGGCGCGATTGGCGGAGGTGATGATCAGATTGCGGTCGAGAATGATGAGCGCGCTGGGCACGGTCTCGACAATGTCGCTTGCCGCGATGCCGGACGCCGGCTTTTTTTCTTTGACAATATCCGCCATCGTCCCCTGCCCCCATCGATTTACGCGCATCGCGCGCCGCCAAACTTATGCCGCGAGCATGTCGGTGACGGAATTCTGCAGCTGGTGTTCCGTATAGGGCTTGCTCAGCAAGCGCGTGCCTTCGATCAGCAAGGCTTTCATTTTTTCGGTAACGGTATTGCCGGTGGTGTAGAGCACGCGCATATACGGCCGCAGCGCGATGGCCTGCATCGCGAGATCGCAGCCGCCGAGGATTTCCGCCTTGAGATAGATGTCGGTGAACAGCGCGTCGATGTGTTGCAGCGAGCGCAGCAGCACAAGCGCCTCGTCGACGTCGCTGGCGGCAAGCGTCTGGTGACCCCAGCCCTGAATCATCATCTCCGCGACTTCGCGGATGAAGACATCGTCTTCGACGATCAGGATGACGGCCATCGGGACGCTTTCGGCCGTGACAACAAACAATGCGGCAAAAAGCGCGCTCTTCCTGCCGGCATACGGCTTTCAGAGCCCGGGTCCGTCGCTATCAGGGCGCCGAGATAAGCTCACCGATCGCTAAAGGTTCCGTCGAATTGCAATTTATTTTCACGGTGAAGCGTTAATCGGAAATAACCGCAGGGGGAGGTAAAGAAGCCAGGCTTTCGACGGGCGGCCGATTTGCGAAGCGGCTTTGCGCCGCCGCCAGCGCCTCCGCCCGCCGCTGCAGGTGCTGCGCCGGCGACAGGCCGACCTGCGGCTTGCCCTGACGGGTCCAGCCCTCGCGCTTGGCGAGCCGGCGCACCGTGGTTTCGTCGATGCCGTAGCCGCGCGCGATGGCGGCGTTTGTGTCCGCCGTCGTCTCGTAGCGGCGGCGGCAGTCGGCGAGAACCTCGGGCGTGGGGGCAAAGCGGCCCCAGTTCGGCGTGCCCGGAATCGGCCCGCCGCGCTTGCGGGCTTTCGCCGCAGCGCTCGTGCGTGCGGGCGCGGGGGATGGCGCGCGGCTGCATGCGGGTACGGATGATTTCGCGCGCGCGTTTGGCTTTCGCCATGGCGTAGCTCCAGGTTTTTGGATTTTTGCAAAGCGCTGCGGCCTCGCGCGTTCAATCGCGCCAAGGCCGAGCGTGCCGCAACGCTAGCGGAGGAGCGTCACCCTTTCAAGGATTATATTCCTGCAACACGCGCCCCGCTCAGAAGCGGTAGTTCAGCCCCAGGCGCACGATGTTGGTGGTGAAATTGACGGTGTCGGCGGCCGCGCCGCAGGCGGCGTTGCAGGCAAAGCCGCCGAGGTCGACATAGAGGTATTCGACCTTGAGGCTCCAGTGCGCGAGCATGGCGTATTCGACACCGGCGCCGGCGGCCCAGCCGAACTGCGTGCTCGAGGCGCTGGTGAAGGCGGAGTTTGCCGCCTTGACGTCGCCGAAGGCGGCGCCGCCGGTGATGTAAGGCAGCCAGTTGCCAAAGCCCGCATAGCCGAGCCGCCCGCGCACGGTGCCGATCCAGGTGGTCGAGGTCTCGCAAGCTGCGGCGCCGGCCGGGCAGTCGATCGAGCCTTTCAGCGCCGCATAGGCGATGTCGCCTTCCGCGCCGAGCATCAGCGCGCCGCTCTGGAAGTTGTAGCCGATGGTGCCGCCGGCGAGCCAGCCGTTGGGGCTGGCGCTCACCGCGGGGACATCCCAATCCGATTGGCCCCAGCCGTAGCCGCCGTTGACGCCGACATACCCCCCGCTCCAATTCGCGACCGCTCGCCCGAACGGCGCAGGCGCCGTCCAATCCGCCGCGCGCGCGGCCACGACGACCAGCAGCAACGTGGCGACAACGATGCCGGCTCGGATCAATATGCCTTTCATGACGTTTTGTCCCTGCTCTTCGCGCCTGTGAACGTGCGCGCGCTCGCGCGGCGACACAGCGTCGCCGAATCACGGCGTCATGAGCAGAACCTGCGAATCGTTAACGATTGGTTAACCATGAAAAAGCCCGCGGGATCGCGGGCTTCGTGCGGCAGGCAGGGTTTGATTTAAAGCGCCGCCGCGGCTCAGGGCATCTCGCGCAACACGCGGAAGCCGTTCGCCGAGTAAGGCACGTCGTAATCGTAGCGGAAGCGCGCGGCCGACTGCACATACGAAGCCTGGCTGTCGAACGAGCCGCCGCGCAACACGCGCAGCTGGCAATTGCCTTTCGTCCAAGCCGAACCGTCGGACGGGGCGCCTTTGTAATCGTCGTTCCAGCAATCCTCCACCCATTCGGCGGCGTTGCCGGCGGTGTCATAAAGGCCGAAAGCGTTCGGCTTATACGACCCGACCGGCAGCGTCCGTTCGGGCTCGCCGGTTTTGCATTCGCGGCAATTGGCTTGACGCGAGCCGACACCGCCGCCCCACCAATAAGGCGCGCTCGCGCCGCCGCGCGCGGCATATTCCCATTCCGCCTCCGAGGGCAGCCGGTAGACGTGACCGGTCTTCTTGCTGAGCCACTTCACGTATTCCTTGGCGTCAAGCCAGCTGACGTTGATCACCGGATGGTCGCCGCGTCCCCAACCGCGATCGTCGGGACGGCCCTTGCATCCGCCCTCCTCTTGGCATTTCGCCCACTCCTTGAACGTCACTTCGAAACGTCCGATGGCGAAGCTTTTGCCAATGCGCACGCGGTGGACCGGCTTGTCATAGTCGGATCGCGTCGAGCCCATTTCGAAGCTGCCGGCGGGTATCACCACCATGGCGGGACAGTCGGCGCAGTCGTGGATAACGCCTCCCGGCTCGGATTTGACTTGCGCCGGTTCGCGCGGCGGCAGCGTGGTGACGCGGGCCGGCGGCGGCGGTGACGTCGTCGGCGGCGGCGGCGGCTTCAACGCCTGCGGCTCGGTGACCAGCGAGCGGGACGGCGCGAAAGAAAATTCCTCCAAGAGCGAGGACGACACCAACGGCACCTGCTCGTTTTTGGTGGCGCGCGAGAGAGCAATGCGTGTGTGATTGAAGGTGTCCTCGGCGGAACGGTTGGGGGTGCGAAGTTCCTTGAGCAACTCGGTGGCGAACAGGCTGTTGGCGCTGAAGCCATCCTTGATGACCTTGCCCGGTCCGGTGGAATACAGCGCCAGCGTCCCGATCGGTGCGACAATCGGCGCCAGCCCCATCGACGTGGCACGGAACCGCCGTTCGAACGGATTTGCCCGCGCGGCATCGATGATGATGATTTTGACGTTGGCTTCCATGCGCTGCATTTCGGCCAGCAGCACGTCGACGCTGATGCCGTCGCGCCACACATCCTCTTCGGCACGAATTTGCGAATCAACCGGCAGCAGATAGCTCTGCCGCACCGACTGCAGACCCAAACCGCTGAAGTAGAATAGCGCGGTCGCGCCCTTCTTAATCTTGCCGACAAATCCGGCGACCGCCAACTGCATCTGATCCTTGCCGAGATTCTCCTTCAGATCGACGTCGAAATTCATGCGGCGGAGCTGTTCGGCGAGCGCACGGGCATCGTTGACCGGGTTGCGCAGCGGCGGGCGGCCATCGTGATAAGTCGCGTTGCCGATGATCAGCGCCAGACGTTGCCCTTGTTCCTGCGACAATGCGCTCGACCCAGACATCGGGCACAAAAGGAGCAAGCTCAGCCACAACAGGGCCCGCGGCCTTATGCGGCCGCTTCCCGCGACGGTGCGGCGGCGCAAAATCCGGTGAAGAATCGCGGCGATGTTCTCTATCATTGGCTTCGTCAGAGACCTTTTTCCCGGATTATTCGCGTTCTGAACACCCACGCCCGCATTCGCTCCTCGGAAAACGCTCGACCTCCGCCACGCCGACGCCGCTCTTTGCGAACGGTGCATGGATTGTAGACAGATTGGTCGAAGCGGACAACAACGGCGGGGACCCGTCCATCGCCCGTGGGGTTGCGGCAAATCCGCCGAAGCCGGCGCAATTTCTCGATCCGGCAACACAAGCACTCTTCCCAGGCGCGGTGAGTTCCCATAGGATTATTTCAGCTCAAGGGCTGGCCAGGGGAGCTTTTTTGCCATGAACGAGCCGGGGGGCGGCCAAATCGCGAAGGCAAAGCACATGTTTGGCAAATTCGCAGGATGGCACGAAATGAACGCACGTTTTGTCGCGATGGCGCTGCTCATCGCATTCGTCACCGGCGGAGCAACCGCGGCATCGGCCCAGGACGGCCTGACGCCGTCGGCGCCCGGCTCGGAAGTTTACTTTGTCGACCTGAAGAATGGCGCCGATGTCCCGGAGAAGTTGACCGTCCACTTCGGGTTGAAAAACATGGGCGTTGCGCCGGCCGGCTCGGATCGTCCGAATTCCGGCCATCACCATTTGCTGATCGACACCTTCCTGCCGCCACTCAACCATCCGATTCCGAACGACTTCAATCACCTGCACTTCGGTGCCGGCCAGACCGAGGCTACGATCACACTCAAGCCCGGCAAGCACTCGCTGCAGCTGCTGCTCGGCGACAAGAATCATATCCCGCACTCACCGCCAGTGATGTCGGAGGTCATTTTCGTCAACGTCGTGGAACCTGGCGGCCCGACGCCGTCGGCGCCGGGCGCCGAGGTTTATTTTGTCGAGCTGAAAGACGGCGCGGTCGTCGAACCCAAATTCACCGTCCATTTCGGTGTCAAGAACATGGGCGTGGCGCCGGCCGGTTCGGACCGTCCGAACTCCGGGCATCACCATCTGCTGATCGACACCGACCTGCCGCCGCTCGACCAGCCGATCCCGAACGACTTCAATCACCTGCACTTCGGCGCTGGCCAGACCGAGGCCGCCGTTACGCTGAAGCCGGGCGAACATACGCTGCAACTGTTGTTCGCCGACAAGAACCACATTCCGCACACGCCGCCGCTTTATTCCAAGAAAATCAAGATCCGCGTCGAAGAGCCGGCGGCGCGCACGCCGTCGCCGGAAGGCGCCAAGGTCTATTTCGTCGGCCTGCACAACGGCTCGGTGGTCCCCGAACACCTCACATTGCACTTTGGCCTCGTGAAGATGGGCGTGGCGCCGGCCGGCATCAACAAGCCGAATACCGGCCACCATCATCTGCTGATCGACGCCGAGGTGCCGCCGCTTGACCGCCCGATACCCAACGATCCGCATCATCTGCATTTCGGCGCGGGGCAGACCGAAGCCACCGTCACGCTGCCCTTGGGCAAGCACACGCTTCAACTGCTTCTCGGCGATGCCAACCACGTGCCGCATAATCCGCCGGTGATGTCGGAGCCTATTACGGTCACGGTCACCAAAGACGGCAAGTAATGCGGGCCGCACTATCGGGGGCGATAAAATTGATCGACGGCATTTGCCGTCCAGTTACGGAGAGGTTGCCGTGAACAAGCTGATCATCGCAATTGCCGCAGCGGCCTTATCAGGCGCCGCAATGATGCCGGCCGCGGCCCAGAGTGCGGCGCCGAACGCGGTCGCCAATTTGAACATGAGCGCCACCCCCGATCTCGACCGCGGTGGCGTGCGTGCCGTGCAAACCGCGCTGCGCGCCAAAGGTTTCGACCCGGGCCCCATCGACGGGGTTGTCGGACCGCTGACGCGGGAAGCCATGAAGGCGTATCAATCGCGCTATGGGATGAAACCGACCGGCGCGATCGACAATCAATTGCTGTTCGCACTCGGCCACGCGGACCTGGCGATTGCCGGCGCGCGTTAGCACGGCCAGATAGTGCGCGCGGCGCTTTTTATACGCCCCGCGCCCCCAGCACCGCCTCGATCGACACCCGCGACCAGGGCGCGGTGCGCGCGCGGAAGTCCATGTACGACTCGTGCACCTTGCCGGTGATAGCGCTGCGCTGGGACAATTCGCCGAGCACGTCGGTTGCCTGTTTGCGCGCGCCGGCGACCAGATCGCCGGGAAAGGCAGCGAGCTTGACGCCGTGTTGCGTCGTCAGCGCTTCGAGCGCCTGCGCATTGAGCCGCTCCATCTCGGCCAGCGCGTAATTGGCCTCCGTCGCGCAGGCATGCGCGACCACCGCCTTTAATTCGTCCGACAGCGCGTTCCATGTTTTGAGCGCGACGATGCATTCGCCGGTGCCGTTCGGCTTGTTGAAACCGGGGTAATAATAGAATGGCGCCACGCGATAGAGCCCGAGCGCGATATCGGTGCCGGGGCCGACGAATTCGGCGCCATCGATGACGCCGGACTGCAGGCTGGAAAGGATCTCCGCCGGCGGCGTGGTCTGCGGCGTGACGCCGAGCCGGCGGTAGACTTCGCCGCCGAGGCCGAGCGTACGCAGCTTCAGGCCGTGCAGGTCGGCGACGCTTTTCAATTCGCGGCGGAACCAGCCGCCCATGCAAACTCCGGTGTTGCCACCCATGAAGGGCTTCACGCCGAACGGCGCGTAAAGCTCGTCCCACAGCGCCTGGCCGCCGCCGGCCTCGATCCAGGCGACGTGCTCGCCAGGCGTCAGCCCGAACGGCACCGTGGTGAAGAAGGCCGCCGCCGGCATCTTGCCCTGCCAGTAGAAGGCGGCGGTATGGCCGATATCGGCAACGCCGTTGCCGACCGCGTCGAGCACGCCGAAGGCCGGCACCACTTCGCCGGCGGCATAGACGGTGATGTCGATCTTGCCGCCGGACAGCGTATGGATGCGGCCGGCGATGCGTTCCGCCGACATGCCCGGCCCCGGCAGCCGTTTCGGCCACGAGGTCACCATGCGCCATTTCAGCGTCTGCGCGCGCGCAACCTGCGGGACGGCGACCGCGCCGGCCAACGTTAAGCCCGCGCCGAGGAATTTGCGTCGCGTGGTCATGACAAACTCCATTGCTGGTAAAAGTGATGCAGCGGCCCGTTGCCGTGGCCGATTCTGAGCTGGTCGGCGCCGGCAATGGCGGCGGTGAGATAGGCTTTGGCCTGTTGCGCGGCGGCGGTGAGATTGCGACCCTTGGCGAGGCCCGCCGCGATCGCCGAGGACAGCGTGCAGCCGGTGCCGTGGGTGTTCTTGGTGCGGATGCGCCGCGCGGACAGCCGTACGACGTGGCCCTCCGTGACCAGCAGATCGACGCTGTCGGGACCTTCGCCGTGGCCGCCTTTGATCAGCACGTTGCGCGCCCCGAACGCCAGCAGGTCGCGCGCCTGCACTTCCATCTCCGCCTCGTTGCGCGCCATCGGCGTGCCGGTCAGCGCGGCCGCTTCCGGCAGATTGGGCGTGACCAGCAGCGCGCGCGGCACCAGCAGCTCGCGCAACCGCTCAAAGGCGTCGGGAGACAACAAGCGGTCGCCGGACTTTGCGATCATCACCGGGTCGAGCACGATGTTTTTGGCGCGATAACGGTCGAGGCGCTCGGCCACTGCCTCGATCGCCGGCATTTGCGACAACATGCCGATCTTCACTGCGCCGACGTCGAGATCGGAGAACACCGCGTCGAGCTGCGCCGCGACAAAATCCGCCGGCACGTCATGGATCGCGCTCACGGTCTGCGTATTCTGCGCGGTCAGCGCGGTGATGACGCTGGCGCCATAGACGCCGAGCGCGGCGAAGGTCTTCAAGTCGGCCTGGATGCCGGCGCCGCCGCTCGAATCCGAGCCGGCGATGGTCAGCGCAACCGCGGTCATGAGCCGCCCCGCCGCGCCCGCGCGCGATCGACTACGGCGCGCAGCTCACGCGCGGCCTGGCCGGGATCGGGGGCAAGCGAGAGCGCCGAGATCACCGCGACGCCGTCAACGCCCGCGGCGATGACATCGGCGGCATTACCGGCATTGATGCCGGCGATGGCGCAGATCGGAAACTCGCGCGCACGTGCGCGCACCGCCTGCACGATGGCGCGCAGGCCTTCGATACCCAAAGGCGGATTGCTGGTTTCCCTCGAAGTGGTGCCGTAGACGCCGCCGATGGCGACATAATCGAGCTGGTCGAGCGGCGCGGCCTGTGCCTGCGCCACCGACTTCAAACTCAATCCGATGATCGCCATGCGGCCGAGCAAGAGCCGCGCATCGGCCGGCGCCATGTCGTCCGACCCGATATGCACGCCGTCGGCTTCGGCGGCGAGCGCGACATCGACGCGATCGTTGACCAAAAGCGGCACGCCGACCGGCTCCAGCACGGCGCCAAGGCTGCGCGCCTCCTCGACCATGGCGCGGGTGGAAGAATGCTTGTCGCGCAATTGCACCAGCGTCGCGCTGGCGGCGATGCGCGAGGCAAGATCGGTGAGCGCGCGGCCGCCGGCAACGGCCGGATCGACGATGGCATAGAGGGAAAGATCGACATCCATGTCAGGCCACCCGCGCGCGCGCCGTGAGCGTGGCGCCGTCAAGCGCATAAAGCGCATCGATGATCGCCACGGCGAAGCTGCCCGGCCCGCCCGCTTTGGCAGTGGCCAATTCACCGGCAACCCCGATCGTGACCAGCGCCGCCGTCGCCGCGCGCCAGGCGTCCCCTTCCACCGCCAGACAGGCCGCCACCAGCGCCGAGGTGGCGCAGCCCATGGCGGTCACCTTGCCCATCAAGGCATGGCCGTTAGCAACTGTCGCGAGGCGTTCGCCGTCGGTGATGAGATCGGTCTCGCCCGACAGAGCGACGACGGTTTTATGGCTGCGCGCATAGTCGGCAATCGCGGTCGGTGCCGCGTCCTCACCCAACAACGCGGAAAATTCGGCCCGGTTAAGCCGCACCACCGCCGGTGTGCTGTTCACCAGTTCACGGGCGAAATCCGCCCGCTGCGCCGAGCGATCGATAAAGACCGGATCGAGCACCCAGGGCAATTTGGCGCGGTTGGCCGCCGCCACCGCGATCGCGGTCGCCTCGCGGCGCTCGCGGTCGAAGGTTCCGAGATTGACCGAGAGGGCATCGGCGCCGGCAACGAACGCGCCGATTTCCTCGGGATCAAGCGTCATCGACGGCATGCATCCCGCGGCCAGCAGCACGTTGGCTGTGAAATTCTGCGCCACCGCGTTGGTGATGCAATGGACGCGGGGGCTGCCAGCGCGCAGGCGTTCAATGAGCGCGGCCGCTATTTGCGGCATGTCGCCGGGCGATTGCATTGGAGGACCGTGCATCTCTTCTCCCTCCGCCGGCATGACCCGGATCAGGTTCGTTGGGTTGGCTTTTAAAGCCTCTCAGCCCGGCCGCGCAGCCGGGCACCCCACGAGATTGCCAGGGAATAACTAGACCCCGTAGACGGCCGGCGCAAGGTCACTTTGCGAGAAGGTCACTTTACGAGAAGCGTGCTTGCAAGCCACGCGCCTTTTTGCTGGATTGCAGACACAGACCCATCGGCCGCGCGGAGGCCCGCATGACACCGTTTTTCGTCCAGATCAAATGCGAGCTCGGCAAATCCTATCAGGTGGCCAACGCCCTGGCCGAGGCCGAAATCGCCTCCGAGATCTATTCGACCGCCGGCGACTACGACCTGCTGGTGAAGTTCTACGTCGACGCGGCGACCGATATCGGCCACTTCGTCAACGAGAAGGTGCAGCGCATCCCCGGCATCAGGGACACCTACACCATCATCACCTTCAAGGCATTTACGGCCTAAGTGCATTCACGGAACAGTAGCGAAGGCTGCGCGTTCTATAAGGACGCCGGGCGGCGGCTTGCGGCCGTACGCCTGTAGATTTGGGCTATTCGATTGAACCTAGGGAGTTTTGCATGGCCTCGAAACACCGAAGCGTGGCGATGCTCTCGGCGATTCTGCTGGCGGGAATGACCGCGGCCGCCGCGGCGCAATCGACATCCGCGCCGGGACCCCAGCAAAGCGACCACCGGCGAAAGCAACAGTGCCTGGGGCAATCCTGAGGTCGAAAGCGAGCCGCCGACTCCCAATGGCGGAATGAGCAGCGGCGCCCACAGCGGCAACGAGTCGCCGACCACAAAGGGCATCTCGAAGAACGGCAACCATGTCAGCGAGGAATCCAAGCACAACCAGGAAAAGGCGACGTCGGATCGGCAATAGACTGCGCTATTTCTTGACCCGCTCGCCTTCGACAGCTGGCAGCGATTTGATGTAGAGCGCGATCGCCTCGCGATCGGCGGCGGTTGCTTGTGCCAAATTACGCACCACATCGACCATGCTGCCGCCGACGCGGTCGGCGTCCGGCGTCAAGCCGGTGGTGAGCGTCTCAGCGATATCGGCCACCGACCAATCCTTGAGCTTGAATTGCGTGATGTTGGGAACGCCGCCCTGCCCGTCCGGGCTCGGCCCGCCGGTAAAACGCAAGACCGGGATGATGGCGCCGATCAGGTTGCGCGTTGAATGGCACTCGGCGCAATGGCCGGCGCCGTTGGCGAGATAGGCGCCGCGATTCCATTGCTGCAATTTCGTTGGATCGGGCTTGAACGGAGCATCGTCGAGAAACAACCGCTTCCAGAGTCCGATCCCGCGCCGGATGTTGAACGGAAAGCGTAAGTCGTGACCGCGCACGCGGCCCGTCACTGGCGGCAGCGTTTTGAGATAGGCAAACAGATCGCGCAGGTCGTCGAAGCGGATGTTTTCGTACGAGGCGTAGGGAAACGCCGGATAAAGATGCTGGCCGTCCGGCGACGTCCCCTTGACCATGGCGGTGATGAACTGCGCTTCGCTCCAGGCGCCGATGCCGTCTGTGGCGTCGGGCGAGATGTTGGGGATATAGAAAACGCCAAACGGTGAGCCCAACGCCAGGCCGCCGCCGAGTCTGGTTTTGTCCGGCTGCTTCGGCACGGCGTGGCAGGAGGCGCAGCCGCCGACCAGGAACATCTCCTTGCCGTTGGCGAGATCGACCGTACGCGGCGCCAACGCGCCCGCCGGCACGGTCGCCGGGATGGTGAGAGTCCAGAACGACGAGAGCGCCAGCACGGCGATGATTGCCGCCACCATCAGTCCGCGAATCATCGGCGCTCCCCCGGCACGCGTCATACTAGAAATAAAACGTCGCGGCGACGGGACCGCGGCAGCGGCGCAGGAGGCATGAGACAAAGAGTCATCGCCGCGACAGGCGGTAATCCTCGTGGCAGTGGTCGCATTGCTTGCCGACGGCGCCGACCGCGGCTTTCAACCCGTCAAGCGAAGCCTTGGCCTTGTCGCGGTTGTCCGCGACGGTCTTGCCGAAGGCGGCGGCCCTGGCGTCGAAATCCTCTTTGTCCAGCCAGATCGTCGGCGAGGCGCGATTGTCGCCGCCGGTTTTCGAATTTTCCGGGAACAAGCCGGGCAGTCTCTTCGCGGTATCGGCCCATTGTTCGAAAGCCGTATCGACCAGCTTGGCATCGAACGGCCGTTGCCCGCGCATCATCTGCACCAACGTTTTGGCGTGGTCGTCGTTCTGCTTCATAAGGCCTTCGCGCGTCTTGACCGGATCCGGCTCCGCCATGGCCATCGTCACAGCAACAGTGGTGACGGCGAGCGCGGCAACCACGAGTGTCGTTAGAGATTTCATCAATCGCCCCTTTGATCGGAAGATCACGTCTGGTGCAAACACCAACCTGCTGGGCAAATTCCGCGCCGGCGCGACCATCCGATCGCGCGCCCGATCACGACTGTGTGATGCACGAAAGCCCTAGGGTTCCAGGGCTTTTTGCGCTCGTTCGATCGCCGCCCAGACCTTCTGCGGGGTCGCCGGCATGTCGAGAGCGCGAATGCGATACGTGCGCCAAAGCGCGTCGATCACCGCATTCATCACCGCCGGACAGGCGCCGATGGCGCCGGCCTCGCCCGCGCCTTTGACGCCGAGCGGATTATTCTTGCACGGCACGTTATGGGTCTCGAACACGAAGTCGGGCGCGTCGGCGGCATGCGGCAATGCGTAGTCCATGAGACTGGCGCTGAGCAATTGGCCGGACGCCGGATCGTAGACGGTGTCCTCCATCAGCGCCTGGCCGATCCCCTGCACGGCGCCGCCATGCACCTGCGCGGCGAGCAGCAGCGGATTGAGCGTGGCGCCGAAATCGTCGACCACTACATAATTCACAATTGTCGTCGTGCCGGTCGCCGGATCGATCTCGACTTCGACGATATGCGTGCCGTTCGGGAAGGTCGGCTGGTCGGGCATGAAGTCGCTCGCCGCGCGCAACTTCTCGGGCGTCGCCTGCGGATGCGCGGCGAGGTCGGCAAACGAAATCGCGCGATCGGTGCCGGCAACGCGCACGTTGCCGCCGGCGATCTCCATGTCGCCGGCCGCCGCTTCCAGCGCGTCGGCGGCGAGTTGCTTGAGCTGCTCACCCAGCGTCTTCGAAGCGCGATCGACCGAAACGCCGCCGACCGGAATCGAACTCGATCCGCCGGTGCCGGCGCCGCTGGCGATCAGATCGGTGTCGCCTTGCACCACGCGCACGCGCTCGGGCGGCAGATCGAGCCGCTCGGCGACAAGCTGTGCGTAGGAGGTGGCGTGGCCTTGGCCCGTCGATTGCGAGCCGATCAGTACGGTGACGTCGCCGTCGCGATCGAGCCGCACGTCCGCGGTTTCCGGCCCGTTGCCGCCGCAGGCCTCGACATAGGTCGCCAAGCCGATGCCGCGCAGGCGGCCCTCGCGTTTTGACTGCGCGGCGCGCTTGTTAAAGCCGCTCCAGTCGGCGATCTCCTGCGCGCGTGCGAGCGTCGCGGCGAAATCGCCGGAGTCGTAGATCTTTCCGGTCGGCGTCGTATAGGGCAGCGCCTTCGGCTTGATCAAATTCTTGCGCCGCAGCGCATCCGGCGCGACATCGAGATCGTGCGCGGCGGCATCGACGAGCCGCTCAATTAGATAAGAAGCTTCCGGCCGCCCGGCGCCACGATAGGCGTCGACCGGCACGGTGTTGGTAAAGGCCGCGCGCAACCGCACATGCGCGGCCGGAATGTCATAGGCCCCGGTCGCCATGCCGGCGCCGAGCCAGGGGATATAGGGCGCGTAGCACGACAGATACGCGCCCATGTCGGCGACGATGTCGAGCTCAAGCGCAAGAAAGCGGTTCTTGTCGTCAAGCGCCAGCCGCGCGCTGGAGATATTGTCGCGGCCATGGCTGTCGCCGAGGAAATGCTCGGAGCGGTCGGCGACCCATTTCACCGGCTTGCGCAAGCGCTGCGCCGCCACCGCGGCGAGCGCATATTCGCGATAGGGAAACAGCTTGGTGCCGAAGCCGCCGCCGACGTCGGGGGTAATCACGCGCATCTTGTCGGGCGGGATCTTGAGCACGTCGCCACACAGGATGTCGCGGATGATGTGGCTGCCCTGGCTGCCCAGCGTAAGCGTGATGCGGTCGCCACCATATTCGGCGATCACGCCGCGGGTATCCATATAGTTGGTCACCAGCCGCTGATTGACGATGGTCAGCGATACCGTTTTTGCAGCCGTGGCGAAGGCGGCTTTGGTCGCTTGCGCGTCGCCAAGCTCCGTTGCGAAAGCGAGATTGGGCTGGTCGGGCCAGACCTGCGGCGCGCCGGATTTGAGCGCCGCCATGGCGCCGATGACGTGCGGCAACGGCTGCCAGTCGACGGTAATCGCTTCGGCGGCGTCTTTCGCCGCTTCGAGCGTGTCGGCGACCACGAAGGCGATGGCGTCGCCGACGTGGCGCACCTCGTCTTTGGCAAGGATCGGGTAGGTTGGAATCTTGATCTCGACATCGGGAAGGACACCCGGCGTCGGCAGCGGGCCAAGCTCGGCGATATCGGCCGCGATCAACACCAGGCGCACGCCCGGCAAGGCGCGCACGCGGGCCAGATCGCCGATGGCAAAGCGCGCATGCGCGTGCGGCGAGCGCAGCATCACCGCATGCAGAGTCGCCTGTGGATTGACGTCGGCCACGTAACGCCCCTGCCCGCGCAGCAGTGCGTCGTCTTCCTTGCGCGTGAGCGCCTGACCAAAGCCGAATTTCACCGTCATTGCGGGGGCCCTGCCGGCTCCCCGGTCGTTTGCGGATGCTGGCGGCGGCGCGTGGTCTTCAACGCGATCCAGCGCGTGACCACGTAGAACACCGGGGTGAAAATCAGGCCGAAGGCGGTGACGCCGATCATGCCGGAGAACACCGCGGTGCCGAGCGTTTGGCGCAACTCGGCGCCGGCGCCGACCGCCCAGACCAGCGGCGTGACGCCGAGGATGAAGGCGAATGACGTCATCAGGATCGGCCGCAAGCGCAGATGCGCAGCTTCGACCGCGGCGGCAAAGCGGTCGCGCCCGCCGTCCTCAAGCTGCTTGGCGAATTCCACGATGAGGATGGCGTTCTTGGCGGCCAGACCGATAAGCACGATGAAGCCGACCTGGGTGAGAATATTGTTGTCCTGCCCGCGCAGCACGACGCCGACGATGGAGGCGATCAGGCACATCGGCACGATCAAGATGACGGCAAGCGGCAGCGTCAGGCTTTCAAATTGCGCCGCCAGCACCAGGAACACGAACACCACCGCCAGCACGAAGGCGAAGATGGCGGTATTGCCGGCGCGTATCTGTTGGAACGCCAGCGTCGTCCACTCATAGGAGAACCCGGCCGGCAGCACCTTGGCGGCGAGCTGCTCCATGATCTTGATCGCCTGCCCCTGGCTGTAGCCGGGCGCCGCCGAACCGTCGAGCTCGGCCGCCGGATAAAGATTGTAGCGCGGCACTCGATAGGGGCCGGTGACGGTGCGCACCGTGGTGAAGGCGCCGAGCGGCACGGTGTCGCCGTTCTTGTTGCGCACGCGGATTTTCAGCACGTCCTCGGTGTTGTCGCGGTACTTGTCTTGCGCCTGCGCCACCACACGGAAGGTGCGGCCGAATAAATTGAAGTCGTTGACGTAAGCCGAACCGAGATAGATCTGCAGCGCGGCGAAGACGTCCGGGATGTTGATGTTCAGCAGCTGCACCTTGGTGCGATCGATATCGAGATAAAGCTGCGGCGTGGTGTTCTCGAATAACGAGAACACCTGCTGCAGGCCGGGCGTCTGCGCCGCCGCACCCATCATGGCGTAAACCGCGTTTTGCAGCGCTTGCGGCCCCTGCCCGGAGCGATCCTCGACCATCATGCGGAAGCCGCCGGCATTGCCGATGCCGGATACCGGCGGCGGCGCCGCCACGAAGATCAGGCCGTCCTGAATAGCCGCCAATCGCATAAACAATTGACCCTGGATCGCGGCGGCGGACTGCCGCGGGTCGGCCGCCCGCTTCTCGAACGGATCGAGCGTCACGAAGATCGCGCCGGCATTTGGCGCCTGCGTAAAGGTCGCGCCGGAAAAGCCGACGATGTTCACGGCATGGGCGATGCCCGGCACCTTCAGCGCGATCTCGACCGCGCGCCGGTTGACGTCGTCGGTGCGCGCCAGCGATGCCCCCGGCGGCAATTGCGTGACGATGATGAGGAAGCCGCGGTCGAGCTGCGGGATGAAGCCGACCGGTGTTTTGCGGAATTCGTTGAGGCCGAAGCCGATGATCACGGCATAGACCACCAGCATCAGCACCGCGATACGCACGAGCTTGCCCGACAGCCAGCCGTAGCCGCGGGTCAAAGCGCCGAAATAGCGATTGAAGATGCGGAAAAATCCGTGCAGCGGCGCGCTCCACCAATGGCCTTGCGCGGCCTCGCGCGGCGGCTTGAGCAGCAACGCGCACAACGCCGGCGACAAAGTCAGCGACACGAGCAGCGAAATGATCGTGGCGCCGGCGATGGTGAGCGCGAATTGCCGGTAGAACTGCCCCGAAATGCCGGTGATGAAAGCCGACGGCACGAACACCGAGCACAGCACCAGCATGATCGCGATCAGTGCGCCGCCAACCTCGTCCATGCTCTTGATCGCCGCCTCGCGCGGCTTAAGCCCCGCCTCGATGTTGCGCTGGACGTTCTCGACCACGACAATGGCGTCGTCGACGACGATGCCGATGGCGAGTACCAGGCCGAACAGCGATAGATTGTTGAGCGAGAAGCCGAAGGCCGACATGAAAAAGAAGGTGCCGATCAGCGACACCGGGATGGCGACCAGCGGAATGACGATGGCCCGCCAAGTCTGCAGGAAGATCACCACCACCAGCACGACCAGCAGGATCGCTTCGATCATGGTCGATTCGACCGCGTCGACGGATTGCTGGATGAATTGCGTCGGGTTGTAGACGATGTCGTATTTCAGTCCGGGCGGAAACCGCTTGGACAGTTCCTGCATGGTATTTTCGATCGACCGCGCGGTGGAGAGCGCGTTCGATCCCGGGCGCTGGAAAATGCCAAGCGCGATCGCCGGGCTGGTGTCGAGATAGGAGTTGGTCGAGTAGTCCTGCGCCGCCAATTCGAGCTTGGCGACGTCGCGCAGGCGCACCACCGCATTGGCGGTCTGTTTGACGACGATATTGCCGAACTCGTCGGTATTGGAGAGCCGGCCTTGCGTCCGCACCGAAATCTGAAACGCACCCGATTTGTCCACCGGCGGCTGATTGAGCACGCCCGAGGCCACCTGCACGTTCTGCCCCTGCAGCGCCAACACCACATCCCCCGCGGTCAGGCCGAGCGATTGCAGGCGATCGGGATCGAGCCATACGCGCATGGCGTAGTCGCGGCTGCCGAAGACGATCAGCGTGCCGACGCCCTCGAGGCGCGTGAGCGCGTCGGTGATTTCGAGCTTCGCGTAGTTGGAGATGAACAGCGTGTCGAACGACTTGTCCGGCGACACCAGATGCACGACCATCATCAGGTCGGGCGAACTCTTGTTGACGGTGACGCCGATATTGCGCACGTCCGCCGGCAGGCGCGGCTGGGCGATGGCGACGCGGTTCTGGACCTGAACCTGCGCGATATCGAGATTGGTGCCGATATCGAAGGTGACGGAAATCGCGAAGCGCCCGTCGCCGGTCGAGTTCGACGACAGATAGATCATGTTCTCGACGCCGTTGATCTGCTCCTCGATCGGCGCCACCACGGTGGAGGCGACGACGTCGGCGCTGGCGCCGGGATATTGGCCCTGCACGGTGATGGTCGGCGGCGCGATCTCCGGATATTGCGCGATCGGCAGCCGCGAGAAGCCGACGCCGCCGAGGATCAGGATGATGATCGAGACAACGGAAGCGAAAATCGGCCGGTCGATAAAAAAGTGCGAAATCCGCATGACTGACGCTGCTTAATCCGTCTTCGCGCGCGGACCCGCCGCGCTCGACACCGCGGGCTTGGGCGCCGCGCCTTTTTGCTGCGGCGTGACCTTCTGGCCCGGCCGCGCCCGCATCAGGCCGTCGACGATCACGCGGTCATCGGGCCCAAGGCCCTCCTTGATCACGCGCATGCCGTCCGACGTGGTCTGCCCGAGCTTCACGATTTTTTGGCCCACGCTGTTGTCCTTGTTGACCACGAGCACATATTTGCGCGCCTGCTGGGTGCCGATGGCGGCGTCCGGCAACAGCAGCGCTTCGTACGGCGGCGAAGCCGGCACGCGCACGCGCGCGAACATGCCGGGCGTGAAGACGCCGTTGGGATTATCGAACAAGGCGCGAGCGCGAATGGTGCCGGTCGAGCGGTCGATCACGTTGTCGACGAAATCCATGCGGCCTTTGTGGTCGAAATCATTCTCGTCGATCAGCTTGAGCGCCACCTGCACGCCGGCGCCGCGGCTGGCGACGTCACTGCCCGTCTTCGCCAGTCGCTCGTAACGCAGGTAGGACGCTTCGTCGAAGGTGAACTCGAAGTGAATCGGGTTCGTGGAGACGATGGTCGCCAGCAGCGTGGTGCTGCCGCCATTGCCGCCGGTGACAAGGTTGCCGGGCGACACCCGCCGATCGCCGATGCGGCCGTTGATCGGCGCGCGCAACTCGGTGAACTCGAGATCGAGCGCGGCCTGGCGCACCGCTGCCTCGTTGGCGCTGACGGAGGCTTGCGCGTTGCGAAACGCCTGCGAGCGCTGCTCGAAGGTCTGCTCGGTGATGGTCTTGTCGCGCACCAGAGACTGGCCGCGCTTGAGATCGGATTCGGTATAAGCGAGGTTTGACTTCGCCTGCGTCAGGTTGGCGCGCGCCTGCGCGACCGCGTTCTGGAATGGCCGCTTGTCGATGGTGAACAAGAGGTCGCCCTCTTTGACCATCTGCCCGTCCTTGAAATGCAGGCCGTCGAGATAGCCCGAAACGCGCGCGCGCACTTCCACCGAGTTCACGGCGACGAAGCGGCCGACATATTCGTCGAAGTCGAAAACGGTGCGCTTGATCGGTGTCGAGACCGTCACCGGCGGCGGCGGCGGCGCGCCGCCCTGCTGCTGCGGCTGGCCGCAGCCTACGACCAAAGTCGCAAGCGCGACCCACAACGCGATGTCGCGGGCCCGACGCATCGACCAAAAAGGAGAAGTCGCCCGTTGAGGGTTCATCATTACCCGTATTAGCGGTCAGCCGGCCCGTCCACTTAGCGTTGGGGACTAGCTATGTCCACCTCGGCAACGAGACAATGGTTATGCGATAAATCGTTTCAGCTCTGTGGCTTGGCGCGAAACGCCCTTAACCATCCGGGGCCAATCAGGGCCAAAATCATGCCGCCATAGACGACAGCGCCCACCACAGCGAGCAGGCCAAGTGTGGCGAGATCACGCCAATGATCCAGGCCGACGAATAAAGTCGCGACCGGCGACCGGCATAGCCACAATGCAACCGCCAAAGCGAGCCCCGCGGCGGCGAGCTTGACGGCCGACTGACGCAGCCGGGCGTCGATGCGGGCGTGGCCGGCGCGCAGCGCGAACCAGAACACCAGTCCGAGATTGATCCAGGCCCCAATCGCGGTCGCCAGCGCCAAACCAACTTGCGCCAGCGGGCCCATCAGCAGGAATTTGAACGCGATATTGACCGCAGCGGCGACCAATGCCGCCTTCACCGGCGTCGCGGTGTCGCCGCGGGCAAAGAAGGCCGCGACCGTGCTGCGGATCAGCACGAAGGGCAGCAGTCCGACCGCGTAAGCCGCGAGGGTGCGGCCGGCGGTGTCGGCATCAGCGGCCGTAAAGGCGCCGCGCATGAACAGCGCCCGCATCAACAATTCGGGAATGACGACGAAGGCGGCGAGACAGGGAAGCGACAATAGCAACGTGAATTCGATGGCGCGGTTCTGCGCGTCGGTGGCGCCCGCCTCGTCGCCCGCCGCGATCCGCCGCGCCATCTCCGGCAGGATCACCGTGCCGGCGGCAATGCCGATGACGCCAATCGGCAACTGGTCGAGCCGGTCGGCATAATAGAGCGCCGACAGCGCACCGGCCGGCAGGAAGCTGGCGATGATGGTGTCGGCGAACAGTGCGAGCTGCACGCCGGCCGAGCCGACGGTGGCCGGGCCAAGCGCGCGGAAGAATTGACGCACGTCGGCATCGAGCTCGGGCCAGCGCAGCGACGGCAGCGCGCCATTGCGCCAAGTATCGCCGGCAACCAGCAGCGCCTGCAGGACGCCGGAGATCAGAACGCCCCAGGCCGCGGCATGGCCGGCGGTCGGAAAATAGACCGCAAGCAACAAAGCAACGATAATCGACAGGTTGAGGAAGATCGGCGCCGCAGAGGCTGCCGCAAAGCGCTGCAACGCGTTGAGGATGCCGCCATAGAGCGTGACCAGCGTGATCAGCAGCAGATAGGGAAAGGTGATGCGTGTCAGTTCGACCGCCAGCGCGTAGCGGCCGGGATCGTTGGTAAAGCCCGGCGCCAGCACATCGATCACCTTCGGCGTGAAGATGATCGCGACCGCGAGCAGCACGACCTGGCTCGCCAGCAGCAGCGTAAAGATGCGGTCGGCGAAGATACCGGCGCGCGCGGCGCCGCCTTGCTCGCGGATACGGGCATACGCCGGAATGAAGGCGGCGTTGAAAGCGCCTTCGGCGAAGATCGCCCGGAAATGATTCGGTAGCCGCAAGGCGACAAAGAAAGCGTCGGCCGCCGGCCCCGCGCCGAGCACCGCGGCAAGCACGATGTCGCGCACAAAGCCGGTGATGCGCGAGAGCAGCGTGAAACCGCCGACCGTGAGAATGCGATTAATCATCGGCCAATCCCGCTGGGGCCTAAGGCTAAATTGCCGCGAAAAGACGGCTTTAGGCATGCGCAAGGATAGCGATAGCCAGATACCCCAGACTGCCTTAAGACGATTCCCGACCCGAACATAGAGGCCGGACGAGATAGCCCCATCCATGCCCTCGCCGATCATTCCCGTTTTGCTAGCTGGCGGCGCCGGCACCCGGCTTTGGCCGCTCTCGCGCGACGCCCTGCCCAAGCAGTTCCTGCCTTTGGTCGATGGCCGCTCGACCTATCAGGAGACGTTGCAGCGCGTGCAGGCTCCAATGTTCGCGGCGCCCATCGTCATCACCGGACCGAAATTCCAATCCTTCGCCAGCCAGCAAGCTGAGCAACTGGGCATTTCAGCGACCGTGGTGATTGAGCCCTTACGGCGGGACTCCGCGCCGGCAATTGCAGCGGCGACGGCGGTCGCGCTGCAACGCGATCCAGACGCCATCGTGCTGGCGCTCGCCGCCGACCACATCATTCTCGACTCGGACAAATTCCGCGCCACTTGTGAGGCCGGGCGCGAGGCGGCCGCTGCCGGCTCCATCGTCACCTTCGGCATCAAGCCGAGCGAGCCGAAGACCAGCTACGGCTACATCCTGCCGGGCGAAGCCATCGGCAAAAGCGGCGTGCACAAGATCAAGAAATTCGTCGAAAAGCCCGACGCCGCGACCGCCGCCCGTTACGTGCGCGACGGCTATCTGTGGAACTCCGGCAACTTCCTGTTCCGCGCGGATGTGCTGCTCAGCGAGCTCGAGCGTTTCGAGCCGGAAATGGCAAAAGCCATTAATGCCGCCGTGTCGGAGGCGTCAACCGATGGCGGCGTCCTGCGGCTGCAGCCGGAGGCCTTTGCGCGATCGCCGCAGAAGTCGATCGACTATGCGGTGATGGAAAAGACCGACCGCGCCACGGTGATCGCGGGCGACTTCCGTTGGTCCGACATCGGCAGCTGGGACGCGTTGTTTGAAATCGCGCCGCGCGACGCGCAGGGCAATGTCATCCAAGGCCCGGTGGTGACCTTGGATGCCGCCGATTGCATCATCCATTCCGATGGCCGGCTCACCACCGTGATCGGCGTCAAGGATCTGGTCGTGGTGAGCACCTCCGATGCGGTGATGGTGGTACCGCGCGCGCGCTCGCAGGAGGTACGCGAACTGGTCAACAAGCTGAAGGCAGACAAGCGGCCGGAAGCGACCGACAAGACGCGCGACTGAGAGCGATTACGTTACTGCATCAGCGCGCGGCGGGTCGCTTCGATGATGCGGTCCTGGGTCGGCGCATCGAGATAGGCGTGCATCGGCAGGCTGATCACTTCGCCCGCCAGTTGATCGCTCACCGCGGTGCCGGCGTCGCCGACCGGGAAATCCTTGTAGGCCTGCTGGCGATGCAGCGGGATGGGATAATAGATCGCGGTCGGAATGCCCTCGGCCTTGAGCGCGGCGGCGAATGTGTCGCGCCGGCCATCGGGGATACGGATGGTGAATTGCGCCCAGACCGAGGTCGAGCCGGACCGCACCCTGGGCACGATGACGAGATTGCCGAGCCCTTCGGCATAGCGGCGCGCGATGCGCGCGCGCGCTGCAATCTCGTCAGGAAAAATCTTCAGCTTCTCGCTCAGAATCGCGGCCTGGATGGTATCGAGCCGCGAGGCCAGACCGATACGCACATTGTCGTAGCGGTCGCTGCCCTGCCCGTGCATGCGCAGGCTGCGCAAGAGATCGGCCATAGCGGCATCGTCGGTCAAGACCGCGCCGCCGTCGCCGTAGCAGCCGAGCGGCTTGGCCGGAAAAAAACTGGTGGCGGTGGCGTCGCCGAAGGCACCGAGCTTGCGGCCATTGAGGCTTGCGCCGAAGGCCTGCGCGGCATCGTCGAGCACGAACAGGTTTTCGGCCTTCGCCACCGCGGCAACGGCATCGTGATCCGCCGGCAGTCCAAACAGATCGACCGGGATGACTGCCTTCGGCGTCAGGCCACGCCGGCGGGCAGCGGCCGCGGCAGGGCGAATCCCGCTGGCATCGATATTAAAGGTGTCGGCATCGACGTCGACGAACACCGGCGTGGCGCCGACCAGCGCCACCACTTCTGCCGTCGCGCAGAAGGTGAATGACGGGCAGATCACCGCATCGCCCGGCCCGATGCCTTGCGCGCGCAGCACCAGCACCAGCGCGTCGGTGCCGCTGGCGCAACTGACGGCATGGCGCGCGCCGCAGAACGCCGCGAGTTCTTTCTCGAAGATCGCCACCTCAGGCCCGAGCATGAACTGGCAGTGCGTGAGCACGCGCGCGACCGCGACGTCGATGGCCGTGCCCAGCCGTCGGCGCTGCGCGGCGACGTCGATGAAGGGAATGGACGGCGGAACCTGTCGCTCGGTCATGAATCGTCCAGGCGTGGCGGCTCAGCCGGCTACAACACGCGGCGCTTGCCGCTGCGTCGCCGCCGCAGGCGACGGCCGCACGGCCAGACAGCGGATGGCGATTTCAAGGCTGGCGACGGCTTCTTCTCCGGTGACCGCCGGCGTCGTGCCGGTGCGGACAGCGTGCATGAAGGCCAGCAGCTCCGCGCGCAGCGGCTCGGCATGGCCGACCGAGAGATGACGCATGGAGTAGCTGCCGTCCGGCTGGAAGCCGAAGCATTCGGTCACCTGTCGCGTCAGCAGGTCGGCGCTGATGTATTTGCCGCGCGTGGCGACGATGACGTTGCGCGCCTTGAATGGCGTCAACCAATTGGTGTTGATGTGCGCGAGCACGCCCGAGGCGGTGCGGAATTGCAACAGCGCGATGTCCTCGCGCTCGGCCACCGCGTTGGATAGTTGCGGCTGCACCTCGATGATATCGCTGTCGGTGAACCAGCGGATCAGGTCGATGTCGTGCACGGCGAGGTCGATCACCACGCCAACATTCGACATGCGCGGCGGAAACGGCCCGACGCGAGTAATGGCGATGGAGAGAATGTCCTCGTTGCGGATGGCCTCCTTGATCGCTTCCACCGCCGGATTGAAGCGCTCGACGTGGCCGACCATCAAGGTGACGCCGGCACGGCGCGCCGCGGCGATGATATCGTTGCCCTCCTCGACCGAGGAGGCGATCGGCTTTTCCACCAAGACGTGGACGCCGCGCGCGATGCAGGCGTGCGCGATATCGTGATGCAGGTGCGTCGGCGCCGCGATGGTGACGGCATCGACACCGGCGTCAAGCAGTTCTGAAAAATCGGCAAACGGCGTGCAGCCGAGCATGCGCGCGACGAAGTCGCCCTGCTTGCGGTCGGGATCGGCGACGCCGACGAGGGTCACGCCCGGCAGGCCGGCGAACACGCGGGCATGATTGCTGCCCATAACGCCGACCCCAATGACACCGACGCGCAAAAATCGCTCCGCGTCTCGTTTTGCCGCTTCCGTCATGCTAATCGGAACCCCTCAGCCCCTCGCCCTATCGGTTCAACCACGTAGCATGGCCCCGGACGGCTGGCGACCACCCCATCATAATGCAATGAACACGTTTTGATTCAAAGCGTTACAGCGAACGGCATGGACCTGCCGCAGGCCATCTTGGCGCTCCGCTCAGCGGCGATGATAGGCGCGATACCAGTCGATGAAGCGGGCAATGCCCTCACCGATCGGCGTCGCCGGCTTGAAATCGACCTCGCGCATGAGGGCGTCCACGTCGGCGAAAGTAGCCGGAACATCGCCTGGCTGCATCGGCAGAAATTCGCGTTTGGCCTTCTTGCCGATGGCGTCTTCCAGCAGGCGCACCACCTCCAGCACTTCGACCGGATTGTTGTTACCGATATTGTAGACGCGCCACGGCGCCGAACTGGACGCCGGATCGGGCTTGTCGCTCGACCACGTCGGATCGGCGGCAGGCGCGCGATCGACCAGCCGCACCACCGCCTCGACCACATCGTCGATATAGGTGAAGTCGCGGCGCATGTTGCCGTTGTTGAACAGCTTGATCGGTTCGCCGGCCATGATGGCCTTTGCAAAGATCCACATCGCCATGTCGGGGCGGCCCCAGGGCCCGTAGACGGTAAAGAAGCGCAAGCCCGTCGCCGGCAGACCGAACAGATGCGCGTAGCTGTGTGCCATCAGTTCGTTCGCCTTTTTCGAGGCGCCGTAGAGGCTGAGCGGATGATCGACATTGTCGTGCACCGAAAACGGCATGTGCGTGTTCGCGCCGTAGACGGACGACGAGGACGCATACAGTAAATGCCGGCAGCCATGGTGCCGGCAGCCTTCCAGCACGTTGAGGAAGCCGGCAAGATTGGCATCGAGATAGGCGTAAGGATCGACCAAGGAATGACGCACGCCGGCTTGCGCGGCGAGATGCACAACAAAAGGAAATTTATGCTTGGCGAACAACGCCGCCATGGCGGCGCGATCGGCGAGATCGGCTTTGACGAAGGTAAAGCCGTCGCGCTTCTCCAACTCGACGCGGCGCGCCGCTTTCAGCTTGGGATCGTAATAGGCGTTGAGATTGTCGAGGCCGACGATCTTGCGGCCATTGCCCAGCAGCCGCTGCGCGACGTGAAATCCGATGAAGCCCGCCGCCCCGGTGACCAGAATAGGATCGTCAGCCATCGGCATCCCTTGCGGCCTTCACGTTTATAATCGCCACAGCTCAACACCATCGGGCTTTTGCGCGCGATCGAGCCTCGATTTGACGTCGAGCACGATCCCCTGCCCGCCCTTGAGCAATTTTGCAATCAGCGGCCAGCCTCCTTTGACGTAGTCGTTGTGGGCGACGGCAAGGATGACGGCGTCGGCGGGCTTGAGTGCGTCGAACGGCGTCATCGTAATCTGATATTCGTGGGCCGTCTCCTGCGGCGCGGCGACCGGGTCGTGCACCTGTACCTGCGCGCCGGCGCGGCCGAGTTCGCGCACGATATCGATCACCTTGGAATTGCGGATGTCGGGAACGTTCTCCTTGAACGTCATGCCGAGGACGGTGACGAGCGGATTGGCGCGGCCGCTTTGCCGAAGGGCGCGCATACATTCGCGCGCCACGCGCTCGCTGACACCGTCATTGATGCGCCGGCCGGCCAGAATGATCTCGGGATGATAGCCGGCCTTTTCGGCGCGAAACGTCAGATAATAGGGATCGACTCCGATACAGTGACCGCCGACCAGGCCGGGCTCGAACTTGCCGAAATTCCATTTGGTCGCCGCCGCCGCCAGCACGTCGCCGGTGTCGATGCCGAGTTGGTGAAAGATCGCCGACAATTCGTTCATGAAAGCGATGTTGAGATCGCGCTGGGTGTTCTCGATCACCTTGGCGGCTTCCGCGACCTTGATCGACGGCGCGCGGTGGATGCCGGCTTTGACCACCGAACCGTAGACATCGGCGACAATATCGAGCGTGCGGGCGTCCTGCGCCGACACCACCTTGGTGATGGTCTCGAAGCGGTGCTGCTTGTCGCCGGGATTGATGCGCTCGGGCGAATAGCCGACGGTGAAATCGCGCCCGCCGGCGAGGCCGGACTTCTTCTCCAGCACCGGCAGACATTCTTCCTCGACCGCGCCGGGATAGACCGTCGATTTCATAGACGACAATGTCGCCGCGCTTGAGCACGCTACCGACGCTTTCCGACGCGTTCAGAATCGCACCGAGATCGGGCCGGCGCGCGCCGTCGATCGGCGTCGGCACGGTGACGATATAGAAATCCGTATCTGTGTGGCGAGCCAAGTCGTGCTCGTAGCGTAGCGCCGGCTGCTTGAGATCGGCCGGCTCGACTTCGCGCGTGCGGTCATGGCCGGAACGCAATTCGTCGATGCGCTGGCGATCGATGTCATAGGCCACCACCGGCACGCCGGAGCGGCCGAAGGCCACGGCAACGGGCAAGCCGACATAGCCGAGCCCGATGACGGCGATTTTTCGCGTATGCGCCACAAAAATCCCTTACCCCGCCGCCCGCAAAGCCTTAAGCCGGCCGGGAAAGCCTTATTCGTCAATTACCTTTTATTCGTCAATTACCTTGCGCCTGTCCAGAATTATTGCCGGCCGGCCCAGGCGGCCGCGAGCGCAGCACCGATGCGATCGGCATTGGCCATGATGGTGACGGTCGGATTGCGCGCCGGCATGGTCGGCAGCACCGCTCCATCGACGATATGCAAACCGGGCGCCCCTTTGACCTCGCCCAAGGCGTCGGCATGGCGCCCCATCGCCAGCGCGCCCGCGTAATGGGCGTCGGCGCCGGGATCGAAGACCTGCATCGATCCGGGCAGCATGACGCCGCCCAGACGCAGCAGGTCGAAGCGCAATTTGCGAATCGCCGTTTTCAGTACGGCGGGAAACGCCGCCGAATGTCCGCCATCGATCCGCAGCCGCGCCAGACCGCCCGGTCCCGGCACGAGCGTTGCGCGATTGTCGCTGTAGCGGCCGGGCAAGAAGCCAAGCCGATCATCAACCCCGGCAAAAGATCGCGCAGCAAGGCCATGCCGCCGGCAATCGACACCGGCATGCGCGGCAGATATTCGGCCGCCGACATCGAATAGGCCGGATAGAGGAATCCGAGCATTTCGTCGGCCGGGTCCGTGCCACCCAGAGCGCGGCTGAAGGCGAGCTGCGCCAGGCCGAAGGCCTTGGCCGGAATTTGCGATCCAATCGCCGCCGGGAACAATGCGGCGAAGGCGATCTGCGGGCTGTTCTCGATGCGGACCGGTACGGCGTCGAAGCGCGCCGCGTCGAGCGCGAGCCGCGTCGAGGCAAGCGCGCCGGCGGCAAGAACAATTTTCGCCGCGGCGATGCTACGGCGACTTCCGCTACGGCGATCGTGGCCTTCGACCGACCAGCCGGCATCGTTGCGCGATAATTTCTCCACCACAAAGCCTTGCAGCACGGTCGCCTTGGCATGGCGCGCGAGTTCGGCGGCGTCATAAGCCGACGCATAAATAGCGCCGCGCTCGCAACCGAGCAGACAGGTATTGTCCAGCGTACAAGCCATGCGGCCGTTATGATCGGCGCTGAGCACGGCCGTGCGCGCTTGACCGAGGCGGAATCCGGGGCGCTTGGATGTCCGCACATAGCTGGCGACGATTCTCGCTTCGATCGGCGCCAGCGGCAGCGCATCCTGCAGCACAAGCGGCGTCGCGCTGCGATCAAGATCGGTCGCCGGCGGACCGGAAAGGCCCATGCGCGACGACACGTCGCGGTAATGCTGCGCCATCTGATCGACACGAATTGGCCAGCCGTTCATGTCGGCGTCGTCATAGGCGAAGGCTACGGCACCCCAGATATTCGACAGGCCGCCCGTCGCCAGACAGCCGAGCGGAATGAAATTCTCGGCTTGAATTTGATTGAGCGCGGTGAAGGCGCTGAAATTCTCCGGGTCGTGCGCCAGCCGCAGCTTCGGCGATACCGACGGCATGAAGCGCATGCCGCGGAAATCCTCGCCGATGAGATAGTGCCAAGCCTGCTTGGAGCCGTGACGAAGGTCGACGAGCGGCGGGCGATCCGTGCGCAGCGCCGGCGCGACATCAAGGCCGGCGTCGATCAGCGTAATCGGCAACCCTGCGTCCAGCAGCCGGCGCGCGGCGGTAACGCTGGCCGGACCGGTGCCGATGACGACGATCGGATCGCTCATCGCCACAGCCAGCGGCTGATGACCAAGCGCGGCAGCAGCAGACATGCTTCCATCACGCCCGTGGCGAGCAACCGCGGCCACGGCGCGGCCGGCGGCGGCGTAGGCGTAGAGTCTGCCACTGCGTCCCGGTTCGGTATCGGCAATAAAGGCGGCGGCGACCAGACGCGCGCGCAAGGCAACCGCGCGCGGCCGCTTATCCCCCGGCAGCGGCTCGAGAACGCGCAGCAATGGCGGGCAGCGCAGGACGGCTTCCGGCAGCAGCGGCGCGCCGAACTCCAGATGCCGCCAGCCGCGCAGGAACCGCCGCAAGGTCGCGCCGCGCGGCGGGGCGCCGAGCACATAACTAAGCAGCGCGGCGCCTTCGCTCGTTTCGCGGGCTCGCCGGCGCGGCGCCTCGCCATCAAGACCCTGCTGCAGGCTCATCGGCTCCAGGCCAAGGCTTGCCGCGTCGGCCTGCGCCGGTTGCGCCAAAAGACCGACAATGCCCAGGACTCGTTCACGTAGTGGATTCAGCGGCAAGCCAACCGCTACAGAGTAAGCCGAGTACCGGCCGTTCCGGCAAATGCAAAAGGATCGGCTGGCGCCGGTACAGCCGCCAGGCAATCTCCTCCAAGAATTGGCCGAACGCGACCGGCGGATCGGTCGCCAGCACGATGCGATTGGGGACGCTGGTCGCCGTCACCAATCGCATGAGACCGCGGGCGACGTCCAGATTGCGGATCGGCTGTACGGCCTGCCGGCCGCCGATCACCGGCAAAACCGGGAGCTTCACCAGACGCCGCAATACATAGACGAGGCCGATCCGCGCCGACACATCGCCCGGCCGATCAAGCAGATTTTCGATGCGATACTTGACGCGCCCGTAGCGATTGCGCGCATCGACGCGCGCGGACAGCGACGAGGCAAAGACGAAGCGCTTGACCCCGGCCGCGCGCGCCGCACCGATCAGATTCTGCGTGCCGATGAGATTGACGTCATCCGCTTCCGGCGCCGTGTCATGCCAGGCGTGGGCAAGATGGATAACGGCGTCGACCGGGTCGATCCAGGTCACTTGCGGGATCGGGTCAGGCAGCCGCCACGAAACCGATCGCGCCGCGGCGGCCGGCGGCTCATGTGCGCCAAGCAAGCTGACCTTGTGTCCCTCACGCAAGGCCTGCGCGACGAATGCCCGACCGAGATAGCCGCGGCCGCCTGTGACGACAAAATGCATGGCGCTAACGATTCATCTCACTGGCGGACCTTGGGTCGATCAAACCAGTTTGGGCCCGTTGCGTCCATCATGTTTGGCCTCTTTCAATCACACGCTAAGCGGGCCGCTTGCGATCGATGAGCTGGTCGTAGAGTTTGACGATCCCGTCTCCGACCCGCGCCGCCGAGAATTCGCTTTCGACCAGGTGCCGGCCGGCCGCGCCGAAGCGGGCGCGCATGTCGGCATCCTGCGCCAGCACGTCGATGGCGTCGGCCAGCGCCACGGCATCGTCCGGCGGCACCAGCAATGCATTGACGCCGGCGCGCGCAATTTCGCGGCAACCGGGCACGTCGGTCGCCACGATCGGCCGGCCGCACGCCGCGGCCTCCAGCAGGCTCTTCGGCAAGCCTTCGCGGCGCGACGGCAACACCGCGATGTGCGCCGCCTTCCACACGTCGCGAATATCCGCCACCTGGCCCAACAGCAAAAGCCCCGGCCGGCGGCTCCAGGCGGCAATCTCCTGCGGCGGGATCGAGACCGGATTGGCGGGATCGGGATCGCCGGCGATCAGCAGGCGGACAGGCCGGTCGCGCTGGGCAAGAATCGCGTGCGCGTTTACCAGCGTTCGCACGCCCTTGTCGTCGAGCAGGCGGCCGACAAAACCCACGGTCAAAGGTCCGTCCGGCTCCGGTAGCGGTGTGAGCGTATCGGTCTCGACGCCGGAGCCCGGGATCGTAAAAATGCGATCGACATCGACACCAAGACTTCTGGATCGCGGCGCGATCATCCGGATTTTGCACCAGCACCGCCGCGCGCGGATGACGCAGCACGTGACGCAACAGCGCGCGCAAAATCGGCCGCACAAGGCGCGCCTTCGGCGTGGCCGAGGTGAAGGTGAAGCCGAGGCCGGCGAGCGCGTTAAGCCGCATGCAGCGCAGCCCCCTCGCCGCCAGCGACCCGACGATCGTCGGCTGCAGCGCGACGTTGTGCACGAGATCGGGTTCGATCGCACGGTAGACGCGGCGCACGGCGCGAATATTCGACACAAACGCGGACGGATTGACGCTGCCGCGCCGCCAGACCACCGGATGTAGCGCGAAGCCGTGCGCTTCGATCGCCGCCCCGTCCTCGTCGACGTGGGTGATCACGTGCACCTCGTAGCCCGCGCCTTGCGCCGCGCGCGCCATCGGCAACCGATGCGACAGGAAATACCAGTCCTCGGTCACAACATAGGCCAGCACCGGTCTTGCCCGCGACGGTTTTTCGTTCGGAGCCATTGATTTTTCCGCAGGGAGACTGCCCTATGCCGGCTGGATTTCGCGCAAACCGTCAATGCAAGCAAGTTTATTCAAGCGATGACTTCGCGATTCGTCTATCGCGCGCTGCCCTTTTTCGCATGCCTCATCGCGTGCACGGTCGTTAACCTATATTATTTTCCGCCCGCGCTGACGTTTAACGACGAACACCGATTTCTTAGCTCAGCGGCCGAGCTCGTTGCCGGCGGTGGATTTCGGGTCGGCGCGGATCGGGCCTTCGAGATGCCGGGCACCGCGCTGTTCTTCACGCCGGCGGTTTGACTGTTCGGACCGGAGGGCGCGGTCATTCCGATCCGAATGATCCAGTCGATTCTACTGATCGCTCAGACCGCCCCCGCCGCATCGATCGCACGACGACTCTTCGGCAGCGGCGTCGTCGAATTCATCGCCGCCATTATCGTCGCACTGTATCCGTTTTTCCTTTTCTATCAAGCTTTGCTGCTGAGCGAGACGCTATTCAATACGCTGCTGATCGCCGCCATCGCCGCGCTGTACTGGTGGCGCGATCGCGGGATGCGCATCGACGTCGCGCTTGTCGTAACGTGCCTGTGCTTCGTCGCAGCGACCTACACCAAGGCGTCGCTGACAATTCTACCGCCGAGATCGTCGCGACGGCATGGGCAAGCGGCGCGCGTTTGCGAAAAATGCTTGCCGTTTTCCTCGCCGCGGCAAGTCTCTATGCCGCTTTCATGAGCCCGTGGTGGATCCGCAACGCTGTCGTGGTCGGCGCATTCGTTCCTTTCGCCACAACCGGCGCGCTGAACTTCTACCTTGGCAATAATCCGCACAATACGGATGGCGGCAGCGACTGGGCGCGCGATCTCGATCCGCAGGCGATGAAGAAACTATTGGCGATCCCCGACGAGGTCGAACGGCAGCAGGCATTTACCAAAGCGGCGTTCGACTATATCAAAAGCAATCCGGGCGCGTTCCTTCGACTCGCCGGAAAGAAATTCCTTCGCTTTTGGAATGTCGTTCCCAATGCTGCGGAATTCAAATCGCGTTTTTACGCCTTTGTGAGCGCGGTCAGCTTCGGCCCGATGCTGCTGCTGGCGCTGGCTTGCGCGATACGCTGGCGGCATCGATGGCGGGACTTCGTGCCGATCTATCTCATCATTGCCTATTTCACGTTCGTGCACGTCGTCACCATCGCATCGCTGCGCTATCGGCTGCCGATCGAACCGTTTCTGATTGTGATGGCGGCGGGGTTGCTGGCCGAGCTTTTCGACCGGCTGCGCGGCAAAACCGAGCGCGGCGCGCGTCCGGCTTGACGTTGCGGCGGCGGACCGCTCTGGTATCCGGACATGTGCGGTATCGCGGGATTCATCGACGGCCGGAAACAAGGTGCAACGGCGTCCCGTGACGCCGTCGCCCGCGCCATGAACGATGCGCTGCGTCACCGCGGGCCCGACGACGAGGGCGTGTGGACCGACCACGACACCGGCGTCACATTGCTGCACCGCCGCCTGTCGATCATCGATCTGTCGGCAGCTGGACATCAGCCCATGATGTCCGCCGACGGACGCTACGTCATCACCTTCAACGGCGAGATTTACAATTTCCAGGAGTTGCGCCCCCAGCTGGAAGCGCGCGGTGTTCGTTTTCTCGGCCATTCCGATACCGAAGTGATGGTGGAGGCGTTCGCGGCCTACGGGGTCGCCTCGACCGTTGAGCGCCTCGTCGGCATGTTCACCATCGGCGTCTGGGATCGACGTGAGCGCGCGCTGACGCTGGTGCGCGATCGCCTCGGCATCAAGCCGCTGTACTGGGCAAAATTCGACAAACTGTTTTTATTCGGCTCGGAGCTGAAGGCGCTGCGCGCACACCCGGGCTGGTCGCCGCGCATCGACCGCGCCGCGGTCGCGAGCTTCATGCGGCACAGCTACGTGCCGGCGCCGCACACGATCTATCAGAGCGTTCACAAGCTCGAGCCCGGCACGCTGTTGACGCTGCCGCTTAACGGCGAACCGCGCGTGACGCGCTACTGGGACGCGCGGGCGGTTGCGCGCCAAGGATTGGCCGCTCCCATGCCTGGAAGCGACCGCGAATTGACCGATGAATTGGAACTGCGCCTGCAAGACGCGGTGACATGCCGGATGATCGCCGACGTGCCGCTTGGCGCTTTTCTGTCCGGCGGCGTCGATTCCTCGACCGTCGCCGCGCTCATGCGCGCGGCCAATCGCGGCCCGGTGAAGACCTTCACCATCAGCTCCGACATCGCCGGCTTCGACGAAGCCGCGCACGCGGCCGCCGTCGCCCGCCACCTCGGCACCGACCACACCGAACTCACCGTCACCGCGGACCAGGCCCGCGACGTCATCCCCCGCTTGCCGGAGATGTACGACGAGCCGTTCGCCGACGCCTCGCAAATCCCGACACATCTTGTGTCCGCCATGACGCGGCAGCGCGTCACCGTGGCGCTCTCCGGCGACGGCGGCGACGAATTGTTCGCCGGCTATAATCGCTATCGGCTAACCTCGCGGCGCTGGGCAAGCCTGTCGCTGCTGCCGCGCCCGCTCAGGAACGGTATCGCCGGCGCAATCACCGGTATGTCGCCCGATCGCTGGTCGCGTCTGTTGTCCATTCTGCCGGCGCGCGTTCGCCCGTCACAGATCGGCGACAAGCTGCATAAGCTTGCCGCGGTGCTGACGCTTCCCGACGGCATCGCCGCCTACCGGCGGCTGGTGACCAACTGGGAGCCGAGCGAGGTGATGCCCGGCAGTGACGAATATAAAAGCGCCGTGTGGGACCCGGCGCTGCCGAAGGAGTTCCCCGGCTTTCTCGACCAGATGCAATTGCTCGATCTCATCACCTATTTGCCGGACGACATCCTGACCAAAGTAGACCGCGCCAGCATGGCCGTCGGGCTGGAAGCGCGCGTTCCCCTGCTCGATCACCGTGTGGTGGAGTTTGCCTGGCGCCTGCCGCACGCCGCCAGGATTCGCGGCAATACCGGCAAATGGCTGTTGCGGCAGGTGCTCTATCGCCACGTTCCGAAGCATCTCATCGAGCGGCCGAAGATGGGCTTCGACATTCCGTTCGGCGACTGGCTGCGCGGGCCGTTGCGCAATTGGGCGGAGACGTTTCTCAACAAGCGGCGCCTGCGCGAGGCCGGCCTAGTCGATGCCGCGCGCGTGCGCCAAATCTGGCAGGAGCATCTCGACGGGCGGCGCAACTGGCAATACCTGATCTGGGATGTGCTCATGCTTGAGACCTGGCGCGAGCGCTGGGGATGAATTGAGCGGCATGGCGATGGGGAGCACTTCCGACACGATGCATTTCTGGGCGCCGGTTGCCGCCATGGTGCTGGCCGCGTCCGCCGCCGGCACCGCCGCCTTGATCGCGATCCTGTTGCCGCTACTGCGGCACCACGCTTCGGCGCGGCCCAATGCGCGCTCCTCGCACAAGGCGCCGACCCCGCAGGGTGGCGGCATCGCGGTCATCGCCGCGACGGTTGCAACCGTCGCTGTGGCGGCGCTTCTCAGCGCCGCGTTTCACGCCGATGCGCGGCTGGTCTGGGTCTGCGGCGCGGCGATCGTCCTTGCCGGCCTCGGCCTGGCCGACGATGTGGCGACATTGGGAGTGGCGCCGCGTTTGTTGATTCAGATCATCGCCGTCGCCATCGTCGTTGCGGCGCTGCCCGACGACCTGTGCATCGTACCTTTTTTGCCTTGGTCGATCGAGCGTTTCGCGCTTCTGGTCGGCGGCCTGTATTTCGTCAATGCCGTTAATTTCATGGACGGCGTCGACTGGATGACGGTCGTCGAAGTCGTACCGCTCGCCGGCGGCCTCGCGCTGCTTGGCGTGTTCGGCGCCCTGCCCGCGGATGCCGTGCTGCTCGCGCTGGCGCTTTGCGGCGCCGTGATCGGATTTGCGCCTTTCAACCGGCCGGTCGCCAAGCTGTTCCTGGGCGATGCCGGCAGCCTGCCGATCGGGCTATTGTTGCTATGGCCGCTGCTGCTGCTCGCCGGCGGCGGTCATGCGACCGCGGCATTGCTGCTGCCGCTTTACTATATCGCCGACGCCGGCATCACGATCGTGCGTCGGCTGGCGAAGGGCGAGACGATCACCAGCGCGCATCGCACTCACTACTATCAGCGAGCCTTGGACGGTGGATTCAGCGTCTATCAAATCGTCACGCGCGTCTTCGTCCTTAACATCCTGCTCGTTGGGCTCGCGCTCGCCACCGTCGTCAGCCGTTCGAACACAACGCAGATCTTCGCGCTGGCCGCCGGTATCTTGTTGGTTTTTTCGCTGCTGAGGATTTTTTTGCGGCCCCCGCCCGGTTAAGGGTCTGGCCGTTCAAGCGCGCCATTTTTCAAGGCGATGCCGCCGGCGACACCAACGCCGAAGATATAGACCCAGCCTTGGGTGAAATCGAAAAGGTGCGAATTAAACAGCGAGCCGACGATATTTTGCACGACGACGACAAGACCGATCCACGCGACCAAACCGTTGCCACGGAACAGCAGCAAGTGCGCGATCCATAGCGCCCACAGCACGGCGGCGCCGATCAAACCGAGCTGGATCGCCACGGTGAAGGTTTGATTGTGCGGATTGGTCGAAGCCACGCCAGCGGCGCCGGTCTTTCCCGCGGCAGCTTTTTCAAAGAGCGGATGGATCGAGCCGGTGCCGTGGCCGAAGATCGGCGCTTGGCGCACGAATTCGATCGACCTTTTCCAGAACTCGATGCGCTCGCCCGACGAGGTGCGCTCGCCGGTCGTGTCGAATCTTTGGATTTCGGCCGATATATCCCTCGTTCGCTCGCGCAAATAGGGCGACGACAGCCAGCCGACGCCGGCGATCGCGATTGCCGCAGTAAACAGAACCGCGATTCCTCTGCCGCTCAGTTTCTTGACGGCGAACACAACCAGCAGCATAAGTATGATGACCAGCGTGGTGCGGCTGGTCGCGACATATAAGATGTTCGCCAATAGGCCGAGCGCCAGCGCGGCGGCGCCGAACAGCCACCCCCATTGCCGCCGCTCGAAATAGTCAACCGCAAGAAAAAGCAGGCCGAAAATACAGGTGGCGAACTCTCCGCTTTGCGTTGCCGCGTTTTTCACCGGCACGGCAAAATCGTGACGCTGCCACCACAGCGCGGGCCAGGCCGCAATCAGCCAAGACAACAGCAGCAGCGCGACGCAGGCGGCCAGATAACCGCAGAACACGCAGAGCGCCCGGTTAGAATGGCGGAATTGCACAAATAGCAGCGGTATGACCAGCAATCGGGAGAACGACGCAACGCTCTCCCCGCGCTCGGCCCAGGATGCGTCGGACCATAACGTGCCGATCACGCTCAGCAGAAACAGCAAAACCGGCAGCCCGCCGGCCGGTATCGTGATTTCGCACCGCACCTCGCCAATGTCGAGCGTCGGCAGCAGCGCAATCAGCCACAGCACGATGAGGATGCTGGTGGCCGAAGTCGACCAGGGCAGCGACACGGCGACAGCGACCGCCAGCCAGTCGGCGATGGCGCGTAACCGCGTGCGGCTGAAGCTGCCTGGCGTCGGGGTTGCGGTCATTCGCTAAACCGCGGCGCTTGCCGGAGCGACCTTGGGCCGCAACGCAGATAGGCCGCGCCACGCGCGGATGCGGTCGCTGGCAGCGATCTCGTCGAGCTTACGTTCGTTCTCCGCGAGCTTGGATCGATCCGCTTCCGGATGCCACAGATGCAGCACCCCGGTCGCGAATACGCCGTCCTTGCGGCGCAAGCTGGCGCGCAGCAAGCGAACGATGATGTCGGAATCCTCCTTGCCCCAGCCGCTGTAATCGGCGTCGAATCCGTCGACGCGGTCGAGATCGGCCCGCCAGACCGCGAGATTGCAGGATCGCGCGCCTTGCCAAGCCTGGCTGCGCAGCCGGCGCAGCGGTCCGAGTGGCAGGCGCAGCAGCGCCGACAGCCGATTGATGCCGCCGCGCAATCGCTGCGTGATCCAATCGAACAGGCTCCAGCTTTCCGCCGCCAGTCTTCCGTCGAGCACGTCGCGGGTAAGCGCGCGTGACAAAAGGATGCGATTGCCGGTCACGAAGCAGCCCGGCTCCGCCAGACGCCGATGCACGGCGACAAAATCCGGCCGCGCGAGGCAGTCGCCGTCGAGGAATATGCAGTAGGCCCCGCGCGACGCCAAAATGGCGCGATTGCGAATCTCGGCGGCGCGAAAGCCGCGGTCTTCTTGCCAGACGTGCTCGAGGTGGTGGCTGAACTTGCGCTGCCACGTCTCGACCAGCGTGGCCGTGGCGGGCTTGGAGCCGTCATCGGCCACCACGACCTCGAAATCCGCATCAGTCTGCGCCGCGAGCGAGCGCAGCACCGCTTCGAGCGCGTCCTCGCGATTATAGGTGGTGACAATGACGGAGATCAGCGCGGCCACGGGCGTCCTGTCGTTTGGTTTGCTCGCAACGGCCAAGCGCAGGCTTTAGCCGATTTCGCAAGCGCCGACAAACCCCTAGGGCGCTTGCCGCCGGCAATGGTAACGTGGCGGTACGCCCGGCCGGCCGCCGGGGACGGCACCTTCGAGCATGCAGAAAATATCAGCCTATATCCTGACCTATAACGAGGCCGCGAAGATCGAAGCCGCCGTGGCCAGCGTGCTGTGGGCCGACGAGATCGTGGTGGTTGATTCGTTTAGCACCGACCGCACCACCGAGATTGCGACATCGCTCGGCGCCCGTGTGGTCGAGGTCGCATTCAACGGCTTCGGCGACTTGCGCAACCACGCGGTCGAAGCCTGCCAATACGATTGGATTTTCAGCCTGGATGCCGACGAGCGCTGCACCGAAGAGGTGCGCGACGAAATCCTCGCGCTGTTGGCGCAAGGCCCGCCGCTCGACGTCTACCGGGTGCCGCGCAAGAGCTACATGATGGGCCGCTGGATCAGAGGCTCCGGCTGGTATCCGAACTTCCGTCAGCCGCAATTCTTTCGCAAGGGCGGCATGCGCTACACGCTCGAACCGGTGCATGAAGGCTACGAAATCCTGAGCGCGAAGCCGCTCGGCACATTGCGTAACGCGATCTGGCAGTTCCCCTTCCGCAATCTGCAGGAAGTCCTCGACAAAACGAGCCGCTATTCCACGCTTGGGGCGCCGAAGCTCGCCGGCAAACGTGTATCGATGGCGAGCGCCGTGGGCCACGGCCTGTGGTCGTTCCTCAAGCACTACATCTTCAAGCTCGGCTGCATCGACGGCTGGGCCGGCTTCGTCATCGCGCTGGGAAATTTCGAGGGCACGTTTTATCGCTACGCCAAGCGCTACGAGCAAACGCAAAACTGGCAGCCGCCGCCGAGCAAGCCGCTGAAGCGGAAGGCATAGTCATCCCGGGACGGCGCATTCGCACCGAACCCGAAATGGCGAGGCGGTTGAGTAGCCAACGCTCCCCCCGCCCGTATTCTTCGACCGGCCCGGGGTAGGCCGTATTAGGTTTTTACGTCGCGTGTCTTCAATGCGTTGCGCGTGCCGAAGCGGGGATAAGTTCGCAAGCCGCACACGCGGTAGAGAAATCTTGGAAGCGCCCTTCCCTTCAGAACAGGATCACCCCTGCCCTTTGCGCAGGCGGCGCGAGAGATTGCGCAGCATGCGGAACGGCAGCGCTAGATAATATTTGCGCAGGATTTCCCAACGGTCCGCGAAACGCGGCTTGTCGGCGGCCTCACGCGGCACGTACCAACCGTTGTTCTCGTAGCGGCGGATGATGCGATAGCCGGCCGTCTTGAGAGCGCGGTGCTTGCTGAGATCGGCAACGTGATCCTCGAGCAGGAGCAGCCGCGGCCGCCAGCGCGCAATGTCGAAGCCGCGCAGCACTTCGAGCTCGTGGCCTTCCACGTCAATTGACAGGAAGTCGAAGCCCTCGGGCGCGCTCGCCTCCTCAAGGACGCTGTCGAGGGTGCGAATCGGCACTTCGATCAAGGCCTCCGGGCTTGCGCCCGGTGCCATACGGGCGCGGTCGAGCGAGGACAAAGGCCCGGCGACGTGCAGCGGCAGCGTACGCCCGGCATTCTCCGGCGAGGAACAGGCCACCGCAAAAACTTTGACGGAGCGCTGCGCGCGCAGTTGCGCGGCCAGCGCCGGCTGCGGCTCAATCAGCACACCGGTCCAGCCGGCCTGCTCCAGATGAAAAGTCTGTGAGCGCGCGCGCGGCTCGTTGGCGCCGACCTCGACGAAGTAACTCTTGCGGTCGCCGAAGAATGCGGCGATCAGCTGCGTCTCGTGATCGGGCGGAACACGCGCCACCTCTATAACCGCCTCAGCGCGCCTTGGACGCGCGGCTGCGCTCGACCATGGCGCTGGTCGAATGACCCGGCACAATCTCGATCAGGACCACCTCGCCGCCCAACTCTTCGACGATCTCGCGCCCGACCACCTCGTCGCGCTTATAGTCGCTGCCCTTGACTAGCACGGTCGGTTTCACGCGGGCGATCAAGCGCTCCGGCGTATCCTGGTCGAACACCACCACCAGATCGACCGCCTCCATCGCCGCCAGCAATTCCGCGCGCGCGGCAACCGGCTGCACCGGGCGGCCCGCCCCCTTCAGCCGCGTGACCGAGTCATCGCCGTTGAGGCCCACCACCAGGCGGTCGCAAGCCTCGCGCGCACCGGCCAAGAGCCTGACATGGCCGGGATGCAGCAAGTCGAAGCAGCCATTGGTGAAGCCGATGCGCAGGCCCGGACGCCGCCAGGCATCGAGATGCTCGTCGAGCAGCGCCCAGTCGAACACGATCTTTTCCTCGGGTGCGAGCGAAGCCGCCGGCAGGATGCGCGCGCGCAATTCGGCGGCCGAAACCGTGGCGGTACCGCGCTTACCGACGACGACCGCCGCGGCGGCGTTAGCTGCGCGTGTCGCCGACTCGAGATCGGCGCGCATCGCCAGCATGGCCGCCAGCACGGCGACCACCGTGTCGCCGGCGCCGGAAACATCGCGCACGCGCACCGGATAGGCCGGCACGTGCACGATGCCGCCATGTGAAACCAGCGTCATGCCCGCCTCGCTGCGCGTCACCAGGACCGCCGGCACGTCGAGTTCGCGGCCAAGCTGCACCGCCGCCGCCGCGATCTGGTCGTCGGTCTGCGCCAGCCTGTGCATCACGTCGGCGAGTTCCTGCCGGTTCGGCGTGATCAGCGTGGCGCCGCGATAGATCGAATAGTCGCGGCCTTTTGGATCGACCACCACCGGCTTGCCGTTCTCACTGGCGGCCTTGATGACCGCGCGAACCACGCGCGGGGTGAGCGCACCCTTGGCGTAATCCGACAGCACGACGGCGCCGACCCGCGGCATCGCTTCGACGACGTGCTCGATCAACGCGTCCTCGCTCACGCGCTCGACCGGTGCGGCCATTTCCCAATCGGCGCGCAACATGTGCGTTGAGTGATGCTCGGACACGAAGCGGACCTTGCGGGTGGTCATGCGCTCGGCATCGACGACGAGACGGAATTCGATCAGCGGATATTCGTCCAACTCCTCGGACAAGGCCCGGCCGGCGTCATCATTGCCGACAACGCCGACGAAGATGCATTGCGCGCCGAGCGAGGCCAAGTTGCGCGCGACGTTGCCAGCGCCGCCGATCATCACTTCGGTACGCTTGACCTCGATCACCGGCGTCGGCGCCTCCGGCGAAATACGCGCCACTTCGCCGTAGACGAACTCGTCCAGCATCAGATCGCCGATGCAGAGCACGGTCTGCTCGGCCAGTGCGGAGAGTTGCTTGTCGAAATCAAACATGACTTTTGCCCGGCCCAAGCCTTTCGCGACCCTGCGCTAGTGGTAACGGTCCTCGCGATCGAGATAGCCAGTGACGTATTGGCCGACCGCCGCCTCAAGCGGCGTGAAGTCGGCGTTATAGCCTGCGCGGCGCAGATTCTCGACCTTGGCTTGGGTGAAATACTGGTACTGGTCGCGGATGGCGTCCGGCATGTCGATGTATTCGATGTTGGCCGGCCGGCCCATCGCCTTGAACATGGCGCCGATCATATCGCGGAAACTTTCCGCCTTGCCGGTGCCGACATTGAAAATGCCGTTGACTGCAGTCGCGTCAATGAGCCAGCGCAGCACGGCAATGGCGTCATCGACATAGATAAAATCGCGCCGCTGATCGCCGTCTTCGATGCCGGCACGATGCGACTTGAACAGGCGCACCGGCTCGCCGGCCTTGGCCTTATCGAACACCTTGGCCAGCACGCTCGCCATATGGCCCTTATGGTACTCGTTGGGGCCGTAGACGTTGAAGAACTTCAAGCCGGCCCAATGCGGCGGCAGCTTTTCTCTTTTGAGGTGGCGATCGGCGACGGCGAGATCGAACTGGTGCTTGCTCCAGCCGTAGAGATTCATCGGCTTGAGCTTGCGCAACGATTCGAGCGACCAGTCGTCGTCGAAACCTTCGCTGCCGTCGCCATAGGTCGCGGCCGAGGACGCATAGATGAAGGGCGTGCGCGTCTGCGTGCACCAATCGAGCAGGCGCAGCGACAGGCGGAAATTGTTCTCCGTCACCAGATCGGCGTCGGTGGCGGTGGTGTCGGAAATGGCGCCCATGTGAATGACGGCGTCGAGCTTGCGGGCGTCGAGCCAGCCCATCAATTCGCCGGGCGGCACCACATCGGCGATCTGGCGCTTGGCGAGGTTGCGCCATTTGGCGTCGTCGCGGCCGAGCAGGTCGTTCACCACGATATCGGTTGAACCCGCCTCGTTGAGGCTCGCCACCACGTTCGATCCGATAAACCCGGCACCGCCGGTGACCAAAAACATGCCCAGCCCTTTATTTGCCCAGTCCTTATTTCACCAGGACAGGCCATCCTTTGCCCCAGTCCGGCAGCCGGCGCAATGTAACGGCGTAACCCTCCGTAAATGGCTCAGGACACGGTAAAAATCGTGGCTGGACAGCGCCGGCCCCCTCAGGCTAACGCCTGCTTTGCCGGCCCGGAATCGGGCAAATTGGGGGTAAACGGCGCCGAACCCATGAGCCAGGACGTCACCTTGAGCCCCGCGCCGGTCCTGATCGTCCCCTATGTCTGGATCGGCGATTTCGTCCGCTGTCACGCGGTGGTGCGGCTGCTGCGGGCGCAGAACCCCGACCGTCCGGTCGACACGGTCACAAGCACGTTGTGCGCGCCGCTCGCCGACTACATGCCGGGTTTACGCCAAGCGATCATCGCCGATCTGCCGCGGCGGCGGCTCGGGGTCGCGCTGCAGCGCCGGCTCGCCGCTACGTTGCGCAAAGGCCATTACGGACAGGCGCTGGTGATGTCGCGCAAATGGAAAGCGGCGCTGGCGCCTTTCCTTGCCGGCATTCCTGTGCGCACCGGCTTTGCCGGCGAAGTCCGCTTCGGCCTGCTCAACGACCTGCGTTGGGGCGAACGAAAACTCCCCCGCATGATCGATCAAATGGGCGCCCTCGCTTTGGCGAAAGGCGCGCGTATCCCAAACGAATGGCCCCTGCCCGAAATCAATGTACCGTCGCACGAGGTGGCGCAATGGCGCGAGCGGCGCGGGCTTGCGGGCGACGCGTACCCCATTGTCACGCTGTCGCCGGGCGCGGTCGGCGCCGGCAAGGCCTGGCCGGTCGCCCACTACGCCGAGTTGGCGCGCGCCCTGGTGAAGGACGGCGCAACGGTTTGGGTTCTGGGCGGGCCGGACGAGACGCGCCTTGCCGCCAGCATCGCGGCGGCGGGCGGCACCGGCGTACGCGACCTGACCGGCAACGATTTGCGTGACGCCATTCTGGCGCTCGCTGCCGCCGATCTTTCCGTCACCAACGATTCCGGCCTGATGCATGTGTCGGCTGCGACCGGGGCGCCGACCGTCGCGATTTTCGGCCCGACCAGTCCGTGGCACCAGAAGCCGCTCAATCCGCTCGCCGCCATCCTCGAACCGCCCGGCGACGAGGCCGCGCGCGAGCGTGCGCGCGGCGAGGGCAACGATGCCGTCCGTCACCGCCGCACCGCCGACGTTTCGGTCGCCAGCGTGCTGGCAAGCGTGCGCAACGTGTTGAGCAAACGCACGGCATGAGCGGCGTGCCAACCAAACCGGCGGCGTTCCTCGACCGCGATGGCGTCATCAATTACGACGACGGCTATGTCGGGACGCGCGAACGCTTCCGCTGGATACCAGGCGCTGCGAAAGCCATCCGCCGGCTCAATGATGCCGGCTACCTTGTGTTCGTCGCCTCCAACCAATCCGGTGTCGCGCGTGGGCTGTTCACCGAACAGCAATTGAACGAGCTCGATGGCTGGATGCGGCGGGAGCTGGAGGCGCAAAACGCGCGCATCGACGACGTGCGCTATTGCTTGTTCCATCCGCAAGCGAGCGTGCCGGCCTATCGCAAGGTTTCCGAATGGCGCAAACCGGCGTCCGGCATGATCCTCGACTTGATGCGCTTCTGGCCGGTCGAGCGTGCGGGCAGCTTTCTGATCGGGGACAAGGAGATCGACATGCAGGCGGCAAGCGCCGCCGGCATTAGGGGTGAGCTTTTCAGCGGCGGCGACCTTGCGGAATTCGTAGAAAAGTGCCTTGAAAGCGCGCAGAAATCTTAGCGTTAACAGCGATCCGATCGGGTCCTGACGCACGGCCCGCTTCCGTGCTAGAAGAACCGATTAATCGAGGAATGTCGGGGCCTTATGGCCAAGCCACAACCAAGCGATAAAGCCGGCGACCAGGCGCAGACCATCATCGCTTCGGCGCTGCGCACGCTCGAGGCCGAAGGCAGCGGCGTCGATGCGCTGGCCGCCGCCATTCGCGACCGGCTCGGAACCGCCTTCATTACCGCCATCGATCTGATCCGCGCCGCGCAAGGGCGCGTGATCGTGACCGGCATGGGCAAATCCGGCCACGTCGCCCGCAAGATCGCCTCGACCTTCGCCTCCACCGGAACGCCGGCTCTGTTCGTGCATCCAGCCGAAGCGAGCCACGGCGATCTCGGCATGATTACGAAGGAGGACGTGATCCTCGCGCTGTCGTGGTCGGGCGAAACCGCGGAGCTGAAGAATCTCACCGACTATTCGCAGCGATACAAAATTGGCCTGGTGGCGATGACGGCCAATCGGGACTTAACGCTCGCCAAAACCGCGGACGTGGTGTTGGCGCTGCCGCAGGCGCGTGAAGCCTGCCCGCATAATCTTGCGCCCACCACCTCGACGCTGATGCAGCTTGCGTTGGGCGACGCGCTGGCGATCGCGCTCTTGGAAAGCCGCGGCTTTACCGCGGCGCAATTCGGCTTGCTGCATCCCGGCGGCACGCTCGGCGCCATGCTCAAGCTGGTGCGCGATGTTATGCACACCGATGAAGCTATGCCTTTGACGCCGCTTGGCACGCCCATGGCGGATGCGATCAAGGAAATGACCAGCAAAGGCTTCGGCTGCGTCGGCATCACCGACGCGCGCGGGGCCCTGGTCGGCGTCATCACCGATGGCGACCTGCGCCGCCACTGGCACGACCCGCGCGACGCCCGCGTTGACGAGGTGATGACACGCACCCCGAAAACAGTGCGTCCCGACCAACTCATCAGCGAGTCGCTGGAAATCATCAATTCGCTGAAGGTGACCGCGCTGTTCGCGGTCGAAGCCGGCAAGCCGGTCGGCATCATCCACGTCCACGATCTGTTGCACGCCGGCGCGGCCTAAGCGCCCCTAACCGCGCGGCAGCCGCGCCACCGCATCCGCAATATCGGCAGCCGACGGCGGCTTGCCTTGCGCGCCCAGCACGGCGATCGGCCCGTTGCCGACCGGACCGGTCAATGCCGGCATGCTGCCGGAAAAAATTGCCACCAACGGCACGCCGAAGGCAGCGGCCAGATGCAACAGCCCGGTGTCAACCCCGACGACGAATTCTGCGCCGGCGATCAACCGGGCGACGTCATCGAGCGGCGAGCGCTCGGGAACGCGCACATTGGACAGTGCGGCGGCAATACGGTTGCTACGATCACGCTCATCGCGTGTGCCCCAGGGCAGCACCAATTCAAGCGAGGGATCGAGCGCCTTGCCGAGCGCGATCCAGTTCTCCTCCGGCCACTCCTTGCTCGCCCGCGCGGTGGCATGCAGCAGCACGGCATAGGATTTTGTGGGCCGGGCGATACGTTCGCGCGCCAGCCCGAAGTCGGGCGCGCCCTGCGGCGTGTAGCCGAGCGCCAAGCCGGTGAGCATGCGGTTGCGCGCCACCGCATGGAGATCACGGCTCACCCGATAACGCCGGTCGTAGAACAAGGCGGCGGGCCGCTCACGGATGCTTTGCGCGTCGTAGCCGTGGCGGCGGCCATGCGTCGCGCGCGCGATGAGGCCCGAGCGCAACAAGCCTTGGCTGTCCACGATATCGTCGTAGCGCTGCGCGCGGATGGCGCCGAGATTTCCGGCAATCTCAGCGAACGTCTTGGGCGACAGAAGCGACTTGCGCCAGCGCCGCCAAGCCACCGGAATGACGCGCGCCACATCCGGATGTAAGGCGACCAGCGGGGCGAAATCCTCCTCCACCAGCCAGGTGAAACGGGCGTCCGGGCGATGCTTGCGCGCCTCGCTCAAGGCTGGCATGTGATGAATCACGTCCCCGAGCGACGACGTCTTGATAAAAAGAATATTGGCCATCATGCCTCTTCCGCGGTCATATACCGGGCATTAAGCATGACCGCCATAACCATCGGCGCCGGCCGTGCGGGCTAAGCACTCTTTCACCGCCGCCGGCTACACCTTGGAGACATTCGAGAGGCTCGCGTTATGACCATCCTGGTGACAGGCGGCGCCGGCTATATCGGCAGCCACATGGTGTACGAACTCGTCGATGCCGGCGAGCCGGTGGTAGTGCTCGACAACCTGTCGACCGGTTTCCGCTCCCTCATTCCGAGTTCGGCCCCCTTCGTTCCCGGTTCGACCGGCGACAGCGACCTGGTCGGCCGGCTCATCGTCAAACACGGCGTCAGCGCCATCATCCATTTCGCCGCCTCCATCGTGGTGCCGGAATTGGTCAGCGACCCGCTCGGCTATTACCGCAACAACACGATGAACACCTGCGTGCTGCTCGATACCGCGATCAAAGCCGGCGTGACGCAATTCATCTTTTCCTCGACCGCCGCGGTCTACGGCAATCCCGAGCGCATCCCGGTGCGCGAGGATGCGCCGACGCTGCCGATCTCGCCTTACGGCGCCTCCAAACTGATGTCGGAAATCATGCTGCACGACGCCGGCCGGGCGCATGACCTTCGCTTTGTGGTCTTGCGCTATTTCAACGTTGCCGGCGCCGATCCGAAGCTGCGCACCGGACAATCGACCCCGGCCGCCACCCATCTGATCAAGGTCGCCTGCGAGACCGCGCTCGGCAAGCGGCCGGGCATCGACGTCTACGGCACGGACTACCCGACGCCGGACGGCACCTGCATCCGCGATTATATCCACGTCAGCGACCTCGTGCGCGCGCACTCGGCGGCGCTCGCCCATCTGCGCCGCGGTGGCGCCAGCGCGACGTTCAACTGCGGCTACGGCCGCGGCGCCTCGGTGCTCGAAGTGATCGAGGCCGTGCGCCGGGTGTGCGGACACGATTTCCCGGTCGAATTTCGCGGCCGGCGCGCCGGCGATCCGGCCGCGCTGGTGGCCGATGTCGATCGCATCCGTGCAACGCTGGATTGGCGTCCGCAGTTCGAGGACCTCGACACCATCGTCGGCCACGCCTTCGGCTGGGAACGCCAGTTGATGAGCAAGCGCGGAACCGCGGTGGCTTGAGCCCCGGCAAATCTGCGCGGGCTGCTATTTTTAACTGTTTTTGGCTTGAAAAAATGCTTGCGCTTAGGCAAGCAGGCGGCCGCCCCTGCCCGTTGCGAACTTGTGGCATAATCAAGCCCGACGAGGGCGGATGAACGAACAGACCTTGCAAAAAACGGCCGACGAACAACACGGCGCTTACAACTTGGTCCGGCGGTTGATCACCGAACAGGGCCTGTTGCATTGGCGCACATATGTGGTCGCGTTCACGCTGATGGGAATTTCCGCCGGCTGCACGGCGGCCTCCGCCTACCTGATCGGCGACGTGATCAATCAGGCCTACGTCAATCGCAGCCTCAACGGCATTATCGTGCTCGGCTGCATCACCATCGTGCTGTTTACCGCCAAGGGCGTCGCCACCTACGGCCACAGCGTGTTGCTCTCGCGCATCGGCAACCGCATCGTTGCCGACAATCAGCGCGCCGTCTTCGCCAAGCTGCTCAGCGAGGGCCTGAGTTTCTTCTCCGACCGGCATTCGACCGAATTCATCGCGCGGCTCACCGCCGGCGCGGCGGCGGCGACGCAAGTTATCAATCTGCTGGTCACTTCGCTCGGGCGCGATCTGCTGTCGCTGATCGGGTTGGTCACGGTGATGGTGATCCAAGACCCGATCATGTCCTTCTTCGCCTTCGTGGTGGCGCCGCCGGCATTCTTAATCTTGCGCAAGCTGATCCGCCGCATCTATGCCATCGCCCGCAGCCAGTTCGATGGCGGTGCGCGAATCATGGAGACGCTGCAGGAGACGCTGCAGGGCATCCGCATCGTCAAGGCCTTCACGCTCGAAGACGTCATGCGCGAGCGCTTCGCCCGCAACGTCGCCGCCGTCGAGCATGAAGCCAACAAGATGGCGCGCGTCTCCAATCGCTCCAGCCCCTTGATGGAGACGCTCGGCGGCTTCGCGATCGCGCTCGCCATCATGTATGGCGGCTATCGCGTGATCGAGACCGGCGCCACACCGGGCCAGTTCTTTTCCTTCATTGCCGCCTTTCTGCTGGCCTATGAACCCGCCAAGCGCCTCGCCCGCCTCAACATCGAACTCAACAGCGCGCTGGTCGGCGTGCGCGTATTATTCGAGGTGATCGACTCGCCGCCGAGCGAGCCGAACGACGACACCAAGCCGGCGCTGCGAATCGAGGCCGCGCGGCTCGCTTTCGACGCGGTGGAATTCGCCTATCGCAGCGACGAGGCCGTGCTGCGCGGCATGTCGTTTGTGGCCGAGCCCGGCAAACTGACCGCGCTGGTCGGGCCTTCGGGCGGCGGCAAGTCGACTTTGTTGAATCTGATCATGCGCTTCTACGAGCCCGAGCGCGGCAAGATCGTGATCGACGAGCAGGAGATTGCCGAAGTTTCGCGCCGCTCGCTGCGCCAGCATATCGCCTATGTCGGGCAGGACGTGTTCCTGTTCCGCGGCACCGTTCGCGAGAACATCGAATTCGGCAAGCCGGGCGCCAGCCAGGACGAGGTTGTCGCCGCCGCCAAGGCGGCGTTCGCGCATGATTTTATCATGAGCTTCCCGCGCGGCTACGACACGCCGGTCGGCGAACACGGGTTGCAACTATCCGGCGGCCAGCGCCAGCGTGTCGCCATCGCGCGCGCCTTGATCAAGAACGCGCCGATCATCCTGCTCGACGAAGCGACCGCGGCGCTCGATTCCGAATCCGAATTGCAGGTGCGCGAAGCCATGGAGCATCTTTACCAGGGCCGCACCACGCTGGCGATCGCGCACCGTCTGCACACCGTCGCACACGCCGACCGCATTTATGTGATCGAGAACGGCCGGGTGGCGGAAGCTGGCCGCCATGACGACTTGCTGCGCAAGAACGGCCGCTACGCCTTGTTCTACCGGCTCCAGCTCAAGCAACAGGAAACGCCGATGGCGGCGGTGGCGTCGTCATAACGTCATCCGCCGGCCGTTGACGCCGCCTCGGTCCACCTGATACCCGAGAGCGATCTTCAGCCGCCGTCCCGTCTTCACCCTCAACCCCATAAATCACCATGACCGATAATCGCTACGTCATTCCCCCGCCGCCGCAGGCAACAATCGCCGTCGCCGGCTCGACACAAGTTTTTCCGGTGCGCCGCATCTGGTGCGTCGGCCGCAACTATATCGAGCACATCCGCGAGATGGGCCAGGACGAGCGGGCGCCGCCCTTCTTTTTCGCCAAGCCGGCGGACGCGATCGTGCCGGACGGCGCCACCGTGCCCTATCCCTCGCTCACCAAGGACATGCACCACGAGGTCGAACTGGTGGTGGCGCTGAAAAGCGGCGGCCGCAACATTCCGGTCGGCAAGGCCGATGACTGCATCTATGGCTACGGCGTCGGCATCGACTTGACCCGCCGCGATCTGCAGATCGCCTCGCGCGATCTCAAGCGGCCATGGGAAGTGGGCAAGGCCTTCGATCATTCCGCGCCCTGCGGGCCGCTCAAGCCGGCCAGCGAGATCGGCCATCCGGCCAAGGGCAAGATCATGCTCAAGGTGAACGGCCAGGTCCGCCAGGACGGCGACCTCAATCAGTTGATCTGGAACGTGCCCGAGATCATCGCCAAGCTGTCGGAAATGGTCGCGCTGGAAGCCGGCGATATCATCATGACCGGCACGCCCTCCGGCGTCGCCGCGACCGTCGCCGGCGACAAGATCGAATGCGAGGTCGAAGGTGTCGGCAAGCTGACCGTCACCATCGGACAACCGCTGAAATAGCCCTATTTTGGCCCGTTCCTCCATGGAACCCGCGGGCGCCCGGTTCCGTTAACGATTTGCTAATGAGGGTCTCGCAAACTGCGGGACAGCCGGGCCCACCGACGCCGATTGCAGAGGACCAAGATGGGCCAGATTTTTCGTTCCGACCACAGCACCTTCACGCCAATATCCGCGCCCGCGGATCCGTCCAGCATGGCTGAGCGGGTGATGGCCTTTAAACCGGCGACCGATGCCGAGGCGCTCAAGCTCTTGCGCACGAGCTTTCCCGATTGCCCGCTGAGCGTCCGTGTCGCCGCACTCGATTTCCTGATGCGGCGGCGCAGCCGCGTTTCGGCCGCGCTATAGGCCGAGATAGGCCTGCCGCACGCGGTCGTCGACCAGAAGCTCGGCGCCGCTGCCGGACAACGTGATGCGCCCGTTCTCCAGCACATAGGCGCGGCTCGCGAGCTTGAGCGAGACCGCAACGTTCTGCTCCACCAGCACGCAGGTCAGCCCGTCGCGATTGAGATCGCGCACGGTCTTCGAGCACGCTCTGCACAATGGTGGGCGCAAGACCCAGCGACGGCTCGTCGAACATCATCAGCTCAGGTGAGCCCATCAGGCAGCGCCCGATGGCGAGCATTTGCTGCTCGCCGCCGGAGAGCGTGCCGGCAGGCTGATGGCGGCGCTCCGCCAAGGTCGGGAACATCGCGAAGACCCGTTCGAGGTTCTGCGCCGCTCGGCGCGCGCGCGCGGCAGCAGGGCGCCCATGCCAGATTTTCGCGCGACCGACAGCGACGGAAACACCTGACGGCCTTCGGCCACCTGCCCGATGCCAAGATCGCAGACCCGGTGGCTCGGCCAGCCGCTGATGTCGAGGCCGCGATAGAGCACGCGCCCGCGCGCCGGTTTGAGCATGCCGGCGATGGTGTGGATGAGCGAGGTCTTGCCGGCGCCGTTGGCCCCGACGATGGCAACGATGGCGCCTTCCTCGATTTCGAGCGAGACGCCGTCGAGCGCCTGCGCATCGCCGTAGAACACGTCGAGGTTTTCGACCTGCAGCATCATGGCATTTTCCTGCGCATGACCTTATCCGAAAACCGGTTCCCACCCCCAGCGGCGTCGAGGGCATGCTTTTCGGGATCATGCGATGGCCTCGGCGCCAAGATAGGAGTGGATCACCGCGGGATCGCGGACCACGTCGGCCGGCTCGCCCTCCGCGATGGCGGCACCGTGATGCAGCACCAGAATGCGCGAGGCGAGCGCCATCACCGCGCGCATCACGTGCTCGATCAGCAGGATGGTCAGCCCGGTCTCGCGATTGAGCTCGCGCAGAATCGCGACAATGCGATCCATCTCGGTCGGCCGTAGACCCGCCATCACCTCGTCGAGCAGCAGCAATTTCGGATCGGTGGCGAGCGCGCGGGCGACCTCCAGCCGCTTGCGGTCGGGCAACGTCAAAGACGAGGCGCGTTGGGCGCGCTTGTCGTAAAGGTCGAGGCGGCGGAGCACCTCCAGCGCACGCTCGCGCGCGGCTTCCACATGCCGGCGATGCAGCAACGCGCCGACAATGACATTGTCTTCCACCGTGAGCGCCGGAAACGGCCGCACGATCTGAAAGGTACGGCCGATGCCGCGCCGGCAGATGCTGTCGGGGGCGAGCCCGTTAATGCGCTCGCCGGCGAAAGTCACCGCGCCGCCGTCGGGTGCGAACACCCCGGCGATCAAATTGAACAGCGTGGTCTTGCCGGCGCCGTTCGGGCCGATCACCGCAAAGATCGCGCCCTCCGGCACCTCGAAGCTGACGCGGTCGACCGCGACCAGGCCGCGGAAGCGCTTGCTGACGCCATCGATGGACAACAGAGCGCTCATTTCTGCTTCTCGCCCAGACCGAGCCGCCCGCACAACCACGGCCAGACGCCATCCGGCAGCGCCATGATCACCAAGAGCAGACAGATGCCGTAAAAGACCTGCTTGGCGCCCGGCAGATCGACGCCGAGCGCGGCCAGAGTCGAGGTCAGCGTTTCGGCCAATCCGGTCAGGACGAATGCGCCAAGCACCGGCCCGAACAGCGTGCCGACGCCGCCGACGATCGGCCCGAGGATGATTTCAATCGACGTCGAGATCTGAAACACCTGCTCCGGAAAAAGATTGTTGTAATAGAACGCGTAAATCACGCCGGCGAAGGCGGTCATGCCGGCGGAGATCACCACTGCGATCATCTTGTAGTGGAACGAGTTCGATGCCGGCGGAGCGCGCCGCTTCCTCATCTTCGCGGATCGCCAGCCAGAAATAGCCGATGCGGCTTTGTAAGAGCGCGCGGCAAAAAACGAGGGCGAGAACAGTCGCTGCGAGCAAGATGTAATAGAACATCACCGGATGGCCGCGCAGGTGCCAGAGATCGTTGTGGGTATATTGCGCGACCGGCAGGAAGAGACCGGCGGAACCTCCGGTCCACTTGAGGTGGTCAAATCCGACGCGCGCGAATTCGGCCACCGCGATCGTGAGGATGGCGAAATAAACGCCGGCGACGCGAAAGCGAAATGCCAGGAAGCCGATGAAAGCGCCGGCGGCCGCCGCGATCGGCACGGCGACGAGCAGGCCGAGCCAAGGGCCAATACCGAAATGCACATAGAGCGCCGCCGCGGTATAGGCGCCGAGCCCGATATAAAGGGCATGACCGAGGGACAGTTGTCCGGCAAAGCCCATCATGATGTTCCAGGCCTGTCCGCAATAGGCAAAGTACAAAATCAGAATAAGCACGGTGAGCAGATAGTCGCTTGCCACGAGGGGCGCGAAAATAAATCCCGCCAGCAGCAACAGCAGCAGCAGCAGCGCGCGGCGCGGAACACCAGCGATCAGGCGCGCGATCATGCCGCCCTCTTGCCCATGATGCCCTGCGGGCGGAACAGCAGCACCACCACCAGGATGGCGAAGGCAAACATGGTCTTGGCCGACGGCGTGAACAAAAGTCCCGCCATCGCCTCGGTCAGTCCGATGAGCACGCCGCCGACCAGCGCGCCCGGCATCGAGCCGAGGCCGCCGGTGATGACGATGACGAAGGCGAGCAGCGTGTAGGAGGGGCCGACCGCCGGCGTGACGTCGAAAATCAACAGCAGCATCGTGCCGGCGGCGCCGACGCAAGCCGACCCCAGCCCGAAGGTCAAAGCATAGAGATGGTTGACGTTAAGACCCACCACCAGGGCGCCGGTATGGTTGTCGGCGCAGGCGCGGATGGCGGTGCCGATCGCGGTATATTGGAAAAAGCCGAACAGCGCGGCGGCGACCAGAATGGCGGCAATCGCGGCATAGAGTTTGGTGGCGTCTATGATCAGCGATCCGATCTGGAAACTGTCGAAGGCGTAGGACACCTGCACGTTCTGCGAATCCGGCCCGAACAGGATCAGCAGCACGTTGGCGATGATCAGCCCGATGCCGACCAGCAACAGGAATTGGCTGTGCTCGGGCCGGGTGATGAAGGCATTGATCAGCCCCGCCTGAATGACATAGCCGAAGGCGAACATGACCGCCGCGATCGGCACCAGCATGACCAGCGGATCGAGATGGAACGCAGCAAACAACGCGACCGCGATATACATGGCGATGGTCATCATCTCGCCGTGGGCGAAATTGACCACGCGCACGACGCCGAAGATGACCGACAGGCCGAGCGCCATCAGTCCATAGACGAGACCGGTCAAGATCCCGCCCACGGCGACGTTGAGATAAATGGCTGCCGGCACCGTTTGGTCCTAACAAGCAAATGCTCCGGCCAGCAATTGTGGCCGGAGCGTTTAGCTTAACAAGCGGAAATCAAGCGCGCTTGTCGTAGGGCTTAAGCGGCCATTCCGGCTTGGCGTTGGCAGCCTCTTTCGGGGCGAGCGTCACCGTCTTGCCGTCGCAATTCTGGATCGCGGAGCATTTCAGTTTGTCGTTCTGGCCCTTGGCATTGAACATGATGCCGGGGCCGGGGCTGACATTGTCGGTGATGTTGGTCTTGCGGATCGCCTCGGCGAGCGTCTTCGGATCGGCCGAACCCGCACGCTTGTAGGCGTCGGAGGCGGTGAGCAGCGCCTCGAATGTATAGACGTGGTTGGTGTTGAGGCCGATGCCGGGATGCGCCTTAGCCAGCGCTGCCGTGAGCAGTTTGGTCACCTTCTTGTTCGGATCGTACCATGGCACGAGGCTGATCGGACCGTCGGAAAGCTTGCCGAGCGTCTTGATATACTGGTCTTCGTACCAGCCCGGTCCGATGCTCAGAATTGCCATCGGGTTCCAGCGCTGCTTGACCAGTTCGCGGGTGATCAGGATGGCGTCGTTGAGGCGGCTCACCGCATAGAGCGCCTCGGCGCCGGTCGCCTTCGCCTTGGCGACTTCGACCGAGAGGTCGCGCGCCGCCGGGTCGTAGGCGATCTTCTCGACGATCTTGTACGGCATGTCGAACTTCGGGAACATCGCGTTCGTGCCCCCCAGAATCGCGGTGCCGTAGGTGTCGTTGACGTGCAGCATCACCGCCGTTTTCGGAGCCGTGCCGACGAGCTTGAACACTTCCTTCTGATTGAGGAAGGCGTCGCGCAGGATCATGGGCCCGGTCGGGAAGTTGCGAAACACGAACTTGTAGCCCTGTTCGGTGATCGGCGGGGCGGCGGCGATATTGATGACGTAGGGGATGCCCTTCTGCTCGGCGACTTGCGCGATCGCCGTGCTGGCGCCGGAATCGAAGGCGCCGACCAAAAGCTGGGCGCCTTGACCGATCAGCTGCTCGGCGCGCGAACGGGCGACGTCCACCTTAGTTTCGGTATCGCCGCTGATGAGCTCGAGCTCGGGCATGCCGAGGCCCTTGAGAATGCCGTTGGCGATTTCGGCGCCGCGCCAGCAATCCTGGCCGATGCCGGCCTGCACGCCGGATCGCGGCAACAGCACGCCCACTTTGAGCTTGCCCGCGGCGCGGACGATGTTGAAGGGCGCGGTGCCCGCGACGATGGCCGCGGCGCCGACGCCGGCGCTGAAGGTGCGGCGCGAGATGCGCTTGGAAGCAGAACGCGATTTGTGTTTCATTTTGAAGTCCTCCCTGGCCTTATGACAGGCCGTTGTTCCCGATGATGCCGGATTTGTTCCGGCCAAAACAAGCACGAAAAGCGCGCCTGCGGCGCAATGCGTGCAGCCGTCGGCTGTGCCGCAGCCGGCCGGACGGTCCCCGAAAGTTGCATGATATTGTTGACGTGGACAACAAATTTCGTCAACACCGTTATTGCCGTATTTGGCCGCTCAACGGCCGCATGGCGAGGAGCGCCCCCGCGATGTCGCCCATCAAGCGCCCGAAACGGCCGCCCGGCGGCGCGGTTGTGGCACTGCGAAAGACACCGCAAATGCGCCGCGCCAGCCCGCCGGTGATCGGGCTTGGCGTGCTTAACGAGCACCTCGGCTATTTCGTGCGCCGCCTGCAGGTCTGGGTGTTCCAGGACTTCATCCGCCGGATGGCCGCGATCGATATCAGCCCGGCGCAGTTTTCAGTGCTGGTGGTGATCAGCGCCAATCCCGGGCTATCGCAGATGGAGCTGGCGACGACGCTGGCGATCGAGCGCGCGCGCCTGGTGCGGCTGCTGCACCGGCTGGAGCGGCGCGGACTGATGCAACGCCTGCACTCCTCCGCCGACGGCCGCCGCCACGCGCTGCGGCTGACCCGAGACGGCCAGAAGATTTTGGCGCGGGCAAAAACGATTGCCGCGCAGCACGAAGCGGCGCTCAACATAAAGCTCGGATCGGAGCGCTACCGGTTTCTGATCGAGACGCTGCGCGAGTTTTAGCGGGCCGCCATTCCGGGGCGCGACGGATTTGGTCACGGAGATCGTGTGAATCTCTCGCGCATATCGATTGTTGGCGGCGGCATCGGCGGTTTGACCACTGCGCTCGCCCTGCAGCATTTCGGATATCGCGTTTCCGTATTCGAGCAGGCAGCGGAGCTCCGAGAGGTCGGCGCAGGAGTCATCATCACGCCCAATGCGATGCATGCGCTCAATTTCCTTGGCGTCGGCGAGAGGATCACGAACGAAGCCGGCCCTGGTGAGGCGTTGGCGACCCGCCACTTTCAGACCGGAGAGATATTGAAATTGCGGGCTGCCGGAACCGACTATGCCGAGAGATTCGGCGCGACTTACCATCAAGTGCACCGGGTCGACCTCCACACCGCGTTGGTCTCCGCGGTCCGGCAGAACGATCCCAACTGCTTGTTTCTCGACCATCGCTTTGGAGCCCTGACGCAAGACTCCGGAAAAGTGGCCGCGCGATTCACGAATGGGAAGATTTATACAAGCGATGTATTGATCGGCTGCGATGGAAATGCCTCCAAGGTGCGAGAGAGCCTTTTCGGAGAAGAAACGGTAAATTATACGGGCCAGGTCGCGTTTCGGGCGCTTCTGCCAATGGCCAGCGTGCCGACGAGCATTCAAGAGCACCCGTTCGCGATGTTCGTTGGCGCCAATCGGTATTTCCTCCATTATCCATTACGCCGTCGAACCATGATAAATCTGATTGGCGTCGGTCGCGAGCCGCGTTGGCAGGAGGAAGGGTGGAGAATTCCTGCCACCGTGGAGGAATTCGAGAACCTTTATAGCGATCTTTATCCGCGCGCGTTGCAGCTTATCCGCGCTATATCGCCGGGGACGCTATTCAAGTGGGGACTTCGTGACCGGGAGCCACTCCGGCAATATTCCAAGAAGCGGGTCACGATGCTCGGCGACGCGGCGCATCCTATGACGCCGTTTTTGGGTCAAGGTGCCTGCATTGCGATCGAGGATGCGATGGTGCTTGGCCGAGCATTCGCCGCCGCGAACACCGTCGAGGAAGCGTTCCTCGTATACGAAAATACGCGAAAGCAGCGCGCCAACGGCGTTCAACTTGCGTCGCGACGGCAGGCCGACGAGATACAGGGCGTAACGGCCAAAGGAGCAAATCCCGGCAAGGATGCCCTAGAACGCGGTTTGTATTCGTACAATCCCGTTACGGTGCAGCTGGCGGGAGGCATCCAGTCCGGCCCGGAGTAAGGCTTTGCAGATCGCTCACGCCGCGAACAGTCGCTCGACCGCGGCGGCGATGCGTAACAGCCGGCGATCGTGGCCGTTGCGCGCAAGTAGCATCAGGCCGCATGGCAGGCCGCCGTCACGCGGCATGGGGATCGATACGGCGCAGAGCTCGAAAAAATTTCCGATGGTGGTGTTGCGCAACAACAACGCGTTGCGCGCCATGAACACCTTGGGATCGGCGCTCACCTCGTCGATGCGCGGCGCGACCGTCGGCGTCGTCGGCATCACCAGCGCGTCGAGATCGGTGAGCCGGGCGTCCATGGCGCGAATGAGCGCCGAACGCGCACGCATCACTTCGATATAGTCCGCCGCCGAAATATCGCGGCCCTTCTCGATGCGCCTGCGCACGATCTGATCGACGTCGTCGCCGCGCCGCGCCAGCCGCTCGCCGTGGATCGAATAAACCTCCGCGACCAAAATGCTGGCACGCTTGAGCGCGTTCATCATGTCGTCGATCAGCCCCACCTTTTCGGTCGACAACCGCGCGCCTGCTTTTTCCAACCGGTCGAGCGCGGCGGGAAAACGTTTTGCCACCGTGTCGTCGAGATTTTCCAGCGGCACGCCTTGCGCGACGCCGAGCCGCAGGCCGGCAAGCGGCGCCGCCTCGAGCGCCCATGGCGCCTCGCCCGCCATCACCGCGTCGGCCTTGGCGCAATCGGCGACCGTTCGCGCCAGTGGGCCGATCGAATCGAGCGTATAGGACAGCGGAAACGCGCCCTCGGTCGGCACCCGCTGGCGGCTCGGCTTGAAGCCGGTGACGCCGCAAAGCGAGGACGGGATGCGGACCGAACCGCCGGTGTCGCTGCCGATGGCGATCTCGCACATTTGATCGGCTACCGACACCGCCGCGCCCGAGGACGAGCCGCCCGGCGCGCGCGCGCGATCGGCCGGATTGCCGGGCGTGCCATAATGCGGGTTGATGCCGATGCCGGTAAAGGCGAATTCCGACATGTTGGTCTTGGCGACGATGATGGCGCCGGCGGCGCGCAGGCGTTGCACCACCGGGGCATCGCGCATAGCGATTTTGCCTTCGTCGGCGAGCAGCTTGGAGCCGGCGCGCGTGACCTCGCCGGCGACGTCGAACAGATCCTTGAGCGTGACGATGGTGCCATCGAGCGGCCCGAGCAAAATACCGGCCTTGGCGCGGGCATCGGCTGCTTCGGCGGCAGCACGCGCAGCCTCGCGATAGACGGTGAGACAGGTGCGCGCGCCTTCGCCGCTCTTGTCGTCGATGCGGGCAAGTGCTGCTTCGAGTCGTTCAAGGCAGTTCGGAATTGGCATCGCGGGTGAACTCGGTTCTACCTCCCCCTGCAAGGGGAGGTAGGTTTGCGAAGCAAACCGGTGGGGGTCATCATACATTGAATCAACTCCTGCACTTGACCCCCACCCCAACCCTCCCCCTTTCAGGGGGAGGGAGAGAAGGGCCTCATGCGCCGAGCCCTCCCTTTTGTTCGATGAAGCTGGCGATTTCGTCGACGCCTTTGCCTTCGCGCAGATTGGTGAAGACGAAAGGGCGAACCCCACGCATTTTCTTGGCGTCACGCTCCATCACCTCGAGCGAAGCGCCGACGTAAGGCGCCAAATCGACCTTGTTGATGACCAGGAGATCGGAGCGCGTGATGCCGGGTCCGCCTTTGGATGGAATCTTGTCGCCGGCGGCGACGTCGATGACGTAGATGGTCAGATCGGCAAGTTCCGGCGAGAAGGTCGCGGCGAGATTGTCGCCGCCGGATTCGATCAGCACCAGATCGAGGTCGGGAAATTTCGACCGCATGTCGGCAATGGCGGCGAGATTGATCGAGGCATCCTCACGGATGGCGGTGTGCGGGCAGCCGCCGGTCTCCACGCCGGCGATGCGCTCGGCGGCAAGCGCGCCCGAGCGCACCAGATAGTCGGCGTCCCATTTGGTGTAGATGTCGTTGGTGATGGCGGCGATCTCGAAGCGGTCGCGCAGTTTCTTGCACAGCGCGTCCATCAGCGCGGTCTTGCCGGAGCCGACCGGACCGCCGACGCCGACGCGCAAGGGGCCGTGGGGATTATTTGTCATTCGCAGGCATGGCCGGGCTTGTCCCGGCCATCTCGTTTAGGAAGGCATGGCTATTGCCTCCCTTATCGGGGTCGCCGGGTCAAGCCCGGCGACGACAAGCTATGAGCGGAACAGCCGCGTGTATTGCGTCTCGTGGCGGGCACTGCCGAGGTCGGCACGGAACGCGGCGCTGCCGATATCGTCGAGCGGCGTCGATAGTGCGCGTTTGACCGTCGCGGCAACGACGGGCTCCAACGCCGCCAGCACGCGCTGGCCGTCGGTCTGGCCGAGCGGGATCAGGCGCACGCCGGCCGACACCCAATTGGCGGCGACCGCCTGCAGGTAGGCGGCGAGCGCCGGCTCGAGCGCAAGGCCGTGGCCGGCGGCAGCGGCCGCCACCGCGACCGGATAGGCCACCGGACCGTCCCAGATTTTTTTCAAACGGTCGAGCGCGGCGCAGGGCCAGGCGGCGCGCGTTGCCTCGACAAAGGCGTTGCCTTGCGCGGTCGTCTCCAGATGGCGTTCCTTGGTCGGCGCCAAGGCCGCGGCAAGCTCGGCCACCGCGCGCAAGGCCGTGTCGTCCGCGGCCACGACGGCGCGATAGGCGTGCGCGAACAGCACGGCATCGCAATAACCGCCGCCATCGGTGAGCATCACGCCAAGCCAGCCACGCAAGGTTTCGGCATCGCGGATGTCGCCGGCCTCGACTGCCCATTCGATGCCGCTGGAATAGGAGAAGGCGCCGACCGGATAGGCCGGCGAGAGCCAGGCGAGCAGGCGGTAGAGGGCCGATGCGCTCACGCCCTCGTCATGGCCGGGCTTGGCTCGGCCATCCACGCCTTTCTCGCCCCGAGCCAGCGAAGGCGTGGATGCCCGCGACAAGCGCGGGCATGACGGAGTTGGTCGAGAGGCCCCCTCACCCAACGGCATCTTGGCCGCGATGGCCCTGGGTCCCCGCTTTCGCGGGGACGAACGGTGGAGGAGCGCGGATCGCTTCTTACGCGCCATGATCCTGCCCGTGTTGCGCGTGCGGCGGCGCCGCTTCCGGATCGAACGGCGCTTCGAGCGAAGTGAGCTTCGCGCCGAGGCCGCGCAGCATGTCTTCCAGCACGTGATCGCGGCGGATGCGCAGTCGGCCGCCGATCACCTGCACGTCGGTATGGCGATTGCCGAGATGCCAGGCGAGCCGCACCGCGTCGAGCGCTGAGCCGGTGGAAATCTCGACCAGCGGTTCGTTCTCACCTGCCACCAGCACGACGGAGTTGTCATCGAGCACCAGGCCGTCGCCGTCGCGCAACATCACCGGCTTTGCGAAATCGAACAGGATCTCGGTGCCTTTCTCTCCCCGCATCACAATGCGCCGCCGCTGGCGGTCGCCGGCGTCGAGGGTGACGCGGTCGAGGGCCGAGGCGGCGTCCCAATGGCCGGCGAGTTTGATCGTGGTGACGCGGTGCATGCGCTGCACTCTACTCTGTCGTCCCGGGCGAGCGAAGCGAGGCCCGGGACCCATACGCCGTGCCCTATCGCTTTGCTGCGGCGTATGGGTCCCCGCCTTCGCGGGGACGACCGGCCTCTGTCAAAACAAAAAATACCTTTGCGCCATCGGCAGCGTTTCGGCCGGCGCGCAGGTCAACAGCTCGCCATCGGCGCGCACCTCGTAGGTTTCAGGATTGACGTCGATCTCGGGCGTCGCGCCGTTGTGGATCATGTTCTTCTTGCCGATCTTGCGGGTGTTCTCGACCGCGACGAATTTTTTCTCGACGCCGAGTCTGTTGCGCAAAGACGAGCGCGCCGCCACTTTCGACACGAACATGACCGACGACGCGGTGATCGCCTTGCCGAAGGCGCCGAACATCGGCCGGTAATGCACCGGCTGCGGCGTCGGGATCGAGGCATTGGGATCGCCCATCTGCGCGGCAACGATCGAGCCGCCCTTGATGACGATCTCCGGCTTGACGCCGAAGAAGGCCGGCGCCCACAGCACCAGATCGGCGAGCTTGCCCTTCTCCACCGAGCCGATGTGCTTGGACATGCCGTGCGCGATTGCCGGGTTGATGGTGTATTTGGCGACGTAGCGTTTGACGCGCGCGTTGTCGTTGTCGCCTTTTTCCTCCGGCAGCGAGCCGCGCTGCTTCTTCATCTTGTCGGCGGTCTGCCAGGTGCGGATGATCACCTCGCCGACGCGGCCCATCGCTTGCGAGTCGGACGACATCATCGACAACGCGCCGAGGTCGTGAAGAATATCCTCGGCCGCGATGGTCTCCTTGCGGATGCGGCTTTCGGCGAATGCCAAATCCTCCGGGATCGACGGATCGAGATGGTGGCACACCATCAGCATGTCGAGATGCTCGTCGATGGTGTTCTTGGTGAACGGCCGCGTCGGATTGGTCGATGAAGGCAGCACGTTCTTCAGGCCCGCCACCTTGATGATGTCGGGGGCGTGGCCGCCGCCGGCGCCTTCGGTGTGGAAGGCGTGGATGGTGCGGCCCTTGAAGGCCTTGATGGTGTCTTCGACGAAGCCACTCTCGTTGAGCGTGTCGGTGTGGATCATCGCCTGCACATCGTAGTCGTCGCAGATCTCAAGACAGCAGTCGATCGCCGCCGGCGTGGTGCCCCAGTCTTCGTGCAGTTTGAGCGAACAGGCGCCGGCCTTGACCATTTCTTCAAGCGCCGCCGGGCGCGAGGCATTGCCCTTGCCGGAAAAACCGAGATTGACCGGAAAGGCGTCCGCGGCCTGGATCATGCGGCCGAGATGCCAGGGGCCCGGCGTGCAGGTGGTGGCGTTGGTGCCGGCCGCGGGGCCGGTGCCGCCGCCGAGCATGGTGGTCAGTCCCGACATCAGCGCTTCGTCGACCAGTTGCGGGCAGATGAAATGGATGTGGGCGTCGAAGCCGCCGGCGGTGAGGATTTTTCCCTCGCCCGCGATCACCTCGGTGCCAGGGCCGATGACGATGGTGACGCCAGGCTGGATGTCGGGATTGCCGGCCTTGCCGATCGCGGCGATGCGTCCTTCCTTCAGGCCGACGTCAGCTTTGACGATGCCCCAATGATCGAGGATCAGCGCGTTGGTGATGACCGTATCGACCGCGCCGCGCGCGTTGGTTACCTGGCTTTGGCCCATGCCGTCGCGGATCACCTTGCCGCCGCCGAATTTCACCTCCTCGCCGTAGACGGTGAAATCCTTTTCCACCTCGATGATGAGATCGGTGTCGGCCAGCCGCACACGATCGCCCGTGGTCGGCCCGAACATGTCGGCATAGGCCGCGCGTTTCATTTTAACCGTCATGTTTCATCCCCAAGGTTATCAACAGCCGAATCAACGGCCTTGCCCGGTGCGCCGATCGGCATAAGCTTTCCCGCAGGTCATCCATCTTCGGCTCTGCCGGACACGGTTGGCCGCCATGACCGGAGCGGGCATGGGACGTGGGTGCTGCTTGCAGTATTCGTGGTCCATGTTTGCCGGTTCTGGCTCTCAGTAACTGGGTACCGAGTAGCGCGCTCACGCGCGCGACCTGGAAACGGATCCGAGAGCTTGTAACGGGTGGACGACGGTCCGCCCGTTATGGCTTTTAGGGGTACCCAACGCGGGATGGCAGCGCGCGCAGCGGTCATGCCGCCCTCGCAAAGACCGGCGCGAGTTGTTCGCGCGCCAGCCGATAGCCGACATCGCGGCGGCGCTGCACCGTTTCCCTGCAAAAATCGCGCAGGCCGAATTCGTCGTCGCTCGCATCCTGGCGCCGCGGCTTTCCTTCGACGGTCGGGTTTTGCATGTCGACGTCGACCACCTTGATGGTCTTGAACGCACGCGCCCAGGTAATGCGGGCCTTGAGGTCCTCGCTCAGCGTCTCCGCAGGGACGAGAGCGGCCAATTCGTCGATGGTGCAGACGAATTCGTTGACGCGTTTCGCCGTCTCGCGGTCCTGGCGCAGGCGGTTGCCGAAGCTCAGCTCATGCAGCCGGTCGTCGACATCGGCCAGCGTGCGCGGCAGCCGCGCCGCCAACGGGTAAAGGTCCATGACCACGAGAACGCGGGAGACGTCGTCGCCGCGCGAGAAGGCGTCGATGGCGTCGCCGAGCGGTGCATTGTCGACCAGCCCGCCATCCCAATAATGTTGCCCGTTGATGGGGGTCCAGGGAAAAGCCGGCGGCAGGCTGCCGCTGGCCATGACGTGATCGGGCGCGATCTCGGTCGGCTTGTCGCCGTTCAAAACGTGATTGGAAAACCGCGTCAGCGCGCCGCTTTTGACGTCGACGGCGTTGACGATGAAGACCGTGTCGCTGGCATTGAGCGCGGCGAAATCGACGTGGCGTTCGAGCGTACCGCGCAGCGGCGACGTATCGTAATAAGAGGTCCAACGCGGGAGGCTCAAAACATCCAGGCGCGGCTGATAAAAGCCCGGCAGCCCGAACAGCGACAAATCGCGCTGGGCTTGGCGCGGCCAGAAATCCGGCGCCTGCAGCGTGAGATCGTCCCACAGCGCGCCGAGCCGGCGCTTGGCGTCTGCGCGGTCGGCGGCGCCGACGACGCAGGCCGCGTTGATGGCGCCGATGGAAACGCCGACGACGGATTTCAGCACGATGGTTTCGCCGGCGGCGGCCGCAGCATCCATGAGTTCGAGCAGCGCGGCGACCCCGCCGCACTCATACGCCCCGAGCGCGCCGCCGCCTTGCAGCAGCAAACCAACTTCGATCTTGTGCGGCGCATCGGCCATGGCCGTGCCTGCCCTTTAAAGTTTGCCCATCACGGCCTGGCGGAAACCGTAGACCGTGCGCCTGCCAGCGAGCGCGACCAGCGTCACTTCGCGCGTCTGCCCCGGCTCGAAGCGCACCGCGGTGCCGGCGGCGATATTAAGGCGCATGCCGCGCGCCTTCTTGCGCTCGAACATGAGCGCCGGGTTGGTTTCGAAGAAATGATAATGCGAGCCGACCTGGATCGGCCGGTCGCCGCTATTGGCGACGGTGAGCGTCACCGTCTTGCGCCCGGCGTTGAGCTCGATCTCGCCGTCCTTGATGAACATTTCGCCGGGGATCATCAGAACATCCCCGCCCATAGGCCGGCGCCGATCAGCACGCAAACCGCGCCCGTGACGCGGATGGCCGCGCGCCAATGCACACGGTTCATCAGCAGCGCAATGCCGATGCCGGCGGCGTGCAGGCCGGCGGTCGCCAGCGCAAAGCCCGCCATGTATTCGGCACCGCTAATGCTTTCCGCGACTTCCGAGCCGTGCGCGTGGCCGTGGAAGACGGCGAAGACGCCGATCACCAGCGCACCGACCCAGACCGGCCAATCGACCGCCAGCGCCACCAAGAGCCCGAGCGCCACCACCGAAGCGAGGATGCCCGGCTCGACAAAGGGGACCGGCACATGCGCCATGCCGAGCGCGCCGCCGATCAGCATGAAAGTGACGAACGTCGCCGGCCAAACCCAGAGCGCGCGGTTGCCTTTGAGCGCCGCCCAAAGGCCGACGGCGACCATGACCGCGATATGGTCGAAGCCGCTCAGCGGATGCGTGACGCCGGCGGCAAACGAGGCCGTCGAGCCGATGCCGACATGGGCGAAGGCGGTTGCAGGCAAGCAGAAAAATGCCAGCACGACCGTTGCCAGACGCACAAGTCGCGCGGCCTTGTCATGGCCGGGCTTGTCCCGGCTATCCACGCCTTGCACGCGATCGATCAAGGAAGGCGTGGATGCCCGACACAAGGCCGGGCATGACGGCGCTGAGTTCGCGAGCTGTTTCATTTCCTCTGTCCTCATCTGATCGGATTGTGCACGGTGACGAGCTTGGTGCCGTCGGGAAACGTCGCCTCCACCTGGATGTCGTGGATCATCTCGGCAATGCCATCCATCACTTGCGCGCGGGTAATCACGTGCGCGCCGGCTTCCATCAGTTGCGCCACGCTTTTGCCGTCGCGCGCGCCTTCCAGGATGAAATCGCTGATCAGCGCCACCGCCTCCGGGTGATTGAGTTTGACGCCGCGCTCGAGCCGGCGGCGCGCAACGATGGCCGCCATGGCGATCAGCAGCTTGTCTTTTTCCCGCGGCGTCAGATTCATAGCCTTCCCCGGTCGCTAATTCAGCCAAAGCCGCGGCACGCGCTGCTCGAGCGCGGCCAGCACGGAAATCAGATCGTGGCGCAAGGCGGCGCCGTCCGGCGCGACGAGCCGCGCCACCGCGATGCCGTTCCAGGCCGAGATACCGGCCTCGCCGGCGAAGTCGAGCGCGCGCACGGCGGCGATCTTGGCTTCGTCGGCCGGCGTCGCCAGTACGGTGGCGATGGCCACGCGGCCCGCCGCAGTTGCGGCTTGGCCCAGCTTCTCGGCGACGGCACCGTCGAGTTGCGCGCTTTCGGCGAACACCAGCCGTCCGCCCCGGCGCAACCGCCAGCGGTCAGTGAAGAAGCCCGCCTCCACCACTTCGCCCATGGCCGAGCGGCCGAACACCACCGCCTCCGCCATCAACAGCGCGGCATCCTCGGCAAGATCGATATCGATGCGGCGTACCAGCCGCGCGCGGTCGAACAGAATGGTTTCCTGCGGCAGCCACGCCAGCCGCGCGGCGGTGCCAAGGTCGAGTTTCACGTTCATTTCGGTGTCGGCGCCGGTGGAGCGGTAGATCTTTTCCGCCGCTGCCGTGCCGGCGATCAGACTCGCGCGTTCGCCCAGCGCAATCTCGACGGCGAAGCGGTCGCCGCCGGTCATGCCGCCGCCGGTGTTGACGATGACGGCCTCCAGCGCCTCGGCCGTTGCGTTGGGAAAGCGCACACGCAGCGATCCGGCTTCGTGCACGCGCGTGCGCCGGGTGCGGCCCGCACTTGCCGCCACGGCGAGCGCAATGTGGCCGCTCGCACGATTGGCGGCGAAGATCGCTTTCTGAGCATCCACGTTCACAAGCCTGTGCCCTCCCCCCTTGTGGGGGAGGGTTAGGGAGGGGGGTACCGGCAATCGATTGTTGTGTTCGTGCGCCAAAGATTACCCCCCACCCGGCTCGCTCCGCTCGCCGACCTCCCCCACAAGGGGGGAGGTAAGAAAAGAAATCAAATCGCCAGGGCCTGCTTGATCGCGGCCTCGTCCATGCCCGCTTTGTCGCTGGCGTAGACGATCGAGCCACGGTCCATGACCACTAGATAGTCGCCGAGTTCCTGGGCAAAATCGAGGTATTGCTCGACCAGGATAATAGCCATTTCCTTCAAGCCCCGCAGATAGTCGATGGCGCGGCCGATATCCTTGATGATCGAGGGCTGGATGCCTTCGGTCGGCTCGTCGAGCAGCAACAGCTTCGGCCGCATCACCAGGGCGCGGCCGATCGCCAGTTGCTGCTGCTGGCCGCCGGACAGGTCGCCGCCGCGGCGGCCGAGCATGTCGCGCAGCACCGGAAACAGCGAGAACACATCGTCCGGCACGGTGCGTTCGTTGTGCTTGAGCGGCGCAAAGCCGGTCTCCAGGTTCTCCTGCACCGTGAGCAGCGGGAAAATCTCGCGCCCCTGTGGCACGATAGCGATGCCGTGGCGCGCGCGTTCCACGGTCGGCAGCCGCGTGATGTCGTCACCGTTGAGCGTGATCGAGCCTTTGCTCACCGGATGCTGGCCGACGATGGCGCGCAGCAGGCTGGTCTTGCCGACGCCGTTGCGGCCGAGCACGCAGGTTACCTTGCCGACTTCGGCCTTGAGCGAAACGCCACGCAGCGCCTGCGCCGCGCCGTAATGGAGGTTGATGGCGTTGACGTCGAGCATGACGCCGTTTGACGCTTCGCTGGTCATCTCATCGCCCCAAATACACTTCGACCACGCGCTCGTTGGCCGAGACCTGGTCGATCGAGCCTTCCGCCAGCACCGAGCCTTCGTGCAGGCACGTCACCTTGACTCCGAGCTCGCGCACGAAAGCCATGTCATGCTCCACCACGACGACGGTCTTGTCGCGGTTGATTTCCTTGAGCAGTTCGGCGGTCTGCATCGTCTCGACATCCGTCATGCCGGCGACCGGCTCGTCGACCAACAACAGCTTCGGCTCCTGCGCCAGTAGCATGCCGATCTCCAGCCATTGTTTCTGGCCGTGCGACAGGCTGCCGGCCACGCGCGAGCGCAAGGCTTTCAGCCGGATGGTGTCGAGGATGGCATCGATGCGCTGCTCCTGCGGCAACGACTGCTCCCACAGCAACGTCGCGCGCACGCGGCGGTCGTTCTTGAGCGCCAGAAGGAGATTGTCCTCAACCGTGTGCATGTCGAACACGGTCGGCTTTTGGAATTTGCGGCCGATGCCGAGCTCGGCGATTTCGGTCTCGTCGAGCTTCGACAAGTCGTAGTGGCCCTGCTCGAAATAGACGTCACCTTCGTCCGGCCGCGTCTTGCCGGTCACCACGTCCATCATGGTGGTCTTACCGGCGCCGTTGGGGCCGATGATGGCGCGCATCTCGCCCGGCTCGATCAAGAAGGAGAGCTCATTGAGCGCCTTGAAGCCGTCGAAGGAGACGGAGATGCCGTCGAGATAAAGCAGCGAAGAGGTGGTTTTCGGCTCCATCGGATGCTCCTACTCGGCGGCGTGCGGTGCGGCGTTGGGCGGCGTCGCCGCGGCACGCGGGTTGACGTCGGCGCCCTCCTCGGCCGCGATCGAACGCGCGGCGGCGCGCCGGTCGAGACCCCATTTCAGCGTGCCGATGATGCCGCGCGGCAGCAGCAAGGTGGTGCCGATGAACAGCCCGCCCAGCACGAACAGCCAATAAGGCGCCAGCATGCCGGAGGTGAAATAGGTCTTGGTGTAGTTGACCACGATGGCGCCGAGCACCGCGCCGGTCAGCGTGCCGCGGCCGCCGACCGCCACCCAGATCACCGCCTCGATCGAGTTGCCCGGCGCGAACTCGCTCGGATTGATGATGCCCACCTGCGGCACATAGAGCGCGCCGGCGACACCCGCCATGCAGGCCGACAGCGTGAAGACAAACAGCTTATAGGCTTCGACGCGATAACCGAGAAAGCGGGTGCGCGCTTCCGCGTCGCGGATGGCGATCAGCACCTTGCCGAATTTCGAACTGACGAGCGCACGGCAGATCAGGAAGCTGATCGCCAGCGCCAGGCAGGACATGACCAGCAGCGCGTTGCGCGTCGTTTCGGCCTGCACGTTGAAGCCGAGAATGTCCTTGAAGTCGGTCAGCCCGTTATTGCCGCCGAAGCCGAAATTGTTGCGGAAGAAACCGAGCAGCAGCGCGTAGGTCATCGCCTGCGTGATGATCGAGAGATAGACGCCGGTGACGCGGGAGCGGAAGGCGAACCAGCCGAACACAAAAGCGAGCAGGCCCGGCACCAGGACGATCATCAACGCCGCATAGGCGAAATGATTGAAACCGTACCAGTAGACCGGCAATTCCGGCCAGTTCAGGAACACCATGAAGTCGGGCAGGATCGGATTGGCGTAAACGCCGCGGGTGCCGATCTGCCGCATCAGATACATGCCCATGGCGTAGCCGCCGAGCGCAAAGAAGGCGCCGTGGCCGAGCGAGAGAATGCCGGCATAACCCCAGATCAGATCGATGGAGAGCGCCAGCAGCCCATAGCAGATGTATTTGCCGAACAGCGCGACCAGATAAGTGGAGACGTGCAGCGACGATCCCGGCGGCACCATCAGATTGAGCACGGGGATGGCGATGGCGAAAGCGCCGAGCAGCACCAAAAACAGCACGGCGCCGCGATCGAGGATGCGGATGAGCAAAAACGCCTTCATGCTTCAATCGCCCGGCCCTTGAGCGCGAACATGCCGCGTGGCCGCTTCTGGATGAACAGGATGATGAAGACGAGGATCGCGATCTTGGCGAGCACGGCGCCGGCGAAAGGCTCGAGGAACTTGTTGGCGATGCCGAGCGTCAGGGCGCCGACCAACGTGCCCCAGAGATTTCCCACCCCGCCGAACACCACCACCATGAAGCTGTCGATGATGTAGCCCTGCCCCAGATTGGGCGACACGTTGTCGATCTGCGAGAGCGCGACGCCGGCAAGACCGGCAATGCCGGAGCCGAGCCCGAAAGTGAGGGCGTCGATGCGGGCCGTGCGGATGCCCACGGCCGCTGCCATGGCGCGGTTCTGCGTCACCGCGCGCATTTCCAGGCCGAGCCGGGTAAAGCGCAGCATGGCGAGTAACGTGACGAACACCAGCCCGGTGAAGACGATGATCCACATGCGGTTATAGGTGATGAGGATACCGCCGAGATCGAAGGCGCCCGACATCCAGGACGGATTGCCGACTTCCTTGTTGGTCGGCCCGAAGGCCACGCGCACCGCCTGCTGCAACACCAGCGAGATGCCCCAGGTGGCGAGCAAAGTCTCCAGCGGCCGCCCGTAGAGAAAGCGGATCACGGTGCGCTCGATCAGGATACCGACGGCGCCGGCGAAGATGAAGGCGAGCGGGATCGCGATGGCGAGCGAATAATCGAACAGCCCCGGGTTATAGGTGCGGATCAACTCCTGCACGACGAAGGTGACGTAGGCGCCGAGCATCACCATCTCGCCATGCGCCATGTTGATGACGCCCATCACGCCGAAGGTGATGGCAAGCCCGATCGCCGCCAGCAGCAGCACCGAGCCGAGCGACAATCCGTACCAGGCGTTCTGCACGGTGTTCCAGATCGCCAAGGTGCGCTGGATCTTGGCACGGGCGGCGACGGCTGCCGCCTGCACTTCGGGCGGCTGGTTTGCCGCCAGGGCATTGACCAGGCCGAGCGCGTCCTGGTCGCCGCGGTCACGGATGACCTCGATGGCGGCGATCTTGTCCGCGGGTTTGGAGTCCGGCGCGGCGAGCACGATGGCGGCATGCGCCTCGCTCATCGCCTTCTTGACGCGCGCATTCTTTTCCGCGGCCAGCGCCTTATCGAGCGCCGGCAGCGCCGCGGCGTCGCGCGACTTGAACACCGCCTGGGCGGCATCGAAGCGTCTGTTCGGATCGGGCGCCATCAAGGTCAATGCGCCGACGGCGGCGTCGACCACGCCGCGCAGCCGGTTGTTGAGGCGAACGTTATCGATATCGTCGGGCAGCGTACCGGCGACCGGTTTTCCCGTCGCCGCGTCGAGCAGCTTGTCGTCTTTGGTCTTGATGAAAACCTTTTTATCTTTGGCGCTAAACAGCAGCCGCGCGTCCTTCAGCGCCTCGATCACGCGCGCGGCCAACGGGCTGCCGCTCGCCACAACGGCGTTGACGGCATCGGCGGTATCGCTGAAATCGTCGGTGGTAAAGCCGGCCAGCGCGTCTTCGTAGGGGCCGGCGTGGGCAAGGTCTGCGGCGCCGGCGAGCAAACCGAGGGCGACTACGAGCGCTATGATGCGATCGTAAAAAGCACGCATTGCAATCGTTCCCGGCAACTTATGTGAAGCCTTGGAGGCGGCGGCTTTACCCGCCGCCTCCGTCGAAGTCATGGTCAGTCCAGCAATCGGCGCGCGCGCGTTAGGACGCCCCGCCGCACTTCTTGGTGACCTTGTTGTAGTTGCCGCACTTCAGCTTGACCCAATCGGATTCCAGGTCCTTCGAACCGGGTAGATAATCCGACCAGGCGTCGCCGGGCACCAGGCCCTTGGTCTTCCACACGACGTCGAACTGGCCGTCGGCGCGGATTTCGCCGATGAAGACTGGCTTGGTGATGTGATGGTTCGGCAACATGGTCGACATCCCGCCGGTCAGGTTCGGCGCCTTGATGCCAGGCAACGCCGCGATCACCTTGTCGGGATCGGTGGACTTCACTTTCTCCACCGCCTTCACCCACATGTTGAAGCCGATGTAGTGCGCTTCCATCGGATCGTTGGTAGTGCGCTTCGGCTTCTTGGTGAACGCGTGCCATTCCTTGATGAAGGCCGTGTTCGCCGGGTTCTTGATCGACTCGAAGTAGTTCCAGGCGGCAAGATGGCCGAGTAGCGGCTTGGTGTCGAGACCGGCGAGTTCTTCTTCGCCGACCGAGAACGCCACCACCGGGATATCGGTGGCCTTGATGCCCTGGTTACCGAGCTCTTTGTAGAACGGCACGTTGGCGTCACCGTTGATGGTGGAGACCACCGCAGTCTTCTTGCCGGCCGAGCCGAACTTCTTGATGTCCGACACGATCGTCTGCCAGTCGGAATGTCCGAACGGCGTGTAGTTGATCATGATGTCTTCTTGCTTGACGCCCTTCTGCTTCAGATAGGCTTCAAGAATCTTGTTGGTGGTGCGCGGATAGACGTAGTCGGTGCCCGCCAGCACCCAGCGCTTCACCGAGCCACCTTCCTTGCTCATCAGGTAGTCGACGGCGGGAATGGCCTGCTGGTTCGGAGCGGCGCCGGTGTAGAACACGTTGCGCTCGCTCTCCTCGCCTTCGTACTGCACCGGATAGAACAGGATCGAGTTGAGTTCCTTGAACACCGGCAGCACCGATTTGCGCGACACCGAGGTCCAGCAGCCGAACACAGCGGCGACCTTGTCCTTGGAAATCAATTCGCGCGCCTTCTCGGCGAACAGCGGCCAGTTGGAGGCCGGATCCACCACTACGGCTTCGAGCTTCTTGCCGAGCAGGCCGCCTTTCTTGTTCTGCTGATCGATCAGCATCAGCATGACGTCCTTCAACGTCGTCTCGCTGATGGCCATGGTGCCGGACAGCGAATGAAGGATGCCGATCTTGATCGTATCGGCGGCGTTCGCAGCGTGGACAGCCCCGGTCGCCGCAAATGCAAGTCCCGCCGTGGCGGAGAGCCACCAACGGGCATTCGGTCGCTTGGCGACCGTTCGAATTAAGTTGAGCATGTGCAAACCCCTGCAATTTGACGCGCGCGACGAGCCCTGCGCTCTCCCACGCCGCAACCAGTTCGCAAACCCTGTGCCAAGCCGCTGCAACTGCGGTAACGCACTGATCAGAAAGGAACTTCCGGAAAATGCCTGTGGATTGATTATTTTGCGGGCAAAGATGCATGATTAAATATTAGGCGGTATTGCCAGATTATTTTCCAGCCAATTTGCCGGCGATACCCGCTAGAAAAGTTCCCTCACCTCAATATGGCGCGGAATCAGTTGCTGCTGGACTGCATAAGAAATGAGCAGATCAAGACACGGCCGGTTGGCCGCTTCGCCAAATGGCGCGGTGTCGATGGCGCCAGGGCTCCCCGCCGCCTGCTTGCCCGCTTGCAGCAAACGATAGAGTTCGGCGACCGCCCGTGGATTTGACCGGACCAGTTCATCGGTCACCACCACCATATGATTGACCGGCACAACACCATGCTTGGCGTACCAGGCGCGCACCGCGACGTCGGGGTCCGGGATGACACTTTGCAGCCGCGGATCATTCGGCATGGCGGCACCATAGATCGCCGCGTCGAGTTCGCCGTCGATCAGCATTTGCGTGATGTCCTGATCGGCACGCGCGCGCATCACGCCGGCGGGATCTTTGGCCTCGGCCACGTGCCCGTCCTCGAAGGTCACCCACTGCACGCCGGAGAAATCGACGCCGTAGTCGTTCTGGAGGATGCCGCGGATCCAGGCGCCGGTGGTCTGGCTATAGGAGCGCACGCCGATGCGTTTGCCCGACAGACCGGCGGGGGTGAGCTTGCCGCGCTCCGCGTTGAACAGGACGGTGCCGTGCTGAAAACGCGCCAGCATCGCCGCCGGCAGCAGCGTCAATCCCTTGGCGTAGACTTTCGCCTGCAGATACGTCACCAGGGCCATTTCGCTGGCATCGTAAGCGTGCTCGCGCACCATCGGCTTGAATGCCTTGTGCATCGGCTTGACCTCGACGAAGTCGAGCTTCAGCCACGGCGAAATAATCTCGCCGCGCTTGAGCGGCAGCGTGTGCGGATAGTCGCCGATGGCGATGCGAAGGGTGGTCACGCCGGCCATGCCTGGAACTTCTCGGATATTCGTCCTGCAGCGGTGGTATCAGATAGTTATTCGCCCGGCACCACCACAGCGGCGGCGCGCGAACGCGGGCGGCGGACGAATTGGCTGGCGAACACGCCGACCAAGATCGCCGCGCCGACGGCGTAAGTTTCGTAGAACAACTTCTCTTGGACGCCGAGGAAATAATCGATCATGCGGTCGACCGGCAACAGCAAGATGACCGCGGCGGCCCCGGCCGACATCCGTTCGGCGGCGCTCGTGGCGCGAATTGCGAAGCTTTCGAGGAATATCGCCCAGGCCACCACCCCGAAAATCGCACCGAACACCGCCACGACAATATCGATCGTCGATCCGTTCAACAGAATCGGCGTGTAGATAAACATGATCGGCATGACAAAAATCATCGACGCGATCTTTGCCGCCTGGAAACCGGTCTTCACCGGATCGCCTTGGGAGATCGCGCTTGCCGCGTAGGCGGCGAGCGCCACCGGCGGGGTCACGGCGCTCACCACCGCGAGCCAGTAGCTGATCATGTGCGCGGTCAATGCCGGCACACCGAGCTGGGCGAGCGCGCCGACCGCGAAGATGGCCAGGATGACATAGCTCGCCACGATCGGCAGTCCCATGCCGATGACGTAGCCGGCCACGATCACCCAGAAGATGGTGATCGGCAGCAGTCCGAAACTCCACTGCACCAGCAGGTTGGAGACGCGGCCGGGAAGATCGCTTTGCGTCGCGCTCGACAACAATATGCCGAGCACACCGGCGATGCAGCCGACGACCAGCGAATTCTTGGCGCCTGACTCCAGCGACGTCCAAATATTTTTGACCATCTCGACCGCAAGCCGCGTCAGGCACAGATCGGCGCCTTTGCTCGCCTGCGCCGCCGGCGCATCGGCCATCAGCCCGGTATGCGGCATGGATTCCATTTCCGCGCCGGCGCCGGCGACGACGATTTCCCCGAGCTTGAGCGCGATATAGGCGCCGATCACCCAGAACAGAGCGTCGCCGAGGGTGTAGCCGCGATATTCCGATACGAACCAGTCAAAGGGCGCGCCGATCGCCAATCCGAAGGCATAGACGAAGACGCCGACCGCAAACGCTATAGCGAGAAATATCTTCCAGCTACGGTCGGACCAGGGCGTGCGGACCGCGTTCACCAGATCGACCATGCGCAACAAGACGATCACCACGATGGTCTTGGCCGCCGCCAGCAACGGCGAGTTGCCGATCACCAGCAGATAGACCATCATCGGGATCGGCAGCAGCAGGTGGACCCGCGGAACGATGCGGGACCAAGGCGGCAGTTCGTCGACCGAAACGCCGTGCAGCCCGAAGCGCGCGGCGCGGAAATAAACGATCAACCCAACCGACAGGTAATAAAGTAGCGCCGGAATGACCGCGATCTTGACCACCGTGAAGTAGCTCGTCTCGGTGAGTTCCGCGAGCAGGAACGCGCCCGCGCCCATGATCGGCGGCATATAGGCGCCACCGGTGGAGGCCGCCGCCTCGACCGCGCCGGCAAACTCGGCGCGATAGCCGACCCGCTTCATGAGCGGAATGGTGAAGGTCCCAGTGGTCACCACATTGGCGACGCCGCTACCCGAAATCATGCCGAACAGACCGCTCGAGGTGACCGCCGCCAAGCCGGGACCGCCGGTGCGCTGGCCCGTCAGCCGGTAGGCCGCGTCGATGATCAGCGAGCCGACGCCGGTTTGCTCCAGGAAGGCGCCGAGGATCACGAAGATGACGATGTAGGTCGCGAATACTTCGATGATCAAACCGGTCATGCCGTCGGTCGACAGAAACAGAAATTCCATCACCCGTTCGACCGAAAGACCCGCGTGCCGCAATAGGCCCGGCATCGCCTGCGCGATCGGTTCGAACGAATAGATGAAGAACAGAAAGCCGATCAGCGGAATGACCGGGCCGACGATACGGCGCGCGATCTCAAAGCTCGCGGCCGCCAGCATGGCGGAAAAGAAAATGACCGGCGTCGGCACCGGCCCGCCGATCCGCTCGGTCAGCTCCGGTTTGTTGTCGATCCACCACAAGATCGCGGCGACCGAGCACAACAGAAACAAGATATCGGACAGGGTCGGACCGTCGGATTCCTTCCAGCGCGTCGCTTCATAGCCGTAGATGACCAGGCCGACGAGCGATCCGATCGCCGCCACATACCAGACATGCGCGGTCGAAAAATTCCGCCACAGCTCGACATGGTCGATGAATTGCCATACGGCCCAGATCGCGATGGCGCCGCACAGCACCATCAAGTCGACGACGGCGAAAATTTCATCGAGCCAGACGAAGCCCTCGCGCAACGGCTTCCGGCGGCTCTTGTAGAGAAATATGGAAAGAACTATGACGCCGAGCAGAAACGTGCCCTTGAAGATTTCGGAAACCGGCGAGCCGAAAAACCCCACGTAAATGAAAAAACACGAAAAGCCGACGGCGACGATCGAAAGAATGTAGCTGGCAATACCGCTCACCTTGCGCTGAGGAACAACCTCCTCGCTGACAAGACCGATCCGCATAAGGACGGAAATAGCGCCGCTCGCCATGTCGACGGGTCCCGGCAAAATTCAAGATGAATACAAGCAAGGGAAAGATGCGGAAAAGGAAGCCCCCTTCCGCATCCTGTCTCGATCAGACCGACACCGAATTCGGCATCGGGTTCAGGAGCCTTCGTAACCCTTGACGAGTTCGGCCGGTACATTCACGCCGCGCTCTTTCCAGTACTTGGCCGCCGCAGGGTGAATGCTGATTTTGTGCTGCACCAACGCGTCGAACTTCCCGCTCAGCGAGCCCCAATATTTGGCCGTGCTGGCCAACGTCTTGAGGTTGGTCGGATCGGCGATGGTCTTGAGCACGTCGTAGACCGCCGCGTCCGACATCTTTTTACTGACGATCCACCACACGTCGTAGCCGATGGTGAGCGCCGGCTTGTCCATGCCCTTCACGTCCGCCTGCACCGGGATGGTAACCGGCGCATAGAACTTGAATTTCGTGGTCAGCATCTTCTGCTCTTCCGGCGTCAACGAGATGTAGCGCACCGGCTTGGTCAGCGAAAGCTGGGTCAGCGCCGGAATCTTGTAGGGCACGCCGGCCGAGCAGAACACGTCGATCTGGCGGTCGCCGAGCGCGCGCGCCGATGCCGAGAAATCCATGTAGCGCTGTTCGATCTTGTCCATGAGACCGAGCGCAGTGAACATCTTGACGCAGTTCGCGCTCGAACCCGAACCCTTGTTGAGCAGGCTCACCACCTTGCCTTTCATGTCGCTGAACGACTTGATCGGGCTGTCGGCGAGCACCGCGATGATCTGCGTCTGCTGGCGCACGTTGCCGATGACGCGGAAGTCGTGGTTGGGGCCGTCCTTCTTGAAGCCGCCTTCGCCGTACCAGGACTCAAAGACCTGCGGGATATGCGCCCAGCCGGAGGCGAGTTCCTGCAGCCGCACCTTGCGCGCGTTATCGACCGAGCCGGCGGTCGGCGTATATTGAAAAGTATATTTGCCGCCCAGCTTCTGGTTCAGCAATTGCGTGCCGGCACTCCAGGCCGGATGCCACGCTCCGCCGGACGGACCGCCGCCCATGCGAAGGACTTCGGCAGCTTGCGTCGTACTCGCCAAAGCGAGCGCCGACGTCGCAAAAATCAATGCTCGGAAAATACATCGCTCCCTCCCCTGTTGTTTCCTCCGTCTGGTCTGCCTTTTGCGGCAGTTATCATTGCTGCAAGGATGACAGCTTTGAGAGAGACTAACAACGCTTTATATCCAGTCCTTGAAATTGGAACGCTTGCAAAAGTTACAAATCGGCGCGGCTTCGATGACCGAACGATACGCAAGACACGCAAAGTTGCGCTGCAACAGGCAAATTCAAAAATCCGCATCTATTGCGTTTGGGGGATAGCGCAGAGAGCGCAACGTGCTTTATGAGTACGGCCTAGTTTGCCAGCCGCGCGGAAAAGAGGGTTGTCACGTCCATGCCGGAACAGAATACCGGACTTGTTATCACCGCCCATCCCGGGGATTTCGTCTGGCGCGCGGGCGGCGCCATTGCGCTGCATGCCAAGCGCGGCATGAAAGTCAAAATCGCCTGCCTGTCCTTCGGCGAGCGCGGCGAGAGCCAGTTCGCCTGGAAGGAGCCGGGCGCGACGCTTGCGAGCGTCAAAGCCGGCCGCAAGGACGAAGCCGAGCGCGCCGCCGCCTTGCTCGGCGCCGAAATCGAGTTCTTCGATTGCGGCGACTATCCGCTCAAGCTCAACGAGGCGCACTTCGATCGCATGGTCGACATCTACCGCGAGCTCAATCCGTCCTTTGTGCTCACCCACGCGCTCGAAGACCCCTACAATTTCGATCATCCCAACGCCGCGCATTTCGCGCAGGAGACCCGCGTGGTGGCGCAGGCCATGGGCCACAAGCCGGGCGCCAAGTACAAATATTCCGCGCCGCCGGTGTTCCTGTTCGAACCGCACCAGCCGGAGCAGTGTAATTTCAAGCCCGATCTCATTCTCAAGATCGATGAGGTGTGGGAGACGAAGTACAAGGCGTTCCAGATCCTCGCCGCGCAGAAGCATCTGTGGGCCTATTATGAGCGCGTCGCGCTCAACCGCGGCATCCAGGGCTCGCGCAATACCGGCGTGCCGATGACCTATGGCGAGGCTTATCAGACGCTGTTCCCGCGCGTGGCGGAGACGCTGGGATGATAGACTGCAAACAATTCCAATCCGTCACCCTGAGGAGCGCGGGTAGCGCGCCTCGAAGGGCGACGGCCCGGACCGTTCATCCTTCGAGGCTCACGCGCGATGCGCGTTCGCACCTCAGGATGACGGATTGAAATCGGAGGAAAGCAAAAAATGAAAACCGTCGCCGTTCGCAACATCAAACGCGCCGATCCCAACGCCATTGGCACGCTGCAGGCTCTTGGCGTGGCGACCGTGCATGAGGCGCTCGGCCGCTCCGGCCTGATGAAGCCTTATCTGCGGCCGATCTATCCGGGCGCGCAGATCGCCGGCCCCGCGGTCACCGTGCTGGCGCAGCCCGGCGACAACTGGATGATCCACGTCGCGGTCGAGCTGTGCCAGAAGGGCGACGTGCTGGTGGTCGGCTGCACCGCCGACAACACCGACGGCATGTTCGGCGAATTGCTGGCGAGCGGTTTGCGCGCGCGCGGCGTCAAGGGTCTCGTCATCGACGCCGGCTGCCGCGACGTGAAGGTGCTCAAGGAAATGGATTTCCCGGTCTGGTCGCGCGCGATCTCGGCCAAGGGCACCGTCAAATCCACGCTCGGTGCCGTCAACGTTCCGGTGGTCTGCGCCGGCGTCAATGTCGAGCCCGGCGACGCCGTGGTGGCCGACGATGACGGCGTCGTGGTGGTGCCGAAGAAATACGCGGTGGAGACGGGGCAGAAGGCGCAAAAGCGCGCCGACGACGAAGTCGACAAGCGCCGTCGCTGGGAAGCCGGCGAATTGTCCCTCGACATGTACAATATGCGCGAGCCGCTGGCGAAGCTTGGCTTGCGTTACGTCGAAAAGCCCGAAGACGTGTGAGCGGGCCCTTCTATGAGGGCCTAAAATTGATCTTGCTCAAACTTCGTCGCGAGAGCTCGCCCTATCATATTGAGTGGGGTGATTTACCGCGGAGTTAGCTATGGATCATGATTTAAAAGACGCGATCGGCGAAGTTTCCCGACGTTCAATGTTGTTGCACGGCATTGCATGCGCGACCGGAATTGCAACGGCTCTTGCCATGAGCACAAATGCCGCGACGGCCAGCAAGCTACCGAAGTCAGCCGTTGCATACCGTACGACGCCAAAGGGTAACCAGAAATGCAGCAATTGCTCACTCTTTGAACCGCCGAACGCTTGCAAGAGCGTTTCCGGCAATATCAGCAAGAATGGCTGGTGCAGCATTTGGAAGGCGGGATAGTCGGCTTAAGCTTCCAACATTGCCGTTTTGTCACGACCCCGGCCTCCTGCGCCGGGGTTTTGATATGCGGTAACTCTCGCCAAGTTCAGTAGGACAGCGGCGGTGATATTAAAAGCCGTGAGCAGACCTCCGTACGAACGCAAGTGTACTTGATCCATGTCAATCGACGTGATGGGTTTGCTTGATCTACTAATTGGGGGCGCGATCATGGGGCGGGTGCTGTCATGTTTCGCACGAACGGGGAATTTCGCTTTCCGTCACGAAATGAGCGCCAAATAGCTCAAGTAGCTAAAGAATTGACTGCCGCTCAGACGTTTCTTATCATTGCCTTGAGTACAGTAACGTTTGCTGTCACTGCCATCGGTACGAATCAGCCGGCGCAGGCACTACCGAGTTATGCGCGCCAGACGGGGCAGTCATGCGGTGCTTGTCACACTGATTTTCCCGGACTTACGCCATTTGGGCGTCAATTCAAGCTCGGCGGCTACACATTGGGCGGCGGTAAATTCCGCACCACGCTTTTCCCAACCCATGACGATTCGGCGAAAGCATTAGCCGACTACGCCAAAAAGATCGATTCGGGAAAAAACGCACCGCCGGATACGAGTGACACCTGGGTTCCGCCCGTTTCGATGATGACGATCCTCGGTTTCACGCACACGCAAGCCGACCAAGACCCGACCGGCTCGCCCTATCGCGCCAATGACAACATTGTCTTTTCGCCGGTCAGCTTGTTTTACGGCGGGGCGATCACCGAACACGTCGGCGCGTTTGCGCAGGTCACCTATAACGGCGCCCCCTACGGTATGGCGGATCCCGCCGATCCCTACGCGACATTTCAATGGTCATGGGACAACGTCGATGTTCGTTACGCAAATAACGGCAAGCTTGGCAGTATGGATGTCACCTACGGCATCACCGCCAACAACAATCCGAGCGTTCAAGACCCGTGGAACACGACGCCGGCCTGGGGATTTCCGTATTCGGGATCAAGCATAGCGCCTGGCCCGGCAGCAGCGACGCTGATCGACGGGACCTACGCGCAGGCTGTGGCCGGCACCGGCGTTTATGCCTACTTCAACAATCTGGTTTACGTGGAACTGAGCGGGTACCGGTCGCTCGATCACAAGACGTTGCCCAGATTGGGGGTAGATCCGTTTAGTGTTTCAAAGATCGACGGCGTGGCGCCCTATTGGCGGCTCGCAATCGAACCGCACTGGGGCAACCATTGGCTCGAGTTCGGCACCTTTGGCATGTCCGCGCGGGTCCACCCCTGGACGTTTGCCACCGACCCGAACGGCTTCTACGAAAACCAGGCTTTCCCTGAAACGGACCGATACACCGACATCGCCTTCGATTCTGCAGTATCAATATCAAGGCGAAAATTACTGGATCACGTTGCGCGGCACCTATATTCACGAGAACCAGACACTCGATGCCAGCTTTGCCAATGGCCTTTCGGCCAATCCAACCAACACCCTGAATACGCTGAAAGCCTACGCTTCGCTGGCCTATGGCAATGACAACAGGATCGTGCTTACCGGGCAGTACTTCGACACGTGGGGCAGTTCAGACGCGACACTGTATGGCGGCCTAGCCAGCGGAATGAGCCCCAACAGCAGCGGCTATGTCGCCGAAATCGCCTACATCCCGTTCATCAACAGCAACGCGCCTATATGGCCATGGGCTAACGCGCGCATCGGATTGCAATATACCTACTACAACAAATTCGATGGCACGACGATTGGCGCGCACCATAACGACACGCTGTTTCTCTACGCGTGGTTTGCGATGTAGCTCAGATAGCCTGATGGCGGCTTGAATGAGCCGGGCTAGCCTACATCGAAAATCCGGACGCCGTTTGTAAAGCAAAGCGGGCTTGCATCGCAGCGGCCAGCCAGGGAAGCTGGCCGGTGAACAAACGACCGGGGGAAAGCAGGTGGGCGCGACAAACTTCGACCTCGTCGTCGTCGGCTGCGGCATCGCCGGGCTGTCGGCGGCGGCAACGGCCTTGCAGGCGGGCGCGCGCGTGGCGCTTATCGAACGCTCGGTCAAGGAAGAACGCGGCGGCAACACGCGCTGGACCGAAGCGCTGCTGCGCATGAAGAGCGAGAGTGAGCCGTCCGACGATTTCGAGGCGCATTTTGCTACCAATGCCGGACACTATCTCGATCCAGAGTTGGTCGCGGAGACGGCGCGCGACTGGGCCAACTGGTCGTCGATCGTCAAGACGCTGGGCTTCACCGATCCGGAAGTAATCGCGACTTTTTCCGATTCGGTCGGTCCGACGGTCGCCTGGCTCAAGACCTTCAGCGTCAAGTTCGATTTCCTGCCGACTTATTTCATCACCGCCTGCCAGCCGCGCATGGCGCCGATCGGCGGCGGCCTGGCGCTGGTGGAAGCGCTGGCCGGCTGGTGTGAGAAGAACGCCGCACAGATTTTCTATCAGACCACCGCGCGTTCGCTCATTCAGGATGACGACGGCGCGGTCATCGGCGTTAACTGCGTGGGCGAAGGCCACAAGTCGCTCGCATTGCGCGCGCCCTCGGTCGTGCTCGCCTCAGGCGGCTTCGAGGGCAATCCGGAAATGCTCACGTATTATCTCGGGCCGCGCGCGCGCTATATCCGGCCGGTGGCGCGCGGCGGTTATTACAACAAGGGCGAGGGCATCCGCATGGCGCTGGCCATCGGCGCCGCGGCCTGCGGAGATTACGGCAGTTTCCACGCCGAGCCGCTCGATCCGCGCTCGGGCGCCACCGAACCGGTGGTGCTGGTGTTCAATTACGGCATTCTGGTCAACAAACTGGGCCAGCGTTTCGTCGATGAAGCACCCGCCACCGTCGACGCAACTTACGAGGCGATCACCCGTATCATCTTCGAACAGCCGAACGGCATCGCCTTTTGCATTCTCAATTCAGCGATCGACGACGTGCCGAACTGGAAGCGCTCGGTGCGTTCCGACCAGCCCCCGGTCACGGCCGGCAACTTGTCCGAGCTGGCGGGTAAGCTCGACATCGACCCGAGCGAGTTGGCGGCGACGATCGAGGCTTATAATGCAGCTTGCCCGGCCGGCGTTTTCAAGCCGCTGAAAGTCGACGGGCTCGCAACCAAGGCCGGTTACACGCCGAAAAAATCGAACTGGGCGCGCAAAATCGAAAAGCCGCCGTACCTTGCCTTCCCCATCATTTGCGGCAATTGCTTCACCTTCGGCGGACTGAAAGTCGACACCAAAGCCCGCGTCATCAATGCCGACGGCGCCGTCATCCCGGGACTCTATGCCGCCGGCGAAACCATCGGGCTTTATTACGGCACTTACGCCGGCGCGACCTCGGTGCTGCGCGGCGCCGTGTTCGGGCGCATCGCCGGCGCGGATGCTGCGCGGCGGAGGACGTCACGTGCCGGCTGAACTTGCCGCGTGGCTCAACGCGCTGACGCCGCTCGCCGAGGCGATGCTGCGGGTCTTCGTCGGCTGGCACTTGTGCGGCACGCCTTGCGCAACACCTTCGACTTCTTTCCCACCACCGGACAACCGCTGCGCAGCCTCGGCATGCTGGCCGGTTATCTCGACCAGCAGGGCTACCGGCAGGGGCGGCTATGGGCGCCGGCGATCTCGGCGGTGCAACTCATTTGCGGTCCGCTGCTCGCGCTTGGCCTATTCACGCGCTGGGCGGCATTTCCAATCCTGTGCTTCCTGATCGTCGCCAATGTCGAGCGCTGGCGCGTCGGCCGCTATTTCTGGAACCGGCTGGGGCTCGAATACACGCTGATGTGGACGCTCGCAGTCTTTTATTTTCTGGCGCGCGGCGGCGGCCTCTACTCGCTCGACCATCTGCTGTTCGCGGACCGGTAACCGGCACGGAAGCGCTTTGCACCAATTTGATCTAGATCATGGAACCGGCACGGACGGTTCCTATTATGGCCGTTGTTCCAGCCGGGACCGAATGAGCGAGGAGATATCGCCATGCCGGCCGCGCGCCGGACGCAACAGACCTATATGCGCGAGATGATGCAGCGCCTGGGCCTCGACCCGGCCGAGAGCGTGTTGCCGCATTCCAGCCTAGGCTACCTGACCGTGTCGCACCGCTGCGTCACGTGTCCGCGCAAACAAACCTGCCGCGAATGGCTTGACCGCGCGCCGGCGTGCGTGGCATTCGCCCCGCGTTTCTGTCCGAACGCCGATATCTTTTTTGAGCTGCAGTTCGACCATCTCGCGCGCTGTCGCGCCGCCAATTCATAAGCTAGCGGATACGATTTGATCAACCGCGGTGCCGCGCAGCGGTACCAATATGCCGAGTGCGGAATTTGAGAAATCAACAATAGAATACCGCAACCGCAAGCGTCTTTAAAAAAGACATTTGCTGCGACGCCAGCAAGCCGGTTTGACGGTTCTATTTTACGGCATGGAGCCGCACAAAAATTTTTGTCTGAAATTTTTCCGCCGTGTGAAGCCGTTGTTAACGCGTGACCGCTAGCGTCCCGCCGTCCACAGTGCGGAAGGTAGCGGAGGTCACATGTCGAAGTTTGTAGCGTTCCTCAGGGACAAGTCGGCGGCGACCGCGATCGAATACGGGCTCATTGCCGCCGGCATTTCGGTTGCGATCATCGCAGTTGTCAATACGCTGGGTAGCACGTTGAATACCAAGTTCCAGAGCATCTCGACGCAGCTCAAGTAGCATTCACCATCGGCTGGTCTGACGGGAAAGCCGTCGGCAACGGCGGCTTTCTTCGTTGCGGCGTCCGTCGGTACAAGCTGCTCAGGCCGGCGATTTTCGAAAACAGCTGCAGCAAAGCGGATTAAACGCGCGGCGCTAATGCCGCAGCTACAAAAAGCCGATCAATACCACGATACCACACGATGGAACTCCGGGGTCAAAACGCGCCGCACACGGAAGCAAGCGCACGAATTCGGCATCTTTTCGTCCGCTACTCGACTCGAATGATCCGAATTGAATTTAACCGCGGTGGAAATCGCGCGAAAAATTAGGCGGGGATTCCTTCACATCTCAGAAGCTGTTCTTAACGCACGAGGCATAGTGTCGTGCTTCACACACCTTACCCCTGCACACTCTTTACCTTGGAGTATCGAATGTCAAAAATTGTTGCGTTTCTCAAAAACGAGTCGGGCGCTACCGCGATCGAATATGGTCTAATTGCCGCCGGCATTTCGATTGCGATTATCGCCGTCGTCAATACGCTTGGTAGCACGTTGAATACCAAGTTCCAGAGCATCTCGACGCAGCTCAAGTAAGAGCCACAACTGGCTGTTCTGACACGAAAGCCGCCGGCAACGGCGGCTTTCTTCGTTTCGGCGGACGCGCGCCGTTTTAGGCCTTCGAAGCCGGCGGCGGCCGGAACTTGAACACAGCGATCAGGCCAAGCACCACGAAGATCACCAGCGCGGCAGCTTGTGCGATCGCAAAATTAGTGTTGGCCGGCTCGGAAAATGGCGGCCCGACCTGCGGCGCCTTCGCATTCAAGACCGAAAGCTTCTCGAACGATTGCACGATCAACACAAATACGTTGAACCAGAGTGCCGTGACGGCGGTGACGACGTAGATCCAGCGCCAGGCGCCGACGAGGTGCTTGACGTAGAGCCCGATCACCGCGAATAGCAGCAAAATCAGCGACAAGGCGCCGAGCGCCAGGGCCGGCGTGAAGCCGCTGATGGGGAAAAATAAACCGGTCACGCTGGTGAGAATGGTCATCGCCAGGAACAGCAGGGTCAATTCGCGCATGCGGTGCGCGCCGAGCATGCCGACGATGACGATGATGCCGCTGACGATCGCAATCAGACTGATAATGACGTGAATGGTCGTGAATAACTCTGTCGACAGTCCTAGGATCATGACGCACATCCCCCTTCCAGCGGCGTTATTTTACGCCGCATCATCGTGTCGCGCCATATCGTGCGCGTTGCATTTTAGATTGACGCGACAAACAATGTGCGCGTACCGCGCATGTCGAGCCGAAGTCCTGACGGCGTATGACTGAGCCGCAGGACGACCGTGTCACAATACGCGCAGCGCAAAACCGCGCCCATCGACCCGCCATAGGCACGGATCGCGCCGACCGGCGCGACGGCGCCGCAGCCGGCGCAGGTGATTTCCGCAGCCGTCACGTCGGGCGCAAACACTTTGCATAACAGGCCGCCGGCGGCATTGCCGTCGATCGGCATCGCACCTTGATGATCCATGCTCATGACGTCCTCACTGGTTTATTTATCGGTTGCGCATGATCTTGTCCGAAAACCGGTTCCCAATTTTCGGAATCATGCGCCAGTAGGGCCAAACCGTTCAGTCTTGATCAGGCTCGGTTCGTGCCCGATGTCGCGAAGATTGCGCGCCGCAGCTTCGACCAGCGGCGTCGGTCCGCAAACGAAAATACGCGGGCGCGCGCTTGCCTGAAAGCCGACCTCGGCCAGCATGGCGCGGTCGACGCGGCGCGCGAGCCCCTGCCAGCCCGCCGGTTGTTGGCGCGTGAGCGTGTGCACGATGGTCAGTCCACCACCCTGCTCGCTCAACCTTTCAAGCTCGGCGCGGTAGATGATGTCGTCGAACGAGCGCGAGGAATAGAGCAATACCGCCGGCGCTTGGCCGCCCGCCGCCGCGCGGTGGCGCAGCATCGCCATCAGCGGTACGACGCCGGAGCCGCCGGCGACGAGGAACAAGGGCCCAGGGAGCACTGTCGTCCAGACGAAATAACCGCCGATCGGTCCGCGCATTTCGAAGCGGTCGCCGACGCGCGCCTCGCCGGCGAGATAAGGCGACACCTCGCCTTCGGCGATACGCTCGACCGTGAGCGTCACGCCGGCAGCTTCAGGTCCGGAGGCGATCGAATAGCTGCGCTGGGCCTGATAGCCGTCTTCGGCGGTGAGCCGCACGTCGACATGCTGGCCGGCGCGGTGGCCAAGCCAGTCCGGCACATCGAGCTTGAGGCTGCGCACGCGCGGCGTCTCGTCGATGATGTCGCGAATCGTCGCCGTCATCCATTGCAGACGTGCTGGCCTTAGCGGACCGGCGACATTTTCCTGGCGCATGATCTAATCCGAAAACCGGTGCCCACTTTTCGGGATCATGCGCTAGTCACCGGCATAACGCTGCTCGCGCCAGGGATCGCCGTAGATGTGGTAGCCGAGTTCCTCCCAGAAGCCGGGCAGCTCGCTGTCGATGAATTGCAGCCGCCGCACCCATTTGGCGCTTTTCCAGAAATAAAGGTGCGGCACCAAAAGGCGCGCCGGCCCGCCGTGCTCGGGGTCGAGCGGCTCGCCTTCGTAGTGCGTCGCGATCATCGCCTTGCCGTCGACCAGGTCCTCCGACGGCAGGTTGGTGGTGTAGCCGCCGTCGCAATGCACCAGTGCGAATGGCGCCGGCGGTTCGCTCAGACCCGACGCCTCCAGCAGCGTATCGATCGAGACGCCGCGCCAGTTGGTGTCGAGCTTCGACCAGGTGGTGACGCAATGGATGTCCACCTTCACCTCGGTCTGCGGCAGTGCCTCGAACTGCGCCCACCTCCATTCGCCGACCGATGAATCGCCGTCCTCGAGCGTGAAGCTCCACGATTTCAGATCGGGCTCCGGCGTCGGACCGGCGGAGAGTACGGGAAAGTCGGAGACGAGATGCTGGCCGGGCGGCACGCGGGCGCTGGTGGCGCCGCCGCCACGGCGGCCGCGAAAACCACGTGATATCGGAGGTTCGCTCATGGTGGTCCCGCTCATCCGGCGGAACTCAGTGTTGCGCGCGTGCGTGACAAACTCAATACGACTGTTGGACCCGCTTGCGGCCAAACAGATGCCGATCAAGGCCATTCCGCACTGCTGTCGTCGGAGCCGACGGTGGCCTCGGCTCCGTCATGGGGCGGAACAGTTATTTTTTCTGGTCGGGAAATGCGTCCGGCGCGCCCATCAGGATTTTCGACATGGTGGAGCGGCGGCCGGGTTGGTTCGACGTGATGTCATCGATGACCCATTTGCCGTCCTCGCGCACCAAATCGAAGGTGATATCCGAGGGCTGTTTGTGATTGTTAAAGCGGGCGCGCACCTTCGCGCGGGTCGCCGATTTTTTTTCCAGCGCGATGCGGAGATTGCTCAGCACCCAATCATTGCCGTCGATAAACAGGTCCCAGTCGATCGTTCCAGCATCGCCTTTTCGGCGTCTTGCGGGCGTCGTCGTCGCGCAGCGCCTGCATGCGGCGGCTGTAGACGATGTCGACGCCCGAATCGTTGCGGTCGTCCTGATAGACCTTGTAGATCGCCGTGATGTAGGAGAGCGGGTCGTCGGCCGGCGCTGCCGAGGCCGCGCTTAACGCCCACGCGAGCATCAGCGCGACAAGACGCGTCACCGGTTGGCGTTGCTCCAGGGCGCGATACGCCGCCCGAACCACTTCAGCATAGCCGTGAGCGAGACCCCCAGGACCATCAGCACGATTACCGGCACGAAGGTCTTGTCCATCTCGAAATTGTTGGCGTAGCGCGTAATCATGAATCCGAGGCCCGTGATCGTGGTGTAGAATTCCGCGATGATCATGCCGATGAGGCCGCGGCCGATCGCGAGCCGGATGCCGGCGATGATGTAGGGCACCGCGAACGGCAGCAGCACGTCCTGCCACGTCCTCCATTCGCGCGAGCGGAACGATTGCGCGACCTCGAGCATGTTCTTGTCGCATTCGCGCACGCCCTGATAGGTATTGATGAGGACGGGAAACACCGCGAACAAGAACACCACGATGATCTTGGCCTTGAGATAAATACCGAACCACAACACCAGCAACGGCACCACCGCCACCAGCGGCGTGGCGTAGAGCGCGTTGATTGGCAGATCGAGCGCCCAGTCGAGCCAGCGCACGCGTGCCATCAGCACCGCCAGCGGGATGCCGACGACGATCGCCGAAAGCAGGCCGTAGAACATCACTTCCAGGCTCTGTGCCAGGTAATAAGGCAGCTCGCCGTTGGCGGTCAGCGTGTAGAAGGCAACGGCGATCTTGGTCGGGTAGGTGAAAAAGATCGGACTGATGAACGGCCCGACAATCTGCCAGACGATCAGGATCAGCGCGAGAAAGCCGTAGCGGAACAGCGCCTTGCTCTCACGCCACGAATATTTCTTCGCCGCGACGGGCGCCGCCGGCTGGGCGGTGGCGTAACGCGGGCTATGAACCTCATTGGCGACGCTCATCGCGTTTGCTCCCTAGCGCCCCGCCCAGCGATTCTTCCGATCATGCGAGCGGGGTCGGACGCGGCTGTCATCCGGCTGCGTCCGACTGTCTGTCAACTCAATATATAGCACTCGGGCACACGGGGCCCTTCCATTCGCCGAGGGTCTTGATGGCTTGTTCGGCGAACGACTTATCCACGATCTGGTCGTAGGTCGGCGTCTTGCCCTTCTCGATATTGCCGACCTTGGTCATCAGATTGGCGGTGAAGTTGACGCGCTCCGGCGACAAGCCCGTATTGGCGTTCCAGATGCAGCTTTTCACCAGGAAGTCGTAAGTGTCGGACACGATCTTTTCCGGGTAGCCGGTGTGCTTCACCAGGATCGGCATCACCTTGGCCTTGTCGTTATACATGATGCGAGTCGCCTCAATGTTGGCCGTGACGAAAGCCTGCAGCGCCTTCGCCTTGTTCTTGATGGTTTCGTCCTTCACCGCATCGAATTGGTAGAGCGTCTTCGGCTGCAACACCCACATGCGCGCGATGGCATGCAGGCTCGGCACCTTGCTCTTGGCCATCATTTCCTGCTCGACATGCAGGATCGCGGTATCGACCTGGTCGGCCACCAGCGCCGGCACGTCCTCGGTGGCGATGGAGACGAAGTTGACGTCCTTCGGCGTAAGCTTGGCCGCGCGCAGCACGTTCTTGCTCAGGATGTCGGCAAAACCGCCGGGTTGCTGGATGCCGATGCGCTTGCCCTTGAGGTCGGCCATGGTCTTGACGTTGTCGCGTACCACCATCGAGGCCTCGAACTTGTCGAGATTGGCCAGGACCGCCTTGACCTTCGAGCCCTTGGCGATGCCGACGATGGTGACCGCGCCCGGCGACATTGCGATGTCGATATTGCCCGACAGCATGGCGCGGAACACTTTGACGCCGCCGTCGAGTGCGACGAAGTCGACGTCGACGCCATATTTCTTGTAGAGGCCGAGGTCCTTGGCGACGAGCACCGGCATATGCACGACGTTGGGCGGCGTGGTCGGCATGCCGACGACCAGCTTATTGTCCTGAGCGTGGCTTGTGCCCGGCAGCATCAGCGCGGCGGCGGCGAGCGCCGCCAGTGTCAGGGTGTATTTGCGCATGTCGTCCTCCCAGATTTTTTTAGCTGCCCGATGCCCCACTTATCGAACAGACCGCGGCCTTCCCGCTGGAAATGGGATACTGCCCGATTGCACCCCTAAAAACAACGAAGGGAGCCTAAGTCGTCCGCGCCCGCATAAATTTTTGACCGATGAATGCGAAAATGGCTAATTGCATCGGACTTCAAAATGAGTTCGCTTGCAACTATGCCTAAATTCGTCACCGACTTCGCAAAGCTTGGCCGCCCGCCGGAACGCGACGGCCGGCTGCGCGCGCCTGCCTTCGAGCGCAATCACGGCGCCATTTGGTCGACCATTGCTCCGTTCTTGATTGAGCAGAACGGCGAAGTGCTGGAACTCGGCAGTGGTACCGGCCAGCACATTGCCGGGTTCGCACAACAGACGCCTCAACTCACCTGGTGGCCGAGCGACATCGTTCCCTCACATCTCGTCAGCGTCGAAGCTTGGCGGCAGCACGCCAACCTCGCCAATTTGCGCGCGCCACAGCGAATCGACCTCACCCAGCCCGATTGGACCTGGACGGCAAACGGCAAGTCCGGCGGCGAGCTTGCCGCCATGATCTGCATCAATGTGTTGCACATCGCGCCTTGGCAAGTTTCGCAAAATCTATTGGCCGGCGCCGGGCGCTTGCTGCGTGCGGATGGCCGATTGTTTGTCTATGGACCCTTCATGCGCGATCACAAGCACACGGCGCCGAGCAACGCCGCCTTCGACACCAGTCTGCGCGCGGAAGACCCCGACTGGGGCGTGCGCGACGTGGCCGATTTGGCCGCAACGGCGCACCAAGCCGGACTTACACTTGCCGATGTCACCGAAATGCCAGCCAATAATCTGGTTCTGGCATTTGCGCGTTCGGTTCGGCAGAATTGATTAAATTACAAAAGGCCGGAGCTCATGCAAGACGAACCGATTTACGACATTGCGCATCTTGCCCATCTCGAAATGTTGACCCCGACATTCGAGCAAAGCCGCAAATTCTTCATCGACGTAATGGGCATGACGCAGAGCGGCGAGCAAGGCGACAGCGTCTATCTACGCGGTTGGGACGACTACGAGCGCTACTCGCTCAAACTGACCGCCTCCAAGACATCCGGCATGGCGCATGTCGCCTTTCGCACCCGCTCGCCGCAAGCGCTGGAGCGGCGCGCTGCCGCCCTGAAAGGCTCCGGCTTCGACATCGGGTGGACCGATGGCGATATCGGCCACGGCAAGACTTATCGCTGCAAGGACCCCGACGGCCACGTGATCGAGCTCTACTACGACACCGAGTGGTACGATCCGCCGCCGGACAAGAAGCCGGCCTTGAAGAATCAAGCGCAGCGCTATCCGGCGCGCGGCTGCAATGTGCGCCGGATCGACCACTTCAATGGGCTTGCCGCCGACATCAAGGCCAATCGCGAGTTTTTCGAAAACTATCTCGGCTTCCGGCTGACCGAGCAGATCGTGCTCGACGACGGCAGCGAAGCCGGCATGTGGATGACCGCGACCAACAAGTCCTACGACTTCGCCTATACCCGCGACCACACCGGCACCAAGGGCCGCTTCCACCACGTCACTTATGCGGTGGACGCGCGCGAAGAGGTGTTGCGCGCCGCCGATATTTTCCTGGAGAACGGCGTGTTCATCGAGACCGGTCCGCACAAGCACGCCGTGCAGCAGACTTTCTTCCTTTATGTCTATGAGCCCGGCGGCAACCGGGTCGAGATCGCCTGCGCCGGCGCGCGTCTGGTGCTGGCGCCGGACTGGAAGCCGATCCGCTGGACCGAAGCCGAGCGCAAGAAGGGTCAGGCCTGGGGTTTGCAGACCATCAAATCATTCCACACCCACGGCACGCCGCCGGTGCCGGGCGTGGCGGAGTCGTGACGGACGAAAAACACCGACCTGCGGGAGCGTAGAGACATCGACCGTCATCGCACCGAAATGCTTTACATTTAAACTATTCAGGTTCCAAATATAGCGTGCAACCCACTCCTCATCGAATAAGGACACCAGCAATGAAAAACCAGTTCTGGCGTTCCATGGTCGGCCTCGCCGCGGGCGGAATCATGATCACGACGAGCGCATCGGCGAGCCTCGCGGACGGCATTCCGACGGCCGTCGGCGTCGACCACATCGGCCTCACCGTTCCCGATCTCAAGCAGGGGATCGAATTCTTCAGCAAAGTGCTGGGGTGCACACACGTCTATACGGCCGGGCCGTTCAGCGATCCGAAAGGTGATTGGATGAAGACCAATCTCGACGTCGATGCCCGCGCGTCGACGACGCTCGCCATGATGCGCTGCGGGCCGTCGCAGAACGTCGAACTGTTCCAGTACACGGCCAAAGATCAGGTGAAAACGCCGCCAAAGAACAGCGACGTCGGCGGCAACCACATCGCTTTCTACGTCAAGGATTTGCCCAAGGCGGTCGCCTATCTCAAATCCGTGCCCGGCGTCACCATTCTCGGTAGCCCGACGCCTGTCGCCCATCAGCCCAATGGCGGCGAGACATTCGTCTATTTTCAAACGCCTTGGGGACAGAGCATGGAGGTGCTGACCTATCCGAATGGCCTGGACTACGCAAAGACAACCAAGAGCCGGCTCTACCAAGTCGACAAATAGGCCGCGCGGTGTCCCCCGACCGGCGGAGGCACCCAGCGGCTTGCCGCCGCGCGAGAACCGCCCCCGGCGGTTATGCGCAGATAGCGAACCGCCTATAATGAATATCGTCCGCGGCGCCCATCCGTGATGCCGGCCGCCAACGATTGCATGAGGCAAATTACCAGGCCATGCCCCTTCGCAATACGCCACGCGTCTCATTCATCGGCTTCGGCGAGGCCGGCCAGGCGGTCGCCTCGGGGCTGCGCGAAGCCGGTATCGAGCGCATCGCCGCCTGGGACATCCTGTTTCCACAACACGAAGGCGAGAAACTAAAGGCCGCCGGGGAAAAGATCGGAGTTCGTTGCGCGGGTTCCGCGCAAGACGCCGTCGCCGAAGCCGACATGATCGTGTCCGCCGTTACCGCCGCTTCGTCCGTTGATGCCGCGCGCTCGGTCGCGCCACACTTTGCCGGCAATCCCTATTATCTCGATATCAATTCGGTCTCTCCCGGCCGCAAGCAGGAAACCGAAAAACTACTGGCGGACAAGGCGCGTTATGTCGACGTCGCGGTGATCGCGCCGATCAATCCCGGGCGCCATCGCACGCCGCTTTTGATTTCGGGCCCGCATGCAGAGGCCGTCTCGCCGTTGCTGCGCGAATTGGAGATGCAACTCACGGTCGTTGACGACAAGACCGGCGCGGCCGCCGCGATCAAGATGATCCGCAGCGTCATGATCAAGGGGATCGAGGCGCTTACGCTCGAATGTTTCCTGGCGGCCGCTCGCGCCGGCGTCCTGGATGAGGTCACCGCTTCGCTCAAGAATAATTATGCCGGCATCGATTGGCCGAAAATGTCGGAATACAACCTCGAGCGCATGGCGAACCACGGCGAGCGCCGCGCCGCCGAGATGGAGGAGTCGGCCGCAACATTGCGCGAGCTCGGCCTCGACCCGTTGATGGTCGAAGCGACAGTTGCCCGCCAGCGCGAGATGGGCGCGATCGGCCAACACGAGAACGTGCGCGAGGCGATCAAAATCGGCCGTACCGAGCTGCTTGCGGCTATCAGCGCAGCCGCCAAGAGCGGGCGGTAGATCCACGACTTCGCATCGTCGGCATTTCGACGAAATCGGACCGTCACTGAAATACAAGAAGGAAGCTTGTTATATCGCCCGCCACGCCGTCTACTAAGCGACGTGATGCTACGCTGGGAGGGATAACCATGAAGCTTGATCTGCGAAAATGCGGCTACGCCGCGATCGTCACAGCGGTTTCCGCAGCGTTTGTCCTGGGCACGGCCGCAACAAGCTTTGCCAAGGAAAAGAAAAAAGCGGAAGAGCCGCACGCGACGCCGATCACCTGCTGGTTCGAGCCGACAAGCCCGGTTTGCGCCGACAAAGGCGGGGAGAGATTCACCTACACCAGTGCCTGCCGGGCTGAAAAAGACGGCGCCAAAGTCGTGTCCAACAAGGCTTGCCCGGAGAAGAAGGCCAAACACACCAAAGCGAAGCCGGCCAAGAAGGACAAGAAGAAGATGTAAGCGCCGGCCGCATTGGATCGGATCGCGAAAAGAAAACGGGCCGCTGACGACCAGCGGCCCGCTTGCATTTCAACCCGACCGACGCCCTTCGGGCGAAATCTATTAGTTCAGCGGCGCCGCGGCTTTGCGGAACGCTGCGGCGGCTTTTTGGCTGCCGGGCGCGTGCGGCCGGGAATGCCGCCCGCCTTCGCGACTCGCATCGACCAGTATTCCCATGACCGCGTAAGGCCGGTGGTCTTGGAACTGATCGCACCGGCCAATTCGGTTTCACCGGGAGAAAGCGAGGCGACGTTGCTGCCGACGCTGAGCGAGCGCACCTGATACTCGGCGTTGCGCGCCGAATAGACGCAGCGGAACACGCAGTCTTTCACACTGGTGCCGGCGACCGTCACGCCATGGCGCTTCATCAGCACCATCCAGCCCGCGCCCAGCGCGCGCGCAAGCGAGGCGCCCTCCTCCGGCTTGACCACCAGCATATTGGTGTCGCCGAACTCGTCATGCTGGTCCCAGAACGGCGGCTTGATGCCGCCGACGGCGCCGAGATGAAAGATCGGCACGTAATCGGTGCCGGTCGCCAGCAACGGCATGAAGGCCGGACAGTGGTGATGACACACCGAATTCACGTCGGGCCGCGCCTTGTAGATCTCGCCGTGGATGACCCGCTCGGAATATTGCCCGACGCCCGGATCGCGCAGCGGCTGCGAATTCAAATCGTATTCGATGAAGTCTTCCGGGCCGACCAATTCCGGCGCGCGCGAGCGCGACAGCAGATAACGTCCGGGATTGTCCGGATGGCGCAGGCTGACATGGCCGAAGGCGTCGATAACGCCCTCACGCGCGACAATACGGTTGGCAAGCGCCAGTTCGGCGCGGGCTTCGGCGAGATTTTTGGACACTGACGTTTCCTCTCATAGGCTGATCGTGTCCCGCATTATAGGCCAACGCACAGCGGAATTAGCAACCGCGCCGCTTGACAGAACGCGGCCATTAAGGCGGGCTTCGTCCCGCCATGTCCGGGTCAGCGCAAATCGTCATCGACGGTGTCAGCCACATCTATCGCCCACCGCGCGGGCGCGAGGTGCTGGCGTTGGACGAAGTCTCGCTGCAGGTGCAAAACCGCGAATTCGTTGCTTTGCTCGGGCCGTCCGGTTGCGGCAAATCGACGTTGCTCTACCTGATCGGCGGTTTTCTTCCGGTCGAAACCGGCGCTATCCGTATCGACGGCCAGCCGGTGGCCGGTCCCGGACCCGACCGCGGTATCGTGTTCCAGCACTTCGCATTGTTCCCCTGGAAGACGGTGCGCGGCAACATACTCTACGGGCTGGAACGGCAGGGTATGCCGAAGGAGGAACGCGAAAAACGCGCGATCGATTTCATCGAGCTGGTCGGCCTGCATGGTTTCGAGGACAGCTATCCCTCGCAACTCTCCGGCGGCATGAAGCAGCGCACCGCGATCGCGCGCACGCTCGCCTTCGATCCAAAAATTCTGCTGATGGACGAGCCGTTCGGCGCGCTCGACGCGCAGACCCGCGGCTTGATGCAGAGCGAATTGCTGCGCATCTGGCAGCGCACGCCCAAGACCGTGATCTTCGTCACCCACGACGTGCAGGAGGCGGTCTATCTCGCCGACCGCGTGGCGGTGATGTCGGCGCGGCCGGGACGCATCAAAACCATCGTCGACACCAAGTTCGAAAAAGACGCCAGCACGAATATTTTCAAGGAAAAGGGATTCATCGAGAAAGTCGACGAAATCTGGAACCTGGTGAAGGAAGAGGCCATCAAGGCGCAAAGAAAAGTCGAAACCTGACGTGCGGTCATGAAAACATTCATCCGCTATTCGCCGCTATTGTTGCTCGCCATCGCCTGGGAGCTGGCGGCGCGCCTGCATTTGGTGTCGTCGGACGCCCTGCCACCTTTGTCCAGTGTGATCGTCGCCTGGCTCGATATGATCCGTGATGGCGAGATCGTAACCAACGGCGTGTCGTCGCTTTACCGCGCCGGCGCCGGCTTAGGGCTCTCGATCCTGATCGGCGCCACACTCGGTATCGTCATGGCCTGGTCGAAGCCGGTGAACGTGCTATTGGCGCCGATCGTGGAGATATTCTATCCGCTGCCGAAATCGGCGCTCATCCCGGTCACCGTAATCTGGCTCGGGTTCGGCGACAGTTCCAAGATCCTGCTCATCTTCCTCGGCTGCATGCTGCCGGTGACCATCGGCGCTTTCAACGGCGCGCGTTCCAGCGAGCAAGTGCTGGTCTGGTCGGCGCGCAGCATGGGCGCCAGCCGCTTGCGTATGCTGTGGGACGTGGTGCTGCCGAGCGCCATGCCGGAACTGCTCAACGGCATCCGCACCGCGCTGGCGCTGTCGTTCATCCTGCTGGTGTCGTCGGAACTGATCGCCGCGCGGCAGGGGTTCGGCTATCTCATCGGCTTCCTTGGCGCCAACGGCTCCTATGACGCCATGTATGCCGTCGTGCTCACCGTGGCGTTTCTCGGCTTCGCCGCCGACCGCGTCTATCTACTGATCACCAAACGGGCCTTGGCATGGCGCGAATAGAACAAGCCGCGCTTCGTCCCGGCAGCGCGATTGAAGCCGGCGCATTGCGTTGGGCGCGCCTGGCGCTGTGGGGATTTGCGCGGGTGTTTTCCATCGTCGCGCTGGCCGTCGCTTGGGAAGCATTGGCACGCAGCGGCGCCTTCACGCATTTCCAGCTGCCGGCGTTGAGCGACGTGATCGAGCGCATCTGGACCGACGGCGTCTCCGGCGATCTCTGGATCAATACCGGGCTCACGCTCTATCGTGCGCTCACGGCTTTCCTGATTTGCGCCGTGTTCGGCGTCCTAATCGGGATGGCGATGTCGCGCAACGTTATCGCCAACTGGTTCTTCGACCCGATCATCTCGGTCGGCTTTCCGATGCCGAAGATCGCTTTTTTGCCGGTGGTGATCCTGTGGCTCGGGGTATTCGACGTGTCAAAAATCACCATCATCGTCATCGACGCCATTTTTCCGGTGATTGCCGCCACCGTCATCGCCATTCAAGGCGTCGAGCGCGAGCTGATTTGGTCGGCGCGCAACATGGGCGCCAACGATCGCGAACTGCTGACGCAGATCGTGCTGCCGGCGGCGTTGCCGCAAATTTTGACCGGCCTGCAAGTCGCGCTGCCGCTATCGCTGATCGTCGCCATCGTGGCCGAGATGTTGATGGGCGGCTACGGACTCGGCGGCGCCATGATGACGGCGTCGCGTTTTGCCAATTCGACCGGCGTGTTTGCCGGCATCATCGAGATCGCGATCGTCGGCTATTGCCTGGTCAAGGCGATGAGCCTGATCCGCCGCCGGCTGTTGATCTGGCACCAGGAAGCCAACGAGCCGACCACGGCGTAATCGCGAACTGCACCGCATCGCGGGCAAACCGCTGCAGCCGTAAGGCTTGCCAAAATCGGTTGGACACCCGACAATCTCTGCCATCGCGGCGTAAAGCTTGCCGGTCGAACGAGCAAGTGCGCGCGAATCTGGGAGGACATCATGCGTTTTCTGAAATTTGCATTGGCCGGTCTATGCGCGCTCGGCCTTTTCGGCGCCACGGCCGCCCGCAGTGCAGAGCCGGTGAAGATCCGCATGTCGTGGGTCGCCCCGGTATCAAACTGGGCCTCGATCATTGCCTACAAGAAGGATCTGGCCAAGCATTGGGGCAAGTCCTACACCATCGAGGCCATCCGCTTCCGCGGCACGCCGCCAATGATCACGGCGATCGCCAATAACGAGCTGGAAGTCTCGAACCTCGCCTATTCGTCACTGGCCATCGCCATCGACAATGCCGGCCTTAACGACCTCGTGGTGATCGCCGACGAGTTCCAGGATGGCGTACCGGGTTATTTCAGCGAGCAGTACTACGTCCGCAAGGATAGCGGCATCAACAAGGTCGAGGACCTCAAGGGCAAGGTTGTCGGCACCAATGCCGTCGGTTCCGCGGTCGACGTCGCCAGCCGCGCCATGCTGCGCAAGCACGGGCTGGAGGACAAACGCGACTACACCATCGTCGAAGGCCCGATGCCTGCCATGCCGGCCTTCCTCCTGGAGAAAAAGGCCGACCTGATCCCCGCGGTGCTGCCCTTCGCGCTCAATCCCAAGCTCCGCAAGGACGGCAAAGTGCTGTTCGAGCAAAAGGAAGCGCTCGGCATCACGCAGATGATCATGTGGACGGCGCGCCGCTCGTTCATCGAGAAGCACCGTGCCGCCATGGTCGACTTCATGGAGGACATGCTGACCATCACGGCCTGGTTCATGGATCCGAAGAACCACGACGAAGTGGCCAAGATCGCATCGCAAGTCACCAAAGCGCCGCCGGAGCGCTTCGGCTGGCTGTTCACCAAGCAGGATACCTATCGCGATCCCCACATGATGCCGAACCTGGAAGCCTTGCAGCGCAACGTCGACACCGTGAAGGACCTCGGCTTCGTCAAGAACCGGATCGACATTAGCAAGCACGCCGACTTGAGCCTGATCAAGGACGCGCTGGCGCGGATGAAAAAATAGACCGGCAAACAAGTTTGTAAGGCTACATCTAGCGCTTCAGGCCCCGGGGTTCCGCCCCCGGGGCCTATTAGTTGGGCCATGGCCTGCGCCGCAAAAGGCTTTACAATCTCCCGTGCAGCCCAAAAAATGAAGGCAGCAAAAAGACTTACATGGTTAACGAGGCGTTAGGATGAAACACTTGATCAAGGCATGCTACGGGGCCCTGCTTGTTCTGGCGCTGGCCGGCATCGATCCGGCTCTCGCGCGCGACTATCACTGGAACCCCGCCTGCCATTGCTGGCGCGCAGGCACAGCAAGCCGCGTTGTGCGCGAAGCGCCAGTCGTCATCACGCGCAAGCAGATCGTCGAAGACACGCGCATCGTGCGCCGAGGGAAATTGGTCGGGCGAACGCGCGTGGTCCTGCACGTACAGCCGGTGATCGAGCGCCTGGAGATCGTGCATCGCACCAATACGATCATCGAGGACGCTCCGCCCCCTCGGGCTCACACCATTCACCGACTTCGACGGGAATATTTTTATGAGACCGTGCACCGCCGTGTTCCGGGCACGGTGCAGTATATGGCTGGCTCTGGCGACGGAGGCTGCAATTGCGGCTATCGTCGCGGACTGCTCACGTCGCGCGAATGGTGATCCCGGATTAGCCGTCGCCACCCCGCAGCAACTTCACGCTCGACTATTTCAAAGCCGCTTGATTGGAATGGCGCCGAGAAAGTCGCGCTTGCCGATTTCGACACCACGATGCCGCGCGATGGCATACGCGGCGGTGAGATGAAAATAAAAATTCGGCAGCATGAAATGATCGAGATAGTCGCTGCCCTTCATCTGCCCCTTGCCTTGTCCGAGCGGAAATACGATGTCCCGGTCGGCTGACGCGTCGATCGCCTTGGTGTCGAGCGACTTAAGAAAGGCAATGGTCTTGGCGATGCGCGCCTTGAGCTCGTCGATGCTCGTTTCATTGTCCTCGAATTTCGGCGCTTCGACCCCGGCGAGACGCGACGAGCCGTTCTTGGCCTGATCGCAGGCGACCTGCACTTGCCGGGCGAGCGCAAACATATCCGGCGCCAATTTCGAATTGAGCAGCTCCGCCGCGTCGATTTGCTTCGCCGCCCCGTGAGCGGCCGTCTTGTCGAGCACGGCGCTGAGCGCGTTGAGACCGATTTCGAAGACCGGCAGAGAGGCTTGCGACATCGTGTATGGCATGGGGAACCCTTGAATGTTGAAGTGTCTGGCGGAAGCGCTGAGGGCGCGGACGATGCGCATAAACCGGCCTGCCGGGCAATTGGCGGCGGCGTAAAAAATTGAGATCGCGACCGTTTGGACAGACGGGCCAGTGCCCGGTCCATGCCGGAAGCCCATGAAATTCGCCCCATTTGCCGACAAATATCGCGGACTTGATGACCGTCACGCCAGCGCGCAATGTAGCCGGGCGGACGGACTCATGATCGGATTTGCGTCGAATTTCATGAATGACTGGCGGCGGCGGGCGCTGGGTGCGGCACTGCTTGCCGCCGTATTGCTGCTGCCCGCATTGGCGTTCGCACAATCCCCGCCGGCCGCCGCTCCCGCCTCCGACATCGCGCTCCGACTGCCGCGCGATCTGTCGCCCTGGGGCATGTTCATGGCGGCCGACATCGTGGTCAAAGTGGTGATGATCGGCTTGGCCTTCGCCTCGGTGCTGACCTGGACGATCTGGTTCGCCAAGGCGATCGAGCTGATGTTTGCCCGCCGCCGCCTGCGCGCAGCCATCAAGGCGCTTGAAGTCGCAAATTCCTGGAGCGACGCCGCCCGCCTGCAGGGGCGCGGCGGGGTTGCAGCAATGATCGGGGCCGCCGATGCCGAATTGCGGCTTTCCGCCGACGCCATGAATGACGACGGCATCAAGGAACGCATCGCTTCCCGGCTTGAGCGCATCGAGGCGGCGAACGGACGCCAGATGATCCGCGGCACCGGCATTCTCGCCACCGTCGGCGCCACCGCGCCCTTTGTCGGGCTGTTCGGCACGGTGTGGGGAATCATGAACAGCTTCATCGGCATCTCCAAGCAGCACACCACCAATCTCGCGGTGGTGGCGCCGGGCATCGCCGAGGCGCTGCTGGCCACCGCGCTCGGCCTGGCGGCGGCCATTCCGGCGGTGGTGATGTACAACATGTTCTCGCGCTGGATTGCCGGCTACCGCGCACTGCACGCCGACGCCGCGGCCGAAATCCTGCGCCTGATCAGCCGCGACCTCGACCGCGGCGCTTTTGAGCGTCGTCCGGCCGAGCGCCGCCGGCCGGCGACGGCTGCCGAGTAGGTTTGCCAGAATAGGTATGCCATGAGCGTCCGTCTCGACCACGGCGACGAAAGCCTCGATGAGCTGCACGAGATCAACGTCACGCCGTTTATCGACGTGATATTGGTGCTGCTGATCATCTTCATGATCGCAGCGCCGCTGGCGACCGTCGATATCTCGGTCAATCTGCCGGCAGCCAATGCTGAACGAACGCCCCGCCCCGACAAGCCGCTGTTTCTGACGCTCAAGGCGGACTCGAACGTCACGCTCGGCAACGACGCGGTGGCGCGCGGCGCGCTTGGCTCGGCGCTCGATGCCGCGACCGGCAGCGACAAGACGCAGCGCGTGTTCCTGCGCGCCGACAAGGCTGTGCCTTACGGCGATCTGATGACCCTGATGAACGAGTTGCGGAGCGCCGGCTACCTGCATGTCGCGCTGGTCGGTCTGGAAGCCGACAAGGTCGCGCCATGAGGGTGGCCGATGTCGTGCGCTGGGGCGCCTGCTTTGTGTTCGTGCTGACGTTCCACGCCGCCGGCGCCATGGCGCTGCTGGCGCACTGGAACAGCGAGCCCGATCTGGTAGCGAATGCGCCGGTCATCATGGTCGAATTAGCGCCGGTGCCGGTCGCGCCGCAAATAACCCCGAGCCAATTGCCGCCGGGTCCCGTGCAAAACGAAGCGAAGGCGCAGCCTGAGCCGCAACCGGAACCGGAAAAGCCGGCGACCAAGCTCGAACCCGATCCGGTGAAGCCGGTCGAGAAGGCCGAACTGCCGCCGCTGCCGACGATCCCGGAGGCGAAACCGCTGCCGGTGGTGACGCCGCCGCCAAAGGCTGAACCGCCAAAGCAAGCGGAAAAGCCAAAGGAAAAGAAACAGGTCGAAAAGCTGAAAGAGAAAAAATTGCGCCACCACCACGCCAGCATCGCCAGCGCGCCCAGCGCCGCCGACCGCGCGGCGAGGCGCGCGGCAGCGCCCTCGCCCGGCGCCAATTCGCATAATCCCAATGCCATACCGAACTGGAAATCGGCGCTGGTCGCCCGGCTCGAACGCTACAAGCGCTATCCGGCGGAGGCGCAAGCGCGCGGCGAGCACGGCGTGGCGCAGCTTGCCTTCTCGGTCGACCGTCACGGCGGCGTGCACGGCGCCCGCATCGTGCGTAGCTCCGGCTCGCGCGCGCTCGATGCGGCGACGCTGGCGCTGGTGGCGCGGGCGGCGCCGTTGCCGCCGCCGCCGCCGGACGTCCCCGGCGCCCAAATCGCGATCACGGTACCGATCCGCTACAATATGCACTGATTCTGGCGTTTCACGGATTTTGCACCTCTCATCACCATCGAGAACATGAGCACCCTCGCCTATCGAAATCGCCTGCGCGCGCTGCTGAAGCCGGCCGAGCACCGCGTGTTCGCGCGTCTCGACAGCGCGCAAAAAATTCAGGACTTCCTGGACAAGTTGCCGCCGAATTTCGAGCTCGACGGCGACACAGTGCTGTCGCCGCGCAGCGTGCTGAAGGCGCGCACGGCGCATTGTGCGGAGGCCGCGCTGTTCGCGGCCGCGGTCTTCGCCTATCATGGCAAGCCAGCACTTCTCATCGACATCCGGGCGCTGCCGAGCGACCACGACCACATCGTCGCGCCGTTCAAGCAGCGCGGGCTTTGGGGCGCTATCAGCAAAACCAATCACGCGGTGCTGCGCTGGCGCGATCCGATCTATCGCAACGCGCGCGAGCTGGTGATGACGTACGCACATGAGTACAATCTCAACGGCGGCAAGAAGTCGATGCTGGATTTCTCACGGCCCTTTAATGTCGCGCGCTACGCGCCGGCGCGCTGGGTGACCGCGCCGGAGGACCTGCACTGGCTGATGGAGGCGCTCGATGACTCGCCGCACGAACCGCTTGCCCCCGAACACGCATTGCGACGCCGCCGGCGCTCGAGCCGGGTCGAATTGCGCTCGCAGGACGTGACGGAATGGCCGGTGCCGCGCGCGCGCCGGGTCGCGCGCACGAAGTAGCGGGCAGGATTTACCGCGCCGCAGGCGGCCACTAGAGTAACGTTCCGGAAAGTCAGGAGGCACTCGGCGTGACATCATTCATCCTGCGCAGGCAATTGGCCGTCGAATGGGGCCAATGCGACCCGGCCGGCATCGTGTTCAACAGCCGCTTTTTCGAAATGTTCGACGCCAACAGTTGGCTGCTGTTTGAAGCCGCGCTCGGTGTCAAGATGAAACGGATCAACGATACCTTCGGCATAATTCTGCCGCTGGTGGACGCGCGCGCCAATTTCATCAAGCCGGCGAAATTCGGCGACGATATCGAGATCGCCACCCGGGTCTCCGAGTTCCGCCGCTCCAGTTTTGACGTCGAGCACAAGATTACCATCGACGGCGAATTGGCCGTGGAAGGCAGCGAAACCCGGGTGTGGGCGGCGCGCGCCAAGGACAACCCCGAGAAGATCAGCGCCATCGCTATCCCCGCTGAAGTCATTGCGAAATTCAGCGCGAAATTCAGCGCCGGGTAATCTTCCAGCCATTCCCAGTAATAGGTCTGGAGAGGCCCCGCGTGCTAGTGTGTCGTAAACCGGAATAATTTAATAAAGCGCGTTGCGGCGACACGCGCACAGAGGGAAGAGACGTTTGGCTCGTCTGCTTGAATTCACGCTCAATGGCCGCAACCGCGCGGACGCGGTGGCGGACAATATCTTGTTGCTCGACTACCTGCGCGAGAAAGTCGGGCTGACCGGTACCAAGACCGGCTGCGACGGCGGCGAATGCGGCGCCTGCACCGTGCTGGTCGACGACAAGCCGACGTTGTCTTGTCTCATGCTGGCAGCGACCGTGCAGGGCAAGCGCGTCGATACCGTCGAGTCGCTCGGCGCTGACGGGCAATTATCGGCGGTGCAGCGCGGATTTCACGAAAAGCTCGGCGCGCAATGCGGCTACTGCACCCCGGGCTTCATCATGGCCTCGGCCGGGTTGTTGCGCCGAAATCCCAAGCCCAGCGAGGCGGAGATCGTCGAAGCGCTCGGCAGCAATATCTGCCGCTGCACCGGCTATGTGAAAATCATCGAAGCGGTGAAATTCGCCGCTGCACTCAACGCACAAGGCATCGCGCCATGAACAAAATCGTTCCGGCGCACAATATCGGCGGCTACGTGCCGATGATCGACGGACCGGAAAAAGTCTCCGGCCGCGCCAAATATACCGCCGACATTTTTGGCGCCAATCAGCTTGCCGGCCGCATATACCGCAGCCCTTATTCGCACGCCGAGATTATTGCTGTCGACGTGTCGGAGGCGGCGAAGGTTCCCGGCGTCATCGCCATCGTTACTGGCGCCGATTGCGACAAGGGCTTCGGCGTGCTGCCGATCGCCCGCAGCGAGTATCCGCTGGCGCGCGACAAGGTGCGCTATCGTGGTGAACCGGTGGCGGCCGTCGCGGCGGTCGACGATGCCAGCGCCCGCGAGGCGTTGCGCCGCATCAAGATGAAAGTGCGCGAGCTGCCGGGCTACTACACATCGCAAGCAGCGCGGGCGCCCGATGCCGTGCAACTGCACGAGAAGAAGCCCGGCAATGTCGAGCGCGACGTGCTGTTCGAGCTCGGCTCGACCGCACAGGGTTTTGCCGAGGCCGATCTGGTGCGCGAGGACACCTATAACTGCGCCGAAGTCTGCCAGAACCAGATGGAGATGCACGCCGCCGTCGCCGAATACGACGCGGTGCGCGAGCGCATGACCGTGCATGCCTCGACGCAAGTGCCCTACTACGTGCATCTCATGCTGTCGCAGATTCTCGGCATGGAGATGTCGCGCATCCGCGTGATCAAGCCGCATGTCGGCGGCGGCTTCGGCTGCCGCACCGAGACGCTGGCGATCGAATTGATCGCGGCGCTCTTGGCGCGCAAGGCCAACGCCACCGTGCGGCTGGTAACGACGCGCGAGGAAACCTTCATCACCCATCGCGGCCGGCCGGAAACCGATATCAAACTCAAGATCGGCATGCGCAAAGACGGCCGCATCACCGCAGTCGAATGCGGCTGCGACCAGCGCGGCGGCGCGCATTCCGGCTACGGCGTGGTGACGATCCTCTATGCCGGCTCGATGCTCTACGCCATATACGACCTGCACAACGTCAGTTATGTCGGCCGCCGCGTCTTGACCAACACGCCGCCCTGCGGCGCCTTCCGCGGCCATGGCACGGTCGATATCCGCTTCGCCTTCGAGAGCCTGATCGACGAGATGGCGGCCGAACTGGGACTCGATCCCTTCGCCGTGCGACGCGCCAACCTGCTGAGCGCGCCGACCTTCACCGACAACGATCTGATGATCAATTCCTACGGTCTGCCCGAGTGCATGGATTGGGTGGAGAAGGAAAGCGGCTGGGGCAAGCGCAAGGGCAAACTCACCAATGGCAAAGGCAGCTTGCGTAAAGGCTTGGGCATGGCCTGCTCGCATTACATCAGCGGCGCCTCCAAGCCGGTGAACTGGACCGGCGAGCCGCACGCCACGGTGAAGATCAAGCTCGATTTCGACGGCTCGATCGTGGTGTTGTCCGGCGCCGCCGATATCGGGCAAGGCTCCACGACAATTCTCGCGCAAACGGTCGCCGAAGTGCTCGGGCTCGATTTGTCGCGCGTGCGCGTGGTGACCGGCGACTCAGAGGTGGTACCGAAGGACAACGGCTCCTATTCGTCGCGCGTGACCTTCATGGTCGGCAATGCCGCGCTCGACGCCGCGCGCAATCTCAAGAGCGTCCTGGTCAACGCCGCCGCGCGCAAGCTGGAAGCGCGGCCCGAGGACATCGAGTGTCTCGGTGAAATTTATCGCGCCGGCGCGCAAGACAAGGGCGCGACCTTCGACGAAGTGGTGATGGAAGCGCTGAAAGATTCAGGCACCATCACCGTTACCGGCAATTATTCGACCATCCCCGAATTGCACGGCGGCAAGAAATATCGTGGCGCGGCCATCGGCGGCACCATGGGCTATTCCTATTCGGCACAGGTCGTCGAAGTATCGGTCGATGAAGAAACCGGCGTGGTCACAGTCGACAAAGTCTGGGTGGCGCATGACTGCGGCAAGGCGCTCAATCGGCTGACGGTCGAAGGCCAGGTGCAGGGCTCGGTTTGGATGGGCATGGGCCAGGCCATGAGCGAGGAAGCCGCCTACCACGAGGGGCTGATGGTTACCGCCAACATGCTCGATTACCGCGTGCCGACCATCCAGGATTCGCCACCGATCGAGGTCGGCATCGTCGAGAGCGTCGACCCGCACGGGCCGTTTGGCGCCAAGGAGGCCGGCGAAGGCTCGCTCGCCGCCTTTCTGCCGGCGCTCACCAATGCCATCGCCGACGCCATCGGCATCCGCTTCAACAACTTGCCGGTGACGCCCGACCGGGTGTTCGAGGCGATCGAGAAGCGCAAGCGCACGCTTGAGAAGAAACACGGGGGCGGCTGATGGACGCCATGCCCGAGTTCCGCGTGCTCAATCCGGCAACGCTCGACGAAGCGATCGCCGCGCGCGCGGCGCATCCGAACAGCATGCCGCTCGGCGGCGGCACCGATCTCGTCGTCAACATCAGGCGCGGCATCGTGACGCCGCCGGTGTTGATAGACATGAACCGCGTGAAAGAGCTCCACGCGATCAAGGCTGACGCAAAATCTTTGGAGATTGGCGCTTCGGTGACGCTCGTGCAACTCGCGGAGCATCCCGACGTCATCAAGCATTACCCGGTTGTCGCGCAGGCGGCCTCCCACATCGCCGGCCCCACTCACCGCAATATGGGCACGGTCGGCGGCAATCTCTGCCTCGACACCCGCTGCATTTTCTACAATCAGAGCGAATGGTGGCGCGACGCCAATAACCACTGTCTGAAAACCACGGGCAGCATCTGCCATGTGGCGCCGAAAAGCCGCGGCGTATGTTTCGCGACCTTTTCAGGCGACTTGGCGCCCGCACTGCTCACACTCGGCGCCGACGTGGACATTGCGGGGCCTAACGGCAGGCGCACCATCCCGCTCAACAGTCTTTACATCGGTTTCGCGCGCCAGGACGTACCTGTGACCGAGACGCAGGGCGACGGCAAGTTCTTTTTGTCGCTGCGCCCGGGTGAAATCGTGACGGCCGTGCGCGCCGAGAACACGGCCGGATTGCGCTCCGCCTACGACAAGATCCGCATCCGCCGCTCGATCGAATATCCGGTGGCCGGCGTCGCGGTGGCGCTCAAGCGCGAAGGCGACACGCTCGCCGATTTGCGTGTCGGCTTTACCGGCACCAATCCGCGCCCGGTGCTACTCGACGGCACCGACAATCTGTGCGGCGGCGGCCTCGACGAACGCGTCATCAAGGGCCTCGATGCGCTGGTGCGCGACCAGATCATGCCGATGAAGACCACATTCACGCCCGGCCATTACCGCCGACGCGTGGCCGGCGTGCTGGCGCGGCGGTTACTGATGCGACTGTTCGAGAGTTGAGCGCGGGGGCAAGCGTGTCGAACGATGTCAACGAGCGCCGCCCCTACAACGCCGTCAGCGACTTCATCGACACTCATATTGCACGCGGGCTCGGCGACAAGCTCGCGTTCATCGACCCCGACCGTTCGCTGACTTATGCCGACCTGCGGGACCGCAGCATTCGTTTTGCCAATGCTTTGCGCGGGCTCGGCGTCACGCCCGAGCAGCGCGTTGCCCTCCTGCTGCACGACACCGTGGATTTTCCGGTGGCGTTCTGGGGCACGATCCGATCGGGTGCGATTGCCGTCCCCCTCAATACGTTTCTCAACGTGCCGCAGTACGCCTATATCCTGGCCGATTGCCGCGCCACCGCGCTGGTCGTTGCCGCGCCACTGGCGCAAGCGATCTGGCCGATCCTCGAAAAGCTTCCACATCTGCGCAGCATCGTTCTGGTCGGCGCCATCGCCGACGACAAAGAGGCCTTCCCGGGCCGCGACGTGCATCTGTTCGAAGACATTATCGCGGCCGCAGAAACGACGCCGCGCACCGCCGACACGGTGTCCGACGAGGTGGCGTTCTGGCTCTACACCTCTGGTTCGACCGGTGATCCCAAAGGAGTCAAGCACGTCCATTCCAATTTGGTGGCCACGGCTAGATTGTTTGGGCAAGGTATTCTCGGTATCGGCGAAGACGACGTGGTGCATTCGGCGGCAAAACTGTTTTTCGCTTACGGGCTTGGCAACGCCATGACTTTTCCGCTCTCCGTCGGTGCCACCTCGGTCCTTTGGCCCTATCGGCCGTCGCCTGACGGCGTGTTCGAAATACTCCGCCGCCACCGTCCCAGTATTTTTTACGGCGTGCCGTCGCTCTACACGGCAATGCTCGCGCACAAGGATATCGGCAAGGGCGCCGGTTCCGATCGTTTGCGCATCTGCGTGTCGGCCGGCGAGGCGCTGCCCGCGCACATCGGCGAGCGCTGGCGCGAAATTGTCGGCGTCGACGTGCTCGACGGCCTCGGCTCCACCGAGATGTTGCAGACGTTCCTGAGCAACCGGCCCGGCGACATCCGCTATGGCTCGACCGGCAAGGCGGTGCCAGGCTACGAGGCGCGCATCGTTGACGAACTCGGCCTTGAGGTTGGCAGCGATGAGATCGGCGAATTGATCGTGCGCGGCCCCTCGGCCGGCGAAGGCTATTGGAACCAGCGCGCCAAAAGCCGGCACACGTTCGCCGGAGAATGGACCTATACTGGCGACAAATTTCGCCGCGACGCGGACGGCTATTATTATTACTGCGGCCGCACCGACGACATGTTCAAGGTTTCCGGCATGTGGGTGTCGCCTTTCGACGTGGAAGCCGCGCTTACCTCGCACGAAGCCGTGCTGGAAGCCGCCGTCATCGGCAAGGAGGACGCTGACGGCTTGGTGAAGCCGAAGGCGTTCATCGTCCTAAAGAACGGTTACGTCGCCAACGACAGTCTGTTCGAAAAGCTGAAGCTCCACGTCAAAGAAACCGCCGGGGCGTGGAAATATCCGCGCTGGATCGACGTGCGCATCGACCTGCCGCGCACCGCTACCGGCAAAATCCAGCGCTTCAAGCTGCGCGATGAGGATATGCGGGCGGGGCGCTGAGCGCGCTCAATGCGCCGGCGCGGTCGTTGCCTGCAATGCGCCAAGCAAGTCCGTCGAGCCCTGCACCGCCACGCGCTTATGATAGAGCCGCAAGCCGTAGAGGCCGCCGAGCTCGGCGCCATTGCCGGCGCGGCCGGGCCCGCCGTGATGGCATTGCGGCATGACGATGCCGTGGCCGGTATGGACATCGACAATCGAAGGTTCGACCGCCAGGACGCGGCCGTTCGTCGCGCCCAGTTCCATGGCCGCACGCGCCAGAAAGCCGCGATCCTCGCCGAAGACGGACGCCACCAGCGAGCCACCGCCGCGCGCAACTAACGCGAAAGCGTCCGCCTCGTCTTTGTAGGAAACGATGGTCGCACAGGGTCCGAACACTTCGGTGTCATGCACCGCCTGCCCCGCGCCGTTCTCGACCTTGAGCAGCGTCGGCGCGAGAAAAGCCGATTTGTCTTCGTCAATGCCCGCGAGCTTCGGTGGGTTCAGACTTCCGGTGACAAAATTGGCTTCGCTCTCCAAGCGGCGAATGCCGTCCAGGGCGGCAGCTTGTTGGGCGCGGGTGACCAGCGGGCCCATGCGCGTCTTCTCGTCGCGCGGATCGCCGACGGTGGTCTTGCCGAGCCGCGCGGCGAGCGCTTCGGTTACCGCACTGGCCTGTTGGGCCGGCACAAAGACGCGACGGATCGCCGTGCATTTCTGGCCGGCCTTTATTGTCATCTCGCGCGCGACCTCCTTGACGAAGGCATCGAAAGTAGGCGTCGCCGCCGCAACGCCGGGTGCCAACAACGCGGCATTGACGCTGTCGGCCTCGACATTGACCATTGTCCCGCGCGCTAGCACGTTACGGTGGGCGCGGATCTTGTTGGCGGTTTCCGAGGAGCCGGTGAAGGCGATGACGTCATCGGCGGTCACGTGGTCGAGCAAATCGCCGATGCCGCCGCAGAGCAGGCTGAGCGCGCCATCCGGCAGCACCTTCGCGGCGATCACGTCGCGCACCATCTGATGGCTGAGCCAGCAGGTGGCGGACGCCGGCTTTGCCAGCATTGGCATGCCGGAGAGCAGCGCGCAGGCGACCTTTTCCCACAGTCCCCAGCTCGGGAAGTTGAAAGCGTTGATATGGACGGCGACGCCGTGGCGCGGTGTGAGCAGGTGAATTGCCTGGAAATTCTCGGCCTTGGCGAGCCGCACCGGCTTCTCGTCCAGCAAGGCCTTGGCCTCGCCCAGCGGCGCGCCCAGGCGGGCATAATATTTCAGCGTGCCGATGCCGCCGTCGATGTCGATTGCCGCGTCGATCTTGGTGTTACCGGAATTGGCGATCGCGATATCTTCATAGCGCACACGGTTGGCGATCAGCACATCGGCGATGGCGCCTAAGAGTTTAGCTCGCTCGGCGTAGTTCAAGGCCCTTAATGCCGGCGCGCCGCGGCTGCGCGCATAGCCGAGCGCCGAATTGAAATCGAGCGCCTTTGCGCTGGCACTGGCCAGCACGATGCCGTTGGTGGGATCGATCAGTTCAGTCTCGACGCCCTGCCCGCGCGACCATTGGCCGCCGAGATAGCTTTCCAGCGATGCCCCGACCAACACACCCTCCCATTATTTTTCGTCATTCCGGAGCGCGAGCGCAGCGAGCGGACCCGGAATCCAAACGCCGAAGCAAGGGTTATGGATTCCGGGTTCGCGGCCTTACGGCCGCGCCCCGGAGTGACCGATGAAACAAACGCGCGGCGATCGCCGATTACGCGTCGGCGATCTTCACGTATTCGAAATCGCCCGGCTTGTTATCGATGCCGACCTTGGGCGGCGCGATCCAGGGGGCGAACTTGCCCGGCTCGAACTCAGGCTGCATCAAGCTCTCGATGAAGTCCTTGTCGGCCGCCGAGGGCAGAAAATCGGTCCGCCGCTTGGTCCACTCGGCGGGCGCCAGGACATTGCCGTCGACATCGGCATTCGTGCGCGAGAATTCACCGATGTGGCGGTGGAAGGCGACGTGCGGCAGCTTGAGCTGGAACGGGATGCCGTGTTCAGCGATCACTTTGTTCCAGCGGTGCACGCCCATGTCGGCGTCGGTGACATAATCGTCGCGCAGCCGCATGTTAAGCGCGGACAGCGCCGGCGCGTTCTCGTTTTTGATCTTTTCGTCGACCAGACGCAGCACCGGATAGGTGCTGTTCTCCAACTGATGATCGTCGTCGAGCCGATGCTCACGATAGCGGCCTTTCAAGCCGGCGTGGAAAGCGTTGGCGGCATTGGTCGAGATTTCGTTGCCGAACAAATCGAGCGTCAGCGAGAAATGCAGGTTCATCTTCTTCTGGATGGTCGGCAGATCGATGACGCCAAGCTTGCGTACCTTCCCGACGTCGTGCGGATCGCTGATGCCCGCCTCTTTCATGGCCTCGCAGGTGCGCTGGATAATACGGCTGACACCGGTTTCGCCCACGAACATGTGATGGGCTTCCTCGGTCAGCATGAAGCGGCAGGTACGCGACAGCGGGTCGAAACCGGATTGCGCCAGCGCCTCGAGCTGCAACTTGCCGTCGCGGTCGGTGAAATAAGTGAACATGAAGAACGACAGCCAATCCGGCGTCTTCTCGTTGAAAGCGCCGAGCATGCGCGGCGTGTCGGGGTCACCGGAGCGGCGCTGCAATAATGCCTCCGCCTCCTCGCGCCCGTCGGCGCCAAAATATTTCTGCAGCAGATAGACCATGGCCCAGAGATGGCGGCCCTCCTCGACATTGACCTGGAACAAATTGCGCATGTCGTAGAGCGAGGGTGCGGTCTTGCCAAGATGGCGCTGCTGTTCGACCGAGGCCGGCTCGGTGTCGCCTTGGATCACCACCAGGCGGCGCAGCATGGCGCGGTATTCGCCCGGCACTTCCTGCCAGGCGTCCTCGCCTTTGTGGCTGCCGAAGGGAATCTTGCGGCCCTCGTGCTGCGGGGCAAGTAGCACGCCCCAGCGATATTCCGGCATGCGCACGTAGTCGAACTTGGCCCAGCCTTTTGGATCGACGCTGATCGCGGTGCGCAAATAGACCAGCGATTCCTGGAAGCCTTCCGGCCCCATGTCGTTCCACCAGTCGAGGTAGCCAGGATGCCACTTTTCCAGCGCCGCCTTGACGCGCGGGTCCTGTCCGAGCGCGACGTTGTTGGGGATCAAGCCGTCATAATCGACTGCGGCGATGTTCATGACTACACCCTTTCCTTATTGAAGGTCGGCGAGACGCCGCTGCCGTAAAGCTTGAGCGCGCCTTGTTCGCCGATCGCGTTCGGCCGCTGGAAGATCCAGTTCTGCCAGGCGGTCAGCCGTCCAAAAATCTTCGTTTCCATGGTTTCAGGCCCGGCAAAGCGTAGGTTCGCTTCCATGCCGGTCATGGCGTCGGGCGAGAAGCTCACGCGCTCCTCCAGCATGACACGCAGTTCGTCGTCCCAGTCGAAATCCTCGTAAGCGAGCGTAACCAGGCCGAGTTCGACCGCCGCCTCGCCTTCCACCGCCACGCCGATCTTCTCTTTCAGTTTATCGACGTGTTCCGGTTCGCCGAGAAAACGGGTCTGCAGGCGGGTCAGCCCGTTGCCCATCGGATAAAAGCCGAAATTGGCCACACCGAGAGTGACCGCCGCGGCTTTGCGATTGTCGCCCTCGCGGGTGCCGATCAACATCATCGAGCGGTCGGCGGCGAAGGCCAACTCCGCCAGCGTGCCGGCAAAGCAGGAGCCGGGCTCGATCAGCGCAATCATGCTGCGCGGCGTCACGTCGAGGCGCTTGAGCACGCGCTTCAAGTAATGGCGGATTTCGCGCATCAGCCAGTCGCCATTGGCTTTGCCAAGGAAATCGTCGTGGTCGAGCACGCCCTGCGCGTTCCCGTCAGTGCGCAAGAGCAACACGCCGATGGTCTGCTCATTCGCGCGCAGATGCAGCACAGCGTCTTCGAGTTCGCGCGCCACCGTGAGCGGCCAGAACTTGGCGCCGAGCGCATGCGCGGCTTCGACCGAGGCGGGAACGCTTTGCGCTGGCCCGCGCACGGTGATAGAGGCGGTTCCGCGCGCGCGGTCGATTTCGACGTCGACATGCGAATAGCTTACGCGGTCCGCTTCGATCTTGCGCTCAAGCGGCGTCAGCGCAATGCCTTTGGCGCCTTGCGGGCGGTCGGAGCGCGCGGCAATCTCATGGGCACGCGCGGCCACGGTCTCTTTCCACTTCGAATTGGGCACCACCTCGTCGACGAGCCGCCAATCGACCGCCTTGGTGCCGCGGATGCCTTCCTCGATCGAGCAGAACACGTCGGCGCGGTCGCGGCGCACCTTGCGCTTGTCGGTGACACGGGTGAGACCGCCGGTGCCGGGCAACACGGCGAGCAACGGCGTCTCCGGCAGCGCCACCGCCGAGCGGCGGTCGTCGACCAGCATGATGTGGTCGGCAGCGAGCGCCAACTCGTAGCCGCCACCGGCAGCATTGCCGTTGATGGCGCAGATGTAGGTTTGTTTGGAATTATCGCTGGCGTCCTCGATTGCCAACCGCGTCTCGTTGGTGAACTTGCAGAAGTTCACCTTCTGCTGGTGCGTCGATTTGCCGAGCATGCGGATATTGGCGCCGGCGCAGAACACGTTGTCCTTGCCCGACTTGATGACGACCGCACGCACCTCCGGGTGCTCGAAGCGCAACCGCTGCACGGCGTCGTTCAACTCAATATCGACGCCGAGATCGTAGGAATTCAGCTTCAACTCGTAATCGCCCAGCCCGCCGGCCTGATCGACGTCCATGATGAGATAGGCAACGTCGCCGTCGCGTTCGATGCGCCAGTGGCGATAGCGCGCGGGATCGGTCTGGAAATCGATTGCTTGCATGATGCGCCTCGGGCCGCGGGCACCAACTGCCCGCCGCACTTCTCCCTATGCATTATTTTGCATATAATTAACACCTTTTCCGCCCGTCCACAATGGCAAGGACTGCAACGGAAACACCTATTTCACAGGCCATCGGAAGTCAGCACGAATATCCCATAAAATGCTGATTTTTCCGACAAACAGCCGCCGCGAGACGATTGCAATTGCCGCGCGACCGCCCCATAATGACCAGGCAATATAATGCAGGTCAGTACAAGAACAATGAAAGCCGTCCGCCCCAAACCGGCCGTCGCGCGCGACACCGAGGTCTATCTGCACCGCCTCGGCGAGCGCGTGCGCACGTTGCGCAACCGTCGCGGCATGTCGCGCAAGGCGCTTGCCGCTCACGCACGCGTGTCGGAGCGCTATCTTGCCCAGCTCGAGGTCGGCAAAGGCAATATCTCGATCGTGCTGTTGCGGCGGATCGCGCGCGCGCTCGGGCTACCGGTGACGCAGTTGGTGCAGGAAGGCGCCGATCCCCCGCTCGATCTTGTCTTGCTATCGCAATTCCTTGAACGGTTGTCTCCGCCGGCGCTGAGCAGCGCGCGCGACTTGTTGCTGCGCCACTTGGGCGAAACCTCGGACGATCTGCGGCGCCGGCGCATCGCGCTGATCGGATTGCGCGGCGGCGGCAAGTCCACGCTCGGCGAACTGCTGGCGGCGCGGCTCGACGTGCCGTTCATCGAGCTGGACCGCGAGATCGAGAAGCGCAGCGGCGCCTCGTTGAGCGAAATCTTCGATATGTTCGGCCAGGAGACGTTCCGCCGCGCCGAGCGCGAGGCACTCGACGACGTGCTACGCCAGCACCCGAAATTCGTCCTCGCCACCAGCGGCAGCATCGTCACCGAGCCGAGCACGATGGAACTTCTTTTGTCGTCCTGCTTCACCGTGTGGGTGCGCGCTGAGCCGCAAGAACATATGAAGCGCGTGATGGCGCAAGGCGACATGCGGCCGATGGCCAACAGCGGCCGCGCCATGGACGACCTCGTGTCGATCTTGAAAAGCCGCGAACCGCTTTATGCCAAAGCGGAAGCCGTGATCTCGACCTCCGGCAAGACGCCCGACCAGAATCTGGCGGACCTGTTGCGCACGATCGCGGTTCCCGATAATCCCATCGCCCGCAAGTCGGCGTGACCGACCAAAGTAAAAAGTGAGGAGCCGGCCACTGCCGGGATGAGAGAATGAGCGATAACACGATCAAGACCGATGTTCTGATCATCGGCGCTGGGCCGGTCGGCCTGTTCGCGGTCTTCGAGCTTGGCCTGCTCGATATCAAGGCGCATCTGGTCGACATCCTCGACAAAGTCGGCGGGCAATGCGCCGAGCTTTATCCGGAAAAGCCGATCTACGATATTCCCGGCATTCCCTACATCACCGGCCACGGCCTTACCGACGCGCTGATGCAGCAGATCAAGCCGTTCGGGCCGACCTTTCATCTCAACGAGATGGTGACCACGGTCGAGAAGATCGGCGATCCGGCGTTCCGCGTGCGCACCGATGGCGGCAAGACCTTCGAGTGTAAATCGGTGGTGATCGCGGCCGGCGGCGGCTCGTTCCAGCCCAAGCGCCCGCCAATCCAAGGCATCGAGCCCTACGAGGACAAGTCGGTATTCTACGCCGTGCGCAAGATGGAGAAATTCCGCGACAAGCGGCTGGTGATCGTCGGCGGCGGCGATTCCGCGCTCGACTGGACGCTCAATCTGCAGCCGCTCGCCAAGCGCCTCACGCTGGTGCACCGGCGCGATGATTTCCGCGGCGCCCCCGACAGCGTCAACAAGATGCGGGCGCTGGTCGCCGCCGGCGGCATGGACCTCAAGATCGGCCAGGTGAGCGAACTGGAAGGCGTCGAAGGGCAGCTCACCGCCGCCTCGATCAAGGGCAAGGACAACGCGGTCGAGCGCGTCGAATGCGACGCCATGCTGCCGTTCTTCGGGCTGACCATGAAGCTCGGTCCGGTAGCGGACTGGGGCATCAAGATGGAAGACGAACTGATCCCGGTCGACACCGGCACTTTCGAGAGCAACATTCCCGGCCTGTTCGCGGTCGGCGACATCAATACCTATCCGGGCAAGCTCAAGCTCATTCTGTCCGGCTTCCACGAAGTGGCCCTGATGGCGCAGAAGGCCTACCACTACGTCTATCCCGACAAGAAGCTGGTGTTTCAGTACACCACCTCATCCACCAACCTGCAGAAAAAGCTCGGCGTGGCTTGAACCCCTTCATGCCGAAAATCACCTTCATCGAACATGACGGCACGGTGCACACCGTCGAGGCGGAGCTCGGCTCCACCGTGATGGAGACGGCGCTGCGCAACGACGTATCGAGCATTGTCGCCGAATGCGGCGGTGGCTGTACCTGCGCGACCTGCCTGGTGCATGTGGACGACAAGTGGAGCCCGATCGTCGGCCCGCCCTCGGAAGAGGAAGAGGAGATGCTCGATTCCGCCTTCGAGGTGAAGCCGACTTCGCGCCTGTCCTGCCAGATTAAGGTGACGGAAGAGCTCGACGGCCTGATCGTATACACGCCGGCCTATCAGGGGCGGTGACGCCGCCCGCCCGGCCCACGATCGCTTCATCCCACGGCCCCGATTCCGACCGGACTTAAATTGCATTCGAGCCACGCCCTCGATGCACACGCGCTGGGCGCTTGAACTAGCCTGCCGGCGGAGTAACAATCCAGTTAATTACAAAATTGCGGGAGCCAAACACCATGCGACACAGCGCCGAGCGCATTCTCACCACCCATGTCGGCAGTCTGCCGCGCCCGGCCGATCTCCACGCCATGAATGTGGCGCGGCGCAAGGGCGAAAACGTCGACGAGACGCGCTATCAGGCGCGCGTGCGGCAAGCCGTGGCGGACATCGTGCGCAAGCAGGTCAAGGTCGGCATTGATATCGTCGACGACGGCGAGATGAGCAAGCCGAGCTTCATCACCTACATCAACGAGCGGTTGGGCGGCTTTGAAACCGATAGCGCGGCGCGCAACCAGAGCCCCTGGGTCGGCTCGCGCGAGGTCAAGGAATTTCCCGACTACTACCGGCCGCAGTTGGCCAACGTGCACACGCATCACAAGCACCTCGTCTGCACCGGGCCGGTCACCTATCGCGGCGGCGCGTTTCTGAAGACGGATCTGGAAAATATGAAGGCGGCGCTCAAGGGCGCGGACGTCGCCGACGTGTTCTTGCCGGCGACGTCGGTGTCGAGCATCGAAGACTGGAACCGCAACGCCTATTACAAGACCGAAGAGGAATATCTGTTCGCGCTCGCCGACGCTATCGGCCAGGAGTATCGCGCCATTGTCGATGCGGGCTTTGTCGTGCAGGTCGACGACCCGCATCTCGTGACTTACTACGTTTGCCATCCCGACAAGACGATGGAGGAATGCCGCAAGTGGATCGCGCTACGCGTCGAGGCGATCAACCACGCCTTGCGCGGCATCCCGAAGGACCGCGTACGCTTCCACACCTGCTACGGAATCAACTTCGGCCCGCGTGTCCACGATATCGAAACCAAGTACATCATCGACATCCTCGGCGGCCTCCATGCCGGCGCTTTCTCGTTCGAGGCGGCCAATCCGCGGCATGAGCATGAATGGACGGTGTGGCGGGACGCCAAATTGCCGGACGACGTCATCATGATCCCTGGCATGATCACGCAATCCAATGTGATGGTGGAGCACCCGGAACTGATCGCGCAGCGGCTCGGCCGTTGGGTCGATGCCTTCGGAATGGAACGCGTCATCGCGGGAACCGACTGCGGTTTCGCCAGCTTCGCCGGTAATGATGAGATCCACGAGAGCATCGTCTGGGCAAAGTTCGACGCGCTGATCGAAGGCGCGCGCATTGCGTCGAAGCAAACGGCGCCGGTTTGACAGCTCGATAATACTGACGATACGGCATTAGACCAAAGGGAGCGGCCCGACCATGCCTGCAGCGCGCATTAAGACCACCACCGTCGGTTCCTACCCAGTCCCCGATTGGCTGGTGGCGCTGCCATCCGAGCAGGCGCTCATCGACGCCACTCGCGTCGTCATCGACACGCAGGAAAAGGCGGGCATCGATCTCGTCTGCGACGGCGAGCTCTATCGCTTCGACGTCAATCATCCCGAAACCAACGGGATGATCGAATATTTCGTGCTGCCGCTTGCGGGGGTGCGGCGCGAGATCGGGCTTGCCGAGTGGATGGCGTTCAAGAAGGCGCCAGGCATGGAATTCCGCAAGAAGCCGTCGGGCGCGGTGGTGGGACCGATCGGCGCCGGCTCGCTCGACCTGCCGGCCGCCTGCGAGCGCGCCAAGGCGCTGGCGACAAAGCCGCTCAAGTTCACGCTCACCGGGCCGCATATGCTGGCCAAGATGCTGCTCAACACGCATTACAAGGACAAGGAAGCTCTCGCGATGGCGATCGCCGATGTGCTGGCCGAACAGGTCAAGCACATCGACGCCGAAGTCATCCAAGTCGATGAGGCCAACCTTCCGGGCGCGCCGGACGAATGGGAATGGGCGGCGGAAGCGATGAACCGCGTGCTGCGCGCGATCCCGACCACGCCGGCGGTGCATCTCTGCTTTGGCAATTACGGCGGCCAAACCATCCAGCAGGGCGGCTGGGGCCAACTCATCAGCTATTTGAATGCCTTGCATGTCGATCACATCGTCATGGAGAACGCGCACCGGCCGCCCGCGGAACTCGAAGTGTTCAAGGAGCTACGGCCGGAGATCGGCTTCGGCCTCGGCGTGGTCGACATCAAGCAAACCGTGATCGAACCCGCCGACGCCATCGCCCGCGCCATCGAGCACGCGGACAAGGTGCTGGGAACGGGGCGCGTGCGCTATATCCATCCCGACTGCGGCTTCTGGATGCTCAAGCGCGGCATCGCCGACGGCAAGATTCGCGCGCTCGTGCGCGGCCGCGATCTCTACGAAGGCCGCCACTGATTTCGGCTAGGGCTGAGCGAGCGGCGCTAGCGCGCTCCAATCCGGGTAAGCGCCCGAAGCAAAGCCGGGTGCGGCCAGCGAACCGATAGCGAGGTTGCCGCCACGAATCTTGAGCCGCACCGCGCCGTGACTGCGCTCGTAGAGATCGGGATGCGCGGCGAGGAAGTCGTCCTGCTCCTGCGCCGGTAGGCCAGCCATGCCGTTGACGTAGTGATGGCCGTTGCGCTCGACGTGCCGAAGGCCGATCAGATTGACCAGAGCGAGATCCTGCTGCACGGCCAAGCCTGCCTGGGTCGTCAGATCCTCGCCGGTCATGAAATAACGCGCGTCACGCGTCTCGGCATTCCATAGCGCGCAACGCGCCGCGTTGAGGATCGACTTGTATAGACCTTTGCAGCATTTGCTGGAAACGCCGGCGTAACCCAAAGCGCGCGCTCGCGGGAAGGTCGTAAGATCGTCATCGGATTCATCGATGATCACCGGCTTGAGCCGCGAGATGGCCGACACGTCGCCGTCGAGCGCGTGCGCGCGGGTGATCGGCTGCTCGATGAAGATCGTGCTGGCAACCAGCCGCTGCAGCTTTGGCGCTGACTGCATGCGCCGCCACAACTCGAGCAGCGCGTCGAGATCGTTATATTGCTCGTTGCCGTCGAGCGAGGCGAAATAAGGCTCGGAGAGCGAATCGAGCACCGCGGCGATTTCGTTCAGCTGCTGCAAGTCCGCGGTGACATCGCCGCCGACCTTGAGTTTGAAATAGCGGTGGCCGTAAGTCGACACCACCTCTTCCAGCGATTCCGGCAAACCGTCGCCGACCTGGTTCGGATGGCCGGCAATGACATCGACCAGCCCGACGGTATGCCGGGCGGCGATCGTGTCGGCGGGCGTGAGTTGCGCAAGAAACCGCGTCATATCGAAGCCCGCGAGCTCGGGCAGTCGCGCGGGCAGCAAGGCCGGATCGATGCCGACCAGGTTGCGTTGCACCGCCTCGTAGAACGAGAACTCCCAGGCCTTTGCACAAGGCGTCGAGCACGGCGCGGTCGATCTGCGCCGGCCCGAAATTCGCGACCAGGGGATTGAGACCGCGCGCCGCGCCGGCGGCGATCTGCTCGGCATAACGCCCGGCGAAATGCGCGAATGCCGTGCACGGGCGGTCGGACTGCAAATAGCCGTCGGCCGCGAGCCGCAACGAAAGTCGAAGCTGGTCGAAATTGTCCTCGTTCGACAGCGCCAGATTCTTGTCGAACCATTTGGGCGCCAGTAGCTCGGCGGCGGCCCCCCAGTGCGATTGCCCGCCAGCAAGCTCGATGCGTACACGCACAAAACACTGCGGCGCCTCGGTAAGTGTGACCACGCCGAAGCGGAACGGCATGCGCAGGCGAACCGCTCGCTCGTAGAGTTGCACGTCGCGGACGAGGAATTGAGGCGCGGCCACGTCGGTTCACCATCGGAATGTTGCCGGAAGCCGATTAAACGCTTCCGCAGCGCGGCGCTAGGCTGCGCAAATCTTTGGCATTTCCCGGGACCTGCCGCTCGCCGGCCGATCTCAGGAAGCTATTCCTGCCTACAGTTTTTGCTCGCGCCGATCTAACCAGATAGTTAAACTGGGGCCAACCTCCCCGGTAGCGGATTGCAGCAAGAGGGAGGATCAGGAAACCCCGGGAAGGCTGGCGAATGGCTCGCATTGCTCGCGTCGATATCGGAAGGGTCGACTATCCGCTGGTCGGCGAATTCAAGTTTTTCCGGACGCCGGCGCGGCCCACCATTGTGCTGCGCCTGACCGACGAGAACGGCGTCGAGGGCTGGGGCCAGTCGGTCCCGATCGAGACCTGGACCTACGAAACCGTCGAAACGGTCGAGACCACGCTGCGTCACTATCTCGCACCAGTCATCCTCGGCGCCGATCCGAGCGACGTTGCCGACATCCACCTGCGCATGGAGCGCGCGATCCGGCCCTCTTTTTCCGTGGGCCAACCGCTGTGCAAGGCGGCGATCGATCTCGCCTGCTACGATCTCTGGGGCAAGCAGACGCGGCGCTCCGTCGCCGATCTTCTGGGCGGCGCCAAGAAAACCGAAATGAAGCTCAGCTGGACAATCCAGTCACCGACCATCGCAGGCGCGCAAAAGCAACTGACGCAGGCGTACTCGCTCGGCTACACTAACTTCAACGTCAAGGTCGGCTATCCGCAGACCCCAGACTACGATCGGGAGTTGGTGCGCACGGTCACATCATTCGCGCCGGATGGATTTCACTGGTGCGACGCCAACACCAGCTATGATCTTGAAACCGCGCTGGCGACGGCGCCGCGGCTTGCCGATCTCGGCTTGCGCGCGATTGAATCGCCGCTGCCACCCAATCGAATCCGCGATTACCAAGCGCTCAAGCGCCAGGGCGCGCTGCCGGTCCTGATGGACGAAGGCATCGTCTCGCCGGTGGAGGCCGCCGAGTTCATCGCGCTCGACATGTTCGACGGCATCGCCATGAAAGTCGCCCGCTGTGGCGGCTTGTGGCATGCCTCGCGTATCGCGGCGCTGCTGCACGACAACGATCTGCTGCTGTTCGCCTCGGGCCTGACCGACCCGGAGCTGTCGATGGCGGCGTCCGCGCATTTCTTCGCCGCGGCGGGTCTCGAATTCCCCGCGGCCATGAACGGCCCGCAATACATCGCCGATCGCGGTACCAGCGATCCAAATTTCCGCGCAGTGGGCGACATCTTGCGCGTGCCCACCGCGCCAGGGTTGGGCATCGAATTAAGCGGCGAAACGCGCCGCACGATGACTACAGTCGCACAATCGCGCGATGCTTTACCGGCCTGAGGGGTCTGATACGCTGATGTCGAACACACAATGAAAAAAGGCGGAGCCAGGGTGGGATCATGGCGCTCGTGAGCGATAGCGCGAAAGTCGCCGCCGGCACGACGACCGCCGTCGGCGTGAGCATGCTCAAGCGGCTCACGCCCCTGGTCGGTATCGTCGGGTTCCTGCTGGCGTGGCAGCTGTTCGTGGTCATCTATAACATTCCGCCTTATTTGCTGCCGACACCGCCGCAGATCGCCGAGACGTTCGTCAACCGGCTCCCGGAGCTGCTCCAGCACGGCTGGGTCACGGTCTATGAAATGCTGGCGGGCTACGCCTTGGCGGTCGCTATCGCAATTCCGCTTGCGATCGCCATCACCTCGTCCAAGCGCTTCAACGAATTGGTGATGCCGACGATGCTGTTTTTCCAGATCGTCCCCAAGGTGGCGATCGCGCCTCTGTTTCTGGTGTGGTTCGGCGTCGGCGCCACGCCAAAAATCCTGGTGGCGTTCCTGATCTCGTTTTTTCCGATCGTGATCGACGCCGCCGTCGGCCTGCGTTCGATGTCGCCGGAAATGGGCGATCTGGCGCGCTCGATGGGCGCCAGTCATTTGCAGATTTTCACGAAATTCCGGCTGCCGACCAGCCTACCCTATTTGTTCAGCGGGCTCAAAGTCGCCGCCACCTTGGCCATCGCCGGCACCGTGGTCGGCGAATTCGTCGGCGCCGACAAGGGGCTCGGCTATCTGCTGCTGGTGACCAATTCCAACATGGAAACGTCGATGATGTTCGCCACCATCGTGGCGCTGACGATCATCGGACTTGTTTTTTATTACTCCGTGGAGATTTTGGAAGGCTTCCTGATCCCATGGCACGTTACCCACCGCGTCCACACGGAGGCCGGGACAATGTAAGTCGGCGGCCAGGCCAAACACACCAAAGCCTGCGCCGCGCAAAGCGAAGGTTCGCCAAAAAAGTAAATCAATCAGGGAGGAGATTAAGACATGAAACGCACGAGGACTATTCTGTCGCTGATGGCTGCCGTTGCAGCTTTCTCAGCGTTTTCGACCGTCGCCAGCGCCCAGGACAAGTTTCCGTTCCGGTTGAACTGGACGCTCTACGGCGAGCACGCGCCGTTCTTTGTCGCCCTCGACAAGGGGTTTTACAAAGAAGAAGGCCTCGATGTCTCGATTCTCGAAGGCAGCGGTTCCACCACGGTGGCACAACTCGTTGCCAACCAAACCAATCCGGTGGCTTACGTCGACGCCGCAACCATGATGCGCGGTATCAACGCCGGCATGCCGATCGAAGCCGTCGGCGTGACTTTGCAGCAAAGTCCGATGTCCTTCATCTACCGCGCCGACAATGCACGGCCGACCAAGGTCTCCGAAATCAAGGGCAGCCGCATTGCGATCACCGCCGGCGACGCCAGCCTCGCCATCTTCACCGCCTTTTTGGGCAAGCTGAATATGCAGATGAGCGACGTCAAACTGATCACGGTCGCCACACCGGCAGCCAAGGAACAGGCGGTGCTTGCCAAGCAGGCCGACTCGCTGCTCGGCTACTTCATGGATCAGGGCCCGCGCATGCAGCTCAAATCCGGCGTCAAGATGGGCTGGACGCGACTCTATGACATGGCCGGCATCTCCACGATGAGCAGCGCGGTCATCGTCAACAAAGATTGGCTCAAGGACGACAAGCACAAGGACCAACTCAAGCGCTTCCTGCGCGCGTCGCAGCGCGGCTGGGACTACACCGACAAGCACCGCGATGAGGCGGCCGAAATCTTCATCAAGCACGCAAAGGCCTTCAACAAGGAGATCGCGCTGCTCGAGATCAACGGCACCATGACGATCATCCACACCAAGCATACCCAAGGTAAGCCGGTGATGTGGTCGGCAAAGGAGGATTGGCAGGAAAGCCAGGATCTTCTGCAAAAGTACGCGAAGATGCCGGAAGCAAAAGATATGAGCAAATACTACACAAACGAGTACCTGTCGGTGCCGCCTTACATGAAGAAGTAACGCCTGCACCGATCGACCTCTCCGCGGCGCAACCGCGGAGAGGTCGTTGGCTTCTAAAGGTCACGAACGGAACAAGCCAGGCTATGAGCGAGCCATTCATCAGACTGCACAACGTCGCCAAGACGTACCAGACGAAAAGCGGCGATATCGAAGCCTGCGCCGACATCAATCTGGACATCAAGCAATCCGAATTCGTCGCCATCGTCGGGCCGAGCGGATGCGGCAAGACCACGATCCTGAAGATGGTGGCGGGGCTCGCGCCCTACAGCGCAGGCACGATTACCATTGGCGGCACGCGCGTCGACCGGCCGCAGACGGACGTCGGCATCGTGTTCCAGGAAGCCATCATGCTCGACTGGCGCGACGTGCTGGCGAACGTGATGCTGCAGATCGACATTCGCAAGATGGATCGCGCCAAGTATGAGCCGATCGCGCGCAGCCTGCTCAAGGCCACCGGGCTCGAAGGCTTCGAAAAGAAAAAGCCCTACGAACTCTCCGGCGGCATGCGCCAGCGCGTTTCCATTTGCCGCGCGCTGGTGCACGGTCCGGCCATGCTGATGATGGACGAGCCATTCGGCGCGCTCGACGCGCTTACCCGCGAACAGATTTCCATGGACATCCAGCGGCTCTGGATGGAGACGCGCAAGACTGCATTGCACATCACGCACAGCATTCCGGAGGCCGTGCTGCTCGCCGATCGCGTCGTGGTGATGGGACCGCGACCCGGCCGCATCGTCGAGATTCTCGATATCGATCTGCCGCGCCCGCGGCGGCTCGACCAGTTGCCGGAGCGGTTTCATGAGTATGGGACACACATCCGCAACATCTTCAAATCCAAAGGCGTGCTGGCCATGGATTGAAAGCCCAGTTCGCGTTGACAGTCTCAGGGCCTTCGCAATATAACTAACTAGATAATTATTCATTCCTGATTTCGGTTGTAACGATGCCGGTGGTGAATTTACCGACGCGCAACGGTGGCACCGAGCCTTACCGGCTCAAAGGCCCGCAGGCGTGGAATGGGACCGGCGAACGCGCCTTCGATCGCATCGCGCTCGCTGCAGCTCACATCGTCGCCAATCCCCTTGCCGATATCGATCCCTGGCTGCAGCCGGCCATCGACTGGGACGCGACCATCGCGTATCGCCGCTATCTCTGGAGCCTTGGGCTAGGCGTCGCCGAGGCGATGGATACCGCCCAGCGCGGCATGGGGCTCGACTGGAAGAACGCGCTGCAACTCATCCGCCTGTCGGTCGAGGCGGCGCGTGGTGTGCCCGGGGCCGCGGTGTTCTCCGGTGTCGGCACCGATCATCTGGCGCCAACGGGATCGCTGACCATCGACGACGTGATCCGCGCCTATGAGGAACAGATTTCAGCGGTCGAGGCCTGTGGCGGCCGTATCGTGCTCGATGGCGAGCCGCGCACTGGTCGTCGCTGCCAAATCGCCCGACGACTACGCCAAGGTCTATGGACGCATACTGAAGCAGGTACGCGAGCCGGTCATCATCCATTGGCTCGGCGAAATGTTCGATCCCGCGCTCAAGGGTTACTGGGGCAATGTCGATCACGACGCCGCGATGGATGTCTGTATCGATATCGTCGCCGACAACGCCGGCAAAGTCGACGGCGTGAAGTTGTCGCTACTCGACAAGGACAAGGAAATCCGCATGCGGCGTCACCTGCCGCAGGGCGTGCGCACCTATACCGGCGACGATTTCAATTTCGCCGAGTTGATCGCCGGCGACGAAAAGAGCTTCTCCGATGCGCTGCTCGGCATCTTCGACGTGATCGCGCCGGCGGCATCGGCGGCGCTTGCCGCGCATGCGCGCGGCGATCTCGATCAGTACTGGAAAATCTTCGAGCCGACGGTGCCGCTGTCGCGTCACATCTTCAAAGCGCCGACGCAGTTCTACAAAACCGGCGTCGTTTTCCTCGCCTATCTCAACGGCCATCAGAAGCACTTCGTGATGGTCGGCGGTCAGCAAAGCGCACGCTCGCTGCTGCATTTGATCGAAGCTTTCAAGCTCGCCGATGCGGCCGGCCTCATCCGCGACCCTGACCTCGCCGTCGCGCGCCTGAACGACGTCATGCGCACGCATGGCGTCGCGGCCTGAGGGTCCGGACATGGCGCCTCGCGTCGTCACAGCCGATGAAGCAGCGGGGCTCGTCGCCAGCGGCGACACGCTGCTCATCGGCGGCTCCGGCGCCGGACATGCCGTTCCCGACACGCTGATTGCGGCTATCGGCAAGAGCTTTCTGAGCGAAGGCGAGCCGCGCAATCTCACCACGGTGCACCCGGTCGGCCTCGGCGACCGTGCCAAGCGCGGCATCGGCCACCTTGCGCATCCCGGCCTGCTGAAGCGCGTCGTCTGCGGCACGCTCGTCGATTCCCCACCGGTCGAACGGATGGCGGCGGCGAACGAAATCGAGGCCTATACGTTGCCGCAAGGCTGCCTGTCGCAATTGACCCGCGAGATGGCGGCGGGCCGTCCCGGCCTCGTCACCCATGTCGGTCTCGACACCTTTGTCGATCCGCGCCACGGCGGCGGCAAGCAGAGTGCGTGCGCGAAAGAGGATCTGGTCGAGCTGACCCAGATCGGCGGCAAGGACTATCTCTTGTTCAAGCCGTTCCATATCGACGTCGCGCTCTTGCGCGGCACAACGGCGGACGAGGACGGCAATATCACCATGGAGCATGAGGCTGTATTCGGTGAGATGCTGTCGATGGCGCAGGCCGCGCGCCGTTGCGGTGGCATCGTCATTGCCCAGGTCAAACGCATGGCGTTGCGCGGCACGTTGCCGCCGAAGCAGGTGAAAATCCCGGGCATGTTCGTCGATCTGATCGTGATCGACCCCGAGCAGACGCAGACTTATTTCACCGTGCACGATCCCGCGTATGCCGGCGAGATGAAAGTGCCGCTGATGCACATCACCGCGCTACCCTTTTCGCCGCGTAAGGTGGTGGCGCGGCGCGCGGCGCTCGAACTGTTCAGCGGCGCCATCTGCAATCTTGGCTCTGGCATCTCCACCGGCATCGCTTCGATCGCCGCCGAAGAGAATGCGATCGACGAAGTTGTGCTCACCAATGAGCAGGGGCTGATCGGCGGCGCGCCGGCCACCGGCAACGAGCCTGGCGCCGGGCGCAACTACCAGGCCATGGTCGATCAACCCTACCAATTCGATTTCTACGATGGTGGCGGTCTCGATCTCGCGTTTCTTTCGTTCGCCGAAGTTGACGAGCAGTGCAACGTGAACGTCAGCCGCTTCGGCGGTCGCATCGTCGGACCGGGCGGTTTCATCAACATCAGTCAGAACGCGAAAACCATGATCTTCAGCGGCACTTTCACCGCCGGCGGCCTCGATATCGGGTGGCCTGGCGGCCGTACGCAGATCAAACGCGAAGGCGCGGAAATGAAATTCGTTCGCAAGGTCGAGCAAGTGACCTATTCGGGCCCGCTTGCCGCTGCGAACGGCCAGCGGGCGCTGTACGTCACCGAACGCGCCGTTTTCCGACGTAACGAGGCCGGCCGGCTCGAACTGATCGAAATCGCGCCGGCGGTCGATCTCGAACGGGACATCTTCGCGCAAATGCAATTTCGGCCTGATGTCTCGCCTTCACTTCAAGAGATGGATGAGCGGATTTTCCGGCCCGAGCCCATGGGCCTTGCCGCTATAATCGCCGCCAACCGGCATCCGCACCGATCCGCAGCGCCTCGACCGATTCCTCACAGCGGGAAGACACTGATGTCGATCGCCGTCACACCGAAGCCGAAAAAAGCAAGCGTCGCGATGAAAGCCAAGCCCCGCCTCGAGCCGGTGCGCGATGCCGAGCGTACGCAGCAAGCGCTGTTGGCCGCGGCCGAAGCCGAATTTGCAAGCAAGGGCCTAGCCGGCGCCCGCGTCGACGTCATCGCCGAACAGGCCGACGCCAACAAGCGCATGCTCTACTATTACTTCGGCTCGAAGGAAGAACTGTATCTTGGCGGTGCTCGAACGGGCCTATGGCGCCATGCGCAAGGCCGAGCGAGAGCTCAATCTCACGGATCTTGAGCCGCTCGAGGCGATCAAGACGCTGGTCGAGTTCAAGTTCGACTACTGCCAGAAGAACCCGACGATCATCCCGTTGCTCGCCGGCGAAAACATGCACCGCGCCAAATTTCTCAAGCGCTCGCGCAAGCTGCGCGACATGCACCTGTCGCTGGTCGACGTGATCCGCAAAGTGCTGGCGGCGTGGCGAAAAGGCCGGAATGATCCGGCCGGGCATCGATCCGCTGCACCTCTATGTATCCATGTCCGGGTTGAGTTATTTCTACTTTTCCAATGCGGCCACGCTGTCGGCGGCCTTCGGACGCCCGCTATCGAGCCCGGCCGAGCAAAAGCTGCGGCGCTCGCACGCCGTCGACGTCATCCTGTCTTACGTCACGGCGCATCGCGGCTGAGGCGCGTCATCTGAAGTTATCGACACGATCGGAGGAAACATGAAATTCGGCGATTATCCCAAAGCTGGCTCGCTCGACGGCGTCACCGGATTTCGTAACTACGTGCAATCGCTCGGGCTCGACATGCCTTGCGACGACATCGTCGCGCACGGCCCGCAATCGCCGCTCGGGTCGCCGCTCGAATGCGACGGCATAACCATCGGCCACCGTCTTGCGATCCAGCCGATGGAGGGTTGGGATTGCGAGCGCGACGGCCGCCCCTCCGAGAACACGAAACGACGCTGGCGCCGCTTCGGCCTTTCCGGCGCCAAACTGCTGTGGGGCGGCGAGGCTTGCGCGGTGCGCCCCGACGGCCGCGCCAATCCCAAGCAGCTTATTATGACCGAGCAAAGCCAGCGCGACATCGCCGCGATGCGCGAAAGCGTCATCGCCGCGCACAAGGAAGCAACAGGCGAGGACGGTGACGACGTCATCATCGGCCTGCAGCTCACCCATTCGGGCCGTTTCTGCAAGCCGAACGACAATACGAAATTCGAATCGATCATCGCCTATCACCACCCGCTGCTCGATCGTAAGTTCGGCTATCCGCCCGACCGGCCGGTGATCAGCGACGACGAGATCAAGCGGCTGGTGCAAGACTTTGTGCTGGCGGCCAAGCGCGCGCAGAGTTGCGGTTTCGATTTCGTCGACATCAAACATTGCCACGGCTATCTCGCGCACGAATTCCTGAGCGCCGTGGACCGCAAAGGCCCTTATGGCGGCAGTCTGGAAAACCGCACGCGCTTCTTGCGCGAAGTGGTCGAGGGCATCCGCGCCGAGGCGCCAGGCCTTACGCATAGGCGTGCGCCTGAGCGCGATCGAACTCGGTGCCGTTCAAGCCGGACCCGGCGCGTTCGGCGCCGGGCGCGCTGGGGCCCGGTATTCCGGAAGAGCACGCCCTGCCCTACCGCTATGCCTTCGGCGCTAATCCGCACAACCCGCTCGAATACGACCTGACCGAGCCGAAGGCGTTCCTCGAAATCATTGCGTGGGCTCGGCATCCGCTTCGTCAACATCACCGCGGCCAGCCCCTATTACAATCCGCACATTATTCGCCCGGCGCTTTATCCGCCGTCCGACGGCTATCATCCGCCGGAGGACCCGTTCGTCGGCGTCATGCGGCAAATCACGGTGGTGCGCGAACTGAAAGCGGCGTTCCCGGATTTCTGCTTCATGGGAAGCGGCTATACCTATCTGCAGGATTTCTTCCCCAACGTCGCGCAGGCCGTGGTCAGCCGCGGCTGGGTCGACCTGGTCGGCCTCGGCCGCATGGTGCTCGCCTATCCGGAGCTGCCGCTCGCCATCTTGCGCGGCGAGCCGCCGCAGAAGAAACGCTATTGTCGCACCTTCAGCGACTGCACCACGGCGCCGCGCAACGGCATCGTGTCCGGTTGCTATCCACTCGACGCGCATTACAAGAAGTCGCCGGAATTCAAGCGGCTCGCCACGGTCAAGAAGGCGGCGGTGGGCTGACGCGATGACCTCCCCGCGCGCCGATCGCGCTGCTCGGCACCGGCATCATGGGCGGGCATATGGCGCGCCGCCTGGCGCAGGCCGGCTTTGCCGTCACGGTGTGGAATCGCAGTCGCGGGAAAGCCGAGAGACTGGCTGAGTTCGGCGCAAAGATTGCCGACAGTCCGTCAGCGCGCTTGCGCCGATGCTGACGTCGCCATCGTGATGCTGAGCAATGGCCCGGTGGTTGAGGAGGTATTGTTCTCGCCCGATCAGACCGGCCGCATACCGGCCGAATCGCTGAAGTCCGGATCGGCGCTGGTGGTGATGAGCTCAATTCCGGTCGAGACCTGCCGCGTCCAGGCGCCGAGACTTGCCGCGCGCGGCGTCGACTATGTCGATGCGCCGGTATCCGGCGGCGAGCCGGGCGCGCGCGACGGCACGCTCGCTATCATGGCCGGCGGCGAACACGCGGTGATCGAACGACTCGCCGACGTGTTTGCCGCCATGGGCCGCGTCACCCATATCGGGCCGGTCGGCACCGGGCAGATGACCAAGCTCGCCAATCAGATCATCGTCGGCGGCACGATTGCCGCCGTCGCCGAAGCCCTGCATTTCGCCACACGCGGCGGCGCCGATCCGGCGGCGGTGCGCCGCGCGCTGATGGGCGGCTTTGCCGATTCCAAAATTCTCAACGTCCTCGGCGAGCGAATGATCGAGCGCAATTTCGTTCCCGGCAGTCCGGCCGAATATCAGCTCAAGGATATGCGGACCGCGCAAAGTTTTGCCGGCGAACTCGGACTGCATGCTCACATTGCTCGACTGCCTGGTCGGTATGTTCGGCGATATGATCGGCCAGTTCGGCAATGGCGTCGATGTCGCGGGAATCCTGCGCGAGGTGGAACGGCGCTCAAGTTCAGCCGGCGCGGACACGAAGGAGCCGGCATGAGCGGCCGGGTCACGCTCACAGTGCGAGATGGGATCGGGCAGATCGTTCTCGATCGACCCGACAAGATGAACGCGATCACGCCGGATATGACGCGCGAATTGCAGCGCGTCTGCCGCGAGATCGACGACAATGGCGACATTCGCGTCGCCACCATCGCCGGCGCCGGCGAGCGCGCCTTCTCGGCCGGCAGCGATCTCAATACGTTGGTCGACTTGTCCGACATGCTCGCCTTCCGCGACCGCGTCGAATATGCCGCGCTGGTGCGCGACATCCGCAAGCCGGTCATCGCCGCCTTGAAAGGCTGGGTGCTGGGCGGCGGCATGGAAATCGCGATCGCCGCCGATATCCGCATCGCCGGGCGCAGCGCCAAGATCGGCGGGCCCGAGATCACCCGCGGCTGGCTCGGCGGCGGCGGCGCCTCGCAGATGCTGCCGCGCCTGGTCGGGGTCGGCCAGGCGATGCGCCTGTTGCTGACGGGCGACCCGGTCGATGCGGAGACGGCGCTGCGCATCGGCCTGGTCGAGGAAGTCGTCGATGATGCCGATGTTGCTGCGCGCGCGCTGGCGCTGGCGAAAAAGATCGCTTCCTTCAGTCCGGTTGCGACGCAAGCCGTCAAGGCTGCGATCCGCGCGGCGTTGTCGATGCCGCTGGAGACCGGGCTGCGCTACGAGAACGAACTGCACGTCCTCTGCATGTCCGACAAGGCGCGCCTGGAAGGTATCAAGGCCTTCCAGGAAAAGCGCGACGCCAAATTCTAGCGCGCTACGCGAGCACGTCAGGCGCACGCTGCCGAGCGAACCGAAGTCGGCGACGTATACGCCCCTGCTCTAAGGCCAGCGGCGTCGTGCAGGTGCCGGTCGTGACGATCTGGCCGCGCTTCAAGCCGCCAGCGGGAAGCGGCTGCGCATTGGCGAGCGCAACGACCGCCATTCAGCGGATCGCCGAGAATCGCGCGCAGCTACCGCGCGCGGTCATCCGTGTCCTCATGCGTGAGCAAGACTTCGATGGCGGCGAGATCGACTACGCGCCAATTCTGCACCGGGCGGCCGGAGATGAAGGCGCCATTGCCCATGTCGTCGGCAAGCTTGAGCAGCCCGGGCGCATCCGCCGGCCAGCGGCAATCGGCGATCTCCATGGCCGGGACGATCGCCTCGATCGCCGCTTCGATCTCCGCGCGGCTGTAGCGCTGCTCGCGCGCGGGGAGATCGCGGCCGAGCAGATAGCGATATCTCGCATTCCAGCAGCGGGGCGACAAAATGCGACAGCTCAATCGTGGCCGGCTCGCCGTGAACAAACGGCGCCAGCAAGGCGCCGGCGACCGGCTGCTTGGCATTATATAATTGCTGCTGATCCGGCGAGAGCGCGGTCACCTTCCATCCACGCACCTCGTCGCCGGCAAGGCCGCGCAAGCTGCGATTGAATTCCGTAGGCTTCATCGACGCTGCCAACGGCCGCCAGCCACGGCGCTGCATCGAGCACGCGCGCTTCGGTACGCGCGCTCGCCAAACGTTCGCGCGAGATCGTCTGCGCTCATTGGCCGGCATTCGGACTGAAGTATTTTTCAAACTTGTCGGGCACGCCTTCGAACTCCTTGCCGTCGGGCGGCGGATCGCCCTTCTCCGTGATATTCGGCCAGACGGCAGCGTATTTGGCGTTGAGTTCCAGCCATTTTTCCAACCCCGCCTCGGTGTCCGGCTTGATCGCCTCCGCCGGACACTCCGGCTCGCAGACCCCGCAATCGATGCATTCGTCGGGATGGATGACCAGCATGTTCTCGCCCTCATAGAAGCAATCGACCGGGCAGACTTCGACGCAGTCCAGGTATTTGCACTTGATGCAGCTCTCGTTAACGACATAGGTCATCGCGTTGGTCTCACACTGAACGGGGATCGAGGACTAACGAATTCCCATTTTGCTCAAGCCAAGAAACTCCATCATGAGATTGAGCTGGCCGTTGAGCATATGGGTTCCGAAGTGGATGGCCGAACCGCGCGCCTTGGCGGCGATCAGCAGCGGCGTCATCTCCGGCTTCATCACGACCTCGGCGACGAGCGCCGACGGATCGGCGCTTGCCAGATCGAATGACAGCGGGTCATCGGGCTTTAGACCCAGCGACGTCGCGTTGACGATGACGTCGTGCCCTGAGGCGTCGGCCGTGCCGAGCCGCACGTCGCACTGAGGAAACGCTTATTGCAACACCGGCGACCAGCGCCTCCGCTTTCGAGCGCGTCCGGTTATAAATCGTCAGCGCCGCCGCATCGCTGTCGGCGAGCGCATAGGCGAGCGCGGTGCCTGCGCCGCCGGCGCCCGCCATGTAGAAGCGGCGGCCGGCGACCGCATGCCCTTGCGATTTCATGCCGCTGACGAATCCGCGCCCATCGAGCAGCGTGCCGACGAAACGCCCATCGGCCTCGCGCCGCACGGTGTTGACCACCTGCGTGTAGACGCCGTCGCCCTCCAGACCATCGCACAGCCGTGCCGACTTCGGCTTTATGCGGCGCGGTCACGATGAATCCGTCCAGATTGAGCATCGATTTCAGTCCCGCCCAGCCGCGGGGCAGATCGTCGCGACCGATATGGACCGGCAAGCACACGGCGTCGATGTAGCGCGCGCTGAAATAGTCGTTGAACGCCATCGGCGTGCGCACATGCGCGATGGGATCGCCGATAATGGCGTAGAGGCGGGTCGTTCCGGTGATCATGCGCGGCCTTAACTATCTAGTTAGATAGCATAGATCGCGCGATTTTCTTGTCAATCGACGCAGACCGCGGGCTTGCCATGCGGCGAAAATTCCGCGTCAAAGCCTGTCATCCAGACGGGCGAGTAAAATACGGACGTGCCGATCGACCTCCACCGACGTCCTCGCGATGCTGTAGACGTATTTGTCCGGTCGCACGATGGCGGCAAAGGCATTTAAGCCGGCCATCCAATCAGCGAAGAGATGCCCTTGCTCATTCAGCAAAAAGGACCCCGATTCGATTGAGCCTAAGTTGGCTGCATTTTTTCCCGCACTAATCGTTGCCATGCATCCGCCGCGCCGCCTCCAAGCTGCCGCCAATTCAAAATCCATCCGCTCCGCCGACGCCGGCGCGCGCGACAGGATCGCAAAATTGGGACCGATGATTTCATCCAATAACACCGGGCCGGATGGGCCCTCGACGGTGGGCTGGACCGCAAGTGTGCCGGCTCCCGCGTCCCTTCCTGTCTCGCCGCGGTAGACGAGGCCGCGGTCGAGGCCAGGAATCATGTTCTGTCGGACTGTTTCCACGCGACCGCTATCCAGCTCCTGGCGCAGCCGCCGGTCGCGGGCAAGCGCGCACTTAAGGTCGGTTTCGCCGATGATCTTACCGAGTTCCACGGTGATGTCGGTAAGCGCGCGTATATGCGGCTCGCGTTCCTGCGTATAGGTCTCAAGCAAGCTCGGATTGGCCGTGCCTTTGAGCACCATGCTGAGCTTCCAGGCGAGATTGACGGCATCCCGCATGCCCGAGCAAAGCCCCTGCCCTAGAAACGGTGGCATTTGATGCGCGGCATCGCCGGCCAGCAGGACGCGTCCGTTGCACCACTCTTCGGCGACGCGCGCATGAAAATGATAAACGGCGCTGCGCCAAAATTCGAGCGCGCTGGTGTCGACAAAACGCGCCATGCGCTGCTTGGCCTTATCGAGCGACAAATAGCTTTGCGGATCTTCCTGCGGCAGGATTTTCAATTCCCAACGCCTGAGGTTGCCGGAACAAAAGACGTAGGTGCTTGGCGCTTCCGGAAAACAATATTGCGTCGAGCGCGCCGGCAAGGCCGTGCTTTTCTTCAGCCAGGCATCGACCACCAGCCACCATTCGCTAAAGCCGAGATCGACCTGGCCGATGTCGAGCGAAGTGCGGATCGGACTGTTGGCGCCGTCGCAGGCAACGACATAGCGCGCGCCCAACGCGACGGTGTTGTTGCCTTCGGACAACCGGAACGTGACCGTTGCGCGGTCCAACGACTGAGTGACGCCGACCGCTTCATAGCCGAGCAGAAGATCGACGGCGGAAAACCGTGCAAGGCCCATTCGCAAAACGCGTTCGGCATGCGGCTGCACGAACATCAGATTGGCGGGCCAGCCGAGTGGATAAGGCGGCGGCGCTGAGTTGAGAATTTTGATGAGCTTTCCGTCAACCCCAAGGTAGTCGGTTCCGGTATGCGGCTCGCAGCCTTCGATAATCTCATCGACCAGGCCGATCGCCTGCAGTGTCCGCAATGCCTCCTGATCGAGATTGATGGCGCGCGGCTTATCGTAGATCTCCGCGTGCATCTCGGCGACCGCGACCGAATGGCCTTGTTGGCCGAGCAGATTGGCGAGCGTGGCGCCAACCGGCCCACAACCGATGATCAATACATCGTAAAAATCGCGCGAAGCGATCATGACGCGCCTCGCGCCCGATCGATGATAGCCGTCGGGTCGGTCACGCGGTCGCCGTGCCAGGCAATGTGCTGATCGGGACGAACCAAGACCAGGCGGTGGCGGTAGGGACCGGCGCCGAACGGCGTCAGCACCAGAACTTTGAGCGGCACGCCGCGCGCGCGCGCTGCGTCGGCAAGGCCGGCGGCGTCGTTCGGCGTGCCGAAGTCGATGAGCGTGAAGCCCGAGCCAAAATCATCGTAAAGCGCATGCCCCTCGCCGAGCCAGACATGCGGCGCCCTTGCCCCCGGCCGCTCGAGCGGCGCGTAGGTGTTCCAGGCGTCCGGCGGGCTCGGACTACCGTCTGCACACACAACCGGCGAGATCTCGTAACGCTCGCCGAGTTGGATGCCGACGGTGCGGTACTGTGGCAGGTCTTCGACCACGACGCGTGCGCCAAGCACGGCGCGGGCCCCTATCGCCGCCGGCGTGTTCGCCTCAAAATCGAGGGGAACCCTCCAGCCGTCCATCACCGCCGCGCAGCGCACGCCGAGCTGCGAGTTGCGCAGGCCGATTGGATGCCGCTCGATTTCATAGCTGCCAAGAAGCGAAGACCCGGCCCAACCGTCATACATGGCCGCGAGCTTCCAGCACAGATTCATCACGTCACCGATGCCGGTATTCATGCCGAGACCGGCGAGCGGGGTGAAGAGATGCGCGGCGTCGCCGGCGAGAAACACGCGTCCCGCCTGATAGCGCTCGGCCACCAGCGCCAGGCCACCGGTCCAAGGACCGCCTGAGAGAATCTCAAATTCGACATTGGCGCCGAGCATCGCCCGCACGATGGCGCGCGCGTCTAATGTCCGCCAGTCGGTCCCCGCGGGTACCTGATAATGCACCACCCAACGCTCGCGGCCGTCCTGCGCGTACATCATCCCCCGCATGTCAGGATTGACGATAAAGGTCATCTGCGCCGGCTTACGCTTGCTGGCGGCGAGCAATCCAGGCGCGCGGATATAATAAGAGAGCATGGTGCCGCCCATAAAAGCGCGCGGCGCGGTGCCGTCCTCGCCGAGCAGCGAGACGCCGAGCGCGCGGCACACCGTGCTGCCGCCGCCGTCGGCGCCGAGCAGATAGCGCGCTTTGATCGTTCGGCGCTCGCCGGCGGAGCTGACAACCTCCGCCACCACCCCATCCTCGCTGGTCGTAAAACGATCGAGTTTCCATCCGAAATGGATTTGCCCCCCGGCGCGGCTTTCGGCGCAACGGCGCAGCGTGCGCTCGAGCACGATTTGGGAAATTGTCGCCGGCATTTCCGGCGTCGGCCACTGCGGCCATGGCCGCGGCAGGCGGCCGAATTCATAACCGCAGAAGCGCGTGACATAGGCGCTGGCGCGCTCGACGTCGGCGGGCAAGCCTTCCGCGCGCAATAGTCCGGCAATCCCAAGCCGTCGGAAGTGCTCCATCGAGCGCGCATTGGTATTGTTACATTTGGGATGCGCCGCCGTATCGGCGTTCTCATTGACCAGGAGAAAGGGCACGCCGCGCCAGGACAATTCGATTGCCGCCGACAGCCCGACCGGGCCGCCGCCAGCGATCAGCACGAAGGTTTCCTCTTGCATGGCGGCGGCGGAGAACTTAGCGGCTCTTGCCGGCCTGGTCGGCCAGGTAGCGCTCGAGCGTCATCGGCGCCGGTTTCGTTTGCGGCTCTTCAACCGCAACGTCTTCGAACGGCGTCGCCTGCTCGAACCAGCTGCGCTGTGCCGGCAAGCCCCAGGGAAAAGAGACGTTCGGATCCTTGACATCCCACCTCACCGGCTCGTTCTCGATGTCCATGATTTGATAGTGCGTATTGAACAGCTCGATACGGTGGCCGTCGGGATCACGGAAATAGACGAACATCGCGTGTCCGGGTCCGTGGCGGCCGGGCCCACGCTCGACGGCGCGACCGAAGCCGAGACTGCCGGCGACGTCGCAGGCTTTGAGCAGGTTCTGGCCTTCTTGCGCGAAGTACGCGACGTGATGCAGGCGCGGCCCGGCGCCGTTGAAAAAAACGATGTCGTGCGGATTGCCTTTACGCTGCAAGAACACCCCGCGCAGTTGGTCCTTGTCGGCGATGTATTCCGACAGGCGGAAACCCATGGCCGCGTAAAATTCGAGCGCGCGCGGCACGTGCGGCGTGAGAATTTGCGAATGGTCGAGCCGCTGCGCGCAGCCGCCGCGGTGACTTTCGAAATGGGTGATCTGCCGCGGCACCACCGGCATGCGGGCGCAGAATTCGAGCCGCGTCCCGACCGGATCGCTGGCGTGCAGCGTGCGTCCCTGGAAAGGCACCTCCACCCACTCGGCCGGGCAGCCTTGCTGTTTGAAGAATTCATGCACGCCTTCGAGGTCGTCTTCGCTCAAGACCCGCAAACCCAGCCGCTGGCAGACCGGCGCGCCTTTCGTTTCGCGCAAGACCAAACTGTGGTGGCAAGCTTCCTCGATACCCCTGAAATAGAGCGTCCCGTCCGCCTGTTCGGTCAGGATGAGCCCAATTACCTGTTCGTAGAAGCGTCGGCTGGCTGCGAGATCGGCGACGGTCAAGACGACGTGGCTTGCGCGCGTCACATTGAAGGGCGGCCGCAGCACAGGGGCTGGCAGTTGCATTGGTTTTTTCCCTCGGCCGTGCACCGGATCATGAGACAGCCAGCGATGCAAACGTTCGCGATGCTGTCGCGCCGCGTCTTGCCATAGTTATTCAAGAAACATCCTGGCAAGATCGACCTGACCGAACAAGTCCGGCCGACTTGAGCCCGTAATCAGCGCGTAACGAAGTGGTACCGATCTTGCTTCGAGCCAATCGGCTCGATCACGTCTGAAGAGTTGGCGCATTGTCGCCAGGCAACGGCTGGCGCACAATTCAAACGCCAGCCAACGCGGGGACGATTATGCAGGGGATGGAAAGTTATGATGAGCAAGATCGAAATGACCGAAGCCATTATGGAGGCCAAGTTCAAGCAGGGCACGACCTGGGCCGCCATCGCCGGCGCGGTGGGGTTGTCGGAAGTATTCGTCACCTCCGTCTGTCTCGGCCAGAATAGCTTTACCGGCGCGCAGGCGGAAAAGCTCACCGGCTTTCTCGACTTCGGCAATGCCAAGAAGGGCGTCGAGATCGCCCTGCAAATGCCGCCGCTGAAGGCGCAGAACCTCGACCCAGTCGCCAAGGACCCGTTGATCTACCGCTTCTTCGAGATCGCCTATGTCTACGGCGACAGCATGAAAGCCGTCATCCACGAGAAATTCGGCGACGGCATCATGAGCGCGATCGACTTCGATCTGACCATCGACAAGGTCGAGCACCCGAAAGGCGACCGTGTGAAGGTGACCATGAGCGGCAAGTTCCTGCCCTACAATCGCTGGTGAGAACGGCTGGCTACAATCGCGTTGCGTCGCTACACTGCGACAGTTACATCGCATGGACATTGACGATGGACAGCGCAACGCTCGAGCGTTCAAGCCCGGTGGCGCTCTATCAGCAGATAGCGGCGCGCCTGGAGCACGATATCGGCGAGCGCCGGCTGCTGCCGTTTCAAAAACTGCCCAGCGAAATCGACCTAATGGCCCAGTACGGTGTGAGCCGCATCACGGTGCGGCAAGCCGTCGATCTGCTGGTTCGCCGCGGACTGGCGATGCGCCGGCACGGCAAAGGCACCTTCGTCAATGGGCCGGCGCTCAATCACGACCTGCACGAATTGCGCGGCATCTACGAGACGCTGCAGGCGACCGGGCTGTCGCTGCGCACCAGGCTGATCGACTTTTCACTGCAGCCGCCTCCCGAGCGCATCCGCAAGCTCTTAGGATCGCGCAAGCGCCTGATGCAATTGAAACGCCTGTATTATGTCGGCGACCGGCCGCTCGGCTTGCTGGTCTGCTGGCTGCCGCCCGGCGCCGAGCGCTTTGTCGAAGCCGACGCCGAATCCAACACGGTCTATGGGCTGTTGCGGATTCTGAGACTCGAGGTCAACCGCGCCAACTTGAAGATCGGCGGCCGCCTTGCCGGCCGCCGCCTCGGCCATCTGCTTGGCTGCCCGGCAGGTGCGCCTTTGCTCGAACTGGAACGAGTTTCCTTCGGCGCCGACGATGCGCCGTGCGAAATCACCGAGTTTTATGTGCGTTCCGACGGTTATCATTTTACGGTCAGCCTGCGCGGTCCGATGCCGCTGGCCGACAACATCCGTCCCAGCCCGTGAGCCTGCAAAGTCTCACCCGCTGAGCCTGCGCGCTTGAAAATGCATCCGGCTGTTTGCAAGACGTCCCATGACGTCCTATAGTTTTGACCCAGGCCGGGGCACGACCGATGCGCTTAAGCGACGAAGAAAAAGCGATGCTGGCGGGCGCGCAAGGCGAGCCGCGTCAGTGGGCCATCAAGCATCAATGTGAGGTCGGCGCGTTTTTCGACGCCGAGGATCTGGTGCCGGTAGCGCAGGCCCACATCATGGCCGATCCGGAGTCGCTCGGCGAGCACGGCGTCGCCTTCCTCGAAAGCCTGGCGCGCCATGACGCAAAAGCACGGCGCGTCGCCGTCCCCACCATCACCGATCCGCGCGGTGTCGATTTCCGCATGGTCAAGAAACTCGGCCAGCAACAATGGATGGCTGATTTGGAAGGCCGCTCAATAGCCGCCTTCGAGGCGCTCGGCGTGCTGATGACCAATACCTGCATCAATTATCAGACCATCATGCCACCGGTCCTGGGCGAGCACATGGCCTATGGCGACACCGGCGTGGTCATTTACAGCAACAGCGTGCTGGGCGCGCGCAGCAATTTCGAAGGCGGGCCGTCGGCGCTGGCTGCGGCTTTAACAGGGCGGACACCGCGCTACGGTTTTCATCTCGACCGCAACCGGCGCGGCACACAGCGTTTCGCGGTGGACTTCGCGCCGCGCGACTGGAGCGACTGGGGCGCGCTCGGCGGCCTGATCGGACGCATGGCCGGAAGTTATTGGGCGGTGCCGGTAATCGAGGGCATTTCCGGCGCGCCGGGGTCCGACGCTCTCAAGCATTTCGGCGCGGCGATGGCGAGCTTCGGCTCGATCGGTCTATTCCATATGGTCGGCGTGACGCCGGAGGCGCGCAACGCGTCCGACCCCTGGGACGGCAAGGCGCCCGAACCGCGGCTTATCACGCGCGCCGAACTCGATAAATTTTTCGCCGGCTACAGCAGTAGCAGCAACAGCAGTAGCAGCAGCGGCAGCAGCGGCAGCAGCGGCGACAAAGTCGATGTCGTGGTGTTTTCGGCGCCACAACTGTCGCTGATCGAAATGTCGGTGCTGGCGGACCTGCTCGACGGCCGCCGCGTCAACGCCTCGACCACGTTGCTGGCGGTCACCTCGCCGGAAAACAAGTCGGCCGCCGACCGCATGGGTTTGACCGCGCGCATCGAGGCATCCGGCGCGTTGATGCTGTCGGGGGTCTGCTTCTATCAGAGCTATGCCCGCGAGATGGCCGAAGCCAACGGCTGGCGGCGGCTGGCTACGAACTCCGCCAAACTCGTCAACATCATCGGCGGCTACGGTTACGATCCGACGCTGGCCAGCATGGAAGCCTGCGTTGAGGCGGCGGTCAGCGGGCGCATCACCGCGCAAAGGAACGTGGCATGAGCACGCAGAAATTTACCGGCCACGTCGGCGTCGGACCGCGTGTTGAAGGCATCGCCCTTGTCGCCAAGGATAATTTCAGCGCGCGCTACGATCTCGACCGCATCAAAGGCATCTTCTCGCGGCCGGCGCATGCGCTGGCCGGCCAATCTTATGTCGACCGCATCCTCGTTCTCGACAATGCCAAAGGCGGCGTGGCGACCGCCTGGATGCTCGCCGAAATGGCCTCGCGCGCGATGGCGCCGAAGGCGCTGCTGTTCAACCGCGTCAATCCGATCCTGGCGCAGGGCGCCTCGTTTGCCGGCGTGGCGCTGATCGATCGTTTCGACGTCGATCTCACCGATAAAATCCGCACCGGCGACCGCGTCGTCGTCGATCCGCAAAGTGGCACGGTCGAGGTGCAACGCGAAGAGTAGGGAAAACGCATAAAGGCAACAATACGATCGAGGGAGGAACCCAATGAGACCCGCAAAGCTAGCCTTCATATTAGGCATGGTGGCCGCCGTCAGTCTTCCGGGCCACGCCGATGCCAAAGTGCGCCTGTCGCTCTCGACCTGGGGCAGCCCCAAGCACCCGCAGGTCGTCGAGTTCGTGGGCCGCTTCACCAAGGCGGTCGAGGAGAAAACCAAGGGCGAGATCACCTTCAAGGTGTTCGCCGGCGGCGAAATGGTCAAACAGCAATTCGTCTCGACCGCGGTGCCGCAAGGTACTGTCGACATATCGCTGACCACGCTCGATACCTGGTCGGGCCGCATCCCGGAAGTGTCGGCGACGGTGAGCCCGCTGTGGCCGTTCAGCATGCAAATGGCGCGCGACGACCTGCTGCCCGGCAAGCCGGTCTTTGATTATTACAACAAGCGCCTGCAGGAAAATGGCGCGGTGCTGCTGGCGCTGTTCGACATCGGCTCGCCGGTGCTCTCGTCACGCGACAAGATTCTGAAACCGGAAGACATCGCCGGCAAGACCATCCGCACCTATTCGAAAGGCGCCAGCGAACTGTTGCAGGCCGTGGGCGCTTCGCCGGTGACGATGGGCGTGGGCGACGTTTACTCGGCGCTGCAACGCGGCGCCGTCGACGGCGCGCTCGGCGGCATTCAAGGCGCCGTCGGTCTCAAGCATTACGAGGTGACAAAATTCGTCATGGTGCCCAACGGCCTGTTCGGCACGCTCGTGCACGGCTACGTGATGAACAAGGACAAGTGGAACAGCCTCTCGGCCGATCAGCGCAAGATCGTCCAAGATGCGGCGACCGATGCGCGCAATCACGCGGAAGACTTCATGATCGCGTCCTACGGCAAGTTCGTGCAGGTGTTCCGCGACAAAGGCCTGACCGTGACCGAAGTGAAACCGGGTTCCGATATGTCAAAACCTTGGCAGGCCAAACTCAGCCCGCTGGCCGAGCGCGACCGCAAACGCTACCCGGCCGACCTGATCAAGCTGCTCGAGGCGGCGAAATAGTACGATGCGAAGCGGGATCCGGGACGCCGAGGTAGGCTCGGCGTTCCGGCCTGAGGGGAACTGCATCGCGTGAGAAATCGGCTTGCTGGCCAGCTCGAGGCGGTCGCACGCGCCATGGCGTGGGTGGGCATTGCCATCGTCGGCATATTGCCGTTTCCGATCGCCTACGATGCATTCGCCCGTTTCATGGGACATCCGACACTCTGGGTGTTCGAAATGTCGCTTTACGCGCTGGTCGCCGCGGCGTTTCTCGCCAACGGCATGACGTTGGCGGACGGCGCGCATTTCCGCATCACCGCGCTGGGACATCTTTGGCCGCGCGCCAGAAAAGGTCTCGACATGGCAGCGCTGCTGGTGACCTTCGTCATGGCGCTGGTCTTGATCTACGCCTCCGCGCGTTTCGTGGAGTATTCCTGGAATTTCAACATCCGCTCCAACACGCTGCTGTCGGTCCCACAGTATCTGCCCGAGCTGGCGCTGCCGATCGGCGGACTGGCGCTGGCCATACAAACGCTGGCGCAGCTTCTGCGCGGCGCGATGCCCGGCGAGCCTGACCAAACCACCGCGCCCGGCGCGTAGGGACGGCGGGCGCCATGCTGGATTTCCTTTACGACTACGCCGGCTTCATCGCCATCTTTCTGCTGTTCGCCTTCATGATTCTGGGCGTTCCGGTGTTCGTGTCGATGGCGATGGCGGTGCTGCTGTCGTCGCTTATCACCGACGCGCCGGCGCAGGTGCTGCGAAATCTCGCGCAGACCACCTGGCAGGGCTCCTCGATCTTCGAACTGGTCGCGCTGCCGCTCTTTATCCTCACCGGCACGATCATGCAGCGCTCGGAGGCGGGAGCCGACCTGTTTGCCGCGACTAAAGCCTGGTTCGGCCGCGTTCCCAACTCGCTCGGCGTAGCCACCATCAGCGCCTGCACGATCTTCGCGGCGATTTCGGGTTCCAGCATCGCAACCGCGGCAACCGTCGGCTTGGTCGCCATACCGCTTTTACAAGAGGAGGGTTATGGCGACCGCCGCTCCGGCGGCTTCGTCGCCGGCGGCGGCACGCTCGGCATCATTATTCCTCCCTCCATCCCGCTCATTCTCTATGGCGTCCTCACCGAGACTTCGATCGGGCAACTTTTCATCGCCGGCATCGTGCCCGGCCTGATCATGGCGAGCCTGTTCGCGCTCTATGCGATGGTCAGCCGGCCGTCCGTACGCGTCACTCACCAGATGAGCTGGCAGGAGCGCATCGACGCCACCCGCCGGGGCACCTTCGTGCTGCTGCTGCCGCTCGTCATTATCGCTTCCATTTATCTCGGCGTCTTCACGCCGACCGAAGTCGGCGCCCTCTCCGCGATCTATGTCCTGGTGCTCGGCCTCGTGCAGCGCCGGCTGGATCTCGCCAAGATTGTTTCCGCGGTAGTGGCGGCGACGCGCACGAGCTGCATGCTCTTCATGCTGATTGTGTTCGGGCAGTATTTCGCGCACTTCCTGACATTCCAGGAAATCCCGCAGGCGATCGCCTCAGGCATCATCTCGGTCGCGCAAGGGCCGGTGGCGGTGACCTTGATGATCATCGTCTATGTCGTGCTCGGCATGTTCCTGGAAAGCGCCGCCATGCTGCTGATCACGGTGCCGATCTTCGAGCCGGTCGCCCACCAGCTCGGCATGGACCCGCTGGTATTCGGTATCTTCGCCTGCATTTCCATGGAGATTGCACAGATCTCGCCGCCCATCGGCGTCAACCTTTTCACCATCCATGGCATTTCGGGCATCAAGCTTGGCCAGCTGTCGCGCGGGGTCATGCCGTTCATCGTCGTGCAGATCTTGATGCTCTATGTGATCTACTTCTTTCCGTTCCTCGTGACATGGCTGCCATCGACCATGTACGCGCGTTGAACGCGTAACGGCGGGCTGGTGAAATTCCGATCGTCGGCCGGCCCGGTGGTAATTGCCCTGCCTAGCCCAAATGCTGCTTGAAAAAATCTACCGTCAAACCGAGCGCGCGGTTGGCTTCGGGCTTGCTATCGGTTTTGCCGCCGCTGGCTTTTTCGCCATTTATGCCGGCCAAAGACGGGACTGGCTGGCTGGCGCCCCAGTGCAGTTGGCACCCTGCTCCGCTTGTTTTCCCTGCTAACAGGGAATTTTACAGGGAAATTTGCAAAAATCGCGGCTTCGGCCGCTCGAGAGACTTCAGAAAGCGCCGTCATTACGGGACTTCCGACGCAAATTCCCTACTCGACAGAACAGGGAATTATTTTTGCGGATCAGGGATTTTTGGCGCGAGAACAGGGAATTTTATCGGCCGCAATTGAGATCATTGCCCGACAAGATTTTCGGCACGAAGGTCCTCTGGGGTAATGTCCGCTGTTACCCCAGAAGCGGACATCAGCTGGCCGCGTTGCTATGTCCGCTTAGTGCCAGGACCAGAGCAAGCCGCCGATCCGGTCGTGGAGAAGATGCACCAGATCTGCGCTTCGCTGCCCGCTGAGCCGACCACTCCCCCGAATTTTCTGGCCATGCTTCAGGTACAGACAAAGCAATTGGCGGCGCAGGCCGAATTTCTCCAAGTGATCGCTCAGCCGGTACGCGCGCTATACGATGCGTTATCCACCGACCAGCGGGCAATCCTCGACCGACCACCCATGCCTCCGGCGCGTTAGTCGTTTTGGCGCCTGACGCCCCCCAAAGACTACCGGCGCCAAACGTACGGCCGCAGTTCTCCGGAGCTGCGGCCGTATTGTTTAGATGACCAGAGAGACCCGTGACGATCGGCCGCTTTTATGTCTGAAATCATATAGGGCGCGCGCCGCCCGCATTTCGGGCAGGCGAGCAAATTTTCTTCGGACGGTTTTTCAGTCGTGCGAAGACGAATGTCATGGTGACAATAAACGCATTCGACCTTTAGATCCGATCTTGATGCAAACGACATTTGAAGCGTGCATTCATTCAAGCGATTATAGCACCTCTTTCGCCATTGCCGCGGCGATAAATATTGTTTCTAAACGTTTCTGGCTTTGCGCATCGTCCTAGCATGCGCAGACGGCATTTTCAGACCGAACGTGAAAACTCTTGCGGCAATGGATAGTCGGTTCATCATCGCCGAGCATCGTCAGGAACGCCGCCTTGTAGTTGGGCGCACGGCCGAGCCAGCCGTAAGTGAGTCTGCCCCATTCGGCGATCGCCGCGCGGCCAGCCAGCATTTCCTCAGGCGCCTTCGGCGCCCCCACCGGCCCGCTCGCTAGGGAAAGCCGGCTTCCCGCAGCAGCAGATGGTCGACGGAAATCAAACCGCCGCCGTGCACGAGGAAATAGAAGACCGCGATGGTCCACATGAGGGTGTATTCCAGCCCCAATTGGTTCCAGAAATATTTTCCGACGCGCCAACGCTCGACATTGGTGATCAGCAGGAACAGGAATATCGGGATCGCCACCACGCGTGTGAATAGGCCGAGCGCAAGAAGCGGACCGCAGACAAACTGGATGATGGATATAAGCGGCGACCAGAGCTTGCCTGGCCAATAGCCCTGCCCGTCCAGATAATTGGCAAGCATCGCAAGACTTCGGTGCGGTTGACCTGTATCTGGAAAAAAATTGAATGTATTGCGCAAGGCGTGTGGCACAAGAGCGAGCCCGACGCAGACACGCAGCAACGCCTCAGCCCATGGATTGAGGGTATCGAGAACGGCATGAATGTCCGTCAACATATGGGGCTCCGAGCAACCATAACGCCTTTGCTGCGCAATGATCTCGGATTTACAGCCTAATTTCTTCGAGACTTACGCTGACACCGAGCGTAACGGCAATTTTTTTTTCGCGCCCCGCGGAGGACACTTCAACGATGTAGTCGCCGGAGCCTTCCCCAAGCCGATCGAATTTGAAATCGCCATAGTTGTCCGTCACGGATTCGGCGATCGTGGCACCGTCCCTCAGCAACTTTACGGCTGCCCCCTCGACGCAGTCGATCGCCCCACCGGCTTCCATCGACACCGAACCGTTGATGAAGCATTGCGTGTAGCGCCACAAATTCTTGTAATAGACGCGGGGCTTGGTTTCAAGTTCCGGCTTCATGACTTCGAGTTGCTGGTCGCTTGCGATCCTGGCCATCGCCGCGTCGTCGACACAAATGGCGCGCATCGCGCCTGTCGGGCATGACTGCTGGCCGCGCGTCTGCTTCCAGCCCTGATCGATCAAATGGGCGTCGAATGTCCACGCCTGAGGGATTTTCAGCTCTTCGTTCCACCAGATGTGGCCATAGGGACAGGCCTCGACGAGATCCTTGCGGCCTTTCGCCTTGGCCGGATCGATCAGGACAATCCCGTCATCGCGCTTTGTTACCGCGCCACGACCGTTGGCCACGCAGGGTGCGTTGTCGCAGTGGTTACACATCGTCGGCACGTAGGCGATGTCGATCGATGGTATTTGCCCGCGCTCTTTTTGCAGAATATTGATCCACTTGTGGCCATGCCTCGGCATCGGCGCCGAATAGCCTGGAAATTCGTTACCGACATATTCGTCCATCGCCGCCAGCGTACACAGATTGCAATTCGTGCACTCGGCGACGTCGATGATCATATTCCACTTGCTCATTGGTCCGCCCTCACCTACTTCGCCGGCACCAGATGGGCCGCCTTAAGCGCATGGACTTCCTTTTCCTTTTCTATTTTGGCGAACGTTTCCGACATATGCTCAATCCTGCGGTCCCAAAGTTCGACCTGCACGAGCGAATTCGACCCAGCAAGCGAGTGCGTGCTCTTCGTTTGCGTGCGCTCGGGCGTCAGCAGATTAAGGCAGCCGCCGCGGTCGACCGACTTTCCAGGTTCGCCCATCGGATCGTAGATCGCCGACAACTCATAGCCGTGACAGACACCGCGCGGCAGGCGTTGGGTCGGCAACGCGGCGCAGATTACGGCGCCGCGATCATTGAAAACCTTGACTAGATCGTGCTTTTTGATACCGCGCGCCGCCGCGTCTTGCGCATTCAGACGCATGACCCAGTAGTAATAGTCGTCGACCTTGACGCGGTGGTCGTCGATGTTGAGGAGGAAGGAGTCCTTGCCGTCGCCCTGGGTGTGAAATGAGTATTTCGAATGCGGCGTGAGCATTTGCAGCGGGTATCGCTCGAACAGAGCGCCCGAATGCTGGCCTTCCCACGACGGCTCGTATTTGACAATCGGCGGGCGCTCGGCGTCTTGAAAGCGCTTCAGACTGCTACATTCGAATTCGAGCTTGCCCGACTGCGTCTGCAACCCGCGCAAGAATTCCTCCGTGTAGTCGGACGGCAGCGGTTGCGCCTCCGGCACGTCTTTCTTCCGGTTTTCCCAGAACCATCGAAATGATACCGGCGCGCGCAAATGCTCCTTCTCTGCCGGGACGACGTAATAGCCGCGCTTGAGAAACTTCTTCCATGAGACGACCTTCGGCAGATCGGACGCCTCGAACAGGCGCTTGACCCAATCGATCTCGTTGATGCCTTCCGAAAAATAATTGGAAAGGCCGAGCCGCTTGGAAATTTCGTTGAATATCCAATAGTCGGATTTCAATTCGCCGAGCGGCGCGATCGCCGGCGCCTGAAGAATGATGACGCGGTGATTAAGCTGCTGCTGGCCGTGGTGGCCGTAGCCGCCGAGACCGGCCCATTCACTGATATCGACGCGCTCGAAATTGGTACAGGCTGGCAGCACCACGTCGGCGAATTTCGCCTCGCCCTCGAACCATATCGACTGGTTGACGACGCATTCGAGTTTCTCCGACTGGTACATGCGCACCCAGCGGTTCGTATTGTTCATCGTCGACAGGATCGATCCGCCGTATTTGTAAAGCATGCGCACCGGAGAATGGCCGGGCGCCGGATAGGAGAACTTGGCGAATTGATGCTCGATCGATTTGCCGACCCACGGGTAGCCTTCGGCTTTGCCGTCGGCGATCGCTTCCGGTCCCCAGATGCGCGGAATGCGCTGGAAGCTCGAGTTCATGGTGGGAAGCTGCGGCATGCGCTGATACAGCTCCACAGGCATAGACGTATTTTCGAGATCGCCGGACATGCCGCCGTCGGCGTAACCGGGGAAATAGAAATTGAAATCGATCGGGCTGCCCCACTGCAAATTACCCATGTTGACGCCCGGTTTGCCGAGTCCCTGCATGGCCGTCAGGCACACCATCACGCGTGCCCACTGGATACCGGTCTGGTTACGGCAAGCGCCGCCGTGGCCGTTGCCCCAGCCGCCCGGCGCAAGATAGACACGCTTCTTGCCCCACTCGCGAGCCAGCGCGCGCACGTCCTTTGCCGGAACACCGGTTTCCTTCTCCTGCCATTCCGGCGTCTTTGCGATGCCGTCTTCCTCACCGACGAGATAGGCCTTCCATTGATCGAAGCCGACGGTGTGCGTCTTTACGTACTCCTTGTCGTAAAGATCTTCTTTGATCCACACATAGGCGATTGCCATCGCCATCGCGACCGACGTCGTCGGACGCGGCGCGAACCACTTGCCTGGCAAAAACTGCGCCGATGCGTTGTAGTAGGGATCGACATGCACGACCTTGATGCCGAGCCTCGGATCTTTGAGCCACTGCCGGCGAACGGTGCCTTCCTGCGCGCCATACGAACCTGACGTGGATTCCGGATCGGCCGCCCAAAAGACGATCATGTCGCAGTTTTGCAGACAGTCCTCGACGGTGCCGTAGGTTTCCGATTGACCAACACGCAGGGTGTGGCCCCAGTGGTGCACCGCGCCCCAGTACCACCCCTCCCACAGAATCCGGATTGTGATGAAAGCGCGTCATGCCGACCGCGTTGGCAAAGCGAAACAGCGCCGATAGGTAATAGCCGATATTGCCCCAGGTATGGTGAGAGCCATGAGAAAACGCGATCGCACCCGGTCCGTGATCGCGCTTGGATCGCTTGATCTCGCCCGCGACAAGATCGATTGCCTCTTCCCACGAAATGCGAATGTAGCCGGACTTGCCTCGGTTCTGCGGATTACGCGCGCCGTTCGGGTCGAAGTCGACGCGCTTCATCGGATAGAGCAAACGATCGGGTGAATAGACAATCGACTTGGCATTCTGCCCATGCGGGGCAAGCGTCGTTTTGCGCGGCGGCGTCAGCTTGAGGCCGCGCGCTTCTATCGTCCAAGGCTGCGGGTCGGTATCGTCAAAATCGATCGGGGTCATGCGCACGATCTTGCCGTCCTTGACGTATACGAAGACCGGTCCGCCATTGGTCATATTGCAATAGCGCCTTGAGCCGTCCGGCATGGCCATGCCCAGCTTCCAGCCGACGGTTTGGCTGAGCATAATGGTCTGGGCGAACCAATTGGCCAGGCCATCGTCGCCGCTCACTGTCAGGACGAAGTCTTTTTGCGCGTTGATCTGGTCAAGCCAGTTGAATGGCGGCATCAGCAGCGACGCGCCGATCGCGGCATTCTTGAACGCGACCGTAACGTCAGCATCGTCCAATATACCGGTGCCCGACGTAATCTTGCCATTCGATATTTTGAACCAACGGCCGATCCGCTCGTCGCGTGCGACGAATTGCCCGGTCAGATCGTGTTCCTTCAATCGCGCAGCAAACCGCGGATGACGCCAAGCGGTAATTCGAAGATTTTTGGCGAGTACAAACAGAATGATCGATAATTTCAATCGCGCGAACATTTGACGTTTCCTTCGCCAGCATCGACACCCGCCCTTGAGCGAGCTCTATTCGCCCCGTGAACTACGGGCAAACGCTGCTATTATACGTTTGCCGCAGCGCGGGGTTCCGCTATCCAGGATAACAGCGAGTTGGACGAGATGGCGCGGATCGTGCTTCATATCAATAGCCGGCGGTCGCTACAACGGGGAGGAGTTCATCATGAAGAGGCAGTTTGCGGCCCTTGTTGCCACGGGCATTGGCGCGCTCGTCGCCACAACCGGTCCGTCCGCGGCGCAAACAACACTGCTATTCAACGTCTTCACGCCGCCATCGTCCGAAATCAGCCGGGAGATCATCATGCCCTGGCTCAAGGACATCGAGCGGGTCACCGAGGGGCGCGTCAAGATCAAAGTGCCGCCGCAGAGTCTGGCGCCGCCGCCCGAGCAGATGAACATGGTGCGGACCGGCGTCGCCGACGGCGCCTTCATGTTCAACGCCTTCCTGCAAAAGTCGCACCCGCTGCTGCAAATCGGCTTTCTGCCCGGCACCATGCATACCGGGCAGGCGGATGGCGTCGCTTATTGGCGCACCTATGAGAAGTTTTTCGCGCCGAAGCATCCCGTCAACGAAGTGAAGCTGCTCGGCTTTTTTGCCAATCCGCCCGGCCACCTCTACAACATGGAGAAGAAGCCGATCCAGTCGCTCGTCGACCTCAAGGGCAAGAAGTCCTGGTCGCTCCCAGGTCTCACGGCGCACGCCATCGGTGCCACCGGCGCATCGGTGGTGCCGGGGCCGGCGGTGCGGATGTATGAGATCATCTCCAAAGGCGTCGTCGACACCTTCTGCTGCATCGATTACGGCGACATGGAAGCCTACAAGGTCTTGCAATACGTAGACGCAGTGACCGAGGTTGATGGCGGTGTGTTCTCGCCGAAATTTTCGGTTTTCATTAACAGCGCCAAATGGAATTCGATTTCGCCAAAGGACCAAGCCGCGATCATGAAGATCTCCGGCGAGGCCTTGGCACGCCGCGCTGCGGCGACAGACGCACACAATCAGACGGTCAAAAAGGACTATCTGGCGCACGGCGGCATCATCGTGAAGGCAGCGCCTGAGTTCAATGCGGCGCTCAAGCTGGTATGGAAGCCGCTCTACGATGAATGGATCGCGCAAGCCAACAAAGAAGGTGTGGATGGTCGCGCGGCACTCGACTACTACCTGAGCGAAGCGAAAAAAGTAGCCGACGGCCAATAGGTCCCGTTTCGGGAAGAAGCAGGAGGCGCGCCGTGCTGGCTACCTGTTGGAGCTGGCTCGACTTCGGCCTCAAGACCATCATGGCGATTTTTCTGTTCGCCATGATGGTTTTGACTTCGGCCGACGTGACCGGCCGTTACGTGCTCAATGCACCAATCTCCGGCGCCTTCGAAATTGTGCAATATCTGATGGCCATAGCGGTGTTCGCCGCCTTGCCTGTGACCACGGCAAGCGACAGTCACCTGTCGGTCTCCCTCATTCCGCAGACGATGCGCGGTCCGATCGGACGCGCGCACAAGATTTTCATTCGATTGGTTTCGGCCATCGCCCTTCTGATTATCGCATGGCGAATGGCAAGCCAGGCGCAGATCCTGGAAACCTCACAGCAGGTGTCCGGGTATCTGCAATTGCCGCTGGCGCCAATTGCCGCAGTTATGGCGATCTTTGCTGCGATTGCCTTCCTCATCATCGTCGTGAAGCTGGTCGCGGCTTTGCGCGGCCGTGATGGTGCGCAAGAGGAAGCTCACTCCGCCAGGCCGGGATACGAGTGATGCTCGTTTCCTCGTTAGGGTTCGGCGCCGTTTTACTGCTCGCCCTGCTCGGGGTGCCGTTGGGCTTTTCGCTCATTCTGGTCGGCATTATCGGCTTTGCCGCGTTGCGCTCGGCCATGGTGGGGCAAAGCTTGATCGCCACTAGCCATGGTTGGCTGAGCATCGATTGGCCCAGCCTTTCCGCCGGTCTCACCATGGCTGGCCAGCAGATGTTCGATATATCGACCAATCATGGGCTTACCGTCATTCCGTTGTTCGTGTTGATGGGCGCCTTTGTCCATCGTGCCGATCTCTCAAGCGAACTCTATGACGCGGCCAATGCTTTCGTCGGCCATCGGCGCGGTGGGCTGGCGATGGGAACAATCGTCGCTTGCGGCGGCTTTGCCGCGGTCTGCGGATCTTCGGTCGCCACCGCCGCCACCATGTCGCGCGTGGCGATGCCGTCAATGCGGCGCTATCGCTACGCCGACAGCCTGTCGACCGGCTCAATCGCTGCCGGCGGCACCCTTGGCATATTGATTCCGCCGAGCGTGCCAATGGTGATCTACGGCATCCTCGCCGAGGAGGATATCGGCAAGTTGTTCATCGCGGGCATCTTACCCGGGTTGCTGCTGATCGGCCTGTTTGTCACCACCATCGCACTACAAATGATGGCCGATCCCAGCAAAGGGCCACCGGGCGCGTTGCGTTCGTGGCCGGAACGCATTCATGCACTATCCGGGGTATGGGGCATCATTGTCCTGTTCGCGGTTATCATCGGCGGCATCTATTTCGGCATATTCACGCCGACCGAAGCTGCCGGAATCGGCGCCGGCGGCGCTTTTTTGTTCGCGCTACTGCGCGGAAAGCTCGGGCTGCAGGAGGCATTTGACGCGCTGGTCGAAAGCAGTGTCACCACAACGATGATCCTCATCGTCACCTTCGGCGCGCTGGTGTTCTCGAACTTTGTCAATATCGCCGGTTTAACCGATGCAATGGTGAACTGGATCGCCGGACTTCATGCATCGCCAGTTGGCGTGGTGCTCGCGATGTGCCTGATTTACGTCGTCATGGGCTGCGTTTTCGACAGCCTCGCCATGCTTATCCTGACCGTTCCTATCTTCACGGCTATCTTGAAGCCGATGGGCGTCGATCTGATCTGGTTCGGCATTGTTGTGATTATCGTCGTCGAACTTGGATTGATCACGCCGCCGATCGGCATGAATGTCTTTGTCGTCAACGCCGCTATTCCCGATGTCAACGTCTGGACGGTGTTCCATGGTATCTGGCCGTTCATCGTCGCGATGCTTGTATGCCTTGGGCTGGTCATCGCTTTTCCCTCGTTTGCGACGCTGCTGCCGAAGCTGATGTAGGTCCAACTACCTGGAGTTCATGGAATGCCTGCTGCGAAGAACGTGCTCTGGATTATGGCCGACCAATTGCGGTGGGATTATCTGTCCTGTTACGGCCACCCTCACCTGCATACGCCGCATCTCGACGCACTGGCGGAAAAGGGCGTGCGCTTCGATGCCGCCTTCGTACAGTCGCCGTTCTGCGGGCCCTCGCGCATGAGCTACTACACCGGTCGCTATTGCCGCTCGCACGGTTCGACTTGGAACGGATTTCCGCTGCGCGTGGGAGAGCCGACGCTTGGTGATCATCTGCGCCCGCTCGGCGTGCGCGCTGCACTTGTCGGCAAGACCCACATGATTCCCGATACCAAGGGCATGGAATGGCTCGGCATCGATCCGGTGTCGCCGATCGGCGTGTTGGTGTCGCAATGCGGCTTCGAGCCGTTCGAGCGCGATGATGGCCTGCACCCCGATGGGCCCTACGATCCCGACCCGGCTTATGACAATTACCTGCGCCAGCACGGCTTCCTCGGCCGCAATCCGTGGGAGGAATGGGCAAACTCGGCGGAAGGCGACGACGGCGAAATCCTCTCGGGCTGGCTCATGCGCTACGGCAATCTGCCGGCGCGCGTGCCGGACGAGCATTCCGAAACGCCCTACATGACGCAGCGGGCAATGGATTTCATGGACAAGGCCGGAGATCAGCCCTGGCTTTGCCATCTCTCCTATATCAAGCCGCACTGGCCCTACATCGTGCCGGCACCCTATCACGATATGTATGGCCCCGAGCACATCCTGCCCCCCGTGCGTTCGGAAGCCGAGAAACAGACCGATCATCCGGTCTATGCCGCGTATCAGAAGACGCGCGTGTGCCGCGCATTCTCGCGCGACGAAGTGCGCGAGCGCGTGATCCCCGCCTATATGGGCCTGATCAAGCAACTCGACGATCAGCTAGGCAAGTTGTTCGCCTATATGGAAAAGCGCGGCCTCATGGACAACACCATGATCGTCATGAGCTCCGACCATGGCGACCATCTCGGTGACCATTGGATGGGCGAAAAGGATCTGTTCTTCGAGCAGTCGGTGCGCGTGCCGCTCATCGTCTACGACCCGCGCCCCGAGGCCGATGGCACGCGCGGCACGGCGACGGTTGAATTGGTCGAGGGCATCGATCTGGCGCCGACTTTCCTGGAATTTTTCGGCGGCGAAGCCAAGCCGCACATTCTGGAGGGCCGCTCACTCAGCCCGCTCTTGCATCGCAAGGGACGCCCCGAGAAATGGCGCGATTACGTCATCTCCGAATACGACTACGCCACCCGGCGCGCGCGCGTTTCGCTCGGCATCGACCAGGCCGACGCACGGCTGATCATGGTGCGCGACAAACGCTGGAAATACGTGCACTGCGAGGGTTTCCGGCCGATGCTGTTCGATTTGCAGACCGATCCGCAGGAACTTACCGACCTCGGCGCCGATCCGGCATATGAAGCGCAACGCGCGCGGCTCGCCGACGCAATCTTCACCTGGGCGCGCCGACACCACAATCGCATCACACTCACGCCAGAACGTATCGATCAGATGTCAGGACGTGAACCGCCCGGAATCCTGATCGGCTATTGGGACGAGAAGGACTATGAACAAGAGTTCGGCAAGCCGTTAAAGGAACGGCCATGAACCGACGCCGAAGAATAACCACCATATCGGGAGGAAAACCATGATGGCGACTAAACGAAACGCTGCAGCCCTGTCCTTTCCGAAAATTAAATCCGGACATACTGGTGATGCAACCCTGCCAGTACGGAAATAGCGGCGACGCTGCCCAACCGTTGGACCAGCCGTTGTAGCGGGGCATCTTTACTCAGAGCCAGATGCGTACGCGTTTGATTGTAATTGCGCGGTATAAACTAAGGCGAGGTTGAAGAACTCGGACGCGCGGTCCAACCCGGATTTATTGAAACGCCTGAGCGCGGGCCCTGCCCCGGTTCCATAACCCTCATTGCGCGAATCTGGCGCCCTATGGCCAATGCCAGGCAAGCACGGCACCCATAGACCCTGGCATCGGCATTGACTGGACGATTCCGTCAGTACTGACCGACAGCGCGATGGCGCCAATGAGCGACAGTACCGTTCCCCAAATGACCCATCCGCCAAAGACTTCATGGCGAGGATTGAGGAGCCAGCCGAAATAGATGCGGAAGACGAGCGACAAGCGCTGGATTGGCGACACCACGCTCACCGGCGCAATCGCCAGCGCCATGTAACGGAACATTTGTGAAAAGCCGACTGCTATGCCCGAAAGCACGAACCATTTGCCTGACGTGGAATTGAGCGACTTGAAGCTTTGCCATTGGGTCGGCAGCAATAAAACGAAAGCGATAACAAGCATTGCCGCTACATAGGACACGAAGACGCCGGCAATCCCCACAGCGATGCTTTTGTTATCGAAGGCCATGCCGATGAGGATCGGGCTGACACCAAACCCGAGCGACGAAAGCAACGCGTAGAAATAGCCTTCCGCGTATTGCGGATTGAAGACATTGACGTTCGGATCCGTCGCCGGCGCGTTCCGCTTTAACGTTAAGACTGGCCCGAGAAATACGAGAACAATGCCAAAGATACGCAAGACCGTCAGTTTTTCGCCGAGCCAAAACACCGCCAATACGAGCGTGATCACAAGGCTGAACTGTTGCAGCGGCGCCACCAGATTGGCGCCGATCGCTTTTGTCGCGCGGTAATTGCAATGACGGGCCCAGGCGAAATGGATGACACCGGCAAGCGCCAAGAGCCCGATGCTTCGCCAGGAGAAGCCGGCAAGCAGTTGAAAGCCGCCGGTCACCAGCATCGCAATGACAAAGACTGGCAGCGCCACCGGTAGACTGATCGCCACCGCCTGCAGCACTGTTCCCAGTCAACACGCCGCGGCGAACGCTGGCATTGGCGTAGGCGAAAGTGAAGGCTGACAGAAGCGACAGCAGGCCGCCGATCATTCATGAACTCCGGTCATGAACAGCAGCGGCAGGTCATTGCCCAGGCGACACGCTCTTCCTCGGTCATCGCCGACGCCGGATGGCCGTGATCATGATCGTGTGCCGGCGGCGGAACGAACTCGGATTCCGCGATTGGCTGATCGACCGGCAGACCCAGCTTGCGCATTTCGGCGCGCCGCGCGGCGGTTGCGGCGCGATCGATGGCGCCGTCGACGCCGATCACGGCACCGTAAATCTCCTCGGTGGCGGCCCGGCTGACATAGCCGCAACGCAAGTCATTCTCGAGGCTGCCGAGATCGCGCTCAAGCGGCGAACCGTAACCGCCGCCGCCGCCCGAGCGCAGGATATAGGCGTCACCCGGCTTCAGCGTCTGATTGAATGCCTTGCCGTTGGGGAAATGCGTCTCCTCGTCCTTGCCGGCGCGATGCACCGCGACTGAATTGCCGGCGCCGGAGTGACCGCCGTTCAAGCCCCACGGCTTGCACTTGACGCGGTCCATCTGCGAGGAGAAGCGGATATCGTGACGCGCCTGCACCACTTGCTCGGTGCCGAGGCCGCCGCGGAACCGCCCCGCCCCGCCAGAGTCCTGTCTTAGCGTGTAACGCTCGACCAGCAGCGGATACTTGGCTTCCACTTGCTCGGAGGGACCGTTGTGCGTATCGCCGTCATTGATGGCGATGGTGGCGCTCATGCCGTCGCTGTTGTACTTGGCGCCCCAACCACCGCCGATCAGCCCGCCGGTGTAGATGTAAAAGGAATTGTCCTTCGGCTTGCGGCCATTGATGCGCGCGACCACGAGATCAGCGTGGTGCCCGGCGATCACCTGGTCGGGCAACGCCGGCGCTAGCGCCTTGAATATCGTATCGACGACCGTCATCGGGTACGTCATCCACATGCGCATGGCAGCGGGTTTCACCGCGCTGACCACGCGCCCGGGCGGTAGCACAATATCAAGCGCGCGGAATTGCCCGTCATTGATCGGCATATCGAGCGGCGATGTCAGACACTTGAACGCGACCTGGCAGCTGGACCGGCCAGCGGTCTCACCCGAATTGTAGAAGCCGCCGACCTGCTTCGAGACCTCGGTCAAGTCGACGGTCATACGGTCGCCCTTGACCTCGACTCGCACCCGGATCGGCACTCGCGTACCGACGCTGATGCCGTCGTCATCCATGAAGGATTCGGCTTCGTAGACGCCATCGGGAATCGCGGCCACTCGTTCACGCGCGCGCGCCTCGCTCTGGTCCATGATCGCGTCGATACTGGCGAGGACACGATCTCGGCCATATTTTCGGATCATGTCGAGGAAGCGCTTCTCGCCGGTATTGACCGCGGCGACCTGGGCGCGGAAGTCGCCCATCGCGCGTTCCGGCAATCGCACGTTCGCTTTGATGATGTCGACCAGTTCCTCGCTGATCTTACCCTGCCGGTAGATCTTGACGATGGGCATCTGCAGCCCTTCGGAGAAGATGTCCGTGGTCGAACCGTCGAGCGTGCCGCCCACGTCGGGCCAATGCGCCATGCAGCAGGAAAACGCCACCAGCTCACCTTCATGGAAGACCGGCACGGTGAAAGTCATATGATTGAGGTGGCTGCCGGTGATGTAGGCGTCGTTGGTCAACAGGATGTCGCCGGGCTCGATATTCTCCCGGCCGAAATGCGCGAGCTTGGCCTTCACCGTGTCGCTCATGCCGCGAATGAACATCGGCAGGCCTAGACCGATCGAAATCGTATTTCCTTCAACGTCGAACAGCCCGACGGTAAAATCGAGCGCCTCGTAGATGATCATGTTGTAGGCGGTCCGCATCAGATTGGTTTTCATCTCCTCGGTCGCGGCGATGAGACCGTTGCGCACGATTTCGGTGATGACCGGATCGACAGTGGAGGCGAGACTGGCGGTGCCTTTTTCAGTGACGGCGTCCATGCTCAGTTCCTCCAAATCTCGATAAGCAGATTGCCGAAGGCGTCGACTTCCAGGACGTCCTTCGGATGCACGACCGTCGTAGATGCGTGCTCCTCGATCAACGCCGGTCCGGCGATGCGATTGCCGGCCTCAAGCAGATTGCGATCATAGGTCGGCGTCGAAACCATGCCGGCGCCGGAGAAGTAAACCGGCCGCTTGCCGCGGAACGCAGCATCTGGACTCGCAATGCCGGCTTTGAGCCGGTCGAACGGAGGTTTCGGCATCATGCCGATGGTGGCGGAGCGCAGGCTCACGATCTCCGCCTTTTCCTGCGGCGCTGCATAGCCGTAGCGCGTTTCGTGCACGGCATCGAACCGCTTCTTGATGCCGTCGCGATCCTGCGCTTTAAACAATTCAAGCGGAATATCGACGGTGACGGCATGCTCCTGACCGACATAGCGCATGTCGGCGCCGCGCTGGATTACCAGGTCGGCTGCAGTGTCACGTCCGCGCGCAATGTCTTCGGCGCCCTGTTTTTCCATCGCGGTATAGAGCGCTTCCATGTCATCGAAAGATGCTTCAGCCAACGGCTTGAACCACGTGTTGACGAAGTCGCGCCGCAGGTCGGCAAACAGCATGCCGTAGGCCGAGAAATGGCCAGGAGCGTGCGGGATGACAACTTTGCCGATGCGCAGCTCGCGCGCGATTATCGCCGCATGTAGCGGGCCGGCGCCGCCATAGGCGATCAAAGCGAAATCGGCGGCGTCAAGGCCGCGCTCGGTGGTGACCCAGCGCACCATGTGCGACATCTTGGTGGCGGCGATGCGCAATATTCCGTCGGCAGCTTCGATCGGATCGAGCCCGAGCGGCTTGGCAACCTTCGCATCGATCGCCGCACGCGCAGCATCGACATCAAGCTTCATCTCGCCGCCAAGAAAGCGGTCGTGCGCCAGCCGCCCGAGCACCAGATTGCAGTCGGTTATGGTCGGCTCGATGCCGCCCTGTCCGTAACAAACGGGTCCCGGCTGCGCGCCAGCGCTTTCCGGGCCGACACGCAACGCGCCGCCTGCCTCGACGCGCGCAATGCTGCCGCCGCCGGTCCCAACTTCCTGAATGTCGATCATGGGAATCTGCAGCGGCAGACCGGTGGCATAGCCGCCGATCAACGCGCCACCCGTCATCAATACCTTACCGTCGTGAATCACGCCGGCCTTGGCGGTGGTGCCGCCCATGTCGAAGGCGATGGCGTTTTGCAGTCCGATATTGGCGCAGAGGGTTTTGCTGCCGATGACGCCGGCCGCCGGTCCCGATTCCAGCATGCGAATGCAGGAGGACTGCGCCTCGTCGATATCGAACAGACCGCCGGTCGACTGCACGATCAGGAAGCTGCCGCCGAAGCCGGTATCCTTTAGATGGCCGTCCATTTCATTGAGATACCGGCGTACGCGCGGCCCGACATAGGCATTGGCGGCGGCCGTCGAGGTGCGCTCGTATTCCCGATACTCCTGGGATAACTCGTGCGATGCGGTCACAAACAGATCGGGGAAGGCCTCCTCGACCACCCGTTTGGCGCGACGCTCGTGATTAGAATTGCGGTAGGAGTGTAGGAACAGGATGGCGATGGCTTTGGCGCCGCGCTTGACCGCTTCGCCGGCGACCGCGCGCACCTCGTCCTCGTCAAGCTGGATCAGCACCCTGCCCTCGGCGTCCACACGTTCGCGGATTTCGAAACGCATGTCGCGTTCGATCAACGGCACATGCTTGCGGAAGAACAGATTGTAGGATTCTGGCCGGTTGACGCGGCCGATTTCGTAGATGTCGCGGAAACCTTGCGTGGTCAGCAGCGCCGAGCAGGCGCCGGTGCGCTCCAGGATCGTGTTGATGGCCACGGTAGTGCCGTGGAGGAACAGCTTCGCCGACGCGAACTCGGCGTCGGCTTTGCCGACACCGGTCTCAATGCCGGTCACAAGCCGCGATGGCGTCGTCAGTGTCTTGCCGAGTCGCAGCCGGCCGGTCGGCTCGTCGAAAGCGGCAACGTCGGTGAAGGTACCGCCGACATCGGCCGACAGTCGCAGCGTTCTTGCAGTCCCAATAGCCACTCTCTTCACTCCGTCATTTTGTCAGTCAGCCGGTCATTAGGCGGTCGGCCGGAAGGTCGGTAATGAAACTATGCGCGGCGGCGTGCACGACGAACAAGGGCAGCTTCGCGGCTTCCGCCGCCGACTGCGGCGTCACTCCGCAGGCCCAAAACACCGCGGTCTGATCGACGGGCAATGGCGGCACCACGCCTCCGAACATCGGATTGGCGAGATCGGCCCCAATACCGGTCGGATCGCCGATATGGATTGGCGCGCCGTGATTGAAGGGAAAGCGCGAGGTCACCTGCACCGCGGTGATCGCCTGCTGCGGCGTAAGCCAGCGCATGGTGACAATGAGGTCGCCGCGGAACGGTCCCGCCGGCTCGGTCGGCTGGTTGGTGCGCAAGACCCAGCGGTTGCGGTCGGTCGGAACGCCGGCGCGCTCGAGCGCCGCATCGAAAGTGATCCCCGAGCCGATCAGGAAGGCGACCAGATCGTCGCGCCAAAGATCACTGATATCTGTGCGATCCGGCTGGCGCTCGCCGTCGATGAACACCGAATAACGCGCGCAGTCCGTGCGCAGGTCGGCCGTCGGCGCAAGCTTATGCGGCACCGGATCGCCTGAATCGGTGATTTCCAGCACCGGACAGGCGCGCTGGTTGCGCTGGCAGTAGAGCATGAAGTCGAAGGCGTAAGGCTTCGGCAGGATGGCGAGGTTGCATTGCACGAAACCCTGCGCCAGACCGCGGCTGGTGCCGGTGATGCTGCCGTCGCGGATCGCCTGGCGCACACGCCGGCTTTCGAGGATGGCGTTCGAGTTCATGCGGCCTCTCCCAGCTCGACTTCGTAGATCTGCGCGTGGCCGCTGCGGTCGGACGTAAAGACCACGTGCGTGCCGTCCGGCGAAAAGCGCGGATGCGGATGCGTGTGCTGGCGCGCTTCAACGGCCACCGGTCCGTCATTGTAAGGAAACGGGCCACCCCAATGCGCACCTTCCGAGCTTGCGTTGCTCTCGCACAGGAGGATCGGCTCGCCGCCCAGCGGGATCACATGCAGGCCATGATCGGGAAAATTGGTGTCGCAGACGAAGCGATTACCGCGGCTGTCGGGGGCCGCATGCCAGCTCGGGAAGTGATGCAGCCAGGAGGCCTCTCCGGTGTCGACATCAATGAGGCGCATGCCGCGCGGCCAATCGACGAAGGCGATGGCGCGCTTGCCCGGCAGCCAGACTTCATGCGTGACCCATTGCATGCGGTCTTCGCGCGCGTAGACGCGGCGATTGTCGCTGCCGTCGCGCCGCACCGTCCATACCCGATCTGTCAACGCGCCGGCATAGAGAATGAGATCCTCGTCCTCCGGACAGAACTGGGGATGTCCGATGGTGTCGCGCTCAAGGATGACGCGACTGCCGCCGCTTTCAGTATCGATCACGAAAAAACGGCTGACTTTGCCGGCCCTGACCGGAATCGCCCACCAGCGGCCGTCGGCCGACAGAGCCGTCGTGCCCATGGCAGCGCCCACCATCCCCCTCTCGCGCATCTCGACGGCGCCGAAGTCGGCGAACTGCGTTTCCGAAAAATCGTCGAGGCCGACGCGCCAGGCCCCGGTACCGGCGGTGAAATAAACGAAACGCCCGTCCGGCGAGGGATAGATCGACCATTCTGCCAAATCGGGCCGGTTCGTCGCCTGAACAAGGTCTCCGCTGCTGCGATCCTCGAAGAAGATCTGCGGCGCGCCGCTCCGATGCGACACAAAGATCAACTTGCTGACGGCGCGGTCATAGGCCGGAACGAAGAAGAAGGGATGATGATGAATACTCGGATGTGCGGTCACCTGCCGCACCGTTCGCTTTGTCCTCGCGTCGGTCAGCGTACGGCTTTCGGATTTAAAGGCACGGCCTTTCATGGCGCGCCTCCAAGCGACTTTGCACGCGCCGCGCCCCCCGGCACGAGCGACAAGAAGCTCGCGGCCGGAAATCGCCAATTGAGGGCGAGAAAACCGCAGCCCGCGACGTTGCCGGCCCACCACAGCAAGGCGCCGGTCGGCGCCACGATCGCCGCCACCCCGCAGCCCATCAGAAAGATGCGATCCGGCCACGAAAGGTTGCGGCGGAAGTAGCCGGTGAGGCCGACGGCCCACAGCCCCGTCGGCACGAATAAGCCGAGTGAGGCAACGATGATGTTGAAGGCAGTCCCTTCGAACAGCAGCGATTGATCGGCAACGAACGCGAAGGGGATGAGGAAAGCGACGAAGCTCATCTGGAAGGCGTACCAGCCGGTGGTCCAAGGGCTGGTGCGCGCGAGACCCGCGGCGGCGTAAGCCGCGAGCGCCACCGGCGGCGTCACCATCGACAGCACGCAATAATACATGACGAAGAAATGGGAGGTCAGCGCCGGCAGGCCGAGCTTTTGCAAAGCCGGCGCGTAAAGCACCGCACCGATCACGTAGGCTGCCACCGTCGGCAGGCCCATGCCCATGACGATGCAGCCGGCGATGATAAGCAAGAGCGACCCTGCGAGCGTGCCACCGCCGACCGAGACCAGCCCGGCGGAGAATTTCAGCGCAAGATTCGATTGAATGGCGATGGCGATGATGATGCCGATGGCGCCGATCGGCACGGCGATCTCCGCCGCCTGCCGCCCAATGTCGCGCACAACCTCAAGCACGCGCCCGGGCCCGAACCAATCTCGGCGGCGCAAAAAAGCGACCGGCACGCAGGCGATGGTCGCGTACATTGCCGCGGTCTGCGCCGAATAGTCGGCCACCATGCAGCCGATCAGAATGAACGGCGGCAAGAGAAGATGCAGCCGCGGCAGCAAAGGATCAATCTCATCGACGGCCTGCGCCGGCAGCGTGCCAGTGCCCGTCTTGCGCGCGCTGAGATCGACCAGGATGAACAATGCGACGTAATAGGCGATGGCCGGAATGACACCGGCCAACGCAACGCGTGAATATGGAACGCCGAGCAGCTCCGCCATCACAAAGGCGGCAACGCCCATGACCGGCGGCATTAGTTGTCCGCCGGTAGAAGCAATGGCTTCGGTCGCAGCGGCACGCTCGGCAGGAACGCCGGATTGCCGCATCAGGGGAATGGTGAACACACCGACAGCCGCGACATTGGCGACGGCGCTGCCGGTGATGGTGCCCATGAGGCTCGAGCCGACGACCGCCACCTTCTGGCTGCCGCCGGTCGCGCGGCCGACCAGCCGGATGGCAAGATCGATGAACAACTTGCCGCCGCCGATGGCGGCATAGACCACACCGAAGGCAATAAAATAGAAGACGAAGGTGACCGATGTTTCGGTGGTGACGCCGAAGATGCCGCTGGTCGTCAGCATCAGGATCTCGACGTATTCCTGCAGCCCAAAGCCGCGGAAACCGGCGACGGGAATGAGGAAGCCGAGCGCGCCGTACGCGAGAAAGCCGAGGATCACCCAGACCAGGATCCACCCGGTCGTGCGCCGCACGCCTTCAAGCAGCAGCAGGACCAGAATGATGCCGAAGATCGTATCGGAGGTGAAAACGGCCGAAACGTTCTCGATGCGGCTCTGGATTCTATCGAAGGACTGCCAATAGTAGATCGCGAAGCCGACCACGGCGGAAAGAATCGCGCCGTCGGTTACCCACGCTGCCCAGCGCGGCAGCTTGTCCTGGTGCAGCGGATTCCACAGGAACACCAGCAGCAACGCCAGCACCAGATGGACCGGACGGTCCACCAGCGGCGGCTGCGGATGAATCAGAATTCAATACTGAAAGACGACCAGCAACAGGCCGGCCCACAGTCTTATGTCTCGAAATATCCGCAGGTCGACGGACATCGCTTTCGATCTCGACGGGGGACGACAAAGCGGACGGCCGGGTGCCGGCCGTCCGCGCAGCGATCACATCATGCTGTGTTCTTTGTAGTACTTGGCGGCCCCCGGATGCAGCGGAATGCCGGTATTCTCTTTCTTCGCCGCATCTTCCGGCTTGAAAGCGCCAAAGGCAGGATAGGCTTTCACCAAGTCGGCGCGTTTGTCCATGAACGTCTTGACGATCTTGTAGGCGACATCGTCGGGCAGATCATCGCGCGCGATCAGTTCGGTGCCGAAGTCGGCACCCCAGGTCGGTCCATTCTGGCCCTTGAACCAGGCGGGGAACTGCGCCGGCTTGAGGCCGTTCTCCGACAGCTTTTTGCGTGCCTTCTCCGACAGATCGACAAAGCGCACATTGCCGGTGAGCGACACCTCGGTGATCATTGGATGTCCTTTGAGCACCGTGTCGAGCAGAATGTCGGCACGGCCTTCGCGGACAATGCCGGGGATCTGCGCCGGGTTGACCTGGATGATCTCACCGCCATTGGCTTTTATCTTGGCGCGATCGAGCCCATAGGCCGCAAGGATCATATCGACCGTCGGCGGCACGTTGGAGCCCTGCGGCTTCATGACGATGCGCAACGGCTTACCGGACGAGAAAATCTTGTCCATGGTGTCGAGGCCGGTCTTTTCGATAAAATCATTGCGCACCATCATCGCCATGTAGACCGGGTTGAGGCCGCCGATCAGCGCACGAATGCGCGTCGCCTTCTTGCCGTTGTAGAGTTCTTCCCCGTTCATCGCCCAGACGGACGTCGCAACGTTAGACATGGCGATTTCGGCCTTGCCCTGCTCCACTACCATGGGATTGGCGACGCCGCCGCCGCGCGCGATCACTTCGACATCGCTGCCGGGCAGTGCGGGTTTCAGCGCTTGGGCAATCGCAGCACCGGCTACGTACCAGCCAGAGCCGATTGGCATCGCACCAATGCGAACCGTGTCGCCGGCCGACGCGGCGCTAGCCATGGCAAGCGCGACGACGAGCGTGGCCGCGCCAATGACTTTTTTCATTCCCATTGTTTCCTCCGTTTTCTGGTTGTGGAGATTCTCTAAGCTATCGCCGAAATCGATCCGCTGGTCTGGATGATGCGGGCGATGTCTTTCGCGGCGCGCTGGACCGGCTCCAGGGCGCGGCTTTTAAACTCCTTGATCGGCACCCGAATGGCCGGCGCTGCGACACTGACGGCCGCGAGCGGATAGCCGTCGAGATCGAGCACCGGCGCCGCCAGAATACGAAGTCCGCTGCCAAAATAGGAGTCGCGCAGTGCAAACCCGTTCTGGCGGACGTCGGCGAGATCGCGCTTGATCTCGTCCTTGCTCATCGGCTTACTTGGAAAAGTCTCCGAACGCGTCCGCGTCGCCAGCAGCCGCGCCAATTCGTCACTCGGCAGATAAGCCATGATCGCTTGGCCGATCGCGCTGCAATAGGCCGGGATCGTAGTACCGATGCGAATATCGACTCCGATGCGGGTCAGCCCCGCGCGGATACGATCGATATAGACGACGTCGGCGCCATCGAGCACGCCGAGGCTAGCTGCCTCGTTCAACTCGCCGACCAGCGAGCGCAGGATCGGACGCGCCACTTCGCGCAAATCGGCACGGCCGATGGCGTGGAAGCCAAGATCGGTCACCTTCAAAGTGAGACGGAAGCGCCGGCTCTCCGGTACCCGGTCGACATAACCCAACATCACCAAAGTGTTGAGCATCCGAAAGCATGTGCCGGGATCGAGCTTTGCGAGCCCTGCCACTTCCGACAGCGTAAGCTCGGGCCTGTCGGCAGTGAACGATTCAAGCACGCGAAGGCCTTTAGCGAGCGAACCGACAAGATTGCGGCTGTCGGCGTCGTTAGCGGCACGCTTGGCACGTGCCGCAGCCTGGGCGCCGCCGCCCGCCTTCTCGATCGCGTTTCCCCGTCGCACGGCTAATCCGCTTTTCGGATTGCGAAAATATTTTCTAAATTAAATGCCCAGTGGGCCTGGGAGTCAACAGTCCCTTGTGTGTACCGAAATCCTAAACCCGCATATATTGGTGGTGAAGTCCGCCAAGGATCCGGCGTGAACTGATCATTCCGGTCCGCTGAACGTGACGAGAGACCGGCGCATCTTTGTGCAATGACCGATGCGTTCTGATGTCATTACCGCGTAATGAGGGCCATTGACTCCGTCGAGGAAATTTTTATTAATCAGTATGCTGAATAATAACAGGCTGTAAAAACCTGAAGCAAATCAACCCTGGGGGATGGTGACGCCATGAGGTCCAGCACAAATCGAATCATCACCACCCACGTGGGAAGCCTGTCACGGCCCGCGGATTTGATCGCGATGGGTCGCGCCCGCGCTGCCGGCCAGAGCAAAGACGACGACGCCTACGCGCGCTGTCTTGCCAGCGCCGTCGCCGACGTTGTGCATAAGCAGCGAGAGCTCGGAATCGATGTTGTCGATGATGGCGAGTTCGGGAAGCCAATGGCGTCCAATTATGATTATGGCGCCTGGTGGAATTATGCCTTTGCGCGCATGGAAGGCTTCACCCCGGCTGAAGCGCTTCCTGAATCCGCACACAAGAAGTCGAGTGTCGCCGAGCTAGCACTAACGACAATCTCTAACAGACGGGACTGGCAGCGGTTCGGCGAGTTCTACCAGGATCCGGAATCAAGCGGCACCTTAGTCGGCAGCGCCGCGCGGCGTCCGACCCGACGACCGGTATGCACGTCGGCCATCAAATATACCGGTCATACCGCTCTCGCCGCCGATATCGCCAATCTCAAGTCAGCGATGTCCGCGGCAGGCGTAGAGGAAGGGTTCATGTGCGCGGTCGGGCCCGGCAGTTTCGCTCGCGGCGAGGATCTCTACTACAAGACCGAAGAAGATTTCGTTTTCGCTTCAGCGGAGGCAATGCGGGAGGAGTATAAGTCAATCGTCGAAGCCGGCATCGTGCTGCAGATAGACGATCCGAGCCTGCCGGACAATTGGGATATGATCAATCCCGAGCCGCCGCTCGAGGAATTCAAGAAATTCGAGCAAGTCCGGATCGAGGCTCTAAATCATGCCTTGCGCGGCTTGCCTGAAGATCGCATTCGCTATCACATCTGTTGGGGCAGTTGGCATGGGCCACATACAACAGACATTCCCTTGCAGGACATTATCGACCTCGTGTTGAGCGTTAATGCCGGGGCATACTCAGTCGAGGCCGGTAATGTCCGTCACGAGCACGAATGGCGCGTTTGGCAGGATGTCCGAACTCCCGGAAGGTAAGCTGCTCATTCCCGGTGTTGTCAGTCACGCAACAAATATCGTCGAACATCCTCAAACGATTGCGGACCGCATCGTGCGCTACGCAAAAATCGTTGGCAGGGAGAGCGTGATAGCTGGCACTGATTGCGGGCTGGGCGGTCGTATTCATCCGCAAATCGCCTGGGCGAAGCTTTCCGCGCTCTCCGAGGGTGCCAAGCTCGCCACTCGCGAATTGTGGGGATAGTTGCCGAGAGGGAGGAAATAAACATGAAACGAAGCGTTGATCGCGTCTTTACCACGCATGTTGGCAGCTTGCCGCGGCCGGATGATCTTGTCACCCTTTACCAAGACAACGCTCCCGACGCCAAGCTAATTCCCCGGTTGCGCTCGGCGATTGCGGAAGTAGTGCAGCAGCAATCTCGTTCCGGCATCGATATCGTGAACGACGGCGAGTTCGGAAAGGCGATGCGCCGGTCGTTGGATTTCGGAGCTTGGTGGTCCTACGTCTACGATCGACTTGCAGGATACGAAGTCAGAGAAGAAGTAGCAAAAAAGGGCCGCTTGGCGTGGACTTTCGGTAGCAAGGAACGGAAAGAATTCGCCGAATTCTATGCCGCGGAAGCGAGTGCCGGTCAGAGTGCCGACGGTAATCAGGCCGCAACCAGCAGCGCGCGCATGTACGGGCTAACCTGTGTTGGCCCAGTCAAATATACAGGTCAAGCGGCTGTTCGACGCGACACTGAGAATTTGGCTGCCGCTCTCCGTTCTGCGGGGGCGCAAGAGGCATTCATGACGGCGGTGTCACCCGCGACTTTGCAAATTCTACCCAATGAATATTACAAGAATCGCGAGGAATACACGTGGGCGCTGGCTGAAGCGATCCGCGAAGAATACAAGGCCATAGTCGATGCCGGATTTATCCTTCAGATCGACGACCCTGCCCTAGTCGACATGTATGACTGGTGGTTTTCGATGAATAACGATCTTGTTGGATATCGGAAGTGGGCCGAGTTTCAAATCGAAGCTGTGAACCATGCTTTGCAAGATATTCCAGAAGACCGCGTTCGCTTTCACATTTGCTGGGGGAGTTGGCACGGTCCGCACAAAGGAGACGTGGCGCTAAAGGATGTCGTCGATTTGCTGATCAAGGTAAAAGCGCAGGGCTACTCGGTTGAGGCCGGCAATGTCCGCCACGAGCACGAGTGGAAGGTCTGGAAGGACACGAAGCTGCCGGAGGGCAAGCTTCTGCTCCCCGGCGTAGTTAGCCACGCGACTAACGTCGTGGAGCACCCCGAAGTCGTCGCCGATCGGATCATCAATTATGCACGGGCAGTGGGCCGCGAAAACGTGATCGCCAGCACCGATTGCGGTCTCGGCGGGCGGGTCCACTCGCAAATCGCCTGGTCCAAACTTGCGGCGCTGTCAGAGGGCGCCCAACTCGCAACAAGGCAGTTGTGGCGGCTCTGAGCATTCGCGACAACCGGCGACGATCATTTGGCGAAGATCGCTTTTTTCACACCGCTTTCCCTGCGGCGGATGGGTGAACCCGTTTTTTGATGCCGTCGATCAATTTGGCGAAGCGGCGCGCGACTATGTTCGTTGTTGATGTGAACGAGCCGTTTTAGCATCCGCACAAAGGCCGTACGTTCGCTGGGCGCTAACGGCTCTAAAATTCGTCTCTGGGTTAGCTCGACAGAAAATCAATATTCTTAATCAGTTGGTGCCCAATCTTGGTAATGTAGAGAAGTTTTGACCGCTTGTCCGCAAAGCCAGTTTGTCGCTTGATAAGTTTCTTGCGTTCCAGCCTCGCCACCACATCCCCGATGGTCGATCGATCAAAAGCTATAAGATTACAAAGGTTGGTCTGGTCGATACCTGGATGAATTTGTACCGCGAGAATAGCGGAATATTGAACAGGGGTCATGTCGAACGCCTTGGTTTCCTCCATGAAAATGGCGAATGATATTTGTTGAAGTCTCCGGATGAGATGGCCCGGCCTCTCGTGAATGCGACGGTCTTCTAATGACATGACATCCTTGGTCTTTTGCGCTCGCGGTTCGCAATTCTATGCGAATAGGATGCGAATAGGATAGGTACGACTTTCAAATGCGGTTAGGCAACTGCCCTTAGGGGGATTCGTCGGAGTTTAAGTCCTGCCGGCTTGACCCGATGAGAACATCCTCTGTATACTGATGAAATAAATGGCTGCATGAACCTAATGGAGCCGTGCTGGTCGAAGTCACACGCGCAAGTCGCTTAAATCCAGAGCCGGCGAAAACGTCCGACTGTCGAACATGACAACACCCCAGTCGGCCGCATCGTGGAGCCAGCTAAATCGATCGGCAAAAATAGCCTGCCCGATCAAAAACATCAAAGAATAAATTGTCAGCGCTAAAGACGAGGGAGGAGAAAATGAGAAAGGCCCTTTTACTCAGTATACTCAGTATATGCGCAATGGCCTCGACACATATCGCGGCGCAGGAGACGATAAAGATCGGGCTGATAACACCGTTCTCTGGACAATTCGCCGATGTATCGACGCAAATGGACAACGGCATTAAGCTATATATGCAACAACACGGCGACACCGTTGCCGGAAAGAAAATTGAGATTGTCCGAAAAGATGTTGGCGGTGTGGCGCCGGCCGTCGCAAAGCGTCTCGCTCAGGAACTAATAGTACGCGATAAGGTTGACGTTCTCGCTGGATTTGCGTTGACGCCAAACGCCCTGGCTGCGGCCGACGTCTCTGCAGAAGCAAAGAAATTTATGGTCGTGATGAATGCAGCCACGTCAATTATCACAATGAAATCGCCATACATGGTACGCGTATCACTCACGCTTCCGCAGAATTGCGAAGTACTGGGCGCATGGGCTTTCAAGCACGGCGTGAAGAGATTGTACACAATGGTTTCAGATTACGGTCCGGGACTGGATGCGGAGGCAGCAATCACGCGTAGCTTCAAAGGAGCCGGGGGCGAAATCGTCGGGTCCGTGCGCATGCCCGTCGCAAATGCCGATTTTTCGGCCTTTGTCCAGCGTGCCAAAGATCTAAACCCTGATGGAATTTTCATTTTCGTTCCAAGCGGTACACAACCGGCTGCACTTGCTAAAAACATGCTGGAGCGCGGACTTGATCCAAATAAAATCAAAATTATGGGACAGGGCGAAATTGCTGACGAGAGCGCCCTCAAGGCAATGGGCAAAGCTGCCGTTGGCATCATCACTGCGTTCCACTACGACTTTAATCATCCCTCCAAAATGAACGCCGATTTTGTGAAGGCATATAACGCGCAATTCAACCGCAACCCAGATTTCTTTTCGGTCGGGGGATACGACGGCATGCATCTTATTTACACCGCGCTTGAGAAAACTGGAGGCAAAACTGATGCCGATAGTCTGGTAAATGCCGCAAAAGGAATGAAATGGGAAAGTCCTCGCGGACCTATGTCGATTGATCCTGGAACCCGCGATGTCATTCAGACTATATACATCCGCCGAGTTGAAGATGTTGGGGGGACCATTAAGAACGTTGAGATCGAAAAGATCGAGAACGTAAAAGATCCGGTTAAAGAACGCATGAAGAAATAGTTAGGGTGTGGCAGCGGCCGCGTGCATGCACAACGTCCCTGAAGGCGGGTGACTGACGTCACCAATAATTCCTCCCGAATGAGTGGTACTCGTCCTTCCTAGAGCCCGGCCTTCGGCCGGGCTTTCTTTCCGTCGTGGGCCATTGGCCGACATAGGAGCGTGGATTGCCGAGCATTGAACTCGGTCCATGCGGCCCGAAGGGCTCTAGCCCGCTACCCGCGCGTAGATGATCAATAATTTCGACTTCAAGGCGCTTGTATCGGCCGCGAAATACCAGGCCTTGGCTTAAGGTTGATTGAACCGATGCAAGGTGCTCGCAACAAGGAAGGAAAGGACCTCCCGTTGCGCCGGAAATTCCGTAGCCGATTTCTGGCCCTGCGCCAACTCAACCCATTTGTTTTGATCGAGGTACAGGATTTTCACGGGACGAGCGTTTTTATGGGCGAAAAATTTCCCTGGGTTGACTGCGTCCGGGGCCACGCAGTGGATGATCGAACCAGCCCCCACTTTCCAACTCCGAAAAAAGGGAATTTTCAAAGAACTGGGCAGAGACTTTCCGCAGAAATTCAAAATTTTGGCGTGAATCTAAGAATTTCAGAGACCGCGGAGCGGGAAAAAAGCCCCGTATTTTTGGGCTTTTTTGCTATTTTGGCTGGCCAAAACACAGAGACCGCACCAGGGAGCTGGCGCCCCAGTGCAGTTGGCACCCTGCTCTACTTGCTCTCCCTGCTAACAGGAAATTTTACAGGGAAAAATTGTAAACATCGCGGCTTCGGCCGCTCGAGAGACTTCAGAAAGCGCCGTCATTACGGGACTTCCGAGCTAATTCCCTACTCAATTGAACAGGGAATTATTTTTGCGGATAAGGGAATTTCAGCGCAGGAACAGAGAAATTTTATCGGCCGGAATTGAGATCATTGCCCGACAATATTTTCGGCACGAATGCCCTCTGTAATGTCTGATGTTACTTCAGAAGCGGACATCAGCTGGCCGCATTGCTATGTCCGCTAAGAGCCAAGCGCCAATTGCACGACTGGCCGAGTGCTGCCGCCGTCGAACGCGGTAGATGCCAAGCCCGGTCAGTGCGAACGAATGCATGATTGCTATAGCTGTACCGCTTCGCATGCCGGTATAGTCGCCCCTTCATATTGCGGAGCGGCCGCCTGAACCCAAATTTGGCCGACCGACTTATCCAAAGCCACACCTAAGCCTTTGCGGGTGCGACATATTTTCTCGCGTACGGAACAATGACTCCGTTGCCTCCATTGGCTACTAAGGGAGGTCGCATCGCATCCAAGTTGCGTAGGCCAAGGGTTCGAGAATGGGGTTTGCCGCGCAACGACATTTTTGGAGCTACACCCCGCGATGCCTGCTTTGTGGCACATTGCTCTGTGGCACATTGCTCTGGCCGTACGGCGCGTACGGATTCGACCTTTTCGGACTTTTCGCAGATAAGCCGCCCGCCGTATCGCAACAGGCCCTACCGTACGCGCTCACGTTTACGGCGTCCGGCGGATCATCCAATCTGCTCGGCTCATCGGCACTGATAGAGCCGCTGCAGGAAGCCTCCAGCCTGTACAGGCTTCGGCAGGACGCGCCAATCGACGGCCAGAGCCTGGTGCGGCGCGCGGCAAACGATCTCGCGCCGATGCTCGATGCGTTGTGGGGTGCCGGCTACTACAACGCCAAAATCGAGATCGAGATGGCGGGGCATCATCTCCGCCTCGGCCGGCCGCCGCCGGCCGGCATTGTGGCCGCCGCGGAAGCCTACCGGGCGCGCGAGCCGGTGCCGATCCAGGTCGCGGTGAAGGCAGGTCCGCTATTTCACCTGCGCCAGATCCGGATCACCGATGCGCTGGTCTGCATTGAATAGTTTGGACCAGGCTAAATGAGAGTTTTCCGGTTAGGCTGATCAGACGGGGAGCCTACCGGATGAAGAAATCAAAGTTTACAGATCAGCAGATCGCCTTCGGGTTGCAGCAGGCAGAGACCGGAACGGCTGTTGCCGAGATATGCCGCAAGTTTGGGATATCAGAAGCGACATTTTATCGATGGAAGGATCGGTACGGCGGCCTAATGCCGTCGGAGGTGCGCAAGCTCAAGCATCTAGAAGAAGAGAATATTCGATTACGGCGCCTGGTCTCGGACCTAAGCCTGGACAAAGAGATGCTCCAAGAGGTGCTGCGAAAAAAAGCTTAAGGCCTGCACAGGAACGGGAGCTGGTTGATCAGCTTCGCATCAGCTTCCGGGTCGGCATACGGCGCGCCTGCCGTGTGTTGGCCGTCCACCGATCGATGTATTTGTATCGATCAAGGCGCCCTGAGCAGGCCGTGCTTCGCAAGCGCATCCGCGAAATTGCCGAAACCCGTGTGCGGTATGGCTACCGGCGTATCCATATTGTCCTCCGGCGCGAAGGCTGGCCCGTCGGGCGCACGCGCGTCTATCGCTTGTATCGCCTGGAAGGCCTCCAGATGAGGCATAAACCGCCACGCCGACGCGTGATGGCTAAACTACGCGAAGATCGCTCCCAGGCCATTGCCCCAAATGACAGCTGGTCGATGGATTGGATGTACGATCAGCTCTTTGATGGCACCCGGCTGTGGGTTCTTACCATCCTGGATAACTTCTCCCGTGTGAGCCCTGCGCTCTGGGTGGGGCATCAGGCTAAAGCCTACGATGTGGTGTCGGTTCTCAATCAAGCGGTCGCATCTTATGGCAAGCCCCGAAGCATTCGAGTCGATAACGGCAGTCAGTTTACCTCGCGCGAGCTCGACCTATGGGCTTACTCCAACAACGTCATCCTGGATTTTTGTCGCCCCGGAAAGCCAACGGACAATGCCTTCATTGAAAGTTTTAACGCCCGTGTTCGCCTCGAGTGCCTGAACCAGCATTGGTTCTTGGATCTTGACGACGCCCGGACAAAGATCGAACTTTGGCGTCAGGACTACAACGATGTGAGACCGCATAGTGCAATCGGCGAGAGAACGCCGATGGCTGTTTTTACTGCCCGCAGGAATGGTCCTATGGGTTCATCAGCGCCGGAAGTTCTCGTTTAAATTGGTCCAAATCTTCAAAGCGGACCAAGCCGATGCAGTAATCTCTATCCTGCTGGTACAAAAAAGCCGTCAGGTCAAAGAGACTTTAGGCAAGAAGGCCCTCTGGGGTAATGTCCGCTGTTACCACGGAAGCGGACATCAGCTGGCCGCGTTGCTATGTCCGCTAAGTGCCATTAGTGACTATTGCGTCGCAGCAGAGCGTTATTCGATTAGTCTATATTACTCGGGCACACGTCCCTTTACCGCATTGGCGAATGCCTCATAGGTTACGCTTCCGTCCGAGTTTGTAACCAAACTTTCACGGACACGAGAGCGTATTTGTTCTCTCATGTCAGGCGTCATGTCATGCAGTGTTTTGCCTACTGGTCCGACCCCAACGACATTTGACTTCCAAAAATCATCGAAATTGGCATATGAAGTCACGATACGGATCACGCTAGTATCTATTGATTTTAGCCCTGCTTTTTCCCAATACGTAAGCATTGCACCTCGTTGCGAGGCAGCCACGCTAGGATTATTCGGTATGGGCAGGCCAAAAGATTTTATTGCTGCGTATATCGGCGCAATGGGCAATCCACCACCCAGCACATCCCACATGTAGGTCGCGATCCAGCCCCCCCGACGTACGACACGCGTCATTTCGGTAACCGCCTTGGCTGGGTCGGGAACGAAAGTAATCACCAAAGCCATGACAGCAGCATCAAAACTGCCGTCGGCAAAAGGGAGTTTCTCCGCACTACCTACTTGAAACTTTGCGAGCTTCGTTCCGGGCCTTACGCTCGCATAAGCAAGTTGCTCCTTCGACGGGTCGATAGCCATCACCTCTGAGGGAGCGCAGTGACTGATAAGCCGCTCCGTAAACGCACCATTGCCGCAGCCGAGGTCGAGCCATCGAAGACCCTTTGGAACATCCAGCCAGTCAATAAACTGATCACCTACCAAACGGCTCCAACGACCCATTAGTCTTTCGTACGCTTCGCCATCCGCAAAAAGATTAGTCTTATCGTTCATTGTGTTTCCCCAACCGCTCGTTGGCACAGGCTGCCCGGCTGCGCGTTGATTGAGTGCCGTTGCCTGGCTTGCGGTGGCACTTGTCCTTTGACACTACTCTGTCGTGCGGCCATTACCCAATGTCTGAATTGGGTCTTGGCCGTGTAAAAACGCCTTGGGAGGAGTGCAAATTTCTGGCCTTCGCACAGTGAAGACCTGAGGCCTTTTTCCGGGTCTGACTATGCCCTCATCGCCGCCATGAGCGGCTGGATGCCGACGATATTGATGACGCGCGTCAGATTGTAGGCCAGCACGTGTAGCGCCATCTCGGTGGCGACCTTCGGAAGACGCTTCATCAGGAAGTGCGTCGCCCCCATTCTCATCTTCAACGTGCCGAAGGGATGTTCCACCGTCTCACGGCGCTGGCGCATGGCCTGCGGATTATTGTCGAGACGTTTTTGTACTGCCTCTAGCACGTGCTCATGCTCCCAACGCGTGATGCGCCGTTGCGTGCCGGTCGTACAGCGATGCTTGAGCGCGCAATGGCGGCACGCATTCGTCCAATAGCGTCGCAGCTTCTGCCCGTTCTCCTCGTTCGTGTAGTAGTACTTCAGCTTTTCGCCAGCCGGACAGCGATAGACATCCTCGTCGCTGAGATAAACGAAGTCCTGTTTGCCGAAGCGACCCCTCGCCTCAATCCCCGATGTCATCGGCTTTGGAAGCGTCACGGCGATTCCGGCCTTGTCGCACGCAAGGATTTCCTCGCCGCTGAAGTAGCCGCGGTCCGCAACGGCTTCGAGTTTGTCGACGCCGAGCACTTTCTTCGCCTGTGAGGCGACGTTTGCGAGTTGTGCCCGATCCGAGCCGCTATTCGTCACCTCGTGCGTGACGATCAGGTGATGTTTCGTATCGACCGCGACCTGCACATTGTAGCCGACCACGCCAGACCCGCGCCCGCTAGTCGCCATCGAGCGGCTGTCGGGATCGGTAAGCGAGATTTGCTGATCGGGTGACGCCAGCATCAGCTTTTCCATCGCCGCCAGTCGCTGCATCTCGCTTTCGAGCTTGGCCAGCTTCTCTTTCAGATGCACCGTCTTCGCTGCCAGCGCCTCGGACGGCTCCTGCAGATCAGCCGTGTCGAGCTGCGCAAGATACCGCGCCACACTCTGCTCTAATTGCGCGCGGCGTCGCTCCACTTTGCCGCGCGTGAAGTTCTTGTCCCGGTTGTTCACCGCCTTGAACTTGCTGCCATCAATAGCAACGCTGGCGCCCGTCAATAGGCCTAGGCTGCGGCAAAGCATAACGAACCGGGCGCAAGTCTGGCCGAGGGCGCTACCATTGTCCTTGCGAAAGTCGGCAATGGTCTTGTGATCGGGAGCAAGGCGGCCCGTCAGCCACATCACCTCGACATTGCGCCCAGCCTCGCGCTCCAGCCGACGGCTCGACTGTACGCGATTGAGATAGCCGTAGATGTAGAGTTTGAGCAGGACCGATGGATGATACGAGGGCCGACCAGTTGCCTCGGGAGCAACCCCAACGAACCCCAATTCCCCAAGGTCAAGCTCTTCGACGAAGGCATCAATAACCTGAACGGGATTGTTCTCGTCGATCCAGTCTTCCAGATACTCCGGAAACAACGTGCTCTGCTTACGATCCGCGCCCTCAACAAAGCGCTTCATGCGATCCTCCGTAACAGCAGAATCACACTGCGGAGTGAATCACATGCAGAGCGTTTTCACACAGCCAGGGTCAAAAGCGGACGTTCAGCAGTGTCGGTGCGCATGTCCGCTTTACCCCCGAAAGCGGACAAACGCAGGCACGGTTGGTATGTCCGCTTTGTGCCACAAGCCAACTCACGCACTTGTACGATATGCGACAACAGCGACCGTGGCACTTGCATGCCGGCGGAGCAGCCGTCCACAGCGTCAAAAGTCGGCATTAAAGCTTGGGAACACGCGTAGGCGTCATTTGTGCGGTTTAACGGCGCTTGCAGAGTTAGAATTGGCGAGCAATTACTTCGGTAACCACACCATGTGGATCAATGGTTAGTACACGTGCACAAGCTGGCATATTTGGCACATAGACTGATCTCAGTTCTTTTTCGCGCATAGCTGCCATTTTCTTAGCATCAGCGAGTTTCTTTTCAGCAACGATTATGTTCTCGTCGCCACACCGGTATGCCAAGATCCAGCCGGCTCGGGTCATTTTGATGATCGCTCCACAGCCGATCTCTTTATGATACTTCTTCTTGCAGTTGGCGATGGCATTCGAAATCGCATTTGGCCCAGTCGCAGTGCCCCAAATGCCATCTGGGGTAACAGCAATTACGGTCCACGGCTCAAAATGATTTTCTTCTTGCGATGCCCGCAAGAGTGATCCTCCGTAAAACAGCATGACGAAAACCGACAAACTCACCGCACGGATATTTGCGAGAGCAGCCCCATGCCGCGCTGTTGCGACGAAAGTTTTCAGCACGATTGAGAATTTCGACAGCATCTCGTCCTCCTAGCCGTGGCTGTGATGCTCAACGACTACGAATTGCCAAACCATCAGATCTCGATCTTTGACGCATCCCTGGTATTAAAAGTGCGCCTAATCAACTCAGCGCGATCAAGAGCAGCAATCAGAGTTTTAATTCGGCGGCCCTCGTCCGCATCCCGATCGTAAGCTGGCGTGATTTTGCAGACCTTGTTCAACAAGGCCTCAAGCCTGCGCCTGGCGCTAGTCCACTGCGGAGCGGAGAAAATAGTGGTTCTTGATTCGGTTGACGCGTAGGCCATGACCCAGCTCCTTTGACTTGTCTCTAAGGGCTAAGGTGCCAGGAGCCGCCAATGCCTGCTTTGGGGCCGCCTTGGCTTTTCCTCAGGGCCGCCTTGTTTCTTGTCTGGTTTGTCCATGTGCTAAGATTGGCGTTCCTACCTGAATTCAAGGCCGCGGAAGTTGTAACTTGCTGTATTTATTTGAAGATTTCCGCCTCGACACGGACCGGCGCGAACTGCGCCGGGACACCAAGCTGATTGCGACAGAGACGAAGGTCTTCGATCTGCTCGAATTCCTCATCCGAAACTGCGCGCGCGTCGTTAGTAGGGACGATCTCATCGAGACAATCTGGGAGGGGCGGATTGTCTCGGAATCAGCTCTGAGCACCACCGTCAATGCGGCGCGCGGCGCGGTCGGCGATAGTGGTAAAGAGCAGCGCCTTATTCGCACACTTACGCGAAAAGGTTTCCGGTTTGTCGGCCAGGTAAGGGAAGAGCGGTGCGAAGCCGATTCCGGCGCACCATTGGCGCTGCCAGTTGCACGTCAGCGACCGCCACCGCTGCAAGTGCCGGATAACCCGTCGATCGTTGTGCTGCCGTTTGCAAATCTGAGCATGGATCCTGGGCAGGGTTATTTTGCCGATGGCATGGTCGAGGATATCACCGTCGCACTCGGCAGACTGCCCGGCTTGTTCGTCATCGGCAGCGGTACCGCATTTACCTACAGGGACCGCAGCGTCGATGCGCGGCAAGTCGGCAAGGAGCTGGGTGTCCGCTACGTGCTTCGCGGTAGCGTGCGCAAGGATGCTGGCTATGTGCGCATCACGGCAGAGCTGGCCGACGCCACACACGGCGGCCAAATCTGGGCTGATCGCTTCGAAGGGAACTTCGAGAGCATCTTCACAATGCAGGACCGGGTCGCGGCGCATGTCTGCACGATGATCGCTCCGGCACTGCGCGCGGCGGAGATCAAGCGGACCGAGCGCAAACCGACGGACAACCTGACGGCCTACGACCTCGTCCTGCAAGCGTCGCGCCGCTATCGCGAGAGCTTTGAGCTGAACAAGACGTCGCTGCGGCTGTTGAATCGGGCGATCGAGCTCGACACCTCTTATGCAGACGCCTACGGGCTCGCGGCGTTCTGCTATTTTTGGCAGAAGGCTTTCGGCTGGACCGCGCCTTCGGACCCCAGCTTGAAGGAAGGCGCACGGCTCGCATACCTTGCCGCCGAAACAAGCAACGGCGATTTGGAAGCGTTGTGGATGGCGGCGCAGGCCCTGCAACTACTCGCCGGTGATATCGACCGGGTCATTGCGATGACCGAAAAGTCACTCTTACTCAATCCGAATTCGCCGGGTGCCTGGCAGGCGAGCGCGGCGGTGCACGCCTGTCGTGGCGACACCAATACTGCGTTGGATCATGCCGAACGTGCGCGTCGTCACAGCCCATTCGATCCCCTAGCGTCCTTTTATTCCAGTATCAGCGGCTTTGTCTATTTCTGGGCCGGCCGTTACAAGGAAGCCGCCATTGCAATTGATGAAATACTCAGAACGCAGCCGAACTTTCCGCCTGCACTGCGGATGCAGATCGCCACCTACGGGATTTTGGGTCGCGCGAAGGAAGGAAGGGCGTGCGTCGAACGGCTCCGCGCGGTAAATCCGGGCGCCTGCGTGGCTACCTTGCGGAACTTTTTTGAGGCTCCATTACGAGGAAATCCCGGTGCACTAGAAAATTTTCTCAGAGGTTTGCGACTGTCGGGAATGCCGGAGGAATAGTTGTAGTCTCGCGTTACGTTGTCCTTTCCGAAAATTAAATCCGGACGTACTGGTGATGCAACCCTGCCAGTACGGAAATAGCGGCGACGCTGCCGAACCGTTGGACCAGCCGTTGTAGCGGGGCATCTTTACTCAGAGCCAGATGCGTGCGCGTTTGATTGTAATAGGCCGCATAGGCGGAAAGAATTCGCCGCAGGTGCGCCTCGCCGAAGACGACTATATGGTCCAGGCACTCGCCATGCCCACTTTCTGGATTTCCAGCGCCAAAAAGCTTTGAAGCCAGTGCGATGCCACCGAAGATTCGTGTCCGGCTGAACCGCTTGGGCCGTACCGGGCAGCCTTGGCCAGAGCCGGCATCCATACCAGCATTGCCCGATCAAGCCCTCGCAGCCGAAGACGCGGTGGGGCCCTTCGTAAGGCGATGTTGAGTTGGTGGCGGAGAAACAAATTCTCGGCCTCAAGCCAGGCTCCGCGACTTGAATAGATCGATGGCCAGTATTCCGAGCGCGCGCAAAATCAAAAATATCGTCCGGAAGATGCGATGATTCTGCCTCAGGACACGACTCGCAGCTGGATGGAATTTTCGGAAAGGACAGGTTAACGTCCGCTCTCGATGAGCGAGTGAAGCCATCCCCGAACAGTTCCAGCAGAACACCTCTTACTGTCATTTTCCTGGATGGCGCTTCACAAAACCCAGTACCGCCGCGTTGAACTCGTCCGGCTTTTCGATATTTGAAAGATGCCCGGCGTTGTCGATGACGGCCAGCTCGGCGCCCGGTATTTCAGCGGCGATTTCCGTCGCCATTGCGACCGTCGTCAATTTGTCCTCGCTGCCAACCACGACAAGCGTTGGCGCCGCGATCGCCGCAAGATCGTTGCGGACATCCATCATCACGGTCGCTTCAATGCTCTTGATGTAGGACTCCTTGTGTAGCCGGTTCATGCTGTCGACCAGGCGATTGAAGGCATGCTCCGATGCATTCGGCCCAACCAGCGTACGGGCAACCGGGGCTGCGATGTCCTTTGGCTCCTTGCCAGCCATCAGCGGTTCCTTGCGCGAGGCAATGAACGCCTTCTTTTTTTCATCCGAAAATCCCGCGAAACCCTTATGCGTGTCGCAAAGCGAAAGGGTCAGAATACGGTCGGGGTAACGGGCGACCAGATCCATCGCGATGCGCCCGCCCATCGAAAGACCGACGATATGGGCACGCCGGACTCCAAAATGGTCGATCACACGCACGACATCGTCCGCATACGAACCAAAATTGAGCGGCCCATCGTAGTCGTCGCTGTCGCCATAACCGCGGGCGTCCCAAGCGACCGCGTGGTAACCGGGCGCAAATGCTGCAAGCTGGTCCTCCCAGTTTCGGCGGTTGCCGCCGATGCCGTGGAGAAAAATGACAAGCTCGCCTTTGCCGGCATGTTCTACGGCGATCCGCGGCGCGGGACCTATTTTTTCGACGGTAGTTTTGATCATGCGTTTCTTTCCTGATTGACCGAGTAGCGGCGCGCGAGTGGCTTGAGAATAAGATGATCGGTCACCGTGTAAATTGCCACGATGACGAGGCAGCAGGCGAAAACCATCGCTGCGTCGGAGGTCGATTGTGCGTTCATCAGCAGATAGCCGAGCCCAGACGAGGCGCCGAAAAGTTCCGAGACCAGCGCAATTTTCCAGCATATCCCATAGGCGACGCGCATGCCGGCGATGAGGAAAGGTGCAACCAGCGGCAACGTCAATCTGAAGAAGCGGCGAAGCGGGTTTCGGCTCAAACTCCGCCCAAGCTCGTCGAGGTCCGGATCGATCTGCCGAAAACCTGCGAGCGCATTGATCAGGCAGAACGGCAAAACGATCGCGACTTGGATGAACAAGACGGTCGGCGTCGATATCTGAAACCAGACCACGCCGAGGATGGCCCAGCCAACCGACGGGAAGCTGTTGAGAAACGTCAAAATGCGCCGTTCAACGACGGCGTCGAGGACCGGTGCGGCGCGCACCGCTGCGGCGATGACGAGCGCAAGCCCCATGGCAATAGAGACCGAGGCGATGACGCGCGCGAAGCTAACGAGTGCGTGGTAGGCGATGCCCGGATCTGTGACAAAGCGCGTCATGGCGAGCGCCACGGCTTGCGGCCTGGGCAGGACGTAGGGCGGCAGATTGCGCGACGCCGCCCACCAGGCCGCCAGCACCAGCAGAATAGCGCCGTCGGCTATAACACGCTGGATCACTATAGGTCGGATCGACGCTTCAGCCACGCGCGAACCTTCGCTCAAGATGCCGCTGGATTGGGCGGAACAGGATGATTTCGGTGCAAGCGACGAAAATCAGGATGAAGGTTATGATCGCGAAAATCGTCTCGGTATCGAATTGCTGTCGGGCGATGTTGAGTAAGTAGCCGACCCCGGCATTGCCGCCGAACAATTCGGCCGTGAGCACGACCTTCCAGGATACGCCGAAACTGTTTCGCAACGCCGCGAACAGATACGGTAGTAGCAGCGGGACGACGATCTTGATGAAGGTCCGCAAGGAACTGCGCGACAAACTGCGCCCGAGTTCAAGCAGGTCGCTGTCCAGCTCCTGCAAACCCGCGCGGACATTGATGATAGTGAAGGGTATCAGGATCAAGGTTACGGCAAAGATGACTGTGAAACTGTCCAGGCCAAACCAGAGGATTGCCAAAAACAACCATCCGATGCCGGAAAATGCATTGAGGAATGGGGTGAGGCGCCCGTCGATCAACAGGCGCAATGGCCACACCCAATAGGCAAGCGCCGCGATTATGGAGCCAAAGACGAAGGCAATGGTGATCGCGACACACACATGCACAAACGACAAGGCCAATTGCGCCAGCTCCTCAGAGTCGCTGACGAAGGTCACGATGCGCTGTGCAACCAGCCACGGCCCGGGAAGCTGGTAGACTGGAATGACCTGCGAATAGGCCCACCACGCCAGCAGGAAAGCTAGCGTGAAACCATGGGCGAGCAGGGTGGCCCGCGACCACCGATGAGAGGGCGTCGCAGGCCTGAGGTCCGTCAAGGCTTGCTCTCGTCGCGCAAGGCCTGAGACCAGATTGTTTCGCTGACCGGCGGATAGTCCTTGAGAATATCAAGTGATTTGGCCTTTTCCCAAAGCAGTCCGATCGCCTTCACGTCCTGATCGGACAAAACGACGGGAAACTCGGAAAACCGCGAAAACCATACTTTGAAGAATTCCGGATCGATGTTGAATTGCTTGGCGACCGCCGGGAACACTTCGTCCGGGTGATTCTGAGCGTATTCCATGGAGGCGCGCAGGACGCGCTGGAATTCGCGATAGGCTTCCGGCTTGGCTTTGAGCTTATCGCCGTAGCCGGCAATCACCGCAGATATCATGCGCACTTTGAACTCACCGATCAGATCCTGAGCGGTCTGAGCGATAGGCCGGAACTCGCCGGTCTTCATGGCTTTGTAGGCTTGCGCATGGATCAGCGTTGCAGCATCGACTTTGCCGGTTGCGAGGGCCGCCGGCATTGCCGGAGCGGGCATTTCCACAAAGGAGAGATCCCCGCCCTTTAGCGATACATTGAGGTGATAGACATCGTGAAGCGCGATGCGGACCAGGGTTATACCGGCCGAACCCAGCGAATAGACTGCCAAGCTCTTGCCTTTGAGATCGGCAACCGTTTTGATCGGGCTGTCCTTCTTAACCCAAATCGCGGCGCCTTCACCGGATTTGTGGTAGCGCAGACCAGCTCCCATGATGAGCAGATCGAGGCCACGCGACCGGGCCCGCGGGATTGCCATTGCCGCTGTCTCAATGACGTCGTAGGTGCGCGCGGATGTCGCTTGGATCAGCGCCGGGATTTGCAATGGCGTCGCAGTAACATCGATCAAATCGGATTTGATCTTGCCATTCCGCAACGCCCACAGGACCGCCTCATGCGACGGGTCGGCCAGGTAGCCGAAGGTCACAACGTCTTTAGCGCTTGCGGGTGCGACCGCCTGCGACAGAACGATGCCGAAGGCAATCAATGCGGCGATGCTTCGTCGGATAAATATTCCCATGGTCATGCGACTTGCTCCTCTTGTTTTTCGATATTTTGAAAAATTTCGATGAGGTGATTGCGCTGCCGTTTGAGTTCGGGATCTTGTTCCAGGTCGCGGGGCCGGCTCGCTGTGATCGTGACGATCTCACGCACCGTCGCCGGTTTGTTTGTCAACACAATGATGCGGTCGGCAAGAATGAGCGCTTCGTCGATGTCGTGCGTGACGAATAACACGGTCTTGCGTGTTTCCTGCCACAGGTCGATGATTTGCTGGCGCAGCCGAGCCCGGGTGGTGTGGTCCAGCGCAGAGAATGGCTCGTCCATCAAGATAATGTCGGGGTCGAGGGCAAGCGCACGGGCAATGGCAACGCGCTGGCGCTCACCGCCGGATAACATGCCGGGCATTTTGTTAATGTCGGCCGCGAGACCAACGCGCGCAAGCTCGGCGCTTGCGCGCTCTCGTCGCGCGGCGAGGGTTAGGTTGGGCCGGCGCATCTCGATGCCGAAAGCGGCATTATCGAGCGCCGATTTCCACGGCAGCAGGCGTGGCGCCTGGAAAACATAGGCGAGCTTGTCCCAGGCCTGCTTCGGCGTAAGCCCTTCGACTCTGTACGTCTCCTCCTTGCCAAGGCAGCAAGTCGCCGATCAGGCGCAGTGCGCTTGACTTGCCGCAGCCTGACGGCCCCAACAGACAAACAAATTCCTGCGCTGCGACTGCAAAGCTCAAGTCGTCATAAATCACGCTGCCGCCAAGATGCAGCCTGACATTTAGAAACTCTATGGAGGGCTGCTGCAAATTTGCGGTCCGCTTGCAACTGGTTTACCGAGACAGCTTCGTAAAACCTACAGGTGGTGGTGAGTGGCGGCAACGACAATCATTCATGGGGGCCACGCATGTGTGCTTTCGGCAGCGTCTCGCGGGACATTTTGGTTATGGTCCAATGGCGTTCTATTGACCTGACGGATTTTTTGAACCAGCGGGATAGGTACGCCAAATTCGCCGGGGGGAATAAGGTGGATCAATGCCTCAGCTGAACGACATTCTTGCCATCCTTTCTCATCGACCGCATAAGCAAAAAACGATCGAAAAGCTCGAGGAGATGTTCAAGGCGAATGCCGAAAAAGGAGGCAATCTCACCGAGCTTGTTTGGGAGCTTGGGTTCCGAAGAACCAAGCGGGCCAAACAACTTTACCGACGAGCTCTAAAAATACACACAGCCCGCGGTCGAGGTCCAACTACCACAGGAGCACTCAAGGTAGGCGATAGGCTGCCGTTGCGGCGTCTCTCTATCTGGATCTCGGTTCGCGACGGATTTTATGCAGCGCATCTGCGAGGCTATCCGTTTCGGTACGCCGCAGTATTTCTTGCTCGTACGGCCCTGTGAGAGGGGTCAAGATTCCGGCTTTCTTCGTATCCATAAGGTAGCTGATGCCATCGCGACCACCGCGTTCGCGGCGAGCACTGGTGAGTTGTCCTGGACTCCTCCCCTCCCTGATTGGGCTTCTAAAAGACCGCCGCACTGGGTCGAAACGCAACCACATTGAGGGGAGCCGTCCATGGGCGAGGTTAGCATAATTGGTGTCGATATTGCGAAGTCGGTTTTTCAGATTCACGGCGTCGATGCGGATGGCGCAGTGGTGATCCGCAAGCGTGTTGGTCGACTAAGGTTCTTGAGTTTTTTGCCAATCTGCCGCCGTGCCTCGTTGGCATGGAAGCCTGCGCAACGGCGCACCAGTGGGCCCGCGAACTCCGGAAGCTTGGGCACGACACGCGGCTTATGCCGCCGACCTATGTCAAAGCCTACGTGAAGCGCGGCAAGAACGATGCGGCCGATGCGGCAGCGATCTGTGAGGCCGTGACGCGGCCATCGATGCGTTTTGTGCCGATCAAGAGCGTCGAGCAGCAGAGCGCGCTGATGCTGCACCGGACACGGGATCTTCTGATCCGCCAGCGGACACAACTGATCAATGCCTTGCGCGCCCACCTGGCCGAACTCGGGCTGGCGGCAGCGAAAGGACATGAAGGATTGCAGCAACTGATTATAGCCGTGACGGAGAGCAGCGATGAGCGACTGCCGGGTAACGCACGCTTTGCCTGTCAGGCTATTATCGCGCAGCTCCATGCGGTGCAGACCCAGATCAACGGGCTCGACAAGCGCGTCACTCTAGCCCATCGCGCCAATGCAGACAGCAAACGGCTCGAAGCCATTCCAGGGTTCGGCGTGATCCTCTCCACAGCGGTCGTGGCGACGATGACCGATCCAAAGGCGTTCAGGACCGGGCGCGAGTTTGCAGCCTGGATCGGACTGGTGCCACGGCAGAACTCCACCGGCGGCAAAGATCGGCTCGGCTCGATTTCCAAGCAGGGCGATCGCTATCTGCGGCGGCTATTCGTCCTCGGTGCCATATCCATTGTCAGGATCGCACGCGCGCGGCCGGAGAAGTACCCTTGGCTGATGCAGCTTCTCGCCCGGCGGCCGTTCAAGGTTGTTGCGGTCGCGTTGGCCAACAAGATGGCGCGGACCGCCTGGGCAGTGTTGGCAAGGGGCGAGACCTATCGGACGCCGATACGCTCAAGCAGCGCCGCCATCGCAGCGGCGGCCTGAAGATGTCGGCGCTGGGAATGTAAGGTTACGTCGATGGCGTACAAGAAAGTCGAGGGTGATGATGGTTTGATGCGAACCGGTTGGACCGGGGATCGGGAGAACCCGCTAATGGGTCAAGCACTCTTCAGTGCGGGCGAATGATAGGGACCCGATCTGCGGATCACATCAGGGCCAGCGGTTATGAGCGCCGCGCAAACAGGCCGGACACATGACTTGCACCCGACCGCAAGCAGAAAGCCAAAAGAACCCCTTGACCCGTGGGCGCCGTCCACACATGACCCATGAGCGGCATTGGCAGTGCATTGTTGCGATAATCGGAGCAGAATTTGTCAGCAATCCTCACGTACTTGTTTATGCAAAATTTACGTGCGCTGTCATTAAGCTGAGCAAAGACTGTAGACATTCGTTGCGACCTTCTATCGAGGCGCGTTAAGTCGATAGAGGTGTCGATAGAGGTACTGACAAAGACGCTATCCCGCGGCGGCCCTAGCTTGCGAACCGACCATCTAAGGTGGTTCCGGCACGTCTAGTCGTCGCGCGACGCGCAGCCAAGAAGGCATGCAAATATGCGCGAGCAGTCAAAAGACGAAGGCTTGGTCCTCCCTAAACTCGGAGCACTTTTGGCAGTTTGGCTTTTGTTCTACGGCCTTCTTGTGGTCCACGGATTGACCACTTCTCGCGCGGAACGCTTAGCCAAGGCTTGGGCGGTCGAAGACAACTCCGAGGGCGTGCCCGGAGCGGCCCGGGCGCTCAGGGAAAGCTTGGCGCTATCTGCTGATACAATTTCGCACGAACGCTAGAGGCCGCCTCAGCTGGCGGCTTCTTCCATTTTCAAGCCAAGCGATGTCGCTTATTGGCACATCGCCGCCTTTGCGGCGCGTCGGCTATTTGGTCGTTATTGGACTAACAACGGACAAGGGTCGGTACTGGGGCTGGATAACTCCGCAGCGATTGACCCAAAGCGGACATACGTTTGATCGAGCCAAGAAATGATATCGTCGCGACGACAAGGGCTCGATTAATCGAGGCCCATGAAATGCAGCCACTCGCTGCCCATGTTGTCGTCGGTGACCTGCCGCCTACCCTGTGTGCGCACGAGCAGGTCCGGGCAAGGCTCTATCGGTCGGTCGACGTTGACGTCGCTCACCGGCGCCAGGCTGTCCTGCCAGGACATAAACTGATCGATCTTGGCCCGATCCTGCGAGCGCGCCGGATCGAAGATCGCCAGCCCGTCGATCCGGTAAGATTTCAGCGTCCGCCTCCAGCGCTGAAAATCCCAGGCGATCGCCATGTCCGACAACACCATATGATTGGTGAAGCGCGCGCCGTACGCAAAGGCCAGGCAGCCCGTCCGCTGCACGCGCGCCGAGTTGGTCGTGTTGTAGAAGAAGATGCCGCCGGGATTGAGACGGCGTTTGATTAGATCGAGGAATTCCACCGACAGCAGGTTGGTGACGCTCGCGCGAAAATGCCACGTGGTGTTGGAGATGATGGCGTCGAAATGCCGGTCCGGGTTGGCGCGCAGCCAGCGGCGACCGTCGTCGGTGACGACCTTGATCTTGGAATTGCTCAGGATCGAGGCGACTTCCACCTCATCGGCAATCAATTTCATATAGCCGGGATTTATCTCAATGACGGTCAAGCTCTCGACCGCCGGGTTGCTGGCGACGACTTGCGCCCATGAGCCAGACGACAGCCCGATCATCAGTACGTCGCGTGGCGCCGGATGGAACAGACTGAGCGCGTAAGGGCGTATGATGCCGTTGGTATCGTTCTTGAGATCGGTGTTGAAACGGCCGTCATACATGCCGTGGCCATAAACGGTGCCGTCTTCCGTCACCGCGATGATGCCGCTGCGGTTCTCGACAGTTCGGGCGAAATGCTTGGCGTCCGGCGCGCCCTTCCACTGCAGGTTTTCCAGGACCTTGCTCGATCCGGCCGGAATGACGATCACCGCCGCCGCCACGATCAGCGCAGCAAGGGCCGCGCGCTGGATTTTGTCACGCGCCGGGATTGTGACGGCGGCGATCAGAAACAAGGTGCATACGCCGCCTGCCACCACCAGCAGGACCGCCACGTTCACGAGACCCAGGTAGTTCATCAGCACAAAGCCAGTTAGAACCGAGCCCGAAGCCGAGCCGACGACGTTGGCGAGGTAGACAATCGCGGTGCACATCCCCGCTTTGTCGTCGGCGGGAATCGCCAAAGCGGCAAGATAGGGCAGCAGCGAGCCCCAAAAACGCGCCACAAGATAAATCATCACGATGGCGACGCCCAAGATGCCGCGGTCGAGCCAGGCCAGATGATTGAGCAGCGGAAGAAAGAGAATGCCGGCCAAACCCGCAAGCAACAGCGCATCGACCAGCCGGCGCATGGTGACTTCGCGCGCGTCCGTCTCGCAATGTTCACCGGCGAGCCGCGAGCCCGCGGCGATGCCGACGAGAAAAGCACTCAATGAAACGGCAAATGCGGTCGCGCTCGAGCCGCTTGCGTAGGACACCGTCCGGAAGAAAAAGATCTCGTAGGAAAGCGAGACGAATCCGCCGGCCGCCGCCAGCGCCGACACCGTCGCAAGGCTGAGCGTGGGTCTTTGGACCGCGGGCAAGGCCGCCTTGCTGGACGCGGTAGACTTCGTCCTGGCGCGAGAGCGCCAATGCGCGGCCAGCGCGCCGAGCGCGACCGCGCCATTCATTGCGCAAGCGAAGTGAATCGAGCCGCTCATGCCGAGAAACGGAAACAGCACAACAGCGCAAGCAAGGCAGGCCGCGCCGGCGCCGAGCGTGTTGACATAATAGAGCAAGCCGACCGCGCTTCCGATATTGCCGGAGGAGCGCACCAGATGATTGACCAGAACCGGCAGGGTCGCGCCCATCAGCAGCGTTGGCACGAAGACGAGAGCGAGCGCCACCGCGGCGGTCTCCGGCAAGCTCAGTCCGCTGGTGAACTCTCCGACTTTGTCGAACAGCGCCAGTGAGACGAAGCCGAATGCACCGATCGAAAATTCGATGACTGCGAGCAACGGCAAGGGTTCGACCTTGCGCAATTTCGACAGCCAGCCACCCGCGAGACTGCCGAGCCCAAGCCCGAGCATGAATGCGGTGACGACAATCGTCACCGATTCGATATTGACGCCGAAGATAAGAAACAGCTCGCGCTGCCAGGTCAGCTGATAGATGAGCGCCGGAAAGCCGGAGAAGAAAAACAGGACGCACAGCACGCGCGTTGATCGCGCGAGCCGCGCAATACGTCCGGCCTCTTTACTGGTTGTGATCAGGTCGAGGCTGGTCATGGGCTCGGATGCTTGGGGCGCCGAGCGGCAACTTTATTCGCTAAATCCTTACTCGACCGTCAATCTAGTTGCGGGCAGTGCATCCAATCGAATGCCTTTACCCCACAATTTGCGATGAATCCGCCCTTCGCGCTCTGCAACCGGCCGCCTTACGCACCTCTCTCTCAAGTGGAGCGACGTCAGAAACCGTCCTCCGCCGCGACGATAAATAATGCAAATCCCCCGCGCTTGGCTCTGAGCCTGAGACGTTCAATGTCGCCTAATGGCAGTGCGCCCCGAAGGCGCGGATCACTAGTGGAGGAAGATTCCACCCAGAGAGTTGTCGATTGATCTGGTAGCTGACGAGCGGCTCGGCCGGGTAACCGGCAGAGCTGGAGCCTCGTGACAAAGGCCGCTTTAGGCGGCTGAGCAATCCGGCGGGCCGTAACGTGAGTGAAGCCTGAGCAGGCCTCGAAAGTGACAATGCGGATGCCGACCCTCCTGCCATTTGGGGAAGGCCGCATGAGCGGGGAAGCAATCGACAGGCGCACCCGCTCGATCCGCCGGGGTAGTGGGCACGGCACGACGGAAAGGTGATTCGGGTAATCGGGGGAGACCCGTTACGGGTGAGGGTAGCAGCCTCAACGTCGCGACAGGCGGCGGCCATGGCGGGAGTCGGACAGGGTCGTATGACCGTCGAAGCCGGGTAATGCTGGCGGAGGAAAGGGCCCTGACTTCTGGTGCGCTTTCGAAGATGGTGAGGTGAAGGTGATTGGCGATGAGCCTGGCAACACCGATAACGATCCGGACCCTTCAGAGAAAGCTCTATCGTAAGGCGAAGGCGGAGCCTGCCTTCCGCTTCTACCTGCTCTACGACAAGATTTACCGCGAGGACATTCTGCGTCACGCCTATGCGCTGGCCCGAGCAAATGCGGGTGCGCCGGGCACGGACGGAATGACCTTCGCGGCAATCGAAGCGTCGGGTCTAGAGAGGTGGCTGGCGGGCCTGCGCGAGGAACTGGTCTCGAAGACGTACCGGCCTGATCCGGTGCGGCGGGTGTCCATACCGAAGCCGGACGGAGGCGAGCGACCGCTCGGCATTCCGACGATCCGGGATCGGGTGGTCCAAACCGCCGCCAAGCTCGTGCTGGAACCGATCTTCGAGGCGGACTTCGAGGACAATGCCTACGGCTACCGTCCCGTTCGCGGGGCGGTGGACGCGGTCAAGGAAGTGCACCGGCTGATTTGCCGGGGCTATACCGACGTGGTCGACGCCGATTTATCCCGATACTTCGATACGATTCCACACGCCGAGCTTATGAAATCAGTAGCTCGTCGCATCGTGGACCGGCGCGTGCTCCGGCTGATCAAGCTGTGGCTGAAAGCGCCGATCGAGGAACGGGATGATGACGACAGGGCGCGGCGCATTGGTGGTGGTAAGAGCAACATGCGCGGCACGCCTCAGGGCGGCGTCGTGAGCCCGTTGCTCGCCAACATCTACATGAACCGGTTCCTGAAGTATTGGCGGCTGACCGGGCGCGGGGAAGCGTTCCGTGCACACGTCATCGCGTATGCCGACGACTTCGTCATCCTCAGTCGCGGATGTGCGGCCGAGGCCCTGGCGTGGATGAAGGCGGTGATGACGCAGCTCGGGCTGGCACTCAACGAGGCTAAGACCTCGTTGAAGAATGCTCGGCAAGAACGCTTCGACTTCCTCGGCTACTCGTTTGGACCTCACCGTTACAAAGCGAACGGTCTTTGGTATCTGAGCGCGAGCCCGTCCAAGAGGAGCGTGCAACGGTTCAAGACGAAGGTTGGCGATCTGCTGGTGCCTGGCAACAACGATCCGTGGCCAGAAGTGCGCGACACGCTGAACAGGTCTCTGCTTGGCTGGTCGAACTACTTCTGCTACGGGACACGCCGATCGGCATTCCGCGGCGTTGACCGATACGTCTATGAACGTGCGCGCGATTTCCTTGCCCGACGGCACAAGGTGGCAGGGCGTGGCACACGGCGGTTCTCCCTCGACGTGGTCTATGGAGAACGCGGTCTGCTGCGTCTCGAACGCCTGCCACTACCGGCCACGCTGTGTGCCTCACGGTGAAACCGGTCGGAGAGCCGGATGCCTTAATCGGGCACGTCCGGTTCGATGAGCGGGGATGGGAAACGGAGCGTTGCCGAATGGCCCAAGCTACCGCGCCCATCCTCGACTCTACCTTAGCGGACAATGCAGCCGCACCCACGTTTGTCCGCTTTGGGAGTAA
>CAWEMT010000002.1:0-234277 GCA_963810255.1 uncultured Alphaproteobacteria bacterium | reverse complement strand
TGGCGCAATGCCGTCCGCATCCGCGCCAAAAGCTCGCCGACATTAAAGGGCTTGTTGACGTAGTCGTCGGCGCCCAGATCGAGCGACTCGATCTTCTCGGTTTCGCGCTCGCGCGCCGACAGCACGATGATCGGCACGTCCGACCACTCGCGCGCGCGGCGGATGACATCCTTGCCGTCGCCATCCGGCAGGCCGAGATCGAGTAGGACGATATCTGGGGAGTCTGATGCAATGCGTTTGGTCGCCTCCGCAACGCTGCCCGCGCTCGCCATCTCATAGCCGTTCGCCTCCAGCGCCGGCTTGAGAAAACGCAGAATTGCCGCCTCATCGTCTACGACCAAAACGTGCGTCTTGGTGCTCATGCCGGCGTGTCCTGGCGCGGGAAGGTCAGCACGACGCGGGTGCCGCGGCCACTCGCATGGGGGCTTTCGGCTGCGATCGAACCGCCGTGCGCCTCCATGATGCCCTTTGCGATCGCCAGGCCAAGGCCGGTTCCCTGACCGCCGTCGGCCTGCGTCGTATCGGCCTTGATGAACTTGTCAAACACCTGCGGCAAAGCCTCGGCCAGGATGCCGGGGCCGTCATCCGTCACGCGCAATGCAATTTCGGTCGGAGCGACGGACGCATCCACCAGCACGCTCGCCTCTGGCGGGGTATGGACGATCGCATTGCCGATCACATTGGCGATCACCTGCTCGACCAGGGTCGCGTCGGCACGCACCAGCGGCAAATCGGCCGGCAAGGCGACCTCGATTCGCTGCCGCGCGCCGCGCCGCCGCGCCGCACTGGTGACGCGGCCGACGATTTCTCGCAGATCGATCCAATCGCGCCGCAGTTCCAGGGCGCCGGCATCGATGCGGGTGATGGCTAGGAGATTTCGCACCATCTCGTCGAGACTTTCGGTCTCCTGCTTGATTTGGGCGAGCAGATCTTTTTTCGCTGCCGCATCGAGCTTGTCGCCATAGTCGATCAGGCTGGTCGCCGAGCCGAGGATCGACGACAGCGGTGTGCGAAAATCATGCGAGATCGAGGCCAGCAGCGTGTTGCGCACCCGTTCGGTTTCGGTCGCGGTCTTAGCAGTCACCATATCCCGCGCCAGCGAGGCACGCTCCAGCGCGGCGGCCGTCTGTTCGGACAGCGCATCAAGCAGCGCACGCGCTTCCGAATCGAGAGACCCGACGCCATCCGGCTTAGCGACGCCGACGACCCCAAGCATCTTTTCGCCGATCTGCAGCGGCACGAAATACCACGGCACGGTCGGCAACGTGTTGGTATCAGCGCCCGCCGGCTCGCGGTGGCTGAAGGCCCAGCGCGCCGCCGTCATCGGCGCGGCGTCGAGCGCATCTTCCGGCGGCCAGGCCGCGGTCAAAACCAGATCGCCATCGCTTTCCAGCAGCACCACCACTGCGCGGCCAAGACTGGCATGGATTTCGCTGGCCGCGCCTTCGGCCACCGCATCGAACGAGGCAAGGCCCGATAGGCGCCGAGTAAATTCATAGAGCCGGCGCATCGCTCTCATGCGGCCAGCCGAGATATTGGCCTGCATCCGCACCCGCCCGGCGAGCGTGGATGTGATGATGGCGACCACCAGGAAAATGACCAACGCGAGCAACTCATACGGCTCGGCGACGGTGAAGGTGTAGAGCGGTTCGATGAAGAAAAAATTGTAGACCGCGAACGACAAGGCCGAAGCATAGATCGCCGGCCAAATGCCGAAATTCAAGGCGATCAGAAGCACGGCCACCAAAAACAGCATCGACAGGTTCGGAAATCGGCGTCAGCATCGTCAACAGTTCGCCGATCGCCAATGCCGCGGCTACAGCGAGCGTTGCATAGAGGAACGGCAAAGGCTCAAAACTGTAGCGAGGGCGCCGCGGCGGCGCAGCCGGTCTGGCATCGGCTTCTCGCGTCACCAAATGGATGGCGATATCCTGCGAACGGCGGACCAGCTCGTGCGGCAAAGATCGGCGCAGCAGCTCGCTGAAGAACCCGCCATGCGAACGGCCGATCACGATCTGGGTGACATTCTCGAATTTGGAGAAACGCAGGAGCTCCGCGGGCAGATCGCTACCGGTCAATGTCTGGGTTTCCGCGCCGAGCGCCTCGGCGAGTTTCATGGCGTCGTCGAGCCTGCGGCGCGCGGCGTCGTCAAGGTTCGTGCCCGGCCGTTCGACCGTAACCGCGAGCCAAGGTGCATCCATCAAGTCGGCAAGCCGCTTGGCCGTGCGCACCACGGTCGGCGAGATCGCGTCCGGCCCAATGCAAGCGAGGATACGCTCGCCCGCCGCCCACGGGCCCTCAATGGCCTGCGCCTGCATGCGAGCGACCAGGTCGACATCGATGCGCTCGGCCGCACGCCGCAAGGCCAGCTCGCGCAAGGCTGTCAGATTCTGCGGCTTGAAGAAGCTCTCGACCGCGCGCGCGGCCGTATCCTGGACATAGACCTTCCCTTCGGCCAGACGCTTGAGCAATTCGTCGGGCGGAAAATCGACCAGGATAATCTCGTCCGCTTTGTCGAACACCGTATCCGGCACGGTTTCACGCACGCGCACTTTGGTGATCTTGAGGACGACGTCGTTGAGGCTTTCCAGGTGCTGGATATTGAGCGTGGTCCAGACGTCGATGCCGGCGGCCAGCAATTCGTCGATGTCCTGCCAGCGCTTGGGGTGGCGGCTGCCCGGCACGTTGGTGTGCGCGTATTCGTCCACCAGCAGCAGGCCCGGACGGCGCGCTAATGCCGCGTCCAGATCGAACTCCTTCATCACCTGATTGCGGTAGACAACCGGCTTACGCGGAAGAACTTCGAAACCTTCGATCAACCGCTCGGTCTCGCGGCGGCCGTGGGTTTCGATCAAGCCGGCGACCACGTCGCGTCCGCCGGACTTCTCGCTCTGAGCGGAGGCGAGCATGGCGAAGGTCTTGCCGACACCGGGCGCTGCGCCGAGAAATATCTTCAGGTGCCCCCGCCCCTCCTTTTTGGCCAGGGCAAGCAGGGCGTCAGGCGAAGCTCGTTGCGCTTCGTCGCCGGACATACGGCTCCTCTAGATCTTCAGCTTACGACCGCAACGCGTCCAGCGCGAGGTTTAGCTGGAGCACGTTGACCCGCGGCTCGCCGAGGAGGCCGAAAGTGCGGCCCTCGGTCTGAGCCGCTACCAAGTCGCGAATGCGCTGCTCCGGCAGGCCACGGGCCTTGGCGACGCGGGGCACCTGGAACAGAGCCGCCGCCGGCGAGATATGCGGGTCGAGACCGCTGCCGGAGGTGGTGACCAGGTCGGTCGGCACCGGCGCGTCCGGGTTCTCCGCCTTCAGCGCGTCCACATCGGCTTTGACGCGGTCGATCAGCGCCTTGCTGGTGGAGCCGAGATTCGAGCCGCCGGAATTCGCGGCATTGTAGGGTGCCGGGACCGACTTGCTCGGGTCTTTCGGGTCAGGCCCCAGCGTGGCCGAGGGCCGGCCGTGGAAATACTTGTCGCTGGTGAACACCTGCCCGATCAGCGCCGAGCCGATCACCTTGCCGTCCTTCTCGATCAGGCTGCCGCTCGCCTGCGATGGAAAGATTACGCCAGCAAGTCCGGTTACGGCGAAGGGATAGGCGACGCCGGTGATGAGCGTGAAGGCCACAAGCATCACGATGGCCGGGCGGATTTCCTTGAGCATGGCCGTTTCTCCTTAAGCCAAGTGCAAAGCTGTGACGACGAGATCGATGGCTTTGATGCCGACGAACGGCAGCACAAGTCCGCCAAGCCCATAGACCAGCAGATTGCGGCGCAGCAGCGGGCCGGCGCCGATCGGACGATAGGCGACACCCTTCAGCGCCAGCGGAATAAGCGCGATGATGATGAGCGCGTTGAAGATGATCGCCGACAGGATGGCGCTCTGCGGCGTCGACAGCTGCATGATGTTGAGCACGCCCAAGCTGCGGATAGAAGGCGAGAAAGATCGCCGGGATGATGGCGAAATACTTAGCCACGTCGTTGGCAATCGAGAACGTGGTGAGCGCGCCGCGCGTCATCAGCAATTGTTTGCCGATCTCGACGATTTCGATCAGCTTGGTCGGATCGGAATCAAGATCGACCATGTTGCCGGCTTCGCGCGCGGCTTGCGTGCCGCTCTGCATGGCAACGCCGACATCGGCCTGCGCGAGAGCGGGCGCGTCATTGGTGCCGTCGCCGCACATGGCGATCAGCCGGCCTTGCGCTTGCTCATTGCGGATATAGCGCAGCTTGTCCTCGGGCGTTGCCTGGGCGATGAAATCGTCAACGCCGGCTTCCGAGGCAATCGCCGCCGCCGTCACCGGATTGTCGCCGGTGATCATCACGGTCTTGATGCCCATGCGGCGCATGGCGGCGAAGCGCTCCTTCACGTCCGGCTTCACCACGTCTTTCAGGTGGATGACGCCGAGCATGCGGCCGCCTTCCACAAGACCGAGCGGCGTCCCACCGGAACGCGCGATCTTGTCAACCGCGGCGCGGAATGCCGGCGGCTCGGCGACGTCGCGGCCGGCTTGCTTCGCGCGCGAATTTGAGCACGGAATCAATCGCGCCCTTGCGCAGCTTGCGGTCGCCGATATCGACGCCGGACAGCCGCGTCATGGCCGAGAATTCGATGAACTTGGCGCCGGCCGGCGCCACCTGGCGGCGAACGTTGTATTTTTCCTGCGTCAGCGTGATGATCGAGCGGCCTTCCGCGGTCTCATCGGCATCGCTGGCCAGCAGCGCCGCCTCCGCGACCTCGCGCTCGCTCACAGCCCGGCACGGCAATGATCTCGGTCGCCAGCCGATTGCCGAAGGTGACGGTGCCGGTCTTGTCGAGCAGCAGCGTATCGACGTCGCCGGCCGCTTCGACCGCGCGGCCGGACATCGCCAGCACATTGAAGCGCACCAGCCGGTCCATGCCGGCGATGCCGATGGCCGACAGCAACGCGCCGATGGTGGTCGGAATGAGCGTCACGAACAGCGCCACCAAAATGACGACGGAGATCGCGCCGCCCGCATAGGCCGCGTAGCTCGGGATGGTCGCGGTCGCGAACACGAAGATGATCGTCAACCCGACGAGCAAAATCGTCAGCGCCACTTCGTTCGGCGTTTTCTGCCGCTCGGCGCCTTCGACCAGCTTGATCATGCGGTCGAGGAACGACGAGCCGGGCGACGACGTGATGCGGATCGACGATGCGGTCGGAAATGACGGTGGTGCCGCCGGTCACCGCCGAACGGTCGCCGCCGGATTCGCGGATGACCGGCGCGGATTCACCGGTCACGGCGGCTTCGTTGACCGAGGCAATGCCTTCGATCACGTCGCCGTCGCCTGGGATGATATCGCCCGCCTCGCACACCACCAGATCGCCGGCGACCAGATCTTCCGCGGGCACCCCTGAGAAAACCTCATAATTGTCCGGCATCAGGATGCGCTTGGCGCGCGTTTCGGTGCGGGTCTTGCGCAAGGTATCCGCCTGCGCTTTGCCGCGACCTTCCGCCACCGCTTCGGCGAAATTGGCGAACAGCAAGGTGAACCACAGCCAGATCACGATTTGCAGCTCGAAGGCGATGCTCTGCCCGCCAGTCACCAGATCGCGAACCAGAATCACCGTGGTGAGCAGAGTCACCACTTCCAGGACGAACATCACCGGGTTCCTGGCGAGCGTGCGCGGATCGAGCTTGACGAACGCCTGGCCGATGGCAGGGCCCACGATCTTCAGATCGAAGAGCGTCGAGACAGGCATCCGCTTGCGCAATTTTGAGGTGTCCATGGACGTAGCTCCGAAATGAAATCCGTTCAGAAGACGTTGTGCGCCAGCATCGCGAGATGCTCGACGATCGGGCCGAGCGCGAGCGCGGGGAAGAAGGTCAGCCCGCCGACGATCAGGATCACGCCGATGAGCAGGCCGATGAACAGGCCGCCATGGGTCGGGAACGTGCCCGGCGAGGCCGGCACGATCTTCTTGGCGACCAGCGAGCCCGCAATCGCCATCGCCGGAATGATGACGAAGTAGCGCCCGATCAGCATGGCGAGGCCGCCGGTCGTGTTGTACCAGAGCGTGTTGCCGGTCAGGCCGGCGAAGGCCGAGCCGTTGTTGCCGGTCTGCGACGAATAGGCATAGAGGATTTCCGAGAAGCCGTGCGGGCCGGCATTGTTGGTCGATGCCAGCGCGTCCGGGATCAACACCGCGATCGCGGTGAAGCCGAGGATCGAGAGCGGCAGGCACAACACGGCGAGCATCGCCATCTTGACCTCCTTCGCCTCGATCTTCTTGCCGAGATATTCCGGCGTGCGCCCGACCATCAGGCCGGCGATGAAGACGGTGATGATGACGAACAGGAACATGCCGTAGAGTCCGGAGCCGACGCCGCCGAAGATGATCTCGCCGAGCTGGATCAGCAGCATCGGGATCAGGCCGCCGAGCGGCGTGAAGCTGTCGTGCATCGAGTTGACCGAGCCGTTCGAGGCGGCGGTCGTCGTCACCGCCCACAGGCTGGAATTGGCGATGCCGAAGCGCACCTCCTTGCCTTCCATGTTGGCGGGATCGATGCCGAGCGCGGCGAAATTGGCGTTGCCGTGCGCTTCCGCCCAATAGGTCACGGCGAGGAAGGCAATCAGGATGATCGACATCACGGCATAGAGCGCCCAGCCCTGGCGCGCATCCTTGACCATGCGGCCGAAGGTGTGAGTGAGCGCGGCCGAGATCAGCAGGATGAAGAGCACCTCGATGAAATTGCTCAGTGGCGTCGGATTCTCGAAAGGTACCGACGAATTGGCGTTCCAGAAGCCGCCGCCATTGGTGCCGAGCTGCTTGATGGCGATCTGCGAAGCGGCCGGGCCTTGCGACAAGACCTGCTTGGCGCCTTCCAGTGTGGTGGCGTCGACATAGGAGCCGAGATTTTGCGGCACGCCCTGCCAGATTAGGAACAGCGCCGTGACAATCGAGATCGGCAGCAGGATGTAGAGCGTGCAGCGGGTGAGATCGACCCAGAAATTGCCGACCGTCTTGGCCGAGGCGCGGGCGAAGGCGCGGATCAGCGCCACGGCGAGCGCAATGCCCGTCGCCGCCGACACGAAGTTCTGCGTGGTGAGGCCGACCATCTGCGTGAGATAGCTCAGCGTAGTCTCGCCGCCGTAGTTCTGCCAGTTGGTATTGGTGGCGAAGCTGACCGCAGTGTTGAACGAGAGGTCGGACGCAACGGCCGATTGGTCCGCGGGATTGAACGGCAGGAATGCTTGCAGCCGCAGCAGACCGTAAACCGCGATGAAGCCCGCCGCGTTGAACAGCAGCATCGCCACCGTATAGGTCAGCCAGCCCTGCTCGCGCGTCTCATCGACGCCGGAGACGCGATAAAGCACAGTCTCTACCGGACGCAGTACCGGTGACGAGGAATGTGCGCTCGCCCTCGAATACGCTCGCCATGAAGCGGCCGACCGGCACAACGAGCGCCGTGAGCACCACCATGTAAAACGCAATTTGAAGCCAACCGTTGATGGTCATGGCACGTCCCTTTGTTTGCGCGAAGTTCTATTTCCGGCTTGAGCGTTAAAACCGCTCGGGACGAAGCAGAGCGTAGGTGAGGTAAATCAGCAGCCCGGCGGTCACGAGGCCGGCGAACGAATAGTCGATGGTCATGGCGCTGTCCTCATAGTCGATCGCAGACGACGGCATAGCCGATCGACAGTGCGAAGAAGCCAATTCCAATTGCCAACATGACGAGGTCGAGCATGGTCTGCTCCCTTTCAAATTTTCTGGAGCGAGCTTCGAAATAGGCTTCAAGAAATAAGGAAGCGATAGCGAATTGCGATTGCGATATATCAAGAAGATATAAAGATCGCCGACGGCGGGCTGAATTACTCCGCCCCCACGTTCATTTGACGGCTTTATAACGCGCCGTTGATTTCGTAATCGATTTCCTATGCGGCAGCGCGCACATATTGGCCCGCAGGAGATGACCGCGTCCGCGTTTTAAAAACGCACTTACGAGGCCGAACATTTTTGAAAACGTCGACGCTCTGACTTTTCCAACAGAATTGGTCCAGTAGCGGACATCTCCTGCGCACACGTAAGGACGATTGCCGTCGAGCGCGTAGGGTCGAGCATGGTCGGTCTCCTCTGTTGTCGAGCTGCGGCGGCGCGCCCGACATTCCATAACCTGCTGTTGCGAATCCGAGTAATCTTTAGCGCGCGCTTCAGCGTGGGCAGACGGCAGGTATCGCTACACTCTCAGCGTCACTAATATTAGGTCCCGTGCCCAGAACCTCTTAAATTCGGGCGATGCAAAAAGAGCAACGGCTTCAGGAAGACAGGCGTAGCTCGCGCCGGACGGTTTTGGATGCCATTGCCGTTCTGCGCGAATACGCGGATTTCAAGGAGCGTGATCGCGCCACCATGCGGCTCGCGCCTATGCGACTGCCTTCGCATGACATCGTGACTGCGGTTGACCTCGTGTTTTTGCCCGTTTCGGGCGGCAGGCAATATTCTGTGGCCCTACCGACCTGCAAACATTTCACGGGACAACCCGAGGGATCTCTGCGACGCGAGCAGTTCGATATTTCCAGGCTCGACGAAGGGGTTGCTGACTTCGCCGGAACGGTCACGCTCCGCGATGGCCTCAGTTTGCGTTGGGTCGAAGTCCTGCCGGTTCACCTGCCTTATGAGCCAAGCGAAACCGATTGGCGGATTATCCATCACACGGTGGCGATCCTGCATGCGGAGGATCGTTGTTATCGGTGGTACGGCGAGGGATTGCCTCCTGAACTGCAGGCGATGGTCCCCCCAGAACTGAAGCTTATTGATTGCGGGCGTCTCTCCGGGCTCGATTTGCCACCCCTTAAAGAACTAACGTTTCAAATTCGCAAGAAAGATCCAATGTTCAAGAAGCTTTCAGGACAACAGATTGCGGATACCCTGCGAAAATTCGGCATGAGGCTGCCAAAGCCCCGCCCGCGCCGAAAATGATCGTTTGTTAATGTTCCGACTTGGATCAAAGTTGTCGACTTCAGCTTAGGGATGATGAATTTAGGAGGCTCCATGCACTTCATTGGAGCGCTCCGTTGTCCCGGCCCTCACACTCAAAACGCAGGCGGAAAGAAAACCTCTCCGCATTCATCTACGGCCGGTACTGCGACATAAACTCAACCTTCCACATCGTTGGGACGCTACCGGCACCGCCCGACAGCAAATTTTCGGCTGAGGAGTTCGTTTTGGGCAAGGAAGGCCTCCGCCCCATGCTCGACGATTTGATCGAGGGCTCCGGCGGCGCGCTGTACCCGCTTGGCACTTGGCACAATCACCTCGTCCCAAGCGGACCCTCGACCAAGGACATGAACACAGCAGCGCTCATGTCGGGAATGCAATTCTTTCCACTACTGATGCTCATTCATACGCCCGGCGGATACAGCACATTGGTGGCGGAAACGCTGCCCGAAGAAGCCTTGGCCGTTACGGAGAAAAATTGATGTTCAAGTACCTTGATGCCTACACTCTGCGGGCACGCTTGGCGCCAGCGGTTATCGCGGCCGCGCCGGCGTTCGCCTTCGTTGCGCTCATCATTTCATGGACCACGCTGTCGCTTTCGAACACAATTGCGACGGTCGGGCTGACCATTCTCCTTTTTGCACTATCCGATTTTGCACGCGCTCAAGGTAGAAAGATTGAGCCTGCTCTGTTTCGATCGCTCGGGGGGAAGCCCTCGGTCATCATGTTGCGTCGGTCGGATCCCACATTCGATACACCGACAAAACACCGCTACATCGCCTTCCTAGCCCGAATGATAGGGGAACCGGTGCCAACCGCGGAACAAGAACGGCGCAATGCTAAAGAGGCTGACTGCTTCTATGACCGGTGCGGAGCCTGGCTACGCGAAGCCACCAGAGACGCGAAGAAGTTTTCCATTCTCTTCAATGAGAACGTGACCTACGGCTATCGTCGCAATCTCTTCGCTCTCAAGTGGGCCGCCCTACTTCTCAATTTGGCTGTCGTTGCAGTTAGCCTCTGCATGATTTGGGGAGTTGGGCCCTTCACTCCTGATGCCGCGTTCAACGCCCGTCTCGGCGCGGTTTTCGTCGTGGCAGCGATCCACGCGCTTTACATCGGGTTGGCAATCAATCGACGCAGCTTGGAGGACGCAGCATCGGCTTATGCGAGGCAGCTGATACTCTCCTGCGAAAGCTTTCTGCGAAAATCGGTCGGCAAAGCTGCTCGTCAGGCCGCACAAAGCCCTAAAAAAATCTCGATAAACCGCATGGGGCTAAGAATTAGCCGGACCAAATCGAATTTCGGAACCTGATTTAGAAGACGCAAATTGTATCGGCACAAGGAATCACTGATTGGGTACCTTGGCATTGATGGTGCGAGCCCATGAGCATATCGCCTCATGCTAGGTATGTGACTGCCGTCCTCACCACCGAGTTCGAACATCGAACCAGTCTCCACCTTTTGACTCCAGAAAACGGGAATTTCCTAAAAACTGGCCAGAGACTTTCGGCCGAAATTCGAAATTTCAGCACAAATTTGGGACTATCAGAGACTACCGAATGGCGAAAAAGCCCCGTATTTGCGGGCTTTTTCGCCATTTTTGCAGGCTAAGATACAGAGACCGGACTTGGGAGCTGGGGCGGGAGGAATTGAACCTCCGAATGGCGGAATCAAAATCCGCTGCCTTACCGCTTGGCTACGCCCCAACAGGCACTGGAAAACGCCGCGCCGAAGCACTTCGGCGAGGTGGCGCGGACCATAGCGGCGCGCCCTTGAGCGATCAACGCCCGCTCCTATGCTCAATATATAGGGGCCAGATTAAGGGTTTGCCCTCGCGTTGACCCGCCCCGGGCGCCCGCTAGATTAGCTCTATGACCTACCGCGCGCCGGTTGCCGACATCGCCTTTGCGCTCAAGCACGCTGCCGGCTTCAAAGCTGCGCTGGCCGAAGGGCTATACGGCGATCTCGACGAAGAGACCGTCGATTTGGTGCTGGCCGAAGCCGGCCGCTTTGCCTCCGACGTGATCGCGCCGCTCAACACCGTCGGCGACAAGTTCGGCACACCGTTCAAAGACGGCGCCGTCACAACGCCGCCAGGCTGGAAAGACGCCTACACGTCCTGGGCCGGCGCCGGCTGGAACGGCCTAGCGGCGCCGGCGCGATGGGGCGGGCAGGAGTTGCCGCATGCGGTGAACGCGGCCTGCATCGAGATGTGGAATTCGGCTTCCATGGCCTTCGGCATCGGCCCCGTACTGACTATGGCGGCCGTCGATGCGCTCGCCGCCTATGGCAGCGACAATCTCAAGGAGACGTATCTCGGCAAGCTGATCAGCGGCGAATGGATGGGCACCATGGAGCTCACCGAGCCGCAAGCGGGCTCCGACGTCGGCGCGCTGCGCAGCAAGGCCGAACGCGCTCCCGACGGAACCTATCGCCTCACCGGCTCGAAGATCTTCATCACCTACGGCGAGCACGACCTGACCGACAACATCATTCATTTCGTGCTGGCGCGCCTGCCCGATGCGCCGTCCGGCACCAAAGGCATCTCTCTGTTCCTGGTGCCGAAGGTGATGCCGGGCGGTGCGCGCAACGACGTGCGCGCGCACTCGGTCGAACACAAGCTCGGCATCCATGCCTCCCCCACCTGCACCATGATCTATGGCAACAATGGCGGCGCCGTCGGCTTCCTCATCGGCGAGGAACACAAGGGCATGGCCTGCATGTTCACCATGATGAACCGGGCGCGGCTGGCGGTCGGCCTGCAGGGCGTGGCCATCGCCGAGCGGGCGACGCAGCAGGCCATAAGTTATGCGCGCGAGCGCAAGCAAGGGGCCGCCGGCGCCATCATTCAATATCCTGACGTCATGCGCATGCTGCTCTCCATGCGCGCACTGACCGGCGCCGCGCGTGCGATCTGCTACGCGACCGGCGTGGCGCTCGATCGTTCGCACCGCGGCAAGACCGACGCCGCGCGCAAAAGCGCGCACGAACGCGCCTCACTGCTCACGCCCGTCGCCAAAGCCTTCTCCACCGATATCGGCATCGAGGTGGCGTCCCTCGGCGTCCAGGTGCATGGCGGCATGGGCTTCATCGAGGAGACCGGCGCCGCGCAGCATTATCGCGACGCGCGCATTGCCGCGATCTACGAAGGCACCAACGGCATCCAGGCGCTCGATCTGGTCACGCGCAAGGTGCCGCTCGAAGGCGGCGAGACGGTCGCGCGCTATCTCGACGAATTGCGCCGGACGGTCGGCGCGGTGAGAGCGAGCAACGCACCGGCCTTTGGCGAGACCGCCGCGCGGCTTGGCGAAGCGATCGACTCGCTCGAACGCGCAACGCTTTGGCTGCTGGCGCAGAAAGGCTCCCACGCCGCGCTCGCCGGCGCCACGCCTTATCTTCGACTATTCGGCAATACCGCCAGCGGCTGCATGCTGGCGGAACAGGCGCTCGTCGCGTTGCGCGAAAGCGGCGACGGCGCCGGACGCACCGCACTTGCGCGTTTCTTTGCCGAAAACATCGTCGTGTACGCCTCCGGGCTGGAGCGCAGCGTGACCGAGGGCGCCGACAGCGTCACCGGCTCGCAAGCCGCATTGGCGGACTAGGGCGATGGCCGAACTCGTCATCGTCAGCGACGACGGACCGGTCCGCACCATCCGGATGAATTGGCCGGAAAAGAAGAACGCGCTCACGCTGCCGATGTACGACACCATGGCTGGCGCGATCGAGGACGCAGGGAAGAATGATATCCGCTGCCTGGTGATCGCCGGCACGCCGCAAGGCTTCTGCGCCGGCAACGACATCGGCGATTTCCTCACCATGGCCACGCAAGGCGGCGCGCTCGCCGCACCGATCATCCGCTTCTTGCATACGATGGCGCGCTGTGAACTGCCGCTGGTCGCCGCCGTGCGCGGCAACGCGGTCGGCGTCGGCACCACCATGCTGATGCATTGCGATCACGTGGTCGCCGGCAGCGACGTCCGCCTGGCGACGCCCTTTGTCGGCCTCGGCCTGCTGCCGGAGAACGCATCGAGCCTGATCGGCCCGCGGCTGATGGGTCAGGCGCGCGCGTTTTCACTGCTGGTGATGGGGCGGCCGCTCAGCGCCGCCGAAGCGAAAGCCGCAGGACTTGTCAACACCGTGGTGGCGCCGGACGAGGTCGAGGCCGAGGCCATGAAAGCCGCGCGCGAGATCGCCGCGCTGCCGCCGCAAGGCGTACTGACGGCGCGCCGGCTGTTGCGCAGGCCGCCCGACGAGATCATCGCGCGCATCGACGAAGAGGCCGAGCTGTTCAAGCAGCGCCTGCAATCGCCGGAAGCCCGCGCGGCGTTCGAGGCGTTTTTAAACCGCAAGCGGTAGGCTCCCCGCTTTCGTCCCGGCCCGGCGCACCTGCGCGACCGGGGAGCCAGCAGCGTCACCGATGCGGAATTCGCACTATCCCAGGCTGCTTGTCGCCGCCCGCGCCGCCTTCGTCGGCACGACGCGCGGCGGCGCCTCGTGCGCCGGGGCTTTGTGCGTTAGCGCGTCAACCTTCTTCAGATGCTCGATCGCGGCCTTGGCGCCGTCGGTCTTGGTCAGATAATCGAACGTATCTTCTTCATCGTGCTCGACCGGGCTGAGCGCATGGTCCCGGTAGGCGAGCCGGTCGGGATCGCGCTCGATGCGCCGCCGGATGCCCTGAATCCAGAAAATCGTGCGCGCGAACTCGAAGTTTCGCGTCAGCAGGTCGCGGGCAAGCCGCAGGTAAAGCATCAGCGCGTTTTCCCGCGGAAGCCCGGGACGGCGCTCGTCCGGATGCTTGATGCGGAACAAGCCACTCTGAAGCGGGTGGATCTTCTCGAGTTGCATCTGCCACGAGAACTGGATCAGCGCCTTGGCGAGGCTGCCCAGCGGCACGCCCATCGGAGCGGCCCGGCGCAGCAGCGTCTCGATGTGCTCGCGCGTGAAGTAGAGCGACCAAGCCTCGTCGTAGATGGCCTGCAACTCCTTCCGCGTCATCTTCGGGTGGTCGGTGACCGCGTGTTCGAGGTCGTATTTGTTGAGGTCGCGGTCCATGTCAACCTGCTTGGTCCAGAGCACCTTGTGGTCTTCGGAGCCCGGCAGCGGCGTCAGGATATTGAGTTCGAGCACATCGAGCGGCAGCTCTCGCTTGATAATGTCGATATCACGGCGGATCGAAGCCGGCGTGTCGCCGGGGAAGCCGACGATGTAGCCGGCGAAGATCAGGATACCCTGCTCCTTCCAGGCCAGCAGCATCTTGCGGTATTCGACGATCTTGTTCTGCTTCTTCTTCGCGGCAACGAGGTTGTCGGGGTTGATGTTCTCCAGGCCGATGAACACGCGCGTCACGCCGGCGCGCTTCGCCTTCTCGATGAAGCGTGGAATTTTGTGGCACATCGTGTCGACCTGGATCATAAGGCCGAGCGGAATGCCGTCTACCTCCCGTAGCTTGGCCAGACGATCGAAGATCGCTTCCCAGTCCTTGTTGCGAGCGAAATTGTCGTCGGTGATGAAGTAGCGGTAGATCTTCTGCGCCCAGTTCTGTCGCACGATCGTTTCGATATCGTCAGGCGAGCGGTGGCGCGACTTGCGGCCCTGCACGTTGATTATGGTACAGAACGAGCATTGAAACGGACAGCCGCGCCCGGCATCGAAGCTCGTATTGTTGCCGAGCGTCCGGCGCACAAACTTGCGCGGCAGGAAGGGCGGCGGGGTGCCGCTGATGTTCGGCAGATCGTTCATGTAATTGTAGAGCGGCTTCATCGTGCCGTTCGCCGCATCGAGCAGAAAGTCGTCGAAGCGGCCTTCCGCTTCGCCCGCGAACAGCGAGATGCCCATCTCGCGCGCATGGTCGAGATCGATCGCGGTGCCGTCGAGCATGGCGAGGCAGCCGGACACGTGGAAGCCGCCCATCGCCACCTGGATGCCGGCGGCGCGAAATGACCGCGCTATGTCAAGCGCGCGCGGATATTGGTTCGACTGCACGCCGACCAATGCAAGCAACCCGAAATTACCGTGCTTGCGGAACCGCCGGATCAGCTTGGGGATGTCGACGCGGGTGTTCGGCTCGTCAATGGCATCGATGTCGATTTCGACATCGGTGCCGAGTACCTGCCGGTGCGCAGCGTCAAGCGCCAGCGCATAGACCGAGGCCAACGAGTTGGACGGGATCATGGTGCGCCACCATCGGATGACATAGCCGTCATCGTGATAGTGCGACGGTTTCAGCAGAATGAGCTGGAATTGGCGCTTCGACACTCTCGTCCCCCGCGGCCGCACGCTCGGCCGGTTGAATACGTATCATGGTCGAATGGCTGTCACAATGACGAAACCATGCACCCCTCGCCGCTCACCATCAAACACGCTACTTTGTGACAAGACATCTTGAGGAACCCCGAGGCCGCCATGTCGTTGCAAGGCAAGACCCTGTTCATCACCGGCGCGTCGCGCGGCATCGGGCTGGCGATCGCGCTGAAAGCGGCCGCCGACGGCGCCAATATCGCCATCGCCGCGAAGACGGTGGAGCCGCATCCCAAGCTCGAAGGTACTATTCACACGGCCGCCGCCGAAATCGAAAAAGCCGGCGGGCATGCGCTACCGCTCGTTGTCGACGTGCGCGATGAAAGTTCCGTCAAGACGGCGATCGATCAGACCGCGGCGCGCTTCGGTGGCATCGACATCGTGGTAAATAACGCCAGCGCCATCCAGCTCACGCCGGTTACGCAAACCGACATGCGCCGTTTCGATCTGATGCATCAAATCAATACGCGCGGCACCTTCCTGGTATCGAAATATGCGATTCCCCATCTGCAAAAGGCGGCGAATCCGCACATTATGATGTTGTCGCCGCCGCTCGACATGGCGGAGAAATGGTTCGCGCCGCATACCGCGTACACCATGGCGAAATTCGGCATGAGCCTGGTGGTGCTGGGGCTGGCCGGCGAGTTGCGCGGGAAAGTCGCCGTCAATGCGCTGTGGCCGCGCACGACCATCGCCACCGCCGCGGTCAAGAACCTGCTCGGCGGCGAAGCGATGATGCAGCGCTCGCGCACGCCGGAGATCCTGGCGGAGGCCGCTTACCGCGTGTTCCACAAGCCCAAGGATTTCACCGGGAACTTTCTGATCGACGACACCTTCCTCGCCGGCGAAGGCGTCAGCGATTTCGACCGCTATCGCGTCGATCCGACCCAGCCATTGCAGGTGGATTTTTTCGTGCCCGACTCCATGCCGCCGCCGAAGGGCGTGAGCATGGCGGCGCTGAAGTAAACGACGTCGTCTCGGGCGAGCGAGCATTTGCGAGCGAGGCCCGGGACCCATACGCCGCAGTCCATCGATAGGCTGCGGCGTATGGGTCCCCGCCTTCGCGGGGACGACAGAATGGAGAAGGCCGACAGCGGAAAGGTTTGCGCGCGCCAACGGTGCCGCGTTACAACAGAACAATGTCCACTCTGCTCATCTCCCACCCCGCCTGTCTCGACCACCTCACGCCCGACGGACACCCCGAGCGGCCGGACCGGCTGCGCGTCATCGAGCAGGCGCTGGAGGACGAGCGCTTCCAGATGCTGCTGCGCGAGCAGGCGCCGCTGGCGCCGCTCGAGATCATCGCCCGCGTGCATCCGATGGACTACGTCGAGGCGATCCGCGACGCCTCGCCCGCCGACGGCATTGTGCATATCGACGCCGATACCTCGATGTCGCCGGGCAGCTATCAGGCCGCATTGCGCGCCGCCGGCGGCGCCATGCTGGCGGTGGACGAAGTGATGACCGGCAAGGCGGCCAATGCCTTTGTCGCCGCCCGCCCACCCGGCCACCACACCGAGACGGCGCGGCCGATGGGCTTCTGCCTGTTCAACAATGCCGCAATCGCGGCACGCCACGCGCAAAACCAGCACGGCGCCGAACGCGCGGCCGTCGTCGATTTCGACGTGCATCACGGCAACGGTTCGCAGGATATTTTCTGGTCGGACAAGACTGTGATGTATTGCTCGACGCACGAGATGCCGCTTTATCCCGGCACCGGCGCCATCGGCGAACGCGGCGAGTTCGGCACCATCGTCAATGCGCCGCTGCGCGCCGGCGACGGCGGCGATGCCTTCCGCGAAGCCTTCGAGACCGTGATCCTGCCGCGCCTGCGCGAGTTCAAGCCGGATATGCTGGTGATCTCGGCCGGCTTCGACGCGCATACCCGCGATCCGCTCGCCAATCTCAATCTGGTGGAAGCGGACTACGCCTGGGTCACCAAGAAGCTGATGGAGGTCGCCGACCAATTCGCGAATGGCCGCGTCGTCTCATTGCTGGAAGGCGGTTACGACCTGCAAGGGCTGTCGCGCTCGGTCGCCGCCCACGTCACCGCGCTGATGCGGGGGTGATCCTCGACGCCATCAGCCGACCGCACAGTCACGCAGGATTTCAGGCTTGAACGCCAGCCCATGTCCGGGCCGCTCGGGGACGGTGATGGTGCCGTTTTCAATCGGCACCGGGTCGACCCAGAGATCGGCCGACAGCCGCATGTCTTCGATCCAAAGCCCGTTCGGGATCGACGCCAGCAACTGCACGGTCAGTTCGGGAAACAGATGCGGCGCGATCTTGATCCCCTTTGATTCGGCGATCGCCGCGGTCTTGCGCAAGTCGGTGAAGCCGCCGCGCATGGGGTCCGGCTGCAGGATCGGCAGCACTGGGTCTTCGAAAAACGGCGCCAGACCGAAACGGGTGAAGTGCGTCTCGCCGCCGACGACGCGAAGGTCGAGCGCTTGGGCGATCCGCTTGTAACCGGCGAAATCGTCCGGCCGCACCGGCTCCTCCAGCCAGTACACGTCGTAGTCTTCGAACTTGCGGCCCATCAGAATGGCGACGTCCGCGGTCCAGCCCATGTTGACGTCGATCATGATGTCGATGTCGGGACCGAGAGCCTCGCGCATGCGCCGCACATTGTCGAGGTCGCGCTTCAAGTCATTCGTATGGGCGACCTGCATCTTGATCGCCTTGAAACCGTGCTCCTTGTAGTAGAGCGCTTTCGCGATCATGCCGTCGCCGCCGGAGCCACGGAAGCAGCCGCTGCCATAGACCGGCAGCTCGCTGCGGAAATGACCCCACAAGCGGTGCAGCGGCAGATTGGCGCGCTTGCCGATTGCGTCCCACAACGCGATGTCGAGCCCCGACATCGCCATCGTCGTGATGCCGCCGCGCCCGTAAGTGACGGTGGCCGTCCACAGGTCGTCCCAGATCGCTTCGACCGCGGTCGCGTCCTTACCGAGGACTCGGGGAATAATACATTCCTCCAGGCACGCCTTGATCGTGGCCACGCCGGGACGGAACGGGTGCAGATAGCCCATGCCGACGATGCCGCCGGCGGTCTCGACCTCGATGACCAAAATATTGCGCGCATCGCCGAAGGCGTGGCCTTTCAGCCAAGGGTCCTGCGGCCACGGCACGCGCAGCCTCGTCAAGCGAACAGCTTTGATCGTCATATCGGTCATTGCGAACACCCAGACGTTTTGTGGGAGGGATAAGGTGCTGCGGGGAACGCGCTCATCCCGCCGTCAAACCACCGTCAATCGGCAAATCGGCGCCGGTGATGAAGCTCGCTTCGTCTGACAGCAGATAGGCACAGAAATTCGCCACCTCGGCGGGCGTACCCAAGCGGCCGAGCGGAATGGCCTCCGCCATTTTCTGCTTTGCCGTTTCCGGGTTGCGCGCGGATTGCGCGGTAAAGTCGATCATCGGCCCTTCGACGAAAGCGGGGCACAAAGCGTTACAGCGCACCGGCGGCTTGAGCCGCGCGCCATGCAGCGCGACCGATTTCGACAGGAGCGATACACCGCCCTTCGAGGCGTTGTAGGCGGCAAGATTATGCCCGCCGACCAGACCCGACACCGACGATAGATTGACAATCGAGCCGCCTTTCTTGCGCAGCAACGGAAATGAATATTTGCAGCTGAGGAAAGTGCCATCAAGATTGACCGCAAGCACGCGCCGCCAGGCATCGAAGTCGAGCTGCTCGACGCTGCCCAACGCGACAATGCCCGCGGCATTGACCAGCCCGTCGAGCCGGTCATGCGTGCGCTCGATATCAGCGGCGACGCGCTGCCAGTCCGCTTCCGCGGTGACGTCGAGCCTGACGTCGACGCCGGAACGCCCGGCAAGGTCGCTGGCAATCGCGGTGCCGCCGGTGTGCTTGACCGCCGCCACAACGGCGCCACCAATAGCGCCGGCAGCGCCGGTCACGAGGACGATTTTGCCGGCGAGGTCGGACATGGTGGCGATATTAGCCGCTGGCGATCCAGTCCGCGCCCACTATCTTCAGGGCGTGCGGAACGCATAGGATGCGTTTTGCGAATCGTGCCGGGAATCGGAAATGGCCGAGACCAGTAACGCCGACGTCAAGAAGCTGCCCTTCGAACGCGCGATCGAAGAACTGGAATTGATCGTCAAGCGTCTGGAGGAAGGCAAGGTGCCGCTCGAGGAGTCGGTGGCGATCTACGAGCGCGGCGAGGCGCTCAAGAAGCGCTGCCAGGAGCTTCTCGATCAGGCCGAAGCGCGGGTGCAGAAGATCACGCTCGACGCCTCCGGCAAGCCGACCGGCAGCGAGCCGCTCGACGTCGACTAGGCGGCCAAGCCGGCCGAAAAGGGCATTGAACCTTTTTCACGCCGCCGGCGACCCAATAACTGACGGGATTATCGTTCCGGAGCAGGCTTTCGGCCCAAAACGCGGGTCTAAACAAGGCTTTGCGCCCAAGCGTGGAATTGCGCCAGGGTGCAATACTATCGTAAGCCTGCCATAATTATGGGCTCGCTGGGACCGGCCGGCCGAAACGCCATCAACCTCGTGGAGTAGCTTTTGACCGCGGCTTCCAAGACCCCCTTGCTCGATCGCATCCACCTTCCGCGCGACATGAAGAACCTGTCGGCGGAACAACTGCGCCAGCTTGCCGACGAATTGCGCACCGAGACCATCGACGCCGTCGCCAAGACCGGCGGCCATCTCGGCGCCGGCTTGGGCGTGGTCGAGCTCACCGTGGCGCTGCATCACGTCTTCGACACGCCGGCCGACCGGCTGATCTGGGACGTCGGCCACCAGGCCTATCCGCACAAGATTCTCACCGGCCGCCGCGACCGTATCCGTACCATCAGGCAAGGCGGCGGGTTGTCCGGCTTCACCAAGCGCGCCGAGAGCGAATACGATCCGTTCGGCGCGGCGCATTCCTCGACGTCGATCTCCGCCGGCCTCGGCATGGCGGTGGCCCGCGATCTCGACGGCAAGAAGAACAACGTCATCGCCGTGATCGGCGACGGCGCCATGTCCGCCGGCATGGCCTACGAGGCGATGAACAATGCCGGCGCCATGAATTCGCGGCTGATCGTCGTGCTCAACGATAACGATATGTCGATCGCACCGCCGGTCGGCGCCATGTCGGCCTATTTGGCGCGTCTCTATTCCGGCAAGACCTACCGCAAGATGCTCGACATCGGTAAGCAGCTGGCAAAAAAGCTGCCGAAATATTTCGAGAAGCAGGCGGTTCGCGTCGAGGAATTCGGCCGCGGCTTTTTAACCGGCGGCACGCTGTTCGAAGAGCTCGGCTTTTATTACGTTGGCCCGATCGACGGCCACAATCTCGACCACCTGCTGCCGGTGCTGCGCAATGTGCGCGACGCCGAGACGGGTCCCATCCTGGTTCACGTCGTCACGCAAAAGGGCAAGGGCTACGCGCCGGCCGAAACTTCCGCCGACAAATACCACGGCGTGGTCAAGTTCGACGTCGCCACCGGCGCGCAGATCAAATCGAAGTCGAACGCACCGCAATATACCAAGGTGTTCGCCGAAAGCTTGATCAAGGAAGCGCGCAAGGACGACAAGATCATCGCGGTCACCGCGGCGATGCCGTCCGGCACCGGGCTCGATTTGTTCCAGAAGGAATTTCCCGACCGCTGCTTCGACGTCGGCATTGCCGAGCAGCACGCGGTGACCTTCTGCGGCGGGCTCGCGACCGAAGGCTTCAAACCGTTCGCGACGATCTACTCGACCTTCCTGCAGCGCGCCTACGACCAGATCGTGCACGACGTTGCCATCCAGCGTCTGCCCGTTCGCTTTGCCCTTGACCGCGCCGGCCTGGTCGGCGCCGACGGCCCGACGCATGCGGGCTCCTTCGACGTCGCCTATCTCGGCTGCCTGCCCGGTTTCGTGCTGATGGCGGCGGCCGACGAGGCCGAACTGGTGCATATGGTGGCGACGCAAGTCGCGATCGACGACCGGCCGAGCGCATTGCGCTATCCGCGCGGCGAAGGCCTCGGCGTGCCGATGCCGGCCGAAGGCAAGCCGCTGGAGATCGGCAAAGGCCGAATCCTGCGCGAAGGCCACAAGGTCGCGCTGCTGTCATTGGGCGCGCGGCTGGGCGAATGTTTGAAGGCCGCCGACGAACTCGCCGCGCTCGGGCTGTCGACGACGGTTGCCGATGCACGCTTCGCCAAGCCGCTCGACATCGATCTCCTGCTGCGCCTTGCGCGCGAGCACGAGGTTCTGGTGACGATCGAGGAAGGCGCAATCGGCGGCTTCGGCGCCTACGTGCTGCAGGCGCTGGCCGACCACGGCGTCATCGACAGCGGCCTGAAAGTGCGCTGCATGGTGCTGCCCGACGTCTTCATCGACCAGGATTTGCCGAATGCCATGTACGCGACGGCCGGCCTCGACGCCAAAGGCATCGTCGGCAAGGTCTTCGAGGCGCTCGGCAAGGATGCAGCCGCCGAGACGGTGAAGCTCGCCTAAGCAGAGGTTCTAGAGGCGCTTCTTGCGCTTCGGGACCTTCTTGCCTTTCTTGCGCGCTTCCGAAAGCCCGATCGCGATGGCCTGCTTACGGCTCTTCACCTTCTTGCCGCTGCGGCCGCTTCGAAGCGTGCCTTTGTTGCGTTTCTTCATGGCGCGCTCCACGTATTTCGAAGCGCCTTTGGAGTAGTTTCGTGCCATCCTTAGCTCCCAAAGTTGCGGCCCGTGCAATCGTGACGAACCGATGACAACAACATTCTCACGTGGAAGCTGGTTCCTGCATTCAATCCGATGACGATGTCCGAACGCCGGCGTGCCGACCGATTGCTGGTTGATCGCGGCCTGTTCGAGAGCCGCGCCAAGGCGCAGGCCGCCATCGCCGCCGGCCTGGTCGTCGCCAATGATGTCACCGTGCGCAAGGCGTCGGAAACGATTGCGGTGAATGCGGACCTGCGCGCAACACCGGCCTATCCTTACGTCTCTCGCGGCGGGGTGAAACTCGCGGCGGCGCTCGACCGTTTCGGCTTCGACCCGAAAGGCCGCATCTGCCTCGATGTCGGCGCTTCCACCGGCGGCTTCACGCAAGTATTGCTGCAGCGCGGCGCCAAGCTGCTCTACGCAGTCGATGTGGGACGCGGCCAATTGCATGAATCGCTTCGCATGCGCCCCGAAGTTGTTTCGCTAGAAGATACCGATATCCGCACATTCTCCCATGCCCGCCTGGATACAACGCCGGATTTGATCGTCGTCGACGTCAGTTTCATCTCGCTTAAATTGGTGCTGCCGCCCGCGCTCGCGCTGGCGAAACCGCCGGCGCAACTGGTGGCGCTGATCAAGCCGCAATTCGAGGCCGGCCGCACGCAGCTGAAAAAAGGCATCGTCCGCGACCCACAAATCCATGCCGCCGTCTGCGACGAGATCGCGGCGTTCGTCACGTCGCTCGGCTGGCGCGTTCTCGGTGTCATCGCCTCACCCATCGCCGGCGGCGACGGCAATGCGGAATTTCTGCTGGGAGCCGCGCGTGACTGAGCAGTTCACCATTGCGCGGCTCGGCCATCGCGGCGACGGCATTGCGGACACGGCCGATGGTCCCGTCTACGTCCCCTATACGCTGCCCGGCGAGACGGTGACGGTCGAGGCCGTTACCGGTCATCCCGACCGTCGCCATCTCGTGCATGTCGATCAGCCGAGCCATGAGCGCGCGCAGCCGATCTGCAAGCATTTCGGACAATGCGGCGGCTGCGCCATGCAGCACTGGTCGCTCGCCGAATATCACCTGTGGAAGCGCTCGCTCCTGGTCGAAGCGCTGGCGCAAGCAGGATTGGTCGCGCCGGTCGATGAGGTCCTCGTCGATGCCCATGGCGCCGGCCGCCGCCGCGCGGTGCTGCATGCCCGGCGCGGCGCCCACGACCTTCTGGAGGTCGGCTTTGCCGCCGCGCGCACGCATCATATCGTGGCCATCGACATCTGCCCGATCCTGGCGCCCGGCCTCGCCGGCGCCGTCGAGGCCGCCTGGGCGATCGCCGAAGCGGTCAAGATCAACAACAAGCCGCTCGACATCCAGGTCACGGCGACCGACTCCGGCATGGACGTGGATTTGCGCGGCTCCGGCCCGCTCAGCCCGAAGGTCACAGCCGCGCTCGCGCGTATTGCCGAAAAGCACGGACTTGCCCGCCTCACCCGTCACGGCGAACTGGTGGCGCAGCGCGCGCCACCGATCCTGCGGGTCGGCCGCTCAAGCGTGCCGCTGCCGCCTGGCGCTTTTCTGCAGGCCACCGCCGAAGGCGAGGCGGCGCTCGCGCGTCTGGTGCTCGGCCACGCAGGCCGCGCCCGGCATGTCGCCGATCTGTTCTGCGGCATTGGGCCGTTCGCATTGCGCCTGGCCGAAAGCGCCCGTGTGACCGCGGCCGACAACGATGAAGCCGCTATTCACGCACTGGCGCGCGCCGCGGCGACGACCTCCGGCCTGAAGCCGGTGCAGGCCGTCGCGCGCGACTTGACCCGGCGGCCGTTCATGGTGAGTGAACTGAAAGCTTTCGACGCGGTGGTGTTCGATCCGCCGCGGCAGGGTGCCGAACCCCAAGCGCGCGAACTCGCCAAAAGCGCGGTGAAGACGCTGATTGCCGTTTCATGCGACGCCAATTCCTTCGCGCGCGATGCGGCGATCCTGGTCGCCGGCGGCTACAAACTCGCGCGCGTCACCCCGCTCGACCAGTTCCGTTATTCATATCACGTGGAGATTGTCGGCAAGTTCGAACGGTAACGTCAGTTCGGCATGGCCGGCCTTGTGTCGGGCATTTCGCCCAGGGACGCATTACCCCACCCAACCGAGATGGCCGAGACAAGACCGGCCATGCCAATTCCCCGCAAAAGGCTTTATCGGAAATCGTAATCGCCCCAGCGGTCGCGCCACATCTTCTCGCCGATCGTGCAGGAAATGCGCGGCGCCTCGCGCGAGGCCGGCACCACGCGCGCCGCCGGCTCGCGGCTGGAGATTTCCATCACCAGCTTGGTGCGGGTCGCCTCGACGAATTGCTTGCGCTCGCGGATCGGAATGACAAAGGCGCCCGGCCCGCCGATCACGCAGTCCTCGTAGTAGATGTTGAGATTCTCGATATCCATGGTGCCGAAGCTCGAGCGCTTGAGCATGATCGGCAGTCCGTTGATGGTGATGCCGACGGCGAGCACGGCGTCGCGCGCCGGAACGATCAGCGGCCCGGAATTATTGGCGCCGTCGCCGGATACGTCGATCACCCGGCGCAAGCCGTGATAGCCGCTGTTGTCAAACAGCGTCGCCGCGAAGCGCAAACCGCCCGAAATCGAGGTGCGCGAGGCGCGCCGGTAGGGTGCGCGCGCGAGCTCGGCGGCGACAGCGTCCGCCGATTCCGGCCCCTCGATCAGCCGCCACGGCATGATAACTTTCTGGTCGAACTGGCCGGCCCATTCGATATAGGTGACGGCGATCTTGCCGTTGGCGCCCTCGCGCAAGGCCTGCATGAATTCGCGCGAGGTCAGCGCCTGGACGTAGCCTTCGCGCTGCAGCGCCTGCTCGTCCGGGTCCATCGAATAGGAAACATCGACCGCGAGCACCAACTCGACATCGACTTGAACGGCGTTGGGGCTTTTGTCGGCAAAGCGCGGATAGGGCGCGGCATAGGCGGCAAGCGCGAAACCGGCGGCCGCCAAGACGCCGCAAGCGGAGAAGACGAACCCTTGTCGCCCGAAGCCTTGTCGCCCCATCAGACTCTCCCGGCCTGAAAGCAAGGCCGAGTTCGGGGCGAAATAAAGGCCGCGCTAGCTCTCGATCGGTTCGGTCTCGACAATGTCGATGCCGAAGCCGCCCAAGCCTACATAAGTGCGCTTGCTGGACGTCAGCAGCCGGATCGAGGAAATCCCCAAGTCCTTCAGGATTTGCGCGCCCAGCCCGATTTCACGCCATTGCCGCGAGCGAGCGGCGTCGGTTCCGGTATCGCCTTCGGTCGGAATCTCGGTCACCGGCACACCGGCGGTGCCGTCGCGTAAAAACACGATAACCCCGCGGCCTGCCGGCTTGAAGCGTGCCAGCGCCGCGTGGATCGACTTGGCGCCGCCAAATATGTCACCGATCACGTCGGCGCGATGCAGGCGGGCCAGCACGCCTTCGCCGTCGCCGATTTCGCCATAGACGAAGGCCATGTGATGCACGCGGTCGAACGGCGTGACATAGGCATAGCCGCTGAGCGTTCCGATCTCGGAGGCGACCTGGAATTCGCCCACCCGTTCCACCAGCTTGTCGCGGTTTTGCCGGTAGGCGATCAGTTCGGCGATCGAGACTTGGGCAAACTTGTGCTTCTGCGCAAAGGCGGCGACCTGCGGCCCGCGCATCACGGTGCCGTCGTCATTGGTCAGCTCGGCCAGCACGCCGACCGGCGGCAGCTTGGCAAGCCGGCAGAGATCGACGCAGGCCTCGGTATGGCCGGAGCGGATCAGCACGCCACCCTGCCGCGCCACCAGCGGAAACACGTGGCCGGGGCGCACGAAATCGGATGCGCCGCTGTTGTCGTTGGCGAGCGCGCGCACCGTGTTGCAGCGCTCCTCGGCCGAGATGCCGGTGGTCAGCCCATGGCGCACATCGACCGAGACGGTAAAGGCGGTGCCGAGCGGCGCCTCGTTCTTGCTCACCATCGGATCGAGGTGCAGGCGGCGCGCGTGTTCGGCGCCGAGCGGCGCGCAGACGATGCCCGAGGTGGTGCGGATGATGAAGGCAAGCTTCTCCGGCGTACAGAGCGAGGCGGCGACGAAGAGGTCGCCCTCGTTCTCGCGGTCGTCGTCGTCGGTGACCACGACGATCTCGCCTTTGGCAAAGGCCTTGATCGCGGCATCGACGCGGCTGTGGCTATCGGACACGGGGGTTTACTCTCGAAGAAATCAAGCGGGTGGCGAGAACGGCCACGCCGTCCCCTCGCCCATCTGACCGCGATGCATGAGATAGTGATCGGCCAGCACGCATGCCACCATGGCTTCTCCAATGGGAACGGCGCGGATGCCGACGCAGGGGTCGTGGCGGCCCTTAGTCGCAACCTCGGTGTCGCGGCCGTAACGGTCCACCGTTTGGCGCGGCGTCAGGATCGACGAGGTCGGCTTGACCGCGAAGCGCGCGACGATCGGCTGGCCGCTGGCAATGCCGCCGAGAATGCCGCCGGCGTGGTTCGACAGGAACACCGGCTTGCGGTCATTGCCCAAGTTCGGATTTTTGCGCATCTCGTCGGCATTGTCCTCGCCGCTCATCGCCGCGGTGGCAAAACCGTCGCCGATCTCCACGCCCTTGACCGCGTTGATCCCCATCAGCGCACCGGCAAGGTCTGCATCGAGCTTGGCATAGACCGGCGCGCCCAAGCCCGCCGGCACGCCTTCCGCCACGACTTCGATCACCGCGCCGACCGAGGAGCCCTCTTTGCGCACGCGGTCGAGATAGTCCTCGTAGAACTTTGCCTGCTGGGCGTCCGGGCAGAAGAACGGATTTTTCGACACCTCGTTCCAGTCCCAGTGCGCGCGGTCGATTTTGTGCGGGCCCATCTGGATGAGCGCGCCACGCACGGAAAGGCCCGGCACGATCTTGCGCGCGATGGCGCCGGCGGCAACACGCGCCGCGGTCTCGCGCGCAGACGCGCGGCCGCCGCCGCGGTAATCATGCAGGCCGTATTTGACGTCGTAGGTATAACCGGCGTGCCCGGGCCGGTACTTGTCCTTGATCGCGGAATAATCCTTGGAGCGCTGATCGACGTTCTCGATCATCAGCATGATCGGCGTGCCGGTCGTGACCTGCTTGCCGTCGTCGCCAGTGAACACCCCGGACATGATCTTCACCGTGTCCGGCTCCTGGCGCTGCGTGGTGAAGCGCGACTGGCCCGGGCGGCGTTTGTCGAGATAGACCTGGATGTCCTCGGCGCTGAGCGGAATTCTTCGGCGGGCAGCCGTCGACCACACAGCCGATCGCCGCCCCGTGGCTTTCGCCGAAGCTGGTGAAGCGAAACATATGGCCGAAGGTGTTGAACGACATAACCGCGCCTGTTTGCAGCGGTTAGGTAGCCCGCGCCCTTGCGCCGGTCAAATCAGGCCCACCGTTAAGCGTAACGCGTGAGGTTTTCGCCCGCGAACACGTAGACCACGCCTTGCGCGATATCGAGCAAAGGCGCCGCCGCCGGCTTGGCGATGCCGAGCATGGCCATCAGCCCGCGCGCGGTGCCGCCATGGGCGGTGACGACCGTGTCGCCACGCAGGCCCTCGTACCATTCACGCATGCGCGCCGAGACCATTTCATAGCTCTCGCCGCCGGGCGGCACGAAGTGCCATTTGTCGTGCTCGCGCGCGGCGATCCGCTGCGGATCGCGCTCATGCAATTGCGCGATGGTGAAGCCCTCCCAGTCGCCGAAGCCGATTTCCGCGAGGCGCGGCTCGATTTGGTAGCCGTCGGCCCCGAGCCCGAGTTCAGCGCGCGCCAATTCCATGGTGGTCCGCGCACGCCCAAGCGGACTCGACACAAAATCGAGCGCCACCAGGTCGCGGCGATCGCGCGCAAACAGGTCGCGCAGGATTTCACCGCAGTGGCGCGCCTGTTCGCGGCCGCGAGCATTCAGCGGCACGTCGCGGCGGCCCTGCAGGCGCCCCGCGACGTTCCAGTCGGTCTCGCCGTGGCGGATGTAATAGATGGTCGGCCGCGGCATGGCCGTGACTCGGGATCATGCTATTCGCACCGTGAAATCCGGCGCGTCCGGATGCTTGATGCCGACGATATGGTAGCCGGCATCGACGTGGTGCACTTCGCCGGTCACGCCACTTGCCATGTCGGAGAGGAAATAAACGCCGGTCTTGCCGACATCGTCCAGCGTCACGTTGCGCCGCAGCGGCGTGTTGTACTCGTTCCACTTCAGGATGTAGCGGAAATCGCCGATGCCGGACGCGGCCAGCGTCTTGATCGGCCCCGACGAGATGGCGTTGACGCGGATATTCTTGACGCCGAGATCGGCGGCGAGATAGCGCACCGAGGCTTCAAGCGCGGCCTTGGCCAGCCCCATCACATTATAATGCGGCATCCATTTCTCGGCGCCGTAATAGGTCAACGTCAGCATCGAGCCGCCGTTGGTCATCAGCTTTTCGGCGCGCTGCGCGACCGCGGTGAACGAGTAGCAGCTCACCAGCATGGTCTTGGTGAAATTGTCTTCGGTGGTGTCGACATAGCGGCCGTCGAGCTGATCCTTGTCGGAAAAGGCGATGGCGTGCACCAGAAAATCGAGCGAGCCCCAGGCGGATTTCACCGCGGCGAAAACTGCATCCATCGTCGCCGGCTCGGTGACGTCGCAATGGCCGACCACCAGGCCGTCGACTTCCTCGGCCAGCGGCTCGACCCGCTTCTTGAGCGCTTCGCCTTGATAGGTGAATGCGAGATCGGCGCCGTGATCGCGGCAGGCCCGCGCGATGCCCCAGGCGATCGAGCGGTTGTTGGCCACGCCCATGATCAACCCGCGCTTTGCCGCGCATCAGACTTGAAACTTCCGGCATTGCACTTGTCCGCCTTGCCGGAAAACGCCGGCTGCCTCCCTATGGCATAGGGTCCTAGGGTCAGCAAGCAATGCGGCAGTCTGTCTGCGCGGTGCCGATAAATCAATTCGATTTCGGGAATATGATTGAAATTGCGGGGTTTCTTGCATTGATTGGCGGTGCCGATAGCGGCATGTGCTCGACCGAAGGGGGCCCGGTTTTGGCGACGTTCCGGCAGAATGTCGAAGCCACGATCCCGGCGCTGCGCCGTTACGCGCGGGCGCTGACGCGGGACGCCGACATCGCCGACGATCTGGTGCAGGACACGCTGGTGCGGGCCCTGCGTTCCGAGCATTTGTTCCAAGGCGACGAAGTACGCAGCTGGCTTTACACGATCCTGACCAACCTCAACCGCAACCGTCTGCGCTCGCTGGCGCGGCGGCCGGCGATTTCGCCGCTCGATGACAATGACGCTCCCGATATGGCGGGCCCTGAAGCGGGCGGCCGCGATATCGAACGCGCGCTTGCGACGCTGGTCGAGGATCAGCGCAACGCGCTGCTGCTGGTGGTGCTGGAAGGCCTCACCTATCGCGAGGTCGCCGAGGTGCAGGGCGTACCGATCGGAACCGTGATGTCGCGTCTGGCGCGGGCGCGCGTGCAGATCAAAAATTTTCTGGACGGCGTGCGCCCGGCGCTGCGCCGCGTGAAATGAAAGAGAAGGTGAAACCATGGTCGATCATTCACCCGTAACCGAGGACGAACTTCACGCCTATGTCGACGGCGAATTGCCGGCCGACCGGCGCGAAGCCGTCGCCGGCTGGCTCGCCGCGCATCCCGATGAGGCGGCGCAAGTCGCGGCCTGGGTGGCACAGGCCGACGCCATCCGCGCCCGCTACGGCGCCATCGTCAACGAGCCTGTGCCGGCGCGGCTCAAGCTCGACCAAATCATAAAGCGGGATCGTTTCGCCGCCCGCCGCTGGATTTCCATCGCCGCCGCGGCTTGCCTCGCCGCCTTTCTGATCGGCGGCGGCGCCGGCTGGATCGCGCATGGCGCCGTCGCCGCCGCGCCCACCAGCTTCGACACCATCACCGCCGATGCGCTGGAAGCCTACAAGCTCTACGTGGTCGAAGTGCGCCACCCAGTGGAAGTGCCGGGCAACGAGCGTCCGCATATGACGGCATGGCTGACCAAGCGGCTCGGCTATCAGCAGCACATCCCCGACCTGCAAAGCATGGGACTAAAGCTGGTCGGCGGCCGGTTGCTGCCGGGACCGACGGGTGCTGCCGCCTTCTATATGTACGAGGGCAGTTCGGGCGAGCGTTTCACCATCTATTGCGCGCCGGCGAAAGCGCAGGAGACGGCGCTGCGCTACAAGGGGACCGATCGCTTCGCCGCGTTCTATTGGGTGGACGACAAGCACGCTTATGTGGTGAGCGGGCCGGCCAATCGCGAACAGCTTGAGAAAGTCACGCGCGCGGCCTGGGAGCAGATCGACCGCGGCCGCGCCAAGAAGTCGTGATTTGCAAACGCGTCATGGCCCGGCTTGTCACTGCAAGTCGGCTGTAGCCGACTTGCAGCCCCATAACCTGCGCAACGCGGGCATGCCCGAGTTGCGGTGCCATCTCGCTTAGGTCGGCAGAGCATTGCCATCCTAGGCGGGATCACCGGGACTTAGCGCCTGCGGCGCAGCCCGGTGATGACAAAACTCACTCCATGTCCTTGCGCGGATCGTAGGGGTTCGTGTCGCGCCACTTCTTCATCAGCGCCTTGAACTCCTCGTCGGCTTGCTCGGGCAGCACAATGCGCACGGTGGCGAGCAAATCGCCGGTCGCACTCTTGCTCTTGAGGCCCTTGCCCTTGAGGCGGAAGGTGCGGCCGGAATTGGTGCCGGCAGGAATAGCCAGTTCCACCGCGCCGTCGAGCGTGGGCACCCGCACCTTGCCGCCGAGGGTCGCTTCGTAAAGCGCGACCGGAAGATCGAGCCGCAGATCGGCGCCGTCCGGGGTGAACAGCGGATGGGCCGCGACATTGACGGTGATCAGCGCGTCGCCGGGTTTGCCGTTGGCGATCGGCCAGCCCTGGCCCTTGAGGCGGATCTGCTGACCGTTGGTCAGGCCGGCGGGGATGCGCACCTCGACATCCTTGCCGGTCGGCAAATGCACGCGGGTCTTGGTGCCCTTGGCTGCTTCCGGCAGGCTGATGGTGAGGGAGGCGAGCAAGTCCTGCCCGGTCGCCGGCGCGGCGAAATCGTCGGCCCCGAATTGCGTGCCGAAGCCGCGTGTACCGCGGGCGCCGCCGCGCGTGGCGCCACTGAACATGCCGCGCAGGATGTCCTCGAAGCCGCCGGCGCCGGCGCCGCCGCCAGCGCCCGCCCGTTCGAAACCGTCCGGCCCGAAGGTGAAGTTTTCGAAATGGGCGCCGCCGCCGGGACCACCGGGATGGAAGCCGCCGCCGCCCGGCTGCGCGCCGAAGCCCTCGTAGCCGCGGAAGCGCGGCTTGCCCTCGGCGTCGATCTCGCCGGCATCGAACGCCTTGCGCTTCTTGTCGTCGCCGGCGATCTCGTAGGCGGCATTCAGCTCGGCGAAGCGCGAGGCCGCCTTGGGATCGTGCTTGTTGGCGTCGGGATGCAGCTTCTTGGCGAGGCGCCGGTAGGCGCTCTTGATATCGCCCTCGCTCGCACCCTTCGATACCCCCAGGACCTCATAGGGGTCGCGCATCCGTCGGAACTCCTGTGAAAAATCCCCTGCCCGCCGGCAAACTGCCGGCGACTTATTCAGCGTTTAATGTGGGGTTCCCGACGCTCCGATGCAACGCGGCGAGGCGTAAGCGGGTCAGGACTGCTTCCAGGGCTTGAGCGAGCGTACTTCCCAGCCGCCTTTGTCCTGCTTGCAGGCTTCGCCCTGCAGCCAGGACTGGGCGCTGCCGTTGACATAGCTCGCCAGGAAATCCTGGCAGGTGAGGCCACCCTGGACATAGGAGGAGGCGATCGGGGTCACGGTGCCGCGCGCGCCGGAGCTCGGATTTTCCCACGGGGCGCTCGCATTTTTCACGCCGCGGCCGAGCACCTCGGTCGCCGCCGCGCGCGCGTAAGCGAGGTCGTGATCGGGCGGCAGTTCGCTGATTTCCTTGGTGCCGGGCGGAGGCGTGATCGTGCCGGTCTGTTCCGATTTAGCGCTGCCGAGCCAAGAGTTGAGCTGGTAGGACATGCTGCAGCCGCCGGCGGCTAGCGCGAGCGCCGCGGCAAGGCCGGCACGACGCCATAGTCGCCAAGGCGCAACTCCACTATATAAGCGCCAATGCAATTTATGGGTCCCTGCCCCGAGCAAGCCAGCACACTCCCCGATGTCCGATACGGCGCCGATTGAACACCCAACCTGGTTAACGAGTGGTGATTTCACCGCTGCGGACCATCCTTTGCGGCTATTTGCGGCCTGGCTGCAGGAGGCAGCTACCTCCGAATCGCGCGATCCGACCGCGATGACCCTGGCGACAGTCGATGCCGATGGGCGCCCGAATGCCCGCATGGTCCTGCTCAAAGGCGCCGATCAACACGGATTTGTCTTCTACACCAATCTAGACAGCCAAAAGGGGCGGGAATTGGACGCCCGGCCCGAAGCGGCGCTGGTCTTCCACTGGAAGTCGCTCAACCGGCAGGTCCGCGTGCGCGGATCCGTGCAGCCCGTGAGCGCGGCCGAGGCCGACGCCTATTTCGCCAGCCGCCCGAAGCAGGCGCAGATCGGCGCCTGGGCGAGCAAGCAATCCTCGCCCTTGGAAAGCCGGCTGGCCTTCGAGAAGGCGATCGCGCTCTATGCCGCCAAATACGCCATCGGCGCGGTGCCGCGGCCGCCGAACTGGTCGGGCTTCCGCATCGTGCCGCGCGCCATCGAGTTCTGGCACGACCGGCCATTCCGCCTGCACGACCGCGTCGAATTTGTGCGCGAAGCGCCGGACGCGCCGTGGCGCAAGACGCGGCTTTATCCGTGAGGTACATTTATCCGTCATCCTGAGGTGCGAGCGCGGAACGCGCGAGCCTCGAAGGATGAACGGCCAAATTCTTCAATATCTTGGCCGTCACCCTTCGAGGCTCGGCCTTCGGCCGAGCGCCTCAAGGTGACGGAGCAACAAGGAGCAAGATGCCGACTTCGCAAACCAACCAGCCGCGCCGCACGCTGCTCCTGACCGGAGCAAGCCGCGGCATCGGCCATGCGACGGTCAAGCGCTTCTCCGCCGCCGGCTGGCGCGTGATCACCTGTTCGCGCCATCCCTTCCCGGAGAACTGCCCGTGGGATGCCGGACCGGAAGATCACATCCAGGTCGATCTGGCCGACGAAGCCAACACTTTAGCGGCAATCGAGGAGATCAGACGGCGGCTCGACAACAAGGAGCTGCATGCGCTGGTCAACAATGCCGCCATTTCGCCGAAGGCCGACGGCGGCGCCCGGCTCGGCGCCCTCGATACCGCCATCGAGGTCTGGCATCACGTGTTCCAGGTGAATTTCTTCGCGCCGATCATGCTGGCGCGCGGCTTGATGAAGGAACTGGAGGCAGTCAAAGGCTCGGTGGTGAACGTCACCTCCATCGCCGGTTCGCGCGTGCATCCGTTTGCCGGTGCCGCCTACGCCACCTCGAAGGCGGCGCTCGCTTCGCTCACGCGCGAGATGGCCAGCGATTTCGGAAGGCTCGGCATCCGCGTCAACGCCATCGCGCCCGGCGAGATCGATACGCCGATCTTGTCGCCGGGCACCGACAAGATTGTTGAGCAGATTCCGATGCAGCGGCTGGGCACGCCCGACGAGGTCGCCAAGATCATCTATGTGCTGTGCACGGACACGGCGTCTTACGTGAACGGCGCCGAGATCCACATCAACGGCGGCCAGCACGTGTGAGCTCAGCCACCGTCGTCCCGGGCGAGCGTAGCGAGGCCCGGGATCCATACTCCGCAGTCTATCGGAAGGCTGCGGAATATGGGTCCCCGCTTTCGCGGGGACGACGCCCGAGTTGTGCCCGCTTCGTTTCCCGATTCAATTTTCAAACAGCCTTAGCCAACGCTCCGCCGCCCCTATTCTTGGCGGCGCGGGGTACGCCGTCTTCCAAACCCGCCGCTCTCAAAAGTACCGAGGGCGCGCGGGACGCCAAGGGTCCAGGGCGCACTCAAGTCTACGCAGAGTGCGCAAACTGAAAGTGCTCGGACCCACGGGCCTCGACGCCTCGCGACATCGAGGCTTGTCGAAGTCCGTTAATGCCGCAAGTCCGCCAAACCCAAGGCGTCCCGCGCGTGTTTGTAGGTTTGCTCCGCAGCGCCCCCGGTGGACTGACCGTTTCAGGCGACCCTCCTTACGGAGGCCCGCCTATCCACCGCTCTAGGCCCAAACGATTGCACGGCGCTTCCGACCGTGCCGGCGACCGTCGGCGGTGGGGCCCCGCGACGCGCGGCGATGCGCGCCCGGACGCTGCGGCTTGGACCGCCGGGCCGTGGCAAGCGCATCTCCGCTGCCACGTCATTCCCCGGCCACCGCTCCCCGCCTTATGTCCGAGATGCTGCAGACACCCCTCGGTATTGAGGCGGGATGATTGGAATATAATCCTATTATGGCAGAAGGTCAAGCCCGCAGGCCAAAATTCAACACGGGATTTGACGGCGGGGGTAAGTTGGCCGGAGACGGGCACCGAGGCCGCAGGACGCCCTGCCGATGTCAGGACGTCGGCTTTGGCCCGACCTCACCTCACAGCCACTTCTTCCACTTGAAATACACAATCGGCAGCACTGCAGCGAGCACCATCAGGAGAAGTGCAAACGGATAGCCGTAAGTCCAGTCGAGCTCGATCATGCCGTGGTGGAAATTCATGCCGTAGACCGAGGCGACCAGCGTCGGCGGCATGAATACCACCGCCGCGATCGAGAAGATCTTGATGATCGCGTTCTGCTGGATATTCACCACGCCCAACATGGCGTCGAGCAGGAAGGTAATCTTGTTGCTCAAATAACTGGCGTGGTCGGTGAGCGAGACCACGTCGCGCTGCATCGACTGCAATTGCGTGCGCATGTCCTTGGTCCATTTGAGGACCTCGGCCTCGTGCAACAGAAACGACAAGAGCCGGCCGACCGACACCTGGCTCTCGCGCACTTTCGAGGTGAGATCGCCCTTGCGGCCGAGTTCCTTGAGCACGTCGTTGTAGGACGGCGGCCCCATCTCGTCGTCCGGCTCGAAGATCGAGTGCGAGATCTGATCGACCTCGGCGGCGATGCGCTCCAGGATGTCGGCGGAGCGGTCGACCACCGCATCGAGCAAATCCATCAGCACGCTTTCGCCCGTTACCTTGGGCGGACAGGCGCGCGCCAGCTTGTGCTCGACAATGGCGAAGGGGCGCGGCTCGTCATAGCGCACGGTAACGAGCCGATGGCTGGCGAGGATGAAGGTAACCGGCGTCGCTTTCGGCGCCGGGCTGTCGGAGTGGCACATCAGCGTCGCCGTCATGTAGCGCCCGCCATTCTCAACATAGAGACGGCTGGAGACCTCGATCTCCTGCATCTCTTCGCGCGTCGGCACGGCGATGCCGAAAAACTGCTCGACCAGCTTGTCTTCCTGCACGGTCGGCGACACCAAATCGAGCCATACCGCAGCCTCCGACGGCGGCGAGCCGGCGTCGACCATGGTTCGCTCAAGCACATTGCCGCGCGGAACGAAGACCGAAAGCATAAGGCCACACTAAATCTTGCGCGTGATCTTGTCCGAAAACCGGCGCCCATCCCCAATCGAGTCGAGGACAAGCTTTTCTCGATCACGCGCCAATCAGGTTGCCTCTCATGACCCGATTGCGCGGTTTCAGGCAAGCCATAAATGCTTGCCGGCGCGGCTTTGAAGCCGGGCGCGTCACTGCCTCGGTGATGCGAATTGACTGGAAGCGGCCGGCCGGTAAGCCGCCGCCGGACTGGCGCTCAGTCGCTCTCGTAGGCGACGAAGCGCGGCGCTTTGGCCTTGTCGCGCCGCTCGCCCTGGTGGCGCACCGCGCCGGCGACCGCCGAAATTCCGATCTTGCCGTAATGATTGTCGAGGGTTCGTTCATCGCGCTCGGAGTCTTGTTTGCGCTCCGTCGCCCGTTTCGCGTCCATTGCCTTAACTCTCCGATCCTTCCTTGGGGTGGTCCTTAACCGTGCAGTCCTTGACGGTGTAAGTGGTGAACGACTGAGGCGAAATTGCGCAAGCTTTGGTGTCTTAACGCGGCATTTCACCGGCTTCGCCGGGCCGGCACCGGATAATTGAATATGCCGCGCTGTATGGTAAATTGCCAGTTAACATTTTGACGGTTAACGCTTTTTCGCCCCGCTGTGTCCTTCCGGCAGCGCTGGACGCGACTGCGGCAATCGTGCAACAGTTAGGCGCAAGCTGTGGGTGGGTATTCTGGAATTCGTAGCGTTGGCTCTGGTATTTCGGTTAATTCCTGAGTGAGCTTGGGTTTTTAGCGGGTAGCCGTGCGTGGCTTTCCGGGAAAGAGGATGAAATGGCGTTAAGGGGTTTGTTCGCCCTGATCGTTGGGGGCCTGTTGCTCGGTGGTTGCATGCAGCAAACATTCGAGGCCGCGTCGGACGCCAATCTCACGCCGCGCGACAAAAAACTTCTAGCGACCGCGCCTTATGCCAATACCCCGGTGCCGGAACCCTATCGGCGCGCCATCGTCGACTATCACCGCAAGGAACTCGCCGGCACCATCGTGATCGATTCGGATGCGCGTTATCTCTATTACGTGCTGCCGAACCATAAAGCGATCCGCTACGGCGTCGCCGTCGGCGAAGAAGCGCTGGCCTGGTCGGGTGTCGCCAAAATCGGCCGCAAGACGGAATGGCCGACCTGGACGCCGACCGCCGATATCAAGAAGCGGCTGGACGTACCGAACTTCGTCGGGCCCGGTCCGCAGAATCCGATGGGCGCGCGCGCCATGTATCTCTACGAGGGCAACAAGGACACCCTCTACCGCATCCACGGCACCAACCAGCCGGAATATATCGGCCAGGCGATTTCCTCGGGCTGCATCCGCATGACCAACGAGGACGTCATCGACCTGTACAAGCGGGTCAAGGACGGCACCATCGTTGTGGTGATGGCGCCGCATCAGGGCGATTCGCCGTTCAACCCGCGGATGGCCTCGAGCAACACCCTGTTCCGCTGATCGCGTTCAAGAAGGTTTACAAACGGCGCCCACGCGGCGCCGTTTTTGTTTAGCGCGAGCGCCGATCCATCAACCGTCATGCCCGGCCTTGTGCCGGGCATCCACGCCTTAAGCGCCGGCCACCGAGAAAGGCGTGGATGGCCGGGACACCAGGGCGTTTACGCCCGTCTTCGACGGGCTATGCCCGGCCATGACGAAAGGATGTCGACGTTTAAGCGCCGAGTTCGACGCGCAGGATCTCCGGCGGCACGCCCAAGCGCAGCGGCGCAAAGCTGCAGCCGAGCCCGCCCGACACGATCATGTGGCGGCCGCGCTCCACGATATGGCCGTAGGCAAAACGCGCGCCGTACATCGACGGCACCCAGAGCGGCGGCACCAAGGGAAACTTGATCTGGCCGCCATGGGTATGGCCGGCGAGCGTGAGCGCCACACGTGGCGGCACGTTGACGAAAATATCCGGCTCATGGGCGAGCAAGATGACGGGATCGTCCGTGCCGATACGCGCCATCGTCCCCGGCAGGTCGTCTTCGCCGACGAACCGGCTGGGGCCGATCCTGTGGGCGAGCTGATCGCCGAGGCCGGCAAGCCAGAAGCGTCGGCCGGCCTCGCCCAGCAGCACGGCGTCGTTTTCCATCAACGGAATACGCACGTGGGCCAGCGCCTGGCGTACGCCATCGACGTCGTACCACCAGTCGTGATTGCCGAGGATCGCATGGACGCCGAGCGGCGCCTTGAGACGGGCAAGCTCCGCCGCCCAGGCCGCGTGCGGCACATGCTCGGTGACGAAACGATGGGTGGCGAAAAAGTCGCCCAGCACCACGATGAGATCGGAGCCGAGCGCGTTGGCACCATCGACCACCTGCGCAACGCGCGCGATTCCCATGTTGGGTCCGCCGGCATGCAGGTCGGCAACGACGGTGATGCTGAGCCGATGGCTGTCGGGCCAGGTGGCCGGCGCCGGCCGGTAGCGGGTGACGATGAGGTCATGCGCGGCTTCGGCGGCGGCATAGACGGCGGTCGGCGCGGCGACGAGGCCGCCGATCGCGGTCAGCCCGACGCCGGCCTTGAGCAGGCCGCGGCGGGTCAGCCCGCGCGGCCGCATCACGTCACGCGAAGCGGCGAAGGTCATGACGCTAGAGCTAATCGGCAAATGTGAACGGAGAAAGGACGCGGCACTAAAGTTTGCGCGAATGCTTAATGGGCGCCGGCACGGCCGGGCGCGGAACCGGCAGCGGCACATTGCCGGCGAGCGCGGCGGCGGGCGGCGGCGCGCGCAGTTCCCAGTGGCAGATGCGATAGCCGTTTGTGCGCTCGGCAAGATCGAGATGGATATGGTCTTCGTGATAGCCGTCGGAGCCCGGACCGAGCACGGTGGTGAAGCGATGACAGGCGGTCTCGCGCAAGGCCGCGCGGAAATCCGTGGCCAGCGTCACATCGGTCAAATGAAGCGCGCGGCCGTCGGCCAGGGTGAAGGCGCGCAGATCGATGGCGTTGCCTTTGCCGTGCTCGCTGAGCTTGGCGCCGGCGACACGATTGCGGCTGCGGCATGAATAGGCATCATAGACATCGATCGCGCGCAACGGCGCGCCGAGCTTGCCCGCCAAAGGCGCCGCGTCATCGCGCAGCCAGGCGGCGAGCGATTGCGCCATCGTGCAGCGCATGACCGCCGGCGGGATCAACGCGACGCGGCTGCGATCGGCAAGCCACACCGTGCCAAGTTCGACCATGTCGTCGCCGCCGCAAGCGCCGGGGCCAACCAAGCGCCCAAGCGGCTTGACCTCGGCGATGGCCGCCAGCCGCTCGTCGCAAGGCGTGGGCTTCGCGGTCACCTCGCCGGCTTGCGGCGCGACAGCCGCCGCCGCGACTGGCGGGCGCGGACGCGGCAGCGGGATTTCCCCGGCCGCCGCGGCGGCGCAGCCAAAGCCGGCGAGCGCCAGCATAGCAAAAGCGAGCTTCATGCCCGCTGTGTCGGGCCCGATTGCGGCTTTTCCACGGGAACCGGGCGCTTGCGCCGACCACCATGGCCGCTAACCTTGGCCTCGGCCGGCGAGGGGCGCCGGCCCAAAAAAGCGAATAAAGACAAGGAGGGACTGCCAATGCTCGGGCTGATGCAGGACTGGCCGCTGCTGCTTCACCGCATCATCGACCACGCCGCCACCTATCACCGCGAGCGCAAGGTCATCAGCCGTTCGGTCGAAGGGCCGATCGTCGAGACCAACTACGCGCAGATTCGCGCCCGCGCCCTGAAGGTGGCGCAGCGGCTGGAGAAGGACGGCATCAAGCTCGGCGACCGGGTGGCGACGCTGGGCTGGAACACTTGGCGGCATCTGGAAGCCTGGTACGGCATTCTCGGCATCGGCGCCATTTATCACACCGTCAATCCGCGGCTGTTTCCCGAGCAGATCGTGTGGATCGTCAATCATGCCGGCGACCGCATGATGATGACCGATCTCACCTTCGTGCCGCTCTTGGAAAAGATCGCCGACAGACTGCCGACGATCGAGCGCTATATCGTCTTCACCGATGGCGCGCATATGCCGAAGACGTCGCTTAAAAACGCGGTCGCCTACGAGGACTGGATCGGCGAAGTCGACGGCGATTTCGAATGGCGCTCGTTCGACGAGAACACCGCCGCCGGCATGTGCTACACCTCCGGCACCACCGGCAATCCCAAGGGCGTGCTCTATTCGCACCGCTCCAATGTGCTGCACGCCTTCATGGCGGCGCTGCCGGACTGCAAGGGCATCTCATCGCGCGACGTCGTGCTGCCGGTGGTGCCGCTATTCCACGCCAATGGCTGGTCGCTCGCGTTTTCCTGCCCGATGGTGGGCGCCAGCATGATCCTGCCGGGCGCCAAGATGGACGGCGCCTCGATCTACGAATTGCTCAACACCTACAAGGTCTCGCTTCACCGCCGCGGTGCCGACGGTGTGGCTGATGCTGCTGCAGGATCTGGAGAAGACCGGGCAGAAACTTCCCTTCTTGAAGCGCGTGGTCATCGGCGGCTCGGCCTGCCCGCGCGCCATGACGCAGACCTTCCAGGACAAATACGGCGTCGAGGTCATCCACGCCTGGGGCATGACCGAGATGAGCCCGCTGGGCTCGCTCTGCACCATGAAGCCGGAATATGCGGGGCTGACCGGCGAGGCCAAGCTCGACGTCGAGATGAAGCAGGGCCATCCGCCCTTCGGCGTCGAGATGAAGATCACCGACGATGCGGGAAAGAGCCTGCCCTGGGACGGCAAGACCTTTGGACGGCTTAAAGTTCGCGGGCCGGCGGTGGCGAAAGCCTATTACAAGGTCGACGACGATCCGGTGTTCGAGAAGGACGGCTGGTTCGACACCGGCGACGTCGCAACCATCGACCCCTACGGCTACATGCAGATTACCGACCGCGCCAAGGACGTGATCAAGTCGGGCGGCGAATGGATCTCAACCATCGATCTGGAGAACCTGGCGGTCGGTCATCCGAAGGTGGCGGAAGCCGCCGTCATCGGCGTCGCGCATCCGAAATGGGCCGAGCGGCCGCTGCTGGTGATCGTGCTGAAGAAAGGCGAGAGCGCGACCAAGGAGGACATCCTCGGTTACATGCAGGACAAGACCGCGAAATGGTGGCTGCCGGACGACGTGGTGTTCGTCGACGAAATCCCGCACACGGCGACCGGGAAGATTCAGAAGATCACGCTACGCCAACAGTTCAAGGATTACCGGCTGCCGACGGTGCAAGCGGCGGAGTGAGCAAGCCGCACGGCCTGCATCTATCGTAAAGGCGCCAACCGCCTACTCCACCAGCTCCGGCCACGGCACGATGGTCGACTTCACCGTCTTCATGGCGATGGCATCGGCAACCGCGCGGCCGATGCCCTCCTCGGAGAACGGATACAAGGTCTGCATGTCGAGCCAGGGATATTTGGCGCGCGTGCGGTAGAGCATGTCGACGCCGAGCGGCAGGTCGTTGCCGGTGAAGCCCCAGGAGCCGAGCACGTTGATGTCCTTGGTGCAGATGCGATGCCATGAGGTCATGATCGAGCCGGCGTCGGTGAACTGGCCCATCTCGACGTAAGTGCCGCCGTCGCGCAGCATCTCGATGCCCTCGGGTCCCGCGCTCGGATGGCCTGAGCAATCCATCACCAGATCAGCGCCGAAGCCGCCGACAATGTCGCGCACTTTCGCGATACGTTCGGCCGGCGTCTTGAATTCCTCGATATTCACCGTTGTCTCGGCGCCGAATTTGCGCGCCAGCGCAAGCCGGGGTGTCTCCGGCGCGCCGACGCAGATCACCCGCCCCGCTCCCATCTCCTGCGCCGCCGCCACCGCCAGAATGCCGATCGGGCCTGAGCCCTGAATGACGACGGTATCGCCCCAGGTGAAGCCACCGGCGCGGTTGGCGCGATTGAAGGCGCGGATGCAGGAGGTCAGCGGCTCCGACAATGCACCCAGGCGCAGCGGCATGTCGTCGGGCAGCTTGTAGACCTTGGTCCCGGGCAGCATGTCGAGATCGACGTAGACGTATTCCGCCCAGCCGCCCCACAGATGCGGCGCCTTGTCGAAGCCGAGATAGCGGCCGTAATAGACCGGGGTCAGGCACTTGTTGGCGCTTTGCGGATAATGGATGCAGTAATAGCAATGGCCGCAGGGCATCAGCGGCGGGATCATCACCTTCGATCCCACCTTGAGCGGCTTGCTCATGAAGTCCTCGTTGAACTCGGCGCCAACCTCGACCAGCACACCGCCGATTTCATGGCCGAGCGTGAACGGCCAGGGCAGCTTCTTCGGCCAATGTCCTTTCAGGATATGCAGGTCGGTGCCGCAGACGCCGCAGGCGCCGATCTTGGTCAGCGCCGCGCGCTTAGGGATTGTCGGCCAGGGGACCGTGCGGATCACCGGGGCGGCGCCCGGACCGTCGAAGGTCGAAACGCGAATCTGTGCCATGGCCCCTCGCCTCGCTGCCTGAAAGCCTCGGAAATATAGAGGCTATTTCAGATCAGCCGCGGTTGCCAGCCGCCGCCAGCCGTGTACACCTAGGCCGCTGTGGGGATAATATTTGCCAGTAAGCCGTTTTGAGCCGGGCGTCGCGTTAATGCGTGCGAGTTTTCAGACAATCGACCTAGCGGTCGACCAATCGGTCGCCACGCTCACCTTGAAGCGACCCAAGCTGCTTAATGCCATCAACAAGCAGATGCTGGGCGAGCTGCAGGCCGCGCTCGACCGTGTCGAGAACGACGCCGATATTCGCGCGCTCATCGTCACCGGCGCCGGCGGCAATTTCTCCTCCGGCTTCGACCTGAAAGAGCAGATGGAGGCGGCGCCTTCCGGCATGGAGACCTGGCGCGACATCCTCGATCGCGACTTTGCCGCGATCACGCGCTTCTGGTCGCTGCGCGTGCCGACCATCGCGGCGGTGCAGGGCTACTGCCTCGCCGGCGGCTGCGAGCTGGCGCTGTGCTGCGACATCACCATCGCGGCGGAAGACGCGATCTTCGGCGAGCCGGAATTGAAGTTCGGCGCCGGCATCGTGGTCATGATGCTGCCGTGGCTGGTGGGCCCCAAGCGCGCCAAACACATTATCTTGACCGGCGCCGACCGCATTCCGGCGCGCGAAGCGCTCGATATCGGGCTGATCAACCGCGTCGTGCCCGCCGCCGAGGTCGAAGCGGCGGCGCACGCGCTGGCACACCACATCGCCATCATCGACCCCGACCTGGTGCAAAAAACCAAACGCGCCATCAACCGCAGCTTCGAGATCATGGGCCTGAGCAAGGCGCTGGAGGAAGCGCTGGAAATCGATCTGAGCATCGAGGGCGCCGGCAGCATCGACAAGCGGCAATTCATGGACATCGCGCGGCGTGACGGCCTGCGGGCCGCCATTGCCTGGCGCGACGCACGGTTTGCGCCATGACGACGATCCCCAGGCTCGATGAGTTGCTGTTCGACTCCTGCGCGCGCGGCGGCGAAGCGATCGCGCTTGAAGATGCGCAGACAAAACTCCGCTTTGTCGATCTTGCCACCACCGCGCGCAGCATCGCCGAGGGCTTGCGCGCCAAAGACATTCAGCCGAATGAGCCCGTGCTGGTGCGGGTCGCCAATAGCCCGCGCGACATCGCCGGCTTCCTCGGCGTCTGGGCAGCCGGCGGCGTGGCCGTGCCGGTGAGCCGGGACATGCCCGCCATCGCCATGGAAGCGACCCGCGCCGCCGTGTCGGCGCGGTTGATGGTCGGCAATGGCGAAGCGAAGTGCCTCGCCGGATTCCCGGCGCCGCCGGTCCGTCCTTTGCTGGCCGGCGCCGCGCTCATCATTTTCACCTCCGGTTCGACCGGTGTCGCCAAAGGCGTCGTGCTCGGACATTCAGCTTTCGCCGGCAAGCTGCGGGGGATCGACGGCGTGCTCAAATTTTCGTCGGCGACGCACGCGCTTTTGGTGCTGCAGCTCAATTTCGTCTTCGGCATCTGGTTTTCGCTGCTGACGCTGATCAAGGGCGGCAGTGTCTTCATGCGTACGCGCTTCGATCCGGTGTCGGCCATTTCCGATATTGCCCAACGCCAGATCACCGATGCGGCCTTTGTGCCGACCATGTTGCGGAAGATCGTGGCCACCGATCCTGCCCTGCTCTCGCGCTCGCTCAACAAAGCCAAATTGCAGCGCATTCACACCGGCGGCGAGCCGTTCAGCCCCGCGCTTGGCCGCCGCATTCGCGAGCTTATGCCCGAGGCCTGGGTCATCGATATTTACGGCCTGACGGAAACCGCCAGCTCCGATTTCTTCCGCATCACCAGCGACCGTGAACCTTTTGCCGGCGGCATCGGCCGCTGCGCGGACAGCGAGCAATTCCGCATCGCCGATGCGATGGGCGGCGAGATGTCGGGCGGCGACGTCGGCGAATTGCAAATCCGCACGCCCTTCATCATGCACGGCTATCTCGATCAGCCCGAGCTGACGCGCGACGCTTTTGTCGGTGACTATTTCCGCACCGGCGATCTGGCAAGGCTGCGCCCGGACGGCACCGTCGAGCTGGTCGGCCGCAGCAAGGATCTGATCCTGCGCGGCGGCGCCAAAATCTCGCCGCTCGAGCTCGATGCCATGATCGCGCAGCACCCGGCGGTCGCCGCCGCGCTGACGGTCGGCGTGGCCGACGCCGCCACCGGCGAGCGCATCCACGTCATGGTCGTTCCGCGTGCGCACAGCACGATCGGCGAGGACGAACTGCGGCAATGGGTGGCGAGCCGCGTCGACCGCTACAAACGGCCGGACGTCTACCACTTCGCCGCCGAGTTGCCGACCGGCCGCACCGGCAAGGTCGACCGCGACGCCCTGCGCCGGCGCCTCGACGCCAACCGGCAGAACGGCTGAGCGCGGCGGAACTATGCCCGGTGTCCGGGCGTTTTCCTTGCGTCCGCGCCGGGTGACAACCGGCCAAAATGGGGAAGATGGACGCAGTTGATTTTGCCGGTTTCTAACTGCGGCAGCAACGCATCGGTACGCGTCGGCATCTAACCTGTTCCCGGCGCGGACACTGCGAGCTTATTGCCTGTCTCGCCGCTTCCCTTTATGCCTCCTGCGCAGGGTCGGCCACAAAGTGCCGTTATGAATTTTCCGCAGGATGCCACCTGAATGCTGCGACGCCCGACCTTCATGGAACAGCCGACGTCGCGCCTGGCCGCCTGGTCTGGCCGCTTTGCGCTGTTTGGGCTGGCGGTGGTGGTGCTGTCGATCATCATCGTGCGCACCGGCCTGTTGGAGATCGTGCCGGCGCTGGCGACCTTCGCCGCCGGCTTGATGTTTGCGGGTCTAGCCATCCTCTCGGCCTTTGCCTCCTTCGTCACCATCTGGCGGCAGGGGCTTGGGGGCCTGCGCTATTCGGTGCTGGGGATATTCCTCGGGCTCGCGCTGCTCGCCTACCCGGGCTACCTCGGCTATCGCGCCAGCAAGCTGCCGATGATCGCCGATATCACCACCGACCCGGACAACGCACCGGCTTTCGACGTGCTGGCGCGCCTGCGGCCGCGCGGCAGCAGTACCTATCCCGGTCAAGCCGTCGCCGCCCAACAGGAAGCGGCCTACCCCGATATCGCGCCGCTGCGGTTGGAGGTCGCGCCCAAGCTCGCCTATGACATCGCGCTCGAACTCGTCACCCGGCGCCGATGGCACATCGTCGATGCGCTGCCGCCGGTGCCCGGGCGGCGCCCCGGCGTCATCGAGGCGGTCGCGCGAACCTTGGTCATGGGTTTTCGCGACGACGTCGTGATCCGCGTCAGCGCGGCCGGGGCGGGCTCGCGCGTCGATATGCGTTCAGCCTCGCGCTACGGCTTGCACGATTTCGGCGCCAACGCCTCGCGCGTGCGCACGTTGCTCGGCGCCATCGACGAAACGGTAAACGCGCTGCCCGAAGCGCCGCCGCCACCGCCGGTGAAAAAGCCGGCGCCCAAGCGGCCGCGGCGGTAGGTCAATCAACGCGCCAGACGATAGAGCCCGTCGATGGAAGGCTGCCCGTCGGTCGCGACCAGCCCGCGCGTCACCAGATCCTCGAGATGCGCCAGCACCGAGAGACCGGCCGCGCCGGTCAAGCGCGGATCGATACCGATATAGATCGCGCGCACGATGCTCGGGATATCGGTCCCCCCTTTCGCCAGCCGATGCAGGATCGAGGCCTCGCGCGCCTTGCGATGCAAGATGTAGTAATTAACGAAACGCGGCGCGTCGGCGATCGCCGGGCCGTGGCCGGGCAGATAGATCTGCTCGGAGCGCACGGCGAGCTTGTTGAGCGAGGCCATGTAGTCGCTCATGGCGCCATCGGGCGGCGCCACGATCGAGGTCGCCCAGGCCATCACATGATCGCCGGCGAACAGCAGGTTTTTTTCCCTGAGCGCGAAGGCCATGTGGTTTGCGGTGTGGCCGGGCGTGGTCACCGCTTCGATGCTCCAGCCGTCGCCGGCGACCACCTCGGCGTCCTTGAGCATCACGTCGGGACGGAAGTCGCGGTCGCCGCTTGAGTCGAGCGGGTTGTGCTCGCCGATATGCAGCGGCCGCGCCGGCCGGTGCGGGCCCTCGGCATAGACGGTGGCGCCGGTATGCGCCTTGATCGCGGGCACCGCCGGCGAATGGTCGCGGTGGGTGTGTGTGACGAAGATCGCGCTCACCGTCTCGTTGCGCACGGCATCGAGCAGCGCGCCGATATGCGCGGGATCGTCGGGCCCCGGATCGACGATGGCGACTTTGCCTTTGCCGATGATGTAGCTGAGCGTGCCCTTGAAGGTGAACGGGCTCGGATTATTGGCCATCACACGGCGCACGCCCGGTATCACCTCGTCAACCGTGTCGGGCGCGAGTTCGAGATTTTTGTCGAATGGAATATCGTCGGCCATGCGCTCATGCACATGGCGGCTGGTGCGAACGGCGTCAATGTCTTTTTTTCGCAGCGAAACGTCAGGCGACGGCTTCGTCCTTCGGCGCCTTGTCCCTGAGAATCCGCGCGACATCCGCGGCCGGTTTCGGCCAGCTGTAAAGATAGCCCTGCACTTCATTGCAACCTTCCGCCGTCACGCTGGCGAGTTGCTCCTTCGTCTCGACGCCTTCGGCGGTTGTCGTGATGCCGAGGCTGCTGCTCAAGCCGACCACGGCGCGTACGATCGCAACGCTGTCTTTCTGCGAGGGCAAATCGCGGATGAAGGATTGGTCGATCTTGATCTTGTCGAAGGGGAAGCTGCGCAGATAACCGAGCGACGAATAACCGGTGCCGAAATCGTCCATCACGATTCTGATACCGAGATCGCGGAGCTGATGCAGAATCTCGAAAGCCCCGCCACTCTCCTGCACCAGCACCATTTCGGTGATCTCCAGCTCCAGCCGGCTCGCCGGCAGGCCGGAGGTCGCCAGCGCGCTGATAACCATCGGCACCAGGTTCTTGCTCTTGAACTGGGCCGGAGACAGGTTCACGGCGACCGTCACATCCTCGGGCCAGCTCGCGGCTTCGTTACAGGCCTGCCGCAACACCCATTCTCCTATCGCCACGATAAGACCGGTTTCTTCCGCGACCGGGATAAAGTCGAGCGGCGCGACCATGCCGCGTTCGGGATGATGCCAGCGAATAAGCGCCTCGAAGCTGGTGATTTGATCGGTTTTGACGTTGACGATCGGCTGATAATAAAGCTCGAACTCGCCATTCACGATCGCCTTGCGCAGATCGAGTTCGAGGGCGCGCCGCGCCTGCATGCGGGCGTCCATCGCAATTTCGAAAAACCGGTAGACACCGCCGCCGTCGGCTTTGGCGCGGTAAAGCGCCAGATCCGCGTTCTTCATGAGGACATCCGGCTCATCGCTGCGCCTTTCCGCGAGAGCGATACCGACGCTTACACCCACGACCACTTGATGACCGTCGAGGTCGTAGGGCGCGCCGATGACCTCGATCAGACGGGTTGCCAGCGCCGTGATATCCAGCGGCTGCTCCGAGGGAACCTGCACGATGGCGAATTCATCACCGCCCAAGCGGGCCACGAGATCTTCGCCACGGACGCAACTGCGCATGCGCTCGGCCGCTGCTTGCAGCAAGAGGTCCCCGACTGGATGCCCGAGCGTATCGTTGACGGCCTTGAAATGATCGAGATCGAGACTGAGAACCGCGATGGACTCGGAGCGCCGCAAGTGACTTAAGGCCGATCCAATCCGCTCATAGAAGGCCACGCGATTCGGCAGGTCGGTGAGCCCATCGTGGTGCGCCAGATGTTTGATTCTTTCCTCGGCGACAAGCCGTTCGGTGATGTCCTCAAACGTCGCGATATAGCCTCCGTCCGGCGTGGGACGGTGCAAAATCGCAATGCTGCGGCCATCGGTCAAGCGTTCGACCAGCGACCCACGGTTTCCCGCCTGGATAAAATTGCGCTGCAGAGCGAGCGTGCCTTCCGGGTCTACATCCGCCAACTTGCTGCTGCTCGCCATGACAGTCCCATCAACTCGCGCGTCGTCATGCCGGGTCTTATCTCTTCCTGCGGCAGATTGTAAATCTCCGCAAAGCGCGGATTGAAGATGACGAGCTTCTCCTCGGCATCGAACATGCACAAGCCTTGCGACATGCTTGTCAGCGCGGCGGTCAGCTTCAACTCGGAGTCGGCAAGCGCCAGCTGCACGCGTTTTCGCTCGGTGATGTCCTGGTTGACGCCGTAGGTCTTGATCGTTCGACCGTGCTCATCCTTGACGATGAAAATACGCACCGCGATGTAGCCGGGTTTTCCGTCAGCGTAGATTATGCGATGCTCGAACTCGCGGCTGTAGTTGGGATCATTCGTCTCGATCGCTTTCTCTATTTCGGCGCCAACGATCGATAGATCGTCCGGATACACGAACCGCCGGGCATACTCGGCAGAAGTCATCGTATAACCGCCGACCGCCTTAACGGTTGTGTGAAATATCTGATAGAAATTGTCGTTGAAGGTGAAGCGGTCATTTGCGAAGTCGTACTCCCAATGGCCCGCTCGCGCCATCTCAAGTGCATTCGATAATTGCGTCTTGCTGATGCGAAGAAGCTCGTTCTGCACCGCCAGATCGCGCTGAGCCCCGCGCAAATCGCCTAACGTGCGATCGAGCACTTTGAGCGGAAAAACACGGACGGCGAAGTAGGCCGCAAAACCAAGCAGCGCGCTTAACAGCGCAACAAAAGAGGTTTCCTGCCAGAGCGGCCAAAGCGAGCTTATGCCGTCGACGCGGCCCACCGTCTGCCCGGTAACGACGATCGGATGGCTCCGTATCAGCCGCGGCGCCTTCAAATCCGGCCCGACACGAATAACCAGTTTTTCCGACAGATCGCGGACTTCCTGCGCAAAGTTCGTATTGTCCTGCGGATCCGTTTCGATCAGCTCGGCCAGCCGCGGCGCCTGGTATTGCCAGAGCTGCCGGTAGCGATAGACGTATTTCGCCATCCGCTCGGCCGTCAGGCGAGACTTGAAGCTAAGCTCGTGCGACAGGTTCGCATAGCCGACCATAAAATATCCTGCCGGTACCGACAGAAAAATCGTCACAGCAACGGCAAGTCCTATCGAGCCGATGACCGCGCGCAGGGAAAGACGTGGCACCTGTGTCATCCTCTATTCCGAAAACGGCAGACTGCCGGTTCCTCGCAGGGCGTCGAGGCCCGCCTTCGAGTGCAGGAATTTGGCCAGCGCTTCGGCATTGCGATTGCCGGGTTTGAACGCCATGTAGAACGGCTTTTCGTACGGATAGGTGCCGTTTTCGAAATTGGCGATGCTCGGTTCTATGCCATTGATCGGGACCAGGTGGAGCTTCCGCTTTTCCGTAACTATCTGGCTAAGACCGGCCTGAACGAAAGAGCCGCTCAAGCTCTGGGCAAGCTCGGCATTGTCCTGATCGGTCGAAGCGACGGGAACATCCGGCCGCGCCTGTGCCTGCTTGAGCGCATCACGCATGCCCGGAAAAATCGTACTGATGATCTCGGTGTCGGTGTCGACCTTGGTCCGCAGGATGAGTTTGATCGGCGTGCCGTCCTTCCACTTCTGGATTTCGGAACTGAAAATGCCGGCCAGCTCAACGTCGCGCCAGCTATTCGGCTTCGAGTGCGACGTGACAAAGACCAGCGCCGTACGCGCGAAAGGCACGACGGAAAGGCCAAACTTGACTTCCGAGGACTTCAGCTTACGCGCCAACAGCGCCACGTCGATGGCGCCGTCCGCAGCCGCCCGCAGCGAGCCGTTGGTACCAAGGCTGGGCAGAATCTCCGCCTCGATGCCGCTCGCCGCCAAAAAGGGTGCGGCGATCTGTTTCATCATTCCCAAGGCGCCACCCGTGCCGCCAATGCGAAGCACATCCGCCGACGCGGCCGTGCTCGCAAAGACTGCGATAACGAGAGCCGTGGCGCCCGCTAAAAGACGATTTTTAATAGACATTGCTGCGCCCCTCGGGTGTTGAGGCGCCCATCACATATCCGTCCCGGCGAACAATCCGTGAAGTTTAGCCGCCGCCCCTCCGGATCGGTACGCAGGTAGGTCGCAAAAGTACCGTGGTGGTCAAAATACGATTGATTAATATCGACCAATTGTCGCTCAAATCAAGCAATCGCACGCCCAACGAAACGATGCTTTGCATGTCGGTTTTCAGATCGAACATTGAGCGAGCCGGCTAAGGCGCGGCCAGCCGGCTAATGAATCTCGGGCTCCGGCACCGCCCCGAGCGGCGCCAGAAAATCGAAATCGCAGCCTTCATCGGCTTGACCGATGTGGTCCGAGTAGAGCGCGCCATAGCCGCGCGGATAGCGCGGCGCGGGCGGCGTCCAGGCGGCGCGGCGGCGGGCAAGCTCTTCGTCCGGCACATGTAGATGAATGCGGCGCGCCGGCACGTCGACTTCGATCTCGTCGCCGGTCTCAACGAATGCCAGCGGGCCGCCGACGAAACTCTCCGGCGCTACGTGCAAAATGCAGGCGCCGTAGCTGGTGCCGCTCATGCGCGCGTCGGACAGGCGCAGCATGTCCTTGACGCCGGCCTTCAACAGTTTCTTCGGGATCGGCAGCATGCCCCATTCCGGCATGCCGGGGCCGCCTTTCGGCCCGCCGTTCTTGAGCACCAAAATGTGGTCGGGCGTGACGTCGAGATCGTCGCGATCCACCTCGCGCGCCATTTCGTTGTAGTCCTCAAAGACCAGCGCCGGGCCGCGGTGGCGCAACAGCCGCGGTTCCGCCGCCGACGGCTTTATCACACAGCCCTGCGGCGCCAGGTTGCCGGTGAGCACCGCCATCGCTTCTTGGCGCGATACCGGATCGCTCAACGAATGGATGACCTCGCGCTTGTAGACTTGCGAGCCCGCGATGTTCTCGCCGAGCGTCTTGCCGGTCACCGTGAGGCAAGACAAATCGAGCTTGCCGGCAAGCTCGCTCATCAGCGCGCGCAGGCCGCCGGCGTAGAAGAAATCCTCCATGAGGAATTCGCCCGACGGCCGCACATTGGCGAGCACCGGCACCTCGCGCGAGATTTCGTCGAACCGTTTCATGTCCATCGGCAGGCCGGCGCGCCGTGCCATCGCCACCACGTGAATGATGGCGTTGGTCGAGCCGCCCATCGCCATGTGCACGCGGATGGCGTTGTCGAAGGCGGCCTTGCTTAAGATTTGCCGCGGCGTCAAATCCTCCCACACCATGTCGACGATGCGCCGGCCGGTATTCGCGCACATGCGCGGATGTGCGGAATCAACCGCCGGGATCGAGGAAGCGCCGGGCAGCGTGAGACCGAGCGTCTCGGCGATCGCCATCATGGTCGCCGCCGTGCCCATCACCATGCAGGTGCCGTACGAGCGCGCAATGCCGCCTTCGATCTCGGCCCATTGCTCGTCGCTGATGCGCCCTGCCCGCTTCTCGTCCCAGTATTTCCAGGCGTCCGAGCCGGAGCCGAGCACCTGGCCATGCCAATTTCCCCGAAGTTGCGGACCGGCCGGCACGTAGATCGCCGGCACGCCCATGCTGATCGCGCCCATGATCAGACCGGGCGTGGTCTTGTCGCAGCCGCCGAGCAGCACCGCGCCATCGATCGGATGGCTGCGCAACAACTCCTCCGCCTCCATCGCCAGCAGGTTGCGATAGAGCATGGTGGACGGCTTGACGAAGGGTTCCGACAGCGACATCGCCGGCAATTCGATTGGCAGGCCGCCGGCCTGCAGCACGCCGCGTTTGACGTCCTCGGCGCGCGCACGCAGGTGCGTGTGGCAGAAGCTGATGTCGCTCCAGGTGTTGAGGATCCCGATCACCGGCTTGCCGGTCCAATCCTCGGCGTCATAGCCGCCCTGGCGCAGCCGCGAGCGATGGCCGAACGAGCGCAGGTCGTTGGGACCGAGCCAACGATAGCTGCGCAGCTCGTCGGGACGTTTGCGTGTGGTCATTCCGCGGCGATCTCGGGTTTGGGGATTGCGCGCCGCGCCAACACTTGCGTCACGATCACGATCAGTGCAAGCGCGGCGCCGACGAGGTCGCTCTGCAGGCCGGGCTTGATCAGCAGCAAGCCGGCGACCACCAGCATGGAGCGCTGCCAAAAATTGGTAGCGGTGATGAAATAGCAGTGCAATCCGGCGGCGAACAGGACAACCCCGATGATCGCGCTGGTGCAGCTCGAGGCGATCGTCGGCCAGTCGCCGATCATCAAGAGCGACGGCGAGTAGATGAACATGTAGGGCACGATGAAGCCGGTCGCGCCGATCTTCACCGCCGCCCAGCCGGTCGCCCACAGATCCGATTTGGCGATGCCACAGGCGGCGAATACCGCGAGCGCCACCGGCGGCGTGATCGCCGACAGGATGGCAAAATAAAAGGCGAACATATGCGCGGCCGGCACGATGACGCCGAGCTTGACGATCGCCGGCACCAAGAGCGCAGTCATGATGATGTAAGCCGGCGTGGTCGGAATGCCCATGCCGAGCACCATGCCGGCGATCATGGTCAGGAATAGCGCCACGAACAGATAATCCTTGGCGAGGTGCACGACGAATTGGGTGAACACGATGCCGAGCCCGGAGATCGTCACGACCGCGACGATGACGCCGGCGGCGGCACAGGCGAGTGCAACCGACAGTGTGTTGCGGGCGCCGTCAACCGTGGCGCCGATCAAATTGTCAACGGTCACGACGCCGCGGGTGTGGGCGCGTAGCGCCGCCACCGGGAAGCAAGACAGCGTGCCGGCGAGCGCGGCCAGCGGCGCGCTAAAGCCTGAGTACATCACAAGTAGGATGACCACGACCGGGATGAACAGATGGCCGTTGGTGCTCAGCACCGTGCCGAGCCTGGGCAATTCGGAACGAGGCAGGCCGGTGAGACCGAGGCGCTTGGCCTCGAAATGCACGGCCGAGAAGCAGGAGAGATAATAGAGCAGCGCCGGCACGATCGCCCAGATCACCACCTCGCCGTAGGAGACGCCGAGAAACTCGGCCATCACGAAGGCGGCGGCGCCCATGATCGGCGGCATGATTTGCCCGCCGGTCGAGGCCACAGCCTCCACCGCGCCGGCGAATTCCGGCCGGAAGCCGGTACGCTTCATCAAGGGAATACTGATCTGCCCGGTGACCATCACGTTGGCGACGGCGCTGCCGGAGATCGTGCCGAACAGGCTGGACGAGACCACCGCCACCTTGCCGGGGCCGCCGGTTTGATGGCCGGTCAAGCCAGTAGCAAAATCCATGAACAATTGGCCGGTACCGGTGCGCTCCATGAAGGTGCCGAACACCACGAAGATCAGCACGTAGGTCGCCGACACCGACAGCGGGATTCCAAATATGCCTTCGGTGGTCATGTAGAGTTGGTCGAGCAACCGCTGCGGCTCGACTTTGGCGATGAACAGGCCGTAGCCGAGGAATAGCATCGCGGTGATCGGCAGCGCCAAGCCAAGCACGCGGCGCACGGCTTCCAAGAGCACCAGCGTCATCATGACGCCCATGATCTCATCCATGAGCGTGAGATCGTCGACATAAAAGATGCGGTTGACGATGTAGTCGTAATTGACAAACAGATAAAGGATCGGTGCGGCGCCAAGCACGAGCAGCACGTAATCGGCAAGGCTCGGTGTGCCCTCGCTTTTGCCGGTGACGCGGAAGATCAGGAAGGTCAGCACCATCGCGAACAAGAGATGCGTGCCGCGGAACCACACCGCTTCCGGCGAGCCGAAGCCAATCGCCCACATGTGGTAGAGCACCATGGCGACGGAGATGACGATCGTGGCCAACCGCACGATGCCGCGATAGTTGAGCTCAAACTTTAAAATCATGGAAAGCGGCCGCCCGCCGATGCAACGTCAAGCGCAATGCCGGCGCGGGTTGAATCGCTGCGCCGGCATTGTCGGCATCAGTTCGTCTTCACGGTGATCCCGTGTTCCTTGTAGAATTTGGCGGCGCCGGGATGGAACGGCACGCCAATGTCAGTGGCGAGATCGGACAGTTGCTGTTTGCCGATCGCCTTGGCGATGCTCGCCAGCGTCTTAGTATTGTCGACCAGCGTCTTGGTCATGGTGTAGACCTCGTCGGCCGGCAGCTTGCACGACACGAAAATGTGGGTGGCATAGCCGACCACCTGCACATCCTTGTCCTGGCCCGGGTAGCTGCCCTTCGGAATCGTCAACGGCGTGTAGCCGGGGTTGAGCTTCTTCATGCCGGCGTAACTGGACGACTGATCGAGCAGCTTGATCGGACGCGACGCCGCCAGGTCCATGATGGCGCCGGCCGGCACCTGGGTGCCGAGACCGAATGCGACGGCGTGGCCGTCCTTCATCTGGTTCACCGAGTTGGTATAGCCGACGAAGCTCACTTTGAGATCTTTGTAGGTCAGCCCGTTGACCTCCAATAGCTGGCGGGTGATCTGCTCGCCGGTATTGCCGCGCTGCTGGGTAGTGATCGCCTTGCCCTTGAGATCGGCGATTTTGTCGATACCGGAGTCAGCGGGGACGACGAGCTGGAAATATTGCGGATAGAGCGTGGCGATGTTGCAGACATTCGTCGTGGGCTTTTTGAACGCGCCCTTGCCGTGCACGCCGTCCACTGTCGAGATCGAGTTGCCGAAGCCGATGTCGGCTTTGCCTTCGTCGACGCCGCGCACATTGGCGATGCCGGCGCCGGGCATGCTCTGCACTGAAAGACCGGGGACGGCCTTCTCCCACATGTCCTTGAGTTGGCCGCCGAGCGGCACCCATGATCCGCCTTGCGGGCCGGTCATCATTTTCAAGTCGTTGGCCGAAGCCGGGATGGCAGCCGCCATCGACAGAACCAGCCCCAAGCCGAGTGCTTTCATCGATATTCTCATGGCGTTTTCCTCCTCCCGCCGCGGGCGCTTCATCGGCCCGGGCTTTTTTTCAGGTTCCGCGGGTAGCGGTTTGTCCCAGCCGGGAAAGGTACGCGGCGGTGGCGCCCTCGCACAAGGCTATGGGCGCCGAAGACGGCACCGGCCAGCGCGCCCCTGCACCTGCCGGTAAATGATACCGTCAGGGAGCGACGTCGCCTACTATAGCACCGCTGCGAAAATACGTTCGATTACCGGTTTGGCAGCCGAACCGCGAAAACAATACCGTTCAAACACAGGAGATCTTAACGCCGCCCTGCCAAGGTCCGCTTGCGCACAGACCGCGGGACAGGACGCGCATGACGAACGTCGATTTCAATGAAAAGGTGGCTCGGGTGCGGGCGCGCTTTGCCACCAGCCTCCCCGGAAAAATCGCCGACAGCTTCGCCGACCTGAAACAGATGTCGGACGGCAGTAGTGATTCGATCGACACCGTCATCACCGCATACCGCCGGCTGCACGAGATGTGCGGCATCGCGCCCACCCTCGGCTTCGAGGCCACCGGTAAAGCCGCCCGCTCGACCAAAGCAGCAATCCGCGAGGCGGCCAAAGCCAAGCGCGCCGCAACGCCTAGCGAAATCGCCGCCCTCAGGACCGAGCTCGAACAGCTACGCACGGCGGCATCCGGCGAGCTGCAGAAATTTCGCAGCAGCGTCGATGAGCGGGGAATCGTGCGTGCCCCTGCCACACCACAGTAGGGAGCCAACCACGATAAAAATCCTTGTCGTCGACGATTTTGCCGACATGCGCGCCCTCACCGAGGCGGCCTTGCTCAGCGGGGGGCTCAGCGAAATGCACGGCGCCGCCTCGGCGGCCGAAGCCTACGATTGTCTCGGGATCGGAAAAGCCGATGCTCCGTTCCCGGCCGACCTCATCCTGCTCGATATCGTGATGCCGGATGTGGACGGCATTCAAGCTTGCGCGCAGATTCGCAACGACCCGCGCTACGCCGACGTACCGATCATCATGGTCAGCTCGCTCAACGACGCCGACAGCGTGGCGGACGCTCTCAAAGCCGGCGCCAACGGTTATATCGCCAAGCCGTTCGATCGCAGCGATCTGGTCGCACGCGTACGCGCCGCCCTGCAGCTCAAGGCCGAGATCGATCGTCGCAAGGATGGCGAGCGCTAACCGGCCGGCAAGCCCGGATCAGGAAGCGCTTTGCGCGACGTCGGGCAGATAGGCGCGCACCGCCGCCGCCAACGTCATCGGGTCGAACGGTTTGGCAATCACACCCGCCGCGCCGAGCGAGAGGAAATGCTCGACTTCGTCCGTCTGCGCGCGAGCGGTCATGAAGATCACCGGGATCCGCGCCGTGCGCGCGTTCCCGCGCAGCCGCTGCAAAAGCTGCGGACCGTCCATCTCGGGCATGACTACATCCGTCAGAATGCCGTGCGGGCGCCAGTCGGCGGCTGCGGCGAGCGCTTCCGCGGCGCTGCTATAGCTCTTCACCTCGATTTGTGGATCGAGCGCAAGCGACAACTGCACGACGTCGCGGATATCCGGCTCGTCTTCGACGTGAAGAATTCGACAGGCGCTCATGCTTAGCCTCGTTCAAAGTCTGGCGCGGCCAAGGGTCGCAGCCTGGCCCAGAGCGGGCGAATATCCCCAGGATATTTCGCGCCTCACGTCCGTAGATCTCGCATGCCGAAGTGAACGACAAATGAAAATTTCCCACCATCTCAGCACCAAAGTATTGATCTGACTATTCCGGTGCGGAATTACCGCCGCGAATTCGTCTAACGAAAAAAGACGAACGCACCTGACGGACGCCGGTAAAGGGAAACCGGCAACCCGAGACTCGATCAATGAAATTGGTTGCAAACGCTTTCGCATTGCATTGCGTGCGGGTCTATCACCAAGATTTATGGCCCGTCCGTTCTCCGCGTTTGTGCGGCGAACACCCCGCCGTACGCCCGTTGGTCAATTCACACGCGCAAGTTACGCTGTGCACGGCATGCAAGATAGCTATAGCTCAGGTGCGATTGCATGCTTGCATAGGGGGCAATTATAACCGTCGTGCCGGTCGAAGAGGGGGACGCCACAATGAATTTGCAACATCAAAGAAATTTCGATGTTCACGCGCTCATCGCACGACATGGCAAGCGATTGCGAACTTCAAAGATCGACAAATCGTCTATACGCAGGGAGACACGTCCGACTCGCTTTTTTACATCCTCAGCGGGACGGTCAAGAGCACTTTGGTTTCCGAATTTGGCAAGGAAGCGCTCATCTCAATCCTTGGGGCTGGCGACTTTTCCGGAGAAGGGTGTCTCGATAAGGAACTATTACGAAACGTGACGATCACAGCCACCGGCGATTGCGAAATAGCGCGGTTTGATCGAGCCATTGTCAGCCGCGCCCTCGTTAACGATCCGGAATTTGCCGGTTCCTGCACTTCATTCTGAACAAAAACAGAAAGCTGCAGGCGGACCTGGTCGATCAACTTTTCAATTCAAGTGAGAAGCGGCTGGCGCGAACTCTGTTGACCTTGGCAAACTCCGAGCTCGGAAACCAGACCAACTCCATCACCATACCGATCAATCAGGAAATGCTCGCAAACATGGTTGGCACAACGCGTTCGCGCATCAATCAGTTCATGAACAAATTTCGTAAGCTGGGTTATATCGACTACAACGGCCAAATCACAGTCAACAATTCTCTGTTGAACCCGATCCTGCACGACCAACCGCAGCACGAAGAGTGATGACGGGCAAGAGCACCACCCACCCGCGAATTGGCCAGTTCATGAACGAGTTCCGCTTGCGAAAATGACGGTAAAACATTTTGCGCTGTTCAAAGCAGCACACCGCTCCGACGAAAATCGGTAGCGTGAAGCTCGGATACATCGATTGCAAAGGCAAGGTCCGCCGTCGTCACTGATTCGCTGTTTAGCTTAATCTTGGGCGAACAACGGCGCGACAATGAGAATTTTTGTCGAGCGAACGCCGGTAAAGTGATCCCATTTGCCGGTGCGCGGATACAATGGCCGGTGCCGGAGTAGTTGGCGCGAACCGCCAACGTCAACATGCTACCGATTTTCGTCGGAGCTTTCTTGTGCTGCTTTGAACAGCGCAATTTTTTTTACCGTCATATTTTTGAAAACTGAAATCGTCAATCGTTTTGTTAAGTACAAGTAGATGATTGCACGGCAAAATACTTCTGCTTGATATCGGCATCGTATGAACTCCGAGACCAAGCGGATCTTAACTGCGCACACGTGTCAGCGTCATCTGTTTAATCGGAATGCGCCCGGCAGATCTTGCAGTAAGATCGGTCTTAAATTTAGGCACATTCCTTCGCGAGGGAAATTTTGCAATGCATATGAAATCTCCGATCGTCAAACGCTCCATCGTCATCGGCGGGCACAAGACCAGTGTCAGTCTCGAGGATGCATTCTGGGGCGGGCTTAAGGAAATCGCGCATGGTCGGCACGTAACGCTGTCGAACATGGTGGCCGAGATCGACAAAACTCGCCAGCAGAGCAATCTTTCTTCCGCTATCCGCCTGTTCGTGCTCGACCGGCTGCGCGCGCCGATTGCGCCGAATTTTCCGGCGGAAGGGCACGACCAAATCAATGGCAGTCAAGCGTTTCGCGGAGAAATGCACGTCTAAAGCACTTCAGCAACGGGGCATAGCGTAATGCCCGTTGAGGCGACCGATACCGCCGCGGGGCTGGACCCGGAGGTTTTTCGCATCGCGATCGAAGCGTGCCCCAGCGGTATGCTGGTGTCCGACGCTCGCGGCCGCATCGTGCTGGTCAACAGCGAAGTTGAGCGCCTGTTCGGTTACGATCGCGCGGAGCTGATCGGCCGCTCGGTCGAGTCGTTGCTGCCCAACAAATTTCCCGCCGCCTTCGTGACCGAGCCCAACGTCGCCATCGATGCCGATCTGTGCCTCTTGCGGGCCGACGGCGGTTTCAACGCCCGGCGCAAGGACGGCAGCGAATTCGCGGTCGAGGTCGCGCTCAATCCCTGCCGCGTCGGCGACGCGCTCATGGTGGTAAGCGCGATCGTCGATGTGAGCCAACGCAAGCACGTCGAACGTCAACAGCACGAGTTCGTGTCGATCGCAAGTCACGAGCTGCGCACGCCGATGACGTCGATCGCCGCTTCGCTCGGCCTCCTGCTCGCCGGCGGCGCCAAAGGTCTGCCGGCGCCGGCCATGCATCTTTTGGAGATCGCCTACGCCAATTGCGGGCGCCTGGTCCGGCTGATCAACGACATTCTGGACATCAAAAAGCTGGAAGCCGGACAGATGCCGTTCCGCTTCCAGCGTTGCGACGCGCACGCGCTATTGGAAAAGGCGATCGAAGCCAATCGCGGCTTCGCCGGCAGCGTGGGCCTCCGATTGGATACTCCGCCCGATCCTGTTGAAGTCTATGTCGATCCCGACCGTTTCATCCAGGTGATCACCAATCTGCTATCGAACGCGCTCAAATTCTCGCCGCCCGGCGGCGTGGTCGACGTCGCAGCCGAGGAGTGCGGCGACAATGTCCGTATCGCGGTGCGCGACCGCGGCCCCGGCATCCCAACCGAATTCAAGGCGCGCATCTTTGAGAAGTTTGCTCAGGCCGACGGCACAAGACAAGGAAACGGAGCCGGCACCGGCCTCGGGCTCTGCATCGTGCGTGAAATCGTCACGCGCATGCACGGGAAAATCGGCTTCGACGACGCCGCCAGCGGCGGCACCGTGTTTTATGTCGATCTGCCGCAGGCCGATCATGCCGAACGCTGGAATACCGCGCTTGCGGGCATGCATAATCATGCGTCGCCCGCGGGTGCCATGAAACGGGCCTCCTGACGCGCTCTCAGTTGAATGAAACGCCGAGCTTACCGCCTTTCGCCCAGATGACGCGGCAGTGCCGCGTCATCGCTTCGCCCTTGACCTTCAGTTGAAACACCGGCGGAATACCGAAGCTACTGCGGACATGAAGGCCGGCGCCGTTCGCGGTCAGGTCAAGCACGGTGCAGGGAATGGTGTGCCCGGCCGCACCGTATTTGATTTCCCCGACTGTATTGACACCGACGCGGGTTTCACTCCGGCGGTCTTGCAGGAACGTGGCCATGGGTCGTTACGCCAATTGCACTTGAACACTTGAACACTTGTCGGCGCGTTTGAAACGCGCACACACTCCTCAATTACCAAAGGCGAGCTTAAATTCGCTTAAGCAAAAAATTGAATTGCGCGGCACCGTGGTACCCCCGGTTAACCAAACGCCAAGGCCGTCCGAAGGTGACATGAGAAAAGCCTAAAGCTCGCTGCATCGCTCATGCGACCGACACATCTCCGCTTCGGCTTGGTCAAGCCAGAACCGCATGCCCATTTCCCGGAACATCGTCACCGCAATGGTGAGGTGGTCGCGAGCCTGACCCCATTCGCTACTGCGCAAGTACTGTGTCCCGAGGCCGTAGTGGCAACGGGCGACCAGCGGGCGCATCTCGATCTCCTCAGCGAGAGCGAGCGCTTCACGGTAGTGGCCTTCAGACTGTCCCGGGGAATCGCCGCGGGATATGACGTCGCCGAGAAGGCGCAGCGCGCTCGCTTCGCCGCTGTGTTGAGCTGGGGGACGCCTTCATGCGCCTTGTCGACAAGGCGCTTTACGAGGCCAAACACTCCGGGCGCAACTGCGTCGTTGCAGCGCGCAGTTCCGCCGGCGGCGATGGCGCCGGCAAAGCCACAGCAAACGGTGTTTCCGTCGCGCTGGATTAGCGAGGGGCCCGAGCCGTGGTGAGGGCAATAACTGTCGGTGAAACTGTCGGTGCGGCTCTAGCGAGGTTCGGCGGGTGCCTGTAAGTGTTTGATCTAGCTGGTCGGAGTGGCAGGATTTGCGGGTGTGTCGCTGAACCATTGATATTTTTAGAGTTTTTCGACCGAGGTTTTAATTTTGTGTACTCGTTTTGTGTACTCATATCAAGGCGCGCGCAGCTTCAGCGCAACACAACCCTTCGACAAAACCGTTTAGGCGCGCAGCCTCTCCTCGACTGTCAAGCCGCCCGAAATTCAGACTGAGACGCTACCGGAAATAGCCCTCTGCTATTGAACCATGTTCCACTGGCCCGCGACCAACAGATGAGACATTTAGCAACCGAAAGAGTGTTCAAAAGAAAGTTTGGTGACATGATGACCCGATCAATTGGCATAGCTACCCTCTTATGCTTGTCCCTCCTGTTGGCAAACACAGGAACAGCAAATGCAGCCTTTTGCCTCTATACGGCTTGGGACAGTGCCGGCCACTCGTCTGTATCCGGCCAAGCGAAGGCTTCAAAAATGAACACCGCCTGCGACCGCGCGCGTCGAGAATGCAATCGTCGTCTGGATCGCGCTTTCAAACAAGGTAAGGCGGGCCGCGGGGCTCGTTGCATCCATCAAACCAACTGAACACGATGGAGCAAAGTGCGTAAAAACACTGATCGGCATACGCTGTACGCGAATTGCTCCTACTCCCAGCGGTCCTTCGCCTTCGCCTCTTCGATCGTCTGCCACTGCATGTTGCTGGGGTTGTCAGGCCCAACCCTCTTTAAGGCAGTGATGTGATCGATGATATAACCGGACCGGCCGTGAGGAAATCCCGTCATTCGCATAAACTCATGCTTAGCGACCCGCTCCACAGAAATCGCGGCACGGACCGGCGGCGAAGAGTTCGTCGTGCTGATGCCGCACACCGATCTTGCGCAGGGCCTGGGTAACTGTTCGATTTACAGTGGCTGGCGCGACCAGCTATGCAAGCGCCCTCGATGGCCTTTGAGAAACTCTAGCGACCGTCGAAAGGCGCACTGAGCGTGAGTATCGCGGCTCGCTTCTCAGTCGCGCGTTTCGCAACGGGGCCCTCCTCGCTCGGCAGATTTATAGGAAACCCCACCACCTTTCAAAAATCCCGCTAAAGCCCCCGCTGTTGTTGTTTGACTTCACGGTGAGGAGGCCGTGTCCGCTGACGACAACACACCCGTGGCTTGCGAACCCTGGCACGAACCAAACAGCCCGAAACCGGTGCCAAAAGGCTTTGACTAAGCGCACGACTTTCTGTTGCAGGACAGCAACATTGCCAAAATGTTGTCGTCAACCCCCGAAACCATCTCCCTTAGCGGTCGCTAATGTGGTTTGGTTTTATCCAAATAAGCCCGTTTTCTTGGAGGAATGCGATGGTTGCTCGCCGGCTTGTAATTGCGCTTGGCGCTCTGATTTTTACTTCGTTCGGGGCCATGGCTGCCGATATGCCGGTCAAGGCGCCCTTAGCGGCACCAGCGCCGGCGACCAAATGGACCGGCTTCTATGTGAACGGCGGTTACGGCTATGGCGTCTGGTCGGCTGATACGACCACAGTGAACCCCTTCACCGGCGCCTGCGTCCTTTGCGTCGATCAAGTGCAGGGCGGCAAAGGCTGGCTCGGCGTCGTCGGCCTGGGCTTCGATTTTCAGCCGACGGCAAATATCGTCGTCGGCGTCTTCGGCGATTTCAATTACGCCAGCCTCAAGGGGACCATCCAGGACCAAGGCCCGTTCTTAGCCGGTGACATCAAGGAAAAATCGGCTTGGGCGGCCGGCGCGCGCGCCGGTTGGCTGATCACGCCGGATTTCCTGGCCTATGTGAACGGCGGTTACACCAGCGCCCGCTTCTCCGGCACGAATATGGTCAATACCGGCGCGGGCGCGCCGACCACCTTCACAACGCCTGCCTTCACGGCCAATGGCTGGTTCGTCGGCGGCGGCACTGAAATGGCCATGCATTCGCTATTGGGAATGCCGCTCGGACCCGGCTGGTTCTGGCGCAATGAGTACCGCTATGCCAGTTACAGGAACACAACCCTGCCGGACACCGCCCCTGGGGGCGGACTTCAAGCCAGCATCAACTTCAAACCGGCCGTCCAGACCGTCACTTCGCAACTGGTCTACAAGTTCAACACCGGCGGCCCGACTTATGCGACGCCGCCGTCGATGCCGGTCAATTGGTCAGGCTTCTATGTGAACGGTGGCTTTGGCTACGGCGGTTGGGCGGCGGACACCACCACGCAGAACCCGGTCACAGGCGCCTGCGTCCTCTGTATTGTTCAAGTGCAGGGCGGCAAAGGCTGGCTCGGTGTCGGGGGTGTGGGTTTCGACTTCCAGGCCATCCCCAAACTCGTGCTCGGCGTGTTCGGCGACTATGACTTTTCAAGCCTGAAAGGCACCATCCAGGATCAGGTTCCGTTCTTCGCCGGCGACATCAAGCAGACCTCGGCCTGGGCGGCCGGTGCGCGCGCCGGCTGGTTAGTCACGCCGCAGGTCCTCAGTTACGTCAATGGCGGCTACACCAGAGCGCGCTTCTCTGGCACCAACATGGTCACGACGTTCGTGGGTGCGCCGACCACCTTCACCACGCCGGCCTTCAATACGCATGGCTGGTTCTTCGGCGGCGGCATGGAAGCAGCCATCACGCCGAATTTGTTCTGGCGCAACGAATACCGCTTGGCGCATTACAACAACGTGACCATCCCGGACACCGCCCCTGGTGGCGGTTTAAACGCCAGCATCAACTTCAAACCGACGGTGCAAACCATCACCACGCAGCTGGTCTACAAGTTCAACTGGATGCACTGAGACTTCGGTCCATTTCAGAGAAAAATCGAAACCCCGGGCCGTTTGCCCGGGGTTTTGTTTTGCCGCGGAATGACGCGGTAAAAGCCCTGCCGCAGACGATCACGGAAGCCTTTGATTTGCAGTCGCGGGACCATGCTGCCAATTTTGCTAAAGTTATCTCATGCAAACTCTAGCCCCCATGACGCTTGGCAACATGCGCGCGAACGGCGTGCGGTCTCTCGATGTGTATTGCCTCGGGCGCGATTGCTACCATCACAGCGTGTTTTCTGTTGGCCGCTATAGCAATGAAGTTCCTGTACCTTCATTCGGGCGGCGCATGCGTTGCGAGCGTGTGGCCACCTAGGGGCTGACGTTCGGCCCAATTGGAATGAGCGGCGCACGGATTGGACAGTGAGAGGCTAACAATGCGCGATAGGGCCAAAGCCCCCAGACCAAGGCTGATCGCAACGCTATAACATCTTGATAAGCCGCTTCTTAAAGCCGTCTAAATCGCTTGGATCTTCGGTGCGATGTATCATCCGATGACAGTTCGCACATAGCACCGCAAAATCTGCGGCCACATCATATTTGACGGGCACGCCTTTTTCGAGTGCCCCGATAGGCCTCAAATGATGCGCTTCAATAAATCCATCGCCAATATCGCCATAACGCTCACGGAAATTAAGCTCGCACACCTGACAAGTCGTGCCGTGAAATTTCTTAGCATTTTTAGCGGCGGTTCGATTGCGTTCAATCTTCCGGTGATAAGCATATTTTCGCGTTTCTATTATTGTTGCCTGCTGCGGGATATTGAATTCGTCGGAAATGTCCGCCTGTGTTTCTACATCTCCTTCTATGCCCCCACGGAAATTTAGTGCGCGGTAGGCGCGTACTGACCTGATCAAGAGCAGCTTTTCGACCGCCGTTTAAGGTGCGCAGGATTACAACGCCAAGGTCATCGAATTCGTTCAAACCAATACCAAAGCGACCGTCGACTTCGTTCAAAAACTGTCGGGTGTGCAATCGCCTTCAGAATTCGTCGAATTGTCGACCGACCATTCGCGCACGCAGTTCGAGACGTTGACCGAGCAGACCAAGGAACTTGCGGCATTGGCCCAGAAGGTCACCCTTGCGAACGTGGAGCCTCTCAAGACGGGCGTTGCCAAGGCATTCGGCTATTCCGCTTGAGCCAACCCGCACCAAACTTCAGCGTTCTTCGAAGCCCGGGTAAACGCCCGGGCTTCTTACGGAAGGTCGACAGGAAGAGGCGTCCACCTTTCGGCTTTAAGCTAGATCAATGCGAAGATGCGTAATTTAGAGAAAGCATTTTCAATGGAAAACGCTGTCCCCAATTCCACTTGGAACCCGATTGCTACAGCGCCAAATGGCATTGAATTGGAACTGTGCGTTTCCGATAGCGGAGAATATCACGCGCTAGTGGTTCCCTGCCGGCGCAATGGCGTGGGCTGGTCTGATGTGCGCCTGAATAGGATGGTGCCAATTCGACCTACCCACTGGCGGCTGTGGCCGCGCGAACGCAAGTGACAAGGGCCGCCTCAGTTGGCGGCCTTTTCATCATTTCAAGCGGTAGGCACGATGTCGGCTTTTGGCACATCGCTGCGTTCGCGGCATTGTAGTAAATCGGTCGCTATTGGACTAACAACGGACATTGCTGGATTTTGGCCTGAGTTCGCTGTGTCGCGATTGACCCACTTCGGTCATCTCCCGACGGCGCGTTGTGCAACGCGGTCGCGGGCCGTCAGGCGACACCGACAGGTCTGATTTCGGAAGTTGCCAGCCCGCGCAGGATGCACAGCGTGCTCCCGGGAGGGTGGTTGCCGAAGTAGTCGTAGATGATGCTCCGCGCCTTCTGCACGTCGTGCGGGTTGCAGATGTAGATCGTCACCTTGACGACATCGGACAGTTTGGCGCCGCCGGCGGCGAGCGCATTAGTCAGGTTCTGCATTACCATCTTGATCTGGGCGCCGAAAATCGTCCGGCGGGTAGCACCTTGCCGTCGGGATCGGCCGCGACCTGGCCGGCGTAGAAGACAAGCTTCTGCGCGCCTTCGACCGTCTCCACATGGGCATAGTTCGAGAACGGCTTGGAGATGTTTCCCGGGTTGGTCCGGGCGATCTTGGCCATGGTCCCACCCCCTGAATGCCCAGCGGGCCGCTGCCCACGGCGCGGATGCTAGTCGGCTCGCCCTGCGTCCTCTAGCAAGGCGCCTCCGGATCGTTGCCTATTCCATTGTTGTCAATTTAGCCGCTATGATGCCACTAGGGATTCATAAAAATCCCATCAGGGAGGAATAAACGATGATGTTGTCTCTGCGAAGCACGTTGGTGGCCGCGGCCACGGCCGCATTCCTTTGCACACCGGTCGCGGCGCAGGCGCAATCGAACCGATGGCTGCCGTACGAAGGCCACATGACCGTTCACTTCTCGGTCGATCATAACGGCATGTCGCTGACCCGAGGCACGTTCCGGGAACTGACCGGAGAATTGACTTTCGACGAGAGTAAGCCGGAAGCGAGCCAGCTTTCGATCACGATCGAAGCGGCGAGCCTCGACACCGGCCATGCCTACCGTGACAGCTTTACCCGCGGGCCGCGGTTCCTTGACGCGGTCAAGTTTCGCAATATCACCTTCAAAAGCACCAAGGTGACCAAGACCGGCGACAAGACCGGCACCGTGACCGGTGACCTCACCATGCACGGCGTTACCAAGCCGGTGACGCTCAATGTCACCTTGAACAAGAAGAGCAAGCGTCCGAGCGGCGAGGATTACCTGGGCTTTGGCGCGACCGCCACGCTCAATCGCGTGGATTGGGACATCACGAGTTTCAGCTCGAAGTCACCGCCCGCGATAGTCGGTGAGAATATCGACATGGTGATCTCGGCGGAATTCGTCCGGCAAAAATAAGTCGGGCGAGCGCAGGCGCGCCACGCGATGGCTGATGGCAAGAGGCCGGACCAGTTCGGGACCGTCGCGAAGGTCCTTCACTGGACGACCTTCTTGCTGCTGCTGGGCTCGTTCGGCGTCGGGTTGAACATGGTCGACCTGCCGCTGTCGCCGCGCAAGCTGCAGGTTTATTCCTGGCACAAATGGGTCGGCGTGACGGTTTTCCTGATCACCATCCTTCGGCTGGGATGGCGCTGCGCCAATCCCGCGCCGCCCTTCCCGGACTCCATGCCGCGAAGGCAGAGGACCGCTGCGCGATTGTCGCACGCAACGCTTTATGCGCTGCTCGTGGTCATGCCCGTCTCAGGATGGCTGATGAGTTCGGCGCTGGGAATTCCGACGGTGTATTTCGGGTTGGTTCCGCTGCCCGATCTGGTGGCGCCAGACCGGGCTTTGGGTCAATCGCTGATCGAGCTTCATCACCTGCTGGCGCTGACGCTGGCGATACTGATCAGCGTTCATATCGCGGCGGCGCTCTATCACCACTTTGTTCTCAGGGATGACATCGCCCGGCGGATGCTGCCTTTCATGACTCCAATCAAGGGCGATAGGCCGTGAAGCCGCAGTTTGCGTTTGCACTCCTGATGTTGCTCGGCGCCGGCCCTGCTATTGCCGAAGCGCCGCTTTGGACTGTCGATGCCAAGAGCAGCCGCATCACCTTTTCCGCAAAGCAGATGCAAGTCGCGATCCGGGGCCAGTTCGAGCGATTCACCGCGACGATCCGGTTTGACGTCAACGATCTTGCCGGTAGCAAAGCGCTGATCGAAATCGACGTCGCCAGCTCATCGACCCCCAATCGCGACATCGAGACCGAGATCAAGCGAGAACCATGGTTCGATGTCGCGCGCCATCCCACCGCCCGGTTCGAGTTTGCCGCCTTCACGCACAAGGGCGGCGAGCGCTACGATGTTGCTGGCCAACTATCGCTGCGCGGCGTCACAAAACCGGTCACACTGCCGATGATGATTCGCGTGGCCGGCGACCCGGAGCGGCCGGATACGCTGCGCGCGCAGGCCAGCGGCGATATCCAGGTCAGCCGCACCGCCTTCGGGATCGGACAAGGACAATGGCGCGACGTCGCCGTCGTCGCCGACGAAGTGATGATTCACATCGAGATGGTCGCCCGGCGCCTGAAATAAATTCACAAGCCGCCGGGGCTCAATGACAAGACGCCCGGTAGCCACAGCGCCAATTTCGGCAACATCATCAGCAGCGCGATCAGGCCGAAGTGCGCGGCCAGGAACGGCACGATGCCCCGGAACACGTCGCCGAAGTCTCAAGGCGTCAATGCTTCTGTCAAGGCGTTTTTACACGACCAAGACCCTTATCGGACGAGACTGCTGCGTAAAGAGGGTGCAGCCGGAATGGCGTAGCTTGGTGGCAGCCTTGGCGGCTGCCACCAATACTTTTATTTACCGGGCACCTTGTATGCGTTGCGGAGCTGACGGGCTTTTTGCTGGATGTTCTTTAATTCGTCCTGGGTCAGCAGACGCGTAAGCTTTACGTTCTGGATGGCGCCGCCCGCGAATGCAACGGCAGTAATCGCCGGCGCCATCTCGGGGTCCGGCCAACCAAGAATACACAGGGGTTCTCATGCAAAGGGTCTGTGACCTCTAGCTGGCACCCCATCTTGCTGCACGTTCATCCTAGCGTGGTGCTCTCGGCCTGATGATTGGCACCTATCTCTTGCGTCCGAAGCCCGCATCGCGGACTCGCGCTACGGCCTGCGCTCGGTTGCTGACGCCAAATTTGCTGAAAATCGTGGAAACCTGATTGCGCACGGTCTTCTCACTGATGGACAGCATTGCGGCGATGGCGCCGTTGTCGAGACCTTGGGCGAGCAGTTCCGACACCTGCTGTTCGCGCCGGGTAAGGTCAGTAATAAAGACGTCACGCACGGCCGATGATCCGCCCGGATTTGCGGGCAGAAACTCCGTCATCGCATCAAGAGAGTGCTGCCACGCTGGCTCGCCCTCCAGCAGCACGTGATTACGGCTCTCCAGCGGTACGAAGCGAGCGCCGGGGATGAGGCTCGCAACTCGGCGTCCCTCGTCAAATGGTATTATCGCATCATCCCGCGCGTGCATCACAAGCGTCGGGCACTGAACATTCGGCACGATGTCGAGCACATCGGCTTCATGGAAAGCCCGCAGCATCTTAACGACGTTATCGGGCGTGGCCGTCTTTCGTAGCAAATCGTGCTGGGCGCTTTGCTGCTCCGCGCTTGCATCAGGCATATGTGCCGCCACGTAGAACCTGCCATAAACCGGCCGTCGTTCAGTCCACGACCGCTCCAAAAGTTTCAGATGGGAATGTTGCTCCATGACCTGCTGGGCCGTGAGTTCGCGCGCCATGTGACCGCGGGTCTGGCTCGCGAGCAGGATCAGGCGAGTGACGTGTCCAGTGTTTTTCGCAGCAAACTGGATTGAACTCATGGCGCCCGCAGCGCTCGCAAACAAAATGAATTGCTTGAACCCCGCGGATTTAACGACAGCCTCCAGATCCTCGACATGCTTTTGAAGCGAAAACGATACGTCTTCGCGATCTGACAGACCGCAACCACGCCAATCGAACCGGAGGACGTTAAATCGGCTGGTCAGAAACCGGAGCCAGGGACGCCAGACCGGGCTTTCCCAGTCATGATTGAGGTGTCGGGCCCAATGCCCGATCCAGACCAATGGCGGCCCCGCACCACATAGGGCGTAAGCAATTCGCGTACCGTCACGGCTCCGACAAAATCGAATCTCTTGCGCGGGCTGGGGCATCAAGATCGGCCACAATAGAATGGCCCGATCTTGACGCTCGATTCCTCCAGCGGCAAGTCCCGCGTCCGCGCACTAGTGCGACCACGTCAATACTGGCAATTACCTTGGCTTGATGCCGGCGGCCGCAATTACCTCACGCCAGCGCTCGGATTCGTTTCTGAAAAAAGTGGCCGTTTGGGCGGGCGAGCCTCCCACCGGCATCGCATGGAGATCGCGAAACCGGTGTGCCACATCGGGTAGTGTCAATGCCTCATTAATGGCCTTGGAAGCCTCGGCCGCGATTTCGGCTGGAGTTCTGGGTGGAGCGACCACCGCAAACCAAGTTGTGGCTGTGAAGCCAGGCAGCCTTTCTGAGATCGCTGGTACGTTAGGCAGTTCCGGTAATCGCACGTCGCTACCAACCCCGAGAACTCTAACTTTTCCCGCCTGGACATGCTGCAAAATACTGCCAAGATCGACAAACACCATATCAAGGCGACCGCCGAGAAGATCTGTCAGCGCCGGCACCATTCCCTTGTAGGGGACGTGCAGAAGGTCGATCCCGGCCCGGACCTTCAGCATCTCCCCCGAGAGATGAGGCGGGCTCCCAGCTCCAGGCGAGCCGAAAGTGAACTTGCCGGGATTTGCCTTGGCCAACGCGAGGAATTGGGACAGGTCTGAGGCCTCGATACTCGGTCCGACCGCCAGCACGAATGGTGAGCTGGCGAGGACTGTGACTGGAGTAAAGGCAGAGGGATCGTATCTGAGGTTCGCATAGATGAATTGGTAGATCACCAGCGGTCCGGGCGGAACCGCAAGCAACGTGTAGCCGTCGGGTTTCGCCTTCGCGACCGTCTCCGCGCCAAGGTTCAACGCAGCGCCTGGCCGGTTCTCAACAATGACCGGCTGCTTCCAGCGCGCCGTAAGTTTTTCGGAAACAATACGAGGCAGCACATCGGCGGCGCCGCCCGGAGGTACCGGCACGATGATCTTGACGGGTCGGTTTGGATAGCTGTTCTGCGCTGATGCCACATCATTCGCGACACACGAGAGTGTTGCCAACAAGACACATCGGATGAAAATCAATGCTCGATGATGTGCATTCATAATGCGCTCATTGGTTTTTCATGTTGCGCTGGTCGTGACGGTGACATCAGCCAGCTCGTGCGTACTGCAGCACGGCTTCAGTCCATCGTCATGATGAGGATGTCCCGTCGAAACAAAAATCGCGTCCCGGATTTCCGGGACAAGGGCTTCATGTCGCTTATTGGCACAAAGCAGACATTGGCTAGAGCAATGCAAATGTCCGCTTTCGGAGGTGAAGCGGACATGATGCAGACCTCGCGCGTTAAGCTTTTCCAGTTTGACAGTCCAGAAAAATGCCTTTAGCGCCCGTGAGCGCCGTTAGAGAAGTTTGACACTGTAAGTTATTGAAATTGCTAAGTAGTGGCACAACTCTCGGGACCGCCACCCCGCAAATCACTCTTTGATTTTGCAAGTTTCTTTGGCCAAATTGTTGTCGCAACGATGCGCATCACGCCTGCGATGAAGAAGCGATCAGCCGGGCGGAGGAGATAGAGACGTGTCAGCCGGACAGCGATTTGAACTATCCGAGCGAGGTGCCAAAATTAGACTTTGAACGGCGATGCAGAACCCAGCCGCTACACTGCCACTACATGGCCGCCGGTCTATCCCTTTAAACATTTGCGAATGTTAGACTATTCTTGGTCGGAGTGGCAGGATTTGAACCTGCGACCCCCTCGTCCCGAACGAGGTGCGCTACCAGACTGCGCTACACTCCGACTGAAGGCGGCCTTATAACCCCGGCACCCTGAAAGCCGCAAGTCAGCGCATGATCCCGAAAAATGGGGACCGGTTTTCGCATAAGATCATGCGCCACTTGAGTGAGAACAACCATGAGCGCCGAGCCGGGAACACGGGTCATAAAGGCCGAGCCGCAAGCGATTGAGGCGGCCGCGGCCTGCCTGGCCGCGGGCGGGCTGGTCGCCTTTCCGACCGAGACCGTCTATGGGCTTGGCGCCGACGCCCGCAATGGCGAGGCCATCGCGCGCCTTTATGCGGCCAAGGGCCGCCCGGCCTTCAATCCGTTGATTGCGCATGTCGCCTCGCGCGATACCGCACGGCAACTGGGGCGTTTCGATGCGGCGGCGCAAGAGCTCGCCGCCGCCTTCTGGCCCGGCCCGCTGACGCTGGTGCTGCCGCGGCAGTCCGATTGCGCCGTGGCGGAGCTCGCGCTCGCCGGGCTCGATACGGTGGCGGTGCGCGTTCCGGCGCACCCGGTGGCGCAGGCGCTGCTCAAAGCCTTCAAAGGTCCAACCGTCGCGCCGTCCGCCAACCGGTCGGGCCATGTCTCGCCGACCAGCGCCGCACATGTGCTCGCCGATCTGCGCGGCCGCATCGATATGCTGATCGATGCCGGGCCATGCACGGTCGGCGTCGAATCCACCATCATCTCCTGCTTGGGCGAACCGATGCTGCTGCGTCCCGGCGGATTGCCGCGCAGCGACATCGAGCGCGTGCTCGGCAGGCCGCTGATGGTCGCTGCGGTGTCCGACGGCGCGCCGCTCGCGCCCGGCATGCTGGCCTCGCATTATGCGCCCAAGGCGCCGCTGCGGCTCGACGCCGAAGAGGCGCGCGCGGACGAAGCCCTGCTCGCGTTCGGCGCGGCGCCGGCCGCCGGCGGCGCGATCCTCAATCTGTCGCCACGCGGCGATTTGATCGAAGCAGCGGCCAATCTGTTTTCGCACTTGCGCGCGCTCGATGCCTCCGGCGCAAAACGCATCGCGGTGATGAAGGTGCCACACGAGGGGCTGGGCGAAGCCATCAACGACCGGCTTGCGCGAGCGGCCGCACCGAAAGTATGAGTGAGACATGAACCTGCAGACCAAACCACAACCCGAACACAAGCTTGCCGCCGACCTGCTGGCGCGTTTTATCGCTATCGTCGGCCCGAAATATGCGGTCACCGACCGCGAGGCGCAGACGCCCTATTTGGTCGAGATGCGCGACCTCTATCACGGCCACACGCCGGTGGTGCTGCGGCCGGGTTCGGTCGACGAGGTCGCCGCGATCCTCAAGCTCGCCAACGAGACCAAGACCGCCGTGGTGCCGCAGGGCGGCAATACCGGCCTGGTCGGCGGCCAGATCCCGCACCACGGCGAGGTGATCCTGTCGCTGACGCGGCTCGACAAGATCCGCGAGGTCGATGCGGTGTCCAACACCATGACGGTCGAGGCCGGCGTCACGTTGCAGCACGCGCGCGAGGCGGCGGCCGAGGCCGACCGGCTCTATCCGCAATTGCTGCCATCGGAAGGCACCTGCACCATCGGCGGCAATCTCTCCACCAATGCCGGGGGCACCGCGGCGCTCGCCCACGGCATCGCGCGCTCGCATGCGGTCGGGCTGGAAGTGGTGCTGGCCGACGGGCGCGTGCTGCGCAATCTCAACAAGCTGAAGAAAGACAATACCGGCTACGACCTGAAGAATCTGTTCATCGGCGCCGAAGGCACGCTCGGCGTCATCACCGCCGCGGTGTTGCGGCTGGTGCCGAAGCCGCGCTCGGTGGAGACCGCCTTTGCCGGCGTGCCCTCGCCGCAGGCAGCGCTCGATCTGCTCGGCATCGCGGAAGAACGTACCGCGGGCGGCGTCACCTCTTTCGAAATGATGGCACGCACCGGCGTTGACGCGGTGGTCCAACATGACTCCGCGAGCCGCCACCCGCTGACGACGCCTTATCCCTGGTACGTGCTGATCGAATTGTCCTCGCAAGCGCGCGACGGTTTGCGCACGGTCATGGAAGACATCCTCGCCGCCGGCCATGAAAAGGGCCTGGTGCTTGACGCAACCATCGCCGACAGCGTGCAGCAGGCCAAAGCGTTCTGGCGCATCCGCGAACTGTTCGGCGAAGTGCAGCGCCACATCGGCGCTTCCATCAAGCACGACATCTCGGTGCCGGTCGCCAATGTGCCGGCCTTCATCGAAGAAGCCGACGCGGCGGTCGCCAAATTCATCCCGGGCAGCAAGACGCTGCCTTTCGGGCATGTCGGCGACGGCAACATCCACTACAACGTGATGCAGCCCGAGGGCATGGACAAAGAGAAATTCCTGGCGCGATGGCACGACGTCAACGAGGTCGTGTTCGCGGTAGTGCAGAAACTCGGCGGCTCGATCTCGGCCGAGCACGGCGTCGGCGTGATGAAGCGCGACATCCTGCCGAACTACAAGGACCCGGTCGCGCTCGAATTGATGCGCGGCTTGAAGAAGCTGCTCGACCCCAACGGCATCCTCAATCCCGGCAAAGTGCTCTAGAAAAGTGCGCCCTGCCCGTCGTCCTTTTTGACGGCGGCGGCTCGCTTGGCAACGGGCTTCACTGGCTCCGGCGCGGGCTGCCCTGGCACCACCGGCTCGATCAGCTTCGGGTTGTCATTGGCCACACGATTAACGTCGGTGGAAATCTCGAAAACCTCCAGCAAATTATCCGGCGCCGGCGTGATCAGCGCGGCGGCGGTGGTGGCATCGACATCAGCCGTGTTGAGCCACAGGTCGAAGGCCTCCGGCGGAACGACCACCGGCATACGGTCGTGGATGGCGGCAAGCGTGCGGTTGGCGCGCGTGGTGACGATCGCCGCCGTTTCCATCTCCTCGCCGTTCGGCCCGGTCCAGGTCTCCCACAATCCGGCGAAAGCGAGCGGACCACCTGCTTTTGCCCGCACGTAAAACGGCCGCTTGCGCGCGCCGCCGGCCTGCCATTCGTAGAAGCCGTCGGCCGGGATCAGGCAGCGCCGCCGATTCATGGCGTTGCGGAAGGCCGGCTTGTCGGTGACGGATTTGCCGCGGGCGTTGATCAGCAGCGAGAAAACCTTCGGGTCCTTGACCCACGACGGCAGCAGCCCCCAGCGCACCAGCGCGAACTGCCGCTTGCCCTCGACCAGGCGCACGATGGCGATCGGCTGGGTCGGCGCGACATTAAAGCGGGGCGGGAAATTGGGCTGTTCGTCGTAGCGGAACAGCGCCCTGATCGCTTCCGGCGCCGAGGTGAGCGTGTAGCGGCCGCACATGGATTACCTCGTCCAACCCCCGCTTAATCGCGTTTTAACGTCGCACACAATACCATCAGGTCGGTTCGGGCCGCGGGGGGCCTTGATGAGATATCAGGATAGTGCCGAGGGAATGCAAGCGGACGAGGACGGCGGCTGGCCCGCCGGGCTCGCCGACGCCAATATCAATCCGCTCACCGGGCTTGCCACCGACTACCTCAACCATTTCAATGAAGCGATCATGCTGCTCGAAATGCTGTCGAGCTGCCCCGACTGCATCGACGACTTCCTCGGTTGGCGGCCGATGAGCTATCGCGAGCACTTCGCGGCCTCGCACTTCAAGGGCCGCGACATGGCGATCGCCGCCTATGATGCTGCCGACCCCGAGCTACGCGGTTCGCTCGATGCCCTGGCCAACACCATGACCGCCGTGCTCGAAGCCACGCGCGCAGCAATGGGTCCCGGAATGCCGCCGCAAGCGGCCGGCGCGCTCGCCGAACGCGCCGCCGCCTCGCTCAGGCTCCTGGTCGCCCGCGCCGGCGCCTTGATCAACGGCGAAGAGAGTGCAAGCCATCCGGCCGCCCCACAGTCGGTCGTCGACGGACTGATGAAGCGATAATCCTGTGGCGGACGCGCGGACTTATCCCAATCGCCCCTTCCTTGCCGTCAGCGCCGCGATCATCCGCGACGGCAAGGTGCTGGTGGTGCGGCGCGCGCGCAATCCCGCGCTCAATCTCTACACGCTGCCGGGCGGCGCGGTGGAAGCCGGCGAGACGCTGCGCCAGGCGGTGATCCGCGAAGTGATCGAGGAGACCGCGCTCACGGTCGAACCGGCCGCGCTGGCCGGCTACCGCGAGGTGATTATCCCCGACGCGGAGGGCCGCATCGAGCGGCATTTCGTCATCATGAGCTTTGCCGCTCGCTGGCTTGCCGGCGAGCCGGTCCTCAACGAAGAACTCGACGAGGCGCGTTGGCTTTATCCGGCCGACCTGCCGGATTTGCGCACCACCGAGGGCCTGACCGAGATCGTCGATACCGCCTTTGAATATATCGGCAGGACGTAATTTAGCTGCCTTGCGGTTGCCGCAGTGGGAAGGCATATCAAGCGCCGATGTTTAAGCGAAATCAGATGACGCGGTTTCTGACAGTCGGCGCGCTGGTTCTGTGCCTGGCGCTGCCGGCGGCGCGCGCGCAGGAAGTTGCAGCACCCTTCGACGGCGACCTGCAACGGCTTGCCGAAATCCTCGGCGCTTTGCATTACCTGCGCGAAGTCTGCGGCGCCAATGACGGACAAAAGTGGCGTAGCGAAATGCAGGCGCTGATCGATGCCGAGACGCCTTCCGGCGAGCGGCGGCGCAAGATCGTGGCCAGCTTCAATCGTGGTTATCACGGCTTCCAGCAGACCTATCGCACCTGCACGCCGGCCGCCGATCTCGCCATTCGCCGCTATCTCGACGAAGGCGCCAAGATCGCCCGCGACATTACCGCTCGCTACGCCAATTAACCGTTTCCGCTAACCTTTCCTAAAAGTGCCGGCTATGCCGGCGGCATACGCGTGCTAGCGTTCCCGTCTGGTTTCGGGACGAGGGAAAAAAAGAATATGACGACAGCGGAGCGATCCACTGAACCGCGCGAGCCGGTAGCCGATCACGAGCAGAAGCGCGTGGCCTTGGGCTACCTGCACGAAGCCTGGGCGGAAGCCCGCCTCGACGGCATCGACGGCGACTGCCTGGCGCAGGCCTGCCTGTTTGCCGCCCTGGCCGAACTCGTCTCGACCTATGGCGAGGAAGCCGCCGCCACCTTTGCCGAAGGTCTCGCCACGCGTATCCGCAACGGCGAATTCTCCATCGACCAGCCGCGGCAGTAAATTTCTAACTGCCAAGCGCCTCCAGAAACCGCACGCGCTCGCCTTGTGCCGGCGCGGTCAGTGCGCCCTGCCACATCACTTTGTGCCCGCGTACGAAGGTGCCGACCGGCCAGCCGGTGACGGTCATGCCGTCATAGGGCGTCCAGCCGGCGCGCGAGGCAATCCACTTGTCGGTGATGGTTTCGCGGCGCTTCAAATCGACCACCGTGAGATCGGCGTCGTAGCCGACGGCGATGCGGCCCTTGGCGGCGATGCCGTAAAGCCGCGCCGGTCCGGCGCTGGTGAGATCGACAAAGCGCGCAAGTGAAAGCCGTCCGGCATTGACGTGGTCGAGCATCAGCGGCACCAGCGTCTGCGTGCCCGGCATGCCGGAATGCGTTTCCGGATAGGGCTTGGCCTTTTCCTCGCTGGTGTGCGGCGAATGGTCGGAGCCGACGCTGTCGATGACGCCTTGCGCGATTGCCCGCCAGAGACCGTCGCGATGCGAGGCATCGCGGATCGGCGGATTGAGTTGGGCGCGCGTGCCGAGCCGTTCGTAACAGTCGGGCGCGGCAAGCGTGAGGTGCGCCGGCGTCGCCTCCGCCGTGGCGACGTCCTTGTGTTCGCCGAGGAAGACGGCTTCCTCCTTGCTGGTGACGTGCAGCACGTGCACGCGTTTTCCGGTCTCGCGCGCGAGCGCGATTAGGCGCTGCGTGCACATCAGCGCGGCTTGCGCGTCGCGCCAGACCGGATGCGAGCGCGGGTCGTTATTGACGCGCAGATTCATGCGCTCGCGCAGGCGGTATTCATCCTCGGAATGGAAAGCGGCGCGGCGGCGGATACTCTGCAGCACCGCGCGCACGCTGTCGTCATCCTCGATCAGCAGCGAGCCGGTGGACGAGCCCATGAAGACTTTCACGCCGCAGACGCCGGGCAGCATCTCCAGCTCACCGAGCGCGCTGGTGTTCTCGCGCGTTGCCCCGACATAAAAGGCGAAGTCGCAATGCATGCGGTGATGGCCGCGCCTGACCTTGTCGGCGACCGCTTCGGCGGTCGTCGTCAGCGGATCGGTGTTCGGCATTTCGAACACCGCGGTGACACCGCCAAGCACGGCGCCGAGCGAGCCGATCTCCAGGTCCTCCTTGTGGGTCAGGCCCGGCTCGCGGAAATGCACGTGGCTGTCGATCACGCCCGGCAGGAGATGCAACCCGCGGCAGTCGACGACCTCGCCGGCCGAGGCCCGCGACAAATCGCCGATGGCCGCAAAACGGCCGCCGCGAATGGCGATATCGCGCACCCCCTCGCCGTCCTGGTTGACGACGCTGCCGCCCTTGAGGATGAGATCGTAGGTTTCGGCCATATTGGAGCGGTTCTTATCGGGCTTGAGGCTGACGCAACAGCGCTTACTTTCCGCCGTGAGTTCTGGCAAGAGACTAGCCCCGAGGCCCCGAGAGACAAGACATGCAGGCAGCGCTTCTTCCCGACCGCGGCGTCGTCAAGGTCGCAGGCGACGATGCCCGGCGCTTTCTCAACGGCATCGTCACCAACGATGTTGCCGCCCTCGCCCCCGGTGCCGCGCGTTATGCCGCGCTGCTGACGCCGCAGGGCAAGATCATCGTCGATTTTCTCATCACCGAGGCGACGCCAGAGGACGGCGGCGGCTTCTTCCTCGACTGCCCGAAAGCGCTTGCCGGCATGCTGGTGGAGAAGCTCACGTTCTACAAATTGCGCGCCAAGCTCAGCATCGAGGACCTCTCGCCGGCGCTCGGCGTGATGGCGGTCTGGGACGGCGCGGCTTTAAGCGAAGACGGGCTGTCTTATCCCGATCCGCGGCTGCCGGCGCTGGGCACCCGCAGCATCTTGCCACCGGCGCTAGTGGGCGAAGCCGCCGCCGCGCTCGGCGCGACGCTCGCTGACGCCGAAGCCTACGATGCGCATCGGATCGCGCTCGGCGTGCCGCGCGGCGGCGAGGATTTCGCCTATCTCGATACCTTCCCGCACGAAGCCGATATGGATCAGCTCAACGGCGTCGATTTCGACAAAGGCTGTTATGTCGGCCAGGAGGTAGTCTCCCGCGTCGAACACCGCGCCAGCGCGCGCAACCGCATCGTGCCTGTGGCCTTTGACGAGTTCGTCGCATCGCCAGGATTGCCGGTGATGGCGGGCGAGAAGCAAGTCGGCACGCTCGGCACCGCCGCCAAGAGCCGCGGCCTTGCGCTCATCCGGCTTGACCGCGCCGCGGATGCGATCGCCGCGGGCACGCCGCTCACCTGCGGCAATATGCCGATCCGGCTGGCGAAGCCGGACTGGGCGAGATTCCCCTGGCCGGGCGAGGCGAAGGCGTCGTCATGAGCAACGCTCTCCCCGCCGACGGCTTACCGCGCTGCGCCTGGCCCGGCGAAGACCCGTTTTACGTCGCCTATCACGACCATGAATGGGGCGTGCCGGAATACGACGACCGCGCGCTTTACGAAAAGCTGGTGCTCGACGGCTTCCAAGCCGGTCTCGCGTGGATCACCATCCTACGCAAGCGCGACAATTTTCGCCGCGCCTTCAATGATTTTGATCCAGAAAAAATCGCGCGCTATCCCAAGCGCAAGATTAAATCGCTGATGCAGGATGCCGGCATCGTGCGCAACCGCGCCAAGATCGAGGGCACGGTGCTCTCCGCCCGCGGCTATCTGGAGATCATGGAAAAGGGGCCGGGTTTTTCCAACTTCCTGTGGGATTTTCTCGACGGCAAGCCGAAGGACAACAAGTTCAAGACCTCGAAGCAGATTCCGGCCGAAACCGAACTGTCGAAGAAGATATCCAAGGAGCTCGTCAGCCGCGGTTTCAAATTCGTCGGCCCGACCATCGTCTATGCCTTCATGCAGGCCGTCGGCATGGTCAACGACCATCTGGTGAGTTGCCATCGGCATGCCGCGGTGGCAAAGCTCGCCCGGAAAACGACAAAGCGCAAATGAGCAAGGCGCCGCGCAAACAAGCGCCGCGCGCCTGGCAACGCATGTTGTCGGGACGGCGGCTCGATCTGCTCGACCCCTCCCCGCTCGACGTCGAGCTCGAGGACATCGCGCATGGGCTCGCGCGCGTCGCGCGCTGGAACGGGCAGACCAAGGGCGCACAAATTTTCTCGGTCGCTCAGCACGCGCTACTGGTGGAGGCGCTGGCGCGGGCGAAATCGCCGCGGCTCGATGCCGTCGGCCGGCGCGCGGTGCTGCTGCACGACGCACCGGAATACGTGATCGGCGACATGATCTCGCCGTTCAAGGCGGTGATCGGCGACAGCTACAAGGCGGTCGAGCGCCGGCTGCTTTCCGCCATCCATCTGCGCTTCGGACTGCCGGCCAAGCTGCCCGAAGCCTTGCAGACCCTGATCAAGGCCGCCGACCGATCCGCCGCCTATCTCGAAGCCACCCGCTTGGCCGGCTTCGAGGCGGCCGAGGCACGGCGCTTTTTCGGCCCGCCACCGAAATTTTCTGCCAGCCTCGAGCGCGACTATCTGACGCCCTGGCCGGCTGATGCCGCCGAGACACGCTTTTGCGAGCGGTTCGAGAAGCTGATGCGCGACTAGCGGTCATTCCGGGACGGCGCGTGAGCGGCGGACCCGGAATCCAGGTGCCTATCTGATTTTTCTGGATTCCGGGTTCGCGGGCTTGCGCCCGCGCCCCGGAATGACGATGAAATGTGCTGTCACAGATATGACGCAAGACATGGACTTTAATCGCATCCCATGATTCACGTTTGCTCGCTTGCCCGCCTGTACGCCACCGTCGACGAGACCGGCGCGCGCCACATCGTCACCTTGCTGCGGATCAGCGACCGGGTGGAACGGCCGCGCCATATCGCGCCAGAGAACCATCTGGTGCTCGCTGTCGACGACATCAGCGCGCCGATGGACGGCTGCACGGTGCCGGCGGACGACCATGTCAAACGCCTGATCGATTTCGCCGGCAATTGGGACCGCGCAGCGCCGATGGTGGTGCACTGCTTCGCCGGCATCAGCCGTTCGACCGCGGCCGCCTTTACCGCGGCATGCGCCCTCAATCCGCAGCGCGACGAAAGCGAGATCGCTTGGGACATCCGGCGCGCCTCGCGTACCGCGCAGCCCAATGCGCGCATCGTGGCGATCGCCGACCGCCTGCTCAAGCGCGACGGCCGCATGGTGCGCGCGGTGGAAACTATCGGCCCCGGCGACCTCGCCATGGAAGGCCATCCGTTCCGGCTCGATATCGAATAGATGCTTGGGTTAGACTGGCGCCGATTCAGGTGCGGGGGGCGGTGTGAGCGGCAGAAAATACGGCGTGGCGTCGCCCGAGGTGCTGAAATCCTTTGACGGGCTGACCTTCCTTCAAAAAATGATCGCCGGCGAGATGCCGAACCCGCCGATGAGCGAGACGCTCGGTTTCCACCTCGTCGAAATCGAGCGCGGCCGCGCGGTTTTCGAGGGCTTGCCTGAGTATCGCTATTACAACCCGATTGGCAGCGTGCATGGCGGCTTCGCGGCCACGCTGCTCGATTCCGCTCTCGGCTGCGCGGTCTTCTCGACCATGGCCAAAGGCGAAGGCTGGACCACGCTCGAACTCAAAATGAATCTGGTGCGTCCGCTCACCAAAGACACCGGCCTGGTGCGCGCGGAAGGCCGCATCCTGCACCGCGGGCGCACGGTGGCGACGTCGGAAGCCGATCTGAAGGACAGCGCCGGCAAGCTCTACGCCCACGCCACCACCACCTGCATGGTGTTTCCGGCCAACGGCTAAACCGCAAAGCGAACGGTCTAAAACCGGTCCGCGGGAATCTTGAGATAACTGCGCCCGTCGTTTTCCGGCTCCGGCAGGCGGCCGCCACGCAAATTGACCTGCAGAGCGTGCAACATGCGGTCGGGCAGCGCCAGCGTGCTGTCGCGCTCGGTGCGCAGCTTGACGAATTCGGCCTGCGAGACGCTGTCCTTGACGTGGATATTGCCGGCCTTGTGTTCGGCAACGCTCGCTTCCCATTGCGGCTCGCGCCCGCCTTTGCCGTAGTCATGCCCGACGAACAGCCGCGTCCGCGCGGGCAGCGCCAGGATGGCCATGATCGAGCGGTAAAGCATGGCCGCATCGCCGCCGGGAAAATCCGCGCGCGACGAGCCCGAATCCGGCTGCATCAACGTGTCGTGCACGAAAGCCGCGTCGTCGCCGACCACAAACGTGATCGAGCCGAGCGTATGGCCGGGCGATAACATCACGCGCACCAGCAGTTTGCCGATCTGGAAGGTCTCGCCGTCGGCGAAGAGACGATCGAACACGGCATCGACATCGAAAGCATCCGGCTCGTTGTAGAATTGCCGCCAGAGCGCTGCGATCTCGCGCACCTTCTCGCCGATCCCCTGCGGGCAGCCAAGCTTCTGCTTCAAATAGGCCGCCGCCATGAAGTGATCGGCGTGCGGATGGGTATCGAGCACCCAATCGACCGACAGGCCACGGTCGCGCACATGGTCGAGGATCTCGTCGGCGGAACCGGTCGCCGTGCGCGCACTGCGCGGGCTGAAATTCCACACCGCGTCGACGATAGCCGCTTTTTTCGTGGCCGGATCGCTGACCACGTATTGGATGCTGCCGGTGTCGGGCTCGTAGAATCCGGTCACCTCCGGCGAGTTCGCGCCACGCGACGGGCTGGTGCGTGCTGTGCTCATTGGGAGTCCTCACCGGTTCGCGCGCCGAACATATAGCAAAAATTGAATTTGGCGAGTGTTTAGACGCAGGCGACAGCCGGCCGCAAGCAGCCACGCGTCATGCCAGCGGCACGCGCCAACCTCGCAGCAGATAAAATGGCGCTAGTTTCGGTCGGCGGTGAGCGATGGCCGCAGCGGCAAAGGTTCGGCGCGGTGGATGCGATGCACCGAGCGGTGATGGCCGGCGCGGGTGAAATCGCAATAGGCAAAACCAAGTCCCGAGATCGAGCCGCGGAAGGTGTCGGCGTCTTTGCGGTCCAGATTGAAGCACGGCTGGAACGGCAGACCGCGTAGCGAGGCGCACACCGATTCGCCTTTCACGCGCAAGGTACCGGCAGGCAACGCCGCATAGCGCATCTGGCCGGCGCCCTGGAACTGGATGGAGCCGTGCACCGAGCCGTCGCCGTGTATGCGACCGACCCCGCGCGTGCCTTCGAAACAGGTATAGTTGAACAGCTTTCCGATGACGAAGCGGCGCGCCTCTTGCGCCGTCATCTCACCGGCAAACGCTGGCAACGCGGTGGCCAAAAGGCCAACCAGGATCGCAACGCCCCTCACCATCCCCGTTACTCCGACTGTGCCTCTGTTGGCGAACTCAGGGTCTATTATTCAAAGCCCGGCGGACTATGCCAAGCCTTCGTCGATAAATCCTGAACGACTTTTAGCCGATTCTGACCACGATGCGGCCGCGCACCTTGCCGGAAAGGATGTCGGCGGCCGCGCCCGGGACTTCCGAAAGACCGATTTCGCGCGTAATAGCGGCGAGTTTTTGACGGTCCAGGTCGATTTCCAAACGTTTCCAGGCCTCCCGGCGGCGCTCGATCGGGCACATGACAGAGTCGATGCCGTAAAGACACACCCCACGAAGAATGAATGGTGCGACCGAGGTCGGCAGATCCATGCCGCCGGCCAATCCACAGGCCGCGACCGCCCCGCCGTAGCGGGTCATGGACAGTAGATTGGCCAGCGTCGTGGAGCCGACGGCGTCGACCGCCCCCACCCAGCGCTCTTTGGCCAGCAGTTTGGCAGGGCCGGCGAGTTCATTGCGCTCGACGATCTCGGCCGCGCCCAGCCCTTTGAGATAATCGGCCTCCTCGGGCCGCCCCGTCACCGCATGGACGCTGAAGCCAAGCTTGGCGAGGATGGCGATGGCCACCGAGCCAACGCCGCCGGCGGCGCCGGTGACCGCCACCGGCCCGCGTTCGGGGGTAAGACCGTGGCGCTCAAGCGCCATAACCGCCAGCATCGCGGTATAGCCGGCCGTGCCGATCGCCATGGCATCGCGCGTGGTCATACCGGCCGGAAGCTGCACCAGCCAATCGCCTTTGACCCGCGCCTTCTCGGCATAGGCGCCGAGATGGGTCTCGCCGCAGCCCCAGCCGTTGAGGATCACTTTGTCGCCCCGCTTCCAGGCGGGATTGGTCGAGCTTTCCACCGTGCCGGCGGCGTCGATGCCGGCGATCATCGGAAAGCGGCGCACCACCGGCGCCTTGCCGATGATGGCGAGGCCGTCTTTGTAATTGAGCGTGGAATATTCGACCCGGAAAGTGACGTCGCCATCCATCAGATTGGCTTCGTCGAATTGAGTGAGCGCGGCTTTGGTACCGCCCTCGGCTTTTTCGATCACGATTGCTTGGAATGTCGCCACGCTAAAGCCCCACTACCGCTACCGCCCCGGCCATTCATGGCGTGGTGGGCGCGCCGGCGCAAGCGCGCGGTGCCACCCTGCGAAAGGACCGAATGGCCCTCTCTGCCCGCGGGCCGATTGTTTCGTCGCCGGGCCGGCCATGAAACAAATGGGGGCAATTGTTTCATCGCCCTAGGCGCCACGAAATAAATCTCCTATCCGGCGAAACCATATTCTTTTGCGGCGAAAAACGGCTGCAACAGCACCCTGGTACTTGGGGTCCATACAAAACGCCTCAAGGCGCTGACGGAGATGCCAGATGCAAAACGGTCTCGCACTTGCCCAGGGATCCAAGACCTTTCCGGGCGCCGTCGTGGCGCAGACGAATTCCGACGAGAACCTGATCGAGCGTATCGTGGAAGGCGACCGGCTGGCCATGCGGACGCTGTATGGCCGTCACAATGTGAAGGTCTATCGCTTCGTGCTGCGCTTCGTCAGCGATAGCTGCAAGGCGGAGGACATCGTCAGCGAGGTGTTTTTCGACGTGTGGCGGCAGGCCGCCAGCTTCGAAGGCCGCAGCCAGGTGTCCACCTGGATTCTCGGCATCGCCCGCTTCAAGGCCCTGACAGCACTGCGCCAGCGCCAGGACGATCAGCTCGATGAGGCGATGGTGGAAACCATTGCCGACCAGGCCGACAATCCGGAAACGGCCATGGACAAGAAACGCGAAGGCGCCTTGCTGCGCATGTGCATCGAGCAGCTCTCGCAATCGCATCGCGAAGTCATCGACCTCGTCTATTATCACGAGACGACAGTCGAGCAGACCGCGCAAATCCTCGGTGTGCCGCTGAACACCGTCAAGACGCGCATGTTCTACGCCCGCAAGCGGATTTCAGAGCTCTATATGGAAGCTTGCGGCGAACGCGCCTATCACGCCTGACATCGAACGGCGTTCCGGACTTATGCAGCGGCGGCCTTCAGGCCGCCGCTTCTGCCATGCGCGCGACCGGCTGCTCGACGATCGGCAGGTTGATAATCGCCGAGATAATGCCGAGCGCCACCGACAGCCACCAGATCACGTCATAGGAGCCGGTGGCGCTATACAGCAATCCCCCCAGCCACACGCCGAGAAAGCCGCCGACCTGATGGCTGAAGAAGGCGAAGCCGAACAGCGTCGCCATCCAGCGGGTGCCGAACATGATCGCGACCAGCGAGGAGGTCGGCGGCACGGTCGATAACCAGAGCAACCCCATTGCCGCGCCGAAGATCAAGGCGGAAGCATTGGTCACCGGCAGCGTGACGAACACGGCCACGGCGAGCGAGCGCAGCGTGTAGATGATCGACAGCAAATAACGCTTGGGCATGCGGTTGCCGAGCCAGCCGGCGGTGATCGAACCGATAATGTTGAATAGCCCGATGGTACCGAGCGCCAAGGCGCCAGCGTCCACCGACAGGCCGCGATCGACCAGATAAGCGGGCAAGTGCACGGTGATGAACAGGAGCTGGAAGCCGCAAGTGAAAAAACCGAGTACCAGCAGCACATAGGAGCGGTGGCCAAAGGCTTCCGCCAGCGCGTGCCGCAGCGACTGCTGGCGCTTCTCGTGCACGCTGTTCGGATCGATCGCCGGCGTGCGCACCGCCGCCGCCAGCGGAATGACCGCGAGCGTGATGATGCCGAAGGCAACAAGCGCATGCTGCCAGCCGAACCATTCGATGAAGCCCACCGCTAGCGGCGAGAATAAAAATTGCCCGAACGAGCCGGCCGCGGTGCCGACGCCGAACGCGAGCGAGCGCATGTGCGGCGGCATCAGCTTGCTGAACGCGGCGATGACCACCGTGAACGAGGAGCCGGCAATGCCGAGGCCGGTCAGCACGCCGGCGGTGAGATCGAGCGTGCCGGGCGTGGTCGAATAGGCCATCAGCGTCAGACCGAGGCAGTAGAGCAGCGCCCCGGCCGAGAGCACGCGGAAGGTGCCGAAGCGGTCGGCAATAGCGCCGACAAAGGGCTGCGCGGTGCCCCAGACAATGACCTGGATTGCCAGCGCCAGCGAGAAGACCTCGCGGCTCCAGCTATTGGCCTGCGACATCGGGGTCAGGAACAAGCCAAGCGCCGCGCGCGGACCGAAGCCGATGGCGCCGATCAGGCAGCCGCAGATTAGGATGACCATCGGCGTGCGCCAGCCGACCAATGCGGGCTTATCCGCCGCGTCTTGCACCGCCATATTGCACCCCGGCTCGATTATCCTTCGTCTCGCCCCCAATCGACGCGACGAACCAAGGCCCCATATAGGTGCGGGAGGCCAAGGATTAAAACGAATAATCGTGATCCGAGCCATTTGCGCAACGCATGGCTCACGCGGTTTACGGGGCACAACGCCGCGGGTTTTCCCGCAATTACAGTGTTCCGCGCTACCCATCGAACCGCGCAAAACCCGCGCCAAGACAGCGCCTTACACCAGCAACCATTCGGAAACGAAAGTTAACCTAATTGCAATCGCTCGCCGTCAGTATCGGCATGCCAATTCACCCCGGGCCCTGGCATGCACGCTTCCACCGTTCTGTCGACCGTGACAGGTCAGACGCTCCTGCTTGCCGTCGTGGCGGTTGCGGCGCTGACGGTGATCGCAATTCTGGCCCGTCGTCTCTCCGAGCAAAACACCCGGCTGTCGAACGCGATCGACAACATGTCGCAGGGCCTGTGCATGTTCGACGGCCAAGGCCGCATCGTGCTGGTCAACCACCGCTATATCGAGATGTACAGACTGTCGGCGGCGATCGTGCGCCCGGGTTGCTCGCTGCATGAGTTGATCGAGCACCGCAAGAGCACCGGATTGTTCAAAGGCGACGTCGAGCCCTATTGCAAGAAAATCCTGGAGGACATGGGCAAGCGGCAGAGCTCGGAACTTTACGTCCAGGCCAGCGACGGCCGTGTGGTGCTCGCCAAGAACGAGCCGCTGCCGGGCGGCGGCTGGGTGTCCACCCATGAGGACGTCACCGAGCAGCGGCGCGCCGAGGAAGAGCGAACCGCCATCCGCGCCCAGGAAGAGCGGCGCGCCACCATCGAGGCGACAATCACCTCGTTCCGTCCACAGGTAGAAAATCTGCTGTCGAGCGTGAGCGGCAGCGCAACCGCCATGCGCGCGACCGCGAGCGCGCTGTTTGCGTCCTCCGGACAGACTTCGCAGCGCGCCGAAAGCGCCGTGCACGCGTTCAACGAGGCCTCCACCAACGTGGAGACCGCGGCGGTGGCGGCCGACGAATTGTCGCGCTCGATCGCCGAGATCAGCCGCCAGCTCACCCACACCAGCAATATCGTGGCACTGGCGACCGGCGAAGCGCGCGCCACCGACGGCGAGATCGCCGGCCTTGCCGCCGGCGCACAGAAAATCGGCGACGTGGTCAAGCTCATCCGCAGCATCGCCGGGCAAACCAATTTGCTGGCGCTCAACGCCACCATCGAGGCCGCGCGCGCCGGCGAAGCCGGCAAGGGTTTCGCGGTCGTCGCGGCGGAAGTGAAATCGCTTGCCGTGCAGACCGCAAAGGCGACCGAGGACATCGCCAGCCACATCCTGGCGGTGCAGAACTCGACCACCGGCGCGGTCGAGGCGATCCGCCAGATCGCCGCGCGCATGCAGGAGATCAACCAGTACACCGCGGCGGTCGCGGCTTCCGTCGAGCAGCAGAATTCGGCGACCGGCGAAATATCGCACAACGTCGCCAGCGCAGCGGAAGGCACCGGACACGTGGTCGCCGTGCTGCACGAGGTCGCGGGTGCAGCGACCGAGACCCGCACCTCGGCGGAAGTCGTGCGCGATGCCTCGGAGACGGTGGAAACCGCGGTCGCCAATCTGCGGCTCGAAGTGGAAGATTTCCTCGCCCGCGTGGCGGTGTAGTCGCGGCCTCTCCGCCGTCATTGCCGGGCTTGACCCGGCAATCCATGGGGCGACGCGTCAATTGCAGACTCACGTAAGGCGATCGGATGACGAGCGTCATCATGGATGCCCGGGGCAAGCCCGGGCATGACGCTGCATTTGCGGCCCTTGCAGCCGTGTAGAATGAGTTACGCCGTGCTCGCCGCGCTCTTGCCGAGCGCTGCCTGCGCCGCCGCCAAGCGCGCGATCGGCACGCGGAACGGCGAGCACGACACGTAGTCGAGCTTGGCCGCATGGCAGAAGGCAACCGAGGCCGGATCGCCGCCGTGTTCGCCGCAAATACCCACTTTCAAATTCTTGCGCACCTTGCGCCCGCGCTCGACGCCGATCTTGACCAATTCGCCGACGCCCTGCTGGTCGATCGACACGAACGGATCGACCGGCAGGATGCCGCGCTGGATATAGGTTCCGAGGAAAGTTGCGGCGTCGTCACGCGAAATGCCGAAAGTCGTTTGCGTGAGATCGTTGGTGCCGAAGGAAAAGAATTCGGCCGTTTCGGCGATCTCGCCGGCCAGCAATGCCGCGCGCGGCAATTCGATCATGGTGCCGACGTCGTAATCGAGCTTGGCGCCGGTCTCCTTCTCGACCGCCGCCGCCATGGCGTCGATGCGCGCCTTGACCAGATCGAACTCAGCCTTGGTAGCGATCAGCGGCACCATGACCTCAGGCTTGACCTTCTTGCCGGTGCGCTTTTCGACCTGCACCGCCGCCTCGAAAATGGCGCGCGCCTGCATCTCGGCGACTTCCGGATAGGCAATGGCGATGCGGCAGCCGCGGAAGCCAAGCATCGGATTGAACTCGGCCAGCTCGTTGGCGCGGTCGGCGAGTTTCTTCGGATCGGCGCCCATGGCGGCGGCCACTTCCGCAATTTCTTCCTCGCCGTGCGGCAAAAACTCATGCAGCGGCGGATCGAGCAGACGGATGGTCACCGGCCGTCCGGCCATGATCTCGAACAATGCGGCGAAGTCGGCGCGCTGCATCGGCAGCAGCTTGGCGAGCGCTGCGCGGCGGCTCTTTTCGTCGTCGGCCAGGATCATTTCGCGCACTGCCTGGATGCGGTTCTCGTCGAAGAACATGTGCTCGGTGCGGCAGAGCCCGATGCCCTCGGCGCCGAAGCGCACCGCCGCCTTGGCGTCGGCCGGCGTATCGGCATTGGCGCGGACGCCGAGCTTGCGCACCTTGTCGGCCCAGCCGATCAACGTGGCGAACTCGCCGGAAAGCTGCGGCTCGATCATCTCGACCTTGCCGGTCAGCACTTGTCCGGTGGAGCCGTCGACGGTGATGGGATCGCCTTGCTTGAAGGTCTGCCCGCCGGCGGTCATGGTCTTGGCGGCGTAGTCGACGCGGATATGCCCGGCGCCGGAGACACAGGGCTTGCCCATGCCGCGCGCGACCACCGCGGCGTGCGAGGTCATGCCGCCGCGCGTCGTGAGGATGCCTTCGGCGGCGTGCATGCCGTGGATGTCCTCAGGCGAGGTCTCCACCCGCACCAAGATGACCTTCTTACCGTCGGCCTTTAGTTCGGCGGCCTCGTCGGAGGTGAACACGATCTCGCCGGAAGCCGCGCCCGGCGAGGCCGGCAGCCCGGTGGCGATGATGTTGCGATGTGCGCGCGGATCGATGGTCGGGTGCAGCAGCTGATCGAGCGCTGAGCGGATCGACGCGCAGCACCGCTTCGTTCTTTGTGATCAAGCCTTCGTGGGCAAGCTCGACCGCAATGCGCAGCGCCGCCTTGGCGGTGCGCTTGCCGGTGCGCGTCTGCAGCATCCACAGCTTGTTCTGCTCGACCGTGAACTCGAGATCCTGCATGTCGCGGTAATGCTTCTCGAGCACGTTGTAGATGCGCGTTAGTTCGGCGTAGGCCTTGGGCAGCGTGTGCTGCATCGACGGCTTGTCGGAGCCGGCCTCTTTGCGCGCGGCCTCGCTGATTTCCTGCGGCGTGCGGATGCCGGCGACCACGTCCTCGCCTTGCGCGTTGATGAGGAACTCGCCGTAGAGTTTTTTCTCGCCGGTCGACGGGTTGCGCGTGAAGGCAACGCCGGTGGCGCTGACGTTTCGCCCATATTGCCGAACACCATGGCCTGCACATTGACCGCGGTGCCCCAGCTCTCCGGAAGACTGTGCAGCCGGCGATAGGTTTTGGCGCGCTGGTTCATCCAGGAGCCGAACACGGCGCCGATCGCGCCCCATAATTGCTCGTGCGGGTCCTGCGGGAACGGCTTGCCGAGTTCGTCGATGACGCGCTTTTTGTACAGCTCGACCAGTTCGGCCCAGTCGTCGGCGGTCAGGTCGGTGTCGAGCGTGTAGCCCTGGCTCTCCTTGTGCTGGTCGAGCAACTCCTCGAAATGCTCGTGGCCGAGGCCGAGAACCACGTCGGAATACATGGTGATGAAGCGCCGGTAGCTGTCATAGGCGAAGCGCCGGTCGCCGGATTTCTTCGCCAGCGCCTCCACGGTCTCGTCATTGAGGCCGAGATTGAGCACGGTATCCATCATGCCGGGCATCGAGGCGCGCGCGCCGGAACGCACCGACACCAGCAGCGGGTTTACCCTGTCGCCGAAGGTTTTGCCGGCGATGCGGCCGACTTGCGCCAAGGCCTTGTCGACCTGCGAACGGAGCTCTTTCGGATAGCGCTTGTTGTTCGCGTAGTAGAACGTGCAGACCTCGGTGGTGATGGTGAAGCCGGGCGGCACCGGCAGGCCGAGATTGGCCATTTCGGCGAGCCCCGCGCCCTTGCCGCCGAGAAGGTCGCGCATGGCCGATTTACCCTCGGCGCGGCCGTCGCCGAAGGCATAGACCCATTTTCCCTTGGACGGGCGCGCGGCGGCCTTGGGCTTCGCCTTGGAAGCCTTTCGTACAGCCTTTTTTTGGCTTTGGCGCTGGCGCGCTGACGGTTTTCGTTTAGCCATGGGTCAAAATTAATGTGGACGGGGGTCTGCCCTTAAGAACACCGCCGGCCATGCCGACGCAAGCCCGGATTCCAACTACTTGATAAGTCCAAGGCCCACGACGCCGACAATGATCAGATAAGCCGCGACGATGAAGTTGAGCAGACGCGGGACGATCAGAATAGCGATGCCGGCGACGAGCGCGACGATGGGCTGCAGATGAGCGATGCCGATGACCATGATGTGTCCTCTGGGGCTGTTGGGATAAAACGGTGGTGTACGCGGAAGGGTTCGCACATTGTCGTCCCGGCCGAGCGACGCGAGGGCCGGGACCCATACTCTGCAGTCTATCGATAGGTCACGGCGTATGGGTCCCCGCTTTGCGGGGACGACCGAGAGGCGTCATCCCTCGATCTTGGAGAAATCCGCCACCGCGCGGGTGGCCTCGCGGATTTCGTTGAGCAGCTTCAGCCTATTCTCGCGCAGCTTTGTGTCATCCACATTGACTGTGACCTTTTCGAAGAAGGCATCGACAATGGGCCGCAACTTGGCCATCGCCGTCATGGCGGCGGCGAAGTCTTCCTTGGCGACGGCGGCGGCGGCTTCTGTCTTGGTGGTGTCGATAGCGTTGGCCAGCGCCTTTTCCTCGGCATCCTTGAGAAGCTTGGCGTCCGGCGCGCCGGTGTAGTCGCGCTTGTCCTTTTTCTCCTCGATGCGAAGGATGTTCGAGGCGCGCTTGACGCCGGCGAGCAGGTTCTTGCCGTCGTCTGTGTCGAGGAATTTGCCCAGCGCTTCGACGCGACGGACGATGAGCAGGAGATCGTCTTGGCCGCCTAAACCGAATACGGCGTCAACCAAGTCATGGCGGGCCCCTTTGTCACGTAGAGACACTTTCATTCTGTCAGCAATAAACGTCTCAGAAGACTTTGGCGTGCAGCAGTTGTGTCAGGGCCGGCAAAAGTAGAGACCTCGTTGTTCTGTAGCGGCATTTTGCTGCGGAGCGCTGTAAAACAAATTCCGCAAAATTGGAGTGAGAGACAGTCGCAAGTTGTTGTCGAGAACTATCCGTATAGCTCCCAGCGCCGCCCTGCGTAACGCATACGGGTCTTTGCTCCCCGTCGGCTTCTCGTCGATGGCCCAGAAGCCGACCAGCGTGTCGATCTTGTCGGCCAGCGCCACCGCAATCGACACCGGATCGGCCGGAACAAGGTCGTCCGGGCCTTTCGGCTTGTAGTGGTCCTCGCAAGCATGGGCGACAGCCTCGTCCTCGCCTTGCGCCTCGGCGTAGTACTTCCCCATCAGACCTTGCAGCTCGGGGAATTCGCCGACCACTTCGGTGAGCAGATCGCATTTGCACAGCTGCGCGGCGCGGCGGACCTTCTTGATGTAGTAGCCCTGCTCCTGCTCAAATTCCCCTTTGCTCAATTTCTTGCCGTGGAAGAAATCGGGTCGGCTTGACAGCGTTTTCGCAATCTCGCCCGCGAGTGTTTCGATACGCGCAATCCGCTCAGCCTGGGTGCCGAGTTTCTCGTGAAACACGATCTGTTCGAACTTCGGCAGCCGGTCTTCCAGCTTTGTCTTCAGATCGGTGTCGTAGAAGAACTTGGCGTCGGACAACCGCGCGCGGATGACGCGCTCGTTGCCGGCGGTGATCGCCTTGCCGCCGTCGGCGGCCTCCTCGTTGGCGACCAAAATGAACTTGTTGGCAAGCCTTGCGGTCTGCGGATCGCGCAGCACGAAGCATTTCTGGTTGGTGCGGATGGTGGCGCGGATCACCTCGCCGGGGATCGACAGAAACGCCGCATCGAACGAACCCATCAGCGTCATCGGCCATTCCACCAGCCCGACGACCTCGGCCAAGAGGCCTGCATCCTCCACCAGCTCATAGCCCTGCGCGAAGGCCAAATTCTTGGCGTCGGCGAGGATGGTCTCGGCGCGCAGCGCCGGATCGAGCATCACCTTGGCGGCAAGCAATTTGGCGGCGTAATCGTCGAAGCGGCGCACCTTGATCGCGCCCGGCGCCATAAAGCGGTGGCCGCGTGTCTGGTCGGAGGCCGCGATGCCGTCGACGCTGAATTTAACGACGTCCGGCTCCTCGGTCTCCGGGCCGAACGTCGCCAGGATCGAATGCAGCGGCCGCACCCAGGTGAGCTTGCCGCTGCCCCAGCGCATCGACTTCGGCCAGGGGAATGCGCGCACCACCTCGGGGATCATGTCGCCGATCACCTCGAGCGCCGGCTTGCCCGGCTTCTCGGTCACGGCGAGGTAGAAATCGCCCTTCTTGTCGGCCTGCAATTTGGCCTGATCGATCGAGGTGAGGCCCGCCGCGCGCAAAAATCCGGCGATCGCCTGCTCGGGCGCGCCGACCTTCGGCCCTTTGCGCTCTTCCTTCAGATCGGCCTGGCGCGCCGGCACGCCGTGCACCGACAGCGCAAGTCTGCGCGGCGTGGCAAAGGCCTTGGCGCCCTCGTAGACGAGGCCGGCCGCCACCAGCCGGTCGGTGACCATCTTCTTCAAATCGTCGGCGGCGCGCGCCTGCATGCGCGCGGGGATTTCTTCCGACAGGAATTCAAGGAGCAGATCGGGCATGGCCGCCAAGTCGCGAATACGTGGATGTTGCGTGGCGCCTGCCTAGCAAGCAGGCCCGCCTATGTCATCCTTGGCGCGCGCGTTACCAACCGCCGCCGCCGCCGCCCCCGCCGCCGCCGCCGGAGCCGCCACCCCCGCCGCCAAATCCGGACGAGCCGGAGGACACCGGCGTGGCGCTGGCAAAGGCGCTGCTCATGCTCGACACGGTCGAGGCAACCGAATGACTGAAATCGCCGCCCGACCAGCTGCTGCCGGCGTACCAGCCCGGCCGGTAGTGCCGCATTGGGTCGGCATCTTCCGGGTGCGCGCGGCGCAGCGCGCTGGCAAAAGCCGCCGACCACGGCTTCTCCACGTCGAGCGCGACTGCGTAAGGCAAGATCGCCTCGAAGCGTTCGGGCGTGATTTCCGGCGCCTGCATGTTGAGACGGTCGGACTCAGCCGTTTCGAGATAGAGCCGGAAGCCGGCGAGTTGGTCCATGATCGGGCGGCCGAGCGCGGTCGGCGCGCGCATGAGGTACAGGAACAAGCCGTTGAGCCCCGCGAACGCGGCCACCAGCAGAAACGGGAATGGATAGGCCTGCACGAATTCCCATGCCTTCGGGATGGCGCGGGCGATCAGCGCGGGGTTGATCGCATCGGCGATGTTGAAAGCAATCGCGACGAAGACGGCGAACACGGCGAGGTGAATCGCCAACGACGCAAGATTCTTGAAGTTGGCGCCGCCCAGCACCGCTTGCAGCACCGGCAGCAGGAACATGCCGATGAAGAAGCCGCCGAAGGCCGTGGCGAACAATATCTTGAAGTCTTCGTCGTGTAAGCCGCCGAACGTAACCACACCGAGCACGACCACGGCGGTCATCGCCAGCCCGACGAGCACGTAAACGAGGTTGCGGCGGAAGAAGCGGTCTTTGTTTTCGCCCTCAATGCTGGTCTTGAAACTCTTATCGAGCGCAGCGACCGATGAAGCGTGGTCTTTGTTAATGACGGTTTTGCCGCCGACGCTGACATAGCTGAAGACGGCGCGCTCGCCGGGCGGCAGTTTGGCGACGCCGCCGGCCGGCTGCTTGCCGGTGCCTGTCAAGGTCAGCGTGTCGCCCTCCTGCTCGACACGGACAAGGCCGCGGACCGCGAGCGACAGGATGGCGGCCGTGAACGCGCGCCACTTGTCGCGGCCGAGGCCCCAGTCGTGGATATAATTGGCAAGCGCGGGTGAAATCCCCGGCGGCGGATGAAACAGCGGGATGATGACGCCGCCGCGCGGATCGCGTCCTACCGCCCGCCAGGCGGCGAAGTAATAACCAAGGACTAGGACGAACCCGAGTCCGGCCAAAATCCAACGGCGAGCGTCGAGGATTTCCCACCAGAGCAACATGTTCCGTGTCGGCGGCTCGACCGCGCCTTCCGGAAGCGCGGCCACCACCGTGAGGCCCTCGCCCGGCGCCAGCCTCCGGGTCGTCTCCACCGTCAGCATGCCGTCACTGCCGATGCTGCCGCGCCAATCGGTGCCGAACACGCCGAGGCGGCCGGTGTAAGCGGTCCAGCGCGTCGGGCGCGCGGCGTCAGCGAGCAAAAGGCTGTAGCTCACCGCATCGATCGGGAAATTCCAGAAGTTGCCGGTGACGTTCCAGTTGAGCTCCGGCTTGCCCTCGAACCAGCGCACCTGGCGTCCAGTACGGTAGCGAAGGACGTAAGTGTGATCGCCGCGCGGGACGATCGTGTCCTTGTCGCCGATATAGATACGGATGGCGCCGTGCCGGCGCTCGGTGTGATGGCGTTCCGGCTTGCCGTCGCGGCTGATGTTGAGAATGCTGAACGTGACCTCGCGCAAGGTGCCGCCGGCGTCCTTAAAGGTGAGCGGAAAGTCGCGATAGATACCGTGCCTGATCTGGCGGCCTTCCGCCTGAACACGAACGGTCTCGACGACAGTGAGTTCGCCGTCCTTGGCGACCCGCACGGTCGACTCGAAGCTATGGATGACTTCGGCCGCGGATGCTGCGCCAGCGCCCGAGAACGCGACGGTAAGACCGAGAAGCAATCCGGCGATTATTGATCGTGCCATGGAATGGCCGCCACCGCTCAAAGCTTGACCTGTGGGACGGCGCCGTCCGTGGCGTCCGCAAGCTCGAAAAAGTTGCGCGGCGCAAAGCCGAATATGCCGGCAATCAGATTGCTCGGAAACGACTGCACCAACGTATTCAGATTGCGCGTGGCGCCGTTGTAATAGCGGCGCGCCATCTGCAGCTCGTCCTCGAGCGCGCTCAGTTGCTGCTGCAGCTCGAGAAAATTACCGCTCGCCTTCAGATCGGGATAGTTCTCGGCGAGCGCGATGAGCTTGCCGAGCGCAACCGACAAGGCGCCCTCGGCCTGGGCGCGGGCGGCGACGTCGCCCTGCGGCAGCGCGCGCGCTTTTCCCCGCAGCTGCGTCACCTCTTCCAGCACCGAGCGCTCGTGCGCCGCATAGCCTTTCACGCTGTCCACCAGATTGGGAACAAGATCCGAACGCCGCTTGAGCTGGACGTCGATCCCGCTCCAGGCTTCGTTCGCCATCTGGCGCGTGCGCACCAGCCGGTTGAACAAGATAATGGCGTAAATGACCGCCGCCGCGACGACGACCAGGATGGTCCAGGCCAGCATGATGCTTGGTCGCCTCCGGAGCCGGAAGGTTCAAATTACAGCGTCTTGTGGGTGCCGTCGCAGGTCTGCTTACGTTTTGAGCGTTTACAGGTGCAGAAGAACACCTTGCCGCTTTTTTCCGCCTTGTATTCGATCGGCTCGAATTCTGTGACCTCGTGCGAGCCGTCGCAGAACGGCTGGCTTTTCGAACGCCCGCAGGCGAACCACCAGTAGGTCTCGCCGGCCACCACCTCGACAGGGATGGGCGCGCGACCGCCGATTTCAGGAATGCCCATTGAGCGACCTCCTAGCGGACGAATTATTACCGAACGCTATATGCCGGCGGAACAAAGCCACCTAGAGTCGCAATCTTACAATGGGCGTCAGCCGACCGCCAAGCTTGCGGTCCGCCGACCGGGGGGCGTTGGTGGACGGGCTGCAGATCGAGCTGCCGAACGGCACGACGTGCCATTTGACGTCGCGCGCCATGCGGCGGACGGCCAAATTCCTGCGCTGGGAAATTCACACTTTGCAGCGCTATCTGCATCCCGGCTTCGAACTGCGGCCGACCGACAACGTGCTCGACGTCGGCGGCAATCTCGGCATGTTCATGCTCTGGGCGGCGCCGCAGGTGCCGCAAGGCCGCGTCGTGACCGTGGAGCCGACGCCGCGCGCGCATACGTGCCTCGCGCTCAATATCGAGAAAAACGGCTTCGCCAATGTCACTGCGCTCAACACCGCGATCGGCCGCGACGGCGGCCGCATGAACATGGTGACCTATCCGGGTATCGAGGCGCTGTCACACGGCAGCCATATCCGCCCGCCGATCATGGCCCGCATCTTCGCAAAGCACCCGCGCTGGTCGGAGCGCATCACGGTGCCGCAGATTTCGCTCGGCCGCGTCATGGACGAGCAACGGCTGACGACGGTGAATTATCTCAAGCTTGACTGCGAGGGCGCCGAATTCGAGATCATCCGCACCACCAAGGCCGCGCATTGGCGCCGCGTTGAGCGCATCGCCATCGAGTATCACGAGTCCGGCAAGAACCGACCGCGCGAGCTGGTGTCAATCCTCAAAGGCCACGGCTTTGCGGTGAAGACGCAAGCCACCGGCGTCGAGCGCTATTTGCTCAAAAGCGGCACGATCTGGGCGCGCCGGCATTGATGACCCGCTAGTCGGCCCCGCCGCCTGCGGTCTTGAGCCAAGCTTCGCCGCAGGCTTTCGCCAGTTCGCGCACCCGCAGGATGTAGCTCTGCCGTTCGGTGACTGAGATCACGCCGCGGGCGTCGAGCAGGTTGAACAAGTGGCTTGCCTTGATGCACTGGTCGTAGGCCGGCAACGTCATCAAATGATGTTTGCGGTCCTTGCTCCAGCCGTCGGCCAAATATTTCTGGCAAGCCGCCTCCGCCATCTTGAATTGCTCGAACAGCATGGCGGTGTCGGCGAATTCGAAATTGTGCCGGGAGTATTCCTGCTCGGCCTGCAGGAAGACGTCGCCATAGGTGACTTTCTTGTCGTCGTTGCGGCCGTTGAAGTTGAGATCGAACACGTTCTCGACGCCCTGCACATACATGGCGAGCCGTTCGAGCCCGTAAGTGAGTTCGCCCGAGACCGGCGAGCACTCGATGCCGGCGACCTGCTGGAAGTAGGTGAATTGCGAAACCTCCATGCCGTCGCACCAGCATTCCCAGCCCAGCCCCCAGGCACCGAGCGTCGGGCTTTCCCAATCGTCCTCGACAAAACGGATGTCGTGGATCTTGGAATCGATGCCGATCGTTTTCAGCGAATTGAGATAGAGGTCCTGGATGTCGGGCGGCGACGGCTTCAGGATCACCTGGAACTGGTAATAATGCTGCAGCCGGTTGGGATTCTCGCCGTAGCGCCCATCCTTGGGACGGCGCGAGGGCTGCACATAGGCAGCGTTCCAGGGCTTGGGTCCGAGCGCGCGCAGCGTGGTCGCCGGATGGAAGGTGCCCGCCCCTACTTCCATGTCATAGGGCTGCAGGATGACGCAGCCCCACGCCGCCCAATACTGCTGCAGCGCCAGAATGAGCCCCTGAAACGAGCGTGACGGGTCGAGGCTCGTTGGATGCGAGCCGTCCCTGGCGAGAAGATTGGCTTCGGCCATGACGCGAATCGGATTTCTGAAAACACGGGAAAGCGCTGGGGAACCTATCGGCGGGCCTATGGGGGGTCAAGCGCGCGGAGTTCATGCATTTTGAAAGCGACAAGACCCGCCGCTGTGATCGGGCGGCGCGATAGCCGCCCGCGGAGATGAACCGCAATGCTGGCGTTTCAATTGATCGGATTGGCGCTGCTGCTGCTGTTTTTCGCCGCTTTGATCAGCGGCACGCAAGACGACGCGCGCCACCGAACCTGTCGCCTAGAGGCGGTATTCGCCGGTCGCCGGATCGCGCCGCAACATCTGCCCGCGGTCCTTGTCGGTGATGCGCACGCGCTTGGCTTGATCGAGCTCTTCGTTGATGCGGCGCACTTCCTTCACCACCCAATGCACCACCATGGCGCCGCCCACGGCGGCGAGCGTCCATTTCACCAGCGGCGAGAGCAGGATCGGCGGCATGACGGCACCTTCATCGGTTGGCGACAGCACATGTTCCCTAGCAAACAAGGCAAATTCGCGGCCTACCAAAAGTTCACAATCCGAAGCGCGACCACAGCGCGCGCGTCTCCAAGGCCGAAATCAACTCGTCGGCAAAACCGCTTTGCCGGGTGAGCGCCTCGAGCGCGCCGACGCCGGGCAGCTGGCGGCCGAACAGGCTGCGTTGCGCGGCGATCAGCGGCATGTAGACCTTCTCGCCGTAGCGCTGGCGCAAGGTCGAGCGGATGTCGCCGATAGAGTCGGCTAGCCCCAGATCGATCGCGGCCTGCGCAGTCCAGAATTCACCGGAAAACAGCGCCTTGTCGTTGCCCCGTAATTTGGCGCCACGGCGTTCTTTCACCAGCGCGATGAAATGCGTGTGGATGTCCTTCTGGATCGCTTTCAAACGCTTCACGTCGTCCGGCTTTTCCGGCAGGAACGGATCGAGCATCACCTTGCGCTCGCCCGCGGTGTAGAGCCGACGCTCGACGCCGAGCTTGTCCAGCAGCTTGGGAAAGCCGAACGAGCCGCCGACCACGCCGATCGAGCCGACCATCGAATACTGATCGCAAATGATCTCGTCGCCGGCGCAGGCCAGCATGTAGCCGCCGGAGGCGCCAACGTCCTCGACAAAGGCGATGACCGGGATTTTCTTTTCCTCCGCCAGTTGGCGGATGCGCAGGAAGATCAGATGCGACTGGGCCGGCGAGCCGCCCGGCGAGTTGATGATCAGCGCCACCGCGCGGGCATTGCGCACCGAAAACGCGCGCTCCAGCGAGCGCGCCACGCTCGCCATCATCAGTCCCGGCCGCAAGGGCGTGACTACGCCGATGACGCCGGACAGCCGTACCACCGGCACCACGGGGATGTCGGGGCGGAAGCGCTTGGGAATAAGCCGGCTCAGGAATTCGAGCATCGCCTTCGCGTAGTCAGTCATCGGTGAAGCCGCAGCGGTAGCCATGTCAGCCAGTTAGGCAATCCTTGCGACTTAAGTCAAAGCCCGGTGTTTCACCGGCGTCGTTCTGCCGCCATGGCGGCGCCCTAAATAACCCAATCTTAAAGATTGGAATGCTTTTTGCTGAGGCTAACGACGTCACCGAGGGTCGGGGCTTACTGGAGAGGCGGATCGATGGATCCCAAACTGGCTCTGCTGTTCCTGCTGATCGGCGCCGTCATTGGCCTTTCGCATCTCAATGACGACAATCTGGGCCGCATGCGGCGCCAGCTTGTGCGCCGGCGTTGGCGCGAATTCGTGCCGGGGCGGCGCAAATCTTAGGCAGCCGCCCATCGTTCACATTTGCGTAATCTTCAGCGTCTCCCCGCCGCGCAGCACGGCTTGCGCTGCAGCGGTCGGCCGGCCTTGCGCATCGTTTAGAATGAGCGGCGGATAGTCGGTGCGTTCGCCGCGACCGCCTTTGGCCGCGCACACCAGCACGCGAATGGCCGGCGCGCCGCCCCGCGGTACCACCGGCAAGACGGCAATCCCGCCGAATTCCGGCCGCAGTGCATCGAGCACGTCGTTCAGCCCGTCGGCGCGCCAAATCAAGGTCAGCACGCCCTGCGGCTTGAGCAGCCGCGCCGCGGTCGCGACCCAGCGCGGCAGCAGACCGGGCGCCGCCGCGTGCGCCAGGCGGCGGCGCGCATCGGGCGAAACGTTATGCCGCGTTTGGTCGTTAAACGGCGGGTTCATCAGCACCCGGTCGACGCTGCCGGGCAAAAGTCCGGCTTCGGTTAGGGCCTGGGCGTCTGCGGCATCGCAGGCAAGCACATCGACGCGCGCGTCCAGCCCGTTGAGCCAGGTATTCTCGGCGGCCAGCGCGCATAGCGCCTTATCGATTTCGACCAGCGTCAGCTTGCGCACGGCAACGCGATACGCCAAAGCCAGACCGGCAGCGCCGACGCCGGCGCCGAGATCGACCGCATGCTCGCCGGGGCGGGCCGCGGTCGCCGCCGCCAGCAAAATCGCATCGTGGCCGACGCGATGACCTTTGAGCGGCTGGCGCAGCCGCAGGCGGCCGCCCAGCACGGCGTTTTCACTGAATTCGATCGCGCCGCGATCAGCGGCCATCCGGGCGTAGCTCATGAGCAAGTCCTGCATCGGTGAGAATCCGGCGCGCCGCAGCCATGTCTTCGTCCGCCACCAGAACACGCTGCGGCAAAATGCCGAGCGAGCCTTCCAGCACGCTCATGTTCTGGTCGAGCACCACGTGGCGGATCCTGGCGCCGTCGAGCAGCGCGCCGATCGCCGACATCAGAACCGCATCGTTGGTGCGAACGAGTTCGCGCATCATTAGCCCCGTTGACTGTCCTGGCCGGGCGCGCGCTGCGCGAGATAGGCGAGCAGCTTCACCTCACGCCGACCGCGCGTCACGGTGTCGAGCACGAGGCCGACCGCGATGGACAGGCAGGCCAGCACCATCAATCCGGTCGACAGGATAGCGGTCGGCAAGCGCGGCACCAAGCCGATCTCCAGATAGGTCACAAACAGCGGGATCGCCAGCGCGACCGATGCGGTGGCAAGCGCGATGCCGATCAGACTGAAGAACCACAGCGGACGCTCGGCGCGGTAGAGCTGGATGATCGTCCGCAGAATGCGAAAGCCGTCGCGCCAGGTGTTGAGCTTGGAGACCGACCCGGCCATCCGCTGATGATAGGGTGTCTCGAACTCCTCTACCGCCAACCCGAGGTCGAGCGCGTGAATGGCGAGCTCGGTCTCGATCTCGAAACCGCGCGAGAGCACCGGAAAGGATTTCACAAAGCGGCGCGACAGCACCCGATAACCGGTCAGCACATCGTCGAAGCCGGAGCCGAACACCGCGGCGACGAATGCGCTGAGCAGCCAGTTGCCGGTGCGGTGGCCGGCGCGATAGGCGTCCGACCCGTGTTCGACCCGGTTCGCCGCCACCATATCCAATCGGCCTTCGAGCAGGCGCTCGATCATCGCCGGTGCGCTCGCCGCGTGATAGGTGGCATCGCCGTCGACCAGCACGTAGATATCGGCCTCCACGTCGCTGAACATGCGCCGCACAACGTGGCCCTTGCCCTGGCGCTTTTCCTGAAAGACCTCGGCGCCGGCGGCGCGCGCGAAAGCGGCGGTATTGTCGGTGGAATTGTTGTCATACACGCAAATTGCGGCGCCCGGGAGCGCCACACGGAAATCGCGCACCACCTGGGCGACCGCAACTTCCTCATTGTAACACGGTACCAGCACCGCGATCCTGGCGCGATCGAAGCGGACGGCAGCGCGCGCGGTAGACGCCGGTACATCTCGCCCCACACCTTGTACTCCCTGCCCGCGTTGTCACATCACTTTCGTCAAGCGGCTAAACAACGCCCCTTGCCGCATTACCATAGCGTTTCTATGCTCTCGCGTCTTTGACGTTCAGGAGTAAGCCTTTGGCCGTTGTCGTTCCATTTGAAAGTCCGAAGCCGGTATCGCTCGAGCGCCTCGCCGAACTGGTGGCACCGGATATGGAGCGAGTCAACGCGGCGATCCTGGCGCGTACCGGCTCCGACGTGACCATGATTCCGGAGGTGGCCAACCACCTGATTTCCTCCGGTGGCAAGCGGCTGCGCCCAATGCTGACCCTGGCCATGGCCAAGCTTGCCGGCTATGGCGGCGACGGCCATATCAAGCTCGCCGCCGCTGTCGAGTTCATGCACACCGCCACGCTCTTGCATGACGACGTGGTCGACGAAAGCGACATGCGCCGGGGCAAGCTCGCGGCCCGCATGCTGTGGGGCAACGAGGCGAGCGTCCTGGTCGGCGACTTCCTGCTCGGCCAAGCCTTCAAGATGATGGTCGAGGTCGGCAATCTGCACGCGCTCGACATCCTGTCATCGGCCGCGGCGGTCATCGCGGAAGGCGAAGTGATGCAGCTCGGCGCCGCCAAGAACACAGCCACCAACGAAGACGAATATCTGGCGGTGATCCGCGCCAAGACCGCCGAGCTGTTTGCCGCCGCCTGTCAGGTTGGGCCGGCTCTGGCGGCGACGGAGCGAGCCGAACAGGCCGCCTGCCGCTCCTTCGGCATGAACCTCGGCATTGCCTTTCAGCTCGTCGACGACGCGCTCGATTACGGCGGCAAGTCTGCCAAGCTGGGCAAAAGCGTGGGCGACGATTTCCGCGAGGGCAAGATCACGCTGCCGGTCGTGCTGTCGTTTCGCCGCGGATCGGAGCACGAGCGTGCCTTCTGGAATCGTACGCTCGGCAAGGGCGAGTTGCGCGACGGCGACCTCGAAACGGCCATCGCGCTGGTCGCCAAGCACCACGCCATCGAAGACACCATCGGGCGCGCCCGCCACTACGGCGCGATCGCCACCGACGCGCTGGCGCTGGTGCCGGCGTCCGATATCAAAGCGGCGCTGGAAGAGGCGGTCGCGTTCTGCATCGCGCGCGCGCACTAGCGCACGCCGGCCGCAAGGCAGCTAGCGCGAAAACTGGCCGCTAGTATATCCGGTCGCGGGATCGCGCAGCAATTGCGAGCGGATGAAGGGGTCAGGGTCCTGCCCGACATATTCGCCATAGGCATAGACCGGCGGCGCGCAACCATTGGGACGTATTTCCCGATGAAGATCAAAAAGCGCCCCGTACCAGGAAAAGTGTACCGGATAATCGACGCAACGCAGCTTGGCATGGCGCCTCGCCCGCGCATCAGCGGGATTGGCCGCGGTAACGGCCAATACGGCGAGCGCAATGACGATCCAGATCAATTTCATCGGGTCCTCCGGCAGACTGCCTAGCGGCAAAGCTTAGGGCTGACAATAGTTCCCTGCAATTCCGGTATTTCAAGGGCGTGTCCGCGCCTAGAAATACCGAACGAAGGTTAGCCGATGGTTGCTTTTTGCACCCACCAATCCTGATGCGACGCGCCGAGCTGCCGCGCCGCCGCGGTGGCCTCGCCGGCCGAAGAGAACAGCGCAAAACAGGTCGGCCCTGACCCCGACATGCGAACCAACCGGGCGCCCGCCAGGGCGCGAAGCGCGTTCAGCATGTCGCCGATAACTGGCGCGCATGCAATCGCGGCTTGCGTGAGATCGTTTCCATCCTGTCGGAGGAACGCAACCAATGCCGCGAAGTCGCGCGGCACGCCGGCGATATCGCTTCTGCCGGCTTGCGGGATTTTCAGCGCTGCGAAAACCTCGCGCGTCGCCAGCGGCACGCGCGGATTGACCAGGAGAGCCGCGAGCGGCGGCAGGTCGAGCGGCTCCGACAATAACTCGCCCAAGCCGCGCATGATGCGCGGGCGCGGATCGAGGCAGACCGGCACGTCGGCGCCAACGGCAAGCGCCGCCTGCGCCAGCCGCGCATCCTCGCGCGCGATCTCGTTCAGGCGCGCAAGCAGCCGTAGCGCCGCCGCCGCGTCGGCCGAGCCGCCGCCGATACCGGCGGCGACCGGAATGTTCTTCTGCAACTGGAAGCGCCCCACCTTGAGCCCGGGCACGGCGCGGCCGAGCACGGCGGCCGCCTTGAGCACCAGATTGTCGGCTCCCGGCCCGCAGACGGCGGCGAAAGCCCCGCTGATGTCGAGCGCGGTCGCTTCCCCGGGCTCAAGACTGAGGGTGTCGGCAAGGTCGGCGAAAGCGACTAGGCTTTCGAGTTGATGGTAACCGTCAGCGCGGCGGCCGACCACGCGCAATGTCAGATTGATCTTGGCGGGAGCCTTTTCGACGAGCAATGCGCTCACGCAATCGATTTAGTGCGGGCCCGCAAAATGCGAACCGGCTTCCTGGATGCAAACGTCAGCCGCCGTTGCCGCTCTTCTTGCCGGCCTTGGCCTGCGAGGAGGTCTCCTCCGGCAACCCGTTTTTGATCTTTTCCTCGATCTTCGGCAGTTCTTCCGGCTCGGGCTTGAGATCGCGCGCGTGCGCCCACTGGAACTTGGCCTCAAGCGTGCGGCCGACGCGCCAATAAGCGTCACCGAGATGATCGTTGATGGTCGGGTCTTCCGGCTTGAGTTCAATCGCGCGCTCGAGCTTCTTCACCGCTTCAGGGTAATTGCCGATCCTGAAATAGGCCCAGCCGAGCGAATCCACGATATAGCCGTCGTCCGGCCGCTGCTGCACGGCGCGTTTGATCATGTTCATGCCGTCGTCCAGGTGCACGCCCTGGTCGATCCATGAATAGCCGAGATAGTTGAGGACGTGCGGCTGCTCGGGGAACAGTTCGAGCGCCTTCTTCAGGTCGGCTTCCGCCTTCGGCCACTGCTTGGAGCGCTCGTAGCAGATGCCGCGGAAATAGAAGATCACCCAGTTCGCCTTCACCGGATTGGGAACGGCGGCGACGGCCTTGGAATAGACATCGCCGCATTCGGAAAACTTCTTGCGTCCGCGCAGCACGTTGCCGAGCGCCATGATCGCTTCGAGATCATCCGGATGTTGCTTGATCAGCGCTTCGAGGTGCTTTTGCGCCTCCTCCGGCTTGTCGAGCGAATCCAAATCAGTCGCCATCTGAATGGCGGCATTGCGATGCAGCGGCGAACTCGCCGGAATGCGCTCATAGATCTTGATCGCCAGCTCCGGCTTCTTCAGCGTTTCGTAAAGATCGGCGAGCGACAGCAAGGCCAGCGGATGGTTGGGCGCCAGATAGAGCGAGAGCTGCAGATAGACGAGACCGAGATCCTCGCCGCCGCGGCGGCCGAGCGAGGCGCCGATCCCGTACAGCGCTTCGGCGCCGCCGGCCTGTGCACTCGTCACCAGCAGCGGCAGTTTCTCTCCGGCCTTGAGCTTCTTGATCGCCTGCGTCACCAGCGGGTGGCGCGGCAGCACCTTCTCGAAGGCTTCGAAGATCGCCAGCGCTTCCTTCGGTGACTGATTGCGCGACGCCCAGCTGCCGTAAGCCTCGACCACCCGCAGCGCTGAAGGGTCGAGCTTATAGGCATGCTCGAAGCGCTTGCCCGCTTCCTTCTTGTTGCCGGCGAGGTCGTAGATCATGCCGGCATGAAGGTCTTTGAAGATCGTGTACCAGTCCGGCCCGGCGAGCTTGTCGATCGCCGCCACGGCCTCCTTGGGGCCGCCGCTTGCGTACAGGCTCCAGCCCGACAGCAGCGTCGCCGTCAGATCGGTGATCGGCCCGCGCACCGACTTCGCCAGTTCGCGGCGAGCCGCGGAATATTGCTTGTGCTTGAGCGCGCGCACACCGAGCACGAGCTTGGAGACGCGGTCGTCCTTGTCGGCTTGCGCGACGCGTTCGGCGAATTTGACGGACTTATCGATGTCGCCATCGACCAAAAGCGACAGGAAAGTGCGGTCGAGCAACTCACCGTTTTTGGGGTCTCGCTTGAGCGCGTTGCGGTAGAAGGCGGCGGCGGCGCCGGCATCGCGCTGCTGGCCGGCGTGGCGGGCGGCAAGGTAGCTGCCGGTCGCGGTCATGCCGGCAAGCTCCTGCGCGGTCGGGACTTGCGCCGACAATTCAATCGGCAAGGCCAGCAGAAATGCGGCAAGCGCGGCGCCGATCATGCACCGGGTGAGGCTCGAAGAAGTCACTGGCAACGCTCCAATAAGGCTAGCGAGCGCGGTTTGGCGCTAAGCCGCCGAGGGTTGGGTCGAGAATGGCCTTTTTGCGCCGCAACCGCAACCGCGGCGCTTAACGGTCCGCCCCCACCTTGCTTGGAAACCCCGATATTGGCGGCATCGTGGCCGCATTGGGCATCGGCCTTCACATGTTCGGGTAATTCGGTCCGCCGCCGCCCTCGGGTGGAACCCAAGTGATGTTCTGATTCGGGTCCTTGATGTCGCAGGTTTTGCAGTGGACGCAGTTCTGGGCGTTGATCACATATTTCGGCGCCCCGCTTTCCTCTACCCACTCATAGACGCCAGCCGGGCAATAGCGCGCCGAAGGTCCGCCAAACTGGTCATGTTCGGAAACCTTCTGGCGCTCCATATCCTTCACCAGAAGATGAACCGGCTGATCTTCTTCGTGATTGGTATTGGACAGGAACACCGAAGAAAGCCGGTCGAAGGTCAGCTTGCCATCGGGCTTGGGGTAAGCAATGGGCGAACACGCGGCAGCCGGCTTGAGCGTGGCGTAATCCGGCTTGCCATGCTTGAGAGTGCCGAAGAGCGAGAAGCCGAGCGTGCTGGTCCACATATCGAAGCCGCCGAGCGGAATACCGGCGCGCGTGCCGAACTTCGACCATAGCGGCTTGGCGTTGCGCACCGTCCATAAGTCTTTGCCGATGGGCGAACCCCGCCAGCCGCTCTCGTAATCGGCTAGTTCGTCATGCTGGCGGCCGGCGGCGAGCGCGGCGGCAACGGCGTCGGCGGCTATCATCCCCGACAGCATGGCGTTGTGGCTGCCCTTGATGCGCGGCACATTCATGAAGCCGGCATCGCAGCCGATCAAGGCGCCGCCGGCAAAGACAAGCTTGGGCACCGACTGAAAACCGCCCTCCGTTAGTGCGCGCGCGCCATAGGCAAGCCGCTTGCCGCCTTCGAAGGTGCCGCGCACGAGCTTGTGTGTCTTGAAGCGCTGGAATTCCTCGAACGGCGACAGATAGGGGTTCGCGTAGTTCAGATGCACGACGAAACCGACCGACACCAGATTGTCGTCGAGGTGATAGAGGAACGAGCCGCCGCCGGTCGAGCCGTCGAGCGGCCAGCCGAAGGAATGTTGCACCAGCCCCTTGCGGTGTTGTTCGGGCGCGACCTGCCACAGTTCCTTGAGTCCGAGGCCGAATTTCTGCGGCTCGCGCCCCTCGCCGAGCGCAAACTTGGCGATGAGCTGCTTGCCGAGATTGCCGCGCGCACCTTCCGCGAACAGCGTGTAATTGGCGCGCAGCTCCATGCCGCGCGTAAATGAATCCTTGGGCTCGCCATTCTTGCCGACGCCCATATCGCCGGTTGCAACGCCCGCCACCACGCCGCTGTCGTCATAGAGAATCTCGGCCGCTGCAAAGCCCGGATAGATTTCCACCCCGAGCGCTTCCGCCTTGGTCGCTAGCCAGCGGCAGACATTGCCGAGCGAGACGATGAAATTGCCGTGGTTGTTCATCAGCGGCGGCATCATGGCGTTCGGCAGCCTGAGCGCGCCGCCCGCGCTCAGCCAGTAGAAGCGGTCCTCGCCGACCGCGGTCTTGATCGGGGTATCCTCGGAGCGCCATTCCGGCAGCAGCTTGTCGAGCGCGACGGGATCGATCACCGCGCCGGACAAAATATGGGCGCCGACTTCGGAGCCCTTCTCCAGCACCACGACGGTGATATCCGGATTGATCTGTTTGAGGCGGATCGCGGCGGCGAGGCCCGCGGGGCCGGCGCCGACGATCGCCACGTCGAATTCCATCGCCTCGCGGGCGGGAAGATCTTGCTGGCTCATGCGCTCCCCTGCGGCGGACCGGACGGTCGGCTACGGCACGTGTCCCGGCATAGTGATTTAGCGAGCAAGATGTGTTCCATGATTTTGCGCCTGTGACAATCTAGCCGCTTAATGCGGCCTGGACGGGTGTCGCGGCTTCACCCAATAGTGAACCCGCGGACCTTTGCGCCGCTTCTGCGGGCACTATGCTCGCTTTACTAACAGCCAACCCGGAGACGCTGCGATGTCCGATATTACTCCGCTCATTCCACGCCAGCCGGTCCCCTCGCTCGCGGTCCCGCTCGCCGGCGGAGGCAAGTTTGACCTGGCGGCCGAGAACCCGAAGAATTTCACCCTTGTCGTCTTCTATCGCGGCCTGCATTGCCCGCAATGCCGCAAGCAATTGACCGACCTCGAAGCCAAGCTCCCCGAATTCGACAAGCGCGGTGTCTCGGTGGTGGCGATCTCCGCCGACAGCGCCGCGCGCGGCGAGAAGACCAAGCCGGAATGGGGCCTCAAAAACCTGCGCATCGGCTACGGGCTCGACTTGCGCATTGCGCGCGCTTACGGCCTGTGGATTTCGTCGAGCCGCGGCAAGACCTCCGCCGGCATCGAGGAGACCAGCTTTTTCAACGAGCCCGGCCTGTTTCTGATTAAGCCCGACCGCACGCTTTATTGCGCCAGCGTGCAGACCATGCCGTTCGCGCGCCCGCATTTCGCCGATCTCATCACGGCGCTCGATTTCATCGTCGAGAAGAACTATCCGGCGCGCGGCGAAGTCGTGACCCTGGCCGCGCAGGCGGCCGAGTAATCCACCGCCGCGCTTGTGTGCGTGGCGGCGCGGGTGTTTGCTTTTGCCCATGATTTCCGGCGGCGGCGAACGACTAAGCGACCTGCTCGACTTCTATGCGGAAGCCGGCGTCGATGCCGTAGTCGGCGAACAGCCGATGGACCGCTTTGCCGTGGAAACTTCTTTACCTCCCCCCGAAAGGGCGAGGTCGATCCGCGAAGCGGATCGTGTGGGGGTCAATACTCAAGCGAATGACCCCACCCCGGATCGCCTTCGGCGATCCGACCCTCCCCTTGCAGGGGAGGGAAAAAGCTTTGTTGCCCCCGATGAAGCGGCGATGGCCGCGCGCGAGGCCGCCCGCACCGCCAATTCGCTGGAAGAGTTGCGCGCCATTCTCGAGCGCTTCGAGGGCTGCGGGCTGAAAGCGACGGCGACGCGACTGGTCTTCGCCGACGGCAATCCGAGCGCGAAAGTGATGTTCGTCGGCGAGGCGCCCGGCCGCGACGAAGACATCGAGGGCCTGCCCTTCGTCGGCCGCTCCGGCAAACTGCTCGACCGCATGCTGGCGGCGATCGGCCTCGACCGCACCTCGGTCTACATCGCCAACATCGTGCCCTGGCGCCCGCCGGGCAACCGCACGCCGACACCGCAGGAATTGCAAATCTGCCTGCCCTTCATCTTGCGCCAGATCGAATTGGTCGATCCCGATATCCTGGTTTGCCTCGGCGGGCCGTCGGCGCAGACGCTGCTCGGCATCAAGGAAGGCATCACCAAGATTCGCGGCCGCTGGTTTGCATTCGACACGGGCAAGCGCGAAATCCGCGCCATGCCGACCTTCCATCCGGCCTTCCTGCTGCGCAGCCCGCTGCAGAAGCGTTTCGCCTGGCGCGATTTTTTGGCGATCAAGAAGGCACTCGCCGCATGATGGCCGCGGCTGCGCGGTTACGCCGCTCGCCCGCTGCTTGGCGGCCCCGCATGGCCTTGCTACAAGCCGGTATGGCCTGCACCGTTCGCTGGACGCTTGTCGTCATTGTCGCGCTGGCCGCGGCGTGGCTGGACGGTCGTGCCTTTGCGCAGACGCCGGCAAATTCGCCGCAGTCCAAATTCGCCCCGGTCGAGGTTCCCAACTACGATATTAATTCTCTGAAAACCCCGAAATCGCCCAAGGCCACAATTCCCGACAGCGCCGGTCAGGCAAAGATCAAAGCGCCCGAACAAGCCGCTTCCGGAAACAAGCTACCGACACAAGTCGATCTCGGAAAATACAAGCTGGACTTCAAAGCCGGCCGCACCAGCGACGTTGCCCCGCGCACCGGCCTCGACAGCGGCGAGACGTCGAACCTGTCGAAAATCAACCCGGGGCAGAAATCGGAATCGGCGGCGCCGGATTACTTCGGCCTGAAGTTGAGCGCGCCGACGCAATAAATCCCCGACCGGTTCAGCGATACGCCACCAGCAGCGCGCCGGCGGCGATTAGCGCCACGCCCAGCCAATTCGGCGCGCTCAGCCGCTCGCCGAGAAACAAAACGCCGAACAGCGCCACCAGCACCACGCTGAGCTTGTCGATCGGCGCAACCTTGGCCGCGTCACCGAGCTTGAGCGCGCGAAAATAGCACAGCCACGACGCGCCGGTGCCGAGGCCCGAGAGCAGCAAAAACAAATAAGTACGCGCGGAAATCTTGTCCGGCGCCTGAAATTCGCCGGTGACGGCGAGAAGAAATCCGAGCGTGACGATGACGACGACAGTGCGGATAAAGGTCGCCAGGTCCGAGTTGATATTTTCGACGCCGATCTTGGCGAAGATCGCCGTCAGCGCCGCGAATATCGCCGACAAAACAGCCCAGATCTGCCACGACGACCAAAGGCTCATCAGCCTTCCTTCATATAGGCGGGTGTGCCCCCGGCGAGGAAATCCTCGCGCGGCGGCGCGAACATGTCGACCACCTCGGTGTCCTCGGCAAAGAAGCCTTCGTGCTCGACGCCGGACGGGATCACCGCCACGTCGCCGGGGCCCATACTGCGTCGCTCTTCGCCGATGCGGAAATCCATCTTGCCCTTGAGCATCCACACGATCTGCTCGTGCGAATGCTTATGCGCCGCGGCATGCGCGCCGGCCTTGATCGTCCACCACACCATCATGCCCTGCTTGCCGGCGAGCACGCGGCGGCTGATCTTGTCGGTAACCTGTTCCTGCGGCAGGGTCGCCAGCTCGTTGAAACCGAACATCCCTGTCATGGCAGCGCCTCCTTAAACCCCCACAATCGGATATGCTTGATAGAAGCCTAACGTACCCATGGCAGCAAGCATACGGCGCACGCGAGACAACAGGCCGAAGGGGCCGCTTCGATTTGGCGCAGGTATGGTATGCAGCCGCCTCGTAACGACTTTACGATCCGGGCTATACTTGCCGCCGGGGCGGTTTGGGCGGAGGTCGTAAATGCACTTTGATCCTGTCCTGCTCGCTCGTTTTCAGTTCGCCTTCACCATTACCTTCCACATTATTTTCCCGACCTTCACGATCGGGCTGTCGGCCTATATCGCCACCCTCGGCGTGATGTGGCTGCGCACCGGGAAAGAGCGCTTCCACCTGCTGATGCGGTTCTGGACCAGGATCTTCGCGGTCTCCTTCGCCATGGGCGTGGTGTCAGGCATCGTGATGTCCTACGAGTTCGGCACCAATTGGAGCCGCTTTTCCGTAACGGTCGGCAACGTCGTCGGCCCGCTGATCGGCTACGAGGTGCTGTCCGCCTTTTTCCTCGAAGCGACATTCCTGGGCGTGCTGCTGTTCGGCTTCAACAAGGTGCCGCAATGGCTCTACGTGCTGTCGGGCGCGATTGTCGCCATCGGCACCGCCATGTCGGCCTTCTGGATCCTGTCGGCCAATAGCTGGATGCAGACGCCGGCCGGCTTCGAACTCAAGAACGGCATCGCCTTTCCGACCGACTGGCTGGCGGCCATCTTCAACCCGAGCTTCCCCTACCGCTTCGCGCATATGCTCAACGCCGCCTATCTCACCACCGGCTTTGTGGTGCTGGCGGTGGGGGCGCGCTATCTGCTCGCCGGGCGCCATGTCGAGGAAGGCCGCACCATGCTGCGCATGGCGATCGGCCTCACCGCCATCCTGGCGCCGCTGCAATTGGTGATCGGCGATCAGCACGGACTCAACACGCTGCAGCATCAGCCGATCAAAGTCGCGGCGATGGAGGCGCATTGGGATAGCGACGTGCCCGGTGATTTCGAGATTTTCGCCTGGCCCGACGAAAAGGCCGAGACCAACCGCTACGCGATTTCGATCCCGCACGGCTCCTCGCTCATCCTCACGCATAAGATCAACGGGCTGTTTCCCGGGCTGAAAAGCGTGCCGGCCAACGAGCGGCCGCCGGTGAAGGTCGTGTTCTTCGCCTTCCGCATCATGTTGGGCTTGGGCTTTTTCATGATCGGCGCCGCGCTGTTCGGCGCTTTCCTGTGGTGGCGCGGCACGCTGTTCGAGACGCGCGGGTATCTGGCCGTCATGGCGCAATGCTGGTGGGTCGGCTTCGTGGCGGTGATCGCCGGCTGGGTGGTGACCGAAAGCGGACGCCAGCCGTGGATCGTCGAAGGCATCCTGCGCACCGCCGACGCCAATTCGCCGGTGCTGGGCGAAAGCATCGCCGTGACGCTGGCGCTGTTCGTGCTCGCCTACGGCGTCGTGTTCTCGTTCGGCATCTATTACATCAACCGGCTGATTGCCAAAGGACTCGAGAGTCCGGAGGCGAAGGAAACCGGGCGGTTCTCCGCCAGCCCGATCTCCGCCGCGCACGAGGGCTAGCCATGGAATGGTACCTCCCCGTGATCTGGGCCGGCCTGATCGGCACCGCCGTCGCCATGTACGTCATCCTCGACGGCTTCGACCTCGGCATCGGCATCCTGTTCCCCTTCGCGCGCAGCGAGAGCGAGCGCGGCCAGATGATGCGCACGGTGGCGCCGTTCTGGGACGGCAACGAGACCTGGCTGGTGCTCGGCGGCGGCGGTCTATGGGTCGCCTTTCCGAAAGCTTACGCGGTGATCATGCCGGCGTTCTATCTGCCGGTGATCGTCATGCTGCTGGCGCTGGTGTTCCGCGGCGTAGCGTTTGAATTCCGCACGGTGTCGCGCAGCAAGACCTGGCTCAACGTCGCTTTCGCCACCGGCTCCACGCTCGCAGCGTTTGCGCAAGGGGTCATGCTCGGCGGCCTGATCCAAGGCATTAAGGTGAGCAATGGCGCCTATGCCGGCGGCGCCTTCGATTGGGCAACGCCGTTCGCGTTGCTCTGCGGCTTGGCGCTCGTTGCCGGCTATGCGCTACTCGGCGCCACCTGGCTGGCGATGAAGACCGAAGGCCCGGTGGCCGAGCGCGCGCGGGGCCAAGCAAAGAAACTGTTGCTGCTCGTGCTCGCCTTCATGGCGGCGGTGAGCCTGTGGACGCCGCTCGCCGAGCCGCGCATCGCCGAGCGCTGGTTCTCTGTGCCCAACATCTATTTCCTGTGGCCGGTGCCGCTGATCACCGCGCTGACCGCCTTCGCGATCTGGCGCGGGATCGAGAAAGGCCAAGAGGTGCGGCCGTTCCTGGCAACCATCCTGCTGTTCCTGCTTGGCTATCTCGGGCTGGTGATTTCCAATTTCCCCTATCTGGTGCCGCCGTCATTGTCGGTGTGGGACACTGCCGCCGCGCCGGCGAGCCAGATCTTCATGCTGCTCGGCACGCTGGTGCTGCTGCCGATGATCCTTGGCTACATCGCCTTCGTGTACTGGCTGTTCCGCGGCAAGGTGAAGGAAGGCGAGAGCTACCACTAGGGCGCGGGCAATTTTTTCCTATAAAAAGTGTCGCCGGTGTTGCTATCATGAATACGCGGGATTGTTTGCCCACCAACCGCTATTGAACTTCGACCATGAATTTGGCACGGCAATGAAGAAGCAGGAACTGGTGAATTGATCCGCTCGGAAAAAGCAAAGCAACAAAGTCCGCGCACAGCGCTCGTGCTTCTATCGTTGATCGCTGCATTGACGTCCTCGTCGCCAGCCTCGGCCAAGAGAACGGCGTTCGTAGTCGGCATAAATTCTTATGACAATCTGAGGTCTGACCTGCAACTTCGCAAGGCGCTCAACGATTTGCATGCCGTGGCGGCTGCGCTCAAACAGATCGGATACCAGGTCGTTGCGGCCGAGAATACAAGTCGGAATGACTTCCTACGGGCTTGGCAGCGATTTCTCAATCTCACTCAGCCGGGCGACGAGACGGCGCTTTATTTCGCCGGCCACGGCTTCGAGATCAATGGCAGAAATTACCTGCTGGTCCGTGACGCGCCACAGGTCGCCGACGGTGAAGTTGTCTTGCAAGAGAGCGCGATCCGCGTTGGCTACCTCATCGATACGCTCAAAGACAAGCAAACGCGGGTGTCGGTGTTTATTCTCGATGCCTGCCGCGACAATCCGTACCGCGATCCACATTCCACGCGCAGCCTCGGGTCGACGCGTGGGCTAGCGCGTGAAGAGGCCCCAACTGGCACATTGATCATGATGTCTGCGGCCGCCGGCCAGTCGGCACTCGATTCGCTCTCAGTGGATGATCCCAATCCAAACTCAGTCTACACGCGCAGTCTGGTGCCTTTGCTCGTTCAACCAGGGCTCGAAATCACCGATATGGCCAAGCGTGTGCGCAGCAACGTCCAAGCGCTGGCAGCGACCGTGCAGCATGAACAGCGGCCTGCCATCTATGACGAGATGTCCGGTGATTATTATCTCGTGCCGGCCCCTGAGACACTGCAGGCCGCCATCAAAGCCGGAACGCCAATGAGCCAGGCCGCGCAGGCCTGGGAAGTCACCAAAGACACGACCAGCCAGGCCGTGCTTGAGACGTTCATCCGTAAGTACGGCAAGTCCTTCTACGGTGAAATGGCGCGGGCGCGGCTGGCTGAGGTCAAAAACATGCAGACCGCAACGCTCACGCCACCGGCGTCATTGCCGGTCATGCGGCCTGCACCACCGACCGAAAATCCTTTGCAAGCCTTGGACAAGGCTGGGCAGGTATGGGCGGGAATAAAGGCCACGAGAGATACTGTAGTATTGGAATCGTTCATTCGCGAGTTCGGCAACTCCAACTATGCTTCCCTAGCGCGAGCACGCCTTGAACAACTGAAACGGGAACGTCCGGCAGTCGCCAGCAAAACGCCGCCGAACGCACCGAGCCCCGGAGCCGCCAGCGCGTCATCCCCGATTAAGCCAAAGCCGCCTCAAACGTCAAAGGCGCCGAGTGCATACGAGTCCGCGCAGGCATGGCTTGCGGTCAAAGAGACCAATTCCGCGGCAAACCTGGAGGCGTTTCTGTCTCGCCACGGCGAAAGCATTTACGCCGACGCGGCTCGTGCACGCCTGAAAGACATCAAACAACGGTCAAGGGTGGCCGTTGTTGCGCCGGTCGCTCCCGCTCCAGCGGCGCCGGGTCGCGCGACGCCTGCCGTCGTCACACCCCAAGTGCCGACTTCGTCGGCATCGTCGTCGACGCCACTGACGCCAGCGCAGGAGCATGCACTCAAACCGGGGCAGGTGTTCAAAGAGTGCGCGCAATGCCCACAGATGCGGGTCCTGCCGGCGGGGCAATTTACAATGGGATCACCCGCCAATGAACCGGGAAGGTCTCCCGAGGAAGGCCCTCCATACCGCGTTACTTTTTCCAAGCAGTTTGCGGTCGGACAGTTTTCAGTGACGTTTGATGAATGGGATGCCTGTGTCAGGGCCGGCGGTTGCAACGGCTATTCCCCTACTTCAGAGGGGCGACGGCGTGGCCGATATCCTGTGGTCAATGTGTCGTGGAACGATGCAAAGGCTTACGTTGCTTGGCTCTCGAAAACTACGGGAAAGTCCTATCGGCTGCTGTCGGAAGCCGAGAGAGAGTACGCGGCGCGAGCAGGCACGACCACTCCATTCTGGTTTGGATCGTCGATCTCCACTAAGCTGGCGAACTATGACGGCAGCGCGACTTACGCCGATGGGAAATCGGGTGAATTCCGCGGCCACACTTTGCCAGTGGATACGTTTGACGCAAATCCGTTCGGCCTGCATCAGACAAACGGGAACGTCTACGATTGGGTTGAGGACTGCTGGCACGCTACCTATCAAGGTGCGCTCCAAAATGGCGGTGCCCGGACTACGGGAGACTGCGGACGGCGCGTCCTTCGAGGCGGATCCTGGTACGATGCACCCGCGATGTTACGCGCGGCACATCGATCTGGATTCTATCCGGGCTATCGCTCCGACAAGATAGGGTTTCGCGTCGCACGTTCGTTATGATGCCAGTCTTGTCTGCAAAGTGACCAACCGACCATTGATGAAATCGTCTTTCCAACGCGGATGGTTACTTCGTATCGAACACCAGATCGAACGTAACGCTCGCTGCGCTTACGATTGGCGTTCCGTTGACCGCATTGGAGAGCTTGGCGATACCTTCAGCCATGCCAAAACTGTTGGCAGCAACGATGATCGGCTTAGCCGTCGATACGGACACTGACTTATCGTCAAGCCGAGTGACGAAAACGAGAGCTTCGATGTCCCTTGTTATTCCATGCAGCGAGAGTGTGAACTTAAGCGGATAAACAATACGCGTGCTTGTCCGCAATTCCTGCAACTTGCCCATATCAAGCTTTGCCGTAACGTCCGCCGTCGGAAACTTGAATGTTTCGAACAGCAAAAAGCGCATGCGGACGTCGCGGACGTCGATGCCGGATGAAATCGACGCAAGATCAATCTTAATCTTCGCATTTCCATCTTTGCTAATACTACCCTCGAGGGCCGTGAACTGGTTGGTCTCGACGATGGAGTCCGCCTTTGCGGTCTGCATGTAGAGGTGCGAGACCTTTGCATTGAGCACTCGATCTTGTGCGTGAGCGCTGCCGAGACCGGCAACGCAACAAGCGAACATGACGAAGACGCGCATCAAGAAACGCACTGTGCTGGGCTTTCCCCGAATTGCGCTAGGCTTGAACGTGATTCTCAGGTTCATCATACGGTCCAGTTCCGGATCGTTCGCTCCCGTCACTTCTTGCCCGCGATCCTATTTTGCAAGGACGCGGAATTCGATCCGACGATTCTTTGCCCTATTGGCCTCCGTGTCATTGGGTGCGACTGGGCGCGTATCGCCGAAACCAGCGGTCGTTATGCGTTCAGGCCCGACTTGGCGTCGAGTTAGAAATGCTTTGACTGACTGAGCGCGGTGCTCTGAGAGCCGCTGGTTGAAACCTGCGCTTCCAACCGAGTCGGTGTGGCCGGTGACTTCGATCTTCACGGCCGGACACCGGTTCGCGATATCCGCAACGCTGTCGAGCAGTGGTGTGCTCGCTTTGTCCAGTTCGGCACTGCCCGTCTTGAAATAGATTGCACCCGTCGTCGAGATTACACTGAAACGGGTTTGACACTCGTCCGCAGTGATCGGCCTCGTCTCTTCCTGCTGCTTGCGTTTGCTGGCTACTTCCTGTTCAGCCTGTATCACGGGCAGCCTGTCCCCGGTCTCGAATACAAGGTCGAATGTGATACTTGCCGCGCGCACGATCGGCGTTCCATTGACGGCCGCGGAAAGCTTGGCGATGCCGTCGGCAAGCCCGAACGTGTCAGCGGCGATGACGATCGGCTGAGCGGTCGAAACGGCGATCGACTTGTCATTGAGCCGCGTAACATAAACCGGCGCGTCGATGTCTTTCTTTAACCCATGCAACGAAAGCGTGAACTTCAGCGGATAGGTGATACGCGTGTTCGTCAGCAATTTCTGCAGTGCGGCCATGTCAAGCTTTGCCGTAACCTCTGCGTTCGGAAACTTGTATGTTTCGAACAACAGGAAGCGCATGCGCACGTCGCGAACGTCGATGCCTGATGCGACCGATGTGAGATCGATCGTAACCTTCGCATCGCCGGCCTTGCTGATACTTCCCTGTATGCCGCTGAACTGATGGACTTCGACGACAGATTCCGCTTTTGCGGTTTGCATGTAGAAGTGAGAAGCCTTTGCATTGAGCAACCAATCTTGCGCCCGCGCCGCGCCGAGGCCCGAGCCAACGAAAGCGACGACTACGGTGCATACCAAAATGCGATGCATGACCGCATGCCTTGTTGGGAGTAGTCGGGCGTAAAGCGAACGGGCACAAGATTTAGATCGAATGGCGAAGGAGCGTCCTTTTCTCCTGTCCAGGTGGAGAGATCCCTTCAAATCACTGACAGCCATTTTTGGCCCAATTCGTCATCGCGATCTTCGCTGGTCCGCCATAAGGATGCTGGATGCGGAGCGCACTTGCAGGATTTTTGACGTAAAGCGTGGCTTGTTCGCACAAAGTCTGTCGATTCCACTTATGACAATTGTTGCAAGTTTTCTGCCACACCTTCTCGGGCAGCCCCTCGATGGGGGCAAAAAGGGGAACTGCATTGATAAGTTCTTCGAGCGAGTTGCCGTTCACCGGATATGGACCGACTTTTATCGGTTCCGAGAATCTCACGACATTGTCTGAAGGAGCAGCGGTCGTTGCCTGCGCAAGAACCTGAGCCGGTGAACCTCGATCGGCCTTGGCCCCATCAACGCGCCAACCACGGGTTTTGCAATGAATATCGAATTTATCGAGCGCATCGATTGAACCGGAATCCGCACGCGGCCCTTTATTAATCTTGAAAACGTCGGTTTGGCCCTTGATTAGGCGGCAATCCGCTGGTGTGCCGCCCGTGGTCGCGACCGCGCTGAAAAACACCACACAACAAATCAGCGACCGAGAAATCATCTATACCTCACAAAAGATATGAAATTGAACACTATATGGGCGGAGTTCTCAAGCAGAATAGGATTATCGATAGTGTAGACTATCGCCGCAATTGAGTTTTTGCGGGCAAATGGGGCCAACGATTTGAGACGTATCGAGAGCGGAATTGACGGTGCCGATCTTACCCACGCGGTGTCTGGTCGCACGACAGTTTGGTCAGTTGGCATTGCTCACAAGTGGACAATTATACGTGCGCCTCGGGTCATAAGCACATAAACGGCGATGTCCGGAGTATGTCCGCTTTGCCCCCGAAAGTGGACATTCGCGCGCGCCCCACAATGACGCCTAGCGTGTGAGCGGCGGGCGCACCACCGCCCAGCCGAGCCGGATCAGCGGCAACAGCCCCTGCACCGAACGCGCGAACGAGCGCGGCACCTCCGGCACCATGTCGGGAAACTGCGCCTTCAGCGCCGCCGGGGGGGCGACATCGTTGCCTTCGGCCGGCCACACCAGCAGGCCGCCGTTGTTTTTGAAATCGGCGGGACTTGCCCAAGGGCTGCGCTGCGGCGCCCAATCGAAATAGACATGCGGGCGGCTCGGGCTTGTCAGCGCGATCAGCGGCGCCAGCCGCTCGTCGCCGGAAACGTAAGCCAGCGGCTTCCCGGTGCGGCGCTCGAAATTGTCGGCAAAGAAGCGCCCTTCGGCGGTGGCCGGCTGCGAAATGCGCAGATCGGTGAAGTTGCTCCAGGGCAGCACCAAAATGGCGACCACGACGATCGCCGGCGGCGCCACCAGCAAGCCGAGCCAGGCGCTCGACACCGTGCGTTCGCGATAAAGCGCGATCTGATCGCCGGCCGCCGTGACCACCGCCAAGCCCGACAGCACCACCAGCGGCGGCAACGCGGCGAGCGGCCCCAGCCGCCCGCTGGCGTAAGCGATCGCGACGGCGCAAGCTGCCGGCAGCAGCGCGAAGAAATAGATGAACCAGCGCGCCGACGGCTCGACTGGATTGCGATCGATCTGCGGCGCCCGCTCCTTGCGCCGGCGCGGCCAGCCGAGCGCCAACACAACGAGCAGGACGACGCCGAGGTGGATCAGCAGCAGCGTCACGCCGAGCCAAACCCAGGGAGCAAATTCGCCGCCGGGCATGGCGCCATCGAACAAGGAGGCGATGACAAGCTTGCGCCCCTCCCACAGCCAGGCGAGATGCGGGAACACGACCACCAAAAGCGGCAGCACGGCGATCCACGGCTCGGGATTCCGTAATGCGCGGCGCCCATTCGGGCTCAAAAGCGTGAACAGCGCCAGCAACACAATCAGGATCAGTCCGACATAGCTCGACAGCAGCAGCAGTCCGAGATCGATCGCCAGCAGAAACCAATAGCCGCGCCGGCTCTCGCCTATCGCGCGCCAATAAAACAACAAAGCGAGCGCCCAGAACGGCGCCGCCATGATCGCCGGACCGAAATCGACGCTGGGCACGGTGAAGGCGGCGACGCCGACCATCAGCAGCACGGCCAGCACCGCGTGGCGGGTGCCGACGATGGCGCGCCCGAGTGTAAATACGGCCCAATAGGTGACGACGACGCAGGCCTGCGCCAGGACATAGACGCCGAACATGCCGGCGATGCGGAACGCCGCTTCGCCGAGCCAGAAGGCCAGCGGCGGCCCGAGATAGCTGCCGAGCACGAATTCATGACCGATGGCCAGGAGTAAGGGCACCCCACCGGGCGGCGCGCTATAAACCAGCGCCGGCACGATGCTCCACAGCGCCGCCTGCGCGAGCGCCGCGGTCCAGAACACCAGCGCCGGACGCCCGCGCAGGAATTCGACGATCAGGGAGACGTAATGCATTGGGCCCGGCGCACTCTTAATCCCTCCACTGAAAGGGGAGGGTCGATGCGAGCGTAGCGAGGATCGGGGTGGGGTCGAAAGCTTTTGAACATCCCCCACCCGGTTCGCTTCGCTCGCCACCCTCCCCCGCAAAGCGGGGACAGGGATAAAGCGTGTCAGGCAGGGATAGAGAAGCCGCTCTAAAGAGGCAACAACGCGGCGATGCCCTCGTCGGAGACGCCACCCAGGAGGGCGAGCTTTTCCGCCACCGGCGCAAAGGATCTGCGGTGGTGGATAGTCGGCCCCAGCCGCTCCAGCGCCTCGAAATGCTCCGGCACGCTGTAGCCCATATGGCGCTCGAAACCATAGCCGGGGTATTCTAGGCCGAGCCGCGCCATTAGCCGGTCGCGCGTGACCTTGGCGACGATCGAAGCGGCGGCGACGGAAGCAACCAAGGCATCGCCCGACACCACCGTCCGGCATTCGCAGTAAACGTCGATTTTCTGGTTGCCGTCGACAAACACCAGCTGCGGCCGGCACGGCAGCGCTTTGACCGCGCGGGCGAGCGCCCAGAGCGAGGCGCGCAGGATGTTGTCGCGGTCAATGCGCGCGATCGAGCCGAAGGCGACCGCCACCTGCGCTGTCGCGCAGATTTTCTCGTACAGTTTTTCGCGCGCTTGCGCGTCGAGCTTCTTTGAGTTGTTCAAGCCGCGCGGGACGCGGTCGGGATCGAGCACCACCGCGGCGGCGACCACTGGACCGGCGAGCGGCCCCCTGCCCGCCTCGTCGCAGCCGGCGACCGGCCAGATGCCCTGGTGAAGCGCGCGCCGCTCGCGCCGGAAATTCGGACGGATGACCGGCTCGCGGAGCGGCAGGCGTTGAGCAGGTTTCAGCTTGCGCGGCATGCCGCGATGAGTGCGCGCGTCGGCGCGAAAGTCAATGCAAGAAGCAACGCATGTGGATGACATCGAAGCACGAAGCGTCATGTCCGCACCGCGGTATTGACCGGCCGGGAGATTTACCTATCGATGGGCCGGCTGGAAGCGGGAGATGATCGAGGTCGCCAAGATCTATCACTTCGACCACGATCCGCATGGAATATTGGAAGTAGCGCACGACGGACTTGATTTTCATTTGCCCCGAACGCAGACGGAGATTTCCCGACAGCGGAGCAATTGCCGACCCGGTCGGTTTTCCCTTCGCGCCGCTAATTTAAGCACCAGAGGTTTTTAATGATTCCCTTTTGGCTGCACGTGCTCGCCATTGTTTCATTGCTGGGGGGCGCGGCTTGCGCGCTTATTTTGCTTGCCGACGTCCGGCGCCACCGGCAGCACATGTGGATCATGGACGTGGTGTGGCCGGTGACCGGGCTCTATGCCGGGCCATTGGCGCTGTGGGGCTATTTCCGCTTCGGCCGGGCAACCGGTCACGGGCGCAGCCGCGGTCACTCAGCGCAAGAGAAGCCGTTCTTCGCCGCGGTCGGCATCGGCGCCACCCATTGCGGCGCCGGCTGCACGCTGGGCGACATCGTTGCCGAGTGGCTGTGCTTTGGCGTGCCTGCCGTTGCGATCTGGTTCGGCTGGCATTCTTTCTTCGCGGAAAAAATATTCGCGGTCTGGATCGTCGATTTTATTTTCGCCTTCGTCTTTGGCATCGTGTTTCAGTATTTCACCATCGCACCGATGCGCGGGCTGTCGTTCGGCCGAGGAATTATTGCCGCGCTGAAAGCCGACACGTTGTCGCTGACTGCCTGGCAGGTCGGCATGTACGGATTTATGGCCTTGGCGCAGTACGCCTATTTCCGTCCATTGCTCGGCAAAATGATCGAGGTAAACACGCCGGAATTCTGGTTCACCATGCAGATCGCCATGCTTGCGGGCTTCGTTACCAGCTACCCGGTGAACTGGTGGCTGATCAAAGCGGGGATCAAGGAAGAGATGTGAGCGCTAGTCCGGCAGCGTCAGCCGGCCGTCATCCGTGAGCGGGAAGCCCGGATTGTGCGCGACTTCCCAGAGATGGCCGTCGGGGTCGGCGAAATAGCCGGCATAGCCGCCCCAGAAGGTCTTCTGGCCGACCTTGGGAACGGTGGCGCCGGCGCTTCGGGCCCGTTCGATTGCCGCATCGACGTCCGCTTCCGACCGGCAATTCCAGGCGAGCGCTACGCCACGAAAGGCTGGAGCGGACGCCGCTGCGGTCTTTGCATCCTTTGCAAGTTCGTCAGCCGGCCAGACCGCGAAGGCGATGGCGCCGGCCTGAAAAAAGCCGACGCCTTGCGCCTTCTTGGCTTTGCGGCGAAAGCCGAGCGCTTCATAGAAGGCAATGCTTTGTGCGAGATCGGAAACGCCGAGCGTCACCAGCGACAAAATCGCATCGGGCGTGCTCATGCGTCGAACAAACTCAACTGCGCGCTGTCCTTCTTCGGATGGCGGAAATGCTCGGTGGTGAGTTTTGACTTCGCCACATTAAGCCCGAGCTTCTCGCAGGCCAGTTCAAAACGACGGCCGATCAAGTAAGCATAGGGGCCGCGGCCCTTCTGTCGTTCGAACCACTTGGAATTATAATCCTTGCCGCCGCGCATGTCGCGCACCAGCTTGAACACGTGCTCCTCGCGGTGCGGGAAGTTCTCCTTCAGCCATTCGCGGAACAGGTCGCGCACTTCCAGCGGCAGGCGCAGCAGCACGTAGCCCGCCTCCCTGACGCCGGCGGCCTGCGCGGCATCGAGGATGCGCTCGATCTCCATATCGTTGAGCGCCGGGATCACCGGCGCCACCATCACCGTGGTCGGCACGCCGACCTGCGCCAGCCGCCGCAACGTCTCCAGCCGCCGCATCGGCGTCGCCGCGCGCGGCTCCATCTTGCGCGCGAGTTCGGGATCGAGCGTGGTGACCGACAACGCGACCTTGGCCAATTTGCGTTCGGCCATGCGCGCGAGAATATCGAGGTCGCGCAGCACCAGCGCCGACTTGGTGACGATGCCGACAGGGTGGCCGGCGCGGTCGAGCACTTCCAGGATGCGGCGCATGACTTTGTAGCGCCGCTCGATCGGCTGATAGGGATCGGTGTTGGTGCCGATGGCGATCACCCTCGGCTCATAACCGGGCGCCGACAATTCCTTCGCCAAAAGCTCGGCCGCCTCCGGCTTCACGAACAGCTTGGATTCAAAATCGAGCCCCGGCGACAGGCCGAGATAGGCATGCGTCGGGCGCGCGAAACAGTAGACGCAGCCGTGCTCGCAGCCGCGATAAGGATTGATCGAACGGTCGAAGCCGATGTCGGGCGACGCGTTGCGGGTGATGATCTTGCGGGTAGCGTCGATCGTCACCTGCGTCTTGAAGACCGGCAATTCGTCGAGCGAACGCCAGCCGTCGTCGAAGGCGATGCGCGCCAGCGGTTCGTAGCGGCCGGAGGCGTTGCTCTGCGCCCCGCGCCCGCGACGGCGTTCATGCTCGACCACCACACCGAGCAATTCGGTGGCGTCATCGACGTAAACGCCCGCCGGCGCGGAGGGCAGCCCCTTCACCGGCGGGCGTCCTTGGGCTGCGTTTGATCGAGCCATGGCGGCAACCTAATAGGCGATTGTGAACATAACAAGAACATTTTCAAAAGGCTCACAATTTGAGCAGTTTGGGCCCGATCTCGTGAGGATGGGGCCGGCTGCCACATGATATGGTGCAACCCTGTCCACGAGATCCGGGTTCCATGCTGAGCGCGATCATTGCCACGCACGAATTGGAGCGGGCGCTGGTGCGCACGCTGGCGGCGCTGGTGCCCGGCGCGGTGGCCGGCGTGATCAGCGAAGTCGTGATCGCCGACGGCGGTTCGCGCGATGACACCGCCCAAGTGGCGGATATAGCCGGCTGCCGCCTCCTTGCCTCGAACGACCCGGTGGGCGCGCGGCTGAAAGCGGCGGCGACAAGCACGCGCACGCCCTGGCTGATGTTCCTGCGCGCCGGCTGTGTGCCGGAGCCGGCCTGGGTCGCGGCGGTCGACCGCTTCATGCAGATAGCCGGCACGAGCGAGCGCGCCCGTCGCGCCGCCGTGTTTCGCCCACCCGGCATCGCTGACCTAATGCGCCCCGGCTTGGGCGAGATACTCGCAATGCTGCGGGTAACCTTCGGCGGCGCACCAAAACCCGAGCAAGGGCTGGTGATCACCCGGCGTCTCTATGACGCGCTCGGCGGCCATGACGGGCACGCCGAGGCCGAGGTAGCCATGCTGCGCAAACTCGGCCGCCGGCGCATCGCCATGTTGCCGGCAGGCGCGTCGCCGCCGCGCTGACCCATTCCCGCACGAGCGGGAATCCATTTTGCCACCCGAAATTGCATCCCTGGGTCCCCGCTTTCGCGGGGGCGCGTGGATGGCATATACTTGACTTAGTCAACTAATTGGCTGAGGTTGGCGGCCATGCCCTCCGCCCGCCAAAGCCGCGACCGCATCGCCGCGGTGCGCCGCTTCAACCGCTTCTACACGCGGCAGATCGGCGTGCTGCGCAAAAATTATCTCGACAGCCCCTACTCGCTCGGCGAAATGCGCGTGCTCTACGAGCTGTCCCACGGCGAGGTGAAGACCGCCACCGATATCGGCCGCGCGCTCGATCTCGATGCCGGTTACCTTTCCCGCGTGCTGCGCAATTTCCAGAAGCGCGGTCTCATCAGCCGAAAAACGTCCGCCAAGGACGCGCGCCAGAGCCACCTCGCCCTCACCGCGCGCGGCGCCAAGATTTTCGCGCCGCTCGAGCAACGCTCGCAGGACCTCGTCGACGGCATGCTGGGCAGACTGAAAGCCGACGAGCAGACGCGGCTGGTGGCGGCGATGACGACGATCGAAACACTGCTCGGCGAGCCGCCGGACGAGCCCGCCGCCAAACCGTCTTATATCCTGCGGCAACCGCGGCACGGCGATTTCGGCTGGATCGTTTCCCGTCACGCCGAGATCTACGCGCAAGAATACGGCTGGGTCGAACCGTTCGAGGGCCTGTGCGCGCAGATCGTCGCCGACTTCGTCAACAACTACGACGCCAAGCGCGAGCGCTGCTGGATCGCCGAACTCAATGGCGAGAACGTCGGCTGCATCATGTTGGCCAAGGACTCAGCCGAAGTTGCGCGCATTCGCCTGCTACTGGTCGATCCGAAGGCGCGCGGTCTGGGTGTCGGCGCGCGCCTGACGGACGAATGTGTGCGCTTCGCGCGCCAGGCCGGCTACAAGAAAGTCACGCTGTGGACCCACAGTATCCTTTTCGCCGCGCGCCACATCTATGAGAAAGCCGGCTTCACCCTCACCTCCAGCGAAAAGAAGCGCAGCTGGAGCAAGGATGTGGTCGCCGAGTATTGGGATTTACAGTTATGAACCCCTGGCCGCGCGATCTCGGCGGCGCCACGGTCGTCTTTCACGCGGCGAATGCCAAAAGGTTGCGCGCCGAAACGCGTGTCGCCATCTGCACATCGCTTTGGCGCAAGAGTGCCGCCGCCGCTCGTTACGCGGTGGCACCTTTCGCCTTTGCCCTGCGCAAATGCTCGTCGAGCCGCGGCAAAATTTCCACGAAATTGCACGGCCGATAGCGGTAATCGAGCTGGTGCACCAGGATCTCGTCCCAGGCGTCCTTGCAGGCGCCGGGCGAGCCGGGCAGGCAGAAAATGTACGTCGCGTTGGCGACGCCGGCGGTGGCGCGCGTCTGGATCGCCGAGGTGCCGATCTTCTTCTCGCTCACCATGAGGAACATGGTGGCAAAACCGTCCATCTTCTTCTCGAATAGCGGCTCGATCGCCTCCGGCGTCACGTCGCGGCCGGTGAAGCCGGTGCCGCCGGTCGAGATGATCACGTCGATAGACCTGTCCTCGATCCAGGCCTTCACGCGGCGGCGAATCTCGTCCACCTCGTCCTTGACGATTGCACGGTCGGCCAAGACATGGCCGGCGGCTTGCACGCGCTCGGCCAAAGTCGCGCCGGACTTGTCTTCGGCGAGTTCGCGGGTGTCCGACACCGTCAGCACCGCGATTTTCAGCGGCACGAATTGTCGGCTTTGGTCGATACCGGGCATGGCGCACAGAGTTAGTCGTACTTCACGCGAAAGCCAAGCCTTCGCAAAGGTCGTCTTATTTCCAGAAAGGCTTCTCGGCCTCCCGCGTGGCCTGCTCGCGGCTCAATCCAAGGTCCTTAAGCTGCCAGTCCTCGAGATCCTTGAGGAGGCCGCGCTGCCGAGCTTTTTCGAGTTCGAACCAGAGTTGCTTCCGCCGCGACCTTTCCAGCATCGTGCCAAGCATGCGTAAAACGCACGCAATCCAGGTTGAAGGCTTGGCTGCTTCAATATTAAGAGAAATTTTTGTCGCAACGCAGGTTTTGCTGCCGCAAGACATGTCTCATCTCCATCGCGGAGCGAGACAACGCTTGGCTGCTGGGCAGCTGACCGGGCGGCTGTCGATGGCCCGGCACCGTCAATTTGTATCAGATAGCTCTCGCCGCTTCAATCAACCGGCCTACAACTGCGCCGCCGAGAAGGTGTCGCAGGACGACACCTTGCCCTCTTTCAGCCCGATGGTGAACCAGCGTTGGCGCTGCGCCGATGAGCCGTGGGTAAAGGCGTCGGGCACGACGTAGCCTTGCGCCTGTTTCTGCAGCCGGTCGTCGCCGATGGCCGAGGCGGTTTGCAGCGCCGCTTCCACATCGCCCGGCTCGATCGACTTCCAGCGCTGGTTGGAGCGGTTGGCCCAGACCCCGGCGTAGCAATCGGCCTGTAGCTCGATGCGCACCTGGATGCGATTGGCCGCCGCCTTGTTGCCGGCGGCGCGCTGCGCGGCGCTCGCCCTCGGCAAGGTGCCGAGCAGGTTCTGCACGTGATGGCCGACCTCGTGCGCGATCACATAGCCCTCGGCAAACTCGCAAGCCTTGCCGCTGCAGCCGTGGAAGCGCACCTGCATGTCGCGGAAAAACGAGGTGTCGAGATAGATGCGCTGGTCGGTCGGGCAGTAGAACGGACCCATTGCGGCCTGCGCGAAGCCGCAGCCGCCCTGCTCGCCCCCGCGATAGAGCCGCAGCCGCGGCGCCCGGTATTGCTTGCCCAACGTCTGAAAGACTTCGGTCCAGACATCTTCGGTATTGCCGAGCACCGCGGCGACGAATTGGCCGGTTTGATCCTTGGGCGCGCCAGTCTGGCGCTGCGGCTGGCGGTAGGGCTGCTGAGAGGACGAGCCGCCGCCCCTGAGCATTTCGGCGCCGCCGATGAGAATGCTGGGGTCGATCCCGGTCGCCCAGCCGATGAGACCGAGCACGATCACGGTACCAATGCCGAGCCCGCCGCGCCCGCCGGGGATGCCGAAGCCGCCGCTGCCGGCGCCGAAACCTCCGCCGCCACCTCCTTCGCGATCGTCTTCAATGTTGTCGCTGCGGCGGAAATCGTCCCAACGCATTCGGCAATCCTCCCCAATGAGGCCATCCAACAGGGCCAAAGGCATGTAGGCAATGCCCGATGCGGTTGTAGGCCGCCACCCTAAGTCGCTGAGCCGCAAATGATCTTAGGCATTTTTTGCCTAGCGCGCTGGCGTTTTTGCTAACGCGATTTTTACCATGGGCGTCCAAGATGCAGGCCTGTCGGTTGTAGGTCCCGCGTCGCCGACCGCGTTCACCTGAGTCAGAGTCCTGAATCATGGTTGTGTCGCGTCGCGGGGCGCCCTCACGGGCGCCCCGTGCAGTTTCAGAGTCCAGCCAACTTCACCGGGTTTTGCTCGGCGACTGCGCGTCCGCAATGGCACAGTTGCCGGCGGCGAGCGTCGATCTGGTGTTTGCCGATCCGCCCTACAATCTCCAGCTCGCCAGCGACCTCAGGCGTCCCGACGATTCGCGCGTCGATGCGGTCGACGACGACTGGGACAAGTTCGCGAGCTTTAAAGCTTACGACGATTTCACCAAGCATTGGCTCACCGCCTGCCGGCGCGTGATGAAGCCCGCCGCCACCATCTGGGTGATCGGCTCCTACCACAATATTTTCCGCGTCGGTGCCATCATGCAGGATCTCGGCTTCTGGATCCTCAACGACGTGATCTGGCGCAAGTCGAACCCGATGCCCAATTTCCGCGGCCGCCGTTTCACCAACGCGCACGAGACCATGATCTGGGCTTCGCGCGATGCGCAAGCCAAAGGCTACACCTTCAATTACGAGGCGCTCAAAGCCGGCAACGAAGACATCCAGGTGCGTTCCGACTGGACGTTGCCGCTGTGCACCGGAGAAGAACGGCTGAAAGGCCGCGACGGCAAGAAGCTGCATCCGACACAGAAACCGGAGGCGTTGCTAGCGCGCGTGCTGCTGTCGTCATCGCGGCTCGACGATCTGGTGCTCGACCCGTTCTGCGGCACCGGCACCACCGGCGCGGTCGCGAAAAGACTTGGCCGCCGCTTTGTCGGCTGCGAACAGGATGCCAATTACGCAAAGGCGGCGGAACAGCGCATCGCAGCGACCGAACTCATGGAAGCGCCAGCGCTGGCGCCGTTCGTCGCCGCGCGCGAGGCGCCGCGCGTGGCGTTTGCCGCATTGATCGAACGCGGATTGGTGACGCCCGGCGTGAGACTGGTAGACGCCAAGAAACGCCACGAAGCATTCGTGCGCGCCGATGGCGCGGTCTCGCTCGGCGGCCAGGTCGGCTCGATCCACCGCATCGGCGCGCTGGCGCAAGGCCTGGAAGCCTGCAACGGCTGGACCTTCTGGCACGTCGAGACGCCGAAGGGCTTGCGTCTCATCGACGAATTCCGCGCATTAGTGCGCGCCGAGATGGCGGAAGCGGCCGAGTAGGCTCGCGTTCAATCCAAGGAGGTTCGAATGGCGTGTCCTCATGAAACACGCCGGGCGCAACGTCCGCTTTACCCCCGATAGTGAACATTCATTGCGGCGGTCGGAATGTCCGCTAGATGCCAATATGCGACAGGCTCGCACACGGCGGAATAATACGGTTCACGGACTGCGGCGCCGGAACGCCATGACACCGATACCCAGGACGACCAGAGCGAGGACGATCAGGCCGATCCCTCCGAATCCGCCCGGTCCGTAACCCATCCCCCATCCCCAGCCTCCGCCCATCATGCCACCACCGCCCTGACCCGGACCCTGTCCCTGTCCGTACATCTGTGCCTCGGCAGCGGTCGCGAGACTCAAGGTCGCGAGCGTGGATACGGCGAATAAGCGCGCCGCGGCGATATGTTTTAGCGACATGACAAGCCTCCTGAAATTTAAAGCGAGCACCGTATTTAGCCGCTGTTTGCGCTCCACCGCTGGAATGAATGATCGCGGCGCCGCCCGTGGATCGGGCTGCGCCGGGCCAGCGTTATTGGGTCACAGTGAGCGGCGTCCACATACCGGCGGCATAGTGGCCCGGCACATTGCAGATCAGCAGATAGGCACCCGGTTTGAGATCGAGCGTGATCGTCTTCTCGGCGTTCGGCTCCATCTCTTCCGTCTCACCCAGCATCTTGACCTGTTTCTCGGGAATTTGGCCGGTGTTGTAGTCATAAGGTAGCGGCGCATTGGGATTTTCGACCGCCACGACGATCATCTCGTGCACGATGCTGCGCGAGAGATTGGTCACGTCGAAAGTAACCTTGCCGGCTTTGATCGACGTGACGTTCGCGCGGAGCGACATCCCGCCCATCATGCCGCGCCCCATCATGCCGTAGCCGGGACCGTAGCCTTCCCCTCTGCCCGGACCGTAGCCCTGGCCCATCATGCCGTGGCCGTAACCTGGCCCCATCATTCCGTAACCTTGGCCATAACCTTCGCCCATCATGCCGGGACCGTACCCGGCGCCAGGTCCACCGCCCGGACCGAACATGGCGGTCATATCGAGCAGGGCGACCTTCACGGTCGATTGGTCAGCCGCGCCGGCGGGCGCAACGAGCATGAGCGAAAGCGCGAACGCAGCTAGAGCCGCGCGTGGGAAATGACGCATGGGAGAAAACTCCTTTCATTGGATCGCTGCCGGGGCCATTTTCGCCTGTCCCTCGCCAGTTATTTTGATCCAACGCAAATTATGAACGGAACCGCGTTCGGGCCGAGCCAGCAACACCAAAAAACACCGATTGGCTGAATACACCGCTCAACACGCGCCGGGCCAATAATGTTCCAATCATAATGGCGACTTCGGCCAGAAGGGACATGGCGACACCGTCGCGCCATATTCGCTCTTAATCAAAGCGGACTTTGATCTATGGCGTTCGCACATCCGCTAGCCTTCGATCCGCAGGTGCGATCCTAATTCGACAACTCAGCCCGGGAACTTAAGACACTCTTGGGGATTGGTGAAACAGACGCTCTCCGGCACACCTCAAGCCCCCCCTTGATAGCCCAGAGCAGTTTAAGGCCGCGCATGACAGCGCGGCCTTTTTTTTCGATTATTCCCTGAAAGCGTCGTACGCCAGCTCTTTCGCTAATTCGAAAGACATACACGAATTCGCTAATTCGAAAGACACATACGAAGCATAGCTCGTTAAAATGAGCGCTCACTCTTTTATGTCGGAACGCCTCAAGTTCCTTGATCAAATTTATATTCTATAGAGCCTCGCTTTCCTGCCGTTATTGCTTAGCTACAGGGTATTGGTTGAATAATGTCATTCAGGCAATGACCATAAAAATATTTGGAGGAATTGCGATGACGAACGAACAGCACACGACCGAAAATCTGACCATCCATATCAAGGTCAAAGACTACAATACCTGGCGTACCGCTTATGATGGACATGAGAAGAGTCGCCTCGCCGCAGGTGTCACGAATGGGAGAGTGTTTCGCAACGCCCAAGACCCGAACGACGTTGTGATCCTGCAGGACGTAGCCGACGTGCCAAAGGCGCGCTTCTTGATGAACTCGGATGACATGAAGGCGACGATGCAGAAGAGCGGCGTCGTCGGCTCACCTAACTTACGCTTCGCTGCCGCGGCCTAAGTCACAGCCGCAACAGACCGCAGCTGGGATGGCTTGTAGCGCAAGTGTTTTTTGCGCGGCCATTCCGAAGATGGAAGCCCCGGCGTGTCCTGGTTCCCCCAGAACGTGCTGGGGCTTTTTATTGCGTTTGATGTCATAAAATTCTGACACTAGCCCTGCCGACAGATCAAACGGCTTTTGGGGAGTGCCCCCCTATGGTCAATAACAGACATATACTGCGCGTCTGATCGGCCGCACGCAGACATCAATAAACGGCTCAAAGTCTTCGCCTCGAACCTGCGATCCTGTTTGACGGGGAGAAGGGATGAATTGAACTGAGCTCGGCTCTATAAATATAGTATTGCCTTTTAGCGAGCCGACGCCTCGCGTGCTAGTTTGGCTTGGTCCCTCGCGCTAATTTCTGCGCGTTTCACGGCTGCCCGACACGCTATTACCAAAGCGTCACTCGCCTTAAGACGAGCCAGTATAAGTCTCGCCTTTGCGGCTTGGTATTTATTCGAAATGACTGTGGGTACACCTTCACGCTGTGCGAGTTCGAAGCACTCTTGCGGAACGTAGATGGGAAATGACCCAGACCCGGCCAACGCAGCGGGACTCGTGATAGCTACCGCTATGCTGCAAAGTGCAAGAAGACCCCCAAAACTCTTGGTATATCGGAATTGGTCCATGCCGATTAACGCCCTCCGCTGCTACAAGTTCCAAGGTTCATAATGAAAGAGGCCGCCTCAATTGGGCGGCCTCAAATTTCGAAGACCCTACGAGAAAAGAAGTCCGAGTAGGATCGTCAAAATCCGATCTGATCAACTTCATCGCGAACTAAGAAAGTTTGCTTTACCAGTAGCCACGACGGCGACCAAAGTATCCTCCTCCGCCGAAGAGCAGAAAGAGCACAACGATAATCAAGAGCAATTCCATGAGAGCCTCCTTTTAGAGTGAGGCGTCGCGGAGATGTTTTACAACAGCGTCCGCGATGATCGGCGCCGCTTCAGGCCGTAGTCGATTGGCTGAATACAAAGATCAACATGCGCAGAGTTGAAAAGGTTCCAAACATAATGGCTGCTTTTTGGCCAGCAGCCAACATCGCTGCTCGGGCTGAGGGAATGAAAAAGAGACCGCCAATTGAGGCGAGCGGTGGCCGGTCATTTCAACTGCGAGCCGGGCTTCCCCGCTAGCCACTCTTCGTTGTCGGCCATGTCATTGAGGGCTTTTTGCTTCTTAAGTAGCTTCGCGCGTTCCTTTGGCGACATGCGCGTCTTTGCGCGCTTCTCGATGTCTTTGGCGCGCTTTCTGTAGCTGCCGGTTTTGGCGGATGATGGTGCCATTCCACCAATATGCCGCTTCCCACGTGAGGCCGCTAGGGCCGAGAGTGGGACTTAAACCCCGACTGACCGACTACGAAATTTGAGTTCCCCTAGCCGTCGCAACGTCCGCTAAGGTAGAGTCGAGGATGGGCGCGGTAGCTTGGGCCATTCGGCAACGCTCCGTTTCCCATCCCCGCTCATCGAACCGGACGTGCCCGATTAAGGCATCCGGCTCTCCGACCGGTTTCACCGTGAGGCACACAGCGTGGCCGGTAGTGGCAGGCGTTCGAGACGCAGCAGACCGCGTTCTCCATAGACCACGTCGAGGGAGAACCGCCGTGTGCCACGCCCTGCCACCTTGTGCCGTCGGGCAAGGAAATCGCGCGCACGTTCATAGACGTATCGGTCAACGCCGCGGAATGCCGATCGGCGTGTCCCGTAGCAGAAGTAGTTCGACCAGCCAAGCAGAGACCTGTTCAGCGTGTCGCGCACTTCTGGCCACGGATCGTTGTTGCCAGGCACCAGCAGATTGCCAACCTTCGTCTTGAACCGTTGCACGCTCCTCTTGGACGGGCTCGCGCTCAGATACCAAAGACCGTTCGCTTTGTAACGGTGAGGTCCAAACGAGTAGCCGAGGAAGTCGAAGCGTTCTTGCCGAGCATTCTTCAACGAGGTCTTAGCCTCGTTGAGTGCCAGCCCGAGCCGCGTCATCACCGCCTTCATCCACGCCAGGGCCTCGGCCGCACATCCGCGACTGAGGATGACGAAGTCGTCGGCATACGCGATGACGTGTGCACGGAACGCTTCCCCGCGCCCGGTCAGCCGCCAATACTTCAGGAACCGGTTCATGTAGATGTTGGCGAGCAACGGGCTCACGACGCCGCCCTGAGGCGTGCCGCGCATGTTGCTCTTACCACCACCAATGCGCCGCGCCCTGTCGTCATCATCCCGTTCCTCGATCGGCGCTTTCAGCCACAGCTTGATCAGCCGGAGCACGCGCCGGTCCACGATGCGACGAGCTACTGATTTCATAAGCTCGGCGTGTGGAATCGTATCGAAGTATCGGGATAAATCGGCGTCGACCACGTCGGTATAGCCCCGGCAAATCAGCCGGTGCACTTCCTTGACCGCGTCCACCGCCCCGCGAACGGGACGGTAGCCGTAGGCATTGTCCTCGAAGTCCGCCTCGAAGATCGGTTCCAGCACGAGCTTGGCGGCGGTTTGGACCACCCGATCCCGGATTGTCGGAATGCCGAGCGGTCGCTCGCCTCCGTCCGGCTTCGGTATGGACACCCGCCGCACCGGATCAGGCCGGTACGTCTTCGAGACCAGTTCCTCGCGCAGGCCCGCCAGCCACCTCTCTAGACCCGACGCTTCGATTGCCGCGAAGGTCATTCCGTCCGTGCCCGGCGCACCCGCATTTGCTCGGGCCAGCGCATAGGCGTGACGCAGAATGTCCTCGCGGTAAATCTTGTCGTAGAGCAGGTAGAAGCGGAAGGCAGGCTCCGCCTTCGCCTTACGATAGAGCTTTCTCTGAAGGGTCCGGATCGTTATCGGTGTTGCCAGGCTCATCGCCAATCACCTTCACCTCACCATCTTCGAAAGCGCACCAGAAGTCAGGGCCCTTTCCTCCGCCAGCATTACCCGGCTTCGACGGTCATACGACCCTGTCCGACTCCCGCCATGGCCGCCGCCTGTCGCGACGTTGAGGCTGCTACCCTCACCCGTAACGGGTCTCCCCCGATTACCCGAACCACCTTTCCGTCGTGCCGTGCCCACTACCCCGGCGGATCGAGCGGGTGCGCCTGTCGATTGCTTCCCCGCTCATGCAGCCTTCCCCAAATGGCAGGAGGGTCGGCATCCGCATTGTCACTTTCGAGGCCTGCTCAGGCTTCACTCACGTTACGGCCCGCCGGATTGCTCAGCCGCCTAAAGCGGCCTTTGTCACGAGGCTCCAGCTCTGCCGGTTACCCGGCCGAGCCGCTCGTCAGCTACCAGATCAATCGACAACTCTCTGGGTGGAATCTTCCTCCACTAGTGATCCGCGCCTTCGGGGCGCACTGCCAAAAGCGGACATCCCAATATCTAGGCCACAGCCAAGATGACGTGTGCCTGAATTTTGGAAGCAACCTCGCCGTTGCCATGTCTGTCCGCAATCGCGGATTCGGCGTAGTCGGTTGCGGCTTGCAGTTTTGCCGCGTCTCTGGCCTCGATTTCGCTGCGAAGAACGGTCCCCTGACAGTAAGCAACGGCCGGGATGCGCGGCGAGGATGCACGGCTTTGTGCGGCTATCGTCTCGATCGCCACGCGGGAGAAACCTGCGCCTTCCAACTCGCGACGGATCAGCGCCGTATCGTGGTAGCCGTGCGGCGTGCGAGCCATGAAACGCGGCGGATCGTCCGGAAATATCCTTGCGAGGGCATTCGTCACGTCATCCGCAAAGTCATTCTCCTCGATGCGATCCCATACGTTGAATAAAAAATGCCCTCCGGGCTTCAGGACCCGCTTTGCTTCGCGGTAGGCCACCGAGCGGTCAGGAAAGAACATCGCGCCGAACTGACAACAAACGAGATCGAAGGCCGCATTTTCAAACGGCAACGCCATAGCATCCGCCTGACGCCATTTGATCCAAGTATCGGGAGGTTGTCGCGATGCGGCGTAGTCGAGCATCGGCTGGTTGAGGTCGGTGACGATATAGCTGGCGCCGGGAGACAGTTTTGGCGCCAAGGCGCGGGTAACAACCCCGGTGCCCGCGGCGATTTCCAAAACGGCGCTTGGCGACAAGGACGCTGCGCGTTGTGCCATATCCGCGGCGTACGGCTCGAAAATCAACGGCACCATATAGCGGTCGTAGTTTTCCGGAATCGAGCCGGCGAACACCTTGTCAGTTTCCAACATTGCGATCACCGGCCTCCCGTTTGATGGCTTGCGCGGCTAGCATATATCGTTTTAGCGATGTCCGGGATATGTCCGCTTTACGCCCGAAAGCGGACATCATCAGCGGCTCGTGCAGCCAGCCTTTTGACCGGGCGCTTATAGGTCCGCGCCCTAGACCGCAGCCGCTACTGCTTCAGAGAGAAGTTCGAGCGCCCGCCGCGTGAAGGCTTCCATATTCGCCGCGCGGTCGCCACTGCCGGTTTCCAGCGTGATCGCGCGCTCGCTCGCCGGCCCCGCCACCGCGATGCAGCTATGGCCGGCCGCGTCGCCATAGCGATTTCCGGTCGGCCCGGTGGCGCCGGTCTCGCCAAGGCTCCATGTCGAGGCATTGCGCTCGCGCATGCGCCGCGCCAGCAGCAGCGCGTAGCTTTCCGTCGACGGCCGCATGCGGGACATTTCTCCCTCTGTAATGCCCAGCAGCGCTGCGCGCGAAGTGCGCGTGTAGACCACGGCGGCGCCGATGAAATAGGCGGAGGCCCCGGGCACCGCGAGCAAGGCCGCGGCGATCAGCCCGCCGGTCGAGGATTCGGCGATCGCGATGGTCTCTTTGCGCTCGATCAGGCGCGCCGCGATTTTTCCGGCCATGGGCAAAAGCAATTGCATTACAAATCTCCGCGTCCGAGCTGGCAAAGCACCCGGAACACACCGACCTCGGCAGCCGGAAACTGCGCCGCAAGGCGCGCGCCGGTCTGCTCGGCCGCATCCTGGCGCAATGTGTCGACCATCAGGCAGGCTTTGATCTTCTTGTCGCTGCCGCGCAATTGTTCTTCCATCGACACCGGCATGCCGCTCGGATCGAGCGCCGTCCAGATTTCGCCGCCGGCGACCGCCGGGCTCTTCAGCATCGCATCGAGCTGAGCGGCGAGCGCCGCTTCCTCCGGCGTCTCGTTGAAGCGCACCGTCACCGCGTAGGCGCCGCGAAAACCGCCGCGCCGCGCCGTGCGCCAGCACACGGTGCGATTCATATTGATGAAAACCTCCGACATGATCATGCGCGTCATCGGCGTCGGATTGTCGAGACGATCGAGATAGGGTTTTGAGGTCAGCACGTCGGGCGATTGCGTCAGATAGAAATTGAAATAACCGCTGGCGCCGGAAATCGCCTGGTGACGCCGCCCAAACAAGAAACCGGGAACGCTAAGCCGCTCAAGCAGATGCTCGCCCTGAAACCAGGTCTCGAAATCGGCCTCGCGACCGACGGCGCAATCGTTCCAGATGGCCAGGATGCCGTGTTGTTGCATTCCTTACGCGCTCCGCTCGATATTGGCGCTGCGCGCCGGCACGCCGAATTCCTTGCGGCAGACTTCGGCCAAAATCGCGATCCCCTCGCGGATCTCCTCATGCGTTGGGCTGGCAAAACAGAGTCGCATGCGGCTCTTGCTATAGGCCTTGTCGATCGACCATTCCGGCCCCGGATTGATGACGACGCCGGCGGCAAGGGCTGCCTCGCGCAGCTTCATCGTGTCGACATTGTCCGGCAGCTTGACCCAGAGGAAAATCCCGCCCAGCGGATAGTCGAACTCCGCCGCGGTGCCGAACTGTTCGTTCAGCGCGCCGACCAAGGTGTCGAGTTTGGCGCGGAAGCGCTGGCGCAATTGCGGCACATGCTCGGCAAAATGCGCTTCGCAGTATTCGGCAAGCATCATCTGCTCCAGCCCGCCGGACCCCGCATCGGTCTTCAGCGGCAAAAGGCGCGACATGATCGCCCAGGGCGCCACGATGAAACCGACGCGCAAGGCCGGCGCAATGGTCTTGGAGAACGATCCCATATGGATCACGTTCTGCGTCTTGCTCATCGAGTAGATGGAGGGCGGGCGCTTGCCGTCCCAGGTGAGGTCGGCGTAGCAGTCGTCTTCGAAAATCGGCACGCCGTAGGCCTCGGCGAGTTGAAGGAGCTTCACGCGGCGCTCAAAGCTGAGGATGCTCGCCGTCGGGTTTTGTACAGTGGCGATAGTGTAGATGAATTTCGGCCGCACGCCGGCTTTCTGAAGGTCGGACAGCGCAGTCTCCAGCGCGTCCATGCGCATGCCGTCTTTGTCGAGTGGCAGCCCGATCGTGTTGATGCCGCGGCGCGTATAGCGATTGATCGTGCCCTCGTAGCAATCGCGTTCGCAGATCACCGTGTCGCCGCGCTCAAGCAACGCGGCGTTGACCAAATCGAGCCCCTGCAGCGAGCCTGAAAGCATGAGGATGTCGTCGGCGGCACAGTCGATCGAAGCATCGCGCTTGAGCTTCTTCACCAGAAATTCGCGCAGCGGCCGGTAGCCCTGCGGGCCCATGTGCAGGCGATAGTCCGACAGCCTGCGGCCCTCGCGTGATATCGCGGTCTGCAAGGCAGCCTTCAGGTCCTCGACGGCCAATCCATCCGGATCGTTGTTGCCGAAGGTGAAATTGTATTTCCCGGGCGGCTTCCATCTCACGGCCGGCGGCGGCTGATCCGCCGCGATGAGCGGGCCGAAATCGAATGCCATGTGATTGTCCCCCTGCCTCTTCCTCGTCATGGCCGGGCTTGACCTGGCCATCTCGCTTAGGAGCGCACTGCCCACCCGAGCGAGATCACCGGGACAAGCCCGGTGATGACTGGAAAGAGGGCTATTTCGCCGCCACCACCATGATCTCGACGTAATAGTCGGGCGCGGCTAGCTTGGCCTCGACGCAGGCGCGCGCCGGCGTCTGGCCGGGCGCCACCCAAGCATCCCACACCGCGTTCATCTCGGCGAACTTGGCCATATCGGTGATCCAGATATTGGCGGACAACAGCTTGGTCTTGTTGGTGCCAGCCTGCGCCAGATAGCTGTCGATGGTGTCGACGATTTCCCGGGTCTGTTCGGTGACGCTCTTGCCTTTATTGGTGCGCGCGACGATGCCGGCGAGATAAACCGTGTCGCCGTGCACCACAATCTGGCTCATGCGCGCGCCGACTTCCTTGCGTTCAATGCTCATCGTGACCGCCTCCCTCGTGTCAAATTTAATAGCTCGTAGCCTTCTTCGGCTTCTTTTGGAACCCGCGCCTCCGCCCGGACTTATCGCAGAACAAAACCCAAGGGAGGCCGCATATGGGCTGGTTTACGTCCGACATTCATACAGTCGAAGACCTGTTTATGCACAGTCTGCAAGACATCTACTACGCCGAGCACCAAATCGAGAAGGCTCTGCCGAAAATGATCGCCAAGGCCACCGATGCCGAGCTCAAGAACGGCTTCCGCACCCATCTCAAGCAGACCAAAGGCCAGATCAAGCGGCTCGACCAGGCGTTCAAGAAGCTCAAGAGCAAACCGCAAGGCACAAAATGCCCGGCCATCGACGGCATTATCGAGGAAGCCAACGAGATCGCGGGCGAGATCGACGACAAGATGGTGCTCAACGCCGCACTGATCGCGGCAGCGCAGGCCGTCGAACATTACGAGATTACCCGCTATGGCACGTTGTCGGCTTGGGCCAAGCTGCTTGGCCGCAGCGACGTGGCGAAGCTGTTGAGCGCCAATCTCAAGGAAGAGCACGCCACCGACAAAAAGCTCAACGGCATCGCCAAGCGCAAGATCAACAAAAAGGCCATGGCGCGGAAGAAGCCGCGGCCCGATCAGGCCGAGCGCGCGGAGAACGCTTTTCTCACGGCGGCGGCCGGTATTCCGGCGATCTGACGTTATGCGAGGACGATTGGCGGCGGCTTAGCCGCCCGCCACGCCTTGTGTATTGACGTAGAGCGAATAGAGCGAATGCGCCGCCGCCATGAACAGCCGGTTACGCTTGCGCCCGCCGAAGCAAACGTTGGCGCAGCGTTCCGGCAATGAAATATGGCCGATCGGCTCGCCTTTCGGCGTGAACACGCGCAGGCCGTCGAGCTCCGCCCTCATGCCCCAGCCGCACCATAAGTTTCCATCAATATCGACGCGGAAGCCGTCGGGCGTGCCGTGCGGACCGGAGTTGATCAGGATCTTGCCGTTGGCGATTTTGCTACCGTCGCCGACCACATCATAAACCAGGATGCGGCGCGGCTCGCTGCGCGATTCAACAATGTAGAGTTTCTTTTCGTCGGGCGTGAAGGCGAGCCCGTTCGGAGCGTCGATGCCGTCGACTACCACGGTCACCGCGCCGCTTTTGCCGTCGACACGGTAGACGTTCATCGGCAATTCCGGCTCGGCGATGTCGCCCTCGTAATTGCCCAAGATGCCGAAACGCGGATCGGTGAACCAGATCGAGCCGTCGGACTTTACAACGACATCGTTCGGCGAGTTGAGCCGTTTGCCCTCGAAGCGGTCGCAGATCACCGTGATCGCCCCGTCATATTCGGTGCGGGTGACGCGACGCGTAAGGTGCTCGCAGGTCACCAGCCGGCCCTGCCGGTCGCGGGTATTGCCGTTGGCGTTGTTCGACGGCTTGCGGAAGAAACTGACGCTGCCCGTTTCCTCGTCCCAGCGGCGCATGCAATCGCCCGGCACGTCGCTCCACAGCAGATAGCGGCCGTCGCCGAACCACACCGGCCCTTCGCCCCAGCGCGAGCCGGTAAACAGCCGCTCGACGCTTGCGAGCGGCAGCCGGTATTTGTCGAAGCGCTTGTCGAGCGAGGTCACGTGCGGATCGGGATAACGCAGGCTCGGCACCCAATCGTCAGCGGACATGACGCTCACCCTTCGCTTTCTCGTCCAACGCATGCGCGACCACCTTGCGCATGACATTCGGTAGCGCTTCTCCGGCAAGATCGGCAAGTCTGACCCAGCGCGCGCCCTTGGGCGCGCGCGTTCCGCGCGGGACTTGCGCCCTGAAAACCGTCAGTTCGAGCGGAAAATGCGTGAACACGTGCTCGACCACGCCCAGCAGCCGCCGCCATTTCGTTCTGGCGCCCACACGCGGCGCGCCTTCGAGCGCACGATCGCTGTCGAAATCATGTGCCCAAGCGCTGCCCGGCACTTCCGTCATGGACGCGAGCAAGCCCTTGTCCGGGCGCTTTTGCAACAGCACGCGCCCATCGGCGCGCAATACGACGAAGGCGGCACCGCGGCGCAGCTTGCCTTCGCGCTTGGGCGATTTGCGCGGGAATATCTGCTCGATCCCTAACGCGTGCGCGGCGCAGGCTTCGCTCCAAGGACACAACACGCAGGCCGGCCGCTTGGGCGAACAAATGGTAGCGCCGAGATCCATCAGCGCTTGCGCAAAATCGCCGGAGCGATGCGGCGGCAACAGAGACGTAGCCCGCCGCTTGATCGCGGGCTTGGCCGCCGGCAGCGCTTCTTCGATCGCGAACAGCCGTGTCACCACGCGCTCGACATTGCCGTCCACCGGCACCGCCGGCAAATCGAAGGCGATCGCCGCGACCGCCGCGGCGGTGTAGTCGCCGATGCCCGGCAGCGCACGCAGCGCCGCCAGATCGGCTGGAAATTGTTCGCCATGGTCTTGCACGACCGCGCGCGCACAAGCGTGCAAATTACCCGCCCGCGCGTAATAGCCGAGCCCGGCCCAAACCCGCAGCACGTCATCGAGGCTGGCTGCGGCGAGCGCGGTCACGCTCGGCCAGCGCTTAACAAAGCGCGCAAAATAAGGCGCGACCGTTTTGACCGTGGTCTGCTGCAGCATGATCTCGGACAGCCAGACACGATAGGGATCGGTCCGCGCACCTTTGCGCGCCCGCCACGGCAGAACCCGCCGGTGGCGGTCGTACCAGGCGAGCAAATCGGCCGGGTCCGGCGTGACGGATGCTTTCTTTCGCGCGCGCGAACGGACTGCTACGGTCATGGCGCCGACGATGGCATGAGAGCGTTCCTCAAATGAACAAGTCCGCGCGCAGTTTTCCCCGGCCGCTTTCGCAATTGCTCGGCAGCCTGTTGAGCGATGTGGTCAAGGCGCAAGGGTTCGCCTCGACCGAGATCATCGCCCGCTGGGCCGACATCGTGGGCCCCGATATCGCCGCCCACAGCGAGCCGATCAAGATCAACTGGCCGCGGCCGGCTGGCGAGGAGCCTCCCGAACCGGCCACTTTGGTGCTGCGGGTCGAGGGCCCGGTAGCGATCGAGATCCAGCACTTGTCGGCCGTCATCCTGGAACGGGTCAACCGTTTCTTCGGCTGGCAGGCCATCGGCCGCCTGGCGCTCCGGCAAGCCCCGCTGCGGCGGCGCGAACCGCCGGCGCCCCGTTCGGTCCCCGATCCCGAAGCGGCTGCCCGCATCGCCGAAGGCCTCTCGGAGGTCGAAGACGAAGACCTGCGCCAGGCGCTCGCCCGCCTGGGCGCCGCCATCAAGCGAAAGTGAGCCTGTCCGCTGCCTTGGCGGAACGGCCCGCCATTGCCACAATTATGCTATCCAGCTACTGACGGCCATCAGACCGGGTCCAGCCGACGGAGTTGCAGTTGCTCATCAATCGCCGCGAATTCTGCCAATGCGCCGCTGTCGCAGCGCTCGCCACCGCCGCGCTCGGGTCCTCCGTGCTGCCGTCATTTTCGCAAGGCAAGCCCGAGGACGCCGCCATCCCGCCCGCCGAGCTGATGGCGCCCGGCGCACTGCCCGATATGGCCATCGGTGCGGAAAAGGCCCCCGTGACCGTCGTTGAATATGCCTCGATGACCTGCCCGCATTGCGCGCACTTCCAGGAAGTCACATTCCCGGAACTGAAGAAGCGCTACATCGACACCGGCAAGGTGCGCTACATCCTGCGCGAATTCCCGCTCGATACGCTGGCTGAGGCCGCCTTCATGCTGGCGCGTTGCTCCGGACAGGACGACAGCGGCAAATATTTCTCCATGGTCGACACATTGTTCCACCAGCAGCGCGATTGGGCGGTCGAAAAGCCGATCCCGCCGCTGATGCGGATCGCTAAACAAGCCGGCTTCACCGAAGCCACGTTCAACGCCTGCCTGGCGAATCAAAAGATCCTGGATGCCATCGAAAGCGTGCGTAAGCGCGCCGTCGACAAGTTCAAGGTGCACTCGACCCCAACTTTCTTCGTCAACGGCACTCCACATCAGGGCGCCCTTTCGATCGAGGAAATGGCGAAGATCATCGACCCCTATCTTAAGGGCTGACAAGGGTTTTTCGGCCTGCGGCGATCGCCCGCCGCGCCTCGATTTGGCGTTGCACAACGCCGAAAGGTCTGGAAAACCGCCCGCGCCGTCACAAGCTTGTTGCTCGAACGCGCCCGAAGATTCATTGTCGCCCCCGCCCATGATATCCACTCACCGGGCCGATTCCCGGAGCGAAATACGATTCCGCAAAATGCACGACCAGACGGCTTCGATCCTGCGCGGGATGAGACCTGACGCATGAAACTCACCCGGCTGCGCCTGTTAGGGTTCAAGTCGTTTGTCGAGCCGACCGATTTTCTGATCGAGCCGGGGCTGACCGGCGTGGTCGGGCCGAACGGCTGCGGCAAATCCAATCTGGTCGAAGCGTTGCGCTGGGTGATGGGCGAGTCCTCGTACAAGTCCATGCGCGCCTCCTCGATGGACGAGGTGATCTTCTCCGGCTCCAACAACCGCCCGGCCCGCAACAATGCCGAGGTAGCGATCACCATCGACAACGCCGAGCGCTCGGCGCCGGCCGCGTTCAACGATTCCGACGCCCTCGAGATCGCCCGCCGCATTGAGCGCGAGGCCGGTTCCACCTACCGCATCAATGGCCGCGAGGTGCGCGCCCGCGACGTGCAGATCGTGTTCGCCGACGCCTCCACCGGCGCGCGCTCGCCGGCTTTGGTGCATCAGGGCCGCATCGGCGAAATCATCCAGGCCAAACCCGAACAGCGCCGCCGCGTGCTGGAGGAAGCCGCCGGCGTCGCCGGCCTGCACGCCCGCCGGCATGAAGCGGAACTGCGCCTGAAGGCGGCGGAGACTAATCTCACGCGGCTGGAAGACGTCATCGGCCAGCTTGCCGGCCAGATCGACGGATTGAAGAAGCAGGCCCGCCAGGCGATCCGCTATCGAACCGTGTCGGCGCAGGTGCGCAAGGCCGAGGCGACGCTCTACCACCTACGCTGGACCGGCGCGACCGACGAAGTCGCCGCCGCCGAGCAGGCCAAGGACGAAGGCGTCCGTGAAGTGGCGGCCCGTACCGGCGCCGAAGCCGAAGCCTCCAAGCGTCAGGCGCTCGCCTCCGCCGCGCTGCCCGACTTGCGCGAGGCCGAGGCGCGCGCCGGCGCCGCTTTGCACCGGCTCAACCTCGCTCAACAAGAGCTCGACCGCGAGGAAACGCGCGCCAAGGACCGCATTGCCGAGCTTGAGCTGCGGCTCAAGCAATTCGCCGCCGACGGCGAGCGCGAGCAAAAGCTCGCCGCCGACGCCGAAGCCGCGCTCGCCAAACTGGCCGGCGAGGAAGAGACCATCCGCCAGGAGGCGCGCGAAAGTGCCGGCCGCCGCAGCGGCGTCGACGCCCGCGTGGCCGATGCCGATGCCGCGCTCAACGCCGCCGAGAAGATTTTCGCCGAGGTCACCACTGCCCTCGCCGATCTCACCGCCCAGCGCAGTCGCTTTGAAAACACCGCGCGCGAACAAAGCGAGCGGATCGCCAGAATTGCCGGCGAGATCGAGACGATCGAGCGCGAGCTGGCAACTTTGCATAGCGGCGATGGCGCCGCCGCGGCGGTCGAAGGCGCGCAATCGGCGCTGAGCGAAGCAGAAGCGGCCGCTGTTGCCGCGGAAGCTGCGCATAACAATACACGTACCGAATATGAAATGGCGCGCGCCGCTCTCGCCGAGACCGAGAAGCAGGTGCAGCGTCTGGAAACCGAAGCCAAGACGCTGGCCAAAATGATGGCGCCGGAGACGCGCAATCTGTGGCCGCCGGTGATCGATCATGTCTCGGTCGGCAAAGGCTACGAGAAGGCGTTGGGTGCTGCGCTGGGCGATGATCTCGATGCGCCGCTCGATCCGACGTCGCCGATGCATTGGTCGCAGATCAACCCTGCCGCCGGCGATCCGCCGCTGCCGGAAGGGGCCGAGTCGCTGGCCGCTCACGTGCAGGCGCCGGCGCAGTTGGCCCGTCGGCTGGCGCAGATCGGCGTGGTCGATTTCGAGACCGGCGTCCGTCTTTCCAGCATGCTCAAGTCCGGCCAGAGGCTGGTCTCGCGCGCCGGCGATCTGTGGCGCTGGGACGGGTTCGTGGCGGCCGCGCACGCGCCGACCGGTGCGGCGCGCAGGCTGGCGCAGCGCAGCCGCGTTGCCGAAATCGACCGCGAGTTGGAAGCGGCGCGCGCCGAGGTCGAGGCCAAACGCCGCATCCTGCAAGCCGCGCAATCGGCCTTCGAGGCCGCCGGCCACACCGAAAGCGAAACGCGTAACCGCGAGCGCGACCTCAACCGTCAATCGGCGCGGCTTTCCGCCTTGGGCGAAGCGCGCACGCGACTGGTCGGCGGGCGCAATGAGGCGACCGCCGCTAAGGCGCAAGCCGAACGCGCGCTGGCCGAACTCTCCCCCGCCGCCGATCTTGAAAAAAAGCTGGTGGACGTGCGCGACGAGATCGCCGGCAAGCGCGGCAAGCTCGCCGAGGTGCGCGCCGAGCAGCAGGCGATCGTGCGCGAGGCGGAAATGGCCGACCGGCGGCTTTCTTCGCTTGCCGCCGACAAAGCCGGCTGGGTCGAGCGCCGCGACGGCGCCCGCCAGCAGATCGTCACGCTGGAAACCCGCATCGCCGAAGCCGAACACGACCGCAAGGAGTTGGAAAACGCGCCGCAGCTATTCGCCGAGAAGCGCTCCGGCCTGCTCGGGCAGGTGCAGAATGCGGAAGCCGAGCGGCGCGCCTGCGCCGATCGCTTGGCGACAGCCGAGAGCGCGCTCGCCGAGGCCGACCGCGACGCCCGCGCCGCGTTGGAAGCGGCCAGCGCCGCGCGCGAGGAACTGGCGCGCGCCGAGGAACGCTTCGAAGGCGCCAAGCGCCGGCTGTCAGACGTCGGCCGCGAAATCCACGACATGCTGGAGATCGAGCCGTCCGCCGTCGCCGCGCTCGCCGAGATCAAAGACGGCGAGGCGCTGCCCGAATTGGCCGAGATCGAGGAAAAGCTCGAACGGCTGCGGCGCGAACGCGAGCGGCTGGGCGCGGTCAATCTGCGCGCCGAGGAAGAATTGCGCGAAGTCGAGACCCAGCACACCTCGCTCACCACCGAGCGCGACGACCTGGTCGAGGCGATCAAGAAGCTGCGCCTCGGCATCCAAAGCCTCAACCGCGAGGCGCGCGAGCGGTTGCTCGCTTCGTTCGAGCAGGTCAACAAGCACTTCCAGCATCTGTTCGTGCAATTGTTCGGCGGCGGCACCGCCGAATTGCAGTTGATCGAAAGCGACGATCCGCTGGAGGCCGGCCTGGAAATCATGGCCAAGCCGCCGGGCAAGAAACCGGCGACGCTCTCGCTGCTGTCGGGCGGCGAGCAGGCCTTGACCGCCTTGGCGCTGATCTTCGCGGTGTTCCTCACCAACCCGGCGCCGATCTGTGTGCTGGACGAGGTGGACGCCCCGCTCGACGATCACAACGTGGAGCGCTTCTGCGACCTGCTCGACGAGATGATCAAATCGACCGACACGCGCTTTGTGATCATCACCCACAACCCGATCACCATGGCACGGATGAACCGGCTTTTCGGCGTCACCATGGCCGAGCGCGGGGTATCTCAACTGGTGTCGGTCGATCTGGAAGCTGCCATCCGCTTCCGCGAAGCTAGTTAAGCGTCTGCGGCTACGCGGGCTTTTGCACCGATGGAAAACCGGCCGGTCCGGTCTCAAAAAAATTGTTGGATGGTTTGAAACCCCAGGAACCAAAGGGCGGGCGCCGCGTTGAAGCTCGTGTGTTTAAGTCGGGCGGCTCCCCCCTTACCCCCCGAATAGCCGTCTGGCGAAAAGACCCCGGGTTCATCTCGGGGTCTTTTTTTGTGTCTAGACAGGCAGTTACATTAAATCTTGGCAAGGTGCGGCCGAGCTTGCCCAAGGGATACCCCTATCCCGTTGCCGTTGGCGGCGCGCATCCCATCTAGGCTAGGCTGGTTCCGTCCTGACGCTTTCCCCTTGGAGCTGACCCATGTCCACTACCGGTTGGATCGTCCTTGCCGTGATCGTCGTGATCGTGATTTGGGCGATCAGCATCTACAACGGCCTCGTCGCCATGCGGCAGAGGACCAATCAGGCCTTTGCCGACATCGACGTGCAGCTCAAGCAGCGCCACGACCTCATCCCCAATCTGGTGGAGACGGTGAAGGGCTATGCCGCGCACGAGCGGGGAACGCTGGAAGCCGTGATTAAGGCGCGGCAGACCGCGATCGCCGCGCCCGGGGTCGAGCAGAAGGTGGCGGCGGAGAACATGCTGACCGGCGCGCTGCGGCAGTTGTTCGCGCTGTCGGAAGCCTATCCCGACCTGAAGGCCAACCAGAACTTCCAGCAGCTGCAGGCGCAGCTGTCCGACATCGAAAACAAGCTCGCAGCCGCGCGCCGCTTCTTCAACAGCGCGGTTCAGGAATACAACACCGGCATCCAGAACTTCCCGGCGGTGCTGTTTGCCGCGACCTTCGGCTTTACGTCGCGCACGTTCTTCGACGTCGGCGACGAGCGCCCGCAACTCGAGCAGGCACCAAGCGTAAAGTTCTGAACATGAAATATCCCTCCCCTGAAAGGGGAGGGTCGGACCGCGAAGCGGTCCGGGGTGGGGTCGCCTCGTCGCGCCACACCGCCATGACCCCTACCCGCCCGCCTTCGCTACGCTTCGGCGGGCGACCTCCCCCTTGCAGGGGGAGGTAAAGGAGAGCGATGGCCGCTTACGGTCTCTATACGCATATCCAGTCGAACAAGCGCCGCTCCGTCGCGCTGCTGATCGGTCTGTTCTTCCTGGTCTATGTGCTGGTGTTCGCCGGCGCGCTGTTGGCCGAAGCGCTCAGCGTCAACGCGCCGCTCGATTATCTGATGCGGGCAGCAGCCTACGACTTCGTCAAGGCGGCGCCGTTCGCCACGGTCGGCACCGTCATCTGGATCTTCATCGCCTACAAATTCCACCAGTCGATGATCGACGCGGTGACCGACGCCCGGCCGGTCACCCGCGCGGAGGAACCGCGGCTCTATAATCTGTTGGAAAACCTGTGCATCTCGCGCGGCATCACCACGCCGACGCTGCGCATCGCCGACGACGAGGCGCTCAACGCCTTCGCCACCGGGCTCAACGAAAAGCAATATTCGATCACGGTGACGCGCGGGCTGATGCAAGCGCTTAACGACCGGGAACTCGAAGCCGTGCTCGGCCACGAGCTCACTCATATCCGCAACGGCGACGTGCGCATGATGGTGATCGCGGTGGTGATCGCCGGCGCCATCTCGTTTTTCGGCGAGATGGTGTTCCGCCTGTTCTTCCAGAGTGCGTTTTACGGCGGCTTCGGCCGGCGGCGCGGCGGCGACGATCGCAGAGGCGGCGGCGCCGGCATCGCCATCATCATCGCCATCGCGCTGATCGTGGTGGCCTGGCTGCTTTCGGTGGTGATCCGTTTCGCGCTGTCGCGCCAGCGCGAATATCTCGCCGATGCCGGCTCGGTCGAATTGACCAAGAACCCCGACGCCATGATCTCGGCGCTGCGCAAGATCGAGAACCGCGGCGAGCTCACCCACGCCACCTCGGCGGTGATGGAAATGTGCATCGACAATCCGCGCGAGGGCTTTGCCGATGTCTTCGCCACCCACCCCTCGGTCGAGGCGCGCGTCGAAGCGCTGGTGAAATATGCCGGCGGTCACGATCCCGGGCCGCTCGAACTTGAAGCGCCGGAAGAACAGCCGCAGATCGGCCAGGACGTCCCGGGCGAGCCTCCCACCGCCGGCGGCGATGGCGGACCTTGGGGCGATGCGCCACAGCAGCCGGCACCTGAGTCGGGGCCATGGGGCGACGCGCCGCAACCAGCACCCACGCAACCAAGCCCTTGGGGCCCGGAGCCGGGTCCCGCCCCGCCGGGCTCGCCCGGCCCTTGGGGGCCGCGGCAAAGCTAGACCGTGGATTTTAAAAGTGTGCGTGCGACGTGCGCGCGTGTGGCCTTGTGGCCGGAATGCATTGAACGGCAGCAGTTTAAGCTGAGGCGGCTATGCGTTCAGCTTGCTTTCACTCGCACCCGCAGGCGCATCCGCCTGACCGGCAAGCTGCTCTTCCTCGTCGGCCAGTTGAAGATAGGTTTGCTCCAAGCGCAGACAGCGTTGCCGGCTCTCCTCATCGTGAGTCTGCTTCGCCAAGTTCGAGCAGGTTGTCGCTTGTCGTCTTAAAAGCTTTGCGGTCGCCATAGTCGTACCTCCGACTATTCAACGACCGCATTGCAGCATTTTTTATCCCGCAATGCAACATGCTATCCCCAACTAGGCTTAATGCCCGTCGAACGAGACCAGCGTGCGCACCGGCACGTCCATCTTGCGCAATTTGTCGGCGCCGCCGAGCGCCGGCAGGTCGATGACGAAGCAGGCGGCGAGCACATTGGCGCCCAGTTGCCGCATCAGCTTCACCGCGCCTTCGGCGGTGCCGCCGGTGGCGATCAGATCGTCCACCAGGATCACGCGCTCGCCTTTCGACACCGCGTCCTCATGCACTTCCATCTCGTCGAGGCCGTACTCGAGCGAATAGGCGATGCTCACGCTTTTATGCGGAAGCTTGCCCTTCTTGCGGATGGGGATGAAGCCGGCGGAGACTTGATGCGCCACCGCGCCGCCGAGGATGAAGCCGCGCGCCTCGATGCCGGCGACCTTGTCGATCTTCATGCCGGCCCAGGGCTGCACCATTTCGTCGACCGCGCGGCGGAAGGCGCGCGCGTCGCCGAGCAACGTGGTGATGTCACGGAAGATGATGCCCGGCTTGGGATAGTCCGGAATCGAACGGATGGTGTCGCGCAGATCGTTTTCGAAAGCGGGAGAAGAGGTCATGGGGCCTTGGGCTTTGATTGGAGACCGCGCCACTCTGACCAACCTTGCTCGAAACCGCAATCCATCGGCATATCGCTTGCGTGTCTTCACCGTGCCGTCGAAGCCAGCAACATGGCCCGCGCAACCGAGCAGCTTCACGTCAACTCGGGCCGCGCTCGCTCAACCCGGCAGCCAGCGACGCGGGCTTTCGCGCTTGTCGTCATAGGCCGCCTCAAACACCGGCGCAGCCAGTGTCGATTCAATATGCAGAACGCCCGTGCCGGTATTGGAGAACCCGTGCTTGCGCCCGGCCGGCACGACGACCAGTTGCCCGCTCGTTAGCGCAAGGTGCGTATCATCGATCCACACGTCGGCCTGCCCTTCGCGCACGCACAGCACCTCTTCGACCGCGTGCAGATGTGTCGGCGCGCCATGGCCCGGATCGCACCATTGCTCGAACAGGCAAAGCTGGGTCGCGCCGTTGGCCGCCGCGGCCTTCATGCGCGTCAAGACGCCCGATCGCCATTCTTCGCGCGGCTGTTGCTGCAAATCGACGACGTGCATAGCTCCCTCGCGATTAGGTTGTTCTAACCTTTGAGCACCCTGCCCGCCACCGCATCGAGCTTCTTCAGCAATTCCGGATCGCGCGCTTCCGGCGCGGTGATCAGCGCCGTGTCGAGCGCCTTGTCCGACCCAATCGGGCATGGCTCGTGCTCGCGCGGGAAATCGCGCGCCAGCCGTGCCACCAGCCGCTTGGCGCGGTCGGCATTGTCATTGAGCACCTTGATGATGTCGGCCACGGTGACCGCCTCGTGGCCGGGATGCCAGCAGTCGAAATCCGTCACCATGGCGACCGAGGCGTAACAAATCTCGGCTTCGCGCGCGAGCTTGGCCTCCGGCATGTTGGTCATGCCGATCACCGAATAGCCGAGCGTCTTGTAGGTCATGCTTTCGGCATAAGTTGAGAACTGCGGTCCCTCGATGCAGACATAAGTGCCGCCGCGCACGACGGCTAAGCCTTCCTTGCCGGAAGCCTCGTCGATGCGCAGCCGCAATTTCGGTGACGTCGGATGCGCCATCGACACGTGCGCCACCATGCCCTTGCCGAAGAACGAGCTCTCGCGCTTGTAGGTGCGGTCGACGAATTGATCGACCAGCACGAAGGTGCCGGGCGGCAATTCCTCCTTGAACGAGCCGCAAGCCGACAGCGACACCAGATCGGTGACGCCGACGCGCTTCATGACGTCGATATTGGCGCGGTAGTTGATGTCGGAGGGAGACAGCCGATGGCCCTTGTCGTGGCGCGACAGGAAAACGACCGGCAACCCGGCGATCTCCCCCATGCGCAAGGCGGCGGAAGCCTCGCCCCAGGGACTGGCGATGCGCTCTTCGCGCACGTTCTCCAGGCCCGGCAGATCGTAGATGCCGGAGCCGCCGATGATGCCGAGAACGGATTTCGTCATGCGCAGCTCCCCGTCATGGCCGGGCTTGACCGGCCGTCCACGCCGTCACGACTGGCAAGCTTTAAAGACGTGGATGCCCGGCACAAGGCCGGGCATGACGATTGCAGAGCTTGATCCGAATAACAATTGTCACGCGTGCAGGTCGGCCCACACCTTCTTCTTGGTGAAGTAGAGCAGGCCCGAGAGCACGATCAGGAAGATCATCACCTGGAAGCCGATGCGCTTGCGCGCCACCAGATGCGGCTCGGCCACCCACATCAGGAACGCCGACACGTCCTTTGAATATTGCGCGATGGTCTGCGGTGAGCCGTCGTCGTAGGTCACCTGCCCATCCTGCAAAGGCTGCGGCATGGCGGTGACATGGCCCGGGAAATACTCGTTGTAGTGGCCGCCCTCCGGCACCGCGACGCCCTTCGGCGCCTCCTTGTAGCCGTTGACATAGGCGGCGATGTAATCCGGCCCTTGCTCTTGGTATTGCGTGAACATGTCGAAGACAAACCAGGGGAAGCCGCGCTGATAGGTGCGCGCCTTCGCCAGCGTCGACATGTCCGGCGGCGCGACGCCATAGGTCGCCTTCGCCACCAATTCATTGGCGAACGGCGACGGGAAATGATCGGCCAGCCGCCCGGCCCGCTCGATCGGATTACCTTGGTCGTCGAGGTCCTTGATCTTGTATTCGGAGGCGATCTGCGCAGCCTGCGCATCGCTATAGCCGGGGCCGCCCGCTTCCGCGAGGCTGCGGAAGGCGACCATGTTCATCGAGTGGCAGTTGGCGCAGACCTCGCGGTAGACCTTGAAGCCGCGTTGCAGCTGGGCCTCGTCATATTTTCCGAACGGTCCGGCAAACGACCATTTTTGCCGCGGCGGCGGCACCTGCTCGCTCTCCTGCGCGGATGAAGGCAGCGCCAGAGCGAACAAAGAACCGGCAAGGACGAAGGCGAAGATCGTGCGCTGCATGGTCATGATCGCCCTCAAGCCTTCGCGCCCAACACCGATTCCGAAATCGAATTCGGCAGCGGCTTGGTCTTTTCGAAAATGCCGAGCAGCGGCAACACGACCAGGAAAAAGAGGAAATAGTACGCCGTGAAAATACGCGACATGATGACGTAGATGCCCTCCGGCGGCTTGGAGCCGAGCCAGCCGAGACCGACGGACGCGATCACGAACAGCCAGAAGAACTGGCGGTACAGCGGCCGGTAGCGCGCCGAGCGCACCTTCGAGGTGTCGAGCCAGGGCATGAAGGCCAGGATCGCGATCGAGGCGAACAGCGCACAGACGCCCAGGAGCTTGTTCGGGATCGAGCGCAGGATCGCGTAGAACGGCAGGTAATACCATTCCGGCACGATCTCCGGCGGCGTCACCGCGGGATTAGCCGGAATGTAGTTGTCGGCGTGGCCGAGGAAGTTCGGGATGTAAAACACGAACCAGGCAAACAAAATGCAGAACACCATCATCAGGAAGCCGTCCTTGACGGTGGCGTAGGGCGTGAAGGCGACGGTGTCCTTATCCGACTTCGGCTCTACGCCGGTCGGATTGTTCTGCCCGACCACGTGCAGCGCCCAGATGTGCAGCACCACCACGCCGGTAATCACGAAGGGCAACAGGTAGTGCAGCGAATAGAAGCGGTTCAGCGTCGGATTGCCGACCGCGTAGCCGCCCCACAGCCAGGTGACGATGGTGTCGCCGACGCCGGGAATGGCCGAGAACAGATTGGTGATGACGGTCGCCGCCCAGAAGCTCATCTGGCCCCAGACCAGCACATAGCCCATGAAGCCGGTGGCGATCATCAACAACAGCAGGATGACACCGAGGATCCACAAGACCTCGCGCGGCTCCTTGTAGGAGCCGTAATACATGCCGCGAAACATGTGGAGGTAGGCGGCGAGGAAGAACATCGAGGCGCCGTTGGCGTGCACGTAACGCAACAGCCAGCCGTAGTTCACGTCGCGCATGATGGTCTCGACGGAGTTGAAGGCCATGTTGACATTCGGGGTGTAGTGCATCGCCAGCACGACGCCGGTCACGATCTGCACGCCGAGCATGAAGGCGAGGATGCCGCCGAAGGTCCACCAGTAGTTCAGGTTGCGCGGCACCGGATAGCTGACGAATGAAGAATACATCAGGCCGCCGATCGGCAGCCGCTTCTCAAGCCATTGCAGAGCCTTGTTTTGCGGCTGGTAGGTCGCGTGCCCGCTCATGATCAAACCTTCGGAAACTTTCTTTAATCAGGCCGGAGTCGCGGAAGATTCGCCGATCCGGATTTTGGTGTTGGTGAGGAAAGCGTAAGGCGGCAAATAGAGATTTTTCGGCGCCGGGCCTTTGCGGATGCGGCCGGCAGTATCGTATTGCGAACCGTGGCAAGGGCAGAACCAGCCGTCATATTCGCCCTTATGGGCGAGCGGGATGCAGCCGAGATGAGTGCAGATACCGATGACCACCAACCATTGCTCGTGGCCGGGCTTGGTGCGCTCGGCATCGGTGGCCGGATCCGGCAGGCTGGCGACGTCGACGTTTACCGCCTCTTCGATCTCCTTCTTGGTACGATGGAAGATGAAGATCGGCTTGGAACGCCAGAAAACTTTGATGATCTGCCCGTCGGCAATGGGGGCAAGATCGATTTCGACCGGGGCGCCGGCGGCAATCGTCGAGGCGTCGGGGTTCATCTGCGCGATCAGCGGCACCAGGGCCGCGGCCGCGCCGATGGCGCCGACGGCGCCGGTGGCGATATAGAGAAAATCGCGGCGTGAGTGCTCCGCCGAAGAAACGGTCGACACGTCTTAAACCCTCTCCCCCGGCTGGCTTAGTCTGCCGCCTGCGGCTGGAAACCCGGGACCGAAGCCCTAAGGGCGCAAGGCGGACCGCTTGCGGCAGTCCAGGTAAAGGCCGGACGGCGCTGGCGGCGGCGTTTTATTGGCACCCTTGGCTTGCGAGTGCAAGCCCGCTATCGAGCCGTTGCCCAAGTGTCGCACAGCGCCGGCTCAACCTTTGGTCTAGGGGCGCTTGCCACGCCGGCGGATCATGAAAGCTTGCATAAAGGCCGGCCGATGCAGATTGCCCTCTACGAGCCGGACATTGCTCAGAATACCGGTACGGTTCTGCGGCTTTGCGCCTGCCTCGGCATCAAGGCGCATCTCATCGAACCGGCCGGTTTTCCAGCGACCGACAGAGCCTTCCGCCGGGCCGGCATGGACTATCTCGATCAAGTCGATCTCACCCGCCACGCCTCCTGGGGCGAATTCGAGGGCTGGCGGCGGCGCGAGCGGCTCTTGCTGGTGCTGCTCACCACTGGCGCCACGCGCTCTTATCTCGACCACAGCTTCCGGGCGGACCAGGTTTTGCTGTTCGGGCGCGAAAGCGCCGGCGTGCCGGAGGCGGTCCATAATGCCGCCGATACGGAGCTGCGCATTCCCATGCGGCAAGGTATGCGCTCGTTGAATGTGGCAATGGCCGTGGCGATGATCGCCGGCGAGGCGCTGCGGCAGACGAGGGGCTTGACCGAGTGATAGTTTCCCGATTGCGATGAAAACACCTTGGCTACGATCAGCGCTACCGGCCGGCAAGATCTTGTTCTTTGGCCTGGCATTCACCACCGTCTCCGAAGCCGCCTGGCTCAATCGCAATCTGCTGGGTGAACTCTTGGCGCGCGCGCCCGTCGTTCCGGGCAGCCAGCCGACGCTCGACGCCGCGCGTGTCGAGGCCTGTCTGCGCAGCGCGCGCGATCTCGACAGGCTGGCAGGCTCCCTCGACCAGCTGATGATTGTGATCCAAGACACCGCCTCGCGGGTCGACTATGCGCGCAGTCTCGACGACCGTCCGCAGCTGCCGCGTCCCGACCGCACCGAGAATCAGACACGCGCCCAGCACGAAGGTGGCATCGCCGAGCGTGCCGAGTTGCAGAGATTGCTTGACCGCGACACCAAGGACTATCGTGCCCGCCTCGCCAGCTTCAGGGACGGCATTAAGGCCTATGAACGTGACTGTACCGGCAGCTTCCGTAGGGACCACCTCGAGGCGGCCAAAGCGCGGCTCAAGATGAATGACTGACGTGAGCCGACAGATCGAGGAACGCAAGACGCGCGCGCGCGCTTGGTTCGAAAGCTTGCGCGACGAGATCTGCGCGGCCTTCGAGGCGGTCGAAAACGCCCTCCCCGCCAAGGCGCCGCTGTCGCGACCGGCCGGCCGGCCGCTTCGTTCGCACACCGTGGCAGCGCACCGACCACAGCGGCCAGCCCGGCGGCGGCGGCGTGATGGCGCTGATGCGCGGGCGCGTATTCGAAAAAGTCGGCGTGCATTGCTCGACCGTGTACGGCGAGTTCGCGCCCGAGTTCCGCAAGGAGATCCCCGGCGCCGCGCGACGACCCGCGCTTCTGGGCCTCCGGCATTTCGTTGATTGCACATCCGCAAAATCCGCACGTCCCGGCCGTACACATGAACACCCGTCATGTCGTCACCAGCAAGGCCTGGTTCGGCGGCGGCGCCGACCTGACGCCGGTGCTCGACCGCCGCCGTACGCAAGAAGACCCCGACACCCTCGCCTTCCACGCCGCCATGAAAGGGGCCTGCGACGCGCATAAAGACGTCGCGCCCTACGACAAATACAAGAATTGGTGCGACGACTATTTCTTCCTCAAGCACCGCAACGAGCCGCGCGGCATCGGCGGAATTTTCTACGATTATCTCGAAACCGACTGGGACAAGACCTTCGCCTTCACGCAGAGCGTCGGCCGCGCCTTCGGCGTCATCTATCCGGAATTGGTCGAGAAAAATTTCACCACGTCCTGGAACGAGGCCGAGCGCGAGGAGCAATTGATCCGCCGCGGCCGCTATGTCGAATTCAATCTGCTCTACGACCGCGGCACCATTTTCGGCCTGCGCACCGGCGGCAACGTGGAGTCGATTCTCTCGTCGATGCCGCCGGTGGTGATGTGGCCCTAGCGCTCTTCAATTCGAACGGCAAATATTTGACGCGGGGTCGGCGCGTTGCCGGGCCCTTTTTCTATCGCGTTAACGCTCCGAACACGAGCACCACCCCGCCGACCAGCACCACCGCGTCTAATATCGCGGCGTGCACGTGCACCGGCATGCGCGCGACAAAAGCGCGCGCGAGGAATGCGCCGGGCAGCGCCACGATGCCGATCAACAAAGCGAAGGCGATAACCTGCGCGGTGAGCACACCGGCAAACCCGAACACCGATGTTTTCACAACGCTAATGACGACCGATATCGCGGCGTCGGTGGCGATGACGCCCGCCCCTTGCACGCCCGCCGCCATCAACAGCGAAAGCAGGATGACGCCAGAGCCGGCGGTGCCACCGACCACCACGCCATAGCCGACGCTGCCTGCGGCAAGCCCCGCATCGCCGACGCGGAAATCGCGCCGCCGCAAATGCCGCCGCAGCGGCACGCTGAGGATCAGCATGGCGCCGATGACCAGCGCCGCGCCCTTGCTCGATAAATGCGTATAGCCCCAGGCGCCAAGCACGCAGGTCGGGACCGAGCCCAGCAACACAATTCCGGCGCGGCGCCAGTCGGCATAGTTGCGGAAGGCGGTAAGCCGGCTGGCATTATTGAACAGCGCCGAGATGGCGATGATCGGCACCACCGGCGCAGCCCCGACCAGCGGCACCAGCACCAAGGGCATCAATGCGCCGGTGCCATAGCCCGACACGCCGCCGACCAGCGAGGCAAAGAAGGCGACGGCGGCGACCAGCGCGAGCTGCGCCAGTGAGAGGTCGGCAAAGCCAGAAAGAATATCCATGGGGGTTCGATCGGCATGACCGGTTCAGCCCGGCCTGCCCGTGAAGAACGTGGTGCCGCTCATTAACCTGCGGCGTTAGGTAAGGGATCAGAGCAACCGCCCCTGTCCACACATCACCAATCTTTGGCCCAACTAGCATCTGCGGAAACGGTAACTGGATACTCTTTTGTTGCAGGGCGGCAATAGGCGCAATGGCCGCCGATCTTCCCGTTAAGGCGCCGATCGTCGCGCCTGTGGTGCTTTATAACTGGACCGGCTGCTACATCGGTATCGAAGGCGGTTACAAGTTTGGCAAAAGCCAGCACTACTTTACTGACCCCTTCAATGGCGTCACCCGGGACATTACCGACCGTTTCAACATCGACGGCGGCTTGGCCGGTGGGACGCTCGGCTGCAATTACCAGTGGCCCAGCACGCGTTGGGTCTTGGGCTTCGAAGGCGACTGGTCCTGGACCGGCGTAAAGGGCAGCGCAAACGATCTTGCTCCCTTCTTTGACCCCACCTTCGTTTCGACGACAAAGGAAAAGTGGATCGCCACGTTGCGCGCCCGCTTCGGCGCAGCCGTTGGCCCCACCGGCAATGTGCTGCTTTACGTCACTGGCGGCTTGGCGGGCACCGATGCCGAAATCGATGTGACCTCGCCGACAGGCGTCACCGCGAGTGAAAGCAAAACGGTGTGGGGATGGACCGCTGGAGCAGGTATTGAATGGGCATTTCTCCCGCACTGGACAGCCAAACTCGAATATCTCTAACTTGACTTCGGCAGCCCTGAATTCTTCTGCCCCGGGCCCGTTGTCGGCGGCATCGCATTCTCCAACCGCTGTTCAGGCGTCGACATTACGCAGAGCATTGTGCGTGTTGGCTTGAACTACAAGTTCTAGAACGACGACGGAACAGCGCTGAGGAAACCCCGGGCGTTCCGCCCGGGGTTTTTGTTTTCGGGGCGACACTTTGCTTGCAATCTTGAACCCGCCCTCCGGCAAATCCGAAAAACTCGGTATCAACTGCCTGGCTTGAGATCCGCCGGCGAGATCAAGACGCCGAAGCGCTCGCACCAGATCACCACGCTCGGATAATTCTTCAGGTCCACGCCGGCCGGCACCGGATAGCGCTGGCTGCCCTTGAAGGCGCGCAACTGGCCAAGATCGATGTACATCTTGCCGGTCACCGCCGCCGCGTCGCGGACGTTTCCTTGCGGCACCAGATAGACGTGGAAGGCCGGCCCCGGCCCCACTTCGAAATCCGGCTCCAGGAACACGGCGCGCTGATAGACGCTGACCTTGCCCTTGCCGTAGTGGAACGGGTCGGACGGGTTGACCTGGATGAAGCTGCCGCTGGCGACGAGCGCGGAGCGGTCGGCCTCGGTCAATTGCTCGGCCGCCGGCGGCGGCGGGAAGACATAGGGGAAAAAGAAGAAGCCGAGCGCGACGCCAAAAGCGGTGCCGAGAACGCCGCCAAGCAGGAAAATCGCTAACGCTCGCCAGAACCCGCGCATGGTTTCGCCCCCCGTTGCTTGGAAAGCTTAATCCGACCGAGGGCTGCCGTCACGCCGGTGGCGAATTTGCCGCGTTATTGGCAATCGCGGCGAGTGCTCGCCGCATCGCCCGGAAACCCCGCCGCGATCCAGGCAGCCTCCGCCGCCGCCAGCACCTTCCCCAGCGCCGGCCCCTTCTCCACCCCGCGCGCCATGAAATCCGCCGCCTTTAGCGGGAACACCGGCGCCGTCCAGCGTTGCGGCAAAGTTGCTAGCGCGTGCCAGCCGGTATCGTGCGCCGTAGCATCCGAACGCGACCAGGCGAGCAGCGCGCTGATCGGTGAATTTTTCCGGACCGAGGCGATAAAGCAACGCCCGCGCCGCGGGCTCGCCGGCCGCCGGCGTCACCTCGCGCCAGCGTTCGCCCATCAAGGCCAGCCGCTCATGCTCGATGTTGGTCAGCCGCAATCTTCTGCCACAGCCGCTCGGCATCCTCTGCGACCGCGACGGCGAGCGCGCCCAGCCTGCGCACCGGATCGGCCTTGAGCCCGATCGCGGCCTCGACCTTGGCCATGTTCTCGAAGCTCGCCAGATAGCTCACGCCGCCGAGCACGCGCAGCAGCAATCCGGCGTCGGTCATGGCGATGAGCGTCGGCACCGCATGCGGCGCCACCACCAGCTTCATTGTCTCCATGCGCACGCGTTCGCGCGAAAGTTTGTCGAGCCCCTCGCGGCCGGCGATACAGGCGGCAAGGCCGGCGGCGTCCGGATGCTCGCTTGAGCCGTAGGCAGCGTGGAAGCGGAAGAAGCGCAGCACGCGCAGATAGTCTTCCTCGATGCGCTGCTTAGGCTCGCCGATGAAGCGCACGCGCCGCGCCGCCAGATCCGCAAGCCCGCCGACATAGTCGTAGACCGCGCCGTCGCGCGTCGCCGACAGCGCGTTGATGGTGAAATCGCGCCGCTCGGCGTCGGCCTTCCAGTCGCGGCCGAAGGCGACCTTGGCATGGCGGCCATAGGTTTCGACGTCGCGGCGCAGCGTGGTCACCTCGAACGGATGCCCGTCGACGACGACGGTGACGGTGCCGTGCTCAATTCCCGTGGGCACCGCCTTGAAGCCTGCGGCCTGCACGCGCCGCACCACTTCCTCGGGCACCGCGGTGGTGGCGACGTCGATCTCGTGGATGGGACTGCCGATCAGCGCATTGCGCACCGCGCCGCCGACCACGCGCGCCTCCTCGCCGTCGCGGTCGAGCACGGCGATAAGCCGCGGCAGCCCGCCGCCTTGAAGCCAGGCCGCGTGATCGAGCCGGCGGTCGGTGCGGCCTTGCGTCACCGGGCCTGCCCCGGCACGAATTTGCCGTCCTCGATGTGCGCGGGCACGTAGCGCGAGCCTGGCGGCGCGCCGGTGTAGTTGGCGAAATAGATGAAGCTGCCGATCACCAGCACCAGCGCGGCGATGGTCAGCCAGACGAGCCGCGACACCGGCCATGAATCCGGCTCCATCACGCCGGCTTTGGTCGCCCAAAGGAACACAGCGTAAAGCACGAACGGCAGCAGAAACAGCGCGATCTCGGTGAAGGCCGGGCGGATCATCGAAAAATCCGTTCGTGCAGGTTGCGCAAGATACCCGCCGTCACGCCCCAGATATAGCGCTCGCCGAAAGTGATGGCGTAATAGTGCCGCGTCATGCCCTGCCAGTCGCGCGAATGGCGCTCGACGTTGTTCTGGTCCAGGAGAAAGCCCAGCGGCACTTCGAAGGCGGCGTCGACTTCGCTGACGTTGAGCGTGAGCGCAAAGCCGGGCTTGACGCGCGCCAGCACCGGCACGATGCGGTAGCCGAGCGTGGTCATATAGAGATCGAGGTAGCCGATCGGCTCGATGAAATCGCGCTGCAGCCCGACCTCCTCGTCCGCTTCGCGCAAGGCAGACGCCAGCGGGCTTTCGTCGCCGGCGTCGATCTTGCCGCCGGGAAACGAAATCTGCCCGGGATGATCGGGCAAATGCTGCGCCCGCTGCGTCAGCAACACCGTCGGCTCGGGATGGTCTACAATTCCCACCAGCACCGCCGCCGGACGGATCGGCCGCACCTCGGCGATCTTTTGCAGGACCGGGTCGGCGTCGTGGTCGCCGCGCTTGGGCGTGATGCTGGCATCGTTAAGGCCCGGCGGCACTTGAAGCGACAACTGCGCGCGGGCGCGCGCGAAAAAGTCGTCCGCCGTCATTCCGGCCGCGGTCGAGTCCCGCATCACAACTTAATCCATTCTATTTGAAACAATGTGCGTTCCTCACATTTTTCCTGGCGCATGATCTTTTCCGAAAACCGGTTCCCACTTTTCGGGATCATGCGCTAAACAAATTCCTTCAACGCGCTTGCTTCCGCCATGGCGAAGAATTCGCCGCCGGAGACGACGCCGAACATAGTACGGCCGCCGATTTCGCGCTCCTCACCCAGCTCAACCAAGTCATAGAACAGCGCGCGCGTCACCTTGGCCCACAAATCGCGGCGCACATGCAGATAGGGCTTGAGCCCGCCGGTCGCTGCGTCCTCTTCGAAGCGCAAGGCGTGGCCGCGGCCAGCGGTTACCCAGTCCTCGACATTTGTACGAAAAGTGAGCGTTTGCCCGTTCGCGCCACGCTCGACCTTCAGCTCGACGGCGAGGAAGGGCGCGTCTTCGACGACCAAGCCGACCTTCTCCACCGGGGTGACCAGAAAATACTTATCCCCCTCGCGCTTGAGCACGGACGCGAACAGTCTGACCAAAGCCGGCCGGCCGATCGGCGTCTTTTGATAGAACCAGGTACCGTCGGCGGCGATCCGCATGTCGATATCGCCGCAAAACGGCGGATTCCACCGCTCGACCGGCGGCGACCCCTTGCCTTTTTCGCGGGGCAGCGATGCCGTTAAGGCCTCCAGTCCGCCCTGCCTTTTCTCGGCCATTGTTTTCCTTCGTTATCAGGCGGTTGCACGCCTTGTTCGCATCTTCGTGATTCACCGCTCAGGGAGCGGAAGATAGCGTAAGCTTGGCCGGAGTTTGAGGCAGATTCGGCCTGCGCGTGCAGGGAAATCGCCTCTGGTGTGTTTGTTGCATAGGACAGATTGAGCGATCCCCCTAAGCGGCGGGGCGGCCGAAAAACGCCCCGGTGAAAGGACCAACAATTATGGCGTCGGCAAGCGGCGAAAGCCTGGAAAAGCTGGAAGATATGATCGTGCATGCGGCGGAAACCACCTCCGCCCACGTGCGTGCGGCTAAGGCCGCCATCGGCGCCGTGATTTTCGGCCAGGACATCGTGGTCGAACGCGCGCTGGTTACCGTCTTGTCCGGCGGCCACGCGCTGCTGGTTGGCGTCCCCGGCCTTGCCAAGACCAAGCTGGTGGACACCATGAGCACCGTGCTTGGGCTCGACGGCCGGCGCGTCCAGTTCACCCCCGATCTGATGCCGTCCGACATCCTCGGCACCGAGGTGCTGGAGGAAAGCGCGGCCGGCAAGCGTAGCTTCCGCTTCATCGCCGGACCGGTGTTTGCCCAATTGCTGATGGCCGACGAGATCAACCGCGCCTCGCCTCGTACCCAATCGGCGCTGCTGCAGGCCATGCAAGAGCAGCATGTAACGGTCGCCGGCGCCCGCCACGATCTGCCGCGGCCCTTCCACGTGCTGGCGACCCAAAACCCGCTGGAGCAGGAAGGCACCTACCCGCTGCCGGAAGCCCAGCTCGACCGCTTCCTGATGGAAGTCGACGTCGACTACCCGGACTTGATCTCCGAACGCAAAATTTTGTTCGACACCACCGGCGCGGAAGCCGCACGCCCCGCTCAGGCCATGACCGCCGACGATCTGATCGCCGCACAGCGTCTGGTGCGCCGTCTGCCGGTCGGCGAATTGGTCGTTGAAGCCATCCTCACGCTGGTGCGCTCGGCGCGTCCCGGCCCGGAGGCCGGCGATCTCGGCAAGCTGATCTCCTGGGGCCCCGGACCGCGCGCCAGCCAGGCGCTGATGCTGGCGGTGCGCGCTCGCGCGCTGCTCGACGGACGCTTCGCGCCGTCGATCGACGACGTGCTCGAGCTCGCCGAACCGGTGCTCAAGCACCGCATGGCGCTGACCTTCGCCGCCCGCGCCGAGGGTGAGACCATCGGCAACATCATTTCGAGCCTCAAGGCTCGTATCGGATAACGAATGGCCGGTCCCCTAGGCAACGATAGGGAAAACGACGCGGTTCAGGCGGCGGTCGGCAAAAGCCGAAAACTCGCCGCCCGTGTTCCGCGGCTCATTCTGGAAGCGCGCCGCGTCGCGGCCACCCTGATCCATGGCCTGCACGGCCGCCGCCGCGCCGGACCCGGCGAAAATTTCTGGCAGTACCGGCGGTTCATGAACGGCGAGCCAGCCAACTATATCGATTGGCGTCGCTCCGCGCGCGACGATTTCCTCTACGTGCGCGAACGCGAATGGGAAGCCTCGCACACCATATGGCTCTGGGTCGACCGTTCGCCGTCGATGGAATTCTCCTCCGGCATGACCGAGTGGAGCAAGCTTGACCGCGCGCTGGTTGTGTCATTTGCCATGGCCGACGTGTTGGTGGAGGGCGGCGAGCGCGTCGGCATCCCTGAATTGATGCGGCCGACGGCAAACCGCAACGTCATTGAAAAAATGGCGGAGACGATCATTCACGATACCGCGGAGCATCCGAGCCTACCGCCGAATTTCGCCCCGGCGGCATTTTCGGAAGTGCTGCTGCTGTCCGACTTGTGGAGCCCGATTGCCGATTTCCGCCGCATCATCGGCCAGCTCGCGGCCAACGGCGCGCGCGGCCACGTCGTGCAGGTCGTCGATCCGGCGGAAGAAAGCTTTCCCTTCGCCGGCCGCATTGAATTCATCGAGCCCGAAGGCCTCGGCAGCGTCACCGCCGGCCGCGCCGAGACGTGGCGCAACGAGTATCAGACCCTGGTCGCCAATCACCGCGCCGCCTTGCGCGCCGAGTGCGAGCAATTCGGCTGGAGTTTCATCGTTCACCACACCGACCGGGGACCGACCGAACTTCTGTTTGCGATTCACGGGCGGATGGGCGCGGGCGCACACACGTTCGCCAATCGCGGGCCGGCACACGCCGGCGCGGAAGCGCGCGCATGATCCCGTCGCTCCCCCTCGGCTTCGCCCAGCCTCTGGTGTTGCTCGGCCTGCTCAGCCTGCCGATTTTGTGGTGGCTGTTGCGGCTGGTGCCGCCGCGTCCGCGCCGCATCAACTTCCCGCCGACGCGGCTGTTATTCGAAATAGCGCCTAAGGAGGAAACGCCGTCGCGCACGCCGTGGTGGCTCACCTTGCTGCGGCTGTCGCTCGCCGCGCTGATCATCATCGCCGCCGCCGGCCCGTTATGGAATCCGCCGCTCGCCGCTTCCAACCGCGGCGCGCCACTACTGATCCTGCTCGACGACGGCTGGGCGGCGGCGGCCTCCTGGGAGGAGCGCCTACGCACCGCGGATGAACTCATCGCGCGTGCCGACGCCGATAATCGCGGCGTTGCGGTACTGCCGCTGTCGGAAACCGGACGCAATATCTCCTTGCAGCTTGCCGGCGCCGCGCGTGTGCAGATCAAGCAAATCAAGCCGAAGCCCCACAGTGTCAATCGCAGCGAGGCGCTACCGCTGATCGACCGCTTCCTCAAGGCGGCGCCCGACGTCGAGTTGGTGTGGCTTTCCGACGGAGTCGATCTCGGCAAAGGCAGTGAATTCGTCACCGGACTGAAAAACATCATCGGCAACCATCCGCTGACCGTGGTCGAGGGCGGGCTTCCGGTTGCGCACGCACTCGCCGCCGCAGACAACGCAGCCGGCGCGCTGACGGTGAAGGTGCTCCGCGCGCAGACCGGCGGCGCCGACAATGGCATCGTCAACGCCATCGACCTCAGAGGCTTGCCGCTCGGCGAGGCGCGTTTCGCCTTAACCTCCGGTGCACGCGAGGCCGACGCGGTGATCGACCTGCCGGTCGAGATCCGCAATGACGTGGCGCGGCTGGAAATCATCGGCGAGCGTTCGGCCGGCGCGGTGCAGTTGCTCGACAAGCGCTGGCGCCGGCGCACCGTCGGCATCGTGTCCGGCTCGGCCGCCGACCGCTCGCAGCCGCTGATCGGCGCGTCCTATTATCTCTCGCGCGCGCTCAACCCGTTCGCCGACGTGCGGCTCGCCGAAGGCGTGGCGCCGGCGGAAGCGGTCAACCGGTTCCTCGACCAGCATCTGCCGATGCTGATCCTGGCCGACGTCGGCAACCTCGCCGAGGCGCGCGAGCGGTTGAACACGTGGATCGAGGGGGGCGGCGTGCTGGTGCGCTTTGCCGGCCCGCATCTGGCGCGCACCGATGACGATCTGGTGCCGGTGAAGCTGCGCCGCGGCGGCCGCGTGCTGGGCGGCAGCATGAGCTGGGATAAGCCGCAGCCGCTCGCCGGTTTCTCGCGTGAGGGTCCGTTCAATGGCATGCCGGTCCCCAATGACGTGACCGTCACGCGCCAGGTGCTAGCCGAGCCGGATTCGCAGCTCACCGACCGTACCTGGGCGACGCTTGCCGACGGCACGCCGCTGGTCACCGCGCAGCGCCGCGGCAAGGGCCTGCTGGTGCTGTTCCACGTCACCGCCGACACACGCTGGTCGGACCTGCCTTTGGCCGGCACCTTCGTCGACATGCTCCGGCGCATCGTCGCGCTCTCCGGATCGGTTGCCGCCGCCGACAATGAAAAAGCCAGCGCGGCCAGCAACAATGCCGCAACGCAAGCCGTGCCGCCGACGCGCGTGCTCGACGGCTTCGGCGCATTCTCCAGCCCTCCGCCGACCGCGCGGCCGATCCCGGCGAATTTCACCGGACGCGCCAATGCCGATCATCCACCCGGCTTCTACGGGCCGCCGGAAGGCCTGGTGGCGGTCAACACGCTCACGCCGGAAGATCGCCCGGCGCCGCTCGATGTCTCGGCCCTCAACGCCCGCCACGACGTCTACCGCCATGGCGAGCCGCTCGATCTGCGCGGGCCGATATTCCTGGCCGCGCTGGCGCTCTTGATCCTCGATGCCTTTGTGGTGATCTCGCTTTCCGGCGGCTTCGGCAGCATGCTGCCGCGCCGGCGCAGGATTGCGACCCTGCTGGCCATCGGCGTTTCCGCCGCGATGGCGTGGCACAATCCGGCACAGGCACAATCGCCGCGCCCGGCGCAGCCGCCAATTTCCGCGCAGTCGCCGGATTTCGCCATCAAGGCGACGCAGCGCACGCACCTAGCCTATGTCATCACTGGCGATGCCGAGGTCGACGCCGTCACCAAGGCCGGCCTGCAAGGGCTGACGCTGTTCCTCGCGCAACGCACCGCGCTCGAAGCGGGCGATCCGGTCGGGCTCGATCCGGCGCGCGATGAGCTTGCTTTCTTCCCGCTGATCTATTGGGCGGTGGTGCCCGGACGGCCAAAGCCGCCGAAAACCGCGCTCGAGCGCATCGACACCTACATGAAACGCGGCGGCACGGTTCTGTTCGATACGCGTGACGCGATCGATGCCACGCCCGGCACGAGCAGCGAGAACGCCGCCCCCGGCATGGTGGCGCTGCGCTCGATCTTGTCCTCGCTCGACGTTCCCGAGCTCGAGCCGGTGCCGCGCGATCACGTGCTGACCAAGACGTTCTTCCTGTTGCGCGACTTCCCGGGCCGCTTCACCTCCGGCCAGCTCTGGGTCGAGGCGCTGCCGGCGGAGAGCGACGATGAGAGCAACCGTCCGGCGCGCGCCGGCGACGGCGTGTCCTCGATCATGATCACCTCGAACGATCTCGCCGGCGCCTGGGCGATGCGGCCCGACGGACAGCCGATGCTGCCGCTGGTGCCAGGTGAACCGCGCCAACGCGAATTCGCCTTCCGCGCCGGCGTCAACATCGTGATGTACGCGCTCACCGGTAACTACAAAGCCGACCAGGTGCATATCCCGGCGCTGCTCGAACGGCTGGGACAGTAGAGGGTTTCTATTGACAATAGTATATTCATATGAACTTACTATATGGCACAATAGGTGTTTGCCATGAGCAAGTATGAGCCTTTGCCTCAGTTCTTATCCTCCGTGGGCGGCGGCGCTCATCGCATGACATTTCGCGAGATTGAACGCGTCTTGGGGTTCAAATTGCCCAGAAGCGCCTACGAGCATGAAGCTTGGTGGAGCAATAATGCGACCGGGCATTCGCATGCCCGTGCATGGCTCAAATTCGGCTGGCGCACTGAAGCGGTCGATCTGGCTGAGCGCAAAGTCACTTTCCAACGTTCCCCTTCACGGCCAGCGACACCGTCACCTAAACGCGATCCGTGGGGCTGCATGGCCGGCACCGTAACATTCATGCCCGGCGTCGATTTGACCGCACCGACTGGCGACAAGTGGAATGCGCAGGAAGGACGCCTGCTCAATGAGTGATCTCTTGCTCGACACCTGCGCGCTACTTTGGCTAGCGAACGGTGCTGAAATGACACCCGAATCGCGAACCGCGGTCGCCAGTCGAAACCTGCATGTGTCACCGATAAGCGCGTGGGAGATCGCCAATCTCGTGCGTAAGAGCCGAATTGCTTTCACTCTGCCGGTAGCCAACTGGTTCCGTCAGACCACCGGCAAGATGGACGCCGGGATGCCCCCGCTGAGCGTCGAGATATTGGCGGGTTCATGCGGCCTTCCCGGCGCGCCGCCCGATGATCCAGCTGATCGAATCATCATAGCGACGGCACGCGAGGCCGACATGACGGTCGTGACGCGCGATCACCAGATACTTGAATACTCGCGGGCCGGGCACGTCCGCGCGTTGGTCTGCTAGCCATGAACCTCGGCATCTCATTCGCCCCGCTGGTGCCGGCCTATGTGGTGTGGGCGGCGTTCGGCGCGACGGTCTTGATCTCCGCCATGCTGCTGCTTGCGCGCAGCCGCGGCGCGCCGGTGCGCGCCGTCGCGCTGGCGCTCATGGTGCTGGCGTTGGCCAACCCGTCGCTCACCCGCGAAGACCGCGATCCAATCCCCGCGGTCGCGGCCGTCATCGTCGACAAGAGCCCGAGTCAAAATTTCGGCGACCGGGCGCAGCAGACGCAAGCCGCGCGCGACACGCTGGTCGAGCGCCTCAAGCGCATTCCCGGCCTGGAAGTGCGCGTCGCCGAAGCCGGCGAAGCCGACGGCGAAACCGACGGCACCAAGCTGTTCTCGGCGCTGTCCTCGACGCTCGCCGATGTGCCGCCTGACCGTGTCGCCGGCGCCATCATGATCACCGACGGCCGTGTGCATGACGTGCCGGGCGAGGCTTCTGCGCTTGGTTTTACCGCGCCGCTGCACGCCTTGATCACCGGACACCCCGACGAAATCGACCGCCGTGTCGTGCTGACGCAGACGCCGCGTTTCGGCATTGTCGGCCAATCGCAAACAATCGGCTTCCGCATCGAGGACCAGGGCGCCAAGGTCGGCGCCGCCGAAGTGATCGTGCAGCGCGACGGCGAAGTTTTGGAAAAGCGCGTCGTCACCGTGCACACCGATGTCCAGGTCAGGATCCCGATCCCCCATGCCGGACCGAACATTGTCGAGATCGAGGCCTCGCCGCTGCAGGGCGAACTCACCCCGGTCAATAACCGGGCGGTGATCTCGATCGACGGGGTGCGCGACAAGCTGCGCGTGCTCCTGGTGTCCGGCGAGCCGCATGCCGGCGAGCGCACCTGGCGCAATCTCTTGAAGTCCGACGCCTCGGTCGACCTCGTGCATTTTACCATTCTGCGCCCGCCGGAGAAGCAGGACGGTACGCCGATCAACGAGCTTTCGCTGATCGCGTTTCCGACCCGCGAGTTGTTCCAGCAGAAAATCTCGGAATTCCAGCTCATCATCTTCGACCGCTACGCCCGCCAAGGCGTGCTGCCGATGATTTATTTCGACAACATTGCGAAATACGTGCGTGGCGGCGGCGCCGTGCTGATTGCCGCCGGCCCGGATTACGCCAGCCCCACCAGCATCTGGCGCACGCCGCTTGACGTGATCCTGCCGGCCGAGCCGAACGGGCAGATCACCGAGCAGCCGTTCCGGCCGAAGCTCACCGAACTTGGCAAGCGCCATCCGGTGACGCGGGGTCTCGAAGGCTCGCAAAGCGATCCGCCGAATTGGAGCCAGTGGTTCCGCGTGGTCGATACCAAGCCCGCCGGCAACAAGGGCGCCAATGTAATGCAGGGACCGGACGGCAAGCCGCTGCTGGTGCTGGCGCGTGAGGGCGAGGGTCGCGTCGCGCTGCTGTTGTCGGATCAGATATGGCTGTGGGCGCGCGGCTTCGAAGGCGGCGGCCCGCATCTCGACCTGCTGCGGCGGCTGTCGCATTGGCTGATGAAGCAGCCCGAATTGGAAGAGGAAGCGCTGCGACTGATCGTGCACGGCCGCGATATCACGGTGCAGCGCCAGACCATGGCCGACAGCGTGAACCAGGTGACGCTCACCTCGCCGACCGGCGCCACCCGCACGCTCGATCTCAAGCCGGACCAACCGGGCGAGTGGCGCAGCTCCGTGACGGCTAACGAACTCGGCTTATGGCGGGCGACCGACGGCAAGCTTACCGCGCTTGCCAATGTCGGGCCGGCCAATCCGCGTGAATTCGCAGAAGTGACGTCTACCACCGACGTATTGCGCAAACTCACCAACGCGACCGGCGGCGACGCCCGCCGTCTCGCCTCCGGCAATTCGCTCGACGTGCCGCGCGTGGTGCCGGTGCGCACCTCGACGACCTACAAAGGCGACGACTGGATCGGCCTCAAAATGCGCGACATCAGCGTGGTGCGCGGCATCGGCGTGCTGCCGATCTTTAGCGGGCTGATCGGGCTGTTGCTGCTATTGGGTTCACTCGCGGCGACGTGGGCGCGCGAAGGTCGCTGAAGCGGCCTTCTTGTGGCACGCGAAGGTCGACAGAAGTCAGCGGCTAGTTTCCCATCAACTCCTCGGCCGCGGTGATCAGGCTATGGGTTGGGTTCTTGCCGCAATATTCGCCGAGCTTGCCGCCGTCAGCTTTCATCTTGTCAAAGTCAACGATCGGTTTGGCATTCTGGTCGGTATAAATTCCTTCGAGCCACATCAGGATCAGCCCGATCGTGTCTTTGTCGCTTTCGACAAATTTCTTGCATGTGATGGTGGCGAGATCGAGTTGCTGCGCCGGTGCCGGCAGCGGGGCGCATAAAGCGGCCGCCGCCAGCAGGATCGATAGTTTTTTCATTGATGCACTCGTTGATGGTCGTGCGCCGTTCGCGCGTGATGCAAGTTTGGCGTTGGCCTAGGACGCCAACAAGCGCCGTTCTTGCAGCGCACAAAATCTTTTTTGAAAATTTTACGCGCTAGTTATTTTCGCGCTGGATCCAGTCCGGCCGGATCATGCCGGTGACGCCATCGAAGGCGCCCGGCGCCAATTCCGCCACCAGCAGCCGCGCCGGATCGACCGGGCCCGGCAGTTTCACTTGCCCTTTCGGAATGCGCTTGAAGCCGCATTTGCCGTAGAACGGCTCGTCGCCGACCAGCACCACCAATTTGTGGCCGGCGGCCTTGGCGTCCTTGAGCGCACGCGCGATTAACGCGGTGCCGACGCCATGCTCGCGGAACGGTGGCTCGACCGTGAGCGGCCCAAGCAGCAGCGCCGGTGTCTCGCCGATGCAGATCGGCGTCAGCCGCAGCGAGCCGACCAGCAGCGAGCCGATGCGGGCGGTGAACGACAGCGCGAGCAGATGCCCCCTGCCCTCGCGCACCCGGTAGGCGCTGCGGGCATAGCGGCCGGGGCCGAAGGTGCGCTCATGCAGATGGTCGATCGCCAGCGCGTCGTCGGCCGTTTCCGGCAGGATTGTCAGGGATAATTCGCTCATGACTGCAAATGCCGCCCCCGGCCGAATTCGGGCCCTTGCCGGCCGCGCCGAGGCGCTGGCCGTGCCGATTAGCACCTGGGTCGACTTTGGTCCATTGCCGGTGGCCATAGGGCCGGCCAGCGACTAAATAGGCGGGCACCGGAGAAACGGAGGATTTAGCCTATGGGACTTCTGGTCGACGGCGTGTGGCAGGAAGACGGCTCGCGCACCAAGGACGGGCATTTCGTCCGCCCGACCACCCGTTTTCGTAACTGGGTTACGCCCGACGGCTCGCCCGGCCCCTCCGGCGAAGGCGGCTTTGCCGCCGAGCCCGGCCGCTACCACCTTTATGTCGCGCTCTCTTGCCCCTGGGCGCACCGCACCGTCATCTTCCGCAAGCTCAAGGGCCTGGAGAACGTCATCTCCATGTCGACGGTCTCACCCGACATGCTGCAGGACGGCTGGACCTTCGACAAAGCGACCGGGTCGAGCGGCGATGCGGTCAACGGCAAAAGCAAATTGTCGGAAATCTATCTGCTCGCCGATCCGCGCTATTCGGGCCGCGTCAGCGTGCCGGTGTTGTGGGACATGAAGCGCAAGGCGATCGTCAACAACGAGTCGTCGGAAATCATTCGCATGCTCAATTCGGCGTTCGATGCCTTCACCAATGTGCACACCGACTACTACCCGGAGGCGCTACGCGCGGAGATCGACCGCATCAACGATGTCGTCTATTCGAACGTAAACAATGGCGTTTATCGCGCCGGCTTTGCCACCGCACAGGATGCCTATGAGCTGGCGTTCCGCGGCGTGTTCGACACGCTTGACGAGATGGAGCAGCGGCTGTCGCAGCATCGCTATCTGGTCGGAAACGGCGTCACCGAGGCCGACTGGCGCTTTTTCTGCACGTTGATTCGTTTCGACGCGGTCTATTACGCGCACTTCAAGTGCAACTGGCGCCACATCTACGAATATCCAAGTTTGTCGAATTATCTGCGCGATCTCTACCAGCAACCGGGCGTGGCCGAGACGGTCAACCTGGCGCAGATCAAGCGGCACTATTACGGCAGCCAGCGAAAAGTGAACCCGACCGGGATTGTGCCGGTCGGGCCGCAACTCGACTTCGCCGCGCCGCATGATCGGGCAAAATTTGGGTGACGATGCTCCGCCCCTCGCCGCACATAGCCGATTCATGCTAGGTTTAATTGTCTAGGAGCCGCCAATGACGAACCGCATGGACCGTATCACATCCGATCCGCAGATTTGCGGTGGCCGTCCGGTCATTCGCGGATTGCGCATGCGCGTCAGGGATATTCTCGACATGCTGGCAGGCGGCGCGAGCCGCGCCGATATCCTGCGCGACTATCCCTATCTCGAAGACGAGGATATTTCGGCCGCGCTCGAATATGCGGGGCGCACCAGCGATCATCCGCTGATCCGCGCGGAATGACGTGCGCTTTCTCGTCGACGCGCAGTTGCCGCCGGCGCTCGCGCGTTTCGTGGCCTCAGCGGGGCATGAGGCCAATCATGTCGACGATCTAGGACTTGCCTCAGCGGCCGATCGTGAAATTTGGCAGCGGGCAATCGACAGCGATGCCGTCATCGTCACCAAAGATGAAGATTTTCTGACCCTGCGCGCGCTTCGCTCCGACGGGCCTTCGGTCGTCTGGGTTCGTATTGGTAATACAACACGGGACGTACTATTGCGCGCCATGTCGTCGGCGCTGCCCAATATCATTGCCGCGCTTGATCATGGCGAAGCAATCGTTGAAGTGACGATCAGATGATTTCCAGCGAGCCTCTCCCCGCAAGCGGGAAGAGGCAAAGCTAAGGAAAGTCAGCTGCCGATATCTTTTTTCTTCTGCAGGTATTCGTCGCGGTCGATTTCGCCGCGGGCGTAGCGTTCCTCGAGCACGTCGAGCCCGGTTGAGCGCCGCGGCGGCAGGTGATGCACGCCAGGCGAGGCCATCGAGCGCACCAGCCACACCACGACGGCGATGATGACGATCAGGATGACGACCCAGACGATGATGTGGATCAACCCGTAGCCATATCCATAGCCGCCCATCATGCCCCATTGCGGTCCGTATCCGTAGCCCATAGTCACTGCTCCGGTTGGACAAAGCCGTTGTGGCGATTGAAGTCTAGGCGCTGCACCAGCGAATTGCCTTGCTTGGTGACGATCTCGGCGACGATGGTGTCGGCGTCCTTCTCCTTGACGTCGCCGACCTTCAGATTGGGATTACGCACCATCTGCTCAAGATAGTTTTTGACCTGATCGGTGCTCAGCTTCATGTCGCCTTGGTAGCGGCCGCTATACATCATGCCAGGTCCATAGCCGCCGCCGTAACCACCCATCATCCCGCCAGGGCCGTTGCCGCCGCCGTACCCCATCATGCCGGGACCGTAGCCGCCTCGCATTCCGTATCCCGGACCGTAGCCGCCCATCATTCCGTTACCCGGGCCATAGCCACCACCCATCATGCCGTAACCTGGGCCGTAACCACCGCCCATCATGCCGTAGCCGGGGCCATAGCCGCCGTTACCGGGGCCGTAGCCGCCCGTCATGCCCGGCCCGTAGGGCTGAGCGGAAACGCTGCCGCCAAGGCCAGTAGCCGCGATGGCCAGCGCGACCGTACCAACGAGAACAGAAAACTTGCTCATTGCTAGGCTCCTTTAGTCGCCGCCCCGCGCGAATTTTCGCGACTGTATTTCCAATAGCCGCCGCCGCAGGTGGTCACATTGATCAAAGTCAATCTGTGAAATTCCTGTCATGCGGCCGACGCTTGCGCGTCAGTGCATCGGGAATTCGCCCTTTGCCATCATCAGATGATGCGGCTGGTGGTGGGCGCCTTGCGCCATGATGCCGATGAAACTGAGCGCCTTGAGCCGGGTCAGTTGTTGCGCGTCGGCGGCGGTCACGGTCAGCGTCACGCCGTCCGGCCGCTCCTCGGTCTTGGCGTTCCACCCTAGATTTTTCAGCTCATGCACGTGCGCCGGCACCATGCGCTTGATCGCATCGCGCGTGCGGCCTTCGCCGGTGACATCGATGACGAGGTTGTTGCCGACAGTGCGCTGTGCGGCTGCGGCATGCAGCGTCACTTCGTTCATGTCGATAAGGTGCTCGCGCAAGGCCGCGATATTGACCTTCGACCAGTCGGTCGCGGGATCGGCATCGAGAATTGAACAATTTCCTGGATGGTGCCGAAGGCGTCCTGGCCCGGCATGGTCGGCATGTTTTGCGCGCCGAATGGCTGGCCGTTCATCGCCGCGGGCTGGCCCATACCACCGTGCATGTGTTGCATGATTTGGCCGTGCATACCGCCCATTTGACCCAGCATGCCGTTTTGCGGCTGCGGCATTTGATTGCTGGGGCCCGTCGGGCCGTGCATCCCATCTGGGCCAGGGGTGAGTTGGGCGGCAAAGGCGTAGACGGTGGCGGCGAGGATGGCGGTGCCGGCGAGCGTGGTCTTCCAGGGAAATTTCGACATTGGGCTGCTCTCTATTTTGCTTGCTGGCGCGACTTTGGCGCGTCGCGCGCATTTTGCGCGCGCTGCGTTAGTCCCCCACCTGCGCTTTTAGCGGGAAGCGGAAAAGCCGCATATGATCTAGATCATATAGAACGCAGACGCCGGAGCGTGATCTTGCCCTTGCCCCGCTTGATCTCGCCGGCGCGTTCCAGTGTGGCGAGCGTGCGGTAGAGCGCCTCGTGGGTCAGTCCCAGTTCGGCGGCGAGGTCCTTCAGCGTGCCGCGCAGTTCAACGCTTGCACCGTCGGCGCCGGCATTGACTCTAAGGAAATGGCGCACGCGCTCGCGCGCGGAACGGATGTTGCGCTGTTCCAGACCCGTGCGCAGGCTCATCACCTGGCGCGCCAGCATGGCTGTGAAGGACTGCGCGCATTTCGGATCTTTCTCGAACGCAGACAACACCGCGGTCTTGGCGTAAAGGCACACCAGCGCATCGGCGCTGGCGATGGCGTCGCAATGATAGCTCGGCGAAAACAACGAGGCTTCGGCGATCGTCTCGCCGGCGCCGGCGACATAGAGAATGACTTCGCGACCCGAGCGGTCGACGCGCGACAGTCGCACCCGGCCGCTGACGACTTCGAACAGGCCGGCGGTTTTGTCGCCGAGCCGGAACAGCGTCTCGCCGGCTTTCAACCGGCGATCGGTGGCCGTGGCGCGCACGGCGGCGGGCAGCCAATCCTTGACCGGCATCGTTCGTTCTCCGCCCTGAGGCGCCTTACTATAACGGGATCACCACAATTCGCTCACCGCCACGTCATTGAACACTTCGGCGATGCGTGCGCGCGTCCCGCGACTGGTGTCGTCCGGAAGCCCATCGAGCGCGAAGAAGCCGTGCGCGATGATTTCCCGATTGGGCGTCGGCTGCTCGTCCTGATGGAAGTCGCGCACGATGAACAAGACGACGTGATCGCGCCGCGACACCCGGCTGTTGAAAAAAATGCCGTGCAGGCGCGGCTGCGCGGTCAACTGGATATTGCCCTCCTCGGCCAATTCGCGCGCCAGCGCCGTGCCCAAGGTCTCGCCGGTTTCCACGCCGCCGCCGGGCAGATGCCAACCGTCCACATAGGAATGCTTGACCAGAAAGATGCGGCCGGTGCCATCGATCACCATGGCGCGGACGCCGAGCGTCGCAGCGCGCGCGAAGCGCCAGTAGAAATGCAGCAGCGGCACGATCAGCGGCGCGAAGGCACGGCGCAGGCGTTGCAATCCCGGTCTCCTCTTTAGGTGGTCGGCGCAAGCGGTGTTTTACAAGCAATGGCGGGGATAAAGCGTCAAAATGCGCCCTGGCAAACTTAGAATTGTTCTAATATATCGGGATTAGTCCTTCGACGAGAGGCTTCTCCCCCGTGAAACGATTTTCCGACCTGACCGAGCAGGAAGTGCTGGCGCTGGCCATCACCAATGAGGAAGAGGACAGCCGCATCTATCGCGGCTTCGCCGAAGGTTTGCGCGAGCAGTTTCCGTCCTCGGCCAAAGTGTTTGACGAGATGGCCGAAGAGGAGGTGCATCACCGCACCATGCTCTACGACCTCTACCGGCAGAAATTCGGCGAGTATCTGCCGCTGATCCGCCGCCAGGATGTGAAGGGCTTTCTGCATCCCAAGCAGCCGCTGTGGCTGACGCGCCCGCTCGGCCTCGAGGACGTGCGCAAGTTCGCCGAGAACATGGAATTCGAGGCGGAGCGCTACTACCGCAAGGCTGCGGAGCAGGCGCGCGATGCCTCGGTGCGGCAGTTGCTGATCGAGCTCGCCGAAGCGGAAGCCGATCACGAGCATCTCGCCGGCAAGCTGTCGAAGACGATCCTGACCAAAGGCGCGCGCGCGCAGGAAGACGAGACCGCGCGGCGCATGTTCCTGCTGCAATATGTGCAGCCGGGCCTGGTCGGACTGATGGACGGTTCGGTATCGACGCTGGCGCCGCTGTTCGCCGCCGCCTTCGCCACGCACAATACCTGGGCGACGTTTTTGGTCGGTCTTGCCGCGTCGGTCGGCGCCGGCATTTCCATGGGTTTTGCCGAGGCGCTGTCTGACGACGGCTCACTCACCGGCCGCGGTTCGCCGCTCATTCGCGGGTTCGTCACCGGCGGCATGACCGCGCTCGGCGGGCTCGGCCATACGCTGCCTTACCTCATTCCGCATTTCCATACAGCAACCGCCGTGTCGATCGCCGTGGTCGCCGTGGAACTGGGGCTGATTTCCTGGATTCGCACGCGTTTCATGGATACGCCGTTTCTGCAGGCCGCGTTCCAGATCGTGGTCGGCGGCGTGCTGGTGTTCCTGGCCGGGATATTGATCGGCAGTTCGTGATTTTTTGTCGTCGCCGGGCTTGTCCCGGTGACCCCGCTTAGGTTGGCACTGTGCTCACCTAAGCGAGATTGCCGGGACAAGCCTGGCAATGACATGCTTTACGATGCCTATGCCTTTCACCCTCGCCCATCTCTCCGATCCACATCTGGCACCGCTGCCGGAACCGCGGTGGAGCGAGCTCATCGGCAAGCGCGTGACCGGTTACATCAACTGGCAGCGGCGCCGGCGCTTCATCCATCAGCGCGCCGTGCTCGACCGGCTCACCGCCGACCTCAAAGCGCAAGGCCCCGATCACATCGCGGTCACCGGTGACATCGCCAATATCGCGCTGTCTGAGGAATACCGGTCCGGCCGCGCTTGGCTCGACAGTCTCGGAAGCCCGCAAAATGTGAGCTTCGTGCCGGGCAATCACGACGCCTATGTGCGCGAGGGGCTCAAATTTACCGAACAGGCCTGGGGACCGTTCATGCGCAGAGACGACGGCGGCGCGGGCTTTCCCTATCTGCGGCGGCGCGCCCCGTTGGCGCTGATCGGTCTGTCCACCGCGGTGCCGACCGCATTAGGCATGGCGACCGGCCGTCTCGGCAGTGCGCAACTTGAGGCGCTGTCGGCCTTGCTCGACAATCTCAAGCGGGACGGTCTGTTCCGTGTGATCCTCATTCACCACCCGCCGGTGAGCGCGGCAAAACGGCACAAACGGCTGGTGGATGCCGAAGCACTCAAGCGCGTGATCGCCGCGCAAGGCGCCGAGCTGCTCCTGCACGGTCACGATCATCTGCATATGCTCAATTGGCTCGACGGGCCGGACGGCGCCCGCGTGCCGGCGATCGGCGTGCCGGCGGCATCGGCCGCGCCCGGCACCGCCAAGAACGCCGCCGCCTATAATTTTTATGCGATCGATGGCGCACCGGGGGCCTGGCGCTGCGCCATGGTCACACGCGGCGTCACCGCGACCGGCGGCGTGTCCGAGCAAAGCAGAACAACGTTGGCCGGTTGAGTTAAGAGTGTGGCACGGTGAACAGCGCCGCCACAAACAGCGCCGCGATGCCGACCACTAAGCCGACAGCAAATGCGCCGAGCACGCGCCAAAGTCCGCGCCGGCGCTCCTGCTGCATGAGCTTATAGATGGACCCGTAACCCATCATCGCGTCGTCGGCCAAGGCGCGTTCGCGTTCCACCAACCGGCGCGCGACATAATGCGTCACCGCCTGCATGATCTCGGGAGCTTCGTAGGATTCCGCCAGCACCGCGCGGCCATAGCGGGTGTCCTGCACGAAACGGTATTGCCGCTTGTCGCGGCCCATCTCGATGTGCGCGATGACGTCGACCCACAGCCGCGGCACGTCACCCTGGCTGATGCCGCGATCGAACAGATCGACGCCGTTCGGGACGTCCTTGAACACCGGGTCGAGCGCTTCGTTGAGCAGTTCGAGCCGCGCCATCGCGGCATCGCGCAGATCGACCACGACCGCCGAACGCTCGGCCGCCTCAATGCGCGCGTCGCGCATGGCGTCGGTAAGCGCGCCTGTCGCCGGCTCAGGTTTTGCCGTGTCGGCTTTCTTGCCAAGTCGCCACATCAGTTAGATTTATCAGCGGCGCAGCTTGGCGGGAAGGGAAAAGACGTTGGCTTTCAACGGCCTTGATGGTTAACGCAAAGAAACCACGCCATAGGGCTTGGCCCAGCCCAGACCGTCCTCGGTGCGGCCGCGCGGGTTGTATTCGCAGCCGATCCAACCCTGGTAGCCGAGCCGGTCGACCTCGGCGAATACAAAGGGATAGTTGATCTCGCCGCCAGCGTCGGGCTCGCATCGAACCGGCACTTGCGAGACCTGGATATGGCCGATGATGGCGAAGTGTTTCTCCAGGCGGCGGATCAGGTCGCCGCCGACAATCTGCACGTGATAGAAATCATATTGCATGAAGACGTTCGGCCGGCCGACCGCGGCGATGATGGCGGCGGCATCCTCGACCCGGTAAAGAAAATAGTCCGGCATATCGCGTGGGTTGATCGGCTCGATATAGAGCTTGATGTCTTTCGCGGCGGCGAGATCGGCGGCGCGTTGCAAATTCTCGACGAAGACCGCCTCCGCCTGCGGCCTTTGCTCGGCGCTGACCTTGCCGGCGAGGCAATGGATCGCGCTGCCGCCAACGGCGGTCGCGTAATCGAGCGCTTGCGCAAACGAAGCGTCCCACTCTTGCCGTCGGCCCGGCATCGCGGCAAAGCCGAAGTCGCCGTTGCCGCCGTGCGGCGTGTTGATCCCGAGAACGCTGAGGTTGTTGCGTTCGACCGCGCGCTTGAAGTCGGCTGCCGGCGTATCATGCGGAAACCGGCACTCGACCGCCTTGAACCCGGCAGCGGCCACGGCGTCGATGCGCTGCAATAGAGGACGGTCTTTGAAGAGATAGTCCAGATGGACCGAAAAGCGAGGCATCACGCACTCCCTTGCGCGTCAGCGCGGCGACGTATTCATTAGCCACCGGATCGCGCCGACGCCAGCCCCGGGAAACAATCCATGTCCGCCAACACCGCTTTTCATATCGCCGTGCTCGGCGGCGACGGCATCGGGCCGGAGGTGATGGCGCCAACGCTCGATATTCTGCGCAGGATCGAGGCCACCACCCCGAGCCTTAAGTTCCGCTTCAGCGAGGCCGCGGCCGGTGCCAACCACTACAAAGAGACCGGCAAGTCGATGCCGGACAGCACCATCAAGCTGTGCGAAGAAGCCGACGCCATCCTGCTCGGCGCCTGCGGCCTGCCGAGCGTGCGTTACCCCGACAATACCGAGATCATGCCGCAGGTGGAGTTACGCTTCATCTTCGACCTCTATGCCGGCGTGCGGCCAGCGCGGCTCGTTCCCGGCGTGCCGAGCCCGATCGTCGGCGCCGCTGAGCACGGCATCGATTTTGTGCTCATCCGCGAGTCGACCGAAGGCCTGTTCGCCTCCATGGGCAAGGGCGTTGTCACCGATAACGATGCACGCGAAACGCTGGTCGTGACGCGCAAGACCACCGAGCGGCTGTTCGATTTTTCGCTGCGTCTGGCGCAACGGCGCAAGACACGCGGCAAGCCCGGCAGACTCACGCTGGTTGACAAGGCCAATGTGTTCAAAGCCTTCAACTGGCAGCGCGATATCTTCACCGAGCGCAAAGCGAAATTCCCCGAGGTCAAGACCGACCTACTTTACGTCGATGCCTGCGCTGCCATGATGGTAAAGAAGCCCTGGGACTTCGACGTGATGGTGATGGAGAATATGTTCGGCGACATTCTCTCCGATCTCGCCGCCGGCCTGATCGGCGGCTTAGGCGTGGCGCCCTCGGCCGACATCGGCGACAAGCACGCGGTGTTTCAGCCCTGTCACGGCACAGCGCCCGACATCATGGGGCAGGGCAAGGCCAATCCGACCGCGATGATTTTGTCGGCAGCGATGATGCTCGACTGGCTGGCCGACAAGCACGATCATCCGCCGGCGGCGGAAGCAGCCCAGCGCATTGAGCGCGCGGTCGACAAAGCCTTTGCCGGAGGCATCAAGCCGATGGAATTTGGCGGCAGAGACGGCACGGCCACGATTGCGGGTGCGGTGCTCAAGGCGCTCGACGGGTAAGGAGAGGACGAAGATGCTGTTTTCAATGTTCGCGCTCGACAAACCCGGCAGCGGCGAGACGCGCAAAGCCGTACACCCCGATCACGTCGCACATCTGAAGACGGCGGGCGATTATGGCGTGGCCATCCTCAGCGGCGGGCCGCTTGTCGCCGACGACGGCACCCATTCGATCGGCAGTCTGATGGTGCTGGAAGCGGTAGATCGCGCGAACGTGGAAAAATTCAACCGCGCCGATCCATTGCGCGCAGTATGGGGCACGGTCGAAATCCGGCGCTTCGACCGCAAGCAATAGAACCCGTCTAGTACTGACCCTGCGGCTTTAGTCCGAAGACGTGCTGGCCGTACATCGCACCGACCACATCCCAATTGACGCTGATATGCGCCCCAGCGGCGTGAATGTCGCGCCAGAAGCGCTGCAGCGGATGATTGAGACCGAGGCCCGAACCGCCGGCCGCGGCAAATAATGCGTCGACCGCTTGCACCGATAGCTTCGACGCAAACGAATGATTGCGCCGGTTGCGCAGCCGCAGGTCCATGGTGTCGCCGCCGCTTGCCGCAAGTTCCGCGGTCTCTTGCAGATCGCGATGCAGCAGCAGCGTCGCTGCGTCGATGCAGCTTGCCGCTTCCGCGACCCGCATCTGCACAGCGGTGAAATCGGCCATGCTGTTGCCACCACCCGCCACCGCGCCGCGCGTCCGGCGGCTCTTAACCTGCTCGACGAACACATCGAGCGCGCCGCGCGCCATGCCGATCTGCGGCGCCACCAGGCAGGTCGGCACCACCGACAGGAACGGCTGGCGATAGAGCGGATTGCGATTGGAGGCGGCGCCGCGCGGATTGCCGACCAGCAGGTCGGGGATGACCTCCGTGCGGTGATGCGGCACGAAGGCATTATCGATGACGAAACTTTTACTGCCGGTACCGGCGAGCCCCATGGTGAACCAGTCGTCGTGGATGGCGACGTCGCGTTTAGGCAGAAAGAAGAAACCCGGCACCTTGCCGCCGTCGGCGCGCGGCATCGGCGCCGAGACGATAGCCCAGTCGGCGTTGTCGCAGCCTGAGGCGAAACTCCAACGGCCGGTGACGCGGTAGCCGCCATCGACCGCTTCGGCTTTGCCGGTCGGCGCGTAAGACACCGCCGCAATGGCGTCGCGGTTGTCGTCCCAGATCTCATGCTGAGTTTCGAGCGGCAGCCCGGCAAACATCCACGGATGCACCGCGCCCAGCGAATAGACCCAGCCGGTGGAGCCGTCACCGGCGCTGATGGCGGCGACGCAGTCGACGAAAACATCGTAACCGTATTCGAAGCCGTCGAAGGCTTCCGGCTGCATGATGCGAAACAGCCCCGCCTCGCGCATCGTCGCGATCAGTTCAGGCGATACCGTGCGGTTGCGCTCGGTTTCGAGGGCGTGCTCGCGCGCCAGCACCGCGATCTTTTCGGCACGGCTGACCAACTCGGCCGCGCTCGGTTTCGGCACGCCAGCTTTGCTACGCGTTTCAGCGGCCATGATGCTCAATCGTTGTGCCTCCCGATCCTGTCGCGCCGCCATTGAGCCATGGCGAAGAAGCAAAGGCAACAATCAATTGCATATGCAAGTAATAAAGTCCTCTCAGTGCTTGAAATCGTTGCACTGCAGCATTTACGCATGTAGACGGCCGGCCGAACTCGCTATATATTTGAATTTGCAAATATCTCGCCGGCGACCACTCCGACGCCTATGTCGAAATCCTTCGCGCTCGCGGAATTCCTGCCCTATCTGCTCAACCGCGCCGGCGTGAAAATCGGCCTATCGTTTTCGCGCGACATCGAACCGATGAACGTCACGCTGCCAATGTGGCGCGTGATGGCCGCGCTTTGGGAAAATGGCGATCAGCGCCTGGGCGAGCTCGCCGACCGCACCAGCATCGACGTGTCCACGTTGTCGCGTCTCTTGGTCAATCTGCAGCGCAAACAATTCGTCGTCCGCCGGCGTTCAGGGCTGGACGGCCGCGCGCTCAGCGTCAGCCTCACCGAACGCGGCCGTGCGATGACCGAAAGAATTATTCCCATCGCCGCCCACTACGAAGAGATTGCGACCCACGGCCTTGACGACACCGATATCCGACGCCTCAAAAAAATGCTGATCCGGCTCTACTCGAATATCCAGACTTTCGATCTTGAATACGCGGCCCGGCACAATGAAAAACCGAAACCTAAAGCCCGACGAAGTCCTTGATCGCGGCCAGGAACGCCTCCGGCTGCTCGAGCGGCGGGCAGTGACCGCAGCCCGGCAATTCGACATAGCGCGCGCCGGCCACCTTTTGCGCAATCGCCTTATTGAGCGCGACCGGCGTCGCCTGGTCGAATTCGCCGCACACCACAAGCGTCGGCACGCGCAGATGATGCAGCAGCGGCATGAGGTCGGTTTCCTGCAAAATCTTGCAGGCCGCTTGGAAAGCTGCCGGTTCGATCGCCAGCAGCACCCGTTTGCGCTCCTCGATTTTTTCCGGATGCGCCGCGAGATAGTCGGGCGAGAACACGCGCCTGGCGGCGATCTCGGCGATGGCGCCAAGCCCGCCTTCGGCGACTTTTGCCGCCATCGTCGCGAAGGCCTTGCGCCCCTCGGGCGGAAAACAGGCGGCGGCATCGCTGAGCACGAGCTTTCCCACCCGCTGCGGATGCGCGATGGCGAAGGCGAGCGCAACCGTACCGCCAAACCCGTTGCCGATGAGGACGGCGTCGCTAGCGATGGCGAATTCCTGAAAACCATCCTCGATGACCGCGACGTAGGCATCCATCAGCGCCAGCAGCGTCGGTTCCGAGCCATGGAAGCCCGGCAGGTTGATCAACGTGACTCGATATTGGGCCGTGAGAGCCGGCAGAACAGAATCGAAGGCATGACGATCGGCGAGCAGCGAATGCAGGATAACCATGTCCCGGCCCTTGCCCACACGCACCGCCGTGAGCGCGCCGTGGCCTGCGCTCAGTTGTTCAAATTGCATGCGTTGTCCTCCAAGGTCGCATTACAACGCCGTCAGGATGGCGGCGTTCCGGAACGCGACCGTGGTTGGGTCATTGCCCACGCGCGGGCCGCTGGAGATAACTCGAGCCTCGCCTTGTTTTTCAACCTGTGCAAGGATTGCGCCCCGGGGAACATCGTCACCGGAAACGGCGGTAGCCCAATTGGTTTCGCCGGCATTTTCACGCGCCGAACGCGCGCGGATCGATCGTGCCCGGTGAAGTAGAACAAACAGGGAGGTATCTGTCATGTCCATAATGATCCGCGCGCGCCTTTTGCGGCCGGCTTTGGCCTTGGCGGCCGGCGCTGCGGCGCTCGTGCTGTCGAGTGGCGTAGCCAGCGCGCAGAAGCCTTACGGCTTCGCCACTTTGCCCGCCGGCACGCTCAACTACCGCACCGCGGCGGCCATCGCCAAGGTGCTGAAGGAAAAGGGCGGCATGAACATGCTGGTGCAGCCCTCCGCCGGCGACCAGGTCATAATTCCGATGGTCAGCCGCGGTGAAGCTGACATCGGCATCAGCAACGCCATGGAAGTGCATGACGCCGTGGCGAAGGGCATGAAAGACCTTCGCATTATCGGCGCCGCCCATGCGCTGCGCGTCGGCTTCTTCGTGCGCAACGACAGTGCCATAAAGACCATCGCCGACCTCAAGGGCAAACGCGTGCCGACCGGCTTTTCCGCCATGCGCGCGCTCGAGCCTACCGTGCGCGCGATCCTGGCGACCGCGGGTTTGACCGAGAAGGATATTAAGCCGGTGCTGGTGCCCAACGTGGTCCGCAGCGCCGACGACTTCCTTTCCGGCGCTGCGGATTGCTTCTATTTCGCTTTCGGTGCGCCGAAGGTGCGTGAAGCCGACGCCACCGCCGGCGGCATCCACATGATCCCCATCGACCCGAAGGGAATGTCGGCCGCCCGCAAGATCGAGAAGTGGGGTTATTTGACCACGGTCAAGCCGAACCCGGCCTTTGTCGGCGTCACGGCGCCGCAGATGGTGTACTCGTTCGACAACCTGCTGTTCACCAGCGCCAAGGCCAGCGACGACTTCGTCTACAAAGTGCTCGACACGCTGGTCAAGAACAAGGCCGACTTGGTGTCGCTGCAGCCGGTGCTGCGCGAATTCTCACCGGCCTTCGCCTACAAGCAATACGAAGTGCCCTATCACCCCGGCGCTTTGAAGTATTTCAAAGAGCATAACATCCAGCCTGCGGACCTGAAGTGAGCGAACAGGCGCTACAGCCGGACGCGGCGGCGGACCAAATCCCCGCCGCGTCACGGGTGGTTGCGCTCGCGACGGACGTTCTGCAGGGCCTACTGATTTTTTGCGTCGTCGGCTGGGTGCTCGACCTGCCGCGGCGCTTCTTCGGCATTGCCTTTTACACCGAACAGCTGCTGGCGGTGTGCCTCGGCCTGGGGCTGGCGCTGACCTTCATCGCCGGCAAGCCGCGGCGGCCGGCGCCGATCGATTGGAGCGGCGTGATGACGTCGGTCATCATCGTCGCTTATCTATTCTGGCAATATCAATCGCTCACCGACGTTTCCTGGCTGGTGATCGCAAGTCTGGCACTGGCTTTGGTTTGGGCCGCGATCGGCAGCCGGGCCTGGGCCATGCGCTGGTTCGACTGGATCGGCGCCGTCGCCGCGCTCGTACTCTGCGGCTATATCGCCTGGCGCTACGAGGCGTTGACGACTGAAATCGCCATGCTGCCGACCGACGGGGTCGCCGGCAGCGCGCTGCTGCTGCTGCTGGCGCTGGAAGCGACACGGCGCACATCCGGCGGCGTGCTGGTCGCCATTATTTTGATTCTGTCGCTCTACGTCTTCATCGGCCCGCATTTGCCGGGCGATTTCGCCACCCGGCCGGTATCGCCCGCGCGGCTGGTGGCCTATCTCGGTCTCGACACCACCGGCATGATCGGCATCATTTTATCGGTGGCGGTGCTCATCGTCGTTCCGTTCACGCTGATGGGCCAGGTGCTCGGCCGCACCGGCGGCGCCAATTACTTTGCCGATCTCGCCATGTCGGCGATGGGACGCTTCCGTGGCGGCGCCGCCAAGATCGCGGTGTTCGGCTCGGCGTTGTTCGGCATGATCTCCGGCGCCGCGGTGAGCAATGTGGTCGCGGTCGGTATCGTCACCATCCCCTTGATGTCGCGCTCGGGCTTTTCGCGCACGCGCGCCGCGGCCATCGAAGCGGTCGGCTCCACCGGCGGGCAGTTGATGCCGCCGGTTATGGGGGCCGCCGCTTTCATCATGGCCGAATTCCTGCAGGTGCCCTACGGCGCCGTCGTCATCGCCGCCATTATCCCATCGGTGCTCTACTATGCCGCGCTGTTCATGCACGTCGATCTGGAAGCCGCCAAGCAGCGCATCGGCGCCGCCCAGGTCGAGGACCCGCCGAAATTCTCCGAAGTTCTCAAGTCCGGCTGGCACTTTCCTATCCCGCTCATCTTCCTGGTCGTGACCATCGCCTATCCCGAAATCTTTCAAATCCCGATCGAGCGTGCCGCCGTCTATGCCACCGCCATTCTGATCGTCTTGAGCATGACTTTCGGCTACCGCGGACAGCGCGTTGGCGCGCGCCAGATGCTGCGCGCCATTCTCGACACCGGCCGCGCCGCGCTCGATATCGTCTTGATCGGCGCCGCCGCCGGCATGGTGGTCGGCACTTTGAGCGTATCGGGCATTTCCTTCGGCCTGACGCTGCAGCTGATCGCGCTCAGCGGCGGCAGCCTGTTCATCCTGCTGCTGCTGACCGCAATCATCAGCATCATCCTCGGCATGGGCATGCCGACGGTCAGCGTCTATGTGCTGACCGCGACGCTCTTGGCGCCGTCGCTGGTCAAGCTCGGCGTGGTGCCGATGGCGGCGCATATGTACGTGATGTATTTCGGCATGCTGAGCATGATCACGCCGCCGGTGGCGATTGCGGCCTATGCCGCCGCCAATATCGCGCGGGTATCGGGCTGGACCACGGGCTGGAACGCGGTGGTCGTGGGGTGGAGCACGTTCTTCATCCCGTTTCTGTTCGTGCTGGAGCCGAGCCTATTGATGCAAGGGTCGGCCGGGATGATCGCCTGGCAATTCGCCCGCAATATTCTCGGTATTTTCGTCGGCACATCGGCCATCGTCGGCTTTGCCTTTGCCCCGCTCGGGCTGCCGATGCGGATCGCCTTTGGCGCCGCTGCGCTGGCGATCCTTATTCCGCCGCACGCTTTCCCTGGCGCCGACGTGCTCGACTGGTTCGGGCTCGGCTGCTCGGTGCTGGCGCTCGCGGCCAATTTCATGCAGAGCCGCGCCGGCAGGCAGACCGCGGCGCCGCAAGTGGTGAGGCCGTAATTTAACTTAAGCCGGCGCGCCGCTTCAAAGCTTGAGCAGCGAAGACACGCGGTCGGCCATTATTTTTGGATCGGTCTCGCCGCGATCAGCCAGTTCCATGATGCAATGCGCGATCAACTCGCGCTTCAGGTCGTTGTCCGAGCCATCCAACTCCGGTCCCTTGATCTGACCGAGGGCAAGTTCAAAGGCCTGCCCCATGGCGCGCGCCTGCTCCGGATCTAAAATCCGCGTGGGCGTAAAATCCGATTGTTCGCTCATGACGATACCGATTCGTGAATGCAGCGGCAGCTGCAATATTTAAAAGCGATTTGCGTCCGCTCAAGCAAAAATTCGGTCCGAAACCGTACTGAATTTAACCAATCAGCCGCCGGTACTCTCGCTCGGGCAGGCCGTAATAGCCGCCGGCGTTTCGCTCGAGCCCTTTGCGATCGAGAACTAAAATACGGCCGCGGCCTGTCTTGATGAGACGCTTCCGGCTCAGGGTCTGCAGCGTTTCGGTGACACCGGGGCGTCGGACGCCGAGCATCAAGGCAAGGAACTCATGCGTGAGCGACAGATCGTCGCCGCCGACGCGGTCTTGCGCCATGAGAATCCAGCGCGCCAGGCGTACGGGCAAATTCGCGCGCGCGTTGGCGATAGCCGTATGCGCGGTCTGCACCATGAAGGTCTGTACGTATTTGAGCAACATGCGGTGCAGCGTTTCGCTCTGTTGCGCCGCCTTGCGAAGTTCGACGACCGCGATCCGCTCGCCGGAACCGACAGCCTGGATGTAAGTGGCGTGCGGTGAGGTAGCGCTACCGAGCAGGACCGATGAGCCGGTCATGCCCTCGCGGCCGATCAACCCGATCTCAACGCGCTGGTCGTCGGACTGAATAGCGACGACAGACGCGATGCCGTCGTGCATGAAGTAGACGTCCTCGATCGGTTTATTGGGTACCTCTAGTTTTTGCAGCAGCGCTAACTTCACGGGTGTCAGATACGGTTGCATCCGCGCCAAATCCGGCGCCGACAGCGCGGCGAGCAGCATGTTGGGATTTCGAACGGTGGAGGCGTCGGTCATGGCTCTTCCCACAAAGGGGCAAGAGCACGGCAGTGTCTCCTAAACACCCGCGCCCAGTAGCAGTGGCGAGTGTTGGCCTATCTTTACGCTTTTTTGCAGCCAACTCCTAACGTAATCGGCTGCGCTGAAATTCGGCTGCATTGGCCTCATTCAGGCGTCATCGTAAGTTGGCAAACAACCCTGCTCCGTATTTGGCGCGATTTTGCATAATTGGCGGTGCCAGAGATACCGAGCATGACGCTGAATTATTGGCAGCAGTGCCGCGTCAATTCCCTTCCCGCCAGATGCCGAGCGCTTCCTGCGCTGGCCTGTCGGAGATCGAGAACAGTACTGCGTCGTCAGCTTTGACTTCGTGGTGGTACTGCTTCCACGGCGGCACCACGAACACATCGTTGACGCCCCAGTTAAACGGCTTGCCGTCGATGATCGTCGTGCCCTGCCCCTCGGCGACCGCGAACACGGTACCGTCGGTCGAGCGGTAGGGTTCGCCCATGAAGCCTTTCGGCAGCAGCGCGAGATAGGCGCCCATGGTCGGCAGTACCGGCCCGCCGTTGATCGGGTTGGCGTAACGCACGCGCGCGCCGTGGCGCGCATCGACGTCGCCGGTCTTCTTCAGCCGTTCAAGGATCGGCTTCATCTTGGCGTAAGGATAATTGATCACCGGCGAGCGGTTGGTCGTCGCCGGCAGGCCGTCAGGCAATACGCCGGTGGCGTAGCGCTCGAACGAGTCGCCGTCCTCGTGATTGGTCTTCTGCATCTTCTCGTCGAAGTGCTCGGCAAACGACGTCTCGAAATGAATGATCGTCGGCAGGTCGAGCACGTCGAGCCACATCACCGGCTGCTTGCCGGGATTGCCGTGGTCGTGCGGCGCCCAGTTGGCGGTGATGATGAAGTCGCCGTGCTTCATCATGGTCTTCTCGCCTTCGACCGCGGTATAGGCGCCCTCGCCTTCCAGCACGAAGCGGATGGCGGAAGCCGAGTGGCGGTGCACGTCGGCGATCTCGCCGGGCAGGATGAGCTGGATGCCGGCGAACAGCGAATTGGTGATGCGCGACTTGCCGGTCTCGCCGGGATTTTCCAGCACCAGCACGCGGCGCTCGGCTTCCTCGGCGGTGATCACCTCGCCCGCCTCCAACATCAATTTTTTCACGTCGGAGAATTTCCACAGCGCCGGCTGGCATTGCGTCTTCGGCTCCGGCGTGACCAGGCCTTTCAGCACCTCCCACAACGGCGCCATGTGATACTTGGCGGCCTTGTCGTAATAGGCCTGCCGGGCGCCTTGGATATTGTGCTTGTTGCCCGCCGTTTCAGTTGCAGCGACCGACATTGGGTATTCCTCCGTAGACGGATAGTTGGATTTGTAACCAGTATAGCCGATTTACAAGGCGGGCGGAAATGCCGGCCGGAAGCCCTATTCCGCCGCCTGCTGCGAGGGCGGCGCACGCTGTCGAGGCCGTCCGCCGCGCTGGCGGAAATGGTGGTGCGCACCATCAGCCGCGCCTCGTGCGCCGGCCAGGGCCGGCCGCGATGCATGGTGGCGCGGTTGTCCCACATCACCACATCGCCTTTGCGCCATTGGTGCACGTAGCTAGATCCCGGCGCGGTAGCGTTGTCCATCAGTTCGGCGAGCAGCTTTTGCGCCGCTACGGGCTCCATGCCTTCGATCGCGTAAGCATGCGAGGCAAGGTAAAGCGCGCCGCGGCCGTTGACCGGGTTCTTCCACACCATGCGCCAGCATTGCGGCGGCAGCGCTGCGCGCTCCTCGGGCGAGGCAAGTCCGGGCGCGATCTGGCCGCGCGAATGGGCGTAGTCGTGCCAGGCGAAGAAATTTGTGAGCCGCTCGCGCAAGGCCGCATCGAGACGCTCGAAGGCAAGCCGTGTCGAGACATATTCGGTCTCGCCGCCGCGCGCCGGGATGATGCGCGCCGACAAGACCGAGGCGAGCGCCGGCACGCGCTTGAACGTCGAGTCGGTGTGCCAGAGCTGGTTGGCCTTGTTGCGCAGCGCCAGGCGTGAATTGGGCGGCACGACTTTGCCGTTTTCGTCGATGGTGGTGAGGATCACCAGATGGGTGCCGGTGCCTTGCGAGCCGACCTTGGTCACCTCGAGCGGCCCGAAGCGGCGCGAGAAGGCCATCTGGATGTCGTCGGTCACCTCTTGGTCGCGAAACACCAGGACCGAATGCTCTTCGAGCGCGGCGCGCACGGCGGCATAAGCGGCGTCATCAGCCGCGACGTCGCTCAGCGAAACGCCGCGCAACTCCGCCGCAAAGCCCGGTCCCAGCGGAACGATGTCCATGGACGCACCCTACGCCTGCGCGGTTTCAGTATCCGCCACTTTGACGAGGTAGGGCTTCTCGAGCTTGCGCTCGGCATCGAACTCGGAACGGCCGGTATAGTTGATGTGCCGGCCATAGGTGTGCAGCGACATCGAAATATCCTTGCCGACATTCCAGACACTGTGAATGTGCTCGGGATAACAATGCGCAACATCGCCGGCGGTCATCACCTGGGCGCCGCCACGCTTCAAATCGGCAAAGCCGCGTCTGCTGCCGTCATCGAGCCGGTCATAACTGACCTCCTGCTCCTGGCCTTCCATACCGACCACCACCGCCCAGGTCTTATGGTTGTGCGGCGTGGTGCCGCGATTGGGCAGCCACGAGATCAGGAAAACCGCCAGATCGTGATTGGGCTCTTCGTGCAGCATGTGCACGCCGAAGCCCTGCTCCTCGTCACATTCGCGGTGCTCGGGACGCAGCCACCCCGGGGCTTGCGCAAACTTCTTGGCGAGCGGCGAAACGCGCTCCGTGATCCTGACAGGGTCGGTTTCTTCTGCGGTGATCGCCCGCAGGTCTTGCACGTACTGCTCAAGGCTGTAGGTCATTTTGCCCTCCCGAGCGCCCGTTTTGCACGTTTCGGCCAATATGCCAGATCGATTGCGGCGGAACAATATTCCCTAGTTATTCACCGAGCCGCCGTCCACCACCAGCGACTGGCCGGTGACGAAGTCGCTGTCGCTTGAGGCGAGGAACACCAGCGCGCCGAGCAGGTCCTCCGGATAGGCGTCGCGCTTGAAGGCACGGGAATTGCGCACCGGCACGCGTTCCTCTTCGACGTGCGTGGCGTTCTCCAGCCCTGTGTCGCTCAGGATATAGCCCGGCGACAATGAATTGACCGCGATGCCATATTCGCCGAGCTCGCGCGACAGCGCGCGGGTGAAGGCGAGCATGGCGCCCTTGCTCGTCACATATGGCAGCATGCGCGGCACGCCCTTATAGGCGGCGCCCGAGGCGATGTTGATGATCTTGCCGGTGCGCCGCTCCATCATGTGTGGCGCCACATGCTTGACCATCAAAAACGGCCCGCGCGTGTTCACCGCCATCACGCGATCCCAGGTCTCGGTGTCCCATTCGACGACGTTGCGCGGCTTGAGCTTGGAATAAAGCGCGGCGTTGTTGACCAGCACGTCGATCTGGCCGAAGCGTTCGATGGTCTGCGCCACCAGGTTCTTCACCGCCGCCTCGTCGCTGACATCGACGGCGATGCTCGCCACCGAATTGGCGCCGTGGCGGCTGGCGATGTCTTCGGCGAGCGGCTTGCCGTCCTCGATGTCGGCGATCATCACGCGCGCGCCCTCGGCAGCAAGCGCCTGCGAATAATGCCGGCCGATGCCCTTGGCGCCGCCGGTGACGATTGCGGTTTTTCCTGCCAGCCTGGGCATCGGCACATCCTTCATCCGTCATCGCCGGGCTTGACCCGGCGATCTCGCATAGTCGAGCATGTGCCTACCGAAGCGGATGGCCGGCACAAGGCCGGCCATGACAGGGGAGGATGAAGAATGCCGCGCGACACCGCCGACCGGCTTGAGATCCGGGCACTGATTGAGAACTGGGCGCTGTGGCGCGATGCGCGGCTTTGGGACCGCTTCCGCACCGTCTGGCACAAGGACGGCCAGATGTGGGCGACCTGGTTCCAGGGCTCTTACGAGGAATTCATCAAGGTCAGCCAGGACGGCTACGATCGCGGCGTGCGCATCATGCACATGCTCGGCGGCATGAGCATCGACATCAAGGGCAAGCGCGCCATTGCGCAGACCAAGATGACCATTTCGCAGCGCGCGCCCGTCGAAGGCGTGATCTGCGACGTGGTGTGCACGGGGCGCTTCTACGATTTCCTGGAAAAGCGCAAAGGCAAATGGGGCATCGTGCTGCGCCGCCTCGCCTACGAAAAAGACCGCATCGACCCGGTCGATCCGGCGGCAAAGCTGGTCCTCGACAAGGCGCACCTGGCGAAATTCCCCGAGGGCTACAAGCACCTCGCCTACCTGCAGAGCAAGATCGGCTACCCGATCAAGCTCGACCTGCCCGGCCTCGATGGCCCCTCGCTCGACGCGCTCTACGCCAAGGGCGATGCGTGGCTGAAGGGAAAGAAGTTGTAGGGCTTGGCGTGCCCCGCAATAAGTGCGATTTTCCGGGCCAAGAAAAATCTGGGGGAAGCCACGATGTCGCTGGCCGACAAGTTCAACCTGCTGAATGAATTCAACATCCTGCGCATCATCTGCGGCGCCTTTTTCATCCCGCATATCGTCGGCAAGATCACGGTACCGGCGACGCTTGAATTCTTCGTCAAGGCCGGCTTCAAGCCGCCGAAGACCTGGATGACCATCGCCGGCGCGATCGAGACCGTGCTGACCATCGGCTTGATCTTCGACATCTACACCCAATATGTCGCATTGATCGCGTTCATTCACCTCTTGGTCGCCGCTGCCGCCACCTACAAGGTGACCAAGAGCTGGATCTGGGTCATCGGCGGTGTCGAATATTGCGTGTTCTGGGCGATTTGCTGTCTGGTGGTCGCCATGCACGCCTGGCACTAATCTAAAAATTAGCACGAACAAGGAAATCCAAAAAATGGCTAGCGTTCTGTTTTCTCCGCTCACCATGCGTGGCCTCACGCTGCCCGACCGCGTGGTGGTGTCGCCGATGTGCCAATACAATTCCAACAACGGCTCGGCCAATGATTGGCACCTGATGCATCTCGGCTCATTCTCGCTCGGCGCCGCGGGCCTGGTGATGTGCGAGATGACCGACGTCAATCCGCAAGGCCGCATCTCGCCGAAATGCGCCGGCATGTGGTCGGACGACAACGAAGCAGCGCTTAAGCGCGTGCACGATTTCTGCCGGCAGTACGGCGTCGCCAAGCTCGGCGTGCAGCTCGCGCATGCCGGCCGCAAAGGTCCCACCACGCCGCCGGCCGCCGGCGGCAAGCCGATCCTGGAGGGGCCGGACGCCTGGACGCCGGAAGCGCCCTCCGCCATTCCCTACGACACCGGCTGGCCGGTGCCGCACGCCATGACCAAGGACGACATCAAGCGCTGCATCGGCGAATTCGCCGCCGCCGCCAAGCGCGTCGACCGCATCGGCTACGACGTCGTCGAGCTGCATGCCGCACACGGCTATCTGGCGCACCAATTCCTCTCGCCGCTCTCCAACCAGCGCACCGACGAATATGGCGGCTCTTTGGAAAATCGCATGCGCTTTGCCATCGAGATGTACGAGGCGGTGCGCGCGGTATGGCCGGAGAGCAAGCCGCTCGGCATGCGCGTCTCCGCCACCGACTGGGTGGACGGCGGCTGGACGCCGGAAGAAACCGTCGTGCTGGCGAAGGAATTGAAAAAGCGCGGCATGGACTACATGGATGTGACCTCCGGCGGATTGTCGCCGAAACAGAAGATTCCGCTGTCGCCCGGCTATCAGGTGCCCTTCGCCGAGAAGGTGAAGAAGGAGAGCGGCATCACCACCATGACTGTCGGACTGATCGCCGGCTATCAGCAGGCGGAAGACATCCTCACGTCCGGCAAAGCCGACCTGATCTGCATCGGCCGCGCCGCCATGTGGGATCCGCGCTGGGCCTGGCATGCGGCCGAGGAGCTCGGCGCCGAAGCGCCCTACGCACCCAAGACCATGGCCTGCCATCCCAAACTGCGGCCGCAACTCTTCCCGAGACGGGCGCAAGCGGCGGCGAGCTGAAGATAAGTTGTCATGGCCGGGCTTGTCCCGGCATCTCGCTTAGGGAGGCTCCGTACCCTCCCAAGCGGGATCACATCGGAAGTCGGGCCTGCCCGACTTCCGCATATTAAGTGCCAAGCCCGGTGATGACGGTTCGAAATGTCTTGCGGCACTTTATAGTGAGATAGACCAGTGCCCCTATCCGCCGCGCCTTTCGGCCCGAAGAAATTCGCCATCGTTAACGGCAAACGCATGGCCTACGTCGAATCCGGCAGCGGCAACGCGATCGTTTTCCAGCACGGCAATCCGACCTCGTCTTTTCTCTGGCGCAATGTCATGCCGCATTGCGCTGGCTTAGGGCGCCTGATCGCCTGCGATCTGATCGGCATGGGGGATTCCGATAAGCTCGAGAACTCAGGACCGCAGCGCTACAGCTATGCCGAACAACGCGACTTTCTGTTCGCGCTGTGGGACCAACTCGATCTCGGCGACAAGATCGTGCTGGTGCTGCATGACTGGGGCTCGGCGCTCGGCTTCGACTGGGCGGAGCAAAATCGCCGGCGCGTCGCCGGCATCGTCTACATGGAGGCGATCGTTACGCCGCTGACCTGGGACGACTGGCCGGAGAACGCGCGGCGCGCCTTCCAGGGATTCCGCTCGGACAAAGGCGAGGAGATGATCCTCGCCAACAACATGTTCGTCGAGCGCGTGCTGCCAAGTTCGGTTATGCGCAAGCTCACCGACGAGGAGATGGCGGTCTACCACGCGCCCTTCGTCAACGCAGGCGAAGACCGCCGCCCCACCCTCACCTGGCCGCGCATGATCCCGATCGAGGGTGAGCCCGCGGATATCGTGCAGACCGTCGAGCGATATTCGGCGTGGCTCTCAACGAGCGACGTGCCGAAGCTGTTCATCAATGCCGATCCGGGTTCGATCCTCACCGGCCGCCAGCGCGAGGTTTGCCGGCGCTGGCCGAACCAGAGCGAAGTCACGGTGAAGGGCCTGCATTTCCTGCAGGAAGACAGCCCCGACGAAATCGGTGGAGCAGTGGCGGAGTTTGTAAGAAGGGTGCGCGTTTAGTTTCCATCATGGCCGGGCTTGTCCCGGCCATCCCGACAAGGCGCGCATTGTGCGTCCCTGAGCGGGATCACCGGGACAAGCCCGGTGATGACAACTCGGATGGCTGAAAGCCTACACCTTCACCCTTGCGATGAACTTCGCAAACGCCGCGAGCTGCAACTTGATCACGTCCTTCACCGCCTGATCGTTCAACTCGCCCTTCTCGTCGATCTTCTTGGCGGCGAAATTGACGAACACTTCCGGCTTGCCGAACATCTGCGCGCCGATCGCAGTCAGCGCCATGCGCAGGTGATATTGCATGCGGGCGCCGCCGACTTGGCCGCCCGACGCCGACTGCAAGGCGATCGGCTTATTCTCGAAGCAGACTTCTTTCTCGCGCGAGGCCCAGTCGATGGCGTTCTTCAATCCGCCCGGGATCGACCAGTTATATTCCGGCGAGACGATGATGACGCCGTCGGCCTTGCGGATGGCGGCGCACCAGGCGGCGACGTCGGCGGAGATGCCGGTCGAGGTCTGATCGTCGGCGTTATAGATCGGAAATTTTCCGAACGAGACCGCCGGCGTGAGCGCCAGTTCCGGCGGCGCCAGCGCCGGCAGCGCCCGCGCCACCGCCGCGTTGAACGATCCCTTGCGCAAGGAACCGCAAATCACCAGCACGTTGAGCTTGTCGGCCATTTTATTTTCCTACATTTCTTGCTTGCGCGTGATCTTTTCCGAAAACCGGTTCCCACTTTTCGGGATCACGCCTGTTCGTCTTCGATCGGATTGCGCAAAGTGCCGACGCCTTCGATCTCGATCTCGCAGGTGTCGCCCGCCTTCATCCACACCGGATCGGGCTTGCGCGCGTGGCCGACGCCGGACGGCGTACCGGTGAGGATGACGTCGCCGGGCTCGAGCGTCATGCCCTTGGTCAGATAGCCCAGCGTCTCGGCCAGAGGGAACATCATGTTCTCGGTGTTGTCCGACTGCATGGTGGTGCCGTTGAGCCGGCTCATGATCTTGAGGCCCTTGGCCCCGCGCGGCAATTCGTCGGCGGTCACCATCCACGGCCCGAAACCGCCAGTGCGGTCGAAATTCTTGCCCATGCCCCATTGCGTGGTGTGGCGCTGGAATTCACGCACCGAACCTTCGTTGGCACAGGAATAGCCGGCGATACAATCCAATGCGTTGTCCATGGTCAGATGCCTGGCGCGCTTGCCGACGATCGCCACCAGCTCACCTTCGTAATCGAGCTGGATGGATTCGCGCGGCCGCACGATCGGCTGCAGGTGCGGCACCATCGAAGTCAACACGCGGAAGAAAATCGACGGAAATTTCGGGATATTGTCGCGGCTCGGGCCCTCCTTGACGTGGTCGAGGTAATTAAGGCCGAGGCAGATGATCTTGCCGGGGCGCGCCACCGGCAGTGCGAATTTCAGCCCGGCGAGCGGCCGGCGGGTATCGGCTTTGGCAATTTGCGCGAGATCGGCGATCTGGGTGAGGTCGCCCTTGGTCCGCCGCAGCGCTTCGCCGAGGTCGCTGGGCAGCATGCCGTCCACGGCTTGAAGATCGATGACGTTGTCGCCTTCGACGAGGCCCAGCCGCAATCTTTTGTTCGCTTCAAATCCAACAATTTTCATGAATCCTGCCCTGCTATGTCACCACGCGCCCGTCCGTTAGCGGACGGGCGGGGCAAGGCTTAGCGCAGGCAGACGGGTTCGGGAAGTCACTCCGCCGGGCGCGGCGGCGGCTTGTCGGAGAGGCGGAAGGCCTGGATGGAAAAATATTTGCGCGGGTCGGTCCACACCGCCGCCGGCTGCCAGCCGGCGCCGCGCGCCAGCGCGGAGAGCAATTCAACCGAGTATTTGTAGCTGTTCTCGGTGTGGATGGTTTCACCAGCGCGGAACTCGATTGTCTCGCCGGCGACTTTCACCTTTTGCCGCTTCAGGCTGGCAAGGTGCATTTCAACACGGCTGCGCTCGCGGTTGTAGAAGGCATGATGCTCGAAACAATCGAGATCGAAGCTGCCGCCAAGCTCGCGGTTGATGCGCGTGAGCAAATTGAGATTGAATTCGGCGGTGACGTCGGCCTTGTCGTTATAGGCGGCGTTAAGCACCTCGGCCGGCTTGTTCAAATCCGCGCCGACAATCAAGAGCGCGCCTGTTCCGAGGATGCGGCCGGCATTGCGCAGGAACGCCGACGCCTCGTGCGGTTCGAAATTGCCGATGGTCGAGCCGGGAAAAAACCCGACCCGCAGCGGCGCGGCTTTGGCCGCCGCCGGTAGATTGAACGGCAGGGTGATGTCGGCGACCACCGGCAGCACCTTGAGGCCGGGAAAATCCGGCCGCAGCTCGGCGGCCTCTTGCTCGATCATCTCGCCGCAGATATCGACCGGCACATAGGCGGCGAGCGGCGGCAGCGCGCGCAACAAGATGCGTGCCTTCTTGCTCGAGCCACTGCCGAATTCAATGAGCGCCGCGCCTTTCGGCACCAGCTTGGCAATGTCGGCGGCCTGATCGCTCAAGATCATCATCTCGGAACGAGTCGGATAGTATTCCGGCTGCTCCGTGATGCGCTCGAACAGCAGTGAGCCTGTAGCGTCGTAAAAATATTTCGGCGACAGCCGTTTCGGCATTCTGTTCAGGCCGTCCAAAACGTCGGCCGCGAACATTTCGTCCGCGCTTTGCGGCAATGGACGGCGGGAGCGGGCAAGCGCGACCATGTCGGAATCCCTTTAGTTGAACTCGGCGAGCCGCAGCCCGGTGAACTGCCAACGCGACGGCGGATAAAAGAAGTTGCGATAGCTGACGCGTTCATGACCTGCCGGTGTCGCCAGCGACGAGCCGCGCAACACCATCTGGCTGACCATGAACTTGCCGTTGTATTCGCCGAGCGCGCCTTCGGCGGCCCGGTAGCCTGGATAGGGTAGATAGGCGCTGCGGGTCCATTGCCAAGCGATGCCGAAGGCGTCGGCGATCACATTGGCGCGCGCGGCAACTTCCCATTCCGCTTCGCTCGGCAGGTGTTTATCGGCGAAACGGGCAAAGGCGTCGGCCTCGTAATAGCTGATATGCGTGACCGACGCTGCCGGATCGACCGGCTGCAGGCCGGCGAGCGCCATCGAAAACCAGGCGCCGTCTATCAGCCGCCAATAGCCGGGCGCCCGCCAGCCTTCCGCCTGCACCGCCGCCCAGCCATCCGACAGCCACAGCGAGGCCGTCTCATAGCCGCCGGCGTCAATGAATTCGAGCCAGTCGGCGTTGCTGACCAGATGGCGCGCGATGCGCACCGGCGAGATAAGCTCGTCATGCCGCGGCATTTCGTTATCGAAGCAATAGCCCTGCCCGTCATGGCCGACGGGCTGGATGCCGCTGGGGATCTCTACAAAGCCGCGCGGTCCTTGGGCCGGCAGTGGCGGCTTCCATCCTGCGTCGTAAACCGGATTGGTCGGGTTCCGCGCGAAAGCATGCAAGATGTCCGTGATCAGCAGTTCCTGATGCTGTTGCTCGTGATGCAAACCGATTTCCAGAATTCCGAACACGCGCGCCGCATTTTCGGCCGGCACGTTGCCGATCAGCCGCTCAACGGCGGCATCGACATGGGCGCGATAGCCGGCGACGTCGGCGGCATTCGGCCGCGTGATCAATCCGCGCTGCGGGCGCGCGTGGCGCGGTCCGGCGGCGACGTAATAGGAGTTGAACAGGAAGGGAAAACGTTCATCGAAGATCTCGTAGCTCGGATCGTTCGGCACTAGCAGGAAGGTCTCGAAGAACCAGGTGACATGGGCACGATGCCATTTGGTCGGCGAGGCATCCGCCATCGATTGCACGATCTGATCCTCGGCCGACAGATGCGCCGCGCGCACTTCGGTCTCCGTGCGCACGCGGCGAAAGGCTTCGCACCATGTTGCGCGCTCGTCGTCCAAGGATTGCGGCGGCTTAACCGGAGCCGGACTATCGGCGCCATCCCGCGGCAGCGGGGAAATTGCAGTGCGCGCCATGTCCGGCCTCCATGTCACTATTCAAAGGTCATTCACAATTGACGTATGTAGACGAGCAACGGGCGTCATAGTTCCATCGGTGCCTGGGAGCAACCTCGAATTGTCCGCTTCCGAACATGTGATGCGGATGTGATTGCAGCGTGACGCCGCCTTAATAAACATACGCAATATTATTTCAACGTATGCCGGCTGAAATGCTTTGGGGCCGAGCATTTTATGCCCGGCCCCGCAGAATGTTTCGCTATATTACTTCAGCGCCGCGAGCCCGGCTTCGCAAATCTCGATGTCCTGCGCGCCGGTCACGCCGCTGCAGCCGATGCCGCCGACGATCTTGCCGTCGACCACGATCGGGATGCCACCGGGCACCGCATTGGCGCCTTCCAGCTCCAGCAGGTAGGTGAACTGCGGACCTTTCGCCAGCAGATCGTGGAAGACATTGGTCGGCCGCCGGAACAGCGCCGCCGAGGTGGCCTTGTTAAGCGCCACTTTCATCGAGCCGTACTGAGTGTCGTCCATCTTGGCGTAGTAGACTAGCTGACCGTTCGGCTCGACGATGGCGACCGCCTCCTCCCACTTGTTCTTCGCCGCATGGGCGATCGCAGCAGCTGCCACCTTCTGGGCCTGTTCGAGCGTAATCGGCGCGCCGTACGGCTTCGGTCCTTGCTGTGCGGAAGCCGACGCAACAAAAAAAATCCCGGCGCAGAGCAACGCCGACGCAAAAGCAAAGTGACGCATGGAATTTTCCTCCCGGTTGAATTCGTTTTCGTCCCAATTCATTCACGCCGTCCCACAATGTGGGCGGGCGCGTGTTGGGACTTCGAATTATGATCGGCCCGGGTGGGCCACACAACGGGGGTATCGGAAGCCCGGTAGCGGGGGCCGGACTCGAACCGGCGACCTCCGGATTATGATTCCGCTGCTCTAACCAGCTGAGCTACCCCGCCATTCCGAAAGCGCTTATTGCCGGAATGGGGGCGATATAGGAAGCGCCGGCAAACACTGTCAAGCAAGGGTCCAAAACGGCCCGTTTGCAGCCTAGGCCGCGCGCTGGCCGCCGTTATTGAGGCGCTCGAAACGGATGAGCGAGAAATGCCCGAGCGGCGGCATGGCGCGGCGCTCGAGCACACGCACGCCGCCATGACCCGCCGCCCAGTCGGCGAGCCGCTGGAAACCGAATTCCGGCCGCCAGCCCAAGCGCCGCGCGATCGGCGAGAAGCAGAGCTCGAATACGCGGCGCGGCCCGGCCTCCGCGCCGATATGATTGACCAGTACGATCTCACCGCCCGGCTTCACCACGCGCGCAAACTCATTGAGCGTCAGTTCCGGATTGGGCACCGCGGTGATGACGAATTGCGCCACCACGACATCGAAGCTTTGATCCGGCAGCGCCAGACGCTCGCCGTCCATCACCGCCAGCGCGTCCACATTGGCGAGCTTGTGCTCGGCAACGCGCATTTGCGCCTTGCGCAGCATGGGCTCCGACAAATCTATCCCGACCAGGCGGTTCTGGCGCGAATAGTTGGGCAGCGAAATCCCGGTGCCGACGCCGACTTCGAGGATGCTGCCGCCGGCCGGTCCGCAGACCAGTTCGGCCGCGGCGATAGCGGCACGCCGCCCGGGCTCGAACACCGCCCCGAACACCAGATCGTAGACCGGCGCCCAACGGGCGTAGGCCCGCTCCACATTTTCTCTGTCGAAATCAGCCCCCATAAGGCCGATGCTAACCGCGGGCGGTAGCCACCGCCAAGGGTTCAACGTGGGCCTGAGCGGCGGCCGCCACCGCGCTCTTAATGAAGCCGCCGCCGAGCACGCGCGCTTGACCGGCGCCGGCGTCGTAAAATACGCAAGCTTGGCCCGGCGACACGCCGTCCTCGCTATCCACCAGCTCGATTTCATAGCCGCCTTCGGCAGCCGTCAGCCAAGCCGCTTGCGGCGGCCGGGTCGAGCGCACCTTCACGAATATCTCGCGCCGGTCGCCGGCAAGCGCCTGGTCAATCGAGCCGTCGCCGATCCAATTGATGTCGCGCAGCAGGATCCGACTGGTGCGCAGCGCCTCGCGCGAACCGACCACGACGCGGCGGCGCTCGGCGTCGAGCCGCACGACGTAGAGCGGCGCTCCGGTCGATAGGCCTAGGCCCCGGCGCTGACCGACGGTGTAGTGGATGATGCCGGCATGCGCGCCCAGCACCTTGCCATCGACGTCGACTATCTCACCGGCTTCGGCCGCACCCGGTTTTAGCCGCTCGATCATCTCGGCATAATGTCCGCTCGGCACGAAGCAAATGTCCTGGCTGTCATGCTTGTCGGCGATCGCCAGCCCGAAGCGGCGCGCCAATTCGCGCGTCTCCGCTTTGGCGCGTTCGCCAAGCGGGAAGCGCAGCAGGTTGAGTTGCTCGCGCGTGGTGCCGAACAGGAAATAGCTCTGATCGCGCTCTTCCTCGCGCGCGCGAAAGAGCGCGCGCCCGCCATTGGGCAGGCGCCGCGAGGCGACGTAATGGCCGGTTGCCAGCACCTGGGCGCCGAGCTCGCGCGCCGTGATCAGCAGATCGTGGAACTTGATCGCCATGTTGCAGTCGACGCAGGGCACCGGCGTCTCGCCGTGGATATAGCTTTCGGCGAAGCGCTCGATCACCGCTTCCTTGAAGCGGTTCTCGTAGTCGAGCACGTAATGCGGAATGCCGATGCGCTCGGCTACGCCGCGGGCGTCGTAGATGTCCTGACCCGCGCAGCACGCGCCTTTGCGATGCGTGGCAGTGCCGTGGTCGTAAAGCTGCAGCGTCACACCGATGACGTCATAACCCTCGGCTTTCAGCAACGCGGCGGTCACCGAAGAATCGACGCCGCCGGACATGGCGACGACGACACGGGTATCCTGCGGGCGGCCTTCGAGGTCGAGGGTATTTGGCATGGCTTTGCTTCTTACTATAGGTGGCGATCAAAGGCGCGCAATGTGAGGCCGCTCGCACAAAAATCGGCCGTCCGCCGCGGCCGCAGGCTAAAGGGCGATCTGCCATTAAAATACTGATAACAAAATATAATTCCGGCAGCATCACACCGCGCTGGCGGTTGCACGGGCGCGCTGGCTGCCGATCGCCATATCGATTGCGTGCTCGCGGGCGGACAATTCGAACGGCTTGCGCAGGATGACCAGCGCCAGTTCCAGCTCGCCGAGATCGACTTCGACCGGCCATATACCGTCTTCGACGTCGCAGGTCAGCTCGATATTACCTTGCAGCGAAGTCGCCAGCATGTCGCGCACCGCATCGATACGCCGGCCGCAAGAACGTCTCCCGGCCACCCGACCAGCGTTCGATCAGGAAGCCACCGGTCACGGCTTCCAAGGTATTGCCTAGGGCGATGACGGCAGCGGTTTCGAGCGTGCCGGCGGTTGTGGCATTGGCCGCGAAGGCGCCGGCCAGGATCGCCGGCCATACCCGCAAACCTCCGAGCAGAACCGCCGCCAGCGCCAAGCCGGTTGGCGGCCAGATCGGGCTGGCGCTCGGATTAACGGAGGCAAGCCGCAAGCCGAGCTTGGCCAGCACGAAATAAGCAATCCCAACCGCGGCCAGCGTTACGGCATAGTGCACGGCGGAAAGCAAACGCGAGACCTGAGTCTTGGCAGGGAACTTCGTCAACGGCGCACCCCAAATGCCTAGTCGGCGCAATGATAGCGCAGTACGGCGGCCTGTTTACGTCGAATCCGGTCGCTCCTTGACGCCCCATCTGTAACCAAAAGGTTAGCGAAAACAGGGCAATGATTTCCCGTTCTATGCCCCATGCTTAGGCAAATTTTAAGCCGCGCCCTGTAGTTTTCTGCCAGTAGTAGTGTTCAGTGAGAGTAACAATGACCGACACCCATCGCCCGAGGGTCAAATATGTCATCGGGCCCGATGGCAGTCCGCTGACGATCGCGGATCTGCCGCCGCCGACAACCAAGCGCTGGGTCATCCGCCGTAAGGCAGAGGTGGTCGCAGCGGTACGCGGCGGCTTGTTGTCGCTCGAAGAGGCGTGCGCACGTTACACGCTCACCGTCGAAGAATTCCTCTCCTGGCAAGCTTCGATCGACCAGCATGGGCTTGCCGGCCTGCGCACCACGCGCATTCAGCAATACCGGCAGTAACCGGTCCTAACGAATTGCTATCGACCGCCGGCCCGTTGGCCGGCGTTTTCGTTTGCGCCGGACGTGGCGGGATTCCCACGCGGGCGCGCCATTCGCTGCGCGTGGCCGAACAAGTGTTCGAATTAACCCGGCGCTAACCACAATGCGGGCAAGTCTTGCCTAGGCGTGCGGCATGCGCGCATGGGGCGGGAACGGCAATGAGCCACAACGACGCAAAGCAAGCGCCCCTGCCCGGTCGCGACGGCGGCAGTGACATGGTCGGCCGCACCCTTGCCGAGGTCGAACGCGCGCTGATCCTGGAAACGCTCCGGCACTGCCGCGGCAACCGCACGCGCGCGGCCAATATCCTCGGTATTTCGATCCGCACGCTGCGCAACAAGCTCAACGAATACGCCGCCGACGGCGTGCCGATCCCGCCAGCGGGCGGTGGCGAAATGCGCGGCGCGGCGTAAGCAATAATCCGGTCCAGGCATCGCCGAATTGTCGCGCGCCGGCAGGGCGCATAGACTTCACGCGGCGATATGTGGAGGCGACGATGGACCTGTCTCAACTTTTGTTTGGCTTTAGCGGCCGCATCAACCGCGCCAAATACTGGCTTGCGGCCGGCATTTATCTCGCGGTCATGCTGGTCGCCGTGCTGTTATTTTTCATCCTCGGCTTCGGGGTGTTTTTCTACGTCGCCGTCGCAGTTCTTTATATCGCGATGCTGATCTCAGGCATTGCCGTCGGCATCAAGCGGCTGCAAGGGCGGCTGGTGGCTGCTGCTATTCTATGTGTTACCGGGACTGCTCGGCGGCATCGGCATGGCCACAGGCGGCTGGCACTGGTTGTTCGATCTGCCAGGCTACGCGATTTCGCTCTGGGCCTTGATCGAATTTGGCGTCCTGCGCGGGACGTCCGGTCCCAACCATTACGGCCCCGATCCGCTGGCGCCGCTGTAACAAAAAAGCCCGGCTCGATCGCCGGGCTCTTGAACGCCAAAACCAGTCGGCACCGTTGGGACGCCGACGGTCTACCGGGACGATTTTTTGTCTTTGTCCCGCTTCGTGTCGAGTTCAACCGCCTTGGCCATGAGTTCATGGCTCATGGCTTCCAGCTTTTCGACGAGGCCGCGTCCCTCACGCGCTATCCGCGTGCAGCGGTCTGCGGTCTGCGGCCTCAATGAGATATTCCTCAGTATCCGACATTAGATCTCCATTGGAACGATATTGGCGCGCACTCGTACACAAAATAAGTCAATTCAAGGTTGTTTTTAGTGGGAGAGCCCACGTAATTAGTGCGCCTGTGATAATCGTCGGTATGCCAACGACATAGCGGAATGCTGAAAGTGTCCGTCATTTATAAAATCTGCCCCGCCGCGCTGTGGCGCGACGCCGAGCGCGAGGGAATCTTCCGTGGCTCCGAGGTCGACCGGCGCGACGGCTTTATCCATTTCTCCACGGCCGCCCAAGTGCAGGAGACCGCCGCCAAGCATTTCGCCGGCGCGCACGACCTGCTGCTGGTTTTTGTGGACACCGCGCGGCTCGGCGATCGATTGAGGTGGGAACCCTCGCGCGGCGGCGCGCTGTTTCCGCATCTTTACGGCCCGCTCGACCTCGAAGCTGTCGTGCACGTTACGCCGCTGCCGCTTGGCGCCAACGGCCACGAGGTCCCGCCGCTGGAGGCTTGACGGCAAAAAACTGCGCGTGAGGCTGCAAGCGGGAGTAGCTCGGCGCTATTCCGCCGCCACGGTCCGCGCCGTTTCGTCATGCGCATGGCCGTGCGCACGAATGGCGTCGTCGCGGTATTTGCGCTTGAGCGCGGCTTCGCCGCCTGAGGTGGCGTGGTAAAGGTCGAGCGCATCGAACTCATCGGATTGCGGTGGGGCGATGGCGAGATCGCTGTAGCTCCAGCGATCCGGCGCCTTGAGCGCTCGATCGAGCATCGCCTTGCAGCGCAGATAGACGCGTGCGTATTTCCACAGCTTCAAGGCCGTGCCGCCCCAATATTTGGCGTAGAACACAATCGGGTTCTCGATCGGCATGCCGCTGCGCCGGTCGCGGCGGTATTTAAGCCGCAGCGCGCCGCCTTCCAGCGGATGCACGCCCTCGAACAGGATCATCAGATAGAACCACAGGATGGTGGACAGCGTCGTACCCGGCCGCAGGTTCTTGGCCGCGCAGGTGCGGCGCAGGATCGTGTTGATGTGCTCCGGCGTATAGAAGGCGTGCCAGGCGGCGCGATAGGCCTCCTCCCAGTCGGCGTCCGAGATCGCGCCTGAGTGGTGCGAGACCCGGTGATTGAGGTCGTATTTGTTCATGTCGGGATCCATCCAGATTCCCTTGGCGCTGAGAATCTTGTGGTCCTCCGACCCCGGTAGCGGCGTGAGGAAGAAGAATTCGAGAATATCGATCGGCAATTCGCGCTTGATGATCTCGATGTCGCGCGCGATCGATTCCTTGGTGTCGGCCGGGAAGCCGAGAATATAGCCGGCATACGTGATGGCGCCGTGGTTGCGCCACATCTGCAGCATCTCGCGATATTCGGTGATCTTGTTCTGCCGCTTCTTGGCGGCGATCAGACTGTCCGGGTTGATGTTCTCCAACCCGATGAAGACGCGGCGCACGCCGGCCTGAGCTGCCTTCTCGATGAAATTCGGAATCTTGTGGCAAAGCGTATCGACCTGGATAGTGAAGCCGATGTTCATCCCCTCGCCTTGTCGCATTTCGATCATGCGGTCGAACAAGGGCTCCCAGTCCTTGTTGCGGGCAAAATTGTCGTCGGTGATGAAGAAGCGCTTGATGCCTTCGGCGTAATTCTCGCGCACGATGTGTTCGAGATCGTCGGCGGAGCGGATGCGGCTCTTGCGTCCCTGCACGTTGATGATGGTGCAGAACGAGCACTGGTAGGGACAACCGCGGCCGAGATCGATCGAGGAGAGCGAGCCCGAGGTGCGCTGGACGTGCTTGCGCGGCAGGAACGGCGGCGGCTCGCCGGCCAGCGCCGGCAGATCGTTCATGTAGTTGTACAGCGGCTTGAGCGCGCCGTCGAAAGCGTCGCGCAGCACCTCGTCGAGCCGACGCTCCTCGGCCTCGCCGGCGAAGAATGAAATGCCCATCGCTTGCGCGGCTTTGATGTCGGCGGGCAGTTCCGGCAGCATGGCGATGCAGCCGGAGACGTGAAAGCCGCCGATGCAGACCGGCAAGCCGGCGGCGAGAAACGGCCGCGCCAGATCGACCGCGCGCGGAAACTGGTTCGACTGCACGCCGACGAGCCCGATCAGGCATCGGCCGCCTTCGCGGCGGATCGTGCGGATGATCTGCTCCGGCTTCACCCGCCGATTGGTCTCGTCGAAGGTGTGCAGACGGATATCGACGTTCGGTCCGAGCACCGCGCGGCGGCTGGCGTCTTGCGCTAACGCATTCAGGCACGCGAGCGTATTGGAGGGAATTGCCGAGCGCAGCCACTGGATCGGATAGCCGTCGTCGTCATAGTGCGACGGCTTGATCATGACGAAGTGAAAAATGGCAGGCTTACCGTTGGCGTTCGGGCTCAGCATCCTCGCTCCAGCGCTATCGGCACAAGTTTATGTTGCATTTGATGGGCCATTAAGTCGAGTTTTTTGTCTTTTTGCCGCTCGATCGCGGCGAATTTCGGCGCATTTGACCCGAATTCAAGACGGAAATGCCTCTGGCAGGAGCGAGCCTTCGTCACCATATAAGATTGATCGTTTTGGCATTGCCGGCGCGCACGGCGCGATAGGAGTTGACGATGAGCAAATTCGATTACACGGCGCCGGCGGAGTTGTTTCCCTCGCGCAACCGCAAGATCGCGACCAAGGTGAAGTACCGCCGCTTCGACCAAGCGGCTGACGCTATCCGTTTCGCGGTCGAGGAATTGCCCGAGCCGCTGTTGCTCGGCGCTTTCATCGAAATCAACGAAGAGCGGCTCGGCCACAAAGATATTCGCGCGCTGTATGAAAGCGAAGATTACCCGCTGAAAAGGTTAGCCAACTAACGCGTTGACGAAACGCAGGAAATAGCGTATTGGCACCGCTCGCAACCAGGTTTTCGGTTTTGCCTTGCTCCGCTGCCCGCTTTTTTGGGCGCCTAAACAAGTCACCCAAAAAACTCGGATGTTTCGAAACGTACAGGCGATGAGCGCTTGTGCGCATCCCAACTTAAGCAACGTATGATGCAAGGAGGCCGAGATGGCCACAGGTACAGTCAAGTTCTTCAACACCCAGAAGGGTTTTGGATTTATCACGCCGAGCGACGGTTCGCGCGACGTGTTCGTTCATATCAGCGCGGTCGAACGCGCCGGCATGAGCACGCTCAACGAAGGTCAGCGCCTGACCTACGAAGTGGTGACCGAGCGCGGCAAGCAGGCTGCCGGCAATCTGCAGAATGCCTGAGATCGCACCCGATCTTTCACGACCCGAGATCGCCCGGCTTCGCGCCGGGCGTTTTTATTCAAATGCCGCCGATCGTGCGGATGACACCAGGTACGGAGGCCTGACATGACCCACAAATTCTCCTCTGGCCAGTCCGTCTATTACGAGGCGGCCTACGGCACCGCCGCCGCCCGCGGCACCTATAAGGTCGTCCGCCCGCTCCCGGTCGAGAACGACAACAAGCTGTCCTACAGGATCAAGAGCGTGGCCGAGACCTTCGAGCGCATCGCCGAAGAACACCAGCTGAGCCGCAGCGAGTAACGCCGGCGGGAGCGTCGCTGAGACGTCGACCCGGCCCCCTCCGTGGCCGGACCCCGGTTTTGGCCGGGCAAACGCCGCTTTTCGGCCATTTCCAGTCAAAAAACCTTGGTTCCGCCGCAAGATTCAACAATCCGTGATGCCGGATTGGGAACGTTGCTGCCGTTATTAGGTTAGTCCCGGGAGCGATTGAACCTTTCCCAGGGCCGGACCGACGAACGGATGTGCCCCGGAGGATGACATGAACTGGTCGATTTATACCGCTGACCGCACCACCCACCTGAAGATCGTGGTGGTGGGCCTCACCGCCGCGCTGCTGATCGCGGTGATTGGCATTTCCGCGCGGCAGCTCAATCTCGGCACCGATATTCTGACCGCCCAGAACCCGTCCATCATCAAGGCCGGCGGACCGGTCGCCTTCACCACCCGCGGCGGCGCGATCATCCGCTGACCCCGCGAACCGTTTTTCTTTGAACCTCCCAGACTTGCGCCGCGGTTGCGGCGCAATTTTTTTGTTGCGGGGCCGATCGCGGGTTGCAAACATTGGCCAGGCTTCGCCCGGCAGGCCGGAAGGCCTACCGGGCCACGGGGACGTAAGCCGATGGTGCGTTGGTTACGATGTTGCGTGCTCGCTGCGCTATTGCTGGTGCTGCCGGCCGCTAGCGCCCTGGCCGAGAAGCGCGTCGCCCTCGTCATCGGTAATTCCAACTACACGAATGTCCAGAAGCTGCCCAATCCCACGCGGGACGCGAGCGCGATCGCCGCCCTGCTAAAGGATGCCGGCTTCGACGTCGTCGAGGCCGAGATGAATCTGACCAATGTGGCGATGCGCCGTGCGGTGCGCAAATTCACCGCCATCGCCCGCAACGCCAACATTGGTGTCGTCTATTACGCCGGGCACGGCATCGAGGTCGGCGGCGTCAACTACCTCATTCCCATCGACGCGCAACTCGGCAGCGATGTCGACGTCGAAGACGAGACGCTTTCGCTCGATCGCATCGCGAAAATGCTGGAGCCGGTCAATCGTCTACGGTTGATCATCCTGGATGCATGCCGCGAGAATCCGTTCGTCAGGAGTATGTCGCGTACGGTTGCGACGCGCTCGATCACCAGAGGCCTTGCCGAAATCGGGGCGACGACGCCGGACACGCTCGTCGCCTTCGCTGCCAAGGCCGGCTCGACCGCGGAAGATGGAACCGGCTCGCACAGCCCGTTTACAACCGCGTTGTTGAACAATCTCACGATACCGGGCCTGGATGTCGGCCTCGCTCTGCGCCGCGTGCGCGATCAGGTCATGAAGGACACCGGCGGCAAGCAGGAACCTTTCGTTTATGGTTCGCTCGGCGGCTCCATCGTCGCGCTGAAGCCGGCCAGCGCAGCCCCGCCGGTTGCCGCGGAGGCGGCCGCGCCCGTTCAAGCGCCACGCCAGCCGGCCGACTCGGTGGTGCGCGACTATGAATTTGCCGAGCGCATCGGCACGCGGCAGGCTTGGGATTCGTTTCTTGCCACCCACAGCGCCAACCCGGCCGGCAGCTATTTCGTTGCGCTCGCGCGCGCGGCGCGCGACAAGGCCATCGCCGCCGAAGCACGCGAAAAGGCCACAACGCAACGCGGTGACGACACGCGCAACAGGACTGAGCTGGCGGCGATTCCGCCGCCGCAGCCGGCAAGACCCGAGCGGCCGCGACAGACCCCGGCGATACCGCTGGAAGCGCTGGCGCAAGATTTTCTTGTCAACTACGTCCGCCGCTCGCAGGACAGCCTGGCGGAACTTCTCGACTATGCGCGGCGCAATTACGCCTCCGAAGTGGACTATTACGGAAAGCGCAACACCACGCAGCAGGTTGTCGAGGATCAGCAAAACTACGCAACGCGCTGGCCGGAGCGCGGCTTCCGCCTCAAACCCGGAACCGCACGCATCGTGTGCGATAAGCCCAACGCGTCTTGCGACTTATCGGGCGAAATCGACTTTCGTGCCGCAAACCCCGTGAAGCACAAAGTTTCGATGGGGGTCGCCACATTTCATCTTCGCGTGAGGTTTACGTCGGCCGGGCCCAAGATTTATTTCGAAAATGGCGACGTCATTTCGCGGCGGAACTAGGCCGCGACGGCGGCGACAATGGCCGAATCAGGCGGGATCGGCTAAGCGCCGCCTATGCGGTATCCGCGCGTTTGTCATTGTTTGCTGGCCTGCCTTGCCGTTCTGCTGACGGCGGCGCAGCCGGCTTGCGCGCAACGCGCCGGGCCCGGCCCCGCGGCGCTGGCCGCCTACAATGCCAAACTGGAAATCTATCAGCGCGCGCGCGCGGCTTTCGACACCAAACACGATGCTTATTGGAACGCGGTCAGCGCCAAGCGCAAAGCCCGCTTCGCCAAGCGCCGCCACCACGAAGCGATCGCACTTGCCGACTATGTGCTGACGCAGCCGCCGGTCTACACGGGGCCGCCGCGGCCGGTCAGTCCGCTGCCGTTGCCGCCGCAACCGAAGCCGCCGAAACCGCAACGAGAGGAAATCCCGGTCGTCGCCGACTTCCTGCAGGCGGCGCGCGAGCAGTGGGACTTCGTGCCGGAACTGCCGGCGAGCGATGCCGTGTTCAAGCGCGCCTACGCCAAAGCCGCGCGCGCGGCCGGGTTGACGCAAGCGCAGATCGTCGGCGTCTACGCCTTTGAGACCGGCGGCCGCGGCGACTACGACACGCAGGCCGGGCTCGAGCCGCCCGGCCCCGGCAAGCACGCCATCTCGCCGGCGATGGGTTACAACCAGTTGCTCTCAACCAACACCGTGTCGCTGTTCGGCGAAAAGGGTCCGCATTTCCTCGCGGTGCTCGAGCGCAAGGCGGCGACGCTCAAGGGCGAAGCGCACCGCAAATTCGCGCACAAGCTCGCCGCCCTCAAGCGCATGATCGCCTATTGCCGCAGCCTGCCGCACAGCTGGAGCAAATATGACGAAATCGCCAAGCACACGGCGAAAGGCTGGGGCATCCACGCCGCTATCCTCGACATCGACATCGGCCCGCTGCTGCAGGTGCAGAAGCTGCTCGACTCGGTGCAGTTCGCGCGCGTTAAGGGCTATATGACGCCGCTCACCGCCGCCGAGCTTGAGCTGATGAACCTGACCGGCGACGGCAACGGCTTCGACATGGTGAGCATGCCGCAGGCCTTCCGCCTGAAAGTGCCAACGTCGAATTTCTTCCAGCCGCACGGCTATGCGCGCAATCCGGTGGCGCGCCGCACCGTGGTGGTGGCGGGCCTGGTTGCCGAGATCCAGGGCGACATGAACCGGCATGCCAAAACCCCGGGCGCGCGCGAACTGGCGAAGGCGTATTAACGTCGCGTCGTCACCGGACTTGTCACCAAGGAGACATCGGTGGATCGAACGTTCGGCGTGCTGATCGCCATCGTGTCGAGCTGTCTCGGCGGATCTGCCGCCGCCGTCACCCGCTATCTGGTCGGCGACGCCGACCCGATCACGCTTGCTATCCTGCGCTGGGGCATCGGCTTTGCGCTGGTGCTGCCGGTCACGCTGGCGCTTCGGGCAAAATGGCCGCCGCGGCGAGACTGGCTGGCGGTCGCGGTCCTTGGCGTCGCTTTTTTCGGGCTGTTCTTTATCTTCTACAACATCGCACTCGGCTACACGACGGCCGCGCGCGCCGCGCTCGCGCTCTCCACCTTGCCGCTGCAGACCATGATCGTCGGCGCGCTGCTCGGCATCGAGCCGTTGACGGCGCGCAAGTCGCTCGGCGTCGCCATCGCCATGTTCGGCGTTTTCACGGCGCTGATGACGGGACTTGCCGCCGCGCCGCAAGGCGCCTAGCGCGGCGAAGCGATCATGACCGGCGCGGTGCTCTGCATGGCCTTTTCAATGTCTGGTCGCGGGCGTTCATCGTGCGCTCGAGCGCGCTCGGATTTTTGTGCGTGGGCATGGGCGCCGGCGCGGCGGCGCTGATCCTGGTCGGCGTTCTCAGCGGCCGCGTCGCCGTGCTTGCGAGCTTCACCGCCGCGCAATGGACGGCCGGCATCTATCTCGGCATCGGCGGCGGCGCCCTCGCATTCATTCTCTGGGTCATGGCGTTGCAACGCACGACGCCGACGCTGGTCGCCAACACCATGACGGTCAATCCGATCGCCGCCGCGCTACTGGCGACGCAATTGGTCGGCGAACCGATCACGCTCAATCTGGTCGCTGGCCTGATCGCGGTGTTCGCCGGCATCTGGATTGCGACCAGCGGCGCGCCGCCGAGCGCGGCTACCGGATCACCAGCGCCGGCAGCCACAGCGACAGCGCCGGAATGAAGGTGACCAGCATCAGCACTGCGAACATCACGCCGTAGAACGGCCAGATGGTACGGATCACGTCTTCCATCTTCACATTGCCGATGGCGCAGCCGACGAACAGCACGGAACCGACCGGCGGCGTGAGCAGGCCGATGCCGAGATTCATCAGCATGATGATGCCGAAGTGAACCGGATCGACGCCGAGCTTCATCACCACCGGCAATAAAATCGGCGTGCAGATCAGGATCAGCGGCGCCATGTCCATCAGGCAGCCGAGCACCAGCAGCATGACGTTAATGAGCATCAGGATGACGTATTTGTTCTCCGAGACGCTGAGGAAGAAGGCCGTGATTTTGGCCGGCAGCTGCATCAGCGCCATGACGTAACCGAAGCTCGAGGCCATCGCGATCAAGGTCATCACCATGGCGACCGTCTTGAGGGTACGATGCACCAGCCCCGGCAGATCTTTCCAGCGATAGTCGCGGTAGATGAACATGGTCACGCAGAAGGCCCAGGTGCAGGCCACGGCGCCGGCTTCGACCGCGGTAAAGATGCCGAGCAGGATGCCGGCGATAATGATGAAGACCGTAATCAGGCCCCAGAGGGCGTCGATGGTGATCTTGACCGCTTCGCCGGCCGGTACTGAATCGCCCTTCGGGTGTCCGTCGCGATGGGCGATGAACAGACACAGCATGACAAGGCAGACGCCGAGCAGCAGTCCCGGTACGACGCCGGCCATGAATAAGCTGATAATGGAAATGGTGCCGCCGGTCGCCAGCGAATAGATCACGGCGTTGTGGCTCGGCGGCACCACGATGGCCTGCAGCGAGCCGCTGATGGTCACGTTGGTGGCGAAGACGCGCGGATAGCCGACCTTCTCCATCTGCGGGATCAGCACCGAACCGATCGCCGACACGTCGGCGACCGAGGAGCCGGATATGCCGCTCAAGAACGTGGTGGCGAGAATGTTCACGGCGGACAGGCCGCCACGCACGCGCACCACGCCGACGATCACGTTGGCAAGCTTGACCAGGCGCTGTGCCATGCCGCCCTCGGCCATAATGGCGCCGGCGAGCACGAAGAAGGGAATGGTCAGCATCGCCACCTTGGAGACGCCGTCGGAGATCTTCAACATCACCGCTTCCGGCGGGATGTCGATCCACAGAGCGCCGATCAACGCGCCGAAGCCGAGGGCATAGGAGATCGGCATGCCGAGGCCGAAGCACAAAAACAGCGTCCCGAGGAGAACGAAGAGGTCCATGATGTTCTGCGGCTATTCGAACGGCGCCGCTTGCTGCAGGCTGACATGCGGATCGCCGCCGTGCCCGGGGCGCCCGATGGTGAGATGCTCGATGATGAACAGAAACGTGAACACGCCGCCGAACGGGATCGGCGAATAGACGATGCCGACCCGCAGCGCGGGAAACTCGGCGATGGTGTTGTTCCAGGTGGCGACGCACAACTTGTAGCCGTAGACGATCATGAAGATCGCAAAAATCAACATGACGATCTCGACGACCAAATCGACGACGCGGCGCGCGCGTGGCGGCAGTGCGTCGATGGCAATGGTGACGTTCATGTGCGTGCCGAGCCGGTAGCAGGCAGCGGCACCGTAAAAGGTCAGCACGATGGTGAGCAGCACCGCCGTCGGCTCAGGCCAGGACGCGGCGCTGTTTAGCACGTAGCGGGTATAGACCGCCCATGGGATGACTGCGGAAATGAGCACCAGTGCGGTGCCGGCAAGCGACACGCAGACGAGATAGGCCCAGTCCATGAGCTTGCGATAGGAAGCGGCCATTTTTCACTCCGGCCGTCATGCCCGCGCTTGTCCCGGCCATGACGCTTCGGATTACTTCGTCGCTTCGATGCGCTTGATCATGTCGGCGTATTTGGGGCCGTATTTGTCCCAGACCGGCTTCACCGCCTCCTGGAACTTCTTCTTCTCGGCGTCCGAAACCTGGATGATCTGGATGCCGGCGGCTTTGGCCTTATCCATCGCCTTCTGCTGATAGACGTCCCACAGCTTGCGCTCTTCGAGTTGGGCTTCGCGCGCGAATTTCTTCACCTGCGTCTGGTCGTCCTTTGACAGCGAGTCGAAGATCTTCTTCGACATCACCAGCATCTCCGGCACGATCAGGTGCTCGTCGATGGTGTAGAACTTGGCCACCTGGTAGTGGTTGTCGAAGACGAAGCTCGGCGGATTGTTCTCGGCGCCGTCGACCACGCCGGTCTGCAGCGCGCTGAACACCTGGTCGTAACCCATCGGCACGCCGTTGGCGCCCATCGCGTTCGCCATGGCGACGAACATCGGATTGCCCATCACGCGGAATTTCAGGCCTTTGAGATCGGCAAGCGTCTTGATGGGTTTCTTGGTGTCGTAGAAGCTGCGGGCGCCGGCATCCATCCAGCACAGGCCGACGAGGCCCTTGCCGCTGTTGGTCACCTGATCGAGCAGATCCTGGCCGATCTTGCCGTCGATCACCTGCCGCATATGCTCGGTGTTGCGAAACACGTAAGGCAAGTTGAATACGTTGAGCTGATCGACCACGGGGCCAAGCGCGCCGACCGAGACGCGGGCAAAGGCGATGGCACCGACCTGCGCCTGTTCGATAGCCTCCTTCTCGCCGCCGAGCTGCATCGAGGGATACATGGCGACCGAGAGTCTGCCGTTGGTCGCAGCGGACAACTTCTTGCCCATGTCCTCGACCGCCTGCACGGTGGGATAGCGTACCGGATGCACGTCGGAGGCCTTGAGCACGAGCTTCTGTTGCGCCGCTGCGGGAACGCACGCAAACGCGGCGAGCGTGCCCAAAGCGATGAGGACAGTACGGGTATTCATGATGGAGCTCCCTCCCCGGGATTAGCGGTGATGCGGATGTTCTCATCCGCGCGGCATCGGTGGTTGATTGATCCGCGCCGTCTTCGCGTGTTATCAGGTCATATGATGACCTGACCGCACCGGAGGGTGTCAAGCCGTTGGCCAAGCGTTCGACCAAAAATCTTCAATTGCTGCAGCCGCTCAATGCCCCGCGCCGGCTGACCGCGGAACTGGTGGCGCGGCTAACCGCCGATATCACCGGCGGCAAGCTGGCGCCCGGCGCCCGACTGCCGACCGAGCAGGAAATGATCGCCGCGACTGGGGTTTCCCGCACCGTCATCCGCGAGGCGGTCGCCGCCTTGCGCGCCGACCGGCTGGTGGTGACCCGCCAGGGCGTCGGCGCCTTCGTCGCCGACCACGTGCGGCGGCCGTTCCGGGTCGATTTCGATGAGAATTCGCCGCTGCGCGAGGTCCTCAATGTCATGGAACTGCGTACCGGGGTCGAGGTCGAGGCGGCGGGCTTGGCGGCCGAACGCGCCTCGCCGGCGCAGGTCAAAAAGATCGATGAGCGCTACACCGCGATCCAGAGCGCCATCGAACGCGGCGACAACGCGGTCGATCAGGATTTTGCCTTCCATTGCGCCATCGCCGACGCCACTGCCAATCCGCAATTCAGACGTTTTCTGGAATATCTCGGCCGCTTCATCATCCCGCGCCGAACCGTCTGGGGTTCGTCGGCGCCGCCGGCCAAGCGCGCCCATCTCGACCTCTTCCAGCGCGAGCACAAAAATATCCTACAAGCGATTGCAAAGCATGCGCCGGCGGAGGCGCGCACGGCCATGCAGCGGCATCTGCTCAACAGCCGCAGCCGCTACGAGAAGCTCGGCGGCGAGCAACGCAAACCCTCAACGGTGACGCGCGCGAGCGCTTAAGCGGAGACATTCGTTTTGCAAAACGTCCTCATTACCGGCGCGGCAGGCGGCATCGGCTCGCGCCTGCGCCGATTGCTCAAAGGCGTCTACCCGCATCTGCGCTTGAGCGACATCCAGACGCCGGCCGATCTGGCCGCCGATGAAGAATTCATGGCCGCCGATTTGGTCGACCTAGCGCAGGTCGAGAAAATCGTCGCCGGCATCGACGGCATCGTGCATCTCGGCGGTCATTCGATCGAAGGCCCGTGGGAGACCATCCACAAGTCCAACATCGTCGGCTGTTACAATCTGTTCGAGGCGGCCTATCGCGCGAACGTCAAACGCGTGGTGTTTGCCTCCTCCAACCACGCCGTCGGCTTCTATCCGCGCGACAAGTCCATCGGCGTCAACGTCACCGCGCGCCCGGATTCACGCTATGGCGTCAGCAAGGCCTTCGGCGAGGCGCTTGGCGCGCTCTACGCCGACAAGCATGGGCTTCGCGTGACCTGCATCCGTATCGGCAATTTCGGCGACGTGCCGCTCGACAAGCGGCGGCTGTCGATCTGGCTCAAGCCGGAGGACCTGGTGCAATTGATCCACATCGGGCTCGAGCACAGTGACATTCATTTCGAGATTTTCTACGGCGCCTCAGACAACGAAGCGGCCTGGTGGGACAACAGCAATGCCCAGCGTTTCGGCTATAAGCCGCAGGGCAAGGCCGAGGACTTCCGCGCCCAGGCGATGGCGGCGCAGGCAAAACTGCCGCCCGACCCGGTTGGCGAGCGCTTCCAGGGCGGCCCCTTCTGCAGCGATGAATACGACGCGGAGCGTTAGCTGCTAGCCGTCATTCCGGGACGAGCCGAAGGCGCGGGACCGGAATGACAGGCAGTTAAGCGTGCGCGCCGCCGGCGTTCAGACGCAGGCCGGCGACCATGTCGTCTTGCTCGCGCGCATCAGCCTCGGCCTTCTCGCGGGCATGGTCGCGCTCGTCGAGCATCTCGACTTTTTTCAATTCCTCGAAGGCCTCGCCCAGCATGGCCTGGGCGTCGTCGAGCTGCGCTTTGAGCTCGTCGGCCGAACGCCTGAGGTTCTCGCGCCGCCCCATCGCCGCCTTGGCATAGGTCGGATAGGCGAAATGGGTGGGATCGTGGATACCGGCGCGGTCTTGCTCGGTTTTGATCTCGCGGTCGAGATCGGCCGCCATGCGGTCGAACTCGGCGATCATGGTTTCGATCTGCGCCAGCTTGCGCCGCTTCTCGTCGACCTGAAATTTTCTCAGGCGGATGAGGGATTCGCGTGACTTCATCGACTCATTACTCCCCCGAAGCCCCGAAAACGCGCTCGCAACCAACAGCGGGCTCGGCCCGGACCTTTCAGTGCACCGACTGTGGGGCAATAACGTTAGTTTTCGGTTTCTTTGCGCGGACGGATTCTGGCAAACGGCGGCTGCGTGGGACCCGCGTTCACGTCCTCTTAGGCTTACCGCCCGATCGCCGATTTTAACCGGGTGTTTACCCGCGTCGTTAATCATTGCGTCATCGTCCGTCGGGCTTTCGGTATCCGATTCCGGCCGCTGCCCAAAGGGATGAGTCACTAGAGTCGGTTAGCGCCGATTCTTAAACTGGAGCATTAACTCTGTCCGTGGCCAAAAAACCACACTTCGGCAAGACCTTACGTCAAAATGCGGGGTTCCCCTCACGGCGTGCTTGCTTGGACGAATTAGGTTTTGTTAACCATGGCTGGATAGTGTCGAATTGGTTTGTCCCACAGCGTTTTTTTCATCCTCGCCGCCTTTGCGGCGCTGACTTAGGGGCCCGTCTGCGGCGAGAAGGGGACTGGCATGCGCGTATTACTGATTGAAGATGACAGCGCGACGGCTCAGTCGATCGAGCTGATGCTGAAATCCGAGAGTTTCAACGTCTACACCACCGACCTCGGTGAGGAAGGTGTCGATCTCGGCAAGCTCTACGACTACGACATCATCCTTCTGGACCTGAACCTGCCGGACATGTCCGGCTTCGAGGTTTTGCGTTCCCTGCGCGTCTCAAAAGTTAAGACGCCGATCCTGATCCTCTCCGGCCTCGCCGGCATCGAGGACAAGGTCAAGGGCCTCGGCTTCGGCGCCGACGACTATATGACCAAGCCTTTCCACAAGGACGAGCTGATCGCCCGTATCCACGCCATCGTGCGCCGCTCCAAGGGCCACGCCCAGTCGGTCATTAACACCGGCGATCTGGTGGTCAACCTCGACACCAAGACGGTCGAAGTCGGCGGCCAGCGCGTGCATCTGACCGGCAAGGAATACCAGATGCTCGAGTTGTTATCCCTGCGCAAAGGGACGACCCTCACCAAAGAAATGTTCCTCAACCATCTCTATGGCGGCATGGACGAGCCGGAGCTGAAGATCATCGACGTCTTCATCTGCAAGCTGCGCAAGAAGCTCGCCAACGCCTCCTCCGGCAAGAACTATATCGAGACGGTGTGGGGCCGCGGCTACGTACTGCGCGAGCCGGCCGAGGTGGAAGAGCGTATTCCGGCGTAAGCGCCCTCCCCCGCTCAGAGCCAAAGACACGAAAACCCCGCCGCGAGGCGGGGTTTTTGTTAGGCGAGGTCGCACACGGCGCGCGGGGGTATCCGACCTCGGCCGCTACTACCCCTCCAGCTCGCCGTTTGGACTGGCTTGGTCGACCGCTGCCGGCAGATGCTCCGACAGCAAGCTCAGCGCCTTGTCCACCGGCAAGCCAAAATGTTCGGCGATCTGGCGGACGTGCTCGTCACCAAGTGCGGCTTTGAGCTGCTCCGCCGTCACCGGCAGATTGCTGCCGCTGCCGAGCCATGATTGGACTTGGCTGCCCAAACCGCCCTGCTGCAGTTGGCTCACGATCCCCGACAAATCCCCTAGATTCGTCTTGGCCAAGACCGCCCCGATCAACCCGGGGGCGGCGCCCGCGGTCAACTTTCCGAGTGCGCCGCTCAAATCGTCGAACAGTCCCATCGTTCACCTCGGTTCAATTGAGAAAGGCCGCCCCCGACACTTGCTCGTTCAGGGATGCTTTTCGTTTTTAGCCGCACGCAAGCCCTGCGCCGTCGCATCCTTCTCGCACATATAGGCGCCCTTCTTGGTATGGCCGTAATCTTTGTTGCCGCTGAAGTGATAGACCTTCGTACCGAGGTTGGCCCAGACCACCACGCCAGTCAGGCAATGGATCTTCGCCGTGCCCTCGGTCGCATATTGATTGGCGCCGGTAGGCTTACCCGTCGTGGGCGCAGCGGTTTGCTTGGACGTAGTTTTCGGCGCCTCCGTCTTCGTGGCGGCAGCACCGGCGCGGCATTCGTCCACATAGACCTTCTCGGTGATACCTTTCTTCTGATTGTCAGCCTTGTGGGCGGTCCATTCAGCCCGGCACTCCTTCACCGTCTTCTTGGCGGGCGCAGCCATCTTCTTGCCGGCCGGCTCCTTGTTCTTCGTGACTGTTGGTGTTGCCTTCGGCTTTTCTGTGCTGGATTTGCTCCTGCACTTCGCGACATAGTCCTTCTCGGTGATGCCTTTTTTCTGGTTGTCAGCCTTGTGGGCCTTCCATTCGTCTTCGCAGGCCTTCACCGTTTTCTGCTGCGCCAATGCGGGCACCGCAGAATAGGCCGCGATCGAAAGGATCAACGCGCCAGCCCAGAACATAGCCTTCGGAAAGTTTTTCATTTTTAGCCTGCGTCCTTGATACATTTATTGATTTTGCTGGTTTTCGCAGCGCCAGAAAGCCCAGCGGCTGTGGCCTCGCAGCAAGACTTTATCTTGTTGGTCTTGACGATACCGGACAGCGGCTTGCCTTCGCTGCTTTTGGGGTTGGAGCAGGAATTTGCTGCCATCGCCGAACCGGCGGCGAAAGCCGAGATCAGGGCTACTAGAACAATCCGTTTCATTTAGTCCCTCCGTCGCATGGAACGCGTTGATGGTACCGGGTAACGACAACCTTCGCCGTTTGCCACGGCATCGGCTGGACTTTCCCTTGGCTATCTAAGATGTCGGTTAAATCGCCTGTGGGTGATACCCTGCAGTGTCGGTGTTTAGTTCGGACGATTTTACAACTCCAGCCTAGCGAGCTTGTCGAAGCGGCTCAATGGGTGCCAAGCAAACTTTCGCCGGGGGCCGTTCTAAGCGGGAGTGCCAATCGACTGGTTCCTACTTCTTCGCTTCCATCTGCCCCGGCTGACGGATGCGGTAAAGCTGGAAGCGGTCGCCGTCGGCGATCAGCTTGAGGCGCGTCGGATCGGGATTGGGAGCGTCGTCCTCGGTGAACAGCACGTAGACATAATCGAACTTCGTCCAGTTCAGCCAGAACGCCGGCGTGTCGGGCTGCGGGTGTTCGGCCGCGACGATGAGTTGGGAAATTGACGGCGGCGTGCCGTCCTTGATGTCGGCGTAGTCGCGGAATTCCGGCCGCACGTGCAGCACCTGCTTGCCGGCTACGGTAAACAGCGTGGTGACAAGCGCGGAGCGCTCGATGGTGGCGATGCAGGCGGCGTGCACCAGACCGAGTTCGCGCACGTCGTCGCCAAATGAGGAGCCGTCGGCATAGGCCACGAATACCTTCGAGCCGGGCGCGATGCGGCGCACCGAAGAGCGAAATTCACTGGTCGTGTCCGACAGTTGCGACCAGTTGTAATCGATTTCAATCAGCCGCCCGGTGATCAGCACGACAAGAACGATCAAGAACGCGCGCCGCACCAGACGGCGGCGCAATTCCAGTTCGCCGCAGGCGAACATCATGAAAGCGACGCCGATCGGCACGCGCTCGTCGGCCATGTAGGTGTCGAACAACACCCGCGGCAAAGCGAGATAGACCGCGCCGCCAACCACGATCAGCACGAAGACCAGCGGATGAAAGCGTAACACGCGGTGGCGGGTCGCCCAGACGATGCCCGCCGTCATGACCGCGATCAGCGCAAAGGCGGCGATGTCGGAATAATTGGAGACGACGTACATCAGCCCGTCGATCTTGCCGCTCGGCTCCCAGACGACAGAGGAAACGAGCTGCATGGTCGGGCTGGCATAAAGCAACGGCGCGGCCGCCAGGAACGGCAAGCCGCTGGCGACGAATTCGACGATCCGTTCCGGCCACGGCTCGTGCCGGCGCTGCCACAGCCGCAACAGCTCGAACGACAACAGACCGATGCCGTAAACGCCCAGCGCCGAGAGATGGCAGAAGAAAAGCGCAACGGCGCACACACTCGACAGCGCCATGCGCAGCGGCCAGGCGCGCTCGCGTATGACTGCCCAGCCGGCCAGCGCCCAGAGCGCAACGCCGATGCCGAAAATATAATTCATCAGCCCGACGAGAAAGACGTAGTTGTAAAGCAGCGGAATGGCGAACAGCGGCAACACCGACCAGCGGCCGAACAGCGCGCGGTTGAGCGCCAGGCTGCCAGAGATGATCAGCGCAAACATCCCGACCATGAAGATCTGGCCGGCGAGATATACGTTCATGAACCGCGCCAATACCGGTACGATCAGGTCCATGGTCAGATTGGGGATGACCTGCCAGTTGATTTCGTAGAAGTGCGCGAGCAGCGGGTTCTTCGCCAGCGTGGCGATCACGTTCATGCGGGCGAGGTGGTTGACGTAATCCGACAGCGGCGGCAGCCGGTGGGTCCAGATCGGGATCGAGATCAGCAGGATCATCGCCGCGAACAGCACGGCGACCTGCGGGCCGGAAAAGCCCGCGTGGCGCCCGCGCGGCGCGATCAGCGGCGCCGACGACGGCGCGATGATTGGTTTGTTTGGTGACAGCATGATCCGACCCGGCCCCAGCCTACAAATCGTCGATTTGACCTGAACAGGCGATGAACATGGGCCGGTCCTGGGGGCCGCCGGGGGTGAAAACCGGCTCAAACGAGGCAAGGCTTCGAACTAAGGTCGTGTCGGAGGCTGCTAGGCCTTGGCCGCGAATTTGAGGACGTTGCCGTCGGGCACGGCAGCCGCTTCGCTGCGCATATAAAGCCCGCGCTTCTCGGACACCGGCTTGAAGGCATCGCTCAAGCCCAACACGGTTTCGGCGGCGCCCAGCACCAGAAAGCCGTCCGCCGGCATCTGGCGTGCCAGGCGGTTGAGCACATCAATCTTGGTCGGCTGGTCGAAATAGATCAGCACGTTGCGGCAGAACACCAGATCGAACATGCCGAGCGGCGAGAAATCGTTGAGCAGGTTGAGCGAACGGAACTTTACCATGCCGCGGATCTCAGGCGCGACCTGCCAGGTGTCGCCGACCTGGCTGAAAAATCTCACCAGCAGTTGGATCGGCAAGCCGCGCTGCACCTCGAACTGGCTGTAGATGCCGGCCTTCGCTTTCTCCAGCACCTCGGCGGAAATATCGGTGGCGAGGATGTCGACGCGCCAGCCGGCGAGCTTGGCGCCGAGGCCCTTCAGGCTCATCGCCAACGAATAAGGCTCCTGCCCCGCCGCGCAAGCCGCGCACCAGATGCGGATGCGCTTTTCGCGCGCCCGCGCCACCAGCAGTGCCGGCATGATGGTGTCGCGGAAATGCTCGAACGGTATCTTGTCGCGGAAGAAAAATGACTCGTTGGTGGTCATGGCCTCGACCACATCCACCGAGAGCTGGCCAGCGCTCGCGCCCTTCAGCTTGCCGACCAGATCGCCCAGCGTGGCGAGCGCGTGCCGGCGCGCCACCGGCAGCAGGCGGCTTTCGGCGAGATATTGCTTCTCGGCGGAGAGCACCAGACCGGAGCGCTCCTTCAACAGCTTGCGCAGATAGTCGAAGTCCTGCGGGGTCACGTGCGCTCCCCGGCGAACAGGCGGGTGAGTTTGGGGGCAATCTCGTTGAGCGGCAGCACCGCCGAGCAGAGGCCGGCATTGGCCACCTGGCCCGGCATGCCCCACACGACGCTGGTTGGTTCGTCTTGCGCCAACACATGACCGCCGGCGGCGGTGATGGCCTGCGCCCCGCGCAATCCGTCCGAGCCCATGCCGGTAAGCACCAGCGCCATGACCTTGTGCCCCCACACGGCGGCGGCCGTGGCAAACAGCGGATCGACCGCGGGCCTGCAGAAATTGATCAGCGGGCCCTCGTCGAGCGCGATGACGGCGATGCCGTCGCGGCGCGCGACCGACATATGTTTGCCGCCGGGCGCGATATAAATCGTCCCAGCGTTGATCTCCTCGCCGTCCTGCGCTTCGTGCACCGGACGCTTGACGACTTGCGCGAGATGCTCGGCAAGGATGGCCGTGAACATCGGCGGCATGTGCTGGGTGATCAGCACCGGGGCGCGATCGAGCACGCCACCGAGCCGCGTGGCAATGGTGTTGAGCGCCTGCGGACCGCCGGTGGAGGCGCCGATGAGCAATACGCGCGGCGGGGTTGCCGGCAGTGGCCGCAGCACCAGCGTCGGCGGGACGGCTTCAAGGGCCGGGTGGCGCGGTTGCAGCGGCAGCGCCGAGCGCGTACGCGGCAGCGAACGGGCGCGTGCGCTGGCCAGCCGCAGCCGCTTGGAGCGCAGCCCGAGCTGACGGATTTTCTCGATCAGGTCGCGGCGAAACGTGGCGGAGGCAGTGACTTCCTGATTGCTGGCCGGCTTGGGGATGTAGTCGGCCGCGCCGAGCGAGAGCGCTTTCAAGCTGATCTCGGCGTTGCGCCGGGTCAGTGTCGACGCCATGATCACGACCAGGTCGCGCTTCTTTTCCAACAGCAGCGGCAAGGCGGAGACACCGTCGAGCTCCGGCATCTCGACGTCGAGTAGCACCACATCCGGATCGACGCGCTCGATCTGATTGACGGCGTCGCGGCCGGTGCGCAGCGAGGCCACGACTTCAAGGTCGGGCTCGGCTTCCAGCCAGCGCGTGAACAGTCCGCGCACGACGACTGCATCGTCTACGATCATGACGCGGATGCGCCGAGCGATGGCGCCGGCGGGCTTTGGCTGTGCGACTGCGACGTTCATTGGACGCAACGGGCGATGCCTGAGTGCGGGCTGTCTCGCGACAGCACGCTCAGATCAGCCCGACTTCCTGGAACTTTGCTTCCACGATCTCCTTGTCGAACGGCTTCATGATGTATTCGTTGGCGCCGGCATGCAGCGCGCGGGCGATATGGGCGACGTCGTTTTCTGTGGTGCAGAACACGACCTTGGGGCCGTCGCCGCCGGGCAGCCGCCGCAGCGAGCGCAGGAACTCGTAGCCGTCCATCTTCGGCATGTTCCAGTCGAGCAGGATCGCCTCCGGCAGATGCGTGCGGCAGGCTTCCAGGGCCTGCTCGCCGTCCTCGGCCTCCACGATCTCGAATTCGAGCCCTTCGAGAATTCGCCGCGCCACCTTGCGGATGACGCTCGAGTTGTCAACGATCAAACACGTTTTCATCACACCCTCACCGTTTTGGTTCATTTGTTAAAATCGTCAAATCTTCTCATGCCGCCATCGCGGTCGCGCCGATATCGAGAATCCGATCGACGTCGAGCACGATGAGCAATTGCCCGTCCAGCCGGTGGATGCCCGCCGATACGCGCGCCAAATGTGTCTCCAAATTCGTCGGATTTGGCTCGCGCCTGGCATCCTCGAACGTTAGCACCTCGCCAACCTGATCGATCAACAGCCCATAGGATTCACCGGCGCATTCCACGCCGATCGCCATGGCCGAAGCGCCGTCCGCGCGCCGTCCAAGCCCGAGCCGGCAGCGCATGTCGATCAGCGTCACGATGCGGCCGCGCAGATTGAGCACACCGGCGATTTCCGGCGGCGCCAGCGGCACCCGCGTCAAACGCTCGGGCACAAAGACGTCCTGCACGCGCAAAATCGGCATGCCGAACAGCTGGCCGCCGATCGTTGCCGTGACGTATTCGGTGAGGTTTTCGTTGCTGGCGCTCATGGTTTTCCTGTCAGGCCGCGCGACCGACGCCAGTCTGTTCCTTGAGCGCCTCAAGCAGACCCTGGCGATCGAACTTGGCGACATAGTCGTGGAAGCCTGCCTGGCGGGCGCGTTCGATCGCTTCGACCGACACGACCGAGGACAGCGCAATGATCGGCAATTCGGCGGTATCGAGATCGGCGCGTACCGCCTCAGCCAATTCATAGCCGTCCATGCCGGGCATCTCGATATCAGTAATGAGCACATCGAACGCGATGCCGACCTTGAGGACGCCGCGCGCCTCGCGCGCGGACGCAACGGCGGTCACCTTGTAGCCGGCGGCTTGCAGGACGGGGGTGAGCATGTTGCGGAAGAACGGGGAATCGTCGACCAGCAGCAGCGACGGCTTAGCGGCCGGCACTTGCTCCTTGCGGCGGAACCAATCCTCGAAGGCCAGCGGCAGGAAATGCCCGACGTCGATGATTTCGGTAACTTCAGCGTTGATGATGGCCGAGCCAAGCGTGCCGGGTTTGTTGCTGGCCACCTGGATGTCGAGGCGGTCTTCGACGATGTCGACGATCTCGTCGACCACCAGCGCCATCGAGCGCTGGCCGTCGGAGAATACCAGCAGCGGCTGCGGGCCCTCGTCCTTGACGCGCACGCTGTCGCTCATGCTCACCAGCGGCATCAACTGGTCGCGGTATTGCAGCATATGACGGCCGTTCGACAGTTCGATCCGGCGGGCGTCGATTTCCTCGAGCCGCGTGATCAGCGCCAGTGGCACCGCTTTTGGTTCGGCGGAGCCGGCGCGGAACACCAGCAACGACGTGGGCTTTTCGTCGGACGCGGCGGGCGGAGCCTCGGCCGCGGTCGAGGCGACCATTTGCGAGGCCGCCGTGCTGCCGAGCGCCTGGGCGACGCCGTTGGGATCGACGATCATGATCACCGCGCCGTCGCCGAGAATGGTGTTGCCGGAGAACATGCCGATATGACGCAGCTTGCTCGACATCGGCTTGACCACGATTTCCTCGGTGTGCAGCACCCCGTCCACCACAATGCCGAACGTCTGGCTGCCAACCTGGGTGACGACAATGAAGCCGTCTTCGGCCTCGCCGGCCTCCTCGGCGATGCCGAGCAGCTCGTTCAATCGCGCCAGCGGCAAGAGTTTGTCGCGCAGCCGCAGCACCGTGGTGTCCTTGATGCGCTCGATGCGGTGTTCGCCACCGGAGCGCAGGCCCACCAGTTCGACGACGGCAAGTTGCGGAATGGCAAAGCGGTGGCCGCGCGATTCGACGATCAGGGCGGCGATGATCGCCAGCGTCAGCGGAATCTTGATGGTGAAGCTCAAACCCACGCCGGCCACCGAGCGCACATCGATGGTGCCGCCAATCTGGTCGATATTGTTGCGCACCACGTCCATGCCGACGCCGCGGCCGGATACGTTGGTGATCGTCGCGGCGGTGGAGAAACCCGGCACGAAGATGAATTTCTGGATTTGCGGTTCCGACAGCTTTGCGATCTCGGCTTCGGACGCCAATCCTTGCGCGATCGCCTTGGCTTTGATGCGCTCGGTGTTGAGGCCGCGGCCATCGTCGGCGATCTGGATGATGATGTGGCCGCCTTCATGATAGGCCGACAGCCTGATGCGCCCGCGCTCCGATTTGCCGGCGGCGCGGCGTTCCTGCGGCGATTCCAGTCCGTGGTCGGCCGAGTTGCGCACCATGTGCGTGAGGGGATCCTTGACCAGATCGAGCACCTGGCGATCGAGCTCGGTATCGGCGCCTTGCATTTCCAGGTCGATCTGCTTGCCCAGCTCCGCCGACAGATCGCGCACGATGCGCGGCAGTTTCTGCCAGGCATTGCCGATCGGCTGCATGCGCGTCTTCATGACGCCTTCCTGCAGCTCGGCGGTGACGTTGGACAGCCGTTGCAGCGGCACCTTGAATTCTGAATCCTCGTGACGGCGCACGATTTCGAGCAGTTGATTGCGCGTCAGCACGAGCTCGGACACCATGGTCATCAGGTGTTCGAGCGTGTCGAGGGTGACCCGGATTGAATGGTTGGCGGTCTTGGCCGCCTCCTCGTCATTGGCCATGGCTTCGGCCGGCCGCAGCAGGCGCTCGGGCATTGGCGGCGCCGGCGTTTCAATCGGCGGCTGCGCGGCAACCGGCGCGGCGGACGATTCGACCCGGTTCACCATTTGCTGCAGTTCGGAAATCAAGTCGCCATCGTTGCCGTCCGGCTCGCGCTGCTCGCGATCGAGCGAATCCAGGATTTCCTTGATGCGATCGATGGTGGCCAGGATCAGCGTGACGGCTTCGTTGGTCGATGGCAGACCGTCGCGGAATTTGCCCATCAGCGTCTCGGCTGCGTGCGCGAGCGCTTCCAGCCGCGGCAGATTGAGGAAGCCGCAGGTTCCCTTGATGGTGTGAACGAGGCGGAAAATGTTGTCGAGGATCTTGGCGTTGTTGGGATCCTGCTCGAAACGCACGAGCTCGACATCGACAACGTCGAGACTTTCGTGGGTCTCGGTCACGAATTCACGCAACAGGTCGTCCATGGAAAACGCCTTCGTCGACGGGCACAGGTCCGTCAGCCGCTCTTGCTCGGGAGCGGGGCCAGTGTGTCGGTGAAGCGTTTAATTTTGGTTGCGGGTGGTCCGCAGACTAGGCGGGTTTTACCGTCCGTTAACCACGACAGTCAGGCATGCACGCTGGCGCCTATTGCGCGCTCACCACTACCGCCTCGCCGTCCAATACCGCCGCGGCGGTCAGCCCGCAGGCCCTGGCCAGCAATCCGGCATAAAATGGCTGGATGCGGTGCGCATCGAGCGGTTCGCTGGATTCGCCGGCGAGCAAAGGCGCCACCCCGGGCGGAACCTTGGCGTTGGTGCCGACGGCGCTGACCCTAAAGCTCATCGCCTCGCCTTCCCCAATCGGATCAACCGTGAGGCTGCCGCCGCGCGGGATCGCCTGCGCGGCGATCAACAGCATGTTGAGCAACAGTTTGACGCGGTTCTTGGCCGACAGCAGCCGTGGCAAGTTCCAGGCGAGCTTGGTCTTGCCGTCCTCCAGGAACCCGCGCGCGATCTTCTCGGCGTCGCCGAGGTCGATCTGGGCGCCGGCGGAACCGGCGGCGCCGAAGGCGATGCGGCAGAACTGCAGCTTGGCCGAGGCGGTGGCGGCGCTCTTCGCGATCACCTCGCGGGCGAATTCCTTCGTCGCCTCATCATTGTCCTCGGCCAGTACTTCCAGCCCGTTGACGATGGCGCCGACCGGGCTGATCAGATCATGGCAGACGCGCGAGCACAGCAGGGCGGCGAGATCTAGCGCTTCAATGGACGTTCCGGACATGGACTGGTCTCCGCTGGGCGTGCAGGGTATGCCACCAGGATGGCGAATCGCCGATTGCAACGGCATGACGGCAATACACTAACGCGTTTGAGACCGCCAAGGACCCAAAACCGGCGCCATGATCGTGACCAAAGATGATGCCGGGGCCGGCGAACAAGAAGTCAGCCCGCAGTTGGCGAGGGAACTGCTCGACGAGCTCACCGAGATCGTCTCGCGCGCGGCGGCGGCGACGCTTGCCGTGCCCTTTTCGCAAGTCGAGCAGCGGATCAAGACCGACCTCACCCCGGTGACCAATGCGGACGAAGCCTCTGAGGCCGTGATCCTGGAAGGGCTCGCGCGCCTTTTGCCCTCGATCCCCGTGGTATCCGAAGAGAGCTTCGGGCCGGTTCCGCCGCAGATCGGTGCCAGCGTCGTGATTGTCGACCCGCTCGATGGCACCAAGGAATTCCTTGCCGGACGCGATGAGTTCACCGTCAATCTCGCCATCGTGACCAAAGGCGTCCCCATCGCAGGCCTGATCGCCGCCCCGGCGCAAGGCATGTTGTGGCGCGGCATCGTCGGCGGCAGTGCCGAACGCTTAAAGATGCGCTGGGGCGCCGAGCCGGGGCAGATCTACGACCACATCCCGATCCACACTCGGCCGGCGCCGGACCGACTGGTCGTGGCGACGTCGCGCAGCCATCTCGACGAACTGACCGAAGACTTTCTGGCACGGCTGCCGCTGGCCAAACGCTATCTCTGCGGCTCTTCGGTGAAGTTCTGCCATCTCGCGCAAGGCGAGGCCGACATCTATCCGCGCCTGTCGCCGATCCGCGAATGGGACATCGCCGCTGGCTGCGCCATTCTCGCGGCGGCCGGCGGGACCGTGACCGACCCGCAGGGCGGCCCGCTGCATTTCGGCCGTGCCGAGGCTCGTTTTCTGGTCCCCGGCTTTATCGCTTGGGGCGATCCGGCGTTGGCCGGCCCCGTGCAAAAATATCGGTAGATGGCGGCGCACCGGCGCCCTTTGCCCCGTATTCGTCAGCGACTATCGCCACTGCCAAGGTGGAGTCATAGTTCGCAGGCCGATTCGGCCCGCTTTTGCCGCCACAATACGGTCACTGGCATAGGCGAACCATTTAGCGGCGTGGGGAAGTCATAATCGAATGGAGCATCCGATGCGCGCTGCCTTGCGCCTTGCGGCCCTGACGCTGTGCCTCAGCGCCTTGGGCGCCGATATCGCCTCCGCCCAGGGCCAACCACCGCCGCCACCGGGGCCACCACAGCAGGCGGGGCCGCCGCCGGCACCACCCGCGCACCGGCGCGATACCTACCCGCCCGACGAAATCATCCGCGCCGGTCACCGTTTTTTCGGCACCGTGTCGCGTGGAGTGGCGCAGATCGTGGAGTCCGCATTCAGCCGCTGGGGTGAGCCAAACGGCTACATTCTGGGGCAGGAGGGCAGCGGCGCTTTCGTGGTCGGGCTGCGCTATGGCGACGGCAAGCTCTATACCCGCAATGCCGGCGACCGCCGCGTGTTCTGGGAAGGCCCGTCGATCGGCTTCGATTATGGCGGCGAAGGCGCCCGTACCATGATGCTGGTCTATAAGTTGCCGGCGACCGACGCGATCTATCAGCGCTTCGCCGGGGTCGACGGCTCTGCCTATTTCATCGGCGGCTTCGGCATGACCGCGCTGACCGCCAACAATATCGTGTTGGTGCCGATCCGTTCCGGCGTCGGCTTAAGGCTGGGCGCCAATATCGGATATCTGAAGTTCACGCCGAAGGCGACCTGGAACCCCTTCTGAGCCGGCCGGACCGCCGCGGTTATCTATAAAATATAAATTGCCCGAGCCGCCGGCGGCGGCTTGGGCTTTTGCGTTGGAAGAACCGGGCCAGCTGTGGCATGGTTTCCACAGGGTGTACACCGGCGTATCGGGCGGAGACGCGGTTCATGATCGAACCGATCATGTATTTCGGGATTGGGTTTCTGGTCGCGGCGCTTATCGTGATCGTTATCATCCCGCTGGTGCATAACCGCGCCGTGCGATTGACCCTGCGGCGGCTTGAGGCCGCCACGCCCTTGTCGATCGCGGAAATTCAAGCCGACAAAGATCAGATGCGCGCGGAATTCGCGATGTCGACACGGCGTCTCGAAATGAGCGTCGACCAGTTGAAGGGCAAGACCACCAATCAGCTCGCCGAGATCGGCAAGAAGGGCGACGCCATCAACCAGCTCAAGATCGAGCTCGGTGAAAAGACCGCCACGATTTTTGCGCTGGAAGCCCGCGACAAGGCGTTGCGCGATCAGTTGCGCATCGCCGAGGAAGAGGTCGACGCCAAGACCAGCGCTAAGGGCGAAGCCGAGCGCGCGCTGTCCGACAAAGAGGCGGAGCTTCTAAAACTAGAGAGCGATCTGGATGAACGCTCGATGCAGGCCGACTCCCAGAAAGTCGAAATCGTCGCGCTCAAGACCCAGGTCGATGCGCTGAAAGAACGGCTGACCGACGCGACCAACGAGGTCACGGCGGTGGAAGATCGTCGCGACGCCGCGCGCGCCGAGCTCAAAAAAGCGACGCAAAATTTGGCCGACGAACGCGGCAAGGTAGAAAACCTCGGCCGCCGCGTCGGCGAGCTCGAACAGCAATTGGTAGCGCAAACCACCGAAGCGCAGCTACTTGCCCGCCGCTCGCAGGATCTGGAAAACCGGCTGGGCGACCAGTCGCGCCTTTTGGCGCAAAGCGAATTCGAATACCGGCAACTGCAAGGCGAATTGCAAGGGGCGCGCAAGACCGAGAGCGATCTGCGCACCGTGATCGCCGAAATCAGCGACCGCGCCGGCGTGGTGAGCCAGCAGCTCAAGGCGGAAAATGCCGAGTTGCGCATGGACCTCGACCGCTCCAATACGGAGCGCGACCGCATGGTGCGCGAGCTCGCCAGCGTCAAGCGCGAAACGGAAGAGAACTGGGCCTCGGAGCGGGTGGAAAATTCGCTGCTGCGCGAGCGCATCAACGACGTGGCGGCGGAAGTGGCGCGCCTTGCGTCGAATCTTGAAGGGCCGCAGTCGCCGATCAACGCCATTCTCGCGGCGAAGACCGAGCGCGCAGCGCCCACCCCGCGCGGCCGTCCCGAGCTGGCGGAGTCGCCGGCAGGCAATCCGGGTCTTGCCGAACGCATTCGCGCGCTGCAGACGCGCGCCTCGAAACGGCCGCCGAACGAGAAGCCGACCCGCAACTAGGCGAAATCGCGCTTCGCTTGACACTCCGTCAAGGCGCTCCTTATATCGCGCCGGTTTCGGGCGCTTAGCTCAGCGGGAGAGCGTTCCCTTCACACGGGAGAGGTCGAAGGTTCGATCCCTTCAGCGCCCACCATTCAAGGCCCGCAAATTGCGGGCTTTCCGGGCGCAAATACAGACTGAGACGCTGCCGAAAATAGTCCTCTGCTATTGAACCATGTTGCACAGGCCTGCGACCAACACCGATGGTCGGACCATGAACCCGCAACACGAGGAGGATCAAATGGTTGCAAGCGTGAAAATCATGATGGAAGCTGCCAATGCCGCGGTGCCGCGGATTACCCCCGCGCAGGCGAAGGAAATGATCGCCAACGGCTGCCTGGTGGTCGACGTGCGCGATGCGCCGGAAGTGGAAAAGAGCGGCAAGGTCGCCGACGCCGTGCACGTGTCGCGCGGCATGCTGGAATTCCGCGCCGATCCCGAGTCGCCCTATTACGATAAGAGCTTTGCCAAGGACAAGGCGCTCATTCTCTATTGCGCGTCCGGCGGGCGCTCGGCGTTGGGCGGCAAGGTGCTCAAAGATATGGGTTACGAGCACGTCTTCAATCTCGGACCTTTCAAGGAATGGGTCGAGAGCGGTGGGCCGGTCGAAAAGCCGATCGTCTCCGGTCTGTAAGCGCGTGCCTAGCGCTCGAGGTCGATGACGCTCTCGTCCTCGCAGAACAGGTGGAGGTCTGAAATTGGGGGCAGAGCGGACATGCTCTGCCCCTCGTTTCATGTCTGCTTTGTGCCATTAACGACCATTGCAGTCTCATCGACGGCTTAACAGCACCCGCGCTCATGGCACTCACGTGCCGGTGGAGGAGCCGTCCACAGCATCAAAAGCAAACATCTAACGCCACGACGGTTACTGGGGCCGCTTCTCTGAAATTTTGGTTTTCGGCTCCTCATGCAGAAACATGCTCAACATGGAGCGGCGGACCTTGATTTGGCCATTGTAATCAATCAGGCCCAATCGTCGGAATTTGTTCATGAAAAAGTTGACGCGTGATCGCGTCGTGCCGACCATCTCCGCTAGCGTCTCTTGGCTGATTTTCGCCAACACCGGTTCGGGCTCGCCCTCATTTTTTTCTTTGCCTAAATTCGCAAGAAGTAGGAGGGCTCGCGCCAAGCGTTTCTCACTTGCGTTAAACAATTGATCGATCAGGTCCGCTTGAATTTGACTGCTGCGAATCAAAAGGTGCGAGATAAAAAACTCGGCAAACTTCGGTTCGTTGTGAACTAGCCTGCTGAGCTCTGTTTTGGTTATTTCCGTGATCGTACATTCCGTCAAAGCAGTTGCGGTTGACAAACGCATCAGTCTCACCGTCCACGCATCTTTCTCCAAAGAAATAGTCGGAACCCAGAATAGCGACAACCGCTTCCTTGCCCTGCTCGGAGGCCACGGTGAGTTTGACCTCGCCGGTTAGAATATAAAAAATAGAAGCTGCCGGATCGCCCTGCCGATAAATGGTCTGATTTGTTGCGTAATTGGATACAGTTCGTCCCCCGTTTGCTTTCGAGAGAAAATCCTTGGCGTCAAACGAAGATTTATTTGTCATTTGATTCACGGTGCGTGCTCCGCCTTGTCGCCGCATGGGCAGCCGACGAAATCGTGCGTCGCAGCGAATGAAGCGAAGTGTCAATAGCAGCCATCATCAGCTGAATTAGCGGTACGGTGCACCCCGCATTGAGATAAATCAAATCACTCGTCTTTTTATATCTTTGTCTCGTCGATTTTTTGTCGCCTAAGTGTGCATAACTACTGGTGCGCGACGACCCGGCCGAACTCGTCGCGCTCACAGAAGACGAATGCATGGCCTCCTCAGTTGGCGGCCAAGTTTGTTTCTGTTAGTTCGCATCGGACATCACTGCAAAAATGCGACCGCAATCCCGATGTCCGTTTTGGGTCATTAGCGAACATGACGGCAAGTCCGCACGATGTCTGCTCTTACCCCATAAGCGGACATTGGCGGTGCTCTTGGAATGTCCGTTAAGTGCCAATCGCGTCCTATTGCACCGCCGCATCCGGCACGAAGATCTCCGCCGCCTCAATAGCATAACGAGCATGACGGAAATCACGGATCATGCTGATGAGGTTGTCCGCCCATTCCAGCAGGATGAAGTAAACGGGATCGCCGGTAGGATCAACCCGGAGCACGAACGATCAGCGCCGGATGACGGTCGATAAATCCAAATGCGAGATGCCAATCGTATACGGTGGCATAGTTGCCAAAATAATGAACAACCTCTGTGCGCCCTGTCATGCGCGTCTTGTTCACGAGTTCCAGCTTGACATCTTCCGCCAGCATATTTCGGATTGCATCGAAGTCACGCGCATTGAAGCTCTCAACATAGGCCGAAGACGCGCCTGCTCGGCTTGGCTGAGGGCCGGCAGCGGATCATCGTTCGGCTCCTCCATCGCTGTGCGTAGGCGTTCGCGCCCGCGATGCAAGGAGGCCTTTACCGATGCAATGCTGCTTTCGGTGATGCCGCCGATTTCCTCCAGCGAGTAGCCGAGCACGTCCATCAGGATAACATTGCTGCGTTGCGCGACCGACAGGCGCATGAATGCGCGAAGTGCAGCCGCCGCTGCCTGCCGCTGGTGCACTTGATCAATCGGATCGGCGATCATTTTTAAATCCTCGTCGCCGCTGAACCTCTGCTGCTTCGCCCGTTGGCGCAGAAAATCCAGTGCTGTATTGTGGACAATACGAAACAGCCAAGCTTCTTCGTTCGAGATTTCCGTCATCCTCGGCAAAGACTTGATGGCTTTCACCATTGCCTCCTGCACGATATCTTCGGCATCGATGACCGAGCCTACCATGCGCGCACAATAGCGATGCAGCTTCGGCCGCAAACTTACGAGAATGCGGTCGAATGCTCTATTGTTGCTCGTGTCAGGCATCGTCACGGTTGTTCCGCAAGAAGAATCCATTCGATTCGAACTCAGTTGTTGGTGAGCATACGATAATTGCCGACCACCGCCGCTTCGAATTGTTGCGGCTCCTCAAGACGCCTCTCCTCGCCGCCGCTTCGGAAAGCCGCAAAGGCGTCAAGGCTTGGAATCGTCTTTGATCCGTCCTCCACCAAATGACAGAAATTACCGTCACTGAGCTTGAACACTAGATACCGCACGTCCTTGGGTGATTTCGCATGCAGTTCCCGGAAGACCGCCTCGATCAGACGTTGATTCTCTTCAATTTTTTCCGGTTTGACGCGATAGCGTATAAGCCTTCTCGACATACAGCGTTCCATTTTTCGACTGTTGCACTTGGTCCTAGACGTTTCACTAGAGGCAAAAGATTCCCTGCCCAGCCACAATATTTTCAAATGCTCGAATCCTTTTGTGCGCTTCGTTCGTCAAAGCGCATGAGTATTCCATAACAAAGGGATGACCTATGATCCTAGTGACTGGAGCGGCGGGCCTCAGCGGCTCGGCAGTAGTCCGTGAATTCTCCCGCCAGGGCGTGAAAGTGAGGGCGCTCGTGCGCGATCGCTCGAAAGTCGCCGCGCTCTCGGAACTGCCCTATGTCGAGCTCGCCGAAGGTGATATGGCTCGCGGCGAAACGCTAAGTCCCGCGCTTAAAGGAATCAAGCGCGTGCTGATGATATCGAGCTCTAATCCGCTGATGGTAGAGACGCAGTGCCGATTTATTGATGCGTGCAAAGCGATGGGTGTGGCTCACGTGGTGAAATTTTCAGGCAAGAAATTAGGTATAGGTTTCAAGCCCGAGAATTTCCGCTTCACGCGTATGCATGAAGAAATCGAGCGCTATCTGGAAGACTCGGCCTCGCCTGGACGCATCTGCGCCCCAGTCAATTCATGCAAGTCTACCTGCGGGAAGTTCCGACAATCAGTAGTAAAGGTCTGCTTCTCTTACCGCTTCACGACGCCAAACTCTCGCCGGTCGACATCCAGGATATCGCCGGCATCGCTTTCTCCACTCTGACCCGAGTTGGTCAAGAAAGTCGTGCTTTTGACATCACCGGTCCACAGGCCTTGAGTATGGCTGAGATTGCCGCTGACATCGAAGAAGCGATCAATAAGCCGGTTCGATACCAAAATGTTAGCCCAGCGGATCGCCGTCGCGCGATGCTTGCTGCGGGCCTGCCGCCGTTCATAGTCGACGCTCTCGAAGAGCAGGCGGCAGAACGTCGTCGACACCCGCAGTCGCGGGTCGAACTCGGCACGCATGAGCTATTTGGAATTAAACCGACGACGTTCGCTGAATTTTCCCGACGTCACGCGTCTGATTTTCGTGGAGAGGCGAAAGCCGTCGCTTAGAGAAATGCGCTGCGGCGGAAATTGGCCACTTATGTCTGCTTTGGGTCATTCGCTGCCGACCCATTCAGCGCCGGTTCCGGCCAATGTCCGCTATTGTTCCAATAGCAACTTTTCAAGGCAAGAGTGTGAGTTGACGCGAAAGACCTTCGAACCCTTCATAGACAATGAGATCGCCAGTATGCGTGACGTTTAATATCTGCATAAATATGCAGATGGTGGCCGCGCCATCAAGAATGAGTGGAGGACCAAGATGTCGAATAAACCTTTTGCCGAAGGCCGCTGCTTGTGTGGCGCGGTGAGCTATATCATTAACGCGAAACCCATCCGAATGGCCCAGTGTCATTGTAAGGACTGCCAGCGAGCGTCAGGAACGGGTCATATGTCGCTCGCTTTCTTCAAGAAAGAAGATGTCACCATTCGGGGCGTAACTGCTAGTTATGCCTCTACTGCTGACAGCGGTAACATCAACACTCGGCACTTTTGCTCGACATGCGGCAGTCGCGTGTATGGAGAAAATTCAGCGCGGCCCGGTGTGATAGGCATAGCGGTGGGATGTCTCGACGAGAACGATTGGTTTTCCGCTCAAGCGGTCGTCTACACGAAGGGTCGGGCTGCTTGGGACAAGACGCCCGGGGATGTTCCCAACTTCGAGCGGATGCCACCTCCACCAAAGTGATCTCAGCCATTTATAGCTAAAATCAGGACGAAATCTTGAAAGCCCTTGCATCTTCCAGGGGCTTTTAGTTTCGTGGACGTGTCACAAATGTCGCTGTCGGGTCAAAGACAATCTAGCTGGAGAAGGCCGACCCCCTCGTTTGTCCGTTGTGGGTCATT
>CAWEMT010000001.1:0-656670 GCA_963810255.1 uncultured Alphaproteobacteria bacterium | reverse complement strand
GTTAGCGGAGAGCGAGCCCGCCTTTCCGCAAGCCGGTGAGTGCCGGTCTCATGGCTGATCAGCCACCCACAAGCAATTATCAAATAGCGTTCAGCAACTGGCGGAGAGGGAGGGATTCGAACCCCCGATACGGTTACCCGTATGCCGCATTTCGAGTGCGGTGCATTCAACCGCTCTGCCACCTCTCCGTAAGGCCGAAAAGGGCTTGAAAATGCCCTAATTGGACGGCCGCTATGTAACCAAGCCGGCCGAGACAGACAAGGGCGGGAAGGCGTATAGTGCGCCCCGCGCCGAAACGGACGGCCGCGAAGCCTAAAACCATGCCCCGCGCCGCAAGAATCGCCCGCCTGCGCACTGAATTGCGCGGCATCGCGTTTACGCTGATCGTTGTCGCTCTCGCGACGGTCGTGATCGACTTGATCATCCGCGAGCTCGGCTTAACCCGCGGCACCGTCATTTACCTGATCCCGGTGCTGATCGCGGCGACCCGCTGGGGCATCGTCTCGGCGCTGTTTGCCGCCGTCGCCGGCGTGATGGCGACGGCCTATTTCTTCTTTCCGCCGTTCTACAGCTTCCGCATCCGCGACCCGCAGGAAGTCATCAATCTCATTTTGTTCATCTTCGTCGCCATCGTGGTGAGCCAGCTTGCCACGCGCTTGAAGCGGCAGCTGGAACTGTCGCGCCAGCGCGAGATCGACATGCGCGATCTCTATGCTTTCTCGCGCCGGCTGGCGCTGGCGTTTGACGTTCGCGACATCCACGCCGCGATCGAAGACCATCTCGCCGCCGTCATGCAGCGCAAAGTCGTGCTGTTCGCCAGTGCGCGCGAGGCCTCCACCAGCAGCGGCCGCTATGCCGGCGTTACAGTGCCGCCGAGGGTCCTCGCCGAGGTCGTCGAGGTCGCCGCTGGGCGGCGCGACAGCGAAAGCGGCATAACGGTGCCGGCCGACAGCGGTGAAATCTGGCTGGTGCGCGCGGTCTCGCCCAAGAGCTTGGAGTTCGGCGTCATCGCCATCAATCTCGGCCGCGCGACACCGGAAGCCTCGAACGAGCTGCGCATCCGCGTCGACGCGGTGCTGGCTGACGCCACCGCCACGCTCGAGCGGCTGGGCGTCGCGCATGCCATCAGCGAGGCACGCATGCGCTCGGAAACCGATGAGCTGCGCGAGGCGCTGATCGGCTCGGTCAGCCACGAACTGCGCACCCCACTCGCCTCCATCCTCGGCGCGGCCACGGTGCTCGGCGCGGCGCCAACGGTCGCCGGCGACAAGAAGCTCAAGGCGCTGGCGGACGGCGTGCGCGACGAAGCCGAGCGCCTCAACAACGACATCCAGAACCTACTCGATGCCAGCCGCATCAGCAGCGACGGGGTCAGGCCGCATATCGAATGGGCCGATCCGGCCGATATCGTCAATTCGGCGATTGAGCGCTGCTGTAACCGGCTGGCCGGGCACAGTCTGGCGCTCGACCTGCCGCAGGATTTGCCTTTGATCCGCGTTGATCAAGTGCTGGTCAAGCAGGCGCTCGTGCAGATCTTTGATAATGCAGTGAAATACTCGCAACCCGGCACCCAAATCTCGGTGACCGCGCGCGCGCATGGCGGCCGCCTGATCCTGAGCATCGGCGACCAAGGCGCCGGCCTGACCCCGGCCGAGCACGCGCGGATGTGGGACCGCTTCGCGCGCGGCGAGCGCCTGGCGGCGACCACCAGCGGGTCCGGCCTCGGCCTCTGGATCGCCAATGCCTTTATCGCTGCCAATGACGGCAAAATGAGCGCCGTAAGCGCCGGTCCCGGTTCCGGCACTCAGGTGGCAATCGATCTCCCGGTGACGCAAACCGCCGTCCCGCAACTTGAAAGCGATACAGATGACTGAATCGCCTCCCATCGTGCTTGTCGTCGACGACGAGATTCAAATCCGCCGCTTCCTGCGCACGGGTTTCGAACTCAACGGCTTTGTCGTACACGAAGCCGGCAACGGCGCCGAAGCAATCCGCTCGGCAACGCTGCGGCCCATCGACCTGGTGATCGTCGATCTCGGTCTGCCTGACATGGACGGCTCCGAGGTGGTGGAGCGCATCCGCTCCTGGTCGAGCGTACCGATCATCGTGCTGTCGGTGCGTTCGAACGAGGCGCAGAAAGTGCGTCTGCTCGAGCTCGGCGCCGACGACTACGTGGTCAAACCCTTCGGCATCGCCGAATTGCTGGCACGTGTGCGGGTGGCGCTGCGCCGCCAGATGCGTGCGGCGACGGGCGAGCCGACCATCAAAGTAGGACCGCTCACCATTGACCTCGCCGCTCGCGCGGTCATGCTTAACGGCGCCCGCCTCTCCTTGACGCCGAAGGAATACCGCCTGCTGCAAGTGCTCGGCCAGCACGCCGGCAACGTCGTCACCCACCAGCATCTGCTCAAGGAAGTGTGGGGATCGATCCACGTGCACGACACGCATTACCTGCGCATCTTCGTGCGCAAGCTGCGGCAGAAGATCGAGCCGCAACCGGATTCGCCTAAAATCCTGGTGACCGAATTGGGCGTCGGCTACCGGCTGGCGCAGACAGGCCATGAAAACGACGTCGCGGTCGCGCCCCCGACAACTGAGCCGATGGCGATCGAGCGCCCGGCCTAAAGCCTGAACAGCTTCTCGGCGTTTTTGCCGGCGATACGCGCTGCGGACGCAGGCGCGAGCGCATTGACGCGGGCGAGGCACCCGGCCATGTCGCCGATGTTGTGCGGATAATCGGAGCCATACAGCACGCGCTCGTCCGTTCCCGCCACCGCAATACAGAGATCGAGCGCGCGCTGGTCGTAGACCACGGTGTCGTACCAGATGCGCTGCAAATAAGTGCTCGGCTTCTCCTTGATCACCTCCGCGCAGGCCGGGATCATTTCGTGGCAGCGGTCGAGGCGTCCGGCGATATAGGGCAGCGTCGCGCCGCCATGCGCGGCAATCAATTTCACGTTCGGATATTTGTCGATGAAGCCGGCGTAGATCATGCGCGCGAAAGCGAGCGTGGTGTCGACCATGAAGCCGACCGGCGGCACCAGCCCGAATTCGTGCATGTGCAATTCACGCGCGCCCTGCGGCGCGGTCGGATGCACCAGCACCGGCAGGCCGAGCCTGTCGATGTCGGCCCATACGGCTGCAAAGCCGGGATCCGTCAGGTCGCGCCCGTCGATATTGGCGAGCACCATGACGCCGACCGCGCCCTTTTGCGTGCAGCGCGCCAACTCCGCCTTGGCGTCGTCGACGAATTGCCACGGCAGCGAACAGAACCAGCGGATGCGCTCGGGCCGGGCGCGTTGCTGCTCGGCCATGGAATCGTTGACGGCCTGCGCCGCCTGCAGACTGGTGGCGCGGTCGCCCCAATAGACATTGGGCGAGGTGAGCGAGACGATGGCGACGTCGACCTTGGCCGCGTCCATCGCGGCGATCCGTTCCGCGTAGTCCCACATGCCGGAAAACAGCGTCATGAACGGCACGCCGTCGTGCCAGATGGTGTCCTGCCCCGCCTTGGTTTTCTTGATCTGATATTTGCCCGCGCTGCGCTCGCGCAGCATGTCGAGAAAGCCGAGCGTGAGCATGTGGGTGTGCACGTCGATGACGGTCATGGCTGCATTACCGGTGTGAGAGTAAATTTACGGGTCAGGCGCGCGTGCCGCCCGCTTTCGGCGCGTCCAGCGCCCGCAAGCGCGTGACCGCGGCATATTCGTAGAACACGACCGCCGCGCCGCCGACGACGCCGACGATATCGAGCAGCACGCCGCCGGGAAGCGCGCCAGCCGGGATCAGCGCCGCGAGGCCGGTGGCGGCGAACAGCAGACGCCCGCCCAGCCCAAGCGGCCGCATGAAGTAGCCGACGGTGGCGCAGGAAACGAGCCACACGCCGAGAACGGCGGTGACGAAGGCGACGATGACCGACACCGGATCGCCGATCAGCAGCAGGCTCGGCGAATAGACAAACAGCACCGGCACGATATAGGCGGTCCAGCCAAACCGCGTCGCCGCAAAGCCGGTGCGCATGGCGTCGGCACCGGCGAGCGAGGCGGCCGCAAAAGCCGCAATGGCAATCGGCGGCGTGATCATCGACATCATGCCAAAATACATGACGTAAAGATGCGCCGCGATCGGCTTGACGCCAACCTCGACCAGCGAAGGCGCGACCAGCGTCGCCAGCAGCACGTAGACGCCGACCGTCGGCAGCCCCATGCCGAGGACGATGCAGACGGCCGCCGACAGCACCAACAAGAGAAACAAATGGCCCTGCCCGATCTGCACCAGGCCGAGCGTCAACTGATAGCCGAGCCCGGAAATCGCCAACACGCCAATGACGATGCCGGCGGCACCGGTAATCAAAATGAGATCGAGCGCGCCGTGGCCGGTTTCGCGCATCGCCTCGACCAATTGCCTCGGCCGGACGCGCTTGCCCTCAAAACCAAACGCGAAGGCGCAAATGATCAACGTGAGGATCGCCCACAACACGGCCTTCTCGGGCTGATAGTTGAGAACGAACAGCCCGATCAGCAGAACGGCGAAAGCCAGCGGAAAATACCAACCGGCGCGCCACACCGGCCCAGCGCTCGGAATCTTGTCCGGTTCGACCGGTGGAATTCCCTCCTTGGCCGCTTCGAGATCGGTCTGGATGAACAAAGCAATGTAATAGAGCAGCCCCGGCACGATCGCGGCGATGACGACGGTGGCGTAGGACGTCTCCAGGAACTCCGCGACCAGGAACGCGGCGGCGCCCATCACCGGCGGCATCAGTTGACCGCCGGTCGAGGCGACTGCTTCGATCGCGGCCGCTTTGTGGGCCGGGTAGCCGGCGCGCTTCATCAGCGGGATGGTGACGATGCCGGTCGCCACCACGTTGGCGACGGCGCTGCCGGAAATCGAGCCGAACAGGCATGAACCGAGCACCGCGATCTTGGCCGAGCCGCCGCGGAAGCGGCCCATCAACGCCATTGAGATATCGGTGAAGAAGCGCATGCCGCCGGTGACTTGCAGAATATTTCCGAACAGAACGAAGGCAATGACGATGGTGGTCGCGACCTTGATCGGCACGCCGAGGATGCCGGTGTAATTGGCGGCCAGCGCGAGCGAGAGCTTGCGCCAATCGGTGCCGATGCCCGACCCCGGCAGGTGGCTGGCAAACAGCGCATAGCTGATGAAGACGAGCACGAGAATGCACAGCACCGGCCCGGTCGCGCGCCGCAAGGCCTCGATCATCAGCACGATGAGAATCACGCTGACGATGACGCTGTCGGTCTGCCGCAGGTAAATGAGATCGACGATGCGCGGATAGAATGCCGCGAGATATCCGGTGGCCGCGAAGGCGACGGCGGCAGCCACCGCGTCGTACCACGGCAAGTCCTTTTTTTCCTTGCCGCGGATCGGGAATTTCAGAAACGCCATCGCCAGCGAAATCGCCAGCATGGCGGCGAGATATTGCTGGTCGTAGATGGCGAGCCCGATCCGATTATAGGCATCGAGCGCCCAGCCGACGCCGCCGAGCGTCAGCAGGATCGCGAGCGCGTCGATCAACCGGCGCGGAAACGGCAGAGCTGCCCTCGCCAAGGAGGGCAGCCCTTTTTCACCCATTGCAGGTTCTTCCGCCATGTGGGCGCCGGACACTCAACCGCGACGTATGCGGCTCATTGCGCTTTCGGCGGCCATTGACCGATTTCCTTGTAGAACTTGACGGCGCCCGGATGGAATTCGGCGCCGTGGACTTCCTGCGCCATCGCATCTTTTTTGAACAGCCGCAGCGGCGGGAATATCTTGCCGAAGTCCGCAGCGTTGTCATGCAACGCCTTAACGACCTTGTAGACCACATCGTCCGGCGTCTTGGTGCTGGCGAATAGATTGACGCCATAGGAAACGATGTAGCCGGGTTCCAGCAGACCGGTTTTTCCCTTGCCCGGCGTCTCATGGAGCAGATAGGCGACCGGGACTTGTTTCTTCACGGCGGCGATGATTTCGGGCGTCACTTTCGGAACGGTCAGCGCGCGGATGCCGCCGACCGAGGCGTCGGCTTCGCGGATCGGGGCAGCGCCGAGCGCGAACACGAAGAAGTCAGTGCGGCCTTCCTTGAATGCGTTGACGTTGGAAATAATGTTGGCGACGTTGACGCCTTTCATGTCCGCCAGCGAGACGCCGCCGGGCGCCAGCGCCGCGTTGGTGACGGACGTGAGAATCTTCTGGTTGGTGAAACCGACCGGCGCGCGGGCGCCTTTCAGGTCGGCGAGGGTCTTATATTTGCTGTCGTTCTTGACGAAGATCGCGTTGCGCAGCGGATAGAGGATCGCCACCACGCGCAGGTCCTTGGTCGGCCGGCCCTTGAAATATTCCTCGCCGGTCACGGCCAGGCTGGTCTCGTAGACGTTGGCGATGCCGAAGGGGACCTCGCCGGCATTGACGATCGGAATGAACTGGCTGGAGCCGCCCAGCGCCTGGATCGTCATCTTCAGACCGGCTTTTTCCGCCAGCACCTTGCCGATAGCGGCGGCGGTCGAGTTGTAGATCGATCCCGCCGGCGGCGTAGCGATCGCGATCGGCTGCTGCGCCGACGCGCCGGAGACCAGTCCAAGCACGCCGAGCGTCGTCAGCGCTGCAAACATTGTACGATTGAGCATTGAATTCCTCCCGTTTATTTCAATCTACCGCTAGTGGTCTTGCCGCTTATGGCGCGACATTAACGAATGCGGCGGTTGCCAGGCTGCCGCCTTCCACCCCAGACGGCGCGCCCGGTGGCAGCTTGGATACTCCCGCCGCCAGAGGCAAGTTTTGATCCGCCGAATTGGCGCCTGGCCCAACCCGCCCATTTCTTGACAGTTTCACCCTGCCTCGCCATAACCTTGCCTAACGCGGGCCTTTGGGTCCGCGGTGCTTTTTGCGGGGCGGTTAAGCCCCTAAAAACACACAGAAAAACCGACTGAAAGAAGCCGGTCCGGATCAATCCGAGCGCCGGGATCGAACACGAGGGAAGAATGATGTTCGCAGTCATCAAAGCCGGCGGCAAGCAGTATCGGGTTGCCCCGGAGGATGTGATCCGGATCGACCGGGTGAAGGGCGAGCCGGGTGAAGTCGTCGAATTCGGCGAGGTGCTGGTACTCGGCGGCGACACGCCGCAACTGGGCGTGCCGACCATTGCCGGCGCAACGGTCGCCGGCGAGGTGTTGCAGCACAGCCGCGGCGACAAGGTGATCGCCTTCAAGAAACGCCGGCGCAAGAATTCACGCCGCAAGCGCGGCTATCGGCACGAGTTCTCGATGATCCGCATCACCGAGATCCTCACCGACGGCGCCAAACCTTCGCAGACGCCGCCGGCGCGGCCACGGCGCGAGGCCAAGAAGCCGGAAGTTGCGTCTGACGCGGCCGAAGGCGAGGAAAAGCCGGCCAAGAAGGCCAAGAAACCGGCCGCAAAAAAGCCGGCAAGGGCGTCTAGCAAGCCGAAGACGACAAAAGGTAAGAAGAAGTGAGATGATTCCGTCACGGAATCGGTGTATCAAGTAACGGAATTCGAGAGAGACTTTATGGCGCACAAAAAGGCAGGCGGTTCCTCACGCAACGGTCGCGACTCCGCGGGCCGGCGGCTCGGCTTGAAGTCGGCCGGCGGCGAGATCGTGCTCGCCGGCAATATCCTTGCGCGCCAGCGCGGCACAAAATGGCACGCCGGCCGCAATGTCGGTGTCGGCACCGATCACACGCTATTCGCGCTCGTTAACGGAAAGGTTCAGTTCGCTACCAAAGCCAAAGGCCGCAAGTACGTGTCGATCGTTCCGATGACGGAGGCTGCGGCCGAGTAAGACGGTAGACCAAAATCGAGGTCCGCCGGTCATTCAGTCAAACCGGCGGGGCCTTATAGGGCTTCGAGAGGGGGAGACGGGTGACCGGCTCCCCCTCTTCGCATTTCAACTCTCTCTCGTTGAAACAATGGAGCCCGTGTCATGACCCTGCTGGAAGAGATACCAAGCAAGCAATTCCGCGAAGCCAGTATCCCCGTCCTCGAGACCAAGCGGCTCTCTCTGCGCGCGCCGCGGCTTGAGGACGCTAAAACGGTAGCGATGCTCGCCAACGACCGTCGCATTGCCGAGAACACGGCGCGCATTCCGCATCCTTACAGACTGTCGGATGCTGAGGGTTTCATTGGCGGTGCGAACAAAGGCGATGGCGAGGCGGTGTTTCTCGTCACGTTGCGCGACGAGACCGTGATCGGCGCTTGCGGAATCGTCACCGCCGAACAGCCGCCCGAGCTCGGTTATTGGCTTGGCGTCGACTATTGGGGCAAAGGCTACGCTACCGAAGCGCTGCACGCGGTGATCGACTACGCCTTCACCGATTTGGCGCATGAATCGGTTCAGGCCGGCGCCCGAGTCACCAACCCAGCCTCGCGCCGAGTGCTGGAGAAGTGCGGCTTCCAATGGACCGGCGTCGGCCTCTATCGTATCCGCGCCATCAATTCCTCGGCGCCAATCGACCGTTTCCGACTTGAGCGTGGCATCTGGACCGCGCTCAAAAGCTGGGGGCGGATGAAGAAGGTGATGTGAGGTCGCTTTCCCTCTCCCCGTACACGGGGAGAGGTGAAGGACCCGCTGGCGCTAGGCGCTAAGATGCGCAAAACTATATATGTCCGCTAACCTCCCGGGAGGACGCCATGGCTTATGACCTCAACCAATTCATCGCCGATTGCCGCGCCACCCTAGCGCGTGATGCCGGCCCCGCCGGCCGCGAACAAGTGCGCGCCAATCTCGAGAAGTTGCTCGGCAACCCCGCCTTCATCCAGGAATATTGCAGCGACGACGTGCCGCGCGGGCTGAAGCTGCTATACGAGGATAAGAAGCTCGGCTTCCAGGTGCTCGCCCATATCAACGACAAAGCGCGCGTGTCGCCGCCGCACGATCACGGCAACTCCTGGGCGATCTACGGCCAGGCCACCAAATACACCGACATGACCGAGTGGGAGCGCGAGGACGACGGCGCCGATCCCCAGCACGCCAAGCTCAAGCCGGTGAAGAAATATCGGCTCACCCCGGGTAAGGCCGGCATCTACCAGGACGGCAAAATCCACTCGATCGATTATCCCGATTACGCCCGCTTCGTGCGCGTCACCGGCACCAATTTGGACAAGATCGACCGCATCAAGATCGATCCGGCCACCGGCGCGGTGGAGAAGATGTACGCGCAGCAAGCGACGTAAACGCTTTCAATCGACAACTTGTCATGGCCGGGCAATAGGCGCGAAGCGCCGTCTTTGCACCTGATGACCCGGCCATCCACGTCTTGCTTATAGCGAAGAAAGGCGTGGATGCCCGGCGCAAGGCCGCGCATGACATCGGAGAAGCCATGCTCGACAAATCAACGCTCCGTCCCCTCCCCGCCGCCGCCGTCAAGGCCATGCTCGGCGACCACCAGGAGCTGGCGCTGATCGATGTGCGCGAGGAACTCACCTTCTCGCAGAACCATCTGCTGTGGGCGCGCAATGTCCCGCTGAGCCGGCTCGAGTTGCGCTTCGCGCGGCTGGTGCCGCGCAAGACAACGCGCATCGTGCTCGTCGACGACGACGATGGTCTCGCCGCGCGCGCCGCCGCGGTGCTGTCGCGCGCCGGCTATAGCGACCTTTCCTGTCTCGATGGCGGCGTCGCCGCCTGGGAGCTGGCCGGCTTCGTGACCTTCTCCGGCGTGCACGTGCCGAGCAAGGCCTTCGGCGAATTCGTCGAGCACGACGGCGGCACACCCAGCGTGAGCGCGCAGGAACTCGATGCACTCATGCGCAACGGCACCAAGATGGTGGTGCTCGAACTCGAGGCCGTTCGACGAATACACGCGCGTCTCGATTCCCTCAGGCATCAACGTGCCGGGCGCCGAACTGGTGCTCCGCGCGCGCGATATTGCCCCCTCGCCCGGCACGCTGATCGTGGTCAATTGCGCCGGCCGTACCCGCAGCATCATCGGCGCGCAGTCGCTAATCAATGCCGGCGTGCCCAACAAGGTTGTGGCGCTGCGCAACGGCACCATGGGCTGGCATCTCGCCGGCCTCACCTGCGCCAGCGGCGAGACTGGCGGTACGCCGGATTTCTCAAGCAAGGGTCTGGCCTGGGCGAAGGCGGCCGCCGGCAACGTCGCGCAGAAATTCGGCGTTACGGGCATCGATCGCAAGACTTTGGAAAACTTGCGCCAGGATCAGTCGCGCACGACTTACGTCTTCGATGTGCGCGATCCGGCGGAATACAAAGCCGGCCATTTGCCCGGCGCGATTTCCGCTCCCGGCGGACAATTGGTGCAGGCGACCGACATCTATGCGGGCACGCTTGGCGCGCGCATTGTCGTATGCGACGACGCCGAGGCACGCGCGCTGATGACCGCCTCATGGCTCAAGCAGATGGGCTGGCAGGACGTCTTTGTGCTGCCGGAAGCCGGCAGCGAGATTGGCGAGCCGGAAAATGTCGTGCTCGGCACACCGGCAACGGATGCCGCGGTTGACGTATCGAAGATCATCGAGGTCGACGACGTCACGGTGGTCGATCTCTCCAGCAGCGCCAACTACCGGCGCGGGCACATACCCGGTGCCTGGTTCGCCATCAGAGGGCGGCTCGATCACGCTTTGCCGAAAATCAAGCTGCGCCCGATGATCGTTTTGACTTCGGAAGACGGCTTGCTGGCCAGCCTCGCGATCGAGGAAGCGCGCGCGCTGACCAAGACCCCGGTGCATTGGCTTAAAGGCGGCAACGCAGCCTGGGCGGCGGGCGGCGTCCCGCTCTCGACCGATATCAAGATGGCCGACGAGCCGCTCGACGTCTGGCTCAAGCCCTACGAGCGGCCGAACGACAACGAAGCGGCGATGAACGCTTATCTCTCGTGGGAAGTGGACCTGCTCGACCGCATCAAGCAGGACGGCACCACGCATTTCCTGCCCGCGCGGTAGGTGCAGAAGGCGCCGCGATAGACTATATCGCGGCCATGAAGTTCCTCGACGAAGCCAAGGTCTATGTGCAGTCCGGCAGCGGCGGCAACGGCTGCATTGCGTTCCGGCGTGAGAAGTTCATCGAATTCGGCGGCCCGTCGGGCGGCGACGGTGGCAAGGGCGGCGACGTGATCGTCGAGGCGGTCGACGGCCTCAACACGCTGATCGACTACCGCTACCAACAACACTTCAAGGCCAAGAGCGGCGGCAACGGCATGGGCAAGGACATGCATGGCGCCAACGGCAAGGACGTCGTGCTGAAAGTTCCGGTCGGCACGCAAGTCTACGAGGAGGATGGCGAGACATTGCTTGCCGATCTCACGCAGGTGGGCGAGCGTGTCACCCTCATGCACGGCGGCAACGGCGGCTTCGGCAACGCTTATTTCAAAAGCTCGACCAACCGCGCGCCGCGCAAGGCCAATCCCGGCCAGCCCGGCGAGGAGCGCACCATCCGCCTGCGGCTCAAGCTGATCGCCGATGCCGGCTTGATCGGCCTGCCCAACGCCGGCAAGTCCACCTTCCTCGCTACGGTCAGCGCGGCCAAGCCGAAGATCGCCGACTATCCCTTCACCACGCTGCATCCGCAGCTCGGCGTGGTGCGCGTCGACGAGCGCGAATTCGTGCTCGCCGACTTGCCCGGCCTGATTGAAGGCGCGCATGAGGGCACGGGCTTGGGTGACCGTTTCCTCGGCCACACCGAGCGTTGCCGCGTGCTGCTGCATCTGATCGACGGCACCGTCGAGGACGCCGGCGAATCCTACAAGACCGTACGCGGCGAGTTGGAAGCCTATGGACAGGGGTTGACCGACAAGCCGGAGATCGTGGCGCTGTCGAAAGCCGACGCCTTGACACCGGAAGCGATCAAGACGCAAAGCGCCAGACTGAAGAAAGCCTGCAAGAAGACGCCGCTGGTGCTCTCGGCGCAATCCGGTCAGGGCGTGCAGGAGGCGCTGCGCGCGTTGCGCAAAATAATTGACGCCGCGCGCGAGGATGCGGGAGAGCCGCAATCGCAAGAAGCGGCCTGGCAGCCCTAGCCGCTTTAAAAGTGCGCCATGATCGGATCGTCGGCGGCCAGCTTCTCGCCGGTCCGAGGCGCGGCCGATCGCCGGCGCAGCGCCGGAACGCGGGCATCGCCGGCCGGCTGATAAAACACGCTGTAGCGCACGTTCTGCTCGACGAATGACTTCACGTCGGCGTCCTTCTTGACCTCGAAGGCGTCGAAGCCGGCGCGCAACAGAAACAGCCGTTGGTCGCGCAATACATCGCCGGTGGCGCGCAGCTCACCGTTAAATCCGTATTGTTCGCGCAACTGGCGCGCCTGGCTGTAGGCGCGGCCGTCCTGGAATTTCGGAAACGCCAGCGCGACCAGCGCCAGCCGGTCGAGATGCGGCGCCAGATCGGACACCTTGCGGCTATTGGGCCAGATCACGCCGACCGATCCGGGGCGCGACGCCAATTCGGCGACGTCGGCCAGGAAGCGCTCGGCCGTCAGCAAGATGGGGCGATCGGGCAGCGGCGCATCGTCCACCACGCGCACAAAGCGGTCGGTCACCACGCGGTTCGCTTTAACGAGTTGCATAGACGCGCTCCTTGAAGGGTTCGACGCCAATTCGCGTCACGGTGTCGAGAAACAATTCATCCGGCCGCTCGCGCAGCTCGATATAGGCCGCGACCACGTCCTCGATCACATCGGCGACTTCCGCATAACGCACCGCCGGACCGAGCAGCGCGCCCAGTTCGGCGTTCTGGTCGGCGCGGCCGCCGAGCGTGATCTGGAAAAACTCTTCGCCGTTCTTTTCGACGCCGAGCAGGCCGATATGGCCGACGTGGTGATGGCCGCAAGCATTGATGCAGCCGGAAATGTTGATGTGCAGCTTGCCGATCTCGCGTTGCGTGTCGAGGCTGGCGAAGCGGCGCGTGATTTCCTGCGCCACGGGAATCGAGCGCGTGTTGGCGAGGCTGCAATAGTCGAGCCCCGGGCAAGCGATGATATCGGAGACCAGCCCGACATTCGGCGTGGCGACGCCGATCGCATCGAGCGCGTGCCAGAGCGCCGGCAGATCGCGCTGCGCCACATGCGGCAGGGTCAGGTTCTGCTCGTGGTTGACGCGGATTTCGCCGAACGAATAGCGCTCGGCGAGATCGGCGATGGCGTCCATTTGGTCGGCGGTGGCGTCACCCGGCGGGCCGCCTTGCGGCTTGAGCGAGAGCGTGACGATGGCGTAGCCCGGCTGCTTGTGATTGGCGACGGCGTTCGTCATCCAGGTGGCGAATTGCGGGCTGTCCTTGCGGACGGCGGCGAGCGACGGCGGGCCGTCGGTCAGCGCCTCGTAACCTGGATAGGTGAAGCGCGCGGCGACATTGGCGATCGCCGCCGGATCGAGCGCCAGCGCGCCGTCCTTGATCTGCTGCCACTCGGCGTCGACCTCCTGGCCGAATTTCTCCGCGCCGAGATCGTGCACCAGAATCTTGATGCGCGCCTTGTAGATATTGTCGCGCCGGCCGAACTGGTTGTAGACGCGCAGGATCGCTTCGACGTAGCTCAACACATCGCGCTTGTGCAGGAACGGCTTGATGGTCTTGCCGAGGAACGGCGTGCGGCCGAGGCCGCCGCCGACCGAGACTTCAAAGCCCGCCTCCCTTGCCCCATTGCGGTGCAGGCGCAAGCCGATGTCATGCACCTTGATTGCCGCGCGATCGAGCGCCGAGGCGGTGATGGCGATCTTGAACTTGCGCGGCAGGAACGAGAATTCCGGGTGCATCGTCGAATGCTGGCGCAGGATCTCCGCCCAGATGCGCGGGTCCTCGACTTCGTCGGGCGCGACGCCGGCCCAATGATCGGTGGTGATATTGCGCACGCAATTGCCGCTGGTCTGCATGCCATGCAGGCCGGCGGCGGCGAGCTCCGCCATGGCGTCCGGCAACTCGGCGAGCTTGATCCAGTTGAATTGCAGGTTCTGCCGCGTGGTGAAATGACCGTAGCCGCGGTCGAAGCGGCGAGCGACACTCGCCAGCGTGCGCATCTGCTGCGACGACAGCGAACCGTAGGGGACCGCGACCCGCAGCATGTAGGCGTGCAGCTGCAGATAGACGCCATTCATCAGCCGCAGCGGCTTGAACTCGTCTTCGGTCAATTCGCCGGACAGGCGGCGCGCGACCTGGTCGCGGAATTCGACGACGCGTTCGTCGACCAATTGGCGGTCCAACTCGTCGTATTGGTACATGGCTCAGATTCCGAAAGCGGCCGGCAATTCGATGGTCGGTCCGTTCAGCCGGATGTATTCGCGCAAGTTGGCCGGCCGCACGCTGCCGCCTTGCGTCTCAACTGGCGCGACGTAGGCGCCGACGGCAATCAAGCCGTCGCCGTTCGCCGCCATCAGCAGTTCGGCCGCGGCTGGCGCGGCAGTGGCGATCGCGGCCTGTTCGAGCCGCGTGGACCAGCGCCCATCGGCGGTGCGATAGACCACGGCGCCATCGTCGAGGCGGTTGGCGGTGACGACCACCGGCCCGCTGATTTTCAGCTTTTGCTGCAGAGGCGACGTCATGCTGCGAACTCTTGTGTTTGCGCAATTGCGGCGCGCCAGATATCGGAGCGCGCGACCACCTGGCCGATGACCAGCAAAGCCGGGCCCTCACGGGCTTGCGCTGCCAACGCCGCGATATCCTCAAGCGTGTCCGACGATGCTTTTCGAATCGAGACGCGTGCCGCGCGCCAGCACCGCGACCGGCGTTTTCGGATCGCGTCCCGCCGCGATCAAACCGTCGCGCACCTTGGCGGCGGCGGACAATCCCATATAGACGACGATGGTCGTTTGCGGATCGGCAAGCCCGGACCAATCGGTGGCGGCGGCTTCGGCGGCCCGATAGGCGGTGATGAAGGTCAGGCGCGATGCTTCCTCGCGATAGGTGAGCGGAAGTCCCGCTTCTGCCGCGCAACCGAGCGCCGCGGTCACGCCGGGGACGGTGACGGCCTCGATACCCGCCGTGCGCAGAGCCTCGATCTCCTCGCCGCCGCGGCCGAAGATGAATGGATCGCCGCCTTTCAGCCGCACCACGTTGAGGCCCTGGCGCGCCGCAGCCACCAGCCGCTCGTTGATGGCCTGCTGGCCGATACCGGGCTGGCCGCGCCGCTTGCCGACGAAAACGCGCTCGGCGTCGCGCCGCGCGCGGTCGATAATTTCAGGCGTGATCAGTTCGTCGTAGAAAACGACATCGGCGTTCTGCAAGGCCTGCAGCGCGCGCAGCGTCAGCAGATCGGGATCGCCCGGGCCAGCGCCGACAAGATGAACGATGCCGAACTTTTGCTCCGGTGCGCGCGTCTCCTCGATCGCCGCGACGAGCCCGTTTTCGGCGTCGCGCTTGCGTCCGGCCAAAACGGCGGCGCCGATCGGACCATCGATTACGCGCTCCCAGAATCGACGCAGCGACCACGAAGCATGACGCGTCTTGGCGAATTGCTCGCGATAACGGCCCATCAGCGACGCCAGCTCGCCGATACGCGCGGGCAGCACCGCTTCAATGCGCTCGCGCAAACGCCGCGCCAAGACCGGCGAATTGCCGCCGGTGCCAATCGCCACCACGACCTCGCCACGATCGACGATCGCCGGCATGATGAAGTTCGACAATTCGGGACGATCGACAACATTGACCAGCGTGTTGCCGGCGCGGGCGCGCTCGGCGATGGCGGCGTCGCGCGCATCGCCGGTGGCCGCGATCACTGCCATGAAGCCCGCGTAGTCGGCTTGCAGCGGATCCGACGGATCGATCTCAACACGGCCCGGCAAAGCGAGCGCCAACAGCAGTTCGTCGGACACGTCGGCGTCACCGGAAAACCAGCGCACCGAGGCGCCGGCGGATTGCAGCAAACGCAGCTTGGCGCGCGCGGGCGCGCCGGCGCCAATCAGGGCGACAGCGCCGGTGGAAAGGTCCGCAAAGAGCGGCAAGAAACGCATCGGGGAAAAGTCCACGTTGGTTAGAATTATTTTCCATATAATAGCTAAGTCCCCCATTTTGTTAGCAAAATATTCTACCAAAGATCGTTTGAGGCTTGGCACAACCCATGTCAGAAGCGGCGCCAAATGAGATGGTTCTATTCGCCACCGGGTTTGGGGAGGACATTATGAAATCGCGCGCCGCAGTCGCCTGGAAAGCCGGCGAGCCGCTCAGCATCGAAACGATCGACCTCGAAGGGCCGAAAGCCGGCGAGGTGCTGGTCGAAGTGATGGCGACCGGCATCTGCCACACTGACGCCTACACATTATCGGGCGCCGACCCGGAGGGAATTTTCCCGGCCATCCTCGGCCATGAAGGCGCGGGCGTGGTGCGCGAGATCGGCGACGGCGTCACCTCGCTGAAGGTCAGCGATCACGTCATTCCGCTCTACACGCCGGAATGCCGAAGTTGCAAAACCTGCCTGTCGCGCCGCTCGAATCTCTGCACCGCCATCCGCTCAACGCAAGGCAAAGGCCTGATGCCGGACGGCACCAGCCGCTTCCGCTGCGACGGCGACAACGTGTTTCACTACATGGGCTGCTCGACCTTCGCCAATTTCACCGTGCTGCCGGAAATCGCGCTGGCGAAAGTGCGCGAGGACGCGCCCTTCGACAAAATCTGTTACATCGGCTGCGGCGTCACCACCGGCATCGGCGCCGTCATCAACACGGCGAAAGTCTGGCCCGGCGCTAATGTCGCGGTGTTCGGGCTCGGCGGCATCGGGCTCAACGTGATCCAAGGCGCCAAGATGGTCGGTGCCGACAAGATCGTCGGCATCGACACCAATCCGGGCAAGCGCGCCATCGCCGAGAAATTCGGCATGACGCACTTCATCAATCCAGACGAAGTCGGCCGCGACAAAGTCGTGCAGGCGGTGGTCGATACGACCGGCGGCGGCGCCGACTTCTCCTTCGAATGCATCGGCAATGTCAACGTGATGCGGCAGGCGCTGGAATGCTGCCACCGCGGCTGGGGCGAGAGCATCATCATCGGCGTCGCCGGTTCGGGTCAGGAAATCGCCACACGGCCGTTTCAGCTGGTCACCGGCCGGGTGTGGAAAGGCACCGCCTTCGGCGGTGCGCGCGGCCGCACCGACGTGCCGAAAATCGTCGACTGGTACATGGAGGGCAAGATCAACATCGACGATCTGATCACCCACACCATGCCGCTCGACAAAATCAACGACGCCTTCGAGTTGATGCACGAAGGCAAGTCGATAAGGAGCGTGGTGATTTATTGATTCTTGCTGTCGTCCCGGCGGAGCGAAGCGAGAGCCGGGACCCATAATCCCAGTGGTCAAGATACCGACATGCAGGGGTTATGGGTCCCCGCCTTCGCGGAGACGACAAGAAGGCGTTGAGGCGCGTTTAAATTCTATTTCGTGCAAAGCCGGCGCGGGCCGACAAAAGGTTGATAGGTGCAATCGGCCGCATTGAACGAGACGTGAGCCGCGGCGCAGGCGCTCTGATTGCATTTCGCGCTCGCCAGCGCGGCGGCAGCGGTGGCATTCGGTGCGGCGCTGGCCGTTGCACCCGGCGGCGTGCCCTTGGTGCAAAGACGGCGCGGCCCATTGCTCGGCTGATAGGTGCAGTCGGACGGCGTGAAGGTGAAGTAGGCCGCTTCGCAAGCCGTCACGTCGCATTTCGGCGGCGGCTCGCTTGCCGCGATCGACGGTGCCGATGCATTGGCGGCGTTCGCGACCGGCGCAGGCGTGGCATCGACGACCTTTGCCGTCGCAGCTTTGGCGAGTTCGGCCGGCGGATTGGCGCCGGCCTTTTTGACCGGCGGCGGCGCCGGCTTCTTAACTTGCGCGCGCAAGGCCGGCGACGGCAGCATCGGCGGCAGCGACTGCTGCGCCTGAATCGCCGCGCGCTCGATGTGGCGCGTCGGTTCGACCAGAGCGTCCATTTCGACGATCACGCCAAACACAGTGACCAGCGCGATCGCGATATAAATCAAAAACGGCATTGCTCGCGCCTCGAACGGTATCGCGTTGGGGTGCCAACGCCAGCTTTGCCCCCCTGTACCGCGGCTACGATATCAGCCCGGTTACCGTTCCTTGACACGCCCCGCTGAAATCGCTGTTCGACACTAACAAACGGTGAAAGATTTGGCGATATGGCCACTTGTCGCGCTTGTGGAGGCCCGGAAAGCCCTTGCAAAACGGCCCGCAGCGGCCGGCGCGCTGCCTGTTAGCGGCGCGCCGCTTCCCAGCGACCGGCACATTCGCCAGCCGAGCCGCGGCCGTGCCAAGTTCCGCCGCCTTCGGAGCCGCGCAGGTGGCCGGTGCCGTTGGCGCCCTTATCGCCGGCCGAGATGTTGACCTTGACCGCGCCGCCCGGCGTCACCGTGCCGGACAGGTGGACGGGTCCGCCGCCCGGATAAGTCACGCGGCCGTTCGCGACGTTTACATTGAAACTATAGGCGCTGTCGCATTTGCCCTTTTCGGTGATGATCACGACGCGCCAGTCACCGTCGGTGGCGACCGCGTGGGCCGCGGACGGAAATCCCGCCAGAGCCGAGGACAACATGAAGGCGGCGGCGAGAGCCGGTTTAATCGAACGCATGGCCAAAACCCCTGTAAAAGGCGCTATCGGTTGCGATAGCCGGTTGTCCAAATAACGGCCCGGGGAAGCCCAATCCGGCAAAAAGGCGCGAGAAAAATTCCGGGTGAGCCTCGCCGGAATGGCGGGTTTTCTTCCGTCACCCCAATACGACGACGCTCAAGCGGGCGAGGCGCGGAAAGCCGGCACGACGCCTTCATCGCGCGCGGAATAATTCCGCCGGCGACCACGCGATTGCGGCTCAATACTCCGCAGTGCTGGGACACATTTCAGACGCAAGAGTGAATTGATTCTGTAAAGTTCGGTAACAAAACGTCAGATGTATTACCGGCGCGCGAAGTGCGCGTTTTCGCAGGCGAAATTCGACTTGTTCCCTGTGTCGCAAACATATCCCGCTATGAACGCATTGCCGCCTCACAAGGGCACGCCCGCACGTTAGCACCCGCGCATTGGCCGGGGGGCCAATACGGGGAAGTCCTGAATGGCCGTACGTGTGGCCGCACTCTTGTGCGGTGTGTTGCTGACTGTTGTCTGTCCCTTCGTTGCCAAAGCACAATCCGGAATCGCTTCCGTCTATGCCTATGATGGGGAAAAAACCGCCAACGGCGAATATGCTTCGCCGCATAAACTGACCGCCGCGCACCGCACGCTGCCGTTCGGCACGCGCGTGCGCGTCACCAACAAGCGTAACGGCCGCAGCGTTATCGTGCGCATCAACGATCGCGGCCCGTTCGTGCAAGGCCGCGTCATCGATCTGACACCGGCCGGCGCAGCAGCGCTCGGCTTCTCAGGGCTGGCGCCGGTGGAGGTGGAACGGCTAAGCGGCTAGGCTGCGCGCCGTAACAAAAAAAAGTGCCGGGCCCATTGCCCGGCATTTTTATTTTTGCCGCGGCTACTCGCCTGGCGCCATCACGCCCACGGACGAGCGGCGGCGCGACGGAAAAAGCACCAGCGCAACGCTGGCGCCCACCCCGGCGCCGATGAGCTGCGCGACGATAAAGCCGGGAACGTGATTGATCGCGATGCCGGAAAACGTCGTGGTGAAGCCGCGCGCGATGGTGACCGCCGGATTGGCAAAGGAAGTCGACGCGGTAAACCAATAGGCGGCGGTGATCGTCAAGCCGACCAGCCACGGCACCGCTTGCGGCGCATGGCGCAAGCCGCCGAGAATCGCTAGCACCAGCGTGAAAGTGGCGACCGCCTCGGCCAGCCATTGCGATAGACCCGCGCGCGGCTTGATGCCGACGGCGAGCGGCGCCAGATCGAACATCAGATGCGCCAGCACAGTGCCGGCAATGCCAGTGAGACATTGCACGACCACATAGGGAATGACCTCGTTCCACGGCGTCTCGCCGCGGGTCGCAAAAACCAGCGTCACCGCCGGATTGAAATGCGCGCCCGAGACCGGACCGAGAATGGTGATGATCACAACTAGGATCGCGCCGGTCGGAATCGTATTGCCGAGCAGCGCGATGGCGTCGTTCCCGCCGGCGAGCCGCTCGGCCATGATGCCGGAGCCAACGACGGTGGCGACCAGAATGGTGGTGCCGAGCGCTTCCGCCAGCAGCCGCCGCGGCAATGGCGTAGGCGCTTCGCTCATCCGGCGGCAGCCGCCGGCGAGGCGGCGTCCTTGCTCTTGCCGATTTCGTCCAACCGTCGCTGCAAGGCCAGGCGGTCGAGCTTAGCGAGAGGCAGGCTGACAAAGATATTGATGCGGTTGTTCAGCATGCGCAGCATGTCGGCGAAGGCGTAACGAATCTCCGCCTCGGTCCCGGTGGCTTCCGCCGGATCGGGCACGCCCCAATGCGCGGTCATCGGCTGGCCCGGCCACAACGGACAGGCTTCGCCCGCCGCGTTGTCGCAGACGGTGAAGACGAAATCGAGCTTGGGCGCATCGGTTTGCGAAAACTCCAGCCAACTTTTCGAGCGCGCACCGCTGACGTCGAAATGCAGCTTGCGCAAGAGATCGAGCGTATAGGGATGCACTTTGCCCTTCGGCTGACTGCCGGCCGAAAACGCGCGGAATTTTCCCTGGCCGGCGCGGTTGAGGATGGCCTCCGCCATGATCGAGCGCGCCGAGTTGCCGGTGCAAAGGAACAAGACGTTGTAGATCGGGTTGGCGGGATCCTTACTCATGTCGTCCTCCGCTTCTTGTTTTTTCCGGCGGGCGCGCAGCACCTCGCCGCCTCGATCGCATCCTGCAGATCGCAAAGCTCCGGGTGGCCGTCGCAGCAATCGTCCACCAGGAAGCCGATCAGCGTGCGCATGGCGTCCACATTGGCGCGATAGACGATCGAGCGCCCGTCGCGCGCGCCGCGCACCAGCGCCGAGCGTGCCAGGATGCTCAAGTGCGACGACAGCGTATTGTGCGGACAGCCGATCTTGTCGGCGATGGCGCCGGCGGCAAGACCGTTGGGCTCCGCACTCATGAGCAGCTGAAAGATCGCCAGCCGCGTCGGTTGCCCGAGCGCCGCCAGCGCAGCGAGCGCGTGCGGGCCCGACATCCGGTCGCCGCGCGCGGCCGGGCCGATGTGCCCAACCACGGCCAAGTTTCTCTTTGGCATCGGCTTTCGCGCCTCCCCAACGGCGGCCACTATACGTCGATAATTCTCGACATATCGTCACATAACTTTATTGCAGGGATGTGACAAGCGGGCGGGCGCGTTCACGGATGGCCGGGTCAAGCCCGACTAAAATGAACGTCAAATGTCGGCGGCGTTGAGATCGTAGGAACCTCTAGGCCCGCGGGCGTAAACCTTGGCGGCAATCGCGTAGATCCGCTCGCGGTTGCTGTCGAACGCCCGCAGCAGGCCGTCGGCATCGGACTGCAAGTTGGGCTGAATTTGTTTGAGGGCATCCGCCGTCACATAGAAGGAGCTTTCCATGCAGCGGCTATACCCCCAGAAGCGGACCGCGCGCCGCGTCGTATCGTAGCTGCGACTGCGGTTGGGAAAATCGATCGTCATATTCGGCGCCTGCTTTTCCTTGGAATGCCATGGGAGCCACATCACGGCGCCTTGGGCGAAACGCGATCGGATTTATTGGAGTTCACCACCGAATCACGGTCTATCGCCGACGCGGGATTATGCGGATCGACGGTCGGCATCTCGACCGAGCCCCTGTGCCGAATTTGACATTGCGCTTGAGCGATCAGATTCGCCCGAGCAGCATAAGAACGACGACAATGATCAAAATCGTGCCAATGACACCAACGCCACCGTGCCCAAACCCATAGCCATAGCCGCCGAAGCGGCCGCTGAAGCCGCCGACCAAAAAGATGATGAGAAGGATAACAAGAATGAGTCCGACCGACATAGCCTGTTTCCTTTGTTAGAGCGAACGAACGTCGCCGCGCTTCAAACTCGATTGGACGCCGACTAGTTTGGAGGCCTCTGTAAGGTATTCCTCGGACATCAGCCTGAGGTCTCGTGCCGTCCCGAGATCCATGCATTTTTGCAAGAGATGCTGGCAGCGGTCGGCTTGGCGCCGCAGATAGGCGGGTCCCAACTGTTTCACCGATTTAACAATCATTACTCCAACCTCGTTGTCAGCCAATTCGATTGCAATGGCTCCGACCCATCCAGACACCGGGCTAAGTCGGCCTCAGTAAATATTGGACGAGCGCAGATCATAGGTTCGAGCCGCGCCGGCAAGCGGCGGCACGACAATCGCTGCAACGGTGTTGCGATTGGGAAGCACGATGATTTTCGCACCGACGTTCACGCGATTGTAGAGATCGATCACGTCCGCGTTCAGCAGACGGATGCAGCCGCTCGACACGTTCGTGCCGATCGTTTCCGGCATATTGGTGCCGTGAATTCTGTACATCGTGTTGCCGAGATAGATGGCGCGTGCGCCGAGCGGGTTGCCTTCGCCGCCGGCGGTGAAGCGAGCAAGATAGGGCTGCCGTGCGATCATCGCTGCCGGTGGGTTCCAATCGGGCCACTCGGCTTTGCGCGTGACCCGCTCCACACCGGACCAGGTGAAGCCTTTGCGGCCAACGCCGATGCCGTAGCGGATCGCCTTGCCGTCGCCGAGTACGAAATACAGATAGGTCTGCGCGGTATCGACGATTACGGTGCCGGGCGCGACGTTGACCGAATATTCGACCAGCTGACGGCGCAGATTGGGCGCGAGCGCGGTCAAATCGTTTTCATCGATCACCGATCGATCAATGGCCGCGACAGCGGGCGGCAGCGCCAGAATGGGCGCGCGCGGTAATGGCGACGCAATGGCTGAGCCGACCGACAGGACGGCAGTAGCGAGAAAAAATGTAGTTTTGAGCAAGTGTGACTTCATAATGAAATTCCTTTGGCAGTACTGGTCAACAGCCGATTTCACTTAAAGTTCCTAAGGGTATCGACAATAATCACGGATAAAAATGCTGCATAGCAAAGCTGTAATCAGCTCTATTATTTCATTTTACTTTACCATCACTGGAACATTCAACCCATCCACGCTTTACCAATCCATACGACCTGCTGGATCGGGGATAAAATGTTTAAACCAATCTTTAGGATGGCCATTGCCGTGTTTGTCGCAGGCGGGATCGCCCTCGCCATAACCCTCGCACCGGCTGCGAACGGCACCGAGGCCAAGAATGGCCAGGACACCAAGCAGGTGGAACCGTTCGCGAAGGCTGATCGTCTTGTCGTCCCGGTGAAAGGGACCGCGTGTTCGCCGCACGGCTGGCCGAATTTCGAGCCGAAGTGTCAATTCGATATTAGAGAATCCTCCAGCGCGGCGCGGACCGTTCGGATCATCGCGCTTCGCTAATCGAAGCCGTCCATTTATCTCGCCGTTATCCGATTACGGTTTCGATTTGAATGTTGCATGCGTGACGGAGACGGCGGTGCCGCGGGCATCGCTGACAATATCCACGACCGCGTCAAGCTGCCTCGTCAATGCTTTGACAAGGCTGGTGCCGAGCCCTGGTTTTGTGCCGCTGGCGCTCACGTCCGGCTTGCCGACCCCATTATCGGAAACCGTCAGCTTCCAATCGGATCCCGCGAACTCGGTAAGAAACGACGATCGCGGCGTCAGCTTTCTCGTCAGGGAACGCATGCTTCAAAGCATTCATCACCAATTCGGTAACGATCAGCCCGATACTCACCGCGTCGCGCGAGATCGCCGCGCCGGCATCGGCATCGACCTTGAGCGAGACCGGCCGGCTGCCGCCGATCATCGATTGCGCCAGGGTTTCGCATAGTTTTGTAAGATAGCTTCCAAGCTCGATCGGCTTGCCTCCTCCAGCGACATGCAAATGCTGTTGAACGGCGGCAATCGACAAAACGCGCTGATGCGCGTCTTCCAATTGCAATCGCGTTTCTTCTGACTGAACGGCGCGCGCTTTTAGGAGAAGGATACTGGCGATGATTTGCAAACTGTTGGCGACGCGGTGTTGCATCTCCTCCAGCAACATGTCCTTTTCCCGCAACAACTCCTGCACTTGCCGCTCTATCGCACGCCTGTCGGTGACGTCCTCAAAGACCAGCAGAACTGTCGTGTGGTCTCCGCTTTCATAGAAAACCTTGCGGGCGTTCAGCAGCATGACGCGATGCCCGATCGCGGGAAACTTGCGTTCGACCTCAAATCCCTCGACGGTCGCCTGCCCGTTTGAGATCGCTTCTAAAAGATCGCGCAGCTCCGGGATGTCCCATTGCCCGCCGTCAATCTCATAAAGCAGATGGCCGCGGACATCTTCGCGGGTGAGCCGAAAGGTCTGGTAAAAGGATCGGCTAGAGGTAATGACGCGGAGATCGTGGTCGAGCACCACGAGCGGATCGCGAACGGTATCGACGACGGCATGCGCGAGCGCAATTCCGTCTTCGATGCCGAAGTATGGAGTGTCCTTCGACAGGGTCGAAGTGAGCATACAAACCTTTCACCACGCTTTCGAGCATGGGCAATGCAGCGCTAATTTTTCTTAAGTTGGCGCGAGCGCCAGTAATAACAGTGCGCCTTTATTGGTGGGTAGTCGAGCGTCTTATCATCACGACAAAGGGATGAGCGGCCCGCTTTCGGCGGTGAGCCGGATCGACTGATAGCTGAATGAACGCCCGGTCGTTCAGCCGCCGAATGAATTCAAACAATGCCCGAAATCGCGTAATAGTCGTCGCAATTTTCCTTGATCGTCCCCATGTACGGTTAGCAACATCCAAAAAGCAGACATGACAGCCCCGTTGAGCGGGAGAGCGTTCATGGCCTATGTCTCGGAGTGAGCATGTTCACCGCAAAGCAATTTCGCGCAAAAGCGGCCGAAAGCGCCGAATTGCTCAAACATACAGACGTTGCGAGCGAAGTCAGCGAGTTTCAGCGATCGCAGCAAAGCTTCAGTAAGCTTGCGGACAACGAGGATTGGCTGGCGCGCAATTTCGAAAAAATGATCCGTTCGCGCAGCGTGCCTCTCCAAGACGACAAAGCCGGTGGAAGGCGCCTTGATCGCAAGGCGGTCGCAGAGATCGAGGAGCATATTCTGCGCTGCCTCGGGGCGGCCGTCATCATGCAGTGGAACACGATCCCGACCAAGCTGCAACGCGAACTCTTCGATACCGCAGGTTCGCTCGGAGACGTACTCAAAACGCCCGCGCTGCGAGGACAGATTGCTCGCTTTCTGCACGACCATAAGGACGACGAAAGCTCCGCTGACGGCATTTCAAACGCGGCGGGAGAATAGTCGCCGCATCGAACGGCGCGGCTTTTCGTGAAGCTTGAAAGATCGCCGTCGCGGAATGGAACCAATCAAATTGCCCGCGACTTGGTGTCCGTCCAGCCCCTTCGGTTGGAGTTTCCCACCCAAGGAGCACACCATGCGGTCTAAATTTTTTCTTCCCGTGACTATTCTCGCGGTGCTGGCGTTGCCGATGGCAGCACAGGCGCAAGGCACCCTGCGCGGCGCCCAGGAAGGCGCGCGACAAGGCGAACATGCGGCCGGCCCGATCGGTGCGATTGTTGGCGGAACAATCGGTGCGGTCACCGGCACGGTCGGCGGTATTCTCGGCGTCGAAGATCGACCGCGCTTTCGCCACTATGTCAATGAGAGACGGTTGCCGTCCTATCGTTACGAGCATGACTTCCGCGTCGGCGCGGTGTTGCCGGAAAGCGGTGTCACGTACTACGAAATTCCCGGCGAGTACCACATTCAAGGCTACCGTTACGCCTATGTGAACGAGCACGCCGTGCTGGTCGATCCCCACACCCGGCAGATCGTCCAGATCATCAACTGAGGCCGATCTGCGAACCGGCGTGGGGAGCGTACCCACACGTACGAGGCAGCGCGAAGCAGTGAAATTCGCGCGTTGAGCCCCGCGTGCAGCTTAAGCATTCGGACTCTCTGCAAACTTAGCCCCGCCGGAAACGGCGGGGTTTTTTGGGCGGCAATGTCCGCTGTGGGTTAAAAGCAGAGGGATAAAAGAGGTCGCAAACTGAGGCGACCTATCGGAATGCAACACCTATTTTAGTCTCAGTCCGCCAAATCGAGTGGCAATGGCGCCGCTCGCCGTCAATGATCATGTCGAAATTACTAGGGATGCCGAAGGTGGTTGATACTTCGAGCGCTGCTCCGGTCTCGGTGAAATTCCGGACCGTGCACTCGAGCTTTGGTGCTTTATCGCTGATAATAATGTTAGCAGTTCTAAGCACACGCCTACGCGGCGTCGCACGCTTTTCTTTCACAGCAGATTGCTCGAAGTCGGTCATGAGGTATGGCACTACGTGGCAAGCTAATGAGATAGAGCGATCGGATCCGCGCTATTGGTCGTTAAATGTGATGGCGCGTTGGATTCCGATGTCGCTGCACCGGTTTTCATCGTTACTGCCTGATGGTGTGGTGTCATGAACGATATCGCCAGCGCAAAGCCCAACCACACCCACCAGTAACTTTGTCGTTGGGCAGGGACGCTTCCCGGCTGTGTTGTCGAAATGGCCGCAGCCTCGTTCGGCTGCGGCAGAAGCCGGACCAACTGCGCCGCAATGGCCGCCGCTTCCGGCGACTTCCAGCTTCTACCCGAGACCAGATCGAGGGTCGAGAGCAGCGTCTTCTCCGCGAGCGCCTTCGGCATGCCCGCCAATCGGGTTGCCTCCTCCCACGGATCGACATCCATGCGCGCCAGAGCGGAAATGACGCTGAGGCGCGTCCCGTTTGCATCGTCGCAGACCGACGCAAACAGAAAGTTGTCGTAACTGGCACTAAGGCTCGAAAATCTTGAACGATGATCCACGGTGGAACCGCCTTTGGTTAGCGCTACCGGAACACCATTTCGTTAAACAGAGCACTCTCGGGCGTCGATCGGGAGCAAAACGAAGGGACACGAGCATAACCGCCGCCGAGGCGCTTCGTTCGAAGTAGCAAGAGAGATATAGTGTTGCGGCAGTCAAATTGCATCCGAAGCCCGTAGGCCAATGCCAGCAAAAAAGCGACGCCGCTGGACGCTATCGAGCAAGCAGACCCTCCTCACATACCGATGTCTGTGTAGGACCAGAGGCAGAAGAGACGCTGGCCAATCTCGTGTCTGCTCTTCGTATTGGTCTGTTTAGAAGCTGATTGTCGGCAAATCACAGCACCGTCTGCCGGCACGGCTAGACTCAATCCAAGCTCGCTTTTGCCGGTTTGCCCTGCCGACGAGCGGAACTAAAAGCCTGTTTGCGAGTTGTCATTGATAGGGCTCCATGACTAACGAGAGAGACAGGCCCTGCCGCGATCCGACGCATCGGGGTTACCCCGATCTTTTTCATAAATAGAAGAACAAACGCCGCGGTTATTCGACATCTTCTTTTTCTACAAAACTTCCTCGTTGCGTCGTTGGTGACGAACGAGAGCTTTGCCGCCCGCAATGGGGCGCACACACCAGAGGATACTAATTATGATTAAGCAAACAATGAAACGCGCGGCCCTCATCGCAATCGCCGGTGCAGTCGCGCTCGGCGCGGCCACTCCTTTGTGCGCCGCTCCGGTGTCGTCGAGCATGAGCGCTGTCGAAAACGCCGCGCCATCGATGGTGACAGACGTCCGCAATCGGGGCCATCGAGGCCATCGGGGCAATCGAGTTCGCAACCATGGCGTCAACGGCGCCGGCGTTGCATTCGGCATCTTGGGTGCCGCCGCAGCGGCGGCCGGAGCCGCCGCCTATGGGCAACAGGATTACTACGGCGGCCCAGGGCACTACCGGCAAAACAATCCAGGATATTACCCGCAAGGCGGATATTATCAGCAAGACGACAACGGCAGTGACCAGTACTAGGATTTGACGGCGGGCGAACTATGACGGCTCACCGCCAACTAATCGTTGAACCGACCGCTAGATATCTCAAACTCCGGGCCCTCAGGGCTCGGAGTTTCGAGCATTAGTTGCGCTGGGTTTGATCAAGTGTACCTATGACCCGAAGCTTGCGGCGCTGGGCGACGCGCCGGCACCGCTCTCGCTGATGGCGCCGCCAAGAGTTCCAAGGCGAGCGCGCGAATTGATCGCCGGCGACGCACTAGAACAGATATCGCACCGCGGCTTGACGCATCGCGCCATTGAGGCAAAAACAATGCAACTGGGGGCTCAAGGAATGTTTAGAATTACCGTCATTGCGATTGCTGTGGCTTTGATTGCTGGGGCATTGCTCACGCCGGCAACGCCGTCTTATGCACAAGGGCTGTTTAGCGGCACGCCGCAAGAACGGCATGCCTGCCGCCGCGATGTCCGAAAGTTATGCCGGCACATCAAAGCCGGCGCCGGGAGTATGGCCTTTCTGTACTGCCTTCAGGAACATCGGACGAAGCTGAGCAGAGCATGCCGTAAAGTTCTAAAATCCCACGGGGTTTAGGCGATACCTCCGTCATCGCGCGCGTGCCTCTCTGCCATCTCATCCTATCGATGTCCGACCGAGTCAGGCCGTCACCGTATTTGAATCCGTTTCAGCAGCTCCCACATCGGCAACGCCGAAACGCCGCCGACAACCCCGCTCAGATAACTCGGAATGTCCGTGTTGAAGAGCCAGCGCCACAGCAGGCCGGCGACGAAACTCGTCACCAGCATGGTCGCTAGCGTGATCAGCAGTCTTTGCCAGAGCGGCATGTCATCGCTCCCTAGGCCCTTGAGGATTTGCCGTTGACGAACCGATGCATCTCTTGCCTGCGCCCTATCTTCAGACAACCGTGCCGAATAGTTTCCCGATACCGGCGGTGAGCGCCATCGCCAAGGCGCCCCAGAACGTCACCCGGGCCGTGGCGCGCAACACGTTTGCGCCGCCCGTTTTCGCCCCGATCGCCCCCAGCAGAGCGAGAAAGCCCAAGGACGCCGCCGACACGATGGGGACCAGCGCACCCGCCGGAGACACGACCACCATGAGCAAGGGCATGGCCGCGCCGACTGAAAACGTTACGGCCGACGTCAGCGCGGCCTGCACGGGCCGCGCTTTGGTGATTTTCGAAATCCCGAGTTCGTCGCGCGCGTGCGCGGTCAGAGCATCTTTCGCCGTCAACTGCTGCGCGACCTGCCGCGCAAGCGCTTGGTCGACGCCACGCTCGACGTAGATTTCGGCAAGTTCATTCAGCTCGTACGCAGGATTCTCGCTCAACTCCGCGCGCTCGCGCGCGAGATCCGCCTGTTCGGTGTCGGATTGCGAGCTGACCGACACATATTCGCCGGCCGCCATCGCCATGGCCCCCGCCACCAGGCCTGCGACACCGGCGATCAGGACATCGTTCTGCGTCGCCGCTGCCGCGGCAACGCCGACGATCAAGCTTGCGGTCGAGATAATACCGTCGTTGGCGCCGAGCACCGCGGCGCGCAGCCAGCCGATGCGGTCGACGAAGTGGTTCTCCTGATGGAGGCGACGACGACTCATTCGACATTCCGCCGGTCAGATCACAGCCGCCCCATGAGAACCAGCACGACGAGGATGATCAGGATGATGCCGATGACTCCGATTCCGCCGTGACCGAATCCGTAGCCGTAGCCGCCGAAGCGGCCACTGAAACCACCGAGCAGGAAGATGACGAGGATGATGACAAGAATGAGTTCGAGAGACATGATCTTATCTCCTTTGGCAGGCCCGGAGTGAACATTGAGCGGCCACCATCGATAGCCTGCGAATTTGCCTGCCCCTTCGCCGTTAAATTTGCGGGAGCCGGATAAGAGTGGCCAACCGGCCGGAATGAAGCCTTGATCCAGGTCAACGAGGCTGATGATTTGTGCTGGGTCTAAGCAGATGCGAGCGATTGGCGAGCTCGTCGGTTGGGGCCCGGCGAGAAAGACGTGGATGGCCGGGTCAAGCCCGGCCATGACGGGAGCGTAAATCCCGTGCTAGACAGCGCGCGCACACTAAACGTCGCGCCGCCGGTCCGCATGCCCAAAAACCCCACCCTCACCGCCTTCCGCCGCATCGTCGTGAAGGTCGGCTCCGCGCTGCTGGTGGATTCATCCGCCGGCAAGCTCAAGCGTGACTGGCTCGACGCGCTCGCCGCCGATATCGCGGCGCTCCACAAGGAGAAACGCGACCTGCTGGTGGTCTCCTCCGGCGCTATCGCGCTCGGCCGTGCCGTGCTCAAGCTGCCCGCCGGCGTGCTCAAGTTGGAGGATAGCCAGGCCGCCGCCGCCGTCGGCCAGATCGCGCTGGCGCGCGCCTGGGCCGAGGCGCTCGGCGCGCACGCTCTCACCGCCGGGCAGGTGCTGGTCACTCTCGGCGATACGGAAGAGCGCCGCCGCTATCTCAATGCGCGCTCGACCATCGCCAAGCTGCTGGAGTGGCGCTCGGTGCCGGTGATCAACGAGAACGACACAACTGCTACGTCAGAGATCCGTTACGGCGACAACGACCGCCTCGCCGCGCGCGTCGCCACCATGATGAGCGCCGATCTCTTGGTGCTGCTGTCCGACGTCGACGGGCTCTACGACAAACCACCCGCCGGCAACGCAACCGCCAAACTGGTGCCGCTCATTGCGCGCATCACGCCGGAGATCGAGGCGATGGCGGGCGCTTCGGGCTCGGCGCTGTCGCGCGGCGGCATGCTGACCAAGATCGAGGCCGGCAAGATCGCCACCACCGCCGGCACGCATATGGTGATCGCTTCGGGCCGCGTTGCACATCCATTGCAGGCCATTGTCGATGGCGCGCCCTGCTCGTGGTTCTTGACGCCGGCCAATCCGGTCACCGCGCGTAAGAAGTGGATCGCGGGCTCACTCGAGCCACGCGGTGCGCTCGTCATCGATGCCGGGGCCGTGCGCGCGCTGCGCTCGGGCAAGAGCCTATTGCCGGCCGGCGTGATCAAGGTCGAGGGCGGCTTCGAGCGCGGCGACGCGGTGGTGGTGCGCGGACCGGACGGACATGAAGTCGGCCGCGGCCTTATCGCCTACGACGCCGCCGACGCCGACAAGATCAAGGGCCGCTCATCGGCCGACGTGCTGCTGATCCTCGGCTACACCGGCCGCACCGAAATCGTGCATCGCGACGACCTGGTGCTCGGCGGCGAATAGACCGGCGTCGGCGCCGAGGATCGCCCGGACCACTTTGACGCGCACGGACACCCGGATGATCGCCGCGCCCGGCCAATTCGCCGCGCGACGATTTGGCAAATTGCGCCGGCAAGGCGAACCGCATCCACTGGCCCCATAAAGCAGCGGCGCCGGGGATGCACGATGCACCCCACCCCGGACCAGGCCGCGGCAGGTATCGACGGCGCATTACTGCGTTGGAGATGACGACTATCCCCCAAGGGGCCTTCGGGCCCCTCTTTTTTTGCGCGGCTCCTAAGCGCGGTAGGCTTCAAGGGACGCTCGGCCATTGGCCTATTCGGGGCCGCCGATGCCGTAAGTCCTTTTATCTTTCGAGCGCACAGCACCATTGGCACTCGGCCATTGGACCATTGATCCAGCCATCGAGCCCTGTGGCAGGCCGCGGTCAGGGGCGGCGGTCGCGCACGCGGCGGGAGCGCCAGCCGACGCTCATTTTGCGTTTGGCGGGCCGCACCGCGGGGCGAGCCGGCAGCGGCAGCAAGGTCCCGTCCGGGAATTCGAGATGCCGGCTGAAGATCTGAACCTGGCCTTCGCGGCCGCGCCGGCCCTCGATCACGAACTTGGTGCCAACCGGAAAACGGCTGGGAAGACAGCTTAAACTATACGCCATGACAACCTCCTAGCGACATGCAACCCTGCCAGACCTATGTGTAGGTCAATTGAACGGTTCCGGACGGTGGCGGCTTATCCACGCTATCCCCAGGTAAAATCCCAGCGATTGCCGGGGATTAGCCCCGCCAGGGTGATCTCGCCGCCAGCGGGTTGGCGTGATAGGAACTTGACCGAATTGGGCTGAAAGGGGCGTCGGAATGAGCGCGCCGATCAAAAGCATCGAGGGAACGGGCGATATCGCCGCCATGATGGGCGAAATCGGCCGGCGCGGGCGTGCCGCCGCCCGGGTGCTGGCGCTCGCCCCCACCGCGCAAAAGAACCGCGCTTTGGCGTGCATGGCGGCCGCGATCCGGTCACAGAGCACCCAGATTCTGGCGGCCATTGCAGAGGATATCGCCGAAGCGCGCAACGGTGGCGTGACCGGCGCCTATCTTGACCGCCTGGCACTCGATGCCGGCCGCGTGGAAGCGATCGCCGCGGCTATCGAAGCGGTCGCGGCGCTGCACGACCCGGCCGGAAAAGTCATGGAAACCTGGACGCGGCCGAACGGCATGCGCATCGAACGCGTCAGCGTGCCGCTCGGCGTGATCGGCATTATTTATGAGAGCCGCCCGAACGTCACCGCCGATGCCGGTGCGCTGTGTCTGAAATCCGGCAATGCCGCGATCCTGCGCGGCGGCTCCGACAGCCTGCGCTCGAGCCGCGCCATTCAGGCAGCGCTCGAGCAAGGCTTGCGTGAGGCCGATCTGCCCGAAGCCGCCATCCAGCTGGTGCCGACGCGCGACCGCCGCGCGGTCGGGCTGATGCTGGCCGGCCTCGACGGCAACATCGACGTCATCGTGCCGCGCGGCGGCAAAGGTCTGGTCGGCCGCGTGCAGGCAGAAGCGCGCGTGCCGGTGTTCGCGCACCTCGAAGGCGTCTGCCATGTCTATATCGACAAGGCGGCGTCGCTCGACATGGCCAAGGCGATCGTGCTCAACGCCAAGATGCGGCGCACCGGCGTCTGCGGCGCGGCCGAAACTTTGCTGGTCGATCGCGCCGCAGCGGCAACTTATCTCAAGCCGTTGGTCGATATGCTGATTGAAGCCAAATGCGAAATCCGCGGCGACAAGGCGACGCAAGCCGCGGACAAGCGCGTGAAGCCGGCCACGGAAACGGACTGGTCCACCGAATATCTCGACGCCATCATCGCCGTCATGGTGGTGGACGGCGTCGACGGCGCCATCGATCATATCGAGCGCTACGGCTCGCATCACACCGACGCCATCGTCACCGGGGACGCCGCGGCGGCGGCGAAGTTCCTACGCGAGGTCGACTCGGCGATCGTCCTGCACAATGCCTCCACTCAATTCGCCGACGGTGGCGAATTCGGCTTCGGCGCTGAGATCGGCATCGCCACCGGCCGCCTGCACGCGCGCGGACCGGTCGGCGTCGACCAACTCACCACGTTCAAATACCGCATCCACGGAAGCGGTCAGATCCGGCCGTGAAACCACCCATACCCTTCAGTCCCGAGCGCATGCTTCCACCCCACGCGCCCGGCATGAGGATCGGCCTGTTCGGCGGGACCTTCGATCCGCCGCACCAGGCTCATGTCGCGGCCAGCCTGCTCGTGCTCAAACGGCTCAAGCTCGATCGGGTCTGGTGGCTGGTCACCCCGGGCAATCCGCTCAAGAACACCAGCGGGCTGGGACCGTTACAGCAGCGCATCAATACCGCGCGCGCGCTGACGCATCATCCGCGCGTCGACGTGACCGGTCTCGAAGCTGTCATCAAGACGCGATATACATACGATACGATCAAGTGGTTGCTGAATCGCTGCCCGCGGGTCCGCTTCGTCTGGATCATGGGCGCAGACAATCTGCGGAGCTTTCACCGCTGGCAGAAATGGCACGGAATAGCGAAGCTGGTTCCAATCGTGGTCGTCGACCGATTAGGACCGAGCCTCTATGCCGCCGCCAGCCCGGCGAGCCAGGCGTTTGGCCGCGCGCGCATTCCCGAACACGCAGCCTCCACCTTGCCCGACCGCAAGCCGCCGGCCTGGGCATTCCTGCACGGGCTCAAATCGCCGCTATCCTCCACCGCCCTGCGCGCCCTGCGGGGGGGCATCAAGAAAAAGCCGGCGCCGGCAAAATCCACGAAAGCAAAGACCGCCAAAGCAAAGGTCACAAAAACCACGCGTGCCGGCGCAGCCGGCAAGCGCAAGCCGAGCAAGGCTGGAAAGCGGCGGGCGAAATAGCTATCTTTTAACCAACCTCGATAACAATCGGGGTGAGTGCAACGCAGAGAAAGGACAAAGTCCCCTGGCAACATCGGCACTCTCTCGGGCGTCAGGTCGTAGGCCCGAACCCGTCTCCCGGCGCCCCGGCGCCAAGGAGACCCTCCGCCTCGTCCTCGCGCGACTGGAAGATATGAAAGCCGAGGACAGCGTCACCATCGATCTCACCGGTAAATCCTCGATCGCCGACTTCATGGTGGTGGCCTCGGGCCGCTCCAACCGCCATGTCGCGGCCGTCGCCGAGCACGTGATCAAGGATCTGCACCAAGCCCGCGTGGCGGGCGTGCGGGTTGAGGGTCTGCGCCAAGGCGATTGGGTGCTGATCGACGCTGGGGACGTGATCGTCCACGTGTTCCGGCCGGAAGTGCGCGACTTCTACAATTTGGAAAAGATGTGGTCCGCGGCGCGCCGCCCTAGCTGATCGATGCGCCTGATCATTGCCGCCGTCGGACGATTGAAGCGCGGCCCGGAAACCGAGCTTTCCGAGCGCTACCGCAAGCGCGCGGCGCAGACCGGCCGCAATCTCGGCCTGCGCGACGTTGAAATTGTGGAAATCAGAGAAAGCCGTGCGACCGACGCGGGCAAGCGCATGCTCGAGGAATTGATCGCGCTGGCCAATGTCATCCCGTCGGACGCCGCGGTCGTGCTGCTGGACGCGCGTGGCGAGACGCTCGACAGCCCCAGTCTTGCCGGACAGATCGCCAAATGGCGCGGCAACGACCGACCCGCGGCGGTCTTCTTGATCGGTGGCGCCGACGGCTTGAGCCCGAGCCTGCGCGAAAAGGCCGAATTGCGGTTGTCCTTCGGCGCGGCCACCTGGCCGCACCAGCTGGTGCGGGTCATGCTGCTGGAGCAGCTTTATCGCGCCACGACGATCCTGACCGGGCACCCCTATCACCACGGATGACCGCTTTTTGGAAGCGGGGCGAAAGATCGCCCTTGGTCTTAATCCGGACGCAATGTCTCCGGATCAGAATAGTCTTGTCGTTTCAATCGGTGGAGATAGCTTGGACCCGATGATTTGCCTTGGGGGGCTCCATCGTCTCGATCCACGCGTCGCGCTCATCGCTGGGCTCGCCCTGGCGCTGCCGCTTGCGCTCAGCTTGCCCGCCCCGGCGCAGGATAAGACCGAGAACAAGACCGAGAGCAAGGTCGAAGCGCTCAAGCAGCACCAGCAGGACCTCAAGGCGGCGCGCGACCGGCAGCGCAAGTCCGCCGACACCGAAGCCGCGCTCAAGCGTGAGATCGAGAAGATCGGCGCCGATCGCCGCAAGCTCAACCAGGACCTCATCGACACCGCCGCGCGCACCCGCAACGTTGAAAACAAAGTAGCGGCGACCGAATCGCGATTGAAGTCGCTCGACGGCCGCGAACAAGAGATTCGCAAATCGATCGAAGGGCGGCGCGCGGTGATCGGGGAAGTGCTGGCCGCGCTGCAGCGGATCGGCCGCCGGCCGCCGCCGGCGCTGCTCGCCACGCCGGAAGACGCGCTGCAGGCGGTGCGCAGCGCCATGCTGCTCGGCGCGGTGTTACCGGAGATGCGGCACGAGGTTCAGGCGCTCGCCAACGATCTGACCGAGCTGATCGGCTTGCGAAAAAAGATCAACGCCGAACGCGATCAACTCAAGGCGGAAGTCGCCTCACTCAGCACCGAGCGTACGCGCATGACCGCGCTGATCGGGGCGCGTCAAAAGCAGCAGGTCGAGCGCGAGAAAGAGCTCGACGCCGAACGGGCGCATGCCAGGCAACTGGCCCAACAGGTGCACAATCTCAAAGATTTGATCGCCAAGCTGGAAGAAACCCCGGCGGCGCAGCATGCCCGCCGGACACCGCCGACAGATACGAAAACCGCATTGGCGGCGCTGCACGATCCGGGGCGGCTGGCGCCGGCGGCCGCTTTTGCGTCGCTCCGCGGACAAGTTCCGATTCCGGTTAATGGCGTCAAACTAAAGGGTTTTGGCGCGCCCGACGGTATTGGGGGCTTGGAAAAGGGCGTTTCGATCGCCACCCGTGCCGGCGCCCAAGTTACCGCGCCGGCCGACGGCTGGGTGGTCTACGCAGGCCCGTTCCGCTCCTACGGGCAACTCTTGATCCTGAACGCCGGCAGCGGGTATCATATCTTGCTCGCTGGGATGGAACGGATATCAGTTGATCTCGGACAGTTCGTGCTGACCGGAGAACCCGTTGCGATGATGGGAAACGGCTCCCATCTAGCGGCTATCCTCGCTGCAGGTTCCAGCCAACCGGTTCTCTACATCGAGTTTCGTAAGGACGGGACACCCGTCGATCCAGGCCCATGGTGGGCGGCTGGCGAAGGTGAAAAGGTTCGCGGATGATGCGCAAGACCACACTCATTCTACTCGGCGCGGCGGCGGGAGCGGCAATGACGCTGCTCGCAACTCAACCTCACATGATTTTCGTCGGCGCCAGCGCTAAAGCCGCGGCGGCGGATACCTATCGCCAGCTCAATCTTTTCGGCGATGTTTTCGAGCGCGTGCGCGCCGATTACGTCGAGAAGCCGGACGACGGCAAGCTGATCGAAACCGCGATCAACGGCATGCTGGCCGGACTTGATCCGCATTCCAGTTACATGGATTCGAAGAGCTTCCGCGACATGCAGGTGCAGACCCGCGGCGAGTTCGGCGGGCTTGGTATCGAGGTCACCATGGAAGACGGCCTCATCAAAGTGGTGGCGCCGATCGATGAAACGCCCGCCGCCAAGGCCGGCGTCCAAGCCAATGACATCATCACCAAGCTCGACGACGAACAGGTGCAGGGCCTCACCCTGAACCAGGCAGTCGAGAAGATGCGCGGACCGGTGAACACCAAGATCAAACTCACCATCATGCGCAAGGGCAAGGACCAGCCGATCGAAGTGTCGATCACCCGCGACATCATCCATGTGCGCTCGGTGCGTTCGCACGTAGAAGGCGACGACGTTGGCTATATCCGCCTGACGCAGTTCAACGAACAGACCAGCGAGGGGCTGAAGAAGGCGATCGCCGATATCAGTGCCAAGGTGAGCAACGACAAGCTTAAGGGCTACATCCTCGACCTGCGCAACAACCCGGGCGGCCTGCTCGACCAGGCGATCTCGGTGTCGGATACGTTCCTCAACAAGGGCGAGATCGTCTCCACCCGCGGCCGCAACGCCGAGGAGACCCAGCGCTTCAACGCGCGGCCGGGCGACCTGACCAAGGGCAAGCCGGTGATCGTGCTGATCAACGGCGGCTCGGCATCGGCCTCGGAGATCGTCGCCGGTGCGTTGCAGGATCACAAGCGGGCGACTTTGCTCGGCACCCGCTCGTTCGGCAAAGGCTCGGTGCAGACCATCATCCCGCTCGGCTCCGGCAACGGCGCGCTGCGGCTGACCACGGCGCGTTACTTCACGCCCTCCGGCCGCTCGATCCAGGCCAAGGGCATCACGCCGGAAATCGAGGTGCTGCAGGACGTGCCGTCCGACATCAAGTCGTCGACCGACACCAAGGGCGAAGCCTCGCTGCGCGGCCATCTCAAGGGCGATGCCGGCAAGGAGCAGACCGGCTCGCAGGCCTATGTTCCGCAGGACCCGAAGAAGGACAAGGCGCTGATCATGGCCGACGAGCTGCTGCGCGGCACCCAGGTCAATTCGGCCTTCCCGCCGAACGGCAAGGCCCCGGTGCCGAATTAAGCACGGGTCTCTAACCGAATAAGTTCCGGGGGCGGCCCAAAAGGCCGCCCCTTACTTTTGTAGGGCTAAAGCGTGGCCGAACCGCCGGAATCAGCGTGCTAGACTCCGGCAATGATTCGCCAGGACCGCGGCCGTGACTTTCGATGAACTGAACGCCCCGCTCGGCCAGCACAAACGCAAACGGGTCTCGAAGCTGCCGGCCGCCGTGCCGCGATTGCTGGTCGGCGCGCTCGGCTTGTTTGTGCTTGCGGTGGTAGCCTGGGCGATCTTCGTCAATGACCCCTTGGGCGGCGAGCCGGTGGCGGTGGTCGCTATTCCGGGCGCGAAACAAAGCGACGGCAAGCAGCCGCCTTCCGGCGATCCGGGCGCCACAGGCTCGATTGCTACGCCGGCGAAGCCTACCGTGCCGCCTGGATCCAAAACCATCACCATCATCGATGGCTCCAGCGGCAAGCGTCGGGACATTGTGATCCCGCAGTAGTTCGCGCGGCGGCACGCCAATCCATCAATCACAAAATCCTCGATTCCGTTTCGGTCAGAGGCTATGCATTCGTGGCTACGCGCCAGATGCACGCGAGCGGAATTACGGATTGTCGCTATGCCTCCCTTCGAATCCCTGCCCTATCGCCCCTGCGCCGGCATGATGGTGCTCAATCGACAAGGCCGCGTCTTCATCGGACGGCGCACGACCGGCCCCGAGCACATCGACGCCGTCCATGTCTGGCAGATGCCGCAAGGCGGCATCGACGAAGACGAAGACCCCTACAAGGCTGCGTTGCGCGAGCTCTACGAGGAAACCAGCATCCGATCGGTCGAGAAGCTCGGCGAGATCGCCGACTGGCTCGCTTACGACATCCCGCGCGACATTGTCGGCCGCGCCTGGAGCGGCAAATTTCGTGGGCAAAAGCAGCGATGGTACGCGCTGCGCTTCACCGGCGCGGAAAGTGAAATCAACATCCTCAATCCCGGCGACGGACACGAACCGGAATTCATCGACTGGCGCTGGGCGGCGATAAATGAACTGCCCGACCTGGTGGTGCCGTTTAAGCGCCAGACCTATGAGCGGGTGGTGGCGGAGTTCGCCAAGTTCGCGAAGGCGTGACCCACGCTCCGTTCATTCCCGCGCAAGCGGGAATGCAGAGATGAAAACTCAAAGGCAAGTGATTGGTGCCCTGGGTCCCCGCTTTCGCGGAGGCGAACGCCCAGGGCTAATGCATCGCCGTGCCGGTCAGGTGGCGATCGACGTCCTTGAAGTGATCGAGCCGCGTCACGAGCTTGTCGAGTGCGGTGCCGGGCTCTGTCTTTTCGATTCGCTGTTCCAGTTCGCCGATGTGGGTCGCGATCATTGCGCGGTCAATATCTTCAACTGCCTCGGCGAGGTCGGCGAGCACAGTGAGCCCCGCCGCCGAAACTTCGGCAAAGCCGCCGAGCACGACGATCTTCTGCGCCGCGCCGGCGCCGTGCACGGTCAGGATGCCCGGCCGCAGCGTGGTGACCACGGGCGCGTGTCCCGCCAGCACGCCGAAATCGCCCTCGGCGCCGGGCACATCCACCTGTTCGACCTCGCCCGAGAACACGAGCTTTTCCGGCGAAACCAGTTCGAAATGAAATGGCATTGCTCAATCAACCCTTGCGTTTGCCCAGCGCGAATCCCAGCCCGAGCCCGATGAAGCCGCCGATCGCCGTCAAAATGGCGATATGCTGGATTTGGCTCGATGTCAGCGGCCCGCCGCCATGTGCCCGCTGATTGCCGCTGACCTCCAGCTTGATCGGCCCCAGCGTAATTTCCGCCGACTCGGGCCGCGTCAGATAACCGGCGAGCGCACCGACCAGCAGGCCGATGACCAGGAACACGACGATGGGCGAGCGGCCGGTCACCGGACTACGCCGCTTCCGCCGCAAGCTTCTTGCCCTTCTCAACCGCCTCTTCGATGGTGCCGACCATATAGAAGGCGGCCTCCGGCAGGTTGTCGTATTTGCCTTCGCACAGACCCTTGAAGCCTTTGATGGTGTCGGCGAGATCGACGAGCTTGCCGGGCGAGCCGGTAAACACTTCGGCGACGAAGAACGGCTGCGACAGGAAGCGCTCGATCTTGCGGGCGCGCGCGACCGCGAGTTTGTCCTCTTCCGACAACTCGTCCATGCCGAGAATGGCGATGATGTCCTGCAGCGCCTTGTAGCGTTGCAGAATCTGCTGCACTTGCCGCGCCACGCCGTAATGCTCCTCGCCGACGATCAGCGGCGACAGCATACGCGAGGTGCTATCGAGCGGATCGACCGCGGGATAAATGCCCTTGGCGGCGATGTCCCGCGACAGCACGGTGGTGGCGTCCAAGTGCGCGAACGACGTCGCCGGCGCCGGATCGGTCAAGTCGTCGGCCGGCACGTAGATCGCCTGCACCGAGGTGACCGAGCCCTTGTGGGTGGTGGTGATGCGCTCCTGCAGCATGCCCATGTCGGTGGCCAGCGTCGGCTGATAGCCCACGGCCGAAGGAATGCGGCCGAGCAGCGCCGAGACTTCGGAACCTGCTTGCGTGAAGCGGAAGATGTTGTCGACGAAGAACAGCACGTCCTGGCCCTGGTCGCGGAAATACTCCGCAACGGTCAGGCCGGAGAGGCCGACACGCGCACGCGCGCCCGGCGGCTCGTTCATCTGGCCATACACCAGCGCGCATTTGGAGCCCTCGACCGAGCCCTTGTGCGGGTCCTTGTTGACGCCGGACTCGATCATCTCGTGATAGAGGTCGTTGCCCTCGCGCGTGCGCTCGCCGACACCGGCGAACACCGAATAACCGCCGTGCGCCTTGGCGACGTTGTTGATCAGCTCCATGATCAGCACGGTCTTGCCGACGCCGGCGCCGCCGAACAGGCCGATCTTGCCGCCCTTGGCATAGGGTGCCAGCAGATCGACCACCTTGATACCGGTGACCAAGATCTCCGCTTCGGTCGACTGGTCGGTATAAGTCGGCGCCTCCTGATGGATGGCGCGCATGGCCTCGCCTTTGACCGGGCCCGCTTCATCGACCGGTTCCCCGATCACATTGATGATGCGGCCGAGCAGCGACGGACCGACCGGCACCGAAATCGGCGCGCCGGTGTCGCCGACCTCCTGGCCGCGCACCAGGCCTTCGGTCGCGTCCATGGCGATGGTGCGCACGGTCGACTTGCCGAGATGCTGGGCGACTTCCAGCACCAGGCGATTGCCATGGTTCTTGGTTTCCAGCGCGTTGAGGATCGCCGGCAGGTCGCCTTCGAACTGCACGTCGACGACGGCGCCGATGACCTGGGTGATTTTACCGATTGCGTTTTGTGGGGTGGCCATATCGTCCTCGTTACGAAAATTAAAGCGCTTCGGCGCCGGAGATGATCTCGATCAGCTCTTTGGTGATCATCGCCTGGCGGGTGCGGTTATAGGTAAGCGTCTGTTTGCGGATCATTTCACCGGCATTGCGGGTGGCGTTGTCCATGGCGCTCATGCGCGCGCCCTGCTCGGAAGCAGCGTTCTCCAGCAGCGCGCGGAACACCTGCACCGACAGATTGCGCGGCAACAGCTCAGTGAGAATCTCGCCCTCTTCCGGCTCGTAGTCGTACGAAGCGGCCGGGCCCGCTTTATCGCCGGCCTCAAACACCGGCGGGATGATCTGCTGCGCGGTCGGAACCTGCGCGATCACCGAACGGAAGCGGGAAAAGAACAACGTGGCGACGTCGAAGCCGCCCTGCTCGAACAGTGCAGTGATCTTTTTGGCGATCATGTCGGCCTGCTCGAAGCCGATCTGCTTGATCCCGCGCAGTTCGATTGTCTCGATGATCTGTCTGCCGTACAGGCGGCGCAGCTGATCGGCGCCTTTGCGGCCCACGCAGAGGATCTTGACCTCTTTGCCCGCGCCGGTCAGCGCGTTGATCTTCTCTCGCGCCAGCCGAACGATTGACGAATTGAACGGCCCGCATAGCCCGCGCTCGGCGGTGCAGACCACCAGCAAATGCACCTGGTCGGCGCCGGTGCCTGCCAAGAGCTTGGGTGCCGAATCGCTGCCGGCGACCGCGGCTGCGATCGAGCCCAGCACCATGCTCATGCGCTCGGCATAGGGACGCGCGGCTTCCGCCGCCGCCTGCGCACGGCGCAGCTTCGACGCCGCGACCATCTGCATGGCCTTGGTGATCTTCTGCGTCGCCTTGGTCGAGGCGAGCCGTACGCGCATGTCCTTAAGGGAGGCCATGAGTTTCTACACGCTCCGAAATCTACCCGTCACCCTGAGGCGCGAGCGAAGCGAGCCTCGAAGGGCGACGGCCAAGATCTTGAAGAATTTGGCCGTGCATCCTTCGAGGGCCGCGCTACGCGCGGCCACCTCAGGATGACGGGTCATGGTTAGAGCAATCGGCATCAGGTGAACGTCTTCGCGTAGCCGTCGACCACGCTCTTGAGTTTGGCTTCGTCGGCGCTCGACAGGTCGCCGCTCTTGCGGATGCTGTCGAGCAGATCGGCATGTTTGCTGCGCAGCAGCGTGAGCAGCCCTGACTCGAAAGCGCGCACGCGCGCCACTTCGAACTTGTCGAGATAGCCGTTGACGCCGGCGTAAATCACACAGACCTGTTCTTCCATCTTCAGCGGCGAGAACTGCGGTTGCTTCAACAGCTCGGTCAGACGCGAGCCGCGCGCCAGCATGCGCTGGGTGGTGGCATCCAGATCGGAGCCGAATTGCGCGAAGGCGGCCATCTCGCGGTACTGCGCAAGCTCGCCCTTGATCTTGCCAGCGACCTTTTTCATCGCCTTGGTCTGCGCGGCAGAACCGACGCGCGACACCGACAGACCGACGTTCACCGCCGGGCGGATGCCCTGGTAGAACAGATCGGTTTCCAAGAATATCTGGCCGTCGGTGATCGAAATCACGTTGGTCGGAATATAGGCCGACACGTCGTTGGCCTGCGTCTCGATGATCGGCAGCGCGGTGAGCGAGCCCGAACCGTTGGCGTCGTTCATCTTGGCGGCGCGCTCAAGTAGGCGCGAATGCAGATAGAACACGTCGCCGGGATAGGCTTCGCGGCCGGGCGGGCGGCGCAGCAGCAGCGACATCTGACGATAGGCGACCGCCTGCTTCGACAGGTCGTCATAGATGATGACCGCGTGCATGCCATTGTCGCGGAAATATTCGCCCATGGTGCAGCCGGAGAACGGCGCCAGGAACTGCATCGGCGCCGGATCGGAAGCGGTGGCGGCAATGATGATGGAATAGTCGAGCGCGCCCTGCTCCTCCAACACCTTCACGAATTGCGCGACGGTGGAGCGCTTCTGCCCGACCGCGACATAGACGCAATAGAGCTTGATTTTCTCGTCGGTCTGCGCGTTGAGCGGCTTCTGGTTGAGGATGGTGTCGAGCGCGATCGCGGTCTTGCCGGTCTGGCGGTCGCCGATGATCAGTTCGCGCTGGCCGCGGCCAATCGGGATCAGCGCGTCGATGGCTTTCAGGCCGGTCGCCATCGGCTCGTTCACCGATTTGCGCGGAATGATGCCGGGCGCCTTGACGTCGACGCGCTTGCGCTCGTCGCTCTTGATCGGGCCCTTGCCGTCGATCGGATTGCCGAGTGCGTCTACCACGCGGCCGAGCAGGCCCTTGCCGACCGGCACGTCCACGATCGAGCCGGTGCGCTTGACGGTCTGGCCTTCCATGATCTCACGGTCGTTGCCGAAGATCACGATGCCGACATTGTCGGTTTCCAGATTGAGCGCCATGCCGCGCGTGCCGTTCTCGAACTCGACCATCTCGCCGGCCTGCACATTGTCGAGGCCGTAGACACGGGCGATGCCGTCACCGACTGAAAGCACCTGGCCGACTTCGGAGACTTCGGCTTCCTGGCCGAAGTTCTTGATCTGCTCTTTCAGGATGGCGGAGATTTCTGCGGCGCGGATGTCCATCAGCGGGCCTCTTTCATCGCGAATTTGATCGCATTGAGCTTGGTGCGGAGTGATGAGTCGACCATGCGGCTGCCGACCTTGACGATCAGTCCGCCGATGATGGCCGGCTCGACCGTGACCTCGAGGTCGATGTCCTTGCCGCCGGTCACCGATTTAAGCGCGCTCTTGAGCGCGTCGAGATTGTTGTCATTGAGCGGCTCAGCAACGGTGACTTGCGCCACCACCTCGCCTTTGTGTCGGGCGACCAGCGCGCGATAGCCGCGGATCATGGCGCGCACCGCAAACAGCCGTCGGTTGGTGGTGATGACGCGCAGGAAATTGGCGGCGATGCCGCTGATGCCGGCCTTGTCGAGAATGGCGCCGAGCGCCTTCAACTGCTCGTCGACGCCGAACACCGGGCTGCACACCAAGCGGTCAAGGTCGGCGCTGGACCCAATCAGCGCGTCAAACGCATCAAGGTCGGCCTTGACGGCTTCGCTGGCCTTTTCTTCGAGCGCGAGCTCGAACAGGGCCGAGGCGTAGCGGCCTGCCATTCCGGAGATGATCGGGTCCTTGCCTGCCACGGGCACGCTCGTTTTGACGTCGACACTTCACAGGCCGGGCGCCGTCCCGGGAGGGGGGCGCAAATAATTGGAATCCAAGAGGGAATTCCGATTTTGGAGGACGTCGCGGAAGCCCGCGGAACCCCCCATGAAATCAAGCGGCTAGCTAACACAGCGTGCACCGCAGCGCAACATGCCGGCGGGCCTTCGGGCGGCGCGGACGGCCTTCCCCGTGCACCGGCGATTCACAGTATCGGTTCGCAGATAGGCAACCGCATGCATACAGGAAATGCATGTTGACGCCATGTCGGCTTCGGATCCGAGTGCCCAAATTCGGCACTCCCACCGCACGGTCTGGTTCGCTATGCGAACAAAAAAACGCAACCCAGCAATGCCTCGCTTTGACCGACAGCCCACGATAGCTTGCGCCGGTCCGCAGCGAGCCGGCGCCCGGAGCAATGCACAGAGATCCCGTCAGAACGACGCTTGAGGCGACGTCACGCGCCGGCCGCCGGCAGCAGGCCGCGGCCGGCGCGAAGCTGCTGGTCGTGCTGCTGGCCTTCGCCTGGGGGCTCAACTGGATTGCTGCGGCCATCGCGCTGCACGAGCTGACGCCCTGGAGCCTGCGCTGTATCGGCACCAGCATCGGTGTCGTGACTTTGTTTGCGGCCGCCTACGTCACCGACCACAACATGCGGGTGCCGCGTGGCGAATACATCCACGTCATGATACCCGGCTTCCTCAATGTCGCGGCGTTCCAAATCCTATCCGGCTTCGCGCAAATAAACGGCGCTACCTCGCGCGCGATCATCATCACCTATTCGATGCCGATTTGGACGACGGTGATGGGCTTCTTTGTGCTCGGCGAAAAGCTGACCCCCGTGCGCCTGGTCGCACTCGGCCTGTGTATCGCCGGATTGTCGATCCTGGTGTGGCCGCTGTTCGTCAGCGGATTTCCGCCCTTCGTGCTCTACTCGCTCGGCTGCGCGCTGAGCTGGGCAGGCGCCACCGTCTACATCAAGTGGGCCAAGCTCACGATCGAGCCGCTGGCGAGTGCGGCGTGGCAATTGGTGTTCGGGCTTGTCTTCATTTTTGCCGGCACCTTCGCGTTCGAGGGCCTGCCGCGCGTCTGGCCGCTCAATAACGCGACCATTCTCGCCGTGCTCTTTGTCGGAATATTTGGTGTCGGCTTGGCGCATTTCCTGTGGTGGTCCATCGTCGGCCGCCTGCCGGCCATCACCGCATCGCTCGGTTCGCTGCTGACCCCGGTGGTCGGCGTCAGCGCCTCGGCCCTCGTACTCGGCGAGCGGCTGACCGCGCCCGACATCATCGGCTTTATGATGATTTTCGCCGCGGCCGCATGCGTATTGTTACAGCCGACCGTGAAACACGACGAGATGCCGGAATGACGCGCGGCAAGTCCGCCGATGCCGCCATAAGCGCCAAGCTCCTGGTCGTGGTGATGGGGATGGCCTGGGGCTTCAACTGGGTTGCCGCCCGCATCATCCTCGAAGCATTGCAGCCTTGGGCGCTGCGCACGATCGGCATCGGGCTCGGTGCGGTCACGCTATTCGCGGCCGCCGCGATCGGCGGCGTACCACTCGCCATTCCCCGCCGGCAAAGGCTGAAAGTGGTCATCGCCGGGTTTTTCAACGTCGCGGCGTTCGGCGTCGGCTCGGCCTATGCCCAGGTCTACGGCACGACATCGCGCGCCATCGTCATCGCCTATTCGATGCCGATCTGGGCGGCGCTCTTGGCGCGCCTGGTGCTCAAGGAAAAGCTCAACGCCGTGAAGCTCGCGGCGCTCGCGCTTTGCGCCACCGGATTGGCCATCCTGATCTGGCCGTTGACGCGCAGCGGCTTCCCGTTCGGCGCTTTGCTGGCGCTCGGCTGCGCCTGGAGTTGGGCGGCCGGCACCGTCTATCTCAAATGGGCGAAGATCGAAGCGCCGACCTTGACGGTTGCCGCGTGGCAGTTGCTGTTCGGGTGGCTGATGCTGGCCGCCGGCATGTTGCTGTTCGAAGGCGTGCCACAACTGTGGCCGCTGCCGCTGCATGTGCTGGCCTGGCTCGGCTACAACGGTTTCATCGGCATGGGGTTGGCCTATTTCCTCTGGTTCGTGATCGTCGACCGGCTGCCGGCGTCAACGGCGTCGCTTGGCTCGCTGCTGGTGCCGGTGGTCGGCGTCATCGGCTCGGCGTGGCTGATCGGTGAACGGCCGGGCCTCACCGACTCGATCGGCTTTGCCTGCATCTTCGCGGCAGCGGCGAGCGTGCTGCTGCAGCCGACTATGAAACACACCGAATTGCCGGAGTGAGCGTTAAAAAAAGCTCTGCGGATCGACATCCACCTCCAGCCGCACATTGCCGCGCGGCTTGGGAGCGGCGGCGAGCCATTGCCGCAAATAGACCGACAGATCGAAGCCGCGCGGCGATTTCACCAGCAGCCGGAAGCGGTGGCGGCCGCGCACCACCGCGATCGGCGCTTCGGCCGGCCCGAGCACGCGCACGTGCTCGTCTTTGGGCGCATGTGTGACGAGCATGCGGCCGTAAGCTTCGGCGCCGTGCCGGTCATTGGCGGTGATGACCAGGCTGGCGAGGCGCCCGAACGGCGGATAGCCGGTGCGCTCGCGCAATTCGATCTCGCTCGAGTAGAACGCATCGCGGTCGCCGGAGATGAGCGCCTTCATCACCGGATGCTCCGGCTGGTGCGTCTGCAATAATCCAACGCCCCTGCCCTCCTCGCGGCCGGCGCGGCCGATCACCTGATGCAGCAGTTGAAAGCTGCGCTCGGCGGCGCGCGGATCGCCGTTACCCAGCCCCAGGTCGGCGTCGACAATGCCGACCAGGTTGAGCTTGGGAAAATGATGACCCTTGGCGACCAGTTGCGTGCCGATGACGATGTCGAAGCGGCCTTGCGCCACGTCGTCGAGCTCGGCGCGCAGCCGATCGATCGATTCGACCATGTCGCTCGACAGCACCAGCACGCGCGCCTGCGGAAACAGTTCGGCCGCCTCCTGCTCCAGCCGCTCGACGCCGGGACCGACGGCGGCGAAGCTTTCGGTGGCGTGGCAGCTCGGACATTCAACCGGCGGCGGCATGGAGAAGCCGCAGTGGTGACAGATTAAGCGGCGCTTGAAACGGTGATCGACCAGCCAGGCATCGCAATTCGGACATTGCAGGCGGAAACCGCAAGCTCTGCACAGTGTCAGCGGCGCGTAACCGCGGCGATTGAGGAACAACAAGGCCTGCTCGCCGCGTTCGAGCGATGTGACCACCGCTTCGGCGAGCCGCGGCGAGATAAACTTGCCGCGCGGCGGACCTTCTCGGCGCATATCGATGGCCTCGATCATCGGCATGTGCTGGCCACCGAAGCGCTCGGGCAGATGGATGCGCTTGTAGCGGCCGCGCCGCGCGTTGACCTCCGATTCGACCGACGGCGTCGCCGAAGCCAGCACCACCGGGATCTTCACGATCGAGCCGCGCACCACCGCCATGTCGCGGGCATGATAATGCGCGCCGTCCTCCTGCTTGTAGGCGGGGTCGTGTTCTTCATCGACAATGATGAGGCCGAGATCGGCATAAGGCAAAAACAGCGCCGAGCGCGCGCCGACGATCACCGGCACCTCGTTCGCCGCCACCGCCGCCCAGGTACGCGCACGCTTGCGTGGGCTGAGTTGCGAATGCCACTCCGCCGGCCGCGCGCCGAAGCGCGCGGAAAAACGGTCGAGGAATTGCGCGGTCAGCGCGATCTCCGGCATCAGGATCAGCGTTTGCCGCTTGCGGCGGATGTTTTCGGCCACGGCCTCGAAATAGACATCCGTCTTACCGGAGCCGGTGACGCCGTCGAGCAACGTGACCGTGTAACCGCCCTGATCAACGGTTAAGCGCAGCGCGTCGGCGGCTGCCAACTGCGTGAGTACGAAATCGGGCTTGGCGAAATCCGGATCGGGCGGCTCAGCGACCGGATCGGGCGGCAGCACCACGGTCGTCAACGTGCCCTCGTCGATCAGCCCGTCAATGACGCCTACGCTGACGCCCGCCTCGCGCGCGGCATCGCCCTTGGCGCGCGTGAGACCGTCGGCAAAGAGCGCAAGCACACGGGCACGCGCCGCCGTCATCCGTTGCGGCGGCGGTCCGGCGAGCCGCACGCCGACGCGCTCGCGCTCGGGCCCGAGATGCGCGCCCATGCGCAGCGTCATGCGCAGCACCATGCCGCGCGAGGCGAGCGTGTAGTCGGACACCCAGTCGACGAATTTGCGCAGCTCGGGTTTGAGCGGCGGCACGTCGAGCTTCTCGGCCACGTCCTTCATGCGGTTATGCAGGCGCGGACTGGGCTTGGCGTCGTCCGCCCAGACCACGCCCATGGTCTCGCCGCGTGCACCCAGCGGCACGGCCACCAGATCGCCGGGCGCGAGCGCAAGGCCCGCCGGTACCCGGTAGGAATAGGTCTGATCCAGCGCCACCGGCACCAGAACGTCGACAAAGCGTGCGGTCATAGCTCTTTTTTCTTGCGCATGATCTTGTCCGAAAACCGGTTCCCATCCCCGATCAAGTCGAGGACAAGCTTTTCGGGATCATGCGCTTGGTCTGGCCGATTCCGGTCGCTTAAGGAAGGGTGAAGAAAGCCCTCTTACTGTCGTCCCGGCCGCAGCGGATCGATAGGACACGGCGTATGGGTCCCCGCCTTCGCGGGGACGACAGATAATTATGGAATCGCAATTCGCCATCACCCCCGAAGTCGCCGCCGAAGTCGCGCGCTGGCTTGGCTATCTCGGCGACGAAAAGCGCATGTCGCCAAAGACGTTGGACGCCTATGCGCGCGACGCCCGCCAGTTCCTCACCTTCATGGCGGGGCATCTGGGCGGCGCGCCGTCACTCAAACAACTTGCCAAACTGACGCCGCAGGACGTGCGCGCTTTCATGGCGGCGCGGCGGGCCGACGGCTTAAGCAGCCGCTCGCTGATGCGGGGGATGGCGGGAGCGCGATCGTTTGCCCGCTTCCTGGAGCGCAACGGCAAAGGCAAGGTGGCCGCGTTGTCCGCCGTGCGCGCGCCCAAGGTGGCGAAGACGCTGCCGAAGCCACTGGCCATCAACACCGCCAGGCGCATCGCCGATGTCGACCTGCGCGCCGGCGAAGAGCGCGAGCCCTGGATTTTCGCGCGCGATGCCGCCGTGCTGGCGCTGCTCTACGGTTCGGGCCTGCGCATATCGGAAGCGCTGGGTCTGAAGCGCAAGGACGCCGACGGCAAACGCGACGCCTTCACCGTCACCGGCAAGGGGAACAAGACGCGCATGGTGCCAGTGCTGCCGCAAGTCACCAAGCTGATTGCCGACTACATCAAGCTCTGCCCGTTCGATTTGCCCGTCGACGGCCCGCTATTCGTCGGCGCCCGCGGTGGGCTTTTATCGCCGCGCATCGTACAGCTCACCATGGAGCGCCTGCGCGGCGCGCTCAGTCTGCCCGATACGGCGACCCCGCACGCGCTGCGCCATTCCTTCGCCACCCATCTGCTCGCGCGCGGCGGCGATTTGCGTTCGATTCAGGAACTGCTCGGCCATGCCTCGCTGTCGACCACGCAAATCTATACTGAAGTCGATAGCGAGCGTTTACTCGAAATTTATACAAGCACGCATCCGCGGGCATAAAATAATCGTCGCAATAACGTGCAAGCGCCTCTTGCGTGGGCCGTAATTTTCATATCAACGTCGCCGCAGTTTTTGCTTGTGCATGATCTTATCCGAAAATCGGTTCCCACTTTTCGGGATCATGCACGGTTAACCCCCAGAGGCGCCGATGGCCGGACCGCACGAAAATCTCGAACACGCCGAGCATGCGGAGCATGCCTCCCATAGCGGTAACAAGAAGATCGCACTGCTGATCTCGGTGCTGGCGCTGGGCCTGGCGTTTTCCGAAACGCTCGGCAAGAGCGCGCAGACCACGACCCTGACGCAAAACGTTGCCGCCAACGACCTGTGGGCCTTCTTTCAGGCCAAGGCCATCCGCATCACTGTGCTGAATACGGCACGGGAACAGCTGCAGATCGAGGCCGAGCGCGCGCCCGATCCCGAGACCAAGGCGCGGCTGACCAAGACCATCGACGCCTGGAAAAAAACCGCCGCGCGCTACGAAGACGACCCGCCCTCGCACGAAGGCCGCAAGCAGCTCTCCGAGCGCGCCAAGCAAGCCGAGCAGCGGCGCGATCTGGCATTGGCGCGCTACCACCAATACGAGATCGCCTCCGCCGCGTTCCAGATCGGCATCGTGTTGGCCTCGGCCGAAGTCATCACCGCCATGGCCATACTGGGCTGGTTTTCCGGCCTGGCCGGCGTGATCGGTCTCGGCTTCATGGCGCTTGGCTTGTGGGCGCCGCACGCGCTGGATTTTCTAACGCATGCGGCGCACTGACGCGCGACAGCGCGCTTACGCCGGCCGGCCGCGATAGGCGCGGCGGCGCAGGCGCATCAGCCGCCGTAGAAAGCGGCCGGCGCGCTGCGGCTTCAATAGCCACATCAGTTGGCGCATGCGCTCGCGCACCGGCTCGGTGATGTCGTGCGCCCAAGTGCGCAGCCATAGGACCCATTCGTACAGGCGCTTGAACCACGCCATCTGCAACAGCTTGTCGCGGGTGACGTCGAAGATGAAGGCAGTGACGCCGAGGCCGAGCAGTTTCACCAGCACGATGACGCCGACTGCGCCAAGCCAGTTCCGCGTCGCAATAAAATAGACTTCCAGAAATTTCAGCGGCAGCATGGCGATGAACGGAATGACGAAGACAAACAGCGTCGCCCACGGCGGCAGGCTTTCGATCATCCGCGCCAGCCGGACCTTGAAGCGGCCCCATGGAATGAGATTGACGACGCGCGCGACGATGGGCTCGAGGTGATCCCACAGCCACGCTTCCAGCAGGAACAGCAAAGCGAGGAGGACCCAGAGCGGGCGGAGCATGCGGCGCATGGCGCGAATATAGGAGAGCGATCGACGGTAATTAAGGCGGAGCGGCGCCCGCTCTTTCCCTCTCCCCTTATGGGAGAGGGTGCCCGAGCGGAGGCAAAGCCGAGCGAGGGCGGGTGAGGGGTCAGTGTCGCAATGGAGTCCGGACCCCTCACCCGGCTCGCCTTCGCTGTCGCTCCGGCTCGCCACCCTCTCCCACAAGGGGAGAGGGAAGCGTGATCGAGGCATGCGTTATCGCCCCTATTCTTTGACGGCGCGGGGACGCCGGCTTCCCTTTTCCTTCCCCCAAACGGGGAAATGGAGCGCCGGGAGGGCGCCAGGGCGCTGGCGAAGCGCCCCTTGGCGGGTTTGGCGAAACCCGCCGCGCGCCTGGCGAGGGCGCGCGCCCGCTTGGCGAAGCGGGCTGCGCCCCCCTGGCGCTCCATCCTGGTCAAGCCGGCGCGCGTCTCGCGCAGGCTTGACCGCGATGCGCATTGTCGGCGCACCGGTCCCGCTGCGGCCCGAAGGTGCCGTACAGCACACCTTCCACCGACCGCGGACTGTTGTCCATATATTCCTATAGGATTCTTGTCAAGAGCCGAACGAGCGGTATCTCAATTTGGCTGAGGCGGGGGCTCGTCCAACGTTCCTGGGCGACAGGATCGGGCCATGCCGAGCCTGGCGGCTGTAGCACTATCCACGTCTCCGCAAGCTTGCCGTCTTCGATCCGGTAAGACTGCATGCCCGCCTGAGTCAGCGGTTCGCCGGTCTTGGGGTCACGCCATTTAAATGTGAAGCGGAACCACGCGGCCGACGAACAAGTGGTCGTAAACGGCAACACGTATATTAGGCCGCTCCGCCTTCATCTTTGCGAGCTCCGCCGCGTAACTCTCGGCGGTAACGGTCCGATCTCCCGCTACTTCGTGCCGCAGATAGGTTGGCCCTACGCAGCTCGGGACCAGATCGTATTGGCTTTCGTGCCAAACAAGTTCCCATCGATCGAAAAGATCGCGCAGCACAGAATTATCTGACATCTTCGAATTCACCCACTACCCGTGAATGCCGGGCGCTACGAGCGCACCCTGCCTCCATCCACATTCAGCGTCTGCCCGGTCATGAAAGCGGCGTCGTCGCTGGTCAGAAACGACACCGCGCCGACCAAGTCGTCAGGCACCTCAACGCGCTTGATCGCCTGCGTGCCGGCGACTGCGGCGAACTCCTCGTCCATGGTCTTGAAGCCGGGACGCGGCGCCCGCGCCTCGGTGCCGGGCGAGCGCGTCAGCCCAGGCGCGATCGCATTGACGGTGATGCCGTCGCCGGCGAGATCGGTGGCGAGCGCGCGGGTGAAGCCGACGATGCCGCCCTTGCTGGCGACGTAATGGGCAAAGCCGGTAACCACCGAACCCAGCGTCGACGAGGCCATGTTGACCACGCGGCCCCATTTTCGTGCGCGCATGCCGGGCACAAAGGCGGCGGTGACCAGGAACGTGCCGTCGAGATTGATCGCCATGACTTTTCGCCAGTCGGCGAAGGTCATGTCGGGGAAATTCTTCTGCGGGAAGATGCCGGCGCAATTGACCACGATATCGACGTGGCTGAATTTGCTCTGCACCTGCTTGGCCATGGCAGCGACCGAGTCTTCGTTCGACACGTCGCAACTCACCGCAACGGCGTCACGGCCGGCGGCCTGCACCATCTTCACCGTGGCGCCGCCGTCGCCGAGATCGGCCACCGCGATGTGCACGCCGTCTTCCGCCAGCCGCTTGGCGAAGGCTTGCCCGATGCCGCCAGCCGCACCGGTGATGACGGCAACTTTGTCCTTGTGTCCTTTGGCCATGACGCTTTCTCCCCGCGAAACGCGAAAAATGCTTTGATCGTTACATCCATCATTTGTCATCACCGGGCCGCGCGCAAGCGCGAGTCCCGGTGATCCCGCTTAGTAGGCGCAGTGCGTCCCTAAGCGAGATGGCCGGGACAAGCCCGGCCATGACAGCAAAGTGGGGATTCGCCAGCGAGCGCAGCAGCTACATATGAATGGCGCGTTTCGTCACCGCCATGGCCGCTTCCTTCACCGCTTCCGATAACGTCGGATGCGCGTGGCAGGTGCGGGCGATGTCTTCCGCCGAGGCGCCGAACTCCATGGCCAGCACGGCTTCCGCGATCATGTTGCCGGCGTCGGCGCAAATGAGTTGAACGCCGAGCACGCGGTCGGTCTTGGCGTCGACGAGGATTTTCACAAAGCCGTCGGTGGTCATGTTGACCTTGGCGCGGCCATTGGCGGTGAAGGGAAACTTGCCGACATTGTAGGCGACGTTCGCCGCCTTCAACTCGTCTTCGCTTTTGCCGACGGTGGCGATCTCCGGATAGGTGTAAACCACGTTGGGGATGGCGTCATAGTTCACGTGGCCGGCCTGCCCGACGAGAATTTCGGCCACCGCCACGCCTTCGTCCTCCGCCTTGTGCGCCAGCATAGGCCCGGCGATGACGTCGCCGATCGCCCAGATGCCGGGGACGTTGGTCGCATAATGTTGATCGACCGCGACGCGGCCGCGCGCGTCGAGCGTCACGCCGGCTTCTTTCAGCCCGAGGCCTTCGGTAAACGGCACGCGGCCGATGGCGACCAGCACCACGTCGGCTTCGAATATCTCCGCCGCACCGCCTTTCGCCGGTTCGATCGTCGCCTTCAAGCGCTTGCCGGAGGTATCGACCGCGGTGACCTTGGACGACAGCTTGAAGGTCATGCCCTGCTTCTCGAACAGGCGCTGCGCCTGGCGGCGCACTTCGGCGTCCATGCCGGGCAAAACGCCGTCGAGGAATTCCACCACCGTCACCTGCGCGCCGAGCCGTCGCCAGACCGAGCCGAGCTCGAGGCCGATCACGCCGGCGCCGACAACGAGCAAATGTTTCGGCACTTCGGCAAGCGCGAGCGCGCCGGTCGACGAGACAATGCGCTTTTCGTCGATCTCGATGCCTTTGAGCCGCGCCACATCCGAGCCAGTGGCGATGACGATCGCTTTGGTGTCGAGAACTTGCGTCTTGCCGTCGTCGCCTTTCACCTCGACCTTGCCGGGCGTGGCAATGCGCGCGCTGCCGTGGAAGGACTCGATCTTGTTTTTCTTGAACAGGAAATCGACGCCCTTGACGTTGCCGTCGACGCCCTGGTCCTTGAACGCCATCATGGCTTTGAGATCGAGCTTGGGCGAAACGCCGATGCCCATCTTGCCGAAGCTGTGGCCGGCCTCCTCGAACAGTTCGGAGGAATGAAGCAACGCCTTCGACGGAATGCAGCCGACGTTGAGGCAGGTGCCGCCGTGGGTGGCGCGCTTTTCGACGACGGCGACCTTCAACCCAAGCTGCGCCGCGCGAATGGCGCAGACATAACCGCCGGGACCGGTGCCGGTGACGATGAGGTCGTAAGAGGGCATCAATCAATACTCCAAAGACATGATACTTACCGCAAAGCCAGAATCAGGACCCATAAACTGAACGAAAACTCGGATGACGACTTCGAGCCCAAGACGGACCACGATCAGCCGGTCGGTGGCTTGCCGGCGTTAACCGCCAATTGAGCGTCGAAAGCCCGCTTGTAGGCGGGCCGCGCCTCGCCGCGGGCGACATAGGCGGCCAAGTTCGGATATTCATCCAGAATGCCCGATGATTTCAACCTGAGCAGTACCGACACCATCATCAGATCGCCCGCGCTGAACGCACCATCAAGCCAGTCGGCATCGCCCAGGCGACTGGTAAGTTGATCCAGCCGGTTGCGGACGCGATCCTCGACCAGAGGCAGGCGCTCCTCATACCAGGTCTTGTCTCCCTCCAGGAGCCTCGCGGTTTCGCGTTCAAGGATCGGCGGCTCCACGGTATTGAGCGCGGCAAACATCCATGTGATTGCGCGTGCCCGAGCGTTGGCATCGTCCGGCAGCAGGCCCGCATGACGCTCGGCGATATGGAATACGATCGCCCCTGTCTCGAACAGGGCGAGATCGCCTTCCTCATAGGTCGGTATCTGGCCGAAAGGATGAAGCGCCCGATGCGCGGGTTCCTTCATCGCGCGGAACGAAACAAGGCGAACCTCGTAGGGTTGGCCCACTTCTTCAAGCGCCCAACGAACCCGCGTATCGCGCGCCAGTCCCTTGCCGCCATCGGGTGACCGTTCAAAGGCGGTAATGGTGATGGTCATCTTGAGGCCCCCCTCAGGATGACGCAGGTTACAGATCCAGCACGATGCGCGCCGGGTCTTCCAGACATTCCTTCACCCGTACCAGGAAGGTCACCGCCTCACGGCCGTCGACGATGCGATGGTCGTAGGAGAGCGCGAGATACATCATCGGCCGCGCCTCGAGCTTGCCGCCGACCACCATCGGCCGCTCCTGAATCTTGTGCATGCCGAGGATACCGGACTGCGGCGCGTTGAGGATCGGCGTCGACATCAGCGAGCCGTAGACGCCGCCGTTGCTGATGGTGAAGGTGCCGCCCTGCATGTCCTCGATCTTGAGCTGGCCGTCGCGCGCGCGCCGGCCGAAATCGGAAATCGTCTTTTCGATACCGGCGAGCGACATCTGGTCGGCGTCGCGCACCACCGGCACCACCAAGCCGCGCTCGGTACCGACGGCGACACCGATGTGATAGTAGTTCTTGTAGACGAGGTCGGTGCCGTCGATTTCGGCGTTGACCGCGGGGATTTCCTTCAGGCCCTGGATGCAGGCGCGCACGAAGAAGCCCATGAAGCCCAACTTGACCCCGTGCTTCTTCTCGAACAATTCCTTGTACTGATTGCGCAGACCCATCACCGCGCCCATGTCGGCCTCGTTGAAGGTCGTGAGCATGGCGGCGGTGTTCTGCGCGTCCTTCAGCCGCCGCGCAATGGTCTGGCGCAGCCGCGTCATGTGTACGCGCTCTTCGCGCGATGCGTCATCGGCCGGCGACGGCGCCCGCATCTGCACCGGCGCTGAGACCGGGGTCGGCGCCGACGCGGCGCGCTCGATCGCCGCCATCATGTCGCCTTTGGTGACCTGGCCGCGCAGGCCGGAGCCGTCGACCTTAGCGGGGTCGACGCCGCTTTCCGCCGCCATTTTGCGCACCGATGGCGGAACCGGCATGTCCGCAGCCTTCGCGGCCGGCGGCGGCGCGGGCGCCGGCTTCGGCGCTTCGGCCGGCTTGGCCGCGGGGGCTGCTGCGGGCTTGGCCGTGGCGCCGGCACCGTCCTTGATCTGGCCGAGCAACGCGCCGACCCCGACGGTGTCGCCGTCCTTGGCCGCGATGTCGCCGAGCACGCCGGCGGTCGGCGCCGGCACTTCCAGCGTCACCTTGTCGGTTTCCAATTCCACCAACGGCTCGTCCACCGCCACCGTATCGCCGGGCTGCTTGAACCATTTGCCGACGGTGGCTTCGGTGATCAATTCGCCGAGGGTGGGCACGCGGATGTCAGTCATGGTCCATATCTGCCTTTGACTTGTCATGCCCGGCCTTGTGCCGGGCATCCCGCTTAGGGTGGCAACACCGTGCGACCCTCATCGGGATGGCCGGGTCAAGCCCGGCCATGACAGGAAAAGTACTTACCCAAGCGCCTCTTCCAGGAATTGCTTGAGCTGGGCAAGATGCTTCGACATCTGCCCGACCGCGGTCGAAGCCGACGCCGGACGCCCAGCATAGCGGCAGGTCCGATACTCGGCGCCGATCTGGTTGAGCACCCAATTCAAAAACACGTCGACGAAGAACCAGGCGCCCTGGTTGCGCGGTTCCTCCTGGCACCAGACCATCTCCGCTTGCTTGAAGCGCGACAGTTCGTTCACCAGTGCCTTGGAAGGGAACGGAAAGAGCTGTTCGACGCGCAGCAGATAGATGTCGTCGATGCCGCGCTGCTCGCGCTCCTCGTAGAGATCGAAATAGACCTTGCCCGAGCACAAAACGACGCGGCGAATCTTGTCGTCGGGGACGAGCTTGATCTTCTCGCCCGGCATCGATTGCGCATCGTCCCAGAGCAGGCGATGGAACGAAGTGCCTTCCGCCATCTCGTCGAGGCGCGATGTCGCGCGCTTGTGGCGTAGCAGGCTCTTCGGCGTCATCAGGATCAGAGGCTTGCGGATTTCGCGCTTCAACTGGCGGCGCAAGGCGTGGAAGTAATTCGACGGCGTGGTCAAGTTCGCCACCTGCATATTGTCTTCCGCGCACATCTGCAGGAAGCGCTCGAGGCGGGCGGAGGAATGTTCCGGCCCCTGCCCTTCGTAGCCGTGCGGCAACAGGCAGACCAGACCGCACATGCGCAGCCACTTGCGTTCGCCCGAGGAGATGAACTGGTCGAACACCACCTGTGCGCCGTTGGCGAAATCGCCAAACTGCGCTTCCCACAATGTCAGCGCGTTCGGCTCGGCGGTGGAATAGCCGTATTCGAAACCGAGCACCGCCTCTTCCGACAGCATCGAGTTGAGCACCTCGTAACGCGCCTGATCGCCGCCGAGATGATTGAACGGCGTGTGGCGTTCCTCGGTCTCCTGGTCGAACAGCACGGAGTGGCGCTGCGAGAAAGTGCCGCGCTCCGAATCCTGGCCGGACAGACGAACCGGGTGCCCCTCTTTGAGCAACGAGCAGAAGGCGAGCGCCTCGGCGGTCGCCCAGTCGATGCCGACGCCCGATTGGATCGCCTTGGCGCGGTTATCGAGGAAGCGCTGGATGGTGCGGTGGACGTGGAAATCCTTCGGCACGACGGTGATCTTCTTGCCGATCTCGTGCAGCGTCTCGACCGGAACGCCGGTGTTGCCGCGGCGCGGATCGTCGGCGTCGCGCGCGGCCTTCAGACCCGACCAGCGGCCGTCGAGCCAGTCGGCCTTGTTCGGCTTGTAGCCGCTGCCCGCCTCGAACTCGGCTTCCAGACGCGCGCGCCAGTCGGCGCGCATCTTGTCAACTTCGCCGGCGGTGATCACGCCTTCTTCGACCAGCTTCTTGCTGTAGATCTCCTGCGTCGTCGGGTGCGCGCGGATTTTCTTGTACATCAGCGGCTGGGTAAACGCCGGCTCGTCGCCTTCGTTGTGACCAAAGCGCCGGTAGCAGAACATGTCGATGACCACCGGCCGCTGGAATCTCTGCCGGTACTCGGTCGCGACCTTCGCGGCATAGACCACCGCTTCCGGATCGTCGCCGTTCACATGGAAGATCAGCGCCTCGATCATCTTGGCGACGTCGGACGGATAAGGCGACGAGCGCGAATAGCGCGGATAGGTGGTAAAGCCGATCTGATTGTTGACGATGAAATGGATCGAACCGCCGGTGCGGTAGCCTTTGAGATCCGACAGGCCGAAACACTCCGCCACCACGCCCTGGCCGGCGAAGGCGGCATCGCCATGCATCAGCAGCGGCATCACCATGGTGCGCTCGTCGGGGGTGGCGTTGTGCTGGTCCTGTTTGGCGCGAACCTTGCCGAGCGTCACCGGATCGACGATTTCCAAATGCGAGGGATTGGCGGTGAGCGACAAATGCACCTTGTTGCCGTCGAACTCGCGGTCGGACGACGCGCCCAGGTGATATTTGACGTCGCCGGAGCCTTCGATCTCGTCCGGTGTCGCCGAACCACCCTTGAACTCATGGAACAGCGCGCGGTGCGGTTTGCCCATGACCTGCGTGAGCACGTTGAGCCGGCCGCGATGCGGCATGCCCAGCACGATCTCTTCAACGCCGAGATTGCCGCCGCGCTTGATGATTTGCTCGAGCGCCGGGATCAGCAACTCGGCGCCGTCGAGGCCGAAGCGCTTGGTGCCGGTATATTTGACGTCGAGGAATTTCTCGAAGCCTTCCGCCTCGATCAGCTTGTTGAGGATGGCGCGCTTGCCTTCGCGCGTGAAGCTGATTTCCTTGTCGCGCCCTTCGATGCGCTCCTGGATCCAGCCTTTCTGCGCGGCGTTGGAGATGTGCATGAACTCCACGCCCAACGTCTGGCAGTAGGTGCGGCGCAAGATGGCGACGATCTCGCGCATGGACGCGAATTCGAGACCGAGCACCATGTCGAGGAAAATCTTGCGGTCGAGATCGGCCTCGGTGAAGCCGTAGCTTTTGGGATCGAGCTCCTCCTCGTTCGGCGCCACCTGCAGCCCAAGCGGATCGAGATTGGCGTGGAAATGGCCGCGCATGCGATAGGCGCGGATGAGCATCAACGCGTGGATCGGAATCGCGGGTGGCCTGCTGCACCTCGGTCGGCGAAATCTCGACACCTTTGGTTTGCGCCTTTGCCTTGATCTTGTCGCCAATCGCCTTTTCGGTTTCCTGCCAATTGCCGTCGAGCGCGGCGACCAAGTCGCCATTGGCGCGCAGCGGCCAGTTCGGCCGCGCCCAGGAGGGGCCGCGCGCGCTTTTGACGACGTCGGCCGCCTCGTCCTTCAGGCTCTGGAAAAACTCGCGCCATTCGGCGTCAACCGCGGCGGGGTCTTTTTCATACTTCGCGTAGAGGTCTTCGATGTAGGCGGCGTTGCCGCCGTAGAGGAACGAAGTGCGGGCGAAGGCGGCGTTGGCGTCCTGGCGGGACATGGCGATTCTGATCCTTGCAGCGGCTTTAAACCCTGCGGCTACGGCGGGCAGGCCCTAATTGGCCCGCAGCCGCCCGGCGTTATTGTTTTAACTCCATTTATGACGTCCGTAAGTCGATGAAAGACCTAAAGACTGAATCAGGATTTCAGCACTTCGACCAGATATTTCTGGTTTGGGCGGGGACGGTCATACCCTAATTTCAGCCGATTCCATTGCCGCAATTTTAGACTTGATGCTTGCCGCGAAAAACAAAGACCCCGGACTGACCGGGGTCTTGGTCGTTCGCGCCGGTGGCTTCGCGCTTAGTGGCCGAGGCTAAACCGCCAGACCAGTTCGCTGCGTAAGGTCTGAACGTAGGGGTGCGTGCGTTCGCCGATGCCAATGGGCACTCCTGTCGCTGTCGAAAAGACATTGAGCGTTTCTGCACGATAGTTGGCAAAGCGATATTCGGTCTTCCAAAACAACCCGGGCAAAATGCTGCTGAGAGAATATTCGGCGCCACTGCCGACAAAGTATCCGTCATAAGTTTGACTTGGCACAGCAAGCCCGTCCGCAACACCGTTTAAGAAAGCATAGGTCGTGCCACCAAAGTGCGCCTGCGTGTAACCGCCCGAGACAAAGGTCAACAGCGACGGGTTGACCAGATAGCCGATCCTGCCGCCAGCGGCCCAAGACCGATTGAGTTTCATGTCGCCGGCTATGAGGCCTACATTGCGCCTTCACCGGTATGAGAACCGTGAATATTGGTCCAGTCGCCGTCGACGAAGGCGCCGATCACCCAGCGGCCGGCAAATTGATAGTCAAAGCCGAGCTGAACCGTTCCTAACCAACCGCGCCCGCCTTGGTCGAGCGGCACGTTAAATGGCAAGCCCGTCGCGGTGGCGACAAGCTACGTATCAAGATCGTACATCCCGTAGCCGAAACCGGCGCCGACATAGAAGCCGGTCCAAGACGTTGCGATGGGCGCCGGCGCAAGGGCAGGCGCTTTCACTGGAAGATCGGCGGCAAGCGCTGGGGCCGCACAGACCGCGACTGCGGCCAAAGACAAAAGGAACTTTTTCATATACTGGGGCCCCGAACCAACGCTGCACATCACAACACTGAATTTCTCAGTCGAGCTTAACAGCAACGCCTGAAAATGCTGTTGCCTTGCAGCCACAAGCCCCTAAGAAAACATTTTTCCAACAAGGCCGCAATCCTCCACAACGGGCATAGCACGCCGTGTCTCAAAACACCTTTGACGAGAATAATTTGGTCGCATATTCGCGAGCGCTAAGCGGATAAAACATCAACGAGTGTTTTACCGATCCTGGCCGGAGACGGCGATACCCTAATTCCGGCCGATTCCATTGCCGCAATTTTTGACTCCGCATCGCCTTTGCCGCCGGAAATGATGGCACCGGCATGGCCCATGCGCCGCCCTGGCGGCGCCGTACGCCCGGCAATGAAGCCGACCATAGGCTTCTTGCGGCCGCGTTTGGCCTCGTCTTTGAGGAATTGCGCCGCGTCCTCCTCGGCCGAGCCGCCGATTTCGCCGATCATGACAATGGACTCGGTCTTGGGGTCGGCCAGGAACATTTCCAGCACATCGATGAACTCGGTGCCTTTGACCGGATCGCCGCCGATGCCGACCGCTGTGGTCTGGCCAAGACCTTCGCGGCTGGTCTGGAACACGGCTTCGTAGGTGAGCGTGCCGGAGCGCGAGACGATGCCAACCTTGCCCGGCTTGAAGATGTTGCCCGGCATGATGCCGATCTTGCATTCGCCGGCCGTCATTACGCCGGGGCAGTTGGGACCGATCAGCCGCGACTGCGAACCGGACAGCGCGCGCTTGACCTTGACCATGTCGGCCACCGGGATGCCTTCGGTAATGCAGACGATCAATGGAATGTCCGCCTGGATGGCTTCGCAGATCGCGTCGGCAGCACCCGCCGGCGGCACATAGACCACGCTGGCGTCGCAGCCGGTTTTTTCCTTCGCTTCGGCAACGGTGTCGAACACCGGCAGATTGAGGTGGGCACTGCCGCCTTTGCCGGGCGAGGTGCCGCCGACCATCTTGGTGCCGTAGTCAATTGCCATTTGAGAATGGAATGTGCCGTTCTTGCCGGTGAAGCCCTGGCAGAGCACCTTAGTGTTCTTGTCGATGAGGATGGCCATCAGGCGGCCTCCTTCACGGCCTTGACGATTTTCTGCGCGGCGTCGTCGAGATCGTCGGCCGAGGTCACATTGAGCTTGGACTCGGCGATGATCTTCTTGCCGAGATCGACATTGGTGCCTTCAAGCCGCACGACCAGCGGCACCTTGAGGCCGACCTCTTTCACCGCCGCCACCACGCCCTCGGCGATCACGTCGCACTTCATGATGCCGCCGAAGATGTTCACCAAAATGCCTTTCACGTTCGGATCGGAGGTGATGATCTTGAACGCCGCCGCCACCTTCTCCTTGGTGGCGCCACCGCCGACGTCGAGGAAGTTGGCCGGCATCATGCCGTAGAGCTTGATGATGTCCATGGTCGCCATGGCAAGGCCTGCGCCGTTGACCATGCAGCCGATCGAGCCGTCGAGCGAAATGTAGTTGAGATCGTATTTGGAAGCCTCGACTTCCTTGTCATCTTCCTCAGTCAGGTCGCGCAGCGCGACGATGTCGGCGTGGCGATAGAGCGCGTTGTCGTCGAAGCCGACTTTGGCGTCGAGGCAGATGATCTTGCCGTCCTTGGTCGCCACCAGCGGATTGATCTCCAGCAGGCTCATGTCCTTGGCAACGAAGGCGGCATAAAGCTTGGGCAGCAGATCGGCGGCCTGCTTGGCGAGATCGCCGGTGAGCTTGAGCACTTGCGCCACCCGGCGGCCGTGATGCGGCATGATGCCGGTCGCCGGATCGACCGAGAAGGTCATGATCTTCTCAGGCGTGTCGTGCGCCACCGCTTCGATATCCATGCCGCCTTCGGTGGAGACGACAAAAGCGACGCGCGAGGTCTCGCGGTCGATCAGCGCCGAGAGATAGAACTCGCGCTCGATGGCCGAACCTTCCTCGATATAGATGCGGTTGACTTTCTTGCCGTGCGGGCCGGTCTGGTGCGTCACCAAGGTCGAGCCGAGGATGCGGGTTGATTCCTTTTTAACGTCGTCGATGGATTTGACCACCTTGACGCCGCCGGCTTTACCGCGCCCGCCGGCATGGATCTGCGCCTTCACCACCCAGACCGGGCCGCCGAGTTCGGTGGCGCCCTTAAGCGCCTCGTCGACGGAAAACGCCGGCACACCGCGCGGCACCGGTACGCCGAATTCGCGCAACACGGCTTTGGCCTGATACTCGTGGATGTTCATGAAAACTTTCCGGGCGTTGTCGCCGGCACTTGCTTAAGCGGCGAGGCTGGGCGCGATTTTCTTGCAGGCTTCGACCAGGCTTTGCACCGACCCCGCCGATCGTTCAAACATGTCGCGTTCACTGCCGGTGAGATCGATTTCGACGATGCGTTCGATGCCCTTGGCGCCGATCACCGCCGGTACGCCGACGTACAAATCCTTGACGCCGTATTCGCCATTGAGCCAAGCCGCGCACGGCAACACGCGTTTCTTGTCGAGCAGATAGCTCTCCGCCATCGCGATCGCGGACGCCGCCGGGGCGTAGAAAGCAGAGCCGGTCTTGAGCAGATTGACGATCTCGGCGCCGCCGTTGGCGGTGCGTTTCACGATCTCGTCGATGCGGGCTTGCGTGGTCCAGCCCATCTTCACCAGGTCGGGCACCGGAATGCCGGCGACCGTCGAATAGCGGATCAACGGCACCATGGTGTCGCCATGGCCGCCGAGCACAAAGGCAGTGACGTCTTCTACCGACACGTCGAATTCGTCGGCGAGGAAATAGCGGAAGCGCGCCGAGTCGAGCACGCCCGCCATGCCGACCACTTTGTGCTGCGGCAGGCCGCAACATTTCTGCAGCGCCCACACCATGGCGTCGAGCGGGTTGGTGATGCAGATCACGAAAGCATTGGGCGCGTATTTCTTGATGCCGGAGCCGACCTGCTCCATCACCTTGAGATTGATGTCGAGCAGATCGTCGCGGCTCATGCCCGGCTTGCGCGGCACGCCGGCTGTGACGATGCAAACATCGGCACCCGCGATAGCGTCGTAGCTGTTGGTGCCTTCGAACTTGGCGTCAAACTTGTTCACCGGCGAGGATTCGGCGATGTCGAGCGCCTTGCCCTGCGGGATGCCTTCCATGACGTCGAACATCACGACGTCGCCGAGCTGTTTGAGGCCAACCAGGTGGGCCAGCGTGCCGCCGATCTGGCCGGCGCCGATCAACGCAATCTTGTTACGCGCCATGACGGGAAAACTCTTTGCTGCGAGCCGCGGGGCGCGGCCAAATGTGGCTTAACAATTTTTGCTGTGCTGCAGCAATATGCCCCGGGGTCAAAATCCGGCGTGTATACATAATACCAGCAGAGCCATGGCCGGGAGTCCAGCGTAAATTCTGCAGCTGCCGCCAAGCCGGATGATTTCGCGCGGCCTCACCGCTTATGCCGGCTTATGTCCTGCATGATCTCAAGTTGAATCTGTTGGATTTCCGCCAGCCGCTCCCATTGCCGGTTGATCAGGTGGTCGATTTTTTCGTGCAGGTTGCGAATTTCCAGTTCGGCTTTGAGATTGACCCGGTAATCGTTCTCCGAGCGCAACCGGTCCTTCGTCTCCTGCCGCTTCTGGCTCATCATGATGATCGGCGCCTGGATCGCAGCCAGGCAGGAAAGCACCAGATTGAGCAGAATGAACGGGTAAGGATCGAAGACCGCGCGCGACATCGCCCAGACATTGAACGCCATCCACACCACCAGCACCGCGAAGAAAGCGCCGATGAAGGTCCAACTGCCGCCGAAGTCGGCGACCACGTCGGCGACGCGCTCGCCGGCGGTGCGGTGGACGTCCCAAGCGGCTTCGACGTCGCGCGCCACCGTCTCCTCGCGCGCCAGACTTTCCACCACCTGACGATCCAATTCGGACAGCTCGCCGCGCTCGCGTTCGAGCAAATCGGCGACGTATCGGGTGCGGTAGTCGCTGACATGGTGACCACACACCACGTCGTCCGCTGCGAGATTTGGATGGTCGGCGCTCATCAACCCGGCGATGGCGGGACGGACGGAGCCGAACCGTATCGGCTCGCGCGCTTCCTTGCCGCAAACGGCGCAGTGCGGGCGCGGCCGTTTGCGCGGCGGTGACACGGGCGCCGACGGCGAACTGGGGGTCTGATCCGGCATGGCCATCTCCCGCTGAGAGAATGACTCGTCAAGTTTCTACGATCTTATCCGACCAGTCCAAGCCTTGCGCCTGGCGTGGGCCGTGCGGCAGGCCGAGATAGGACTGCGACCGCATCTCGATCAAGCGCGAAACGGTGCGTTTGAATTCCAGCGCTTCAAAGCCCTCCGTGCCGCAATAAAGCTCGTCCGGCTGCGCCTGCGCCGACGCCAGCAGCTTCACGGCATGGTCATACAGCGTATCGATCAGGATGATAAAGCGCTTGGCCTCGTTGCGCTTCGTCGAATCCATGACCGGGATATGGTCAACGATCAGGGTGTGGAATTCATGCGCAATCTTGAGATAGTCGGACGCCGCCAGCGGCTGCGCACATAGATCGTCAAACGAAAACCGCGCGATCCCCATCGCGGCCTGCGGTACTTTCACCGTGTGGCCTTTCACCGTCAGTTCGTGCGGCGCGCCGCTGTGGGCGCCGGCAAGCTTTCGCCAAGCGCGATCGAGCGCGGCATCGGCCGCCGCGTCGTCAGGCACGTACCAGGTCTGCACGCCGGTCAGTTTTTCCAGGCGGAAATCGACACGCGCTTCCAGCCGCGCCACGTCGCATTGCTGCTCCAGCAGAGCGACAAAAGGCAGAAACAGCGCCCGGTTGAGTCCGTCCTTGTACAATTCGCCCGGCGGCAGATTGGAGGTCGCCACCACGATCACGCCGAGCTCGAACAGCCGCGTGAACAGGCGGGCGAGGATCATGGCGTCCGCGATATCGGTGACATGAAATTCATCGAAGCACAGCAGCCAGGCTTCATCGGCCAGAACGGCGGCGGCGCGCTGGATCGGATCCTGGTCGGGAATGGCGCCCGACTTGATGTCCTGACGGTAGCCGTGAACGCGGTCATGAACGTCCGCCATGAATTCGTGGAAGTGTACACGGCGCTTGGCACTGACCGGGCTGGTCTCGAAAAACAAATCCATCAGCATCGTCTTGCCGCGGCCGACGTCGCCGTGGACGTAGAGGCCCTTCAACCGCTCGCGCATCTCGCGCTTGGCGAACAGCCAACCGAGCGATGATGATTTTCGCGCCAGCCGATGCTGCTCGATGCGACGCTCGAGCGCGGCCAGCCGCTCGGCAAGTGCGGCCTGGCCGGGATCGGCATCGATCTTGTCGGCGCTCACAAGCGCCGCATAACGCGTGCTGAAGGTTTCGGGCATTGACGCTTGAGAAATCGCGGAACCGGCGGGCGGAAGCTAGGTCATTTTTGCTTCGCAAAAAAGCAATGTTAACACTTTATTAGCCATGCGTTTTTCGCTGGTTAGACCCTCCTGCGGACGCGCTTCTGTCGCGCTTTTGCTGCATTGCACACATATGAGTTGGATGGCGATTCGCGGTCGATCCGCGCATCGCCAGGGAAACGTCGTCGAGCAGGCTTACCAACAAGGAGACCGACATGAGCGAGCCTTTGCCCGGCGGCGGTACCATCCGCAAATTATGGATCAACGAGACCGACGCCTATCGCGATCACCTCTTGCGTCTCGACCGTGACAGCCGCCATCGGCGCTTTTCCGGTACGGTGTCGGATGACTTCATCGCGCGCCACGCGGCGACGGCCAATGAAGTCGGCGTGGTGGTGCACGGATTTTTCGTCGACGGCACGTTGCACGGCGCCGGCGAGCTGCGCCGCTTCGGTTCCGTTTTTGCACGCAAGGCGGAAGCCGCCTTCAGCGTCGAACAGCCCTGGCAGAGCCTAGGGGTTGGAACCGTGCTGCTCGAACGCACGCTCTTGAGCGCACGCAACCGCGGTATCAACGCATTGCACATGCAATGCCTGGCCGACAATCGGCGCATGCAGCAGTTGGCGCGCAAATTCGCCGCCGACCTTGCTTTCGATTTCGGCAGTGTGGTCGGCGAAGTCGGCGCGGCGCGCTCAACACCGCTGTCGCTGATGCGTGAAGCACTCGCCGACGCCGACGGCGTCGCCAATATGATTCTCGACGCACAGCAGCGGCTGCTGCGGCCTGCGTAGCTCACACGCTGAGCGGGTAGGTCGCTTCCACCACATAAGGCCCGCCGCCGACCGAAGCGCGCGAGGAAAACAGTACAAAGCGCGAGACCCGGAACGTCGAGGTGCGGAAATAGCCGCGCGCCGACAAATAGTCCGCCACTTCCCAGCTTGAGGAATCTCGCAGGCGCGCCAGCGTCACGTGCGGGGTGTATTTGCGCCCTTCCGGCTCCAGCCCGATGCGCTGCATTAAGCGTTCATGCTCGGACTGCACCTCAAGCAAAGGCTGCGCCGGCGCGACCGCAGCGATAACCGCGCGCGGCTTGCGCCCGCCGAACGACGTCACGCCTTCAAGATGCAATTCGAACGTACTGCGCTTGACCCGCTCGAGCAGGGAGGCGACCTCGTGCGCGGTCACGTCGTCGACGTCGCCAATGAAGCGCAACGTCAAATGATAGTTTTGCGGATCGATCCAGCGCGCACCCGGCAAACCGCCGCGCAAGCTCGCCAACGCCTGTCCAATGTCGGACGGAATTTCGACACCGGTAAATAGCCGCGGCATAGCAAAGTCCGAATTTACGACCCGCGCGCCGCACGCGCGCGGGCGATCAGTTCCTCGACCTGCGGCAGCATTCGTCCCACGATCACGTCAACCCCGGCTGCAGTGGGATGCAGGCCATCGGCCTGGTTGAGCTTGGGATCGGCCGCCACGCCGTCAAGGAAGAATGGATAAAAGACGACCCGATGAGTCGAGGCAAGCGCCGGATAGATGGCATCGAAAACACGCACATAATCCGGGCCCATGTTGCGCGGCGCCTTCATGCCTGCGAGCAAGACAGAAATGTGACGCGCGTCGAGCTTGCTCAAAATCTTATCGAGCGCGGTCTTGGTCAGGTTTGGATCGACGCCGCGCAGCGCGTCGTTGGCGCCGAGCTCGACGATCACCGCGTCGGTGCCCGCCGGCACCGACCAGTCCAAACGACCGAGCCCACCGGAGGCGGTATCGCCGGAGACGCCGGCATTGGCGACGGTGACAGCAATGCCCTTGGCTTTGAGAGCCTCGGCAAGCTTTGCGGGGAACGCCGCTCGTACCGGCAGCCCGAGGCCGGCGCTAAGCGAATCGCCCAGCACCACGAGCTTGACCGGCTGCTCGCCGGCCGCCGCGCCGCTGGCCGCCAGCAGCGCCAAAAAGCCGGCGGCTAGCGCCATGCGCACAAGCCGCTGGACCCGACCGGATTTTGTCCCATATGAGCGGGATCGTGATCGGTAGAACCGCATGAAGGCACCATCAGAGGCGAGCCCGGCTATTGCGTTGGCCGGCGTCAATCTGTCGCTCGGGCAGGGAGCCGCCCGCGTCCATATCCTCAAAGACATCGACCTCAATATAGGCAGCGGCGAGGCGATCGGCCTCATCGGCCCGTCCGGCTCCGGCAAGTCCACACTGCTGATGGTGATGGCCGGGCTTGAGCGCGCCGATACCGGCTCGGTCACGGTCGCCGGCGAGGACTTGAATGCACTCGATGAGGATGCGCTGGCGCGCTTTCGCGGCCGCAATGTCGGCATCGTATTTCAGTCGTTCCACCTCATCCCGACCATGACCGCATTGGAGAACGTCGCCGTGCCGCTGGAGCTTGCCGGCGTCGCCGATGCCGACGAGCGCGCGCGCAACGAGCTGGCCGGCGTGGGCTTAGGTGAGCGGCTGCATCACTATCCGGCACAAATGTCCGGCGGCGAGCAGCAGCGCGTGGCGCTTGCCCGCGCGCTCGCGCCCAATCCCGCCATCATGGTCGCCGACGAGCCGACCGGAAATCTCGACGAGGAGACCGGCAAGCAGATCATCGAATTGTTGTTCGCCGGTCATGCCCAGCGCGGCACCACGCTGGTGCTGGTCACGCACGATCCCGCGCTTGCGACACGCTGCGGACGCGTAATCCAGCTGCGCTCCGGTCGCATTGACGGCGCGGCCTCGCCATGACCGCCGCGGCCATCGCAACGGCACGCAACGGGCACTGGCTGCCGCTGCGCTTTGCCTTGCGCGAAATGCGCGGCGGCTTACGCGGCTTCTATGTCTTCATCGCCTGCATCGCGCTCGGCGCCATGTCGATTGCCGGTGTCGGCTCGCTGGCATCGAGCCTCGCGGACGGGCTGGCGCGCCAGGGCCAAGTCATTCTCGGCGGCGACCTCGCCTTCACGCTGGTGCAGCGCGAGGCCACGGCGGACGAGCGGGCGTTTCTTGATCGCAACGGCAAAGTGTCGAGCGCAGCCACCATGCGGGCCATGGCGCGCACCGCGGATGGCCACGCCACGTTGGTGGAGATCAAGGCGGTCGATGGCGCCTATCCGTTGTTCGGCCACGCCGTTCTCGACCCGCCTATTTCGTTAAGCGACGCGCTGGCGCAACACGATGGTGCCTTCGGCGCGGCAGCCGATCCGCTGCTGCTGACGCGACTCGCCATCAAGCCGGGCGCGCGGCTCACCGTCGGCAACGCCACCATCGAAATCCGGGCGGCGTTGACGAGCGAGCCGGACAAGCTTGCCGGCGGCATCGGCTTCGGGCCGCGATTGCTGATCGGTCAGGATGCGTTGCGCGCCACCGGCCTAGTGCAGCCGGGCAGCCTGGTGCACTGGCATTATCGCATGCGCTTGCCGGCCAATGACACCAGCGATGCGGCGGCCAAGCAGGTTGAGGCGCGGGCGCGCAGCACTTTCCCCGAGGCCGGCTGGGACATTCGCAGCCGCAGCCATGCCACGCCGCGATTGGAACGCGACGTCGAACGCTTCACGCAATTTCTCACTATCGTCGGCTTGACCGCGCTGCTGGTCGGCGGCGTCGGCGTCGGCAACGCGGTGAAAAGTCATCTCGACCGTCGGCGCGAGGTGATCGCCACCATGAAGGCGCTCGGCGCCAGTGGCGCGCGCGTCTTCGCGATCTATCTCACCCAAGTTCTGCTGCTGGCGGCGGTCGGCGGCGTTATCGGCATGGGGCTCGGCGCCGTGCTGCCGTTCCTGACCGCCTGGGCTTTCGCCGCCATCATTCCGCTGCCGATCGCGCCCTCCGTGCAGCCGGGCGCACTGCTGTTGGCACTGGTCTACGGATTGTTGACGGCGCTCGCCTTTGCGCTGTGGCCGCTCGGGCGTGCACATGATGTGCCGGTCGGCGCCTTGTTCCGTGACGCGGTGGCGCCTTTGCCGCGCTGGCCGCGCAAGATCTATATCGCGATGACGGCCGTCGCTGCGGCCGCGCTGACCGCGCTGGCGGTGGTCACCGCCTATGACCGACGCGTCGCGCTCATCTATGTGGCCACCGCCGCCGCCGTTTTTATCCTGTTGCGCCTAGTGGCTGTGCTGCTGATGTTTCTTGCCGCGCGCATGCCGCGCGCGCGCTCGACGGTGCTGCGCATGGCGATCGCCAATATCCACCGGCCGAGCGCGCTGACGCCGACGGTCGTGCTCTCGCTCGGTTTAGGGATCGCCTTGCTGGTGACGGTGATCGAGATCGACGGCAATTTGCGCCGGCAATTCTCCAACGAGCTGCCGGCCAAGGCGCCCTCGTTCTATTTCCTCGACATCCCGTCGGCGCAGGCAGAGCGCTTCGACGCCTTCGTGCGCGCGAAGGCACCGGCGGCCAAGCTCGAGGAAGTGCCGATGCTGCGCGGGCGCATTATTTCCGCCAACGGCATCCCGGCCGAGAAACTCAAACCGAAGGAAGGCGCAGGCTGGGTGCTGCAGAGCGACCGCGGCATCACCTATTCCGGCAAGGTGCCGGAAGGCTCGCGGCTGGTCGAAGGCCAGTGGTGGGGTCCCGACTATCACGGGCCGCCGCTGATCTCGTTCGAGAAGAAAATCGCCGACGGTCTCGGCCTTAAAATCGGCGACCCAGTCACCGTCAACGTGCTCGGCCGCAACATCACCGCGCCCATCGCCAATATGCGCACCGTCGACTGGCAGAGCCTCGCCATCAATTTCGTTATGGTCTATTCGCCGCACGCCTTCGACGGCGCACCGCACACGCATCTCGCCACCCTCACCTATCCCGATGGCGGCACGCCGGCGCAGGAAGGCGCTATCATCCGCGCCATTTCCGAGAGCTTCCCGATGGTCACCGCCGTGCGCGTGAAGGACGCGCTCGATGCCATCGGCGCCATCGTCACCAATCTGGTGCTGGCGATCCGCGGCGCCAGCGCCATCACTTTGATCGCCGCCGCGCTGGTGCTGGGCGGCGCGCTCGCCGCCGGGCACCGCTACCGTGTCTACGATGCCGTGATCCTCAAGACGCTCGGTGCCACGCGCATGCGCCTCATCGCCACCTACGCGATCGAGTACCTTTTGCTCGGCACGGCCACCGCGGTGTTCGGCGTTTTAAGCGGCTCGCTCGCCGCCTGGCTGATCGTCACCGACCTGATGCATCTTCGCTTCGCCTGGCTGCCGCTGCCGGCCCTGGCGGCGGCCATTGGCGCGGTGGCGGTTACGGTCGGGCTTGGCCTCATCGGCACCTACAGCGCGCTCGGCCAAAAACCGGCTCCGATATTGAGGAATCTGTAGAATTCGCGACAAACCGCCGCGTGACGCCCACCCCCCTGATCGGGCCATATTTTTTCGGCTATAATGGCGGCATCGAAACGTTAACGATCCGCAATGCGGCAGGGTCATCAAGGGGCCATATCTGGCGCCCAGACTTGTCCATAACTAGATTCACGCTACACAAGCGCGACGGCTGCCGCCGGCGCGCTAGACTTGACCGGCCACTAGCCGGGACATGAGAGAGGAAACTTCGATGTCGGACTTCGACCGTAACATTGCCGCCCGTCGGGGCTTCGGCGCCGGACAGGCGGCCGCGATCGATGCAGGCCTGCGCGCCTACATGATCCGCATCTACAACTATATGGCCGCCGGCGTCGGGCTGACCGGCGTCGTCGCATACCTCACCTTCAACGCCGCGGCGGTGACCGACGCTTCCGGCAAGATCACCGGACTGACCTCGTTCGGCCAGACGATCTACGGCGGCCCGCTGATGATCGTGCTGTTTCTCGGCACGCTCGGCATGGTGTTCTTCCTGAGCTTCCGCATCAACAAGCTTCAAGTCGGAACGGCTCTGACCTTGTTCATGGTCTACGCCGGCCTACTCGGGCTGATGCTGTCGTCGATCTTCATGACCTACACCGGCGCTTCGATTACCCGCACGTTCTTCATCTCGGCGGCATCTTTCGGCGCGCTCAGCCTCTACGGCTACACCACGCAGCGCGATCTCTCGCCGATCGGGTCGTTCCTGATCATGGGCCTGTTCGGGCTGATCCTGGCGATGGTCGTCAACATCTTCCTCAAGAGCACGGGCCTTGATTTTGCGATCTCGGCCATCGGCGTGCTGATCTTCGCCGGGTTGACCGCCTGGGACACCCAGAAGATCAAGGAGATGTACAGCGCGAACGACGACGGCACCGTCTCCGGCCGCAAGGCGGTGATGGGCGCGCTGACGCTCTATCTCGACTTCATCAACCTGTTCCTGTTCCTGCTGCGCTTCATGGGCGACCGGCGCTAAGCCACGGATACAGGACTACAATGCAGCGCCCCGGCCCAGTGCCGGGGCGTTTTGCATTTGTGGTCATGGCCGGGCTTGTCCCGGCCATCCACGTCTTTACAAGTAACCGCGAAGAAAGGCGTGGATGCCCGGCACGAGGCCGGGCATGACAAGTGCTGCGATGCGCGAACCGACGATCCGTCCTGCGACGCCCGCCGACATTCCGGCCATCACCCGCATCTACAGCCATGCCGTCGAACACGGCACCGCATCGTTCGAGCTCGCGCCGCCGGACGAAGCCGAGATGGCGCGGCGGATGAACGAGCTCGTTGCCAACGGGTTTCCCTATCTTGCCGCTGAGCTGGACGGCGCGCTGGTCGGTTACGCCTATGCGGCGCTTTACCGCACGCGGCCGGCCTACCGTTCGACCGTCGAGAACTCGGTCTATGTCGCGCGCGACATGCAAGGCCGCGGCATCGGCCGCGCGTTGCTGGCGGCCTTGATCGAGGCCGCCACGGCCCGCGGCTTCCGCCAGATGATCGCGGTGATCGGGGATTCCGAGCAGACGGCATCGATCGCGCTGCATGCGGCCTTGGGCTTTGCCTATGTCGGCACGTTGCCCAATGTCGGCTTCAAGTTCGGCCGCTGGCTCGACACCGTGCTGATGCAGCGCGCGCTGGGGGACGGAAGTAAGACCGATCCCTAATTCACCACCAGCGAAAGCTGCGAACGGTCGATGGCGCGCAACACGCGGTCGAGCTCGTGGCCGCGGCGCACGATCAGCCCGGTCGCCGAAATCACGCTGTAGGCGCCCTGGCGGCGCGTCAGCTTGGGATGTTTTTCGATGCGGTAGATAGGGACTTCCGACGAGCGGCGGAAAACCGAGAACACCGCGCGGTCTTTCAGGAAGTCGATCGCATAATCGCGCCACTCACCGGCGGCGACCTTGCGGCCATAGAGATCGAGGATGCGATTGAGCTCGCGGCGGCTGAAGGTGACTTGACTAGCGGGGGCGGGGTTGCGTCGCACCGGGGTTCCGCCCCCGGGGGACTGGCTGGGATCGACTTCGCCGGAACCGAACGTCATGCGGCGCCTCCTTTTGTCTATGTCATATGATCGCGCCGGGAATCGGTGACGGCAAGACTTTCCTCCGTACAAGCCTGGCCAAGAAACGGGCAAAAACGCCGCACTTCCGATCACGAAGTCGTCAATTGAACCATAATAACGCCCAATTTCCGTCAATCGCCGGACATGCTGGGAGACGATATAGCTAGTGTTGCCTCAAAGGCCCGGTCCGGTGCGAGCTCCGGATTCCTCAGCCCCCCAGCCCCCCGGGGCTCAGCCGGCCGGGTCAGTTGAGTTCCGCGTACGGTTCAATCCCCTAAGCCTTCGGGCCGGTTTATCGCCGGCCCGTTTTTTTTGCGCCGCCTCTCCGTCATTCCGGGGCGCACGCGAAGGCATGCGAACCCGGAATCCAGAGCGACACGGCACCGTGTCATTTTGACCCTGGATTCCGGGCGCGCGCCTTCGGCGCGTCCCGGAATGACAGTTGAGATTAGTGCAGGCTGGCGGTCGCGGCGCCGAGGATCAGGCCGGGCTTGGCGGCAACGCCGCTCTGCACGACTACGTCAACGCGATCGACATCGTGCAGTGAAAAGTCCGCATCGGCGAGATCGGCGAGCGGCAGGCTGAAGGTCTTTTGCGCGCCGTTCCAGTCGCCGAGCTTGACCCAGCGGCGCACCACGTTGCTGTAGGTCAGCATGCGGCCGCCGTTCTCGCCGCGGCCGATCTTGACCTGCGCCTTGCCGGTGATCGGGCACAGCCAGACCTCCGCGTTGCGCGGCTCGCCTTCTCCGGCCGGCACATTCACCGTCACTTTTCCATCGGCAACTTTCATCGTCACCGGCAAGGTCAGCGGCGACGCGCTGCGGCGGGTCTGCGCAATCGCGTTTTCGATCGCCGCCTTGTCGCTGCCGAGCACGTGTACGATGCCGTTGACCACGACCTGCGGCGTATAGACCTCGCGGTCGCCACGCGCCGCGGCGTAAGCGCGCTGGCGGTTGGAATGGCCGTGCAGCGCCAGCGTATCCTTCCAGCCGAGATAGTCCCAATAATCGACCGGCAGGCTCATGGTCATGAGCGAGGAATCCTGCGCCAGCTCGGCGAGAAGCTTGTCGGCCGGCGGACAGGACGAACAGCCTTGGCTGGTGAACAGTTCGATGACGGCGCGGGGCTCGCCCGCCGAAGCGGGCAAAAACGTCGCTACCGAAGCGCCAACGAGTGCGGCTACGAAGGTGATGTGGCGATAGCGCATGTCGTTCCCACAATGCCCCGCCCAATGAGGCCGCTTATAAAGCGCCGCACCGATCACCCGCCACTCACTTCGAAGTGAGCCGCTATTTACGGGCTGCCGCCCAACCGTCGCCTACTTGGCCACGCCTACTTGGCCAAATGGCGCAGCACGTACTGCAAAATTCCGCCGTTCTTGAAGTAATCCAACTCGTCCAGCGTATCGATGCGGCAGATCAGCGGCACACGCTTGAGCGTGCCATTACCGGCGACGATGTCGGCCACCAACCGCTGGCGCGGCTTGATCTCGCCGTGCAGGCCGCGGATCGTGACCTGCTCGTCGCCTTTCATGCCCAACGACTGCCAGGATGTACCTTCCTCGAATACCAGCGGCATAATGCCCATGCCGATCAGGTTGGAGCGGTGGATGCGCTCGAAAGACTGCGTGATCACGGCGCGGATGCCGAGCAGCAGCGACCCCTTGGCCGCCCAGTCGCGCGAGGAACCGGTGCCGTATTCCTTGCCGGCGAAAATCACCAGCGGGACGTTGTCGGCTTTGTATTTCATCGCCGCATCGTAGATCGTCATCTTCTGCTTCGACGGATAGTGGATGGTGAAGCCGCCTTCGACGCCCGGCACCATCTGGTTCTTCAGCCGGATGTTGGCGAAGGTGCCGCGCATCATCACCTGATGATTGCCGCGGCGCGTGCCGTATTGGTTGAAGTCCTTGGGACGGACCTGGTGATCGCGCAGGTATTCGCCGGCCGGGCTTTCTTGCTTGATCGAGCCCGCAGGCGAGATGTGGTCGGTAGTGATCGAGTCGAGCAGCAGCGCGAGCACACGGGCGTCGACGATATCCTCGACCGGCCGCTGATGCTTGCCCATGCCCTCGAAATACGGCGGGTTCTGCACGTAGGTCGAGCGGTCGTCCCATTCGTAGGTCAGCCCGCCCTTGACCGCGATCTTGCGCCAATTGGCGTCGCCCTTGAATACGTCGGCGTATTTCCTGGCGAAGATCTGCTTGGTGACGTTCTTGGTGACGAAGCTGGCAATCTCCTTGTTGGACGGCCAGATGTCCTTGAGGAACACCTTCTTGCCTTTTTGATCGGTGCCGAGCGGATCCTTGGCGAGATCGACATTCATCGAGCCGGCGATCGAATAGGCCACCACCAGCGGCGGCGATGCGAGATAGTTGGCGCGCACGTCGGCGTTGACGCGGCCTTCGAAATTGCGGTTGCCCGACAGAACCGCGGCGGCAACCAGATCGCTGTCGTTGATCGCCTTCGAGTTCTCAGGAGGCAGCGGGCCGGAATTGCCGATGCAGGTGGTGCAGCCGTAGCCGATCAGATTGAAGCCGAGCTTGTCGAGGTCCTTCTGCAGGCCGGACTGCTCGAGATATTCGCCGACCACTTGCGAGCCGGGCGCCAGCGAGGTCTTCACCCACGGCTTGGCGGTCAGCCCTTTCGCCGCCGCCTTGCGCGCGAGCAGGCCGGCGCCGATCATCACGTTCGGATTGGAGGTGTTGGTGCACGAAGTAATCGCCGCGATCACCACGTCGCCGTGGCCGAGATCGTAATCCTTGCCGTCGACCGGCACGCGCTTCTTCATCTCCGAGGCTTTGTTGAATTCCTTCTCCATCGAGCCGGCAAAGCCGGTCTTCACGTCCTTGAGCGCGATACGGTCCTGCGGGCGCTTGGGCCCCGAAAGCGAGGGCTCGACCGTGTTGAGGTCGAGCTTGAGCACGTCGGTGAACATCGGATCGGGCGTGGTCTTGACGCGGAACATGCCCTGCGCCTTGGCGTAGGCCGCGACCAGCGCCACCAGATCGGCCGGACGGCTGCTATTTTTGAGATACGCGAGGGTATCGTCGTCGATCGGCGAGAAGCCGCATGTAGCGCCATATTCCGGCGCCATGTTGCCGAGTGTGGCGCGGTCGGCGATCGACAGATGCGTCAGGCCGGGGCCGAAGAACTCAACGAATTTTCCGACCACGCCGCGCTTGCGCAGCATCTCGGTGACGGTGAGCACCAGGTCGGTGGCGGTGACGCCTTCCTTCATGCGCCCGGTGAGCTTGAAGCCGATCACCTCGGGCAACACCATCGACAGCGGCTGGCCGAGCATGGCGGCTTCCGCCTCGATGCCGCCGACGCCCCAGCCGAGCACCGAAAGACCGTTGACCATGGTGGTGTGAGAATCAGTGCCGACCAGCGTGTCGGGATAGGCGACTTCCATCGCGCTTTCCTTGCCGTCGACCTTGACCTTGTCCTTCTTGCTCCAGACCACGCGCGAGAGATATTCGAGATTGACCTGGTGGCAGATGCCGGTGCCGGGCGGCACCACGCGGAAATTGTCGAACGAGCGCTGCGCCCATTTCAGGAACTTGTAGCGCTCCTGATTCTGCCGGTACTCCTCATCGACGTTCTTCTTGAAGGCCTGGTTGTTGCCGAAGAAGGTGACCGCCACCGAATGGTCGACGACCAAGTCGACCGGAATCTGCGGATTGATCTTCTTGGCATCACCACCGAGTTCTTGCATCGCGTCGCGCATGGCGGCGAGATCGACCACCGCCGGCACGCCGGTGAAGTCCTGCATCAAGACGCGCGCGGGACGAAACGCGATCTCGCGATCGGAGCTCTTGGTCTTGAGCCATTCGGCCACCGCCTTGATGTCGTCCTTGGTCACCGTGCGCCCGTCTTCGTTGCGCAGCAGATTCTCCAGCAGCACCTTCATCGAGAACGGCAGGCGCGAGATGCCTTTGAGGCCATTCCTCTCGGCGGTAGGGAGGCTGAAATAGGCGTAGGTTTTGCCGCCGGCTTGCAGCGTCTTGCAGCACCTAAAACTGTCGAGCGAAGTCATGTCAGCTGTTCCATTCCCGGCGGGGGGAGAGTGGCGTAGTGTGGCGTAAGGCCTTGAAAAGACAAGTCTTATTAAGCGGCACGGGCCGACGCCCTAAATCCCTTACGTCGCCACGCCGCTGCGGGCTTATAAGGTCTTTTCGAGGCGGATGCCACTTTTACCGGGGAACGCCAGCTAAGATGCGGAGAAGCTCAGGGTTTTTCACGTCCGACCGGACCGGCCGCGGCGCTTGGCGGCTGTGCTTTAGGACGCAGCCGGCCTGATGCAGCTTTCAGCCGACAATCTGGCCTGCGTGCGCGGCGGGCGCGAGGTCTTTCGCGGCCTCAGCTTCAATTTGCAGGGCGGCGAGGCCCTGCTGGTCACGGGACGCAACGGCGCCGGCAAATCCTCCCTGCTGCGGATCATCGCCGGGCTGCTGCGGCTGTCGGCCGGGCGGCTGGACCTTGCAGGTGGCGATGCTGAAGCGACCATCGGCGAGCAGGCCCATTACCTCGGCCACCAGGACGCGCTGAAGCCGTCGCTGACGGTTGCGGAAAACCTCGACTTTTGGGCCGCATTCCTCGGCGGCAGCCAGGCGGCCGTCGCGCCGGCTTTGGCGGCCGTCGAGCTGTCACCGCTGGCCGATCTGCCGGCGGCCTATCTCTCCGCCGGGCAGCGCCGGCGGCTATCGATTGCCCGGCTGGTCGCGGTGAAGCGGGCGATCTGGCTGCTCGACGAGCCGACCTCGTCGCTCGATGCACCGTCGCAAAGCCGCTTTGCCGCGGTGATGCGTGACCATCTTGCCGGCGGCGGCATTGTCGTCGCCGCGGCACATGGGCCGATCGGGCTTGCGCGCGCGCGCGAACTGAAATTGGGGCCGGCATGAATGCGCTTTTGACATGGAGGCGCGCGTGAACGCACTTTTAGCCCTGCTCGTGCGCGACATGCGCATTTCGGTTCGCGTCGGCGGCGGCGCGCTGATGGGCGCGCTGTTTTTCCTCATCGTGGTGGTGATGACGCCATTCGCGGTCGGTCCCGATCTTAAGCTGCTGGCGCTGATCGGCCCAGCGATCCTGTGGCTCGGCGCGCTGCTGGCGAGCCTGCTCGCGCTCGACCGCTTGTTTGCCACCGACCATGACGACGGCTCGTTCGATCTTCTCATGATGGGTCCGCTGCCGCTCGAACTGGCAGTGGCGGCAAAAGCGGTGGCGCACTGGCTCACCACCGGATTGCCGCTGGTGGTGATCTCGCCGCTGCTCGCCCTGCTGCTCAACGTCGAACTGCGCGCCATGGGCCCGCTGGCGCTCACTTTGCTCGCCGGTACGCCGGCGCTCACCTTCATCGGGTTGATCGGCGCGGCGCTGTCGGTGGCGCTGCGGCGCGGCGGCTTGCTGCTCGCCGTGCTGGTGTTGCCGCTGACCATTCCGGTTTTGATTTTCGGCGTCGCCGCCGCCAATGCCGCCATCGGCGGAGCCGCCCCGTTCGGCCCACCTTTCACCATCCTTTGCGCGTTAAGCTTGGCGAGCTTGGTGCTGGGCCCGTTCGCCGCCGCCGCGGCGCTACGCCACGGATTGGAGTGACGATCATGATCGTCCGCCATTGCCCGCTCCGGCACCTGCGATTAAAAGGCCGCCGATGCCCGTAATCGATCTCGCCAACCCGACGCGTTTTTTGCGCATCGTCGAGCGCGTGCTGCCGTGGCTGATCGCAGCGACGGTGCTCGCCTTCGCTGTCGGGCTGGTACGCGCGATCAACGCGCCGGACGACTATCAGCAGGGCGCCACCGTCAAGATCATGTTTCTGCACGTGCCGGCGGCATGGCTCGGCATGCTGGGCTGGGGGCTGATGAGTCTGGCCGCGCTCGGCACGCTGGTGTGGCGACATCCGCTGGCGGATGTGGCGGGCAAGGCGGCAGCGCCGGTTGGCGCCGCCTTCACCTTCATCTGTCTGGTCACCGGCTCGCTGTGGGGCCGGCCGACCTGGGGCACCTATTGGGTGTGGGACGCGCGGCTGACCTCGATGCTGGTGCTGCTGTTGCTCTATCTCGGCGTGATGGCGCTTTACTGGACCGCCGAGGATCCCGGCCGCGGCTCGCGCGCCGCGGCGGTGCTGACGCTGGTCGGAGCGGTCAATTTGCCGATCATCAAATTCTCGGTCGACTGGTGGAACACGCTGCATCAAGGTGAATCGATTTTCCGCACCGGCGGCTCGACCATCGACGCCTCGATCCTGTGGCCGCTGGCGATTATGGCGCTGGCCTTCACGCTGCTGTTCTTCACCTTGCATCTCGCCGTCATGCGCAATGAAATCCTGCGCCGGCGCGTGCGCACGATGCGGCTGATGCAGGCGCAGGAATTGCACGCATGATCCCGAAAAGTGGGCACCGGTTTTCGGACAAGATCATGCGTAATGGAAAAGAGGCTTCATGAATCTGGGTCCGCACGCCGACTTCATCGTCGCCGCTTATGCGGTCACCGTCTTTGTGGTGGCGGCGCTGGTGGCCTGGGTCATTCTCGATTATTGGGCGCAGCGCCGCATCCTCGGCGATCTCGAGGAGCGTGGCGTCACGCGCCGTTCACAGCGCGCAGGCAGCGAGACATCATGAGCACGGCGTCCACCGAAACGCCGGGCAAGACGCGGCGCAAGATCCTGGTGCTGCTGCCGCTGCTGATCTTCCTCGCACTGGCGGGCTTGTTTTTGTTCCGTCTCGGCAGCGGCGATCCCTCGCGCATTCCCTCCGCGCTGATCGGGCGCCCTATCCCGCAAACCGATCTGCCGCCGGTGCCCCAGCTGACGCGCGACGGCAAGCCGGTGCCGGGGCTGACCAATACGACCTTCAAGGGCGCGGTGACGCTGGTGAATGTCTGGGCCTCGTGGTGCGTGCCCTGTCACGACGAAGTGCCGTTCCTGCAGGCGCTGTCGAAGGACAAGCGCATCCATCTCGTCGGCATCAACTACAAGGACACGCCCGACAATGCGCGGCGCTTCCTCAACCGCTACGGCAATCCGTTTATCGCCACCGGGCGCGACGCCAACGGCCGCACTGCGATCGACTGGGGCGTCTACGGCGTGCCGGAAACGTTTCTGGTCGGCCGCGACGGCCGCATCGCCTACAAGCTGGTGGGGCCGATCACCGCCGACAGTCTCAAGGGCGTGGTGCTGCCGGAGATCAAAAAAGCGCTTGGGCCGTAGCGCTTCCGGCGCGTCGCTCAACTCACCAGCGCGCTAACCAATCCTTAGACACGACGCCCTATACCTGGGCGTCATGCGCTCGACCGAAGGCATCTATTACTCGCGGCTCGACCATGTGCGGGCTTTCGCCGCCTATCTGGTCTTCATCTGGCATTTCCTGCACATGACGCCGCACTTTCCCGTGCCGTACGCGTCAAATCCCGTGTTTCCCTTTGCGCTGCTCGACGAGGGCCATACTGGCGTCGCGCTGTTCATGACCCTGTCCGGCTATCTGTTCGCCAAGCTTGTGGGCGACCACGGCATCGATTTCGGCAACTTCCTGTGGAGCCGCGCAGTGCGGCTGGCGCCGCTGCTGATTGTCTGCATCGCGGCCTGGTGCGCGATCGCGTGGCTGGCCGGCACGCCGCTGCCGCTGAGCGACATTGTCGGCGGCGTGCTGTTTCCAACCTGGCCGCGCGGCACCTGGACGATCTCGATCGAGTTGCATTTCTATCTGCTGTTCCCGCTGCTGCTGCTTCTGTTCCGCCGGCACGGCCCCTTCGCGCTGATGAGCGTGGTCGCGTTTGCGATGCTGCTGCGCTTCGATTGGTGGCGGACCTATGGCGAAGCCCAGCACATCGCCTACTGGACCATCGTCGGGCGTATCGATCAGTTCGTTTTCGGGATGGTCTTTGCGCTGGTTCCGATTCGCCGCAACGTGCTGCGCGTCGTCGCCGGCGTGTCATTCGCTGCGTTCCTGGTGCTGTGGACCGAGTTCGACCGCATGGGTGGCTACTTCCACCATAATGGCACGCCGTCGCCGAGCCCGCTGTGGATCTTCATTCCCACCATCGAGGCGATCACCTGGGGCTCGCTGATCGCCTGGTACGACGGCACGACGTTCAAGATGCCGTCATGGCTCGACCGTTCGCTCGCCAAGGTCGGCGAGTGGTCCTATTCGATTTATCTGCTGCACTTTTTCCCGATCGTACTGCTGCGCAACATCTTTTGGGACCGCATCGGCAGCAGCAATAATTTCTTTATCGCCCTGATGATCGGCAACCTCGCCTTCCTCGCCTTCCTGCCGGTGGCGGGGCTGTCCTACACCTATTTTGAAAAGCGATTCCTCGTCTACCGCAAGCACTACCTGCGCGAGCCGGTAGCGGAGGCAGCGGCGGCACCGTCGCGCTAGCTTTTATCTTTCTCAGGCGTGCGCGCATAACGCAGCAAGAGCGGATACTGCAGCGCGCCAAATAAAAACGTCAGCGGCACCACACCGAACAGCTTGAAGCTCACCCAGGTGTCGGTGGAAAAATTCCGCCAAACGAACTCGTTGAGAACGGCGAGCACGAAGAAGAACAGCGCCCAGCGCCAGGTCAGCCGGCGCCAGCCCTCGTCGGTCAAGTGAAACATCTGGTCGAACACCATGCCGAGCAGCGGCTTGCCGAGCGCGAGCCCGCCGATCAGCGTGCCGCCAAACAACAGATAAATGATGGTCGGCTTGAGCTTGATGAACAGGTCGTCGTGAAAAATGAGAGTGAGGCCGCCGAACACCAGCACGATGACCGCGGTGACCACCGGCATCACCGCCACGTGCCGGGTCATCACGTAAGAGACGGCGAGCGCGACCAGCACCGCCACCATAAAGGCGCCGGTGGCGGCGAAGATGCCGAAGCGCGCATTGGCGGCGAAGAACAGCACCAGCGGCCCGATATCGAGCACGATTTTGAGGATGGGATTGAGTTGCGGTTTGGCCGGCATGACTTTCCTTCTTCGTCATGGCCGGGCATAGTCGTTCGAAGAACGGCGTCGCTTCGCTCGCCTATGTCCCGGCCCTCCACGTCTTCCTTGATTGCACCGCCCTAAGGCGTGGATGCCCGGCATAAAGCCGGGCATGACGGCATCTCCTAACTTACTCCAGCCCCACCACCGCCCTGGCAAATTCCCGCGCGGTGAACGGGCTTAGATCGTCGACGCCCTCGCCGACGCCGACAAAATGCACCGGCAGCTTAAAGCGCGCGGCGATCGCCACCAGGATGCCGCCGCGCGCGGTGCCGTCGAGCTTGGTCATCACCAGCCCGGTGACGCCCGCGGTCTTGCCGAAGATCTCCACCTGGCTAAGCGCGTTCTGCCCGACGGTGGCGTCGAGCACGAGCAGCACCGCATGCGGCGCGGCGGGCTCAATTTTACGCATCACGCGCACCATCTTTTCCAGTTCACCCATCAGCTCGGTGCGATTCTGCAAGCGGCCGGCGGTGTCGACCAGCACGATGTCGACGTTTTCCGTTTTGGCGGCGGTGAGGGCGTCGAAGGCAAGCCCTGCCGCGTCGGCGCCCGGCCCGCTGGCAACGACGCGGGCGCCGGTGCGCTCGCCCCAAATTTTCAGTTGATCGATTGCCGCGGCGCGGAAGGTGTCGCCCGCCACCAGCATCACGGTCTTGCCCTCTTTGCGGAATTTGGCGGCGAGCTTGCCGATGGTGGTGGTCTTGCCCGAGCCGTTGACGCCGGCAACCAGAACGATGAATGGCCGCGCCGTGATCTCGAGCGGCGTGGCGACCGGCGCCAAGACCTTCTCGATCTCACCAGCCAGCAGGCTCTTGACTTCATCCGGCGTGATGGCCTTTTCGAAACGGCCTTCGCCGAAGGCCGCGGCGATGCGCTCGGCCAGCTCCGGCCCCAGATCGGCGCGGATCAATTCGTGTTCCAGTTCCTCCACCGAGGCGGCGTCGAGCTTGCGTTTGGACACCAGATCGCTAATGGCGCCGGCGAGCGCGGAGGATGTGCGCTTCAGGCCCCCGCTCAGGCGTTTCCACCAGCTCGTCTGTGTGCTGTCGTTCATGTCGGGGCCGTGATAGCCGTTTCGGCCGATCTAGGTAAGCCGCCATGACACCCGAAGAGATGCTCGCCCGCCTGCTCTACCGCGACGGGCTGATGCTGGTGATCGACAAGCCCGCCGGCATCGCGGTGCATCGCGGGCCGAAGGGTGGCGAGGCACTGGACGCATATTTCGACGCCCTGCGCTTCGGCTTGCCGCGCAACCCGGCACTGGCGCACCGGCTCGACCGCGACACCTCCGGCTGCCTGGTGCTCGGCCGCCATCGCAAGGCGCTGGCACTGCTCGGCAAGCTGTTCAAGCAGAGCAAGGTCGGCAAGACCTATTGGGCGGTGGTGGAAGGCACACCCGATGCCGACGAGGGCCGCATCGATATTCCGCTCGGCAAGCTCGACGTCGAGCGCGGCTGGTGGATGAAGCCCGATCCGCATGGCGCGCCGGCGGCGAGCACCTGGAAGATCATGGGGCGCGGCGACGGGCTGACCTGGCTGGCGCTCGAACCTTTGACCGGACGGACGCATCAATTGCGCGTGCACTGCGCCGAAATGGGTTTCCCGGTCCTGGGCGACAACATTTATGGCCGCGCGCCGCGCAACGGCGGGCCGCCGCTGCATCTGCATTCGCGCGAGATCGTGGTGCCGATTTCCAAGAACAAGCCGCCGGTGAAAGTCACCGCGCCGGTGCCGGCGCATTTGCAAGAAATGCTGCGCGTATGCGAATGGCGAGGAGAGATCAGTAAAGCTGCGCCTTGATCTTCTCCGGCGCCTCGCGGTCGTATTGTTCGCCGCCGAGCTGGCCCTGGCTCAGCTCGGCGATGATGGCCCCGGTCGACGGCAAGCTCTTACGATCGATCTTGGTGGCTTCGTCCCAAAGCTTCGAGCGCACGATCGCCTTGGCGCAGTGAAAGAAGATCGTCTCGATATGGACGACGAGAACGCTGCGCGGCAGTTTGCCGTTGATCTCGAAGCTTTGCATCAGCTCCGGGTCGACTGAAATGCTGGCGCGGCCGTTGACCCGCAGTGTCTCGCTGACGCCGGGAATCAGGAACAGGAGCGCGATGCGCGGGTCGCGAATGATGTTGCGGAAGCCGTCGATGCGGTTGTTGCCGGGGCGGTCGGGAATGGCGAGCGTCTTATCGTCGAGGATGCGCACGAAGCCGGCCGGATCGCCCTTGGGCGAGCAATCGAGCCCTTCCGGGCCGCTGGTGGCGATCGCCACGAAGGGCGCCGCCTCGATCAATTTGCGGTAGCCGCCGTTGATGTGATCGATCTCCTTGATCACCGAGGTCGGCACTTTCTCGCCGTACAGCGATTCAAGCTGCTGCATCGTGGTCACGAGATGATCGCTTGTGCTCATTGGTCCTTCACGCGGCCAGCAATTGGCGGCCGTCGTGCCCCATCATGGTGAGGTCAAGAATGGTTCCCGCTCCGGCCGATGCGCCCATGCGCACCGGAATGAATTGCTCGGTGCGGCCGACGCCGGACGATTCCGCCATCACCCGGCGTTGCGAGCCCACTTCATGGTCGAGATGGCGCGCCAGCGTAGCCTCGCCCTTCTCGCGCAAACGGCGCGCCCGTTCCTTGACCAGCACACGGTCGAGCTGCGGCATGCGCGCGGCCGGCGTGCCGGGCCTGGCTGAGAACGGAAAGACGTGCAGCTGCGTCAGGCCGCATTCATCCACCAGATCGAGCGAGCGAGCGAACATGGCCTCGCTCTCGGTCGGGAAGCCGGCGATGATGTCGGCGCCGAATGCCATGTCAGGACGCAGACGCCGCATGGAATCGCAAAAGGCGATGGCATGGCTGCGCGAATGCCGCCGCATCATGCGCTTGAGGATCAGATCGTCGCCGGCCTGCAATGACAGATGCAGATGCGGCATCAACCGCGCTTCATTCGCCAGCGCGTCGATGAGATCAGCGTCGGCTTCCACCGAGTTCGATCGACGACAGCCGCAAGCGCGCAAGCTCCGGCACCTCGCGCAAAATCCGTTTCACCAAAGTGCCCAGCCGCGCGCCGGACGCGGCGTAGCTGGTGATATCGACGCCGGTGAGCACCACTTCGCGGTAGCCGTTCTCGGTGAGCCGCCGCACCTGCGCCACCACATCGTCCATCGGCACCGAACGCGAATTGCCGCGGCCGAAGGGAATGATGCAGAAGGTGCAGCGATGGTCGCAGCCGTTCTGCACCTGCACAAAGGCGCGCGCGCGGCCATCGAGACCGTCCACCGCGTGCAAGCGCTGGCGCGTCACCGCCATGATGTCGCCGACCATCACACGCGCACCGTCGGCAGCCCACAACTGCGGATCGAACTTTTCCTCGTTGCCGATGACGCGGTCGACCTCGACCATGTCGGCGAAAATTTCCGGCGTCGTCTGCGCCGCGCAGCCGGTGACGACAATCGACGATTCGGGGCGCTCGCGCTTGATGCGGCGGATGCTCTGCTTGGCCTGGCGCACGGCTTCCGCCGTCACCGCGCAGGTGTTCACCACCACCGTGTCGCGCAAAGTCACGGCGTCGCGCCGGATTGCTTCCGAACTCGTAGGCGTTGAGCCGGCAGCCGAAGGTGACGACGTCGAGGCTCATGGCGCCGGCGCCTTGGCAAACAGCGCCGGATCGAAGCGGCCCTCGAATTCGAATTGCGCAGGGCCGGTCATCAGCACGTGGTCGTCCTTCTCGCGCCATTCGATAGTGAGTTCGCCGCCCGGCAAGATCACCTGCGCCTTGCGCTCCGTGCGCCTAAGCCGCACCGCGGCGACCAGCGTCGCGCAGGCGGCCGAGCCGCAGGCCTGCGTCAGGCCGGCGCCGCGCTCCCAGGTGCGGATGATGATGTGGTCGCGCGAGAAAATATGCGCGAGCGTTATATTAGCGCGCTCCGGGAAAATCGGATGGTTTTCCAAGAGCGGCCCAATCCGGCTCAGATCGTAGGCGTTCACGTCGTCGACCCAGAAGATCGCGTGCGGATTGCCCATGTTGACCACCGAGGGCGAATGCAGCACCGGCTTGTCGATTGGCCCGATCTGCAGTTCGATGGCGCGGGTGTCGCGGAATTCCTCGCTAAGCGGAATTTCGTTCCACGTGAAACGCGGCTTGCCCATGTCCACGGTGAACAGGCCACCCTCGCCTTTCCAGCAATTCAGAATGCCGGCGGTGGTTTCGAAGGTCAGCGTGCTTTTGCCGCTTTGCTTGGCGATGATGTCGGCGACGCAGCGCATGCCGTTGCCGCAGGCGCCGGCTTCGGAGCCGTCGTTGTTGTAGATGCGGATGAAGGCATCGGTGCCCGCGGCGCGCGGCGGGTAAAGCGCCATCAATTGGTCGTAGGGCACGCCTTGCGCCACCGCGCGCGCTTCGTCAGGCTCGATTTTGGCGGCCTGCGCGCGCAGGTCGACCACGACGATCTCGTTGCCGATGCCGTTCATCTTCACAAAGGACTGGTTGGCCAGTGCGCCCATCAATTCCGCCGCAATCGGGCCTTGCCCGGGTTTCGCCCGGTTTATATGGCGAATGGGCACGGATTGGCCAGAGGCCGTGCTAGGGTGCGACAATAGCCGGAACCACGGAGACATCGCGATGTCGTGCCTACGCTTGGCGGCGCCGATTGCCTTGCTGCTGCTCTTTATCGGGCCGGCGCTGGCGCAACCGGTATCGCCGACGCCGCCGATCGAGCCAAATGCGCCGATGCCGTTGAAGCCCGGCGATCCTTTTGGCGAGGAAGTGACGCTGCCGGAACGCACTATCATCTATCTCAAGGGCCACAGCACCTGGGACGATGCCTTCGGCACGCTGGTCGACGCCTTCAAGTCGCTCAAGGAATATCTCGACAAGCAGGGCATCAAACCGAACGGTTTGGCCATGACCATCTATACCAAGACCGACGACGCCGGTTTTGATTTCAAGGCGGCGGTGCCGATCGCCGAGACGCCGAAAGACCCGCCGAAGGGCGACATCGCCGTCGGTCCGGCGCCGTCCGGCAAGGCGCTCAAATTCGTCCACCGCGGTTCCTACGATGCGATGGGTGCAACTTACGAAGCGATAACCAATTATCTGGATGACAAGCAGCTTGAGGCTAAAGATGCGTTCGTCGAGGAATATGCTTCCGATCTCTTGACCGCGGATCCGGACAATCTGGTGGTTAATGTTTTGGTGCCGGTAAAATGAACAGATCGATCTATCGTGTTCTCTTTATCGTTCTCATCGTTACGGCAATGCCGACGTTGCCGGCGCATGCCATCGACAAACTGGTGACCGTCACCGGTGAGGCATCGCTATCGGTTGCCCCCGATGCCGCGGTGATCCGCATCGGCGTCACCAGCCAGGGCAAGACCGCAAAGACCGCGAGCGAAGCCAACGCCAAGCAGATGACCGCGGTGCTGGCGGCGATCAAGGCGAACGGCATCGCCGAGCGCGACATTCAAACGTCGCGCCTGTCGCTGCAGCCGCAATACGATCCCAACAAGGCCGGCACCGCCCGCCTGCTCGGATTCCAGGTGACCAACCAGCTCACCATCACGATCCGCGACATCGGCAAACTGCCCGACCTTCTCGATCGCGCGGTCGGGGCCGGCGCCAACGAGATGTCGGGCATCGAATTCATCGTGTCGAAGCAATCGAACCTGCTCGACCAGATCCGCGGCGAGGCAATCGCCGACGCCCGCCGCAAGGCCGAGCTCTACGCCCAGGCCGCCGGCACCAAAGTCGGCCCGGTAGTGGCGATTACCGATGAAGGCGCGACGCCGCCGCATCCTGTGATGAAAGCGCTACGCGCCGGCGCGGTTCCCATCGCGCCCGGCGAGCAGTCGTTGCGGGCGACGGTTAACGTCAGCTACGAATTGAAGCCTTAACGGCCTTTGTCATTCCGGGGCGCGGAATAACGCACCGGTTGACTTGCGCCTTCCCCCTCCCTAGGTTCCGCGCGTCTTCGCTTAAGACGTGAAATGCAGTCCCGCCGCCCGGTCCTTGAGAGGCCGGAGGCCCCCGCCCGACAGCGCGATGCGCCCTCGGGCGCAAAGATATTTGTTGCACAGGCCCGTCGGGAGACGGGCCGTTCTTAGGACGGGAAATGTTCGATAGCCTGTCGGAAAAGCTGGGCGGTATTCTCGATCGCCTGACGCGGCGCGGCGCGCTCACCGAAGCCGACGTCGATGCTGCTTTGCGCGAAGTGCGCCGCGCGTTGCTCGAAGCCGACGTCGCGCTTGACGTGGCGCGCGCCTTGACCGACGGCGTGAAGAAACACGCGGTCGGCGTCGGGGTGATGAAGTCGGTCACGCCCGGCCAGATGGTCGTAAAAATAGTGCACGACCAGCTCATCGAAACGCTCGGCTCGCAAGGCCAATCGATCAATCTTCATGCCGCACCGCCGGTCGCCATCATGATGGTCGGCCTGCAGGGCTCCGGCAAAACCACCACCACCGCCAAGCTCGCGCGCCGGCTCGCCGACCGGCAGAAGAAGAAAGTGTTGATGGCCTCGCTCGACGTGCGCCGCCCGGCGGCGATGGAGCAACTGGCCGTGCTCGGCCGCGAGGCGGAAATCGACACGCTGCCGGTGATCGCCGGCCAGATGCCGGCGCAGATCGCCAAACGCGCGCTCGAGGCCGGCCGGCTCGGCGGCTATGACGTGGTGCTGCTCGATACCGCCGGCCGCACCACGCTCGACGACGCCATGATGAGCGAGGCGGCCGAGGTCAAGCACGCCGCCAATCCGCACGAGGTGCTGCTGGTCGCCGATGCGCTGACCGGCCAGGACGCGGTCAATTTGGCGCGCGCCTTCGACGAACGCGTCGGCCTGACCGGCATCGTGCTCACCCGCGTCGACGGCGACGGCCGCGGCGGCGCCGCGCTGTCGATGCGCGCCGTCACCGGCAAGCCGATCAAGCTGATCGGTACCGGCGAAAAGCTCGACGCGCTGGAGGAGTTCGATCCCTCGCGCATCGCCGGCCGCATCCTCGGCATGGGCGACGTAGTGGCGCTGGTGGAGAAAGCCGCCGCCACCATCGACGCCGAAAAGGCGATGCGCGCCGCCGAGAAGATGCGCAAAGGCCAGTTCGATCTCGGCGACATGCGCGAGCAGTTGACGCAGATGGCGGCCATGGGCGGCATGAGCGGCCTGATGGGCATGCTGCCTGGCGTTGCGAAGATGAAAAATCAGATCGCCAATGCCGGCCTCGACGACAACGTGCTTAAGCGCCAGATCGCCATCATCGATTCGATGACGCCGCGGGAACGGCGCAATCCCGACATCCTCAAGGCCAGCCGCAAGAAGCGCATCGCCTCCGGCTCCGGCACCAGCCCTGAGCAGATCAACAAGCTGTTGAAGATGCATCGCGGCATGGCCGACATGATGAAGGCGATGGGCTCGGGCAAACGCGGCGCGCTCGGCGGCCTCGGCCAGATGCTGGGCTTCGGCGCCAACGCGCCCACGCCCGAGCAGATGGCCGAACTGGCAAAGAAGATGCCGGGCGGTCAGTTGCCTTCGGGAGTGGCCGGTTTGCCGCCGACGATGCCCGGCAACATTCCGGGCCTGCCGAACCTGCCGCCGAATTTCCCCGGCTTGCCGGGCGGAAAGTTTCCCGGATTGCCAAGCCTACCCGGCTTGGGAAAGAAAAAATGAAGTAACACGTCACAACATTTTAATCGGAAAGGAAAACTCGAATGTCTCTCGTCATCCGCATGGCCCGCGCCGGAACCAAGAAGCGGCCGTTCTACCACATCGTGCTTGCCGACTCGCGCTCGCCGCGCGACGGCCGCTTCATCGAGCGGCTCGGCTATTTCAATCCGCTGCTGCCGAAGGAAAAGACCGAGCGGCTCAAGCTCGATCTCGACAAGGTGCAGGCCTGGATGAAAAAGGGCGCGCAGCCGTCCGACCGCGTGATGCGCTTCCTCGATGCCGCCGGCATCGCCAAGCGTGCAAAGCGCAACAATCCGGAAAAGGCGGTGCCGCGCAAGGAGCGCAAGGCGCAGGCCGAAGAAGCGCTGAAGGCCAAGGAAGCCGCCGATGCGGCCGCCAAGACGGCTGCAGCAGCCGCGCCGGCGGCGAGCTAACGTTCGCCGCACGTCGTGGCCGAGCGCATCCGCGTCGCGCGCATCGGGGCCGCGCATGGCATTCGCGGCGAAGTGAGGCTGTGGCCGTTCACGCAGGATCCGCTTGCCGTCGCTGGTTACGGCCTGCTGGAAACTGAAGACGGCGCGCGGCACTTCGAGATCGAAAGCTTAAGGCCAGGGAAAAACTTTCTGGTCGCGCGTATCGCCGGCGTCGCCGACCGCGATGCGGCTGCGAGCCTGTGCAATCTCGACCTGTTCGTGCCGCGCGATCGCCTGCCGCCGATCGAGGAAGCCGAGACGTTCTATCATGCTGACTTGATCGGCGCGGCGGTGGTGAGCGAAGACGGCGCGGCGCTAGGAACCTTGTCGGCCATCCATAATTTCGGCGCCGGCGACCTGCTCGAGATCGCGCCGGACGGCGGCGGCGATACGCTGATGCTGCCGTTCACCGACGCCACGGTGCCGAAGATCGATGTGAAGGCAAAGCAGATCGTGGTGGTATTGCCCAAAGAAATTGTCGTCCCAGCCGAGCGCGGCGAGGACCGGGACCCATAACCCCAGTGGTCAAGATACGGACAGACCGGGGTTATGGGTCCCCGCTTTCGTGGGGACAACAACGGAGAGGTTAGCGAGCTATGTGGCGCGCAAGCGTGTTGACGATTTTTCCGGAGATGTTTCCCGGCCCCTTGGCGGCAAGCCTCGCCGGCAAAGCGCTTGCTGCCGGCGTCTGGTCGCTCGACACCCACGACATCCGCAACGCGGCCACCGACAAGCACCGCACCGTCGACGACACGCCGGCCGGCGGCGGGCCGGGCATGGTGATGAAGGCCGACGTGCTGGCGCGCGCCCTCGACACGGTGCCGCATGACGCCCGCCCGCGCCTGCTGATGAGCCCGCGCGGCGCCCCGCTCACGCAAGCACGCGTGACGCAGCTGGCGGCAGGGTCTGGTGCCGTCTTTGTCTGCGCCCGCTTCGAGGGCGTGGACGAGCGGCTGATCAAAGCGCGCGCCTTGGAGGAAGTCTCGCTTGGCGACTTCGTGCTCTCCGGCGGCGAGATCGCCGCGCTGGCGCTGATCGACGCCTGCGTGCGGCTAATTCCGGGTGTCATGGGCAAGGAGGCCTCGGCCACCGAGGAAAGCTTTGCCGACGGGCTCCTGGAATATCCGCAATATACCCGGCCGCCGCTGTTCGAGGACGAGCCGATCCCCGAGGTCCTCACCTCGGGCGACCACGGCAAGGTGGCCGCCTGGCGCCGGGCCGAGGCGGAACGGCTAACGCGGGAGCGCCGGCCCGACTTATGGGCGGCCTATCTGGCCCGGCAGACGGCCAAAAACGGGCCTAAATCCCGAGGGTGACAAGACGCAAGCTTTGTCGTAGAAGCTCGCCCGACCCATTCAGAACAGTGCACATGACCGCGCGCCTGATGCTGGCGCTGCCGCCGGAGATTGAGCCATGAACATCATCCAACAACTCGAAAAAGAGCAGGTGGAAAAACTCTCCGCCGGCAAGGACATTCCCGACTTCGCGCCGGGCGACACCGTGCTGGTCAACGTCAAGGTGGTCGAAGGCGACAAGAGCCGCATCCAGGCCTACGAGGGCGTCTGCATCGGCCGCTCTGGCGCCGGGCTGAATGAGAACTTCACCGTCCGCAAGATTTCCTATGGCGAGGGCGTCGAGCGCGTGTTCCCGCTCTATGCGCCGATGATCAACTCGATCAAGGTCGTGCGCCGCGGCAAGGTGCGTCGCGCCAAGCTCTATTACCTGCGCGGTCTGCGCGGCAAGAAGGCGCGCATCACGGAAGCGACCGGCGCCGGTGGACCGGAAGCGGCGGAAAGCGCTGCCGCAAAAGATTGAACGCCGGCGTCCAACGGCATCGGATGAATGGCCCCGGCTTTGCCCGGGGCTTTTTATTTCAGGGTGCGTAACCGCGCGATCAAGCGCTCGACATCGGCGGCGTTGTGATAAAGGCCGAAGCCGACGCGCAACCGCGTGCCGCGCACGTCGGTGATGATGCCGGCGTCATGCAGGCGGCGGTACCACGCCTGAGCGTCTTGATGCTCAAACGTCAGAAAATTACCGCGCGCCGGATTGGTGAGCGGCACCACAAGATTGTCCGCCGCTAGCGGTCCGCATGGTGTTTCGGTCATCGCCGTCATGAAGCGCGTCTGCAAAGCTCCGACATGGGCGTGGATCAGCGCGGCGTCGATGTTCTCCGCGGCGAGCCACTCCAGCACGGCACGCAAGCGGTAGAGGCCGGAAGGGTCGAACGTCGCGCCCATGAAGCGCCAGCCGTCGGCCGCATAGGGCACACCGCATTGCGCGCCGGCGAGATTGCCGAAGCTCGCATACCATCCGGTATTGCGCGGCCGCAGCGCGACGCCTGGCGGGCAATGCATAAAACAGGCGCCCTCACCCGCCATGGCGTATTTGTAGCCGCCGGCGATGTAGAAAGCGCGATCGGCAACGGCGGAGAGATCGGTCGGCCGCGCCAGAAAGCCGTGATAGCCGTCGATCACGGTGAGCCGTTCCGGCGCCGCCACCGCATCCACCAGCATCTTCAAGTCGGTCAGCGCAAAACCGGAATTGAAGAACACCTGACTGACGAAAACCATGTCGGGATTTTGTTCGCGCACGGCCGCGATCAGCCGCTCCGCCAGCGTGGCAAAGGGTTCGGCTGGCATCGTCGTCAGCGCCACCAAATTGTCCTCGGCCAGACGATCGATCTGCCGCCGGAAGGAATGGAATTCGCTGTCGGTACTCACGACCCGCATCGGCCTGCCAGCGGGACCGCAGGACAACAGGCGATTGACGAATTCCAGCGTATTCGGCGCCGGTACCAAGGTCGCCGCGTCCGGCAAGTTGAGATGGCGCGCAATCAGCGCGGCGACCGCGGGCCATACGTCGCCGAGCACCACGTCCCATTTGTCATCGACGCGGTCGGCGGCATTGTCCCAGGCCAAAAGCTGCGCCTCGCGTGTCACGTCCGGCCAGAAGTGATGGCTATGCGCGGCAAAATGCAGCCGCTGCGGGTCGGCTGCGCGGAAGCGCGAGAACCCCGCGCTCAGATCGAGAGGAACAGTCGGCGCCACGGCAGCCTCGTCAAATTGTCGTTCGGCCCATTTAAAGCCTAAAATACGCGGCCGGCCCTTGTCGAATGGCCGATCCGAGGAGAATGGCATGAGCGACGCGAAACCGCGGGAAAGCCGCGTAGAGACCGAAATGCACGTCGATCTCGCCGGCAAGCTCACTTATGGCGATTATCTCAAGCTCGACCAGCTCCTCACGGCGCAACATCCGATCACGCAAGAGCATGACGAGCTCGCTTTCATCGTCATTCACCACGTGCAGGAACTGTGGCTCAAGCTGGTCGCCCATGAACTGGAAGCGGCGATCGTGGCGATCCGCAACGACAACCTGCCGCCCGGCTTCAAGGCGCTTGCCCGCGTCACCCGCATCCAGGAGCAATTGATCCGCGCCTGGGACGTGCTCTCGACCATGACGCCGGCGGACTATCTTGCCTTCCGCAGCGCGCTGGGGCCGGCATCGGGCTTCCAGTCGTTCCAGTACCGGCTGGTCGAATTCCGGCTCGGCGCCAAGGACGCCAAGATGCTGTTGGCACACCGGCAATCCCCGGACCATCACGCCAAGCTCGAGGCGGCGCTCAAGGAGCCCAGCCTCTACGACGAGGCGCTGCGGTTACTGGCGCGGCGCGGCTTTGCCGTCCCGAAAGACGTGCTGGAGCGCGACGTCACGCAGCCGTACGAATCCGATCCGGCGGTGCGCGACATCTGGCTGTCGATTTACCGCACGGCAAAGGAACATTTCGACCTGTACGAGCTAGCCGAGGAACTGGTCGACGTCGAGGACTGGTTCCAGCAATGGCGCTTCCGCCATATGAAGACCGTCGAGCGCATCATCGGCTTCAAGCGCGGCACCGGCGGGTCTTCTGGCGTCGCTTTCCTCAAGACCGCACTCGAGCGCTCATTCTTCCCCGAATTATGGGAGTTGCGCACCCAACTGTAGGCACAAGCAGCGCCGAGCGGGGCTTCCGCAAGCACTTTTGGCGGGCGTCGAGTTTGTTGTTTAGACCGGCGCAAATGGCTATATAGCGCCCATGGTTTCCGAGGCTCAGCGCATCATTCTTTCCGATCACGCGCGGCTGCCGTGGCGCTTCTTCGGCCGCCTGACTGCGGGCGAGCAATCATCCGGGCTTGATTGAGGAGATGCCGGTCCTGCCGGCGGCCGCCTGTCTTCACTCAATCAATCCGCATGAAGGTTTTCGAGTCATGAACCCGCGTACCCTCTACGACAAAATCTGGAACGACCATCTGGTTGACGAGCAGCCGGACGGAACCTGCCTGCTCTATATCGACCGCCATCTGGTGCATGAGGTAACCTCGCCGCAGGCCTTCGAAGGCTTGCGCACCGCCGGCCGCAAAGTGCATGCGCCGGAGAAGACGCTCGCTGTCGTCGATCACAACGTACCGACGCACGACCGCCGCACCACGCCCAATCCGGATCCGGAAAGCATCACGCAGATCGAGACGCTGGCGCAGAATGCCAAGGACTTCGGCATCGAGTATTTCAACGAGTTCGACAAGCGCCAGGGCATCGTCCACATCATCGGCCCCGAGCAGGGCTTCACTTTGCCGGGCACCACGATCGTCTGCGGCGACAGCCACACCGCCACGCACGGCGCCTTCGGCGCGCTCGCCTACGGCATCGGCACCTCTGAAGTCGAGCACGTGCTGGCAACGCAAACGCTGATCCAGAATAAATCAAAGAACATGCGCGCGCTGGTCGAAGGCAAACTGCCTGAAGGCGTCACCGCCAAGGATATCATCCTCGCCATCATCGGCGAGATCGGCACCGCCGGCGGCACCGGCTACGCGTTGGAATATGCCGGCGACGCGATTAGCGCGCTGTCGATGGAAGGCCGCATGACCGTGTGCAACATGTCGGTCGAAGGCGGCGCCAAGGCCGGCTTCATCGCGCCCGACGAGAAGACCTACGCCTATCTCAAGGACAAGCCGAAGGCGCCCAAAGGCGCGGCCTGGGACCATGCCATGCGCTATTGGGAGACACTGCATTCTGACGACCAAGCGCATTTCGACCACGAGATCAGATTGCACGCCGCCGAACTGCCGCCCCTGGTGACCTGGGGCACCAGCCCCGAGCAGGTCGCCTCGATCAGCGGGCGCGTGCCGATCGCCGCAGATATCCGCGATGAGCACAAGCGCCATGCCGCCGAACGCTCGCTCGGCTACATGGGCCTCAAGGGCGGCGAGAAGGTCACCGACATCAAGCTCGACCGCGTGTTCATCGGTTCATGCACCAACGGGCGCATCGAGGACCTGCGCGAGGTTGCGCGTGTGGTGAACGGCAAGACCGTCAACGGCAACGTCAACGCCATGATCGTGCCCGGCTCCGGCCTCGTAAAGGAACAAGCGGAAGCCGAAGGCCTCGACAAGATCTTCAAGGCCGCCGGTTTTGACTGGCGTGAGCCTGGCTGTTCGATGTGCCTGGCCATGAACCCGGACAAGCTCGCACCCGGCGAGCGCTGCGCCTCCACCTCGAACCGCAACTTCGAAGGCCGCCAGGGCCACAAGGGCCGCACGCATCTGGTATCGCCTGCCATGGCGGCAGCCGCCGCCATCGCGGGGCATTTCGTCGATATTAGAGAGTGGAAGTAATCCGGGTCGGCATTCCGGCCGCGCGTTAGCGCGCGCCGGAATGACGGCCGGTTACAGCATCACCAACAACGCCAAACGCGGTAGCGATGGTGCCGAGGCCCGGTGCGTACCCAGCCGCAGTCCGACCCTTGCCGATAGTAAGGCCAGTCGGCGTAGTAGTACGGCGCGCCCAGCCCCAAGACGATGGCCGGCCCCACGCCAAATCCGCCCCAGCCGCGGCGATAGCTTCTCCGGTGGTAGCCGCCGAAGGGGAAGCCGCGGAAATGCGGGGCGTTGAAGTGGATGTACGGCACGCTGATGTACGGGATGCCGCCGAAGTGGTAGCCGCGGTAGCGGGCTTCGGCGCTGCCCGGCGTAACGGCGATGGCGCCGCCGATCAGAGCGGCGATCGCGAATAGCTTCACGAGTTTCGACATTTTCAGAACTCCGATGGAGCCGGTCGATTCGGCGGAGCGGCCGATCGGGCGTGTTAATTCCACCAGCAGCGCTGCTGCGGCGTGATCACCGTCCCGCTCACCCGGTATTCCTTCGCCAGCCAAAAGCGGCAATAGCGTTTGGCGTTGGGACCGAGGTAGCGATGGCGCGGATAAACGGTGATGCGCGGCCGCGATCGCGCGGCAAGGTCGCTGCTCGACACGGCGGCGGCTTTGGGATGGTTTGCGTCCCGCGCCTGAGCGGACGTCGCGAGAAGGCCATTGACGCCAAAGGCCACCGCCAGAAGCCCGCAAATAACCCAATATTTAGCTACGGTCCCCGGCATAATGACGCCCAAACCCCGATGGCTAACGCTCGCGCATTCCGCTCCCGCCGTCAACAGTCCTATGCCCCAGTGACCGCCGTAGGGCTTTGATATGAGTGACAAATTCGAAAACGCTCGGCCCTGGCACGCGGTCGCGGCGCCCTCGCTGGCGGAGTTCGAGCAACTGGCCGCCAATGCCTTTACGCGGCTGCCCGAACAATTCCGCAAGCTGTGCGAGGATTTGATCATCCGCGTGGACGATTTTCCGTCCGCCGAGGTCATCGACGCCATGCATTTGCAGAGCGAATTCGACCTGCTCGGGCTGTTTCAGGGGGTGGGGCTGCCGTTCCAATCGGCGACCATGCCGCAACTGATGCCCAACATGATCTGGCTCTACCGCCGGCCGATCTTGGATTATTGGGCCGAGCATAGCGACACGTTGGGCGCGATCGTGACCCACGTGCTGGTGCACGAGATCGGCCACCATTTTGGGCTGTCCGATGACGACATCACCGCCATCGAAGCGGGCGCAGGCTGAGCGTGCCATCAGCGTCCGAGATGAATGCCATCGCAAAGCGATATTTGACGGTCAGTGCAATTCGGACAATAGGTTCAACGATTGCGACGATGATGAGGTTTGGAGGCCATCATGATTGTCACCGTTTTCCGCTCGCGCCTGATGCCGGGTCTGCGCGAAGATTATGTCGCCTTGGTCGACCGCATGGTCGAGCTCGCGGCCAGCATGCCGGGCTACATTTCGCACAAGGGTTTCTTCGCCGAAGACGGCGAGCGCTGCACCATCGTCGAGTTCGAGTCGGAAGAGGCGCAGCGCGCCTGGCGGATGCATCCGGAGCATCGCGATGCACAACGGATGGGACGCGACACCTATTATGCGGCCTACAGCCTGCAGATTTGCGAGCTTAAGCGCGAATCGAAATTCGACCGGGCCGCGCGCGGCGTGGCGGCGGAGTAATCCGTCCTCAAATTTGCATGGCTGGGCCCGGGGGCCCGGCAATTGACCGCGGCGTCCAATGGCTTATGAAAAGGCGGCTGCGACCTGGATAGGCAGAGAGTAAGGGCCCATGGAAAAGTTCACCACGCTGGAAGGCGTCGCCGCCCCTTTGCGGATCATCAATGTCGACACCGACATGGTCATCCCCAAGCAGTACCTGAAAACCATCAAGCGCACCGGGCTCGGCAAAGGCCTGTTCGCCGAGATGCGCTACAAGGACGACGGCAGCGAAAACCCCGACTTCGTGCTCAACAAGCCGGCCTATCGCAAAGCCAAGATCCTGGTGGCCGACGACAATTTCGGCTGCGGCTCCTCGCGCGAGCACGCTCCCTGGGCGTTGATGGATTTTGGCATTCGCGCCGTGATCTCCACCTCGTTCGGCGACATTTTCTACAATAACTGTTTCAAGAACGGCATGCTCCCGATCCGTGTCAGCCCCGAGGATTTGGAGAAGCTGTTCGACGACGCCGATCGCGGCGCCAACGCCACGCTCAGCATCGATCTGGAGAAACAGGAAATCCACGGACCGGACGGCGGCGTGGTCAAGTTCGAGATCGACGCGTTCCGCAAGCACTGCCTGCTCAACGGCCTCGACGATATCGGCCTGACCAAGCAGAAGCAGAGCAAGATCGCCAACTACGAGGAACACGCCAAGGCCTCGCGGCCCTGGGCGTGAATTGTTAGCCGCCAATTTCGCATCACCCTTTGCCAGCGCGCCGCTTTCGCCTGTACGCTGCGGTTAATGAGAAACCGCGCAAAAATCGCTAGGCACGCGCGAGGCATTCATGGCTGATGCGCCAATGCGTGCCGAAACCGACGTCCTGGTGATCGGCTCCGGCGCCGCCGGCATGTTCGCGGCGATCGAGGCCGCGCGCGCCGGCGCTCACGTGCTGCTCGCCGATCGCAGCCTGATCGGCCGCGGCGGCGCCACCGTGATGGCGCAGATGACAGTCGCGGTCGCGCTCGGCTCGGAGACGCCGGACGACTGGCACCATCACTATGACGACACGCTGACCGCCGGCCGCGGGCTGTGCAATGCCGCGCTGGCGGAGCTGTTGTGCCGCGAAGGGCCCGACTGCATCCGTGCCATGGATGAATGGGGCGTCGGCTGGGCGAGAAAGGACGGGCGTATCACGCAAGCCATGGCCCCCGGTCATGACCGGCCGCGCTGCGTCTATGTCGATTTCCTAAACACCGGACCGGCGGTGTCGAAGACATTGCGTACCGTGGTGAACAAGACCTCCGGCATCCGCAAAGCGGGCGATCTCTGCATCGTCGATCTGTTGCTCCGTGACGGCGAGATCGTCGGCGCGCTGGCGTTGCATCTCGGTTCTGGCGCGCCGGTGATCATCTCGGCCAAGGCAACAGTGATCGCCACCGGCGGCCTCACCCGGCTCTACCGGCGCAACAGCGCCTCCGCCAACATGGGCGGCGACGGCTATGCCCTGGCGCTGCGCGCAGGCGCGTCGCTGGTCGATATGGAATTCGTGCAATTCTTTCCAATCGGCCATCTGGCGCCGCGTTTGATCGGCATGGACCCGATCATGTGGGACCCGTTCCGCTACAAGCTCGGCGGCCGGCTGTTGAACAACCAGGGGGAGGAATTCACGAAAGCGTACGGCGTCGCCGAGGACGGAAAATATGTCATCACGCGCGATGCCGGCAGCTACGCCATCGTCAAGGAAGTCGCGGCGGGGCGCGGCTCGCCGCATGGCGGCGTCTTCTTGAGTTTCCAACATGTGCCGGAGCGCGAGCTGCGCGCGGCCTTCGGCCCGGTGATCGACCGGCTCGCCGCCAACGGCATCGACCTCACCAAGACGGCGGTCGAGGTAGCGCCGATCGCGCACTACCACATGGGCGGCATCGCCGTTGACACGATGATGCAAACTGCGCTGCCCGGCCTCTACGCCGCCGGCGAAGCCGTCGGCGGCGCCAACGGCGCCAACCGCTTGTCCGGCAACGCCGTCACCGAGGCGCTGGTGTTCGGCCGCCAGGCCGGACGCAGCGCCGCGAAACGGGCTATGCAAATGGCCCCTCCCGCTCTCGGTGACAGCGCGCTTGCGGCGTTGGCGATGCTCGGCGCGCGAGGACGCTCCGACCTCAACACGGCCGACATGCTGCAGACGCTGCAGGCCACGATGCAAGATGACGTCGGCCCGCTGCGTGATGCCGGCAAGCTCACGCGCGCCCTGCGCACGATCGGCGATCTAACCCAAGCGCTCGGCGAGACGCCGCCCGGCGACGGCGATGGCTTCGATATGCGGCGGCTCGACTGGCTCGATCTGCGCAACATGCTGCTGCTGGCGCGCGTGGTGACCGAGGCGGCGCTTTCGCGCACCGAGACACGCGGCGCACAACAGCGTGAGGATTATCCGCAGACCTCGCCCGATTGGGCGGTCAACCAGTTCGTCTCGCTGGACGGCAGCCGCATCCGACTGTCGCGCGGCAAGGCCGAGGCACACGCGGAGACCGCGGCATGAGCGAGTGCGCGATCTTGTCGATCTGGCGCGGCACCGACGCCAAAACCGGCCGCTGGGAAACTTTTGAAGTGCCATTCGAGCCCGGCCAGTCGGTGCTCGACGGCCTGCGCTGGATCCGCGTCAATCGCGACCCGAGCCTGGCGATCCGCTTTTCCTGCATCAACGCCAATGCCTGCAAGGAGTGCATGATCGAACTCGACGGCAAGACCGTCTACGCCTGCACTGCGCGCCTGCAGCCGGGCGAAATGAAGCTCGCGCCACTGTCGAACAAGATTTTGGTGCGCGATCTGGTCACCGAAATCGCCCCGCCGGCCGAGCGATTTACCGCTTAGGGCGCGGGCTCACAAACGAGCAGCCAAATGACAACGGGCTTGCGCCCCTAGTGTCCGCTATTGGAGGTAAAGCGGACATTGGGCGAGCCTGTCACCATGTCCGCTTATGACCCCAAGCGGACACTAAGCATAACGCCGCACACGGGCAGACGCCCAGACGGTTTCGCATTGTACTGGGGTTGATAGCCGAAAACTTACTAAGAATTAAGTACGTCGAGACGCCGGCTTGGCCCGTACTGGAACCATCCACGGCGGGTACGGTTTTCGTACATCACAATAACATGAGGCACTCACATGGCCAACCCCTCGGGCGTTCAGCAGACCAAGAACACGCTTCTCAAATGGTTCGGACCGAACAGCGGCACGCACTGGACCATCGCCGGTTCTGTAGCTGTCATCATGCTCGGTAGTTATCTCGTCTACAGCATCCGTGATGGAAGCCCCGCAAACGCTGTCACATTTTCGGCGCCTGAACAAACTCCGGCTCCGGCGATAAATGAATAAAACGCATTGAATAGTTACCGCGATGAATCAACTATAAATACTGTCTCTGCAACTATCCGATGTGGTGCGCGCCCCTAGCTAGCCCACAATGGCTTGAACTGCGTCGCGACGACGTCCTCATAGGCCCCGTCGCTTTCGAGCAAGCCGAGATCGCGGGCGAACTGGTTCATGCCGGCCACAAATGATTCTGAAATCGACGCATCGTAATACGGCAGGTCGCGGCGGATCAGTTCGACGATCAAGTCCGCCTCCTCCGCCGGGAACAGCTTGCGCCCGACGTCACCGGCCAATCGGACATTCGCTTTGAGCAAATCTTGCGTCTTGACGATGGCGCGTACCGCGGCGGCACAAACGTCCGGCTGCTTTTCAATCAGGCGGTCGGCCGCCGCAATCGACGCCATGGTGTAGTCGAAGCATCCCTTCGGACCGTCGCCGCGGCGCACGTCGAGCACCAGCGTGCCGATGCCGCGCCGGATCGCGAGTTCGGCGCCCATGCCGTTCGCCCAGAAACCGTCGATGCGGCCATCGTCCAGTGCCTGCGCCGCGGTGACGCCGAAATTCAGTCCGGCGCTGGCGCCCGGGATCGGCGCGATCGTCACTTTGTCGCGCTCAAGATCGATACCGCCGGCGGCGAGAAGCCGGCGCAGGCCCATGCCGACCCAGGGTGCGGCGCCGATGCGTTTGCCTTTGACCGCGCTGAGATCGCCGCGGGCGGCCGCGATATCGCGGTGCATGACCAGAAACCAGTACATGCCCTGCGCCTGGGCGCAGATGAGCTTGACGCCATCCCATTGCTTGAAAGCCGCCAGCGCCGAATGCGCCGAGCCGCCGACGAAGTCGACCGCCCCGTCGCGCAGCGCCATATAGGCCTTCTCGACCGGGGCAATCATCTCCAGCGTGACGTCGAGCCCCTCGTCACGCAAAAAACCGAGCTCGACCGCGGCCACGGCAGGGAAATAGGAATTCGAGATCAGGTCGGGAACGGCGATTTTCATGCGGGCAGCCACGACAAATGCTTGTTTCGTAGCTAGCGCGCGGCGATCGCCTCCGCAATCATTACCGTCCGTTGCATCCGCTCATTTCGTCTCGACCAGCACCAAGTCGTAGAAGCTCGCCTCGACGTCGCCGACCAGCCTGTCGAAAAGCGGCGCGGTCTCGCTGAACGCGGGCGCGCGATGTGCGGCTTCAAGCTGCGCACGATCTTTCCACTGCACATAGTTGACGATATGACGGTCGTCCTGGCTGCGGTGCAGGCTGATGGACACAAAGCCCGGCTGCGTCGCCATGAAGCGAGCGCGCATGGTCATCAGATTCAACAATTCGTTTTGATTGTTCGGGTCGACGTTGACGGTAGTAATGTAAGTTACCGACCCGCTATTTTTTCGAATTTCCGGCATAGCTCGCTCCTTCAGAGCACTTAAGAAGGAGCAACGCCGCCACCAATTCGGGGTTGCCGGCTCAATGCCGTCGTGGATAATGTTTGGACACTGATTGGAGTTAATGCGCGGTTTCGATTGCCTCGGCAATCGCCACCGTGCGCCGCGCCATCTCGGCGTGCAGGCGTTCGACCATGCGGCCATCCATCGATACCACCCCCTTGTCATTATTCTCGGGCAGGTCGAAGGCGGCGATCATCTTGCGCGCCATCGCCACTTCCTCCGCCGACGGCGAAAATGCCGTGTTGCATGGCTCGATCTGGTTGGGATGAATAAGCGTCTTGCCGTCGAAGCCAAGTTCCACACCTTGCGCGCATTCCGCGGCAAATCCCTCAGCGTTGGACAAATCGTTATAGACGCCGTCGAGAATATCGATGCCGTGGATGCGTGCGGCCGCAACGCACGTTGAAAGCCAGCCCAGCATCGGCGCCCTACCCGGCACAAGACGCGCACGGGTATCCTTGGCAAGATCGTTGGTGCCCATGACGAAGCCGGACAGCCGCGATTCGGAATCACGCGCTTCGGCCGCGATCGACAGAATGTTGAAGATGGCGAGCGGGGTCTCGATCATCGCCCAGACCCGCGTCTTGCGGTCGATGTGCATGTCGAGCAGGCGGCGGCCGATCAGCTCAAGCGTGTCGGGGCTCGACACTTTCGGCACCAGAATGGCGTCGGGCGCGGCATGCGCGGCCACCGACAAATCCTCGGCATGCCAGGGCGTATCGACGCCATTGACGCGGATGAAGACTTCGCGCGCGCCGAAACCGCCGGCCTTCACGGCATCCGCGACCTGCTGACGCGCTGCCTCCTTGGCGTCGGGCGCGACGGAGTCTTCCAGGTCGAGGATGACGCCATCGGCCGGCAACGTCTTCGCCTTCTCCAGCGCGCGGGCATTGGAGCCCGGCATATAGAGCACGCTGCGGCGTGGGCGGATGGTCATCGGCAATTCCCCTATAACTCGGCCTCCTTAGCCTAGCGGGGGAGCAATCGGCGTGCCACAGCGGAATGGGGCACGACTCTTGCGTCGTTTGGCCCGGCATGGAATTGAACCGACATCACTGGATCGAGACCCACAATGGATTTCCCCCAGCGCCTGATCGAGGGCTATGCGGCCTTCCTCGCCGAGCGGCTGCCGCGTGAGCAGAGCCGCTTCCGCGCGCTGGCCGAGACCGGGCAGCACCCGGAAATCATGGTGATCGGCTGCTGCGACTCGCGCGTCTCGCCGGAGGTGATCTTCGACGCGCGGCCGGGCGAATTGTTCGTGGTGCGCAACGTCGCCAATATCATCCCGCCTTATGCGCCGGACGAGCGCCCACACGGTGTCTCGGCGGCGCTCGAATTCGGCGTCGGCGCGCTGCGCGTGAAACACATCGTGGTGCTCGGCCATGCCCAGTGCGGCGGCATCAAGGCTTTCGCCGAAGAGGCCGAGCCGCTGTCGCCCGGCGACTTCATCGGCAACTGGATGAAACTGATGGCGCCGGCGGCGGAGAAGGTCGCGCGCGACGGCCTCTCGGCGGCCGACTATCGGGCGCGCCTGGAGCAGGCCAATATTGTCAACAGCCTCGACAACCTGATGACGTTTCCGCGGCTGGCCAAACTGATCGAGAAGGAAAAGATCGGCGTACACGGCGCCTATTTCGGCGTGGCGACCGGGGAGTTGTCGGTGCTGGATCGGGCGAGCGGCGAGTTTCAGTGGGTAAGAAGCTAAAAGTCAGCCGCTCGTCCCCGTACTGAGAGTCAGGCCGCCTTTTTCTTCGCCTGGATCAGCTTGCGGTTGATCAGGCACTCGGCGATCTGGATGGCGTTGAGCGCCGCACCTTTGCGCAGATTGTCCGACACCACCCACAGCACCAAACCGTTATCGACCGTCGGGTCGGTGCGGATACGGCTGATATAGGTTGCGTCCTCGCCGACGCATTCGTAAGGCGTGGCGTAACCGCCGGCCTCGTGCTTGTCGATCACCAGGCATCCGGGCGCGTTGCGCAGGATCGCACGCGCCTCGTCGACGCTAATCGGCTGCTCGAACTCGACCGTCACCGCTTCGGAATGGCCGACGAACACCGGCACGCGCACGCAAGTGGCGGTGACCTTGATCTTGGGATCGAGAATCTTCTTGGTCTCGACCACCATCTTCCATTCTTCCTTGGTGTAGCCGTCTTCCATGAACGTATCGATCTGCGGGATGACGTTGAAGGCGATGCGCTTGGGAAACTTCTTCGCCGTCACCTCGTCAAGCGTGAATACCGCCTTGCTCTGCGAAAACAATTCGTCCATCGCCTCCTTGCCGGCGCCCGACACCGATTGATAGGTCGCCACCACCACGCGCTTGATGCGCGCCTTGTCGTGCAGCGGCTTGAGCGCGACCACGAGCTGCGCGGTCGAGCAGTTCGGGTTGGCGATGATGTTCTTCTTGGCAAAACCCGCGACGGCGTCGGCATTCACTTCCGGCACGACCAGCGGCACGTCCGGATCCATGCGCCAGGCCGACGAATTGTCGATCACCACCGAGCCTTGCGCACCGATCTTCGGCGACCATTCCTTCGACACCGCGCCGCCCGCCGACATCAGACAGATGTCGACGTCGGAAAAATCGAAATGCTCGAGCGCCTTCACCTTCAGCGTCTGGTCGCCGAACGAGCACTCGACGCCCTGGCTGCGGCGCGAGGCGATCGCGACCACCTCGTCGGCCGGGAAATTACGCTCGGCCAGAATGCCGAGCATCTCGCGCCCGACATTGCCGGTGGCGCCCACCACCGCCACTTTGTAACCCATTGTTAACGCTCCAAAAAAGTTCTTCAGCCAGAAGTGATCGAACCTAACCGGCCGGCAGCGCTTCTAAGCGTATATGGCGCACAAGACAACGGCGGTCTGCGAGCGACAACTCATGCATCCGGCCCTTTATTCCTGGCGCGAAGAACTGCCCGCCAACTTTGCGCGGCTCCTCGCCTATCTATGCGCGATCTTCGTGTTGTCCATCGTCTGCGCCCAGCTCTCGCAATCGTCGGTGGTGATGAATGTCATCGCGCCCGCTCATCGATCGGATTGGATCGAGATCGAGAAGCCGTTCCCGGCCTTTGCGCTCGCCATCCCCGAAGCGGCCGACGCCCCGTCGGCCTATGCCATCCGCCGCCACGCCGCCGGCAGCGGCCGCAAGGATATCTTGAGCCTGGGCGAGACAGACGGCGTGGCGCCCTATCTCCAAGTTGAAATCTATCGGCCGGGCACCGAGATCGCCGATTTCGCCGATCCGCAAGCCGACCTCGGCGCGCTCGCCAAGGATGCCGGGCCGGTGTCGGCATTGCGCGCGCAAGAGACACTGCCGAGCAAATTCGGACCGCTGAATATTGCCGCCTTCGACGTGGAAGGCCCGACGCTGCGCCATTGCCTCGGCTTCGTGCGCGACTTCGGCGATCCGAAGCTGCAACTGTCCGGCCGCTTCTGCCAGGGCGGCGCCGACGCCATCGATCGTTCGACACTGGCCTGCGCGCTCGATCGCCTGACCTTACTCTCCGCCGGTAGCGAGCCGAAGGTCGGCGCCCTGTTCGCACGCGCCGAACTCAACCGCAGCTTCTGCGGCCAGCGCGACCCTATCCTGGCACCGACACCTAAGTACAAATTGCTGTGGCAGGCGCTCGCCAACCGGCATCAACCGCATCGCGTCGGCCGCTAAATCCGCCGCCTTTGCCGAAAAGTCACACAAATTGGGCATAGTCCCTCGGCGGGGCCATTTTTCTGGACAATTGCCCATGTTTAGGCCCTACTGCGGCGAATTAATCAGTCCAAGGGCCTGCGACGAGAGGACTTCATGCGCTTGAAACACTTTGCCGTCGCGCTCGCTTTTGCCGGCGCTTTTGCACTGCTGGCGACGCCGGCCGACGCGGCCAAGAAGAAACGCACGGTGTATATCAACGGCCGCGGCCACACGGTCTTCGTCAGCCGCGGCGAGAACGGCCGCGCGCGCACCCGCATCATCGTGCAGAAGCGCTCGTACCTCGATCCGGGCACCGAACTGTTCCCGGGCGAGCGGCAGGGCCTCGGCTATACCGAGATGGCGAACCAGCACGCTTCGAGCGTGCTCGACCACACGGCTTTCGGCACAAGCCAATCGCCGCTGCCGGGACCGTTCGACCTGCCGAGCCGGAACAATCCCTGGCTCCAGTATTAAGCGGCAGTACGAATACCCGAAAAAAAACGCGGCCCTTTGGCCACGTTTTTGTTTCCGGAATGCCAGCGCGGCTTAGGCCGCCAGCTTCTCCAGCTCTTCCAGAATCGCCGAGCCCATTTCCGTCGTGCTGACGACCGTTGAGCCCTCCGACTTGATGTCGGCCGTACGCAGGCCGCGCGCCAGCGTGCCGGCAATCGCCTGGTCGATCATGTCGGCCTGCTTGCCGAGGTTGAACGAATAGCGCAACGCCATGCCGAACGAGGCGATCATGGCGATCGGGTTGGCGATGCCCTTGCCGGCGATGTCGGGCGCCGAGCCGTGCACCGGCTCGTACAGCGCCTTGCGCTTCTTGGTCTTGGGGTCGACCTCGCCGAGCGAGGCCGACGGCAGCATGCCGAGTGAGCCGGTCAAGGTGGCGGCGATGTCGGACAGCATGTCGCCGAACAGATTGTCGGTCACGATCACATCGAACTGCTTGGGCCAGCGCACCAGTTGCATGCCGCCGGCATCGGCCAGCATGTGTTCGAGCTGCACGTCCTTGAATTCGCGCGCGTGCAGCGCCGTCGTCACCTCGTTCCACAGCACGCCCGACTTCATGACGTTGCGCTTTTCCATGGAGGTGACCTTGTTGCGCCGCTTGCGCGCCAGCTCGAAGGCGACGCGATCGATGCGCTCGATCTCGTAGGTGTCGTAGACCTGGGTATCGATGGCGCGCTTCTGGCCGTTGCCGAGATCGGTGATAGTCTTGGGCTCGCCGAAATAAACGCCGCCGGTCAATTCGCGCAGGATGATGATGTCGAGGCCTTCCACCACTTCGCGCTTGAGCGAGGATGAATCGGCAAGCGCCGGATAGACGATGGCCGGGCGCACATTGGCGTAGAGATCGAGGTCCTTGCGTAGCCGCAGCAGGCCGGCCTCCGGCCGCACGTCGTAGGCGACCTTGTCCCATTTCGGCCCGCCCACCGCGCCGAAGATGACCGCATCGGCCGCTTTTGCCTTTTCCATCGTCGCATCGGTGATGGCGACCCCATGCGCGTCGTAGCAACACCCGCCGACCAACGCCTCTTCGATGGCGAACTTATCGGGGCCTTTTTTGTTGAAGAAATCGATGACCCGCTTCACCTCAGCCATGACTTCGGGGCCGATGCCGTCGCCGGGGAGAAGCAGCAGATTGTGGGTGGCCATACGCGTTACCTCGCAGCGAAATTGCTGCGCGGATTGCTAAAGGCTCCCGGCACACTTGGCAACGGGGCGGTGAAGGGCCGACACTGCGGCCCAGTGCACTTAGGAAAGCCATGGCAGCAAAGCGGCCGCGGGTTGTGATCGTCGGCGCCGGTTTCGGCGGGCTGGAGGCCGCCAAGGCTTTGCAGCGCGTAGAAGCCGACGTGATTGTGGTCGACCGCCAGAACCATCATTGCTTCCAGCCGCTGCTCTATCAGGTGGCGACGGCGGCGCTGTCGCCGGCCGACGTGGCCTGGCCGATCCGCCACATCCTGCGCACGCAAGAAAACGTCACGGTGCTGATGGAAGAAGTCAGCGGCGTCGATATCGGGCGCAAGCTGCTGCACACAAATTTCGGCGACGTGCCTTACGACTATCTGGTGATCGCGACCGGCGCGATGCATTCCTATTTCGGTCATGATGAATGGGCCGCTTACGCGCCGGGCCTCAAGCGCATCGAGGATGCGACCCGTATCCGCCGCAGTATCCTGATTGCCTTCGAGCAGGCCGAGCTGACCGGCGACGAAGCTCAGCGCCGCCGTCTGCTCACCTTTGTCATCGTCGGCGGCGGCGCTACCGGCGTCGAAATGGCCGGCGCCATCGCCGAGATCGCGCGCCAAACGCTCGCCGCCGATTTCCGCCGCATCGATCCGCGCAGCGCCCGCATCGTGCTGGTCGAAGCCGGTCCGCGCTTGTTGCCCACCTTTTCGCCCGGCCAATCCGACTATGTGCGCGCGGCGCTGGCGCATGCCGGCGTCGAAATCAAGACCGATACCAGTGTGACCCAATGCGATGCGCACGGCGTCGATACCAGTGGCGGAAGGATCGACGCCGGCACGATCATCTGGGCCGCCGGCGTGGTCGCGTCGCCGGCCGCGCGCTGGCTTGGCGCCGACGCCGACCGCGCCGGGCGGGTGAAAGTGAATCCCGATCTGTCGCTGCCGGGACATCCCGATATTTTCGTCATCGGCGATACCGCGGCCGTCGTCGACCGTGACGGGCATCCGGTGCCGGGCGTCGCCGCGGCGGCCAAGCAGATGGCCGCCTATGTCAGCAAACTGATTTCGGCCCGCATTGAAGGGCGCCCCGGCGGGACACCATTTCACTATATCGATCACGGCCAACTTGCGACCATCGGCCGCCGTGCCGCGGTGGTGAAGCTCGGCCGCCTGCAGTTGCGAGGATTCATCGGCTGGCTGTTCTGGAGCTTCGTGCACATATATTTCCTGATCGGCCTGCGCAATCGCTTTGTCGTCGCCTTTACCTGGCTGTGGAGCTATCTCACCTTCCAGCGCGGTGCGCGGCTGATCACTGGGATTGAACCGCCGCCGCAGACGTGACGCACGACTGGCGTTCCGCGCAGGGATTTGTGAAAATGCCGCGCCGATTAAGAATGCGCTGAAGGAGCTTCCGCGTGAGCGAGCCGTCACCGACCAAGACCAATCCCGGCAATTTCTTCGAAGATTTCCGCCTCGGCCAGCAGATCCGCCACGCCACGCCGCGCACGGTCACGCTCGGCGACGTTGCACTCTACAACGGCCTGTTCGGACCTCGCTTTGCGGTGCAGTCCTCCGACGCCTTCGCCGCCAGCATCGGCTACCCGCGTTCCCCGCTCGACGATCTCCTCGTCTTCCATGTGGTGTTCGGCAAGACCGTGCCCGACATCTCGCTCAATGCCGTCGCCAATCTCGGCTATGCCGACTGCCATTTCCTGAAGCCGGTCTATCCGGGCGCCACGCTCAGCGCGGTATCGGAAGTAATCGGGCTGAAGGAGAATTCCAACCGCAAGACCGGTATCGTTTACGTCCGTTCGCGCGGCATCGATCAAGATGGCGTCACGGTGCTCGATTACGTGCGCTGGGTGATGGTGAGAAAGCGCGACGAAAATGCGCCGGCGCCGAAAGAAGTCGTGCCGGAGTTGCCCGCAAGCGTTGAACCGGGCGCGCTTGGCAACGGCTGCCCGATTCTGAACGCTTCGGCTTATGACAACCTTCTGGCCGGCAGCCCCTATCGCCACGGCGATTACAAAGTCGGCGAAAAGATCGATCATAGCGTCGGCATCACGGTGGAAGACGCCGAACACATGATCGCGACGCGGCTTTATCAAAACACCGCGCGTATTCATTTCGACCACTTCACCGAGAGCAAAGGCCGCTTCGGCCGCCGGCTGATCTATGGCGGCCATGCCATTTCGCTGGCGCGCGCGCTGTCGTTCAACGGACTCGCCAATGCTTTCCACGTGGCGGCGATCAATGGCGGACGGCACGTTGCGCCGCTGTTCGCAGGACTGACGGTCTTCGCCTGGTCGGAGGTGCTGGAGACCGCCGAGTTGCCGGGCCGCAACGACGTCGGCGCGCTACGCTTGCGTACCATCGCCACCAAGGACCGGCCCTGCCCCGATTTTCCGTTCAAGGACGGCACCGACTACGATCCGGCGGTGATTCTCGATCTCGATTACTGGGTGCTGATGCCGCGCTGAGCTAGAAGGCCATGTCCGGAAGATCGTCGGGAAACTCTTGCGACGTCTCAAGATTGGGACCGTCCACCAACTCGATCAGCTCGTAATAGAGTGTCTTGTAGCTGAGGAAAACGACGCCGGCCGCTTTCATGCGTTCGATCGCGGCGGCAACATTCTGCGCCGAGGAAAAGATCAACTCTTCGACGACAAAAACGTCGTAGCCGAGACTGAGCAGACCAAGGCACGACTGCAGGACGCAGACATCGGTTTCACAGCCGGCAACGATCGCCTGACGTCTTTTCAAGCGCGCAAGGTGGGCCTTGATCGTCTTGTCCTTGCACAGATCAAAGGTATTTTTCTTGAACGTCCGCGCATTCTCTAAGTGCTTGCCGATCTCCTTCGGCAGCATCCCCTTAAGGTCGACCGGCTGTTCGAGCGTCACGACAATGGGGATGCGGAAATAGTTCAGCAGGCGGACGAGATTGCCGGTATTCGTCTTGATGCGGGAACCGAGCCGCTTGTCGATCTGCGCCAGGAAAAACCCCTGAACATCGACGATCACACCGCAGCAGCGATCCGGGTCGATGCGCTTCACTGTTTTCATGTCGCTACCGCCGGGCCTTCCAATGCGATGGGCTTGTTAAGTGTGCCATATTCGCCGGCCCTGCGGCTACAGTTGCAAAATATCGCGCGGCATGTTGCAACATTCATTCGACGGCACGTCAGCGGGAATACGATGGCCAAGAACCATACCTACATCCTCGGCATAAACGCCTACGACCACGACGTCAGCGCGTGTCTGCTGCGCGACGGCGAGATCGCCTTTGGCATCGAGAAGGAACGGATCACGCGCGAAAAACACGCCGGCGGATTCTTCAGGAAACCGTCGATTATTTGTTGCAGGCCGAAGGCATCACGCTCGACGACGTCGATCTGGTGGTACGCAATTGTTATGTACTGCCGGTCGAAGAGCTGGAAATGCGCATGGTTTACCAGGGCGACATGAGCGCCCGCGAGCGCGAGCAGGCACGCAACAGCCCGCTTTACCTGCCCAAGTCGAACAAGGTGATGACGGTTTCACACCATCTCGCCCACGCCTACAGCGCCTTTGCCGTCTGCCCTTTCGAAGAGGGCGTGGTCATGATCGTGGACGGCGTCGGCAGTTACGCATCGGACGTCAAGGAGCCAGGGCAACTCACCGAGGGCGTCAATCCACTCGCCCGCGAGTTGGAGAGCTACTACAAGTTCAAGGGCCGCGAACTCAAAACGCTGAAGAAGGTGTGGCTCGAGCCGCGCCGCGGACTGCTGAGCGACGAGTTCTTCAACATGGACGGCCTCGGCGCGCTTTACAGCCGCGTCTCGAGCTACATCTTCGCCGACTGGAACAAGTGCGGCGAAGTAATGGGTCTCGCGCCCTACGGCCACCCCGACAGCATCCGGCGCCTGCTCGAGATGAGAGACGGCGAGCTTCATGTTCCGGAATGGGATGCAAGCTTCAACCAGCCTTGGACGCCGGACGGAGCGGAGAAGTGGGAAGACCATCCCGCCATGCCGCATTGGGAAGACATGGCATGGCAGGTTCAGCACGATGCCGAGGAGGTGCTGCTCGAACGCGCGCGTTGGCTGCGCGAAACCACCGGCGCCAGGAACCTGTGCCTCGCCGGCGGCGTCGCGCTCAACTGCGTGGCGAATGGTCGCATCATTCGCGAAGCGGGATTCGAGAACGTCTGGATTCAGCCGGCCGCCGGCGACAACGGGATCTCAATTGGCTGCGCCTATTACGGGCACCTGGCGATACAAAAAAAGCCGCGCAGCTTCGTGATGAAGCATGCGACGCTCGGCGCCGAATACGGCGACGATGTCGCGCGCCGTGCCGGTAATCCGCTACTTGTCAGCCGCAAGACCTTCAACGGAAACGACAACAGCATTTGCCGCGAGTTGGCCAAGCTCTTGGCAGACGGCAAGGTGTTCGGCTGGTTCCAGGGCCGCGCCGAATTTGGGCCGCGCGCGCTGGGTAACCGGAGCATCCTGGGCGATCCACGGCGGCCCGAGATGAAGGACATTCTGAACCGACGCGTCAAATTTAGGCAGCCATTCCGGCCCTTTGCGCCGATCGTTACCTACGAAAAGGCCAAGGACATTTTCGTCGGCGAGGACGAATCGCCGTTCATGTTGCGCGCCAAACACGTCCGGCCGGAGTGGAAAGACCGCATTCCCGCCATCGTGCATGTCGACGGCACCGCCCGCGTGCAAACGGTGCGGCGCGAGCAAAACGAACGGATTTACGATCTGTTGACCGAATTCGAAAAGCTGACCGGCGTCCCGGTCCTGGTCAACACATCGTTCAATATCAAAGGCGAGCCCATCGTCGAGACGCCGCAGGACGCGATGAACTGCTTCATCTACACCGGGATTGATTATCTCGCACTGCACAACACTCTGGTTTCAAAGAACGCCCTTTATCGAATCCTGTCGCCATTCATAAAAGTTTATTACGAATCGATGGCTCGCGGACGAGATGAGACCGATTGAGCGCGTTGTATCGGTATCGCCGACCCACGCCTCCAAATAAGGTACAGCAATAGTTGCGGGCAGAAATAATTTCTCCGCTTGTGGAACGGTTCCTAGCTGTGTACGGTTCCCGACGCTTAGGGCGACGGCGGGTTCATGAACGCAGGATGAATGCGCCGGTCATACAAGCGTCGATTTGGTTGAGTTACTATTGACGTCAGGCCGCGTTCGTCTCGTCCTAGTTTCATTCGTCTCATCTTGGTTTCAATTGAAAAGGGAGGCAACCCGAATGCAGAGAATTCTCGTCGCATCGCTGATGGCCTTGTTCTTTGGGCTCTTCAGCATGCCGGTCACGCAAGCGGCGACAGCGAATGGCGCTGGCATCAGCGCCGCCGTCAAGGCCGTCTCTTCTCTCGACCAGGTTCAATGGCGTCGTCGTCGTCGTCGTCGCCGTTGTCACCATCGCCGCCGTTCGCGGTTGCGCTGCTGGTAGCAGAATCCCCGCAAGGGATTTTTCACGGGCCGTAGGCGATCAGCCTGCGGCCCGTTTGCTTTACGCGGTTCTCACCGCGCGTGCCGCAGCATCGCCAATGGCAGCGCGCCGGCGCCGTGGTCTTCGTCCAGCGGAAGCGAGAAGCACGCTTCATAGGCCGCCGCCGGAATGCGGCGGCTGGTGGCGCAGCGGTCGAAAATCGCAAGCTCCTTCGGGTTGCGATATTCCATGTAGGGCTCCAACACGAAGCGTGAGCCATCGGCAAAGGTTCCGTATCGGTCGATCTGGCCTTTCATGTCGGGTTCGACCGCAAGGATGGCGTTAAAGAATGTATCGCCGTCAATAAAGTTGTCGGGCATCTGGTCGAACGGACCGTCCAAATAATTGTTCGCCACGACGTTGTCCCGGTTGACGCCGATCATGATCTTTCGATCGCGATGTTGATCGCGGTAGACCGCAAAGCCCGTGCGCTTGCCGATGAGGATACGGCCCTCGCCGACGGAGGCCGGTACAAATACGTCGTTGGGCTCGATCGTCTCGTCGAGAATGTAGTGAAACAATTTCAGCTTGGCGTTGAACACGAGAAAAAACCGCACCGCAAACTCGTCGAAGATCGGACCGATGAATCGCTCATCAGGACCAAGCACGGCCGCCGGCGGTTTGACGTGCGACAAATCGTTGAGCGCGAAGACGACGCTTTTTTTCCCGTATGTCACCCGGTAGGCCAGCGGTTCAACCTTTTCCACCGTCACGCCCTGCGCCGGGCCGAGGACGAGATCTTCGCCCGACGCGTCGGCCAGCCAAGTCGCCCGGTCCTCGTAAAAGGCGAATGCGACCTTGCCTTCCGCGCGCAGCTGCGGGACGAGCTTGATGTTGCCGGCGTAGCGGATGCCGTTGAGGTCGAACGCGAAGTAATAGTGGTTTTCGGTCGGATAGACCGTGACTCGGTCCGGCAGGCTGTCGAGCACGTAGGCAAAGACCGCCATGGGATCGCCGACCGCCAGGCTGGTCTTGCGCGTTACGTCTTCCACATAGGCTTGGTTAGTGATGAGCGGCGGCTTTGCATCTTGCCCCGCCGCGCGCGCCGCCATGGCAGCGAGCATGGTGACGGCGCAAAGAGAGATCATAAAGCGGCGCATCGCAGACCTCAGGTTACAAAGGATGTTGTCGCGATCGTCAGTTCACGCTCTTTTCGGCTCTATCGCAATTCGGCGATAGATATTTTTGTTTGATGGTCTTGCCGCGCCCAGGAATTGCGGTCAGGCGCTCGCCCTTAGGTGATCCACGAGTTGCCGCGCGTAAGGCGGCAGCGCCTCTTCGTCGCGTACGCAAATGGTCAGTTCGCGCAAGGCCCAAGGGTCGGTCAGACGAACCGCGCTGATCGCCATGTTGCGCCCGATGCGCTGCACGGTGGTCTCCGGCACGATGCCGACACCGACATTGCACTCGACCAGCCGGCAGATGGCGTCGAATGAGCGCAACTGCACGCGCAGCCGCAATGGGCGGCCGATGCGGTTGGCCTTGTCGGCCAGGAAGCGCTGGATCGCGCTGGCGCGGTCTAGCCCGACCATGTCGTAGTCGAGCACTTCGGCGAAACCGATACGCGAGCGAGCCGCGAGTGCGTGATTGCGCCCGACCACGAGCACAAAGCGGTCGCTGCGGAACGGAAACGTGTGCAGGCTGCTGTAATCGACGGTCCCGGCCACGATGCCGACATCGGCGCTGCCTTCCGCGATCAGGCCGACAATCTCGTCGGACAACCGCTCCTCCAGATCGACGCTGATATCCGGATAAGTGGTCAGGAACGAACTCAAGGCTTCCGGCAGGAACTCGGTGAGCGCATTGGTGTTGGACAGCACCTTCACTTGGCCGGCCTGTCCGCGCGCATAAGGGCTGAGGTCTTCTTGCAGGCGCTCGGATTGCGCCAGAATCGAGCGGGCATGCGTCAAAAGCGTGCGCCCGGCCTGGGTCGGCGTCACCCCGGCACGGCCACGCACCAGCAATTCGGCGCCGAAGCCGAGTTCCATCTTGCGGATGCGCGTCGAGGCTGCTGCCAGCGCCAGATTCGCGCGGGCCGCGCCATGCGTGATGCTGCCCGCCTCCACGATGTGGCGAAACAGGTTGAGATCGGTGAAATCGAAGCGCATGGGCCACCTACCTTCTTATTTAGCGAAGGCAGACTACGTAAAATGCAGATTGCACCGTAAACTAGACCGGTTCAAGCTTCGCATTTGGTAAAGTAATCGGCTTTGACCGGCGGTCAAGCCCGGAACTTGCACAGATAAGGGACCGCGTCGCGGGGACGGCCTGGGACGGTTGGCGAACCAGGCGCGCTGCCTTGGTGCGATCGCATCGACGTTTGGAGTTTTCGGAGAACCACGATGGCCGAGCTTGAAGCGGGAACGACGAGCGGGCCGCGGCATGCGCGACCGCTTTCGCCGCACCTGCAAATCTACAAGCCGACGCTGACGATGATGATGTCGATCGTGCATCGCATCACCGGCGCCGCATTATATTTTGGCACGCTGCTCTTGGCCTGGTGGCTGATCGCGGCGGCCTCGGGCCCGAATGCCTACGCCAATGTCGAATGGTTCATGGGCAGCCTGATCGGACGGCTCATTCTGTTCGGCTACACCTGGGCGCTCATCCACCACATGCTCGGCGGCATCCGCCACCTGATCTGGGACACCCTGCACGGACTGGAGCCGAACGAGCGCGAATTGCTCACGCTGGCGACGCTGATCGGCTCCATCGCACTCACGATCATTCTCTGGGTTATCGGCTATCTCGCCATGGGAGCGCCGCGATGAACGCTCCGATGCGTACCCCCATGCGGCGTGTTCGCGGGCTCGGCCCGGGCCGCACCGGCACCGGCCACTTCTGGCATCAACGCGTCACGTCGGTGGCCGGCATTGTGCTGACCATCGCGTTGCTAGTGATCGTGATCTCGCTGCTCGGGCGCAGCCACGCCGCGGTCGTGCAAATTCTGGGATCGCCGATCGTCGCCATCATCATGCTGCTGTTCATCGTCAACAGCATCTATCACATGTGGATCGGCATGCAGGAGATCATCCTCGACTACGTGCACGAGGATAAATTTAAATTCATGAGCCTGCTCGCGAATACCTTTTTCGCCTTCGCGGTCGGCTTTGCCTGCGCCTTCGCGCTCCTCAAATTGTCGTTCGGAGTCTAACCATGGCAACGAACGGAAAAGGAAACGGCGCGCCGGCGTTCAACGGCAGGGCCTATCCGATCGAAGACCACAAATACGACGTGGTGGTGATCGGCGCCGGCGGCTCCGGCTTGCGCGCGGTGGTCGGCTGCGGCGAAGCGGGCTTGCGCACCGCCTGCATCACCAAGGTCTTTCCCACGCGTTCGCACACCGTGTCGGCGCAAGGCGGCATCGCCGCGGCGCTCGGCAATATGAGCGAGGATGACTGGCGCTGGCACATGTACGACACCGTCAAGGGCGCGGACTGGCTCGGCGACCAGGACGCCATCGAATATCTCTGCAAGAACGCGCCGCAAGCAGTCTACGAACTGGAGCACTGGGGACTGCCGTTCTCACGCCGCGAAGAAGACGGCAAGATTTATCAGCGCCCGTTCGGCGGTATGACCACCCATTACGGCAAGGGCACCGCGCAACGCACCTGCGCCGCCGCCGACCGCACCGGCCACGCCATGCTGCACACCATGTACGGCCAGGCCCTGCGGCATGCGGCCGAGTTCTACGTCGAGTATTTCGCCCTTGACCTGATCATGGACGACGAGGGCCGTTGCCGCGGCGTAGTGGCGCTCAATATGGACGACGGCACCATCCATCGTTTCAGCGCCAACATGGTGATCATCGCCACCGGCGGCTACGGGCGCATCTACTTCACCTGCACCGGCGCCCACACGCAGACCGGCGACGGTAACGGCATGGTGCTACGCGCCGGCCTGCCGGTGCAGGACATGGAATTTGTGCAATTCCACCCGACCGGTGTTTACGGTGCCGGCGTGCTGATCACCGAAGGCTCGCGCGGCGAAGGTGGCTATCTGGTCAATTCGGCGGGCGAGCGTTTCATGGAACGCTATGCGCCATCCGCCAAGGACTTGGCCTCACGCGACGTGGTCTCGCGCGCCATGACCATCGAAATTCGCGAAGGGCGCGGGGTCGGCAAGAACAAGGATCACATCTTGCTGCATCTCGACCATCTCGACCCCGCCGTGCTGCACGAGCGGCTGCCGGGCATCGCGGATCTTGCTCGTATCTTCGCCGGCGTCGATATTTCGCGGGAGCCGATTCCGGTGCTGCCGACCGTGCATTACAACATGGGCGGCATCGCCACCAATTATCACGGCGAGGCGCTGACGAAGAAGAACGGGAACGCCGATACCGTCATTCCCGGCCTGATGGCGCTCGGCGAAGCGGCCTGCGTCTCGGTGCACGGCGCCAACCGGCTCGGCTCGAATTCGCTGATCGACCTGGTGGTGTTCGGCCGCGCCGCCGCCTTGCGTTGCGCCGAGTTGCTCACCCCCGGCGACAAGCAGCCCGAACTGCCGAAAGATTCTGCCGATTACGCACTGTCGCGGCTCGACAAGTACCGCAATGCTTCCGGCGGCACACCGACCGCGCAGCTTCGGCTGAACATGCAAAAAGTCATGCAGAACAACTGCGCGGTGTTCCGCACCGGCGAGATTCTCAGCGAGGGCGACAGGCTGATCCACGACGTCTATGCCGGGATGGGCGATCTTCACGTCACCGACCGTTCGCTGATCTGGAATTCCGACCTGATCGAGACGCTTGAGCTCGACAACATGCTGGCGCAGGCCGTGGTCACCATGGCCTCGGCCAAGAACCGCACCGAGAGCCGCGGCGCGCATGCGCGCGAAGATTTCCCGAATCGCGACGACAAGGACTGGATGAAGCATACGCTCGCCTGGATGGACGCCAAGGGCAAGGTGAAGATCGATTACCGGCCGGTGCACACCTACACGCTCACCAACGACATCGCCTATATCGAGCCGAAAGCGCGCGTCTACTGATCCGAAAGCGAAATCACATGGTCGAATTCACGCTGCCGAAGAATTCCAAGATCACGCAAGGCAAAACCTGGCCGCGCACGCCGCATGCGACGCAGGTCACCGAGTTCCGCATCTACCGCTGGAACCCGGATGACGGCGCCAACCCGCGCATCGACACCTACTATGTCGACCGCGCCGATTGCGGGCCGATGGTTCTCGACGCGCTGATCTGGATCAAGAACAATGTCGACCCGACACTCACCTTCCGCCGTTCCTGCCGCGAAGGCGTGTGCGGCTCCTGCGCCATGAACATCAACGGCACCAATACGCTCGCCTGTACCAAGGACACCGACGACTCCAGCGCGCCGGTGCGCATCTACCCGCTGCCGCATCAGCCGGTGGTGAAGGATCTGGTGCCCGACCTGAAGAATTTCTACGCGCAATATGCCTCAATCGAACCCTGGCTGCAGACGGTGTCGCCGACGCCCGAGAAAGAATGGACGCAAAGCCACGAGGACCGCGTCAAGCTCGACGGCATGTACGAGTGCATCTTGTGCGCGTGCTGCTCAACCTCGTGCCCGAGCTACTGGTGGAATTCGGATCGCTATCTCGGGCCGGCGGCGTTGCTGCAAGCCAACCGCTGGGTCAAGGACAGCCGCGACGAAGCGACCGGCGACCGGCTCGACAATCTCGAGGACCCGTTCCGCCTCTACCGCTGCCACACCATCATGAATTGCTCCAAGGCCTGCCCGAAAGGACTCAATCCGGCGAAGGAGATTGCCGAATTGAAGAAGGCGATGGTCGAACGGCAGGTCTAGCGGCCGGGCAATCTCAAGCGCCTGACGACATCTTGCCGCAGCAGGATTCTGCGGTTGCCGCCGTTTGTCAGACAGGTGGTACGCGCTTCCAGCTTCGGCCGATAGCTCAGCCACAGTTTGGTCGCGCGGCGGACACACCGCAGCCAATGACGTGACGTCCTGTAAGGGACAAACGCCGTGCAATGGCACGCATTCTGGTCGAGGAAAGGCCCAAAGTATGAACTTGAAATTGCTTATGGTCGTTGGCGCGATCGCCCCCGGTTTTGCGCTCTGCGCGAACGCTACGGCAGCCGAACGCCATTCCGGCATGGTCGTCGCCCAAGCGCCGCCTGCGGTTGTCGACAAAGAAAAGGACAAGGATCAGTCTCCCGGCAAAGACCACAAGCAACCTGCTCCCAAACCCGGCGCGCAGCCGCAACAACTGCAGAAGCCGGTGCAGCAACAGCAGCAAAGGCCCGTGCAGCAACCGGCCCAGCGACCGCAACTACAGAAGCCGGTGCAGCAGCCCGCCCAGCAACAGCAACTGCACAAGCCCGTGCAACAGCCTGCGCAGCAGCAGCAAATACACAAGCCAGCGCAGCAGCCGGTGCAGCAACAGCAACTGCAAAAGCCGGTGCAGCAGCAATTGCCCAAGCCAGTGCAGCAGCCGGCGCAGATCATGAAGACCCCGCCGGCGGCACAGCAATCGGGCGGCACTCAACAGCATCCGCAACAGCTGCAAAAACCGGCGATGCAGAATGCGCCGTCGGCTGTTCAAACCAAACAAATCCCCGCTTTGGCGCCGGGCAACCGGCGGCTCGATCAGGTGCGCGGCACGCGGCGCGAAACGCACGAAGGCAACCGCACGGTGATTCAAGAGCAGAACCGCACCATCATCAAGGAGGGCGGTCACACGATCATCCGCCATGACGACACCGACCGCTTCCGCATCGGCGCGCGCAACGTCAAGGTGGAGCGACGCGGCAACGAGATCGTCACCATCGTCGTACGGCCGGACGGCGACCAGATCATCACCATTACCGACGCCAACGGCCGCCTGTTGCGGCGCAGCCGCCGGGATCGCAGCGGTCACGAGTTTGTGCTTCTCGACAACCGCCCGCGCGGCCCGCAAAACGGCTTGAGCTTTATTCTCAATCTGGCGCGGCCCGTGGTGCGCATTCCGCGCGACCGCTACATCGTTGAGGCCGACCGCGCCGACCGCGACCTGCTCTACGCGACCTTGATCGCGGCGCCGGTCATGGCAATCGAGCGCCCCTATACGCTCGATGAAATCCGCTACACCCATGCGCTGCGCGAGCGCATGCCGCGGATCGATCTCGACACCATCACCTTCGAAACCGGATCGTGGGAGGTAACCCCGGATCAGGCGCGGCTGCTCGAACCGATCGCCGACGCGATGCTGCGCGCCATCAAGCGCAATCCGAACGAAGTCTATATGATCGAGGGACACACCGATCTGGTCGGCTCAGATGACGACAACCTGTCGCTGTCCGATCGCCGCGCCGAGGCGGTTGCCGAAATCCTGACCCAGGACTTCGGCATTCCACCGGAAAACCTGACGACGCAGGGCTACGGCGAGCAATATCCCAAGATCAACACGCAGGCCCCCGAAAGGCGCAACCGGCGGGTCACCGTGTTTCGCGCCACGCCGCTGCTGACCGGTAAGAACTAGCGGCGAAAGCGGCGCATCGCTCAAAACGGTGTGCCGCGCTTTCGCCTCCTGAAACTTCAAAGGCTGGATCGCTGGCCGGTGCGGCGCTAGCCTCGCCGCCATGGACGAGCCCGCGCTCAGTTTCGGCGGCATCACGCTGTCGCCGCAGAAGAAAACCGTGCGCGCGTTCTACAAGGAGATGTGGGACCACGCCGACAAAAGCCTGATCCCGAAAATCTTCCATCCCGGTTTCACGTTTCGCGGTTCGCTCGGGCCGACACTGGTCGGCTATGATGAGTTTGCCGGTTACGTGGACTGGGTGACCGGCGCGCTCGGGCAATACACCACCGACATTCTGGCCCTGATCGAGGAAGGCAACCGCGTCAGCGGCAAGATGCGCTTCCACGGCTTCCACCGAAAGGAACTGTTCGGCGTGCCGGGGCGTCCTGCGGCTGGCACGCAGCGACGCCGATCTTGCCGTCGTCATCGGGCACGAGCTCGCGCATGTGACCATGGGGCACTACGGCAAGAAGCTGCAGAACGCCCTTGTCGGCGAACTGGGCGGCGCCGTGATCGACGGCGGCCTGCTCCTCGGCGGCATCTATAGCGGCAGAGCATTCTCCAAGTATTTCGCCCGCGCCGGGGCCATGGCCTTCAGCGTCGAGTTCGAGCGCGAGGCTGACTATGTCGGCGCCTACTATGCGGCACGCGCCGGCTACGACATCACGGGCAGCGAGAACATCTGGCGTGCGATGTCGCTTGAAAGCCCGAAAAGCATCCAGCTTGCGCGCACGCATCCGACCTCGCCGGCGCGCTTCGTCCAAATGCGTAAGACGGTCGCCGAGATCGCCGACAAGGAGCGACGCCATCTGCCGCTGGTGCCGACGATGAAGGTCATGCAGGCCGACACGCAGCCGGTCAGCGAAATCAACTATTAGGACGGCGATTCAACCGAGGCTCGAGCCACCAATCAACGTGGCGTGGTCCGCGCCGGCGCCGGCGAGAGGCGACCTGGTCCCGACGTCGTCGAACATCTCGTACCATACTTGAGGCAGACCATTCCGCCCTGCGTCGGCTTAGGCAGAAGACAGACCTTCGTGCATATCAGACCAACTTGCACGACCGGATTGGTGCCGGCCATCAATGTTCCATTCACCGGCATTGCATTTGCGGGATCCGCCAGGGCGGCACCGACCGTCAAAACGACTGCAAGCGCGGCTGAACGTGTCAATCCAGCGATCATAGCCCACTCCTCTGTTCGGTCGGGCGGCAAACATGCCTGCCCATCAACCGTCGAGCGTGAGTAGCGCCGTCATTCTGAAAGGTTCATCGGAAACGACGCGTTCACGGAGCTAGGGGCATTTCGCGACCTGGCACAGCCGCTCCAGTTCCGGAAACGGCTTATAGGGCGCGTTGGCGCATTGCTCCGGCGTCGCGTCGACCAATTGATTGAGGTGGCCGCCGTAGAAGTAGCCGATGCGGTCCTTGCTGCCGGCATATTCCCGGCGAAGATTCCGGGAATTGGAGCGCACGCAGATTATGTAGCGCTGATCCTTGCCGACCGGCGCCAGCGTCGGATCGGTGATAAAGGCGTCGCGCACATTGGCCGGATAGTCGAGCGTGCGCGACAACGTGTCGAGGACCTCCTGCTTATACTTGGTCGGAAAAATATTGGGATTGAGATCTTCGGTCTTGCGATCGGCCGCGCAAGCCGCCAGCGCCACGGTCAGTGCCGCCGATAACCACACTCGCCCTGCGCTCATTCCCATCGGACGTCTCCTCGTCGCGGCGGTTGTCCCGCTCGTCGCCCGAATCTATCGGCCTTTGCGGCATTATTCAGCCGTGTTTGCCCACAGTCCAGCCGCGGCCGGTGAGATTGCGCTTCGGTCAATCGAGCTTCAGCTTGCGCTTTCGCTGCCCGAGCGTGCGCAGGCGCAGCGCGTTGAGCTTGATGAAGCCTTCGGCATCGCGGTGATCGTAGGCGACCGCGCCTTCCTCGAAGGTGACCAGATCCTGATCGTACAGCGAATATTTGCTCTCGCGGCCGACCACGATGGCATTGCCCTTGTAGAGCTTGAGCTTGATGCGGCCGCTGACGAATTCCTGGCTTTTGTCGATCGCCGCCTGCAGCATCTCGCGCTCCGGCGCAAACCAGAAGCCGTAATAAACCAGCTCGGCATATTTCGGCATCAGCTCGTCTTTGAGATGGGCGGCGCCGCGGTCGAGCGTGATCGAACTCGATGCCGCGATGGGCGGCCAGCAAAATGGTGCCGCCCGGCGTCTCGTACATGCCGCGCGATTTCATGCCGACAAAGCGGTTCTCCACCAGATCGAGCCGGCCGATGCCGTTGGCGCGGCCGAGTTCGTTGAGCCGGGCGAGCAGCGTCGCCGGCGACATCGTCTTGCCGTCGATTGCGGTTGCATCGCCGCGCTCAAAATCGACGGTGATATAAGTCGGCTTGTCCGGCGCCTTTTCCGGATCGACCGTGCGCGAATAGACGTAATCCGGCACTTCCTGCGCCGGATCTTCCAACACTTTGCCTTCCGAAGAGGCGTGCAGCAGATTGGCGTCGACCGAGAACGGCGCCTCTCCGCGCCTGTCTTTGGCGATTGGAATCTGGTGCTTTTCCGCAAACTCGATCAGCTTGCTGCGCGAAGTTAAATCCCATTCGCGCCAGGGCGCGATCACGGTCACGTCGGGTTTCAGCGCGTAATACGCCAGTTCAAAGCGCACCTGGTCGTTGCCCTTGCCGGTGGCGCCGTGCGCCACGGCATCGGCGCCGACCTTTTCGGCGATCTCGATCTGCTTCTTGGCGATCAATGGGCGCGCGATCGAGGTGCCGAGCAGATATTGCCCTTCGTACAGCGCATTGGCGCGAAACATGGGAAACACGTAGTCGCGCACGAATTCCTCGCGCAGGTCCTCGACGAAGATGTTTCCCGGCTTGATGCCGAGCAGTTCGGCCTTCTTGCGCGCCGGCGCCAGTTCCTCGCCCTGGCCGAGATCGGCGGTGAAGGTGACCACCTCGGCGCCATAGGTCTGTTGCAGCCATTTCAAAATGATCGAGGTATCGAGCCCGCCGGAATAGGCGAGCACGACCTTTTTGACGTTCTTTTTGCTCTCACCCTTGGCCATGGGAGTCCGGCGGCGCCGTCCTTAAGTGTCGACCGGCGTTGCATCCCTTATCAGCCCAGCCGGGTCAAGCCCGCCAGCCGGCGGGTTTAAGCAAAAGCCCGCTAGTGTAGGCTCAGGCCGCTTTTAAGTCCGGCACCCTGGCGTCTCGGAAACCGATAATGGTCCGCACCCTGAAAGGCCTCCTGCTTGCCGCGCTGCTGCTGATGGCGTGCAGCGCAAAGGCCCACGAGATCGGCACCACGACGGTGCACCTCACCTTGCATGGCGACCGCACCTGGAACGCCTTCATCACCACGGCGCCGCAGACGCTGGTCAACAAGCTGGAAGAAAAGGCCGGCCAACCGCGCAGCAGCGGCCTGACCGCCGGTGCGTTGCGCGCCAAGATCGACGGCTTCCGCCAGGCGCTTGCCCGCCACATAGACGTCCGTTTCGACGGCCGCGCGTCGCCGGCAACGGTGTCGATCGAGCAACTCGAAGTCTTGGCGGATGCAATACGTCCGGATATTGTGGAGCTACGGGCCGCGGGCGCAATTCCCGACAATGCCCGCACCGTCAGTTGGCGCTACGATCTCACGCTCGCCACCTACGCCTTGATGCTGGCGACCAGCGACAATGCCGAGCCGCAGGCGCATTGGCTGCAGGGCGACCTCGCCAGCCGCCCGTTCCCCATCGCCGCCAAGCCTGGGGGCCATCTTGCGATCGTCGCACAATATCTGCAGCTCGGATTCCTTCACATCGTGCCGCAAGGCCTCGATCATATCCTGTTCGTGCTCGGCATCTTTTTGCTGACGCCCAGGCTCAAACCCATTCTGGTTCAGGTCACGGCCTTCACCGTCGCCCATTCGGTGACGCTGGGCCTGACCATGTACGGCATCATCTCGCTGCCCTCGCGCGTGGTCGAGCCGCTGATCGCCTTATCGGTCGCCTATGTGGCGATCGAAAATATCGCTACCTCGAAGCTCACACCTTGGCGCCCAGCTGTGGTGTTCGGTTTCGGGCTGCTGCACGGAATGGGATTTGCCGGCGTCCTCACCGAGCTTCGTCTGCCGCACGATGAAATCATTCCGGCGCTGATCAGCTTCAATGTCGGCATCGAGCTGGCGCAACTGACCGTGATCGCCGCGGCGTTCCTCGCGGTCGCGGTCTGGTTTCGCGATGAATGGTGGTATCGGACGCGTTTTGTGATCCCGGCCTCGTCGGCCATTGCCGCGATCGGATTGTTCTGGACCGTCCAGCGCGCCACCGGGCTGTAACGCCCGGCTAACCGGTCACGTCCTCGTAGACGTCCACGTCGGCGCTGCCGGCGAGCATGGCGCGCCAGCCTTGCAGGAAGGTGCGCACCATCGGGTTGCTCGCCACCTCGTGGCGGTTGAGCTCGAGCGCGGCGCTGGAAACATATTCGATCTCGACGAGAAACTGCGCCCGGTCGTCGACGTTCTGCAGCACACGAAATTGCGCCGCGCCGAGGGTCCGGTAGAACGGCCCCGAATTCCGCATCAGCGTGAGGATCTGATCGGGATCGCCCACCGCGCGCATTTTGATCTGCAAGACCCGTTTGACGTTGTCGTTCGAAGGCTGCGCCACAGGTTCCTCCTGGCTCGATTCGCGGCAAGTGTAGCGCGCGGCGCGGCGATGTCACAAATGCGATCGGACGCGGCGCGGCGCCGCCTTCAGCGCTCGGATTTTCGTTTTGAGCCGAACAAGCCAGCGACGAAATCATGGCTGGGCGTGGCGATCCGCTCGATGCGGCGCTCAATCGCCTCATCGTTCAGCCGCGTACGCGGCCAACGGTAGATCAATCCGTGCACGACCCAGATGATCAGGAAAGTGAAGACGCCGGCGAACACGGTGTCGCTGAAGAAGTGCGCGCCGGCGACGATGCGCAGCGCCGCCATGCCAGTGCCCAGCGCCAGCGCCGCGCCATAGGCGAGCGCGCGCCATGGCGGCGGCACCAATGCCGCCGGCGCGATGGTCCAGAAGGCGCCGGCCACGTCGCCGGAAACGAAGGAGCAATTTTTCGGACACTCGCCGCGCGGATCCCACCAAGGGACAAAATGCAGAGGCCCGCCGAATTCCGTCACGTCGATCGGCCTGGGCCTGCCCCAATGATCCTTGAGCGCGACATTGACCAAAAGGCCCGGGCCGAGCACGATCGTCACGATCAGGAACACAATCGCACGCGCCGGTATCAATAGCTTCCGCCGCGGCAAAATGAACTTGATGATCAGCGCAACGATGACTGCGATCAGCACAATCGTGCCGATCCACAGTCCGATGTCGCGCGCCGCCATCACAGGCGGATACAGATGTAAGCCGAAAACATATCCGTGGCGCGAAATGCTGTGAAAGGGCGCGGCAATCATCAAATCGAGTTGCGGGAAGAATCCGAACAGAAAGCCGACAACGGCGGCAATGGCGAGCGCGATAATCAGTCCAGTGCGGTTCATGCTTTCCTTCTCGGAATAGAATGGCGGTCTAGCCGACGCCTCGGAAAATGTAAAAGGTGGCACGGCCGGAAATTGTTATATTGCGCTCATGTCCGACGCACCCACGCTCGACTTCTGGTTTGAATTCGCCTCCACCTATTCCTATCCGGCGGCCATGCGCATTGGCGCGCTGGCCAAAACAAGCGGTGTGACGGTGCGCTGGCGGCCGTTTCTGCTCGGCCCGATTTTCAAGGCGAACGGCTGGACCACCTCGCCGTTCAACCTGTACCCCGCCAAGGGACGCTATATGTGGCGTGACCTGGAGCGGATTTGTGGCGCGCTCGGCGTACCGTTTAAAGAGCCGCCGGGCTTTCCACAAAACACGTTACTGCCAGCGCGCGTGGCCGTGACCGCGCTCGGCCAAGCGTGGGGCGAGGATTTCTGCCGCGCGGTCTACCACGCCGAATTCGGCGAAGGACGCAATATCGGCGAGCCGTCGGAGATTGCACGCATTCTCGGCGATCTCGGGCAGGACGCCGAGGCGGTGTTGCGGCAAGCCCAGTCGGACGAAAACAAAACTGCCCTGCGCACGCAAACAGAAGCGGCCGGGAAACTCGGAATCTTCGGCGCCCCGAGCTTCGTCACGTCCGATGGTGAACTGTTCTGGGGCAATGACCGTATCGAAGCCGCGCTCGCCTGGGCGCAACGCTAGCGCGCGGCATCATCGGACGCGACTTGGCTCGGCGCCGCCGGCTGCCGCCGCGCGCACCAACGGCCCGCGTCGCGGCCGGCGATCGCCCAGTAGACGGCGCCGAAGACCACGCCGGCGGCCGCGGCAATCTCGATCTCGCGCGGAATCGCCGGCGGCGGATGGTCGATCGATTCCTCGTAACGATGAGACAGCCCCGTGCTGTAATAGCCGAAAGCCAGCAAGGCAGCGCCGACCGCCGCGTAGGCGAGCAGCGAGCGGATTTTGAAACCTTCGGCGATGGCGATCAGGATCGCCAGCGGCAGCAGCCCGATCGCCCAGGTGAAACCGGCGCCGAAAAAAACCAGCAACCAAAAACCGGTGCGCTCGGCGAAATCGCCGCCGAAGCCGTGCCATTCCGGCCCGAGAATGCCGAAGGCCATGGCGATGCCGGCCGCCAGGCTCGCCAGCATGAGAGCAAAGACAATGACGATGATGCGGCCGAGGAATGCCATGCGCTAGTCGGTCATTGCCATGGCGCGCAGCGCCAAGCGCTCGCGGGCGGACAGTTTCTCGCTCGCGCTCTTGAGTTGGCCGCAGGCGGCCAGAATGTCGCGCCCGCGCGGCATGCGCACCGGCGAGGCGTAGCCAGCGTCGAACACCACCTGCGAGAATTTCTCGATCTGCTCCCAATCGGAACATTCGTAGCGGCTGCCCGGCCACGGATTGAATGGGATGAGATTGATCTTGGCCGGCATTCCCTTGAGCAGACGAACCAGCGCCTTGGCGTCTTCGATGGAGTCGTTGACGCCTTTGAGCATGACGTATTCGAAGGTGATGCGCTTGGCGTTGGAGGCGCCGGGATAATTGCGGCAGGCCTCCAGCAACTCTGCGATCGGAAATTTGCGATTGAGTGGCACCAGCTCATTGCGCAGGTCGTCGCGCACCGCGTGCAGCGACACCGCCAGCATGCAGCCGATCTCTGAGCCTGCGCGTTCGATCATCGGCACCACGCCCGAGGTCGACAACGTGATGCGGCGCTTGGAGATGGCGATGCCATCGCCATCGGCGACGATCAGCAGCGCGTCACGCACCGCTTCGAAATTGTAGAGCGGCTCGCCCATGCCCATCATGACGATGTTGGTGATGCAACGATCGCCGCTTGGAATGATCCCATCAGTCGGACGCGCCGCTCCCGGCCAGTCTCCTAAACGATCCCGCGCCACCATCACCTGGCCGACGATCTCACCCGCGGTGAGGTTGCGCACCAGGCGCTGGGTGCCGGTGTGGCAGAAGGTGCAGGTGAGCGTGCAGCCAACCTGGCTGGAGACACACAGGGTGCCGCGGTCGGTGTCGGGGATATAAACGGATTCGACGTCGTGCGGCAGACCGCTATCAGGATCGCCCGGCAGCCGCAGCAGCCATTTGCGCGTGCCGTCGACCGAGACCTGCTCGGCCGCGACTTCGGGGCGATCGAGCGTGAAATTGTCGGCGAGCGCCGCGCGCAGGTCCTTCGACACGCTGCTCATGGCCGCAAACGAGGTCAGCCCGCGAAAATAGATCCAGTGCCAAAGCTGCTGCACCCGCATCTTGCGCTGCGCCTCCGCCACGCCGAGCGTGCCGAGCGCTGCGGCGAGTTCGGCGCGCGAGAGGCCGATCAGCGACGGCTTGTCGGGCGCGACATAGCGCTCGAGCGGCGTCTTCTCGACGAAAGGCGCCGGGGCCATTGCGATGGGATTGGTGTCGACCGCGGATGTCATTGTCGCCGGACCTAGCACGAAAGCGACGGCCAATGCAGCATCGCCGGTCGCGAACGCCTTATTTAAGGTCGGTCGTGCCTAATTTCATCCGGTCAAGCCCGGCGAAGACGGGGCTTGGCTACTTGCACTCGTCGGCGACTTTGTCGAGCGCCTCGGAGATGCCTTTCAGCGAATAGGTGTCGGTGGTCTTGGTGCCGTGCGTGGACTCGCTTTTGATCACTAGGTCGGAGCCCTTGCGCATGGCGTCGACCATCGGCCCTTCCTCGGCGGCATTCTTTACCCAGGCACCGTCGGCTTGGGTGTACAGCGCATAGCTATCGGAACCGATCGTGGCTTTGCCATCAACGCCCGGCTTCTGCGGATAGCCGAGGATGAACGAAACCTCGTTCTTTACTTTTTCCGCCGGCCGGGTCGAGACAAAGGCGTAGATCGGATCGCGGTTGCGGCCGGCCGGCTCGGTCACCGCCTTGGTCGGTTTCGACAACGCAAAACAGATTTTCTTGCCGCTGGGTGAGGCCTTGTAGGCACCCCAGTCGCCGAACTGCCCTAGCAGCACGGCCTGGTCCGTGGGATTTTTCGGTTGTGCAAAGGCGGTCGTTGCACTCGCCACCGCAGCGGCGGCGGCGGCTAGCAGTGCAATCGCGGAGCTATGCCAAGACGTCTTCGTCATTCGGTCCCCACCGGTTGATTGAAACGACTGCGTCCGCCCCGTAATTCATATTAAAAAACCGAACGCGGGTAAACCCGAGCGCGGGTTTGCATGTAGAATCGCTGGGTATTAGTCCATTAAAAGCGAAGAACGGCAATGTGAACGCGGCAATGCGCCGCCCCCAAGGATTGCACCCATCCCCATGAAAGCCCTGCTCTGCACCCGCTACGGCACGCCCGACGACCTCGAATTGGCCGACATCGCCGATCCCAAAGCGGGGCCCGGCGAAGCGGTGGTGCGCATCGAAGCGGCGGCGCTGAACTTCTTCGATACTCTGATCATTGCCGGTAAATACCAGTACAAACCGGCGATGCCGTTCTCGCCGTCGGCGGAATTCGCCGGGCGCGTCGAAGGCCTCGCCACCGGGGTGAGTTCCCTGAAAATCGGCGACCGCGTACTCGGCTACGGCACCCACGGCGCCGCCCGCGAACGCATCGCCATCGCAGCCGAAAAGCTGGTGAAAATTCCCGATGCCGTCGATTTCGACCACGCCGCCGGCCTGTGCGTTACCTACGGCACCACGCTGTACGCGCTGAAAGACCGCGCCAAGCTCAAAAACGGCGAGACGCTGGCCGTGCTCGGCGCCTCCGGCGGCGTCGGCCTTGCGGCAATCGAACTCGGCAAACTGATGGGCGCGCGCGTCATCGCCTGCGCCTCGTCGGCGGAGAAGATCGCCTTCGCGCGGCAGCACGGCGCCGATGCCGGCATCGATTACGGCAAGGACGATCTCAAGGATGCGCTGCGGCGCCTGACCGACGGGCGCGGCGCCGATGTCATTTATGATCCTGTCGGTGGCGCGTTTAGCGAAGCCGCCTTGCGCTCGATCGCCTGGGAAGGGCGGTTTCTCGTGATCGGCTTTGCAGCCGGCGAGATCCCCAAACTGCCACTCAATCTGGTGCTGCTGAAAAGCGCCGACGTGCTCGGCGTGTTCTGGGGCTCATGGATCGAGCGCGATCCTGCCGGCCACCGCGCCAATACCGAACAGCTGCTGGCATGGCTGGCGCAAGGCAAATTGTCCTCGCACGTGCATGCGGTCTATCCGCTCGCCGAGGCGCCCGCCGCGCTCAAAGCGCTGGCGGCGCGCCAAGTGATGGGCAAGGTGATTTTAAGGCCGTAGTGTTCCTATTGTAGGCCCGGCCGAGCAAAGCGAGGGCCGGGACCCATACTCCGTGTGATATCGATAGACTGCGGCGTATAGGTCCCCGCCTTCGCCGGGACGACAACGATCAGGGCTGCTGCGAAAATTCCGCCAACTTCTGCTTCGCCGCATCGCGATGCGCCGGCGTGATGTGGCCGGCAACCAGCTTGATTGCCGCCAGCAACACGGCCGCGTCGTCGGTGTAGCCCAGCGCCGGCAGAAAATCGGGAATCGCATCGATCGGCAGGATGAAATAGGCAATCGCGCCGACCAGCGCCGCCTTCGCCTGCAACGGCGTGGCGCGGTCGAAAGCGCAGTAATAAGAGGCCAACAGATCCTCGGCGAAAGGAATCCGCGCCGCCACGCCCCGCATCTTGCGCCAGAAACTGCTGCGCAGCGCGCGTTCGTCGTCCGGTTCGTTTCGCCAGAATGCGGCCTGGGCAAGCGTCATAACCGACTATGTGGTTGACGATTGCGGCCGCTGCAAGATGCCGCTTTTGCCGCACAGGCCCGAACCCTCGCAATAAGTTCGCCGGGACATTAGCTATCAGGCAATGGTTCCGAGCGCACGAGGCTTTCCATGTCCTGGTCTTTGAATATCGGCAAAGTGGCGGGCACCATGGTGCGCATCCACCTGACTTTCCTTTTGTTTCTGGCCTGGATTTTCGCCGCCAGTTACGCCCGCGGTGGCGCGGCGACCGCCTGGGACACGCTGCTGTTCATGGTGCTGCTGTTTCTGTGCGTGCTGCTGCATGAGTTCGGCCATATTTTTACTGCGCGCGCCTTCGGCGTGACCACGCCTTATGTGACACTGCTGCCGATCGGCGGCGTGGCGCAGCTTGAGCGCATTCCGGAAGAGCCGTGGCAGGAATTTCTGGTGGCGATTGCCGGACCGCTGGTGAATGTGGCCATCACGCTGGCGCTGGTTTTGGTCGGTGGCGCGCATTTGATGACGAGCGCGGCGGCGGTCGACAATATTCAGATATCGATGATCGACCGCCTGGCCGCGGTCAATCTGTTCCTGGCGCTGTTCAACCTGATCCCCGCCTTTCCCATGGACGGCGGCCGCGTGCTGCGCGCCGCGCTGGCGAGCAAGCTCGGCTATGTGCGCGCGACCGAAATCGCCGCAGCCATCGGCCAGTTCGTCGCCTTCGCGCTCGGCTTCATCGGGCTGATGTACAATCCGATCCTGATCTTCATCGCCATCTTCGTTTATCTCGCCGCCTCCTCGGAGGCGCACATGGTGGCGCTGCGCGCCGCCTCGCGCGGCGTGCCGGTGAGCTATGCGATGATGACCAAATTCGCCACGCTCGCCCCGCAGGCCCATATCGACGAGGCGGTGCAGACCTTGCTGGCGACCAGTCAGGGCGAATTCCCCGTGGTCGACGGTGTCGGCAAGCCGGTCGGCGTGCTCGACCGCGAGGCACTGATCCGCGCCATCAAGACGCTGGGGCCCGATGCCCGCGTGGCCGATGCCATGAACGCCGAATTACCGACGGTGAGCCAGCGCGCGACGTTGGAACAAGCATTTAAGCTACTGCAGGAGAAGCGTACGCCCGCCGTCGGCATCACCGATGCAACCGGCAAGCTCACGGGGCTGGTCACCAGCGAGACTATCGCCGAAATGATGATGCTGCGCGAAGCGCTGCCCAAGGGCGTGCGGTTTGGCCCCTGGAGCCGGCCGGCGGGGGCTTAACCGCATCGCCAAAACGCCGGTTGCTTCCGGCCGCTTCGTGACTATATTGCGCCGCAACAGCGTCGCGTCGCGGGCCCATAAGAGGCCCGCGCTTTGGTTTCTGGAACCCTTCAATGCAGCTCCGTAACGTCGCCATTATCGCCCACGTCGACCACGGCAAGACCACACTGGTCGACCGGCTGCTGCAACAGTCCGGCGCCTATCGCGAGAACCAGCGCGTCGTCGAACGCGCCATGGATTCCAACGATCTCGAGCGCGAGCGCGGTATCACCATCTTGGCCAAGGCCGCCTCGGTGGTCTGGAAAGACACCCGCATCAATATCGTCGACACCCCCGGCCACGCCGATTTCGGCGGCGAGGTCGAGCGCATCCTCAACATGGTGGATGGCGCGCTGGTGCTGGTCGACGCTGCCGAAGGCCCGCTGCCGCAGACCAAGTTCGTGGTGTCGAAGGCGCTGAAGATGGGCCTCAAGCCAATCGTCGTCATCAACAAGGTGGATCGGGGCGACGCACGGCCGGTGGAAGTCGTCAACGAGGTGTTCGACCTGTTCGCCGCGCTCGACGCCACCGACGAACAACTCGATTTCCCGATCCTCTACGGCTCGGCCAAGCAAGGCTGGATGTCGACTAGCCTGGACGGCTCGCACGACGACGGCATGCAGCCGCTGTTCGATCTCGTCCTCAACCACGTCAAGCCGCCGGTGGTGGAACAAGGACCGTTTCGCCTGCTCGGCACCATTCTCGAAGCCAATCCTTATCTCGGGCGCCTGGTGACCGGCCGCATCACCTCCGGATCGGCAAAACCGAACCAGCCGGTGAAGGTGCTCGACCACGACGGCAAGCTGATCGAGACCGGCCGCATCACCAAGCTGCTGGCCTTCCGCGGGCTAGAGCGCGTGCCGGTGGACGAGGCCGAAGCCGGCGATATCGTCGCCATCGCCGGACTGCCGAACGCGACCGTCGCGATGACGATCTGCGATCCCTCGGTCGAAACGCCGATCCCGGCGCAGCCGATCGATCCGCCGACGCTGGCGATGATTTTCCGCGTCAACGATTCCCCGCTCGCCGGCACCGAAGGCAGCAAGGTCACCGGCCGCATGATCCGCGACCGCCTGCTGCGCGAGGCGGAAGGCAACGTGGCTTTACGCGTGCGTGAAAGCGACGAGAAGGACTCTATGGAAGTCGCCGGCCGCGGCGAATTGCAGCTCGGCATCCTGATCGAGACCATGCGGCGCGAGGGCTTCGAGCTCTCGGTGTCGCGGCCGAAGGTGCTGCTGCGCGACGACCCCAAGACCGGCGAAACGCTGGAGCCGATCGAGGAAGTCGTCATCGACGTCGACGAGGTTCATTCCGGCATCGTCGTGCAGAAGATGTCGGAGCGCAAAGCCGAGATGATGGAGATGAAGCCCTCCGGCGGCCACCGCCTGCGCCTGGTGTTCCACGCGCCGACGCGCGGCTTGATCGGCTACCAGGGCGAATTGCTCACCGACACGCGCGGCACCGCCATCATGAACCGGCTGTTCCACGCCTACGCGCCGCACCGGGGGCCGATTCAGGGCCGCCGCAACGGCGTCCTTATCTCCAACGATCAGGGCGAGGCGGTCGCCTATGCATTGTGGAATCTGGAAGACCGCGGCCCCATGATGATCGAGCCGGGCTGGAAGGTGTACCGCGGCATGATCGTCGGCGAGCATACCCGCGACAACGACCTCGTGATCAATGTGCTCAAGGGTAAGCAGCTCACCAATATTCGCACCACCTCGAAGGACGAGGCGGTCCGCCTTACCCCGCCGATCCGCATGACGCTGGAAAAGGCGCTCGCCTATATCGAGGACGACGAGTTGGTCGAGGTGACGCCGAAGTCGATCCGTCTGCGCAAGAAGCTGCTCGACGAGAACGACCGCAAGAGAGCCGACCGCGCCAAGGAAGCCGAGCCGGTTTGACGCTCGCCGCCGGCCTGCTGCCGGCGCTGGTCTGTCCTATCTTGGCACGATTCAAATCTAAAAAATCGAATCAGTTGCCGGGCTATTCTGCCGGCGGCCGCGCAATACGATCATTTCAGCGGAAACTGATCCACGCCGCGCGTACATCCTTGCGCATTATCGTTCAGTATCTATCGCGTGTTTCAGACCGACCTGTGACCAATAATCCACACCCTTCACGGATCGTTAATCATAGGGCTTGAAGGGCGCGGGGTTCATTGCTTCTATTTCAAAATGAGTACGACCCTCATAGAGATTCGGCGCGCGAAAGCTTCCGACGCGCTGGACGTCGCCGGCACGCATGACGAAGCGTGGCGCACCGCCTATCAGGGAATCATTCCGGGCAACGAGCTCGACAAGCTGATCAACCGGCGCGGCCCGGAGTGGTGGGCGTCCGCAATCCGCAAAGGCAGCCGCATCACCGTCCTGCAGTTCGGCGAGCAGATCGCCGGCTACGCCAATTACGGGCGCAACCGCGCCCGTAGCCTGTTTTACGACGGCGAAATCTACGAGATTTATCTGCGGCCCGAGTTCCAGGGATTGGGCTTCGGCCGCCGCCTGTTCTCCGCCGCGCGCAAAGATTTGACCCAAAGCGGCCTGCGCAGCCTGGTGGTGTGGGCGCTGTCCGATAACGAGCCGGCGGTGGATTTCTATCGCGCCCTCGGCGGACGCGCCGTTGCCCGCTCCTCGGAGCGCTTTGGGCCCAAGACGCTCGATAAGGTCGCCTACGCCTGGCAGTAAGACTGCCAATTCACGAATATCGCGTTCGTCATGGCCGTGTTTATCCCGGCCATCTCGCTTAGGAAGGCGCGGTGCCCGCATAAGCGGGATCGCCGGGACAAGTCCGGCGATGACAAACTAGTACCTGCGGGGACGGGGACAACGCTATATTTGCGGCGCCGGCAAGCCGTTTTGCACATAGGCCGCGCTCAGCGTGTTGAGCAGCAGACAGGCGATGGTCATCGGTCCGACCCCACCGGGCACCGGTGTCAGTGCACCCGCGACCTCACGTGCATCGGCCGCAACGTCACCGACAATGCGCGATTTGCCCCCTTCGCCCGGCACCCGGTTGATGCCGACGTCGATCACGGTGGCGCCCGGCTTCAACCAGTGGCCGCGCACAAATTCAGGCCTGCCGATCGCGGCGATCAGGAGATCCGCGCGCCGGCAGACGGCCGGCAAGTCTGCCGTCTTGGAATGGCAGATCGTGACGGTCGCATTCTCGGCCAGCAGCAATTGCGCCACCGGCTTGCCGACGATGTTGGAGCGCCCGACGACCACCGCTTCCATGCCTTCAAGCGAGGCATGCACGGTTTTGGCCAGGATCACGCAGCCGAGCGGCGTGCACGGCACCAGCCCAGGCAAGCCGATGGCCAGCCGGCCGGCATTGAGCGGGTGGAACCCGTCGACGTCCTTCGCCGGGTCGATGGCGGCAATGATCTTCTGCGCGTCGATCTGCTTCGGCAGCGGCAATTGCACCAGGATGCCGTTCACATGTTTGTCGTCGTTCAGCTTGGCAATCAGGTCGAGCAGCTCGGCCTCGCTCACGCTGTCCGGCAAATGCCGGTCGAACGGATGCATGCCGGCCTCGGTCACCGCCTTGGATTTGTTGCGCACATAGACTTCGCTCGCCGGATTCTTGCCGATCAGAACGACCGCCAGGCCCGGCACGATGCCGCGGTCGCGGCGCAAGCGGTGCACCGCGTCCGTCACCTTGCCGCGGAGATCGGCCGATATCGTCTTGCCGTCGATGATGCGGGCGCTCATGTCCTCACCAGCTTTGTAGCGTCACGATACCACTAGCCGCAGCGCCCGAGATTGCAAAGTAGGGCGCGTCTATTGGCTAATGCATAGCCTCTCCAGCGCCGAGACCAGCCTTGGGCCATCGCCCGCGATCGCCAACCGCTTGATGCGGGCGGTGGCGCCGGCCGCAATCTCGACGTCGCGCGGTGGGACGCCAAGCGCCTTGGCGATCAGCCGGCATAAGGCGTCGTTGGCTTCACCCTCGCTCGGTGCCGCCCGCACCCGCACTTTAAGGATACAACGCCCGTCGGCCAAAAGCTCGATGCCGTCGATGGCATCGCGCCCGCCCTTGGGCGTCAGCCGCACGGCCAGCGACACGCCGCCGGCAACCGCCGACCAGGGCGCCGCGCCGTCCAAATCAGATCACGTTGGGGTAGATGTAGCGGACGATGATGTTCTCGATCAGCAGAATGAGCAGGATCAGGATCACCGGCGATACGTCGATGCCGCCGAGATTGGGCAGCATCGAGCGGATCGGCCGCAGCAGCGGCTCGGTTATACGATAAAGGAACTCGCCGACCATCGACACCACCTGGTTGCGGGTGTTGACGACGTTGAAGGCGATCAGCCACGACAACACGGCGGCGGCAATCAGCAGCCAGATATAGATCTGCAGGACGAGAAGGATGATATCGAGGACTGAGCGCATGAGGTCTCGCCGGTTCGAGTTGGGCGGAAACTAGCGGGTCGAACCGCGTTGAACAAGCCGATCGGGGCCGCCCGCGCGGCGGCCCGCGCCAATCCTTGACAGCCCCAGACACCGGCCCTAAATGGCGCCCACTCGCCGCTTTTTTCGCGCAACGACCGCGTCGGCGGGGCCGTAGCTCAGTTGGGAGAGCGCCTCGTTCGCAATGAGGAGGTCAGGGGTTCAAATCCCCTCGGCTCCACCAGCCTTCGCTGGCTAACGCCGCTTCGGTTGCCAAGCCCGCCTCGAACAGCGAAGGCGGACTTTTTATTTGACCGCTAACGTCTCGCCGTCGACGGCCTGCTTTTTGGCCGGCGTGCGGCCGAGCCAGTGGTCAAGAAAGACGGCAAGCCAGTTGCGCGCGGCAAAATCATGCACCGCCCGATCGGCGATGTGCTCGTGCCGCTGCTTGGTTCCGGGCAGCTCCATGCGGCGCGCGCCGCGCACCAGCCAGCGATACATCATCGCGTGCGTCACCTCGGGGTGAAACTGGATCGCGTAGCCCGTCTTGTAGCGAAACGCCTGTATGGAAAACGCATCGCCCTCGGCCAGCAATTCGCCGCCTTGCGGCAATTCGAAGCCCTCGCGGTGCCACTGATAGACGGCGTCCGGCCATTCCTTGCAAATCTCGCGGCCGGCCGGCGTTGGCCGGATCGGGTAATAGCCGACCTCGGCGTGACCTTGCGGATGCGGCGTGACGCGGCTGCCGAGATGGCGCGCCATCATCTGCGCGCCGAGGCAGATACCGAGGTAAGGCTTGTTGTCGCGCAGCGGCACGCCAATCCAATCGATCTCGCGCTTGACGAAGTCCTCTTCGTCGTTGGCGCTTTGCGGGCCGCCAAAGATGGCGGCGCCGGCATGCTCGTCCATGGTCTCCGGTAGCGGGTCGCCGAAACGCGGGCGGCGGATGTCAAGCGGATAGCCGAGCTTGCTCAGCGCCTGGCCGACGCGGCCGGGCGAGGAATGTTCCTGGTGCAGGATGAGGAGGACGGGCTTCAACATGGCATTTCGGCGCGTCGTCGCGCGCAACACCCAAGTCCTAACGGCTTTGCCGGCGTTTGCAATACGATCGCTATGTCGATGGCGCGGATCTGCGCCGCGACTGGCGGCTGTCGACGGCCGCCAGCAGAAAGCGGCGCGGAACGAGGCGGATCACAACGGTGATCAACCGGTTGAGGAACCCCGGCACAATCGTGCGGTGCCCGTCCATCAGCCCGCGGTAGCCGGCTTCCGCCACATACGCGGCGCTCTGGGTGAGGAAGCCCGGCGCCAGGGAGCCGCCGGCGACGCCCGCGACTTCAGCGAATTCGGTCGGCACCGGCCCCGGGCACAGCACGGCCACGCGCACGCCGCGCCGCTTGAACTCGCTGTGCAGAGCCTCGGTGAACGACAGCACATAGGCCTTGGTGGCGTAATAGACCGCCATGCCCGGCCCCGGCAGGAAGCCGGCCATCGAGCCGACATTGAGCAAGCCGCCCTGGTGGCGCGCCAGGCTGTCGAGGAAGGCGAGCGACAATTCGGTGAGCGCGCGCACATTGAGATCGATCATCGAAAGCTGTTGGTCGCGGTCGCGCGTCTCGGCGAGGCCGACCAGCCCGAAGCCAGCATTGTTGACCATGAATTGCGGCTCGGCGCCGGCAGCCGTAAGCGCATCGCCGATTACTTTGGCCGCCCCAGGCTTTGCCAAGTCGGCGACGATCACCAGCGGCCGACGCGCGCCGGTCGCCGCGATCTCGTCAGCCAGCGCGTTCAGACGCTCGGCGCGCCGCGCCACCAGCGCCAACTCGTGGACGTTGCGGGCAAAGACCCGCGCCAGTTCCACGCCGATGCCGGCGGAAGCGCCGGTAATCACGGTGACGGGGCGGAGTTCGCTCATTGCCCGCCGCTACCGCCCGCGGAACCAATGACCCGCTCACGCAGCGCGATGCGCTCTTCGCGCGAAATGCCGAGCAGGTCGGCGGTCCGCCAGATCAGATTGTCCTCGAATTCGGTGATGACGCCGTCGGCGCAGACGATCTGCCACATCATCTCGACCACGCGCGCGCAGCCTTCATGGTCGAGCGTGCGGCTGATCTGACGGGTGAAGCGGAAAAGGTCGATCGACTCGTGCTCGGCGGCGGTCGCTTCCGCGATCAGCTCGTCGGTGTCGGCGTCGTCCAGATTGAACCGCTGCTTGATCACGTCATGCAGCTTCACGCGTTCGACCTCGGCGAAATCGCCGTCGATGCCGGCCGCATGCACCATCAGCGCGGCGGCGGCCAGGCGGTAGTCGTTGTCGTCGAACTGGCCGCCCGGCGGCGGCCCGCTGTCGGCGATCTCGGCAATCAGCTTGCGGACGGATTCGAACATCAGGGACCTGTTTTCCTCTTTCCCTCGCCCGCCATCAACTCATTTATGAACGCAAACGGCCGCCCGAAACCCCGGGCGGCCAATTTCCAAGTTCGTCATTCCGGGACGGCGCGCAAGCGCCGGACCCGGAATCCAGATGTCTCTTTCGGTGCGTGTTTCTGGATTCCGGGTTCGCGATCTGCGCTCGCGCCCCGGAATGACAGAGCAGGATCACGCCGGCGCGGTGCCGACATCCTCCAGCGCCCGGTTGCGCGGCTCCACGCCCCAGGCCCAGACCACAATGATCTGCACGACCACCAGGCCGATCATCAGCCAGACCACGCCGGGCAACTTGTAGTGGACCATCAGGTAGCCGACCACGAACGGCGACACGACCGTCGCCGCCCGCCCGAGCGTATTGCAGATGCCGTTGGCGCGCAGTCTGATCTCGGTCGGGAATAGTTCCGGCGTGTAGACGCCGAACAGGATCGCTGTCTGCACATAGATCGCCACGATCAGCACGAAGCCGACCGACAGCACGATGGTCGGATCGGAGGCCGCGTTGAAGCGCGCGTAGATGTAACCGAACACGATGGTCACGACCGATGCGCCGATGATGCTCCAGCGCCGGCCGATGGCGTCGGAGCTCCAAGCGCCAAGCGCGCAACCGACCAACGAGGCCGCCGACAGCACCAGCGTATAAGCGAGCGAGTGGGCGATGGTGAGCCCCTGGCGCAAGAAGAACTGCGGCAGGAAGATCACGAAGCCGAAGATCAGCGTGTTGATGGTGATCAGCACCCAGGAGCCGACGATCATGCTTTGCAGGATCGGCGGCTTGAACATGGCGCTGGCGGTGACCTGCGCAACCGGCGCCGGAACGGCGGCCGGCGGCAACGCGCCGGAAGCGGCGGTGACTTCCTTCTCGATCGTCTGCATCAAGGCCTCGGCTTCCTCGTTGCGGCCTTTCGATTCCAGCCAGCGCGGAGACTCCGGCAGCCGCTTGCGCAGGTACCAGACGATGAGCGAGCCGATGCCGGCGATGATGAACATCGGCCGCCAGCCCCAATGCGGGATTATCAGGTAGCTCAGGATCGCGGTGACCGGAAAGCCGGCGACCACGATGAAGGCCATGAAGGCGAGCCAGCGCCCGCGCGTCTTCGGCGGCACGAATTCGGTCAGCGTCGAATAACCGACGACGATCTCGGCGCCCAAGCCCAGCCCCTGGATGAAGCGGCACACGATCAGCCAATGCATGTTCGGCACGAAGGCGGCGGCGAGCGAAGCGAGCCCGAAGATCAAGAGATTGATCTGATAGGTGAAGCGGCGGCCCATGGCGTCGCCGACAAAGCCGGTGATCAGCGCGCCCAGCGTCATGCCGACGAAAGTCAGCGAGAGGAACTGCAGGTTCTGCGGCAGCGTGGAGAAATGCGTCTGGATCGCGGAGGCGAGCACGCCGCCGGCGACATAGAGATCGTAGCCGTCGAAAAACATACCGGCGCCGACCAGCCAGAAGATGCGGTAGTGGAACGATGAGATCGGCAGCCGGTCGAGACGTGCGCCGGCGTTCACGGGCGTAGCCATGTCGGTTTTCCTCCCCTAGGAATTCACGGCCGGTCTTCGCCGGCTCAGCCGCAATCGTAAGCGAGGCGATGGGGCGCGCGCTACCGGGGGTGCTCAAGCCTCATTCGCGGATCGGAATGTGTAGCGCGGCCGCGGCTGTTCTTCCCCTCTCCCCTTGTGGGAGAGGGAAAGAGAGAACGCCTCTTCGCGCCCAGCGTTCACCGATTCAATTTTCAAACAGCCCGGCATTAGCCAATGCCGCGCGCGCCGGGCTTGCCCGGTTCGCGCCAAGGCAAGCGAAGTCGCCCCTATTCTTGGCGGCGCGGGGTACGCCGTATTCCCTTTCGCCTCCCCGCTTTCGCGGGGACAGGCCCCCGCTCGTTAAGAGCGAGGGGACGGAGCGCCGTGAGGCGCTGCCGTATCCTTTCGTGCCGCGCTTCCGGCGAAAGAAGCGCGGGCGCCTCTCGGCGCTCCGTTGCGGCTCGCGCGCGGCGGCATTTGCCGCAGGCACAGGCGCCGGGTCCGCGCTTCCTGGGACGAGGCTTTCGCGCAGTCCCAGTCCAGCGAGCTCCTCGCGGAGGGGTCCTAGTGCCCCCCGGGCGGAGTCCCGGGCCTCCCGAGTGCAAGGTTACGAGCCTTGCCCGCGGGCGCCGCACCACCCCGCATTCCCGAAGCGTCCTGCAGGAACGCCCCTCGCGTGGGGTGGCTGGGTGTAGGTATATAATCTCTAGGCATAAAGTCCTGACATATTTGTAGCCGCATCGCCTGTAGCGAGAAGTTTGTTGCAACGATAGATTGTAGCTAGGGGGGCCGAGATGAGTCAGTCGCCGAGATTCAAACTTCGACAAAAAGAGATCGCGAAAGTGATAAACAAGGGTCGCCTCAAAGCGACCTGGAAAAATAAGGTGCGGGCTGCGCTAAGAGATCAGTTCTTGCCCGACCCGATCGACTTTTACGACTACCAAATTGGTATCAATCGAATTGCAGATCGGCTCGAAACGACCGTTCTTTCGGGCAACTACGTACCTCGCAGTCCAAAAAGGATCACACAAGAAAAATCCAAAGGTCTTTGTATCGTAGTGACCGACATTGCTAATTACTACGACTTTATCAATTACACGCGTTTGAGAAACGTTGTTGCTGGGACAATTAAGGTAAGGGAAACGATTTTAGATTTCCTCATATTTGTTCTTTCTTCGATTCTTTGGCAGCCCGATTACACGCCTCGGTTTGAAGTGGGATTACCTCAAATCAACACAGATGCGCCACGTATATTGGCACACTGTTTTCTTTTCGAACTCGATAAGGTCTTGGCGGAATTCCCTCGCGTTGATTATGCGCGATTTATGGACGACATCGATCTAGGCGTCGATTCTATTCTTGAAGCGAAACAAATATTGAAACAGATTGACCTTTTTTGCGTTATCAAATTGAGAGACCGGAAGAATACCCTTGGCTAAAGTGGACACAAAAGATCAGAGTCTATGTGCGCCTTACAATTTCAAGATATCTGCCGACAGTCATACTCTTACTCATCACTGTTTTGGTTATGTGGCTGATATTCGGCTACGCATTTCCACATCGCTTGGCACCCAAATGAGCCGGCGAAAAAGATTGAACTAGTGGCGCCAAAATGCGCACCCTAGCGAATCTGAGAAAGTGACCGTCCCCGCGCGCTACCATCCCCCTCACCAAACACTCCTCCGGAGCCCCCGCATGCCCAAAGCCTACTGGATCACCGTCTATCGCGAGATCAAAGACGCAGCCAAGCTCGCGGCCTACGCCAAGCTCGCGCCGCCGGCGACCGCGCCGTTCGGAGGGCGCTATCTCTGCCGCGGCACCGCCAACGTCGCCTACGAGGCCGGGCAGAAGGAGCGCGTCGTGATCACCGAGTTTCCCAGCCTCGACAAGGCGATCGCCGCGCACGATTCCCCCGGCTACCAGGAGGCGGTGCGCGTGCTCGGCGACGGCGCGGTGCGCGACGTGCGGCTGATCGAGGGGCTGGAATGAGGCGCTCTTTGCTGGCGCGCCAGCCGCTGCCGCGGCTCCTGGCGATCAACTGCGCGGCGGGCGCCGCCGCCGCCGTGCTGATGCTCGGCGGGTTGCTGGCGCTCAACCCGGGAAACCTGCGCGGCCTGATCCTCGCCGACCGCGCCGGCTTTACCGCGCTGGCGCTGTTGCTGTTCGGCCTGGTGGTGACCTTCGGTAGCGTGGCGATGGGCTCGGCCATCATGGCGCTCGGCGCGCGCGATGGCGGCGGCGAAGCGGGCGGCCAGCGCGAGACGCGGACGGTGCGGGTGATCGCGGGGCGGGAGTGAGGCGTTCCGTCATCCTGAGGTGCGAGCGAAGCGAGCCTCGAAGGATGACCGGCCAAAATCTTCGGGGCCTTGGCCGTCGCCCTTCGAGGCGCGCAAAGGCGCGCACCTCAGGGTGATGGCGAAAGGTCAGTTCCGAGCCAAAACCGCCTGAATCAAGGGTTGGGCGCGCGTGGGCATCGCCGGTGTCGCACCGCATTGCCCGCTCCCCCCGGTTGCGGCAACATGCGCGCCGACAAGTCGCGCGTGCAACAAACGCGACGGAAAAGAATCCCTGGGAGACACCGCCGCCATGCCGAAACCCCGCATCAGCTACGTCGATCCGGCCACCGTCGGCCCGGACATGCGCGTCGAGTTCGAGCGCTGCGCGCGCGAAGGCACGCCGCGCCCGGAAAGCCAGGCGGTGCGCGCGCACGTGCCGGCCACCTTCTGGTCGTTCGCCAACACCTGGCGTGACGTGTTCAAGAACGGCGTCGCCGACCACAAGATCAAGGAGCTGTGCCGCATCTATGTGTCGCGCTCGGTGCTGTGCGAATTCTGCGGCAACCAGCGCTCGATCAAGGCGGCGAAGTCGGGACTGAAGGAAGACGACTATTCGGAACTGATCAATTTCGAATCCTCGCCGCGCTACGACGCGCGGCAGAAGGCGGCGCTCGCCTATGCCGAGGCGATCACCTGGGATCTGCCGGCGGGCGATGAACTATGGGCGCGGCTGCATAAACATTTCAGCGAGCCCGAACTGGTGGAGATCGGCTATTTCGTCGCCATCACCATGGGCCAGCAGCGCTGGCTGCGCACGCTCAACATCGAACACCACCAGGTGCTCGCCGGGACCGACGGCTCGATGGCGCCCGGCTTCGAGACCGAGGACGCGCTTAAGGCTTCCAAGCAAGCCGCCGACTATTGGGCCAAGACCAACCCGAAACCCGCAACACAGGCCGCCGAGTAAAAAAGTGACAAACCAACAGACGGCGGCTCCCGCCATCGCTCCCGCGTCCGCCGCGGGGAAAAGCGAACCGCGCATCCGCGTCAAGGGGCTGGGCAAGCATTACGGCGCGCTGGAAGTGTTCCGCAACATCGACTTCGAAGTCGGCGAGCGCGAGATCGTCGCCGTGGTCGGGCCCTCCGGCTGCGGCAAGACCACGCTGTTGCGCTGCATCGACGGTTTGCTCCCGCATGATGCCGGCGAAATTCTGGTAGGCGATACGCGTGTCACCGAGCCGATCGCCGGCGTCGCCATGGTGTTCCAGCATTTCGGGCTGTTTCCGTGGAAGACGGTGTTCGAGAACGTCGCCTATGGCTTGCGCATGGCCGGCGCGCCGAAAATCGAGATCGAGCGCAAGGTGCCCGAGTTCATCAAGATGGTGGGCTTGGCCGGCTTCGAGACCGCCTTTCCCTATCAGATGTCGGGCGGCATGCAGCAGCGCTGTGGGCTGGCGCGGGCGCTTGCCGTGGAGCCCAACGTCTTGCTTATGGACGAGCCGTTCGCGGCGGTCGACGCGCAGACGCGCGAGATTTTGCAATTCGAATTGCTGCGCATCTGGGAAGAGCGGCCGACCGCCATGGTCTTCGTCACCCACTCCATTGAAGAGGCGGTGCTGCTCGGCCACCGCGTGATCGTGCTCAAGGGCAGGCCCTCGAGCATCCACGAGACCATCACGATCGATCTGCCGAATCCGCGCACGCGCGCAACCTTACGCGAGCCGCGTTTTGCCGAATTGCGCGAGCGGGTGTGGAACACGCTGATGCGGGAGGCGCGCGAAGCCGAATTCGTTCTCGAACGCTGAACCAAAAAACTGAAAAACGTCATCAGGAGGAAACGATGATCCGTAAATTCACGACGCTCGCCGCCGGCGGCGCACTGATTGCCGCGCTTATGACCGCTCCGGCGGCGGCGCAAGGCAAGAAGCTGGTCATGGCGATTCCCGGCATCCCGCCGATTTATTCCGTGACCATCGCCTACGTCGCCGAGAAGCAGGGCTTCTTCAAGAAGCATGGCGCCAATGTCGAAATAAAGCCGTTCGATAACGGCACCGCCGCCGCGCGCGCGGTGGTCGCCGGCAATGTCGACATGGCTTGGGCGCCGACGCCGCCGGTGATCAACCAGATTTCCAATGCCGGCGTGCCGCTGGTGGCGGTCTACGGCATGGAAAACCCCGACTGGGTCCTCGGCACCACCGAATCCGGCAAGACCTGCAAGGATGTCGCCGGTCAGGACGTCGGCGTCGACTCGATCGGCGGCGCCCGCTCGATCGCGCTGCGTTCCATGCTCGCCGGCGGCTGCAAGGAAGTGAAGCTCAACGAGGTCAAGCAGATCGCGCTCGGCTCCAGCTCGGGCCCGGCGATGATCGCCGGCCGGCTGAAATACGCCGTGCTGCATCTCGACGATCTCGCCGAGATCGAGCACCAGGGCAAGAAGCTGAACATTCTGCTGGCCATGAAAAACACCAACCCGACCAGCCACTATCTGATGCTGGTGGCGACCAAGGATAATCTGGCCAAGAACCGCGACGCCGTCGTGCGCACGGTCGCAGCCCTGATCGAGGCCGCGCATTTCATGCAGAACCCCAAGAACGCCGACGCGGTGGCCGATGCGGCCGCGCAGACCGGTCACAGCAAGGAAGTCAACAAGGCGGCGCTCAAGCAGTTCCTCGCCATCAATTTCTGGGCGGCCAAGGACGATGGATTGCCGCGCAAGAAGCTGGAGGCGGTGGCCAAGCTGATGAAAAAGGTCGGCGCCATCAAGCCGGACAAGACGCCGGTGACCTACGAGCAGCTGGTCGACACCAGCGTGTGGAAAGACGCCAACGCGATGGTGAAGTGAGGCTGTCTGACGTGGCGGCGCGCGTATACTTAGCTCCGTCGCCCTGAGGCGGCCGCGCGCAGCGCCTCGAAGGGCGACGGCCGAGACTTTGAAGAATTTGGCCGTTCATCCTTCGAGGCTCGCTTCGCTCGCACCTCAGGATGACGGCGATAGGTTTCGACGACGCCACTTTTTGGACCGATCAAGTGCAGCAAACCCTCCGCCGCCACGCGCCGTTCTGGCTCAGCATCTTCGCCGGCCTGGCGCTGTGGGAAATCGCCGGCCGCAACACCAGCGCGGCCTTCATGGTGCCGTTCTCGGAAACGCTGGTGCGCTTGTGGCAATTGATTACGGGTGGCGACTTCATCGCCCAATTCCTCGATTCGGCGACGCTGTTCATCACCGGCTTTACGCTGGCGCTCGCGATCGGCGCGCCGCTCGGCTTGCTCTTGGCGCGCGTGCGCAGCCTGCGCGTCGGCGTCGAGCCCTACCTCATGACGCTCTATGCCACGCCGATGGTGGCGCTGATCCCCTTCATTCTATCGATGATGGGCTTCGGCTTCGCGCCCAAGGTGCTGGTGGTGTTTTTGTTCGCCGTCTTCCCCGTGCTCTACAACACGGTGGAAGGCGCGCGCAGCATCAAGCCGGAAATGATCGAGGTGGCGAAATCCTACCGCTCCGGCGAGTGGGCGCTGTGGCGCGAGGTGATGCTGCCCCACACCTTGCCCTACATCATGACCGGCGTGCGCCAGGCTATCGGCCGCGCGCTGGTCGGCATGGTGGCGGCGGAATTTTTCTTGTCTTCGACGGGCCTGGGCCAGCTCATCATGGGCGCCTCGCAGAATTTCGACACCGGCGGCGTGTTCGCCTCGATCCTGGTGATCGGCCTCATCGGCGTCGGCCTGATGCGGCTCGGGCTGAAGATCGAGCAGCATTTCGCGCGGTGGAGACAATAGCGCATGACCGAGTCCACCATTTCGGCTCCGGTCATGGCAGAGCGAAAGGTTTCGCCGCTCGCGGATACGTTCATGCCGCGGCTGTTGATCGGGCTCGGCATTTTGTTGACGTGGGAATTGGTGGTGCGCGGCTTTGCGCCCGCCTACGTCGCCAAGCCCTCCACCGTGCTGCTGGCGATCCCGCGCGTGATCGTCGACCCGGCGTTCCTCACCGCCACCGGGCAGACGCTTGCCGCTGTCGCCGAGGGCCTGGCGATCGCGCTTGTCGCCGGCACGGCGATCGGCTTGCTGATGGGGCGTAGCCTCGCGTTCGAGCGGGCCATCCGGCATTACGTCAACGGCTTCTACGCCATGCCGATGATCATCGTGCTGCCGCTGTTTTCGCTGTGGTTCGGCTATTCGGGCGCGGCGCGCATTGCCACCATCATCTTCGCCGCCATCTTCTCTATTATCATCAACGCCGCCGACGGCGCCCGCTCGGTGCCGCGCGAATTCTTGGAAGTCGCGCGCTCGTTCCGCGCCGACCGACTGCGCATGCTGGTGGAAATCGTGCTGCCGTCGTCGGTGCCCTATCTGCTGGCCGGCGTGCGGCTTGCCGCCGGGCGGGCGCTGATCGGCGCCGTGGTTGCGGAATTCTTCCTCTCGGTCGGCGGGCTCGGCTATTTCATCCTCTATAATTCGCGCACTTACCACCACGAAGCGGCTTTTGTCGGCGTGCTGCTGCTGGCGGCCTTCGGCGTCGGCTTCGAGCTGCTGGTGACCTGGAGCACGCGGCGTTTTCTCCCTTGGTACCGCCGCGACGAGAAAGGAGACTGATCTCCCATGCCCTCCGATCCCCGGCTTACGGCCGCCATCGCTCATTGGGGCCCGCGCTTTGTCGCCAACGGCGTGGTGCTGACCGATTTCGAGGAAGTCGCCGGTTCGCTGGACAACTACGACGACTGGTGTAGCGCCTGGTCGGAGCGCGCCGCCCACCACGAAGAGCTCGGGCGCGAGGCACTGGCCACAAAACATTTCCTCACCGCCGGCGAATGTCTGCAGCGCGCCGGCGTCTACTATCACTTCGCCTGCTTCCTGTTCGTGCACGACACGGCGCAGATGAAAGCCGCACATCGCAAGGCGGTGGCGTGCCGGCAGGCGGCGCTGCCGCACTTACGCCCGCCCGGCGAGCGCGTCGAGATTCCCTACCAGGGCAAGACGCTCGCCGGAATTTTGCGCAAACCCGTCGGCGTCGAGCGGCCGCCGGTGGTGGCGATGGCGGTGGGTCTCGATTCGACCAAGGAAGAAGGCGACGCCTATGAGGCGCCGTTTCTCGCCCGCGGAATGGCGACCTTGATTTTCGACGGCCCCGGCCAGGGCGAAGGGCAGTATGATTTCCCCATCCGCGGCGACTACGAGGTGCCGGCCGGCGCGGTGATCGATTTCGTCGAGACGCGCGGCGATCTCGACGCCGCGCGCATCGGCGTATGGGGCGTCTCGCTCGGCGGCTATTACGCGCCGCGCGCCGCCGCTTTCGAAAAGCGCATCAAGGCCTGCATCGCGCTCGGCGGCCCGTTCGATTGGGGCGCGGCCTGGGAGGGCTTGCCCGGACTGACGCGCGAAGCGTTCCGCGTGCGCAGCCACTGCAAGAGCACGGCGGCGGCGCAGAAGAATGCAGCGACGCTGTCACTCGTCGGCGTGGCGCAGAACATCACTTGCCCGATTTTCATCGTGAACGGGCGGCGCGACCGCATCGTTCCGGCCGCCGACGCCGAGCGGCTGGCGCGCGAGGTCAGCGGTCCGGTCGAATTGATGATGATCGAGGACGGCAACCACATCGCCACCAACCGCGCCTACCGCTGGCGCTCGCAGAGCGCGGATTGGATGAATGAGCAACTTAGATAATCTGAAAGCCGCGCGGCATCGCGTGCAACCGTTCGATGTCGCCCTCGGTGATCAGCACCATCTCGCCGGTCTGTACGCCGGCTTTGCCATCGCGCGTCACCACATTCGGCTGGATCACCACCGTCTGCCCGGCACGGAACGCCTCTTGCGGAACGGGACCGGCGGGCCGGCTCTTGCTACCAAGGATCGGCGGCAGATAGCCGCCGCCATAGCCGTGCAGCAGATCGTCGATGATCGTGAAGCCCGCATCTTCGATGACGTTCGAGGCTCCGATCACTTGCGACGGCGTGGCCCCGGCCTTGAGCACGCGGGCAATTGCGTCGAAGGCGGCGTCGGCCGCCGCATGCAGATCGCGATAGAGCTTGCTCGGCTCGCCGAGCGCAAAACTTCGCAGAACCTGTCCCGGATAATCCCAGAAGGCCGCGCTGATCTCGGCCACCACCGCATCGCCCGCCCGTACGCGGCGCGTGGTTGGAAATTGCCTTGGCACCGCCAGATTTGGCGCGTTCATCGACGTGGCGCCGATGTAGTGAATAACGTTGGTCGCGCCCTTGGCAATGTAGGCGCGCTCGATCAGGTCGCCTAATTCGCGTTCGTTCATTCCGAGTTTCAGACCATCGCGCAGTGCCGTCATTCCAAGATCGGAGAAATGCGCTCCGATTCGCAGCCAGCCGATTTCTTCGGCCGATTTGACCTGCCGGAGCAGAACGTACTCGCGATTTAGATTTTCCAGCTTGCCGAATTTCGCCGAAAGTGCCGCAAATTGTTCAGCGCTCGCCGGCCCGATCGTCGCGACGCGATTCCGCCTCGCACCGCGCTTCGCCAAGACGTTGATCGCGGCGCCGATCGACGATTCGCCGCCCCATGCCACATCGGCCTTGTCCGCCATCAGGCTCGCCTGGGGCGCGTGATTGACATATTGCACGAACAACGCGTCGCGCGCGCCCGGGGTACATACGCCAATCGCCTCCGCGGTCACCGGCCATTGCGTCAACCACTGCACTGCCGAGCCAAAACGGTTGGCGCCGCAGAACACGAGGTGATCACATTCGGCCCCGGACAGCAGCGCTTCTATCGCGCTGCGCCGGCGCGCCATTTCGGCATCGGAAAAGCGCGGAACCTTCGCATCGACAATACGGGCAAGATCGCGAGGAAGCGTCACGTGGCTTTCTTTGGCAGCGCCACGATCATATCGAGCTCGACCCGCGCGCCCGGCGACGACAGTTGGTTGATGCAGACCATCGTGCTGGCCGGCCTCCAATCCCCGAAGAAAGGCCGCATGGCCGCATGCATTCCATCCGCGTCACGCATGTCGGTCAGGTACTTCGTGATCTTGACCACGTCATTCCAAGTCGCCCCGACGCTGTCCAACACCTCCTTGGCGCCGGCCATCGCTCGTTTGGTTTGCTCGCCAATGTCGACCGGATGCTGGTGCTCCGAATCGATGTGCGGATGCATGTGATACAGCGGAGAAGGCGTCACCCCTGAGACGAACATCAGGTCACAGGATCCGACGATATGCACCGCCGGCGCATAGGGCATGGTGTGAGCCTGTTCCGGCTTCGGTTGCACAGATTCAAGCTTGAAGCTGCGTTGCGGTTTCGTCATCACGGTCATGGGGTTTTCCTTTCGGTTCGTCCGGCTAGCGTTCAGTCGGTGCGCCAATAGCTGAGCGAGGCATCGACAGCATCCTGTAATTTGGTCACGACGATGCCAAGCACCGCCAGCACGATCAAGACGGCGAACACCTGTTCGGTCTCCAGGATCTGGCCGGCGAGATAAAGTCGCGCGCCCAGCCCGCTCTTGCCGACCACCATTTCGGCGGCGACGACCAGAATGATCGAAACGCCGAGGCCAAGCCGCATGCCGGCGAAGATCGACGGGATAGCGCTCGGCAACAGCACGCGACGCATGATTTGTTGCTGGCTGGCGCCGAGGTCGCGCGCGGCCAACACCAAACCGGGGTCGCACTGGCTGACGCCGAGCATGGTATTGATCACGATCGGAAAAATCGCGCCGAGGAAGCTGATGGTGAGCATGAATGGCCCGCCGGTTCCGAGCCAGATGATCAGCAGCGGGATCAGGGTCACCTTCGGCAGTGGGTAAAGCGCGGCGATGAACATGTCCGCGACCGCCCGCGTCCGGTAGGACGTCCCGATCCACAGTCCGAGCATCGTTCCGATCACCAGCGCTATGGCGAAGCCGGCAAAGATGCGCCAGAGCGTTACGCCGAGATCGAAGGTAAGTCCGCCGCTGCCGAACATCGCGATCAACGCGACCGCGATCTGCGAGGGCCGCGGCAGATAGAGCGCGGATACGCCGGTCAATCTCGCCGCCGCCTCCCAGACTAGCAAGACGACGACCATCGAGCCCCAGCCAAGGACGCGCGGATCATCGAACAGCGAGCGCTTGCGGCGCGGCTGCGGGGACGCCGGAAGATCGGAAGCTTTGTCCCTGGCGAGCGGCTGCGGATCCATCAGGCCGCCCCGTTCTCGGTGACCATTGCCCGCATCACCTCATCGCGCAGCAGGCTGTAGATGCGGTCGAACAGTGCCGAGAATCCCGGGTCCCGCGTTGTTGCGATGCTGCGCGGCCGCGGCAGATTGACGTCGATTTGTGCGCAGACTCGGCCGGGCCGCGCGGTCATTACCAGGATCGTGTCGGCCAGCAAAATCGCTTCCTCGATCGAATGGGTGACGAGCACGGCGGTGGTGCCGCTCTCTTCGACGAGTTTCGCCAGCTGTTCCTGCAGAACCAGCCGCGTCTGCGCGTCGAGCGCGCCGAAGGGCTCGTCGAGCAGCAGCACCTCGGGTTCCATCACCAAAGCGCGCGCGAGGCCGACGCGCTGGCGCATGCCGCCGGAAAGCTGGCGCGGGTAGCGGCTTTCAAAACCGATCAGATCGACCGCGGCGATGGCGCGGCGGGCGCGCGCTTCCCGCTCCGCCCGCGGAACGCCGGCAAGATCTAGCCCGAAGGCGACATTCTCGATCACCGTCAACCAAGGAAACAGGTTGAATGACTGCCACACCGTCGCCATCGCCGGCCGTCCGGTGAGGCGTCCATCCGACCGTGCGACGAAACGCAACTGACCGCGCGTGGGATCGAGAAAGCCACGTGCAATCTGCAGCAGTGTGCTCTTGCCGCAGCCGCTGGGGCCGATCAGGGCGGTGACCTGCCCCGGCTCGAAGCGACAGCTGACCGTTTGCAGAGCCAGAGTCGGCGCCGCCGACTCTGGCGCGAAGGTCAGGCCGATATCCTCGAACTCGATCGCGACTGCGGGCTTGGCCATCGTGTGATCAAGCGAACGGATTGCTCTTGCTCAAATTCGCGACGGCTTCGGTGGCCGGCGATAGATCGAAAAGCTGTTCCTTGCTGACCTTCGCGTTCACCAGCTTGAGTTCGTTCCACAGCGCGCCCTGCGCCATGCAGGAGTCGACATTGGGCATGCCCTTCTCGTCGAACCAAGTCCAGCGCGGTGCGGCCTTTTCGATCAGAAAGGCCGGCACCTTGGTCGCGTCGGAGACGATCTTGATGACGGCGGGATCCTTGTCCGCCGCCGCCTTATTGAACAACCGGCCCGCATAGATGTGCGCCATGGCAAAGTTGGTTACCGCGGCCCTGTTGGCGGCGAGATATTTGGAGGAGACCACCCAGCAGGCAAGCTGCGCGTTCGGCGCGATATCCGAACCGGCGCCGACGATCTTGCCGACCTTGTTCTTCTCGGCGAGGAAGGCGAGCGGCACCGGGATATTGGCGACATCCGATTTGCCAACACCCATGAACTTGATCATGTCGGGATAAGTGACGCCACTCGACCAATTGAGGTCGTGCAACGGATCGAGCCCGGCCTTCTTGGCCACGCTGGCGAACAGAAACTGGTCGATGCTGCCCGGCGCCTGGATTGTAACCGTCTTGCCCTTGAGCAGAGCGCCCTTTTCAACCGAGGTATAGCCAGCTTTGACCATATCGTTGCTGGCGACGATCGTCATTGAGCCGGAACCCGGCTTCTCGCTTCCGCGATCGAGGAACAGCTTGTAGGGGGCGCCCTTGGCAACGGCGTTGAACAGGCCGGCATTCAACGTAGAGGCCGTGATATCGAGTTCGCCCGCCACCAATGCCGGCATCGCCAATGCGCCGTCGGCGAAATATTTGAGCTCGACGTCGAGGCCGACCTTGTCGAAATACTTCCTCGCATCGGCGATGAACATCGGGCCGGAGGAAATCAGACGGACCAAACCAATACGAAGCTTCGTCCTCTTCGTCTGTGCGCACAACTTTTGCGGAAGCAGGCCGGCCAGGCCAACTGCTGCGCTGCCACCAAGCAGGTGACGCCGATCAATGGATATCGACATGACATTCTCCTGGAATACCGGTTTGTCCGGCGCAGCGGATTATGGTGCAACACGCGTGCCAAACGCCAGTGACAACAGGCGCGCGATTACGTCGCATTTGTGCTAGATCGAGCCACCCGCAACGCTGACGTGCACCGCGCGCCATCAAGAGAGAATCCTGCAAATGCCCTCGACCATCCTCGATTCCGTGGTGTTCCGCGACATCTTCACCACGCCGGCGATGCGGGCGGTGTTCTCCGACGAGAACCGGGTGCAGAAATATCTCGACTTCGAGGCGGCGCTGGCGCGGGCGCAAGGCAAGCTCGGCATCATCCCGAAGAACGCCGCCGCCGAGATCGTGCGCCACTGCGACGCCGGCAAGATCGACATGGCGAAGCTGAAAGAGGCGACCGAGCGCATCGGCTATCCGGTGCTGCCGGTGGTGCAGCAGTTGGTGAAGCTGTGCAAGAACGGCCTCGGCGAATGGTGTCACTGGGGCGCCACCACGCAAGACATCACCGACACCGCCACCGTGCTGCAAATCCAGGAGGCGCTCGATCTCCTGGAAAAAGACATCGCGGCGATTTCGGATTCGCTCGCCAAGCTCGCCAAGAAGTACCGCGACACGCCGATGGCCGGGCGCAGCAACCTGCAACAGGCGGTGCCGATCACCTTCGGCTACAAGATGGCGACCTTGCTCGGCGCCTTCGAGCGCCACAAGCAGCGTCTCAAAGAAATGCGTCCGCGCGTGCTGGTGGGCGAATTCGGCGGCGCCGCCGGCACGCTGTCGTCGCTCGGCAAGGACGGATTGAAAGTCCAGAAAGAGCTGATGAAGGAACTCAAGCTCGGCCAGCCTGACATCTCATGGCACACCGTGCGCGACCGCATCGCCGAGGTCGGCTGCTTCCTCGGCCTGGTCACCGGCACCTGCGGCAAGATCGCCTTCGACATCAAGCTGCTGATGCAGACCGAAGTCGAGGAAGTGCAGGAGCCGTTCCACCAAGGCCGCGGCTCCTCCTCGACCATGCCGCAGAAGCGCAACCCGATTTCCAGCGTTTACATCACCGCGCAGACCGCGATGGTCAAGCAACTGGTCGCCGCGCTGTTGGAAGCGCAGGTCGAGGACCACGAGCGCTCGACCGGCCCGTGGGAGATCGAATGGATCGCGTTGCCGGAGATTTTCATGCTGTCGGCGGGAGCGCTGTCGCAGACTCGCTTCGTCGTCGACGGGCTGCAAGTGAACGAAAAGAAGATGCGCGAGAACCTCGACATCACCAACGGCCTGATCATGTCGGAAGCGGTGATGATGGGGCTCGGCGCCGCGATGGGCCGCAACCGCGCGCATGACGTCGTCTACGACGTCTGCCGCGAGGTGGTGAAGACCGGGCGGCCGCTGCTCGATCTACTCGCCGAGGATAAAGAGATCAGCAAGCACGCGGACCGCAAGACACTCGAGAAGCTCACCGATCCCGCCAACTACCTCGGCGTCGCCGGGGAGATGGTGGACCGCGTGTTGAAGGCGCGGATGAAACGCTAGAGCGGATTTATTTCAATGCCCATCCACTACCGGCCCGCGCGCGGGGAAGACTTTGTGCGCGCCGACGCGCTTGTCGTTGGCAGCATCAACGACCTCACGCAACGTCATGGCTTTGGCAAGATCGCGTCGCCGCGGCCTCCCCAATTTCAATTGTTTTCCTTGCAAGATGACCCCGATGGATTGCGGGTGGCCGAGGACGCAGGCGAGATGGTTGGCTTCGCCTGGAGCTGGGTCTGCGGCGACTTGTGATTTCTCGCGCAGTTGTTCGTGTCCCCTACGCAACAGGGCGGCGGCATCGGCAATGAACTTATCAAGCGAACATGGGAACCGGCGCAGAAAAAGGGCGCTTCCACTAAGGCCCTGATCACCTTCACCTTCAACACGGTATCGCAAGGACTCTATCTTCGGCACGGCTTCGAACTTGACCAGCCTGGCGCAGATCGACGTTCGCGCCTTGGGCGTGTCACGCGAGAAGCATCACGCCTACCTGCTCAAGGACAAGACGACAAAAGGCGTCATGCTTTACGATGGAAACGGCTGCGTCGGCTACGCCTACATTGCCGACGGTCATATCGGACCGTTGGCGGTCGTTGAGCCCGACGCCATGGCTGCCGCATTCAGGACCGCGCTAAATCTCGCCGCCGAGAGCGGCTCCGCGCAGGTGTCGGCGTTCCTGCCCGGCGCCAGCGACACCGCTCTCAGTATCGCCGTGGAGCACAGGATGCGCATCACGCTGCCGATGCTGCTGATGTCATCGCGCGACTTTGGCGATTGGACGCAATATCTGCCGCGTAATCCGGGCTTCATGTGACGGCCCCGCGGCTGTCACCTAGAGCACGATAGTCTCGGAATAAATTGCGGATGTTCGGCAAACTCCGTTTCACCTCTCCCATAGGGAGAGGTCGGCGCACGAAGTGCGCCGGGTGAGGGGTTACAAACTATCGAGAATCACGATCCCCCTCACCCCAACCCTCTCCCCAACGGGGAGAGGGAGCGCGCTGTGCTCGCGGTAGCCGCTTCAAGCATAAACAATCGTGCTCTAGTGCTTCGGCATCGTCCGCCAAATCGCCAGCGCCACTAAAAACGTCGTTGCGCCGAGCCCCAGGAACAGCACCGGCAGCGTCACGCCGAATTTCTGCAGGATCGCCACCAGCACCGTAGCGCCGGTCATGAAGGCAGCGTTGAGCACATTGACCGCGGCGATGGTGCGCGCGCGATAAGCGACGTCCGACCAGGCCTGCACGGCAGCGAAGGTCGGTACGATGAACAGCCCGCCGGCAATCGCCAATCCGATAAGATCGATGGCCGTGTGAATCCCGAGCACCGATGAAAACACCGCGCCCGGCGCTTGCGGCAACGACGGCGGCGACGCGCCCAAAGTGGCAATGCCGAGATCGAGCGCGAATACGGCAAGCAGCACGGCGCCAACGAGTGTGATGGTCAGCACGATGCGCCCGCGCGCGATCACCGCGGCGAGGCCGGAGCCGGTGCCGACTGCGACCGAGAACAGCGCGAGATAAACCGTCACCGTCGCCTCATCGCCGCCGATCAGTCCCTTGATCAGCGGCGGCAATAGCGACAGCACCACGATGCCGACGAGCCAGAACCAGCTCGTCACCAGCGCGCCCCACCACAGCCGCGCATCGCTACGCAAATGCCCGATCAGCGTTGCGGTCGAGGCGACAATGTTGAGCGAAATGCGCAAATGCGGCGCGCCCTGTCCGGTCGGCGGGATGAACAGCGCCGCAGCCCAGCAGGCGACGGCGAAGCCAATGAGCAGCGGCGCGAACGCTGCAATATCGCCGCCACGCGAAGCGAGTCCGCCGACAATGGTGCCGGTGAGAATGGCGATAAAGGTCGCGCCCTCGATCAGCGCATTGCCGGCCGGCAACTGCTCGCGCCGCAGATGGTCGGGCAGGATGCCGTATTTGATCGGCCCAAACAGCGCGGCGAGCACGCCGAAGCCGCCAAGCGCGACGAACAGAAGCGCGACCGAACCGCGCGCATAACCGAGTACGGCGATAGCGGCGACGAAGATCTCGACGAATTTTACTCTTTGCGCCACCCGCGCCTTGTCGTAGCGGTCGGCGAGCTCACCACCGAGCGCCGACAAGAAGAAATAAGGCGCTATGAACACCGCGCTTGCGCTCGTCACCAGCGCGGCAGCGTCGGCGCTGCCGGCGTGGAACAAAATCAAGAAGACCAGCGCGGTTTTGAGAAAATTGTCGTTGAATGCCGCAAAAAACTGGCAGCAGAACAGCGGCGCAAAGCGCCTCGAGAACAAAAGCGGCGGCATCGGCGGCGATTATGGCAAAGTTCCCGCGCCCGGGCGCGTGAAAGAAGCCAAATAAAAATGGGCGGCCCACCGGACCGCCCAAGGGGTCGCTACCGAAAACCTGGAATTACGGACGGGCCTCCTCTTGAGCCTCGACAACGACGGCGGCCAAGGCAAAACCCAAAGCAAGGGCCGTAACGATGGTGAATAGCGAGATCCACATGGCGTTGCCCTCCTCACTCAGCGCGACAGGCGCGCGGGATGTCTGGCGGGTGCAACGCGCCACGGCGGGGTTGGTTCCTGCGGTCTCCCGGGCGGATGCGATTTTTTGGTGAGCAAACGGCTGGCCAAACCGTTAAAATCAACCTCAAATGGAACTCCGGCGATCGGCCGGTCAGAGTTCCGGCGTGGAGGGCTGGGCCGTGGCGATCATATTCAACGAAAGCGCCGTTAACGCCGTGCCGGCCGAAGGCGCCGCCCGCCAGCCGTTGCTCAGCGCGGCGCGCGTCCCAGGAACGAAGATTCTACTCGACCGGCTGGCGCTGGCCCGCGGCGGCGAGACCAAGCTGACCGTGACGGCACAAAGTCTGGCCTGGTTGCAAGTCCTGGAAGGCGAAGCCGTGCTCGGTCACGGCGGCAGCCGCCTGACGATCACCGAAGCGCATGTCGTGTTTCTACCGCCGGCATTTGCGACGAGCTTGTCGTCGGCCCGCGGCGCCGCGCTGCTCTACGGTGAAATTCCCGATGCAGGCAGCCTCGATCCGGAATTTGCCTTCAACCCGCCGGCGTTCCGCGTGATGGATTGGACGCGCGAGCCGGTGCTCAATTCCGAACACGACGCGCGCAAGCGCATCTATCTGGTGACGCCAAAGCTTTTTGGCACCAAGGCGGTGAAAGGCGAGATGATCATCTATCCGCCCGGCACCGCGGCTGCCAATCATCACCACGTCGGCGCCGAGCATTTCATGTATGTGCTGCGCGGGCGCGGTACCGTTTACGCGAACGAGCGGCCGTTCCCGGTGCGCCAGGGCGACGTGATCTATTATCCCGATCTCGAGCGGCATTATCTCGAAGCCGCGCCGGACGAGGAGCTGGCGTTCGTTGAATTTTTCGCGCCGGCCGAATTCAAAACCATCTGGGTGGACGAGAGTCAGATCTGCGCCTGGCAGCCGACCGGACGCGACATTCGCGGCCGTGCGCCAACGCGCGAGATCAAGGCGCATTCGTCGGCGGAGGTTGCAAGCCCGCAGGATGTTTGACTCGGGTGGCTTGTCGATGTTCGCTTTTGAACCAAAGCGGACAAAGGCGGCTTTTGGCCGGGGATCATTTGTCCACTAATGATGCTGTGGACGGCGCCCACGCTGCGGCATCAAGAGTGCCATAGGGTGGTTGCGTGAAGCGAACCACATTGAGGGGAGCCGTCCATGGGCGAGGTTAGCACGATCGGTTTGGATATTGCGAAGTCAGTATTCCAGGTGCATGGGGTCGATGATGCTGGCGCGGTGGTGATCCGCAAGCGCATCAGTCGCGCGAAGGTGGTGGAGTTCTTCGCTAATCTGCCAGCATGTTTGATTGGGATTGAAGCCTGTCCGTCAGCGCATCATTGGGGCCGCGAGCTGCAGGCGTTTGGCCACACGGTGAGGCTGATGCCGCCGAGCTATGTGAAGGCCTATCTCAAGCGCAGCAAGAACGATGCAAACGATGCGGCTGCGATCTGCGAGGCGGTGACGCGGCCATCGATGCGGTTTGTCCCGATCAAAACGAAGGAGCAGCAGACTGCCTTGATGCTGCACCGGACCCGACAATTGCTGGTGCGTCAGCGCACGATGTTGAGCAACGCCCTACGCGGGCATTTAGCCGAACTCGGCATCGTGTCGGCCAAGGGCCGCAATGGAACGGGAGAGTTGCTCAAGATCATCACGGATGGCGCGGATAACCGAGTTCCCCCAGCCGTCCGCGGCATTCTCGATGTGCTGGCACGGCAGTACAGCGCTATCGGTGCGGAGATCGGATCCATCGACAAGAGCATCCTGGCTTTGCATCGCGGGTGCGAAGCGAGCCGGCGACTAGCGGAGATTCCAGGCATCGGCCCGATCGGCGCCACCGCCCTGGTTGCCGAGATCGGCGACTGGAAGACATTCTCATCGGGGCGCAGTCTGGCTGCTTGGATTGGGTTGGTGCCGAAGCAGCATACGAGCGGCGGCAAGGACAGGCTCGGCAGCATCACCAAGCAGGGCAATCGATACTTGCGCTGGTTGCTGGTCGTGGGCGCGATGGCCGTCATCCGCTATGCGCAGAAACACGGAACGAAGAACCGGCTGTGGCTCGGACGGTTGATGGAGCGCCGACCGACCAAGGTGGCCGCAGTCGCTCTCGCCAACAAGATTGCGCGGATGGCCTGGGCCATCATGGTCCGCGGTGAGAGATACAAAGAGCCGACGCTGCTGATGGCGGCATAACAGCCCAGCAGCACCAATTGGCGAGGGCAAGACGACGTAATGCAGATACGGTCGATCCAGGGATCGGGAGAACCCGTTTGGGTCATCGCACCTTCAAGTGCGTGCTAACGATTGGGACCCGATCCGCGCAGAGCATTAGGGCCAGCGGCCACACCTGCCGCATCAAAAGGCCGGACACGTGACCGCACCCGACCAATGCTGCATTACGTCAAAAAAGCTCTTGCCACGGCGCCGTCCACACGTGACCCATAGCAGACATTGGGATCACAAAGTGCAAGCTTTTAAGCGTTGCATAAGGCGTGCTTTCAACATTGCCCCGTTCTTCGTTCATTTGGGTAGTACGCCGTTCTCCACCGCCTTCCGCACGGCCTGCGCACGCGTGCGGCAATCGAGTGCAGCCAGTGTTCGCGCCACATGCATCTCGACCGTTCGCGGGCTCAGCCGCAGGCTTCGAGCGATCTCCTTATCGGTAAGCCCTTTTGAAATGCCAGCAAGAACTTCTAATTGCCGTTGCGTAAGGCCACCCATGATGCTTAGCCGTGAACCTTGCTTGCCGTGCGCACCGCTGAAAGGCGCGCCCAGTTGTCGCAGTTGAAGATGTGCTGCGCGCGCCAGCGGCCGCGCGCCGAGTCGCTTAGCGCCTCGACTTGCTTCGCGGGCAAACGCGGCGGCAGCGTCTTGTCGGCCCGCAGCGGAGCAGGCCGCCGCCGCGCGGAGCTGACTTTCCACGCGTTCCCGCGGCAAATCCCAATCTTCGATCAACTGGATTGCCCGCTCAAACTGTTCGGCCGCGCGCGACATATCGCCGTCGATCCACGCCATTTCGCCGAGTGAATGCGCCAACGCCGAGAGCGGTTCGGCGTTGCCAAAGGTAGCCGACATGTCGCTGAGCAATTCTGCGCAGGCTTGCAAACTTTCGCGCTCGCCGGCTTGCGCAAAACAAGTCGATGCCCAACGGAACACCGGGATGAGCGCGTGGCACTCGTCGATAGTGCGGCAACGTGCAAGCAGTACGCGCGAGCGCTCAATCGCCGAACCGACATCGCCGGCCAGCGCATCGTGCATGGCAAGCCCCCAGCGCGCGTGGATTTCGCAGAGGGCATGATCGACTCGGCGGGCAATCGCCTCCGCTTCCAGCAGCAGACCTTCGCCCTTGCGTAATTCGCCCCGCAGCACATGAACGAGGCCGATGAACACCATTGCTCCGGCGCGCGCCGGCGGCACGCTCGCGGGCGATTCGAGAATCCGCTGTGAAGCCGCAAGCGCCTCTTTCCACTCGCCGCTGCGCACGAGGATCCAACCGAGACAGGTCAGGCAGGCGACCGCTGCACCCGTGATGCCGTGACTGTCGCAATAGGCGATCCCCTCGAAACCGACCGAAGCGGCGGCCCGGTGGCGGCTTGAGCGCTCGATGGAATCGGCAAGCCGCTGGTAGATTTCACCGGCGAGCGCGGCATTGTCGAGGTTCAGCGCGGTCTCCAGAGCGGCGCGGATGGCAGCGATGCCCTCGTCGACGCGCCCGAGCCGCGCCTCCAGGTTGCCCTTCAGGCCGATGATGCGAACCTTAAGCTCCTCCTTATCCGCCACCATTGCGTGCGATTCTGCGCGGGCGAGGACTTCTAGCGCCGCGGCATAGCGGGAGGACATTCGCAAGCGGATGGCAGCCGTGACTCCCTCAGCTGCGGCTTCGGCGTGTTCATCGGCGGCGGCAAAGGCTGTGATGGCGTCCTGGCGTGCGTCGAGAGCGCGCGTCCATTCGCAGTTCAATTCGTAGAGGTTTGCGATCTTGCGTAGTGCGCGCGCAATTTTCGTTTGGTTTTCAGGGCCAACTGCGGATTCGGCAACTTCACGCCAGGCGCGCAGCGCCTCAGTGAACTGGCCGGTAAGCTGGGCGCAATCGCCGAGCTGGTCAAGAACGGCAAGGCGGTCGGCCTCTTCCTGTCCCGCCGGCCATAGGTCGAGCGCGCGACGGAGCAGTTGAACCGCATCACCTTGAGCATGCAGGCGACGTGCGCGTGTAGCGCCTTCACGCAAGGCGCGGCGGGCTCGCTCTGGCTCACCGCCCTTCTGCCAATGTTCGGCAAGCTGGCTTGCGTCTAGGCCGCGACGTTCAAGCGCATGCGCAAAGCGGCGATGTAAAGTGCGGCGCCAAGTCCAAGGCGTCGCAGTGTAGATCGCTTCGCGCGCCAGCGGCGTACGGAAAACAGCCTCGCCAGGTTCGCGCTCGATGAGCAGACCGGAGTTGAGCAACTCGCCGATGCCATCATCGCTACCATTGACCTCCTCCAGTAGGTCTAGCGCGAGGTCGGAGCCGCCGGCGGCGGCCGCTTCGGCGGCACGACGGCCGGCAGGAGAAAGTAGATCGACGCGGGCGAGCATCGCTTCTCGCACCGTCTCGGGAAGAGGCAACGCCCCGGGCAACACGCCATCGGCAACGCCGTCGCGCTGCTTGAGCACCCCGACCAGCGCTTCGATGAACAGCGGAACGCCACCGCTTCGCTCAAGAATGGCCGAAACAAGTTCAGGAGACGGCGTTGTGCCGGCGAGCCTCTCGACAAGGAGCATGCCTTTGCCTTGCTCGAGCGGCTCGAGCGCAATCTCTTGCAGGACGCGGGCGCGGCGCAGCGTCTCGCGCATTCCCCGCAGCGGGTGCCCGTGCGGGATCCCATCGCTGCGGTAAGCGACGATGATGAGCATCGGTATATTGCGTGCGGTGCGCGCAAGTTGCGGCAGCAATTCAAGCGTTGCCTGATCGGCCCAATGCATGTCGTCGAGAATTAGCGCCAGCGGTCGCGCTTGTGCGGCTTCGGCGAACCTATCACAGACCTCGCGAAACAATCCGTCGCGGTTGGCCTTTGCATCCGTTTCGCTGTGGGCGAGCAGCGACTTAGCGAGCCGCTCGGCCTTCTTACGGCTTGGCACATGACGACTGAGGGATTGTAGAAGCGCTGTCACCGGCGCAAGCGGTGTGTTGCCGAAAGGACTGGTGCGGCCCGCACGCTTGTCAAAGCGGATTTTTCAAGTACTTCATCAATCAGCGCGGTCTTGCCAACGCCGGCCTCTCCCGACACCAGGATGATGGCGCCGCGGCCGGCGCCGGTGGCGCGTGCAAGTTTGCTCAGCGCCTGACTTTCCTGCAACCGGCCCACCAGACCGGCTGCGTCGTCTTTTCGGCCCCTGGTCATCTGCCCCCACAGCGAAGGCTCGGAGATCGGGTCAGAGTATATGGCCGCGGTGAGTACCTGGCTATGCGCGAGCGATTAGATAACGGAACGTGTTGTTTAACCGGAACCTGCCTGATGCGTTGCGATAGGGCGACAGCAACTCGGCCACAGCGTCACGCGCCTGCTCATAACTTGACGCGCGGATCGCGCGCTCGACCGGGCCGGCCGAAAGCATGCCGCGCAGCGCGGTATCGAGATCGGGATAAGCCCAAGGACAGTCCACGTCGGCTACCGCAATCGGCGTGAGCCCCGCATCGACCGCGAGCGCTTTGAGCTTTGCTTCGTCGGACAGCGCGAACGGGCCCGGCGCGCCGGGTGGCGGTGGCGGCAACAAGGCGCCGAGGGCCTTGAGGTGTTCGGCAGCGTCGCACGTTTCCGGCAGCCCCCAGACCGCGGCTACAATAACGCCGCCCGGCGCGGCGACGCGCCGGGCTTCACGCAGCGCATTGACCGGCGATGCGGCATATTGGAAGGCATTGAAGCCGGTGACCACGTCGAAGGACTCGTCGGCATGAGGTAGGGTTTCCATTTCGGCAACGCGGAAATCGCCGCCCGGTAAGCGCGCCCGGGCAATCTTGATGAAGGCTTCGGTAGCGTCGACACCGGCAATCGTGCGGATCGTTTTGCCGAACGTCTGCGCCGCTAACCCCGGCCCGCAACCTACGTCAAGCAATGATGTCACGCGGGCGAGCTCGGGGTGCGCCCGCACGCTTTCATAGAGCGGAAGGAATGTCGGCTCCTGGACATCGGCATAGTCGCGCGCACGGGCGCTCCACAGGTCGCTCTGTAACCGCGCTGAACCGGCGGCTCGCATTTTTGCTGCCACATGGTTCATGACCGGCTCCCCCAATGACGTGATGACCACATCTCCTGGCGCCTGCCCATTTCATCCTCGCCCAGAAGGGGGATGTTCCAGAAGCGGATAAATGCTAGTGGAGCACGGGCGAGTGCCGCACCGACAATCCGCAGCGGCTGCGCTGCCCGATGCGCAAGCGCGCTTGGCTGGTTCGCATGAAAATCTTCGAACGGAATCGTTTGCGGCATCGCAGATCCTTTGTGTTGACCGCGAGAGCATGCGGCAAACAAGGACTGCTAAGAACCGGGAAACTACGGTATGGCGCGTTGCCGACTACGGTAAGTCATTCATCTTTGAAAGGAGGCGCGGCAGCAGGGGAAATAAAATCGCCGCCCCGATAAAATTTCGCTTTCTGGCACTTAGCGGACATTTAGAGCGCGCGCCCGTTTGTCCGCTATTGGACCAAAGCAGACAAAGTCGGATTTTGACCTATGGACTGTTTGTCTGCTTTTGACGGCCAGCTCAACCGGTCGATGCAACACAGGCATTAAATCTCTCCGCTGGGGTTTCAAATTGCAAGGTCTCGCGCGGCCGTTCGTTGAGCTGTCGCGCTACTTTGTTCAGGTGAGCTTGCGAGTGTACCGACAGGTCTGTGCCCTTCGGAAAGTACTGCCGCAGTAGACCGTTGGTGTTCTCATTTGAACCGCGCTGCCAGGGACTCTGCGGATCGCAGAAGTAAACCTCGATGTCGGTCGCTAACGTAAATCGGCGATGATCCGTCAGTTCCTTGCCCCGGTCCCAGGTCAGGGATTTATACAGCTCCCTCGGTAGCTTCTTGGCTTGCTTGATGAGCGCAGAGATGACCGTCTGGGTGTCCTTGTTGGCCACCTTCGCCAGCATCACGTAACGGGTATGACGTTCGACCAAGGTCGCGATGTAACTGTTCTTCGACCCCGACAACAGATCGCCTTCCCAATGACCAGGGACCGCCCGATCTTCAACCGCTGCCGGTCGCTGACGGATTGAGACGATGTCCCTGATCTGCCCCCGTCCATCGCCATGGAGGCCCGCCTGTTTCGATCGGCGGATGGTCCGCCTCGATCGAAGATAGCCGAGCAGCTCCTTCTTAAGCACCCCGCGGGCTTGAACAAACAGACTGCGATAGATCGTCTCGTGGGACACGTGATAACTCTCATCGCCAGGGTGGGCTCTCTTCAGCCAGCCGGCGACCTGCTCGGGCGACCAGTTCAATCTCAGCTTGCTCGCCACTGCCTGTCGTAGCCGCGCACTGTTCGCCAGCTTACACCGCTTCGGGCGACGAGCTCGGGCCCAGGCTGTCTCATCAGCCAATGCAGCCCGGTATCCATCATAGCCGCCATTGCGGCTGAGCTCGCGGCTCACCGTCGAGGCCGAGCGGCCCAGCAATCGTGCCATCGATCGTGCCGATTGATGCGCCGCAATGCCTCTGGATATTTCCTCGCGTTCGGCGAGCGTCAGCGCTAATCGTGAGCGACGCCGGGGTGGAGGGCAAATCCCACCGTGCGGAGCCACTTGGTAATAAATAGACGATGATGGCTTGGCAAACGCCCGGCCAATCGCCTTGAGCAACTCTCCCCGCTGCCAGCGATCCCACAACTCACTCTTCTCTGCCGCAGTGAACCCGCGCCGAAAACCCCGATCCATCGCTACACCCCATCTTTTCCCTCAAAGATAAAGTGTTGCGTCGATCAATTGAGACCACCACCCAAAGCGGACATGACGGCTGCCAATTGCGTCCGCGCTACACCTAAGTGTCCCGTAGTAGCGCGCTAAGCTCTCGAATGACATTTCCGAGGTGACGAGCGCTTTCGTCGGTGGTGTCGCCAAGTACACCCAGATTGTCGACTTCGCCGGTTTTTGCCTTATCGGATTTGTATTGTTCAAGAATGGACGTATAGCGCTGGATATCGTTCCGAATTCCATCAAGCGGAATCATTTTCGACCTTAATTCTGATTGGGACAACACTGTTTGGGAAACGCGTTGAGCAGCGGTTGGTTCAAATTGAAGTCGTATTCGGATTTAGTGGTGACCCCTTTCGAGCGTCCGACCTGAGGGTGACTGTGTATATACAGTCTGGACCTGTGCGCAGATGGTTAAGCGGGCATCGCATGTACTTGCGGTCATGTCCGCTTTTGACCCGGAGCGGACATCATTGGGTTGCTCGAGATTATTCGCCTCTCCTAGGGCGCGCCGACATCACGAATTGTATCCACTTGCCTCGGCCATATTGCCCTGCAACATTTATTTACTATGTAACGGGTTCAAGCGGTCGCATTGGTGCTCCGAAAGCGGCTCCGCCGGCTGTGATCTTAAGAGACATCCGACCAGCGCCCAGGGCGTCGCGTCCGGGAGTCCTCAGCAGGAAACGCCCTAAGGATAAGTGCCATGTCAGAATCTACAATCAGAGCCACGACTGCGAAGCCCGCAAACTCCCCCAAGTTGGATGCTACGCAAGCGTTTCGCGCGACGGCCGAAACCCGCTCCGCGCAAGTTACGGAAGCTTTCGACAAGATGAATGCTGCCACGGTAGAAGTCACTGCTCTGATCAAGAACAGCTATTCGACGGCCGTTAAAGGTGCGCAAGAATACAACGCCAAGGTCATCGAATTCGCTAATGCCAATACCGCGATCGCCGTCACCTTCGCTCAAAAACTTTTTGGCGTGAAGTCCCCTTCAGATTTCATCGAATTGTCGACCGAACATTCACGCAAGCAGATCGAGACGCTGACCGAGCAGACAAAGGAACTCGCTGCATTGGCCCAAAAGGTAACACTCGCGAGTGCTGAGCCCCTCAAGACGAGCTTCACAAAGGCATTCAGTCAGGGCGTCTCAAACTGACTGATCCGCCCAAAACTTCAGCGTTATTCGAAGCCCGGGTTGGCGAATTGATTGACGCGGCTTTTGCGCTAGGGCCGCCAGATTTGGGCCGGCCGTGACAAAAAGCCATCGCTGACCGTAATCGAGGGCGGAAGGGCTGAACAAAAAAGGCCGCGCCATTACTCCGGCGCGGCCTTTAAGCGCTTCTCAGGCCGGGGACATCTGGGGGATGGGTGGGCCCAAGAGCGGTTGCTTCACCAACTCAGTTCGGTGTCGTAAGTTCCCTATACCGAAAGCGCGCCAAAGACATCGAGAAGCGCGTAAAACGGACATTCCAACTGTGGCGGTGAATGTCTACTTTGGGAACCGCAACGACCTTCGCGGGTTCACTCCTATGGCTTACAAAATAAAACAATAGGAGGAATGAGTTCATGCGCCTATTACTCGGTGTTATTCTTGGAGTTTTTCTGACAGTTGGATTTGCTTATGTTTATGACGCATCGACAACCCATCCTTCCGAACCGATAGCGCAGGCCAGCGTTGAGCAGCGACCGATGGTGAACTGGGATGTTGTCAGCGGGAACTGGCGTGGATGGTCCTTAAGCGTGCGCAACACCTGGAATAAGTTGGCAACACGGTAAGCCTACGCTTCAGGAGATTCCGATGTCGCCTATTTTCGGTTTCCGTGTGCCAGGACAAGGCCAGTACCGATGAGAGCATTAAGGTAGCACGAGATTGGGTTGCTAAGAATGCCGGCAATACCGGCGCCGCCGCACCGAGCGTCTCGGAAGGTACAGTTATCTTGAAATTGTAGTGAGTTGGAAGTTTAGTCCTGCAATTTGGCACGTTGCTTTGTTCGTGGCGTACGTCGCGTCGGGTTGGCGTGGTGGAAATAAAAAAGGCCGCCAATTGAGGCGGCCTCCAACACTACGAAAACACTACCGACCAACTATTGAGGGCGGACAATCTAATCGAGTAGATGCATCTAGAATCCGCTGTGGGTCATTGGCTAACATTGCCAAGCACAATCGCGATGTCTGGTTCCGGCCGAAAGCAGATACTATAATCTAATGTTATGAACCGCATCACTTAGTTCTGGATGCCTGTTCAACTTACGGCCGATATCGAAATTGCGAGTGCGTCCACGCCTTCGGCGCATATTTTCGAGCGCGTGGTTTGGGTCTGAATTGAGGATCAAACGGTCTTTTCAAATCGTGCACATACCCGATTGCACGATAGGCATTCGAGAGTTTACCGAAGCGAAAATAGTAAGCATTAATCGACGGACCGTATTTCCTGGCCTTGATGATCCTAGATGTAAGCTTTTTGTTCACGCAAAGCATGACCGTCATGTAGTCGAGGAGCTCACCATTGGTAAAAGTCCAAGAATTGTTTAGCAATCGCTGTGCGGCTTCGAACAGTTCTCGATCAACAATAGGTTCAAAGGCCCCACTCTTGTGAATCCACATGCTCCTCGGGTTGGGCCTCCGTTTGCTGAGGAGCTTTGCTGTTGTACGATTGTAGACGAGGTCGCCAATATAACTTTCGTTTCTGGGTAATTTGAACATATTGTTTGGCGCCCACGTGTTGCCCCAAGCATTCACTATGCCTTGCTTGTTCAGCCGACGAACGGTGTTGGTCGGCGAAACATGGTCATGCACAAACAGATGAAAAATATTTCGTACTATTTCGACTTCGTTAGCCGGCCCTGGCGCCAGGATAACCCGATCAGTTTGTAGATTTTTCTCTTGCCTGAACGCCAAGAGACCTTTCGGCCTGCCGTGCTCGTCGATCATCATGCGCCGCAATCCGTACCCCGGGGTCCCTCCACGGCGAAAGCCCAAAACTCGCGGCTAAATTCAGCCGCCATGGCTCTTTTCATTCCTTTTAGAAGCGTCGTAATCAAACTATCGTTATTTTCAAATTGCTCGGCACAATATTGAACGTTCACGCCAGCTCGCTTGCAGATATACTCGTAGTGCGCTGCCTCGTCAGCGTTTTGAAAGCGTCCCCATCGACTCACCTCATACACAAGTACAGTTTCGAAATCGGCAAGCCCGCTTTGGATGTCGTCAAGCAACTGCTGAAGTGCATCGCGGTCTTCTAATCGATGTCCGCTCCTCCCAGCATCTGTATAAGTTTGAACAATTGTCAGATCGTGAACCGCCACGTAGGCGGCAATTACATCGGCCTGATTTTCGATTGAGTATCTTTGATGATCCGTGGACATTCGGACATATTGCGCGGCGCGCCCGCAGTTTTTCGGCCCCAACCGTTTTCTGACAACCACCCTATCGCCGCCCGTAGCTTCACCTGGCTGCAAACGGAATATTGCGGTCGCCTGAGTGCTCTTATTCAAATCCCAAAAATGTGGCGAAAGAATCCACCGGCTCGCGCGGAGAACGCCACGAATTAATGGCGGCATCCCCATCCGCAAAACCCAGCGCCATGCCCGAGTAGACCATCAGATGGGGAGGAAGATCGAGGAAGGAGCGCACGGTGCGGTTAAACGACACCCAGGCCTGTTGCGGGCAGGTGTGCAGGCCGTGGCCGCGCGCCAGCAGACAGACGGTCTGCAGATAGCCGCCGATGTCGGCCCATTGCGCCGGCCCGTGCGCCTTTTCGCGGGCGAAGAACAGCGCCACCGGCGCACCGAAAAATTGGTAATTGCGCGCGTATTGCTTATAGCGTGCCGGCTTGTCTTCGCGCGGAATCTGAATTGACTGATAGAGCAGCTCGCCGACCTTGAAGCGCCGCGTGCGGTAGGGTTCGGTCAGCGGCTCGGGATATATGGTGTAGTCGGTGCCCTCGCCTTTCGGCAATTCGCTCGCCATGCGCGGCGCCAAGAGCGCCTTCAATTCCTCAACGCGCTGGCCGGCGATGACGTAAATCCGCCACGGCTGCATATTGCCGGCCGAGGGCGCGCGGGCGGCGCGCTCGACAATGTCGCGCACGATTTTTTCAGGGATTGGCGTCGGCAGGAAAGCGCGGCAGGAATAACGCGAGGCGACGGCTTCGAAAACGTCCATTTGGTGCACTCCGCGGAAGAGTTTGGCGGGCGATGACGGCGCCAAGAAACCAAGCCGAATTGCCTACTCTCCTGACCCTGCGCCTCTATTTTCCAAACTGCGCACGCGCTAACGCGGCATCATAAGTTATGCCCGACGGTGGATTTTAGTTCGACTTCAAGAGGCTCTTGCGGGTGGCCTCCTGGCATTGCTTGATGACAACCACTGCGCGGTCATGCAGCGCCTCGGCATATTTTTTCTCGCTGCCGGTCGCTTCAAGCGACCTGACCTCATCGTCGGACAACTTGTCGGCCATTCCATTTGAGTAGCATTTGCAATAGTCGAACAGCGCCAAAACAGGAACTCCCTTGTTGGCCGGGGCGTCGATTTGACCCTTGAGACAAGTACGCGTTGATGCTTCGTAAAACGCCACGCGAATCTGCCCGGTCAGGCCTTCGCCCAAGGCCGTGTGCGCACCATCTCCTGTTACAAACAAAGCAAGCCAGAACGCAGTCGGCAAGACGATACGTTTCATGGTTCTGCTCATAGTCATCCCCCCGCGTCCGCAAAGGCGGTGCTTGTGGCCAAACTAACATACAAGAGCATGACACGCGCTAGTGTCATGCCTCTCGCCAGTGGGATTTTCGGACCACAACCATGAAGGCGAAGTTTCACCATCATTGACAAAACCCAAGCCCAAGGCTGATCTAAGCTATGCGTCTCGCCTTCGCCCTGGCCTGCATTTTGTTATCGATTCCGCCTGCCGACGCAATCACCGGAAATGCCCCGGCTGCCAAGACGTCGCGCCATGCCGTGATGATCGTCGGTTCGCACGGCACGTTCTGCACCGGTGCCGCGATTGCGCACGATCTGGTGCTGACCGCCGGCCATTGCATCGAGGCGGACACAACCTACAAAATCGTCGAGTTCGACGCGGCCCACGAGCCGCAATTGCTTGACGTGCGGACCGTCGTGCGCCATCCGCAATTCAACCTCAAGACCTTGTTCGCTCACCGCGCCACCGCCGACGTCGCGCTGCTCAAGATGGCGCAGCCGCTACCGGCTGCGGTGGTGCCGGCGACACTCGGCGACAGCAACCACACGCCACAGGTCGGCGAGACACTCATTGTCTACGGCTACGGCCTCGCCATTCGCGGCAACGGCAAAAGCGGCGGCACGCTACGTGCCGCCAGGCTCAGCGTCACCGGCCATCCGGGAAACCTTCAGATCCGCCTAGTCGATCCGGCAACCGGCGGCGCGCGGCCGGGACTAGGCGCCTGCACGGGCGATTCCGGCGCGCCAGTGTTTGAGGGTTCGTCGCTGATCGGCGTGGTGAGCTGGTCGACCGGGGCGAACAACAGCGCCGGTTGCGGCGGGTTAACCGGCGTCACTCCGATCGTGCTCTACCGTGGCTGGATCGTTGAGACAGCACGCAGACTGAAATCCCTTGTGGTACCGTAACGCAGCCTTTACTGACGTGGTGGTTGCCCGCCGTAGTTACCGCATCGCATTGCGCGCGGAATTGCCGTCTGCCGCTTGGACGTTCAGCAAATAATTTGTAGTTATGTGCCGCTAGACGCGAGCCTAGGCGCAGCAATGTCTGCTTCCCGAGGGAGAGCGAACTCACTGCGGACATGCTGCCATGTCCTCTTTTGACCCGAAGCGGACAAAGGCGGCTTTTGGCCTGAGATGGTTTGTCCGCTAATGATGCTGTGGACGGCGCCCACTCTGCGGCATCAAGAGTGCCATAGGGTGGTTGCGTGAAGCGAACCACATTGAGGGGAGCCGTCCATGGGCGAGGTTAGCACGATCGGTTTGGATATTGCGAAGTCAGTATTCCAGGTGCATGGGGTCGATGATGCTGGCGCGGTGGTGATCCGCAAGCGCATCAGTCGCGCGAAGGTGGTGGAGTTCTTCGCCAATCTGCCAGCATGTTTGATTGGGATTGAAGCCTGTCCGTCAGCGCATCATTGGGGCCGCGAGCTGCAGGCGTTTGGCCACACGGTGAGGCTGATGCCGCCGAGCTATGTGAAGGCCTATCTCAAGCGCAGCAAGAACGATGCAAACGATGCGGCAGCGATCTGCGAGGCGGTGACGCGGCCATCGATGCGGTTTGTCCCGATCAAAACGAAGGAGCAGCAGACTGCCTTGATGCTGCACCGGACCCGACAATTGCTGGTGCGTCAGCGCACGATGTTGAGCAACGCCCTACGCGGGCATTTAGCCGAACTCGGCATCGTGTCGGCCAAGGGCCGCAATGGAACGGGAGAGTTGCTCAAGATCATCACGGATGGCGCGGATAACCGAGTTCCCCCAGCCGTCCGCGGCATTCTCGATGTGCTGGCACGGCAGTACAGCGCTATCGGTGCGGAGATCGGATCCATCGACAAGAGCATCCTGGCTTTGCATCGCGGGTGCGAAGCGAGCCGGCGACTAGCGGAGATTCCAGGCATCGGCCCGATCGGCGCCACCGCCCTGGTTGCCGAGATCGGCGACTGGAAGACATTCTCATCGGGGCGCAGTCTGGCTGCTTGGATTGGGTTGGTGCCGAAGCAGCATACGAGCGGCGGCAAGGACAGGCTCGGCAGCATCACCAAGCAGGGCAATCGATACTTGCGCTGGTTGCTGGTCGTGGGCGCGATGGCCGTCATCCGCTATGCGCAGAAACACGGAACGAAGAACCGGCTGTGGCTCGGACGGTTGATGGAGCGCCGACCGACCAAGGTGGCCGCAGTCGCTCTCGCCAACAAGATTGCGCGGATGGCCTGGGCCATCATGGTCCGCGGTGAGAGATACAAAGAGCCGACGCTGCTGATGGCGGCATAACAGACCCCAGCAGGCAGATCGGCGCCACCAATTGGCGAGGGCATGACGACGTAATGCAGATACGGTCGTTCCGGGGATCGGGAGAACCCGTTTGGGTCATCGCACCTCAAAAGTGCGTGCTAACGATTGGGACCCGATCCGCGCAGAGCATTAGGGCCAGCGGCCACACCTGCCGCATCAATAGGCCGGACACGTGACCGCACCCGACCAATGCTGCATTACGTCAAAAAAGCTCTTGCCACGGCGCCGTCCACACGTGACCCACAGCGGAGATGAGCCACCGCAATTACTTTCGCTTTGCCGCGGGCTTTCTTTTGCCCGGTGCCGTAGGCGGGACGCCATTGATGGCGTTACACCGGGCCGTTGGCGCAACGGTGTCGTGGAAAGCACATCACACGGCCCGTGAAGTCCGATAGGTTTGTTCTTCGCGAGGTAACCGCGGCCTCCTTGCTAATACCCCACCTGCTGCCCAAGATGGTTTCTTACCGTCTCCCGATTGCACGGGAGTGCCTCTCGGTACGCTCCAGACCAATTTTCGATTGTGAGAATGGTGGTGCCGGCGGAGGGATTTGAACCCCCGACCCCCCGCTTACGAAGCGGATGCTCTACCGCTGAGCTACGCCGGCTAACGGCGGACTGATATCGGCGGAAGTCGGCATTGGCAAGCAAGGACATTTTGTCGTTCGACGTCAGCGGAACAGTTCCTTGATGCGCTGCCACGCGTCTTTCGGCTGCGGCGGCTCGGGCACCGGATCACCATCAAGGTGGGAATCCGGACCCGGATCGTCGGGCGGCGGCACCAACGGGATCACCGGCTCGGCCGGCCTGACCTTGGCGGCGGGTCTCGCAGCCGGCGCGGGTGCGGGTTCGGCGGCGACAGGTTCCGGCTGCCGCGCCGGTTCGAGCGCAGGCTCCGGCTTGGCTTCGGGCGGCGCAGGCGCGATGACCTCGACCGGTTTCGGCGGCGGCGGTGAAACCTCAATCACCGGCCGGCTGACTCCAATCTCGGCCAGCGGCAGCTTCCACTGGTAGCCGTCGAGCCGCCCATTGGGCGACACCGGCAGCCAGCGATCCGACACCACGCCGTCCGCCGTCCACACCGGATCGCCGGAGGCGCGCATGGCGCGGCCCATCCATTCGCGCACGCGGCCTTCGTCGCCGTGCTCGGTTTCCTCGATCTCGGCCATTAAGGTCGCGACCCGCCGCGTCGGCGCCGAGAGATAGGGCGCGAGTGCCGCGCGCGCGGCGGCGAATTCGCGCGCATCGAGCGCGGCGCGCGCCAACGCCAGCGCGCCCTCACGTTGCCCCGGCACCTTGTCGGCAAGCTTGTGCATGCGCGCGAGGCGGTCGCGCGCGGTGTCGCCGAAGCGCAAATTCTCATAGGCCTCGGCCAGGTCGGGATGCGGATTGATCTTCCACGCCGCTTCCAGGATGCGCGCGGCTTTGCGCGTCTCCCCGGCTTCCGAAAGCCGCCGGCCGGCGAGCGCCGCCGCCGGCACAAGGTCTGGCGCGAGCTTGACGGCTTCCATCACGGCGGCGCGCGAGGCATCGCGATCGATGTCGTCGAGCGCCAGCGCGCGCGCGGTGAGCAGCACCGCGCGCTTGCGGCGGTAATCGGCCTTGTCGAGCCCGCCGCGCATGTGATCGAGCGCCACCAACGCGCCCTGCCAATCGGCGGCGGCGCAGCGGTCGTCGAGCACCGCTTGACCTGCCCAGGCAAGCGAGGGCTGCACCTTGGCCGCTTCTTCTGCGACGCGGCGCGCGGCGAGCGGATCGGCGCGGCGCTGCGCCTCGATATATAACCCGCGCAAACCGAGCAGCTTGGTGTCGTCGCGCCGGGTCATAGCCTGGAAGGCGCGCTCGGCGGCAGCGCGGTCGCCGGACATCTGCGCCGATTGCGCCGAAAGCAGCAGCGCCAGCGGATCGCCGGGCGACAGCCGCGCGGCTTCATCGGCCGCCCTGCGCGCCACGTTTAAATCGCCGGCGCCGATGGCGATCAGGCCGCGCGAGATGGCGAGATAGCCCTTCATGGCGCGGCGGTGGCGGAAGAACAGCGAGACTTGTTCAGGCGAGCGCAGGATGCCGCGCCCGACCGACCACAAGAAAATGGCGAGCGCGACCAGCGCGATGACGGCGCCGGCCGCGACCAATACCGAGGTCTCGATGCGGTAGCCGAGCCAGGTGATGGCGATCTGGCCGGGGCGATCGGCGACCCAGGCGACGCCGAAGGCGATCAGCGCGACCGATAAGAGAAAAAGGATGACGCGGATCATCGGGCCCTCATGGTTGCCCGATGCCGCGCATGGCGTCGGCCACGATTTGACGTGCCGCGGCGAGCGCGGCGTCGCGCCCCTTGGCCCGCGCGATCCACGTGACGGCGATATCGTGGATCTTGTCCGGCAACTTGCCGAGATCGGCGAGCGCGGCCGCAATGTCCGCGTTCGCCGCGTCGAGCTCGATACGGGCGAGCACAGCGGATGTATCGTCGCCGGACGGCGCGTCGAGCGGATGTACGCGCACCAGTTTTTCGGCGCTGGCTTGCAGGCGATCGAGGAAATCGGACGGCGTCTTCTTTGCACCGGACGCTTTCACCATGACCGGCAGCAGCGGGGAGAGGTCATGTGCGAGCGCCTTTTCGCTCGGCACGCCATGAGGCGCGAACGGCGCCAACGCGGCGATGGCCTTGCTGTCGGCGCCGAGCGATTGCGCGGCTTTGAGGTCGGCCGTAAAGGGCGCGCCGCTCACGACCGCGTCGCGCAACGCCGCCGCACTCAATGCCAGCCGCGCCGCCTTGTCGATCGTCGTGTTTTGCACGGCCGCGCTGCGCGCGGTTTTCGCCGCTTGCTCAAGCGCAGCGATGCGTTGTTGCAAAGGCTCGAGCGCGGCCGCAGATAGTCCGTCACCCGACGATTTTACGCTAGCCTGTATGCTCGCCTGCAAATCCGCCACGGCCTTGACCGCCGCATCGGCGGCCTGCTGCGCTTTCGCGGCGCTGGCGGCGACGTCGTCGCCGCGCTTGGTAAGCGCGGTGAGCGCAATGCCGAGCGACTTAATGGCGTTGTCGGCGGCGGTCAGGCGCTCGCTCAAATCCGGATCGCGCGCCGGCAGCTTGGCGACCGCCTGCTCAAGCTTGCCGAGCCGCTCAGACAGCACATCGACGGCTTTTGTGTCCGCTGCGGCCTGTTGCTTGGGCAAGGCGTTGACCTGCGTCTGCAGCGCCGCGATGCGGCCTTGCATGACGGCAGAGGCGGCATCGCGCGCCGGCACGTAACCGGAGAACCAGAGGGCGGCCAAACCGGCGGCCGTAATCACGGCGCCGACGAACCCGGCGACGAGTGTGGTGACGATCAGATCGGGCCGGCCGCGCGGCGGGGATTTTTCGGCGTTGGCAGACGCGGCCGTGGATTCGCCGGCCGGCGCGCCTCGCCCTGCACGCGCCGAATCCCGATCGGCCGGCGCCGCATCCACTTCCTCGGCGGTGAGATCGATGGTCGGCGCCGCGCGCATTCTGCTGCGCGCCTCTCTGGGCGCATCGGCGGGCGCGTCCTGCGGCGTTTCCGGCCTTGTCGGTTTATCTGCCATGTGCAGGTCCTCGACGAACAATTCCTTGACGAACAAGACCTCGTCGAATCGGCTCAGCCCGCCCGCAAGAGGTAACGCAAACGGCGCAAACGCGCCATGTCAAGCGTGCGCCGCATCAAGGAGCGCGATCAGCGCCGTTTCATTTGGCCGCGGCGCGACCACGACCTTGCCGGCCCCGGCGGCGGTGAGCGGCTCGGCGATCTGCGCCGACAGGCAGAAATGCCGCTCGCCAAGCGCTTGTTCGAGCACCCCGGCCTCACGGGCGCCGGCCAGGTAATTCTCCGCGCTGCGTTTGGAAAAATGCAGCACCGCGTCGACCTCACCGCCCTGCAATGCCGCGATCAGTTGCGGCGGAAACGGCGCGGTGACGGCGCGATAGACGATGCGCATTTCCGCCGCCACGCCGTGGACGGCAAGCTCAGCCACCAGATCGGCGGCGCGGTCCTCGCCGGCAAGATAAAGCAGTGGCGCTTTCGCGTCGGCGCGGCGCGCGACCACCGTCCGCACCAGATCGCGCAGATCGCCGCCGGCCGAACTGATGTCGGAAAATCCGGCCTCGCGCGCGGCCTCGGCGCTGCGGCGGCCGACCGCGATCACCGGCAACTTCGTGAGCGCGGCCAAATCCGGATTGCCGGCGATGGCCGCGGGCGCATTGGCGCTGGTGACGATGATCGCGCCCCAGCCGCCGGACAGATCGGCGCCGAGCGGCTCAACCTGCATCAATGGCGCTTCCAGCACATCATGACCGTGTTCGCGCAAGGCGGCCGCGGTGCGGGCGCCATCGGGTTGCGGGCGGGTGACAACGAGACGCATGACTATTCTTTCTTGAGCACGACCGGTTGCGTTAGTCGAAAAATCCAGGGCCGGCATATTGCCGCAGTGCGTGGCCGGCATCGGCGCCGATCTTTACGGCGTCCTTGTGTCCGCCGGATAACGCGGTTTCGTGCGCGGCGCTGCCGTCCGGCTTGGCGATCAGCCCGCGGAAATGCAACAGCCCGCCCGCGAGCGTGGCATGGCCGCCGATCGGCGTCTTGCAGGAGCCGTCGAGCACGGTCAGGAACGACCGCTCGCAGGCAATGGCGATCGAAGTGTCGGCGTGATCGACGCGCGCCAGCATCTCGTGCGTGCGCGTATCGTCGGCGCGCGCCTCGATGCCGATGGCGCCCTGTCCGACCGCCGGCAGAAATTCTTCGGCGCTCATGATTTTGGTCGCGTGCTCGACAAGGTCGAGCCGCTTCAATCCGGCGAACGCGAGAATAGTGGCGTCGACCTCGCCGTCTTCCAGCTTGCGCAGCCTTGTCTCCACATTGCCGCGCAAGGGTGTGACGTTTAAATCCGGCCGCGCGCGCTTGGCGATGGCCTGACGGCGCAGCGAGGCGGTGCCGAGGCTCGCGCCTTGCGGCAATTCGGCGAGCGAACTTGCCTTGCGGCTGATGAAGACGTCACGCGCATCTTCGCGCTCGAGACAAGCCGCCAGCATCAAGCCCGCCGGCAACACGGTCGGCATGTCCTTGGTCGAATGCACGGCGAGATCGATGGCGCCTTGCAGCAAGGCCTCCTCGATCTCCTTGGTGAACAGGCCCTTGCCGCCCGCCTCCGCCAGCGGCCGATCCTGGATGGCGTCACCCGAGGTGCGGATGATCTTGAGCGCGATGGCGTCCGCGCTCACGGCCAGCGTCGCCGCCAGCCCCGCCGCGACCGTGCGTGCTTGCACCAGCGCCAGCGGGCTGCCGCGCGTTCCGATGCGCAAAAGGGCGGTGGATTGCGCCATATTCCCTCTCAATGCTAGGGCACCTTGTAGTGCACCCTCCTGGGAAAAGGGAGGGAGGGGTTCGCCAGTCCATGATTGTGCTCGGCATCGAGACGACCTGTGACGAAACCGCCGCCGCGGTGGTGGAACGCGACGACGACGGCCGCGGCAAGATCCTCTCCAATATCGTGCTCAGCCAGGTGAGCGAGCACGCCGCCTTCGGCGGTGTGGTGCCCGAGATTGCCGCGCGCGCCCATGTCGAGGTGCTCGATGTCATCATCGCCAAGGCTCTGAGCGAGGCCGGCTGCAGCATTGACCAGATCGATGCCGTTGCCGCCGCCGCGGGTCCCGGCCTGATCGGCGGCGTCATCGTCGGCCTCACCACCGCCAAGGCGATCGCGCTGGTCAAGCAAAAGCCGCTGATCGCGGTCAATCATCTGGAAGCGCACGCGCTCACCGCGCGCCTGACCGACGCAACGCCGTTTCCCTATTGCCTTTTCCTCGCCTCCGGCGGCCATACCCAGATCCTCGCCGTGCGCGGCGTCGGCGACTATGTGCGCATCGGCACCACGCAAGACGACGCCATCGGCGAGGCCTTCGACAAGACCGCGAAGCTTTTGGGGCTCGGCTATCCTGGCGGACCGCAGGTCGAGAAAGAAGCCATGCGCGGCGATCCCAGCCGCTTCGCGCTGCCGCGGCCGATGCACGGACGTAAAGAAGCCGACTTCTCGCTATCGGGCTTGAAGACGGCGCTGCGGCTGGAAGCGGAAAAGATCGCGCCGCTGTCCGAGCAGGACGCCGCCGATTTGTGCGCGTCGTTCCAGCAGGCGGTGGTGGACGTGGTGCTCGACCGGTTGCGCGCGGGCCTGCACCTGTTCCGAATGCGATACGGCGCGCCGACCGCGCTGGTCGCCGCCGGCGGCGTCGCCGCCAATCAAGCGATCCGCAAGGTGCTCACGCGCCTCGCCTTCGAGATCGGCGCACCGCTGGTGGCGCCGCCGCTCGAATTGTGCACCGACAACGGCGCCATGATCGCCTGGGCCGGCTGCGAGCGGCTGGCGCTGGGCTTGACCGACACGCTCGACGTCGCGCCGCGCGCGCGTTGGCCGCTCGACGAGCTCGCCGCCGCCAAAGGCGCGTTACAGCGCACGGCGGCGTACAAATGATGAAGGGGTACGGCATACGCGCGGCGTCTCTCCCGCTTGCGGGCGCGACCGCATGACTATTCAGACCATATCCGTGCTCGGCGGCGGCGCCTGGGGAACGGCGCTGGCGCTGACCGCAGCGCGCGCCGGACGCAGCGTGACGCTGTGGGAGCAAGAGGCCGGCAATGCCGAACAGCTCGCGAGCCAGCGCGAGAGCCGCTTCCTGCCCGGCGTGCGGCTCAACGACTCGATCAAAGTCACGCGCGCACTGGCGCAAGCTTCGCGCGCCGACGCGATCCTCGTGGTGGTGCCGGCGCAGGCTTTGCGCGCGGTGAGCAAGGCGCTGGCGCAGACCGTGGGTGCGGCCACGCCGGTGATCGCCTGCGCCAAGGGCATCGAGGCCGGCAGCCACAAATTCATGACCGAGGTGATCGCCGAATGCGCGCCGAACGCGCTGCCGGGGATTCTGTCCGGCCCGAGCTTTGCCGCCGACGTCGCGCGCGGGCTGCCGACGGCCGTCACCATCGCCGTGGAAGACGACTTGGTTGCGCGCGATCTCGCGCATGCGCTCAACACCGGAACGTTCCGCCCCTATCACTCGAACGACGTGCGCGGCGTTGAATTGGGTGGCGCCGCCAAGAACGTGCTGGCGATTGCCGCCGGCATCGTCACCGGCCGCGGGCTCGGCGCCAGCGCCGCCGCCGCGCTGGTGACGCGCGGCTTTGCCGAGCTCGCGCGCTTCGGTAGAGCGTTTGGCGCCAGGCAGGAAACGCTGACCGGCCTGTCGGGGCTGGGCGATCTCATTCTCACGTGTTCGAGCCCGCAGTCGCGCAATTTTTCCTGCGGCGTCGCGCTCGGCAAAGGCGAGGCGCCCGACAAGGCCGCGCATGGCAAGCTGGCGGAAGGCGTGTTCACCGCGCCGGTGCTGCTGGAGATGGCGGCTCAGAAAAATGTCGACATGCCGATCTCGGCGGCGGTGGCGGCGGTGCTCGCCGGCACGGTGACCGTCGATGCGGCCATCGAGTCGCTGCTGACGCGGCCGATCAAGTCGGAGGAGTAGTTCTTTCACCTCTCCCCGCTTGCGGGGGAGAGGTCGACTTTCGAGCGCAGCGAGAAAGTCGGGTGAGGGGGCGTTGACGCGACAGCAGAGACGCGAGGCCCCCTCACCCGGCTCGCAGCTACGCTGCTCGCCACCCTCTCCCCGTACACGGGGAGAGGGAAAAGACGCGGAGGAGTAAGATGCCCTACTGGCTGATGAAATCCGAACCCAGCTCCTGGTCGTGGACGCAACAGGTGAAAAGCGGCGCCAAGGGCGAAGCCTGGACCGGCGTCCGCAACTTTCAGGCCAAAGCCAATCTCATGAAAATGAAGAAGGGCGACCGCGCCTTTTTCTATCATTCCGGCGAGGACAAAGCGGTCGTCGGCACGGTCGAGATCGTGCGCGAGCATTTTCTCGATCCGACCGCGAAGAAGGACGAGCCCTGGGTGGTGGTCGACGTCAAGGCGATCGCGCCGGCGGCCAAGCCGGTGACGCTTGCCGCCATCAAGGCCGAGCCGAAGCTCAAAGACATGGTGCTGGTCAAGAATTCGCGGCTGTCGGTGCAGCCGGTGACGGCGGACGAGTGGAAAATTGTTTGTAAGATGGGCGGACTGAAATAGGGAGGCCCGCATGTATGGAAACGCTTTGGCAATCGTTCTTGCCGCCGTGGCGGTCTGGATTTTCGGTGCCGCCTATTACAGCGTGCTCGGCGGAAAATGGGTCGCCGCGCAAGGCAAGACGATGGAGGGCCTCAAGGCAGAAAACGCCGGCAAGTCGGGCGCCGCCAAAGCCGCGCCCTTTATCATCTCCTTCATCGCCGAGCTCATCATGGCCTCAATGCTGGGCGGCATCATGTTTCACATCGGCATTTACACCGTGTTCGCCGGCATGCTTTCCGGCACGCTGTGCTGGGCCGGCTTCGTGCTGACCACCATCGCGGTCAACAACGCCTATAGCTTTCGCAAAGTCGCGCTGACCGCGATCGATTGCGGCCATTGGCTCGGCGTTTTGCTGATCATCGGCGCCATCCTGGGCGGACTCGGCCCCTGATCGGCAGCCGGAGAGGCTTAATTCGCAACCAAAGTGGCAGTCTTGCAGCCTTGTCGGTTGCGCGCGCGCCGTCGCATAATGGGCCAACGCTCGAAAAAAGTGCCCCGGGGCAGCCGTGGGCGGGGAGGAAATTGAGATGTCCGACAAGACCTATGACGTGCCGGCCGAGTGGCGCAAACGCGCCTTTGCTGACACCGCCAAATACCAGGAAATGTATGCGCGCTCGATCAAGGATCCGAACGGGTTCTGGGGTGAGCAAGCCAAGCGCATCGACTGGATCAAGCCGTTCAGCAAGGTCAAGAACACCTCCTACGACCCGCACAACGTCTCGATCAAATGGTTCGAAGACGGCACTCTCAACGTCGCCTACAACTGTATCGACCGGCACTTAAAGACGCGTGGCGACCGGACCGCCATCATCTGGGAAGGCGACGATCCGAAAGACGACAAGAAGCTCACCTATAAAGAGCTGCACGCCGAAGTGTGCAAATTCGCCAACGTGCTCAGAGCGCGCGGCGTTAAGAAAGGCGACCGCGTCACCATCTACATGCCGATGATCGTGGAAGCGGCGGTCTCCATGCTCGCCTGCGCGCGCATCGGCGCTGTCCATTCGGTGGTGTTCGGCGGCTTCTCGCCGGATTCGCTCGCCGGCCGCATCGAGGATTGCAAGTCGCCCATTATCGTCACCGCCGACGAAGGCGTGCGCGGCGGCCGCAAGATCCCGCTCAAGGTCAATGCCGATGCCGCCGCCGACAAGGCCGGCGGCGTCACTTCGATTATCGTCGTGCGCCGCACCGGCGCGGCGGTGAACATGAAGGACGGCCGCGACGTCTATTACGACGAAATCGCCAAGACCGTGCCGGCCGACTGCCCGTGCGAGGAGATGAGCGCGGAAGATCCGCTGTTCATTCTCTACACCTCCGGCTCGACCGGCAAGCCGAAGGGCGTGCTGCATACCACCGGCGGCTATCTGGTCTACACCTCGATCACGCACCAATACGTGTTCGACTATCACGACGGCGACATCTACTGGTGCACCGCAGACGTCGGCTGGGTCACCGGCCACAGCTACATCGTCTACGGCCCGCTCGCCAACGGCGCGGTGTCGCTGATGTTCGAGGGCGTGCCGAACTATCCGACGTCATCGCGCTTCTGGGAAGTGTGCGACAAGCACAAGGTCAACATCATCTACACCGCGCCGACCGCGATCCGCGCGCTGATGCAAGGCGGCAACGATCCGGTGACGAAGACCTCGCGCAAAAGTTTGCGCCTGCTCGGCACCGTCGGCGAACCGATCAATCCGGAAGCCTGGGAGTGGTACTACCACGTGGTCGGCGAGGACCGTTGTCCGATCGTCGATACCTGGTGGCAGACCGAGACCGGCGGCATTTTGATTACGCCACTGCCGGGCGCGACCAAGCTCAAACCGGGATCAGCGACGACGCCGTTCTTCGGCGTGCAGCCGGAAATCGTCGACGCCGAAGGCAAGACGCTCACCGGCGCGACTTCCGGCAATCTGTGCATCGCCGATTCGTGGCCGGGCCAGATGCGCACGGTCTATGGCGATCACCAGCGCTTCATCGATACTTATTTCAGCGCCTATCCCGGCAAATACTTCACCGGCGACGGCTGCCGCCGCGACGAGGACGGCTATTACTGGATCACCGGCCGCGTCGACGACGTGATCAACGTCGCCGGCCACCGCCTCGGCACTGCCGAAGTGGAAAGCGCGCTTGTTGCGCATCCGAAAGTTTCGGAGGCCGCCGTGGTCGGCTATCCGCACGACATCAAGGGCCAGGGCATCTACGCCTACGTCACGCTGATGTCGGGCGAGAAGCCCACCGAAGAGTTGCGCAAGGAACTGGTGCAATGGGTGCGCAAGGAGATCGGACCGATCGCCTCGCCCGACATGATCCAGTTCGCGCCGGGCCTGCCGAAGACGCGCTCAGGCAAGATCATGCGCCGCATTCTGCGCAAGATCGCCGAGGACGAGTTCGGCAATCTCGGCGACACCTCGACGCTGGCCGATCCGGCCGTCGTCGACGATCTGGTCAACAACCGGCAGAACAAAAGGGCGGCCAAGGCGGGGGCGTGAGAGGCCCGGTTAGCCTCTCCGCCGTCATTGCTGATCTCCTTCGTGGATGCCATCCGAACTCGGGCCTGCCCGAGTTCGGCGCATTTATTGCTGCGAGTCGGCCTAACCCGACTTGCGGTGTCAAACCCGGGCATGACGCTGAAAAAATTTAGTCACTATTTACTCTACTTCGAGCATTCGCCTACATTGACGCGCCGGCGCATTATGATCGCGGCGAGGATTTTCGGCGGGCTGAGATCATGGTTTTTGTCTTGAGACGGATGGCGCTGTTCGTCGCCATCGTGGCGGCGTGGGTGCTGACAGTAGGACTGGCCTATTCGGCGGCCCGCGACGTCGTGCCGATGTCCGGCGTTGCGCCCGGCACCATCGTGGTCAAAACCGGCGAGCGCCGGCTTTATTACGTGATCGACAACGCGCACGCGCTGCGTTTTCCGGTCGGCGTCGGCCGCAAAGGCATGCGCTGGAGGGGTACCGCGCGCGTTGAAGGCAAATATATCCGGCCGGCCTGGCAGGCGCCGCCTTCGATCAATCACGGCGTGCTCGGCCGGATTATTCCCGGCGGTTCGCCGCGTAATCCGATGGGTGCGGCGGCGCTGACTTTGCGCGGCGGCGAATATGCCATCCACGGCACCAACCGGCCGAGCTCGATCGGCGGCTTCGTCTCGCACGGCTGCATCCGCATGTACAACCGCGACATCCGCCAGCTTTATCGCCTGGTCGACGTCGGCACGCCGGTCATCGTCGAGCAGTGAGTTAGCCGCACCAGCTCGCGCGCCGGCCGCCGAAATAGCGCCGCGCAAAGCCAGCTTCGAGCAGCGCCGCGGAAACATCGGCCGTGCCGGCGGTCGAGACATGGGCATCGACCCGGCCGCCATATTTATCCTGCGCAACGCCGGAAACGCCGATAGCGCCCTGCTCGAGGATGCGCGCCAGCGCCTCGCGCGCGGCGAGCGCCTTCACCCGCTCATCCTCGCAACGCGCGCGCAGTTCCGGCACGTCGATGCCGCGCAAGCGCACCTTGGTGGTGACGTCCATGCCCGGCCAGATGCGCACCCGCGCCTCGAAGGTGTCGCCGTCGATCACACGCAGCAGCGCGGCCGGATGCCCGCTGCGCGGCGCAGCCGGCAAAACAGTTTGCGCCGGAGCCACACGCGCAACGTCACTTGCGCCGCCATGGCCGGCCCCGGCCGGCGCGATCCATGCGCCGGTGGCAAGCCCGGCGGCGAAGGCCGCCGCGGCCAGCAACAGCGTTGCGCCGCGCACCGGCGCGGCCGAATTCAACGTCAGGAACATGCTCCTAGGCATTACATCCCAATTGTGATTCGCGCAAGAACAATCATGGGTAGACCTATGGTAAAGGTACAATCCTTCGCCGCGCCGCCAAACTCCGAATTCTGTGCGTTTTTTGTGCCGTGTTCGCGGCGGCGACACAATTCGCGGCAATGGTCCGGCAATGCCGCGCGCGCGAATCTCTCCCCAACAGGACGTCCCGGGACTCGCCGCCCGCCGCATCGCCGCCGATATCCTCGACGGCGTGCTGCGCCGGCGTATCGCCCTCGATGAGCAACTGTCCGGCAAAGGCATCCATCCCGCCCTCGCCACGCTCGCCGAGCGCGACCGCGCGCTGATGCGGCGGCTGGTGGCGACCGTACTGCGGCGGCTGGGGACTTTGCGGCATTTGCTCGGCGGCTTTCTCGAAAAGGGATTTCCCGCCGAGGCGCCGCGCGTGCAGATCATTCTGCTGATCGGCGCCGCCCAGATCCTGTGGCTGGAGGTGCCCGACCACGCCGCGGTCGATCTTTCGGTGCGGCTTGCGCAAGCCGACCGTCGCGCGGCGCGTTATGCGGGCCTGGTCAATGCGGTGCTGCGGCGCGTGGCGCAGAACCGCGCCACCGCCCTGGCCGACGAGACCGCGCGCGATACGCCGGACTGGCTGCTCTCGCGCTGGAGCAAGCACTACGGGCCCGAGACCGCGCGCGAGATTGCAAAAGCCAACGGCCAGGAACCGGCGCTCGATCTCACCGTCAAACAGGACGCCGCATCCTGGGCCGAGCATCTGCGCGGCCGTGTGCTGGCGACCGGTAGCGTGCGCACGCTGGCGCAAGGGCCGATCACGCTGCTGCCGGGCTTTACCGAAGGCGCCTGGTGGGTGCAGGACGCCGCCGCCTCGCTGCCGGCGCGGCTGCTCGGCGATGTGCGCGACCGCGCCGTCGCTGATTTGTGCGCGGCGCCGGGCGGCAAGACCGCGCAACTTGCCTTCGCCGGCGCCCGCGTCACCGCGGTCGATCGCTCGCCCGCGCGGCTCGTGCGCGTCGCCGAGAACCTCACGCGGCTTTCGCTGCAAGCCGAGACCGTCGCCGCCGACGTGCTGGAATGGAAAGCTGACCCGTTCGATGCCGTGCTGCTCGATGCGCCCTGCTCCTCGACCGGTACCATTCGGCGGCATCCCGATGTGCCCTGGCTCAAGAGCGAAGCCGACCTCACGGCCCTCACCGCGCTGCAGCAGAAGCTGCTCGACCGCGCGGTCGAATTACTCGCGCCCGGCGGCATTCTGGTCTATTGCGTCTGCTCAATGGAACCCGAAGAGGCCGAACGGCAGGTCGCGGCATTGCTGACGCGCGACCCGCGCGTTACCCGCAAGCCGGTGGCGCCGCAGGAAGTCTGCGGACACGCCGAATTCCTGACGGCGGACGGCGATTTGCGCACCCTGCCGCTGCATTTAAGCGACCCCGATCCGCGCTGGGGCGGGCTCGATGGCTTCTACGCGGCCCGACTCACCCGCAATGCGCCGTAAATCGCGTCCGGACTATTCATATTGGCCGATTCACGACCCTTCGCTATCGTGTCGGCCGCGCGCGGGAATCGGGCCGCGCGGCAGGAGATGAACGCCTTGATGTCGCGAGCTTCCGTCGCGGAGCGATTGGCTATCTCCGCGCTCATCGGGCGCCGTGCACTGCATAATTTCACCGGCTGGCTCAACACATCGCTGCTGCTGCGCTGGCGCTTCGGCTCGCCCAAAACCGACCGGCTGCTGATCGCGCCGCAGGACCTGCGCACCGCCGACTCCACTCGTGCCGGCGAAATCTACGCCGGCCGCTTCGCCTTCGCCGGCAAGGTCGTCATCTGCGACCTGCGCTCGCCGTTCGAGATGACGCCGCCGTCGGAAGAATGGGCGGTGACGCTGCTGAACTTTTCCTGGCTGCGCCATCTGCGCGCCGCCAATTCCGCCATCACGCGCGCCAATGCCCGCTCGCTGATCGACGAGTGGATCACGCTGCAAGGCAGCTGGCATCCGCTCGGCTGGCGTCTCGATATTCTTTCGCGCCGCATCATCTGCTGGCTCAGCCAGGCGCCGTTCGTGCTGCAGGATGCCGACGCGCGTTTCTACCGCCGCTTCATTCGCAGCCTGTCGCGCCAGGCGCGCTATCTGCGCCGCTCGCTCAATGAGGCGCGCGAGGGACTGCCGCGGCTGCAGGCCGTGATCGCGCTCAACTACGTGACGCTGTGCATGGAAGGTCACAACAGCGCCTTGAACAGCAATGTCCGCCGCCTGGTCGCCGAATTGCGCGCTCAAGTGCTGCCGGACGGCGGGCATATCAGCCGCAATCCCGGTGCGCTGATCGATTTGCTGGTCGACCTGTTGCCGCTGCGGCAATTGTATTCCGCCCGCAACCTGCCGCCGCCGTCGGGATTGAACAACGCCATCGACCGCATGATGCCGATGCTGCGCTTCTTCCGTCACGCCGACGGCAATTTCGCTCTTTTCAACGGCATGGGGCCGACCTCGGTCGATCTGCTCGCCACCATCCTCGCCTATGACGACGCGCGCGGCACGCCGGTGTCCTACGCGCCGCATTCCGGCTACCAGCGGCTCGACGCCGGCGGCAGCGCGCTGCTGATGGACACCGGCCGGCCGCCGCCGATGGCGCTCAGCCAGGAGGCGCACGCCGGCTGTCTGTCGTTCGAATTGTCGTGGAACCAGCATCGGCTAGTGGTCAATTGCGGCATGCCGGCGGTCAACAAAGAGAACTGGCGGCAGGTGGCGCGCGCCACCGCGGCCCATTCGACCGTCACCTTCAACGACAAATCGTCATGCCGTTTCCTCGAACCCGGCTCGTTGCGCCGGCTGCTGTCGGGCACGCCGATCGTCGCCGGCCCCAAGGAGGTGCGTATCGAGCGCGAGGAGCTGGCGAATGGCGAACAGCTGCGCGCCGGGCACGACGGCTATGCCAACGACTTCGGCGTGATCCACAGCCGCACCGTCGCACTGAGCGGCGACGGCTACATGCTCGAGGGCATGGACAGTTTCGTGCCGGCCGACGGCCACGCGTTTCCCGCCCGCGCCGACGACGAATTCGCCATCCGCTTTCATTTGCATCCGGCGATCCGCGCCAACCGGCTGGCGGACGGACACGGCGTCATCTTGCTGCTGCCGGACCGTGAGTTGTGGAGTTTCGTGTCTTACAGCGCCACGGTCGAGGTCGAAGAAAGCGTCTTCCTCGCCGGACTGGGCGGCCCGCGGCGCACGGTGCAAATCGTGATCTACGGCCACGCCCGCGACACGCCGGCCGTGCGCTGGAGCTTCAGCTATAACCCGCCAGCGCCGGCGGCGCGGCAAGACCGCGCGGCGGAGCCGGAGTTGCCGCTGAACGAGACGCCGCCCGAGGACTCACCGCCCGACGATGCGGCGTGACGGCGGTCCACTGGCGCTGAGCGATGGCGAATGCTTGTGGATGCCCGGGGCATGCGGGCAAGCAGCGCATACACTTTCGCCCGCGCGATGTGCTAGCCCCTTGCGCAAGGGCAAACCATTAGTAGCCACATGACCAGCCACCCGCGCCGCATCACCCGCGCTTTGTTGTCGGTTTCCGATAAGACCGGGCTTGTCGATTTCGCACTGCAATTGGCGGGCTACCATGTCGAGCTCGTCTCCACCGGCGGCACCGCCAAGGCGCTGAAAGACGCCGGACTGAACGTCATCGACGTTGCCGACCTTACCGGCTTTCCCGAGATGATGGACGGCCGGGTAAAGACGCTGCACCCGAAGGTGCATGGCGGGTTGCTGGCGGTGCGCGGCAACAAGGAGCACGCCGCGGCGATGGCCGAGCACGGCATCAAGCCGATCGATCTTTTGGTGGTGAACCTTTATCCGTTCGAGGCAACGGTCGCCAAAGGCGCCGGCTTCGACGACTGCATCGAGAATATCGACATCGGCGGGCCGGCGATGATCCGCGCCGCCGCCAAGAACCACCATGATGTCACGGTTGTGGTGGAACCGGACGATTATGCCGCGGTGCTCTCCGAGATGGCGCAGCATACCGGCATGACCTCGCTCGAGTTGCGGCAGAGGCTGGCGGCGAAAGCCTATGCGCGCACCGCCGCCTATGACGCAGCGATCTCCAACTGGTTTGCCGAGATGCTGCATGACACGGCGCCGGCCTACCGCGCCTTCGGCGGCAAGTTGGTCGAGGCGCTGCGCTACGGCGAAAACCCGCACCAGAGCGCGGCGTTCTACCGCGCACCGGGCGAGCGTTTCGGTGTCGCAACGGCGCGGCAAGTCCAGGGCAAGCAACTCTCCTACAACAATATCAATGACACCGACGCCGCTTACGAATGTGTTGCCGAGTTCGACGCCAAGCGCACGGCGGCTTGCGTCATCGTCAAGCACGCCAACCCGTGCGGCGTGGCGGAAGGCGCGAGCCTCATCGACGCCTACAAAAAGGCGTTGGCCTGCGACTCGACCTCGGCCTTCGGCGGCATTGTCGCGCTCAATCGCCCGCTCGACGCCGAAGCGGCCAAGGCCATCACCGAGATTTTCACCGAGGTCATCATCGCGCCGGATGCCAGCGACGAGGCGATCAAGATCGTGGCGGCCAAGAAAAATCTGCGCCTGCTCTTGGCCGGCGGCTTGCCCGATCCGCGCGCCAGCGGCCTCACCGTGAAATCGGTCGCCGGCGGCTTGCTGGTGCAGTCGCGCGACAATGCGACGGTCGACGAGATGCAGATCAAAACGGTGACCAAACGCGCGCCGAGCGAGGCCGAGCTTGCCGATCTGCGTTTTGCCTTCCGCGTCGCCAAGCACGTGAAGTCGAACACCATCGTTTATGCAAAAGGTCTCGCCACCGTCGGCATCGGCGCCGGGCAGATGAGCCGCGTCGATGCCGCGCGCATCGCGGCGCTTAAAGCGCGCGACGCGGCGAAAGAATTGAAGTTGCCGGCGCCGTTGACCAAAGGCTCGGTGGTCGCCTCCGACGCCTTCTTTCCGTTCCCGGACGGATTGCTGGTCGCGATCGAGGCCGGTGCCACCGCAGTGATCCAGCCCGGCGGCTCGGTCAAGGACGCCGACGTGATCAAAGCCGCCGACGACCACAACGTGGCGATGGTGTTCACCGGCACGCGGCACTTCCGGCATTAATTGTTTTCTTATCCCTCCCCGCTTGCGGGGAGGGTGGCGAGCGAAGCGAGCCGGGTGGGGATATTATCAGTACGACCCCACCCCCGGCGCTTCGCGCCGGACCCTCCCCTTTCAGGGGAGGGATTAAGAAAACTACTCCCTCGCCAAATCGCCCAGCAAACTCGCCGCCACCGACAACTTCGACAGCGTGAGCCCCGAACCGGCGATTTCGTGGATCGCGGCGCGGATGCGCTCGACTTCGGCTTGGCGCGGCTTCACCCATACCTCCACCGCGCCGACACCGGTTGAGCCGTTGCCGACCATGGCCGCGGTGAGCCGCCGCTCGGCGTCGCCGATCGAATCGAGCGCGCGGTCGAGCGCCAGGCGGTCGAAATAATCCGCCACCGCGATGCCCGGCACCGCGCCGGCGACGCGGTCGAGCTGGAAGAAGGCAACGGTGGCGAAATAAGTCGCGGTGACTTCGGCGACCGGACGCTGGGCGCGATCCGCCACCAGCACGATGTCAGGCGCGGCTTTCAACGCGGCCAGGCTGGCGATGCGAAGCGCAAGGTCCGCCGGCACGCCGGCCTTGCCGAGGTCCGCGGCGCGGGCCTCGCGCGCGGCGGCCGCCTGCTTCGATAGCGCGCCGTCGAGCGCGGCGGCGACTTCGCCGATGCCGTCGCGATAATGCGCGACGATCTTTTCCAGGCCCTGCTTGAGATCGACATTGCGCAGGAACCAGACGATGCGGTCGAGCAGCAGGTCCTGCACGGCGGCATAGAGCGCGAGCTGGGTCTTGCCGGAAATCTTGTTGTCGAGCGCGTCGATTGCGCCGTTGAGCCCGATCAGGTCGTAGCTGTTGCGTACGGCGGCAAACGCCGCCGCGATCGCCGCCGGCGCAGCACCGGTCTGGTCGGCGATGCGCACCAGCAAGGTGGCGCCGCCGCGGTTGATCATCGAGTTGGTGAGTTGCGTGGCGATGATCTCGCGCCGCAGGCGATGCGCATGCAGCGCGTCCTTGTAACGCTCCGACATTTCCTTGGGGAAATAGCGGCCGAGTTCGCGGCCGAGATAAGGATCGTCCGGCACGCTGGAGTCGAGCAATTCGCTGTAGAGCGTCAACTTGGCGTAGGCGAGCAGCACGGCAAGCTCCGGCCGCGTCAGCGGCTGGTCGCGCTTGCGCCGTTCGCCGATGGTCATGTCGTCGGGCAGGAATTCCACCGCGCGGTCGAGTTCGCCGCGCTGCTCCAGCGTCTGCATGAGGCGCTGTTGGAAGCCAATATCCTCCAGCGAGCGCCGCTGCGCGAGCGACAGCGCCAGCGTCTGCTGGTAGTTGTTGCGCAACACCAGGCGGGCGACCTCGTCGGTCATCTCCACCAACAGCGCGTCGCGCTCGCCGATTTTGAGCGCGCCGGAGCGCACGAGCGGGCTCAGCGCGATCTTGATATTGACCTCGACGTCGGAGGTGTTGACGCCGGCCGAATTGTCGATGGCGTCGGTGTTGAGGCGGACGCCGCCTAGCGCCGCCTCGATGCGGCCGCGCTGGGTCATGCCGAGATTGGCGCCCTCGCCGACCACCTTGCAGTTGAGTTCGGCACCGTTGACGCGGATGGCATCGTTGGCGCGGTCGCCGGCGTCGGCGTCGCTTTCACTCGACGCCCGCACATAAGTGCCGATGCCACCGAAGAACAAGAGATCGACCGGCGCCTTCAGCACTGCCTTCATCAGCTCTTGCGGCGTGACCGACGCGGGCACGCCGAACAGCTTTTGTGCCTGCGCGCTGAGATGGATTTCCTTGAGCGAACGCTTGTAGACGCCGCCGCCCGCGGAGATCAGCGACTTGTCGTAATCCTGCCAGCTTGAACGCGGCAGATCGAACAGCCGCTTGCGCTCGGCAAAACTCTTTTTCGGGTCGGGATCTGGATCGATGAAAATATCGCGATGATCGAAGGCGGCGACCAGCCTGGTGGTGTCCTCGCGCAGCATGCCGTTGCCGAAGACGTCGCCCGACATGTCTCCGACGCCGACGGCGCTGAACGGAGTCGTCTGGATGTTGACGTCCATCTCGCGGAAATGCCGCTTCACCGCCTCCCAGGCGCCGCGCGCGGTGATGCCCATCACCTTGTGGTCGTAGCCGGCCGAGCCGCCGGAGGCGAAGGCGTCGCCTAGCCAGTAGTCGTGCGCCATCGAAATCTCGTTGGCGATGTCGGAGAAGGTGGCGGTGCCCTTGTCGGCGGCGACCACCAGATAGGGATCGTCGCCCTCGTGCCGCACCACGTTAGCCGGCGGAATGATCTTGCCGTCGGCGGCGATATTGTCGGTGATGTCGAGCATGGTCGACATGAACAGCCGGTAGGTGGCGACGCCTTCGGCCTGCACCACCTCGCGGCCGGCGCCCTTCGGCATCAGCTTGGGCACGAAGCCGCCTTTGGCGCCGACCGGCACGATCACCGCGTTCTTGACCTGCTGCGCCTTCACCAGCCCGAGCACTTCGGTGCGGAAATCCTGCGGCCGGTCGGACCAGCGGATGCCGCCGCGCGCCACTTTGCCGAAACGCAAATGCACGGCTTCCAGGCGCGGCGAATAAGCGAAAATCTCATAGAGCGGACGCGGCAGCGGCAGATCGGTGATCTTGCGGCTCTCGAACTTGATGGCGATCAAAGGTTTGGACTGACCATCATTGCCGGCTTGAAAGAAATTCGTGCGGATCGCCGACTGCACGGCGTTGACGAAGTGGCGCAGGATGCGATCCTCGTCCAGGCTCTCGACTTTTTGCAATTCATCTTCGATATGCGCGGCGATGTCTTTCTGCTGGTCCGCGCGCGCTTTGTCTGCTTCCGGACCCGGATTGAAGCGCGCGTGAAACAGCGCGACGATCTCGGCGGCGATGCCGGCATGCTTTGTGAGCGTCGCCCACATGTAGTCCTGCGAATAAGGCACGCGCACCTGGCGCAGATAGCGCGACAACGCGCGGATCAGCGCCACGTCGCGCCACATCAGGCCGCCGGCGAGCGTGAGCGCGTTGTAGCCGTCGTTTTCGGCAGCGCCGCGCATGACCATCAGGAACGCGGTTTCCAGCTTCGCCTTCAATTCCGCCAGATCGATCGCGCCGCCGTCGGCGCGCTCCAACAGCATGTCGTGAAACCAGACCTCACGTTCGTCGCCGCCCTTGGCCGCGATATGAAACGTGCGCTCGTCCACCACGCGGAAGCCCATGTTCTCCAGGACCGGCACGCGATCGGAAAGCGGCAGCGGCAGCGCCAGGCTCCACACTTTCAGGCCGACGGCGCCCTGCTCTTCTTCCAGCCGATGATGGAAATCGACGCCGAGCGGGCGCTCGGCGCAAAGCTCTTCGATCATGCGCACGTCGCCGGCGGCCACCGCCGGCGAATAGGCCTCGTGGAAGCCCTCGGAAAAAGCCTCGCGATACCGCTCAAATAATTCACGCGCCTTTTGCGGCGGGTTGACCAGCGCCAGATCCTCGAAAAACCCGTCGCTCCAGCTGCGCGCGATGGCGGCGATCGCGTCTTCCAGCGTGGCCCGCGCGACGTCGGGGGTGGCTCCGCCGGAACGGCCGATGATGAAGTGCACACGCACCAGCGGACCTTCCGGGAAAAACGGATAGAACGCCGAAACGCGGCCGAGGAAGACGCCGGCGAGGTAATCGCCGATCTTGACGCGCATCTGGCTGTCGTAATTCTCGCGCGGAACGTACACCAGCACCGAAACGAAACGGTCGAAGCGGTCGCGCCGCGCCAGCACGCGCACGCGCGGGCGCTCGTCGAGTTGGAGGATGGCGAACGCGAAACGATGGAGTGTGTCCACGTCCACCTGGAACAATTCATCGCGTGGATAGTGCTCCAGCACGTTGGCCAGCGCCTTGCCGGAATGGCTGCTAGGAGAAAAGCCGGCGCGCTGTTCGACCGCGGCCAGCTTGCGGCGCAGATAGGGAATGCCGTGCGCCGAGCGGGTATAGGCCGTGGAGGTGAACAGCCCGACGATGCGCTGCTCGCCGACCAAGTTGCCGGCGGCGTCGAAGCGCTTGACGCCGATGTAGTCGAGATAGGCGCGCCGGTGCACGCGGGCATGGATGTTGGCCTTGGCGATGATCAGCGGCCGCGGTTCTTTCAGGAACGCCATGATCTCCGGCGTGTATTCCAAGAGCTCGTTGCCGCGCTTAAGCACGCGCAATTCGCGCTCACGCATGATGCCGAGCGAAGTGTCGTGCTCGGGCGTGAGCGCGTTGCCGTCGAAGGTGTAATTGCGCACGCCAAGGAAGGTGAAATTGTCGGCCAGCAGCCACTGCACGAACTGCACCGCCTCATCGACCTCCTCCCGCGGCAAGGGCGGCGGATTGGTTTTCAATTCGTCGACAATGTGGTTGACGCGGTCGAGCATCGCCCGCCAGTCCTGCACCGCCAGCCGCACCTCACCGAGCACGGCCTGCAGCGCTTCGACGATCTGCCGGCACAGTGCCTCGTCCTCGATGGCATCGAGATGGATATGGATGAAGCTTTCGCGCGTTGCGCCGGCGGCATCGGCGGCGCCGATCGCGGTCAGCTTGCCGTTCTCGCGCTTAACGCCGAATACCGGATGCGCCACCAGCCGCACGTCGAGGCGGCGATCGGCGAGTTCGCCCATCACCGAATCGAGCAGGAACGGCATGTCGTCGTTGATCACCTCGACGACGGTGAGGGCCTTGCGGTCGGCAGCGCCTTGCAGCGGCACGGTCGTACAATGCACCTTCGGCGCACCGGGTTGACGTTCGGTTAGAAAGTCGAAGGCGCGTTCGGCGAGCCGCGCCAGATCCTCCGGCGCGTAGCGCAGCACATCTTCCGGCACGACGCGGGCGAAAAGCTGGGCGACGAAGGTCGCCGGCATGTCATGACGCGACGTCGCCAGCACGGCGCTGGCCGCATCGAGCGTATCGCGGGCGGCGTTGTCTTCCTTGCTGGCGGCAGTCTCAACGGCCATGCGACCTCTTGTATTTTTCCAGCCCTGCAATGGAAGTTTTCACATTCCGCGCATAGGCGTCGAGAGCAACACACCATTTGGTGACGGCACCGTGACGGCGCCACGTAAGGCAGGCCGCCGATCTACATAAAACACTGAAACAAAAGATCAAAACGGGTCTTTGCGATCATATCGTAAGGCCGCGGAACGATGTAGTCTGGCGCCATTAAGCCAGGGACGGAACGCCGCAATGGAAAAAGTAAGAAAACCAGTCAAAGCCGCCGCCAGCAAGGCGGTGTTGCACGCCATCAAAGGCGGCAGGCCCGCGCCCGCAAAGCCCGCGCCGGCGAAATCGACCGCGCCAAAACCGGTGGCCGATGACGCTCCGGTGATCGCGCTCAACCTGCCGCCGGCGAAGTTGTCGCCCGCGATGGCCGCCTATTTCAAGAAGTGCCAGGACAAACTCGGCTTCGTGCCCAATGTGTTGCTCGCTTACGCCTTCGACAACGCGAAGCTCGAAGCCTTCGTCGCCATGTACAACGACGTGATGTTGGGCGAGAGCGGGCTGTCCAAGCTCGAGCGCGAGATAATCGCGGTCGCGGTGTCGTCACAGAACCGCTGCTATTATTGCCTCACCGCGCACGGCGCCGCCGTGCGGCAATATTCCGGCAATCCGCTGCTCGGCGAGCAGATCGTCATGAACTATCGCGTCGCGCGCATCAGCAAGCGCCAACGCGCCATGCTCGACTTCGCGGTCAAGCTCACCGCGCAGCCGGCCAACATGGAGGAAGGCGACCGCGAGCGGCTGCGCCGCGTAGGTTTCACCGACCGCGACATCTGGGACATCGCGGCGATCGTCGGCTTCTTCAACATGTCGAACCGCGTCGCCTCCGCCACCGACATGCGGCCGAACACGGTCTATCACGGGCAGGCGCGCTAACGCCGTCGTCCCGGCCGAGCGAAGCGAGGGCCGGGACCCATAACCCCCGTGTTTGATATGCGGGCAGACTGGGGTTATGGGTCGCCGCCTTCGCGGAGACGACAACCAGAAAGTCTTCGGTCTCAATGAAGCGCTTCGCCGGAATCATTCCATTCGCCATCGCGCTGCTGCTGAGCGCACTCGCCACCGCGCAGGTCGCGCCGGTATCGACCGCGCCGGCGATCCGGCCGGTCAGGCCGATCCTCGCCCACCAAGGCATGGTGGTAGCGCAGGAGGCGCGCGCCGCCCGCATCGGCGTTCAAATCCTCGATCGCGGCGGCAACGCGGTCGATGCGGCCGTTGCAGTCGGCTTTGCATTGGCGGTCACCTATCCGCGCGCCGGCAATATCGGCGGCGGCGGCTTCATGGTCATCCATCTCGCCAGCGGCAATCGCGACGTTGCGATCGATTATCGCGAAACCGCGCCGGCAGCGGCGACCGCCGCCATGTTCCTCGACGCGCAGGGCAACCCCGATCCGAAAAAGTCGCGCAACTCCGGCCTTGCCGTCGGCGTGCCCGGCACCGTGGCCGGCCTCGCGCTGGCGCACCAGAAATACGGCTCGGGGAAGTTTTCACTAGCCGACCTCATGGCGCCCGCAATCAATCTGGCACAAAAAGGTTTTCCGGTGCGGGACGACCTGGCGGATTCGCTGCCACGCGCGCGCGAGCGGCTGACGCGCTGGCCGGCGTCGAAGTCGATCTTTTTCCTCGGCGCCGACACGCTGGGCGAAGGCGACCGGCTCATCCAGTTCGATCTCGCCGACACGCTGGAACGAATTGCACAGGAAGGTCCGAAAGCCTTCTATCAAGGCCGCACCGCCGAGCAGATCGCCGACGCCGTGCGCCAAGCCGGCGGCATTATGACCAAGGACGATCTCGCCAATTACCGCGCCGTGGAGCGCGAAGTGGTGCGCGGCAGCTATCGCAGCAACACCATCGTCTCCATGCCGCCGCCCTCCTCCGGCGGCGTGGCGCTGATCGAGATGCTCAACATTTTGGAAGGCTACGACCTCGCCAAGCTCGGACGCGGCGAACAATCGTTCCATTATATGATCGAGGCGATGAAGCGCGCCTATGCCGACCGCGCCGTCTATATGGGCGATCCCGACTCCGTGAAGATGCCGGTCGCCGGACTGCTGTCGAAAAAATATGCCGCAGCTTTGCGCGCCGGCATCGCCGACAACGCGACGCCCGCGGCCGACATCCATCCCGGTAAGCCGGGCGCGTTCGAAGGCCAGAACACCACGCATTTCTCGGTGATCGACCGCGACGGCAACGCGGTGTCGAACACTTACACGCTCAACTTTTCCTTCGGCCTCGGCCTGGTCGCGGACGGCACCGGCGTGCTGCTCAACAACGAGCTTGACGATTTCACCGCCAAGCCCGGCACCGCCAACGCCTATGGGCTGGTCGGCTTCAACGCCAATCTGCCGGGGCCGGGCAAGCGGCCGCTGTCGTCGATGACGCCGACCATCGTGCTCAAAGACGGAAAGCCGTTTCTCATCACCGGCTCGCCCGGCGGCAGCCGCATCATCACCGCCGTGCTGCAGGTGATCACCAACGTGATCGACTTCGGCATGCCGATCGACAAGGCGGTGGGCGCGCCGCGCCTGCACAACCAGTGGCAGCCGGATGAGACTTACGCCGAGCCGGGCTTTGCGCAGGATGTGCTGGCGGCGCTCGAACGCCGCGGCCACAAGATCGTGGCGACCGAGCCGCACACCTCGGCGAATTCGATCGAAGTGGTGCTGAAGACGGAATTCACGCCGCAAGGCTATGTCGGCGCTGCCGACACGCGCACGCGTGGTGCGCTCGCGGCGGGGTATTGAAGCATGAGCGAGCGCCCCGGCTCGGTCGAGCGCGTGCGCGCCGCGCTATTGAGCGCGGGACACGCCGACACGATCAGCGAATTTCCCGATGGCACCCGCACCGCGCAGGATGCCGCCACCGCGGTCGGCTGCAGTGTCGCGCAGATTGCGAAGTCGATTGTGCTGCGCGCCAGCGATGAGGTCGTACTGGTCATCGCGTCCGGTGCCAATCGTGTCGATGTCGCCAAAGTCGCCGCCCTGATCGGCCGTCCGGTCAAGCCGGCGGAGGGTCGTTGGGTGCGCAACGCGACCGGCTTTGCCATCGGCGGTGTCGCGCCGGTCGGACATGATGTGCGTCCGCGCGTTCTGATCGATAAGGATATGCTGGCGCTCGATCCGATCTGGGCGGCGGCGGGCTCGCCGCGCCACGTGTTCCGCACCACCGCAGCCGAACTCGTCCGTATGAGCGGCGGCAGCGTGGCGGAAATCAAAGAAGAAAACGTCGAGCACTAACGCGTAACGAGTTTGCGATTTGAGAATATTGGAGCGGGCGAAGGGATTCGAACCCTCGACCCCGACCTTGGCAAGGTCACTGACTGTTAACCCACGTTAGAAACATATCCTCACACCGACCCTTCAAAACCTTCCATTTGGCGATCATAGCGGCGCCAAGCAGAATATCGCGCCGACCATTCGCCCTTGGACACTTCACGATTTGCGACGGAGCTTTGCCAGTGGGCTACAAAGCCTCGGCGTGGCTCCGCATGTTGTCGAGCTAGCACTGAACCATCGCAGCGGGACCTTCAGTGGCGTGGCTGGAATCTACCAACGGCACCGATACGTCAAGGAAGTAAGAGAGGCGTTCGAGTTGTGGTCGCAGCACATTGAGGCATTAATAACTAGCAATGCCGCCGCGGCATAGTAAGTTTTCGTCCACTGAAATCCTCTTTCAGGGAGCTGGCATCTTGCAGGTAAGGGCCATGTTACGGCCTCCCGGTAGCCATGCTATTATAACGCGCCAAGCATGCATGGCTCTTGCGCTTCTGGGAAAGCGCTCTGGCTTGCGATAGCCTGCAACCTTGCCGCACGTTGCTGGCTAGCGGGATAAACTGTCATGCGCGCCAACACGCAATTCAAACCACATCCACTAGACAAGCGGCAACTGCTTCGCGCTCACCCGTTTTTTAGGGAATTGGATGAGCGGATCGTCGACCGTTTGATACCGCATGCGATCACGCGCAAAGTCAAAAAGGGCACCTCACTTTTTCGTAAGGGCGATATTGGAACGAATTTATATGCGGTCTGTTCGGGTGCGGTCCGCGTCAGCGCGCCTTCCGATGAGGGCAAAGATGCTGTGTTCAATCTGATCGTGCCCGGCGAGATTTTTGGAGAGATAGCCTTTCTCGATGGCGGTCCACGCACAGCCGACGCGATGATGATCGATCCGGGCGAGCTAATGGTCATCGAACGCCGTGATTTCATACCATTACTGCATGACTACCCGGAATTAGCGCCGCGGTTGCTGGAGATCTTGTGCAGGCGTTTGCGACGCACCAGCGAACAAGTCGAAGATATTGTATTTTTGGGCCTTAAGGCCCGCCTCGCGAAGACGCTGCTGTACCTCGATGACCACTCCTCAGCCGACCAAGCTCACAGATTGAAAGTAACGCAACGCGAGCTAAGCCAAATGGTCAACGTGTCCCGGGAAAGCGCGAACAAGGAATTACGTAAATGGCATCGTCAAAAATGGGTGCGTCTGGAACGCGGGGGGTTGAACATTTTGTCGCCGGATGCTCTGAAACGGCTTGTTTCTGAAAACGTCGATTGACCGTTAACTCGCTATGGCTTGCAAAGGAACTCAAAAACAGCCTGAGCATGACATTGCTGAACACTCTGACGATAATGTACCCTAGCGCTGGTCGATGTAGTTTTTGCCGAAAATTGTTCGGACGGATGACGCTTGGCAAGGAGCACGCCGATGTCGAAGGAGAGCAACGCTAGTCACGACCGCGCAGACGAAAGTCGTGTGCTAAAGGGCTTGGCTTTGTTGGCACTGCCTTGGATATCCTTCCAGCGAGACCTGCTTGCGCTTATGAAGAAAGGGATCGAGGACGCTAGCCATATTCGGCCGATCGAGAATCTCACGTCGCGCCAGATGCAGGCGCTCACTATGATCGTGGATCCGTCAGGCAAGTTTCGGAATCTCCTCGATCGCGATCTGCAAGAAAACATAAAGGAGACTTACGCTCAGGCCTTTCCAAAATTAGTCGCTAACTCTGTTCTTCTGATCGAGACTCAAGAAGCGGTGCTTAGTTCCATATCCGAACAATTCGACAAACTGCGTAAAGATAAAACTAGCGACGGGACGGAAACAAAAAGCTCCTAGCCGGCCCGATCCATTAAGCTTGGACACTTTCAATGCATCGCAAGGACTGTAGTTTTCCGTAGAAAAGACTATCGCAGTGCAGCGGTTCAGGCGTCGAAATGAGCGCTCAACATCCGAGTGACATCGCGATAATCGGTCTTTCTTGCCGATTTCCGGGCGCGACAACAGCCGAAGAATATTGGAAGAATTTGTGCGACGGTGTCGAGTCCGTCACCTTTTTTTCCGATCAGGAACTCGTCGCCACCGGCATCGACCCTTCCTTGATCGCTAACCCCGGTTACGTAAAAGCTGCGGCGATGGTGCGGCACGTCGAAATGTTCGACGCATCCTTTTTCGGTTATTCGCCAAAAGAAGCGGCGCTGATGGATCCGCAGCATCGCCTGTTTCTGGAAGTGTGCTGGGAGGCCTTCGAAAACGCAGGCTATGACCCTGCCGCCTGCCCTGGAAAGGTCGGTGTCCTTGCAACCGCCGGAGGCGTCGTAACCAGCTATCTTCTCGCAAAACTGCACCACGCAAATCTTCCTGGCCAAACCGCAAGCACATCGCACATCAACAACGACAAGGATTTCTTGAGCACGCGTATTTCCTACAAGCTCGACCTCACCGGCCCCAGTTTCACGATCCAATCTGCATGCTCATCGTCCTTATTGGCGGTGCACCAGGCGTGTCAGAACCTGCGGTTCAAAGAGTGCGACATGATGTTGGTGGGCGGCTCGGTGATACGCGTGCCACAAGTCGAGGGGTACTTGGCGGAGAAGCGGAACGTTCATTCCCTTGACGGACACTGCCGCCCCTTTGACGCACTTGGCCAAGGAACGATTTTCGGCAGTGGCGTCGGCGCCGTCCTGCTGAAGCCTTTGCGACAAGCTATCGCCGATCGCGATCATGTATTTGCGGTCATCAAAGGGACCGCGGCGAACAACGATGGTTCAGCCAAGAACAGCTATACCGCGCCGAGTTTAGGCCAACAGTCCCAGGCCATGGCTGACGCGCTGAAATCGGCCCGGATAAGCGCAGATAGCGTCGGCTACGTCGAATGCCACGCAACCGGCACACTTGTTGGCGATCCACTCGAAATTGAAGCGCTGACGATGGCTTTTCGAAAGCAGACTGGACGCAAACAGTACTGCGCCGTGGGCTCGGTCAAGGCGAATATCGGGCATCCAGAACAAGCGGCCGGAATCGCCGGTCTCATCAAAACCGCACTCGTGCTTCATCACAAACGAATCCCGCCGAGCATCAATTTTCACACGCCCAACCCTGCGATCGACTTCGCATCATCGCCCTTCTACGTAAACGCGGCGCTCCAGGATTTTCACGGGGCCAGTGCGCCGCGCCGGGCCGGCGTCAACAGCCTGGGGATTGGCGGCACGAATGTTTTCGCGGTCCTCGAGGAGGCCCCGCCGGTAACTGCTGCCAAAGATCGGTTGCCGGAGCACTTTCCTTGCCTCGTTACACTTTCAGCTAAGAGCGCTGACGCGCTCGTGGCGCGTCTCGAGCAAATACTGGGCTGGTTGAATGAAAATCCGGAAGTACCGATTGACGACGTCTGCTATACTACCAATGTCAGCAGAAGCCAGTTCGGCTTCCGTTTCGCGGCGCCTGTCCGCTCGACAGCGGAGCTGAAGAAGCACATTACAGCATGGCTGCGAACGGCAGCGAAGGATGCTTCGCGCCACCAGCGCACCAGCACTCCGCCGATTGCGTTCCTGTTTTCCGGTCAGGGCTCGCAGCATGCCGGCATGGGCGCACAGCTCTATCGAACGCACTCCGTTTTTCGCAAAGCCATGGATCGCTGCAATGCTCAGGCAGAGCCATATCTCGAGGACGGACTGCTCAACGTTACTTTCGCGAACGAGAATGATTCCGCGTCGATCAACCGCACCGAATACGCCCAGCCTGCGCTGTTTGCGGTCGAATATGCCCTGGTGGAGCTTTTGAAATCCTGGGGTATCGCGCCCAATGCGGTCATTGGGCACAGCTTGGGAGAAATTACGGCGGCTTGGGCGGCGAATGTTATGACTCTCGAAGACGCGATGCGTCTTGTCACCGCCCGCAGTGCACTCATGCGACGAATGCCGAGCGGCGGAGGTATGACCGCGATCTACGCCAGTGAATCCGTGGTGCGATCGCTTCTCGACGATGTCGCCGCCGAGATGGATGTGGCCGCGATCAACGGACCGGAAAATACGGTCGTGTCCGGCGACCTCGATGCATTGAGACGGCTATCGCAAGAACTCGACCGCAAAGGCATCAGCTATCGGGAACTGCAAGTTTCCAACGCTTTTCATTCGCAGCGCACCGAGTCCATCCTCGATGAGCTAGAAAACGTCGCAGGCCAGATCAACTATGACGCGGCTAAGCTGCCCCTGATATCCAACCTGACCGGGAAGTTGAAGGCTGACGCGCCCGACAAATACTATTGGCGCCGGCACGTTCGCGAAACGGTCCGGTTCGAAGATGGGATGCTCGCGCTTGCCGAACTAGGGTGCCGCAGCTTTCTTGAGATCGGGCCGCACCCGGTTCTCCTGCCGATGGCAACAGCCTGTCTTGGCGCGCGAGGGAGATCCGCTGCCTGGATTACTACGCTCAACCGTCAAAAGTCGGACGCGGACGCCATCAGCGATATGCTGACCGCACTCTACCTTGCGGGTCACAAAATAAATTGGGCCGCAGTGCATGCCGACAGTTCATGGCGGCGGATTCCGTTGCCCACCTACCCCTTCCAACGCCAACGTCACTGGCTGGAGGAGGATTCAATCCATCCTCAGCGAGCACGGAAAACGGTGGAACTGCTTCATCCATTGGTCGGCACGCGCGTCAATTCAACGGCCAACGAGGTGTGTTACGAAGCGCGTTACGGCGTGCGGTATGCCAGCTTCTTGTCCGATCATCGTATTGCGGGAAGCATCGTCCTGCCGACGACGGCAGAACTGGAAGTCGCCACTGTCGTCGGCCGGACGCAGTTCGGATCGTCGCGAATCAGTTTTGAACGCGCGATGCATCACCAGGCAATGTCATTTGCCAATGGGGAAGATCGGACTGTGAGGGTACTGGTAACTCCACAGAAGTCCGATCGCGCCAGTTTTAAGCTGGTCAGTGCGGACACGGAAAACTCGAAGCTCTGGCATACCCACATGACAGGCACCTTGCGGAAATCGGAAGCGCCGTCCGCATCGGCCTTTTCAACGAAGGCGATCCGGGCCCGTTGCCGGCAAACAATACCTGCAAAAGAACTCTATGAGCGGCTCGACAACCTCGGACTTGAGTACGGGCCGTGTTTTCGTGGCGTTCGCGAGCTCTACCTCGGTCAGCATGAGGCACTTGCCAAAGTGCAGCTGGCGGACAGTACGGCGAATGCGAAATACGTGATGCATCCGGCGTTATTGGATGCGTGTCTGCATGCCTATCCTCTTGTCCTCGACGGTGCGGACGAGACCAAAGCCGATCGTAACAATTCCTACCTGCCTGTCTCGTTGGAGGCGTTCCGCTGCTACCAGGACGGAACCGACAAAGCGTGGGCGCACCTTCGACTGCGGAGGGTCGAGAATGACGATACGCAGGTGGTCGACATTCGGGTTTACGACGACGCCGAGCAGCCGGTGGCAGATCTGGAAGGACTGGCTGTGCGCCTGCTGCCGCTCGCCAAAGTGCTAACGCCTCGAACCGGCACGGACAACCTGTTTTATCGCGTGGCCTGGCGAAAAAGCGTCAGGGATACTACCAGCACCCCGAAGGACCGTACCCCAGCAAGCTGGATGATCTTCGCCGATGAAAAAGGCGTCGGCGCCGCCTTAGCTGACAGGCTTGAAGCCGTGGGTCATCGCTGTCATCTCGTGCATCGAGAGGATGCATCGGCCCAAGCCGGTGTCCGTGCCCGAACGTGGACCGTTAACGAACGCAAACCGAACGAGTTTCGCCGGCTGCTGGAACAGTTCGCGGCCAACGAGACGCTACCGTGCCAGGGCGTGATTTACCTGTGGGGATTGGATGCTCCCTCAATAGAAAGTCTGACTCTCGCAGGATTGAAAAGCGGCTGCGAGACGATGTGCCGCGGGGCGCTAGCGCTCCTGCAGGCGCTTGCAGAGACTCGATCGACAAATCCGGGTGTGAGGCGGCTTTGGTTTGTGACCACGAACACGCAAAATACCGAAAGCCAGGACCAGCATGTTGATCCGGTTCAGGCGCCCTTATGGGGTTTGGGACGAACCGCCGCGATCGAATTCCCGGGGCTGTGGGGAGGGTTGATTGACCTGCAGCTAGACGGAGACCGAAGGCCGGACATCGAGTTGCTGGCGGCGGAATTTCTGCATCCAGACGGTGAAACGCAGATCGCCATCTCCGCCGACAACCAACGCACCGTTGCAAGGTTCGTCAGGCAATCCATTGCAGAACTGGGCGCGGGGGTGCCGCGAGTCCGCGGGGACGCGACCTATCTGGTGACTGGCGGTCTTGGAATGTTGGGGCGCAGTGTCGTCGAGTGGCTTCTGAGCAAAGGTGCCAAACACCTTGTCCTGACCGGCCGCAGCGCGAACTCGGAAGCGGCACGGGACTTGAAGACGAAGGCAGACAAGAGCGGCGCGACAATCGGTATTGTGATGGCTGATATCAGCCGCGACGAAGATGTACGCCGCCTTATGCTGACAATCAGCAATGAATTCCCACCTCTAAAGGGCGTCGTGCACTCGGCGGGCGTCCTAGATGATGGAATTCTCGCCCTGCTTGATTGGGATCGATTCTCGCGTGTTTTCGAGCCGAAAGTGTATGGAAGTTGGCTTCTGCATGAATTGACTAAATCGCTGGAACTGGACTTCTTCGTTCTGCAATCGTCCTTGCTGAGCCAATTAGGCTCGGCCGGCCAGGCGAACTACAGCGCAGGCAACTGTTTTCTTGATTCTTTGGCTGCTCACCGCCGCGCCGTCGATTTGCCGGCCACCGCAATCAACTGGTCCGCCTGGTCAGGGGGCGGCTTGGCCACAGTTTCGGGCGCTCGTGGCGAGGCAATGTGGTCGTCGCTGGGCGTAAAATTTGTTTCGCCCGATCTCGCAATGCAGGCGTTCGACGCGTTGATGCACCGCGACGCGGAGCAGATTGCGGTCGCAGTTGCCGATTGGTCGACTTACGCCGGCAAAGTCGGCGAACCTCCGTTTCTGGCTGAACTTCTAGAGCTGAGCGAGGATTTCGGACCGCCCAAGCCCACGCCAGCAGCGGGCGCAGCGACTGCGCAGTTTGTGCCCGTCAATGGCAACACACGCCAGCAGCTTTTGGAGAGGTTGCAACAACGTATAACGGCAGAGCTTGGCTTCGCGGAACCCATTGACCTCAATCAACCCTTGAATGAAGTCGGTCTGGATTTGCTGCGATCGGTGACGCTCGCGAATGAGCTGGAGGATGAATTTGGCGTATTGATTTCAATTTCGCGCCTCATTGGCGGGCCGACCATCAGCGAGCTTGCCGATCATCTGTCCAACCTATTGGCAGGGATTGCAAAAGACGAGCCTGCCGAACCTGGTTCAGTTATCGCTTCGCAGGGGGCGTTCGGACCATTGCATCAAGACGCGTTCGCAGATGCTGCGCTCGTCAGTTCGAATGCGCGGTCAGCAGACGTCACCAACGGTCGCGCGGCCGACGAAATGGTAATGGGCCCTGCCGAAAATAGTGACTCCTTGCAGCATTATACTGACGCCGGACGAAATGGAGCGACTGTGCCCGCCGGCAACGTAGTCGGGGTAGAAAAATTCACCACGGCAATGTTTCGCCCCCCTCATGAGGGCGCATCGCACACCACTGGTAAGTGGTTGATCGCACCTCGGCCCGTTCCGAATGCCAGCGTCCGTTTGTTCTGCTTTCCATATGCAGGAGGCGGCCTCGTGTCGTTTCGGGACTGGGCGCAACGGTTTGATGGCTCTATTGAGGTGGTGGCAGTCGAGGCACCGGGACGTGGGACCCGCATCAACGAAGTCGCCGTCGATGAGCTGGATGCCTTCGTCGCGCATCTGCTGCCGGAAATGGTTGAGTGGTTGGATAGACCGTCCGCCTTTTTTGGTCATTGCCTAGGCGGGCTCACCATGTTCGCTACACTTCGCGCACTCCCCAAAGAACGTATGCATTTCGTCAAGCACGCCTTTGCTTGCGGCGTGAGGCCTCCGCATTTGCTGAAGCGCAGGGGCGAGTTTGAGGACAATTTGCTTTACGACATGATGCTGCATCGCGAGTTTGACGTTAAAGTTCCCCCGTTTTCCCAAACGGACGAAATCTTCGCGGATATCATCCGACAATTCGATACGCCGGCTGCCAATAGGATGTTGGAGATACCGAAACTGCGAAAATTATTGTTGCCTACGATCCGTGCCGAATTTGGCATGGCCTATAATTACCGCTACCAACCCGTCGAGCCTTTTTCCTTCCCGATCAGCAGTTTTGTCGGCGACTCGGATCCGTGGGTATCGGAAGACGATTCCATCGGCTGGGGCGAGTTGACCCGCGGCGGCTTCACCAATCACCTCTGCAAAGGCTCCCATTTTTTGATGGCGGATGACGGGGACTACATAGTGGAGACAATCAAAAGCGCATTGGTGAATTCGGCAATTGCGTAACGCAAGGGCGGCTCTGAAATGCAATCAAGCCTTTTTTAGCCTCGCCTTGGCTCTGACGAGATCCGCAGTATCAAAACCATCGCTGAAAAATCCATAAATTTCGTCGAGTTGTGAGCGACATTTGTCGGTTTGCTCTCCCAAATTGTGCAGGTCGCAAAAGCTCAGGCAAAGTTTAAGCTCGAGAGACTTGGCCTTTTGCTCGCGCGCCACCTTAAGGCCTTTGGAAAAATAATGCTCCGCCTGATCAGAATCTTTGTTCGACCGCAGATAGGTTTCGCCGAGCAGCCGATAAATTTCAGCCGCGTAAAAGCTTTCGGTATTCTCCTCGTCGAGCCGCGATTGCGCTTGACCTAAACATTCGAGCGCCTGCTCGTAACGCTTGTTCTTTATGAATGCATCGGCGAGCAGCCCCAAAGAGTAAGACTTAAACAGCAAGGCACCGGTTGCCCGTTCTTTTTTCAAACCTTCCTGAATCTCGTCAATGCCTTTTTCAAACTCGCCCTGCTGTGCCCTTGCCCACCCGCGCAAAATCAGCGCCATAGCCAGATAGTGAACAAACTCATGCTCCTCGCAGAGCGCAATTGCCGCGTCGGCCTCGGCTGCAACGATGGCCGGCTCACCGCGAAGTTGATGGACCCGAAGGCTTATTGTTCGTGCCATGGCCTCGCTGAACGGATACCGCGTCATGTCGGCGTAACCGCGGGCCTCGGCGCAAAGCTGTAACGCCCGATCCGGGTAGCCGAGCAGCCAAAGCGTCATGGCGTCGTACGACCGAATGTGAACGCGCGGGTCTTGGGCTGACAGGTCAAGATATGCGCCCGCTTTGCTATCCTCACACAGGATAATACCGCGCTCTAGTTCCGTATGGGCGGCGACGAATTTACCTTGTGCAAATAATGTGAACCCCGACGCTTCGTGCGCGAGAGTCTTGTAAACCGGATCGTCGACACTCTCGGCGGCACGGAGCAAATGTTCGGCAAGGGCTTGAGCTTCGTGAAGCGTCGCGCGCAGGAAATTCCAGGTCCACAAGCCAAACACTGCTGGAAAGGTATGCTCATCGAGTCCACTCTGCCTGCACAGCTGCAGCGCCCGCGTGTACGCCTGCTTCACACTGTCCGTGCTCCAACCCTTGGTGGCCCGGAGTGAGTTGCCGAGCGAGGTTTGCAGCAGCAATTCTAACTTGCTGCTGACCATCTGATCGTTGATGCTTGGAATTAGCTTCAACCCTTCTTTCAGATGGCTGACAGCAGCGTTCGCCGAACGGCCGAGCGCGAGATTGCCGGCCTTAAGCCAATAGCCGACCGCGGATTCGACAAGGTTGGCTTCGGTGAAGTGGTGAGCCAAGATCTCCGGCTGGCTCAAGACAATTTCGGGAAACTTATCCTCCATGGTACGCGCAATCTGGCCGTGCAGTTGCTGGCGGCGACTCTTGAGCAGACTTTCATAGGCAGCATCCCGCACCAACGCGTGTTTGAAGCTGTAGATGGCGTCCGGCGGCTCGCCGCGGCGAAACAGGAGTTCGGCGTGTTCAAGTTTCGCGAGCGCGTTCTTGAGCGACGCTTCGTCGCGTCCCACTACCTCACGCATCAGGGAATAGGAGAACTCGCGACCGATGGCTGCGCCGATTTGGCAGATCTCCTTCACTTGCGCCAGGCGATCGAGCCGCGCCATCAAGGAGTTTTGCAGGGTCGTCGGAATAGCAAGCGGTGGAAGAGGTCCGTTGAGCCAGTAGCTGTCTGTATTCCTAACCAGAATGTCGCCCTCAAGCACCGCCTTGGTGAGTTCTTCAACGAACAACGGGTTGCCATCGGTCTTGGTAACAATTTGGTTCATCACTTCCGCAGGCAGAGAACGCCCGCCGGTCAAGTGCGTGACGATGCTTTCGACGTTGCTGCGGGCGAGGCGACTGAGGGTCAGCGTGCCCACATTAGAGAGACCAATCCAGGGTGGCTCGAAGTCCGGCCGCAAGGTAACAAGGGCAAGGACCGGCAATTGGCGCACCCGCTCGACGGTCAGATCAAGCAACTCAAGGGAGGTGACATCGGCCCAGTGCGCATCCTCGAACGAAAGAAGGATCGGCTTTTCACGTGCGAGCCGTTGGAATTGATCGAGCAGCGCGGCGAACGTGCGACGGCGTAGCTGCGCTGGGTTAGGCGGTGGATTTGGATACCGCTCACCACTTGGGATCGACAGCAGTGCAGCAAAAAGCGGCGCGACATCCTGAACAAGGGGTGGCGTCATAGCGAGATGCGCTTCCAGCTTGTTAAGGCGTTCCTCAACCGTATCCTCCGACTTGAAGCCCACGGCCCGTTCCAATTGAGCGATAAACGGATAAAGCGGGCTGTTGGTGTGGTGGGGTGAACATTGATATTGTAAGAATGTGTGCGGTTGGTCCGCAGTCTGCTCTTCGAGAGCCGCCACAAGCCGTGACTTGCCTATTCCCGGCTCGCCTGAGATCAGAACTATTTGCCCTTCACCTTTCCAGGCCAACCGCTGGCGTTCTAAAAGAAACTCGAGATCGTCTTCACGGCCGACGAGATCGGTCACTCCCGCCCCGTGGGTCGCCTCGAAACGGCTCTGAGCCACTGACACACCGTCAACCGCCCACGCCGCGACCGGCTCCGTGATACCCTTGACATTGTGTTGACCGAGGTCGCGCAGGCGGAACAGATCCCCGAGCAGCCGACGTGTGGATGCGCCGATGATCACCGTTCCGGGCTCCGCCAAGGTCTGAAGGCGCGCCGCAAGGCTCGGCGTGTCACCAATTACGGTATGGTCCCGCAACGCGCTCTCGCCGAGGCGGTCGCCCACAACCACCAGCCCGGTGGCGACGCCAATGCGGACGGAAAGCGGTTCCTCAGTCGGCGTTTTCAGCCGCCCGACAGCGGCAGCGATATCGAGCGCTGCGCGCACAGTGCGCTCGGCATCGTCCTCATGGGCACGCGGATAGCCGAAATACGCCAATATGCCGTCGCCCCGGAAATCGGCAATGAAGCCGTCAAAGGCCAGCGTGATACGGGCGCAGGTGGCATGATAGGCATCGATCACGACGGCCATGTCTTCAGGATCAAGCCGGCGCTCTAGCGCAGTCGAGTCCACCAAGTCGCAGATCATCACGGTCAAGTGACGGCGTTCCGCACCACCGATGGTGGGATGGCCGTCCTGCGGTTCTCGCGCTTCGGTGGTAACCGGAGCAGCTTGAGAATCCCCCGTTTTGTCCTTAATCGCCTTTATTGCTTTGATTAGGCGTTTTCTGTCGCCCAGCCGGATCCCGAGTTTTGCGAGATCGTCATCGGTCAGCTCAGGCAGCACGTCAAAGTCGACGGCGCTTTCGACGAACGCGGGCTCATACTGGCCGAGGCCCAGATTTCGCAGCCATTCGCCAACGCCCATTGTAACGCCCTAATCTCGCTCCGCGCTTACGCGTACTCGGTCACCATACCAGCGCGAACTCGTGTCATTTCATCGCCTTCCCCAAAATAAAGCCGGCATCACCATAACCAGCATATCGAAACGAACCTGGTTGTCGCAACGCGGCCTGGGTCGCCGGCAGCTTATCGCTGATCCTTTTTTGCCAAATATGCCGCGTGACTGTCCGTTACGTTTAGACTCTGTCAACGATATGCGGCATCCTCCGGATAGCAGCCCACGTTCGGCCAACGATCCAGCCAGTCGCGAGCAATCGTTTTTCCTTCCTGACGCAACTGGTCCATGAATTCGCGGCTGCGGTCAAACTTCGACGAATATCTTAATTCGTCAGCAGTTTTCTCCTTCATTTTGATTGTGCGTATGATCACATCTTTGTACTTCTTCTCAAATTTCTCTCTGTGCTTTTCTCTCCACTTATTCACTTTCAAAATAAAGTCGAGCTCTTTGTTCAGCGAAAGGTTGCCCATGAGTTCATTCTCTCGGTCCAAAATCTCCGCGTTCGACTTGGGTTGTTCGGGCCATTGCTGCGGGTTGATGCGCACGATCCATAATTCGTCGGGCTTATCCTTGGCGTGGGTGCGAGCAAAGAATTCCCGTATGGGAGGATTTAGCGAGTAGAGTCCGTCCCAGTAATAGCCGTCACCGATCGCCTGCGCCTCACGGAATGAAGGCAGCGTTCCTGAAGCCGCGACCCCGCTCAAGGTGAGGGGTAATTGCTGGTGCCAGTAGTCGGCGTCTCCGGGTTTCATTCCCTCGTTGACCGGTTGCGCTCCCTTGTTGACGTCGGAGTTGAAGACAGTCTCCAGGCCGTTCACGACCTCCGAGGCCCCGATCAGGAGCCGCGTTGTTACGTGAGGCCAATCGATGCTGTGAAACTCCGAACAATCCTTGGCAAGCATGTCCTCCAAATCAAAATATCGCCTGCGTATGCCAAGGTGGGGGAGCGAAGCGGCAATAGCCTTGTGGATCGCGCCAAACGGATTGAGACCGAATATCGGCGCATTTATCCCAAGCACCGGTATTTGTGCCTCCTCGACTTTGAGGGCGCCGTAAGTCAACAAATTCAGCGCGGTCTCGGCGCCCGTCTTTGCAACGAAGTGGTCCCAGAACTCGTTGAGCTTGTCGATTGCTGCACGCTCCGAGCCGTGGCGTCCTTGCTTTGGAGCGAGGCCGTACCATGCCATTAACGCGCACAAGGCACCGGCCGACGTCCCGCTCAAGCCGACGAGTTTGAACTTCTTCTTCTCGCAGTCTTTGAGAATCTCGGTGAGGACCCCGACTTCGAACGCAGCATGCATTCCCCCACCTTGGCAACCGACGGCGATCTTGTGCACGGTCGTCCTCCTCTGCCCCGTCCTCAACCCGGGCGGCCGTGGCGGGTACAAGAATAGTAGCAACTCACGCCGATAGCCGGAATAGGGTTGGCCGCACTGCAAGCGATGTTGGCCCGCTGAGGTCCAGCTTACGACCCTTCAACTCGGCGCAAAACAAGCCACTTATCGTTTTGCTCGCTGTGCCTGACGCCCTGCATCCATGCAGGAGTCTTGGGGGGGCGCCATTCGAGATCATAGTCATCGATGTAATTACTAAAGCACCAGGGTCGCCCCGGAAATCAGCAAAAACAGGAGCACGAGTTTGCGAAATTTTAGATCGTCGATGCGGTCGAAAAGCCGAAGACCGAGCCAGGTGCCAGCCACCACCGCCGGAATGCACCAGAAAAAAATCGTCCATGTCGCTGGCGCGAACATGCCGAGCTTGGAAAAATAGGCAAGCGTCGCGATCTGCATGAGTAGAATAAAAGGCTGAACAATCCCCCGCTGTTCGATTTTTGAAAGTCCCTGGAGGCTGCACCAGATCGTGGGAAACGCACCAGGAAACGCCGTAGCACCGCCGGTTATCCCGCCGGCAAATCCGGCCGCTACCGATGCGAAACGCCCACCCTCACCGACAAGGAAGCCCGGCCTCGAAAGCATATAGATGCTGTAGCACGCGAGGAAAATTCCGAACCCCGCGGCAAAGGTGTGGGGATTGATGCCGGCCAACAAGTTGGCTCCGACCGGTATTCCGGCAACTCCGCCAACCAAATAGGGGAAGCATCGCTGCCATTGCATCACGTGCCAAAGCTTCGTGATGCTGAGCAGTTGCGTCGTGATGCTGCAAGCAAGGAGCAGTGGCACTGCCTGGATCGGCTCAAGCCAATGAAACAGCATCGCGCCCGCGACCGCGGAAAATGCGAAACCGGCGAGGCCGGCCGCGATCGAGCCCACGAATATGGACACCAACGTCACAGACAGCGTGACATTCGCGGCGTACAGCAAAGTTATTTGTTCCACTAGAGCCGCCATCACAGTTCCTTTCAGTCGTCGCTGACGACAAGATTGCTGTAACGTCGGATAAGCCTCGCGCCCTCGCGCCGCTTCGACTCCTCCATGGCGGCGACAAAGCGCCAGAAGCAACGGCTGATGTGTTGGACGGCCCTACGGACTATGGGCGCGCCGCTTCGGTCGATATCGATGCTTGAACATTCAACGTTGCGAGACAGCTCTGCTTGCAAAGACATCTTTCTTCTCCTTGTGCGATTTCTCGCCGGAGCGATAACATGCGTTGAAAAGGGCGATTGTGACTGAGCTCACACAATAAGCGGAAATGCTCGCTGTATTGCCCGCGAGTTTCCGAAATTCGCTTGATTTGAATGATCTCAGGGTTGCTGCGTCAACGCAGCAGAAAGTGTTGCGCGTTATCTCTTTGGCAAGTATTGCGAGCCAGGTGTAGTTTGCTTTCACCCCGAGCTGACAAGCGTTTCCATTTAGATATAAAAGATGTTCGTTACGCTCGTTAACTGACGCCAAACAGAAATGCACCGACACTCACCCCGCGGCGGCTGTCACAACCGGCCGGCTTCGCCCGCGAAGGACATCTTTTCTCAACTCGGCAAATTCCCATTGGGCTAGGGCCACCGCCGAAAGCTTATTCAAACGGATCCGCGGAAGTTGTCGTTGACCCATAGTAAGCAATTTGATTCGATCGGTTCGCCTCGGCAACTTTGGCTGTCTGCAAGCCATGATTGGAAGATGTTAGGCCATACAAAAACAGCACCAAGTAGAAGAGCAACCAGCCGCTGCCGATGACGGCGCACGACACCAGTTGGCCCCGTGGATAGTGGGCAAGATCGTATTTTGACACCATTCTCATCGGATGCTCCCTTGGGACAAAGAATTTGACATGCGGGCGAATGAGACGTGCGGTCCCGCGCGGGTCGGGCGTCGTTTCGCAAAGACAGAGCGAAGCACCGCGGAGAGGAAGGCGGCGCCGAACGCGATGTTGTTGAAGAAAACAACAGCCCAATAGTGGATGGAATCACTGCGTGCCTGTCGGGCTTGCAGCATGAGCCGATAGACGGCGCCGGGATCCATTTGGGCCTTTTTAAAGTCGATATCTGTCATCGTGGGCTCCCCTTGAAATTGACGGTGAGAGAAGTTGCATTTGCACACAGCTCTTGCCGGCGACGCTGCGGGCGACCTCGCCTGCATACATTTGTGGCCAGGCGCCAAACGTGACCCAAGTCACAGACGGCGGGCTCTTGAATAATTTTTTGACGGCCGTGCGCGGCTGGGCGTGGCCGGAAATCCGCGGAAACACGGAGCAAGCGGTTTTTTGAAAAGCGGTCCATTAAAAAAAAGCCCTGCAGAGACAGGGCTAAGTTCCCGGGGAGGTTGGCCGGCTGCACCAGCCTATTCGCTGGAGGACGTCGCTTTAGTGAGGTGGATCACACAAGCGGAAAAATCGGCAACGGTTTTTTTATACGCATGAATTGCCGCCAAAGGCTCAGCTTGATCACTTTCGCTGCGACGAAGCAGCACATTGCCGAAGTGTGATCTAGCTCACTGACACCCTCCCCGAACGGTGCAATCAGTCAAGTCGGAAGCAGCCAACAGACGCGATGCGTCGTCGTTTGGCTGCTGCCGCTGCAAATGACGGCCGCGCTCGCGAACTAATCTGGCCGGCCCGAGCACGTCAAATGATCGAGCCTAGTGTGTTGCCATGGAAATGAGTCAAATCCACTACTTCCTCGCCATCTGCACTGAAGGCACTTTTACGCGCGCCGCCCGCCAATGCGGTGTCGCGCAGCCATCTCTGACCCGAGCACTTCAACTTCTCGAAGCCGAACTTGGCGGGCGCGTATTCCACCGCAGTAAGCGGGCGAGCACGCTCACCGAACTCGGCAGGCTTGTCCTGGGAGACTTGATTCTTATCGACCAGTCCGAACGGCTCGTCAGACAAAAGGCAGCAGACTTCGTCCTCCATCTACAAAATCCAACTCAACCCAATGGAGATCGCCATGAAGAAGTTCGCATACTTGACCATCACAACCGGTTTGGTGCTCGGAGCGGCAATGGTGGCCCGCACCATACCGACGGCAGCATCGCTTCCGGCAGCACAGACTTCGCCTACAGTGGACATCCAGGCTCTGCACTCGAACCTTAACGTTCGCGCGCTTCCGAACGGCGACGTTGACGAAGGCAATTCAGACTGACGTGATCGCAGCGGATGGGCAGAAGCGCGGTGCGCAGAGCCTACGCAGAGGCCACAAGGAGCCTTCACACGGAGGCCCCTTGTGGAACTTTGCATGTGAGGCGCAGCACGCGGTATTGGATTGACTTGCAAACAGCCGCGGCAATACTGACGAAGGGGCGGGCAGCGCGGCGGGGACGTCATGACTTGGGTCGACGCAATCGGATATTTGGCGTCGATTCTCTGTCTTTGCGACATTCTGCATGCGGACGATGATTCCGCTGCGCCTCATCGCCATTGCAAGCAATATCTGCTTTGTCGCCTACGGGCTACTCGACCACGTCTACCCGGTACTTCTGCTTCACCTGGTCTTGTTGCCGATGAACGCGTGGCGGACCCTCGAAATGATTCGGTTGGTGCGGCGAGTTCGAAGCGGCTGCAAAAGGCGATCTATCGATCGAATGGCTAAGGCCGTTTATGAGACCTGCACACTTTGAGGCCGGCCATGTTTTATTTCGCCGCGGCGACGATGCCGATCGACTCTACTTCATTTTCAAAGGTGAGGTGCTAGTCGAGGAAGTTGAGTGTGTCTTGCGAGAGGGCGAGCTTTTCGGAGAGATTGCTCTTTTCTCGGCTGACCACCGCCGCACGCAGACAGTGCGATGCCTTAATGATGTTGAGCTGCTCTGGATAACGGGCCAAAATCTCGCGCAAATTTGTTATCAAAACCCAGGTATTTCATTTCACTTTCTCCAGCTAATCACAAATCGGCTTGTCGGAAACCTTGCACGGCTCGAATCGGACGCCGCGATATATACTTCCAAGAAACCGTCGTGAGATCTTGAGATTTTTTATTAGTCCTTTGGGGTCAAAACTGGACGTTACGCCCTTCATTCCTAACGTCCGCTTTAGCTCCGAGAGCGGACACCGGGTTCGCTGATTGGCATGTCCGTTAAGTGCCACAAGCCGACATAGCGCGTCTGTTGTGGCGAGAAACTAGGCTTCCTGCGCGAGAGTTCGATAGCTCTCTGCCACAAGCCTGGCTACCAGATGATCCGCGGTGCCAGGCCGCTTCTCCCATTCGCCGAGTTGCTCAGAGTTCTCTACGACCATGCGGCACCTCTCATAACGGGCTTGCATGAATGCCGCGAGCGCCGTCTCCACGGGCGTTTCGGAACGAAGATGGCGCGCCAGAACGACGGCATCCTCGATGCCAATGCTGGCACCGCTAGCGAGCTGCGGAGTTGTCGTGTGCGCGGCATCTCCGATCAGCATCACGCGTCCGCGATACCATGGTGGTGCCATGATCATTGAAAATACTGGGCGACAGATAATTTGTTTCGGGTCACGCACCTCGTCGCGAGCGCGTCCAAGGATGCCGCCGAATTCCGCAAGCAGTCCGCGCAGAATTCCCGGTAACTCCTCATCCTGCCAGCGCGGGCGCTCCGGCACGTTTTGCAAAAGATAGATGTACATCTCCCGCTCGGAGATCGGATTAAATCCAGACTTGATGGTAGGTCCGAAGTAAGAGTAGCGGCCGGTAACCTCGGGCGGGCGGCGTACGGTCGCGCGCCAGTTCATCTGCCCGGTATATCGTGGCCGAACTTGCGGTCCGAACGTCATTTCGCGGATAATGGAGTTTGAGCCATCTGCGCCGACTACAAGATCGTACCGGCCGCGCGTCCCGTCTGTGAAGCTGACGTCGACTCCCTCATCCGTCTGAGTAAGCACCGATACGGTCGTACCAAGACGGATAGGAACGCTTAGACGGTTGAGCTCTCCCGCGAGCACCTCATGCACTGCCTGACGCATAATGCCTATGGTCGCGGGATAGTCCGGCCCGAGCAGGCGCGGCAATTCGACCGTACCGGTTACATTTCCTTCGGCGTCACAAGCCTTGAAGAAGGTTTGTGCAAACCCGCGCGAAATACAGCCCTCCAGGGCGCCGACTTCACGCAACGCACGCAGCGCAGGTCCTTGCAGCGAAATTCCGGTACCGGGTTCGGTCAGTGCCGGTCGGATTTCCACGATTTCGCAGGCTATTCCATTGCGCTTTAGGGCGAGGCCTAACGTCATCCCAGCCATCCCGGCGCCGACGATAAGGACCCGATGTACCCTTGTCATAGACCCCTCAATCAGCGCGACAGGGCTGTTAGAAAAATTATAGCATCTGCGTTCAGTCGCCGCGAAGTGCCGGATTTGTCCGCTTTGGGTCACGTGTGGACGGCGCCGTGGCAAGAGCTTTTTTGACGTAATGCAGCATTGGTCGGGTGCGGTCACGTGTCCGGCCTATTGATGCGGCAGGTGTGGCCGCTGGCCCTAATGCTCTGCGCGGATCGGGTCCCAATCGTTAGCACGCACTTTTAAGGTGCGATGACCCAAACGGGTTCTCCCGATCCCCGGAACGACCGTATCTGCATTACGTCGTCATGCCCTCGCCAATTGGTGGCGCCGATCTGCCTGCTGGGGTCTGTTATGCCGCCATCAGCAGCGTCGGCTCTTTGTATCTCTCACCGCGGACCATGATGGCCCAGGCCATCCGCGCAATCTTGTTGGCGAGAGCGACTGCGGCCACCTTGGTCGGTCGGCGCTCCATCAACCGTCCGAGCCACAGCCGGTTCTTCGTTCCGTGTTTCTGCGCATAGCGGATGACGGCCATCGCGCCCACGACCAGCAACCAGCGCAAGTATCGATTGCCCTGCTTGGTGATGCTGCCGAGCCTGTCCTTGCCGCCGCTCGTATGCTGCTTCGGCACCAACCCAATCCAAGCAGCCAGACTGCGCCCCGATGAGAATGTCTTCCAGTCGCCGATCTCGGCAACCAGGGCGGTGGCGCCGATCGGGCCGATGCCTGGAATCTCCGCTAGTCGCCGGCTCGCTTCGCACCCGCGATGCAAAGCCAGGATGCTCTTGTCGATGGATCCGATCTCCGCACCGATAGCGCTGTACTGCCGTGCCAGCACATCGAGAATGCCGCGGACGGCTGGGGGAACTCGGTTATCCGCGCCATCCGTGATGATCTTGAGCAACTCTCCCGTTCCATTGCGGCCCTTGGCCGACACGATGCCGAGTTCGGCTAAATGCCCGCGTAGGGCGTTGCTCAACATCGTGCGCTGACGCACCAGCAATTGTCGGGTCCGGTGCAGCATCAAGGCAGTCTGCTGCTCCTTCGTTTTGATCGGGACAAACCGCATCGATGGCCGCGTCACCGCCTCGCAGATCGCTGCCGCATCGTTTGCATCGTTCTTGCTGCGCTTGAGATAGGCCTTCACATAGCTCGGCGGCATCAGCCTCACCGTGTGGCCAAACGCCTGCAGCTCGCGGCCCCAATGATGCGCTGACGGACAGGCTTCAATCCCAATCAAACATGCTGGCAGATTAGCGAAGAACTCCACCACCTTCGCGCGACTGATGCGCTTGCGGATCACCACCGCGCCAGCATCATCGACCCCATGCACCTGGAATACTGACTTCGCAATATCCAAACCGATCGTGCTAACCTCGCCCATGGACGGCTCCCCTCAATGTGGTTCGCTTCACGCAACCACCCTATGGCACTCTTGATGCCGCAGAGTGGGCGCCGTCCACAGCATCATTAGCCAACATAGCGGCGCTCCGAAGCGCACGGGTAGCTGCCCTTGAACGTAAGCCTGCCGCTCTCGAGGGAAGGAGGCCTGTCACTTTGCCGGCCGGCTCCTCGATAGTGACTTGGTTCACACAGCGGTGAAAGGCGCGGGCGTAGATTGAACGGACTGCCCCGATCGAAAGGAGCTTGAAAATGTCCAGCACCACACAATTGAGCGGCGCCGCCACCATGGGTATTTCGAAACTCCTGTCAATGTTGGTCGCCGCAGCTCTTGCCGCATTCATTGTCACTTGGCTTGTGCACATCGGCGGCGATGCCCATGCGGCTCTTCAACAGCAACGCAATGTCGAAATGGCGGCGGAGAGCCGCGCGCTTTGCCAAAAGTGGGGCATGTTGACCGGCACCGAAAAGTTCGACGAATGCCTCGTCGATATCCAGACCGTTCGCGAGCGCCACGCCAAGCGTGTAATGGATGATGTCGAACCGTTCTGAGAGCCTATTCAAAGAGCAAGCATCACCGGCTCTGTCGGTGGGTCGCGATGCGCCGCCCCGCCGTCCGGCCGGTCCGCCGCGCCAATGTGACGACGGCAAGCGGACGCGCCTTGGGTCAAAAGCAGCCATAGCGGTGATGTCCGCATTAAGTCCGCTTTACCCCCAATAGTCGACATTCGGCAGCTTGGTCAGCATGTCCGCTTTGTGCCACAAGCCGACATTCCCGTCGGCATATTCGCACCGTGAGTTAACCAGAGCTTGTGTGAGATCGATCGCGGTTTCGTCGTCGATGACCGCATAATTTGCTAAAGTTTCAGTCTAGGAATGGTGGCATGAGCACTAAATCAATCGCGGTCATCGGCGGTGGCATTGGGGGGGCGTCGGCTGCGCTGAATTTGCTGCGCGCCGGCTTTGACGTCCATGTCTATGAGCAGGCTCGCGCGCTGCGCGAGGTCGGTGCCGGCATCCAAATCAGCCCCAACGCCTCGCGCATCGTCCAACATCTCGGTCTCGGCAAGGAACTGGCCAAGTTCGGCGTGCGGCCTTTGGCCTTTCATCAGCGGCGCTGGGAGGACGGTCGCACTTTGTTGAAGACCCCGCTCGGCGATGCGGTTCTCGATGCCTTCGGCTTTCCTTATTATCAGGTGCATCGTGGCGACCTGCTGACGATGTTGACCGCGGCATTGCCGGCAGAGCGTCTGCATCTCGGCCACAAGCTCGCCGCTTTCGAGGAGCGCGGCGACCGCGTTAGACATGCAATTCGGCAACGGCGCGCGCGCCGACGCCGACCTGATGATCGGCGCCGACGGCATCCATTCGAACGTCCGAGGTGCGCTATTCGGCGCGGAGCAGCCGCGCTACAGCGGCGGCATTGCCTATCGCGGCCTGATCCCGGCCGAGCGCGTGCGCCACCTCGATATCGAGGTGGCGACGCAGATTTGGATGGGTCCGCATGGCCACGTCGTCGTCTATTTTGTCGCCGGCAAGCGCTATCTCAATTTCGTCGCTAATGCCGACCGCGACGCCTCGATGCTCGAATCCTGGGTGCAGCAGGGTAACCCCGACGAGTTGCGCGCGACCTATGCCGCATGGGACCCGAAACTGAGTGCCGTTCTCGACGCTGTCAGCGAAACCTTCATCTGGGGTGTCTTCGAGCGCGCTCCGCTTGCCCGCTGGTCGGTGGGCCGCGTCACGCTGCTGGGTGATGCCTGCCACGCCATGCAGCCGCATATGGCGCAAGGCGCAGCTCAGGCCATGGAGGATGGCGCGACGCTGGCGCGCTGCCTGCAAACAATTGATGACCCCCAGCAAGCACTTGTACGCTATCAACAGCTGCGCTTGCCGCGCACGGCGCATGTGCAGTCATTGGCAGCGAACAACAAGATTCGTTTTCACTTGCCGGATGGTTCCGAGCAGGCCGCGCGTGACGCCAAGATGGCGGCTGGCGGCACCGATTGGTCATTCAAGGCGATTGCATGGCTTTACGGCCACGATCCAGCAGGAGCGGTTGAAACCGGAAGCCTTGGATTGCCATCTCCAGCCTAGCCCTTTTCAATTCGGCGCATTCATTTGTCCGCTCTGGGTCAACCGCGACCGAGCTATCCAGCACTCGCGCCGATCAATGTCCGCTGTCCTCCTATAGCGACCCAGTATGTTGCGCTACCGCGATTGTTCGCTTTGTGCCAATAACAGACCTCTAGCTCTAAAAACTCATTTCGTCGGCAATGCGCTTTTCGACGTCTGCGCGAAACGCCTGAAGCTCTCGAATACATTGAGCATAAGCCTTAGTCCCCGGGGCTATCTCCAATTTCTTGCAATAGAAATTATGCTCCGCTGCAATTTCGAGAATTCGTTGACTTTCGGCTCTAGCAGCAACTTCCGGAAGTTTAGGCGCGACAATCACCATGAAAAATATAGCGAACGCGGCCAATATTGCCCAAAGGGCGGCGTTCACGTTGTCGTAAACCAGGATTAAAGTTTCCCGCATCCTAGTAGTTTTCATCGCGGGCCCCCAGATTGTTACTCCGGCAATCGTAAGCAAGCTATCGGATAGCCACTCGTGAGAAGTTCTGTTCGTCGCAAGCGCGAGGAAGTAGCGGACCTGCTGCATTTCGATGGGCGCACCGTCGGCAAACAGGCGACAGGCCAGTTCTCGGTAAACGCGTGGTGACGAATTCGTGACGCCGGCCAAATCGCAATTCTCGAGCCTCCGATTTTCAGAACCCGGCCAGATTGGTTGCGGAAATAAACGGCCCGGAACTGCTCGATAAAGCTGCAAAGATCAGCAAACAAAAAAAGGCGAGCCAGATTACTCCGCCGAGGATTTCCCCCGAAGTAACGTCAATCGCTTTCCGTTTGGGCAGTGCGGTTGGCATGGGACCTCGATTGCTGCGATACCATTCTGCCATTGTGATATCGCTCGGGTCGCACTTATGTGAGCTAGTTCACAGAGGACAAATTTTTTGTGGCCAAGGTCGCAAACGGTCATAAGCGGACATAGCGAATTGTCCGAGATAATTTCCGCTTTACCCTTGGAAACAGACATTCGCGAGGGCAGTTGGAATGTCCGCTAAGTGCCATAGGCCCGTCTCGCGCGTCGGCTAACCTTCGATCTACCTTATCAACTTTCCACTCTTGTCAACTGTTCGCGTCTGAGAATGCTCGCAGGAAGCGCATTGTAGTTTTTGTATTTCATATTCGCTTCGCGCAGCATGTGGCTTCCGGCGAGCAACGAACATCGATCCCCCGCATGCAGGGCAATCGACCTGATCCTTTGCGCCGAAGTCTCCTGCCATCGTGCATCACCGAAGCTGCTATGAGCGAACGGGTGGAATTGAACCGCCGTCTCCACCGGGGTTCGGTGGCGCTCTGCCGCTAAGCTACGTTCGCGTAAGTACTGCTTTAGGCGCAAATTGCTCCGGTTTCCTAAACACAACCGCAAGAAAGTCATTAGCAAATTATAAATTTGATCAGAGAAAGAGCTCAGCAGAAAGGGGCGCCGCTATGGGTCATTGTGGACGGCGCCTGATTGGCAAGAGCTTTTTTGACGTTGCTGCAGCATTGGTCGGTGCGGTCATGTGTCCGGCCTGTTTGTGCGGCGTGCATGGCCGCTGGCCATAATGCTTTTCGCGGATCGGGTCCCAATCGTTAGCCCGCACTCGAAGGTGCTATGACCCATACGGGTTCTCCCGATCCATCGATCGACCTTGTCTGCATTACGTCGTTTGCCCTCACCAATTCGTTTGGCCGAGCTGCGTGCTGGCATTCTTCATGCCGCCAACGTCAGCATCGGCTCGTTATATCTCTCCTTTCGACCGAAGTATCCTACGCCACCTCGATGCCGCAGCGTAGGCGCCGTCCACAGCATCATAAGCGGACATAGCGCCCTACAATTCTGATGCCCGCTTTGTTCCTGGAAGCAGACATCAACCGATAGTGCCCGCCTGCATTTAGGCAACGATTCATAAGTACATGCCCTAATGCAGCGTGCGAGCCGTCTCTGGGTCCGGACATAAGATGCGCGCCGCGACCTCGAAGCGGTCGTCGAGCGGGATTTTCTCGTCGCGCAAAAAGTGCGCGGCCCTCTCCTTCGAAACCGCGCAACCCTTCAACGCGGACGACCTTCTTTCGACCGACTACGAAACGGCAGTTGACAACGCGCCCGACGAATTTCGCGTAATTGCCCGCCATCTTGCGCGGTTAGCGGAATCGACGGTCGCCGCGAACGATCAGCGAAGCTTCTTTTGGACACGTCTTCGCAAAGATCAGTCATAAGGCTGGATATTGCTCCTGATCGACTCTCCCTGGAAGATTTTTGGTAACTGCATAATGTTTCCTTTCGCCCGACATATTTCGGAGCGAAGTTACGGACATCCAGATGGGTTCCGACCGGCAAGTTGAATTGACGGCCCGGGCGCTTTGAAATGGCGTCTCGGTAAGTGGTATAATGTCTCTATCGGCTGAATGTTCCCGAAGCGCGCCCAATTGGGGAAAATGCGCGGACGCGCATCCGCGGCGCGCTGGTTTTTCGGCGGTTCGGCTGCCATTTGCGGGCCATTTTGGAGGCCCGGGAGGGATAGGGAAGGGGGTGGGAGTCAATGGGGCGAAGCGGACCAGCCGCCCGTGCTCTTGCCGGCTATCGCATTCCCCTGGAACTCCCACGCGCCGCAAAAGTTATCCCTCCAATAGAACAAGGAGGTGCGGCATGACCAAGACGTATGAGATCCAGTTGCACATGGACGTGGTGGGCTCCGATGGCCAGCCGGTCGGCAAGGTCGATCACCTGGAAGGGGCCAACAAGATCAAACTGACCAAGGACGAGGGCAAGCATCATTTCATTACCTACGACGTGGTCGAGGGCATCGAAGGCGGGAAGGTGCGCCTCAACAAGCCGGCCCAGCAGGTGAAGCAGGAATGGGAGACAGCGGCGTAGCCACAAGCGTTCATTTGCATTGGCACAAAGGCCCGCGCCACCGCGCGGGCCTTTGTCCGTTTGCGATGCGCCTGGCACCAAGCCGCTATGGTGTGCCGCGCGGCAAGCGAGAAGCGAAGCCCGCCTGCCGGAACGCAGCGCCACCGCTACTTCTTCGCTATGAGCACCTTGCGCACGACCTCGATCAGCGCCGGCGCCTGATAGGGCTTCTCCACCACCGGCACATCGGCAAATTGCCCGGCCCGAATGTCGTCGGCGCGCATGCCGGTGAGAAAGACGAAGGGCGTGCCCTGCTCGGACAACAGCGTCGCGACGGTCATGCTGTTGCCGGCCGCATCGCCGAGCTTGATGTCGAGCACGGCGAGATCGAATTTCGAGTCCTTGCTCAACACCTCCAGCGCTTCGGCGGCGGTGCTGACGCTGGTCACGCCGGCTGCGCCGGCGGCCTCTAAAATTTGCTGAATGTCGAGGGCGATGAGGTATTCGTCGTCGAGCACCAGGCAGCGCTTGCCGGTGAGAACTGGGTCAGCCAAGTTAGTCCCCTAAAGTTCAATCTTCGCTTTGCGCCGAAAGCGACTAAAATGTCGGCCGTTAAGAAGCCAATTTGAATGCTGGACGGGTCATTATCGCACTCCGTAGCGCGGCCAGGATCAGGTACAAAAGAATCCTCAGCCAGGCGAGAACGAGTCGGAGGTTGTGACCGACGGCGGTGAGGATGGCGTTGGCGGCGTCGCCGGCAGGTCCCTTGGGCTGCAAAGTCCGCTGTACACCCGATAGCGACTAAACTTTTTGCAGCGCCGCGAATGGCGCGATGTGCCAACAGTTGAAATGGTCGATGCGGCACAGGTTGGCTACTGAGGTGGCGTAGGCGCGATTCCGCATGTGACTCAGCGAGCGATATGACATTCTCTCGCCACCGGATGACGTTTTGTCGCCACCGGCTTGCGCTTCAGGCAGGCGCTGGCGGCTCGTACCTCATCATGCCTCAAGGCAGCATCAGCATCCGCTTTCGCCGCCTTGTAGCCATACTGCACCACGGCGGCGCGGACCTCATTGCATTGGTCTTCGGTCTGCGCCAAGGCCGCGTCGGCCAACAGAAGCGTCAGCCCCACGGCGGCCACCATTATCCTTTTGATCATCCCGCGAGCACCTTTATCGTTTATCGCGAACGACAAAAGTTTGCTTTACCAGTAGCCGCGACGGCGACCAAAGTATCCTCCGCCGCCGAAGAGCAGAATGAGCACAACGATAATCAAGAGCAATTCCATGGGAGCCTCCTTTAGAGTGAGGCGTCGCGGAGATGTTCTACAACAGCGTCCGCGATGGCTCGCGCCGTTTCAGACCTTAGTCGGTTGGCTGAATAACCCAACGTTCGGAGGGTCAACAAGTTCCAATGATAGTGACCGCTCTGGGTCAAAGACGGCCTAGTCAACTGGCTGTCCTTTCCGAAAATCATATCCGGATGTATTTATGATGCAGCCCAGCCAAGATGGGAATGGCGACAATAGCGCCAGATCGTTGGACTGCTCGATGCACGGGCGCATCTTTCTGTAATGCCAAGTGCGCGCGCGCTCGATTGTAATACGCCGCATAAGAGGCAAGAACTCGCCGCAGGTGCGACTCACTAAAGATCAGCATTCGGTCAAGACACTCGCGGCGCACGGTACCGATCAGGCGTTCCATATGGCCATTTTGCCACGGCGACCGAGGTGAGATCGGCCGATCGCGGATACCCATGGCCCTCACCCGGGACGTGAAGACATGTCCGTAACACCGTCATTGTCGCGCACCAGATAGGCCGGCGCTGATGCCCAGGGGAAGGCTTCGGTGATCTGTCGGGCCAGCCACTCGGCCGTCGGATGCCGCGTTACCTCGAACCACAGCAGTTGCCGCCGGCCGTGGCCCAGAACCAGAAACGCAAACAGGGGATCAAAGGTCACAGCAGAAAGGTTTAATGCCTGTGTTGCGTCGATCGGTTGAGCCGGCTTGCTGATGCCGGACAATTCCGTCTCACGCTGCTGGCGCCAGATATCGTCAGCGCAATTCTCGGCGGGAAGCATCCGCCTGAACTGACCGCGCGAAAGCTCATGGACGATACGCGACTACCGCTCGAGTGGAGCGAGCAAGCGGCTTCTCGCCATAGCGAGTGCCATCAGAGTGAACGATATCGGTAGGCCACGCCAAGTCAAAAACGTAATGTTTGCAGGATGTTCGGAGCGCGTGATAGCAGTTATCCCGAATCGGCTAAAATCGAAGCACCGCGCTCGCTACCACGCAGGTCCACAGACTACCCGCACCGCCCTGTGCCGCCGCCGTGATCGACATGCTGCCGATGATCAACTGGCTGTGCTCATAGTTTCGCTTGCGCTCGTTCCAGGCAGCGTCGGGATCAAAGTCGATTCCGAGTGTCGAAGCCAGCATGGTAGCGGCAAGGTCCTCGGCATAATCGCCACTCTGCACTGCAGACATTCCGAATCCGTGATGCTCTGAGATGTAGCCATACATAGCCGGATCGGCAGGCCTGGCGAGACCGATGCTGGCGTGAATCAACCGGCCGGGCTCGTTGGTCTCGGCCCGTGCCATGACGCAAAACGTCACCTCACCGGGCTTGAGTGTGGCGACCCCGTCATCCCGTGAAATGAGCTCACAGCGCGGTGGGAAAATCGAAGAGACATTTACCAGGTTTTGCTGCTCGATATCGGCGTCGCGCAAAGCGAACTCGAACGCGGTGAGTTGATGCCGGTGAGTCCCCATACCGCGGGTGAGGAATATCCTGGTTGGAATTGGGAACATTTCAGCCTGGCTCCTATGATCGATGGAAATCGCTCAAATTTTGCGTTGTCGCGTTTCCAGATGGCGAAGTTCGCGGCCTTGACCCAAGGATATCCATTTCGTCCGAAAACTCCGCCGGAAGCCATCGGATTTATGCACTCACATGATGCGAGAATGACGAGCCTTCCAGGTCGCTGCATTGGGATTATTCTGGGCGCGTCTAGGCCCTCGCGGCAAGAAGCGCCAAGTATTCCCACACCATGGTCGCGGCGGCCAGCGCGGTGATTTCCGCGACGTCATAGGAGGGTGATACTTCAACGACGTCCATACCGGCAAAATGCAATCCGTTAAGCCGGCGAAGAATGGACTGCGCCTGCCAGGACGCCAACCCTCCAACCTCAGGGGTCCCGGTGCCGGGCGCGAACGCTGGATCGAGCGCATCGATATCGAAGCTGAGATACACCGGCACCTCGCCGATCACTTGGCGAATGCGCTCCGCCACCACCTTCGGGTCGCCCTCGTGAACCTCGTCGGCGGGAATGACCGTCACTCCCTGGTTCAACGTCCACTCGTAGACTTCGCGCTCAACCGGCGAACGAATGCCGATCTGTATCATGCGCCGCGGGTCGACGAGCTGCTCGTTGATTGCATGGTAGAAAACCGAACCATGCGCGAATACTTGGCCAAAATTCTCCGGCCAGGTATCTACGTGGGCATCAAAATGGATCAGCCCTAGGGGTCCAATTCGCCGTGCAAGGGCCCTGAGCAACGGCAGGGTCACGCCGTGGTCGCCGCCGAGCGCAATCAGATGTGCAATCTCTCTCGCCTGTCTTTCGATCAGCGATGTAGTGGCCGGAATGTCGCCGAGCGCAACCCTGAAGTTGCCGATGTCAGCGAGCGACAACGCGAGCGGATTTGCAAATGTGCGCGGGTGGGCGCCATCCCTGAGCATTCGGCTTGCATGCCGTATGGCTTGTGGGCCGAAACGCGCACCGCTGCGATTGGTCGTACCGATATCGAACGGAATGCCGGCAATGCAAATTGCCGCCATGCGATCGTTGCATTCGATCCCGAGGAATCCTGATGGCAGCGAGAACGTTGGAACTTCGCTAGTCATTCGGCGTCATCGTTTCAGTCTCAAGAGGTTTTTGGCACAGGACGGCATTCACCTGTTGAGCCAGCGTACAGTGGATGCCTCGCGTTCACCACTGTCGTAACCTTGATCTGGCTTTGTGCAGCACAAAGCCGACCGAGCCGCATTAATTTTCGGTCGAAAAATTTCTTTCACGCAATGAGGGAAGGCGCGACCAGCTCGCCGGCGCATTGGTTGCTCGTCACACGGTTTTGTCGTCAGGTTCGGCAGAAAGCCGACGATAGTGTCGGCCAGGGCTGAAGATTAGTCGACCAAGATAAAAGTGACTTTGAGATCGACGCGGTACTCAGAAATTTTGCCGTTTTTCACGACGACCTTCTGTTCTTTGACCCACGCGCCCTCGACATTCTTGAGTGTCTTTACCGCGCGCTTTATCCCCTTCTCGATGGCATCCTCGAAGCTCTTGTTCGAGCTGGCGATGATCTCCGTTACTCTCGCTACCGACATTGCTCCCTCCTTCGTGGCATTAAAACGACCTTGCGATCTTTAGCGTCTAATTGTCGCGATACAGTATTGTTCAACAGCAGCGGAATGAGCGAGCCAGTCCGAACCGGGCTTTGTCAGCCAGAGACTCTTTGCTGGGTTAAAGCTTGCCCAGCAAGAGCAGGACCACCAGAATAATAATAACGAGGCCGAGGCCGCCGCCGCCATAGTAGCCAGTACCGTAAAAGGGGCCGCCGCCGATTCCACTAAAGCCGCCCAACAACGCGATCACCAAAATGATGATAATGATGGTCCAAAGCGACATTTTGAAAGCTCCTGTCCTGGGTCGGCCGCGACGGTCGCGGTTCAATACAGATATTGCGCCTTTGGGCGCTTTGACACAACAAGCGCAGCGGCCCGTGCTGGAGCGCTCCCACAAGGTGCGCTGACACCGCTGTCCTTTCCGAAAATTAAATCCGGACATACTGGTGATGCAACCCTGCCAGTACGGAAATAGCGGCGACGCTGCCGAACCGTTGGACCAGCCGTTGTAGCGAGGCATCTTTACTCAGAGCCAGATGCGTCCGCGTTTGATTGTAATAGGCCGCATAGGCGGAAAGAATTCGCCGCAGGTGCGCCTCGCCGAAGACGATCACCTGATCCAGGCACTCACGGCGCAAGGTGCCGATCAGACGTTCCGCGTAGCCATTTTGTCATGGTGATCCAGGAGAGATCGGCCGGTCGCGGATACCCATCGCCCTCACCCGAGACGTGAAGACGTGTCCGTAGGCACGGTCGTTGTCGCGCATTTGCCCTTGCCGTAGAATAATTGCGCACCTCTCCCATCACTGGCCTCACAAAGTTTTTTAGCCAACAGCTTTAAGGTCTATTGTATAGCGTGCCCCTCGTGAAGTGGACGCCCGGCTAGCGCGCGATTTTAAATAACGCTCATTCGAAGGCTAGTGCAGCCCTTGAACCGACACCGTTGGCGCCAGTTGGACGTCACAGGCGGCAAAGGCAAGGCTCCGATAATGACAATTATCGGAGGTGATCCGCGCGGCTAGCGCGGCGTCGCTACTCTGCTGATTAGTGCGCTACACTAACATCGAAGTAATCAGCGTGCGGTACGACTTCTGGAAATTCTTTGGCATGCGTTTTCTTCTCGAGCTCGGAGGATGCACCACGCACCAAGAGCGCAGGAATCCGAATCCGCCGCGCTGCTGCAATTAATGCCGCGTCAAGCGCACGGCGGTCGGCTCCGGCCGCGCACGGGCGGTCAAGGAACCGCGGATCCCAGCGCCAGCGGCCATCCGGCGACCGACGCAGATTCTTCTTCAAGCATTCGCAGCCCTTCGACCCTGGCCGCTGCTGCAAATATTCAGCGCCCGCCTCTGCCGCTTCGGAAATCGAGGCGGATCCTTCTTTCGCATTCGTGCGCTTAAGGCCGAGCACTCTGGCAACGCCGCTTATATCCACGCGCGGGGTGATGTCGACCAACACTAGCGCCGAGAACACATCAACGCTCTGGTTGCGTTCGGGTCGCCTTCTGCCAGCAGCGCGGCGATGCCAACACGGGCCTGCCTCGACCTTGTTACCCCGGTGTTACCCCAAGGCAAAAATGCGGCGTCGAAACGGCGTTGGGAGGTTAGCTAAGTTATTGATTTTACTTTGGAGCGGGCGAAGGGATTTGAACCCTCGACCCCGACCTTGGCAAGGTCGTGCTCTACCCCTGAGCTACACCCGCATCCGATAGAGAGGTAAACACCGGGCCGGTTAATTTCCATCCCGGGCTGAGGGCGTTCCTATAGCCCTAAGCTCAACCGATTGGCAACCATGCCCATACGGCTCTTATGGTTGCCCATCTGGCTCACTTTCCAGGGCTTTTCGGGCCGCTACAACGCGTATTGCGTCACTGTGTCCGATGGCGCCGCTTGGAGCGATGCTTCGGCCGCTCGGCCGCCGCATTCCACGCCGGATTGGTGTTGCAGAAGCCGCGGTTGCCGGCGATCACATGCCGCACACAGTCTTCCAGGCTGAAATATTGGCAATCCCAATAGGCGTCGCCGCGCCCCATGGACAGCACCGCGCACCAGGGCGCGTTGACGGCGCGCGCCGGGGGTTGATCGAAAGTGACCGCGGCGGCGATAACCAGTGCCGCAGCCGGCACAATGCGCTTGATCATGGTCCACCTCGTCGGTTGTCTTAACAATGCTAACACGCCGGAAGGCCGGATCGTTCATCGATGCCCAAAACGCCTGACGAGCTTTTTACCGCGCTCGATGCCCTTGGCATCGCGCACAAAACGGTGAAGCACCCGCCGGTGTTCACGGTCGAGCAGGCGGCCGCCTTGCGCGGCCAGGTGCCCGGCGGGCACACCAAGAACCTGTTTCTGCGCGACAAGAAATACGCCATCTACCTGGTGGTGGCGCCGGAAGACGCGTCGATCGACCTCAAAGGCCTGCACCACGTGCTGGGTGCTAAGGGGCGGTTTTCGTTCGGCGCCTCCGAACTGCTGCGCGAGGTGCTCGGCGTCGAGCCCGGCGCGGTAACGCCGTTTGCCGCCATCAACGACACGGCCGGCCGCGTCACCGTGGTGCTGGATGCTGCGATGATGGAAAATGACACGCTCAACTTTCATCCGCTGGTCAACACCATGACCACCGCGATCGCGCGCGGCGATCTGGTGAAATTCTTAGGCTCCACCGGCCATGAGCCCCGTATCGAGCGGGTCTCCGGGCGGCCGCCGGAGACCGCGTGAGGCGATTGCAATCATCGCCCGGATGCCCATCTAATTGGGCAATGGAACCTTAAGGAACGCGCATTCTTCGAGAGCGCGAAAACGCGAGGAAATATGCTGCAAAACGGCGGGGGAATGACGGCGGCAGCCGACAGCGCGGTCAAGGAGACCACGACGCAAGCCTTTATGGCGGACGTCATCGAGGAGTCCAAGAAGCAGCCGGTGCTGGTGGATTTCTGGGCGCCCTGGTGCGGGCCCTGCAAGCAGCTCACGCCGATCCTGGAAAAGGCGGTCAAGGCCGCCAAGGGCAAGGTCAAGCTTGCCAAGATGGACATCGACAAGCATCCGGAAATTCCCGGGCAGATGGGCATCCAGTCGATCCCGGCGGTCATCGCCTTTTCCAACGGCCAGCCCGTCGACGGCTTCATGGGCGCGTTGCCCGAAGGCCAGGTGATTGCCTTTCTCGAGCGCCTGACCAAGGGCAAGATCGGCACCGAAGAAAAGGATCTTTTGAAAACCGCCGACGAGGCGCTCGCCGCGGGCAACGCCGCCGAGGCCGCCAATTTCTATGGCGAACTGCTGAAGGAAGACAGCGGCAATGTTCCGGCGCTGGCAGGCCTTGCGCGCTGCTACGTCGCCACCGGCAATATCGAGCAGGCGAAAAAGACGCTCGCCTTGGTGCCGGAGGTTAAGCGCACTGACACTACTGTCGTTGCAGCCCAAGCAGCACTCGATGTTGCGGAACAAGCAAAAGCGGTCGGCCCGCTTGACGAGTTGCAGGGCAAGGTCGCCGCCAATCCGCTCGATCATCAGGCGCGCTTCGATCTCGCTATCGCGCTCAACGCCGCCGGCAAGCGCGCGGAAGCGGCGAAGGAACTTCTTGCGATCGTCAAGCGCGACCGCAAATGGAACGACGACGGCGCGCGCAAGCAGCTTGTGCAGTTCTTCGAGGCTTGGGGTTTTGCCGAGCCGGCGGCCGTGGATGGCCGCAAGCAATTGTCGTCGATTTTGTTTTCGTGACGTTGGCGAAGACCGGCCGCCCCGCTGGGGTTTGCACCAGCGAAGGCGGCGATGGGGCGGGACAACTGAAAGGTATGGAATAAGCGCCATGCCGATGAACGCCCAGTATCGTGGGCCGATCGATTTGCCCGAAGTGATTCCGGTGTTTCCGCTGCCGGGCGCGCTGTTGCTGCCGCGCGGGCAGATGCCGCTCAATATTTTCGAACCGCGTTATCTCGCCATGATCGACGATAGTTTGCGCGACGGGCATCGCCTCGTCGGCATGATCCAGCCCGACGTCGTGCATGCCGGCAAAGCCGCCAAGCCGCCGCTGTTCACGGTCGGCTGCGTCGGCCGCATCACGCAACTGGCCGAGAGCGGCGACGGCCGTTACCTGATCGAGCTTACCGGCGTCGCGCGCTTCCGCGTCGAACAGGAATTGCCGGTGAAGACCGAGTATCGCCAGTGCCGCGTCAGCTATATGCCGTTCGCCGACGATTTCGTCGCGCGCAAGGGCGAGGACGACGTGGATCGTGAGGCGGTGCTCACCGCGTTGCGTTCTTTCATGAAGGCCAACGATCTGAAGGCGGACTGGGAAGGCATCGACCAGGCCCCGAACGAGGCTCTGGTCAATGCGCTGTCGATGATGTCGCCTTATGGCGCGCCGGAAAAGCAGGCGCTGCTGGAGGCGCCGGACCTGAAGACCCGCGCCGAGCTGCTGGTGGCCATCACCGAGATCGAGCTCGCCAAGAAGAACACCGAGGGTGAACCGCAGTTGCAGTAGTTGCTTTGTGTCGTCCCCGCGAAAGCGAGGACCCATACGCCGCAATCTCTCGGTAGCGCACGGCGTATGGGTCGGGATGAAGCCATGCTATAAATCAAACGAACTCGCCGGGAGCCTCGCCATGCCCACCGATCCCCCAACCGAACGGCCCGCAAGCAGCGTCGATCCCAAACTGTTGGAAATTTTGGTCTGCCCGCTGACCAAGAGCGTGCTGGAATATGACGCGGCCAAGCAGGAGCTGATCTCGCGCAAGGCCAAGCTCGCCTATCCGATCCGCGACGGCATTCCGATCATGCTGCCGGAGGAAGCGCGCAGGTTGGAGTGATGGTCGGCACGACCTTTTGATTTGTCATCGCCGGGCATGTCCCGGCGATCTCGCTTAGGTGGGCAAGACTGTGCCACATCAATCGGGATGGCCGGGACAAGCCCGGCCATGACGAGGTAAGAAACCGCGCCAGCGATTAGGGAGAGACGCACGATGATCAAAATCTGGGGCCGCAACACTTCGTCCAATGTGCAGAAGGCGATGTGGGCGGTGGGCGAACTCAAGCTTGCGCACGAGCGCATCGACATCGGCGGCAAGTACGGCATGAACAAGGAGCCGAAATATCTGGCGATGAATCCCAACGGCCTGGTGCCGACGCTGGAGGAAGAGGACGGCTTCCTATTGTGGGAATCAAATTCGGTGGTGCGCTACCTCGCCGCCAAGCACGACAAGGACGGCGTATTGCAGCCGAAGGACATGAAGCCGCGCGCGCTCGCCAGCCAATGGATGGATTGGCAGTTGTCGGTGCTGGGTCCGGCGATCACACCGGCGTTCTGGGGCCTGATCCGCACGCCGGAAGAAAAACGCGACATGGCGGCGATCAAGGCCTCTCAGGACAAGACCGTCGCGGCGATGCAGATTGTGGACACGCAATTGGCAAAGACGAAGTTTCTCGCCGGCGATGCCTTCTCCTACGGCGACATTCCCGTCGGCGTCATGTGCTACCGTTATCGCCAACTGGTGCCCGGCCGGCCGGCAACGCCCAGCCTCGACCGCTGGTACGACGCCATCTCCGCCCGCAAGGCGTTCCAGGATCACGTCGGCAGCGTTCCGCTGTCGTAACCTTTCCTCAGTCATTGCCGGGCTTGACCCGGCAATCCATGATGGCGCGCAGCTTCGGAAATCTATCGTAAGTCTTCTACGGCTGGCGACGCATCGTGGATGCCGCGAATGCAGCAGCGCCGAACTACCAACGCTTCGCCGATCCGCGCCCGATAGTCAGGCAGGGCGAAATCACGCCAGCGCGATGCACTCGATCTCGATGTCGAACTCCAGCGGCCAGGAACCAACCGCCACGAAGGTGCGCGCCGGCGGGTCATGCGGAAAGTAGCGCGCATAGACGGCGTTGACGGTCGCGAAATGCGCCGCATTGGAAATATAGACCGTCGCCTTGACGACCTTCTCGAGCGACGAGCCTGCCGCTTCCAGCGCCGCCTTGACGTTCTCGAGCGACGCCTCCGTCTGCGCGCCGATATCGCCTTTCACCAGTGCGCCGGTCTTGCGGTCGAAGGGCGGCAGGCCTGAAACGAAGACAAACCCGTTGCCCTTCACAGCCGGAGACAAAGGTATCTTGCCCCTGGCAAGCGCTTCGCTGATCGGGCTGACCTTGATGATTTCCTTGTCCATCGCGCGTTCCTTCCTGCGTTACAGCGCCTCGCCGCGCAAAAGCTTCGGCACCTCGCCGGTGAAACCCGCCGCCTCGCGGATGAACACGCGCTTAAGCGCCGGCATGCGCTCGACCACGCCGAGGCCGATATCGCGCATCAGCCGCAGCACGTCGGAGCGATTGGAGAACAGCCGGTTCAGCCCGTCGGTGGCTACACCCATGGTCATGGTGTCGAAGCGCCGCCAGCGCTGATAACGCTCCAGCACGTCGGCAGCACCGATATCGAGCCCGAGCCGCGCGGCGTCGGCTATGGCTTCAGCCAGCGCCGCAACGTCGCGCAGGCCCATGTTCAAGCCCTGCCCGGCGATCGGATGAATAATGTGCGCGGCGTCACCGACCAGCGCCAGCCGTTCGGCGATGAAGGCGCGCGCGGTGAACAGGCCGAGCGGAAAAGCGCGACGCGGGCCGACTACTACTATGTCGCCGAGCCGCAAGCCGAAACGTTTTTCCAATTCGTCGTGAAATTCTTCATCCGGCAGCGCGACGATGCGATCGGCCTCGCGCGCCGTTTCGGTCCACACGATCGAGCAGCGTTTGCCGGTGAGCGGCAGGATCGCGAACGGACCCGCCGGCATAAAATGTTCCTCGGCGCGGCCGTGATGCTCGCGCTCGTGCGCCACAGTGGTGACAATCGCCGACTGATCGTAATTCCAGCCGGTGCTGGCGATGCCGGCCTGTTCGCGGATCGAGGAGCGCGCGCCGTCGGCGCCGACCAGCAGACGGGCGGCGATGGTCGTGCCGTCGGCAAGATGAACATCGGTCGCGTTGGCTGTGGACTCAAAACTGTTGACCGCACCGGCGCGCAGGCCGACGCCGAGCGCTCTCGCCTTTGCCACCAGCGCATCGACCAGATGCCGGTTCTCGATCATGTGGGCGAACGGTTCTCCCTCTTCGACCTCGCCGCCAAACGTCAGAAATGTCGGCCGCACCGCGTCATCGAGCTTTGAATCGGTCACCACCATGTCGAGGATCGGCTGCGCCTCGCTGGCGACCGCGTCCCAGACGCCGATCGCCTCGAACAATCGGCGCGCGGCCGCCGCGATCGCCGAAGCGCGCGGGTCCTTCGATTGCGCCTGAGCCAGCGCGGGATCGACGACCGTCACCGCGAAGGCTTCACCGAGCGCCTGGCGCAGCGCTATGGCGAGCGCCAGGCCGGCAAAACCCGCCCCGCCGACCACCACTTCCTGCCGCTTGCTGCCGCCGGCCGCCATTTTTGGCTCCTGCCACCCGGCCCCATCGGCCGGACGCCGCTATTCTAATCTATTCAAGGACTTGTGCCATGCGTATCAATTTTGATGGCGGTCGAGATTTTGCCGCCGAATTAGACTAAAGTCTAAGACCTCCGGGGACGCCAGGACCGGAAAAGCCGGCCCGCGCCCCCTGCCTAGGAGGGGCGAAACCGATGACGACCAGTACCGAAACGCAAGACGGCGGCATGAGCCAGATCCTGATCTGGATCGGTGTCGCGTGCGTTGCGCTCATCGTTGTGTATCTCGTGATCTAGCGGCGTTCGGCCGCGCGCGCCCCGCTTATCGGCGCGACGGCAGTCGGGTTAAGTCGCGGGCGGCAGCGGTTCTGCCGCCCGATCGCTTTTTGCGCGCAGCTCTGTCGCCTTTCATCGCCGCAATCGTCTTGACTTCGCGGCGGGCGCAAGCGTCATTGGCGACGGATCACCAGGAAACAGCGCCGCACATGTCTTCTGCCGTCCAGGATCTCCTCGACATTCTCGACCTCGAGCCGCTCGAGGTGAACTTGTTCCGCGGCCGCTCACCGCAAGCCGGCTGGCAGCGGGTCTATGGCGGCCAGGTGATCGGCCAGGCGCTGGTCGCCGCCGTGCGCACGGTCGATGCCAGCCGTCCGCCGCATTCCATGCACGCTTACTTTCTGCTGCCCGGCGATCCCAAAGTGCCGATCATCTACGACGTCGATCGCATTCGCGACGGCAAGAGCTTCACCACGCGGGGGGTGACCGCGCGCCAGCACGGCCATCCGATCTTTTCAATGCAGGTGTCGTTTCACGCCAACGAGCCGGGCCTCGATCACCAGGCCAAGATGCCAGAGGTGCCGCCACCCGAAGAGCTGCCGAACGAATCCGAGATGCGTAAAAAATTGCTGCCGACAATGCCCGATCCGGTGCGGCGCTATTACGAGCGCGAGCGGCCGATTGAGATGCGGCCGGTCGAATATGATCGTTACGGCGGCAAGAAATATCCCGATGGCCGCTTTCACGTTTGGATCAAGACCACCGGCCGGCTGCCGGACGATCTCGCCATCCATCAATGCGTGCTGGCCTATGCGTCGGACATGACGCTGCTCGACGCGGCGCTGGCGCCGCATGGGCGCACACTGTTCGACCGGAAATTCATGGCCGCCAGCCTTGATCACGCGTTATGGCTGCACCGGCCGTTCCGTGCCGATGACTGGCTGCTTTACGCGCAGGATTCGCCCAATCTGCACGGCTCGCGCGGTTTTGCCCGCGGACTTATATTTACCCGTGACGGGACGCTGGTCGCCTCGGTGGCGCAAGAAGGCCTGGTGCGCGAGCGCCGGGAATAACGATTTGAGGTTTATGGGACGCGCACTCGATGCGTTGCGAGGGTTTTTCCGTTCGTTCTGGATTCCCGCTTGCGCGGGCGTGAGCGCGGTTCTGCTCGTCGCCGCATTTATTGTCCCTGTCCTAGCCGCCTCCGGCAAGCAACCGCCGCCGCCGGGCGTGTTTGCCGGCGCGCCGGCACAATTCACGCGCTTCTCGAGCGCCGAACTCACGCGCGGCTTCATGGCGCTAGCCTTTGGTTCCGATCTGCGCATCGGCGCGGCGCCGCGCGGCATCCGCCGCTTCAATCGCCCTATTCGCACGGCCGTGATCCGCGGCGGCAGCGTCGATCGCGCCGATGCGATGAAACGTATCGTCGAAGAATACGCGGACAAGGTGCCCAACCTAAAACTGAGCATAGTGTCAGACCATGCCCCGCCCGATATCGAGGTGCGGCTGATCGACGAGAAAAATTTCAAATCGGCGCTGGTGGCCGCCTTCGGCAAAAAGATCGCCCGTGCCTTTGTCGCGCGCACCGATCCGCAATGCATGACCAGCGTGAAATCGGACTCCGACGGCGAGATCATCCGCGCGGTGTCATTCATCATCGTGGACAAAGGCGACGACGTCTTTCTCGACTGCGGCTACCACGAGCTGCTGCACGCCTTTGGCCTGTCGAACCACGACCAGCACAATCCCTGGACTACACTCAATCAACGGCGAATGGTCGGCTACCTCACGGTCTACGACCACGCTTTGCTCACCATCTTGTACGACCGGCGCATCGAGCCTGGCATGACCGCCCGGCAGGCGCGCGCCATTGTCCCGACCGTGATCAAAGACCTCGGCCTCTCTGCGCCCGGTGGCAAAAAAGCACGATAAGACGGCCGCCCGGGCGCTGCCTATTTGTTAAGCAGCACCCTAAAGCGATGGCGCGACTTTGGGCTGCTGCCCCTTGTGGTAACCGGCTCCCCACCCCTCACATAAATATTCATTAATTATTTCAGTTTGTTAGCCGTCACAGCGGCATCTGGCACGGCGTTTGATTCTACTCTTCCGGCATTGCCCGCGAAGTGCGCTTTGTGGGTGCCGCTCAGTGAACGCCCACACTGCGTGAATGTATAAAACGGGCTCAAGCGGGGATCGAATCCATGAAAATCGTCATGGCCATTATCAAGCCTTTCAAACTTGACGAGGTTCGCGACGCTCTCACCTCCATCGGGGTGCAGGGGCTGACCGTCACCGAGGTCAAGGGGTATGGGCGTCAAAAGGGTCACACTGAAATCTACCGTGGGGCCGAATATGCGGTGAGCTTCCTTCCGAAAATCAAGGTGGAGGTGGCAGTAGCATCCGACCAGGTCGACAAGGTCATCAGCGCCATCTCCGGTGCCGCCAAAACCGGTCAGATCGGCGACGGCAAAATTTTTGTCTTCGGTCTGGACCACGCCGTGCGCATCCGCACCGGCGAAACCGATGCTGCCGCGCTCTAGTAACCGCACCGCAAACAACACGGACAGGAGTTTGACCATGACGTTGAAGAAGATTTCCGGTGCGGGGCTGATTGCGCTGGCCGCACTGATACTTTGTGTGATGCTGGCCGACGGCGCGTTGGCGCAGACCGCGCCGGCGGCTTCCGCGGCCGCGCCGCCGCCGCCCAAGCTCGACACCGGCGACACCGCCTGGATGCTGACGTCGACCGCCCTCGTGCTGATGATGACGATCCCCGGCCTGGCGCTGTTCTACGGCGGCATGGTGCGCAAGAAAAACGTGCTGGCGACGGTAATGCAAAGCTTCGCCATCACCGCCCTGGTCACCGTGTTGTGGACAGTTATCGGCTACAGCTGGGCCTTCACTGAAGGCAGCGGCTTCCTGGGCGGCAATTCCCGCTTTCTGCTGATGGGGATGGGGGTCGGCGCGCTGAACGCCACGATCCCTGAATCGGTCTTCATGACCTTCCAGATGACCTTCGCCATCATCACACCGGCACTGATCTGCGGCGCCTTTGCCGACCGCATGAAGTTCTCGGCGATGATGTGGTTCATGGGCCTGTGGTCGTTGTTCGTTTATTCGCCGATCTGTCACTGGGTCTGGGGCCCTGGCGGCTATCTTGGCGGCCTCGGCGTGCTCGACTTCGCCGGTGGCACCGTCGTGCACATCAACGCGGGCGTCGCCGGTCTGTGCTGCGCGCTCGTGCTCGGCAAGCGCAAAGGCCTCGGCCACGAGAACATGGCGCCGCACAACCTGGTACTGACCATGATCGGCGCCTCGCTGCTGTGGGTCGGCTGGTTCGGCTTCAACGCCGGTTCGGCCGTCGCCTCCAACGGCGCGGCAGGCATGGCCATGGCGGTCACGCAGATCGCTACCGGCACCGCGGCGCTCGCCTGGATGTTCGCCGAATGGGCCATCAAAGGTAAGCCCTCGATCCTCGGCATCTGCTCGGGCGCGGTCGCCGGTCTCGTCGCCATCACACCGGCGTCGGGCTTCGTCGATCCGATCGGCGCGCTGTGCATCGGCGTCGCCGCCGGTATCGGCTGCTATTGGGGCGCTACCGGCCTCAAGCACGCCTTTGGTTACGACGACAGCTTGGACGCCTTCGGCGTGCACGCGGTCGGCGGCATTATCGGCGCCATGCTCACCGGCGTGTTCGCCCGCGAGGCGATCGCCAAGCCCGGTCTGTTCGACGGCAACGCCTATCAGATCGTGCTGCAGTTCTACGGCGTCATGGCCACCATCATCTACGATGCCATCGCAACGCTGATCATCCTGTTCGTGATCAAGGCGATCATGGGCCTGCGCGTCTCCGAGGAAATCGAGCGCGACGGCCTCGATATCGGCCTGCACGGCGAGGTGGTGCAGTAGCAAACTTTACCGGCGCATGATCGAGTCCGAAAACCTTTCGTACTTTTTCGGGATCGTGCGCCGGACCAGCTAGCGGTAGGGGCGGAAACCCGGCACTGTCCCTTCCGTTGAGGCCCCGGTTCGCAAGGACCGGGGCCTCTCTTATTTTGGGGCCTCGTATTGCAGTCCATGGCCGCGCCGCGGCGCTGATGCAGCGCGCGCTCAGCTCGATGGTTAATCGGGTCTTAACCTCGCCCTATCTATGCTGCCGCCAGCCCTGTGCCGCGGGCCGCGCCCGCTGTGTGTATCCGCATGCCCATGATGACCGCCCAACGCGAGCTACCCTCTTCCACCGCTCCGGCGGTTGGCGGGCGCTCGCCTTTCGTGCGGCTGACCGAGCTGATTGCCGGCATCGAGCCGGGCAAACCGCCGATCAATTTGTCGGTCGGCGAACCGCAGCATCCGATTCCATCTTTTGTCGGACCCGAGCTTGCCGCGCATCTCGACGAGTTCGGCCGCTATCCGGCCAACAAGGGTACCGAGCCCTTTCGCCGCGCGGTGGCGGCCTGGCTCGGCCGCCGTTACAAATTGGCGCGGCCGGTCGATGCCGACAGCGAAGTGCTGGTGCTCAGCGGCACACGCGAGGGATTGTTTCTGGCCGCCATCGCGGCCCGCCGCTTTGTCGTGCGCCGTGCCGGACGGCCGGCCATGCTAATCCCTAATCCATTCTATGCCGCCTATGGCGCCGGCGCGCTCGCCGCCGATTGCGAGCCGGTCTATCTGCCGGCGCGCCGGGAGAGCGGCTTCCTGCCCGATCTCGATGCGCTCGACGAGGCGCTTTTGGCGCGCACCGTCGCCTGCTACATCGCCTCGCCGTCGAACCCGCAGGGTGCAGTGGCAAACCGCGCCTACCTCGAGCGGCTGGCGGGCCTTGCGCGCCGCTTCGGCTTCCTAGTGTTCGCCGACGAATGTTATTGCGAGATCTATAGCGAGCACGAACCGCCCGGCATGCTGGAAGCGGCGGGGCTGGATTTCGCCAACACCGTCGTTTTCCATTCGCTGTCCAAGCGTTCGAGCCTCCCCGGTTTGCGGGTCGGCTTTGCCGCCGGCGACCGCGGTTTCCTCGCCGCCTTTCTCGAATTGCGAAATGTCGCAGCGCCGCAGGTGCCGGCGCCGGCGCAATACGTCGCCGTCGCCGCCTATAACGACGAGGCGCATGTGCGCGAAAACCGCGCGCTCTATTCCGCCAAGTTCGATCTCGCCGACCAGATCATCGGCGACCGTTACGGTTACCGGCGTCCGGCCGGCGGATTTTTTCTTTGGCTCGACGTGTCGCAATACGGCGGCAGCGAGATGGTCACCAAAAAGCTCTGGGCCGAAGCCGGCGTGCGCGTGGTGCCCGGCGGTTACCTCGCGCGCGAGCAAGCCGACGGCTCCAATCCCGGCGCGGACTATATCCGCGTCGCCATGGTTCACGACAAGGCGGTGACGGCGGAGGCGTTGCATCGCCTCGTCGCCGTGCTGCGCTAGCGCAGACGAAGGACACTGTAAGGAATGCCGACAGCCGACCGCAGCCTCGATATCGTCGCCTTCGTCTCGGAGCACTTCCGCGACTTCCTGCGGCGGCGCCTGAGCGAACTCGCGGGTCTCGCGCTGCTCACGCTGACGCTGCTCGCCGCCATCGCGCTCGCCACCTGGTCGGTGCAGGACCCTTCGCTCAGTCACGCGACGCAAAAGCCGATCCACAACCTGCTCGGCTATCCCGGCTCCATCTTCGCCGATCTGGCGATGCAGCTGTTCGGCCTGGCGGCCGTCATGCTGCTGCTGCCGATGATGGTAATCGGCTGGACGTTGCTGACGCACCGCAGCTTCGGTGAGAAACGCCGCGTGCTGTGGTGGACGCTCGCCACCGTCCTGTTTGCCGGCTTCGCCGCGACGTTACCGCGCATCGGCTCCTGGCCGCTGCCGACCGGCCTCGGCGGCGTCGTCGGCGATGCGGTGCTGCACTTGCCGCGCTTGATCGGCCTGCCGGTGAACCTGTTCGTGCTGATCGTGTTGTCGCCGCTGCTCGCGCTCGCTGCTGCTGCTTCAGCTGCGCTCGCCGCCGGTTGGCGCGCGCCGCAAAAAAAGACCCGCCGTGCCGCCGCGCGCGATGCCGAGGAAGACGAGGAGGACAGCGACGACGAGGAGGAGGCGACCGACCGCGCCTCGGCCTGGCTCGGCATGATCGTGCACGCTCTGTTGAGCTGGAAGGCGCGCATCGGCCGTATGCTGCGGAAGGCGCCGCAGGCAACGATGCGCACCGTCCTCCCGGCGCCATCCGACGGACGCCACGAACCGCGCTTTGACGGCTTCAGCCGCGCGCCGCTGAGCGCCGACCCGGTCTATGCCGACGAGGAAGACGCCGAGGAAGAGGTGCAACCGGCCCCGCGCCGCCGTCAGGCCAGCCCGCGCGCGCCGGTGCGGCGCTCGAGTGGCGGTTTCACGCTGCCCTCGCTCAATCTCTTGACCGCGCAGCGCGCGTCCGAACGCACCACGTTGCCGAAAGACGTTATCGACGCCAATGCAGTGGCGCTGGAAAGTGTGCTCGGCGACTTCGGCGTGCGCGGTGAAATCATCAACGCGCGTCCGGGCCCGGTGGTCACGCTGTACGAGCTCGAGCCGGCGCCCGGCATCAAGTCGTCGCGCGTCATTGGCCTTGCCGATGACATCGCCCGTTCGATGAGCGCGGTGTCGGCGCGCGTCGCGGTGGTGTCGGGCCGCAACGCCATCGGCATCGAGCTGCCCAACCCGACCCGCGAGAAAGTCTACTTGCGCGAACTGCTGTCCGCCAAAGATTACAACGAACACGCCGCCAAGCTGCCGCTCTGCCTGGGCAAAACCATCGGCGGTGAATCTGTGATCGTCGACCTCTCGCGCATGCCGCATCTGTTGATCGCCGGCACCACCGGCTCCGGCAAGTCGGTCGCCATCAACACCATGATCCTGTCACTGGTCTATCGCCTGCGCCCCGATCAATGCCGGCTGATCATGGTCGATCCTAAAATGCTCGAGCTGTCGGTCTATGACGGCATCCCGCATTTGCTCACGCCGGTGGTCACCGATCCGAAGAAGGCGGTGGTCGCGCTCAAATGGGCGGTGCGCGAAATGGAGGGACGCTACAAGGCGATGTCCAAGCTCGGCGTGCGCAATATCGACGGCTACAACGCGCGTCTCGCCGAGGCCAAAGCGAAAGGCGAGTCGCTGCAACGCACCGTCCACACCGGCTACGACAAGGAGAGCGGCGAGGCGATCTACGAAAAGGAAGAGCTCGATCTCGAGCCGCTGCCATACCTGGTCGTGATCGTCGACGAGATGGCCGACCTGATGATGGTGGCCGGCAAGGACATCGAAGGCGCCATCCAACGCCTGGCGCAGATGGCGCGCGCCGCCGGCATCCACGTCATCCTCGCCACCCAGCGCCCGTCGGTCGACGTGATCACCGGCACCATCAAGGCGAATTTCCCGACCCGCATCTCGTTCCAGGTCACCTCCAAGATCGACAGCCGCACAATCTTGGGTGAGATGGGCGCCGAACAGCTGCTCGGCCAGGGCGACATGCTCTACATGGCCGGCGGCGGCCGCATCAGCCGCGTGCACGGGCCGTTCGTGTCGGACGACGAAGTCGAGAAGGTGGTGCGGCACTTAAAGTCACAAGGGGTGCCGGATTATCTGGAAGAGGTGACCGCCAGCGAAGAGCTGGAGGAGGGCGAGGACGGCGCGGTGTTCGATTCGACCGGCATGGGCTTGGCCGAGGGCGGCGATCTCTACGCCCAGGCGGTCGCCGTGGTGAAGCGCGACCGCAAGGCCTCGACCTCCTATATCCAACGCCGGCTGCAGATCGGCTACAACCGCGCCGCCACCCTGATGGAGCGCATGGAGCAGGAAGGCATCATTGGCCAGCCCAACCACGCCGGCAAACGCGAGATTCTGATCCCCGAGGATCCCCCGGATCGCTATTGAGAATCGCGCCAATCACCATTAAGCCGTGACAATTCGCGTTCGCTGAGCCGCGAAATCGCCACAGCCAGCCGTTAAATGGTTTGGCCTACGCGGGGGGCGCGAGGCGGAGATCGTGATGGTGGGACGCAACAATGCGCGAAACGGCCAGAAACTGGCCTTTGCGGCGTTGTTTGTCTGCCTAACCGCCGGCCCAGCTCTGGCCCAGAGCGTTCCGCTGCCGACCCCGCGCCCGACGGCTATCGCGCAAACCACCACCGGCTCGACCACGCCGCGTGTCGCCCCAACGCCGGCGGCCAGCACGGTGCAGGCCCCCAGTCCCATTACCAATCCCTTCGCCACGTTGCTGGGCAAGCCGGCGACGCCCAGCACCGGCACCGGCACCGCCTTCAACAACGATCAGCGCGCGCTCATCGGCAAGGTCGACAAATATTTGTCCGGCACGCAGCAGCTATCGGGCAATTTCGTCCAAGTCGGTCCCAATGGCGGGCGCACGCAAGGCGAATTCTTCATCTCCAAGCCTGGCAAAGTGCGCTTCGACTACGACGCGCCGAGCCCGATCGACATCATCGCCGACGGCCAGACCGTGGTCGTGCGCGACCGAAATCTGGCGACGCAGGATGTCTATCCGCTGTCGCAGACGCCGCTGCGCTTCCTGCTGTCCAACCGTGTCGATCTGATCAAGGACACCAATCTGGTCGCCGTCTATGCCGACGACGTCTTCATCACGGTGGTGGTCGAGGAAAAGAGCCCCATTGTCGGGACCAGCCGGCTGATGATCATGTTCAGCGCCAAGGACATGCAGCTCAAGCAGTGGACGGTGACCGACCCGCAGGGCTACGACACGACGGTCGCGGTGTACAATCTCGACACCACCAAGACGCCCGATCCCAGCATGTTCAAGATCGACTTTACGAATTATCACAATTAGCGCGGTTGTTGCGCTGTGATAGCGCGGCATCCCTCCCGTCATGCCCGGCCAAAGCCGTTCGAAGAACGGCGTCGCTTCGCTCGCCTATGTGCCGGGCATCCACGTCTTTGTACCGCGCGGCCGATTAAGACGTGGACGGCCGGACCAAGCCCAGCCATGACGTTGGATAATTCAGGCGCTACATCCTAAATTGCCACCAATGCCCTTCACCGTCACCACCTGGAACATCAACTCCGTCCGCCTGCGCATCGATCTGGTCGCCAAATTCCTCAAGTGGGCGCGGCCGGACGTGTTTTGCCTGCAGGAGACCAAGTGCCCCGACGACGCCTTTCCGCTCAAGCGCTTCAAGCGGCTCGGCTATGAGCATGCCGCGCTGAGCGGACAGAAGGGCTATCACGGTGTCGCGGTGCTCTCGCGCCGTCCCTTCGAGAGCGTCGACATCCAGAGGTTCTGCGGCAAGAACGACTGCCGTCACATCTCGGTGCTGTTCGGTGAACGCGCGGGCTTAAGCGATCCGGTGCGGCTGCATAATTTCTACGTGCCCGCCGGCGGCGACGAGCCGGACCCCGCGATCAATCCGAAATTCGAGCACAAGCTCGCCTTCCTCGACGAAATGCGCGACCACCCGGGCTTGCGCCCGGCGTCGTCTGAGCGTGCCATTTTGGTCGGCGACCTCAATGTCGCGCCGCTCGAGCACGACGTCTGGAGCCACAAGCAAATGCTCAAGATCGTCTCGCACACGCCGATCGAATGCGAGAAATTAACTGCCGCGCGCAAGGCCGGCGGCTGGATCGATTCGATGCGCGTACAAACGCCCGAGCCGGAGAAGCTCTATACGTGGTGGAGCTATCGGGCGATGGACAATTGGCGTATCGCCGACCGCGGCCGCCGGCTCGATCACGTCTGGAGCTCGGATGCCCTCGCCGATCGCGTATCGGCAATCAAGATCGCCAAGGATTATCGCGGCGCAACGCGCCCCTCCGACCACGTGCCGGTCACCGCGACGCTGGAGATGTGAGGCACGCAACCCGGGAATCAAAATCGCCGCGATTGCTACTCGATATCGATCATCTTTTGCATCGCCGTCAGGTCTTGCGTCCAAGCGTCGACCCGGCGGGCGATGGTATCGCGCAATTTCTTGGCGGCGATCGGATAGCCTTCCAGCGTCTTGTGGAACAGGCTGCGCGAAATGCGTAAGACCGTGGTCGTCTCCTGAGCGGTGGCCGTGACCGGGCTCACGACATCGGTGAACAGCGCCAGCTCGGCCAGCAGCGCGCCGGTGCCGACGGTGTAGGATTCTTTACCGTCCGATTCCGTGTCCTGCTCCAGCAGCAGCGAACCCTGCTGCACGAGATAGCCGGCGTCGGCGTGATCGCCGGCGCGCAACAGCACCGCGCCGCTTTGCAGCGTGCGGCTTTCGGCGCCGATGGCGAGAATACGCAGCGCCTGTTTGCCCAGCACCGCAAAGGTGGGGACATGCTGAAAGATGACGATGTCGTCTTCGAGGGCCATGATCAGCGCTTGTACGGTTTCACGGCACGAGCTTGTAGCCGCCGGCTTCGGTCACCAGGATCTGCGGCGCCGCCGCGTCTTTTTCCACTTTCTGCCGCAGCCGATAGATGTGTGTCTCGAGCGTGTGTGTTGTGACGCCGGAATTGTAGCCCCAAACCTCCTGCAGCAGCGTCTCGCGCGACACCGGCTTCTGCCCGGCGCGGTAGAGATAGCGCAAGATGGCGGTTTCCTTTTCGGTCAGGCGCACCTTGCCGCCGCGCGGGTTGAGCAGCAGCTTGGAACTGGGGCGAAACGTATAGGGGCCGATGGCGAAGACGGCATCTTCGCTCGCTTCGTGCTGACGCAGCTGCGCGCGGATGCGCGCCAATAGCACGGCAAAACGGAACGGCTTGCTGACATAATCGTTGGCGCCGGATTCGAGCCCCAGGATGGTGTCCGAGTCGGTGTCGTGACCGGTGAGCATGATAATCGGCGCCTTGAAGCCGTTCTTGCGCAGGATGCGCACCGTCTCGCGCCCGTCGACGTCCGGCAAACCGACATCCATGATCACCAGGTCGACCTGACCGCCTTTGGCCGCCTGCACCGCCTTGGTGCCCGAATCGACCGCGATGGCGTCGAACTCCTCGTGTAGCGCCAATTGCTCCACCAGCGCCTCACGCAGTTCGGTTTCATCATCGACGATCAAAATGGTCCGCTTGTTGGGCATCGTCAAAAAAAGACCCCCTGCCAGGCGCCAAGCGCCTCGCCCGGCAATCTAGTGACGCATGATCTTGCTGGAAAGACTGCCTTTTTCGGGACCATGCGATATTCGCGAAGTAGAACATTCAGCGCTAAAAGAGCAAGCAAGAACTGGTATTTAGCCCACACCACGCAATTTACGCGAATCGGCCAAGCGATGCGACGACGGCTGTCCACCATAACGGTACGGCGAAAACCGGGCGTAGCCGCCCGCGGCTGGCTCATTGCCGGGCCGCTGGCGCTGCCGGTGGCGCTCGGCCGTACCGGCATTAAGGCCAACAAACGCGAGGGCGATGGCGCCACCCCGCGCGGGGCGTTCCGGCTCAAGCGGCTGTGGTGGCGCGCCGACCGGCATCCGCGGCCGGCGACCTTGCTGCCGGCGCGGCGCATCGCGCCAGACGACGGCTGGTGTGAAGATGCGACCGATCGCCGCTACAACAGGCCGGTCAAGCTCGCGCCCGGCAGCCAGGCCGACCGGCTGGCGCGAGCCGACGCGCTCTACGATTTCGTGGTGGAGCTCGACCACAATACGCGCCCGCGCGTCGCCGGGCGCGGCAGTGCGGTTTTCATCCACGCGGCGCGGCCGGGAATGGCAGCGACTGCCGGCTGCGTCGCGTTGCAGATGAAGTCATTGCGCCGGTTGCTGGCGCGCATCGGCCCACACACCCGGCTCGTGGTTAACTGATCGTTAACGCCCCGCCCCGCTTACCCTTCCTCGCTTACCGTTTATTAAGCATAGCCGCGCCAGGCTACGACATTAATCGGCGAGTTAACATAACTGGAATTCACCCGTGTTATTTCCGGGGCGCGGCCACAGAAATTGTAAAAAATAACAGCCAATATTCATCAGGGCGACTATGAGCTCCACTCAGGAAAGCCAAGCCGGAACAAAACCAGGCGCCGAGTTGATTGGCCGCGTTGCGGTCGTGTCCGGATCGCAGGCCAGTGTCGAGCTTAACGCGCGCGCAATCGTCGGCGAGCGTCCCACCGTCGGAAAATACATGGGCCTGGTGTGCGGTAAGTCCGTCATCATTGGCTTGATCACCGAGGTCGGCGAACAGGCGCTGAACGGCCCCGGCGGCAACCCGGCCATGCGCAAGATCGCGCGAATCGATCTGATCGGTGAGATTCAATCCAACGGCACCGGCGCGGCGCGATTCCAACGTGGCATCACCGACTACCCGAGCATCGGCGACGTCGCCATGATCCTGGGCGAACGCGAACTACGCCTGGTCTATGGCGCCGCCGACGAAAACCATGCCCACGTCGGCAACCTACAGCAGAACCCCAATATCGGCGTGCACATCGACGTCGACCAGCTGGTCAGCCGCCACTTCGCGATTCTCGGCGCCACCGGCGTCGGCAAGTCGAGCGGCGTCGTCATCATCCTGCAGAAGATTCTCGATACGCGGCCGAACCTGCGCATCTTCCTGGTCGATCCGCATAACGAATATAGCCACTGCTTCGGCGACAAGGCGCTGGTGCTCAACCCGAGAAACCTGCGGCTGCCGTTCTGGCTGTTCAATTTCGAAGAGACGATCGACGCCTTCTTCGGCGGCCGTCCGGGCGTCGACGAGGAAATCGAGATCCTCGCGGAAGTCATCCCGCTGGCGAAGGCAGCGTATCTGCAATACCGCGCCGGTGGCAATGACCGGCTGCTGGCCAAGCGGCGCGACCCGCGCGATGTCGGCTTTTCCGCCGACACGCCGGTGCCCTACCGCATCGAGGATCTCATCACCTTGCTCGACGAACGCATGGGCAAGCTGGAGAACCGAAATTCGCGCATGGTCTATCACAAGCTGATCGGGCGCATTCAGACCTTCCGCAATCACCCGCGCTACGCCTTCATGTTCGAGAACGCCAATATCGGCGGCGACACGATGGCGGAAATCCTTTGCCATCTGTTCCGTCTGCCGCCCGATGGCGTGCCGATGACCATCATGCAGCTCGCCGGTTTCCCGGCCGAAGTGGTCGAACTCGGTGGTGTCGGTACTCTGCCGCATGGCCTTCGACTTCGGCCTGTGGAGCGACGGCGCGGCGCCGCTCTTGTTCGTCTGCGAGGAAGCGCACCGTTATGCGCCGGCCGACAAGCAGATCGGCTTCGGTCCGACCCGCCGCGCTTTGTCGCGCATCGCCAAGGAAGGCCGCAAATACGGCGTGTTCCTCGGGCTGGTGACGCAGCGGCCGGCGGAGATCGACCCCACCATCATTTCCCAGTGCAGCACCTTGTTCGTGATGCGGCTGTCGAATGACCGCGACCAGGCGCTGATCCGCTCGGCGGTTTCCGACGCCGCGGCCAGCCTGCTGACGTTCATTCCGTCGCTCGGCACCCGCGAGGTGTTTACCTTCGGCTCGGGTGTAGCGCTGCCGACCCGCATGCGATTTGCGGAGTTGGAGGACGAGCGGCGGCCGAACAGCGAAGCGTCCGGTAACACCCGGTCTGACGCTGGCACTCATATCAGCCGCGACTTGATCATGAGCGTGATCGAGCGCTGGCGCAGCGCCAGCATGAGCAATAAAGGCGCCACCGACGACGAATTCGATGTCGGCGCAACGGTCGAGGCGCCGGCCCTGCAGCCGGCCCCGGCCCCGGCCCCAGCGCCCACGCCGCAACCGGCACCGGCACCGGCACAACCCGGCAACTTGCGCTCCAGCCTGCTGAAGAAACCGCTGGAAGCCTCCAGTCCCTATCCGATCCCGAACAATCCAGTTGGTCACCCGACGCGATCTAAATAACCGGCGCGACAGCGGTTCATCGGTGTCAAGCGTGCGCCTGCCCGCGCATTATTTCCTTCCCACCAGATCGACCAACGCCGACATGCCGGCGTGGTGGTCGCCCTCCTGAAGAACGCTGTCGTGTTCGCGGATATCGAACGACGAAAGATCCGCAAAAGCGTCCTCCAGCAGCTCGCGCGTATATAAATGCGTCACATTGGACGGCCCGCCGGTTTTATATTCCAGCTGTTTTACGCCGTAGCCCTCCAGCAACAATAGCCCGCCGGGTTTCAGCGTTTGCTTGATGCCGGCGAAGATTCTCGCCCGCTCCGCCGGCGTGGCGAACTGGAAGAAGATCGCCGCCACCACATCGAACGCGGCGTCCTGCCACGGCCAATCTGTCATGTCAGCCTGCTCGATGCGCAGCGTGACGCCGCGTTCCTTGGCGAGCGCGCGCGCCTTTTCCTGACCGAGCGGCGAGAAATCGACCGAGAGCACGTCGAGACCCTGCTCGGCTAAAAACACGCCGTTGCGGCCCTCGCCGTCGGCGATCGCCAAGGCCGTTCCGCTCTTGGGCAAGAGATGCGCCTGCGACTTGAGGAAGGCGTTCGGCGCGGTGCCGAACAGATAGCCCGGCGCGGCGTAGCGCGTCTGCCAGCGTTCGAGTTCGGTATCGGTCATGTTCTCTCCCCAAAGATTGCGCTGCCGACACGCACATGCGTGGCGCCGAGCTGAATGGCGGTGACAAAATCCGCGCTCATGCCCATGGATAACAGTTTGAGACCGTTGCGCTGGGCGATCTTGGCGGTGAGCGCGAAATGCGGCCCCGGTGCTTCCTCGAGCGGCGGAATGCACATCAGCCCGGAAATGGTCAGGCCGTAGCGCTCACATTGCGTGAGAAATTGGTCGGCGTCCTGCGGCAGCACGCCGGCTTTTTGCGGCTCGGCGCCGGTGTTGATTTCGACGAACAGAAGCGGGTGGCGCCCCTGTTTCTGGATTTCCTTGGCGAGCGCCTCGGCCAGGCTCGGCCGGTCGAGCGAATGGATGGCATCGAACAGCGCCACCGCTTCCTTCGCCTTGTTGGATTGCAACGGCCCGATCAGATGCAGCGACAGGCCGGCATGATCGGCAAGCAGCGCCGGCCATTTGCTCTTTGCTTCTTGCACGCGGTTTTCGCCGAAGACCCGCTGGCCGGCGGCGATCACCGGCGCGATGCGCTCGGGCCCGAAGGTCTTCGACACCGCCACCAGCGTCACCGACGAGGACTCGCGCGCCGCATCGCGGCAGGCGCGCGCGATCTCGGCGCGCACGATTTCGAGGCCAGATGAGGTGGTGGTCGCCGTCATTTCGCGCCCCAATACCAGCTTGCCGCCGCAGGCGAAAGCGAGCGCTTTGCCCATCCGCCAGCGGCCAAAGACCATGTCCAGCGCCGTTAGCGAAGCGTTCACCATCGCCCGTCACCGGCGCATCGATGGCTGAATGGCGCCGACAGCCCCTAAAATTTTACCGGTCGAGCGCAGGGCATCTTAAGCGAGCGGCGCTAGAAAGCGGCAACCGGGGAACTTGCATCATCATGGTTAGCCAAGCGCAAAAGGCGCCCGCCGCTATTGCTCGATCCACGCGCACTTTCAGTATTCGCGCGCGCCTGATGATCCTCGCCGTTATCGCCATCGTCCCACTGCTGCTCGAACGCGTTCACAACGAGCAGTTCGACCGCAACGAACGCATGGAGGCGGCGCATAAAGAAGTGCTCGGCCTGGCGCGGCGCACCGCGGCGGCGCAATACGACGTCATCCTGTCGACCCGCACGCTGCTGCAGGTTCTCGCCAGCACGCGCGTGGTATCGTCGGCCGATCCGGCATGCGGCAGCACGCTGAAAAGCATTGCCGAGCCGGACCAATGGATCAGGGCCCTGTCGGTGGTAAACCTTTCAGGGACGATCGTCTGCTCAAGCAACCCGGTCGCGCTCGGCCTCAACATCAGCGCACGCTCGCACTTCATCCATGCCATGAAGAGCGGAGCATTCACTGTCAGCGATTACTTCGTGGGGTCGCGCGACACGGTCCCGCTCATCATCGCGGCCATGCCGCAACGTGACGCCAACGATAAAATCGAATTGGTCGTGCTGGCCACGCTCGACTTGAACTGGATCAGCCAAATCGCCGGCACGCTGGCGTCGCGGCCTGGATCGATGATGCTGGTGATCGACGGCAAAGGCACCGTGCTGGCCCATCAGCCCAACATGGAAAGCTGGGTCGGCCAGCGGCTGACCGACAATCCGCTGATCAAAGAGATGCTGACGCATCCCGAAGGCGTCACCGAGGCATCGCTCGGCGGCAAGCGCCGCATCTTCGCGTACGTTGAGCTGCCCGGCACCAGCGCGCATGTGGCGTTCGGCCTCGATGAGGAGGAAGTGCTTGGCCGCATTGACGCGGCGATGTGGCTCGCCTTCGCCCAACTGGGTGTGGTCGCCTGTCTGGTGTTGCTAGGCATCTGGTATGGCGCCGAACGCTTGCTGGTGCGTCCGCTCCGTCTGCTGGCGGTAAAAGCGGGCCGAATCGGGCGAGGGCAAAACAAGGCCAAACTGGCACAAATACCTTGGGCGGCGGAATTCGTGCCACTGGCGGCCGCGCTCGATGACATGGCCGAGAAGCTCGACGGCCGCGAACAGGAGCTGCGCGACATCAACGATCAACTGCGCGAACTCGCGCAACTCGATGCGCTGACCTGCCTGGCCAACCGCCGCACTTTCAATGCGCAGCTACAGGCGCAATGGAAATCGGCGATCAAGCGCCGTCGTTCGATATCGGTGCTGATGATCGACGTCGACCACTTCAAGCCGTTCAACGACCGCTACGGCCACGTGCAAGGCGACGCCTGCCTGCGCAAGGTCGGCGAGGTGCTAAAGGCGCGCACCAAGGCGCGATCCGATGTGGTGACGGCAGTCGGCGACGACACGCATTTGGCCGCGCGCTACGGCGGCGAGGAATTCGCCGTATTGCTGCCGGGCACGGCCCTCAAAGAGGCGGCAATTGTCGGCGAACGGCTGCGGCGCGCGGTCGAGGACTTGCTGATTTCGCACGCCGGCTCGCCTTGCGGTTTCTTGTCGATCAGCATCGGTGTCGCGTCGGTCGTGCCCAACGAGCAGGATAGCTCCCAGGATTTGACCGAAGCCGCCGACGCCTGCCTCTACGAAGCCAAGCAGCGCGGGCGCAACGCGGTGGTCGCCAAGTCCGAGATTTCGCTGCTGCGCGCGGTCGGCTGATTTGGTGCGCCGCTTGATGTCTTGCGGCGACTAGTGCCGGTTAGGGCGGCAAAGTCGAGCCCGTTGACCTGCAAAGCCCTTTCGTGTTCCGTCCGCGGGCTCTAAAAGACCCGCAAATGACCGCCCCGGTACAGAAAAACGACCGCTACAACGCCCGCGAGGCCGAAACCCGCTGGCAGCGCGTCTGGGCCGAGCGCTGCATCTTCGCCACCCAAAACGACGACCCCCGGCCGAAATACTACGTGCTGGAGATGTTCCCGTACCCGTCCGGGCGCATCCACATGGGCCACGTGCGCAACTACACCATGGGCGACGTGGTGGCGCGCTTCAAACGCGCCATGGGCAACGCCGTGCTGCACCCGATGGGCTGGGACGCCTTCGGCATGCCGGCGGAAAACGCGGCCATCGACCGCAAGGTGCACCCCAAAGCCTGGACCTACGACAACATCGCGGCGATGAAGAAGCAGCTGCAGTCGATGGGGCTGTCGCTCGACTGGGCGCGCGAGATCGCGACCTGCGATCCGGCCTATTACAAGCACCAGCAGAAGATGTTCCTCGACTTTCGCAAAGCCGGGCTGGTGGCGCGCGAATATCGCAAGGTCAATTGGGACCCGGTCGACCAGACCGTGCTCGCCAACGAGCAGGTGATCGACGGCCGCGGCTGGCGCTCCGGCGCGGTGGTCGAGCAGCGCGACCTGCATCAGTGGGTGTTCAAGATCAGCGATTATGCGCAGGAGCTGTTGGAAGCGCTCGACACGCTTGACCGCTGGCCGGAGAAAGTCCGGCTGATGCAGAAGAACTGGATCGGCCGCTCGGAAGGCCTGCTGGTCCGCTTCATGCTCGATCCCGGCACGACGCCGAGCGGCGAAACGGAGCTCGAAATTTTCACCACGCGGCCGGACACGCTGTTCGGCGCCAAGTTCATGGCGCTGGCGCCGGATCATCCGCTGGCCACCGCAACGGCGGCGAAGAACCCCAAGCTCGCGGAGTTCATCGCGCAAACCCGTCACATGGGCACATCGCAGGAAGCCATCGACACTGCCGAGAAGATGGGCTTCGACACCGGTATCAAGGCGGTGCATCCGTTCGATCCGGCCTGGAAGCTGCCGGTCTATGTCGCCAATTTCATTGTGATGGATTACGGCACCGGCGCCATCTTCGGCTGTCCGGCGCACGACCAGCGCGACCTGGACTTCGTCAACAAATACGGTCTCGGCAATACGCCGGTGGTGTGTCCGGAAGGCCAGGACCCGGCGACCTTCGTCATCACCACCACCGCCTATGACGGCGACGGCCGCATGATCAATTCGCGCTTCCTCGATGGGCTTTCGATTGCCGAAGCGAAAGAGGAAGTGGCGAAACGTTTGGAAAAGGAAACGCGCGGCAACCGGCCGGTGGCGCAACGCCAGGTCAATTACCGCCTGCGCGACTGGGGCATTTCGCGCCAGCGTTATTGGGGCTGCCCAATTCCGATCATCCACTGCGACAAATGCGGCGCGGTGCCGGTGCCGGAAAAAGACTTGCCGGTGACGCTGCCGGAGGACGTAACTTTCGACAGACCGGGAAATCCGCTCGACCGCCATCCGACCTGGAAACACGTCAAGTGTCGGCAGTGCGGCGGCAAGGCCACGCGCGAAACCGACACCATGGATACGTTCGTCGATTCATCCTGGTACTTCGCGCGCTTCACCGACCCGTGGATCGCGGACGCGCCGACCGATCCGAAAATGGCCGACGCCTGGATGCCCGTCGATCAATATATCGGCGGCATCGAGCACGCGATCCTGCATCTGCTTTATTCGCGCTTCTTCATCCGCGCCATGCACAAGACCGGACACATCGGCATGGACGAGCCGTTCGACGGCATGTTCACGCAAGGCATGGTGGTGCACGAGACCTATCGTACGAAGAGCGGCGAGTGGGTTGAACCAGCCAACATTAAGATCGATGGGCTCGGCGAGGCGCGCCGCGCCACACTCGCTTCGACCGGCGAGGCGCTGGAGATCGGCGCGATCGAAAAGATGTCAAAGTCGAAAAAGAACACGGTCGATCCCGACGACATCATCGAGGCCTACGGCGCCGACACCGCGCGCTGGTTCATGCTGTCGAACTCGCCGCCCGAGCGCGACGTGATCTGGACCGAGGAAGGCGTGCAGGGCGCCTGGCGCTTCGTGCAGCGACTGTGGCGGCTGGTCGGCGAGATTTCCGCCATCAAAGCGCCGGCCGACCGTCCGACCCAGTTCGGCGAGCAGGCGCTGATCGTCCGCAAGGCCGCCCACCGGGCGCTCAACAACGTCTCCGACGATATCGCCCGCCTGCGCTTCAACCGCTGCGTGGCGCATATCTACGAATTCGCCAATGCGCTGTCGGACGCCCTCGGGTCGGCCGAAACCGCGCCCGGCCCCGATTTCGCCTGGGCGCTGCGGGAGGCCGGCGACATCCTGGTGCGGCTTTTCCACCCGATGATGCCGCATTTGGCCGAGGAATGCTGGGCCGCGCTCGGCCACAAAACCCTGGTGTCTGCCGAGGCTTGGCCGCAGGTCGAGCCGGAGTTGCTGGTCGAGAACACCATCACCCTGCCGGTGCAGATCAATGGCAAAAAGCGCGCCGACGTGACCGTCGCCCGGGATGCCGGAAATGCCGATATAGAGACTGCCGTTTTGGCACTCGATGCGGTACAAAAGGCCCTGGACGGTCGACGCCCGAAAAAGGTCATCGTCGTCCCGCAGAGGATTGTGAATGTGGTGGCCTGACATCGCGCGTCTAGCCCGCTTAGTGGCCCGATTGGCCGCCGTCCTGGCGCTGGCCGGCCTGACCGGCGGCTGCTTCCAGCCGATCTACGGCGAGCGCGCCGCCTATGGCAGCGCCGGCGTCGGCACCAAGATGAGCGGCGTCGAGGTCGTGCCGGTCGTGGCGCCGAACGGCAGCCGCATCGCCCGCATCGGCGTCAATGTGCGCAACGAATTGATCTATGACCTGACCGGCGGCGGCAGTCCTGCATCGACGACCCATCGGCTCAATGTCAAGCTGACCGCCAGAAACCAGCAGGTGATCGTCGATATCGACACCGCGCGCCCCGACATTCAGAATTTTGGCCTCGACGCCAGCTATACATTGACCGATCTCGCCACCGGCAAAATCGTGGTCCACGGCACGACCTTCGCCCGTGTCTCCTATGACATCCCCGGCCAGGAACAGCGCTTCGCCGGCGCCCGCGGCTTGCGTGACGCGGAAAACCGCGCCGCCAAGGACATTGCCGAAAATATCCGCTCGCGCCTGGCATCGTATTTCGTCGCCGGGACGTAACTTCGACTGTCGTCCCCCGCGAAAGCAGGGACCCGGTAATCACAATCCCTGCGATCAAACCGATGTGTTAGCGAATACTGGATGCCCGCTTTCGCGGGCATGGCAGAAAAAAATGACCGCCATCAAAGCCTCCGACGTCGACCGCTTCATCGCCAAACCGAATCCAAGCCAGCCGATCGTGCTGGTGTTCGGGCCGGACGCGGGCCTCGTGCGCGAGCGGGTGGATGCGCTAGTGCGCGCCTCGGTCGAGGATCCCAACGATCCGTTCGCGTTTGTGCGCATCGAGGGCGAGGAACTCTCCGCCAATCCGGCGCGGCTGGTCGAGGAGGCGCACACGGTACCGTTGTTCGGCGGCCGCCGCGCGGTGCTGGTGAAAGCCGGCAGCCGCAACATCGCCAGCGCCGTGGAGACGGTAGTTGCCGCGCCGTCGGAGGAATGCCGCGTCATCATCGAGGCGGGAGATCTGAAGAAGTCTTCGCCACTGCGCACGCTGTGCGAAAAAGCCAAGGTCGCCGCCGCGCTGCCCTGCTACGCCGATAACGAGGCTACGCTCGCGCGCCTGATCGACGATGAGATGCGCGAGGCCGGGCTCACCATCGCGCCCGATGCGCGCGCGGCGCTGCTCGGCCTGCTCGGCGGCGATCGTCTCGCCTCGCGCGCCGAGATCCGCAAACTCGCGCTCTACGCGCAGGGCCGGCCGGCAATCGAAATGGCCGACGTGTTGGCGGTGGTGGCGGACGCCTCCGCGCTAGCGCTCGACGGCGTGATCGATTCAGCCTTTGCCGGCAAGACCGCCGAGGTGGAAAGCGAATTCGGCAAGGCGCGCGCCGGCGGTGCTTCGCCGGCCGCGATTATTTCGGCGGCGATCCGTCAAGTGGCAAACCTGCACAAGATGAAGCTCGCAGTCGACGACGGTGATTCTATCGACAATGCGATGCGGCGCGGCGCGCCGCCGGTGCATTTTTCCCGCCACGATGCGGTCGGCGCGGCGCTGCGCGCCTGGTCGCCAGCGCGGCTCGTCCGTACCATGCAGCAATTGGCCGAAGCTTCGCTCGAGGCCCGCCGCAACGCGCCGCTGGCCGAGGCCATCGCCCAGCGCACGCTGTTGTCGATCGCGGTGAGCGCAAGGCGACGGGAAGCCTAACAACAGTCGTCCCCGCGAAGGCGGGGACCCATACGCCGTGCCCTCTCGACAGCCTGCGGAGTATGGGTCCCGGCCCTCGCAAGTGCTCGGCCGGGACGACGTCCCTACAAATTCATCTGATAGCTATGCGGCACCCAGCGATAAGCGCTGCCTGCACGCTCGACGTAGCCCAGCCCCGGATACGGCATGTGGAAACCGGCGACCAGCAATTCCTCGCTTGCCACCATGTCGAAGATGCGCTTGCGGGTGGCGGCGGCCTTGTCCTTGATGTCGTCGACGTCGAGATGCAGATCGGGCCGCTGCAGCGACACCACGTAATGGCCGGCGGTGTCGGCCCAATTTATCATGCGCTTGCCTTCACTTTCGATGGTGAAGGCGAGCAATCCCGGTGAATGCCCGAAAGCGTCAACCGCGGTGATACCGGGCACCACCGTATCGCCCGGCTTGATCATGGTGGCGCGGTTCGCCAATGGAACAACGATTTTCACATAGAGCTCGCGATTGAACTTGCGCGCCTCGCGCACGTTTTCGCCTTTGTTCCAGAAATCGAATTCGGTGGCGCCGAACACATAGCGCGCCTTGGGAAACACCGGCTCGCCGTTTTCGGTCAGGCCGCCGATATGGTCGGGATGGCCGTGGGTGATGACCACGATATCGACATCCTCCGGCTGGTAGCCGGCCTCCTTCATGCGCGCGACCAAGTTGCCCGGCGGCAGCCGCCCTTTGAGCTGCTCGTGCTCACGGCTGAGCGAGCCGTTGCCGGTGTCGAACAGCACCAGCTCCTCGCCGGTATTGACCACCAGCGGCGTGAACGGATGCTGGTACTTGTCGCTGTCGATACGGTTGGCCTTGGCCAGCGCCTTGACCGCGTCGGCGTTCTCTGCGCCGCCAAAGCTCGGCGTCAGGCCGGGGCGGATCACCTTTGAGTCCATGATCGGCGTCACTTCGAAGCCGCCGAGCTTGAAGCGGTAGATGGACGGCTGCATTTCACCTTGCATTGAAGCGGGCACGCTTGATCCTCCCTCACATATTGGCGTATCGCGCGATGATTAGCAGCTATTGCGGGTGCCGATCCAGTCGCCTTTTTGCTGTCCGCCCATTGCGCACGCTGGACGCCTAGCAAAGCTTCCGACGCGCTATTAGGCTTGGCCATTCAATAAAGCCGCGCGGGACAATGGCGGCACCAGGGAGAGAAACGATGACAAACCGATCGAACACGCCCTTGCTTTCGCGCCGCAGCCTGTTGGCAGGAATGGCGGCAACACCGGCGCTCGCCGCGTCGGCGGGGCCTGCTTTGGCGCAGCAGCCGAATAGTCCGCGCTGGACTCCGCAGCAGGCCCAGGCTGCGCTGAAAGACGCCAAGGGCACCAAGCTGGTGCTGCTCGGCACCGCCGCCGGTCCGGTTCCGGGACGCGGGCGCAAAATGACCTCGCACGTGATGCTGAGCAACGGCGCTGCCTACGTGCTCGATTGCGGCCTCGGCGTCACCGACCGCTATGCCGAGACCGGCATTCCGTTCGGTGCGCTGAAGTCGATCTTCATCACCCATCACCACACCGACCACAATATCGAGTACGGCCCGCTGCTGATCGTCGGCTGGATTCAGGGCATGCATCATGATGTGCGCGCTTACGGCCCGCCGCCGCTCAAGCAGATGACGGAAGATTTCATGCGCGCCTACAAGACGACGGTCGATTTCTGGGCCGAGGATCTGAAGATGAAGCCGCTCACCGGCATCGAGGTGAAGGAGATTGCCGCGGTCGGCCCGGTGATGCAGGACGACAACGTCAAGGTTTCCGCCATCCTTGTCGAGCATCCGCCGGTGAAGCCGGCGCTCGGTTACCGTTTCGATTTCAAGGATCGCTCGATTGCGTTTTCCGGCGACACCGCGCCGCTCGAAGCCGTCGCGCAAATGGCCAAAGGCGCCGACATCCTGGTGCACGAGACCATGTATGTGCAGGCGGTGGAGAAATATATTAAAGGCCAGATCGCCAAGGGCCGCCCGGTCAAGTTCGAAGCCTTCATGGCGCACATGAAAGCCGACCACACGCCGGTCGAAGATGTCGGCCGCATTGCGCAGGAGGCGGGCGTCAAGACGCTCGTGCTCTCGCATCTGACGCCGGCGATTCCCAGCATCACCGACGAAACCTGGCGGGCGCCGGCGGCGAAACATTTCAAGGGTGAGATCATCGTCGGCAAGGACTTGATGGTGATTTGACGATAGCGGTCCGTTTTGTGGCGGTCATTGCCGGACTTGATCTGGCAATCCATGATGAGCGCCCTATGACCGACATCCTCAGCGGCCATCCGGCCATCGACCGCTATCTGGCGCAGGACTACGAGCGCGTCCGCGGCATGTCCTCGCGCTTTGCCGCCGCCATTTGCGGCTTTCTGCTGCGGCGGCAGAGCGCGCTCGGCATCTCCGGCGACGCCGCCGAGATCGGCACCTTCGAGGGCCGCTTCTTCATTGCCATGGCGCTTGGCCTTGAGCCCGGTGAAATCGCCGTCGGCATCGACCGCTTCGATTGGCCCAACGACGGCGTCGAAGGCCGCTTCCTCGGCCACTGCAAAGGCCACCTGCCCCGCGACAGCTATTTGTCATGGAAGGCCGACAGCCGCGCAATCAGCAGCGATGCCCTGCGCGCCAAGCTCGGCGGCCCGCTGCGTTTCGTGCACATCGACAGCCACCACTCGCGCGAATGTCTCGCCAACGATCTCGAGCTGGTGCACCCGCTGCTGCATGAGTCGGGCCTTGTCTGCCTCGACGACATGCTGCACCCCGGCTACCCGCTGGTGGTGACCACGGTGTTCGACTATCTCGCGCGTCATCCCGAGATGCGGCTTGCTTGTATCATCGACCGCGAGGACATCGTGGCGGCGGCGAAATTTTTGCTCTGCCGCGCCGATTGGTTCGCGCGCTATCAGGACGCACTGCTGGGCGAATTTGCGCGCTTCCACTTTCCGCTCAACGCCGACATGGAGAGCTATTTCGCGCTGGTGCTGACGCCGAAGCCGCGCCTGGCGGTGGTGGAATAGAAGCCTTCCCGCGTGGTCATTGCCGGGCTTGACCCGGCAATCCATGAGGCGGTCGTGGCGCATCCCGCGGCCGTAAACCCCTCTTGTTCGCAATGCATTATGGATGCCCGGGTCAAGCCCGGGCATGACAAGCTGAGAGGCCGATACCGGCTCAGCGCTAGTCTTTCTTGGGCTCGACCGGCTTGGTCGGCTCGTCTTTGGAGTCCTCTTTCTTGGTTTCGTCTTTGGACGAGTCCTTCGGCGTGTCTTTGGGCGCCGCTTCTTTTTTATCCTTGGCCGGGGCTTTCTTCGCCTTCGGTTTGGCGTCCATGCAGGCGTCGATATCGTCGGCACGCTTGCGGGCACCGAGCTTCGGGTGCTCCCGATAGGATTGCTTACAGCAGTTTTTGTATTTCTTCGGCCCGAAGTCGCAGACGATGCCGCCTTGCGCCTTCGCCGGCTCGGATTGGCCGATCGAAATCACAAACCCGACGACAAAGACGAACCCGCAAGCTATCGCGATCCTGATTATCGGTCCCATGGTCAGCCACCTTTTGTTACGCGCAACGCCAATCTTGCTCGCCAGCCGCCCCGCCGGCAACTACCTCAACTCCCGCCCAACTTCCGCAACACTGCGTCGAGCTGATCGAGGTCTTTGTAATGGATATGCAGCACGCCGCCCTCGCCGCGGTGATGCACCGAGACTTCCAGGCCAAGTACGTCCGATAGCCGCCGCTCGAGCGCGCGGGTGTCGGCGCTCTTCTCGCCACTGGTATGACCCTTGGCCTCGTTGCGCACGTCGCGCGCCTGGCCTGCGCCGTCCTTGCGCATCCAGGCCTCGACCTGGCGGACGTTCAAATTGCGTCTGACGATTTCTTCCGCCAGCGCCAGCGCGTTCGGTTGCCCGACCAGCAGCCGCGCGTGTCCCGCCGAAAGCTGGCCGGCACGCACCAGCGTCTGCACCGGCTCGGACAGCTTCAACAGCCGCAGCGTGTTGGCAACGTGCGGTCGGCTCTTGCCGACGATCTGCGCGACGTCGTCCTGGCTGTGATGAAATTCGTCGATCAGCGCCTGATAGCCGGTCGCCTCCTCCATCGCATTGAGATCTTCGCGCTGCACGTTTTCGATGATGGCGAATTCGAGCGCCTGCGCGTCGGTCGCTTCCACCACCGTGATCGGCACATCGTGGAGGCCCGCGCGCTGGCCGGCGCGCCAGCGCCGTTCGCCGGCGATGATCTCGAAGCTGTCGGGCGCACCGGGCGCGACGCGCACCACGATCGGCTGGATGATGCCGCGCTCGCGGATCGAGGACGCGAGTTCTTCGAGTTCGGCGTCGGTAAAATTCTTGCGCGGATTGCGCGGATTGGGTCTGACGTTCTCGATCGGCGCGCGCCGCGGCTTGCGCCCCTGCTCGGGCGCCGGCGTCTCTTCAACCGCATCGCCCATGAGCGACGCCAGGCCGCGCCCTAGCCGCGAATGATCCGCCATCGCTGCCGCTCCAGAAGATTTTGCCACGCGCTTGCCCCGCTGTTTTGTCGACTGCGTTTGCTTCCGTCGTTGCCGGCCTCGATCCCGGACGCGACGGACCATATTCCTAGATCGCCTTCAATTCCCGCTCGCGCTGGATGATCTCGGTGGCGAGACGCAAGTAAGCTTCGCTGCCCACGCATTTGAGGTCGTAGACCAGCACCGGCTTGCCGTAGGATGGCGCCTCCGAGATGCGCACGTTGCGCGGGATCACCGTGTTGTAGACTTTCGGTCCCATGAACTGGCGCACGTCGGCGACCACTTGGCCGGCGAGCTTGTTGCGCGAGTCGTACATGGTCAGTACGATGCCGTGGATCGACAGTTTCGGATTGAGATTGTTGCGCACTTGCTCGACGGTCTTGAGAAGTTGCGACAGACCTTCGAGCGCGAAGAACTCGCATTGCAGCGGCACCAGCACAGAATCCGCCGCCGCCATGGCGTTGACCGTGAGTAGATTGAGCGATGGCGGGCAGTCGATCAGCACGTAGGAAAAATCATGTTCTCGCGGGCCGCTGTTGAGTGCGGTCAGCGCGCCGCGCAGACGATAGGCGCGGTCGCGCTGCTGGCCGATCTCAAGTTCGAGGCCGGAGAGGTCAATCGTCGCCGGCGCGATGAACAGCTGCGGCACGGCGGTCGGCAGCAGGGTTTCGCGCAAGGTCACCCGGCCGGTCATCATGTCGTAGGTGGAGACGTTGCGCGACTTGCGGTCGATGCCGAGGCCAGTGGAGGCGTTGCCTTGCGGATCGAGGTCGACAATCAGCACGTGCTCGCCGATCGCCGCCAGCGCGGTCCCGAGATTGATCGCGGTGGTGGTCTTGCCGACGCCGCCTTTTTGGTTGGCGATGGTCAGGACGCGCGGCTGGCCGCCAACCGTCGGCGCTAACTGCGGCTCATTGGCGGGCTCGGCCATTGGCCGAGCGAAGGCGACAACCTGGTCGTCCGTTCCGCCTGGATCGTCAGTTTGGTCGATCATGCGCCATGCGCTCTAGCTACGCGCGGCCACCGCCGCCTACTGCCGGGATCACGCGCCGTGACGAGGCGTAAGCCCTTGAACCACCACAATAAAGCTGCCCGAACTGGTTACGCTCGGCATTTTTTCGCTCTTGATATTCCAATATTTAGTAGCTTCGGTCAATTCGGCATCTACATCTTGACCCTTGGGAAACAAGCCGGCCGCGCCCTTCGCAATCCACGGCGCGGCTTGGTCGCAAAGTATTTTTAGCGGGGCCAGCGCCCGCGCGGTGACCGCATGCACCGGTTCTGCAAAGCTATCCCCACAATCCTCAATCCGCATCTGGTGGACCTCGGCCGGCGCTCCGGTGAGACGGACAGCCTCCCGCAAAAAGGCGGCTTTTTTTCCATTGCTCTCGACCAGGTGAACCATGGCGCCAGGCAGGCCGGCGAGGGCGCAAGCAATCGGGATTCCAGGAAAGCCACCGCCGGATCCGAAGTCCAGCCAGACCCGCGCCGCCGGGGCCAGCGGGACGAGCTGAAGCAAATCGGCAATGTGCCGCGTCCAGAGATGGTCGAGGGTCGAGGAGGCGACGAGCTTGGTCGTTCGCTGCCAGAGCAATAAGGCCTCGACGAATGCGTCGAGGCGTTCCGATGTTTCACGTGAAACATTCGTGAGCCGCAAAGCGTGCGCGCGATCGGCGGCGAGGGCGTCCTGCGCGCCCTTGCTCACGCGCGCTTTGCCGCCGACCGCTTGCCACGGCCGCGGCGGACATGGGCGACCAGGAGTGTCAGCGCCGCCGGCGTGATGCCGTCGATTTTCGCCGCATGGCCGATGGTGCGCGGACGCTGCGCGATGAGCTTTTGCCGGACTTCATTCGACAGCCCGGGCAGGGCGCCGTAATCGATTTCATCGGGCAATTCGAAGCTTTCATCGCGCCGATAGGCCGCCACATCCGCCGCCTGGCGCGACAGATAGACGTCGTATTTGGCGTCGATCTCGAGCTGCTCGGCGACTTTCGGCGAGAGATCGCCGAGCTGAGGCCAGACCTTTGCGAGATCCGTGGCGGCGATATTCGGATAGGCCAAAAGCTCGAAAGCCGTGCGCCGGTGGCCGTCTTTGTTGAGCGAAAGCCCATATTTTTCGGCTTGTTTTGGGGTTAGGGCGACCGACTTGGCAAAGGCCCGCGCGGCGGTGAGGGCTACCGATTTTTCGCCGAAGATCCGCGCCCTTTCAGCGCCGACACAGCCGATCGCCATGCCTTTAGCCGTCAATCGCTGGTCGGCATTGTCGGCGCGCAGGGCCAGGCGATATTCGGCGCGTGAGGTGAACATGCGATAGGGCTCGCTGACGCCGCGCGTGACCAGGTCATCGATCATGACGCCGATGTAGGCCTCGGCGCGGTCGAAGGTGATCTCGGCGTCCTCGCCGGCCCGCGACGCCGCATTGAGCCCCGCCAAAAGCCCCTGCGCCGCGGCCTCTTCGTAGCCCGTGGTGCCGTTGATCTGGCCGGCCAAAAACAGGCCCCGAAGCCGCTTGGCCTCAAGCGTGGCCTTCAGCTCACGCGGATCGACGTAGTCGTATTCGATGGCGTAGCCCGGCCGGACGAACCGAGCCTTGTCCAAGCCGGGAATGGTCGCGACCAAAGCGTGCTGCACCTCTTCCGGCAACGAGGTCGAAATGCCGTTCGGATAGACCGTCTGGTCGTTGAGCCCTTCCGGCTCCAGGAATATCTGGTGGCCGTCGCGCTCGCCGAACTTGACGACCTTGTCCTCGATCGACGGACAATAGCGCGGCCCCCGGCTCTCGATTTGGCCGGAATACATCGGCGACCGGTGCACATTGGCCCGGATGATCTCGTGCGTCGCCCTCACCGTCCGCGTGATTCCGCATTGAATCTGGGGGTTTTCGATGCGGTCCGTGAGCATCGAAAACGGCTCCGGCGGCTTATCGCCGGGTTGCATTTCCAGGCCGTCCCAGTCGATGGTGCGGCCGTCGAGACGCGGCGGCGTTCCGGTCTTTAGCCGCCCAAGGGCAAAGCCCGCACGGTCGAGCGTGCTCGAAAGCCCCATAGCCGAGGCTTCGCCGACGCGGCCGGCCGGAATTTTCTTTTCGCCGATATGGATGAGGCCGCGCAGGAAGGTCCCGGTCGTGAGCACCACGGCGCCGGTCAAAATCTCGCGGCCATCGGCCAATTTGACTCCTGACACCCTGCCCTCAACAACCGCCAGGTCGTCGGCTTCGGCCTCGATGACTTCGAGGTTCGGGATAGCGCGGATTTCCGCCTGCATGGCCGCGGCATAGAGCTGGCGGTCGGCCTGGGCGCGCGGACCTCGCACGGCCGGCCCTTTACGGCGATTGAGGACGCGGAATTGGATGCCGCCGCGGTCCGCGACCCGACCCATCAGACCGTCCAAGGCATCGATTTCCCGGACCAAATGGCCCTTCCCGAGCCCGCCAATGGCCGGATTGCAGGACATGGCGCCGATCGTCGAAAACCGGTGCGTAATCAGCGCCGTTTGGGCGCCCATGCGGGCTGCCGCAGCCACGGCTTCACAGCCGGCATGGCCGCCGCCAATCACGACAACGTCGAATCGTAGGGTCATAAGCGCCTCGGATGCGGCGTTTTAGACGAGCAGTCCCGGCGGGTCAAAACATCCCGGAATGCAGAAAATGTTTCACGTGAAACACCCCGGGTTCGGTATCAACCTACCGGTCACTCGCTAAGCCGGCCGTCGATGAGCATTTGGACGGTTCCGGACGGTGGCCTACCCCGGCCTATCTTGCGGCGTGGCTGACCGGCGGCTCGTTTTTGGCGTTGTCCCGGCCGCCGTAATAAAGCGTGCCGAGCCCGATCAGGATCGCCACAACCATAAGCCCAATCCAGCCTATGGCCTTGGGGTCCCGCAGCACCTTTTTCAATTCGGAAATGTTGGGCATGTCGTCCCTCATTCGCCAGCAATAGCGGCGCCAACCTCGGACGAACCGGCCGCGCGCGCGAGACGACGCCTTGCCACGGCGGCCCTATGCCACAGCCCGGGCCATCGCCAATGAGACGCTTACTTGCCGATGCAGAAGTCGCGGAAAATAACGTCGAGGATGTCTTCGACATCGACTCGGCCAGTGAGTCGGCCGAGCGCCGTAGCGGCGGTGCGCAGCTCTTCGGCCAGCAGATCCTCACGCTCGGCCAATGGCCGAGCCAGCGCGCGTCGCAAAGCGGCGCTCGTATCTTCAAGAACGCGGCGGTGACGCTCGCGGGTGATGAGGCCGGATTCGCCCGGCGCTAAAGTCGTTTCGGCTTTTTCAGCCAGCGCCGCTAAAAGCGCCTCGAATCCTGCTCCATTGAGCGCCGACAAATCGAATATCGGTTCACTCTTACTGAATATAGATTCATTCTTTTTCGTTATATCTTGATTAACATTACTTCTTTGGATTTTATTAAATCGATGTTCGTATTCATTCCTAGCGTTACTTTGAATCTTAATATCCATACTTTTCTCGCTCGGCCGTTCAATGAGATCGATCTTATTGCGCACAAGCCATACGTCCTGACCGGGCGCTGCCGCAGACGGATCGTCCGTACCCTGCCCGGCTGCGTCCACCACCCAGAGCACCAGATCCGCAGCGCCCGCCCGTTCGTTGGCACGCCGCACGCCTTCCATCTCTACCGGGTCGTCGGTGACGCAAATCCCCGCCGTATCGAGCAACGTAACCGGCCAGCCGCCGAGATCGAGATGCACCTCGATGACATCTCGGGTGGTGCCGGCATAAGGCGACACGATCGCCGCCTCGCGCCGGGCGATGCGGTTAAGCAGCGTCGATTTGCCGGCATTGGGGGGCCCGGCGATCGCCACCACCAGGCCTACGCGCATCCGCTCGCCGCGATGATCGTCGGCCAGCGCCGCGGCGATTTCGCCTTCGAGCTCACGGGCGAGGGTAAGCGCCGGGCGCAAAAGGTCCTCCGGCACATCGGCCTCGTCGGAAAAGTCGATGCGCGCCTCGACCAGCGCCAACGCCTGGATCAACTTTTGCCGCCAGGCTTCGGCGTGGTTGCCAAGCGCGCCGCTCATTTGCCGATAGGCTTGCCGGCGCTGGCCTTCGGTTTCCGCCATCACCAGGTCGGCGAGACCTTCGACGGCGGTGAGATCGAGCTTGCCGTTCTCGAAGGCGCGGCGGGTGAATTCACCGGCCTCGGCGGGGCGCAAACCCTCGAGGCGGGCGAGGGCGGTGAGCGTCGCAGCGACCACCGCGCGACCGCCGTGCAACTGCAGTTCGGCGGTGTCCTCACCGGTTTCGCTGCGCGGGGCAGGGAACCAAAGCGCCAGCGCTTCGTCGATGGTCTCGCCGGATATGGGATCACGGACACGGGCAAAGGCCGCCTGGCGCGGCTGCGGGATCTTGCCGGTCAACGCCTTTAGCGCGTCGCGCGGCGCGCGGCCCGGAGATGCGCACCACCGCAATCGCCGCCGGCGGCCGACCGGAGGAGAGGGCGAAGATGGTGTCGCGGGCAGGTAACATGCCGCAAGGATGTAGCCCGGATCGACCGTAAGCGAAATCCGAGGTTGCATCCGCGGGTTGTGCGCTTCCGTGCCCCCGATAAGATCAATACATCCTTCGGGGGAGCGCATGGTTGAATGGAGCGCGTTCGGCTTGAGGTTGGCCGAGCCGGTTTTGCGGCTGATCGGCGGGACTCTTTTTGACCGCTATCTGAAATACTGCATCCGCCGCGACATTCGCCTTGGGTCCGGCGCGAAGATCGGCATCCTCATCGCGCGGCTCAGCGACGACACGCCAAGCAATTCCTGTCGAACGACGCTTTTCGATACCATCCGAGACGAGTTGGGTAGTGCGGTCGAACTGACAAATTGGCCTCAGGAATTCGCGCTTAGCGACGGCCACGAATCGGATGTTGAGCGCGGTGTCTACGAGAGGGCTCAAAAGCTCCTCAAAGACCATCATTGCGACCTATTGATTTCAGGCCGCGTCAAAGGCCGCAGCTCGGACAACACTGTTCTGTCGCTTCGGTTCACGGTCGCCGAAGCCGAGGGTAGAAAACCCGAAAACTATACCCTGACAGAAACATTTGATCTGCCCGCTAACTTCGTCGGCCATCTTGGCGCGGCAATCTCCGCCCGTGTCGCAATGAGCGCCGCGCCAGCAGTACAGATGAGTGGGCAGTATCTTGTCCCCACGATGCGGGCGGTGGCCGAGCGCCTCGAACCCATCGTCACCCGCCTTAATCTGGCATTTCATTCGGACACCCGTGGTTCGTTGCTCTTCAATTACGCACTTGTATTACCGTCCATTGGCCAACAAGCCGGCCCAAACGATGCACTTCAAAAAGCTATCGTAGCCTATCGCGCTGCCTTGCTGGAATGGACGCGTAAGCGCGTGCCACTCGACTGGGCCGGGACCCAGAATAATCTCGGAACTGCGCTCAAAGCCCTCGGCGAGCGCGAGAGCGGCACCGAAAAGCTCGAAGAGGCGGTCGCGGTATTTCGAGCCGCCTTGCTCGAACGCACACGCGAGCGCGTGCCACTCGCCTGGGCTGCGACCCAGAACAATCTCGGCACTGCGCTCAAAGCCCTCGGCGCGCGCGAGAGCGGCACCGAAAAGCTCGAAGAGGCGGTCGAGGCTTATCGCGCCGCCTTGCTGGAATGGACGCGCGAGCGCGTGCCGCCCGACTGGGCCATGACCCAGAACAATCTCGGCGCTGCACTCGAAATCTACGAGGCCGCAAAGGCGAGTTATTACGTCGATCACACACGGCGCAATCACTCGCGCGCCGAGTCACTGCTAGCCGAGCGGCGGTCCCGCTAATCACCTCTGACAATTGCCGCCGGCATCGGGCAACCGGGCGCAAATTCGCCGCTCGTTAGCCTTTCATTAGCCATACCAAACGGCCGCCACGCGGCGACCACGCTGTTGCCACCGAGCCGCGACAGGGTTGCCGGGAGCTTAAGATTTTCGTCCGACATTGGATGCCGATCGGCCGGGACCCCAAAGCCATGAACGCAATGGTCATCAGTGCTGCGCGTGACGAGCGGGACACGAGCGCCCGATATTTGCGGGAAGAGCTTGTGTTGAACGTCGGCCTTGCCCTGCTCGAAGACCAGCGAAACGGTCTGTTCAACGAAATCGACAAGCAGCTTGCAATCCTGTCCGGCGCCGCCGAACCGGCCGCGATCCAGGCGCCGCCTGCGATCGAGCGCGCCATCTCGCCGCCATTGCGAATCCCCGCGAGCAGTGTTCGCCGAAAACGTGAAGCCCTGACATCGCGCGCGCCGCGCAAAATCTCCAGACTGCACCTGGCCGCGATCGCGGGCGCGATCGTCGCCACGTTTGCCTTGGGCTGGCTCGCCGCCGCCAGCCTCGATGCCTGGCTCAACGGTCCACTTACCGGCAGCGCCGCTGTCGACGCGGTGGTTGAGCGCATCATCACCGCTGAATTGAACGACAACGCCAGCGCCAAAAACAAGCATTCGAGCGCGACCGGGGCCGCGCAGTTTCTCGATCAGACCTGGCTGGAGATGATCCGCGCCTACCGCCCCGATCTCGCCAAGGGGCGCAACCGCGAGCAGATGCTGACGCTGCGGCGCGACAAAAAAATAGCGCGCGAGATGACGCGCCGATTTGCCGAGCGGCACGCCGCGATGCTGGCACGGCGGGGCCTGCCGATAACCCCTGGGACGGTTTACCTCGCGCACTTTGCCGGCGGCGCCGGGGCCACCGCGCTGCTGACCGCGCCGCTGGAGGCCGACGCGGCGCAGGTGATGGCCTATGCCGACGCCACGGGGCGGACCAAGCGCGACCGAATCGTCAAGGCCAATCCGTTTCTCGACAAGTTCAGCGTCGCCGATCTCGAGCTCTGGGCGGATCGCAAGATGCAAGGCCCCGATCTCCGTCTTACCGAGCTGATGTCCGCCAGCACCAAGAAGTGACGCCACGATCCGACGGTGCTTCGGCCCGCCCGGCACGCTTCGCCTCTTGCTCGTATCCCCGATGCGATATGATGGGCGATCACCGACGTCACACATCGGAGGTCTGCCGTGCCCAAGATCAATCCTCTGCCGCGTCTCGCCATCGCATTAACGTTCGCCGCTCTCGCAGTGACCGCCGCGCCAGCATCCGCGCAAAGCGACCTCGCGCGCGCCTATAAAACAATCGCCGCAAAGCAATTCGTCGATCTGACGCACAGTTTCGGGCCGACGACACCGGTGTGGTCGGGCTTCGGGCAGGCCAAGTTTACGCCGGCCTACGATCCCAAGACCAAGCGGCCCTACACCATCAAGGAAGACGGCTTCCACACGACCTATTACGACATGGTCGGGCAATACGGCACCCACGTCGATCCGCCGGCGCATTTTGCCGAGAACGGCATCACCATGGACGAGATCCCGCTCAAGCAGATGATCCTGCCGCTGATCGTGCTCGACGACACACCGTTCCTTGCCAAAGACCCCAATCACGCTTTCTCGGTCGCCGATCTGAAGGCGTGGGAAAAGAAACACGGCAAGATTCCGCGCGGCAGCTTCGTCGCGCTGCGTACCGACATGTACAAAGACTGGGATGCCAACCCGGAACGCTTCAAGCGGGCACCGTTCCCGGCCTGGGCCTTCGAGACCATCAAGTTCCTCTACGAACAGCGCGGCGTCACCGCCACCGGCCATGAGGCCATGGATACCGACATCACCGACAAGATGGATTCGGAAACCTTCATCCTGCAGCACGGCCATTACCAGATCGAAGTGATGGCCAATCTCGATAAGGTGCCGCCGAAAGGCGCGCTGATCGTGGTGACCTGGCCAAAAGTGCGCAAAGGCCTCGGCTTCCCGGCGCGCGCCTTTGCGATCTTGCCGTGACGCAAAATCCGGCCGATGACAAACCGCGCAACGGCGTCGCGCCCATCCTGAATCATAAATCGGCCGCGGCAAGCTCGGTGTTTACGCCCGACGCCTTGCTGCGCGAGGCGCGCCGGCAAAAGGGCTTGGAGGCGGCCGACGTTCCGGCGGTCTGCATCCTCGATCCGGACGGCGACATTCTGCGCAGTTTGCGCAAATCCGGCCGTGCCACGCGCGTCGATACCTGGCCTTGTTACCATACCGAGCTGTTCGCGTTTCACCTGGCCGAGCGGACCGTCGGCATCATCGGCTGCGCCGTCGGCGCGCCGTTTGCTGTCCTGATCGCCGAGGAATTGTTTGCCTGCGGCTGCCGTCTGCTGCTCAGCATGACATCGGCGGGCCAGATCAAGGCGGCGGGACCGACGCCGTATTTCGTGCTGATCGACCGCGCTCTGCGCGACGAGGGCACGAGCTATCACTATGCCGCGCCCGCGGCGTTTGCCGAGGCCGATCCGCTTCTGGTGACAAAAGCCGCCACGGCGTTGAAACAATCCGGCGTGCGCACGCTGGTCGGCGCCAGCTGGACCACCGACGCGCCGTTCCGGGAAACGGCGCAAGCGATCGAAGCTGCGCGCGCCAAAGGCGTGCTCGCGGTCGAGATGGAGGCGGCGGCGCTCTATACCTTCGCGCGCGCCCGCGGCAAGGCCGTGCTCTGCCTCGCCCACGTCACCAACACCATGGGGCAGGGTGGCGACGATTTCGAAAAAGGCGAGTCCGACGGTACGACCGACGCGCTCAAGGTGCTTGCCGCGATCGTCAGCGGAATGTCGTGAATTTTGGCCGCGCCGCCGTTCCGCGCTAAGGTGCGGCGATGACCTCACCGCAAAACCCCGCACACGAAAATCGTCTCGCCGCCGCGACCTCGCCCTATCTGCTGCAGCACAAGCACAACCCCGTTGACTGGTGGCAATGGGGCCCGGCGGCTCTGGAAGAGGCCACGCGCTCGAACCGGCCGATCCTGTTGTCGGTCGGCTACGCGGCCTGCCACTGGTGCCATGTAATGGCGCACGAGTTGTTCGAGGACGAAGCCACCGCGCGCGTGATGAACGAGCTGTTCGTCAACATCAAAGTCGACCGCGAGGAACGGCCCGACATCGATCAGATCTACATGAACGCGCTGCATCTGCTCGGCGAGCAGGGCGGCTGGCCGCTGACGATGTTCCTGACGCCCAAGGGCGAGCCGGTGTGGGGCGGCACTTATTTTCCCAAGGAATCCCGCTTCGGGCGGCCGGCCTTCACCGACATCTTGCGCGAAGTGTCGCGGCTGTTCCGCGAGGAGCCGAACAAGATCGAGCAGAACCGCGATGCCTTGCTAGCGCGGCTGGCCGAGAAGGCGCGGCCGGAGGGCAAAGTCACCATCGGCCTGCGCGAGCTCGATGCCGCGGCGACGCAGGTCGGCAACATGTTCGATTCCGTCAACGGGGGCTTGCGCGGCGCGCCCAAGTTTCCGCAACCCTCGCTACTGGAGATGTTGTGGCGGGCAGGGACACGGACTGGCGACGCGCGCTTTTTCGAGACAGTAGAGCATTCGCTCGAACGCATGAGCGAAGGCGGCATCTACGATCATCTCGGCGGCGGCTTCTCGCGCTATTCGGTCGACGAGCGTTGGCTGGTCCCGCATTTCGAGAAGATGCTCTACGACAACGCGCAACTTCTGGAACTGCTGGCGCTGGCCTGGCAACGTAGCGGCACGCCGCTGTTCGCACAGCGCGCGCGCGAGACCGTTACATGGCTTGCCCGCGAGATGACGACCAAGGAGGGCGCCTTCTGCGCCTCGCTCGATGCCGACTCGGAAGGCGAGGAGGGCAAGTTCTACGTCTGGTCGAAGGCGGAAATCGTCGAGGTTCTCGGCGCCGAAAATGCTGCGTTCTTTGCTGCGCATTACGACGTCAGCGAGGGCGGCAATTTCGAAGGCCACAATATTCTGAATCGGTTGAATCACTTAGCCCGTAGCGGCGACGATGAGGCCCGGCTCGCCATGCTGCGCTCCATGCTGCACAAACGGCGGGAAGGGCGGGTGCGGCCCGGGCTCGACGACAAGGCGCTGGCCGATTGGAACGGACTGTTGATCGCCGCGCTCACCAACGCCGCCATCATCCTCGACGAGCCGTCATGGATCGCCATGGCGCGGCGTGCCTTCGATTTCATCGCGCAGCAAATGAGCAAGGGCGACAGGCTCGGTCATTCCTGGCGCGACGGGCAGTTGTTGTTTCCCGGATTGGCGTCGGATTTCGCCGCCATGACCCGCGCCGCGCTGGCGCTCTATGAGGCGACCGGCGAGCGCGCCCTGCTCGAACGCGCGCTCACTTGGCAAAGCGCGCTCGACGCGCATTACGCCGATGCCGACACCGGCAGCTATTTTCTCACCGCCGACGATGCCACCGATCTGCTGCTGCGCCCGCATTCCACCACCGATGACGCCACTCCCAATGCCAATGCGGTGGCGGCGCAGAACTTGGTGCGGCTGGCGGTGCTCGCCGGCGACGACAAATGGCGCGCGCAGGCCGACCGGCTGATCGACGGCATCCTGTCGGCGGCCGGCAATAATCTGTTCGGCCATGTGGCGTTGTTGAATGCGCTCGACCTGCGGCTGCGCGGCGCCGAGATTGTCGCAACCGGAAGCGGCGCCGAAGCCTTCGCGCAAGCCGCGCTGAAACTGCCGTTCCTCGACCGTATCGTATTGCGGGCCACCGCGGCCGCCGATCTCCCGGCCGCGCACCCGGCACGAGAGAAATTCGCCGCAGCGCCGGATGGCGCGGCCTTCGTCTGCGTCGGTGAAACCTGCTCGCTGCCGGTGACGGCGCCGGCGGATATTGTCGCGGTGTTAAGCGCGATGCGAAAACCATCTTGATTTGGCCGCGGTTGGCGGCAAAATCACATTTCCCTTGGGGCGACCGGGAGACCATCGATGCGTCTACTGTTTGGCTTTCTGGTTGCCGGATCGCTACTCACCATACTCGCGCCGGTTCATGCCGGTGAATGGTGCGGCTTCGTCGACAAATCCGGATCACGCGTGCGCTGCGGATTTTCCAGCCTCGCTGAATGCAAGCATACGCTCGGCGACAAGAAAGATGCCGTGTGCATGCCAAGCCCGAGCTTCGCTGACAGCGCCTTTCATCCCGTCGTGCGCCGCCACTGACGGAGCGGGCGCCGGCAATCCAGTTGGGCCCTTGCTCAGCGCGATTTGCCCAACTGGAGGTTTCGCCGGGTGGCGATCGTTCTCTACGAACTCGGCGGCGAAGACGGGCAGCGCTACAGCCAGTTTTCCTGGCGAACGCGGCTGGCGCTGGCGCATAAGGGCCTCGATTTCGAAAGCGTGCCGGTCGCGATCAGCGACAAGGGAAAAATCGCGTTCAGCGGTCAAGGCAAGGTTCCGATCCTCAAGGACGGTGATCTTGTTGTCGCCAATTCTTGGAAGATCGCCGAGCATCTAGAAGTGGCCTATCCCGACCGCCCATCGCTGTTCGGCGGCGAGCGCGGCCAGGCGCTGGCGCGCTTCATCAATACCTGGGCCGACCGGCAACTGGTGCCGCGGCTGGCGCAGATGCTGATGATCGATGTGCTCGGCATCGTCGACGACAAGGACGCCACGCATATGCGCAAGACTATCGAGGCCGCGTTCAAGAAAAGCCTCGAGGAGTTGTCCGCCCGCCGCGGCGACGACATCGCCGGCTTCCGCCGGCTGCTCGATCCCGTGCAGGTGAGCCTGCGCACGCAGCCGTTCATCAGCGGCGCGACCCCGGCTTACGCCGACTACATCGTGTTCAGCCTGCTGCAATGGGCGCGCATCGTCAGCGGTTTCGAGGTGATCGAGGCCACCGATCTGATCGCCGCCTGGCGCGAGCGCATGCTCGACCTTTACGGCGGCCTCGCGCGCAAGGAGAATAGCCGCGCTGCAACAAGTTGAGGATTTGCCGTGAGCGCCGCAACGCCTGCCGACGACTTCGCGCCGCAGCGCTGGTGGCGCGAGGAGACTTTGCGCGGCTGGATGGACGCGCGCGTTGAGGCAACGCCGTCAGCGCGCGCGGTGGTCGGCGCCGGCGGCACGCTGGATTACCGCGGCCTGCACGGCCGGGTCTTGGCGCTGGCCGCATTCTTGCGCGATCTTGGCGTGGGGCCGGGCGACGTGGTCGCGGCGCAACTGCCGAACACGGCGGAGTTCATCATCGCCTATTTGGCGGCCGGCTATCTCGGCGCCACGCTGCAGACCATCCACATGCCGTATCGCGCCGCCGAGGTGGAACCGCTGCTGCGTCACGGCGGCGCCAAGGCCTTCATCTGCGTCGCGCGGGCTAAGGATTTTTCCGCCGCCGAAATGGCGTTGTCGCTCAAGCCGCGGCTACCGAACCTACAGCATGTGATCGCGGTGGGCGCGGGCGCGCCGGACGGCGCGCTGGCCTTTCCGACAAGCGCCGGCGCGGCCGATGGCGGCTATCGCCCGGCGGCGTCGGACCGCTTTCTGCTGCTCTATACGTCGGGCACGGTGGCGGCGCCCAAGGGCGTGCCGACCACGTACCAAAAATTCCTCGCCAATGCCCGGCTGAGCGCCGCTGAACTCGGATTGACGCAAGGCTCGGTGATCCTGTCGGCGGCGCCGTTCACCCATCTCTACGGCCTGTTCACCATCAATCTGGCGCTCGCCGTGGGCGGCACGAACGCGCTGCTGCCGGCCTTCGTGCCTGACGCGCTCGCCGAAGCGCTTGACCGCAATAGGCCTACTGCGGCCTTTGTCGCGCCCGCGCACATGGCGGCGTGCCTCAATGCCGGGCTGCTGACACCTGAACGGCTTTCATCGCTCGCCTTCATCATGATCTCTGGCACGGCATGCCCGCCGGAGCTTGCCCGCAAAATCCAGGCGATGATGCCGAACGGCAAAGTCTGCCAGCTCTGGGGGATGAGTGAGATGCAGGCCGGCACCTTTACGCGGCCGCATGACGATTTAGCGGTGCGGCTATCCTCGGCCGGCCGCGCCACCCCCGGTACCGAATTGCGCGTCATGACCGAAGACAAACGGGCCGCGGCCGGCGAAGAGGGCGAATTGCAGGCGCGCGGCTGCTCGGTGTTCGACGACTATCTCGAAAACAAAACCGCGACCGCGGACGCCTTCACCGCCGACGGCTGGTTCCGCACCGGCGATTTGGCGCGCGCCGACGCCGGCGGCAACATCGTCATCACCGGCCGGCTGAAAGACGTGATCAATCGCGGCGGCGTCAAATTCAATCCGGCCGACGTCGAAGCGCTGATCGACCGCCACGAGGCGGTGGCGCAATGCGCGATCGCCGGCATGCCGGATCCGGTGCTGGGCGAACGCGCCTGCTGCTTTGCCGTGCTGAAGCCGAACGCCAGTCTCGACCTCGAAGCCCTGAAGGTCTGGCTGCAGGACAAGGGCGTCAGCAAGATGAAGTGGCCGGAGCGGTTGGAGATCGTGACGGAGATGCCGCTGACGCCGACGCGCAAGATAAAGAAGGCGGAGCTGCTCAAGCGGCTTTAGACGTCCGCGCCGCGGTTGCTGCCGCGCGGCCTGATGCGGCGCCAGTCCAGCGCGGCAATTTCTTCCTTGATCCAGCGCCGGAAGGCTTCCATCGCTTCGGTCGGCTTGCGGCCTTTCGGCCAGACCAAATGAAAGGTGCGGCCGGCCGGCAGCGCGAGCTTGACGGGAATCACCAGGCGGCCCGTGCGCAGGTCGTCGTAGGCGAGAAGATCGTGCGTCAACAAAATGCCGGCGCCTTCGCCGGCGGCATCGAGCGCATGGTCGGAGCTGTTGAAGCGAAGGCCGCGCCTGAGATCGATATTGTCGAGCCCGGCGGCCTTAAACCAGTTGCCCCAGTTCGGGCTGGCACCGCGCGCCAATAGCGATTCATCGTGGATCAGCGGCAGCCGCGCGAGCGCCTGCGCATTTTTCACCGGCCCGGACTTCTCGAGCAGGCGCGGATTGCAAACCGGAATGTAGGTTATGTCGACAAGCTGCTCGATCTCGAGCGCTGAATTGACTACCGGATTCACCGGCAAATTGCGGAGCGCAAGATCGATGCCGTCCGTTGCGAAATTCGCGTTGGTCAGCGACGACGAAATGCGCACATCGATATCGGGATAGGCAGCGCCGAAACGGTAGAGCCGCGGCGCGAGCCATTTCGACGTCAGCCCTGGCGACGTGCTCACCACCAGCACATGCGCGGCCTGGGACGTATCGAGACTTCCGACCGCTTCGCGGATATGGCCAAAGCCTGTCTGCAACCCGGGATAAAGCTGTTTGCCCGCCGTCGTCAGCGCGATCGACCGCACGCGCCGTTCGAACAACTTCACGCCGAGGAAGTCTTCCAGGCCGCGAATCTGGTGGCTGAGCGCACCCGCCGTGACGTTGAGCTCGCGCGCCGCCTGCACAAGGCTCAAATGGCGCGCGGCGGCCTCGAAGGCACGCAGGGCGGACAGCGGCGGCATCGCAGAATGCATGAGATTTTCTCAACTATCGGCTGAGAGCTAATCCTTTGTCAATTACCGAAAACGGCATGATCTTGCGGGGCATAGATGAGGCCTGCTCAAGCCGAACAGGCCGCCACCAAGGAGATTGACCATGACCGCCGCAGTCCGCTCTACGGTTTTTCAGAGCAATATCGCAGCTTATAGTCGGCCGGTTGCGGGCAAAGCCACGTCTCGGCGCGGTATCCTGCGCCGGGTTTTCGACGCGGTCTTCGAGACCCGCCAGCGCCACGCCGAGCGCGTCGTCGAAGCCTATCTCGCGCGGACCGGGCACCGGTTTACCGACAGTATCGAGCGCGAACTCAACGAGCACCTGTTTAACGGCGGATGGAACGCGCGCAGCTAAACGCTCCAACACGCCACCACGAAAAAAATCGCCCGCGTTAAGCGGGCGATCTTTCATTTCGAGACTCGCGCTCCTGCTCAGGTATTCATCGACTCGAAGAACTCACTGTTGCTCTTGGTATTGCGCAACTTGTCGAGCAGGAAGTCGATGGCGTCCATGGTGCCCATCGGATTGAGGATGCGGCGCAGCACGTACATCTTCTTCAGCACGGCCGGCTCGGTGAGCAGCTCTTCCTTGCGGGTGCCGGAGCGGGTGATGTCCATGGCCGGGAAGGTGCGCTTGTCGGCCACCTTGCGGTCGAGGATGAGTTCGGAGTTACCGGTGCCCTTGAACTCTTCGAAAATCACTTCGTCCATGCGGCTGCCGGTATCGATCAGGGCGGTGGCGATGATGGTGAGCGAGCCACCTTCCTCAATGTTGCGCGCGGCGCCGAAGAAGCGCTTGGGCCGCTGCAGGGCGTTGGCGTCGACACCGCCGGTCAGCACCTTGCCGGACGAGGGGACGACCGTGTTGTAGGCGCGGCCGAGGCGGGTGATGGAATCGAGCAGGATCACCACGTCACGCTGATGCTCGACCAAGCGCTTGGCCTTTTCGATCACCATTTCGGCCACCTGCACGTGGCGCGAGGCCGGCTCGTCGAAGGTCGAGGACACGACCTCGCCTTTGACCGAGCGTTGCATGTCGGTGACTTCCTCCGGCCGCTCGTCGATCAACAGCACGATCAGATAGCATTCCGGGTGGTTGTGCGTGATCGAGTGCGCGATGTTCTGCAACAGCACGGTCTTGCCGGTGCGCGGCGGCGACACGATCAGCGCGCGCTGGCCCTTGCCGATCGGCGCGACGATGTCGATGACGCGGGCGGAGAGATCCTTCTTGGTCGGATCCTCGTATTCCATCTTCAGCCGCTGCTCGGGATAGAGCGGCGTCAGGTTGTCGAAATTGATCTTGTGGCGCGCTTTCTCGGGGTCTTCGAAATTGATGGTGTTGACCTTGAGCAGCGCGAAGTAGCGCTCGCCTTCTTTCGGGGAACGGATGTGGCCTTCAACGGTGTCGCCTGTGCGCAGGCCGAAGCGGCGGATCTGGCTGGGCGAGACATAGATGTCGTCGGGGCCGGAGAGGTAGTTCGATTCCGGCGAGCGTAGAAAGCCGAAGCCGTCGGACAGCACTTCGACCACGCCTTCGCCGATGATATCGATTTCTTGCGTCGCGAGCTGTTTGAGAATGCCGAACATCAGCTCCTGCTTGCGCATGGTGCTGGCGTTCTCGACCTGGTGTTCTTCGGCGAACGACAACAGGTCGGCCGGTGTTTTGGACTTGAGGTCCTGGAGTTTCATTTCCCGCATGGGGGGGTTACGTCCTTAGGGAGATTGATCGGTGGAGTCTGAAAAAATACGGAGACTCGATGCCGATGTACTTAGGGAGAGAGGTCGCAGGTCTGGGGTGACGAGGAAGCTTTGGAAAAATCGCCCGGAACCCGATGCTGCGACCGGCCCGAACTTTGGGAGCCGGAACGCGACTAGCATCTGCCTGCGTTCGGTGGGATTAAGCAAACATAAGTGGGGTTCGGTTTCCGCGCAAGGGGATGCTGCCCTTGTGGTTGATTTAGCCTGACGTCACAACGGCTTGACCACCGCCAGGATGACAATGACGATCAGCAAGGCTGTCGGTATCTCATTGGCAATACGATAGAATTTCGGCGAGCGGGTGTTGCGGTCGAAGCGGAACTCGTGCGCCCAGTGGCTGAACAGGCCATGCAAAATCGACATCGCCAGCACCAGGACGAACTTGGCCATGAACCAGCCGGCGAACAGAAACTGGCCGTAGACCACCAGAATGATTCCTAGAATCCAGGTCACCGCCATCGCCGGAACCATGATGAATTTCAGCAGCCGCTGCTCCATCACCTTGAAGGTTTCCGATTGCTCGGAGCCCGGCTTTGCCGAGGCGTGATAGACGAACAGCCGCGGCAGATAGAGCATGCCCGCCATCCAAGAGATGACGGCGATCAAATGGAACGCTTTGAGCCAGAGATACATTGCGGCTTTCTTAGCGACTTCTTGCGACGCTGTCGGCTTGCTGTCTCTGAGGATCGGCGCGTTAATTGCCGGGCGGCGGCGCGATCAGATGGCCGTCACCGTCGCGCCAGGTCGCCGGCGCGTTGGGTGCGGCAAATTGTGTGAGATTGGCGGGCCGCGCAATCAGATTACCGTCGCCGTCGCGCCACGTCGCGGGCGCCCCCGGTTGTGCGAATCGCCCGGGATCGGGCGGGGCAATGTGTTGGCCGTCACCGTCTTTCCAGGATGCATTTTGCGCCGGCGCCGGCTCGATTGTTTCGTTCGCGGTGTGAACCGGCTTGCCGCCCAAAATAACGATCTCCATGCCGCGCGCCGACGACCGAATGATGTAGTCATGCCCGATCAACAACCGCGACAACACACGGTCGAGTGATCCGGAATAGGTTCCGGTGATCGGGCGCTCAAGCCCGGCGACCGGCTTGTATTCCACCTGGAATGACGTTCGCAGCGCGTCGAGAATCTCCTTCAGCGGCGCGTTGTGCGCCTCGATCGATACCGAATCGCGATTGCCGGTAACGCGCAGCTCCGCGCTTGCCGCGGCCGTGCCGAGCAGAAGCAGCGCCGCTGCCATGCCGGCAATACGGCGCCAGTATCTCGATCGCTGAAAAGCCATCGCGCTTCCGGGCATTCGGGAGGTGTTCCGGTCTTGGTCGCAAAGCGGTCCTGGTCGCAAAGCGAGAGCATAGCCGAGCAGGGGACAGAATTCGAGGGGCTGCCCGCCACGCCTAGACTACCCCCGCACCCGCTTGAGCATCCGCTCCACATGGGCAATCGGTGTGGTGGGCAAGATGCCGTGACCGAGATTGAAGATGAACGGACCACCGGAAAAAGCATCCATAACGGCATCAACCTCGCGGTCGAGCGCCTCACCGCCGGCAAGCAGAATTTGCGGATCGACATTGCCCTGCACCGGCACGCGCATCTGGATTTCGTCGCGTGCGAATGCGCGGTCGATCCCGCTCTCCAGGCTCACCGCATCGACACCGGTCTCATCGACATAGCGTGGGATCTTGCGGCCGGCGCCGCGCGGAAATCCGATCACCTTGGCGCCGGGACGTTTGGCGCGCAATTTCTCGATCAGCCGCTTGGTCGGCTGCACGGACCAGCGCTCGAAATCGTCATCCGGCAACGATCCCGCCCAGGTATCGAAAATCTGCACCACGTCAGCGCCGGCCTCCAGCTGCCGGGCGAGATAGTCGGCCGATGCATCGACCAGACAATCGATCAAATATTGAAAAGCCTTGGTCTCACGCGCCGCCAGTGTTTTTGCCGGGCTCTGGTCCGGTGTTCCCTGTCCGGCGATCATGTAGGTCGCAACCGTCCAAGGCGCTCCGCAAAATCCAATCAGTACCGTCCTGGCCGTCTTGCTTGCGAGCTCAGCTTTCACCCGCCGCACCGTCTCGTAGATCGGCAACAGCACATCACCATCCATCTCCTGCCGTACCGAGATCAGCGCCTGCGCACTTTCCAGCGGTTCAAGCCGCGGCCCTTCACCCTCGACGAACCAGACCTTTCGGCCCAGCGCCAACGGCACCACCAGAATGTCTGAAAACAAAATCGCGGCGTCGAAACCAAAGCGCCGCACCGGCTGCAGCGTCACCTCGGCCGCCAATTCCGGACTGAAACAAAGATCGAGAAAGCCGCCCGTTTTTTCCCGTGCCGCACGATATTCCGGTAAATATCGTCCGGCCTGCCGCATCAACCACACCGGCGGCATCGTTTCGCGCTTGCCTGCAAGCACGCGCAGCAGCGACTTGTCCCCGACGCTGCCGGTTTGAACACTTCTTTCCATAAAAACCTTATTTGATTTTATTTAGTAGTTATTGGACGGTTGATTGGACTCATGCCTTTGGATCAACGCTCTGTCCACCGAATGGAAAAGTCGAATTCACATAGCGGTCCAATCGATGCTTTCATTCATCCACAGCAATAAGCCCTGTTTATCGCGTTTTTTGATCCTATCCCCAACAACCCCCAACCACCTATTCACATCCCTGTCTCGCAAACCGATTGATGCCGCGCCGCTATCCCATTGTCAGTGATGTGGATGGAAATCGGACTTAGGCACGGTGTTAGCTTGCACGGCGCCTCAAGGCGTGGCCTTCTCCCGTCCAATCCACATGTGGTCCTGCCGCTATACAGATGTCCGACACAGGATATTTTCATCTCCACTTAGTTTCCGATGCGACCGGTGAAACCTTGATCACGGTCGCCCGCGCAGCCGCGGCGCAATATGCCAATTTATCTCCGGTCGAGCATCTCTATCCGATGGTGCGCTCCAAACGGCAACTTGATCATGTGCTGGCCGAGGTGAGCGAAGCTCCCGGGCTGGTGCTCTACACCTTGCTCGAGGAAGACCTGATCCAGGGTCTGGAAAAAAAATGCCGCGAACTCGGCCTGCCATGCATGTCGGTGCTGGGTCCGGTGTTGCGGATGTTCGAATCCTATCTCGGTGCTGAGACCACCCACCGCGCCGGTGCCCAGCACGTGCTCAATGCCGAATATTTCCAGCGCATCGAAGCGCTCAACTACAGCATGTTCCATGATGACGGGCAGCACGTCGAGGGTCTCGAGGATGCCGACGTGGTGCTGGTCGGTGTGTCGCGCACCTCGAAGACACCGACGTCGATCTATCTCGCCAACCGCGGCATCAAGACCGGCAACGTGCCATTGGTGCCGGGCGTGCCGCTTCCGCCTGCAGTCGAAAAGCTCTCGCGCCCACTGGTGGTCGGGCTCTATGCCAGCCCCGAGCGCATCGTACAGATCCGGGAAAACCGTCTGCTCGGCCTGAAGGCGCACCGCAGCGACGACCAATATATCGATAAGGCCGCGGTCGCCGACGAAGTGGCTTATTCGCGCCGGCTTTGCACCAAGAACAGCTGGCCGAGCATCGACGTGACCCGCCGTTCGATCGAGGAAACCGCCGCGGCGGTGATGCGGTTGCTGAGCGAACGCCGCCGCCAGCCGGCGCGCTAGCGCGTGTTGACCGCCGCCGACGCGACTGTCATTCCGGGGCTGTTGCGCCGTCCCGGAATGACGAGCAAATAGGATAGTCGTTCATGCCGCTCTGGCTTGCCCCTCAGCCGCTGGTGCTCGCGTCGAAAAGCGATGTCCGCGGCAAGATTCTGGCGGCCGCCGGGCTGCGCTTCGAGATCAGGCCGGCGCAGATCGACGAGCGCGCGGTCGAGGCCAAAGCCGGTGTTGCCGATGGCGTGGCGGCGGCCAGTCTTCTGGCCCGCGCCAAAGCCGATTCCGTAGCCGCCGCGTTTCCAGGCCGGCTGGTGCTCGGTGCCGATCAGACTTTGGCGCGTGGCGACATGCGTTTCAGCAAGCCGGCCAACGGCGCCGCGGCGGCCGACCAATTGCGCAAACTGCGCGGCGGAACGCACGAGCTGCATTCGGCGCTGGCGCTGGTGCGCGACGGTAAGGCGCTGTTTGAATGCGTCGATACCGCGCGGCTGACCATGCGCGATTTCTCCGATCATTTTCTCGACGACTATCTTGCCATGGCCGGCCGCGCCGCCACGCAAAGCGTCGGCGGCTATCAGCTCGAAGGCATCGGCATCCATCTGTTCGAAAGCGTCGAAGGTGACTATTTCACCATTCTTGGCTTGCCGCTGTTGCCGTTATTGGCGTTCCTGCGACAGAGCGGTCTGGTTGATGGCTGATTTATGATCATTCTCGGACTTACCGGCTCGATCGGCATGGGCAAATCCGCCACGGCGAAGATGTTCGCCGAGGCGGGCGTGCCGGTGCATGACGCCGACGCCGCGGTGCACCGGCTTTATGAAGGCGAAGCGGTGCCGCCGATCGAGGCGGCGTATCCGGGCACGACGCTCGACGGTAAAGTCGATCGTGATGAGCTCGGCCGGCGCGTGCTCGGCGATGCCGCTGCGATGGCGCAGCTGGAGCAGATCGTGCACCCGCTGGTGCGCCAAACGGAGGAGCGTTTCTTCGCCGAAGCGGAACACGCCGGCGCCGCGGTTGCGGTGCTCGACATCCCGCTTCTGTTTGAGACCGGCGGCGATAAACGCTGCGACGCCGTGGTGGTGGTGTCGGCGCCGGCGGATGTGCAGCGCGCGCGCGCCTTCGAACGCCCCGGCATGACTGACAACAAGTTCACCGCCATTGTCGCCAAGCAGATGCCGGACGCGGAAAAACGCCGGCGCGCCGATTTCGTGGTGGATACCTCGCGCGGCTTCGACGCCGCCCGCGCGCAAGTGCGCGACATTCTCAAGGCGGTTGCTACAATGCCAAAGCGGCGGGCGTGATTCTCGCCGGGCGGAAAGAACATGCGCGAAATCGTCCTCGACACCGAAACCACCGGCCTCGATCCCGTTCAGGGTCACCGCCTGGTCGAGCTCGGCTGTGTCGAACTGCTCAACCGGATTCCGACCGGCGCCACCTTCCACGCTTATCTCAACCCCGACCGCGACATGCCGGCGGAAGCCTTCGCGGTGCACGGATTGTCCGCGGAGTTTCTCAAAGAGCAGAAGCGCTTCATCGATGTGGTCGACGACTTCCTCGCCTTTATCGGCGATGCGCCGCTGGTCATCCATAACGCCAGCTTCGACCACGGCTTCCTCTGCGCCGAATTAAAGCGCGTGCAGCGAACGTTGATCGCGCGCGAGCGGCTGATCGACACGCTATTTCTCGCGCGCCGCAAGCATTCGGTCGGGCCGTACAGCCTGGACGCGCTTTGCACGCGCTATGGCATCGACAATTCACGCCGCACCAAGCACGGCGCGCTGCTCGATGCCGAGATCCTGGCCGAGGTCTATGTCGAGCTGATCGGCGCGCGCCAGGCGCAGCTCGGTCTGGCGGAAAGCATCGAACGGCAGGGCGGCGCCCGCGAAAGCGCGGTAGCGACGCGGACGCGTCCGGTCGCTCTGACGCCGCGTCTCAGCGAGGCCGACCGCGCCGCGCACCGTGATTTCATCGCGACGCTGGGCGAGAATGCGTTGTGGCGGAATTATCTGCCGGCCGGCTGACGCGTCAGCTCTGTGGCGGCGCCATCGAGCCGGCGGGCTGCGTCTCGCCTAACTTCTGGCGATAGAGCGCGACGAAATCCACCGGATCGAGCAGCAACGGCGGGAAGCCGCCATTGCGCACCGCGGTGGCGACGATCTCACGCGCAAACGGAAACAACAGCCGCGGGCATTCGATCAGCACGATCGGATTGAGGCTTTCCTGCGGGACGTTGCGGATGCGAAACACGCCGCCGAACTCCAGTTCGAAACTGAACATCACGCTGCCGGCGCGCTCCGCCTTGCCGCTGAGCGCGAGCACCACCTCGATCTCGTCGTTCGACAGCGGCGAAGCGGTGACATTGATCTGAATGCCAATCTGCGGCGCCTCATTGGTGGCGACCAGCGCCTGCGGGGCGTTCGGGTTCTCAAACGAGAAATCCTTGATGTATTGCGCCACCACTTGCAGTTGGGGCTGCTGATCCGGCGTTGGGCCGCCATTGGTCGTCGACATGAATTCTCCCTGGAGGGTGGCTGGCGCGGGGCTAACACAGCGTTTTGGGGCGAACAAGCAGGCGCGGGGTTAGCCGTTGCGCTCGTTTTCGTCGCGGTGAGGCAGCGCCGGATCGGGGACCTGGTGCCACTGCTCGGGCGCAAGATCGACGACCCCATCGTTGCGGGCGGGCGGTCCGCCGCGGCCAAGCGCCGCGCTCAAGGCTCGCCATAACGCCGCCAGCAGCAGCAGCACGCCGGCTAAGTCGGTAATAAACCCCGGAATTAGCAGCAGAATCCCGGCCAGTAGCACGATTCCGCCGGTGCTGTCGGCCTGCAAGGCGGTAAAGCTGCCTTCATCCCAGGCGGTGCGGACACGGGCGATATGGCTGCCGCCGCCATGGCGCAGCAGCAGGGTGCCGGCGAGTGAGGTCGCCAGAACGAGGCCCACGGCCCACAGGAACCCGATTGCCACCGCCACTACGATGAAGGCCGCCAGTTCCGCCAGCGGCAGCGCCAGGAGCGCCAGAAACAGGTATTTTGCCACATTCATCGGCGTTTCATACCCGGTCGAAGTTGGCGTTGCTGTCACGATTCGTTTAAAGTCACTGAGGCACAATCGCGCCAGATGCGGGCGCTAGGCCCTATGGATTAGCGCCTCCATCAGCATAGATAGTACTGGTGGGAAACGGCGGCCATGCCGTCGATGATGTCCATCGGCTGATCCGCCGCTACGGTTACCGAAAGCATGCGAGACGTGTTCGATATCTACACCATCATTTTCCTGGCGCTGGCAGTGTTCATCTTCCTGCGCCTGCGCAGCGTGCTCGGTCAGCGCACCGGCCGGGAGCGGCCGCCTTACGACCCCTATTCCGCGCGCGGCGAGCCGGTCCGCCCGGCGTCGGAAAAGGTCGTGGCGCTGCCCAATCGCAACGCCGAAGCCCCCGCGCCACCGCCGGCGGCGCCGATCGCCGCGGGCGAGCGCTGGAAGGGCGTCGCGGAAGCCGGAACGCCGATCGCCGCCGGGCTCGACGCAGTTGCCAGCGCAGACGCCAATTTCGACGGCAAGCACTTCCTCACCGGCGCGCGCGCGGCCTACGAGATGATCGTCAATGCTTATGCCGAGGGCGATCGCCGCACCCTGAAGAATCTGCTTTCGCGCGAGGTCTATGAGGGCTTCGAGAGCGTCATCGGCGAGCGTGAGAAACGCGGCGAGACGGTGGAGAGCCGTTTCGTGTCGGTCGACAACGCCGAAATCACCGGCGCCGAGTTGCGCGGCCGCAACGCGCAAGTCACCGTGCGCTTTTCCTCCAAGCTGGTGTCGGCGACGCGCGACAAGAACGGCAATGTCATCGATGGCAATGCCGAAAAAGTCGCCGACGTCACCGACATCTGGACCTTTGCCCGCGACGTGTCCGTGCGTGATCCGAACTGGAAGCTGGTCGCGACCGAAGCCGGGCAATGATCGCATGACGGGGGCTGATGCTGGCGCCGAGACTTTCCGGATTCCCGTGCCGCGCCGGCAGCCCGCAATCATGAAGGGTTCGGCCGCGCTGGCGCTTTGCCTGGCGGCAACCTTTGCGGCGCCGGCGGCCGCGCATGGGCCGATGAAATTTCACGGTGCCAATGTCGAGCCGCTGACCTTTGCCGCGCTCAACGGCTGGAAAGACGACGATCACGCCACCGCCTTTCAGGCCTTCCTGAAAAGCTGCAGCGCGATCCTGCAAGGCACCAAGTCGGTGCGCCGAGGGCGACCGATTTATGCCGGGCTGTATAAGGTCTGCGAGCGGGCGAATGCCGCAGGTCCCCTCGACCGCGAGCAGGCGCGCGCGTTCTTTGAAAGGAATTTCAAGCCGGTACGCATCCTGCCGCCGATGCACACCTACGGCTTCTACACCGGCGCTGACGGCTTCTATACCGGATATTACGAGGCGGAAATCGCCGGCTCGCGCGTCAAGACCAAGGAATTCAATGTCCCGATCTACAAGGTGCCGTCCAAACTCGCGGGCAGACGAACCACGGTGTTCGCGCAATACGACCGCAAGGAGATCGAGGCCGGCGCGCTGAAAGGCAGGGGACTGGAGATTTGCTGGGTCAAGAACCCGGTCGACGCCTTTTTCGCGCAGATCCAGGGCTCGACGCGCATTAAGCTCAAGGACGGCGACCTGCTACGCCTCAACTATATCGCCAGCAACGGCAAGCGCTACACGCCGGTCGGCCACATCCTCATCGAGCAAGGCGTCTACACGCCCGAAGAAATGTCGATGGACAAGATTCGCGAATTCATGGAGGCCAAGCCGAAAGAGGGCAAAGAGCTGCGCGACAAGAACCGGTCCTTTGTGTTCTTCTCCGAGACGCCGCTGAAGCCGCACGACGAATGTATCGGCGCGCAAGGCATTCAGCTCACGCCCTGGCGTTCGCTGGCGGTCGATCCCCGGATTCACGTCTACGGCCAGCCGATCTGGATCGACGCGAAATTCCCGCTCAAGGGCAAGGCGCCGGTCGATTCTTTCCAGCATCTGATGGTGGCGCAGGATACCGGCTCCGCCATCCGCGGCGTGGCGCGCGCCGACATCTATTTCGGCCACGGTGACGACATCCCCCACATCGCCGGACGCATCAAGCAGTTCGGCAAGTTCGTCATGCTCATGCCGCAGAGCGAGCCGGTCGGCGGCAACAAGCCGGCGACGGCGGCCATACCGTTGCCGCAGGCGCGGCCGACGGAGACCACCGTGCGTGAGGCGATGGCGGCGAGCAAGAAGCCGGCGCCGACCGTTACCGTGAAGCTGCCGATCCCCAAGCCGCTCCAGAAGCCGCGGCATTAATCGCCATGAGCGCGCGCGATTTGAGCCGGCGCCGCCTTCTCAGCCAGGAAGAGCGCGTGCTGTGGTCGACCTTCACCAAGACCATCGAGCCCTTGCGCGCGGGCGTGCCGCTTGAACCGGGCGAGATCGCTTCGCCGTCCGCGGTGTCGCAACCGACCTTGCCGACGTCGCGCCCGGTCACGCCGCGGCCGCCGGCCCCGGTGCCGCCGCCGTCGCCGTTGACGCCGCTCGGCCGCCGCCTCCGCCAGCGCGTCGCCCGCGGTAAGGAGGCCATCGACGGCCGGCTCGATCTGCACGGCTATACGCAGAGTGAAGCGCACGCGGCGCTTGCGCATTTCCTGCGCGCGGCGAGTAGCCGCAGCGCGCGCCTGGTGCTGGTGATCACCGGCAAGGGCCGGCGCGGCGACAGCGAAGGCGGCGTACTGCGCCGACAGGTGCCGCAGTGGCTTAATCTGCCCGATTTCCGCGCCTATGTGATCGGCTTTGAGGACGCGCATGTTGCGCATGGCGGCGAGGGCGCGCTCTATGTGCGCCTGCGCAAACCCCGCAATGGATGAACGGCGAGTGTGGAGTAACGAACATGCCCGCCCAATCGAAAGCCAAAAAACCCAGCGCGAAAGACGTCAAAGAGCGGCTCGAGCGCGAGTTGGAGGAAGGCCTGGAAGAAACCTTCCCGGGCTCCGATCCGGTGGCGGTGACCGAGCTGGCGGCCGAGAAGCCGGAAGACGCAGAGAAGAAATAGTATTTAGTCGTCCCATGGGTGCAGGACGATGCGCCCGACCAGATCCTGCCCGCTTTCTAGTAAGCGATGCGCTTCGCCGATCGCGGACAGCGGCAGCACCGCATGGATCGGCATCTTGATCCGGCCCTTCTCCAAGAGCTCGACGACGATGCGCTGATCGTTGAGGGTCGAGGCGCGCACGCCGTGCACGTTCAATTCCTTGCTCACCAGGTCGACGACGCGCAGCGGAATGTCTTTTGTTTCCCCGCCGACCGGACAGAACGTGCCGCCGAGGCGCATGCAGTCGATGCAGAGCCGCATCAATTCGGTGGCGCCGGTGTATTCCACGGCGGCATCGGCGCCTTCGGCTTTGGTGAATTCGCGGATCGCAGCGGCGGCATCTGCGGCAGCGCCGACGACCAGGTCGGCGCCGTGGCGTTTGAGCGCTTCGGCCTTTTGCGGATAGCGGGTGGTGGCGATCACGCTGGCGCCGGCGAGTTTGGCCAGCAGCATGGTGGCGGTGCCCATGCCGCCGGAGGCGCCGGTGATCAGCACGACATCGTTCATCCGAACGTTGAGCCGTGCGGCAACGACGTGGTGCGCCGTTGAACAGGCCCACATGGCGGCGGCGGCCTGATCCAGGTTCAAGTCCTGTGAGACCTTGATCCAGTAGTTTTCCGGCCGCGCCACGAATTGCGCGTAGCCGCCGAACATAGTGTGGCCGGGCAGATCGACGCCGGTGGAGAGATTGCCGAGGCCGCGGATGGCGGCGCTCGAGCGCGGATTTTCCGGATGCACCAGGCCGACCACGCGGTCGCCCGCTTTGAGACCGCGCACCTCGGCGCCGATTTCTACGACTTCACCGGCAACGTCGCGGCCAAGCTGCATCGGCATGGGAAACGGCTTACGGCCAGGGATAGCGCCCTGGTGGCCGGTCGCTTTGCCGTAGAATTCATGCACCTCGCCGGTGCGGTATTTCACGTCCCAGCGCGACACCGAGGTGGCGAGCACTTTAACCAGCACGTCGCCGGCGCCGACCTCCGGCATCGGATAGTCGCCGTAGACCAGTTTGTCGGGGCCGCCGAACTCAAACAGACGGACGGCTTTCATGCCCGATCAGCCCTAAGAAATTACGCGGGGTCTATCGGAAACCGTAGGCGCGATCGGCTTCCCGTCATTGGTCGTTGCGTGCTGTTCGAAGCAATCGATGCCGGCAGGAATGACGGTTCCGCGTTGCGCCACGCTCAAGAAAATGTGTCTGGAGTTCTTTGCCGAACGTTCGAACCAGTTCGGGTCGTCGAAGGTGCCGCCATAGACGCCAACAACATCAGGGAAGCGTTCGAAACTCAGAAACAGTTTGGTGCCGCAGTTTTCGCAGAAGTGGACATCGACCATCTTTCCGCTTCCTTCGGACCGGTGCCGGTAGATTTTCGGCCGGCCTGAAATAATCGCAAAATCCGATTTACCAAAAATCGGCTCCACCAGATAAGCTGAACCGGTTGCGCGTTGGCAGAATTGGCAGTGGCAAACGGTCACGCGCATCGGCTGCGATTTGACCGCGTAGCGGATTTCTTCACACAGACAGCCGCCCTCGTGCGTCGACATGGTCGTCACCTCCCGTGCAAGATGAGATTCTATACAATCAGAGAATAAAGCGCGACAGGTCGGCGTTCTTGGCGAGATCGCCGATGTGCTTCTCGACATAAGCCGCGTCGATCTTGACCGTTTCGCCCGAGCGGTCGGTGGCGGCGAAGGAAACCTCGTCGAGCACGCGCTCCATCACCGTCTGCAGCCGGCGCGCGCCGATGTTCTCGATGGCGGAGTTCACCGCCACCGCGATGTCGGCCAGCGCATCGATGGCGTCCTCGGAAAAATCGAGGGTCACGCCTTCGGTCGCCAGCAGCGCCACGTATTGCTTGATCAGCGAGGCTTCGGGCTCGGTCAGGATGCGGCGCATGTCATCGCGCGTGAGCGCGTTCAGTTCGACGCGGATCGGCAGCCGGCCTTGCAGCTCGGGCAACAGGTCGGACGGCTTTGAAATATGGAAGGCGCCGGAAGCGATGAACAGAATGTGGTCGGTCTTCACCGGCCCGTGCTTGGTGTTGACGGTAGTGCCTTCGATCAGCGGCAAGAGGTCGCGCTGCACGCCTTCGCGCGACACGTCGGCGCCCATGCGGCCCTCGCGCCCGGCAATCTTGTCGAGCTCGTCAAGGAAGACGATGCCGTTCTGCTCCACCGCGCGGATCGCTTCCTGGGTGAGATGATCGCTGTCGAGCAGCTTGTCGGATTCCTCGTTGACCAAAATGTCGTGCGAATCTTTCACGCTGACGCGCCGGGTTTTGGTGCGGCCGCCGCCGAGCTTGCCGAAAATGTCGCCGATATTGATGGCGCCCATCTGCGCGCCGGGCATGCCGGGGATTTCGAACATCGGCATGCCCGCGCCGCCGGCCTGCACCTCGATCTCGATTTCCTTGTCGTCGATTTCGCCGGTGCGCAATTTCTTGCGAAAACTCTCGCGCGTGGAGGGACCGGAGCCGGGGCCGACCAGCGCGTCGAGCACGCGCTCTTCGGCGGCCAGCTCGGCCTTGGCCTGTACGTCCTTGCGCTTCTTTTCGCGGGTGAGCGCGATGCCGATCTCGACCAGATCGCGAATGATCTGCTCGACGTCACGGCCGACATAGCCGACCTCGGTGAACTTGGTGGCTTCGACTTTCAGAAACGGCGCGCCGGCGAGCCGCGCCAGCCGCCGCGAAATCTCGGTCTTGCCGACGCCGGTCGGGCCGATCATCAAGATATTTTTCGGCAGAACTTCTTCGCGCAGCTTGTCGTCGAGTTGCAGGCGGCGCCAGCGGTTGCGCAAGGCGATGGCGACCGCGCGCTTGGCGTCGTGCTGGCCGACGATGAAGCGGTCGAGTTCGGAGACGATTTCGCGCGGCGAGAAGTCGGTCATGCTTCACGTACCATCAGGATTGCGCGGCCGTCCGGCGTGTCCGCCAGACGTTTCTCGCGGAAACCGGCTTTATGATAAGCACGCACGGCCCTTTTGTTTGCCGGATCGGGGTCGGTGACGACACGCGGCGTTCCTGTCGCCAGCAGACCCTCAGTAAAATTGCGAATGAAGGCGGAGCCATGGCCGCGCCCGATCATGTCGGGCTCGCCGATGAACTGATCGATGCCGCGCGCGCCTTGCGGCTGGGCGTCGAAACCATTCTCGGGCCAAGCGCGCGGATCGTAACATTGCAAATACGCAAAAGGCCGCGCGTCTTTGGCTACGATGAACTGATCCATCGCTGGATGGGAAAGATCTTCGCTGATCAAGCCATATTGCGTATCTGCGTCGCCCCACCACTGCGCGACATGCGTTGCGGCCAGCCAGCCCCGAATCATTGGCAGGTGATCGGCCGTCATCGGAAGAAACTCGTACATCTCACCCGCCATCGATCAACTGCTCTTCAACGATTCGATGGTGATGTTGCGGTTGGTGTAGACGCAGATATCTGCAGCGATATCGAGCGATTTCTTCACGATGGCCTCGGAGTCGAGCTGGCCGTCGAGTAAAGCGCGGGCTGCCGCAAGCGCGTAGTTGCCGCCCGAGCCGATGCCGGCGACGCCCGATTCCGGCTCCAGCACGTCGCCGGTGCCGGTCAGCACCAGTGACACTTTGGCGTCGGCAACGATCATCATGGCTTCCAGCCGGCGCAGGTAGCGGTCGGTGCGCCAGTCCTTGGCGAGCTCGACCGCGGCGCGCAGAAGCTGACCGGGATATTGCTCGAGCTTCGATTCCAGCCGCTCGAACAGCGTGAAGGCATCGGCGGTGGCGCCGGCAAAACCGCCGATCACGTCGCCTTTGCCCAGGCGCCGCACCTTCTTGGCGTTGGCTTTGACGATGGTTTGCCCGATCGAGACCTGGCCGTCGCCGCCGATGACCACGGTGCCGCCTTTGCGGACGGTGAGGATGGTGGTGCCGTGCCAGAGGTCGAGAGAATTCATTCGCTCAATCGGTCCATTGCCGCCGGGCAGTCATGTAAGGGCGCGGCAACGGCATTGCAAATGGCTGGAATCGTGCGGGACGCCGGCTATTTGATCAGGCGCGCCGCAGCTCGGCCGCCATCACGTCCGCGACGATGCCGCCGCCGGCAACGCCGATATGGCCTTCGCAACCCGCCGGATCGATATAGAGCGCGCAATAGCTGCGTTGACCGAGCGCCGCCAGCAGCGCCGGAGCGGGATCGAAGACAGGCACATGCTTGGCGGCGAGCGCGGCGAGGAGCGGCTGATATTCCGGTTCGCCGAATTTGGCACGCGCGCGGAAGCTGCTGGCGCCAGGCAGCATCACGACAAGGGCGCGCTTGCCGCGTCGCTCGGCCTCGCGCACGAAGGCCTCGGCAATCGCGGCGGTCAGCGCCAATGCGCCGGAGGGGTGATCGGCGCGGTAGAAATTTCCCCAGGACGGGCGGCCGGTGATGCGCACGCGCAGGCGCGGCATTAGCGCAACGCGGGCAAGCGTCAGCGTGTAGGGGAAGCGCAAGGTCACCGGGCCATCGCGCGAATCCGGCAGCATGTATTCGCGCGGCACCACGCTGGCGGGATCGCGCAAAAGCTTAAGGTAGCCGGCCTCGTCGATGCGCGGGCGGTGAATCCATTCAAGCTTGCCGGCGGCATCGAGCACGAAGCGGCCCTTGAGCCAATGCGGGCGCTGCGTGAAGCCGAGGAAGCCGCGATACTGGTTGACGTTGCGCATCGCGTTTTCAGGAAAGATGCCGAGCAACACGACCGGCGCTTCGTCCAGCGTCATGCGCGTGAAGCGGACATAGGCCTGGTCGGTGCCGTAGCCGTCGACGCCGTAATTGCTGACGCGGCAGCCAAGCTTCCGCGAGAGCTGCTCGATCCAGCCGTCCTGCAGCGGGATGCCGTAACCCCAGATGAACGAGTCACCATAGGCCGAAACACAGGCGTGCCCGGTTTGCGGAAATTCGGCATTGATCTTGGCGCCGCTCGTATCGCGCGGCGGCGAGACGGCATCGCGCGGCGATGGCCAGCCCAATTCGTCGTCCCAGTTGCCGTTGTCCGCCGCCCAGGCCTTGCGCGCCTCATCGAGATCCGGATTCCACACCAGGAAATGCGCGCTCGAGCCGATGACGACATGCAGGAAGATCGCGCAGGCGCCTTCCGCCACGGCCAAGAGCAGAACAATCGCGCTCAGCCACAGCACGATCCGGCGGACCGGCGATGGATTGCGGGGTGAGGCCTCAGTCAAGCTCGAAAGCGTCCTTGTAGTCCTGCTTCAAGGCGGGGTTCTGTTCGTCCTTGCGCAGGATGCAGTTGCCCACCGCCAGCATCTCGATTTCCGTGCCCATGAAGCAGCGAAAGGCATCTTCCGGCGTACACACGATCGGTTCGCCGCGCACATTGAAGCTGGTGTTGACCAGCACCGGGCAGCCGGTGAGCGATTTGAAGCGCGAAATCAGCGCGTGGAAGCGCGCATTGGTGTCGGCATGCACGGTCTGCACGCGCGCCGAATAATCGACGTGCGTTACCGCCGGGATGTCGGAGCGCGGCACGTTGAGCTTGTCGATGCCGAACAGCGCGCGCTCGTCTTCGCTCATTTTTCGTTGGTGTGTTTCGTTCACCGGCGCCACCAGCAGCATGTAAGGCGAATCCGCATCGAGATCGAACCAGTCGGCGACGTCCTCGCGTAACACCGCCGGCGCGAAGGGGCGGAAGCTTTCGCGGTATTTGACCTTGAGATTGAGTGTTTTCTGCATGCTGGGCGAGCGTGGATCGCCGAGAATGGAGCGGGCGCCGAGCGCGCGCGGCCCGAATTCCATGCGCCCTTGAAACCAGCCGACCGCCTGGCCGGCGGCGAGCGCCTGCGCTGTGCTGTCGACCACGGCGTCGTCCTCGCCCACGGAAAAATGCGCGCCGGCGGCGGCGAGGCGCTTTTCGATGTCGCTCTGCTCGAAATGCGGGCCAAGATAAGATCCCGACATGCCGTCGGGGCCGTTGGTCGGCGCCCGCGGCAATTTTTCGTGCTGATGGCAGGCGGCGAGCGCGGCACCAATGGCACCGCCGGCATCTCCGGCGGCAGGCTGGATCCAGATCTCGTCGACGGCGCCGTCGCGCAGCACCTTGCCGTTGGCGACGCAATTGAGCGCGACGCCGCCGGCAAGACAGAGCTTTTTCGTGCCGGTCTCGGCGGCAAGCGACCGCGCCAGCCGCAGCACAACCTCTTCGGTCACCGCCTGGATCGAGGCGGCTAAATCCATCTCGCGTTGCGTCAGCCAGACCTCAGCCTTGCGCGGCGGCCCGCCGAACAGCGCGTCGAACTTCGCATTGGTCATGGTCAGCCCGGTGCAATAGTCGAAATAATCGAGATCGAGCCGGAACGAGCCATCGGCCTTCAGATCGATCAGGTTATCGAGAATGGCCTGCGCGTATTTCGGCTCGCCATAGGGCGCCAGCCCCATGACCTTGTACTCGCCGGAATTGACCTTGAAGCCGGTGTAATAGGTGAAGGCCGAATAGAGCAGGCCGAGCGAATGGGGAAAATGGATTTCCTTGGTGATCGCGAGCTCGCTGCCGCGGCCGATGCCGGCCGAGGTGGTCGCCCATTCGCCGACGCCGTCCATGGTGAGGACGGCGGCCTCCTCAAACGGCGAGGGATAGAAAGCGGAGGCCGCATGACTGAAGTGATGTTCGGCGAACAACAGCTTGTCGACTGAACCGAGTTCCACGTCGATCGCGCGCAGTTCTTTCAGCAGCAGATCCTTCTGGAACAGCTTCTCGCTCAGCCACACCGGCATGGCGGTGCGGAACGATTGGAATCCGCGCGGCGCGAAAGCGAGATAGGTTTCCAGCAGCCGCTCGAATTTGAGGAACGGCTTGTCGTAGAAGGCAACGCGGTCGATATCGCGTGGGCTAACACCGGCATCGGCGATGCACCAGCGGATCGCGTTGATGGGAAAGCCGGGATCGTGCTTCTTGCGGGTAAAGCGTTCTTCTTGCGCGGCGTTGACGATGACGCCGTCGCGCACGATGGCCGCGGCGCTGTCGTGGTAATAAGCCGAGATGCCGAGGACAATCATCCGCAGCCGTGCGTCAGAATAGTGTGTAGATGAAGGGCGCGACCGCGGAGCCTTTGGTGAGAATCACCAGGCCGCCGAAGATCAGCATCATGATGACGATCGGCATCAGCCAGAATTTCTTGCGGGCGCGCAGGAATTCCCAAAGCTCGGCGACGAAAGACACTTTGCCTACCCCTAGAACTGCTTGCTCATGGAGCCGGGCGCCGGCGCCGGCGGCTCGCGCGCGATCCAGTATGATTTGGCTTCGGGTTCGCGCTTGAGCCGCAACAAATCCTTGCCGAGCCAGCGCAGCAACAGCGCCATGGGCAGCATGGCGCCATAGAACATCGCCGCCATGACAAGCGGATTAACCACGTGATGCAGTAATAGGCCGAGCTTGAACCACAGCCAGTTCAGCGGTTGCAGCAAGCGCGGCGCAACGAACGCGGCGGCGGCAAAAGCGGCGGCGACGATAAGCGCCCACCAGCGCAAGGCGCCGCCGTGGATCAGCGGCAGCAGCGCGACGATGGCGAAAAAGACAGCAAAAACCAGCCCGAACGAGCGGTTCGAGCCCATGACGACTTTACGATGCGAAACCACAGGTTCGTTGGCTGCCATGGCGTGTCCCCGCGCTATCTTGAGGCTAAAAGCCGGACGGGAGTCAACGTCGGGCTTGCGGTCCGGCTCGGTGGCCATTCGCCGCGACCCCTGATAAAAGGCGCGGCGATTCAAGGGATTTGCCATGCGCAAGGCCAAGGTGACGCGCAAGACCAAGGAAACCGACGTCGAGGTCTCAATCGATCTCGACGGCCAGGGCCGTTCGCAGGTCGCGACCGGCATCGGCTTCCTCGACCACATGCTCGATCTGCTGGCGCGCCATTCTCGCATCGACATCACGGTCAAGGCCAAGGGCGACCTGCATATCGACCACCACCACACCACCGAGGACGTCGGCATCGCGCTCGGCCAGGCGGTGAAGCAGGCGCTCGGCGACATGAAAGGCATCACGCGCTATGCCGACGTGCATGTGCCAATGGACGAGGCGCTGACGCGCGTCGCTATCGACATTTCCGGGCGGCCGTTTTTGGTATTCAAGGCCGAGTTCGTGCGCGACAAGGTCGGCTCCTTCGACACCGAATTGGTGCAGGAATGGTTCCAGGCCTTCGCCATGAATGCCGGCATCACGCTGCATGCCGAGTGCTTGTACGGGAGCAACGATCACCATATCGCCGAGTCCTGCTTCAAGGGCCTGGCGCGTGCGCTGCGCGCGGCGGTGGCGATCGATGCGCGCGCCAAGGACGAGGTGCCGTCCACCAAAGGCTCGCTCGGCGGGTGAGGCTAAGCGCCGACCTGTGGTGCGAGGCATAGGAAATTGTCATCGCCGGGCTTGACCCGGCGATCCCGATCAGGAACGCAATGCCTTCCTAAGCGAGATGGCCGGGACAAGCCCGGCCATGACGGGTTGAGGAATACGAATGCCCACCTACACCGTCCACGCGCCGCCGCTGAAGAAGGATCAGGCCGCGCCCGATCCGGAGCGCTTCCTGTTCGTGCGCGACGGATTTTATTTTTGGGCTTTCGTCTTTGCGCCGCTCTGGCTGCTGGTGCACCGGCTGTGGCTGGCGTTTTTCGGCTACCTCGTCCTCAGCGGCCTGCTCAGCGCCGCCCTCTATTGGTCCGACGCGAAGTCGGTGGGAACGCTGGCGGGCCTGATGATCGCGCTGCTGGTCGGCTTTGAAGCCTCGACGCTGTGGCGCTGGACGCTGACGCGGCGCCGCTGGAAGACGCTCGGCTTCGTCGTCGCCGAAGATACCGAAATGGCGGAGCAACGTTTCTATTCGTCCTGGACCGGCCACACCGGCGAAGCGGCGCCGCCGGCCGCAACGCCTGAGCCGGCCTATGCAGCGGCGACGCGCCGCAGCGTGCCGGCGTCGCCGGATGTAATCGGCCTGTTCCCCGAGCCGGGAGGCCCGCGATGAGCGTGGCCATTGTCGATTACGGTTCCGGCAATCTGCACTCGGCGGCGAAAGCCTTCGAACGCGCCGCGCGCGAAAGCGGGCACGATCAGCCGATCCTGGTCACCAGCGATCCCGATGCGGTCGCCGCCGCGTCCCGCGTGGTGCTGCCCGGCGTCGGCGCCTTCGCCGATTGCCGCCGCGGGCTCGACGCGATCCCCGGCATGATCGACGCTCTGCAGGAGAGTGTGCACAAAAAGGGCAAGCCGTTCTTCGGCATCTGCGTCGGCATGCAATTGATGGCCGAGCGCGGGCTTGAATATCAGGTCACGCCCGGCTTCGGCTGGATCGCCGGCGAGGTCGACCGCATCGCGCCGTCCGATCCGAACCTGAAGATCCCGCACATGGGCTGGAACACGCTCAACATGCTGAAAGCCCACCCGCTGCTGGACGAGATTCCGCTCGGGCCGGACGGGCTGCACGCCTATTTCGTGCACTCCTACGAACTCAAACCGGCGCAGCGCGGCGACCTGGTCGCGCAGGCCGATTACGGCGGCCCGCTCACGGCTGTCGTCGGGCGCGACAACATGGTCGGCACGCAGTTCCACCCAGAGAAGAGCCAGCGCCTCGGCCTGGCGCTGATCGCGAATTTTTTGAAGTGGGCGCCGTGATTCTGTTCCCCGCTATCGACTTGAAAGAAGGCCTGGTCGTGCGTCTCGAACAAGGCGACATGGCGCGCGCGACCGTGTTCCACCGCGACGCCGCGGCGCAAGCGCGCGCCTTCGAGCAGGCCGGCTTTGAGTATCTGCACATCGTCGATCTCGACGGCGCCTTTGCCGGCAAGCCGGTCAATGCTGACGCGGTCGATCGTATTCTGGAAACGGTCGGTGTGCCGGTGCAGCTCGGCGGCGGCATCCGCAACACTGCGACGGTCGAAGCCTGGCTGGAAAAAGGCGTTACCCGCGTCATCATCGGCACCGCCGCGGTGCGCGATCCGCCCTTTGTCAAACAGGCAGCGCGCGACTATCCCGGCCAAATCGCGGTTGGGCTCGATGCGCGCGACGGCAAGGTGGCAGTCGAAGGCTGGGCCGAGACTTCGGAATTGTCGGCGCTCGATATCGCACGCCGCTTCGAGGATGTCGGCGTCGCCGCCATCGTCTACACCGACATTGCCCGCGACGGCCTGCTGCAGGGGCTTAATCTTGACGCCACCATTGCGCTGGCCGAGGCGATTTCCATTCCGGTGATCGCCTCCGGCGGCTTGGCCTCGATCGACGACATCAAGGCGCTGTTGGAGCCGCGCGCAAAAAAATTGGCCGGCGCCATCGCTGGCCGTGCGCTCTATGACGGACGGCTTGACGCGGCGGAGGCGCTCGGTCTCATCCGCGCGGCGGGTGCGAATTGAGGATCGAGCCGCGCGGCTGTGTCTCGGCGCGATAAATGTCGTTGTGGCAGGCGACCCGCGTATCGAGGCCGAGCAGATACTTCAATACCATCAGGCCGGCGGCGGCGCCGATAATGAGCGCGCCATAGGCCGGTGGCGCGTGCGGCGAAAAACTCGGGATAGCGTAAAGCACCAGCACCGCATTGCCGCCTGGCACCAAGGCTGCGCCGAGCCCCATCAGCGCGCCGCCGACAATATTGCGCAGCCACGCCCGTTGCGGCCGCCAGTCGAGGCGGAAACTGCCGCGCTGTAGCGTCGAGACCAGCATGCCGGTGAGCGCAGCGAGCATCACGATGGTGCGTGTCGCCGCCGGCATGGCGCCGACACCGAGCAGGCCTTGCACCATGTTCTGCAGCGTTATGGTGTAGCCGGGCGAACCGACGGCGAAAAAGATTGCCGCGCTGGCGATCCCGATCAGCAAGGCCGCCGTCGACAAGCGGTACTGCGGCGACAGAATCATCTGCGTCACACGCAAGTGCTTGGGGCGCCGGCGCCAGATGCGCGGCACTTCGTAGATCGCCCAAGCGAGCAGCAGCAACGAAATGATCAGCGCGAAGTCGAGTGCCGAGCCGATCAACGCCGGTTTCTGCTCCGGCCGCGCCAACCAGGCGAGGTCAACCAGCGTCAAGAAAGCGAAAACGCCGACGGCGAAGCCGCCGATCGACACCGCCATGCGCACTTCGCCGTCAACCAGCCGCGCCATGGTAGAATAGGCGCAAGCGCCATTGATGGCGGCGCCCAGGCCGAACAGGAATCCGCCGAGCAACGTCATCAGGGTCAACTGCCAGCCGCCGATCTGGCCGGCGGCCGCCGGCATCAGCCACAAGAAGGGCAGCGTCAGGGCGATCACCCAGAGCGCGGATTTGCCGATGCTCGCCAGCATGAAACCGGTGCGCGCGCTCATGACCTCGGCCACCGCCCGCACCGTGCAAATGCTACCGCGATGCGCGGCAAAGCCCAGCAACGCTGCAAACAGGCAGGCGACGACGAGCGGAAGCGCTTGCACCAGCATGGCCCGTCTCCAGCGCGAACTGGATATTTCTACGGTGCTAGTCTAACACCGCCGCCGATAACGATCGGAACACAAGCTCGTCATGTTCAAAGTCCGCGTCATTCCCTGCCTCGACGTCAAAGACGGCCGCGTGGTCAAGGGCGTCAACTTCGTCAATCTGCGTGACGCCGGCGATCCGGTGGAGGCCGCTATCGCCTATGACGCGGCCGGCGCCGACGAGCTGTGTTTTCTCGACATCACGGCGAGCCACGAAAACCGCGGCATCATCCTCGACGTGGTGCGGCGCACGGCGGAGGCCTGCTTCATGCCACTCACCGTCGGCGGCGGTATCCGCACCATCGAAGACATCCGCGCGCTGCTCACCTCGGGCGCCGACAAGGCCTCGATCAATACCGCGGCGGTCAGCCGGCGCGGCTTCGTCAAGGAAGCGGCGGAGAAGTTCGGCGACCAATGCATCGTCGTCGCCATCGACGCCAAGAAAGTGTCGAACGAGGGCGAGCCGGACCGCTGGGAAATCTTCACCCATGGCGGCCGCGTTCCGACCGGCATCGATGCGGTCGGCTACGCCCGCGAGGTGGTGGCGCTCGGCGCCGGTGAGATCCTGCTCACCTCCATGGACCGCGACGGCACCCGGCGCGGCTTCGACATCGCGCTGACGCGGGCGGTGGCGGACGCGGTGCCGGTGCCGGTGATCGCCTCCGGCGGGGTCGGCACGCTCGATCACATGGTCGAGGGCATCCGCGACGGCCATGCCACCGCGGTGCTGGCGGCCTCCATCTTCCACTTCGGCGAGCATTCGGTGCGCGAGGCGAAGGCCTATATGGCCAAAGCCGGGCTGCCGATGCGGCTCGATCCGTGATCCGAGAAAAGCCCGGAATGACTAGGTGGGCGGGAGATGCTAAACGACCCGCGCAAAGGAATTGCGATGCCTAAGTTCACCCTGGCCGATCTGGAAAAACGCGTGCACGCACGCGCTCAGGCGAGCGCGGGCGAATCCTATACGCGCACGTTGCTCGACCGCGGCGTCGACCAATGCGCCAAGAAGCTGGGTGAAGAGGCCATCGAAACGGTATTGGCAGCTCTGCAGGACGACAAGGGTAAGCTGATCGCGGAAGCCGCCGATCTTCTCTATCATCTGCTGGTCCTGCTCGAGGCGCGCGGCGTGACGCTGGCAGAGGTCGAAGTGGCGCTGGAAAAGCGCACGGCGCAGAGCGGGCACCAGGAGAAGGCCTCGCGTCCGCGCGGCTGAGCGCATGATCCCGAAAAGTGGGAACCGGTTTTCGGATAAGATCATGCGCAAACGAAAGTGTTAGACGGTTGATGGAACAGCGCACCGAAGAAGCGCTTTCGCCCTACCGCACGTTTTCGCGCGCGGAATGGGCGGCGTTGCGCGACGACACGCCGATGACGCTGACTTCGGAAGAAGTCACGCGCCTGCGCTCGCTGCACGACCGGCTCGACATCGCGGAAGTGGAGGATATTTACCTGCCGCTGTCGCGCCTGCTCTCGCTCTACGTCACGGCGACGCAACGGCTGTTCCGCGCCCAGCAGCGCTTCCTCGGCACCGAAGACGCCAAGATGCCTTACATTATCGGCGTCGCCGGCTCGGTGGCCGTGGGCAAATCGACCACGGCGCGCGTGCTGCAGGCGCTGCTGGCGCGCTGGCCGGCCGTGCCCAAGGTCGATCTCATCACCACCGACGGCTTCCTCTATCCCAACGCCATCCTCGAGCGCGAAGGGCTGATGGAAAAGAAGGGTTTTCCCGAAAGCTATGACCGTCCGGCCTTGTTGCGGTTCTTAACCGACGTCAAAGCGGGACGCCGGCCGGTGCGGGCGCCGGTCTATTCGCATTTGACCTATGACGTGACGCCGAACCAGTGGGTCGAGATCGACCGGCCGGATCTGCTGATCGTCGAAGGCTTGAACGTGCTGCAGACCGGCAGCTTGCCGAAGGATGGGCAGGCGATCCCCTTCGTCTCCGACTTTTTCGATTTCTCGGTCTATCTCGACGCCAGCGAGGACGTGCTCAAGTCGTGGTATGTCGACCGCTTTCTCACCTTGCGCGGGACGGCCTTCCGCGATCCGAAATCCTACTTTCACCGCTATTCATTTTTGTCCGACGCCGAAGCCGTTGAGACGGCCTCGACGATCTGGACGCGCATCAATTTGCTCAATCTGCACGAAAATATTTTGCCGACGCGCCAGCGCGCCGACTTGATCCTGAAGAAAGGCGAAAGCCATCTGGTCGAGCAGGTGGCGCTGCGCAAGCTGTAACGACTCACGCCGCGTAGCGGCTGAGATCGAAGTGCTCGATATAGCGTGGATTAATCGCCGAGACCGGCAGCACGATCAGCACGTCGGTGGTGCCAAACTCGTGATCGACCACCGCGCCATCGCCGATATAAGCGCCGAGCCGCAGATAGCCCTTGATCAGCGGCGGCAGCGCGCGCAGCGCCTCCTTCGGGTCGATCGCTTCCTTCGACAGCCGGTTCATCTCGACATAACGTTTGGGCAAAGCGCGCGCCCGCCAGTTTTCCGGCGCCCGCGCGAAGTGATGCAGAAAGGAGAGCGGCAGCGCCAGACGATGCGGCTCGGTGCCGTCGAGGCTGGCGCAGCCGATCATCACGTCGAGCCGGTTGCCCAGTACGTAGGACCAGATGCCGTGCCAGAGCAGTTCGACCGTGCCCTTGTTGCGATAAGGCGCCAGCACGCAGGAGCGGCCGAGTTCGAGAAATTGCAAGTTGGCGTGGCGCGCGATCAGAGAGCCGATGTCGAATTCGCCGGCGGTGTAAAAGCCGCCATGATCTTCCGCCAGCCGTTGCCGCAACAGCCGGTAGGTGCCGACCACCGCTGGCCGGTTGATGGTCGCCATGTCGCGGGCGGCGTGGTCGAGCACCAGCAAGTGCTCGCAGATAGCGTCATAGCCGTCGATGTCGCGCCGCGCCAAAAGCCGGCCCGGTGTGGGGATGGCCGAGCCCTCCTCGTAGAAGATGCGGTAGCGCAACTTCTGCGCCTGGCGCACCTCCGCCGCCGTCTGCGCCAGCCGCACCTCCAGCGATCCCATGCGCCCAAGACTCTGTGATGGCCGATGCGCTCGCGCGGCAAATGCCTGCAGGCCGCCATAAGCCTGCAACGACGAAATCAGACTGGGGACACCGGGGGCGTGGGACACGGGGCGGAAACGTTCGAACAGACTGCGCGAGGGGGAAAGGCTGGCGCGACTTGCCATGAGGGGCCTCTTCGGCGCGGTTAAGCCTGCAGTTTGGCGGCGAATCATTTTTCAGCGGCCGTCGCACCCCTAGATCATGGGCAGACCACGAATTTATGACAAGTTCGGGAAGCGGAGATCAAGCCGCAAGCGCTGTCGATGCTGCGGCCAGCACTTCGCGCAATCGCTCGCGATCGAGCGGCTTCACCAGCAGGCCGTCCATGCCGGCGGCGAGGCAGGCCTCGCGGTCTTCGCTCTGCGCGTTTGCGGTGAGCGCCACGATGCGTGTGCGCGGCGCGCCGCTCTCGGCCTCGGCGGCGCGGATGCGGCGAGTTGCATCCAGTCCGTCCATGCCCGGCATCTGCACATCCATCAGCACCAGATCATAGGGCACAAGCGCTGCGCGCGCGGCGTGCCAGGATTCGAGTGCGGCTTCGCCGTCGCCGGCGATGGTCGGGCGATGGCCGAGCCGCGAAAGCAGCGCGCGCGCCAGCAGCGCATTGATCTCGTTGTCCTCGGCGACCAGGATCGACAGGCCCTTGCCGGTGGCGGTGCTGCCGGTTTCGGCGCTTGTGGCGGCGATTTCGACCCGCGGCTGCTCGAACGCATCCGCATGCTGCAATTGCGCCGCCAGCGAGGCCGCGCGCACCGGCTTGATCAGATAACCGTTAAAGCCGAGCTCCCTGAGCGCGGCCAGTTCGTGCCGTTCGTTCGGCCGGGTCAGCACAATGCGGCGCGGCACGTCGAGGCGGGCAAGATCGACGCTGGCCGCCATTTTGGCAGCCAGCGGGTAGTCGACCAGCAGCGCGTCCCAATGCCGCTCCGGCAGCAGCGCGTTGGCGATCTTGTCGTCGATCACCGCGCAGGTTCGCGCGCCCCAGCGGTCGAGCCGGCGCGCCAGCAACGAGCCTTCGATTTCAGTGCCGGCGACGATCATCACGGCCGAGCCGCGCAAGTCCGGCGCGGCGAATTCGTTCGCCTCCACGTCCGGCGCCGGCGCCAGCGGCACCGCGAAGCTGAAAGTCGCGCCGGCGCCCTCCTGGCTGTCGACGTGAATCGATCCGTCCATGCGCTCGACGATGCGTTTGGAAATGGCGAGGCCGAGCCCGGTGCCACTATATTTGCGGGTGGAGGAGCCGTCGGCCTGTTCGAAGTCGAGGAAGACGCGCTCGCGGTCTTCCGCCTTCAAGCCAATCCCGGTATCGCGCACCGAAAAGAGGATGTCGCCTGCGCGCTCGCCGGGCTCCACGGACACGGCCACGCCGCCGCGTTCGGTGAATTTGATGGCGTTGCCGGCGAGGTTGAGCAGCACTTGGCGCAAGCGCGCGGCATCGCCGACGATCTGTTCGGGCAGACGCTCGTCCACGAAAGAGGCGATCTCGATGCCCTTGGCCTGCGCGCGCGGCGCCAACAGTTCGGCGGCTTCCTCGACCAGCGCGGTGAGCACAAACGGCCTTGCCTCCAGATCGAGCCTGCCGGCTTCGATCTTGGAGAAATCCAATATCTCCTCGATCAACGACAATAGCGTCTCACCGGAAGTCTTCGCCGCTTTAGCATAGGTCACTTGCTCGGGGCTCAGCGGTGTGTCGAGCAGCAGGTCGGCCATGCCGAGCATGCCGTTGAGCGGCGTGCGGATTTCATGGCTGACCATGGCGAGGAAGCGCGACTTGGCGCGGTTGGCGGTTTCCGCCTGGTCGCGCGCCAAGCTCAGTGCGTGCTCGGCCTCGACCCGGTCGGTGACGTCGCGGCCGACACTCTGGATCTCGCTGCCGGTGACGCCGCGCACCGGGACCTCGCGCCAGGCAATCCAGCGTGCGCTCGGCCCCCAGGCGATCTTCTGGTCGTGCATGCGGGTGCCGTCGACAAGCACCGTTGTCTCGCCGCTTAGCAGCACCGGCAGCGCGAAGACCGCGCCGATCAGCTGCTCGTGGCTTTGGCCGGCGAGCGCGCAGAAGGCGTCATTGGCGTAGGTGACGCAGCCGCCGGCGTCGCGGCGCACGATCACGTCGCCTTGCGCCTCCAGCAGGCTGCGCGCGCGCTCTTCCGCTTCGCGCAGTTCCCAATTGCTGTCGGACATTTTCTCGAAGCGCGCTTGCAGCAAGCGTAACTTTTCCTTCAGCACGCGCCGGCGCATCAGCAGCAGCGCGACCACTGCGAAGGCGGCGCAGCAAAGAGCGGCGGCACCGGTGGCATAGGCGGCGGGATCGTAAGTGGTGCTCTGCATGCGCACGCCGGTCATGAAACCGAGGCCGGCGGAAAAGATCGACAGCGTGGTGAAGGCGGCGCGGCCGAACAGCACCAGGGCTTTTCGGTTGCGGGTGCGGACGGTCTGCGTGATGGGATCGGATGTCTGCATGCGGCGCTTTTGCTCGGCACCTATTTAGGGTGCGGAGCGTTGCGTTTTTCTTCCCTGGCGCAAATAGATGGCCGAAGCGCGCGAACATGGTGAAGGAAGCGTTAAACGGGCTTTGGTGCGGGAGTTTTGCGGCGTCTCACGCCGCGCGGCGCACGTCGTCGGCAAGCGCGCGGTAAGACAAAGCCTCCGCCAGATGCACGCGGCCGACTTTCTCCGCGCCGTCGAGATCGGCGAGGGTGCGGGCAACGCGCAGCACGCGGTGATAGCCGCGCGCCGATAAATGCATCGAGGCGGCGGCGTCGCGCAGCAAAGCGAGCCCGGTGCCGTCGGCGCGGGCGACCTCTTCCAGCACGGGGCCCGACGCCTGCGCATTGCAACGCACGTTCGGCAGATTAAGCGCGGCGTAGCGTTCGGCCTGGATGTCGCGGGCGCGCGCGACGCGGGCGGCGACCTCGCGCGAGCCTTCCGACGGCGGCGGCGAGATCAGGTCGGCGGCGGTCACCGCCGGCACCTCGATGTGCAGGTCGATGCGGTCGAGCAGCGGGCCCGACAGCCGGCTCTGATATTCGGCCGCGCAACGCGCATTGGGCCCGCGCTTGCAGGCAAAGCCGGGATCGGAGGCGCGGCCGCAGCGGCAAGGATTCATGGCGGCGACCAACATGAAACGCGCCGGATAGGTGATGCGATGATTAGCGCGGGCGATGGCGACCTCGCCGGTCTCCAGCGGCTGGCGCAGCGAGTCGAGCACCTGAGCGGAGAATTCCGGCATCTCGTCGAGAAACAAAACGCCGTTATGGCTGAGCGAAATCTCGCCGGGCCTGGCACGCAGGCCGCCGCCGACCAGCGCCGGCATGGAGGCGGAATGATGCGGCGAACGGAACGGCCGCTTGTTGGTGAGTGCACCGCCTTGGATCTCGCCGGCGACGGAGGCGATCATCGAAACTTCGAGCAATTCGGCCGGTAACAGCGGCGGCAGAATTGTCGGCAGCCGCGCCGCCAGCATCGACTTGCCGGCGCCGGGCGGGCCGACCATCAGCAAGTTATGGCCGCCGGCGGCGGCGACTTCGAGCGCGCGCTTGGCGCTCTCCTGACCCTTGATGTCGGCAAGGTCGAGCGCAACGCCGTCGATCTCACGAAACAATCCGAGCGATTTAAGGAAGCCGCTCGGAAACTTGGCGCTGATGAATCTAGCGACACTTTCGACCGCGTCATTGATGCAATGACGCGGCAGAAACCCTCTAAAGATAAGAGCTAGGCAACATGCCGAGATTTTTCGTCGTCGGGCTTGACGCGCTGATCTCGGTAGAGAGCCTTCTTTATCTCGGGCTTCTTTAGGGCCTTCGCAACGTGCTTGCGTCGCCGGCCTTCAGAGCTTTCGAGCGACAGCTTAGTTTTGTCTTGCTGGCTCATGGCTCCCTCTCTAACTCTCTGAACTACGTTACTCTTACTAACGTTGGGTTACTCGGGCAGTTCCGCCCACCAGGACTGTTTACCTAACATCTCTGGCTGGGGTTGTGCAAGAACATCCAGTGAACAAGATTCGGCAAAGCACGACGCATTGATATCGCATGCAAAGCCGCTGATCATCACAACGGGGCGAGCGACCGGGAGGGTGCGATGGACAAGCGGGCAGGTCTGGCCTTTGTCTTGGCGGCTTTTTTGATGGCACTCGCCCCGCCGGGCAGTGCGCAGGAGCTCAAGCCCTGGAAGCACGGCGTGATCGAGCCCAAGGGTGACGCCGGCTTCATGCTGATGGTGGGGCAGCGCGATTTTGCCGCCAAGCACGGGCTCAAACTCACAATCGTGCCGATGAAAAACGGCGCGCTGGCGCACAAGGCGCTGCTGTCCGGCGCGGTCGACAGTGTCGAGTCCTCGCCCGGCGCCAGCATCCTCGCAGGATCCCGCGGCGCCGACATCAAAATCGTCGGCTGCGACTGGCCGGGCGTGCCGCACGGGCTGATGGTGCGCGCCGGCATCGACAAGATCGCCGACCTCAAGGGCAAGACCGTGGCGGTGGCCGCGCCCGGTTCGCTGCCCAATCTGCTGTTCAAGGCGATGCTGGAAAAGGACAAGGTGCCGGCGAGCGAAGTGAAGGTCGCCAATCTTGGCGGCGATCTCGATCGCTACAAGGCGGTGGTCGCCGGCGTCGCCGATGCCGGCATCGTCGCCTCCGAATTCATGGCGGTGGCGCCCAAGAATATCCGCATGCTGGTGCGCGGCCGCGACGTGCTGCCGAATTATGTGCGGCTGTGCCTGACCATGACCGGCAAGACGATTTCGGCGCGGCGCGAGGACGCGATCAATTTTGTGGCGGCGGAAATGGACGCGTTGCACTACGCCGTCACGCATCGCGACGAGACGATCGCGGTGACGCGCGCGGCGATCCACGACAAGCCCGACGATCCGCGCCCGGCTTTCGCCTATGACGACACGCTCAAGCACGCGGCGATCGATGCGGCGGTTCCGCTGCCGCTCGACAAGCTGAAATGGATGGAAGACGAGTTGATCAAGGCCGGTAATCTGAAGAAGCCGATCGATCTCGGCAAGATCACCGCGCCTGACATTCGCGACGCGGCGGCAATGCGGGCGGGGAAGTAGATTTTCGTGTGCGCATGATCTTATCCGAAAACCGGTTCCCATCCCCGATCGGGGTCGAGGACATGCTTTTCGGGATCATGCGCTAGACTTTCACCGAGGCCATGATGCCGGCGGGGAAGATGTGCTCCGGCGCAACGAGCCTATGCGCGATGCCCTGTTCGTGCGCATAGCGCAGGAACAGCGCAAGCGTCGGCCGGTTGGCTTCGATGCCGTAGGGAAACAGGTCGCCGCCGAACAGCGCGCGCATGCGGGCCGCATAGTTGGCGAGCCACGGCACCGGATAACGCGACACCGCCGGATCGAGGATGCGCTCCAGGCTGCGGCGCTTGGATTCCTCGAAGGCGTTCAAGAGATTGCGCGCCACCCATGGCTGGCCTTCGAGGATGGCCTTGCGCAAAGCGATCACATGCATGATCGGGTAGACGCGCGTCTCTTCGTAATAGCGCTGCTCCATCGCTTCGAAATCGGGGAACAGGCGCACGACGTCGGGATGACCTTCGCGGAACGAGTTGGGCGGCCGTGCGATGATGACGCAATCGAGTTCGCCCGACGCGATCATGGCGCTGAGCGTCTTGTCCGGGGCGCTGGTGACCTTGACGCCCTTGGGCAGGGTCAATTCCACCTTCTCGATACGACCGGCCTCATTGGTGCCGGCCTGCACCCAGTCGATGTTGGCTAGTGCAACGCCCGCCTCGTGCGCCAGCCAGCCGCGCATATAGACCGCAGCGGTGTGCGCCCATTCCGGCACGCCGATGCGTTTGCCGCGTAGGTCTGCCGCCGTTTTGATGCCCTTGCTCTTGTTCACATAGAAAGACGAGAAGCGAAACAGCCGTGAGGCATAGACCGGCAGGCCGATGATGTCGGAATTCTCGCGCGTGACCTGCGCCGCGAACTTGGCGAAGGACAATTCGGAGACGTCCCATTCGCGGTTGAAGGTGAAGCGCGAAAAGATTTCGTGATGGCCGAGCGTGAGCCAATTGGCCTCGATGCCTTCCGCGCGCACAAGGCCGAGGCGGAAATCGCGGAAGTGGTCGTAATCGGTGGTGGCGATGGTGAGTTGGATGCTCATGGGAGCCGGACCTGAGGTTTCGAAGCCTAGCGGATGTGGAACGACGCCGACAAGGATGGCGATCTGGCCTTTGGGCGTTGCCTCACGCATAATTCACGCTTAGTTCGTCGTGGACTTTATCCGCGACCCGGGAGGCAATATTCGTGAAATACCGGATGGCGCGAGGTGCATCCGCCGTTGCGTTTGCCGCTCTGGCCGCAGTGTTGGCTCCGTCGCTTGAGGTTGGCGCGCAGACCAAGCCGTTGTGGACCGTGCCGGAGATGGGCGCGCTGCCGCGCGATGCGCATGGCATGCAGGTTCGCGAAGGCCGCGATCTCGTCACCGCGACCTATGCCCATGTCGGACCGAATGTGCCCGAAGCGGCCAAGCGTTTCGCCGGCAATAATCTTGCCTGTACCAACTGTCATTTACAGGCCGGCACCAAGAAATTCGGACTGCCGTTGTTCGGACTGTTCGGCGATTTCCCCCAATACAGCGCCCGTTCCGGGGGTGACATCAGCATAGAGGATCGCATCAACTCCTGCATGACGCGCAGCATGAACGGCCGCGTGATACCGGTTGACGCGCCGGAGATGCAGGCATTGGTCGCCTATATCAAGTTCCTCAGCACCGGCGTCGCGCCCAGACAGCGATTGCCAGGGCTCGGCACGGGCCATATGCGCGAGCTCAAGCGTGCCGCCGATCCGAAACGTGGAAAGGCAATCTATGCGCGCGCCTGCGTGGCTTGCCACAACACCGACGGCTCGGGCATCCGCAACAGCATCCCGTCGTCCGCTCTCGGCTATATGGTGCCACCGCTCTGGGGCAACGACAGTTACAACGACGGCGCCGGCATGGCGCGGCTCATGAATTTCGCCAACTTCGTTCACTTCAACATGCCGCACGGCACCGACTATCTCGATCCGCAGCTGAGCGTGGGCGATGCCTGGGATGTGGCGGCCTATGTGGTCTCGCAGCCGCGACCGCGGAAGACCGGGCTGGAGCATGACTTTCCGAATTTGCTGCTGAAGCCGATCGATGCGCCCTACGGACCCTATGCCGACAAATTCAGCGAAGCGCAGCACAAATATGGTCCTTATGCGCCGATCCGTGCCGCCATTGCGCGGCTCAAGCGCGCGAAGAAGACGCCCGCGCGATAGTCAACCGCGCCGCTTCGCCTCGATCTTGTCCCAGATCAGCGCCGAGATGTCGGCGCCACCGACGTTCTTCACTGCGCGGATGCCGGTCGGCGAGGTCACATTGATCTCGGTGAGATAGCCGTCGATCACGTCGATGCCGACGAACAGCAGCCCGCGCTGGCGCAAATGCGGCCCGAGCGTCTCGCAAATTGCCTTTTCTTTCGCCGTCAGTTCGGTTGCCGCCGGCGCGCCGCCGCGCACCATGTTGGAGCGCAAATCGTCGGCCGCCGGAATGCGGTTGACCGCGCCAGCATAGTCGCCGTCGACCAGAATGATGCGCTTGTCGCCGTGTCTGATGTTGGGCAGAAAGGCCTGCACCACCCATTGCTCGCGGAAAGTCACCGCGAACAGATCGTAGAGCGAGCCGAAATTGAGGTCGTCGTGCGTCAAGCGGAACACGGCGCCGCCGCCGTGGCCATAGAGCGGCTTCATCACAATGTCGCCGTGCTTTTTGCGGAACGCCTTGATCTCGGCGAGGTCGCGGGTGATCAGCGTCGGCGGCATCAGTTCGGGGAATTCCATCACGAAGATTTTTTCCGGCGCGTTGCGCACGCTGGCCGGATCGTTGATCACCAAGGTCTTCGGATGAATGCGCTCGAGCAGATGCGTCGAGGTGACGTAAGCAAGATCGAAGGGCGGGTCCTGCCGCAGCAGCACGACATCGAATTCGGGAAGCGCAACGCGGCGCGGCTCGCCGAGCGTGAAAAAATCGCCCGCCTTATCGCGCACGCTGAGCGCGGACACCGTTGAGAACACCTGGCCGTCGAGCAGAGCCAGCCGGTCGGGCGTGTAATAAGAAAGCTTATGGCCGCGTTTTTGCGCTTCCAACAGCAGCGCGAAGGTGGAATCGCCCTTGATGTTGATCCGTTCGATCGGATCCATCTGCACCGCGACGTTCAGGCTCATGATCGGCTTTCGGCAAGGTTCAAGGGAGTGAGCCCGGTAGCATATTTATCGCCGCCCCGCATCCAAGCGTCAGGTTGTCTCGAATGCTCTCTGGATATGGCGCGGCAGCTTGCCCGGCGCCACCAGGATGGCATCGAAGCGCATGTCTCGTATGTTTGGTTGCGGAAAGGCGGCAAGCCAAGCCTCCGCCGCTGCGGCGATGCGGCGGCGCTGTTGTTCGGTCACCGATTTCGGCGGCGTTATCAAGTTCGGCGCGCGCCTTGACCTCGACAAAAATCAACAGATGCCGGCGTGCCGCGATGATGTCGATCTCGCCGAGCGGACTTTTCCAGCGCCGCGCCAGGATGCGATAGCCGTGGGCGATGAGCCAGGCGGCGGCGCGGCTTTCGGCGGAAATGCCGAGCCGAAACGCCGCCTGCCGCTCCGGCCGCGGCGGCCGCTTGCCGACCGGCGCGGGTTTGGGCGACACGCGTCTTTTCTCATCGCGCGTCATTCGTCCGCATCCTTGCTCAGAGCGAGCGCGCGCTGATAGACCTCGCGGCGCGAGCGCCCGCTGGCGAGCGCCACTTCGCCTACCGCATCCTTGACGGAGACGCGTGCAAGCGCGTGGCGCAACATATCGTCGAGATCGGATTGCGCGACCTCCTGCTCGATCGGCGGCGCCACCACGATGACGATCTCGCCGCGTGTCTCGGCGCCAGCGGCGTAGTCGCGCGCAAGGCTTGCAAGATCGCCGCGGCGGATTTCTTCATGCAGCTTGGTCAGCTCGCGGCAGACCGACGCGGCCCGCGCACCCAAGCCGGCGGCGAGATCGGCGAGCGCTGACGCAAGCCGCGGTCCGCTTTCGAACAACACTAGCGTTGCCGGAATGTTGGCGAGCGCGGCGATGCGCTTTTGCCGCGCCGCCTGCTTCGGCGGCAGGAAGCCTTCGAAGAAAAAGCGGTCGGTCGGCAGGCCGGCGACGCTGAGCGCCGCCAGCACCGCGGAGGCGCCCGGCAGCGCGGTGACCGGATGGCCAGCTTCGTGTGCCGCCCGCACCAGCCGATAGCCGGGATCGGAAATCAGCGGCGTCCCGGCATCCGATACCAGTGCGACCGCTTGTCCGTCGCTGAGCCGGGCCAGCAGCTTCGGCCGCGCCTCGGCCGCATTGTGCTCGTGATAGGGGGTGAGCGGCGTCGCGATGCCGTAGCGTTCGGTGAGTTTGCGGGTGACGCGCGTGTCTTCGCAGGCGATGCAATCGGCGCCGGCGAGCAATTCGAGCGCGCGCAAGCCGATATCGCCGAGGTTGCCGATGGGCGTTGCCACCAAATAGAGCCCGGGAGCCGGTTTCGGGGCCTCGATGCCGACGCCCGCCACTGAATAGCGGCGCGCATGGCCTCCCTCGGTCGCTTTCCTGTCCTTGGACATGCCCGCACTCTAGACGCCGGCAAAGATTGCGTCATCGCCAGCAAATTCCCTTTTTTGTCATCGCCTTAGCTTTTCACGCGGCAAAATGACGTTTAAGTATACGACTCACGACAGAATTGTTGGTGGGGAGCGGCCATGTTGCGAATGCCGCGAATTGAGGGGAAAGCGTTGGCGCGCGGCATGAGCCGCACGCGGCGGACGCTTTGCCTTGCTGCGGCGGCTATCGCGCTCTCGGCCTGCGCCGGCACCTTCAATCAATTGGGCGGTGGGGAGCCGCCGCCGACCACGGCGGCGCCGGGGCCCGCCGCAACAGTTGGCACCGGCCAGGTCCGCGTCGGGCTGATCCTGCCGCTGTCGGCGCAAGGCAATGCCGGCGTTGCCGCGCAGTCGATGAAGGATGCCGCGGAACTCGCGCTCGACGAATTCAAGAATCCCAACATCCAGCTGCTGGTCAAGGACGACGGCGGAACGCCGCAGGGCGCCCAGGCCGGAGCCCAACAGGCGATTGCCGAAGGCGCGGAAATCATCATTGGGCCCTTGTTCGCCCAGTCGGTGCGCGCGGTCGGCGCGGTCGCGCGCCAGCGCGGCATTCCGGTGATCGCCTTTTCGACCGACGCCAGCGTCGCCTCAAACGGCGTCTACCTGCTCAGCTTCCTGCCGGAATCGGACGTCAGGCGAATTATCGATTACGCCGCCGTCAACGGCAAGCGCTCGTTCGCGGCGCTGATGCCGGACAACGCCTATGGCGCGGTGGTGGAAGCCGCCTTCCAGCAAGACGTCGCCCGCCGCGGTGGCCGCGTCGTCGCGCTGGAGAAATATCCGCTCGATCCCGGAAAGCTCGCCGAGCCGATCCACCGTGTGGCGCAGGCGGCGAACCGCGCCGACAGCATTTTCATTCCCGACGGTGCCGACGCGGTGCCGCAAGTGGTGTCGCGGCTGGCGGCCGATCACGTCAATCTCAGGCGCGTGTTGTTGCTCGGCACCGGATTGTGGGACGACCCGCGCATCTTCTCGACGCCGCTGTTGCGCGGCGGCGTCTACGCCGCGCCGGAAACGACCGGCTTCCGCAATTTCTCGGTGCGCTACCGTGCCCGCTTCGGCCGCGATCCGGTGCGCACCGCGACGCTGTCCTACGACGCGGTGGCGCTGGTGGCGGCGCTGGTGAAGACGCAAGGGCCGCTGCGTTTCTCCGAGCAGATACTGACCAACGCGTCCGGCTTTGCCGGCATCGACGGGATTTTCCGCTTCAGGCCCAACGGCACCAATGAGCGTGGCCTTGCGGTGTTGCGGGTCGAGCCGTCGGGTCCGCAGGTGGTGAGCCCGGCGCCGCGCGCGTTCCAGCCGGGGACATAATCCCTTCATTTGTCGTTCCGGGGCGCGGGCCTCGGTCCGCGAACCCGGAATCCAGGAACACCGTCAGATTACGCGTCTGGATTCCGGCTTTCGCAGCTTCGCCGCTCGGCCGGAATGACAAATTGGATTAAGCCGCGAGATCAGCGACCACCGCGTCGAGCAACGGAAAACCTGACGGCGTGACGCGAAGCCGTCCGCTCGCCGTCGTCTCCACCGCGCCGTTGTCGCGCAAGAATGAAATGCGTGAGGGATCGAGCGTGCGGCCGGAAAGCGCCGTGAAACGTTCAGGTTCGATTCCTTCGGCGAGCCGCAATCCCATCAGCAGGAATTCATCCGCGGTTTCGGACGGCGTCAGCTTTTCGTCGACGATCAGACCGTTGCCCTTTGTTTCCACGCGCGCGAGCCAGGCTTCCGGCCGCTTCTCGGTTTCGGTCGCATAACGATAGCCGTCGATGCGGAGCCGGCCGTGCGCGCCCGGCCCGACGCCGGCATAATCGTGGCCGCGCCAGTAAACGAGATTGTGCCGGCACTCGGCGCCTGATCGTGCGTGATTGGACACTTCATAGGCCGGCAGGCCGGCTTCGTTGCAGATCGATTGCGTGAGGTCGTAGAGATCGCGCGCCAAATCCTCGTCGGGCACGTTAAGCTTGCCGGCTTTATGCAGCGCGAAGAACGGCGTGTCGGGCTCGATGGTCAATTGATAAAGCGAAAGATGTTCGGCGGCTTCCGCGATCGCGCGCTTGAGCTCGGCCGCCCAGCCCTCGAGCGTCTGCCGCGGACGCGCATAGATGAGATCGAACGAATAGCGTTCGAAATTCGTGCGCGCGATCTTGACCGCGTCGAGCGCCTCTTGCGCCGTGTGCGTGCGGCCCAGCTCCTTGAGCGCGGCGTCGTCAAGCGCCTGCACGCCGAGCGAGACGCGATTGACGCCGGCCGCGCGGTAGCCACGAAAACGCGTGGCTTCGACGCTGGTCGGATTGGCTTCGAGCGTGACCTCGACCTCGGGCGCGACGCTCCAATGTTTGCCGATGCTGTCGAGGATCGCTTGCACCGACGCGGGCTGCATCAGCGAGGGCGTGCCGCCGCCGAAGAAAATGCTCGATACGGTACGGCCCGGTACGCGCGCGGCGGTGGCGGCGATTTCCGATTCGATGGCGCGCACGAAGCGAGTTTCGTCGACGCCGCCGTGCCGAACGTGGCTGTTGAAGTCGCAATACGGGCACTTCGACAGGCAGAACGGCCAGTGCACGTAGACGGCAAAAGGCGAAGGTGTGGTTAATGACATGTTAACAGTATAGGGCACGTTGCGCGTCTGGCCAGAGTGAAAGCACTTTAGCGCAAGAGAGTTGATTAAAATTGTAACGATCACGCGGGACTGCAAACCCTATCGTCATTCCGGGACGGCGCGTTGGCGCCGGACCCGGGCTAAGCATGAGTAAGTTGCTCTGGATTTCGGGTTCGCTCGCTGCGCTCGCGCCCCGGAATGACTGATGAGGTTCACGCGCGCTACTTCAGGCAGGCTTGCGCCAATTTGACGAAGGCACGCGCGCGATGCGACAGGCCTTTGCCTTGCGGCGGCAGTCCGTGTTTTTCGACGGCGTCCATCTCGCCGAAGGTGCGCTTCGATCCGTCGGGCAAAAACAGCGGATCGTAACCGAAGCCTCTCTCGCCCCGCGGCGGCCATACCGCGACGCCATCGACGCGGCCCTCGAATTCTTCCGTGTGACCGTCGGGCCAGGCGAGGCAAAGTGCGGCGACGAAATGCGCGCGGCACCGGTCTGGCGTTTTGGCGCCGCGCTCGTTCAGCAAGTCGTTGATGCGGGACATCGCGGCGGCGAAATCTTTCTGCGGCCCGGCCCAGCGCGCCGAATGAATGCCGGGCTCGCCGCCGAGCGCATCGACCACCAGCCCGGAGTTGTCGGCAAAGGCCGCGCGTCCGGTCGCCTTGGCCGCGGCCGCAGCTTTGATGCGCGCGTTTTCGGCGAAGCTCGCGCCGGTCTCCTGCGGCTCGGCAAGGTCGAGTTCACCGGCCGATTGCGCGGCGATGCCGTAGGGCGCCAGCAGCTCGCGCATTTCCTGGAGCTTGCCCGGATTGTGGGTGGCGATGACGACGGGGCCGGTGAGTTTTCTAGGCATTTGTTTCCTTATCCCGCCCCCGCTTGCGGGGGAGGGTGGCCGCGAGCGTTAGCGAGCGGTCGGGTGGGGGTTCGTGCGGGCTGTTATTGACCCCACCCCGATCGCGCTTGCGCGCGATCGACCCTCCCCTTTCAGGGTAGGGATGAAGGGAGCTAAGCCACCGCCAGCTTTTGCAGGTTCACCAGCTTCTCGATGCCTTTGCGCGCCAGCGCCAAGAGCGCCAGGAACTGGTCTTCGCTGAACGGCGTCTTCTCTGCGGTGGCTTGCACTTCGACGATGTTGCCCGAGCCGGTCATGACAAAATTGGCGTCGGTGTCGGCTTCCGAATCCTCGGCATAGTCGAGATCGAGCACCGCTGTGCCGTTGTAAACGCCGCAGGACACCGCGGCGATGTGATCGCGCAACACCTGTGCCTTGAGCATCTCGCGCGCCTTCATCCAAGCAAGACAATCCGACAGCGCCACCCAAGCCGCCGTGATGGAGGCGGTGCGCGTGCCACCGTCGGCCTGAATGACGTCGCAGTCGATGGTGATCTGCCGCTCGCCCAGTGCCTGCAGATCGACGACCGAACGCAGCGAACGGCCGATCAGCCGCTGGATCTCGACGGTTCGTCCGCCTTGCTTGCCGGCCGAGGCCTCGCGGCGCGTTCTCTCGGAAGTGGCGCGCGGCAGCATGCCGTATTCGGCGGTGACCCAGCCGCGTCCCTGCCCCTTGAGCCAGGGCGGCAGCCGCTCTTCCAGGCTGGCGGTGACCAGCACATGGGTGTCGCCGAATTTCACGAAACAGGAGCCTTCGGCGTATTTGACCACGCCGCGCTCGAGCGAGACCGGGCGCAACTCGTCGATTTGTCGGCGGCTCGGCCGCATCGGGCGCCCTTTTTCGCTGCGAACCTGACGTTCGTATTCGGTTCGGAGCTTTTACGAAGCGACGCCTGCCACGGCAAGGGCCCGTGTCACTTCGCGGTCTGGATCTTTGTCACGATGAACTGACCGTTAACGTTTTCGGCGTCGAATTTGATTTTGTCGCCTGACTTGACCGTGGTCAGGAGAGCGGGGTCCTTGACCGCATAGACCATGGTCATGCCGTCATCCATGCCGAACTTCTTCATGGGGCCATGCTTGATGGTGATCTTGTTTGCCGAAGCGTCGATCTTGGTTACAAGCCCGTCGGTCAGCGCCGATTGAGCTCGAACGGGCCCCGAGAATGTCACGCCCGATATGGCAAGCGTGGCCATCAGCAGCAGCTGAGCAATTTTTCGCATCGTCGTCTCCTTTGCGGTTGAGAAGGTCATTTATTTGACGGTGACCACGCCATGCATGCCGGCTTCGTAATGGCCGGGAATCAAGCAGGCGAATTCGAACGAACCTTTCTTGGTGAATTTCCAGAGAATTTCACCGTCGGTGTACGGCGTGAGCCGCCGCGCGTTGGGGTCTGCGTGCTCCATTTTTGGATATTTTTTCATGAGCTCGCCGTGCTTGTGATTTTCTTCAACGGTCGCCAGCACGAATTCGTGGCTTTCCGTTCCGTCGTTTTGCAGAACGAAGCGGATTTGCTCACCCTTGCGCACGGCGATCTGCGCTGGCTCGAACAGCATCTTCTTGCCGTCCTCGTGCATGATCACTTTGACGGTTCGCGCCGGCTTCTTCGGATCGCCCGGTACGCCGGCTGAAAAATGTGCGTCGTGCGCGCCGGCGTCGGTGAGCCCGATCGGGCCCAGCAAGAATGCGACGGCGGCGGCGGCTAGAATTGCTCGCATGAATTCTGCTCCTATTCAGTGTGGTGCGGTGTTGCGGTTACGGCGTCCCGGTTTGATGACGGCAAGCTCGATGTCGCCGCGTCCCGGCGCGGCGCTCCGGCGCTCCGGCGCCGCCGGAACGCCGTCGTTAAACTCGCGCGCGACAGTGCCGGCCGGATGCTGGTACCAGCCCGGGTCCTTGTAATTGTTGCGCTCGAGACCCTCGCGCACCTTCACCACCGAGAACATGCCGCCCATTTCGATCGGGCCGAATTGACCGAAGCCGGTCATCATCGGCAGCGTGTTGTCCGGCATCGGCATTTCCATCGAGCCCATCTCCGCCATGCCGGCCGAGCCCATCGCCATGTAGTCGGGCACCAGTTTGCGGATCGACTTGGTGAGATCGCGTTGTGCGACACCAATGAATGTTTTCAAGTCATGGCCCATGGCGTTCATCGTGTGGTGTGATTTGTGGCAGTGGATCGCCCAATCGCCCGGCTCCTCGGCGGCGAATTCAAAAGCGCGCATGGCGCCGACCGGCACGTCGGTGGTCACTTCCGGCCAACGCGCGCCTTCCGGAATCCAACCGCCGTCGGTGCAGGTCACTTCGAAGTGCGGGCCATGCATATGGATCGGATGGTTGGTCATGGTGAGATTGCCGATGCGCACGCGCACGCGATCGCCGCGCCGCGCCACCAAATGGTCGATGCCGGGGAAGACGCGGCTGTTCCAGGTCCATAGGTTGAAGTCGGTCATGGTCATGACTTTGGGCAGAGAACTGCCCGGATCGATATCGTAGGTGCTCATGAGGAAAACAAAGTCGCGATCGACCCGGTGCAGCTTGGGATCGCGCGGATGCACGACGAAAGATCCCATCATGCCCATCGCCATCTGCACCATTTCGTCGGCGTGCGGGTGGTACATGAAGGTGCCGCTTTTCTTGATCGCGAACTCGTAGACGAAGGTCTGCCCGGACTTAATCTGCGGCTGCGTGAGGCCGCCGACGCCGTCCATGCCGTTCGGCACCAGCATGCCGTGCCAATGCACGGTGGTGTGCTCGGGCAGCTTGTTGGTGACGAAGATGCGGACCTTGTCGCCCTCGACGCATTCGATGGTCGGCCCCGGCGACTGGCCGTTGTAGCCCCACAGGCGCGCCGTCATGCCCGGCGCCATTTCCCGCCGCACCGGCTCGGCGACCAGATGGAATTCCTTCCAGTCGCCATTCATGCGCCACGGCAGCGTCCAGCCGTTGAGGGTCACGACCGGTTGGTAGTCAGGCCCGCTCGACGGAACGAGCGGTGGCTGCATGGCCGGCGAAGCGGAGATGATCGCCTCGGGGATGCCGGCAGCCTGAATACGGCCGCTGACAGCGGTGGCTCCCAAGAGCACCGCCGAGGTACCAATTAAACTGCGTCGTGAGATCATTGTGTTCATCCTCATCAAATTCAATGGCCGGTGGCGCTTTCTACCGTGGGCATTGTCGCGCTCAACATTTCAACGCCGCTTGCTGTGCTGCCGCCGATCATCGCTGCCGACAAGTCAACACTGGAGATCCAGAAATCGCGTCGCGCTTCGGCGGCAGCGACATTGGCCGCGATCCGCTGGCGAGCGTCGTTCAGCAGCGAGAACACATCGAGCTGCATGGCGCCGTAGCGGAGCATCATTTCGTCCGAGATGGTCTTGCGCAGCGGCAGCACGTCGCGCTGGTAGCGAACGGCGATGTCGAAGCTTGAGCGATAGGCGGTATAGGCTTCGCGCGCTTCTGAACGCGCGTTGATAGCCTTCTGCGCCAGCCGGTTGACGGCCTGCATGTAAGTCTGTTCGGCCTCGCGCAGCCGCGTTTCACCGAAGTCGAAAAGCGGCACCTCGAACGTGGTCGTGAAACCGCGATCACGAATGTGCTCGCCGGTATCTTTGTTTTGGGTCAACTTGTAGACGTAACCGGCTTCCATCACGTTGATAAAGCGGGTCGTTTGCGTCAGCCCATAGGACTTCGCCAGTACTTCGAGCTCGCTGCGCGAAATTTGCAGATCGATGCGGCGGTTGAGGGCCTCTTGCTCGACGGCCCGCAATGCGCGCAAGCGCTGCGGCAGTGCCGGAAGCGCATTCGGAAGCACGAAATTCAGCTCGTCGCCCGTTAGGCCGAGCGACCGGATCATCTGCTCCCGTTCGGCCGCCGCACGCTGACGCGCGCGCATCGCTTGAGTCGCGACTTCGGCATGGAAGGCCTGGTCGCGCGCTTGGTCGAGTTTGTTCATGGCGCCGGTTTCGCCGAGCCGTTTAGCGAGCTCCGCCGATGTCGCGGCGGCAGCGTCTGCATGCGTGAGAAAGCCGACCAGTTCGTGCGCTGCGGCCGCGCGATAGAAATTTCGGCGAGCGTCGGCCGCGACGCGCAATGTCTCAAGCGCCGCAATCAGCTGGGCTTTGCGAAACCGTTCGGCGGCGATCTCTCGTCGCGTCGGCAAGGTGACGAGCGCAAGAATGCTGCCGACGATTTGCTGTTCTAATTCGCTTTCAACCGAACCCGATATTCGTGCGATCGAAATCGAAGGGTTCGGCGGCAGGGATTGCCGAATACTGACGGCTTCGGCAATGCCGAGCTCGTTATAGGCTGCTTGAAGACCGCGGTTGTTGAGCAGGGCGATCTGCACCGCCGAATCCGCTGTCAAGGGACGTGTAAGGAGCCGGTGCACCCGCGCGCTGGCCGCGGCCGCATCCTCCTCGCTGCGGATCGCAACCGCATCCTTGTGAAGCGCCCGCTTGGCAATATCGGCCGTCACGTCCATCCCGCCGTCAGGCGAAAAGGTCGTGCAGGCTGTAAGCGCACCCGCAGTCAGCAGCACGGCGCTGAATTGGAATTGCCGCCAGATCGATCGCCGGGTAGCGGCGGGACGCCGCGGCCGGCATAAGTCGGACATGGTGATCCTCATCCGTCGATTGATGACGAGCGCGCGCGGCCATCAGGCCGCGGTCGCGCCTCAGCTCGAAGCGACGGTTAGGATCTGGGGGGCCGATCGATGCGGTCGGAACCGCGTCCGTGCAGACTCTTGGCGAAGACAGCCGGCAGGCGCGAAACGGAAGGATGCTGGGTGGTGACGAAATCCAAAGTGGGAACTATGGCGGTCACGAAAAAAAGACCGCAACACTTTGCGGCCTGCCCGCGATGGTGGCTATTACCGGGATCGGTATGCTGATTGTTCGCTTCGTGCTGATGGATGTGAGCCGCGCCGATCCCGTGATGATGGTCCGCTAGACAGGGCGCCGGCACAGCGACCAGATTGATGGCCAAGACGGCGGTCGGCGTCGCCAGGCACAGCGTGTATAGCGCGACAAGAAGAATTGCTGCGCGCCACCGCCGTTTGCCAGTTAACCAGCCGATCATAACGACATCGTTTCCAGCGCCGGGGCAGCCACCGAATATATGAATATATACGGTGACGGGACGAAAACTGCCATTATGGCTCAGGACCCACAAGGCCGGCTTGAACAAATACATCGAAATGATCAATTCTCGGGACAATTGAAGGAGTTATGAGGGTGGCGTCGCACGACATCCCGATCGGCTCGAGCCAGGTGGGCCTGGCGGCGCTCAACGAGCGCTCGCGCGAGATTTTCCGCCAGATCGTCGAGAGCTATCTCGCCACCGGCGAGCCGGTCGGCTCGCGCAATCTGTCACGTATTCTACCGATCACGCTGTCACCGGCCTCCGTGCGCAACGTGATGTCGGACCTCGAGCAACTCGGCCTGATCTATGCCCCGCATACGTCCGCCGGCCGGCTGCCGACTGAATTGGGTCTGCGTTTCTTCGTCGACGCGCTGATGCAGATCGGCGACGTGACCGAATCGGATCGCCATTCGATCGAGGCGCAGGTGGCGGGCGCCGGCGGCAACAAGTCGCTGGAAAGTATTCTTACCGAAGCTTCGCAGACTTTGTCGGGCTTGACGCGTTCGGCCGGCGTGGTGCTCACCGCCAAGAGCAACGTACGGCTCAAACATATCGAATTCGTGCGGTTGGAGCCGGAACGCGCGCTCGCCGTGCTGGTGGCCGAGGACGGTCAGGTGGAAAACCGCGTGCTCAATGTGCCGACCGACCTGCCGACCTCGGCTTTGATCGAAGCCGGCAATTTCCTCAACGCCCACATCCACGGCAAGACCCTGGCCGATCTGCACAGCGAAATCGAAACGTCGCTGGCGCAGGGCAAGGCCGAACTCGATCAGCTCACGCAAAAAATCATTTCCGCAGGCCTGGCGAGTTGGTCGGGCGGCGAAAGCGACGAGCGACAGCTGATCGTGCGCGGTCACGCTAACCTGCTGGAGGACCTGCACGCCCTCGAAGACCTCGAGCGCGTGCGCTCGCTGTTCGATGCGCTTGAAACCAAGCGCGGGGTGATCGACCTGCTCGGCCGCGCCGAGCGCGCGGAAGGTGTGCGCATCTTCATCGGCTCGGAAAACAAGCTGTTTTCGCTGTCCGGCTCCTCGACCATCATCGCCCCCTACCGCGACAGCAAGGGCAGTATTCTGGGCGTGATCGGGGTCATCGGGCCGACCCGGCTCAATTATGCCCGGGTCATCCCGATGGTCGATTATACCGCGCGCCTGGTTAGCAAGCTCTTATCGGGCTGAATGACTTGATTTTTCGGCTCAGAGCCCTGATATCCGGGGCATCCGACCGCAACGACGTGGATTGAAATGACGATGACGGACCCGACCGCCCGCCAGGCCGAAAATGCGCGCGCCGAGGAAAACAGCGCCGACCCGGCGCCGACCGCGCCCGAGACGCGCGATCCGCTGGCCGAGGCCAAGCGCGAAGCCGCCGAATACAAGGACAAGCTGCTGCGCACGCTCGCCGAGATGGAGAACCTGCGCAAACGGACCGAGCGCGAGGTCTCCGACGCCCGGCTCTACGGCAACGCCAGCTTTGCCCGCGACGTGCTGGCGGTGGCCGACAATATGCAGCGCGCTTTCGACGCCATGGGTCCCGAGTTGCGCGAGCAGAGCGACGCGAAAGTGCAGGCGCTGGTCGAAGGCGTTGAACTCACCGAGCGCGAATTGCTGAAAATGCTGGCGAAGCACGGCGTGAAGAAATTCTCGCCGATGGCTGAGAAGTTCGATCCGAATCTGCAGCAGGCGATGCTGGAAATGGAGAGCACAGACGTGCCCCCCGGTCATGTCGCGCAGGTGATCCAGGCCGGCTACATGCTGGGCGAGCGCGTGCTGCGTCCGGCGCTGGTGGCGGTGGCCAAGGCGCCGGCGAAGACCGCGCCGCCTTCCGCCAACGACAATCCAGATCCCGACAGCGCCGCGTAAGCGCGGCGCGGACGCCGCGCGATTCCCACAGCGCCGATTCCCTTCACGCGACTGTAAAACGCGGTCCGCACATCTCGGTTTGCGTTCGCAAGTGCGTGCAGCGGCTTAGCGGCAAGCTCTTCATTGGAATAATTTGAAGGCGGCGGCGCCACTTTGGATTGATTATAAACTATTGATTTTGCTAGGTGTTTTGTTGACTGCGGCCTCCTGACGATGAATCTTGCGCGATCATTATCGATCCCGCGGGGAAGACCATGTCGACATCGATCAAGTTGCGCTGCGTGCTCCTGGCTTTTGCTTTCGTCGCGTTCGCCGCGCCACGCGCCGACGCCGCCGATCCGCTGGCGAAGGGCGCCAGCGACTACAAGCCCTTTGCCGTCGAACACATCGGCATCGCGCTCAGCGGCGCGAAAGAACTACAGGCGGCGGTGAAAGCCGGCGACGCCAAGGCGGCGCAAGCGGCCTGGATCAAGTCGCGTAAAGGCTGGGAAGCGATCGAGCCGATCACCGGCGAATTTTTCCCGAAGCTCGACGAAGCGATCGATTCCTGGCCCGACGCCAAGCAGGGCTATCACGCGGCCGAAGCGGCGGTGTTCGCCGGCAAGCTCGGCGACGTCGGTGCCTCAGTCGACAGAATGGTCGACGACCTCGGCGAATTCGAGAAGCAGCTGAGCGCGCCAAGCTTCACGTTCACGCCGCAGGGGCTGCTCAACGGCGCCACCAAGCTCGCTTATGAGATCGGCGAAAACAAATCCAAGGGCGGGGAATCGTCCTATGCCGGCACGTCGATCATCGACATGTTCGAAAATAACGAGGGCATCGAGGCGGTCTACAAGCTGGTGTTCCACACCACGCTGCAGGCGCGCGATGCCAAGCTCGCCAAGCGCATCATCGATAAAATCGAAGAGGTCGAGGACCAGGTCAAAGGCAAGGACCTCAAAAGCGTCAATCAGCCGGCCCTGAAAAAGGCGGGCGAGGAATTGGCGGTGCTGCTGCAGACTTCGGCGGCCAAGCTCAAGCTCAAGAAGCCGGCGGTCGGCGAGTAACGGCCATGGCTCTCCGCGCATCGCATTGGCGAACGGCATGGACGGCGGCCTGCGCCGCCGCCGTGCTGACGCTCGCCGTGGCGCCGGCCGCATCGCGGCCGATCACCACCAAGGAAGGCGTGCTGCCGCCCGGCACCGAACTCAACGAAGATGTGCTCGACCAGCCGACCGAGCTTTTCAGCTCGGAGCTGGCCGGCGGCAAGCGGTCTTATCTGCTCAATCTCGGCGATCTGTTGTTTTCATCGCCGGATATCCTCGGCGGCGTAGCACGCCAGGCCGGCATCAGCTGCGGAACCTGCCATCAGCAAGGCAGCAATAACGCCAAGCTGTTCATTCCCGGTCTGTCGAGCCGCCCCGGTACGTTCGATACGAGCGGCGCCGTGTTTAATCCGAAAGCCAATAATGGCGTGTTTGACGCCGTGCGCGTGCCGAGCCTGCGCGGTGCCAAGTATCTTGCGCCTTACACCCATGACGGCCGTTTCCCGACGCTGCGCGAATTCATCCGCAACGCCATCGTCAACGAATTCGCCGGGCCTGAGCCGTCGGCGCAGATCGTCGACGCGCTGGAAGACTACATCAATGAAATCTCCTTCCTGCCTAATCCAAAGCTGGCCGCCGGCGGCCGTCTGAGCCCGCAGGCGTCGGGCGCGGCGCTGCGCGGGCAAACGCTGTTCAACAAGCCGTTCCCGCAAAACGCGGCGATGAGCTGCGCGAGCTGCCATAATCCCACCGGCGCTTTCGTCGATCATCAGCTGCACGATGCCGGAACCGGCGGATGGTTCAAGACGCCGACGCTGATCAACGCCAATTTCAACGCGCCCTATTTCCACGACGGGCGTTTCGATCGTTACGACCAGGTGGTCGATTATTTCGATCGTCACTTCGCACTCGGCCTGACGGGGGACGAGCGCTCCGACCTTCTGGCCTATCTCAATGCCGTGGGAGACGCGGCCGAGCCGATCACGCGTAACACTGTGCAAGCAGAACTCGACGAGCTCGAGCAGTTCGTCAGCGTGCTCGACCGGGCGATCCCCGAGCATAACAAGGAAGTAATCGCGCTCACGGTCGACGCGGTCGGCAATGAATGGCGCGAGTTGGGAGAGAATTTCCCGGGCCGCTCCGATACCAGCGTCAGCGGGGGCTTGCACGAGCGGCTGAAAGCGCGCGGCGCGGTGCGCGAATTGGTGCTGACGCTGCGGCAGATCGCCATGGCGGCCGAAGACGGCGACTACGCGCAGGCCGCGCAAGCGTTTGCCGATTACCGGCAGGAAGTGGCGGCGGCGGCGCCCGGCCTGAAGCTGGCCGAGCAATGGTCGCTGTTCAATCCTACGGTGCGGCAGGCGCATTTTGCCGCGCTCAAGCGGCTGGCCGATCTGGCGAAATGACCCTTTACCCAAAGAGAAATAATGTTATAACATAACATCTGGCGAAGGGGCTGATATGCTGCGTGGAATGCGGGGCAGAGCGATTCGACGCGGGTTTTTGACGTTGGCGGCCGGAGTGGCGATCGCCGCCGGCTTGTCCGGCGCGCAGGCCGCAGAGAAGGCAAAACCACCGGCGTCGATTTGGGAGCAGGACACGCTCACCGGCGATTGGGGCGGCGCTCGCACCAAGCTGAAAGACACGACCGGCATCGACATCAACCTCGCCTATATCGGCGAGTCGCTCGCAGTGCTCTCCGGCGGCATCAACCGCCGCGCCAGCTACGAAGGGCGCTTTCAACTCGACGTCGATACCGATCTCGGGACTTTGGTCGGCTGGAAAGGCGCGACCACCCATTTCACCGTGTTCAACATCCATAATGGCGGCTTCACCGCCGTCGACAATGTCGGCAGCATTGCCGATCCGAGCAACATCGACGCGTTGGCGACCACGCGGCTGTTCACGGCCTGGTTCCAATACGGCGACCCGGACAAAGATCGCGTCTCGGTCCGCCTCGGCCAGCTCGCCGGCGATGATGAATTCATCACCAGCGCGACCGCCGCCGGCCTGATCAACGGCACCTTTGGCTGGGCCGGCATTCTTGCCGCCAACATGACCAACGGCGGTCCGGCCTATCCGCTGGCGACGCCGGGGATCCGCGTGAAAGTCAATCCGACCAAGCAAATCGGCATCATGGCCGCCGTGTTCTCCGGCGACCCGGCCGGCCGCGACTGCAACGACGATCCGCAAGTGTGTAACCGCCACGGCACGACGTTCAGCATTTCCGGCGGCGCGCTGTGGATGGGCGAACTGCAATTCAAGCGCGCCGGCGCGCTGCCCGGCATCTACAAACTCGGCGCCTGGTACGCGACGGTGGACTTCGCCGATCAGCGTTACGGGTTCGACGGCTTCGGCAACGTCGTTTCGCTGGCCGATCCGACGGTCGCCGGTCCGCTCAACCACCGCGGCAACTGGGGGATTTACGCCGTCGCCGATCAGATGGTGGCGCCGATCGGCAAGGACGGTGGCGTCAACGTGTTTTTGAGCAGCGGCATCTCGCCGTCCGACCGCAATCTTCTGAACTTCTATATTGACGGCGGCGTCGGCTTCACGGGCTTCATTCCGGACCGCCCCAAGGACGTGCTGACGTTCGGGGTCGCTTATGCGCGCATCAGCCCTGACGCCGCGGGGCTCGACCAGGACACATTGCTGATCAACGGCCCGCCTTACCCGATCCGCGATTACGAGCTGATGTTCGAACTCAGCTATCAGTGGCAGATCGCGCCTTGGTGGATCGTGCAGCCGGACCTGCAATACATCGTCCATCCCGGCGGCAACGTTCCGCATCCGGACGATCCGACGGCGACGGTCGGCAATGCCTTCGTCGCCGGCATCCGCACCGCGATCAAGTTCTAGGGCCAAATTCTAGCGCCAAGTTCTAGCGCCAGGTTCCAGCGATAAACCGGCTCAGCGTTGATCGACGCCGTCGCGCACCGCGCGGAAGCGGGTGAATAGCTTGTCCCAATCGTCCTTGGGGGCGACGCCGACGATGCGCATGAAGCCGCTGCCGCCGAAGCGCAGCCACTGCACCAGCGAAATCGGGGCACCGTCCGGCTGTTTGGCCTGCGCCCTGATTTCGAAACCCGGCAAATTGCCGATGCGCATCGGCTCTGCCGAGGTGATGGCGAGATCGCGCACCGGTGCGCGTAGTAAAATATCACGCGCAAACCTGGCGCGCGCGTCGGGCTCGTTCGGCGAGCCTTGGCCGACCTCGACCACCATGTAGCCGTGTTTGCTCATATCGTTCTCCGGCCCGTCAATCAGGATGACGCCTGCCGGTATGACCTGGGCGACGCGGAAATCGGCCATCGTATCGAGCTTGAACGGCAGCAGCTTCAATCGCTCGTCGAGCGGCGGCGGCCGGAAGGTGACGCTGGCGAGCGTGGCGCGGATAACCGCTTCCGGATAGGCGGCGAGCGCAGTGTCGGGCACTTCCACATTGATCAAGGTGGCGAGATTGCCAACCGTGTTGTTGGATGTGCTGGCGAGGAGAAGCCATCTGTGCACGGCAGTGCCGTTGGCAACCGCGCGGGCGGTGACGAGATTTCCGATACCGCTGTTGAAGACGAACATCTCGCGTTTTTCGACGGTCACTGCCGGTGGGCTTTTCCCGAACAAAGACGACAGAATCTCGGCATAGGCGCGCGGCGGCAGATCAAGAATGGTGATGACGACCTTGCGATCCGGATCTTCGAAACCGGGGAAACGCTTGCTCAAGGTGAGGCCGGGCGGCGGCGCGAGCCCGATGCGCTGGCCCGGCGGGAACACCGGATCGGCAACGGCAAGGCTCGCAGTGCCGAGCAGGGCCGCGAGCAAAGGCACGAACAGGCGAAGCAACATCGGGCCACTTTGTGTTTGCAGGAATGCCGAAACGGCAGCCCCTGCCTAGCCGGGTGGACCGCCGGCGGCAATGGAGGCTTTCATCAACTTTCCGCGCTTGCCGTAACCTAGACCACCAGATCGCTCGACTGGATCTTCTTCACGCCGTTCGTTTTCATATCGGCCCAGGCCTTGGCCAGCGAGCCGTTGGCATCGATGCCGCGGCAGGCGTCTTCGATCACGTAGGCGGTAAAGCCGGCGCGCCGCGCATCGATCGCGGTCCAGGCCACGCAGAAATCGGTCGCCAGCCCGGTCACGAACACCGTCTTGATGCCGCGCTCGTTGAGATAGCTGGTCAGGCCGGTATGGGTTTTCTGGTCGGCTTCAAGAAATGCCGAATAGCTGTCGACGTCGTTATGGAAACCTTTGCGGATGATGAGCTCGGCATTCGGAATCTTGAGGTCCTTGGACAACTGGGCGCCATCGGTGCCCTGCACGCAATGATCCGGCCACAGCACCTGGTCGCCATAGGCGAGTTTGATCACTTCGAACGGTTTCTTGCCGGGATGACTGGAGGCGAAAGAGACATGGTGCGGCGTGTGCCAATCCTGCGTCATCACCACGTTGGCGAAGCCCTTGGCGATGCGGTTGATCACCGGGATCACCTGGTCGCCGTCCTTCACCGCCAGACTGCCGCCCGGCAGGAAGCAATTTTGGACGTCGACCACGATCAGGGCGCTCGATGCGTCGGGTTTGATCTTGTCGGCCGCCATCGCCATCCCGCCTCGTCCGACCAGGGAATTCGCCAGCGCAAAGCCGGCGACATTTAAGGTAAATCTCCGCCGCTGCCGATCAACCATGGCTGTCTCCTTAGCGTTTTGAACCCCCCGGCAAGCCGGCCAATTTCAGCGCAAAGCCCGCGGCACCGCAATCGGCCCGGTCTACGGGCTGCCGCCCTTGCCGCAGGCGTGGGCCCTCCTATATGAGCGATTGAGCCGCGAAACAGCGGTGAATTGCGTATCCAGGGGGCTGGAAAAAGGGGTCTGCGGACGAGCCGCCGACATTTCCCACCGGGCGCCAAGTGGCCCGCCGGCCTGCCGCAAATTGAGAGGAAGAACCATGGGCAAGGTCATCGGCATCGACCTCGGCACGACCAATTCGTGCGTTGCCGTGATGGAAGGCAAGAACGCCAAAGTCATCGAGAACGCCGAAGGCATGCGTACGACCCCGTCGATCGTCGCCTTCACCGACGACGGCGAACGCCTGGTCGGTCAGCCGGCCAAACGCCAGGCCGTCACCAATCCGGAAAAGACCATTTTCGCGGTCAAGCGCCTGATCGGACGGCGCTACGACGACCCGATGGTGGAAAAGGACAAGAAGCTCGTCCCCTACAAGATCTCGAAGGCGTCGAATGGCGATGCCTGGGTCGAAGAGGAAGGCAAGCAGTATTCGCCCTCGCAGATCTCCGCCTTCATCCTGCAGAAGATGAAGGAGACGGCGGAAGCGCATCTCGGGCAGAAGGTCGAGCAGGCCGTCATCACCGTTCCCGCCTATTTCAACGACGCCCAGCGCCAGGCCACCAAGGACGCCGGCAAGATCGCCGGCCTTGAAGTGCTGCGCATCATCAACGAGCCGACCGCGGCCGCGCTCGCCTACGGGTTGGACAAGCAGAAGGGCGGCACCATCGCGGTCTACGACCTCGGCGGCGGCACCTTCGACGTTTCGATATTGGAAATCGGCGATGGCGTGTTCGAGGTGAAGTCCACGAACGGCGATACGTTCCTGGGCGGCGAAGACTTCGACATGCGTCTGGTCAGCTACCTCGCCGACGAATTCCAGAAGGAGCAGGGCATCGACCTGCGCAAGGATAAGCTCGCGCTGCAGCGGCTGAAGGAATCCGCCGAGAAGGCCAAGATCGAGCTGTCATCCACCACGCAGACCGAAATCAACCTGCCGTTCATCACGGCGGATGCGGCTGGTCCGAAGCATCTCACCATGAAGCTCACCCGCGCCAAGTTCGAGGCGCTGGTCGACGACCTCATCCAGAAGACTGTCGAGCCCTGCCGCAAGGCGTTGAAGGACGCCGGCATCTCCGCCGGCGAGATCAACGAAGTCGTCCTGGTCGGCGGCATGACGCGCATGCCGAAGGTGCAGGAAGTCGTGAAGCAGTTCTTCGGTAAGGAGCCGCACAAGGGCGTCAACCCGGACGAGGTGGTGGCCATCGGTGCCGCTATCCAGGCCGGCGTGCTGCAGGGCGACGTCAAGGACGTGCTGCTGCTCGACGTCACGCCGCTATCGCTCGGCATCGAGACGCTGGGCGGCGTGTTCACCCGCATCATCGACCGCAACACCACGATCCCGACCAAGAAGAGCCAGGTGTTCTCCACCGCCGAGGACAATCAGAACGCGGTCACGATCCGCGTGTTCCAGGGCGAGCGCGAGATGGCGAGCGACAACAAGATGCTCGGCCAGTTCGACCTGGTCGGCATTCCGCCGGCCCCGCGCGGCGTGCCGCAGGTCGAGGTCACCTTCGACATCGACGCCAACGGCATCGTCAACGTCACCGCCAAGGACAAGGCGACCGCCAAGGAGCAGCAGATCCGCATCCAGGCATCGGGCGGGCTGTCCGAGGGTGACATCGAGAAGATGGTCAAGGACGCGGAGGCTCACGCCGAGGAGGACAAGACACGCAAGGCCGCGGTCGAGGCCAAGAACCACGCCGAAGCGCTGGTGCACTCCACCGAGAAGGCGCTCTCCGAGCACGGCTCCAAGGTCGGCGATACCGAGCGCAACGCGATCGAGAACGCCATGGCCGATCTGAAAGAAGCGCTCAAAGGCGACGACGCTGCCGCCATCGCCGCCAAGACCAACACGCTGGCGCAGGCGTCCATGAAGCTCGGTGAAGCCATGTACAAGCAGCAGCAGGAGGCGGGCCAGCCGGCCGACACCAGCGAAAGTGCGACCGGTGCCGACGGCAAGAAAGAAGACGTGGTCGACGCGGAGTTCACCGAAGTCGACGACGACAAGAACGACAAGAAATCCGCCTGACGTGGGGCGCGCCGTCCGTGCGCAAGCCGTCACTAGAATATCGCCACCCCCGGGCCATCCCCGGGGGTGCGCCTTTTCCGGATGCCGGCCGAATCAAGTACCGGTATGACGGCGTCCTGAACTGAGAGCGGCAAGCGGCATGTCCAAGCGCGACTACTACGAGGTCCTGGGCGTTACGCGCACCTGCAACGAGGTCGAGCTCAAGGCCGCGTTCCGCAAGCTCGCCATGCAGCACCACCCGGATCGCAATCCTGGCGACGCCGATTGTGAGCACAAGTTCAAGGAACTCAACGAAGCCTATGACGTGCTCAAGGACGGCGACAAGCGCGCCGCCTATGACCGTTTCGGCCACGCCGCCTTCGAACATGGCGGTGGCGCCCACGGCTTCGGCGCCGACTTCGCCTCTACCTTCTCCGACATCTTCGAAGATTTATTCGGCATGGGCGGGCGCCGTGGCGGCCGCGCCTCCGGGCGCGAGCGCGGCTCCGACTTGCGCTACAACATGGAAATCAGCCTCGATGAGGCCTTTAAGGGCAAGACTGCGCAGGTCCGCATTCCGACCTCGGTGATCTGCGAAGCCTGCTCGGGCAGTGGCGCCAAGGCCGGTACCAAACCGAAAGTCTGTGCGACCTGCGGCGGCGCCGGCAAAATCCGGCACGCGCAAGGCTTTTTTACGCTCGAGCGCACCTGCCCGACTTGTGCCGGGCGCGGCCAGAGCATCGACGACCCTTGCGCGGCCTGCTCCGGCGCCGGCCGGGTAATGCGCGAGCGCACGCTGTCGGTCAATATTCCGCCCGGCGTCGAGGATGGCACCCGCATCCGGCTCGCCGGCGAAGGCGAAGCGGGCCTGCGTGGGGGACCTGCGGGCGATCTCTATATTTTCCTCTCGCTGGCGCCGCACGAATTCTTTCAGCGCGACGGCGCCGATTTGCATTGCCGGGTGCCGATCTCCATGGTTGCCGCCGCGCTCGGCGGCGAGTTTGAGGTGCCGGCGATCGATGGCGGCAAGGGACGGGTCAAAGTCCCGGCTGGAACACAGACCGGCCGTCGTTTCCGGCTCTCAGGGAAGGGGATGCCGGTGCTGCGCTCGAAACAGACCGGCGACATGTATGTGCAGGTCGCGGTGGAGACGCCGCAGAGCCTGAACAAGCGCCAGCGCGAGATTTTGGCCGAGTTCGAAAAGCTTTCGTCCCAGGAAACGCAGCCGGAATCGGCTGGTTTCTTCAGCCGGGTCAAAGAGTTTCTCGACGGCTTGGGGAATCGGGGCAGCCATTCGGGCAACCCATCTTGACCCTTGGCATGGGGCCCTATACCGATCAATAATGCGGCTGTCCGCCGCGCACGTGTGATCCCGCATCAATGCCGTCGCATTCCATCGTCCGCGTCGAAAAGAAGCCCCTGCGCCTCGATGACGAGGTGCAGTTCATTCGCTCTTGGATCGAAAAGCCGCTGTCGACCGGCGCGGTGATGCCGTCGGGTCGCGCGCTGGCGCGCACCATGGCGAGCTACGTCGATACTAAGGCGAGCGGTCCGGTGATCGAGCTCGGCCCGGGCACCGGTCCGGTGACCGAGGCGCTGGTCGAGCACGGGGTCGATCCGGCGCGCCTGATCCTGGTCGAATTCAATCCGGTCTTCTGCCGCATGCTGCGCACCCGCTATCCGGCGGCGACCGTTGTGCAGGGCGACGCCTACCGGCTGCGCCGCTTGCTGGAGACAATTGTGCGCGAACCGGCGGCTGCGGTGGTGTCGGGCTTGCCGCTGGTCACCAAGCCGCTGCGCACGCGGCTTCGCCTGATTGCGGATGCAATGACGCTGTTGGCGCCGTCGGCGCCCTTCGTGCAGTTCACTTATGCGATGGTGCCGCCAATTCCAAAGGCGCTCTCGGGCATCAGGGCGGAAGCGTCCGAACTGATTTGGCTGAATTTGCCGCCGGCGCGGGTCTGGGTCTATCGCGCGCGATAAGCTTGCAGAGCTTGCACGGTGTCACCGCCCGCGGGGTGATCCACGGAGCCGCCGATGCCGACTCCCAAAATCCTCGTCTTCGCCAGCTCGGTCCGCATCGGTTCGCATAACGGCAGGCTGGCGGCGCTCGCGGGCAAGGAACTAACCCTGCTCGACGCCGAGGTCACCTACATCTCGCTCGCCGATTATCCGTTGCCGATTTATGACGCCGACCTCGACGCCCGCGACGGCCAGCCGCCCGAGGCGCTCAAGCTCAAGCAGATGATCATGGCGCATCATGGCATCTTCATCGCTAGCGCTGAATACTCGGCCTCAGTCACGCCATTGTTAAAGAATGCCATCGACTGGGTTTCGCGCGTGCGCGAGCGCGGCGAGCCGGCCTATGCGGCTTTCAAGGGCCGGATATTCGCGATCTCGTCGGCTTCGGTCGGCCGCGCGGGTGGGTTGCGCTCGCTCATCGCCTTGCGGCAGATTCTGGAACTGGGTTGCGGCGCCCTGGTGATACCCGATCAAGTGGCCATTCCGCAGGCGGGTGACGCATTCGACGAGATGGACAATATTCTTGATAACCGTACCGCCAATGAGTTTCGCGCTTTGCTCGCGCGTCTGGTAGAACTAGCGCGACTAATGATGTGAAAGGACACCGGTGGCCCTGAAAGCACGCGAACGCCTGATCGTTGCCCTCGACTTGCCGTCGGTCGCCGACGCCGAGGCCATGGTGGCGCGGCTGGGCGATACGGTCGAATTTTACAAGATCGGCTATCAGCTTGCCTTTGCCGGTGGCCTGCCGTTCGCGGCCGAATTGATCGGCGCCGGCAAGAAGGTGTTCCTCGATCTCAAGCTACTCGATATAGGCAACACGGTGGCGCGCGGTGTCGAGAGCGTGGCCAAGACCGGCGCCACCTTTCTCACCGTGCATGCTTATCCGCAGGCCATGAAAGCGGCGGTCGATGGAAAAAAAGGATCGAGCCTGCGCATCCTGGCCGTGACCGTGCTCACGTCCTATGAGGACTCCGATCTTACCGGCGCCGGCTACGACATGGGCGTGTCCGAATTGGGTACCGTGCGCGCCAGCCAGGCGCAGGACATCGGCGTCGACGGCATCGTCTGCTCGGCGTTGGAGGCGGTCAATCTGCGCGACCTCACCGGGCCGAAGATGTTGATCGTGACGCCGGGCATCCGGCCCGCCGGCAGCGCCAGCGACGATCAGAAGCGCATCGTGACGCCGGGAAAGGCGATCGCCAACGGCGCCGATTATCTGGTGATCGGACGGCCGATCATTGCCGCCGACGATCCCAAGGCCGCGGCCGAGCAAATCGTCGCCGAAATTCAAGAAGCGAAATAGCGGAGGCAGCGAATGGCGAAAGGCTATTGGGTCGCCAACATGGACGTCACCGACATGGATGGCTACAAAGCCTATGTCGCAGCCAATGCGGGCCCGCTGCACAAATACGGGGCGAAATTTCTGACCCGCGGCGGCAAGTCCGAGCCGGTCGAGGGGAAATTACGCGCGCGCGTCGTGGTCATTGAATTTCCGAGTTATGAGGCGGCGCTCAACTGCTATCGCTCGCCGGAATATCAGGCGGCCAAGGCGCTGCGGATCGGCAAAGGCGTTGGCGAAATCGTCGTCATCGAGGGTTACGACGGCCCGCAGCCGTAGTCGCCTTTTCCCCGCTCGCGCGCTATACCCTCGCTCCAGTTCCGGGAGACGACTTATGGCCGACATGCGCCTCGTGGTCGCCGGTGCCGGCGGGCGCATGGGGCGCACGCTGGTCAAGGCGATCGCCGACAACAAGGGCTTGAAGCTGACGGGCGCGCTGGAAGACGCGCGCTCGCCGCTGATCGGTTGGGACGCCGGGACCTTGGCCGCGCTCGGCGAGAACCATGTCAAGCTGATCGGCGATCCGAGCAAGATCGTCGATCATTTCGACGCCATCGTCGACTTCACCATTCCGGCCGCGACGGTCGGCTATGCCGCGCTCGCCGCCGCGCATGGCAAGGTGCACATCATCGGCACCACGGGCTTAAGTGCCGCCGACGAAGCCAAGATCAAGGACGCCGCCGCCAAGGCGGTGATTGTGAAGTCCGGCAATATGAGTCTCGGCGTCAATCTGCTCGCCGCGCTCACCAAGCGCGTGGCCAAGACGCTGGATAATTCCTTCGACATCGAAATCCTGGAAATGCACCACAATCAAAAAGTGGACGCGCCGTCCGGCACCGCACTGCTGCTCGGGCGCGCGGCGGCGGAAGGCCGCGGCATCGATCTCGACAAGAATTCGGTGCGAAGCCGCGACGGCCATACCGGCGCCCGCAAGGCCGGCGACATCGGCTTTGCAACGCTACGCGGCGGCTCAGTGGTCGGCGAGCACAGCGTGATCTTTGCGGGACCGGCCGAGCGTATCGAGCTCGTGCACAAAGCCGAGGACCGCATGATCTTCGCGCGCGGCGCGCTGCACGCGGCGCTTTGGGCGCGCGCGCAGAAGCCGGGACTCTATTCGATGATGGATGTACTCGGGCTGAAGGATTTTTAGGTCGGCCCCCTCCAACATGAACTCGTCGTGGCCGGGCTTGTCCCGGCCATCCACGCCTTCGTCGATCGCCAAACAAAGGTGTGGATGCCCGGCACAAGGCCGGGCATGACAGCGAAAAGCTGCGAGCGACCCGGCTTAGTCTTGCTTCGGCAAATACGCGTCCGACCATTTCAGCACCACGTTGAAACTGATCGAGATGCGCGGCGTCTCGCTCAAATTCGGATGCACGAAGTGGGTGAGAAACGCCGGCCACAGCAGAATGTCTCCGGCCTCCGGCATCAGCGTGTGCTCGGCCTCGATGTAAGGGTCGCCGCGGATGGCGCCCATGTTCACCGCCGGCCCGCGCGGGTCGTAGAAGCTGATGGCGCCGGGCCGCACATCCTTGCGCGTCTTAAGCGGCGCGCGGTCCTTCGGCACCTGCACGTAGTAAGTCCCCGACAAATACGAGTGCGGGTGATTGTGCGGGTCGTGGTAATCGCCCAGCCGGTTGACATTGGCCCAGCCCTGCAGCGACCAGTCGATCTTGTAGGCCATGCCGAGCTGGCGGAAATAGTCGGCCACCGTGCGGTTGACGCAATCGCGCAGCCAAGCGATGGCGGGATGCTCGTTGGCCATCAGATTGCCGCCGAGGTAATCGGTGGTCATGTCGGTGTTGCTGGCGTCGAACTCGAGGATGAAAGCGCCGAGCGCCTTGTTGGCCAGTTCATGGCCGGGCAGCGTGCGGCGCAGGAATATCGTCGGCCACAGTGCCGTAAAGCCGCTCGTATCCTGCTCGGCCATTTAATCCTCCCGGCTGCCGCGCCAGCATCTTGCCACGGTTTGGCGCGGGCCGCGCTATGACTGGAATCCGCGCAAAACCAAGGCTATATGCAGGGGCGGAACGATCAAGAGGGCCGGCCAATGAGCGAGCGTCTGCTGGTGCTGGTGCGCCACGGTGAGAGCGACTGGAACAAGAAGAACCTGTTCACCGGCTGGCGCGACATCGACCTCACGGAGCAGGGCGTCAAGGAAGCGCGCGAGGCCGGCCGCAAGCTTAAAAGCCAAGGGCTCACCTTCGACGTCGCCTTCACCTCGGCGCTGATCCGCGCCCAGCGCACGCTCGATCTGATGCTGGAGGAACTGGGCCAGACGAAAATTCCGGTGTTCAAGGACCAGGCGCTCAACGAGCGCGACTACGGCGATCTCTCCGGGTTGAACAAAGACGACGCGCGCAAGAAATGGGGCGAGGAACAGGTGCATATCTGGCGCCGCTCTTATGATATCGCGCCGCCTGGCGGCGAAAGTCTGCGCGACACTGCGGCACGCGTGCTGCCTTATTACATCCAGGAAATTCTGCCGCGCGTGTTGCGCGGCGAGCGCGTGCTGGTCTCGGCGCACGGCAATTCGTTGCGTGCGCTGGTGATGGTGCTCGACAAGCACACGACTGAAAGCATCACACAATTGAACCTCGCGACCGGCGTGCCGATGATCTACCGGCTCAACGCGGATTCGACCGTGGCGTCGAAGCTGGATTTGGCGGCGTAACAAATACAACGCCGCATTGAACCAAGGTCCAGGCTAGGGCGTGGACTCATAAACCGACAGCTAAATAGAGATGCAGCCGCACCCCTAATGTCCGCTTTCGGGGGCAAAGCGGACATCGCTCGGCTTGGCTGCAATGCCCGTTCCTGACTCAACGCGGACATCGGGTCGGGTGAGCGACGATGCCCAAGTCAACTAACAAGTCAACCAAAGTGCAGTGACGGTGTTCGGTTCCGCTTAGCTCGCTTGCGCGAGGTCATCGACCTGCCGCCGAGCGGAGGCAAACGCATCCTTGATCGCTACCTCAACATGTTCGTGCCGTGCATCCTGCGACGGCGTGTGGTTGACGAGAATGTTTTCGTGAGGCGGAATTGTAAGCCAGATATGGACCTGAAACCCGGTACCGTGACGGTGCTTGTCACTAGGCGCGATCACAGTTACGCGGCATCCGATGATGCGATGATTGTGTTTCTCCAGCCGATCGACCTCGTGGTCGATTACGGCGCGCACAGCTTGCGACGGCTCGGTTCCTTCGAACGTCACTTCCAATGGAACTTGCATAACGGCCTCTCTATCTCGAAGGGTCAACAACTTTGCAGCCGCGGCCAAGCGGAGGATCAATCGAACCGTCGGCCGTGGAAGAAACCCTTGTTCGTAGTGTTTTGCTTGATATTGGCAGTCTCGCCCTTTTGCGCGGCGTTAGCATGATGCTCATGCTTCACCAGCTTGTCATTCGGGACTTTTTTTACCGAGCCGCTCCCAAGATTGTCTTTGCGCCGATTGGCCGGCGGTACGGGTGGCATACGGGTAGGCATAATCGAAATCCTCGTGCTGCAGACAAACCCCAAGCGCACAAGGTTGCACGAATGGTCAACCGTTTGGCCGGTAAAGAAATCAACCGCGGATAGCCCGGCCTTGATCTGGATCAACGTTGGCTCAGCGGATTAGTTCCCGCCCGATTGCTGCTAGGATGCGCGGATGGAGAGACTGTGCGTTTGTCAACCGCGGCCGCTTTGACGGAAGGTACGATCATGGAAATAACCAAGGCAGAATTCACGAGGGTCGTTCACAACGAACCGGCGTTTGCCGAGTTTTTTATCTCGCACCTTTTAACTCGTAGCGCTCATATTCAAGCGGACCTGGTCGATCAATTGTTTAACTCAAGTGAGAAACGCTTGGCGCGGGCCCTGCTGCTTCTTGCGAATTTCGGCAAAGAAGGCGAGCCCGAACCGATGCTGGCGAAAATCAGCCAAGAGACGCTAGCGGATATGGTCGGCACGACGCGATCACGCGTCAACTTTTTCATGAACAAATTCCGGCGATTGGGCCTGATTAGTTACAACGGGCGAATTGAGGTCCATCCTTCCTTGTTGAACTTGGTTCTCCATGAGGCCCCGGGAATCAAAACTGAACTGGAGTAGCTTCGATAACACCCAAGACGTCGGACGTCTGCTGTTGGCACCTAGCGGGTATGTCAGCCTAACCGCCGCATGATGGACCTAAAGCAAAGGGCGGGAACGCTTAGGCCGCAAAAAAATAGCTACTAGGGCGTGTCTAAGCGACTGCCGCCATTCCCGCTTCCCAGCCGAGCATCGCGCGTTTGCGCGTGATGCCCCAGTGATAGCCGGTCAAGTCGCCGTTCTTGCCGACGACGCGATGGCACGGCACCACGAACGAGATCGGATTTTTGCCGACCGCGGCGCCGACCGCGCGCGCGGCCTTGGGCGCGCCGGCGCTGGCAGCGAGATCGGAATACGTGGTGAGCTTGCCCATGGGAATCGTGAGCAGCTTTTCCCACACCCGCACTTCGAAATCGGTGCCGATCAGCACCACCCGCAGCGGCTGATCCTCGCGCCAGAGCGCGGCGTCGAAAATGCGCCGCGCCGTTGGCGCGGTCGCGGCAAAATCCTCAACGTATTTCGCCCGCGGCCAGCGCGCGCGCATGTCCTTAAGCGCCGCCCGCTCCTTGCCGGCGTCGGCCAGCGCAAGTCCTGCGAGCCCGCGCGGCGTCGTCATCACCAGCGCCATGCCGAACGGGCAGGGGTGGAAGCCGTAAGAGATGGTCAAGCCTTCGCCGCCGGCCTTCCATTCGCCCGGCGACATGGCCTCGTGCGTGACGAATAAGTCATGGAGCCGGCCGGGGCCGGACAGGCCGACTTCGTAAGCGGTGTCGAGCACGCTTGCCGATGAGCGCAACAGGTCGCGCGCATAATTGAGCGTGAGCGCCTGCAAAAACGCTTTCGGCGTCAGCCCGCACCAGCGGCGGAACAGATGATGCAGGTCGGTGGCGTTGACGCCGGCGGCCTTGGCGATGGTCTCGATTTCCGGCTGCGCGCGCCAATTGCCGCGGATGTGGGCGATAGCGCGGCGCACGATGTCGTAATCCGCCGCCGCGGTGGGGAGCGGGGCGAATTCGGAAAAGCGATCGGTCAAGGCTGTTTCCATGGTCATGGTCGGTAATTAGGCCCGGCTAAGTGAGCAAGCCACCCGATTTCTGCTTTGTTATCCCTCCCCCGTTCAGGGGGAGGGATCAAGAAAGCAAGCGGGGAGGGATTAAGAGATCACCGTCCGCGTCACTCCGCGCTTGGCTTCGGCCAACGCATTGCCGAAGGCTTTCGCGAAGCTCGCCTTCTCGTCGGGCCCGAGGAAACTGGCGATCGCCAGCTGCTTGCCGCGCGTCACCAGAAACAGCCGCTCGATGCCGAATTCCTCATGGCTTTCCTTGTCGAGCCTGACCCAGAGCGGATTGAGCTTCCATTCGCGCACGGCGCCGCGATGGCTCACCTTGCGCACGGTGAGCGCGACCGGCGTCATGGTCACTTCCTCATAGGCGGCGGCGTGGCGGTAGTTGAGCTTGAACGCCCAATAGAGCAGCAGCACGTCGAGGCCGAAAAAACCGAACACCGGCCAGGCGCCCATCATGAGGAAGGCGATGCCGGCGATGAAGCTGATGCCGCCGAACACCGCCATCAACACCAGGAAGCCGATGCTGCCGAGCGAGCGGTGCGGCGTGATCGTGGCCGAAAAGATCGTCGGTTCGAGCTCGCTGGCACTAGTGTTGTCGTCGCTCATGGCGCTCATTATACCGAAATGATGGCGAAAAAGGCGATCCGCAAGACGGCAACCCGCAAGAAATCGGTGCGCAAGTCCTCGGCCAAGGCGGGCGAAAGCAAGGCCGCCAAGCTTAAGCCTGTGCGCAAGCCGGCGCGCAAACAGGCGGCGGCCGACAACAAGGCCGCCCAGGGCGCGCTGCGGCCATGGACCAATGCCGAGATCGAGGAAGCCTTCCGCCGCTTTGCCGCCGCCAACCCCGCGCCGAAGGGCGAACTCAAGCACATCAATCCGTTCACGCTGCTGGTGGCGGTGGTGCTGTCGGCGCAGGCCACCGATGCCGGCGTCAACAAGGCAACGCCGGCGCTGTTTGCGCTCGCCGACACGCCGGAGAAGATGGCCGCGCTTGGCGAGAGCAAAGTGCGCGAGCTGATCAAGACCATCGGCCTGTTCCGCACCAAAGCGAGAAATGTCGTCGAACTGTCACGCCAGCTCATCGCCAAACATGGCGGCCAAGTGCCGGCGACGCGCGAGGCGCTGGAGGCGCTGCCCGGCGTCGGCCGCAAGACCGCCAATGTGGTGCTCAACATCGCCTTCGGCGAGCCGACCATCGCGGTCGACACCCATATCTTCCGCGTCGGCAACCGCACCGGGCTTGCCTCCGGCAAGAATCCGCTCGAAGTCGAAATGAAATTGGAACAGGTGGTGCCGCCACCATACAAGCTGCACGCGCACCATTGGCTTATTCTGCACGGGCGCTACACTTGTCTGGCGCGCAAGCCGCTCTGCGAAAAATGCATCATCGCCGATTTGTGCCAATGGCCGGGAAAAACGGTCAGCTAACAACACGCTAGGGAGAGCGCCATGGAAGGATCCAACAGCAGCAAGATTGTCGATCACGCCGATCCCAAAGCCCGTTTCGGCCAGGCCGGACTGCCGGCGACGGCGGCGTCGGCATGGAAGAAGGCGCAATTTCGCGTCAGCGGCAATTTCAAGCGCGACGCGGCGGCCGGCTCAAAGTTCTGGCGCGTCGGCGCCGACCTGCTGGCCAAGCTGCCGAAGAAGCCGGCGCGTTCGGCCGAGCAACAATCGGCGGCCGACCTCATTTTGTCGGAATGCCGCCGGTCGCGCGAAAATTTCCTCGAGCGGCACGCCGAAGCGGTCTACCGCAAGCTCACCAAGAATCTTAGCCATTTCGTGCGCGTGGACGAACTCGTCTATGACGCCGCCAAGCTCGTTCCCGGCCTGACGCCAACGCACAAACAGGTCGAGGCGGAAAATCCGCTGATGCAAAGCGAGAAGGACGGCGTCGAAATCGATCAGGGTATTTTCCTGGCGCAGGTGCTGGCGCGGCCGGACACCGGTGCGCATCTCTGCCACGCCATGCTGCGGCCGAAACAGGAAGCGATCGCGCGCCTGCCCGAGTTCATCAAGAACGGTGTGGTCGATTTCGGTCCGGCGCGGGTGGAGCGCCGCGGCAAGTCGGCGGTGGTGACGGTGAAAAATCCGCGCTACCTCAACGCCGAGGATGAACTGACGATCTACGACACCGAGACGGCGGCCGACATCGCCATCCTCGATCCGACGAGCGACATCTGCGTGCTGCGCGGCGACGTCGTCGAACACCCGAAATATGCCGGCCGCAAAATCTTTTCCGCCGGCATCAATCTCACCCACATCTACCGCGGCAAGATTCCCTATCTCTGGTACATCCGCCGCGACATGGGCGTGGTGAACAAAATGCTGCGCGGCCTCGCCATGGGTGAGGCCAGTCCCGACGAAGTCTATGGCGGCACGCGCGAGAAGCCGTGGATCGCCGGGCTCGACGTCTTCGCCATCGGCGGCGGCTGCCAATATCTCCTGGTGATGGACTACGTGGTCGCTGGCAGCGACGCTTATATGACGTTGCCGGCGCGTAAAGAGGGCATCATCCCCGGCGCCGCCAATTTGCGGCTGACGCGTTTCGTCGGCGCCCGCATCGCGCGGCAGGCGATCATGGTGGGACGGCGGCTCGATTGCGACACGCCGGAAGGCCGCATGATCTGCGACAAGATCGTGCCGCCCGGCGAGATGGAGCAGGCGCTCGATCAGGTGGTTGACGATTTCACCGGCTCCGGCGTCGTCAGCGCGGCCGGCAACCGGCGCGCCTTCCGTGTCGGCGAGGAGCCGCTCGACGATTTCCGCCGTTATATGGCGGTCTATTGCCGCGAGCAGGCCTATTGCCATTTTTCGCCGGCACTGATCGCCAATTTGGAAAAGCACTGGAACGCGGCGCAGCGTAAAATTTGAGCGAGAGTAATGAGTACGAAGCCAAGCGCCGCCGAATTAAAGCCGGATCGCAGCACTCTCGATCCGATCGAAATCGCCTCGCGCGACGAGATTGCCGCCTTGCAGCTCGAACGGCTGCAATGGTCGGTCAACCACGCTTATACCAACGTGCCGCATTATCGTGCGGTCTTCGATAAAGCCGGCGCGCATCCCAGCGACATCAAGCAGCTCTCCGACATCGTGCGGCTGCCGTTCACCGTGAAGGACGACCTGCGTAAGAATTATCCGTTCGGCATGTTCGCGGTGCCGCGCGAAAAGGTCATGCGCATCCACGCCTCCTCCGGCACCACCGGCAAACCGACGGTGGTCGGCTATAGCGCCAACGACATCGCCATGTGGGCGGACGTCTGCGCGCGCTCAATGCGCGCGGCCGGGGTGCGTCCGGGCATGGTGGTGCATACGATATTCGGCTACGGGTTGTTCACCGGCGGCCTCGGTATGCATTACGGCGCCGAGCGGCTCGGCTGCACCGTGGTGCCGGTCTCGGGCGGCATGACCGAGCGGCAGGTGCGGCTGATCGACGAATTCAAGCCCGACGTCGTCATGGCCACTCCGAGCTATATGCTTGCAATCCTTGATGAATTTCGTGCGCAAAAAGTCGATGCGCGCCGCTCCTCGATAAAGATTGGCCTGTTCGGCGCCGAGCCCTGGACCAACGCCATGCGCGCCGAAATCGAGCAGGCCTTCGACATGCACGCGCTCGATCTTTACGGGCTGTCGGAGGTGATCGGGCCCGGTGTCGCCAGCGAATGCGTGGAGACCAAGGACGGCCCGACGCTGTGGGAAGATCATTTTTATCCCGAGGTGGTCGATCCGGCGACAGGCGCGGTGTTGCCGGACGGCGAAGCGGGCGAATTGGTGATCACCTCGCTGACCAAGGAAGCCATGCCGGTGATCCGCTATCGCACGCGGGATCTGACGCGGCTCTTGCCCGGCACCGCGCGCAGCATGCGGCGGGTCGAAAAAGTCACCGGCCGTTCCGACGACATGATGATCGTGCGCGGCGTCAACGTGTTTCCCAGCCAGATCGAGGAAATCCTGCTCGACGATCCGCGGCTGTCGGCGCATTTTGTGATTGAATTGCGCCGCCACGACCGGCTCGATGCCATCACCGTGCTGGTGGAGGCGCGCCCCGAGGCGAGCGATGAAAAAACCCGCGCCGCCTGCGCAAGCGACCTTCGCCATCGCATCAAGGCGCTGATCGGGGTGACGGCGGAGGTCAACGCGGTCGAGCCGGGCAAGCTCGAGCGCTCGGTCGGCAAGGCCAAGCGCGTGATCGATTTAAGGGCGAAGGCGTAGCGCGACGATTTCTCAGTTTGTCATCACCGGGCTTGTCCCGGTGATCCCGCTTAGGTGAGCAACGTGCCTTCCTATGCGAGATGGCCGGGACATAGGCGTTCTGAAAGAACGCCGTTCTTCGAACGGCTATGCCCGGCCATGACCGCGAAGAAGTCGGGCCAAGCCTTTTAACGCGCCGGCTCGATCAATTCCACGCGCTTGCCGGCGATGCGTTTGTGGACGTGCACCATGTAGGCCATGGCGAAGACCGGCGTCGCCAGATTGAGAAGCGGGATCGACACGAACAGGGCGATCATCATGCCGGCGAGAAAGATATAAGTCGCATTGGCCTTGCGCATCGCCTTGGCCTCGTAAGGCGGGCGGAAGCGCATGGCGGCGAGCTCGAAATATTCACGCCCGAGCAGATAGGAATTCGCCAGGAACAAGATGATGACGCCGATGCCGGCGAAGAACACGAACGGCAGCGCGCAGAGGTAAACGATAAGCGTCAGCAGCGCGATCTTGATGCCCTCGATCAGCGCGCGGAAAAACGGCAGCGCTTTGCCGGACGGTTCGGCCGGGTAATATTCCCGCTCGACCGCGTCGGCGACTTCGTCGACAAAGAAGCTGCCGACAAAGGCGGTGATGGTCGGCATCAGGAACAGCGCGCCGGTGACGATGCCGAGCCCGGCCATGATTGACAGCACCCAGGCAAGGCTTGCCCAGGCGGCATGCGGCGCGAAGCCGCTCGACTGCTCGGCCCAGGTGGCGCCGCTTGCGGCGAGCGCCGAGAACAGGCGGTTGAGCACGATGCCGATAATGACGATCAGGATGAGCGCCAGCCCCACGGCCTTGAGCAGTACGCTGCGCAAGGCCGGAGTGAACATCTGCGCCAGCGCTTTGAAGGCGGCTTCGATCATGGGGGAGACGTAAGCGGGCGGATGGAAAGGGGCAAGAGCCGGCAGGATATTCGGCGTCATGCCACATTCGGTCATGCCCGGGCTTGACCCGGGCATCCATGATGAGGTTCGGCAAGCGTTGGCCTTGCGGAAGATCGTCTGCGCCGCACAGCTTCATGGATTGCGGGGTCACCCGGCAATGACCGCGTGGAGGGCACGACGCCGGTTTCGACGCCCCTCCCCTTCGCAAACAGAGCGGAAAATAATCCTTGACGCGCGCGGCCGATCTGCTTATATTCCTATCGCCCTGCTCGGCTGAGGGCGTCTTCGCGGGACGCTACGGAGATGGAGCAAGGTGCGGCGCCCGCGGGCGAGGCTCGTTACCTCGCACTCGGGAGGCCCGGGAAACCGCCCGGGGGGCACTAGGATCCCTCCGCGAGGAGCTCGCTGGACTGGGACTGGCGAAAGCCTCGTCCCAGGAAGCGCGGACCCGGCGCCTGTACCTGCGGCAAATGCCGCCGTGCGAAGCCGCCACGGAACGCCGAGAGGCGCCCGCGTTCCTTCGCCGGAACGCGGCACGAAAGGATACGGACGCGCCTCACGGCGCTCCGTCCCCTCGGCATTTCGAGGGGAAGGAAAGAGAAGGCGGCCTACCCGGGGCCGTAAAGAATACGGGCGATGACGCTTGCCTTGGCGCGTGCCCGGCAAGCCCGGCGCGCACTGCGTTGGCTAAGGCTGTTTGACAATTGAATCGGTGATGCGAGAGCGTGCAGCACATTCAGCCGTCGTCCCCGCGCAGGCGGGGACCCATACGCCGCAGCCTATCGAGAGGACACGGCGTATGGGTCCCGGGCCTCGCTACGCTCGCCCGGGACGACAGTCGGAAATAGCGATCGGAGAGACGAGGCGCGACGTTCAAGCCGCCGGCAGACGCATCTGTTGTTCGCGCGCGGCGTCGTACGCCGGTAAGACCGGCTCGGGCAAAGCGGTTTCCTTATCCGCCGGCACGAGCGTCGCCATTTCGTCGCGGTAGGCGGCCAATAAGTCGATCCAGGCCATGGCTTTGTAGTCGAAGCTCTTCTGCAGCGATGGTTTGACCACCTCGAAATAGGGCGAAATGTCGAAATCGCGCGGTGCGAAAAGCGAAGAATGGCGAATTTCCAAAATTTCCTGCCGCGCCGATTCGCTTTCCAGCAATGTCACCTTGGGCAGGATTGGATAGCGCACATTCTCGAAAGCCTGCGCGATCAGCGCCGAGCAGATGATGCGGGTCGGATGGCCGGAGCCGAGCGACATTAGGCGCCGGCGCCAGCGTTGCGGCACCGGCAGCGGCAGCAGATAGCGCATGAGATCGAGGATATTCTTCATGTCGTAGTCGAAGCCGATGCGCTCGGTGGCATAAGCGCAGACGCGCGCGCGATCCTCCGGCGTCAAGCCGGTCGGCCGGCAGATGCGCGTGTGGTAACGCACATATTTCGACAGCGGCGCGGCGATCACGCCCTCGCCGATATTGGCCTCGACCAACAGCAGCGGCTCGCCGTCGGCGCTCACGCGATCGCCGATCGGCCCGACATAGAGCGCGGCATGCGACCAAGTCGACTGGGTGAGATATTTGATGACGCCGGAGATATGATTGTTGCCTTCGATCAGCAGCACATCACCGGGTTGCAGCGTCGCGCGCAACGCGTCCGGATCGCTCGGCGTGAACGGCTCGTAGCCGTGCGCCGGCTTTTCCAGATAGCGGGCAAGAACCCGCCCGATTCCCTCGGCTACCCAACCCATCGCCCGGTCCAAGGCGCCATTCGTTGGCGCACGAGTTTGACTGTTGAATTGCGCGTGTGCGGTTATTCAGCGCACGTCTTGCTGGCGCCAAATTTAACGAGGACTCATTGCAAATTAGTTCATCTGCCGCCCGTGTAGGTTACACTCTGTTAGTCATGAAATTTGCCGCGCCGTGCGCGTTCGGGCAATCTGCCGCCGCCCGTCAATCATTCGGATACCATGCCGACGCTTAATCGCCGCTCCTTCCTCGCCGCCTCCGCCGCCGTTCTGGCCAAGCCCGCGGTCGTTCTCGCGGCCGATACCGACGTCGATGTCGTGGTTGTCGGCGCCGGCGCTGCCGGTATCGCCGCCGCGCGCCGCCTCGCCGCCGCCAAGGTGCGCTACGCGCTGATCGAAGCGGGAAGCCGGGTCGGCGGCCGCTGCGTCACCGACAACAAGACCTTCGGTGTGCCGTTCGATCTCGGCGCGCACTGGATCCACAATTCCGACGTCAACCCGCTCGCCAAGCTAGCAACGGGGCTGGACATTTACGCCGCGCCGCGCGGACAGACGGTGCGCATCGGCCCGCGCAACGCGCGCGATTCCGAGTTGGAAAATTTTCTGGTAGGGCTGGTGCGCTCGCATCGCGCTATCGTCGACGCCGCGCACGGCAAATCCGACATCGCGGCAGCGCGGGCGCTGCCGCAAGACCTCGGCGACTGGCGCTCGACCATTGAATTTGTGCTGGGGCCCTACACCTGCGGCAAACCGCTGTCGCAGGTCTCCGCCATGGATTTTGCCCGCCTGCCGGATCGCGACAGCGACGGCTTTTGCCGGCAAGGCTATGGCGCGCTTTTGGCGCAGCTTGCCGACGGCTTAGCCGTACAACTGGATACGCCGGCAAAGCGCATCGCCTATGGCAAGGGCATCGGCATTCTCACGCCCAAAGGCAATATCTATGCGCGCACCGCAATTCTCACCGCGTCCACCGACGTGATCGCCAGCGGCAAGATTGAATTCGCGCCGGCGCTGGACAAGCGCGAGCTCAACGCCTTGGCTAATCTCAAGCTCGGCAGCTATGACCACATCGCGCTGGAGCTGCCGGGCAATCCGCTCGGCCTGCAGCGTGACGACGTGGTGTTCGAAAAAAGCAACGGCGCGCGCACCGCCGCGCTGCTGGCCAATGTGTCGGGGACCAATCTGCATCTGGTCACGGTCGCCGGCGATTTCGGCCGCGACCTGTCGGCGCAAGGCGAAGCGGCAATGGTCGACTTCGCGCGCGAGTGGCTGGCCTCGCTGTTCGGGCCGAGCGTCAGGGGCCTGATCAAGCGCAGCGCCGCCACCCGCTGGAACGAAGAGCCTTTCGTGCTCGGCGGCTTTTCCGCCGCGCCGCCGGGCCAGGATGATTCGCGGCGCGTATTAATGGAGCCGCTCGCTGGGAAACTCTGGTTTTCGGGCGAAGCCGTGCACTCGACGCACTGGGGCACCGTGCAGGGCGCCTGGGAATCGGGCGTGCGCGCGGCGGAATCAGCCCTGCGCCGCATCGGCGCGCTGAAAGCGCCGGCCGAAGACAAAAGCAGCGCGCCGCAGCGGCAACGTCCCAGCCACCATCGCCGCCGCCGCCGCCGGTGAACCGATGATGACCACGCCTCCGAAAGCTTTGATCGCCTGGTCGAGCGGCAAAGACAGCGCCTGGGCGTTGCACGAGGTTCGCCGCGCCGGCGCGTTTGACGTGGTCGGTGCCTTGACGACGGTGACGGATGCATTTGCGCGCGTGAGCATGCATGGCGTGCGCGAGGAACTGCTGCGGGCGCAGCTTGCTGCCGCCGGCCTGCCGGCGGTGACGGTGCACATTCCTTACCCTTGCCCGAACGAAATCTATGAGCGCGAGATGGCGGCGGCGGTTGTGGCGGCGAAGGCGCGCGGCGTGACGCACATGATCTTCGGCGATCTGTATCTTGAGGACATCCGCGCCTATCGCGAGGCCAAGCTTGCCGGCAGCGGGGTGACGCCGGTGTTCCCGCTCTGGCAGCGGCCGACCGCGGCGCTGGCGCGCGCCATGATCGATGCTGGCGTCGAGGCGCATCTCGCCGTGGTCGATCTGAAAAAGTTACCGGCTTCATTCGCGGGCCGGCGCTTTGATGCCGGCCTGCTCGATGCGCTGCCGGCCGACGCCGACCCTTGCGGCGAGAACGGCGAATTTCATTCGTTTGTGTCGGCGGGGCCGATGCTGAGCCGGAAGATTGCGGTCAATGTCGGCGAGACGGTCGAGCGCGACGGCTTTGCCTTTGCCGATTTGCTGGCGGCTTGATTTTTCGAAGATGCGAGGCGAACTCTCTTCCCCTCTCCCCTTGTGGGAGAGGGTGCCCGAGCGGAGGCGGAGCCGAGCGAGGGCGGGTGAGGGGTCAGCACCTGTGTTGAGTCCGGACCCCTCACCCGGCTGGCGCTTCGCTCTCGCTCCGCGCTCGCCACCCTCTCCCACAAGGGGAGAGGGGAAGCGCGGGTGCGGCAGGCACTTTGCTCTACCCTCTTAGCACCCCGCCGGTGCGCTTCGAAACCTCGGCCACAATCTTCTGCCCGAGCGCGTCGATCTCCGCATCGGTCATCGTCTTATCGCGCGGCTGCATGGTCACCGCAATCGCGATCGACTTCTTGCCCGGCTCTATTCCAGCGCCCTCGTAGACGTCGAACACGGTGACGTTGGCGATCAGCTTGCGATCGACGGTCTGCGCCGCGCGCACGATATCGGCGGCCTTCACGCTGCTCGCCACCACGAAAGCGAAATCGCGCTCTACCGGCTGGAACGGCGACAATTCGAGCGGCGGCTTGGTGCGCGTCGGCTTGGCCTTGGCGGCGGGGATTTTCTCCAGGATCACTTCAAAGGCAACCAGCGGACCTTCCGCCTTGAGCGCGGCAGCGCTGCGTGGATGCAGTTCGCCGAAGTGGCCGAGCACGTTTTGCGGGCCGATCTGGATGGTTCCGGAGCGGCCGGGATGAAACCAGGCAGGACCCCCGGGCACCACCTGCAACGCCTGCACCGGCGCGCCGGCGGCGGCGAGCACGGCAAAGGCGTCGGCCTTGGCGTCGTAGGCGTCGACCGTTTCGGCCTTGCTCGACCAATGACGGCCGATGCCGCTCGCTTTGGCGAGCGCACGGCGTAGGCCGCTCGCCGCGATGAACTGCTCTTCCGGCCGGTCGCCGGTAAACACCTGGCCGACTTCGAACAGCGCCACGTCGGCAAAGCCGCGGTCGGCATTTTTCTGCGCCGCCATCACCAAGCCGGGAATGAGGCTCGGCCGCATGTCGGACAATTCCGCCGCAATCGGATTGGCCAGCGCCAGCTCCGCCTTGCCGCCGCCGAACAAATCCGCCTCGCGCTTGGAGACGAACGACCAGGTCACGGCCTCGGTGAGGCCGCGGGCGGCGAGTGCGCGCTTGGCCTTGCGGGTGCGGTTCTGGATCGCGGTGAGCACGGCCTTGCGCGGATTGTCGCCGCGCGGGAACGGCGTCGACGGCACGTGATCGACGCCGACAATGCGCACGATCTCCTCGACGATATCGGCTTTGCCTTCGATATCCGGCCGCCACGACGGCACCGTGATCATTATGTTTTTGCCTTGTGCGGCGACGGCAAAACCGAGTCTGTCCAACACATCGAGCATGTCGGGGAGCGGCAATTCGAGCCCGGTAAGACGAGGTAATTCACTCACCGGGAAATCGATCGTTCTCGGCTTTGGCGTCGGATCGCCGGCCACCACGATCTCGGACGGCTCGCCGCCGCAAAGATCGAGCACCATTTGCGTCGCCAGTTCGAGACCCGGGATCATGAACGCCGGATCGACGCCGCGCTCGAAGCGGTAGCGCGCATCGGAATTGATGGCGAGCTTGCGCCCGGTCTGCGCGATGTTGAGTTCGTTCCACAGCGCCGACTCGATCAGCACATCGGTGGTGGTCTCGTCGCAGCCCGAGGCTTCGCCGCCCATGATGCCGGACAGCGACTCGACGGCCTTTTCGTCGGCGATTACACAGACGCTGTCATCGAGCATGTAGGTTTTGCCGTCGAGGGCGAGCAGGCTCTCGCCGCTCTTGGCGCGGCGCACGGTGAGAGCCCCGTGCACCTTGGCGGCGTCGAATACATGCAGCGGGCGGCCGCGGTCGTAGGTAATGAAATTGGTGATATCGACCAGCGCATTGATCGGCCGTAGGCCGATTGCCGCAAGCCGCTGCTGCAGCCAGTCGGGCGAGGGCCCGTTCTTGACGCCGCGCACCAGCCGCAGGCCGAACGCCGGACATAGCTCTGCATCTTTGATGGTGACCTGCACCGGGCAGGGGAACTTGCCTTTCACCGGCTTCGGCGCGCGGTCCTTGAAGTTGCCGATCGACGCAGCCCCGAGATCGCGCGCGATGCCGTTGACGCCGGTGCAGTCGGGGCGATTGGGCGTGAGATTGATTTCGATCACCGACTCGGCGGCGCCAGCCCATTCGATATAGGATTGGCCCAGCGGGGCATCGGCCGGCAGATCGATGATGCCGTCGTGATCGTCGGAGATTTGCAATTCGGCTTCCGACATCAACATGCCGCGGCTTTCCACGCCGCGAATCTTGCCGACCTCCAAGGTCATGTTCTTGCCGGGGATGAAGGTGCCGGGAAGGCCGAACACACCTTTCATGCCGGCGCGCGCATTGGGCGCGCCGCAGACGACCTGGATCGGTTTGCCGTCGCCGGTATCGACCATGCAGACCCTGAGACGGTCCGCGTTAGGATGCTTCTCGGCGGAGATGACCGACGCGATCACAAACGGCTTGAGCACGCTCGCCTTGTCCTCGACCTTCTCGACCTCGAGGCCGATCATGGTGAGCTTGTCGACAATCTCGGCGAGCGAGGTGCCGGTGTCGAGATGCTCTTTCAGCCAGGAGAGGGTGAATTTCATTGGCGGCTACCAGAAATACATCGCCGGCACCGAGATGAGGATGCAAATGGTAATGACGGTCGCTGCACGTACGCAAAGTATGTAAAGTTCGCGCCGCAATAGTATCTCGTGGCGCAATTCTTCGTTCAAATCACCGCTCGATTTTCCAACCGACCGAGGAAGATTGAACAAGTTGAGGCAGCGCAAGCAGCCGATGGCGAGCAGGAGGTAAGCTGAGATTTCGAAGATGATAATGCCTTCTTCGATACGGCGATCTGCCACCAAAGAGGCGATGAAGCTAAGTGCGGCAATCATCATGGAAACATGCGTGAGCAGGCCGACGGTCTTGGCGTCGATGTTCTGCATCGACGTCATGATGGACACCGGAATTTCCTCCTGTTCACTGCGAATGCGCTCGAAATATTCGTTTATCGCCGAATCGTCCCAACCGAGGGTCAGCGATTTGAGCAATGGACGATCGAACCACCAAGCCATGGCGTTGCTCTCCGCAAGAGTTCACGAACTCAATCCCCCCGCCAGCGTGGGGAAATCCAACGGGCGGAAGCCGTAATGCGACAGCCAGCGCACATCCGCCTCGAAGAAAGCGCGAAGGTCATTCATGCCGTATTTCAGCATGGCGATGCGGTCGATGCCCATGCCCCAGGCAAAGCCCTGGTAGACGTCCGGATCGAGCCCGCAATTGCGCAGGACGTTGGGATGCACCATGCCGCAACCGAGAATCTCCAGCCAATCCTCGCCTTCGCCGAACCGAATTTCGCCTTTGTCGCGTTTGCACTGGATGTCGACTTCCAGCGACGGCTCGGTGAAGGGGAAGAACGACGGGCGGAAGCGCATCTTCACGCTGTCGACCTCGAAGAACGCCTTGCAGAATTCTTCCAGGATCCATTTCAAGTGGCCGAGATGCGAGCCCTTGTCGATCACCAGGCCTTCGACCTGATGGAACATGGGCGTGTGCGTCTGGTCGCTGTCTGAGCGATAGGTGCGGCCGGGGCAGATGACGCGGATCGGCGGTTTCTGGCTCAACATGGTGCGCACCTGCACCGGCGAGGTGTGCGTGCGCAGCAAGAGCCGCGAACCATCGGCCTTGGGCGGGAAATAGAAGGTGTCGTGCATGTCCCGCGCCGGATGGCCTTCCGGGAAATTCAACTTGGTGAAGTTGTAATCGTCGGTCTCGATGTCGGGACCTTCCGCCACCGCGAATCCTAAGTCGGCGAAGATGGCGGTGAGTTCGTCGGTTACTTGGGTGATGGGATGCACGCGGCCGATTTCGGTCGGCGGCTCGCGCAGCGGCAGCGAGACGTCGACGCTCTCGGTGTTGAGGCGGGCGTCGAGCGCGGCGCCGGCCAGCGCCTCCTTGCGCGCCGCGATCGCTGAGCCGACGCGGTCCTTCAAGCCGTTGATCGCCGGGCCTTGCACCTTGCGCTCGTCCGGCGTCATCGAGCCGAGCGTCTTGAGTAAAGCCGTGATCGAACCGCTCTTGCCCAGCGCTGAAACGCGCACCGCTTCCAAGCCCGTCTCGTCGCTTGCAATAGCGACGGCGGCGAGCAGGTCTTGTTCGAGTTGCGCGATGTCGGACATGGAATCCCAGCAATCAGCTTTCTAGCTGGTCATGGCCGGGCATAGCCCGTCGAAAGACGGGCGTAAACGCCCTTTTGTCCCGGCCATCCCGATCAGGAAGGCACTGCGTTCCTAAGCGGGATGCGCGGGTCAAGCCCGCGCATGACAGCGGAAGGTGACGCGCGTGTAAGCTACGCCGGCAATGCGGCCTTGGCCTTTTCCACGATCGCCTGGAACGCCGCCGGCTCGCTGATGGCGAGATCGGACAGCACTTTGCGGTCGACCATCACTCCGGCCTTCGACAGTCCGGCGATAAAGCGGCTGTAATTGAGGCCGAACGGGCGCACCGCCGCGTTCAGGCGCTGGATCCAGAGCGCGCGGAAGGTGCGCTTACGCCGCTTGCGGTCGCGGAAGGCATACTGGTTGGCCTTCTCCACCGCCTGCTTGGCGACGCGGATGGTGTTCTTGCGGCGGCCGTAATAGCCCTTGGCGGCCTTGTAGACTTTCTTGTGCTTGGCGTGTGCGGTGACACCACGCTTGACGCGGGACATGGGTGATCTCCTTGCAGATAGGCAAACGGTTTAACGGGGACAGCCGCCGTAACGAGTGGCTTAACGAAACCTGGTCAGCCGTTCGGCATCCAGTATTTCTTGACGTTGTCGCCGTCGGTCTTGAACAGCACGGCGGTGCCGCGATGGTCACGGATCGTCTTGGTGGTCCGCTTGATCATGCCGTGGCGTTTGCCGGTCTGCTGGTATTTCACCTTGCCGGTCGCGGTGATCTTGAAGCGCTTTTTGGCGCCCGATTTGGTCTTCAACTTGGGCATTTTGCTCTCCTCATCGGCGCGATATCGGGACCAAAGCCCCATTCCGCCGGGATGTGCGTGCAAGGCCTTGGCCTCGCAAGCGTGTGCTCGGGATTGAGCTAAATCGCCGCCACGGCAGCCCTGATCAGCCGGGCGACGAGAGGGCGGCGTTATGGCAGAGCCGGCCCTTGTTGACAACGGACCTGCTCAAGTCGGCGCAAAGTCCGAAAATGACAAAACCCAATGAAATCGCACCGTTTTCCGCAACAGATCAAAGTCTTCGCGAGTTGCGATCACCAGAGGTGTGCGTTATATTATCGGAATATCAGAAATTTCAATTTCGGGGCGTCAGCTTCGTATCAACGAGGAGCGGTACTCTATGAATATGACTGTCAGCTATTCCGAAATTAACGAAGCAAAAATGGATTTTTCGGATTTATATACCTCAAAAGACCCAAGAAATTATTTTAAATACTTAGGGCAACTTGACTATATAATCCCTCATCTTGCGCAGCCGATCTTCAGCCAACTAATCCGGGCGCGCCAGGACCTCCAAGACGAGCCGGTGACCGTGCTCGATGTCGGCTGCTCGTACGCCATCAATGGCGCGTTGATGAAATATGCGCTCGATTACGAGGCTCTGCGCCAGCGCTATACCGCGCCGTCGCTGCAGGTCCTAAATAGCGATCAGCTTCTTGAACTCGATCGCCATTTCTTCCAGGCATGGCCGAAGCATCCGAACGTCAAGGTCATCGGTCTCGACGTGTCCGCCAACGCCGTCAACTACGCGGAAGATTGCGGCATCCTCGATCACGGTCTGGCTATCGATTTGGAGAGCCGCGATCCGACACCGGCAGAAGCCGAATTGCTTGCCGGGGTCGATATCATCGTATCGACCGGCTGCGTCGGCTACGTCACCAGCAAGACGTTCCGGCGGCTGGCGAAGGTTGCCCGCAAAGGCCGCGCGCCGTGGGCGGCCAATTTCGTGCTGCGCATGTTTCCCTTCGACGGGATTTCCGCGACCTTGGCCGAGCAGGGCTTGATCACAGAGCGTTACGAAGGTGCGACCTTTGTGCAACGCCGCTTTGCCAACCGCGAGGAAATGGAAGCGGCCATCCGGGCGGTGGAAGGACGCGGGCTCGATACCAATGGCCAGGAGACCGAAGGCCTCTACCATTCGAATTTGTTTGTCTCCCGCCCGCCGGCAGAAATCGAGCGCCGGCCGATCCAAGATCTGGTCACGGTGGTCAGTGGCGCCAACAAGCTGTGGTCCGTTGGCGCCAATGTGCTCGGCAGTTTCGGGCAGGCCGTGCGCAAGCGCGCGCGCTCCGAGCGTCCGCACCTTGCCTTGGCAAAGGCGGCGTCATAACGGCGCTATCCGGCGCGCTGAAATCGCCAGAACGTGAAATTGGGCGTCTTGGCGCAGCAGTCGCGGCTGCGTCCAAGACGCGAATTTGACTAACGCGGCGCCAGCATCATGACCATCTGGCGGCCTTCGAAGCGCGGTTCCAATTCGACTTTGGAAAAGCGCGCGGTGTCCGCCTTCACCCGCTCAAGCAATTTGAAGCCGAGTTCCTGGTGGGCCATTTCGCGGCCGCGGAAGCGCAAGGTAATCTTGACCTTGTCGCCTTCTTCGAAGAAGCGCTGCATCGAGCGCATCTTCACGTCGTAATCGTGGTCGTCGATCATCGGCCGGAGCTTGATCTCCTTGACCTCGACGACTTTTTGTTTTTTGCGGGCTTCGGCCGCCTTCTTCTGCGCCTGGAATTTGTATTTACCGTAGTCCAGGATTTTGCAGACGGGCGGGGTGGAGTTGGGGGCGATCTCCACGAGATCGAGTCCCGCCGCCTCGGCTAGCTGCAAGGCGGTTTCGATGGGGACGGCGCCTTTGTTATCGCCGGTTGTGTCGATCAGCTGTACCTCGCGGGCGCGGATCTCCTCGTTGATGCGCGGGCCGTCCTTTTGGGCGGGCAGCGCGGACTTCATCGGACGACGAATGGCTATTCTCTCCTTTGTTTTGTTACACCGGCCCTCGGGCGCTCAAGAGCGCGACCCTCGGGTAACGAAAGATTGGTAGAAACGGCGAATAAGTCAACGCGTTCTGCGCAGGTTGTGACGGAAAGTCACGAAATCTCGTTCAAATCATTCAAATTGCGTTGATTTTGTCTCACTCGGGAGTGGCTTTTTTGTACCGGCGAGCTCGCGGTAGACCCGCAGCGTCTGTTCGGCGACCGCCGGCGCATTGAAATGGCCCAGCACCCAGTCACGCCCGCGCAGACCGATGGCGCGCCGGGTCGGCTCCGGCATGGCGAATAGCCGCAGCAGAGCCGCCGTCAGCGCGGAGTCGTCGCCGGCCTGGAACCGCAAACCGGTAATGCGCCCTTCCGGCACCGCCGGCGGCGTGAGCACGACGTCCGCTCCGGCGGCGAGATCGGACACGATGAGCGGGCGCGCCATCGCTTGTGCTTCCAAGAGCGCGCGCTGCAAGCCCTCCGGCTGCACCGCCGCCGACACTACGACCGATGCTGCGGCATAGGCTGCGGGCATATCATTCACCGGCGCGGCCATGCGAATGACATCCATGGTACCGGTTGAGAGCACCAGATCCCAAAGTTCGCCGGTGTAATGCGAGCGCCCGCGGTCTTCGCCGACGAAGACGCAAAGGAAGTCTTTCATTTCCATGTCTTTGAGCCGGCGTGCGGCTCGCACCACCACGTGGTGGCCCTTGCGGCGCAGGATACGGCCGACGATCAGAATTACCTTGGTATTGGCTTTGACGCCCCAGCCGCGGCGCATGGCCTCGACCCGTTCGCGCGCGACCTTGTCCGGGTCGAATTGCTCGAGGTCGATGCTGCAAGGCACTACCGTAATCCGCTCCCAGGGTGTGCCGTAGCGGTCGTTGATCAATTGCGCGATCTGCTCGCTCACCGCGACAACACGGTCGCCCCGCGCCATGATTCCGTTATACAGGCGCTTGAAGATGTTCTGCTGGCGAAAGCCCTTGTACCAGCTGGTGACAAACGGGATGCCGCGCAGCCGCGCGGCGAGATAGGCGCTCCAGCCGGCGGCGCGGCCGAGCGCATGCACCACGTCGCATTTGCGCTCGCGGGCCAGCCGGATCAGCCGCGCGGTATTGCGCAGCAGCACAATCGGATTGTTGCTGGCGACATTGAGCGGAATGAATTCGCCGCCGGCCGCCGTAACATCGGCGACCAGCCGCCCGGCACGCGAAACGACGATGGCGTGATGGCCCGCCGCGACGAGGACGCGCGCCAGTTCGACCGCGCTGGCGTCGGCCGCACCGACGTCGAGCGTCGGCACCACGATGAGCACTGTGATCGCATCGCGCGCAGTCTCTGTAGCCGCCGCCGTGCGGCTAACCTCGGCACCCGATGCTTTGCCACGCGCCGGCGCGGATCGGCCTTTGGCGGCCGGACGTTCAGGCGCGGGCATACTCGACATTAACTGGCAACCTCGAAGCTGGCGGCGTCAGCCGTCACGGGCGAGAACCGAGGTATAAACGGCGCGAATGGCTTCGGCAACGCGGTGCGGTGAAAACATGAACTCGGCGAATTGCCGCGCGCGGGCGCCCATCGCCTCAAAGGCGGGGATGTCGAGCGCGAGCGCCGCGACCACGCCGCGCGCGATGTCGCCGCTATCGCCCGGCTCCGCCAGCCAGCCGGTGCGCAACTCTTCGCGCATGCGCGGGGGACAGAGCACGTTTTCCGGCAGTACCCCGACGGTGGTCGTGACCACGGGCCGGCCCATGGCTTGCGCCTCGGCTGCGGCGTGCCCGGACAATGGCGGCTTTAGCGCCGGAACCACCACGACATCGGCGGCGGCGAGCGCGGCCGGCATGTCCGCGCATTCGCCGACAAAATAACAAAACGCGCCGATGCCGTGCGTTTCAGCCCGGCGTTTGAGGTCGCTCATATGGCGCGGGTGTTCGCTGTCGTCTCCGGCGAATACAAACACGATATTGTTGCCGCTGGCACCGATGATGCGCTTGGCGGCGTCGATCAAGCTCAACTGACCGTTGGCCGGGGCGATCGGGCCGGGCACCAACACGATACGCATGCGCGGATGAATGCCCCAGGCACGTTGCACCGCGGCGATTCGATTTGCGCTCACCATCGCCGGATCGAACAGAGTGGTATCGATGGCGCGCGGCACCACGCCGATACGGTTGACCGGTATATTGTAGCGCTTGATCATCGCCTGCGAGACATAGCTCGAGGGCGCGATCACCCGGTCGCCGCGCGCCAGCGCTCCGGCGAACAATCTGGCGGGCCACCACTGCGGCGGCAGCCGGTCGGGGAACGAGGTCACCAGAAAAACCGGCTGACGGTGGGTGGCGATGAGCGCGCCCCAGGCCGCGCCCGCGCTTTGCGCATGCACGATGTCGATGCGCTCGCTGGAGATCAAATGCGACAGCTTGCTGGCGACACTGCGGATGCGCAGCGGATTGGCCGTATTGTTCGGCATCGGCAGCCATTCGGCGCCGATCGAACGCAATTCGTCGACCAGCGGCCCGTCGTCGCCGGCGACGATGGCGCGGGCGCCCGATCGCAGCAGCGTATGCGCGGTGTCCATGGCCGCCTGACCGGCGGGATCGTCGCGTAGCGCCGGCACAAGCTGCAAAATCGTCGTGCCGGCCAGCGCGTGCCGTCCGGCTTGCATGCCAAGACTCACGGTCGATTTTCCCCGCGCACCGTCTTATCTGCAAACTGGATGCCCTGTTGCGGCATCACGCGCTGGTCCCCCTTGCGTTCGAGGCCCGCTTGCGGCGAGAAGGTGCGACCACTGAGATTCTTGCCACCCTCAATTTGTCCAAAGCGCGCATGAGCGAAGCCCGCCTGACATCCCTGACAGTAGAATCACCGCCACCCCAGCGGACCATCGCCGTGCGCGTGCGCGAGGGCAAGGGCCCCGGCCTATTCTGGCTGGGCGGGTTCAAGTCCGACATGAAGGGCACCAAAGCGCAAGTGCTCGATGCCTGGGCAGAGCAGCAGGGCCGCGCGTCCTTGCGCTTCGACTATTCCGGTCACGGCGAATCGGGCGGCGACTTCATGGACGGCACCATTAGCCGCTGGCTTGAGGAAAGCATCGCGGTTTACCGGCAATTCGCGCGCGGCCCGCAGGTGGTCATCGGCTCATCGATGGGCGGCTGGCTGGCGCTGCTGTTGGCGCGTGCCTTACGCGCGCTCAAAGACGCGGCGCCGATCGCCGGCATGGTGTTGATCGCACCGGCGGCGGATTTCACTGAAACGTTGATGTGGAAAGTGTTCTCCGACGAGATCAGGCGCGAGATCGAGACCAAGGGTTTCTGGCTGCGGCCGTCGGCTTACGGCGAAGAACCTTATCCGATCACCAAACAACTGATCGAGGACGGCCGCCGACACCTGTTGCTCGGCGGCATGATCGAGACCGGCTGCCCGGTGCATATTCTGCAGGGCGTGCAGGACCCGGACGTACCGTGGCGGCACGCGAGCGAATTGCTGTCGCGCTTTTCGCGCGACGACGTGGTGCTCACGTTGATCAAGGACGGCGATCACCGGCTGTCGCGGCCGGAGGATATCGAGCGGTTGATTGCGGCGGTGGAGGCGTTTTAGGCCAGCGCCGCGCTCCACTCGTCCTGCACTGACGCGTCGCTCTCGAATTTCTTAAGCTCTGCAAGCTTCTTGCGCGCGAGCAGACGCGACAGCGCCCACACCGCAGCGCCGCGCACCAAAGGTGACGCATCGTCGAGCAGGCGCTCGGCTTCCGGCACTAAAGCATTGTCCCCGGAATTGCCGATTGCGATCAGAACATTTCGTACAAAGCGGTCGCGACCGCTGCGCTTGATCGACGTCTTGGAAAACATGGTACGAAATTGCGCATCGTCGAGGCGGGCGAGTTCGGCGAGCCGCGGCGCACGCAAGAGCTCGCGCGCGGCCAGTTTTGCTTCGCGCCCTTGCGCCGCAAATTTGTTCCAGGGGCAAACGGCCAGACAATCGTCGCAGCCGTAGATGCGATTGCCCATCGCCGGCCGCAGCTCGCGCGGGATGGGGCCTTTATGCTCGATGGTCAGATACGAGATGCAGCGCCGCGCATCGAGCCGATACGGCGCGGGGAACGCCGCCGTCGGGCAGATGTCGAGGCAGGCGCGACAGCTTCCGCAATTGTCCGGCTCGGCTCGATCCGCCGGCAGGTCGAGGGTGCTGAAGATTGAGCCCAAGAAAAGCCAGGAGCCGAATTGACGGGAGACCAAATTGGTGTGCTTGCCCTGCCAGCCGAGACCGGCCTGCGCGGCCAGAGGCTTTTCCATCACCGCGGCAGTATCGACAAACACTTTCACATCGCCGCCGGCATTCGCGACCAGCCAGCGCGCCAGCTCTTTCAGCCGCGATTTGATCAGCTCGTGGTAGTCGTCGCCTTTGGCATAGGTCGAGATGGCGGCCCGGTCCTTTTGCGTGAGGATCGCCAGCGGGTCTTCGCTCGGTCCGTAGTTCATGCCGAGCATGATCACGGAACGCACTTCGGGCCACAGTGCGAGCGGCGAGCCGCGCCGTTCGGCGCTAGTCTCCATCCACACCATGTCGCCGTGCAGGCCTTCGGCGAGGAATTGGTCGAGCCGGGCTTTGGCTTCCGGCACCGCGTCGGGCTTGGTGATGCCGGCGACGTCGAAGCCGCGCGCACGCGCTTCATTGGCCAGCGCGGCCTTGATGCTATCGGGATCTTTTAAAAGTCGAGATCGGCGTAGGTTTTCGACGCCGGCACGCCGGGCAGTGTCTCGGCCAGAATCGGACGGAACGAGGGCCGCGACTTGACCCGCGCGTACCAGTTCTTGGCGGTTTCGCTTTCGTTCCACGGCACATCGCCCAGGTAATCGACGGACGATAAATGCGCCGCCGCGGCCAGATCGGCCAAGCTCAACTGGTCGCCGGCGAGCCAGTTACGCGTGCCGATCAGCCAGCCGATATAGGCCATATGATAGCGGATATTGTGGCGGGCAACGCGTAGTGTCTCGGCGTCGGGCGAACCGCCGCCTTGCTCGACGGTCATGTAGCGCTTGAAGACCCGCTCGGTCACCAGCGGGCCGCTGACTTCCGCGTAGAATTTTTGATTAAACCAGTTCGCCAGGCGGCGTACTTCCGCTCGCTGGCCGGGCTCAGCGGGCATCAGGCGCTCCTCGCCGGGTGCGGGCGGAAGCGTCTCTTCGACATACTCGGCAATGATGCCGGCGCTCGCGATCGGCGGTCCGCCCTCGGCCACCAGCACCGGAATTTCGCCGGCCGGATTGAGCAGCAGGAACTCCTCGCGCCGCTCCCAGAACCGTTCCTCCACCAACCGCGTGGCAATGCCGTATTCACCGAAGATCAAGCGCACGTAGCGGGAAAGCGGGCACAGCGGTTGATGGAACAGCGTCAGCATGGGCACCCGGGATTTAAGCGGCCAGGCCGCATCGGCGGGGAATCGCTTGCCAGCACTATAGGAAGCTGCCGGCAAGGCGCAAATTGGCCATGCTTGGTCTTACTTTTTCGTTGCCCGGATGAGGCAGTTGCGCCAAAAGCGCTGACCGCAGATTCTGCAAGCACGCGGGGCGCGCCCCGGAGAAACCGATGAATCTCGACGTCTTAGTGGCGGCCGGCCCGATCGCCAATCATATCGATCTGATCAAGGCGGCGGTGCTCGGTGTCGTGGAGGGGCTGACCGAATACCTTCCGGTATCCTCGACCGGCCATCTTCTGCTGATCGAGCACGTGTTCGGCTGGGATGGCGACGCGTTCGGCAAATCGTTCGCGATCCTGATCCAGCTCGGCGCGATCCTGGCGTTGCTAAGCATTTATTTCGGCCGGCTGTGGACGCTGGCGAAAAACATGTTCACGCAATGGGAGGCGGCGCGCTTCGTCATCGGTATCTTGCTGGCGTTTTTGCCGGCGGCGGTGATCGGCGCGCTCGCCTACAAATACATCAAGGAATATTTGTTCGACGTGCGCGTGGTCTGCATCTCGCTGATCGTCGGCGGCTTCATTCTATTATGGATCGACCGGCTCAATCTGAAGGCACGCTTTCACGAGGCGACCGCCTTCACGCTGCCGATGTATCTTGCGATCGGCTTTTTCCAGTGCGTATCGATGATCCCCGGCACCTCGCGCGCCGGCGCGACCATCGTCGGTGCCATGCTGTTCGGTGCCGACCGCCGTTCGGCCGCGGAATTCTCGTTCTGGCTGGCGATGCCGACCATGGTCGGCGCCTTCGCCTTCGAGGCCTTCAAGAATCGCCACGATCTCGCCCACGGCGATATCACTGCCATCGCCGTCGGCTTCGTGTTCTCCTTCATCTTCGGCTGGATCGTGGTGAAGACGTTTTTGGGCTACGTGCAGCGCCATTCCTTCGCGCTGTTTGCCTGGTGGCGCATCGTGGTCGGCACAGCCGGCCTTTGCGCGCTTTATCTTCTGTAGGCGGTAAGGCCGTTCAGGCGGCCAGCGCGACGTGCTGGATGGCGGCGAGGCTCAGGCGGGCCGCTTGCGGAACTGGCCGGTCTTGCGGAAGCGCCAAAGATACGACGGCACGATCGCCTCGATCGGTTCCGGCTCGATCTCGAGCCCTTTCAGCGTGCGCAGTTCGGCGCGGGCTGGCTGCGAAACCACGTTATCGACACGCAGCGATTCGACCTGATCGGGGGTCAGCGTCAGCGGAGGCGGCATGAATTGCAGGAACATGGCTTTGAACTTGGCGGCGAAGAACGGCAGCGGCACCAGCAGCCGCCGGCGTTCGATCGTCGCGAGCACGTATTGCATGAGCTGTTTGAACGTCCGCACGTCCGGGCCGCCGAGCTCATAGATGGTGCCGGTGCGCGCATTGCCGCCCACGGCCAGCGCAATCGCATTGGCGACGTCGCCGACATAAATCGGCTGGAAGCGCGTATGCCCGCCACCGACCAGCGGCAACACCGGCGAGAAGCGCGCCAATGCGGCGAAGCGGTTGAAGAAATCGTCTTCCGGCCCGAACAGAATCGACGGCCGCATGATGACGGCCTGCGGCTGGGCCGCCAGCACCAGTGCCTCGGCCATCGCCTTCGAACGCCCGTAGCTTGACGGTGATTTCTCATCGGCGCCAAGCGCCGATACATGCACCAGGCGCGCGCCATGGGCGCTCGCCGCCAGCGCCACCTGCTCGGCGCCGAAGGTGTGAACGGCTTCGAAGCGTTGCCGGCCGCGCTCGAACAGGATGCCGACCAGGTTGACCAGGACATCGGCGTCGCGCGCGGCCGCTTCGACCGATGGCGCGTTGCGCAGATTGGCTTGCACGGCGTGGATCTGACCGACGCGGCCGAGCGGTTGCAAATGGTTGGCAAGCTCCGGGCGGCGTACGGCCACGCGGATGCGGTAGCCCTGTCTGGCGAGCGCGCGCACCAGGTGGCGGCCGAGGAAGCCCGAGCCGCCATAGATCGTGACGAGGGTTTCGCTGTTATTCCGGGCGTTCATTCGGCGCTCGCGAGGGTTCAGGCGTGCCGGCTTGCCGGGCAATACAGGATCGGGCTTGGGCTGTACAGACTTGGGCTGTACCGACTTGGGCTGTAAAGAGGCGGAAATTCCCGGATCGAGCTTGAAAAATGGCTTCAATTGACAAGCCGAAAGCGCATCCGTACCTAGTCCCGACAGGCCCAGGTGGCGGAATTGGTAGACGCACTAGTTTCAGGTACTAGCGGTGAGAGCCGTGGAGGTTCGAGTCCTCTCCTGGGCACCAGTTTCCTGAAAGCCGCATGATCCCGAAACGTAAGAGTTTGTTTTCGGATACGATCATGCTCACTCGATCCGGGTAATGACATGACCATCCGCCTGCACCGCGGCGATCTGCCGGACCTTAAAGCCTACAAGGGCGCGGTGGCGATCGACACCGAGACCATGGGGCTGGAACCGCAGCGCGACCGGCTCTGCGTGGTGCAGCTGTCGCCCGGCGACGGCTCCGCCGATGTCGTGCAGATCGCGGCCGGGCAGACGCACGCGCCTAATATCGAGCGTCTCCTCGCCGACAAATCGGTGCTCAAGATTTTTCACTATGCCCGCTTCGATATTGGCATGATGGCCAAGGCTTTCGGCGTCATGACCGAACCGGTCTATTGCACCAAGATAGCCTCCCGGCTGGCGCGCACTTATACCGACAAGCACGGCCTGAAGGATCTCACGCGCGAGATTCTCGGCGTCGACGTCTCGAAGCAACAGCAATTGTCCGACTGGGGCGCCGACGCGCTCTCCGACGCGCAGGTGTCTTACGCGGCGACCGACGTGCTCCACCTGCACGCGCTGAAAGAACGGCTGGATGCCATGTTGGCGCGCGAAGGCCGCGCCGATCTGGCGGCAGCCTGCTTCCGCTTCCTGCCCGACCGGGCGCGGCTCGATCTCGCCGGCTGGGCGGCCGAGGACATCTTTTCGCATTCCGTGTAAGGCGCGCGTCTTCAGAATCGGCTAGGTTGTGCGCGAGAGGATACGGCGCAAGCGGCCCTTAAGGTATTGGGCTGAGGCTGCTATTGGTTAAGCCGGCGCGCCGCCTGTGGCCGTCTGCTGCCGCTTGTGGGCCATATTCGCACGCCATGCTGCCGCACAGGGGAGCCGTGACTTCGTCTGCCACGTGCCGGCTTGATTCAAACTAACGCGATCAGACTTCGATATGGACCAGATGACCACCGCCGGAATCAATCCGCGAACCGCGCATGCCTATTGGAGCATAGGCCGCGGCGACACCGATCGGGCGTTTGACGTCGCCCGGCGGCACAGCCGGCGGGTGCGCATTCTCCGCATTGTCATTCCCGGCGCCGTGCTGTTGGGAACGATCGTCGTCGTGCTGATGACGTATTTCAATCCATTGCGCGTGCTTGCCAAGCTGCCGATCGACGTCGGCAATGTGGTTGTGTCCGGCACCAAGATCACCATGGAAGCGCCGCGGCTGTCCGGCTTCACGCGCGATGCGCGCGCTTACGAACTGAGTGCGGACTCGGCGGCGCAGGACGTCACCAAGCCGGACGTCGTCGAATTGCAACGAGTCCGCGCCAGCGTTCAGATGCAGGACAAGAGCACGACCCGGCTGACGGCGGATTCCGGCGTGTACAACAGCAAGGTCGAAACGCTAAAGCTCGATCGCAATATCATTCTGACCTCCAGCAACTATCAGGGCCGGCTGAGCGAAGCACAAGTCGACATTCGCAAGGGCAACGTCGTTTCCGAGCATCCGGTCGAGGTGACGATGATGCAGGGCGTCCTCAAAGCCAACCGGTTGGAAATCGTGAATTCCGGCGATCTGATGCGGTTCGACGGCGGCGTGACCATGACACTCAAGCTCAACAACCCCGCCGTGCCGAAAGAAAAAACCGGCACGCAATGAGTTTGGCCCACATTTCGAATTGTTTGCTGGTGATCGCCGCGTTGCTGATGATGCCCGCCGTCAGCGCGGCCGCGCCGGCGAAGCCGCAATCGAAAGGTCCGCAGAATGCGCTGCAGGGCTTTTCGCAGAATCGCGATGAGCCGGTGCATATCGCGGCGGCACGACTGGAGGTGCGCGACAAGGACAAGGTGGCGACCTTCAGCGGCAATGTGCATGTGACTCAGGGCGACACCCAGATGCGCTGCAACAGGCTCTTGGTCTTCTACGAGCAAAGCGACGCCAAACCCGCAGCCGGCGGTGCCTTGCGCGCCGCCGATCCCGGTCCGGGCGGCGAGCAGGCGATCAAGCGGCTGGAAGCCCATGGCAGCGTGGTGGTGACGCAGAAGGATCAGACGGCGACTGGCAAAGTCGCCGTCTACGACATGAAAACCGCCACCGTCACGCTAACCGGCGGCGTCGTAATGACACGAGGAAAAAACGTGCTGCGCGGCGACAAACTGGTGGTCGATCTCAACAGCGGCGTTTCCTCGGTGGAGGCGGACAAGCACGGCACTGGCCGTGTGGAAGGGCTGTTCCAGCCCAGTGGCCAAGGCCCCGCTTTTCCCGGTATCAATCCCGGTCAAGCCTTGCCGCCGGCGCAGACGCCCCGTTGAGCAAAAGCGCCGCAACGCTTTGCCGTTCGGCCGGACCCTCGCCCGGGCCATGGAATCGGCTAATGTGGCGCGACGTCGGCCGAAACATGCGCTGCGAGGTTAACCGGTGAATATCCTCTCGCTGTTTCAAAACCGGCTGTCGCCGCAGCGACGCTCCGTATCGCCGGGTCAAGCACAGCAGCGCGCGCCGGCGCAGCGCCAAGCGCCGCTGGCCGCGCAGCAGGCCGCCAAAGGTCCGCGCCGTGGCGCGGACGGCCGGCAAAATCCCCGTTACGGTTTTCTCGCCACGCATGGCGTCGATAAGAGCTTCGGCAAACGTATGGTGGTCAAAGGCGTCTCGCTTTACGTGCGGCGCGGCGAAGCGGTCGGCCTATTGGGTCCGAACGGCGCCGGCAAGACCACCGTATTTTATATGATCACTGGCCTGATCAAAGCGGACCGCGGCCGCATCGAGCTCGACGGCTACGACGTCACCACGCTGCCGATGTATCAGCGCGCGCGCCTCGGCATCGGCTATCTGCCGCAGGAAGCATCGATCTTTCGCGGCCTCAATGTCGAGGAGAATATCCGCTCCGTGCTGGAGGTGGTGGAACCGGACCGCAAGCGGCGTGAAGCCGATCTCAACGCGTTGCTGGAGGAATTCAACATCGCACGCTTGCGCAAGACGCCGACCATCGCGCTGTCCGGCGGCGAACGCCGCCGCGTCGAGATCGCGCGCGCCTTGGCGACACGGCCGAGCTACATGCTGCTCGACGAGCCCTTCGCCGGCATCGATCCGATCGCCGTCGGCGACATCCAGGCGCTGGTGCGCCACCTGACCAATCGCGGCATCGGCGTTCTGATCACCGACCACAATGTGCGCGAGACGCTGGGGCTGACCGACCGCTCCTACATCATCTACTCAGGCGAAGTGCTGATGGAGGGGCAGGCGGAGGATATTGTGAATAACCCGGAGGTCCGGCGGCTTTATCTGGGCGAGGAATTCCGCCTGTAAAAATGCGCTTATTTGCGCGCCTTTTGTAAAAGATGCCTATAATTTATGCACTGCTGCGGTGCGGAATAGCATACCGTCTGAGCAAAGAAGCTGGTATAGAACAAGCAAGAATTGGACCAGTTTCCGCCGGGAAACCGTATGGCGTTATCTCAAAGACTCGAATTCCGTCAGACCCAAGCGCTGGTGATGACGCCGCAGCTGATGCAAGCCATCAAGCTGCTGCAGCTTTCAAGCCTCGACCTTGCCGCCTACGTCGAAGGCGAGCTCGAGCGCAACCCGCTTCTAGAGCGCGCCAGCGACGACGACGAGACCCCAATCAACGGCGGCGAAAGTGAAGCGGTTGCCTCCGATGGCGAGGCCAATGGTGCGGTGGCCTCCGATTGGAACAACGACAACCTGGAGACCAGCCGCACCTCCATGGAAGAGGGGCTCGGCACCGAACTTGGCAACGTGTTTCCCGACGACGGCGCAGAAAAGCATGCGCAGCCGGAAGCGCAGCCCAGCGGTTATTCGGAATGGTCGGGCGCCGCCTCGCGCGGCGAAGACGGCGGCTACAATCTGGAAGCCTTCGTATCGGCCGAGGCGACGCTTGCCGATCATCTCGCCGAGCAGATGTCTTTGACGATTTCCGATCCGGCCGGCCGTATGATCGGACAATACCTGATCGATATGGTGGACGAGGCCGGCTACCTTTCCGGCGATCTGCAAACCGTCGCCGATAAGCTCGGCGCTTCGCTCGGCGACGTGGAGGCCGTGCTGGCGATGCTGCAGACGCTCGATCCGCCCGGCGTCTGCGCCCGCAATCTCACCGAATGTCTTGCCATCCAGCTCAAGGAACGCGACCGCTTCGATCCGGCCATGCGCGTTTTGGTGGAGCATCTCGACCTGCTGGCCAAGCGCGACTTGGCAGCCTTGCGGCGCTGGTGCGGCGTCAACGACGAAGATCTCGCCGACATGATCGCCGAGATTCGCAACCTCAATCCCAAGCCCGGCCTCGCTTTCGGCTCCACCACGGTGCAGCCGATCGTGCCGGATGTTTTCGTGCGGGCCGCGCAGGACGGCAGTTGGCAGGTGGAGCTTAATTCCGACACGCTGCCGAAAGTTCTCATCAACCAGCGCTATTACGCGCAGGTGTCGACGACCACGCGCAACGCAAACGACAAGAGCTACATCGCCGACTGCCTGCAGACTGCGACCTGGCTGGTGCGCGCTCTCGACCAGCGGGCGAAAACGATTCTCAAAGTCTCGAGTGAAATCGTGCGCCAGCAGGACGCCTTCTTCGCCAACGGCGTGCAGCACTTGCGGCCGCTCAATCTCAAGACCGTGGCCGACGCCATCGGCATGCACGAGTCGACGGTGTCGCGCGTGACCGCCAACAAATACATGGCAACCACCCGCGGCATTTTCGAATTGAAATATTTCTTTACCTCGTCGATCGCTTCCGCCAACGGCGGGGAGGCGCATTCCGCCGAAGCGGTGCGTCACCGCATCCGTCAGCTGATCGACGCGGAGACCTCCGTCGACGTGCTCTCCGATGATACCATTGTTGATCGGTTGCGCGGCGCAGGTATCGACATCGCGCGCCGCACGGTCGCCAAGTACCGCGAAGCCATGCGCATCCCGTCTTCGGTGCAGCGGCGGCGCGAGAAGCAGACCGCGGCAATGTAGTGCATGCCGCGTGGGCTGTTCGCGCATTGACCTTTGGCTCAACACTCCTAAGCTTGAGACTCGGGCCGGACGGGAATAGGAGGCAAACGCAATGCCTTTGCGCGTTTCGGGCAAGAACATCAACATCGGCATCGCCTTGCGGCAGCGCATCACCGATCGTGTCGCAGAAGCGACATCGAAATATTTTCGCGGCGGCTATTCTGGCCACGCCACGATCGGCAAGGACGGCTTCGGCTTTCATACTGAGTGCGTGCTGCATCTTGATTCGGGGGCGATGCTGGAAGCTGAAGGAATGGCCGCCGACGCCTATGAAAGCGCGGATCAAGCCGCGATCCGCATTGAAAAGCGGCTGCGTCGCTACAAACGGCGCCGCAAGAACCATCAGGCCGTGCGCGGCCGCTGAGCGGTTTACATTAATGCAAGAAAAAGCAGCAGATATGGGCGGCAATCTGGCATTGACGCCGCCGCGGGCCGCACTTATGGTCCGCGACCTTCAACACCCCTTGCAATTCGGCGCTGCAAATTCCGATCATTGGACAAGTCAATGACGCTCACCGATCTCGTCGCGCCGAATGCGATTTTGCCGACGCTCAAGGTCAACAATAAAAAGCAAGCGATCCAGGAGCTCGCCGCGCGCGCGGCCGAGCTCACGGGTCAGAACGAGCGTGCGATTTTGGAGATTTTGCTTCAGCGCGAGAAACTCGGTTCGACTGCGGTGGGCAACGGCGTGGCGATCCCGCACGGCAAGCTTGCCAAGCTCGGCCGCCTATTCGGCTTGTTCGCCAAGTTGCAGCGGCCGGTCGATTTCGAGGCGCTCGACGGCCAGCCGGTCGATCTCATTTTTCTGTTGCTGGCGCCGGAATCAGCCGGCGCCGATCATTTGAAGGCGTTGGCGCGCGTGGCGCGTCTGCTGCGCGACCCGGAGATTGCGCGCAAGTTGCGTGAGCAAAACGACGCCGACGCGCTCTATGCCGTACTGGCGATGCCGGCGGCCTCGAGCGCGGCGTAGCCCGCTTTCTTGCGCATCATTGAGTTCGTCACGGCCGGGCTTGTCCCGGCCATCGCGGTTCACGGGGAAATGTGGTGCGCGCCTAAACGAGATCACCGGTGATGACGAATCGGAATTGTTGGCGGTTGGTGGCGTGTTCAGTGCACGCTGACGGGTTCGAGCTCCTGGCTCCAGGCATTGGCAAGGGCTGCTTCGCGGGTGTCGGTCAGCATGATCGGCGTGCCGTCGGCGCTGTGCAGCGCGAACAGCTTGATGCCGGGCGCGATCTTCGGCGCCTGCGGGAACAGGTTGGCGACGTCCTCGGAGCGGATCGCCTTGACGTAGGCCAGGCGTCCGTCGCCCAGATGCGCCAGCGCATCCTGGGTAATCACGGGATTGGTCGTCTGTTCATTCATCTTGTCGTTAGTCATCTTATCAGTCATTGGCCCTCGATCCTTTCATTGAACGCTTTTACGCGGTCGAGTCCTGTTATCGAATCCGTCAGTCTTCTTGCTCGTTGATGGCGATCGTTTTCACGATCCGCTCGGCCTGCGGGCGGACGAGATCGACCGACAGCAACCCGTTCCTTAGGTCCGCGCCCAAGACCTCCATGCCGTCGGCCAGCACGAAGGTGCGCTGGAATTGGCGTGCGGCGATGCCGCGGTGGAGATATTGGCGGCTCTTGTCGTCCTGCTGCCGCCCACGAATGACCAACTGGCTTTCCTCGACGCAGACGTCGAGCTGGTCGCGGGTGAAGCCGGCGACGGCGAGCGTGATGCGCAGCCGCTCCGGGTTTTCCGAGTCGCGCGCCAGCCGTTCGATGTTGTAGGGCGGGTAGCCATCGGCCCCCTTGGTGACGCGGTCGAGCAGACGCTCGATCTCGTCGAAGCCCAGCAGGAACGGGCTGGATAGTGACGGAACTCGTGACATGGTCCCAAAGTCCTCGCTTGAAGCGACTTTGACGGGGCCCCTTGCGGGCACCCCAGCCGAGAGGCGACTGCCGCTCGGCTGTGACTAATATGGGCAGGGCGGGTTAAAGGTTCAAGAACAAGCAAAAATCCGCTTCAAACCCGGTATATTCCGCGCGCCAACTAGGAAGTTCCATGCCCGATCAGCCGCCGTTGCCTGTCCTGACCGTCCGCGCCCTTAATGTCATGCCGGTCGTGGTCCCGCCCAATTTCATTCTCGGCACCACCCGCGGCGCGTTCCGCCAGGTGCCGCTTTTGCTGATCGATCTGCAAACCGCGGAAGGTGTCACCGGCCGCTCTTACGTGTTCTGTTATCTGCCGGCGGCAGCCGCAGCGCTGGGCAGTCTATTCGACGAGGTCGAGGACTTGACCAAGGGTAAGCGCGCCGATCCGCAAGCGCTTTCCGCCGCGCTGATGGAGCGCTTCGCGCTGATCGGCGTGCAGGGCCTCGTGCGTATGGCGGTCGCCGGCTTCGACATGGCGTGCTGGGACGCACTCGCCGTCGCGGCCAAGCTGCCGCTGGCGCGGCTCTTGGGAGCGGAGCCGCGGCCGATCCCCGCCTACAACAGTTGCGGTCTCGGCTTGATGGACGATCTCGGCAAGCTTGCCGCCGAAGCGGAGCGGCTACTGGCGCGCGGCTTCGGCGCGGTGAAGCTGCGGCTCGGCTATCCGGCGCTCGCCCAAGACATTGCCGCGGTGCAGGCGGTGCGCAAGCGCATCGGCGACACGATCAAGCTGATGGTCGATTACAATCAGGCGCTGACACTCGATGAAGCTATGACGCGCGGCCGCGCGCTCGACAGCGAGGACATAACCTGGCTGGAAGAGCCGATCCGTCACGACGATTATGCCGGAGCCGCGACGCTTGCGCGCGAACTAAAGACGCCGATCCAGATCGGCGAGAATTTCTCGCTGCCTGCGGGGATGCAGGCGGCGCTTGATCAGGCTTCGCCCGACTATGTCATGCCCGACCTTGAGCGCATCGGCGGCGTTACCGGCTGGCGCGCGGCCGCCGCGCTCGCGGCCGCCCGCAAGCTGCCGATGTCGTCGCATCTTTATCCGGAGACGAGCGCGCATCTGCTCGCCGCCACGCCGACCTGCCATTACCTCGAATATGTCGATTGGGCGGACGCGCTGGTCCAGCAGCCGCTGGTCATCGAAAACGGCTGCGCCGTAGTGCCGGACCGTCCCGGCAGTGGCCTGGTGTGGAAGATGGATGCCGTCGAGCGTTACATCATCGACTAATTTTATGGCGCATGATCCTTTCCGAAAACCAGTTCCCATCCCCGATCGGGTCGCGGACGTGATTTTCGGGATCACGCGCTAACGCAGCTTCAACTTGAACAACTTGATCGCGTTCTCGCGCCCGATCTTCGCGCGGTCGGCTTCGCCGATCTCGGCCTTGTCGAACCATTCGCAGCCTTCGTCCACCGCTTCGAACGGCCAGTCGACCGAGAACATCACCCGGTCGGCGCCCATCTCGGTCACCGCGTTGATGAGCGCGGGCGTCGAGAAATTGCCCGAGGTCGTGCACCAGAAATGCTTGCGGAAATAATGCGCGACATTGTGTTTTGCGGCGTATCGATGCGGCTCCTTCATCCAGCCGTTGCGGCCGTCGATGCGCCAGAGATAAATCGGAATGCCCTCGGCGAGATGGCCGAGTACCATTTTCAGCTTCGGACATTCGTCGAACAGGCCCGAGCCGATTAGCCGCAGCGCGTGCACCGCGGTCTCGGCGTGAAAGGCCCAGTTCGGACCGAGCAGCCAGTTGTGGCCCTCGTAAAACTTGCTCCAGCTCGGTAGCGGATTGCGCGGGTGCAGGTAGAACGGCACGTCGAGCGCCTCCACCGTTTTCCAGAACGGCCGGTATTGCGACGCGTCGTAATAGAGCACGTTCTCCGGCGTGCCACGCTGCGAGAAGCCGTTGACCAGCGCGCCGACGAAACCGAGCTCCTTGACGCAGCGGGTGAGCTCGGCGGCAGCCGCGTCCGGATCCTGCATCGGCAGCGCGGCGAAAGCGGCGAAACGGTCGGGCCGCTTGCGCGCTTCGGCCGCGAGGACGTCATTGGCTTCGCGCGCCACCTCGATCGCACGCTTGGTGTCATGAATTGCCTGCACCGCCGGGGCGTTGAGCGACAGGATCATCAACTCGACGCCGTGCTTATCCATCTGAGTGAGCCGCATGTCCTGGATGTCGAGCAGGCGTGGGCCGAGCGTATCCCACACGTGGCCGCCGAACACTTTGGAATCGCCGAGCGTTGCCTCGATGGCGAAATGTTCCTCGAGCGCGATCTTGTTTTGCATTGCGTTTCTCTTCCCTACCGACTTTCGTTCTTGGCATCATGCATTGCCGCAGCGGCGGCTGTCAGCAATTGCACGTTGCGATCGGCAATAAAAAAGCCGCCCTAGGGGCGGCTTGGCAGCTGTAGCTCGCGAAGCGAGCGAAGGCTGGTGGAGCCAGGCGGGATCGAACCGCCGACCTCGTGAATGCCATTCACGCGCTCTCCCATCTGAGCTATGGCCCCATCGGCAACAGGGATCAGAGACTGATCCCCAAAAATCAGGTCTCCTCCTCCTTCTCGATGCCGTCGCCGATGATATCGGTCACGTCCGGATTGCCTTCCTCTTCTTCCTCGATGAAGGCGGCATCGTCGAGGCTCTCGTCGATCTCGACGTCTTCCTCCTCGCCGGGTGTCGCGCCCGCTTCCGCAGCGGCCGGCTTCTTCTTGCCCTGCTGCTCGGCTTCGGCGTCTTCGAGCGAGACGAATTCGGCATCGGCCGTCTCCGGCGTCACGGTCTCGACTTCGGCCACGGGAGCGGGTGCCGGCCTCGCCACCGGGGCGGGCGCCGCAGGCTCAGGCCGTTGCGCGCGGGTCGGCAGCGGCGTGATCGGTACGACCTTGCCGGTATAGGGAGAGACGACCGGCGACTTGCCGAGATCGTAGAACTTGCGGCCGGTGTCCGGACAAACACGTTTGGTGCCGAGATCGGGTTTCGCCACTGTCGAGTTTCCTAAAGTCGGTAAAATCGGTGTTTCACTTGGCTAGTCGTGACGGCCCTGTCAATAGCGCATCCGGGCGTCGGTCCGGCAGGCTGTGGCGGGATGACGCGCCGCGCGGGCCCGTGGTAGGAGGGCGCGAGCTTCTTTAAGGATGTTTGCCCGGTGAATGCTGCCACTCAGACGCCGCTGACCGCCCGCTGCGGCGGCCCTTTGCAAGGCCGGATCCGGGTTCCGGGGGACAAATCGATCTCGCACCGCGCCCTGATTCTCGCCGCCATGACGGTCGGCGAATCGACGGTCGCCGGACTGTTGGAAGGCGACGACGTATTGCGCACCGCCGCCGCCATGGGCGCACTCGGCGCCAAGCTCGAACGCACCGGCCCTGGTGCTTGGCGCATTCACGGTGTCGGCGTCGGGGGATTTGCCCAACCGTCCGGCCCGCTCGACTTCGGCAATTCCGGAACCGGGGTGCGATTGGCGATCGGCGCCGTTGCAGGTTCGCCGGTGACCGCGATATTCGACGGCGACGCATCCTTGCGCAAACGGCCGATGCGGCGCGTGCTCGATCCGTTGGAGCAGATGGGCGCGCGCGCCAGCGATGTCGCCGAAGGCGGCCGGTTGCCGCTAACGCTGCACGGGGCGGCCGATCCGATCCCGATCGTCTACGAGCCGCCGGTGCCGTCGGCGCAGCTTAAATCGGCTGTGCTGTTGGCGGCACTTTCGGCGCCGGGAGAAACCACGGTGATCGAAGCGCAGGCGACGCGCGATCACACCGAGCGCATGCTCAAACATTTCGGCGCCAAGCTCACCAGCAAGCCGCGCGGCGAGCATGGCCGCCGCATCACGCTGCAGGGCCAGCCGGAGCTGGAGCCGGCCAATGTGGTGGTGCCGGCGGACCCCTCGTCGTCGGCTTTCCCGCTAGTGGCGGGCCTCATCGTGCCGGGGTCCGAAGTGATTCTCGGAAGCGGTGATGACCAATCCGCTGCGCACCGGGCTCTATGCGACGCTGCGCGAAATGGGCGCCGATATCGAGACGCTGGCCACCCGCGACGATGGCGGCGAGGAGGTCGCCGATTTGCGTGTGCGCACCTCCGCGCTCAAGGGCGTCGACGTGCCGGCCGAACGCGCGCCCTCGATGATCGACGAATATCCGATCCTGGCGGTGGCGGCATCATTTGCCGAAGGCGCCACGCGCATGCGCGGCTTGCAGGAATTGCGCGTCAAGGAGAGCGACCGGCTGGAAGCGACCGCCGCCATGCTGCGTGCCAATGGCGTAACCGTCGAGATCGAAGGCGACGACATGATCGTGCAGGGCAAGGGGCGGCCCGCCGGCGGCGGCGAGGTGGTCACCCACATGGATCACCGCATCGCCATGGCGGCTTTGGTGCTGGGCCTTGCCACCGACAATCCCGTGCGCATCGACGATTCGGCCTTCATCGCCACCAGCTTCCCCGGCTTCGTCGAACTGATGCGGAGCCTGGGCGCGGATTTGGCATGATCATCGCCATCGACGGACCGGCGGCGTCGGGCAAGGGAACGCTCGGCAAGAAGCTCGCCGCCCACTATGGCCTGCGCCATCTCGACAGCGGCTTGCTCTACCGCGCGGTCGCCAAGTCGCTCATCGATGCCGGCAGGCGCTCCGACGACATCGCCGCCGCCGCCGCCGCCGCCAAGACGCTCGATCTCGCGCGCTTTGACGAAGCCACGCTCAAGAGCCCGGCGGTCGGCGAGGCAGCTTCGATCGTCGCCGCTTTTCCCGAGGTGCGCGCCGCGCTGGTTGCCATGCAGCGTGATTTTGCGGCGCAACATCCCGGTGCCGTGCTCGACGGGCGCGACATTGGCACCGTGATTTGTCCGGATGCCGATGTGAAGATCTTCGTCACCGCGACGCCCGAGGTGCGCGCGGCCCGCCGCGCCGCCGAATATCGCGCCGGAGGCCGCGCGATCGACGATGGCATCGTGCTGGCGGACATCATCGAGCGGGACAAACGCGACATGAGCCGCGCCACGGCACCCCTGAAACAAGCGCCGGATGCGCACTTGCTCGATACCACGCATTTGGATATAGACGCCGCATTCTGGGCCGCCATCGACATCGTCGAGGCTACCCGAGCGGGCCGAGGGCGCGGCTGACCGCCCCTCGCTGTTGGAGGACATCGAGTCCCGCTCGAAGTCTCTGCGTAAAGCGCGCCCGATCGAAACCATCGTTCCGAAAGCACGGTTTTAGCGCCGGCCATCCGCGATTCCGGGTGGCTGTCGAAGGTCTTGCGGGGTCTTCGGCCCGCGCTTTTTGAACGCCATTCCAACCCGCCGGCGCGCCGCTTTTAGGAGATTCCATGGCCACCGCTACCGCTCAAACACCCTCGCGTGAAGACTTCGCAAAAATGCTCGACGAAGCGTTCGGGACCGGAAACCTGCAGGAAGGTTCGGTCATCAAGGGCACGGTCGTCGGCATCGAAAAGGACCTCGCCGTCATCGACGTCGGCCTAAAGACCGAGGGGCGCGTGGCGCTCCGTGAATTCGCAGGTCCAGGACGGCAGGCCGATCTCAAGGTCGGCGACGAGGTCGAGGTCTATCTTGAGCGGGTCGAGAACGCGCTTGGTGAAGCGGTGCTCTCGCGCGACAAGGCGCGGCGGGAGGAGAGCTGGGGCAAGCTGGAGAAGGCGTTCAACGCCAACGAAAAAGTGCAGGGCGTCATCTTCAACCAGGTCAAGGGCGGCTTTACCGTCGATCTCGACGGCGCCGTGGCCTTCCTGCCGCGCAGCCAAGTCGACATCCGGCCGATCCGCGACGTCACCCCGCTGATGAACGTGCCGCAGCCGTTCCAGATCCTGAAAATGGATCGCCGGCGCGGCAATATCGTCGTTTCCCGCCGCACCGTGCTGGAAGAGACCCGCGCCGAGCAGCGTCAGGAACTGGTGCAGAACCTGGAAGAGGGTCAGGTCATCGACGGCGTGGTCAAGAACATCACCGACTACGGCGCCTTCGTCGACCTCGGCGGCATCGACGGCCTGCTGCACGTCACCGACATCGCCTGGCGGCGCGTCAATCACCCGACCGAGGTGCTCAATATCGGCCAGCAGGTGAAGGTCAAGATCATTAAGATCAACCACGAGACCCACCGCATCTCGCTCGGCATGAAGCAATTGCTCGATGACCCCTGGCAGGGCATCGAGGCCAAGTTTCCGGTCGGCGCGCGCTTTAAGGGCCGCGTCACCAACATCACCGACTACGGCGCTTTCGTGGAGCTGGAGCCCGGCATCGAGGGCCTTATCCACGTCTCGGAGATGTCGTGGACCAAGAAGAACGTCCACCCCGGCAAGATCGTCTCCACCTCGCAGGAAGTCGAAGTGCAGGTGCTTGAGGTCGATCCGGTCAAGCGCCGCATCTCGCTCGGCCTCAAGCAGACCATGCGCAATCCGTGGGAGGTCTTTGTCGAGAAGCACCCGCCCGGCTCGACGGTCGAAGGTGAGGTCAAGAACAAGACCGAATTCGGCCTGTTCCTCGGCCTCGACGGCGACGTCGACGGCATGGTCCACCTCTCCGACCTCGACTGGAAGCGCCCGGGCGAGCAGGTGATCGAAGAGTACAAGAAGGGCGACATGGTCAAGGCGCAGGTGCTCGACGTCGATGTCGAAAAGGAACGCATTTCGCTCGGCGTCAAGCAGCTGGCGGGCGATCCAATGGAAGGCGCCGGCGAACTGAAGAAGAACTCGGTGGTCACCTGCGAGGTGACCGAAGTGAAGGAGGCCGGCCTCGAGGTAAAAATCCTCGGCACAGAGCTCACCGCCTTCATCAAGCGCAACGATCTCGCGCGCGACCGCGGCGAGCAGCGCCCCGAGCGCTTCTCGGTCGGGCAGAAAGTGGATGCCCGCGTCACCCAGTTCGACCGCAAGACCCGCAAGGTCGCCGTCTCCATCAAGGCGCTCGAAGTCGCCGAGGAGAAGGAGGCGATCGCGCAATACGGCACCGCCGATTCCGGTGCCTCGCTCGGCGATATCCTGGGTGCTGCCCTCAAGCAGCGCGATGGCGATGGCGACGGCGACGGCGACGACGAGAAGCCGGAGGCCGAAAAGGCCGAGCAGAAAGAGTGATCCGGCGTTCATGCGCCTCCCCTGAAAAGGGGGAGGCCGCTTGCACGACAACCGCTAAAGTGGTGGACGGGCGCCGTTTTAGGGCCGAAATGACGCCCCATGCCTCCATTTCGGAGGTGGGACCGGAAATCGGCCTAATCGGGGCTAGTATCGGGGCGTGATTCGATAAGGAGCGCAGCTCATGTCGCTCGATGCCGATGTCATCGTCGATCGCCGCCGCATGCGGCGCAAACTCACATTCTGGCGCGTCAGCGCACTGCTGGTCGTCCTGCTGGCGGTCGTCGGCGCAGCCGTGCTGCTGGTGCCCAAGAACCGGCTGATACCGAGCGCCGACTATATCGCCCGCATCAAGATCGAGGGCCTGATCCGCGACAACCACGACCGCGTCGAAGCGCTTGACCGGCTTGGCAAGTCGGGGGCCAAAGCGGTCATCGTGCATATCAACAGCCCGGGTGGCACCACCGCGGGGTCCGAGCAGCTCTATGACGCGCTGCGCACCCTACAGGCGAAGAAGCCGACCGTGGTGGTGGTCGACGGGCTGGCCGCCTCAGGCGCCTATATCGCGGCGCTGTCGTGCGATCACATCATTGCCTACGACACCTCGCTGGTGGGCTCGATCGGCGTGCTGTTCCAGTTTCCCAACTTCACCGAGGTGCTCAAGACCGTCGGCATCAAGGTCGAATCGATCAAGTCCTCGCCGCTCAAGGCGGCCCCCAATGGCTTCGAGCCGACCAGCCCGGAGGCGCGCGCGGCCATCGAGTCGATCGTGCTCGATTCCTATGCCTGGTTTAAGGGCTTGGTGAAGGAACGGCGCAAATTGGACGACGCCCAGTTGGCTGCGGTGTCCGACGGCCGCGTCTTTACCGGCCGTCAGGGCGTCGGGCTCAAACTCGTCGACAGCCTCGGCAACGAAAAGACCGCGCTGAGCTGGCTGCAGAAGGAAAAGAAGGTGCCGGCCAACACGCCGGTGCGCGACTATTCGCTGCAGCCGCGCTTCAGCGAACTATCTTTCCTGCATGTTGCGGCCTGGACCTTCCAAGCCATGGGCCTCTCCGCCGTTGCGCAGCGCATCGAAGACTGGAGTGCAGTGCAAGCTGTCGAGCGACTTAACCTTGACGGTCTCTTGGCGCTTTGGCACCCTCCATTGGCCAACTGATCCTTGTAGGGCGCGTCGATGATCAAGTCAGAGCTTGTGCAACGGATAGCCGGCCAGAACCCGCATCTCTATCAGCGCGACGTCGAGAACATCGTCAACGCCATCCTCGGCGAGATCACCAGCGCCATGACCAAGGGCGACCGCGTCGAGTTGCGCGGCTTCGGCGCCTTCTCGGTCAAGCACCGGCCGGCCCGCACCGGGCGAAATCCGCGCACCGGGGCCCATGTTTCGGTCGAACAGAAGTCGGTGCCGTTCTTCAAGACCGGCAAGGAAATGCGCGAGCGGCTGAACAAGCCCGGCGTGATGTAGCACTTTCGCGGTTGCTACATAGCTTTCGCTGTCATCGCCCGCGGAAGCGGGCGATTCAGTATTAGGGAGCGGTCGAACGGCTAGATGGCGGTGCGGCTCTGCGCCGGCGCCCCCAGCCCCGCCATTCAGAATCCCCGCTTTCGCGGGGGATGCCAGTCGCGTAAATGTGCGGGACACGAGGTAAGCATGCTTCGCAAGGTCGTCGCCGCGGTTATCCTGATCCCGCTGGTCGTGGTGCTGGTCGCCTTCGCCGTGGTTAACCGCCACGCGGTGACGGTTTCGTTCGATCCATTCTCGTCGGCTAGTCCGGCTTTTGCCGTGACCCTGCCGCTGTTCATGGCGATCTTTTCGGCGCTGATCCTCGGGGTCCTGATCGGCGGTTTCGCCGCTTGGCTGCGCCAGGGTAAATGGCGGCGCACGGTGCGCCGCCTCGACGCCGACGTGCGGCTGCTGCACCAGGAACTGGAGACGATCCGCCGCCGCTTCGGCACCGAGGCGCCGACGCCGCCGACGCAGCCCGAGGTAAGCTCCCTCCAGGTCATTCCGCCGCCGCTGACTTAAGCTGCGGCCGGCCGCTTTGCGCTTTGCGGTGAGGGTGGCAAGGCTGCTAGAACCTCGCCATGTCGCTGCTGGTGAAAATCTGCGGGCTCAAGACCCCGGAAGCGGTTGATGTCGCGGTGGAATCCGGCGCCGATCTGGTCGGCTTCGTGTTCTTCCCGCCGAGCCCGCGCCATCTCGGGCTCGACGCCGCGCGCGCGCTGGGCGCGCTGGCGAAGGGTCGCGCCGGCAAGGTCGCGCTCACCGTCGATGCCGATGACCAGACGCTTGCCGGCATCGTCGCCGCGCTTTCCCCCGACATGCTGCAGCTGCACGGCCACGAAACGCCTGAACGTGTGGTGGCGGTACGCCAGCGTTTCGGTCTGCCGATAATGAAGGCGCTGCCGATCGCCGATCGCCGCGATCTGTCTCCTATCCGGCTCTACACGCCGGTCGCCGACCGCTTGATTTTCGACGCGCGTGCGCCACAGGAGGCGACCCGGCCCGGCGGGCTGGGCCAGCCGTTCGACTGGACGCTGCTCAAGGGCCTCGACGTGAGCATCCCGTTCATGCTGTCGGGCGGCCTCGATGCCGGCAACGTCGCGGAGGCGCTGGCCATGACCTGCGCGTCGGGCGTCGATGTATCCTCCGGCGTAGAGCGCGTGCCGGGAGAGAAGGATGTCGAGAAGATTCGCGCCTTCATCCGCGCCGCGCGGGCGGCGGAAACCGCGCCTGCCGCGAAGGTGAGCGCATGACCGACGCACTCTTTTTTATCCCTCCCCCTGCAAGGGGGAGGGTGGCGAGCGAAGCGAGCCGGGTGGGGGTCGTGTATTTTGGAAACAGACCCCACCCCGCCCGCGCTCGCTGGGCTCGCGCGGGCGACCCTCCCCTTTAAGAGAGATCAACGCATGACCGCGCCGCAGCCCAATTCATTCCGCACCGGCCCCGACGAGCGCGGGCATTTCGGCATCTATGGCGGCCGTTTTGTCGCCGAGACGCTGATGCCGCTGATCCTCGATCTGGAGACGGCCTATACGCAGGCCAAGGCCGATCCCGCGTTCCAGAAGGAGATGGACGGTCATCTGGCGACCTATGTCGGCCGTCCGTCGCCGCTCTATTTCGCCGAGCGGCTCACGCAGCATTTGAGAAAGACGGCCGCCGGCCTTGTGGGCGCGAAAATCTACTTCAAGCGCGAGGAGCTCAACCACACCGGCGCGCACAAGGTGAACAACGTGCTCGGCCAGATCATGCTGGCGAGGCGCATGGGCAAGACCCGCATCATCGCGGAGACCGGCGCCGGCATGCACGGCGTTGCTACCGCGACGCTCTGCGCCAAGTTCGGGCTGCCGTGCATCGTCTATATGGGCGAAGTCGACGTCGAGCGGCAAAAGCCGAACGTGCTGCGCATGAAAATCCTCGGCGCCGAAGTGCGCGCCGTCTCGTCCGGCTCGCGTACGCTCAAGGACGCCATGAACGAGGCGCTGCGCGACTGGGTCACCAATGTCGCCGACACCTTCTACTGCATCGGCACCGTGGCGGGTCCGCACCCTTATCCGGCCATGGTGCGCGACTTCCAGTCGATCATCGGCCGCGAGACGCGTGAGCAGATGCTCGCCGCCGAAGGTCGGCTGCCGGATTCGCTGATCGCCTGCATCGGCGGCGGCTCCAATGCCATGGGCCTGTTCCATCCGTTCCTCGACGAGCGGCAAATCGAAATCTACGGCGTCGAAGCGGCCGGTCTCGGCTTGAACAGCGGCAAGCACGCCGCCTCCATCGCCGGCGGCCGCCCCGGCGTGCTGCATGGCAACCGCACGTATCTTCTGATGGACGCCGACGGCCAGATCGAGGAAGCCCATTCGATTTCCGCCGGCCTCGATTATCCCGGCATCGGTCCCGAGCATGCCTGGCTCAACGACATGGGCAGGGTGCAATTCTTGTCGGCAACCGACGCCGAGGCGGTGGCGGCGTTCCAGGTGGTGAGCAAGCTCGAAGGCATCATCCCGGCGCTGGAGCCGGCGCATGCATTGGCCAAGGTGTTCGACCTCGCACCGCAGAAGTCTGCGGATCACCTGATGGTGGTCAATGTGTCCGGCCGTGGCGACAAGGACCTCGATTCGGTCGAAGCCTATCTGGAAAGCAAGGCAAAATGAGCGATGTCCTCTGGTGTCGTCCCCGCGAAGGCGGGGACCCAGTAATCGCTGACAGTGTCGTGAGTACTGGATCGTCCGCCTTCGCGGACGATGACAGCGGCGGTTTGTCCCGGGCGCGTGCCATGAGGCGCACCGCATGAGCACGCGAATCGAAAAGCGCTTCGCTACGCTGAAAACTAAAGGCCGCGCCGCGCTGGTGACCTTCACCATGGCGGGCGATCCGGATTACGACGCCTCGCTCGCGATCGCCAAGGCGCTGTCGAAAGCCGGCGCCGATCTGATCGAACTGGGCATGCCGTTCAGCGATCCGATGGCAGACGGTCCAGCGGTTCAGGCCGCCGGCGTGCGCGCGCTCAAGGCTGGGCAGAACATGATCAAGACGCTTTCGCTGGTGCGCGAATTCCGCAAAGGCGACGATGTCACGCCGATCGTGCTGATGGGCTACTACAATCCGATCTACATTTACGGCGTCGACAAATTCCTTGTGGACGCCAAGAGCGCCGGCGTCGACGGCCTCATCGTTGTGGACCTGCCGCCGGAAGAAGACGATGAGCTTTGCCTGCCGGCGCTGAAGGCCGGGCTCAACTTCATCCGCCTCGCTACGCCGACGACAGACGATAAACGCCTGCCAGCCGTGCTCAACAACACCTCGGGCTTTGTCTATTACGTTTCCATCACCGGCATCACCGGCTCAGCGGCGCCCGATGCAGCCAAAGTCGGCAGCGCGGTCGCGCGCATCAAGCGCCACACCAAGCTGCCGGTCGCGGTCGGCTTCGGTGTACGCACGGCGGAGCAAGCCCACGCCATCGCCGAAGGTGCCGACGCCGTGGTGGTTGGCTCTGCGCTGGTCGATGCGTTACGCGCCAGCCTCGACAAGAACGGCAAGGCCGGTCCCGGCACGGTGAAGGCGGTGACCGAACTTGTTGCCGCTCTCGCGCAAGGCGTGCGTTCCGCGCGGCGGGTCGCGGTGGAATAGCGGCGTTTTCAGTGTCATCATCCGCGAAAGCGGATGATCCAGTAACCACAGAATGTTCATAGTGGCACTGTAGGGAAAGACCTCTTATCTCTTGGATTACTGGATGCCCGCTTTCGCGGGCATGACAGTGGAGTGGAAATGAACTGGATCTCCAACGTCGTCCGTCCGAAGATTCGCAGCTTTCTGCGCCGCGAAACGCCGGAGAATCTCTGGATCAAATGTCCGGAGACCGGGCAGCTCGTGTTCTACAAGGACGTGGAATCAAACCAGTTCGTCATCCCCTCATCGAACTATCACATGCGCATCAGCGCGGCGGCGCGCTTGAAGCTGATGTTCGACGAGCAGACATGGCTCGACATCGGTGTGCCGGAGGTGCCGCTCGATCCGCTCAAGTTCCGCGACGAGCGCCGCTATGCCGATCGTCTAAAAGATGCGCGCACCAAGACCGGCTTGCAGGACGCGGTGAAGCTCGGCCTCGGCAAGCTTGACGGACTTCCGGTGACGATCGCCGTGCAGGATTTCGATTTCATGGGCGGCTCGCTCGGCATGGCGGCGGCCGAAGCGGTGATCAAGGGTTTGGAAACCGCGGTGGAAAGAGAGACGCCGTTCATCATGTTCGCGGCCTCCGGCGGCGCGCGCATGCAGGAGGGCATCCTGTCGCTGATGCAATTGCCGCGCACCACCGTCGCCGTGCAGATGCTGCGCGAGGCGAAGAAGCCTTATATCGTCGTGCTGACCAATCCGACCACCGGCGGCGTCACCGCCTCTTATGCCATGCTCGGCGATGTGCATATCGCCGAGCCGGGTGCGCTGATCGGCTTTGCCGGCCCGCGCGTGATCGAGCAGACCATCCGCGAGAAGCTTCCCGAGGGCTTCCAGCGCGCCGAATACCTCGTGGAACACGGCATGGTGGACATGGTCGTGCATCGCCACCAATTGCGCGCGACGCTCGCCGAGCTTTGCCGGCTGTTGACCAAGACGCCGGGGCTGGCGGTGCCGCCGCCGCGGCCGCAATTGCCGGTTCCGGCGCATGCGTGAGATCACGGACCGTCATCATCCGCGAAAGCGGATGATCCAGTAACCCCAGTGCGTAGTATCGAAGGTCGGCGTTTACTGGATGCCCGCTTTCGCGGGCAAGACAGATAAAGATATGACCCCCATCGACTCGATCCTCGCGCGCCTTCTCGCGCTGCATCCCAAGCGCATCGATCTGTCGCTCGAACGTATCGAGCGGCTTTTGGCGGCGCTCGATCACCCGGAGCGCAAATTGCCGCCGGTGATCCATGTCGCCGGCACCAACGGCAAGGGCTCGGCCATCGCCTTTATGCGCGCGATCCTGGAAGCCGCCGGCCAGCGCGTGCACGTCTACACCTCGCCGCATCTGGTGCGTTTCAACGAGCGCTTTCGTTTGGGCGCGGAAGTTGAGGGCCGGCTGGTTACCGATGACGAACTGGCGGCGGCCATGGAGGAATGCGAACGTGCCAACGCCGGCCAAGCCATCACCGTGTTCGAAATCACCACCGCGGTCGGCTTGCTGCTGTTCGCGCGCCACCCGGCGGACGTGCTGCTGATGGAAGTCGGTCTCGGCGGCCGACTGGACGCTACCAATGTGGTCGATCATCCGCTCGCGACCGTGATCACGCGCATTGCGGTCGACCACACCGATTTTCTTGGGCTTACGCTCGACAAGATTGCCACCGAGAAGGCCGGCATCCTCAAGCGCGCAACGCCCGCCATCGTCGCCGCACAGGCGCGCGAGGCGCTAGCCGTCATCGAACGTCAGGCGGCCAAGCTCGGCGCACCTTTGAAGATCGCCGGTGAGGACTGGACCGCGACCGAGGAGCGCGGCCGCTTGGTCTATCAGGACGAGGCCGGTTTGCTCGACCTGCCTGCGCCCAAAATCTACGGCCGCCATCAATTCGAAAACGCCGGCCTTGCCATCGCCGCCTTGCGCGCCATCAAGTCGTTGAAGATTGCGCCACCCGCCTTCGAAGCCGGCATGGTGAAAGCCGAGTGGCCGGCGCGGCTGCAGCGACTGGCGCAAGGCCATCTGGTCGCGCTGACACCGCCCGGCAGCGAATTATGGCTCGACGGCGGTCACAATCCCGACGGCGGGCGCGCCATCGCCGCGGCGCTCGCCGATCTCGAAGAGCGGGTGTCGCGTCCGCTGGTGCTAATCGTCGGCATGCTGGCAAACAAGGACTGCGAGGGCTTCCTGCGCAACTTCACCGGGCTTGCCCGCCGCATGATCGCGGTGCCGATCGCCGGCGCCGAGAGCGCCATGAGTGCGGAAGCGGTGGCCGATTGCGCGCGCGCCATCGGCCTACCGGCGACCAGCCGCGACAATCTCGAAGAGGCGCTCGACGCCGCGCGCAAGCTCGACCTCGATCCGCCGCCGCGCATTCTCATCACCGGCTCGCTCTATCTCGCCGGCGAAGTTTTGCGCGAGAACGGCACGCTGCCGGAGTAGCTTTTGATCGGTGCAACAAACTCGGCGTCATGCCCGGGCTTGACCCGGGCATCCATGCTGACGTGCGGCAAACAGAAGCCTTACGTCGCTATTCAATTTCCGAGATGCCTCATGGATTGCCGGGTCAAGCCCGGCAATGACGGCGGAGAGGCAAAAGAAAATGGCCGGCACGAGCCCGGCCATTCGCATCTCGAATTTTTCGCGCGCTCACACCGCGGCGGTGATCCACTGCGCGAGTTTCTGCTTGGGCGCGGCGCCGACTTGGCGCGAGGCGATCTCGCCGTTCTTGAATAGCATCAGCGTCGGGATCGACATGATGCCGTATTTGGCGGCGGTGTCCGGGTTCTCGTCGACGTTGAGCTTGACGATCTTGACCTTGTCGCCGAGCTGGCCGGCGATTTCTTCGAGCGCCGGGGCGATCATGCGGCAGGGGCCGCACCATTCGGCCCAAAAGTCCACCACGACCGGCTCGGCGGATTTCAGAACGTCCGATTCAAAACTTGCGTCCGACACTTTGCCGACGGTCATGGAATTACCTCTTGTTGTGTGCGAGCGCGAATGACGCGCCATGGATAGGGGATCGAACCTATGAACGCTACCTTTAAGCGTCAAGGCGCTCTCACGCGGGGGTGATTTGCGCCAGCGCCGCGTCCAGCGCCTCGCCGGAAAGTTCTATTAAATCAGGGACTTCGGTCCAGAAGAGGGCGGCGCGCACAAGCCGGTCCGGGTAGAGTTTTTCGAGCACCGCGCGGTAGAGCGCGAGCTGTTTGACGTAAGCGGGCGGCACCTCGCCGATTCGCCGCGGGGCCGGGCGATTGGTTTTGAAATCGGCGATCAGCACCGCGTCCTGCGTGACCACAAGGCGATCGACTTGGCCGGCAACGTGCATGGTCTCGCCGCCGATTTTTATCCGGCCCACGATCGGCACCTCGGCGCGGCTGCCGGGCGCGTAAAGCGCGTGGAAGTGCGGATGCTCGAGCACGCGCATGATTTCCTCGGCGATGCGCGCGCGATCCGCCGCCGGCATATCCTTGCCGGCGCGGGACAAGTAGCTTTGCATCGCCGCCGCGCGCCGCTCGGGTGCAATATCCGGCAGCGATTGCAGCATCCGGTGCGTGAGCGAACCGCGCAGCAGCGCCAAAGCGCGGTCGGCACCCGTTGCAAAGCGGTGCGGCTCGTCGGCATCGCCCGCGTCGGATGGCGTCAGGACCCGCGCCGCCGGCTTTGCCGGCTTTACTGTTGTGCGCAGCCAGTCGGGCAACGTGATCTGCAGTGCGGGCTTGCCGGCCAACTCTTGCGCCGGCGCGCCGGTGCTCTTGCTGAAGCGCCAGATTTTTCCGACGTCGACATCGTCCGTCTCGACCGATTCCGGCTTGAGCGCGTCGAGCACGAGCTGATGCCAGCAGCCATCCGGGCTTTTGTTGACTCCCTTGGTGCCGCACACGATCAGCCGTTCGGCGGCGCGGGTCATGCCGACGTAGAGCAGCCGGCGGTATTCGTCGCGCGCGGCCTCAAGCGCAACATTGCGCGCGTCCGCCATCGGGCCGGCGTCCTTGTCCTTGGCCACGGCCCAGATCACTGCGTTTGCGCCCGGCGGCGCGCCGGCAACCGGCGCGGTCAGCAGGCGCGGCGGATGCGCGCCTTCGGGGCGCGTGGTGGTGGCGTCGATGAGGATGACATTCTTGGCTTCGAGGCCCTTGGCGCCGTGCACGGTCATCACGCGCACTTCATCGCGCGCCAGCTCCATGTCGCGCTTGACCTGGCTTTGCGCGGCGCGAATCCAGTTGAGGAAGCCTTGCAGCGAGGGCGTCTCGCGCTGTTCGTAGGCAAGCGCCAGATTGAGGAATTCGTCGAGCGGGTCGGAGGCTTCGATGCCCAGCCGCGCCAGAATTTTGGCGCGGCCTTGGCGCGCGCCGAGCACATGCGCGTAGAATGCAAAAGGTGTCAGCGCGCGCGCTTTGCTTTCAAGCTCGTCGAGGGCCTTGGCGGCGGCGGTGAAGTGCGGATCGTCGTTCGCCTTCGCGCGCAGGACGTTGCGCAGCGGACCCTTGCGTCCATAAGCGAGCGCATAAAGCTGCGTGTCGTCCAAGCCGAAGAGCGGGCTTTTCAGCGCTGTCGCCAAGGCCAGATCGTCGTCCGGCAACAACAGCGCATCGCCGAGCACCAAGAGATCCATGATCGCAATATGCTCGGTCAGGATGAGCCGGTCGGCGCCGGCGACCGCGATATTTTCGCGCTTGAGCGCGCGGATCACCGCCTCGAACGCGGGGCCGCGCTGGCGCACCAGGATCAGCACGTCGCGCGGGCGCGTGCCGCGCCCGGTCCAGGCCTTCACCGTGCGCGCGATCTTGGCCGCGAGCTTGACCGAGGGGCTGGTTTCGCTCGCCGCGTCGAACGGCGCGTCCCAGCCTTCCTTGCCGGTGTCCTTCGGGTCGGGTTCGACCAGGTCCCAGATTTCCACGTCGCCGGGGGTGTCTGCGTGAACGGCCTGATGCGCCGTCTTGACCGGATCGTGGCTCAGGCCACGAAAGGCCTCTTCACGCGCGAATACGGTATCGACGGCGCTCAGCACCGGCGGGCCGGAGCGGAACGAATATTCCAGCCGCTCTTCCGCAAAGACCGTTTCGGTGTCTTTGAAGAGCGCCGCAAAATGACGACGGTTTTCCGCGAAAGCGAGCGGCGCCGCGCCCTGGAACGAGAAGATCGACTGCTTCTCGTCGCCAACCGCGAACACCGTGCGCTTGATATTCTCGCGCGCGCCGCCGCCGACAAATTCCGATACAAGCGTCTTGATGATCTCCCATTGCTTCGGGCTGGTGTCCTGCGCCTCGTCGACCAGCACGTGGTCGACGCCGAGATCGAGTTTGTAGAGCACCCAGGCGGCGGCGGTGTTGCGAAACAGAGCCAGCGTCTTGTCGATCAGGTCCTCGTAGTCCAAGAGCCCGCGCCGGTCCTTGGCGGCACGGTAGCGCTCGATCACCGCATTGGCGACGGTGAGTAGCGCCGCGCTGCGGTCGCGCGCGCGTAAGGCGAATTCGCGCGCCACAAGCGAGCAAACGCGTTCCTGCTCGGCGCGCAACTTTGTCTCCCATGCAGGAAATTTCTTGGCCAACGCCTTGGTCATGATGTCTTTGCGCGCGCCGCGGTCCTGCCGGCAAAAAATGTCGAGGTAGCAATCGACGCGGTCGCGTCCGGTCGCTTGGCCGGCACTCACCAGAGACGTGGCGCGCTCCTTGTCTGATTTCGAACCCGACGAGAATAAATCGATAAGCTCCGGCCATTCGGATTGGGGAATAAGCGAAGCGGAAAGATATTCACTTTCGACCGCTTGCAGGCGGTCGCCGGGCGCCAATCCGAAGGTTAGGCTGAGCTCGTCGATCGCCTGCTGTACTCCGCCGGCGCGCGCCACCCAGGCGGTAACGAGATCGCGCTTGCCGATCGCCTCGGCGATTACCTCGTTGAAGGTGATGTCGGCCGCCGTGGTGATGGCGACGGCCAGCGCCTGGCCGAGCGCCGCATCGGGCTCGGCGGCGGCCCGCAGCATCACCTCGAGCGTCAAGTCGTTGAGCAATTGCGAGGTTGTCGCGTCGTCGAGCACCTCGAAGCGCGCGGCGACGTCCGCCTCGAAGGGAAACTGATGCAGCAGCCGCGTGCAGAACGCGTGGATAGTCTGCACCTTCAAGCCGCCCGGCGTTTCCAGCGCGGTGGCGAACAGACGGCGCGCTGCGGCGCGCTGCCGCGCATCGGAGGCTTTCCCGGTGCTGGCCTTGATCTTCTGATCGAGCGCGGCGTCGTCAAGCGCGGTCCAGGCGGCAAGCGTGTCGAACACGCGCGTCGCCATGTTGGCGGCGGCCGCCTTGGTGAAGGTGATGCAGAGGATTTTTTCCGGCGCGGTGCCGCGCAGCAGCAGATTGACCACGCGCTGCGCCAGCACATGCGTCTTGCCGGAGCCGGCATTGGCGGAAACAAACACTGAGCGCTCGGGATCGGCGGCTGCGATCTGCCGGCTGAGCACGGCGTCCGGGATGGTGCGCGCGGCGCTCATGATGGCGATCCCGGGAAGTCGATCTCGCTCTCGCCGCCGGAGGCCGCCCATTCCTTGACGCGGGCGAGATGATCGTAGTCGCCGTAATGCTTCTGCCACATCGGGTGCACCAGCGAGCGATAGGGCTCGCCGTCGACGAGAAATTTGGTGGCGATGCCGGCGAGCTTCGCCCTGGCAATGTCCGCGAAAAAGTCCGGGGTTCCTTTATCCTTGAAATCAATCGTCTTGGTTTCGCCGGCAGGCTCGCCACCCTTCAGGCGCACATATAAAATCTCAGCGACCGAGCCTGCCGGCAGGCCGGCCTCGGCGAAACCGCCGCCGCGCAGGATCGCTGCTTCTAACGTCAACTGCGGCGCCAGTCCGGTGCGCACCTGCGGCTCGGTCGGCGGTTGGCCGGTCTTGTAATCGAGGATGGCGTAGGCGTCGTCCTTACGGCGCTCGATGCGATCGGCGCGCGCCGACAACACGAATGTCGTAGCGCCGAGCGGCATCTTGAGTTCGCCGCAAATTTCGCCGTGCACGGAGGCAAGCTGTGGCCGCCGCTCGCGCTCCCAGCCGGCGAACCAGCGCGCAATGCGCAGGAAGCGCGGCCACCAGAACGCCTTTGCTTCCGGATAATCTTCGAGATGCGCAAAACTTTGCCGGCCGAGCGCGGTCAGTTCCTGTTCCGGGTCGGCCGGAAGCGCGGCGGCGAATTGCTTGGTGAAATTACCAATCGCTTCGTGGATGACGCTGCCGCGGTCGGCGACACCGGGCGGTGTGTCGACCGCTTCGAGCGGATGCAGGCGGAGCACGTGTTTGGCGTAGATGGTGTAGGGATCGCGCAGCCAATTCTCGATGTCGGTCACCGACAATTGGCGCGGGCGCGCTTCGAGCGGCGGCGAAGGCTCCGGCCGCTCAACCGGCTGCGGCTTGCCGGCGGGTGCATCGAGCGCCTCGGCAAGCGCCAGATAATCATCGCCGCGATTGCGCGCTTCGACCCATCGCTCGGCGCCGGCCAGCGCCGCCATCCGTTGCAGGAAGCGGGATGCGACGGTCGGCGCGCCGGCGCTCTTGGCCGCGCGCGTCAGCACAAGTTCCTTGGCGCCGAGCGCCTGGGCGAAGTCGTGCGCGGCCAAGCCGACGCGTCGCTCCGGCAAATCGAGGCCGAGCGCAAGCCGCATCGGGCGGGACAGCCAAGGGTCGCTGCGTATGTCGGGCGGCCAACTGCCCTCGTTGAGCCCGCCGAGCACCAAGCGGTCGATCGATTGCAGGCGCGCTTCGAGCGGGCCGAAGATGCGGATGCGTACGCCCTTCTGTTCGCGCATACGCACGATACGCGTGGCGAGCGCGGCATGGAACAGTTCGGCATAGTCGCCCGGCGCAATCGCAAGTCCTGCCGCGGCCGGGCTGTCGACGATTTCCTCGAAGGCGAGCGCAAGCGCCTTGCCGTCATTGCCGCCGAATGCCGCCGTTTCTTTGGCGGCGTCACCGGCAAGCGCAATCACGCCGTCGCGATGGCGCTGCGCCAGCGTGGCGAGGGCGAGCGACGGCTCGGTTAAATTCAACGGCGCGAGCGCCGCCTCGAGTGCCGTCACCAGCGACTCAGCGGCGGCGAGATCGCTATCGCTCACCAGCTTGCGCGGGTTGTTGCGATGGAGGCCGTCACGGTCGGTACGATAGGTTTTGAGCGCGTGCGTCAGCCCGGCGATCCCGGGCTTTGGACGCGGCCCGCGCAGGACCGCGCGTTCGAGCGCCGCCACGGCGTGCCGATGCGCGTTGGCCGGCGCGCCGAGCCGCAGCAGCGGATGTTTGAGCAAGGCCAGCAGCGGCACCGGCGCCAGGCCGCCGAGCGCGACTTCCGCCGTCAACCGCGCGAACAGTCCGGCCGGTGTATCGGCGAGCGAATCGCCGCCGGAGTTGTCGACCGGCAACTCCCAGCGTTCGAGTGTGGCGCGCACCCGCGCGGCGAGCGCGCGGTCGGGCGTCACCAGCGCGGCCGTGCCGTCGCCATCCGCCGCCTCGCGCAAGACGACAGCCACGGCAAGCGCCTCCTGCTCGGCATTGGCTGCTTCGACGATGGTCATGGCGGACAACGCGGCGTCGGTGGATGCGCGCAAACCTTCCCGTGCTGCCTGCCAATGGTCGGTCGTATCGGCTGGACGCAGAACTTCCGAAACAAAGGCATCGCGCGGTGCCGGATCGGCGAGGCCGATCACCTCGGTGCGCGTGAGGCCGATGCGCGCAAGCAGCGCCTGCATGGCAAATTGCGCATGACCGAACGACGGCAAGCGCTTATCGCCACCGAAAATCGCCTGCCAGGACGGCTCATCGAGCGCCATGTCGAGGCCGGGCAGAACCACGGCGCCGCGCGGATGTTTGGCAATCGCCGAGAGCAACATCGCGGTTGCCGGCATGGAGCCCGTCGAGCCGGCGGCGATCACCGGCGCGTCCGATGCCGCAAGCCGCGCGGTCTCCGCCGCGATCAATTTGTCGCGCCGTTCGGCCGGCTCGATGGCCGCCCGCTCGTTCAGGATTTGCGGCCAAGTCTTGCGCAAGATTTGCAGGAGGTGAAGCGACTTTTGCCAGTATTCGTCGAGGTCGGGCCGATCGGCGCGCACCAACTCGTCGATCTTGTCCCAACCCACTTCACGCGTCGTCATGTCGTCGATCAGCCGCGCCAGATCGTCGGCCAGCGCCATCGCGGCCGCGGGGGTATTAGCGACCAGCGGCGTGCCCGCGGCGCCATGCAGGTCGGGTGAGTTGGCCCATTTGACGATCAATTCAGCCAGCAGCAGCCGCCGTTCGAAGGACGACAATGTTTCCGGCAAATCGAGCGCGGTCTGCGCCAGCTCGCCGCTCGCCGCTTGCGCGAAGATCAACTCGTCCTCGTCGACATCGCCGATGGCGACGATGCGCGGCAGGATGGCGGCCTCGCCCGCGACATGGTCGAGGAATTCGTCGCGGACCAGGCGGCAGGCGCGCCGCGTCGGCAGATAGAGCGTGGCATTTGCAAGAGCGAGCGGATCGCCGCTCGCGGGAAAGCCCGCCACCAGCTTTCCGACCAGCAGCGCATCGATCAGCACCGGCAGGAACGCTGCCGAGGCGGGGATGTTGAAGACACGGGGACTCATTTTCTCAGCATACACTTTGTCGTCCCCGCGAAAGCGGGGACCCATACGCCGTGTCCTTTCGATGGGCTGCGGCGTATGGGTCCCGGCTCGCGCTCCCCCGGATCAAGTCCGGGGTCGCTTGGCCGGGACGACAGGAAGTTAACTTGTGCTGGCGCGGATGGCGGCTTCCGCCGCGGCGATGGCGTCGGGCGTGCCGACATGCATCCACAGGCCTTCCAGCCGCAGGCCGAACAGGCGGCCGGCCTCGCCGGCGCGGGCAAACAGCGCGGTGAGCGGGAATTCGCCTTGCGGCGCAGCGGCAAACAGCGCCGGCGAAAGAACCGCGGCCCCGGCATAGACGAAGGGCGCTACCTCGCGTTCGCCGCGCCGGCGCAAGCGGCCGTCCGCCGCCATGGTGAAGTCGCCACATGCGCCATAGCCGATGCTCCCCGTCGTCGGCGCCAACAACAAGAGTGCGTCCATGGCGGCCGGATCGAAAGCGTCCGCGAGCCGGGCGAGGTTCGGCTTCACGCCGTCGATCCAGATGGTGTCGGAGTTGATATGGAAGAACGGCGCGTCGCCCAATTGCGGCAACGCTCTGGTCACGCCGCCGCCGGTGCCGAGCAGCACGCCGCGCTCGTCGGAAATGACGATCTGCGGTTTCGTGCGGCCGGCAAGATGGCGCTGCATCTGCTCGGCGAAGTGATGCACGTTGACCACCGCGCGTTCGACGCCGGTTGCGGCCAGCCGGTCAAGCACGTGATCGATGAGCGCTTTGCCGGCGACTTCGACCAGCGGCTTCGGCCGCGTGGCGGTGAGCGGGTGCATGCGCGTGCCGATACCGGCTGCCAGCACCATGGCGCGGCGGGGCGAGGGGTTCATGGATGCAAGGCCGGCACGTTGGCCTGGTACCAGGCGTGCAAGCCCGCGAGCGCCGGATGCACCAGCGAGCGTTGCAGATAGCCCCATACCCGCGGCATGTGACGCAAATATTGCGGCTTGCCGTCGCGGCGGTCGAGGCGGGCGAAGATGCCGAGGATCTTGGAGGCGCGCTGCGCGCCGAGTGTCGCATAAACTCGCGCGAAATGCGGCGCGTCGAACTCCGGGTCGGCCGCCCGCCGCGCGTGCGTGTAGCGCGACAGCAGCGTGATCTCCAAGATCTCGGGCACGTCCACGCGTGCGTCCTGCAGCAGCGAGGCGAGATCGTAGGCGGGCGAGCCGATCTGCGCATCCTGGAAATCCAACAGGCCGATGCGCGCCACGCCCTCGCGCTCGGGCAGCCACAGAAGATTAGGCGAATGATAATCGCGCAGCACCCAGGTCAACGGCGCTTCGATCGCTGGCTGCAGTGCCTCGCGCCACAGCGAAAAAAACGCCATGCGGCTGGCGTCGGGCAGGTTGACGTTGAAGCGCGGCAGGTACCAATCGGCCAGCAGCTCGACCTCGATCATCAAGGCGTCCATGTCGTAGCGCGGCACGCGGTAATAGAGCTCTTCCTCGATCGGCAGCTCGGCAGGCCGTTCCTCGCGATGGAGGGCGACCAAGACATCGACCGCCACCTCGTAGCGCGCTTCCACCGGCGCCGGCGGATCGCCGGCGACGACCAGTTCATTGCCGAGATCTTCGAGCAGCAGGAGACCTGCCTCGCGGTCGGCGGCATAGATTGTCGGCGCGGAGAAGCCGCGGTCGTGCAAGGCCATCGCCATCGCCAGGAAGGGCGTAACGTCCTCGGCCAGATGCGCGATCGCACTGTAGGGTCTGCCGTCGCGCACCGGCGGCCCGTCCGGCCGGCGCGGCGCATTCATCAATATGGTGGATCGGCCTTCCAGCGTGAGCCGCTCATAGAGACGGGTCGAGGCATCGCCCTGGATGCGGTGGCGCTCGGCGCCGCCGAAACCGGCGCGCTCAATGAACGCACGAATGACGGCGATGCGCTCGGCGCGCGCCGCCAGTCTGCCGTAGCCGGTGACGCGCGCGTTGCGGAAGGTCGGTCCGTGCTGCGCCGACAGCGTGAACGCGATGTCGAGCCGGTCGGGCGGCAGAAAGCCGGCGGCGCGGTCCGGCCATTCCAGCAGCGTTACGCCGCTTTCGCTCAGGTCGTCGAAGCCGAGCTCGGCAAGCTCGGCCGGCCCCGACAGCCGGTAGAGGTCGGCGTGCGTGAGCGCAAAGCGAGGCAACGCATAGGCCTGCATCAGCGTGAAGGTCGGGCTCGGCACCTCGATGGTCTCGTCGCCGGCAAAGTAGCGGATCAAAGCGCGGGCAAAGGTGGTCTTGCCGGCGCCAAGATCGCCGGACAGCGTGATCAGGTCGCCGGGCTCGATCAGGCCGGCGATATCCATCATCAGCCGGCGCGTCGCCTGCTCGTCCGCGAGCGTCACGGTGAAGCTGTAGCCGCCGGAGGAAAGGGGAAACATCGGGACCTTGCGCCTGCCATACCCGCATGCGGGAGCGTCCAGTATTCACAAAACCATTGTCAATGCACGGGGCTCGCGCGATATCCGGTGGATACCGGCGACGGTCCGTCAGGTGAAAAAAACGAGCATGGCGCGGACCTGTTCCTGCCGATATGGCATTGTTTCTATTGGTCCTCTGTAAAGGAACGATTTCGTGTGATTTCGATCTTCGATCTCATTGCCCTGCTGCTGGTGCTGTCGGCGCTGTTTGGCTGGCTCAACCGCCGCTACGTGCGCTTGCCGCACGCGGTCGGCCTGTTGGTGATGGGCCTGGTCGCCTCGTTGTTGTTGGTTGCGATCGGAGCACTCATCCCGCACGAGCATCTGTCCGAGCAATTGGCGCAGGCCCTCAAGCAGATTGACTTCACCGCGGTGGTAATGAACGGCATGCTCGCTTTTCTGCTGTTTGCCGGCGCGCTCAATCTGGATTTTGCCGCTCTGCGCAACCGGGCCGGACGGGTCGCCGTCTTGGCTCTGGTCGGCACTACCATTTCCACTGGGATCGTGGGCGTCGCGACCTGGGCCGTGGCGCAGGCGATCGGTTATCCGTTGCCGCTGGCATGGGCGTTGGTTTTCGGCGCGTTGATAAGCCCAACCGATCCGGTGGCGGTGCTGAGCATGTTGAAGGGCGTGGATATTCCGCGCGCCTTGCAGATCGAATTGGAGGGTGAGGCGCTTTTCAACGACGGCATCGCCATCGTGCTGTTCACCTTGCTTGTCGGTTTGGCCGCCGGCTGGGGCAACAAGGACGAAGGGCTTGGCGGCTTCCTGCTCGATCTGGTCAAGGAAGCCGGCGGCGGTGTCGCGCTTGGCGCCGCCACCGGCTACCTGGCCTACCGGGCAATGCGCGCCATCGATGACTTTCCTGTCGAGGTGCTGATTACGCTCGCCCTGGTCGCCGGTACCAATGCGCTGGCACAAGCGCTCGGGGTCAGCGGGCCGCTGGCGGTTGTGGCGGCTGGTTTGCTGATCGGGGAGAAGGCGCCGCACGACGCCATGAGCGAACGCACGGAAAGTTATGTGTCGGCGCTATGGACGTTGATCGACGAGGTTCTCAATTCGGTGCTGTTCCTGCTCATCGGATTGGAAGTCTTGGTTGTGCGCTTCGAGCTGTCAGCAATGGTTCTGGCGGCGGCCGCGGTGCCGATCGTGTTGATCGCGCGACTGATTGCGGTGTCGCCGCCGCTGCTGCTGATGCGTTGGAACGAAAAGCTGCTTGCGCGCAATGTGCCGTTTCTGACCTGGGCCGGCGTTCGCGGCGGCATCTCGGTGGCGCTTGCGCTCGCGCTGCCGGACGATCCCGCCAAATCGGCGATCCTGTCGGCGACCTACGCGGTGGTGCTCTTTTCGATCATCGTGCAGGGGACAACGCTCGGCCACGTCGCACGCTTGACCCTGCGCAAAAAGTAACGGCCTCGCCGGTGATTTTCATCAACCGGCAAGGCCGCATTGCTTGCGGTAGCGATGCGTTCAATAACTGTTTTTCATCGGGTGCCGGCTCGGCCGCGCCGATTCCGCGGCGGTGCGCGGACGGCTGAACACGATCTTGCAGGCCGGGCTCAGGTTGCGCTTGTTTTGCGCCAGGCAATGCGCCACGCGGCCTTCATCCGGGATCGCGGCCTGGCACAGCCGAAACGCATCCTGCGTGCACGCATCCGCGTCCGCCTGGGTGTAGGCGAAGGCGGGCAGCGGCGACATGATCATTACGATGCCCGCGAGGGCGCTTAACGTACGCATGGTGTTGCCCCTGAAACTGAGTTGGTTTCTACGACTGAATACGCGAGGGCAACGTTCGCAGTGGGAAATTGTTCCTTCGTTAATATGCTACCGGCGAATGCGGTTTTGGTTAACGGCAAGGGTTCCCAACCGCGCTCATTCGAGCGATTGCAAGATGTGTAGCCGGATTCGCCCCTAGGCCGCCGTCTGCTTGGCGACCTGCTTGGTCGGGAAGGTACAGGTGACGGCGGTGCCTTTGCCCAAGGCCGAGTCGATCATCACCGTGCCGCCGTGCAGCTCGACGAAGGAGCGCACCAGCGATAGCCCGAGGCCGGTGCCGCGGTGCGGCGAGCCCATCGAGTCGGTCTCGAACCAATCGAACACTTTGTCTTTGCGTTCCGGCGGAATGCCGGGGCCTTGGTCGGTGACGGTGAACACCACGGCGTCCGGCTGCCGCTCGGCGCTGAGCGTCACGGTCGCGCCCGGCGGCGAGAAGCCGACCGCGTTGGACAGTAGATTGAACAAGATTTGCCGCAAGCGCCGCTCGTCGGCCATGAAATTGCCGACGGCGGGCGCGGCGCGGATATCGAGCTTGAGACTGTCCTTCACCAGCCGGTCCTGCACGCCTTCGGCCGCCGCGTCCATGCTGGCGCGGATGTCGACTTCGCCGAGATTGAGCGTCATGGCGCCGGCGTCGATGGTGGCGAGGTCGAGGATGTTGTTGATCAGTGCCAGCAGCGCATTGGTCGAAGAGGTGAGGTAGCCGAGATATTCGTGCTGCTTTTCGGTGAGCGGTCCAAAGGCCGGATCGCCGAGGAAATGCGCGAAGCCGATGATGTTGGTGAGCGGCGAGCGCAGTTCGTAAGACACGTGATGCACGAATTCGATCTTGAGACTGTCGGCGGCCACCAGCGCTTCGTTGCGTTCGCGCAGCGCGCGCTCGACATTGACCGTGTCGGTGACGTCCTGGAAAGTGACGAGCGTGGCGCCGTCGGGCAGGGGCATCGTGGCGAGATCGATCACCGTGCCGTCGCGCCGCTCGATGCGTGCGCGGATCGGCTCGCGCTCATCGATTGCGGTCACGGCGGCGCGCAAATTTCGCCACACCGCGTTGTCGTCGTGCAGCGCCTGGCACCAGGCGGTGACCGCTTCGATATGCGGATGCTGGTCGAGCGCCTCGGGTGCAAGCTTCCACATGCGCTGGAAGACCGGATTGTGCAGGCGCACGCGGCCATCTGAGCCGAACACCGCCACCGCTTCGGCGAGATGATCGAGCGTCTCACTCTGCACCTTGATCAGCGCATCGTAGCGGCGGTGCAGGTCCAGCCGCTCGGTGACGTCATCATAGAGATAGGTGATGCCGCCTTCCGGATTGGGCGCGGTGACCACGCGCAGCGTGCGCCCGTCCGGCAAATGCCACAAATGTTCCTGCGGCTCGACCGCACGATAGGCCTCGTGCAACTGGTTGCGCCACTGCCGGAAATCCTGTTCCTCCGGCAGCTTACGGCTGGCGCGCAAGGCCTCGAGTACGCTTGCGTCGCTCGGCGTCTGGTCGAGGAAGCCGGCATCGAGTTCGAACACGGCGCGGAATGCGGTATTGTAGAATATCAGCTTGCGCTCGACATTGAAGATGGCGACGCCGGTGGCGAGCTGGTCGAGCACGCGGCGATGCGCCTCGATCATGCGCGCAAGTTCGGCGCGCATCAGTTCCACTTCGCTGGCATCGATCGCGATGCCGGCGCTGCCGGTGCCGGTCTGGGCGTCCACCACATCGAACATGCGTCGGGAGCCGGCGGCGATCGCCGCCAGCCGGGCAGTGTATGGCTTGCCGGTCTGACGCGCGCGCGAGAGATTGCCGCGCACGCTGCGGTCGAGCAACTCCATCTCGCGCGCTACCGCTTCCATCGAATCCTTGGCGTCGACGGCGCGCGCGTAGGCCGCGTTCACGAAGATCAGCCGTCCATCCTCGCCGCGGGCCCAGGCCGGCGCCGGCATCAGATCGAGCAGCGCCTTCATGGTCTCGAGGTCACCGGTGAGGCGGTCGTGGCGGGCGGCGAGATCGACCAGCTCGCGCTCAATGCCGCTGACGTCGCGCAGGCGCAAGATTGCGCGGCCGCCGACCGCGCGGCCCTCCGCCTCGATCGGACGGCCCGCGCGTGTGGTCAGCGTCATCACGAAGCCGCGGCCCTCGCCGCGCAGTTTTGCGACCGATTGCTCGAGGCGCTGCGCCGTGGCGGCTTCGAGCCAACTGCCGAAGCTGAGCATGCGCTGCGGCGCCGGGCCCGAAATGATGAGCCCGGTGTCGCCGAAAATTTCCGGCTCGTCGGCGCCCGCCGCCCAGGCCACCAGCACCTGCGGCTCCGACAACAGCAACGCCTTGAGTTCGTCGATCTCGGCATTCAGCGTCACGATTTCATGATGCGACGTCGTTTCGAAGTGGGCGGCGCTCTTGCGCGCGCGCACCAGCATGACGGTGGCGGCCACCGCAAAGCAGATGAGCCCGACGGTCAAGGTCAGCGTGGCGATTTGCTGGTGACTGATCGCTGCGGTTTCGCGCAGCGAGTCAATGAAGATGGATAGCGCCTGCGCGCCGGCGCGAACCGGCGTCAGCGCAATGCCAAGGTTTGCGATAACGAAGGCGGCGAAGAATCCGCCCCGCCGCGGACGAGAACGCAGCCTCTCGTTCGTCGTCCGGATCGTCTCCGGCATTCAAATTTGCCTCAGGATGCGGGCCGCGTCCGCCACGCCGCTCGCGAATCGTTTGACTTTAAACCCGCGGGGAGTCGGGCCGAAAGAGTCCAGATCGTGAACGACGGCACTAACGGCTTGGCGGCAGGCGCTATTTCAGCTCCAGCGCGCGTTTGGTCATGTCCTCGACGCTGATGCGTGCAAGCGCGGCGGAAAATGTGGCCTCGGCTTCGACCAGCGCCGGCTGCACGACCTCGTTGACCAGCAGAGAGGGGGGCAATGGCGGTTCGCCGGCTTCTTCGGCCGAGGTGGCGGCGCGCAGGATGTCCGCCGCGGTAATTTGCCCGTGCTCGCGCGCCAGTTCGTAGCCGCCGCGTGGCCCGCGGATGCCTCTCAGGATGCCGTCACGCACCAGCGCCTGCAGAACCGGTTCGAGATGACGTGGTGGAAGCCTATGACGCGACGCCAGGGCCTTGGCCGAAACCGGCCGGCCCTCGGCGTTGATCGCAACATCGACCACAGCGGCAATTGCGAGAATGCCCTTGCGGGAGACGAGCGGCATCGGCGGCACCACTTGTAACCAATGCAAGTGGTAATAGGCTACAGTCCGCCATCCGTCTACCAGAAAACACAGAATTCTAGCTCAACTGCCGGTAGAACCGAATCCGCCGGTTCCACGGGCTGTTTGGTCGAGCGTGGACACCTCGTGCAGGGCCATGCGCGCGACCGTTGCGACGACCATCTGGGCGATCCGCATGCCGCGCGTAATGGCGAGTGATTCGTTGCCGAGATTGATCAGCAGCACCTGGATTTCACCGCGGTAATCCGCGTCGATGGTGCCGGGCGCGTTGAGCACGGTGACGCCGTGCCGCGCCGCCAGTCCGGAGCGCGGCCGCACTTGCGCTTCATGGCCTTCAGGAAGCGCGATGACGAGGCCGGTCGGAATGACCGCGCGCGCACCAGGCACCAGAGTCACCGGCGCGTCGGCCGGCACCGCGGCGAGCAGATCGAGGCCGGCGGCATGGGCGCTTTGGTAGGACGGCAGCGGCAGATCCTGGCCATGCGGCAGCCGCTGCACGCGCACTTCGTTGTTCGTAAGGTCCGCTGGCAACTTCAATGCACTATTCGCCGCCATGACTGCCGATCCCCCGGGACTTCGCCTTCGGAGCCTAACGTGTGCCGGTGAATTCCAGAAGATGGAGGGCGGCTAGTCTGTGCGTAATTCATTGGCGATGCGATCGATCAGCATCTTCGCCACGTCTTCTTTGCTCTGCGGTGGCCAGGGTTCGACGCCCTTGGCGGTCACCAGTTCGACGGTATTGCGGTCGCCGCCCATGATGCCGGTCTGCGGCGACACATCGTTGGCGAGGATCCAGTCACAGCCTTTGCGCGCAAGTTTGGCTTTGGCATTACCCGCGACGTCTTCGGTTTCGGCTGCAAAGCCAATTACCAGTTGTGGGCGCTGGCTTTTCTTGTGCGCGACAGTGGCCAGGATATCGGGATTTTCCGTCAGTGCGAGGTCGGGCGCCGACTGCCCGGATTTTTTCTTGATCTTCTGCTGGCCCGCTTGCGCGACCCGCCAATCCGCCACTGCCGCGGCAAAGATGCCGACATCCACGGGTAGCGCACGTTCGACCGCCGCCAGCATGTCGCGCGCAGTTTCGACATGCATCGTCGTAACGCCCGGCGGGTCGGGCAACATCACGGGGCCGCTGACGAGGATCGTTTCGGCGCCGGCTTCGGCGGCGGCGGCGGCAATGGCATGGCCCTGCTTGCCGGAGGAGCGGTTGGCGATATAGCGCACCGGGTCGATCGGCTCGTGCGTCGGCCCGGAGGTGACCAGCACGCGTTTGCCGGCGAGCGGACGGGCCGGATTGAGCAGCTTTTCCACGGCGGCGGTGATCTCCAGCGGCTCGGCCATCCGCCCCAGCCCGGCTTCGCCCGATTCCGCCATCTCGCCTTCGTTGGGGCCGACCTGGCGAACGCCGTCGGCGAGAACTTGCGCGAGGTTGCGCTGCGTCGCCTTGTTCGCCCACATGCGCGGGTTCATCGCCGGCGCCAAAAGGATCTTCGCCGTGGTCGCCAACAGCACCGCGGTGGCGAGATCGTTGGCATGGCCGCCGGCGAGCTTGGCGATCAGGTCGGCGGTCGCCGGCGCCACCACGATCAGATCGGCCTCGCGCGCCAGCCGGATGTGACCGACGTCGAATTCATGCGGCCGGGTCGAACAGTTCGGTAGACACGCGCTCGCCGACAATGGCGCCGGCGGCGAGCGGGGTGACGAAATGCTCCGCCGCCTTGGTGAGAATGCAGCGCACGGCGAGCCGGCGCTCTTTCAGCCGCCGGATCAGATCGAGCGACTTGTAGGCGGCGATGCCGCCGCCGATGATCAGCAGCACGCGCTTTTGTCGGGCCGGTGCAGCCGCGGCTGGCTGCGGATTGATGACGTCGAGCGCCGCGTCGCCGGTTTCTTCCGCCGCCGCGCGCAGGATGGTGCGAATTTCGTCTTCCATGGAGCGGCCGGCGCGGGCCGCGCGCAGGCGCAGGCGCTTCTTGAGCTTGTCGTCGAGCTGCCGGACGGTCAGGGAAGCCATGCCAAATACCTAACAATTAGCAAGCACTTAGCATAATTATGATCGCATTGCAATCAATGAAATCATGACAACGCGCGCAAGGCAGTCCTCACGGCATTTGCACTGGCATTGGCGATCAACCGTTCGACCTCGGCGTGGGTCCGCTTCCAGACCGGGAAGGCCCGCACCAGCAGAGCGCGGCCGGCCGCCGTGATGCTCAGGCGCCGGCTGCGCCGGTCCTTTCTGTCGACCGCTACTTTCAGCAGGCCGCGCCGCTGCAACGGTTTGAGCGCCGCGGTCAGCGTGGTGCGGTCCATCGCCAGCAGCGCCGCGACGCTGCCGATGCTCGGCGGTTCCGGTCGGTTGAGCGACATCAGCAGCGAAAACTGGCCGTTGGTGAGGTCCAGCGGACGCAATACGTCGTCGAAGCGCCGCGCCAGCGCGCGCGCCGCCCGTTGCGCGTGCAGGCACAGGCAATTGTCGCGCACTTCATGGGTGGCCGTGAGCGGCAGTTCTATGGCCTTGCCGCGGGGATTTGACATAAGTTAATTATGTTGATATCAACATAAATGTCAATAGATCACCGCACCAGCGTCACGCTGCGTCCCCAGAACAAGCCGACGCTGCCGGACCCAACCGAGGAGGAAGTCATGTTTGTCCAACCCTATCTGTTCTTCGACGGCCGCTGCGAAGAAGCGCTCGCGTTCTACAAGGCCAAGCTCGGCGCTCAGGTCGAGATGCTCATGCGCTGGAAGGACAGCCCCGACAAATCGATGTGCAATGAAAGCAACGAGAACAAGGTCATGCATTGCTGCTTCAAGATCGGCGACACGGCGGTGATGGGTTCCGACGGCCGCAACACCGGCCACCCCGACTTCAAGGGTTTCGCACTGTCGATCACCGCCAAGGATGAGGCGGAAGCCGACAAGCTGTTCGGCGCGCTCGGTGAGGGCGGACAGGTGCAAATGCCGATGGCAAAGACCTTCTTCTCACCGCGCTTCGGCATGGTGGCTGACAAGTTCGGCGTCGGCTGGATGGTGATCGCGGCGCCGATATAAGGCGCCACGCTCGGACCGCTCGAAACAGGAAAGACCGGAAAAAGGCAATGTCGCTCGATCTCTATTGCCACCCGCTCTCGTCCTTCTGTCACAAGTCGCTCATCGCCTTGTATGAAAACGATATCGCGTTCGAGCCGATCTTCGTCGAACTCGGCGACGAAAAATCGAGCGCTGCGCTCCGTTCGCTTTGGCCGGTCGCAAAATTTCCGGTGCTGCGCGGCGAGGCGCGGAAATGCACGATCGCCGAGGCGACGGTCATCATCGAATACCTGGACACGTATTATCCCGGCGCGACGAAGTTCGTGCCGGCCGATCCCGAACTCGCCTGGCAGGCGCGCATGTGGGACCGTTTTTACGATCTCTACGTGCACCTTCAGATGCAGAAGATCACCGGCGACCGGCTGCGTCCCGCCGGTGCCCGTGACCCTTTCGGCGTCGAGCAGGCAAAGGCAGCATTGTTGCGATCCTACGCCATGATCGATCAAGCGATGGACGGAAAGACCTGGGCGCTTGGCGAGGCTTACAGCCTGGTCGACTGCGCCGCTTCTCCCGCGCTGTTCTACGCCTCAATCGCGGCGCCCTTCGATGGGGCGCAGCGGAATCTGGCGGCTTATTTCAACCGCCTGATGTCGCGTCCGTCCTATGGGCGCGCGCTCACGGAGGCCGAGCCTTATTTCGACCTGTTCCCCATGGAAACAAAGCCTCAGTTGCCGAAGGAGATTGCGTAATGCCGGATCAAGCAGCCAAGGCGTATGAAGACTTCGTCATCTCGCGCGTGTTCGACGCGCCGCGCGAACTGCTGTGGAAATGCTTCACCGATCCCGAGCGCATGAAGAATTGGTGGGGCCCGAAGGGCGTCAAGGTCGTCAAATCCAAAATGGATTTCCGCGTTGGCGGCACCTACCACTATGGCATGCAAAATCCGGACGGAAACATCATGTGGGGCCGGCAGGTTTTTCGTGAAATTGCGCCGCCCGACCGTATCGTCTTCATCAATTCATTTTCCGACGAGGCTGGCGGCCTCGGCCGCCATCCGCTGGCGCCGAACTGGCCGCTGCAAATGCTATCGACCTTCACATTCGAGGATGCACCCGGCGGCAAAACCAAATTCACCGTGCACTGGTCGCCCTATCAGGCGACGCCTGAAGAACAGGCCGCGTTCGATGCCGGCCACGCCAGTATGACCGGCGGCTGGGGCGGCACATTCGACAAGCTCGAGACCTATCTGAAAACCGCAAAGTAAGGAGTGAAACCATGCCGATCGCTGGGAAAACAATCACGCCTTGTCTGTGGTTCGACACGCAAGCCGAGGACGCCGCAAAGTTCTATTGCTCGGTGTTCAAGAATTCCAAGATCACGGCGATCAGCCGCTATCCGGAGGTGGGACAGGAGATCCACCACAAGCCGGCGGGTTCGGTGATGGTCGTCGCCTTTGAGCTCGACGGGCTGCCGTTCACCGCGCTCAACGGCGGGCCGAACTTCAAGTTCGACGAGGCGGTGTCGTTCCAGGTCCTATGCGAGACACAAGCGGACATCGACGACTACTGGAGCAAGCTGACCGAAGGCGGCCGGGAAGGTCCCTGCGGCTGGTTGAAGGACAAGTTCGGCCTGTCGTGGCAGGTGGTGCCGGCGGCGATTCCGAAAATGATGACCGACCCGGATGCGAAAAAATCAGCGCGTGTGATGAATGCCTTCATGACCATGAAGAAGCTCGATCTGGCGGCCATCGAACGCGCCTATGCCGGGAAGGCCGCATGAGCACCGCGGCAAAGCTTACGCCTTACGGCGAACGAACCGTCACCATCACCCGCGTCTACGACGCGCCGCGGACCCAGTACACACAGACATTTCGGTGATGACTGGATGTCCCGCCTGCGCGGGCGTGACACTCGTTAAAGCTCAAACGATCCGCCACACGATCCAGGCCAGCAGCGCGGCGATCACCCAGAGCGCGACCGACGTCCAGCGGTTGCGGCGCGCCTCGGCGCGGCCGATCGAGGCGACCGTCTCCGGCGACAGCACCAGGCCGTCGCGGGTGATGTCGTCGAGCTGGCCGATCAATTCGGCGCCGCGCGTGAGCAGCGACGGCACCTGGGCCGCGAAGCGCCCGATTTCGCCGGCGCCTTCCGCCGCACCTTCCAATTTGCCGGCCGGCCCGAGGTGACGCGCGATCCATTCGCGCACCACCGGATCGGCGGTCTTCCACATATCGAGCTTGGGATCGAGCGAGCGCGCGACCCCTTCCACCACCACCATGGTCTTCTGCAGCAGCAGCAATTCCGGCCGCGTGCGCATGTCGAACAGGCCGGTGACCTCGAACAGCAGCATCAGCAGCTTGGCCATCGAGATGTCTTCGGCGGTGCGGTTGTGGATCGGCTCGCCGATGGCGCGGATCGCCTGCGCGAAGCTCTCGACCGAATGGTGGCGCGGCACGTAACCGGCGTCGAAATGCACTTGCGCGGTGCGCTGATAATCGCGGGTGATGAAGCCGAACAGAATTTCGGCGAGGAAGCGCCGCTCCTTCGGCCCGAGCCGGCCCATGATGCCGAAATCGACCGCCACCAGCCGGCCGTCATCGTCGACGAACAGATTGCCGGGATGCATGTCGGCGTGGAAGAAGCCGTCGCGTAACGCATGCCGCAGGAAACTCTGGATCACGTTGCGGCCGAGTGCCGGCAGATCGAAGCCCTTGGCGGCAAGCGCGGCATGATCGTTGAGCGGCGTACCGTCGATCCATTCCAGCGTCAGCACTTCGCGCGCGGTACGGTTCCAGTCGATCGCCGGCACGCGGAAGTCGGCGTCCTCGCGCGTGTTCTCGGCCATCTCGGAGAGCGCGGCGGCCTCCAGGCGGAAATCCATCTCGATCGCGACCGAGCGCGCGAGCGTCGCCACCACTTCGATCATGCGTAACCGCTGCGCCTCCAGCGAGACGCTCTCGGCGCTGCGCGCGGCGAAAAACAGCGCGTCGAGATCGACCTTGAAGCGGCGCTCGACACCGGGGCGCAGGATTTTCACCGCCACGGCTTTGCGCGCGCCGTCCGCTTCGACTTCGGCGCGGTGCACCTGCGCGATCGAGGCGGCGGCGACGGCGGGCCCGAAGCTCGCATAGACGGCGCCGAGTGGCTGTTCGAAAGCCGCGACCACCGCGGCTTGCGCCTCGCTTTGCGGAAACGGCGCCATCTTGTCCTGCAGGCTTTCCAGATCGCGCGCGATTCCCTTGCCGACCACATCGGGCCGCGTGGCGAGGAACTGGCCGAGCTTGACGTAAGTCGGCCCGAGCTTGGTGAGCGCGGCGGCGAGCCGGCTGGAGCCGTCTTTCGCCGTCGGCCGCTCGATCAGCCGCGCCAGCGCAACAAGCGTCTTCGCCGGCAGCGGCATTGGCCGCGTGTCGACCAGCGCGAACACGCCTTCGCGCGCGAACACGAAACCGGCGCGGGCAAGCCGAGCGAGATGGGAGACGGCGGCGATCACGGCTTGACCCAGTGTTGGCGCATTTGATCCGTCATCCTGAGGTGGCCGCGCGTAGCGCGGCCTTCGAAGGATAGACGGCCAAATTCTTTAAGATCTTGGCCGTCGCCCTTCGAGGCTCGCTTCGCTCGCACCTCAGGGTGACGGAGTGAGGTATGTTGCGGCTGCAAATTCACAATCGCCAACCCGAATGTAGCGCCACCACGCCGGCGGTCATCGGCGTGAACGTTACGCGACGAAAGCCGGCTTCCCGCATCATCGCGGCGAAACGTTCGGGGCGCGGAAATTTTCGGATCGATTCGACGAGGTACTGATAGGCCTCGCGGTCGCCGGTCACCGCCTGGCCGATGCGCGGAATGACCTGGAAGGAAAAAAGATCGTAGAGCCGGTCAAGCCCGGGGACGTTGACCGAGGAGAATTCCAGACAGAGAAACCGCCCGCCAATCTTCAACACGCGGAACGCTTCTTCCAGTGCGCGCTCGATTCGCGGCACGTTGCGGATGCCGAAGGCGATGGTGACGCAATCGAAACTACGGTCGGCATAGGGCAATTCCTCGGCATTGCCCTGTTCGAAGCTCACCACGGCGTCGTGGCCGCGCTTGAGCGCGCGCTCGGCGCCGACCGCCAGCATGTCTTCGTTGATATCGCAGACGGTGACGCGCACGCCCGGCCCGCCGGTGTCGATGACGCGGAAGGCGACGTCGCCGGTGCCGCCGGCGAGATCGAGTAAAGCGAAAGGCTTGTCGGAGCGCGGCGGATTGACCGCGGTGACCAGCGCGTCTTTCCAGGCGCGGTGCAGGCCGCCCGACATCAGGTCGTTCATCAGGTCGTAGCGGCGGGCCACCGAGTGGAACACGTCGTCGACGCGGGCCTGCTTGTCGCCGAGCGCGATCGTCTCATCGCCGAAATGGGTCTCGTCGGGCCGGGCCATCGCCGATTTATCCTTTGCGGGCAGGACCATAGCGCGAGTGACGGAGTGAGGCTATCTATCGGGTCCAGTCATTCCGGGACCCGAGCGGCGCGCGCGGACCCGGAAGCCAGAGACGAAGGTACTGAGGATCGGTCTGGATTCCGGGTTCGCGCCTTTGGCGCGCCCCGGAATGACCTGTAGGAATTAACCATGCCCGAACTTCCCGAAGTCGAAACGGTGCGGCGGGGCCTTGCGCCGGCAATGGAAGGCGCAGCGTTCGCCAAGGTGGAGGTGCGCGACCGCCGCCTGCGCTGGCCCATCGTCAAGAACTTCGGCAAACGGCTTACCGGCAAGACGGTCGAAGGTCTCGGCCGGCGCGCGAAATATCTGCTGGCGGACCTCTCGTCCGGCGACGTGCTGCTGATGCATCTCGGCATGTCGGGCTCGTTCCGCGTCGGCAAGGACGCCAAGCCCGGCGTCTATTATCACGAGCGTGGAAAAAGCACGAAGCACGACCATGTGGTGTTTCACATGTCGAACGGCGAAACCGTCACCTTCAACGATCCGCGCCGCTTCGGCTCGATGAAGCTGGTGCCGCGCGCCAGGCTTGAGCAAGAACCACTGTTGCGCGCGCTCGGGCCCGAACCTTTGGGCAATGAATTCGACACGGCGATGCTGGCGAAAGCTTGTCAGGGCAAGAAGACCTCGCTCAAGGCCGCGCTCAGCGACCAGCGCGTGGTCGCCGGCCTCGGTAACATCTATGTCTGCGAGGCGCTGTTCCGCGCAAGGCTGTCGCCGAAGCGGCAGGCGTCCACCATCGCCGACCGCAGCGGCAAGCCCAACCAACGCGCCGTAGCGCTGGTCGAGGCCATCAAGGCGGTGCTCAACGACGCGATTGCGGCGGGCGGCTCATCGTTGCGCGACCATCGCCGCGCCGACGGCTCGCTCGGCGACTTCCAGCACAATTTCCGGGTCTATGATCGTGAAGGCGCGCCGTGCCCGACCTGCAAGGGCAAGATCAAACGCATCGTGCAGAACGGCCGCTCGACGTTCTATTGTCCGAGCTGCCAGAAATAGCGAGCGGCCTTAAATTTCCAGCACGGTTAGACCCTGCGGCGGACAGGAAATCCGAAAACATGTTTGCCGAATTTCTCAATCCGAATTCTATGATTACGCCTGGTGCGGCGGGCGCCTTCACAATGGTCATCACCAATACATTGTGCCAGCAATTCGCCCAGCTACCGCTGAACTATACGGGTCTGGCAGTCAGCTTCATGTTCGGCGCGGTTGTCTTCGGCTATGGAGCGAGCGTGTTCGCGCGCGTCATGTATTTCGTTATCAACAGTCTTATCATCTTCGTCGTTGCCGCTGGCTCTAGCGCTGTCGGCGTCCGTATTGCTCATGAAGAAAAGGTAGAAACCGCGAGCGCGGCTATCACGCATCGCGTTCAACGAAGTATGAAGACCGGTAATGTAGCCAGCTCCGACTCTTCTGAACAGAAATCGAATCCTCCAAAGCCGCCGCCGCAAAAGCCGCCAGAAAAGCCAAAATTCTTCCGCACCTGGTTGTAAGGCGCCTTATCTTCAGGCCGTGCCGCGCTATGTGCTAGCCTCGTCCAGCACACGAACAAAGGCGACGCGTCTGAACCCGGGAACGACCTCATGAGCTATCAGAATATTCTTATTGAAACCAAAGGCCGCGTCGGCATCATCCGCCTCAACCGGCCGGCCCAGCTCAACGCGCTTAACATCGCGCTCAAGGCCGAGCTGAGCCAGGCGATCGACGCCTATGAGGCCGACGACGCCATCGGCTGCATGCTGATCACCGGCAACGAGAAGGCCTTCGCCGCCGGCGCCGACATCAAGGAGATGGCGGACAAGACTTTCATCGAGGCCTATCTTGGCAATTTCGCCGGCAACTGGGACCGCGCCGCCAAGGCGCGCAAGCCGATTGTCGCCGCGGTCGCCGGCTTTGCGCTCGGCGGCGGCTGCGAGCTCGCCATGCAATGCGACATCATCATCGCCGCCGACAACGCCAAATTCGGCCAGCCCGAGATCAAGCTCGGCGTCATCCCCGGCATCGGCGGCACGCAGCGGCTCACGCGCGCAGTCGGCAAGGCCAAGGCGATGGAAATGATCCTCACCGGCCGCATGATGGACGCAGCCGAAGCGGAAAAATCCGGACTTGTGGCGCGCGTGGTGCCGGCAGCAAACCTAATGGAGGAGGCGATGAAGGTGGCCGACACCATCGCCACCATGTCGCTGCCTTCGGTGCTGGCGGGCAAGGAAGCGGTCAACCGCGCCTTCGAGAGCGGGCTGTCGGAGGGCGTGATCTTCGAGCGGCGCATCTTCCATTCGCTGTTCGCCACGGAAGATCAGAAGGAAGGCATGAAAGCCTTTATCGAAAAACGTAAACCCGACTGGAAGAACAAGTGATTGGCACTCAGCGCACGATCGCCGGCAGCCACGTCGCCAGCGTGGGAAACGCAATCAGCAGGCTGAGCACAATGACCTCCAGGACGATGAAAGGGAACGCGGCGATATAGACTTGTTTGAGCGTGATGGATTTTGGCGCCACGCCCTTCATCACGTAAATCAGCAGGCCGAACGGTGGCGTCGTGAAGCTGATCTCCATGGCGATCAACATCAGGACGCCGAACCACACCAGGTCGATATTGACGGTCTGCGCGAGTGGGATGAAGAACGGCAGCGTAATCATGATCATGCTGACCTGATCGACGAAGCAACCCAGGAATAGCAGGATCGATATCATCACCACGACCAGCACGATCCGGTCGGCGCCGAAACCCTTGATCAAGGCGAGCAAGCCATCGGTCGCGCCAGAAAAAGCGAGGATCTGCGAGAACGTCACCGAGGCGCCGATAATGAACAGGATCATCACCGATATCTTCGCCGTCTCCATGATCGCTTTGTAAAAGCCCGCCCAGGTGAACTTGCGGTAGGCGATGGCGGCAACGATGGACGCCACGCTGCCGAGCGCGGCCGATTCCGTCGGCGTTGCCCATCCGGCCAGGATCGACCCGACCACGACCAGGAAGATGCCGAACAAGGGCGCGACATGGACGAAGAAAGGCACCCAGCGTTCGCGCGCACTGAGACCGCGGTGCTCTTCGTCGGCGGGCGCCAGCGCCGGATTGTAGGTGCAGCGGCCGATGATGTAGCCGAGAAACACGATGCTCATCATGAGGCCGGGAACGATGCCGGCGATCAGCAGCTTGGCGATCGAAATGCCGGCAAGGCTGCCGAGCAAGACCGCCAGTGCCGAGGGTGGGATCAGCATGGCGATCGAGCCGGTCGCCATGATCGGCCCCATGGCGATGGAGGGCTGATAGCCGCGCTTGAGCATGTCGGGGAGAAGCGCGCTCCCAAGCACGGCCGTGTTGGCGATCGTCGACCCAGACAGCGAGGAAAATATTGTGCCGCCGACGATCGTCACGATCGCCAGCCGTCCCGGCACGCGCGCAATCAGGCGGTCGACCGCGTTGATGGCCTGATAGGCGACTTCGGTGTGGAACAGAATCTCGCCCATCAGCAGGAATAGCGGGATGGGCGCAAGGGTGAAGGTCGACAAGGCGGCGAAGGTGTTGCGGACCATCTGATCAAGGCCCGCGCCGCCGCCGAGAAAGATTTGAGCGCCGAGCAGGTTGATGCCGATGAAGGCGAAGGCAACCGGCAGGCCGATCATCAGCAGCGCTGTCAGCGTACCGAACATCACAATGAGGGCGGTGCTCCAGATCACGTCAGAGCCCCTCGGGGTGCGGGCCGTCCGCTTGCGCGCGCAGCGGCGCGTGCCATATGGCGGCGATGCGACGGAGGAATTCGATGGAGAGCAGAACGCAGCTGGCCGGGATGAACGCCATCAAAGTCCATTCCGGCACCACGAGCTGCTTCACGATCAGGTCGCCGCGCTCGAAGCTGACCAGCGCCACGCTGAAGCCGTGCCAGCCCATGACGACGCTGAAAAAGAGTCCGGCCCCGTCGGCGATGATCTCCAATACGCGAGCAACCGGGGCGGGAACCACGGTGAAGAGGAGGTCGACGCGCACATGGCTGCCCAGCCACAGCACCCAGGGCGCACCAATGAATGTAATAACGAACAATGCGTATTCGGTAAGCTCCAGCAGCGCACCGGAACTGTACAGATCGAGATTGCGCAAAAGGACGTCGAGCGTGATCAGAACCGCGATGATGACGATCGTCAAACCGACGATGAAACCGCAGGTCGTGAGCAAACGCTCGTAGACCAAGCTGATCCGACCCCGCATTCGCTGCTCCCGGCGCAGGCTTGGCTGGCGTCCTCGCATCCGGCCGCGCACCGAATGCGGGGGCCGGGACGCGCTACTTCTTGGTCAGCAACTCGCGCAGCTTGGGGCCGGTCTGCGGATTGGCCTTGATAACTTCAGCCCAACCCGTGTCATAGGCGCGCTTGACGTAAGCCTCGCCTTCTTTGCCGGTGAAGGAGATGGTCTTGATCCCGGCGTCGGCTTGGCGCTTCTTCTCGGTCTCGTTGATTTTTAGGTCCTCCTGGCAGGTGCTGTCCAGGAAGGCGGACGCATCTTGCAGCACTTTTTTCTGTTCGGCGTTCAACGCGTTCCATTTTGTCAGGTTGACCAGGACTTCCACGCTGCCGCGGTAGAAGCCGGGATCGACCCGGTACTTTGTGACTTCATGCCAGCCGAGGTCGAGGACGCCCTGCGTCGGCCAGCCGTAGCCGTCGACCGTGCCACGTTCCAGCGCCGTATAGACTTCGCCCGGCGCCGTGCGGATCAGGTCGGCGCCCATGTCGGCGAAGAAGGCGCGGTAGATCGGAGTCACGCGGATCTTGAAGCCCTTCAGATCGGGTTTGCTGATGGGTTTGGTCAGATAGAGGTGGAATGGAACGCATTCTTTTTGCCGTGCCAGATCGTAGGCGTTCATCTTCTTTTCGTGCAGCGCATTCATGTAAGCCCACGCGCCGTTCTTTCTTTCTTCGGCAATGGTGAATTGGCTGAGCTTGATGGCATCCACTTCAGAAACCAGCTTGGTGTAGAAGGCTCCCGGCAGATTGCCGATGTCGACCACGCCGGTGCGAATGGCGTCGCCAAGCTGGAAGGGGTTCATCACCTTGCCGCCGCCGCCGCGGTAATTGATCTTGATTTTGCCCTTGCCGGCTTCGTTGACCTTCTCGATAAAACGCTCAAAATTTTTCGAGAATGTCGTCCCCTGGGCGAAGGCGCTGACCGCCGACAGCGTGACTTCCTGCGCGCGCGCCCGATCCCCGGACGCTGACGCGCTCAGCAGGCCAACCGAAACGGCCAGTGCCAGCAATACTTTCTTTGTCATTGTAGTTCCTCCCCTGGTGAAAACGATTGACGCGCCGATCAAAATTCGGAATTTTGATTTGTGCAGTATTATGCATAGTCGGGCGGCGTCGAATTTTTTCGAACCGCCACTTTATTTCAATCGGCCGCGATGATCTACAAAGTTACGCAAAAACCGGTTGCATTATAATGCAGACCGGAGCGATGCGGCGCATTGTCCATTCGCTTTCGCGACGGAAGATCGGAAGGAAGGCATGAAAGCCTTCATCGAAATGCGTAAACCCGACTGGAAAGCAGACGATTAACCTTTGCTTAACGAATTACCGGCGATCTTAATTACATCTCGGGCCGGTGATTGCGTTGGAGGAAGGGATGTTCCGCATCTGTGGACTGACGTTCAACGAGCAGGGCAGCGTCGCCGATACTGCGATTGCCCGCTGCACATTCGAAGCGCGCAATGACGCAGAGTCGTATCTGAACAAGCTGATCCAACTGCTGCGGCCGGATGCCGGCTACGAACGCGAGCAGGACTATTGGTGGGTGCGCAACAAGGGCGTCGTTACCCGCTACACGATTCAGGTTTAAGCGGCGCTTACTTCCGCACGCAGATCACGCGCACCACCGCGGCCTTTGCGTCGGCGCCGGGCTCGGTCACCGGCTTTACATGATGTGCAGCGAGAAAATCGCGGATCTGCGCGGCCGTGACCAAGCGCACCGGCGGCGCGGCCGGCTCGGCGCTGGCAAGCACGGCGCTGCGCATTTCCAGCATGCCGAGGAAGCGGCTCTGGCCGTCGATCGCCGCCGCGCCTGAGAAGCCGGCCATCGGCACTGGGCGGTGCAATTCGATCGCCGTCCCGCGCAGCCGCGCCTTGACCTCCTTGAGCTTGCGGTCGCCGCTCTGTTCCTTTGGATCGGGGATGCCGACCAGCGTCACATCGCCCGCGCTTGACGCCCCAGGCGCGAGCGACACCGGCGCGAGCCCGCTCTGCCCATAGACCCGCAGCAGCGCCAGCCCGTTGGCGTCGTCATCGACGACATGCTCGGCATTGCCGAGGCCGGCGGCAACGATCACTTGGCAGCCGCGCGTAAGCCCGAGGTCGGTGACGATGTAGCCTTCGCGGCTCACCACCAGCCCGTTGCCGTAATCGACCGGCTTGGCGAGCACCGCAAACGGCATGCTGCGTTCGGGGAACGGCGAGAAGGCGCTCACCATCGCCGACGTCACCGGTGCGACGATCCCTTCCATCATCTGGTCGTAGAGCAAAGTGAAGCCGCGTATTTCGCCGTCGCGCTGATAGGCGCGCACGGCAAAATATTTCAGGCCCTGCATGCCGCCGAGATAAAAACTGTCGTCGTGCAAGGCGCTGGATTCGACCTGGCGGTTCGAGGGTTGCTTCTTCTCCCGCTCGAACAGTTCGGACAATTTGAGCTTGGCGTCCTTGAGGCGGAAGGTCTCGACCTGTACGTCGCCATGCCGTGACGACCAGTGTGTGCCGTGCGCCGCCTCGCGTGCATGCGGCACCAGCTTGGTGGGCAAACCGATACGGATACCGGTTGCCGGATCGGTCACCACGCTCCAGCCGAATTCACGCTCGTGCCTGTCGGCGGCGTCCACCAGATCGGAACGCTCGGACGCCGTCAGCACGCCGGTGATCTTGGCCTTGTGGCGCTTCTGGAAATTCTTGATCGCGGTCTGCAGGGGATCGCCCTCGCTCGCGGTTGCCGGATAGTCGCCGGCCCATAGCAGCGCGGAGCGAACCTTCAGCCGTTGTGCCGGTGGAATACCGGCAAGCGATTCCGGCTCAGGTTCGGATTTCGGTGCCGCGGGCTTGGCAGGCGGCATCTGGATCGATGCCGACTTGATGGGGGCGGGCTTGTCCGCCGCTGGCCGGCTCGGCGCCGGCTGCGGAATCGGCACGGGCGAAGCGGCCGGCTTCGCGACGGCCTCCGGTTTCTTGTCCGCCGATTTCCTTTCCGCGGGTTTGGCTGGCGCGGGCTCGATGGATGCGGATTTGATCGGCGCCGGTTTGTCGACCACCGCGCGGCTTGGCGACGGCTGCGGCATCGGCACCTGCGATGCGACCGGTAATTTCACCTTTGATTGGGCGGCATGCCTCGATGCGGCGTGGTGCCTGGCGGAGCGGCGGGTAGGCTTATTGTCTGCGTTATCGTCGGATTTGCTGGCCGTGTGCTTGCGCGCAGTGCGTCTGGAATGGCGAGTGTGTTTCTTACTTGTTTGCGCGTCTTGCGTTGCTTGCGGCTGCTTCGGCAGCGGCGCAACCCGGCCCTCCTGCGCCGGCGCCGGAACGGCGCCAAGCACAAACACAAAAATCGCCAGGCAGGACAACAGACGCATCGCTTCTAACGCTACCTAATTCGCAATCACCTTAGCCCATCGCCGAACGCACGCAAGGCGACCTTGGGCCGCGCCGGCCCCCCGCAAGGCAGGCTTTTTCGGCCATCTTGCGCTAGGTTAGCGGCGATGCTCGATCCGCAAGAATTAGAGCGCTATGCGCGCCATATCGTGCTGCGCGAGGTCGGCGGTCCCGGCCAGGCGAAGCTGAAGGCCGCGCGCGTGCTGGTGATCGGCGCCGGGGGCCTGGGGGCGCCGGTGCTGCTCTACCTCGCCGCCGCCGGCGTCGGCACGCTCGGCGTGGTCGACGACGACACAGTGTCGCTGTCCAACCTGCAGCGGCAGGTGATCTTCGGCACCGCCGATATCGGCACCCGCAAGGTGGACGGCGCGGAAGCCGCGGTCGCGCGGCTCAATCCGCATGTGGCGGTCGAAACACACATGACGCGCATCGAAGCCGGCAACGCGCTGGCGCTGATCTCGAAATACGACATCGTTGCCGACGGCTCCGATAATTTCGCAACGCGCTATCTGGTATCCGACGCCTGCTATCTGGCGAAGAAGCCGCTGATCACTGCGGCGGTCGGCACCTTCGACGGCTCGCTCACCACGCTTCGGCCGCATGAGAAGCGCGCCGACGGCACGCCCAATCCGACCTACCGGTGTCTCTTTCCCGAGCCGCCGCCGCCCGGCACCGTGCCGGCCTGCGCCGAGGCCGGCATTCTCGGCGCGCTGCCCGGCGTGCTCGGCTCGATGATGGCGCTGGAGGTGATCCGCGAGATCGTCGGCTTCGGCGAAGGCTTGGTCGGGCGGCTTTTGATGGTCGACGCGCGCTCGATGCGCTTTGAGACGCTGAGCTATGGCTGGGACAAGGACAATCCGCTCAGCGGCGAGAAAGCCACAATCAGGGATTTGTCGATTCACAAATAACGCGGCACCCGCCGCACAAACGGTGTCATGCCCGGGCTTGACCCGGGCATCCATGAGGCGTCGCGGCGGTGGTTGCCCTTACGACTTCTATGCGTGGAGGTTCATCATGGATTGCCGGGTCAAGCCCGGCAATGACGGCTGAGCGCACTTCGAGCGCATCTCCTTAAAGCATACTCGGCAACACCCGATCCGGCGCAAATGGCCCGCGCTTGCGCGGGCCGTCTTCATGCAAAAAGGCCGCCGGCCGCAGCCTATAACATGGATGGAAGGACGCGGTCCGGCGGCCGGTGGCCGTCCATGAAGGTGCGGATGTTGATGATCACCTTCTCGCCCATGTCGACGCGGCCTTCCAGCGTCGCCGAGCCCATATGCGGCAGCAGCACCACCTTGCCGGCCTTGGCGAGTTTGACCAGCTTGGGGTTCACCGCCGGCTCGTGCTCGAACACATCGAGGCCGGCGCCGCCGATATCGCCGGCCTCGAGCAGGCGCGCGAGCGCGTTCTCGTCGATCACCTCGCCGCGCGAGGTGTTGACGATATAGCTGTCGGGCCGCAGCAGTTTGAGGCGGCGCGCCGACAACAGGTGATAGGTCGCCGGCGTGTGCGGGCAGTTGACCGAGACGATATCCATGCGGGCGAGCATCTGGTCGAGGCTCTCCCAATAGGTGGCGTCGAGGTCTTCTTCGATCTTGAGCGCGACCTTGCGCCGGTTGTGATAGTGGATCTGCAAGCCGAAGGCGCGGGCGCGGCGCGCTACCGCCTGGCCGATCCGCCCCATGCCGATAATGCCCAGCCGCTTGCCCCAGATGCGGCGGCCGAGCATCCAGGTCGGCGACCAGCCGACCCAGTCTTTGTCGGAGGTCAAGACGCCGGCGCCTTCCACCAGCCGCCGCGGCACCGCCAGGATCAAGGCCATGGTCATGTCGGCGGTGTCCTCGGTCAGCACGCCCGGCGTATTGGTGACCGTGATGCCGCGCTGAACCGCGGTGGCGACGTCGATATTGTCCACCCCGTTGCCGAAATTGGCGATCAGCTTGAGCTGTTCGCCGGCTTTGCTGAGCACCGAGGCATCGATCCGGTCGGTCACCGTCGGCACCAGCACATCGGCGGTTTTCACCGCTTCGGCGAGTTGGGCCTGCGTCATCGGTTTGTCGTCGGCATTGAAGCGGGCATCGAACAATTCGCGCATACGCAATTCGATGCTGTCCGGCAGCTTGCGCGTCACGATGACCAGGGGTTTCTTCGTTTTCGGCATGTTCCAACCCGCGACGTTAGCGCATGTCCCGGCGAACACCGCGCGAACCGCTCATTCAGCCCTCTTTAACCGTGCTCGCCCACACTGCGATTCTTAAGCGTACAGACAGGCGAAACCCTTACTTTTCCTATCAGATGGCCGTGACAAGACAAAGCGTTCGAGCCGTGTCCCGTGGCGCAAACCGGGCAATCCTTGCCGTCGTCCAAGTGGCGCTCTTTGTGGCGTTTCTGGCGGCTGGCGCCCGCGCGGCCGGTCCGGCCGCTACCGGCTCGGTCAGCGGGCTGCCGGTTCCACGCTTCGTCAGCTTGAAGCCCGATCGGGTCAATGTCCGCTCCGGTCCGAACAAGGACCACGAGGTGCGTTGGGTCTATACCCGCGCCGGCATGCCGGTGGAGATCACCGCCGAATTCGAGAATTGGCGGCGCATCCGCGACTGGGAAGGGGCGGAGGGCTGGGTCTACCACTCGCTCCTGTCCGGCAAGCGCACCGCGGTGGTGGTGCCGAAGATCAAGGACAAACTGGTGCCGCTCTACGAGCACCCGGATATCGAGGCGGCTGAAGCGGCGCGGCTGCAAGCCGGCGTGGTCGGTTCGCTGAAAAGCTGCGACGGCACCTGGTGCCAGTTCGCCGGCAAGAATTTCGACGGCTGGATCCAGCAGGAACGGCTGTGGGGCGCCTATCCGAACGAGAAGGTGGAGTAGCTTTTTTTCTGTCATCACCGGGCTTGTCCCGGTGATCTCGCTTAGGCGAGCAGAGCAGTGCCCCTGGAATCGAGATGGCCGGGACAAGCCCGGCCATGACAAACGTATAATTCAGCAAATGCCGCGCTAATCGCGCTTAGCTCGTCCGCCGCAGGCGGACCACCACATCGACGCGCGCGATTTCGTAGCCTTCCGGCGGCGTCGGCGTTTCGCCGACGATCACGTTGGCGCCGGGGATGTCGAGCAGTTCGTCTTCGCCCTCGACAAAGAAATGATGGTGGGTCGTCACGTTAGTGTCGAAATAAGCCTTCGATCCGTCAACCGCGACCTGGCGCAGCAGACCGACGTCGGTGAACTGGTGCAGCGTGTTGTAGATGGTGGCGAGCGACACCGGCACCTTGGCGCGGGTGGCCTCTTCGTAGAGCATCTCGGCGGTGAGGTGGCGGTCGCCCTTGCCGAACAGCAGCCAGCCGAGCGCCATGCGCTGGCGCGTCGGGCGTAGGCCGACTTGCCGCAGCATCGCCTTGACGTCGTGCCACGGGCACCCGGTCAGTTCCGAGCGATCCGCGGGCGCTGCGGACTGGGCAGAGGGCTGGAACATGGTGCGCGACTGGGTCATCGATCCGCCTGTAGTCTTGACGCTATCGGGCCATAGCTAAATAGCCGGCCGCGAAAATAGGCTAGCGAAATATTTGTTTCATATGAAACATATACGAAGTACCGGCCTAGATGCAACTCTTTCGCAACAACCGCGAAGGCCAATTTGTCGCGGGTTTTTCGGCCTGTTGTCCACCTACGGACCAGCCCCATCTTTGCCGGCTAGCCTTGGTATGTTACGAATTTGCGCATGGAAATTCAGCCAAGTACCCAAGTCAGGGACGTCGCGCCGATGGAAGGCCAGCGTCATAGCTTCGAATACGAAGATCTGCTGGCCTGCGGCCGCGGGGAACTTTTCGGCGCCGGCAACGCCCAGTTGCCGCTGCCGCCGATGCTGATGTTCGACCGCATCTCCGAAATTGCCGAGCAGGGCGGCGAGCACGGCAAGGGCATCGTCCGCGCCGAGCTCGATGTGAAGCCGGACCTCTGGTTCTTCCTCTGCCACTTCAAAGGCGACCCGGTGATGCCCGGCTGCCTCGGCCTCGATGCGTTGTGGCAATTGGTAGGCTTTTTCCTCGGCTGGCTGGGCGCGCCCGGCAAGGGCCGCGCGCTCGGCCTGGGCGAAGTTGAAATTTTCCGGCCAGGTGCTGCCGAACGTGAAGAAGGTTATTTACGGCATCGACATCAAGCGCGTCATGCGCTCGAAGCTGGTGCTCGGCATCGCCGATGGCTGGCTCTCCGCGGATGGCAACGTGATCTACCGGGCCTTCGACCTCAAGGTCGGGCTGTTCAAGCAAGACGAAGCATTGCAGCCGGGCGGCGCCTGATACGGCATGGCGGGGGCCTTGCGGAGTTGCCACGGCACGCCGATCTGTGGCTCAAGCACCAACAATCCGCGGCGCAGTTAAGGAAGTTACGACTATGCGACGGGTCGTCGTGACCGGAATGGGCATCGTCTCATCCATCGGCAACAACACGCAGGAAGTTCTGGCCAGCCTGCGCGAGGCCAAATCCGGCATTACGCATGCCGAGGAATTCGCCAAACACGGCTTCCGCTGCCAGGTGCAGGGCATGCCGACGCTCGATCCGGCCGGGTCGATCGATCGCCGCGCCATGCGCTTCCTCGGCCAGGGCGCGGCCTGGAACCACGTCGCCATGGAGCAGGCGATCCGCGATTCCGGCGTCGAGGAAAAAGATATTTCCAACCCGCGCACCGGCATCGTCATGGGCTCGGGCGGCCCTCGACCGCGGCGATTGTCGAGGCGGCCGACATCACGCGCGAAAAGGGCTCGCCCAAGCGCATCGGTCCGTTCGCCGTGCCGAAGGCGATGTCGTCGACCGCATCGGCGACGCTCGCCACCTGGTTCAAGATCAAGGGCGTGAACTATTCGATCTCCTCGGCCTGCGCGACCTCCAATCACTGCATCGGCAACGCCGCCGAGCTGATCCAATGGGGCAAGCAGGACATGGTTTTTGCCGGCGGCTCGGAAGAGCTGAACTGGACGATGTCGAATTTGTTCGACGCCATGGGCGCGATGTCGTCCAAGTTCAACGACACGCCGCAGAAGGCCTCGCGCGCCTACGACAACGACCGCGACGGCTTCGTCATCGCCGGCGGCGCCGGCGTGCTGGTGCTGGAAGAGCTCGAACACGCCAAGGCGCGCGGCGCCAAGATCTATGCCGAGGTCGCCGGCTATGGCGCCACCTCGGACGGCGACGACATGGTGGCGCCGTCGGGCGAGGGCGCGATGCGCTGCATGAAGCTGGCGCTGGAGACCTGCAAGGCGCCGATCGACTACATCAATCCGCACGCCACCTCGACGCCGATCGGCGACCTCAAGGAGATCGAGGCGATCCGCGACGTGTTCGGCGCCAAATGTCCGCCGATCTGCGGCGACCAAGTCGCTGACCGGCCATTCGCTCGGCGCCGCCGGCGCGCAGGAGGCGATCTATTCGCTGCTGATGATGAACAACGGCTTCATCTGCGAGAGCGCCAATATCGAAACTCTCGATCCGGCTTTCGCGGACATGCCGATCATGCGCGCGCGCCGCGACGATGTCACGCTCGGCGCCGTGCTGTCGAACTCCTTCGGCTTCGGCGGCACCAATGCCTCGCTCGTGTTCAAGCGGCTGGATGCGTAGCCCTCCGTCATCCGATGCACGCCGCGACTCGCCTTATCGTGAAGACAGGGGTTACTGGATCGTCCGCTTTCGCAGACGAAGACAGGCTGTGGTGACGTAAAATGCCGGGACTGATGGAAGGCAAACGCGGGCTGGTGATGGGGGTCGCCAACGACCACTCGATCGCCTGGGGCATCGCCAGCATGCTGGCCGCGCACGGCGCCAAGCTTGCTTTCACCTATCAGGGCGAAGCGCTTGCTCAAGCGCGTGAAGCCGCTCGCCGAGCAGGCCGGCTCGTCGTTTTTGATGCCCTGCGATGTCGAGGACATCGCTTCGGTCGACGCGGTGTTCGATGCGATCAAGACAGCAATGGGGCACGCTGGATTTCCTCGTGCACGCGGTCGCCTTTTCCGACAAGAGCGAGTTGAAGGGCCGCTACGCCGACACGACGCGCGAGAATTTCATTCGCACCATGGTGATCTCCTGCTTCGCCTTCACCGAAGCCGCCAAGCGGCGCCGCCGCGCTGATGCCGAACGGCGGCGCCATGGTGACGCTCACCTATAACGGCGGCGACCGCGCCATGCCGAACTACAACGTGATGGGCGTGGCCAAGGCGGGGCTGGAAGCGTCGGTGCGCTATCTGGCGGTCGATTTCGGCCACCAGAAAATCCGCGTCAACGCCATTTCGGCCGGACCCATCCGCACGCTGGCCGGCGCCGGCATCACCGACGCGCGCTACATGTTCGCCTTCCAGCAGAAATATTCGCCGCTCGGCCGCGGCGTGACGCTGGATGAGCTGGGCGGCGCCGGGCTTTATCTGTTGTCGGATCTGTCGACCGGCGTCACCGGCGAAATCCATTTCGTCGATTCCGGCTACAACATCATCGCCATGCCGCAGCCCGACGCGCTGAAGGAAGCGGGCGGCGAGGTGGACAACGGCGGGTCGTAGCCAATCTTTTGTCGTCCCCGCGCAGGCGGGGACCTATACGCCGTGCCCTATCGATTAACTGCGCTTCGCTCGGCCGGGACGACAGCAGAGAAATAAAAAACGGCCGGGGAAATCCCCGGCCGTTTCGTTTTTGTCGCTTACCGTGAAGCCGGTTCAGAGATCAGGCCAGATCGAAGCGGTCGGCGTTCATCACCTTGGTCCAGGCCGCCACGAAGTCCTTGGCGAACTTCTCCTTGGCGTCGGCGCAGGCATAGACCTCGGCAAAAGCGCGCAGCTGCGAGTGCGAGCCGAAGATCAGGTCGACGCGGGTGGCGGTCCACTTGACCGATTGGGTCTTGCGGTCGCGGCCTTCGTACGCGCCGTCGCCAGCAGGCACCCATTCCGTGCTCATGGCGAGCAGGTTGACGAAGAAATCATTCGTCAACGTGCCGACCTTCTTGGTGAAGACGCCGTGCTTGGACTTTCCGGCATTTGCCCCCAGAACACGCAGGCCGCCGACCAGCACCGTCAGTTCGGGGCCGGTCAGCTTCATGAGCTGCGCCTTGTCGACCAGCGCTTCTTCCGGCGCCATGAACTGCTGCTTGCCGCTGATGTAGTTGCGGAAGCCGTCGGCGCGCGGTTCGAGCGGGGCGAAGGATTCGACGTCGGTTTGCTCCTGCGACGCGTCCATGCGTCCCGGCGTGAAGGGCACTTTCACGTTGACGCCGGCCGCCTTCGCGGCTTTCTCGACCGCCGCAGCGCCGCCGAGAACGATCAGGTCGGCAAGCGAGACCTTCTTGCCACTCTTGCCCGCTTTGAACGCCTGCTGGATCGCTTCGAGCTTCTTGAATACCTTCGCGAGTTCAGCCGGCTCGTTCACCTCCCAATCCTTCTGCGGGCTGAGGCGAATGCGCGCCCCGTTGGCGCCGCCACGCTTGTCGGAACCGCGGAATGTCGAGGCTGACGCCCAGGCGGTTGAGACCAGTTGAGACACCGACAGACCGCTCGCGAGGATCTTCTGCTTCAGAGCCGCGACGTCCTTGTCGTTGATCAGTTTCTTGCGATCGGTCGCGGGGATCGGGTCCTGCCAGATCAGCGTTTCTTTCGGCACCAGCGGCCCGAGGTAACGCGCGCGCGGTCCCATGTCGCGGTGCGTGAGCTTGAACCAGGCGCGGGCAAAAGCGTCCGCGAACTGGTCCGGGTTCTCGTAGAAGCGCCGCGAAATCTTTTCGTAGGCCGGGTCGAAGCGCAGCGACAGGTCCGTGGTCAACATGGTCGGCAGATGCTTTTTCGACTTGTCGTGCGCGTCGGGGACGTCGGCTTTGGCATTCTTCGCGACCCACTGCTTCGCCCCGGCCGGACTCTTCGTCAGCTCCCATTCGTTCTCGAACAGGTTCTTGAAGAACAGGTTGCTCCACTTGGTCGGCGTCTGCGTCCAGGTGACTTCCGGGCCACCGGTGATGGTGTCGCCGCCGAAGCCGGTGCCGTGCTTACTCTTCCAGCCGAGGCCCTGATCCTCGATGGCCGAGCCTTCCGGATCCGGGCCGAGCAGCGACGGATCGCCGGCGCCATGGGTCTTGCCGAACGAATGGCCGCCGGCGATCAGCGCCACGGTTTCCTCGTCGTTCATCGCCATGCGGAAGAACGTTTCGCGGATGTCTTTCGCCGCGGCGACCGGATCGGGATTGCCGTTCGGGCCTTCCGGATTGACGTAGATCAGGCCCATCTGCACAGCGCCGAGCGGTTCGCTAAGTTGGCGTTCGCCGCTGTAGCGTTCGTCGCCGAGCCAGGTGCCTTCAGGGCCCCAGTAGAGTTCTTCCGGCTCCCACGCGTCGACACGGCCACCGGCAAAGCCGAAGGTCTTGAAGCCCATCGAGTCGAGGGCGACGTTGCCGGCGAGAACCATCAGGTCGGCCCAGGAAATCTTGCGGCCGTATTTCTGCTTGATCGGCCACAGCAGACGACGTGCCTTGTCGAGGTTGGCGTTGTCCGGCCAACTGTTGAGCGGGGCGAAACGCTGCTGGCCGGCGCCCGCGCCGCCGCGGCCGTCGGTGATACGGTAGGTGCCGGCGCTGTGCCAGGCCATGCGGATGAACAGCCCGCCATAGTGGCCGAAGTCGGCCGGCCACCACGGCTGCGAATCCGTCATCAGCGCCTTCAGGTCCTTGATCAAGGCTTTCAGGTCGAGGCTCTTAAATTCCTTGGCGTAGTCGAAGGCCTCGCCCATCGGATCGGACAGGGCGGAGTTATGGTGGAGAACCTGAATATCCAGCTGCTCCGGCCACCAATCGCGGTTCCTGTGTCCGCCCATGAACGGGCACTTGCCCGCGCTCTTGTCGTCGGTTTTTGCGTCCATGAATCGTGTCCTCCACTGAGACTTGCGCGCGCCAAAAATGGGCGAGAAGCAGAAAGGTGACGCGCGCTTTCGGCCCTTATAGGAAGCTGCGCCGATCAGGTCTAATCGTATTGATTTGGATCAACGATAAGAATAACTTATCGCTATGATCACCTTGCGAAAGCTTCGCTATTTGGCGGCGCTCGCGCGGCATAGGCATTTCGGGCGCGCTGCCGAGGACTGTGCCGTGACCCAGCCCGCACTGTCCATGCAGATCCGCGAACTCGAGCGCGAGATCGGTGCCGATCTGGTCGAGCGGCGAGCGGGCGACATCGCGCTCACCGACACCGGCCTGGAGGTGGCGCAGCGCGCCGAGCATATCCTGACCGCCGCCCGCGACCTCGTTGACTTCGCGCGGCACCGCGCCTTGCTCACCGGCTTGCTCAAGCTCGGCATCATCCCGACGCTGGCGCCATACGTACTGCCGCGCATGTTGCCGCGGCTGCAGAAGGACTATCCGCAATTGCGGCTGGAAGTGCGTGAGACGCAGACCAAGATTCTGCTCGACGAGCTCACCGGCGGGTCGCTCGACTGCGTGATGTTGGCGCTGCCGGCGGACGGCGCCGATGTGGAGAGCCTGACGCTGTTCGAGGATCCGTTCCTGCTGGCGGTGCCGGCGGGCGAGCCGCTGCCGGCACGCCGGCCGGTCACGGTCGACGACGTCGATCAGCGCCGGCTCATTTTGCTGGAGGAGGGCCACTGTCTGCGCGATCAGGCGCTCGCCTTCTGCGCCGCGCCAAAACTTAATACATCAAGTCGCGATGTGCCCGCCGGGCTCGGCGCCACCTCGCTGGCGACGGTGATGCAGATGGTCGCTAACGGCTACGGCGTGACGCTGGTGCCGGAGGTCGCTGTCGACGCCGAGGTGCGCGACAATCGCGTCAAACTGTTGCGCTTCGATAGACCAGAGCCCGCGCGCACCGTCGGGTTGGTCTGGCGGCGCTCGTCGCCGCGCAAGAAAGATTTCGCGGCGCTCGGCAAGATCGTCAGGGAAACGCTCGGCGTGACGGCACCGCGCAAGCAAGCCGCGTTGGCATAAACTCTAAAGCACCTCGAACACCTGGTAGATCGGCCCGCTGGCCAGGCGGTGGCCGGTCGCCACCGACACCACATTGTTGAGCCAACCGTATTTTTCCGACGCCGTCTCGAAAAACGGCGCCACGCGGAAATAATAATCGGCGGGGCTCACGCTTTCGCCTTTGGCGATGCGGTCGAGCACCGCCTGCGGTCCGTGGCGGATGCCCTTGTAGGTCATGCCGATCAAGTGACCGTCGTCGGTCTCCATGACAAAGCGCACGTCGAGTACCCAGGAGCCGTCGCGGCGCACGGTCTGCCAGTCGCTGCCGCCGGAAAGGATTTTGCCGCGCAGGCGCTCGCCCTCGAAGGTGCCGCCGGTGATCTCGCCGACGCGGCGGTCGATCGACGGCGTCTGCCCGATCACGCTCGGCTTGTTGACGGCGATGCGGAAGATGAACAGCGGGCGCAATTGCAGCGACTGCATTTCCTTCGGCAGTTCGGCGGCAAGACGCATCGGCGTCTCCTGTCCCTGGATTTCTGATTTTCACAGAGACTAGGCAGGCGCCGCCGAACGGTCGAGTCCGCGACGCCAACAAAAAAGGGCGGCCTTGCGGGCCGCCCTTGTCGATTGCTCTCGACCGGTGACTACTCGGCCGCCCCGCCGGCCGCGGCTTGCTGCTCGCCGCCTTCGGCCTTCTGCTTGGCCTCGAGGTCCTCGCCGGTGGTCTGGTCGACCACTTTCATGGACAAGCGGACTTTGCCGCGCTCGTCCATGCCGAGCAGCTTGACCTTCACCTTGTCGCCTTCCTTGACCACGTCGGTGACCTTGTTCACCCGCCGCGCCGCCAGTTGGCTGATGTGCACCAGCCCGTCCTTGGCGCCGAAGAAGTTCACGAAGGCGCCGAAGTCCATCACCTTGACCACGGTGCCGTCGTAGATCGTGCCAGGCTCAGGATCGGAGGCGATCGATTTGATCCACTTGATCGCCGCGGTGATCGAATCGGCGTCGGCGGAGGCGACCTTCACCGAGCCGTCGTCCTCGATGTTGATCTTGGCGCCGGTCTTCTCGACGATCTCGCGGATCACCTTGCCGCCGGTGCCGATCACTTCGCGGATCTTGTCGGTCGGGATCTTGAACATCTCGATGCGCGGGGCGTGCTCGCCGAGCTCGGCGCGCGCCGCGGTGAGTGCTTTCGCCATCTCGCCGAGGATGTGCAGACGGCCGTCTTTCGCCTGCGCCAGCGCGACCTTCATGATCTCCTCGGTGATGCCGGCGATCTTGATGTCCATCTGCAGCGAGGTAATGCCGCCTTCGGTGCCGGCCACCTTGAAGTCCATGTCGCCGAGATGATCCTCGTCGCCAAGGATGTCGGACAGCACGGCGTAGCGCTTGTCTTCAAGAATGAGGCCCATGGCGATGCCCGCGGTCGGCCGCTTCAGCGGCACGCCGGCGTCCATCAGCGCCAGCGACGAGCCGCACACAGTTGCCATCGACGAGGAGCCGTTCGACTCGGTGATCTCCGACACCACGCGAATGGTGTAGGGGAATTCCTCCTTCGACGGCAGCATCGGGTGCAGCGCGCGCCAGGCCAGCTTGCCGTGGCCGATTTCGCGGCGGCTCGGTGCCGCCCATGCGACCGGTTTCGCCGACCGAGTAGGGCGGGAAGTTGTAGTGCAGCAGGAACGTCTCTTTATACGTCCCCTGCAGCGCGTCGATGTATTGCTCGTCCTCGCCGGTGCCAAGCGTGGTCACCACCAGCGCTTGGGTTTCGCCGCGCGTGAACAGCGCCGACCCGTGCGTGCGCGGCAATATGCCGACCTCGCAGACGATCGGGCGCACGGTCTAGAGATCGCGGCCGTCGATGCGCTTTTTGGTGTCGAGCACGTTCCAGCGCACGATCTTGGCTTCCAGCTCCTTGAACACGCCGCCAATGCCGAGCTTGGTGTAAGTCGGATTGTCGGCGCCACCGGGGAAATAATGCTCAATCACCTTGGCCTTGGCGGCGGCGACGGCGTTCTGGCGTTCCTGCTTGGCCGGGATCGCATAGGCCGCGCGCAATTCTTTCTCGACGATGCCGAGCATTTCCTTCTCGATCGCGGAATTGTCGGCGATCTCGTGGTCGCGCGGCTCTTTGGCCGCCTTCTCGGCGAGCTTGATGATCGCCTGAATCACCGGCTGGAAATGCCGGTGGCCGAACATCACCGCACCCAGCATGACGTCCTCGGCCAGCTCCTTGGCCTCCGATTCCACCATCAGCACCGCTTCATTGGTGCCGGCGACCACCAGGTCGAGCTGGCTTTCGCCCATTTCTTCCAGTGTCGGGTTGAGCACGTATTCGTTGTTGACGAAGCCGACTCGTGCGGCGCCGATCGGGCCCATGAACGGCGCGCCCGACAGGGTCAGCGCCGCCGAAGACGCCACCAGCGCGAGAATGTCCGGATCGTTTTCCAGATCGTGCGACAACGTGGTCACGATGATCTGCGTTTCGCAGCGCCAGCCGTCGGCGAACAGCGGCCGCACCGGGCGGTCGATCAGCCGCGACACCAGCGTTTCCTTTTCGGTCGGCCGGCCTTCGCGCTTGAAGTAGCCGCCGGGGATACGGCCCGCAGCGTAGAATTTTTCCTGGTAGTCGACGGTCAGCGGCAGGAAGTCGACGCCTTCGCGCGGCGTTTTTGCCGCGACGACGGTCGCCAGCACGGTGGTCTCGCCGTAGGTCGCGAGCACGGCGCCGTCGGCCTGGCGCGCCATTCTGCCGGTTTCCAGAACAAGCTTGCGCCCGCCCCAGTCCAGCTCGACTCGATGCATGTCAAACATTGCGTTTTTCTCTCATGGTTTTACGGCGAGTCCCGAAAGCCATGAGCAAGACGGCGAGAGGCTGTCGCGTCGTACCGCACGATGCGGGAAGCAACAGCGTCTGGCGATCCTGCTCATGAGCGTTTCGAGCGTTGCCTTGTCGCAAGAGGCGAACCTTTTCGGCTCTTGCCGGTCGCCGGCGGCGCGTTCGCCGCCGGATCAAAAAAGCGAATGCATATTGCACTCGCTACGAAACGCGCGGGGCCTCATGCCCGGCGCGGGTAAAAATCATCGGCGAATGCCGAGCTTCTCGATCAAAGCTTTGTAGCTGCCTTCATTGGTGCGCCGCAGATAATCGAGCAACTGGCGGCGATGGCTCACCATCTTGAGCAATCCGCGGCGGGAATGGTTATCCTTGACGTGGGATTTGAAATGCTCGGTGAGATTGTTGATGCGTTCGGACAGGATCGCCACCTGCACTTCGGGCGACCCGGTGTCGCCTGACTTCTTGGCGAATGCAGTGATTACTTCGGCCTTGCGGCCGGCGGTTACCGACATCGGTCATCCTTTCTTGGCGCCGGCGCTGCCAATCAGGCCGGTCAGGTTGAACACGCGCTTGGGGACGATTTCGCCACGGTCCACTTCGGCGAGCGCGAGCAGCTGCCCCGCTGTCGTGACGTAGACCGTGCCGCGGAAATTGGGAGCGTCCCGTCCGCGCAACAAGACGGCTTGGCCGCGTGACAGCCTTGCCGCATCTGCCCGGGCGACGGCCAGCGCCGGGATGTCGTCCAGCGCGGTCTCGACGGGCAGGAGAGCGTCGGCGAGGCTTGCCTCGCCGGCCGCGGCTCTATGACATAGAGCCTCCAAATCTTCCAGTGAAATCATGGTTTCTTCGCCGAATGGGCCGACCGCGGTGCGCCGCAGGGCGCTGACATGGCCGAAACAGCCCAAAGCGCGGCCCAGATCGCGGGCGACCGCACGCACGTAGGTACCTTTGCCGCATTCGGCCTCCAGCACGGCGTGATCGGGGTCGGGGGTTTCGGTTAACGAAAGCCTAGAGATCTCGACCGGGCGGGATTGCAGTTCCACGGTTTCGCCGTCGCGGGCGAGGTCGTAGGCGCGCTCGCCGGCGATCTTGATCGCCGAATAGCGCGGCGGCACCTGCTGGATGCTGCCGACAAAAGCGGGCAGCGCGGCGCGAATGGCCTCGGCCGTGGGGCGGCCTTCGCTCAATTCGATGACACGGCCTTCGGCGTCGTCGGTATCGCGCTCCTCGCCCCAGCGCACGGTGAAACGGTAAAGCTTGCGGCCGTCCATCACGAAGGGAACGGTCTTGGTCGCTTCGCCGAGCGCGATCGGCAGACAGCCGGAGGCGAGCGGGTCGAGCGTACCGGCGTGGCCGGCGCGCCGGGCGGTGAACAGGCGCTTGATCACGCTGACTGCGTGCGTGGAGGTCATGCCGACCGGCTTGTCGAGCACCACCCAGCCATGCACGTCGCGTTTGTCGCGTTTGAATTGCTTCTTGCGCGGCTTCTCTCCGCCTTCGGCTTGAGGAGGGCGCGAAGCGTCGGTTTCAAGCGGTGCCGGGCGCGCGAGGTCTTTTATTTCGTTTTCGTTCACTCGGCGTCCTTTTTCAAATCGCGCGCGACTTCCGGCGAGTGCAACAGCTTCTCAATGCGTTCGGCTTCCGCAAAGCGCTCGTCGACGCGGAAGCGGATGTCGGGCGCGAATTTCAAGTTGATGCGTTGGGCGATTTCCGCGCGCAGGAATTTCTTGTGACGCTCGAAGGCGGCGACCACCGCCTCGGCGTCGCGCCCGCCCATCGGCATCACGTAAATGGTGGCGAGCCGCAGATCGGCGGTCATGCGCACCTCCGGCACGGTGATGAGATGACCCTCGATGACGGGATCGTGCACCTCGCCGCGCATGAGCAAGTCGGCGACGGCATGGCGCACCAGTTCGCCGACGCGCAACTGGCGTTGCGAGCCGCCGCCGGGCGCCTGGTCGCGGTGCTTTTGCTTGTGTCGTGCCATTGAAATTCCAGAAATCGCATTTGTCATGGCCGGCCTTGTGCCGGCCATCTCGCGGGGAGGGCGCGCGAGGTGCCATCCGTGTCGAGATGCCCGGGATAAACCCGGGCATGACGGTGGAAAAAAAGCGGAGCGGTCCTAACGCCAAGCCTTGAGGTTTGGACTCATAGACTGCGTTGAATCGACTCCACCCGGTAACATTCGATCACGTCGCCTTGCCGCATGTCCTGGTAGTTCTCGAAGGCCATGCCGCATTCCATGCCGGCGGCCACTTCGCGTACGTCGTCCTTGAAACGTTTGAGTTGCGAGAGCTTGCCTTCGTGCACGACGACGTTGTCGCGGATCAGCCGCACGTTGGCGCCGCGCTCGACGGTGCCGTCGGTGACGCGGCAGCCGGCGATGTTGCCCACCTTGGACACCTTGAAGACTTCGAGGATCTGCGCGTTGCCCAGCATGGTCTCACGCAGCGTCGGCGCCAGCAGGCCGGACATCGCTTTCTTCACGTCGTCAACGAGGTCGTAAATGATGTTGTAGTAGCGGATTTCGATGCCGCCGCGTTCCGCCGCCTCGCGTGCTTCTTTATTGGCGCGCACGTTGAAGGCGATGATCGGAACGCCGGAGGCTTCCGCGAGCGTGACGTCGGATTCGGAAATGCCGCCGACGCCGTCATGCAGCACGCGCGCCGCCACTTCGTCGGTGCCGAGCTTGTCGAGCGCGCCGATGATCGCTTCCAACGAGCCCTGCACGTCGGTCTTGATCACCAGCGGGAATTCCTTGCGGCCGGTGGTGCGGGCCTGCGCCATCATCTGCTCGAGCGAGCCACGCATGCCGGTCGCGCGCGCCGTCGTCTTCTCGCGCTTCTGGCGGGCGCGATAATCGGTGACTTCGCGGGCGCGGCTTTCGTTCTCGACCACCGCCAGGCGATCGCCCGCGTCCGGCGTGCCGGAGAAACCGAGCACCTCGACCGGGGTGGAGGGTCCTGCTTCCTGCGTCGGTTCGCCGGTGTCGGAAACGAGCGCCCGCACGCGGCCCCATTCGGCGCCGGCGACCACCAGATCGCCGACCCGCAGCGTACCGCGCTGGATCAGCACGGTCGCTACCGGGCCACGGCCGCGGTCGAGCTTGGCCTCGATGACGGTGCCTTCGGCCGGACGTTTTGGATCGGCCTTGAGGTCGAGAATTTCGGACTGCAAGTTGATCATTTCCAGCAGCCGGTCGAGGTTCGTTTTCTTGGTGGCGGAGACTTCCGCGTCCACCACCTCGCCGCCCAAGGATTCAACCTGGATCTCGTGCTGCAAGAGATCGGTGCGCACGCGGTCGGGCTTGGCGTCCGGCTTGTCGATCTTGTTGATGGCGACGATGATCGGCACCTTCGCCGCCTTGGCGTGATGGATCGCTTCCACCGTCTGCGGCATGACGCCATCATCAGCGGCCACCACCAAGACGACGATATCGGTGACCTTGGCGCCACGCGCACGCATAGCGGTGAAGGCGGCGTGGCCAGGCGTGTCGATGAATGTGATGCGGGCGCCCGACGGCGCGGTCACCTGGTAGGCGCCAATATGCTGGGTGATGCCGCCGGCTTCGCCGGCCGCCACCTCGCTCGACCGGATGGCGTCGAGCAGCGAAGTCTTGCCGTGGTCGACGTGGCCCATGACCGTGACCACCGGCGCGCGCGGCTCGAGCTGCGCGGGATCGTCGGCGACGTCGAACAAGCCTTCTTCGACGTCGGCTTCCGCGACGCGGCGCACGCTGTGGCCCATTTCCTCGGCGATGAGCTGGGCGGTGTCGGCGTCGATCACGTCGTTGATCTGCAGCATCTGTCCCTGCTTCATCAGCAGGCGGATGACGTCGACCGCGCGTTCGGTCATGCGGTTGGCGAGTTCCTGGATGGTGATCGCCTCGGGGATGGTGACCTCGCGCACGAGTTTTTCCTTCGGCTCGGCGGAGGATTGGCCTTTGAGGCGTTGGGTGCGGCGGCGGAATGACGCGACGGAGCGCTCGCGCACTTCGTCGGCGCGCAGTGCGGTGACCAGCGTGAGGCGCCCGCGTTCCTTGGCCGGCGCGCCCCGCGGTGCGGCCGGACGGGCGGTGGCCGGACGGGCGGCGCCGGGACGGCGCGAAACCCGTGGACTGTCATCTTCCTCGACTTCGAGCGTCAAGCGGCCGGGGACTGCTTTCTTGATCTCGTCCTCGCCGAAACGCTTCTTGGCAACCTCGCCGGCCTTGCGTTTGGCGTCTTCCTCGTGCTTGCGGCGATCATCTTCCTCGCGCTTGCGCGCATCGGCGGCCTCGCGCTCGGTGCGGTCGATAGCCTCGCGGCTTGCGCGCACCTTGGCTTCTTCCTCGGCGATCTTGCGCTCTTCGGCCTCGCGCAGGCGCGAATCCGCCAACGCGTGGGCGCGCGCGACGCGCTCTTCCTCAGTCAGCGTGCGAAGGACGACGCCGGACGGCTTGGGCGCCTCGACCGGCGTCGGCGCGACCGCGGCTTTAGCCTCGGCGGCTTTCCGTTTGACCGGCTCTTTTAGCGCCGGCTCGGGCTTGGCCTCGACCGTTGCGCCGATGCTGCGGCGTTTGACCTTTTCGACCACGACTTGCTTGCTGCGGCCATGGCTGAAGCTCTGGCGCACGACGCCCGTCTCCGTGCGCGGCCGCAGCGTCAACTTGCCGCCGCCAACGCCCAGTCTCTTTTCGCCAGGGTTCTTCGTTTCACTCATTCCGTATTTTGTCCTCGTGCGCCGTCCGACGGCGCATTGGTGGCCATAGCGGGCGAATTCCGAAAGCGCTGCAAGCGCGCGGCACGAGCGAGGAAAGTCTCGCTCCCGGGCCCGGCAAGCAGGGCTGCATGTACCACATTTGGGCGGCCCAATGCCAAATCCAATTGGGCGCCGGTTAATAGCGTGACGATTGTGATTTCCCGCGATTTTTCGGGCATTTTGCGCTGCAGGGCAGCATTCAGCTTGCGCGTGCCGTCGCTGGCGCCATCGGCAGCGTGGATCAGCGCTTTGACGTCGTCGCGGCCGACTGCGGCCTCGACCGCGGTAAATCCTGCGACCAGCAGGCCCGCTTTGGCGGCGATCGCCAACGCGTCGAGCACGGCGCGTTCCAACAGACTTTCGGTGCGCGCGGCCAGATTGCCGGCCATTCGCAGGTTGCGCTTGAAGCCGCGCCCGAACACGTTGCGTTTGACCGCTTCCTCAAGCGCGGCGTGGGTGCCGGTGACCCAGATGCCGCGTCCGGGCAGTTTGCGCTTAATGTCGGGGACCACGTCGTCGTCCGGCCCGACCACGAAGCGGATCATCTCGGCGACCGGCTTCAGTTCGCGGGTGAGCGCGCAAGTGCGCTCCATCCCGGCAGCGACGCTGGTCGCTCCGCGATCGAGGTCGCTCTCTTGCACGCTCGCAAGCATTGTCGGCCGCAAACTCCCTTAGGCTTCCGCTGGCGGGGCATCCGCGGGCGCTGCTTCCGGCGGCGGCGGCGGCGCAAGTCCGGCCTCGGTCACCCAGCCGGCCTTGAGGCGGGCCTGCATGATGATGGCTTCGGCGTCCTCGCGCGAAATGTTGAGGCCGTCGAAATAGCCCGGCTCGTGCTTTGACTTGCCGTCCTTGCGCTCGGTCCAGCCGACCAGATCGTCGGTGGCGCAGCCAGCGAGATCTTCCACGCTCTTCACGCCGTTCTCGCCGAGAGCGATGAGCATCTGGGTGGTGACGCCGGGCACGTCTTTGACCGCGTCCTCCACGCCCAGCTCGATGCGCTTGGCGTCGAGCTCGGCTTCTTCCTTGGCGATATATTCGCGGGCGCGCTCCTGCAATTCGCGCGCGGTGTCTTCATCGAAGCCCTCGATACCGGCGATTTCCTTTTCATCGACCAGCGCGAGTTCCTCGATCGAGCCGAAGCCTTCCGAGGCCAACAGTTGGCCGACCACTTCGTCGAGATTGAGCGCGTCGACGAAAACCTTGGTGCGTTTCTCGAACTCGGCGTGACGGCGCTCGGATTCCTCCTGCTCGGTCAGGATATCGATGTCCCAGCCGGTGAGCTGGGAAGCAAGCCGCACGTTCTGGCCGCGCCGGCCGATGGCAAGGGAAAGCTGCTGATCGGGGACGACGACTTCGATGCGCTCTTTGTCCTCGTCGAGCACCACCTTGGCGACTTCCGCCGGCGCCAGCGCATTCACCACGAAGGTGGCGATGTCCGGCGACCATGGGATGATGTCGATCTTCTCGCCCTGCAATTCGTTCACCACCGCCTGCACGCGCGAGCCGCGCATGCCGACGCAGGCGCCGACCGGATCGACGGATGAATCGCGCGAGATCACGGCGATCTTGGCGCGCGAGCCGGGATCGCGGGCGACCGCCTTGACTTCGACGATGCCGTCGTAGATTTCCGGTACTTCCTGCGCGAACAGCTTGGCGGTGAATTGCGGATGCGTGCGCGAGAGGAAAATCTGCGGGCCGCGCGGCTCGCGCCGCACGTCGTAGATGTAGGCGCGGATGCGGTCGCCGTTGCGGAACACCTCGCGCGGCAGCATCTCGTCGCGCCGCACGATAGCCTCGCCGCGGCCGAGATCGACCACCACGTTGCCGTATTCGACGCGCTTGACGATACCGTTGACGATGTCGCCGATGCGGTCCTTGTACTCGGCATATTGCCGGTCGCGCTCGGCCTCGCGCACCTTCTGCACGATTACCTGCTTGGCGGATTGCGCGGCGATGCGGCCGTATTCTAAGGGCGGCAGCGGATCGGCAATGGTGTCGCCGACTTGCGCCGCCGGGTGCCGCTTGCGCGCCTCTTCATACGTGATCTGGTTGGACGAGTTCTCGACGTTCTCCACTACCAGCATGTGGCGAGTGAGGCGCAGATCGCCGGTCTTGGGCTCGATCTCGGCATGCACGTCGGTTTCCGCGCCGTAGCGCGAGCGTGCCGCCTTGGCGATGGCGTCTTCCATCGCCGCGATGACGATTGAGCGGTCAATCGCCTTTTCGCGGGCGACTGCGTCGGCAATTTGCAGTAGTTCGAGCCTGTTGGCGCTGACAGCCATAGCTCAGTCTCCTTCCTTTAAAGTTTTGCGCATGATCATTTCCGAAAACCGGTTTCCACTTTTCGGGATCATGCGCGACCGGCATGCCCGGCCTGCGCGGCCTTATGCCTTCGATGTCGTTCTTCCCGGCGTGCCGCTTTCGCATCGCGCTTGGCGGCCTTCTCGCGCCGCAAGGCTTGCGTCACCAATTCGTCGGTGAGCACGAGCCTCGCTTCGCTCATCTCGTTTATCGGAAGCAAAATTTCTGCTTCGGCGCCTGCTTCCGTATCGTCGCGTCGGACGCGCGCGGCCTCGCCTTGCGTGCCGGCGAGCAGGCCGCGGAAGCGCTTGCGGCCGTCGACCGGGATTTCCATCTCGATCTTGGCGAGATGGCCCGCGTAGCGATCGAAATCGGATTTGCGCACCAAAGGCCGGTCGATGCCGGGCGAAGACACTTCCAGGCGGTAGGCGCGCTCGATCAAGTCGGCGACGTCCAACACCGGCGACAGCGCGCGTGAGATGGCCTCGCAATCCTCGACCGTCATCGCGCCGTCCGGCCGCTCCGCCATGATCTGCACCGTGCAGCCGTCGGCGGCCGAAACCTTGGCCCGCACCAGCCGGTAGCCGAGTTGCTCGATCACCGGCTCGGCGACGGCGCCGACGCGCGCGGACATGCCCGGTTCGACAATCAGTCGCGGGTCGGCATCGTTTTGGGCGGCCATTTCGGCCGTGATTGCGTAGCGGTCGTCGCTCTGAGCCATTTGGTAACAAAAAAGAGCGGGCTCCCGGGGGAACCCACTCTCAAAACCCGGTCGGTTATGAGGGTGTCTTAACAGGCGGAAATATAGCGATTTTCGACGTTCGTGCAAGGCCGACGGCCATTTTTCGGGCTAACGCTTCGTTCAGAAACTCTCCTTAAATTTGTGTAAAGCCGCCAATAGCACCGTTTCTCGCGCGTTTTTACAGGTTCTGGTCATGAGTGCTGCCGCCTCGCTGCTTCCCGAATTGGAAGCGGTCGTCCAACACGGTTCGGCGGAGCATCGTGCCGAGACGCTGCGCCGCATCGCCGGCTTGTTCGTCGAGCGCGCCGCATCATTCAATGACGAGCACGTCGCGCTGTTCGACGATGTGTTCGGCTATCTGATCCAAGGCATCGAGCCCGAGCCGCTAATCGAGATCGCATGCATCCTTGCACCGGCAAGCAATGCGCCGCCGGGCGTTCTGCGGACGCTCGCCAATAACGACGATATCGACGTCGCCGGCCCGCTGCTGCGGCAGGCCAGGCTCGACGAAGCCGATCTCAAACAGATCGCCGAGACCAAGAGTCAGGCGCATCTGCTGGCGCTATCGTCGCGTCAGGACCTTGGCGAAGCGCTGGCCGATAGTCTGGTTGCGCGCGGCGACCGCGACGTGGTGAGCGCGATTGCCACCCGCGATGATGTGCATCTGTCGGAAAGCGCCTTCACGGCGCTGGTGCAAAAGGCCGAGCGCGACAGCGTGCTGGGCGAAAAGCTCAGCCTGCGCACCGACATTCCGCCGCATCTGTTCCGGCATTTGCTGATGCGCGGCAGCGACCTAGTACAGAAGCGTCTGCTGGCGCAGGCGCGGCCCGGGACGGTGGACGAAATCGCGCCCGCATTGGCGGACGTTCGCGAGGACGCCGCCGGAACAGCGGAAGAAGCAGCCGCGGACGCGACAGAGAGCGATCGTGAGGCTGCGTTGACGGCCGTGCGCGCGCTGCATGCGGAACATAGACTCGGCCAGGCCGATATCGCCGAGTTCGCCGCCAGCGGTCAGGTTGAGAAAACCATTGCCGCGCTGGCGACCGTCTGCGCGGTGCCGGTCGAAGTGGTGGATCGGTTGATGAAAGACGACCGCGTCGATCCGATTTTGATCCTGTCGCGGGCCGGCGGCTTTAACTGGCCGACGGTGCGGGCGATCATCGACTTGCGGCCCGGCGAAAAAATCGCCGAGCGCGCGCTCGATACCGCGCGCGAAAACTTCGAACGGTTGACCGCGGCCACCGCGCAACGCGTAGTGCGCTTCTGGCAGGTGCGGCCGGGAAACGACGAATAGTCACACTTTGCGGAAAACGAAGTAATTGGGCACGCGGCCTTCGCGTCTGGCTTTCGCCTCGTAGCGGGTGCCGGCGAAATCGGGCCAAGGCTTGCGCCAATCGTCGGCGTGCTCGGCAGTCCACTTGAAATCCGGCGAGCGCAGTACGCGTGCCAGCGCGTAAGCCGCGTAATCGGCGATGTCGGTAGCAAAGCGCAATTCGCCGCCCGGAGCGAGAATGCGCGCCAGCCGCCGGAGATTGTCGTCCTGGATGAAGCGGCGCTTCCAATGCCGCCGCTTCGGCCAGGGATCGGGATAGAGCAGGTCGATGCGGCTGAGACCGCCCGCCGGCAGCCAATCGATGAGCGCGCTGGCATCGCCGAAATGCAGACGGATATTGCCGAGCTTGTCGGCGTCGATTGCCGTCAGCGCCTTGGCTGTCGCGTTGACGAAAGCGTCGCTGGCGATAAAGCCGCTTTGCGGATTTGCCTTGGCTTGCGCGATCAGATGCTCTGCGCCGCCGAAGCCGATTTCCAGGCGTATCCGCTCGGGCGGCGCGGTAAACAGCGCGCGCAGATCGGCGGGCGCAGGCTCAGCGAGATCGAGCGCGAGCTTCGGCAGCAGCGTGTCGAACAGCGCCGCCTGCCGCGGCCGCAAAGGATGTCCTTTGCGCCGGCCGAAGAAGGCGCGCTGCGACCCTTCTTTGTCTTCACCGGACCGGCGCGAAGCGCCGTGATCCGGTGATCCCAATTCATGTGGCACTATTGAGCGTCCCTAAGCGGGATCGCCGGGACATAGGCGAGCGAAGCGACGCCGTCCTTCGGACGGCTATGCCCGGCGATGACTAGTTTAGTGTCCGCTGTAGCTCAGGGAAACGCCAGTTACTTCACCGCCCGCCGGATCGCATCGGCGAGGTCGGTCTTCTCCCACGAGAAGCCGCCGTCTTTGTCGGGCGCGCGGCCGAAATGGCCGTAGGCCGCCGTGCGTCGGTAGATTGGCTTGTTCAGCTTAAGCGTGCGGCGGATGTTGGTCGGGGTCAGACGGAAAAGCTGCGGCAGGATCTTCTCCAGCTTCTTCTCATCGACCTGGCCGGTACCGTGCAAATCGACCAGCACCGACATCGGGTCGGCGACGCCGATCGCATAAGCGACCTGAATAGTGCAGCGCTCGGCAACACCGGACGCGACCACATTCTTGGCAAGATAACGCGTGGCGTAGGCCGCCGAACGGTCGACCTTGGTCGGGTCTTTGCCGGAGAAAGCGCCGCCGCCATGCGGCGCATAACCGCCGTAGGTGTCGACGATGATCTTGCGCCCGGTGAGGCCGCAGTCGCCGTCGGGACCGCCGATGACAAAATTGCCGGTCGGGTTGACCAGAAAGTCGGACGTCTTCTGCGGCATCCAGCCTTTCGGCAGCGCCTGGGTCACCGTCTGCTCGATCAGATCCTTGACCATGCCGGGGGTATATTTCTTGGCGTTACGGCTTTTTTCGTTGTGCTGGGTCGAGACGACGACCTTGGTGCAGCCGACCGGCTTGCCGTCGACGTATTTCACCGTGACCTGGCTCTTGGAATCGGGCTGCAGGTCGGCGAGCTGGCCGGAGTGGCGCTTGTCGGCGAGCACTTTGAGGATTTTGTGCGCGAAATAAATCGGCGCCGGCATGAACGAGTTCTTCTCATAGACCTCGCTCTCGGTGCAGGCGAAGCCGAACATCATGCCCTGGTCGCCGGCGCCTTCTTCCTCGCCCGACTTTTTCTTTTTCGCGTCGACGCCCATTGCGATGTCGGGCGACTGGCCGTGCAGAAGCACTTCGACGTCGGCGCCATATTCTGAGAAACCATCCTGGTCGTAGCCGATGTCCTTGACCACGCCGCGCGCGATCTGGGTAATCAGTTCGCGATTCACGACCGCCTTGTTGCCATGCTTTTCAAAGAACGGCGATTGACCGCGGCCTTCGCCGGCGATGACGATCTTGTTGGTGGTGGTGAGGGTCTCGCAGCCGAGCCGCGTATTCACCGCGCTATCGTCGGCGATGCCGAGCTTGATGTCGTTTTCGAGAAAGGCGTCGAGCACCGCGTCGGAAATCTGGTCGCAGACTTTGTCCGGATGACCTTCGGAAACCGATTTGCTGGTGAAAAGAAAATTGGTGTGAGCCACAGCTAGAACTCCTCCCGTGGCGCGACGTTCAAGGCCGCGTCATGTCGGGGGTGTTTCTTGCAGTGTGGAAGGACGGGGTCAAGATGCGGGCAACGGTGGGCAGCAGCCACGCCGAAAATGGGCCGAACTAACTGGTTAGTCGTCGACGCCAGCGATCTGCTCGACCAAATCAACAATGCGCCGTCGCAGCTTGCCGTTCTTGATGCGCATGAAAGCTTTGGTCAGCGAGAGGCCGTCCGATGTGGCGAGAAAATCCGACACATAGGCCGGCGACGGCGCTTCGCCCATGCCGCCGTGATGGCCGGGCAGATGCGGCGCGCCTTCGAAGAAAAACGAAACCGGCACTTGCAGGATATTGGAGATCTGCTGCAGGCGGCTGGCGCCGATGCGGTTGGTTCCCTTCTCGTATTTCTGAACTTGCTGAAACGTCAGATCGAGCGCGTCGCCCAACTTCTCCTGACTTATGCTTAACATCATCCGACGCATGCGCACGCGCGAGCCGACGTGCTTGTCGATCGGATTGGGCGTCTTCTTAGCCATAAACGTCTCCTATGCAACCATTCCGCATCGTAATGTCACAAAAGCAGACGGTTGTGCAATCGACGAATTCTCACGAGGCGATACAAGCGTCAAAGAAGAGTGAAATTTGGTTACAATTTTCAATTGTTTTCGCATGCTAGAAGTTCATCATGTTTATTACCAACCGGTAATTGTATGAGCTGACAGGACAACTTTCTTTAGTTGCCAGGCTGGTATCTACGGCCGCGCCGCCGTCAATCTAAGAGCGCAAGCGCCGGCGCGCGACCGCGAGCAGTCCGATTGCCAGAAACACGAGCAATGCGTCGTCGCCAAATCGGACATAAATCGTCGGCGCGATCGCTGTCGGCAGTTCAGAATCGAGCACGCCTTCGACGCCCAGCGGCAATGCGTTGACGATACGGCCGAGCGGATCGATCACCGCGGAAATTCCGGTATTGGCCGCGCGTACCAGCGGCAGGCCTTCGGCGATGGCGGTTACACGCGCCTGTTGAAAGTGCTGATGCGGCCCCGAGGAAATGCCGAACCAGCCGTCATTGGTCACGTTCACCAGCCAACCCGGCCGCTCGCCGCGCGGCACCGCCGCGGCGGGAAAGATCGCCTCATAACAGATCAGCGGCAACATCTTCGGCGCGCCCGGAACGTCCATGATGCGCCGGCGCTCGCCCGCAAGGAAACCGCCGACCATCTTGGTGAGCTGGCGCAAGCCGAGCCTTTCGAGCAGGTGCTGGAACGGCAGATACTCGCCGAACGGCACAAGATGCACCTTGTCATAGACGCCGTGGATCGAACCGTCGGGGTCGATCACATAGACCGAATTGTAAGCGCGCGTGACGCGCAGTTCCGGCGAGGACGCTGCACGTACCGCACCAGTGATCAACGCGGTATGCGGTTTCAGCAGGCTTGCAATTTGCGCCAGTGCATCCGGTTCGCGCGTGAGGAAAAACGGAAACGCCGATTCCGGCCAGATCAGAATATTGAAGTCGTGCACGCCCTTCGACTGCGGTCCAGTGACGCGGTTGGAGAGCGCCAGGTATCGCTCCATCACCTGGATCTTGGCGGTGTAATTGAATTTCTCATCCTGCGGCAGATTAGGCTGCATGATGCGCATCTTCACGCCGGGCACGTATTGGGTGGGATGCGTCGCCAGCCGCGCCATGCCGTATCCGGTCATCGCGACGAGGACCACGAGCGCCATCAGCGGCGCGTGCCGCGGATGCGGCGTATCCGCCTTGTCGTCGACCAGCACCGCCGGTGCCGCGAAGATCGCCACGCTGAGGAAGGTCAATCCCCACACCCCGACCAGCGCCGCGCTCTGCGCTAGCACCAATGGTTCGGTGAGCGTGTAGCCGAAGGCATTCCAGGGAAAGCCGCTGAGCAAATGGCCGCGCAGCCATTCCGCGATGGTGAGTGTGACGGCGAGCGCCAAGATACGCACCGGCCCGCGCACCCAGATCAAGCGCGCGGCCGCCAATCCCAAACCGGTATAGAGCGCGAGATAGGCCGGCAATCCGGCCACCGCGAGCGGCAGCAGCCAGCCGAAGGTCTTGGCGTCGACCAAAAAGGCGTAGCCGATCCAGTAAAGGCCGGCGACGAAATAGCCGAAACCGAAACACCAGCCGGCGCCGGCGGCGATCAAGGTGCCGCTCCAGCGGCCGGCGGCCGAGCCGTCCACCAGCCACACCAGCACCGGAAACGTCACGAACAGGATCGGCCAGGCATTGAACGGCGCCAGCGCCAGTGCCGATGCGGCGCCGGCGAGCACTGCGATCGCCGCGCGCCGCCAGCCGAAGGCGAGCACCACCGCTTGGGCGAAGCGGGCGACGATCACGAGCGGCGCGCTGCTGCCGGGGCGGCGGGCGGACCGCCGTCCTTTTGCGCTTGGCCGTGATCGCCCGGCAAAGACGGCGGCGCGGTGCCGGCGAGCACCGCATCCGGTTCCCCGCGCTTGCGCGGCTCGCGCGGATGCTCGCGCCGCTCCTTCAGCCGCGTGATGCGCACGCGCTTGATGCGGCGCGGATCGGCATCCAGCACTTCGAGTTCGAACGGGCCGGGGCCGGGGATCAATTCGCCGCGCAGCGGCAGGCGGCCCGCGCGCGTCACCAGATAGCCGCCGAGGGTATCGACCTCATCGGCCAATTCTCCCGGATCAAAATCGTTGCCGATCGTCGCCGTCACGTCCTCGAGACTGGCGCGCGCGTCGGCGATGAACGAGTCGTCCGGCTGGCGCACCACCTGCGGCGTCTGATCCTCGTCATGCTCGTCGGCGATTTCGCCGACGATCTGCTCGACGATGTCCTCGATCGAGACCAGGCCGTCGGAGCCGCCATATTCGTCGACCACCAGCGCGAGATGAATGCGCGTCGCCTGCATGCGCGCCAACAAATCCATCACCCGCGCCGACGGCGGCACGAACAGGATTTCGCGCACGATCTTGGTCGACGACAGCGGCAAAGCGAGATTGATTGCCTTGAGGTCGAGGTTGGCCGGCAGCGGCTTGTTGCGTTTGGCGTTTTTTTCCGCATCGACCGCCGCGCGCGCGGTCATGAAGGCGATGAGGTCGCGGATGTGCACCATGCCGATCGGATCGTCGAGCGTGTCGTTGTAGACGACGAGACGGGAATGGCCGGCGCCTTCGAACATACGCACCAATTCGCCGAGCTGAATGTCCTGCTGCACGGCGACGATGTCGGCGCGCGGCACCATCACGTCCGCGACGCGGCGCTCGTGCAGGCCGAGGATATTCTTGAGCATCCGGCTTTCCTCCGGCGAGAAGCCGGATTCGCCGGGCGTCATGGCGTCGAGCACGTCCTTGAGGTTGGCGCGGACGGTGCTTGGCTTCCAGCCGAATAGCGCGCGGAACACACGCGTGAACCAGCCTTCGCCATTCTCGCGCGGTTGCGCCACCAGCACCGGCAGATGGCGCGGCTCGTACGGGGCGCCGCCGGACGTCGAGGTGGCTGAGCTGTCGCTGTCGGGCATCGGTCAGGACCGCCTGAGATCGCGATCGAGATAGGGATCGGGCAATTCCATGCGCGCCATGATCTTGCTTTCGAGCCCTTCCATCACTTCGGCTTGCGCATCGGTCTCATGGTCGTAGCCCATGAGATGGAGAAAACCGTGCACCGTGAGGTGGGCCAGATGATGCTGGAAGACCCGGTCTTCATCGTCGCATTCCCGCCTGAGCGTCTCATAGGCGATAACGATATCGCCGCGCATGGCTTCGCTGCTGGCTTTCGACGCCGGAAACGACAGCACGTTGGTCGGCTTGTCGACGCCACGCCAGTCGCGATTAAGCGCCTGGATCGTCGAATTGTCGGTCAGTACGATACTCACTTCGCCGTCCGATGTTGAGAGCAGCGCGGCCGCTGTGTATATCGCCTCGCGCACGATTTGCTCGGCCAGCGGCTGCGCGCCCCACAGCGGCGATTGCACCTGAATGTCGATTGCTGGCGCAGTCACGCGCTCGCTCAATGTCATTTAGTCTTTGGTCCCGCGCGTCGGCGTGCCACGGTCATAGGCTTCGACGATGCGCGAGACCAATTCGTGGCGGATGACGTCTTCATGGGTGAAGGCAACATGGCCGACGCCCTCGATGCCGCCCAACAGCTTGACCGCTTCCGCCAAGCCCGAGGTCTGGCCGGGCGGCAGGTCGACCTGGCTCGGATCGCCGGTGACGGCCATGCGGCTGTTCTCGCCCAAACGGGTGAGGAACATTTTCATCTGCATGGAGGTGGTGTTCTGCGCCTCGTCGAGGATGACGGCAGCGTTCGACAGCGTGCGCCCGCGCATGAAAGCGAGCGGCGCGATCTCGATCTCATTGGCCTGCAGCGCGCGTTCGACGATACGCGCGTCCATGAGGTCGTAGAGCGCGTCATAGACCGGGCGCAAATAGGGGTCGACTTTCTCGCGCATGTCGCCGGGCAGGAAGCCGAGCCGCTCGCCGGCTTCCACCGCCGGCCGCGACAGGATGATGCGGTCGACTTCCTTGCGTTCGAACATCTGTACGGCGCTGGCGACCGCGAGCCAGGTCTTGCCGGTGCCGGCAGGTCCCGTGCCGAAAACCAGCGGGTGGCGTTTTAAGGCGCGGATATAGGCGTCCTGCGCGGCGGTGCGTGCGCGCACCGGTCGCTTGCGCAGGTTGATTTCCTCGAAAGCGGGGCGCGCGGTCGCCGGGTCGTAGTCGAACAGCGAGCCTTGCGCGATCGCCTGACGGATGGCGCCTTCCACGTCGCCTTGCGAAAGATCGTGGCCGCGCTTGATCTGCTCGTAGAGCCCTTCCAGCACGCGGCGGGCCTGCTCGCAGGCGCCGCGCGAGCCTTCCAGCGTGACGTGATTGCCGCGCTGCTCGGCGACCACACCGAGCCGGCGCTCGATCAACGCCAGGTTTTGCCCGTATTGCCCGAACAGGATGGAGGCGAGCCGATTGTCCTCGAAAGCGAGCACGGCCTGTGTGGTTGCCGTCTCCTCCGAGGCGGCAGCGGCCGGGATCGCGGGATCCGGTGTGCGCAAGGCTAACTCAGGCTCCTACTGCCATCAGCCGCGGCGGGCGATCGTCTTCCAGCACGCCGAACAGACTGTTACTGCCGACTTCGGTGACGGCGACGCGCACCATCGAACCGATCAGCGTGCGCGGCGCCATCACGTTCACCGGTTGTAGATATGGGGTGCGGCCGACCAATTGCCCAGCGAGCCGGCCCGGTTTTTCCAGCAGCACATCCACCGTGCGGCCGGCGAAGCGCGCGTTGAATTCCCGGTAGTGGCGGTTGATCGTGGCTTGCAGCCGTTGCAGGCGTTCGGCGCTCACCTCCGGCGCGATCTGATCGGCCATCTCGGCGGCCGGCGTGCCCGGGCGCGGCGAATAGACGAAAGAGAAGGCGCCGGCGTAACCGACCACGTCGACCAAGGCGAGGGTGTCGCGAAAATCTTCTTCGGTTTCGCCGGGAAAGCCGACGATGAAGTCGGAGGAAAACGCCAGCTCCGGCCGCGCCGCGCGCAGCTTTGCGATCAATTTGAGATAATCGTCGCGCGTATGTTTGCGGTTCATCGCCGCCAGAATGCGGTCCGAGCCGGACTGCACCGGCAGATGCACGAACGGCATCAGCGCCGGCAGATCGCCGTGCGCGTCGATCAGATCGTCGCTCATGTCGCGCGGATGACTGGTGGTGTAGCGCAACCGCCAAATTCCCGGAATTTCGGCGAGGCGATACAGCAGGCGTCCAAGCGTCGATGCCGTGCCGTCGGCGCCGGGCCCGTGATAGGCATTCACGTTCTGGCCGATCAGCGTCACCTCGCGCACGCCGGCTTCGGTCAATTGGGTAACCTCGGTCACGATTTTTTCGACCGGGCGCGACACCTCGCCGCCGCGCGTATAGGGCACCACGCAGAAGGTGCAGAATTTGTCGCAGCCTTCCTGCACGGTGACGAAGGCGGATATACCGCGTTTGGCGATCGTGTGCCGCGCCGGCGTGGGGAAGGCGTCGAATTTATTCTCGACCGGAAATTCGGTATCGACGACGCGCTCACCGTTTTCCGCGCGCGCCAGCATGGCGGGCAGGCGGTGATAATTCTGCGAGCCGACCACCAGATCGACGGCGCCGGCGCGGCGGATGATTTCCTCGCCCTCGGCCTGCGCCACGCAGCCGGCGACCGCGATCAGCATCTTGCGGCCTTGCGCGGCGGCGGCCTCCTTCATGACGCGGATGCGGCCGATCTCGGAATAGACCTTCTCCACCGCTCTTTCGCGGATGTGGCAGGTGTTGAGGATGACCAGATCGGCGTCGTCGGGCAGCGCGCACTCGGTGAAACCCGCCGGCGCCAAGGTGTCCGCCATACGATGGGAATCGTAGACGTTCATCTGGCAGCCGAAGGATTTGACGTGGACTTTGCGAGGTCTGTTCATACCGAGTCGTTGCGAAGCAGGGACAATCTAACCTGTTCGGCAGGGTCTTGTCGCGTCAAACCATATATTTGATTTTCCAACGGTTTTAAGACGGCTCACTCGGTCGCCTGGGCGCTGAGCGGCCTGCCACGCAGGGTCGCCGTGGTGATCGCGCGCACGGTGCTTTGTAGCGTCCTGGCCAAGGCTTTTCGGTCGGCATTGCTGTTGGCGGTAAGCGGTTCGCCATAGCTCACAACCGCGTCGACCACGCCGCGGGCGATGAAGGCACTGATGTGCGGCATGAAGTCGAGATCGCCGTACCATGCCACCAGCGGGCGACTGTTCCGTCCCATCGGAATGCCGTGCTGGCCGGTGTAGCAGATCGCCATCGGCTGGACCGGAATGCCGCCGCTTTTGGCGGCTTCCTCCGCGGCGCCGACCAAAGCCGAGCGGAACGGCAGCACGCGATTGCCGTCACTTGAGGTGCCTTCGGCGAATAGCACCACCGAAGTGCCGGAGGCGAGGCGGGCGCCGATTTGGGCGATGGCATCGCCGGTCCGGTGGCGGCGCGCGCGATCGACGAACACCGTGCGCTGCATCTTGGCGGTGATGCCGACCAGCGGCCAGCGCGCCACCTCGCGCTTGGCGACGAAGGCCACCGGCGCCAGCGAGCCGATCACCACGATGTCCACCCAGGACACGTGGTTGGAGACGAACAGCACGGCGCGGCCGCGCAGCGGCGTGCCGGCGACGCGCACGCGGATGCGCAGGATGGCGCACAGCGCGCGATAGTAATTGTGCGCGATGAAACCCCAGCCCGGAAGCCCAAGTCGTTCGAGCAGCCACTGCAACGAGATCAAGAGCGGCGTCACCGTGAAGAAAAAAACGGCGATGAAAAGCGCGCGGATCATAATGGCCCGGCCTGGCGCGGTGCCATGCGCTAATGCCCGCTCTTGTCGTCCTTGAGCGGCACGGCATAAAGCTCGAGCCGGTGATCGACCAGTTTGTAGCCGAGTTCGGCGCGCGATCTCGGCCTGCAGGCGCTCGATCTCCTCCGAGGTGAATTCGATCACCTCGCCATTGCGCAGGTTGATCAGGTGATCGTGGTGCGCCTCCGGGTTGGTCTCGTAGCGCGCGCGGCCCTCGCGGAAATCGTGGCGCGCGATGATGCCGGCGTCCTCGAACAGCCGCACCGTGCGATACACCGTCGACATCGAGATGCGGTCATCGACCTTGATGCAGCGCCGGTACAATTCCTCGACGTCGGGATGGTCGTCGGCCGCCGCCAGCACGCGCGCGATGGTGCGGCGCTGCTCGGTCATGCGCATGCCCTTGGCGGCGCAGAGCGCTTCGATATTCCGGGTCTCGGGTGCGTTCTTGTCCGGCGTGGCCACGTGTCTCTCCCGTCCGGCCCTCTTATCATATGGCGTGGGTCGCGAGGGGTCTATTAGAGGTTTTTTCGTCTAGCGCATGATCTTGTCCGAAAACCGGTTCCCATCCCTGATCAAGTCGAGGACAGGCTTTTCGGGAACATGCGCATTAGACAAGATCGCGGCGCAGCACCAGCGCCGCGGCCGGCTTGCCCGCGGCATCGGGATAATAATTGGGCCGGCGGGATACTTCGCGAAAGCCGGCGCGGCTGTAAAGCTTGAGCGCAGCGGTATTGTGCTCATCGACTTCCAGGAACACGGTGCGCGCGCCGAGCGCCGCTAGCCGCCGCAAATGCAGATCGAGCAGCTTGCGCGCGAGCCCGCGACCTTGGCTGGCGCGCGCGACCGCCACCGAAAGAATTTCCGCTTCGTCGGCGGCGCGTCGCGACATGATGAAGCCGGCGAGCTTGGCACCAATCGTCGCGCGGTGGGCGATGACCTGACGGTCGGTCAAAAGGCCTTCGACCTCCTGTTCGCTCCAGCCGCGGCGGAACGATTGCCCGTGCAGCGTGGCGATCGCTGCGGCATCGCGGCTCGCCGCTTCCGACAATGTCGGCGCGCCGCGCGTGAACAGGCCGGAGAGCAGCGCCATCATCGGCGCGCCAGTTGCGCCGCGTTTTGCGGCTGCGCGTCAGGCGCACGCAGGTAAAGCGGTTTGGGCGGTACGCCGGTGTCGGGCGCTGCGGCGCCGAGCCGCGCCACCCAGTCGATATCGGGCGCCGCACGCTGCTCGATCGCGCTCGGCGGGCGCTCACCGCGCGGCCAGGCCGCGGCCAGCATGGCCGCCGCGTTGCCGGTAAGCCGCGGAGCGCCGGTGGCGGCGACGCGCAGCGCTTCGTGCAAGGGCAAAAAGCGCGGCCCGAACACCGACCGGCCGCCGGGACCGAACTCCTGCAGATAGAGGTGATCGTGGCGCGCATCGATCGCCGCCACCACTGGCACCGCATCGTCGGCGGCGATGAAGGGCGCGGCAAAAGCCGAAAGCGTCGATAGTCCGATCACCGGCTTGCTTCCAGCGAGGCCAAGTCCGCGCGCGGCGGCGATGCCGACGCGCAAGCCGGTAAAGCTGCCGGGCCCGGTGGTGACGGCCACGCGCTCAATGGCGGAAAATGGCAATGCGGCGGCCTCGAGCACGCGCGCCACCAGCGGCATCAGCGCCTCGGCATGGCCGCGGTTCATTGCGATCGATTCACGCGCGATAATTGCGTCCTGTGCGCTGTCGAGCACGGCAGCCGAACAGGCCGCAAGCGCGGTATCGATGGCGAGGACGAGCATCGTATAAGTTTAGCACTGTTTCGCGTCTGTCATCGCCGGGCTTGACCCGGCGATCCCGCTCAGGATGGCAAGACCTTTGCCCTATGAATCGAGATGGCCGGGACTAGCCCGGCCATGACGAAACAAAAAGAGGGATTGCCGCGACGACAGCTACATCGGCCGCACTTCGGTGACGTCGGGCACGAAATGCTTGAGCAGGTTCTGGATGCCGTGCTGCAGCGTGGCGGTCGATGACGGGCAGCCCGAGCAGGCGCCCTTCATGGTCAGATAGACCACGCCTTCTTTGTAGCCTTTGAAAGTGATGTCGCCGCCGTCGCCGGCCACCGCGGGCCGAACGCGCGTCTCGATCAGGTCCTTGATGGTGGCGACCGTGTCGGCGTCCTTGGCGTCGAAGAATTCATCTTCGCCGGTGGGCGCCGGTTCCGCGCCGCTCGCCAAGAGCGGTGCGCCGCTCATGAAATGCTCCATGATGGCGCCGAGCACCGCCGGCTTGATCTGCTGCCACTCGCCGTCGCTCTTGGTGATCGAGATGAAGTCGGAACCGAAAAACACGCCGCCGATATTCGGGATATCGAACAGGCGGGCGGCAAGCGGCGATTGCGCGGCGGCCTCTTTGCTCGGCATGTCGAGAGTGCCGGTCGCGAGCACTTCGCGGCCGGGCAGGAATTTCAGGGTTGCCGGATTGGGCGTGGCTTCAGTCTGGATGAACATCGCGCGTCTCCTTGCCTCAAGCGGGTTCAAGGCCCGCGGGCTTCACGTCACTATAGCCGATAGATGGCCCCTGTGCAGGCCGTGGTCAACCGCGTCACCCTGTCCCCGCACTGCAGGGAGCGGTGAAAGCGACGTTTACGCCATCGCCTCGAGATCTTCGTCGCTGAGATGGCCGGGCACGATGGCGATCGGGATACCGAAGGTGCCGGCGGTCTTGGCGAGATTGCCGACCAGCGGGCCGGGATCATCCTTGGCGGTTCCGGCGGCTAGCACCAGGATGCCGATATCGGCATCTTCGTCGATCAACTTGACGATCTGCTCGGTGGTGTCGCCCTCGCGGATCACCCGGTCGGGCGTGATGTGGGCGATCTTTTTGATCCGCGCGGAATATTTATCGAGCGCGGCTTTGGCGGTCTCCTGCGCTTCGGCCTGCATGATGTCGGCGACGCCAAGCCATTGCTGATTGCGGTCCTGCGTCTCCAGCACGCGCAGCATCACGATCTGCGACTTGGTGCGCCCGGCGCGCTTGGCCGCCCAATAAACCGCGCGGTCGCATTCCTTGGAGTCGTCGATGATGACGAGGTATTTGCGCTTGTGCCCCTTCTCGTAGCTTTGGCGCTTGGTGCTCATGGCGGCTCCGACTTCAAAACAGAATCATACAGCGAATGCACAAGCTGCAAATGGTTGCATGCCGGACGCATCGCCGACAAGCCGAACATTGCGCGAATATTGCGTCGCGCAAAACGTGCGTGATGTAAATTGTTTCACCTGCAACGGCGCTCAATGGCGCACGAAACCGACGATATCCTTGACCGCTTTCATGGTTTCCGCCGCCAGCACTTGCGCGCGCTCAGAGCCTTGCGCCAGCACGTGGTCGATATAGACGGGGTCCTGCATCAGCCGCTTCATCTCCCCCGCGATCGGCGACAGCGTCGCGACCGCGAGATCGACGAGCGCGATCTTGAAGGTGGAGAACTGCGCGCCGCCGAATTCGTTCAACACCTCGGCGCGGCTGACACCTTTAAGCGCCGCGTAGATGCCGACCAGGTTTTCGGCTTCCGGCCGCGCGGCAAGCGCCTTCTCTTCGCTCGGCAGCGGCTCCGGATCGGTTTTCGCTTTACGAATTTTCTGCGCGATGGCGTCGGCGTCGTCGGTCAAGTTGATGCGCGAATAGTCGGACGGCTCCGACTTCGACATTTTGCGCGAGCCATCGCGCAGCGACATGACCCGCGTCGCCGGCCCCTGGATGATCGGCTCCGGCAACGGGAAGAACGCCTCGCCGAATCCGTGGGCATGGATCGAGGCGGCGAAGTCGTTGTTGAATTTCTGCGCGATGTCGCGCGACAGCTCCAGATGCTGCTTCTGGTCGTCGCCCACCGGCACGTGCGTCGCGCGATAGACCAGAATGTCGGCGGCCATCAAACTGGGATAGACATAGAGGCCGACCGAGACATTCTCGCGGTCCTTGCCGGCCTTCTCCTTGAACTGCGTCATGCGGTTGAGCCAGCCCATGCGGGCGACGCAGTTGAACACCCAAGCGAGCTCGGCGTGCTCGGCCACCTGGCTCTGGTTGAAGATGATGTGCTTTTGCGGATCGATGCCTGAGGCGATGTAGGCGGCGGTCACCTCGCGCGTGGCGTGCGGCAATTCGCTCGGGTCCTGCCAGACGGTGATGGCGTGCAGGTCGACCACGCAATAGATGCAGTCGTAGCGTTCCTGCAATTCGACGAAGCGCTTGATCGCGCCGAGATAATTACCGAGGTGCAGACTGCCGCTGGGCTGCACGCCGGAAAACACGCGCTGCTTGAACGCCATTGCGGTCCCCATTCGATTTCGTCGCGACCCATGCCACGCCCGGGCGGCGCGGCGCAAGAGCCTTGCAAAGAGCCTTAGTCGTCGCCGCGCAAGGCCATGATCATGTCCTTGAATTTGACCACGCCGAGGATTTGCAGCGCGGCGGCATAGACGACGATGGCAACCGCGACCATGACGGCGAGCAGCGTCAGACGCCCGACGTCCGAGCTCGACAGACCCGGAAGAAACGCCTGGGCGGCGGCCGCGTCGCCGGCGACGACGAGGCCCATGATAAACGTCGCGAGCGCGATGCGCGGCAGCCGCCGCCAGGCATCGTCGTCGAGCCGCAGCCAGCCGCGATAGCGCAAGATGCCGCCGAGCAGCGCGGCGCCGACCCAGCCGGAGATCGCGATCGCCGCGGCGACGCCGATGAAGCCGTAGCGCGGAAACATCGACACGCCGCTGATAATGGCGACGGCCAGCGCGCAGAGTGCGGTGAGCATCGGCGTTCGTGTGTCCTCGTGCGCAAAAGACACCGCGCCGAAGACCTTTTCCAGCACGTGGCCGGGCAGCCCGGCGCAGATCGCGATCAGCGCTACAGAGACCGCCTCGGTGTCGCGCGCGCCGAAGGCGCCGTGCTGGAACAGCCCGCCGGCGATCTGCGACGCCAGCAGGGCAAAGCCCGCCGCCGCCGGCAGCGCCAGCCCAAGTGCGATCTCGCAAGCGCGCGACTGCGCCGCCGCAAAAGCGTCATCGCCACCGCTTTGCCGCACGGCGGCGATGCGCGGGCCCATCACCGCGGCGATGCCGACGGAGGCGACCCCGAGCGGCAGCTCGTACAAACGGTTGGCGTAATAGAGCCACGACACCGCCGCCGGCGTCGCCGACACGATGGCGGTCGCCGCGATCAATTTCAGTTGCGGCACGCCGGCCGCGATCAGGCCGGGCAGCACGCGGCGAAAGAACACATGGGTCTGATCGGGCACGCGCGCGCGCGGAAATCCGCGCTGCCAGCGTTCGCGGTCGAACAGCCAGGCCGCACCGGTGATTAAGAACTGAACCACGCCGGCCAGCAGAATGGCGGCCGTGAGCCAGATCGCAATCCGCAAATGATCAGGATCGTTATAGGCCCAGCCAAGGCCGAGCAGCATGACGATATTGAACGAGACGGTGCTGACGACGACGGCGCGCACCTTGCCTTCGGCGTTCAAGGCGGCGGCCAGCACCGCGACCGTCGCCGCGAACGGGATGTAGAACGAGACGCCAAGCAAAAACAACGCCGCCGCATGGCCGCGCACCGCGTCGAAGCCGGGTGCGATCAGGGCGATGATCGGGTGCGCGAAAGCGCAGACGACCAGCGTCGCGATGCCGCTGAAGAAGGCGATCAACAGCAGGCTGCTGCGGGCGAACCCATCGGCACTGGCGGCGCCGCCCGCGCCATGGCGCAAGCTGAGCCAGATCGGCACGAAGGCGCCGTTGAGCGCGCCGTCGGCCAGCAGGCGGCGAAAAAAGTTGACCACCTGCAGCACGACGAAAAACGCTTCCGAGATCGGCCCGGTGCCGAGCAGTGCCGCGATGACGGCATCGCGCGCGTAAGCGAGCAGGCGCGACAGCAGGGTGCCGCCGCCGACGGTGGTAATATCGCGCGCAAGCGACATGCGTTGGGCCTCCGCCCGCATTGTAGAGCAGTTTTCGCAAACCGCGGGCGCGCGCTTGGCGCATGGTTACCTCCGTTGCCTCGACGCCTTCAATCGTTATAGTGCGCCGCGTTCCCGCCACGAGGACAACCATGGCCGCTCCCCGCTACGACGTGATCGGTATCGGCAACGCCATTGTCGACGTCATCGCCCGCGCCGACGACGATTTTCTGGTCGCACACGGCATGAATAAAGGCTCGATGGCGCTGATCGACGAGGCGCGAGCGCAGGCGATCTACGACGCCATGGGGCCGGCGACCGAAAGCTCCGGCGGCTCGGCAGCCAATACCATCGTCGGCGTGGCGAGCCTCGCCGGCCGCGCCGCCTTCGTCGGCAAGGTCAAGGACGACGAACTCGGCCGCGCCTTTGCGCACGATATCCGCGCCGCGCGCGTCGCCTTCGACACCAAACCGGCGGAGGACGGCGCCTCGACCGCGCGCTGCTACATCATGGTGACGCCGGACGGCGAGCGCACTATGAACACGTTTCTTGGCGCGGCGCAGGACCTCAAAGCCTCCGACATCGACGAGAAGGCGGTGGCGGATGCGGCGATCGTCTATCTGGAAGGCTACTTGTGGGATCCGCCCCAGGCCAAGGAAGCTTTCGTCAAGGCGGCGGCGATCGCGCACAAAGCCGGGCGGCGCGTCGCGCTCACGCTGTCGGACGCGTTCTGCGTCGACCGCTATCGCGGCGAATTCCTCGAGCTGATCCGCAAGGGCACCGTCGATATCGTCTTCGCCAACGAAAGCGAATTGCACAGCCTGTATGAGACCGCCGACTTTGACACGGCGGTCAAGGCGCTGCGCGGCGAGGCCAAGTTGGCCGTGATCACGCGCAGCGAACGCGGCTGCGTGGTGGTTGCGCGCGACAAGGTCGAGCCGGTGCAAGCCATGCCGATCGAGCGCGTGGTCGATGTCACCGGCGCCGGCGATCTGTTCGCGGCCGGATTTCTGGTCGGCCTGACGCGCGGCAAGGATCACCGTACCGCCGCCCGCCTCGGCGCCTTGGCGGCGGCGGAAGTGATCCAGCATATGGGGGCGCGGCCGGCGGTTTCGCTCAAAGCGCTGGCGGCCGAAAACGGCCTGCCGGTGTGAGTTCCGGCCATTGGTAACCGCCTGGTAACCGCGACGTGGTTACCAATTGGTGAAGTACCAATGTGAGGACCGGCCCATGGCCAAGAGTGAGCGTATCGAGAGCGCCGGCGAAAGCCTGCCTCTGCAGCCGACCACAAGCGAAAGCAAACCCGAAAGCGAATTGCCCTTGTTCAAGGCGCCGCCGCTGTCACCGGCAGGCGAAGCGCAGCCGGCCGACGTTGTGCCGCCGGAGATCGAAGTCACCGCGATGCCGGAGCCGCCGCGCGTTCGTTTCAAGATGCCCGAACTGCCGCGGTTTACTTTCAAGATGCCGGAGCTGTCGCAATTCAAAATGCCGCATATCGCGTTGCCGCGTTTCGACGGAAAGCTGACGCGGCGGCGCAAACGTTATGCCGTGCTGGCGGCAACGGTGATGCTGGCCGCGGGGCTGGGCGCCATCATTGGCGCGGCGGCGAGCGGCGGCTTTACCCGCACGGCAGCGCCGCAGGATGTTGCCGGCTTGAAAGAACGCCAGGCGATGCAGCAAATCATCGCGCGCCTGACCAAGGACATCGGCGCGCTGAAGGCGAGCGTGGCAGCGAGCAAAACCGCTCAACGCCATGTCGCCATGACCAGCGAAAAGATCATCGCCAAGCTCGCCGCTAAGCCAGCCGAGAAGATCGCCAGCAAAGCCGTGGAAACGCCGGCGCCGCAAGCAAGCCCGGAGATCACCGGCTCCATACCGACACCGACGCCGCTGCCGGCGCCGCGCCCGGCTGAAGCCGAAATCCTGGCGCGCCCGCTGGTGGTGAAGGATTGGTCGATCCGCACCGTGCGCGACGGCTACGTCTATGTGCAAGGCCGCGGCGACGTTTACGAAGTCGTGCCCGGCGCGCCCTTGCCCGGCCTTGGTCCGGTCAAGTCGATCAAACGGCAGGATGGGCACTGGGTGGTGGCGACCCCGAAGGGGCTTATTGTCGCCAAGCGCGACCGCAAGTTCTTCGAATAGCTTACGAGCGTTGCGCGCAAAATAGAGGCGCCCACTTTGGGCGCCGCTTTGCATTCATGCGCCTGGTCATATGCGCGTGAGGCCAGTGGCGAGCTGGGCCAAACCGTGGCAGATTCACCCCCGCCGGATTGCGGGCAGGTGCTGCTATGAACGGCGCGACGCTGAAAATCGTCATCGGGGCATGGGCTTTGGCGGCGCTGGGCGCCCCGGCCGCGGCGCAGACCGTGGCACCGCCGGCCGCCAAACCGGAAATGCGCGGCAACTGCCCGGGCCTGGTCGCCACGCGGCCGCTGCCGGTGATCCCCGCCGCCTTCCGCCTCGCCGCGCTGGAAGCCGATCAGGTGCGCATCAGCTTTATCGGCCACTCCACCTTCCTGATCGAAAGCCCGCAACTGGTGCGCATCGCCACCGACTACAACGGCTTCATCAGGCCGCCGGTGCTGCCCGATATCGTTACCATGAACCACGCACACTCGTCGCACTACACCGACAATCCCGATCCCGGCATCAAACACGTGCTGCGCGGCTGGGCGGACAACGAAAAGCCGGCGCGCATCGACATGCAATACAAGGACGTGCGCGTGCGCAACATGCCGACCAATATCCGGCGCTGGGACGGCACCACCGAGCGCCACGGCAATTCCATATTCATTTTTGAGATCGCCAATCTGTGCATCGCCCATCTCGGCCATCTGCACCACACGCTCACGCAGGCGCAACTCGACGAGATCGGCCGCGTCGACGTGGTGATGGCGCCGGTGGACGGCAACATGACGCTCGATCTGGAAGGCATGTTCGAGGTACTGCACGCGCTGAAAGCGCCGCTCGTCATCCCGATGCACTATTTCAGTGCGTTTACGCTTGAGCGGTTCTTAACGCGGGCCCGCCAGGACTGGGACGTGGAGATCGCTGAGATACCATCCCTAGTGGTATCGAAGACAACTTTGCCGACCAAGCCAAAACTGGTCGTGCTGCCCGGCCAATGACCGCAAATCTGCCGCACTGGCTGCTTCAATTAACGGCGGGCCTGTGCTTTCTATTAAGGAAATGACTGTCATCACAGTGACATGGGCAGCGCGGAACCATTAGGCCATTGCGGCGTTCCTGCGCTGCGTTTTTGAAGTCGAGTTGAGGGTTGCTTTCATGGTTCAGAGTTGGAGCAGCTGGAAACGGTTTCCCGATGTGCATAACGGCGACAATGTCGAAGCGCCGATGGGCCCCGGGGTCTACGAGGTTCGCCACACGATGACCGGCCGCGTCATGGCGTTTGGCCATGCCGCCCAGGTTGCCAATGCGCTTTCCGAATTGAAGTTCGATAGCGGCGCCAGCACGTTCGCGCGACTATTCGGCCGCAAGCAGGCGGCCTCGCGCGTCACCGATCTCGAATACCGCACCTGCGCGGCTGCGAGCCGCGCCGAGGCCAAGGCCGCCGCGCAGCGGCTGGCGGCGCTGCGCCGCAGCGCCTGGCGCCGGCGTATCGAGCTGGGCAGCGTCGTGCGCAACCCCGGCTGAGCTTACAGGCGAGGAATTCGATAACGCGGCCGGCTGAAAGCCGGCCGTTTTGTTTTACAGCAGTACGAGTGTGAGCTGCGGGAACGCGATCAGCACGATCAGCACCATCAGCATCACCACGGCGAAGGGAAACGCGCCGAAGAAAATGTCGTTCAGCGTAATGTCGGGCCGATCGATCGCCGTCTTGATGACGAAGCACGACAGCCCGAACGGCGGCGTCAACAGCCCGATCTCGGCGCCGACCACGGTGATCAGCCCGAACCACACCAGGCTTAAGCCCATGTTCTCGATCGCGTGCAGGAACAGCGGCACGCAGACCAAAATGATCGAGCCGGTGTCGATGATGGTGCCGAGGAACAGCAGCAGCAGCAAATAAAGCGTCATGGTGGTGGCAAAGCCGACATTGACGTGATCGAGCCACTGGCTGAGCATGAACGGCAGGCCGGCGATGCCGAGCATGCGCGAATACATCGAGGCGGAGATGATCAGGAACAGGATGTTTGCGGTGATGTGGCCGGTATCGATGAGCACCTCGCGGAAGCCCTTCCAGCCGATGCGCCGGCGCAGCAGCGCGAGAATGAGCGCGAAGAATGCGCCGATGGCCCCGGCCTCGGCGGCGTCGAAATAGCCGGTGTAGATGCCGCCGAGCACCAGCACGATGAGGAACGCGATCGGCGCGATCTTGATCACCATCTCAAGGCTCGACAGCAACTCGTCGTCGGCCATGGGCGTGACGAAGGCGCCTTCCCCGATGAAGCGCGGCGCGAACACCGTCATCGCGGTGATCGTCGCGATAAACGCCAGCGCCAGCAGCAGCCCCGGCACCACGCCGGCGAGGAACATCTCGCCCACCGACTGCTCGGCGATGAAGGCGTAGATGATCATCATCACGCTCGGCGGGATAATCATGCCGAGCACCGAGGAGCCCGCCACCACGCCGACCGCGAAGCGCTTGCTGTAGTTGAAGCGGATCATCTCCGGCACCGACACGCGCGTGAACACCGAAGCCGCCGCGATCGAGGAGCCGGTGACGGCGGCGAAGGCCGCGTTGGCGGCGACGGTGGCGATGCCGAGCCCGCCGCGCAGCTTGCGGAACAACTGGTTGGCGACCTGGTAGATGTCGGAACCGAAGCCGGATTTGCCGACGATCATCCCCATCATCACGAAAGTGGGGATGCTGGCGTAGTCGTAATGCCGGATCGTTTCGGTGACCGACAACGTCATCATGCGCACGGCGATGGTGGCGTCGGATTTGATGAACCACACGCCGAGGAACGACACCAGGCTGAGCGTGATGCCGACGTAGCAGCCGCCGTAGATCAGCAGCACGATCGCGACCAGCGATATCAGGCCGACGATGAAGGGTTCCATGGTCAGATTTCGTCGCGGCCGGACGCGCGCCAATGGCTGACGACGCGGACGGCGAAGCACAGCGCCGCCATCAGGCTGCCGAACACCACCATTGCCTTGATCGGCCAATCGGGGAACGTGAAGATGCCGCTTTCACCGACGAAATAACCGCGCTCGATCGATTCGATCAGCAGTGGAACGGTGCCGACGATGATGGCGATCATGATCGCCATCCCCAGTACGTCGAAGCCGCAGACGATCAGGCGCGCAATGAGCGACCGGCTCCTCTGCAGGCGCGGAAGATAACTGTCGGAGCGCGTGAGCTTGTCGAGCCGGACGGTGTCGGAGAGCTGGCAGAACACGACGAAGGCCATCGACACCGCGACGATCTCATTGACCCCGTCGAACGGCTTGTTGAAGAAGCTGCGCCCGAAGGAGTTGGTGCAGATCAGCGCGACGATCCCCAGCACCCAGACCGAGCCGAAGGCGTTGAGGAACGCGACGACACGGTCGAACCAGGTAAGTGCCGCGCGCGGGGGCGCTGAGGCGTCTGAACTCACGAGGGAATGCTCCGGCGGATTGTCAGGCGGCCGCGGCCTTGGAAAGACCGCGACCGCCAAAGGATCGGTTTCAGCGTTATAGGGCCGACCGGTCTAGTTCTTGTCCCAGTCACGCGCGGGCTTCTCGCCGGCCGCGCGCATCGCGTTCATATAGGCGGCGAGAATCTTGGTGGCCGGATAGCCTTCCTTCTTCTCGACTTCCTTGGCGAGGTTCTGCGCGATATTGGGCATCTTCTCGGCCCATTTCTTCCGGTCGGCGTTCGAGAGCGTTACGACCGTGCCGCCCATGCTCTTGAACTTTTTCATCGAAGCGGCGGCTTTGTCGAGCGTGGCCTGCGCGACCTTGTCACGATAGTCGCGCGCGGTCGCCTTGATCACCTTCTGCACTTGCTCCGGCAGGGTTTTCCAGACGTCCTTGTTAATCGTGAGCGATTTGTTGACGCCGGTGCCGAAGTGGGTCTCGAGATAATGCGGCGCCACTTCCGCGATCTTGAAGGTGATGGTTGCCTCTGGCCAGATGATGCAGCCGTCGGTCACGCCGGTCTTGATCTGGTTGGCGTAGGTCAAGAGGCTGCCGAGCACGCCGACGCCGCCGAGCGACTTGATGTAGAGCGCGTTGGGGCCGGCTGCGTTGAGCTTCAGGCCCTTGACGTCGTCCATCTTCTCGATCTTCGTCTTGGTGAAGATGCCGTAGGTGTCGATCGAAGAATAGCTGGTCAGCAGGATCTGGTTCTGGTCGTCGAACTGTTTCTGGAACGCCGGGAATTTATCGGTGAGCTCGTCCATGATCTTGCCGACCAGGATCGGATTGCTGCTTACGAACGGCGTATAATAGGGCAGGTTGTTGAGTGGCAGCTTCGAGGAGTGGAACACGGTGGTGACCACGCCGATGTCGCCGAGCTTGTTCTTGATGGCGTCCATGACGCCGCGCGGCTTGGCGATCTGGCCGCTGAAGGCCTGTTGCCAGTCGATCTTGTATTTGTTGCCGTCGGCGGCGAGCCGCTTGTTCACTTCCGGAATGAAATAATCGATCAGCACCTTCACCCACAGCGCCTTGGGCGGGTAACCGTCGATGATGGTGAGCTTGATGGCCTGCTGCGCTTGGGCAATGCCCGGCGCGGCCACGAGCGCAACCGCAATACACAAGTTGCGCACGATGAAACGGCGTTTGAACATGGTCTCCTCCCTGAACCGAATTCCGCGGATCGTCGTTTTTATTTGTCGATCCGTGTCGTCATCCCCCACTGGCGCGGATTGTCTGACGATCCGCCTATCTTTTGCCCACAGTCCACGAGTGTCAACATCGCCAAGCGGGCGTAGTGCCGCATGTGCTTGCGAATGAGGCATTTCTTGCCGCGTCCGGCGCGGCTTTCGGAGGATTACCGTTAATCGTATAAAGCCTCAGCGTCACCCAAAGGAACGGCTGCTTATGTTGAGCGCAGAACAAAACGATCTCATCACCCGCACCGGCGCGGGCACGCCGGCAGGCAGCCTGATGCGGCGCTATTGGCAGCCGGCGGCGCTGGTCGACGAGCTTGCCGGCAACCGGCCGGTCAAGCCGCTACGGCTGTTCGGCGAGGACCTGGTGATCTTCAAGGACGAGCAGGGCCGCTACGGCCTGATCGGCCGCCGCTGTCCGCATCGCGGGACCGATCTCGCTTATGGCCGGCTGGAAGACGGCGGCCTGCGCTGCGCCTTTCACGGCTGGCTGTTCGACGTCGCCGGCAAATGTCTGGAAACTCCGGCCGAGCCTGCCGACAGCAATCTCTGCGCCAACATCAAACAGAAATCCTATCCGGTGGTGGAGAAGAGCGGCATCTTGTTCGCCTACATGGGGCCGGGCGAGCCGCCGGCCTTTCCCGGCTTCGACTGCTTTATCGCGCCCGACAGCCACACCTTCGCGTTCAAGGGCATGATCGATTGCAACTGGCTGCAGTCGCTCGAGGTCGGCATCGATCCGGTGCACACCTCGTTCCTGCACCGCTTCTTCCACGACGAGGACCCGAGCCAGGGCTACGGCAAACTGTTCCGTGACAACTCGACCGATTCCGACATGCCGATGTCGCGCATCATGCGCGAGGTCACGCGTCCGCAGATCGAAGTCGAGCCGACCGCGTTCGGCTTCAGGCTGGTGACGCTGCGGCAGATCAGCGAGAAGAACGCGCATGTGCGCGTGACCAATCTGATGTTTCCGAATGCGTTCATCATTCCGATGAGCCGCGAGATGACGATCACGCAGTGGCACGTGCCGGTCGATGACGGCAAGCACTACTGGTACGCGATCTTCACCTCGTTCGGCGCGCCGGTGAACAAAGACGAGATGCGCCGGCAGCGCTTGGCGCTCTATCAGTTGCCCGACTACATCCCGAACAAGAACAAGAGCAACGATTACGGTTTCGATCCGCACGAACAGGAAAGCGAGACCTACACGGGCATGGGCGCCGACATCAACGTGCACGACCAGTGGGCTTGCGAGTTGATGGGCGCCATCCAGGACCGCACCGAGGAGCATCTCGGCACTTCGGACAAGGCGATCGCCGCTTATCGCAAGCTGCTGCGGGCCGCGATCGAGCAGGCGGACAAAGGTGAAAAGCCGATCATGGTGCTCGATGAGCGCCAAGCCGCCTCGATCACCGGGCCGGCCGCGATCGACGGCATTGGCCCTGCCAACGACTGGCAGGGCTATTGGCAGAAGACCGATGCGGTCAAGCGCAAGGCCGCGAGCTGGGCGAATGGACGGTGAGGCCGCCTCCATCCCTCCCCTGAATGGGGAGGGTCGCCGCGCACAGCGCGGCGGGGTGGGGTCATTTTCTGATTGCGGCAAAGACCCCCACCCGGCGCTAACGCGCCGACCTCCCCCTCGCGGGGGGAGGTAAAGGAGAGGCCGTGCCTTCGCCGCGCAAATCTTCCACGAGTTTCGTCTCGCGCCACGATTTATGGACCGCCGAGCAGGCGCGCGCGGCGCGCGAGGTCGAGCGCGCCATCAAGCAGCACAAGCTCGAAGTGGTGCGCTTTTCCTTCGCCGATCAGCATGGCGTCTTGCGCGGCAAGACCTTGCTGGCGTCGGAAGCCGCAAGCGCCATGCGCAACGGCGTATCCATGACCACGACGCTCTTGGCCAAAGATACCTCGCACAAAAGCGTCTTCCCGGTGTTCACCGCCGGCGGCGGCTTCGGCATGGCGGAAATGGAAGGCGGCGCCGATTTCGTCATGGTCGCCGATCCGACGAGCTTCCGCGTGCTGCCCTGGGCGGAAAAAAGCGGCTGGCTGCTGTGCGACATTTATTTTGGCGACGGCAAGCCGGTGCCGTTTTCCACCCGCGCGCGCTGCCGCGACGCGCTCACCGCGCTCGCCAAGGCCGGTTTCGACTGTCTCGCCGGACTGGAAGTCGAATTCCATCTGTTCAAGCTGGAGAACGCGCGGCTCAACCCCGCAGACGCCACCTGGCCGCCGCAAGCACCGGAGGTGAGCCTCCTCACGCAAGGTTATCAGTATCTCACCGAGACGCGTTACGACCTGCTCGATCCGGCGGTGACGATCCTGCGGCGCGGCATCGAGGCGCTCGGCCTGCCGCTGCGCTCGGTGGAAGTCGAGCTCGGCCCCAGCCAGGTCGAGTTCACCTTCCGCCCGCAAGAAGGCCTGGCGAGCGCCGACACCATGGTGCTGTTCCGCGCCGCGGTGAAACAGATCGCGCGCCGCAACGGCTATCTGGCGAGCTTCATGTGCCGCCCGGCGCTGGCCAACGTGATGTCGAGCGGCTGGCATCTGCATCAGTCGCTGATCGAGCGGAAATCGAAGCGCAACGCCTTCGCCCATGCCGACGGGCTCTCCGTGACCGGCCGTCGTTACCTTGGCGGGCTGCTGGCGCATGCGCGCGCGGGCGCTGTGTTCTCGACGCCGACCATCAACGGCTACAAGCGCTACCGGCCTTATTCGCTCGCCCCCGACCGCGCCATCTGGGCGCGCGACAATCGCGGCGCCATGATCCGCGTGCTGGGCCAGCCGGGTGATAATGCCACCCATCTGGAAAACCGCGTCGGCGAGCCGGCGGCCAATCCTTATCTTTATCTCGCCTCGCAGATTTACGCCGGCCTCGACGGCATCGCGGAAAAGCGCGATCCGGGGCCGTCCGCCGACACGCCGTACGAGACGGATGCGCCGCTGCTGCCGGCGAACCTCGGCGAAGCGCTCGACGCCTTACGCGCCGACGATTGCTTTCGCGCCGGCTTCGGCTCAGGCTTCGTCGATTATTATGCGCACATCAAACAGGCCGAGCTCGAGCGCTTCCACAAGGAGCAAAGCGAGCAGGCCGACGTTACGCCTTGGGAGCAGAGGGAATATCTGGATTTGTTTTAAGCTAATCCGTCACCCTGAGGTGGCCGCGCCATAGCAGGCGCAGCCTGCGTATACTTGGCTGCGATGCGCGGCCCTCGAAGGGCGACGGCCCGGGCTGTCATCCTTCGAGGCTCGCGGAGTTTATCATCGGGCCGCGCTTTTGCGCGGACCCGTTGGCTCGCACCTCAGGATGACGAATAGAACTCTCACTTATGGAACTATTGACATGCCCTCCGCAACGACACCAGACGGCGTGAAGCTCTATTACGAAGAAGTCGGGCAAAAAACGAAATTTGGCGCGCCTATCCTGTTCGTGCACGAGTTTGCATCCGATCACCGCGGCTGGGAGCCGCAGCTGCGCGAGTTCGGCAAGCGCTACCGCTGCATCGCCTATGCGGCGCGCGGCTATACGCCGTCCGACGTGCCGTCCGACAAGGACGCTTACACATACAAGCATGTCATGCGCGATTGCGTCGCTGTGCTCGATCACCTGGCGATCGACAGCGCGCATCTGATCGGCCTGTCGATGGGCGGCTACACCAGCCTGCAGGTCGCGCTCAATCATCCGCAGCGCGTGCGCTCGATGGTGCTGGCCGGTACCGGCGCGGGCAGCGAGCGCTGGTACACCGATGACTTCCATAAAGCTTCGCGCGAATTGGGCGACCAGTTCGAGTGCGAGGGTTCGGCCGCCGTCGCCAAGGGCTATGGCCTCGGTCCCAGCCGCGTGCCGTTCATGCTCAAGGATCCGCGCGGCTTTGCCGAGTTTCAGCGCATGCTTGGGGAGCACGACGCGCAAGGCTCGGCCAATACCTCGCGCGGTTTCCAAGGCGGGCGGCCCTCGCTTTATGATTTCGAGGCCGATATCCGCAAGCTCACGACACCGGCGCTGATCGTGGTCGGCGACGAGGACGAGCGTTGCATCGAGCCGAGCCTATTCCTGAAAGCGGCGCTCACCGCCTCCGGCCTCGTCGTGCTGCCGAAGACCGGCCACGTGGTGAACCTGGAGGAGCCCGACCTGTTCAACAGCATGGTCGGTGATTTCCTCGCGCGCGTCGATGCCGGCCGCTGGGGCCCGCGCGATCCACGCACGCTGCCGCCGAGACGGTAGAGCCTTATCGGCCGCGATATCGGCCGATTGCCCGGCTACGCCGGCAATGCTACTCTCAGTTGCGCGCGCGTTCCGGGGGGTAGGCATGCCGGCGCTGAGCACCGAAGAAGTTCTGCGCGAAGAATCGAAAGCCGTTCACGGCGTCGATCTGTCAGGCAAGAGCGCCAAAGAACTCAACAAAGCAATGTATGCGCGCGACGCCGCGGCGCTCTGCCTTTCCGGCGGCGGCATTCGCAGCGCGTCCTTCGCGCTCGGTGTGATTCAAGCGCTCGCCGTGAACCCGCGGCCCGATGGCGAGGGTGCCGGGGCGAAGCGGCCGGAAGATTCTCTGCTCGGCAAAATCCATTATCTGTCGACGGTGTCGGGCGGCGGTTATATCGGTAGCTGGCTGTCGGCCTGGGTCGCGCGCGCAGGCTACGCCAATGTCTGGAATAAGCTGACCAATCGTCGCGACCGGCCGGAGGACGAGCCAAAGGAAATTGCCTGGCTGCGCGCCTACAGCAACTATCTCACGCCAAAACTTGGCCTCGGCTCCGCCGACACCTGGGCGGCGGTGGCCCTGTTGATGCGCAATCTGCTGCTGAACTGGCTGGTGATCCTGCCGGCGCTGTGGGTGGCGATCATTCTTCTCAAAGAGCTTGCGGTATTCCTGACATGGGTCGGGCGGTATTCGCCGAATTCATGCTTCCTCGCGGACGGCGAATACGATCCGTCGATCATCCTTGGCGTTATCGGGGTCTTGCTGCTCATCGTCGCATTGCGCTTCCGGACGAAAAATCGCCCGACGCGCGGCGACAGCGCCGCGACACACGGCCAGTTTGTCGTTTGCGACTTGTTCGTGACGCTGGCTGCCAGTTTCTGCCTGACGCTGACGCTCGCGCCGACGTGCCTGCACCATACCATCACGCCGAATTCCGTTCCGCTCTTGGAGCTGCCTTGGCCGTATCTCCTGCTGATGGGCGCTGCCGTTGGCGCTCTGGTTTATCTGGCGAGCTGGCTGGCGGCACGGCCGCGTTGTCGCAATCCCGCGGACTATGTCGGCGATCTGATCAGCTGGGTGATTGCCGGAGCGGTCTACGGGGTCTTGTTGGCTGTTGGCGCTTGTTTTGCGCATCAGGTCTATTTGGGTGAACCGAGGTTTCTTCAGCCGGTGGAATTCGTGCTGATTATCCTCGGCGTACCGTGGATATTGGTGGCGCAGTTGCTGGCCGAGATGATTTTTGTCGGCCTGTCGAGCCAGGAAAGCGGCTCAGACTCGGACCGCGAATGGTTTGGGCGAGCGGCCGGGCTGTTTTTGCTGGCAGGCTCAATCTGGCTGATTGTCATGGCGCTGGTGTTCGTCGGCGCGGTATGGACGGCGCAGTTGTGGGATTGGTTCGGCACTGTGATCGCGCCCGCCGGCGGAATATCCGGCTGTCGTCGCCGCCATCTTCGGCAAAAGCGGCCTGACCTCCGCAAGCGGAAGTCGAAAGGAGACAAGCCGCCGACGTATAAGAGATTGATTTCGGATGTCGTGTTCACGCTTGCTGCCGTCGTCTTCGCCGCTTTCCTGGTGATCTTGTCGGCGGCCGCTGATCGATGAAATCCTCTTTCAACGGTCCTTCTTTCAAGTCGCCGCGTTCGGCAACGCGGTCTCCGCAAGCGGCTATGCGCCGTGGCCGGTCGAGACAATTCCGCTGCTCGCTACCTTCGCGGTGGCTTTATTCGTCGGCGCGGTGGCGTCCTGGTTCGTCAACATCAACCGCTTTTCGCTGCACGCCCTCTATCGGAACCGGTTGATCCGCGCCTTTCTCGGCGCCTCTCATACCGAGCAGAGGAAGCCGAACCCTTTCACGGATTTTGATGAGGTCGATAATCTGCGCGTCTGGCAGCTATGGCCGCCCAAGGATGGCGGCAATTGGCCCGCGGTACGCGGCAATGATTGGCAGCCCTATCACGTGATCAATATGGCGCTGAACATCGTCTCAACCAAAAGACTCGCGTGGCAGGAGCGCAAGGCGGAAGCCTTTGTGGTCAGCCCGCTCTATTCCGGCACCGCCTGCGGCAAATCTCCGGACGCGAACGGCGTCCTGCAATACCAAGGGGCATTCCGTCCAAGCGACGAATACGGGGACAGCAAAGGCATCTCGCTCGGAACCGCGCTGGCGATTTCCGGCGCCGCAGCCAGCCCGAACATGGGGTACAATTCCTCCCCGACGCTGGCCTTTCTCCTGACTCTGTTCAACGTCCGCCTCGGATGGTGGCTCGGCAATCCGTCGGAGGACAATCCAAATGTTTACGGCGCGGAAGGGCCGCGCATCGCCATCGCCCCGCTGTTGAATGAAATGATCGGCAACACCACCGACGAAAGCAAATACGTCTATCTTGTCCGACGGCGGGCACTTCGAAAATCTCGGACTCTACGAGATGGTGCGCCGGCGCTGCCGCTACATCATCGTCAGCGATGGCGGTTGCGATCCCGGGTACACGTTCGACGATCTCGGCAATGCCGTGCGCAAGATTTCGCTCGACCTCGGGGTGGCCATCCGCTTCCACGGCTTGAGCAATCTGAAGACTCGCGACGATGACAATACCGCGGGCGCGGTTGCGCCCACCGAACTGCCGTTCTACGCCATCGGCGTCATCGACTATGCGGCGGCGGACGGCGGCGACGGCCGACGGTATCGTCCTTTACGCGAAGGCCGGCTACCACAAGGAGCGCATCTTCAATGCCGGTGTGCGCAATTATGCGGCCGCCAACGCCGCTTTCCCGCATGAATCGACCGGCGACCAATTCTTCAGTGAGTCGCAATTTGAGAGCTATCGCGCGCTCGGATTCGAGATCATGGACGACATCCTGAAGCGTGGAACCAAGCTGCTGGCCGATCCGGCGAACCCGACCCTGGAGACGGTGTTTGCGGCGCTCCGCGACAAGGCGGTCAACGAGGGGACGCCTTGACCCCGCGGGCCGGCAATGATCGCCGCCGGGTATGGAACTTTGGAACTCCTTTCGCGATTATTGGGGACCGATCCAGTCACCGCCGAGGAGCCGTTCATGCTGAGATGGGCCGTTGTTTTTCTCGTCATCGCCGTCATCGCCGGAATTTTCGGCTTCACCGACGTCGCCGCCGCGGCCACGACCATCGCCAAATGGCTGTTCGGCATTTTCCTGGTGTTGTTCCTCGGCGCCCTGATCATCGGGCTCGCCATCGGCTCCAAGCTGATGCCGTAGCGGGAATCTGGGCAAGCCAACCAGGCTCCGTTCATTCCCGCGCAAGCGGGAATCCAGGGCCAAGGTCACAAAGCAAGTAATTTGTCGCACTGGGTCCCCGCTTCCGCGGAGACGAACGGGTTCTGATTACGCCCGCAAATCCGGCAGATCGCGGTAGAGTTCGAGCGCCTCCGGGTTGGCCAGCGCTTCGGTGTTCTTCACTGCACGGCCGTGCACGACGTCGCGCACCGCGAGCTCGGTGATCTTGCCGGACTTGGTGCGTGGGATATCGGCGATCTGCACGATCCTGGCCGGCACGTGGCGCGGGCTCGCGCCGGAGCGGATTTTCTTGCGGATCTTGTCCTGCAGGGCGGCGTCGCAAGACACGCCCTCGGCCAGCCGCACGAACAGCACCACGCGCACGTCATTGTCCCAGTCCTGCCCGATGGCGATCGCTTCCAGCACTTCGGGAATCTGCTCGACCTGGGCGTAGATTTCCGCCGTGCCGATGCGCACGCCGCCCGGATTGAGCGTGGCGTCGGAGCGGCCGTGGATGATGATGCCGCCATGCGCCGTCCATTCGGCGAAATCGCCGTGGCACCACACGTTGGGAAAGCGCTCGAAATAGGCGGCGTGGTATTTGCGCCCCTCCGGATCGTTCCAGAACATCACCGGCATCGAGGTGAAGGGCTTGGTGCAGACCAGTTCGCCCTTCTGCTGGCGCACCGGCTTGCCGTCCTCCGACCAGACGTCGACCGCCATGCCCAATCCGGCGGCCTGGATTTCGCCGCGCCACACCGGCGCGGTCGGATCGCCGAGCACGAAGCAGGAGACGATGTCGGTGCCGCCGGAGATCGAGGCGAGATGCACGTCCTGCTTGATGTCGGCATAAACGTAATCGAAGCTCTCGGCGGCGAGTGGCGAGCCGGTCGAGGTGATCAGCCGCACCGAGGACAGGTCATGCGTGCGGGCGGGCGCAAGCTCCGCCTTCTTGCAGGCGTCGATATATTTCGCCGAGGTGCCGAAGACGTTGATGCGTTCGTCCTGCGCCAGATCGAACAGCACGGCCTGTGGGGCGAAGGGCGAGCCGTCGAACAGCACCAGCGTCGCGCCCGAAGCGATGCCGGAAGCGAGCCAGTTCCACATCATCCAGCCGCAGGTGGTGAAATAGAACAGGTGCTCGCCGGCGCGCAGGTCGCACTGCAGGCGGTGTTCCTTCATGTGTTGCAAGAGCGTGCCGCCGGCGCCGTGCACGATGCATTTCGGCACGCCGGTGGTGCCCGACGAAAACAGAATATAGACCGGGTGATTGAACCGCAGCCGTTCGAAGGTGAGCGGCTTCGGTGTGTGGGCTTTGAGGAAGTCTTCCAGCGTGCGCGCGCGCGGGATTTGCGTCGCAGCTTTGGCGGCATCGCCGAGGTAAGGCACGATCACGACCGTTTCGGCGGTGGTGAGCTGCTTGGCGACCGCGGCCACCTTGTCGGCGATCGGCAGCGGTTTGCCGTTGTACCAATTGCCGTCGACCGTCACGAAGACCTTGGGCTTGATCTGGCCGAAGCGGTCGAGCACGCCGCGTTCGCCGAAGTCTGGCGAGCAGGACGAAAAGATAGCGCCGAGCGAAGTGACCGCCAGCATCAGCGCGATGGTCTCCGGCAGATTCGGCATCATGGCCGCGACGCGGTCGCCCTCACCAACGCCGGCGGCGCGCAGGGCCTGCTGCAGCCGCGACACCAGTGCCTTCAATTCGTCCCAGGTCAGCCGGTAGGCGACCTTGTCCTCGCCGCGGAAGATCAGCGCATCGCCCGTGCCCGGCGCCTTCAACAGGTTCTCGGCGAAATTGATTTTGGCGTCGGGGAAGAATTGCGCGCCCGGCATCTTGTCGCCGTCGATCAGCCGTCGCGCGCCTTTTTCGCCGACCACGCCGCAGAAGTCCCACACCAAGTCCCAGAACTCGGCGCCGTTGGCGACCGACCAGGCGTGCAGCTCGCGGTAATCCTTGAGCTTGAGCCCGTAGCGCTTGTTAGCCTCGGTGATGAAGGCCGTGACCTGGCTGTTGGCGATGCGCTCCGGGCTCGGGCGCCACAGGGGTTTTTCCGCCGGTTCTACTGCTGACATCGACATTGTCTACTTCCCCCCGCGCAACTTTAACGGCGCGGCCTTAAGCCACCGGCAGTACCAGCATAATATAATCGGGAAAGCTTTTGCAGGGCAAAGCTGGGGGCAGAAACAGCCGTCTGGCTAGCGGGCTAGACGTCCACGCTTGCCGAGAGCGCGTTGTCCTGGATGAACAGCCGGCGCGGCTCGACCAATTCGCCCATCAGTTCGGCGAACACGTTGTCGACCTCCTCGCCTTCCTTGATCTTTACCTGCAGCAACGAGCGCACGTTGATGTCGAGCGTCGTTTCCCACAGCTGCTCGGGGTTCATTTCGCCCAGGCCTTTGTAGCGCTGCATCGAGATGCCCTTGCGCCCGGCATCGGTCAGCGCATCGAACAGGCCGACGGGCCCATGGATCGAGATCTCCTCGTCCTTGCGGCGCAGGACCGCCGGCGGCGTTGGGCGCGGGAAGGTCTGTTGCAGCGCCGGCGCGAACTCGTCGAGCTTGCGGGCATCGGCGGAAGCGAGCAGCGCCTGGTCGATGATCGCGACCTCCTTGACGCCGCGCACGGTGCGCTCGAAATGGAAACCGTCATCGTCGAATTTTCCGGTCCAGCCGCGCTCGGTTTCCTCGGCCAGCGCGTCCATGCGCTTGGCAATGTAGTCGGCCGCCGCCGAGGCGGTTTTCGGGTCGCCGGTCACTTCCGGCCGCAGCACGCCGGCAATCGAGGCCTGCTCGACCACCTGACGATTGTAGCGGCTGTGCAGTCCGCCGAGCAGCCCGCGAATGGTGCGGGAATCCTCGACCAGCTTGTGCAGATCGGCGCCGGCGACCTCCTCACCGTTCGACAGCCGCAGCACCGCTTCTTCGATCCCGGCGGCGATCAGATAGTCCTCGAGCGCGCGCTCATCCTTGAGGTACTGCTCGGACTTGCCGCGCGCGATCTTGTATAGCGGCGGCTGCGCGATATAGAGGTAGCCGCGCTCGATAAGCGCCGGCATCTGCCGAAAGAAGAAGGTGAGCAGCAGCGTGCGGATGTGGCTGCCGTCCACGTCGGCGTCGGTCATGATGATGATCTTGTGGTAGCGCAGCTTGTCGATGTTGAATTCGTCGCGCCCGATGCCAGTGCCGAGCGCGGTGATCAGCGTGCCGATCTCCTGGCTGCCCAGCATCTTGTCGAAACGCGCGCGCTCGACGTTCAAAATCTTGCCGCGCAGCGGCAGCACCGCCTGGAATTCGCGGTTGCGGCCCTGCTTGGCGGAGCCGCCGGCGCTGTCGCCCTCGACGATGAACAATTCGGATTTGGCCGGATCGCGCTCCTGACAGTCGGCGAGCTTGCCGGGCAGGCTTGATATGTCGAGCGCGCCCTTGCGGCGGGTCAGGTCGCGCGCCTTGCGCGCGGCCTCGCGCGCGGCGGCGGCTTCCACCACCTTACCGACGATCACCTTGGCCTCGGCCGGGTGGATTTCGAACCAATCCTGCAGCGCCTGGTTGATCACGTTCTCCACCACCGGGCGCACTTCCGAGGACACCAGCTTGTCCTTGGTCTGCGAGGAGAATTTCGGATCGGGCACTTTGACCGACAGCACCGAGGTCAATCCCTCGCGGCAGTCGTCGCCGGTCAGCGCCACCTTCTCCTTGCGCGTGGTGCCAATGGTGTCGGCATAGCTCGTGATCTGCCGGGTGAGCGCGCCGCGGAAGCCGGCGAGATGGGTGCCGCCGTCGCGCTGCGGGATGTTGTTGGTGAAGCAGAGCACGCTCTCGTGGTAACCGTCGTTCCACCACAGCGCGCATTCGACCGTGATGCCTTCGCGCTCGGCCTTGATCATGACCGGATTGGGGATCAGCGGCGTCTTGTTGCGGTCGAGGAATTTCACGAAGGCCTCGACGCCGCCCTCGTATTTCATCTCCTCGCGCTTCTCGACCGCGTGACGCTTGTCGGACAGCACAATGTTGACGCCAGAATTGAGAAAAGCCAATTCGCGCAGGCGGTGCTCCAGCGTGGCGAAGTCGAACTCCACCATGGTGAAGGTCGCTGTCGAAGGCAGGAAGGTTACTTCAGTGCCGCGTTTGTCGAGCGCGACGCCGACGACCTCGAGCGGCTTCACCGCCACGCCGTCGCGGAATTCCATGAAATGCTCTTTGCCGTCGCGCCAGATGGTGAGCTTGAGCCAGCTTGAAAGCGCGTTGACCACCGAGACGCCGACGCCGTGCAGGCCGCCGGAAACCTTGTAGGAATTCTGGTCGAATTTCCCGCCGGCGTGCAGCTGGGTCATGATGACCTCGGCCGCGGAGATGCCTTCGCCCTTGTGGATGTCGGTCGGGATGCCGCGGCCGTTGTCGACCACCGTCACCGAGCCGTCGGGATTGAGGGTGGCCACCACCTCGGTGGCGTGGCCGGCGAGCGCCTCGTCGATGGCGTTGTCCACCACCTCGTAGACCATGTGGTGCAGGCCGGAGCCGTCGTCGGTATCGCCGATATACATGCCCGGGCGCTTGCGCACGGCGTCGAGGCCCTTGAGGACCTTGATCGATTCGGCGTCGTAATCGGACGGGAGATTGCGGGCGGGCTCAGCCATGGATGGCACCCTCAAGACGGGCCGGAAAATGAGTTGGAAACGAGCTTTGGTGTGACACGAAATTTAGGCGTCGTACAGAACAAAGTGATGTCGATAATATGTTGATTCGCAAGCGTTTTTTAAAGAGGCGACAGGATAAAAATCAGCGCTTTTTTGACGCTGTTTTGGCTCGATTCGGCGGCCAAAATAGTGGTGTCGAAAGGCCTGTTTTCGTGCCGCCATCGAAGCGCCATTGCAACTACCTAAACGAGCGCCCTTGTTCGCGGCCGTTACTTATCATCTAAGCAGGACCGCGCCCGCCCGATTTGAATTGCCTCCCCGATGCGCGTGTTCAGTCTGCCGTTCGAAGTTCCACGTCGCTTGCGCGCCATCGTGCGTGCGCGCGAATCGAGTATCATCGTGCTGGCGGTCATTATCGGCTCGGTCGCCGGGCTTGTGGTCGCGGCAATGGGCGAAGCGGTCTCGTTCATGCATCTGAGTTTCTTCGGGCTCGATCCGGGCGAACGGCTCTCGGGTCGGGTCTCGCTTAATCCCTATTACGCGTTCCTGACGCCCTGTTTCGGCGGCCTGCTCTTCGGCCTTGCCACCGCCTATGTCGCCCGCCGTCGCGGCACCGAGGTCGACCCGATCGAAGCCAATGCGCTGCATGGCGGCCGCATGTCCCTACGCGGCAGCCTGATCGTGGCGGCGCAGACGGTGTGGTCGAGCGGCGTCGGCGCCTCCGTCGGTCTGGAGGCCGGCTATACCCAACTTGCCAGCGGCATCGCGTCACGCATCGGCCAGGCCTTCAGGCTGCGCCGCGCTGACATCCGTGTGTTGGTCGGCTGCGGTGCGGCCGCCGCCATCGCCGGCGCCTTCGGTGCGCCACTCGGCGGCGCTTTCTACGGTTTCGAGCTGATCATCGGCACCTATTCCATCGCTTCCCTCGCCCCGGTCGGTATGGCCGCCTTGTTCGGCTATCTGACCGCTCAGGCCTTCACGCCTGAGGGGCTCGGGATCGACGCCGGCTCTGTGGCCGGGCTGACGGTACGTGACGTGGTGATTGCCGGCGGCTTCGGCCTGCTGGCGGGCGGCTTCGGCATTTTGCTGATGCGCGGTGTCGCCGCCTGCGAACGCCTGTTCAGCACCGTGCGGGTAAGACCGGGATTACGGCCGATGCTGGGCGGCGCTCTGGTTGGGCTCATGGCGATCGTAACGCCGCAAGTGATGTCGTCCGGTCATGGCGCGTTGCACCTGACCGGAATCTTCAAGCTGCCGCTCACAATGATTGCATTGATATTCGTGCTTAAATCCCTTGCCTCCATCGTCTCTCTGGGTTCCGGCTTCCGCGGCGGTTTGTTCTTCGCGTCGCTCTTGCTGGGCGCACTCGGCGGTCAAATGTTCGGGAGCGGACTGCTGATGGTATGGCCCGGCTCGCACGCCAACCCCGATGCCTTCGCCATCATCGGCATGAGCGCCTTATCGGTATCGGTGATCGGCGGCCCGCTCACCATGACGTTCATCGCGCTGGAAACCACCGGCGACCTGTGGCTGACCACCGCGGTGCTGATCGCGGTGATCGTCTCGATGCAGGTCACGCGCGAGTTCTTCGGCTATTCCTTCGCCACCTGGCGCTTCCATCTGCGCGGCGAGACCATTCGCAGCGCGGCGGATGTAGGCTGGATTCGCGATCTCACAGTTGCGCAGATGATGCGTGCGGATGTGCGCACCGCGCCGGTGGAATCCACGCTCGCGGCTTTTCGCGAGGCGTTTCCGTTGGGCTCGACCAACCAGGTGGTCGCTGTGGACGCGGACGGCCGCTATGCCGGGCTGGTGCTGGTGGCCGAAGCGCACGGTGCGGAACTGGCCGCGACGACGCCTTTGCAGGAGGTGCTGCGCCATGGCGATCATGTCCTGTTGCCGCAGATGACGGCGCAGGAGGCGATTGCGGCCTTCGACCGCTTCGAGGCCGAAGCGCTGGCGGTGGTCGATACGCCCGAGCGCCGGCAGGTGGTCGGCCTGCTCAGCGAGGCCCATGCCCTGCGCCGCTATTCCGACGCCTCGGAACGACAGCGGCGGGAACTGCTCGGCGAAATCTAGCGACTAGCGATTGCCGCCGGCGCCTTGGCTGATCTCATACCTTTTCAGACTGAATTGCTGCAAATGCTGGAAGCGCGGTTCGTAATTTGGAACCGGACAGCTGAATTCGTTGAGCACGGCAATGAGAATCTCGACGCGATCGAGATCGGCGCGCATGCGGTCGACAAGGGGATAGAGTTCGCCCTTCAGCCGCTCCATTGCTGCATTCGATCTCATCGCCTGTCCAATCCTTCGGGGTTTGCTGCCTACCTGAGACAAACCCTTGGCAGAGCCATGGTTCCTGCTTTTGTACGAATTAGGACAAAGCGGTAAACGGAACTTCATCGGCGCGCTAACGGAACCTCACCGCTGCGGCACCACTGCACCGCCTCGCACTTCGAACACGCGCGCGCGCGAAACGATATCGCCGAAGGCGGCAGCATCCGCGCCGGTCATCCACACTTGCGCACCGAGATTGGCCAAGGTGTCGTAGAGCGCGGCACGCCGCGCCGGATCGAGATGCGCAATCACTTCGTCGAGCAGCAAGAGCGGCGCAAAGCCGGTCATGTCCTTGATCAGCCCGGCGTGCGCCAGCACCAGGCGGATGAGCAGCGCTTTTTGCTCACCGGTCGAGGCATCCGCTGCCGGGATGTTTTTGCCGGCGTGGGTGACGGCGAGATCGGATCGGTGCGGACCGTCGAGCGTGCGCCCGGCGGCGGCGTCGCGCGCGCGGTTGTCCTTGAGCAGCGCGCGATAGCGGTCCTCGATGTCGGTGGCGCTGTGATGCGGCAGCAGCTTTTCCATCCAGCCTTCGAGCGCGATTTCGGCGCGCGGAAATTCCGGCGCCTGATCGCGGGCGGCATTGAGCGCGGCGGACAGCCGCGCCACCGTTTCCGCGCGCGCGGCCGCCACCGCCACCGCCACTTCGGCGGTTTCGTGCTCGATGGCATCGAGCCAATGGGCGTCGCGGGAAGGGTCCTCCAGCAACCGGTTGCGCGAGCGCAAGGCGCGCTCGAGCGCGGCCACGCGGCTGGAATGCTGGGCGTCGACCGCCAGCACCAGGCGGTCGAGGAAGCGCCGCCGCTCGGAGGCCGGCCCGTTGAACAGCGGGTCCATCGCCGGCGTCAGCCACACCACCCGCAAATGATCGGCGAAGGCGGCGGCCGAGCCCACGCTCTCGCGGTCGACCCGGCATTTGCGCGCCGGCGCTGAATCCTCGCCGGCCGGCGGATCGATGCCGGTGCCGAGGGTGGCGAGGCCGAGCATGCCCTCGATCTCGGCGGCGACCGCCCAGGCGCCGTCGCCTTCGGAAAATGCAAGTTCCTCCATGGTGGCGCGACGCAGGCCGCGGCCGGGCGCCAACAGCGAGATCGCCTCGATCAGGTTGGTCTTGCCGGCGCCATTGGCGCCGGTCAGCACCACCGGCCCGGCCTGATCGAGAGCAAGCTGCGCGGAATGATAGCTGCGGAAGTTGCTTAAGGTCAGGCGGCGGATAAAGGCGGCGGTCATTCTTGCTCGTCATGCCCGGCTTTACGCCGGGCATCCACGTCTTTGCGGTCTGGGCACTATCAAAGACGTGGTTGGCCGGGACAAGCCCGGCCATGACGGCGGAAGCGCTCGCGTCTAAAGCTCACACCCGCATCGGCATCAGCACATAGAGCGCGCCCTTGGCGTCCTTGTCCTGGATCAGCGTGGGCGAGCCGGGATCGGCGAGCTTGAGCACCGCGGTCTCGCCTTCGATCTGCGCGGCGATGTCGAGCAGATAGCGCGAGTTGAAGCCGATATCGAGCGGCTCGGAATCGTACTCGACCTCCAACTCCTCAACCGCGCTGCCGGAATCCGGATTGGTCACCGACAGCACCAGCCGTCCGCCGGTGAGCGAGAGCTTGACCGCGCGGCCGCGCTCGCTGGAGACGGTGGAGACGCGGTCGACCGCCGCTTCGAAGTCCTTCTTGTCGACGGTCATCAGCTTGTCGTTTTGCGCCGGGATGACGCGGCTGTAATCCGGGAAGGTGCCGTCGATCAGTTTGCTGGTGAGCACCACATTGCCGACGCTGAAGCGGATTTTGCCGGCCGACAGTTCGATGGCGACCTCGCCTTCGTCGGTTTCCAGCAGGCGCAGCACCTCGCCCACGGTCTTGCGCGGTACGATGATGCCGGGCATGCCGCTGGAGCCGTCCGGCGCCGGCAATTCGACCTGCGCCAGCCTGTGCCCGTCGGTGGCGACGGCGCGCAGGCTCGGCGCCTTTCCGTTGCGCGCGACGTGCAGGTAGATGCCGTTGAGATAATAGCGGGTCTCTTCGGTCGAGATGGCAAACTGCGTCTTGTCGATCAGCCGCTTGAGGTCGGCGGCGGCGAGTTTGAACGTGTGCGGCATGGCGCCGGCGGCCAGATCCGGGAAATCGGTCTCCGGCAGCGTCTGCAGCAGAAAGCGCGAGCGGCCGGCGCGGATCGACAGCATCGCGCGGTCGCCGGAGCCTTCGAGCACGATCTGCGCGCCCTCCGGCATCTTGCGCACGATGTCGTAGAGCATGTGCGCCGGCACGGTGGTGGAACCGGCGGTGCCGACGTCGGCGGCGATCGAGTTGGTGACCTCGAGGTCGAGGTCGGTCGCCTTCATGCTGAGCTTGCCGCTCTCCGTCTTGATCAGCACGTTGGCGAGGATCGGAATGGTATTGCGCCGCTCGACCACGCGGTGGACGTGACCCAGCGACTTCAACAAGCTCTGCACGCTCGACGGTGACCTTCATGGGGAGACCCGCTTCGGCGCCTTTAATGCGTTAAAGCCAAGGCGCGACGGCAAGCCGGCGAATCGCATGCGAGGCCGGAGCCGAAAAGTGGCGCGGCAGCGCGAAAATCGCAAGGGTGACGGGCCTTTTGTGGGGTGTTTGTCCAAAGGCGTCCACAGGCCGCATACCGCAAAGAGGGGCTGCAAATTGTCATCTCCGGGCTTGTCGCGGCAATCCAGGTCATCATTGCCGCCTTAAGACGTGGATGCCCGGCACGAGGCCGGGCATGACCGCAAATCGTCGGCGTGAGGCGCCTATTCCTGCAATTGCCGCTTGAGGATTTCGATCTCCTCGGCCAGCGCCATGTCGTTGCCGACCAGGCCCTCGATCTTGCGCACCGCATGCAGCACCGTGGTGTGATCGCGGCCGCCGAACCGCCGGCCGATCTCGGGCAGCGAGCGCAAGGTCAGGGTCTTGGCCAGATACATCGCCACCTGGCGCGGGCGCACCACATTGGCGGTGCGCCGCGACGACAACAGGTCGGAGCGGCTGACATTGTATTGCCGCGCCACCACCCGCTGGATGTCCTCGATCTTGACCCGCTTGGGCTCCTGCGGGCGGATCAGGTCGCGCACCTCGCGCTCGGCCATTTCCAGGGTGACGGCGTGGCCGGTGAGCTTGTTATGGGCGAGCAGGCGGTTGAGCGCGCCTTCGAGATCGCGGCCGTTATGGGTCACGGTCTTGGCGATATAGGCGAGCACCGGCAGCGGCACGTCGAAGCCGGGATGGTGCGCCCGCGCCGCCATCACGCGGGCTTTGAGGATTTCGAAGCGCAATTCCTCGCCGAGCGAGCCCATTTCGACCACCAGGCCGCCGGCCAGCCGCGAACGCACGCGGTCGTCGAGGCTTTCCAGGTCGGAAGGCGGGCGGTCGGAGGCGATCACCACCTGCCGGCCGGCGTCGATCAGGGCGTTGAGGGTGTGGCAGAATTCAGCCTGGGTCGACTTGCCCTGCAGGAACTGCAGGTCGTCGATCACCAGGACGCCGATGCCGCGCAGGGCGTCCTTGAAGGCGAGCGCGGTCTGCGTGCGCAGCGCCGAGACAAAGCCGTACATGAATTTTTCGGCGGTCAGATAGAGCACCTTGCGCTCGCCGGCGGCATTGCCGTTCCAGGTGATGGCCTGCAGCAGATGGGTCTTCCCCAGGCCGACGCCGGCGTGGATATAGAGCGGGTTGAACATCACCGGGTCGCTGCGCTTGGCCGCGGCGACCTGCTTGGCCGCCGCATGGGCGAGCGTGTTGGAGCGGCCGACCACGAAGCTCTCGAAGGTCAGGCGCGGATCGAGCGGTGAGCCGCCGAGCGCCTCATGGCCGCTGGCATCGCCGGCGAGCATCGGCCGTCCATTGCCGTTGCCGCCAATAGAGCGGGCGTCATTCTCGCCGGCCGTGAACTCGGTTTTCGGCTTGGCGATGGCCGAGCGCAGCACCGCCGAGCGCACGATCAATTCGATGCGGACGACTTTTGCGTTTTCCGCCTGCCAGCAGGCCAGCACGCGTTCGGCGTAATGCGATTGGATCCAGCTCTTGAGGAAGCGCGTCGGCACCGACAGCCGCACCGTCCCATCTTCGATGGCTTCCAGGTCCATGCGCGCGAACCAGCTCGAATAGACGTCGTCACCGACCTCCGCGCGCAGGCGCCCTTTCACCCGTGACCAGCTTTCCTGATCGCCGTCCATTTTTTTGTTTCTCTGCCCAATTGACTGGTTGAACGGACTCGGTTGCTCGGCTTGGGCAGGCTTTTGAAGGCCGCCAACGCGCCGGAACGAACGCAACATCACTCACTCGATAACGATGCCGTTTTGGAGAACCTGGGTCCGCGGCGGGCTCGACGGCCTTGGCGGCACGACACCGAAATAAGTTTGCGCGCGTTGCGCTCTAACTCACCGGCGGAGGGGTAGTGCCTCTAATTCCGGTCGCAAATTCGGGCGGTCGCAGGTGGCCCAACGCAAGGACATGGCATGATACTCTGGCGGAAAACGCGCCGACGTGGCGTGGGCTCACAGCGGATGAAGGGCATACCATGTTGGCGGCGCTGACCGCCGGCTGTGTTCCCACTGCTGTCATGATATCCCCCTCTAAATCGTCTGCGGACGTATCGCCCAACCGGTCGCATCGCATCCAAGTCATCGCCGAGCGGCAAAAGCTTTGCGTTGATATTCGCTCTACGCTCGCCTTACCCACCGACCTCGACGACGAACAGAAATTCGATCTTCCTGATCCAGCTCGCGCTTCGAGCAGCCGACTTTCCTATCAGCAGACAGATAGTCGCAGACCTCATTCGCAATGAGCGCGGAGCAGAACCTTTTCTCAGATGGGGCCCGGAGAACTCCGAGCCCTGTTTCAAAAATACACAGGCAAGGACCGTCGGCAATTGATTTCGCGGGCTGCGGCGCGGCCGACCACACGAATGCCGGCCACTGTAGCGCTGCAGTGACATGTGACTCATCGGCAACATGTTGACGTAGCGTGCAGAATCTCGCGGCAGATTGCGTTTTGTTGCGGATGGCACCGTGGAAAATTTTTAACTCCGGTGACCGACAGGAAATGCCCGTGCCGCAATGATTTTTGGGTCCTTGGTCGTGCTTGTGGCTTAAGTCGTTACTGCGGCGAAAAAATTTTTGATCGAAAACCCAAGGTAACTTGCAAAAACTAGCGCTGTGATCATTGGTTTTGCGTGCGGCGGCATCGAACTACGCCCTGCCGCGTCGATGCGCGCAAACTATTCTGACGTGACGATGACCGTTTAATAACGAACACCGGCCCGGCAACTTGTGCCAGACACGATCAATCGGCTGCAGTTCTAGAAGCGAAACGGTTGTTCGGCGGCAATTCGAACGATTTTAAACAAAATTTGCCCGCGCTATAGCCGGGCCGCGTCCGCCGGTGCTGACTTACTTGCCGAGCTTGGCGATGCGTTTGCTCAGGCGCGACACTTTGCGGCTGGCATTGTTCTTATGCACGACGCCGACCTGTGCGGCCCGCATGATCACCGGCTCCGCCTCCTTGAACGCGGCCAAGGCGGTGGTGCGGTCGCCCGAGGCGATCGCTTCCTCGATCTTGCGGACCGAGCCGCGCAGCAACGAGCGGCGTGCTTTGTTGATTTCGGTCCGGCGCGCGATCTTGCGCGTGGCTTTGCGGGCAGATGTGGTATTGGCCATGAAACTCTCGTTGGCTCGGCCGCTCGACGGCTGAAACTTTCCTGGAGCGACCAGTTTTACAAAAAAGTGGGGCGGCGAGCCGGCTCGCCGCCAAGGCGAGGCTTATAGTAATGCCTCGCCGTTGCGTCAACGCCGGAATCAGGCCACCCGCTTGGCCCGTACCGCGTCGTGGCCGGCGATCACCGCGGTGCGATCGGCGGCAGAAAAGGCGGCAAGCGGCGGCTTGACGCGCGAAAGCGCCGCATCGCCATGGATGTGCGCGAGCAGAGCCTTCACGCCGGAGACCAGCGGCTTGCCGTCGAACAATTTCCGGATGTCAACCGCCGCTTCCAGCGCGGCGGTATCGCCTTGCGACCAGGCGCGCGCGCACAGGTCGGGATTGCAGTTGGCCGTCGCCGAGATGCAGCCGGCGAAGGCGCCGTCGCGCGCCTCGATCAGCGCCGCTTCGGTCGAGGGGAACACCGCGAAGCTTTTTGAGATCGCGGCGGCCGCGCGCGCGTAGCCCATGTCGCCCGAAGAGTCTTTCAGACCCACGATGCGGGTAGGAAATTTTTCGAGCAGGCGCGTGATCAGCGCGATGTGCCAGGGCAGACCGGACATCGCCGGGAAGTGATAGAGATAAATCGGGATCGGTTTGTCCGCCGTCGCCTTAACCAGCGCGTCGATATAGGCAAAGAGTCCGTCGTCGGGCACGCCCTTGTAGTAGAACGGCGGCAGCACCAGCGCGCCGGCAAAGCCGAGCTCGGCGGCGTGACAAGTGAGCGCGATGGCATCGCTGACAGCGGCGGCGCCGGTGCCGACCATAAGGCGATCGAGCGGCATTTTTTCCTGCTTGTAGGCGCTCATGACGCGCAGGCGTTCCTCACGCGAAAACGACGTCGCTTCGCCGGTGGTGCCGAGCACATTGAGGCCGTTGCAGCCATTGTCGAGCAGGAAGCGGGCGAGCTTGATGGCGCGCGCAAGATCGGGCGCGCCGCTCTCATCGATCGGGGTGGCAACGGCGGCGATCACGCCGGACAGTTTTTTGGACGTCATTTTGATCTCCAGTCTATCCATCGTCATGCCCGGCCTTGTGCCGGGCATCCACGCCTATTGCCTTCAGGAAAAGTGAGGCGTGGATGGCCGGGCCAGGCCCGGCCATGACAGTAACGGTGATTTATCCGCTCACATTATACGCGGCGAGCGCGGCCATGTTGACCAGCTGGTTGTCCTTGGCGCCGAGCTGGACGATCTGCACCGGCCGGTCGAGCCCGACCAGCAGCGGCCCAATTACGGTGGCGCCGCCCAGTTCCTGCAGCATCTTGGTCGAGATCGAGGCGGAGTGGAACGCCGGCATCACCAGCACATTGGCGGGGCCCGACAGCCGGCAGAACGGGTAGGGCGTGGCCAGCTCGGGATTGAGCGCGACGTCGGCGGCCATTTCGCCTTCATATTCGAAATCGACCCGCTTGCTGTCGAGAATCTTGACCGCCTCGATGACCTTCGCCGAGCGCTCGCCCGGCGGGTGGCCGAAAGTCGAGAAGGCGAGCAGGGCAAGGCGCGGCTCATAGCCAAGGCGGCGCGCAACGCCCGCCGCCTCGATGGCGATCGCGGCGAGTTCCTCCGCGGTCGGCATTTCGGTCACCGCGGTATCGGCCACCAGCACGGTGCGCCCGCGCGCCACCACCAGCGAGACGCCGATCACCCGGTGCCCGGGCTTGGGATCGATCACGCGCCGCACGTCCTCGAGCGCGACCGAGAAATTGCGCGTGACCCCGGTCACCATGGCGTCGGCGTCGCCGAGCGCCACCATGCAGGCGGCAAAATGATTGCGGTCCTGATTGATCAGCCGCTGCACGTCGCGCACCAGATAGCCGTGCCGCTGCAGCCGCTCGTAGAGGAAATTGATGTAGGAGGCGTTGCGCGTCGACATCGCCGCGTTGATGATCTCCATGCCGTCCGACAGATCGATGCCGGCTTCGCTGGCGGCGGCGCGCACGCGGTCCTCGCGCCCGACCAGCAAGGCGGTGCCCAGCCCCTGGTGCGCGAAGCTTGCCGCGGCGCGGATCACCTGAAGCTCCTCGCCCTCGGCGAACACCACGCGCTTGGGGCTGCGGCGCAGCCGCGTGTACACCTGCACCAGCACGCCGGCGATCGGATCGCGCCGTGCGGAGAGTTGCTGGCGATAGGCATCCATGTCGACGATCGGCTTGCGCGCGACGCCGGTATCCATGGCGGCCTTCGCCACCGCCGGCGGCACATGGGAGATCAGCCGCGGGTCGAACGGCACCGGGATGATGTAGTCGGGTCCGAATTTCGGCCGCGCGCCGTAAGCCGCCGCCACCTCGTCGGGCACGTCCTCGCGCGCGAGGTCGGCGAGCGCATGCGCCGCCGCGATCTTCATCTCCATGTTGATGGCGGAGGCGCGCACGTCGAGCGCGCCGCGGAAGATGTAGGGGAAGCCGAGCACATTGTTGATCTGGTTGGGGTAGTCGGAGCGGCCGGTGGCCATGATGGCGTCGTCGCGCACTTCCGCCACTTCCTCGACGGTAATTTCCGGATCGGGATTGGCCATGGCGAAGATGATCGGGTTTGCCGCCATCGACTTGACCATGTCTTGCGTCACCGCGCCCTTGGCCGAGAGCCCGTAGAACACGTCGGCGCCTTCCAGCGCCTCGGCCAAAGTGCGCGCTGAGGTCTTGACCGCGTAGCCCGATTTCCACTGGTTCATGCCGGCGGTGCGGCCCTGATAGATCACGCCCTTGGTGTCGCACAGGATCAGGTTGTCGGGGGTGAAGCCGATCGCTTTGAGCAATTCGAGGCAGGCGATGCCGGCGGCGCCGGCGCCGTTGCAGATCAGTTTGGTGTTCTTGATGTCGCGCCCGGTGAGGTCGAGCGCGTTGATCAAACCGGCCGCCGAGATGATGGCGGTGCCGTGCTGGTCGTCATGGAAAACCGGAATGTCGAGCAGTTCGCGCAGGCGCTGTTCGATGATGAAGCACTCCGGCGCCTTGATGTCTTCGAGATTAATGCCGCCCCAACCGGCGCCGAGATAGCGCACGCAATTGATGAACTCGTCCGGGTCTTCGGTGGAGACTTCAAGGTCGATGGAGTCGATGTCGGCGAAGCGCTTGAACAGCACCGCCTTGCCTTCCATCACGGGTTTGGCCGCCAATGCGCCGCGGTTGCCCAACCCGAGGATGGCGGTGCCGTTGGTGATGACGGCGACGAAATTGCCTTTCACCGTGTAGTCGTAGGCGCGGCTGGGATCCTCGGCGATGGCGAGCACGGGGATGGCCACGCCCGGCGAATAGGCGAGCGAAAGGTCGCGCTGGGTCGCCATCGGCTTGGTGGCCACGACCTCTAGCTTGCCGGGACGGCCGCTGCTGTGGAACAGCAACGCCTCCTGGTCGGTAAAGGTCGGCCGGATGGGGCCGCTAGGGCGTTTTACAACCATTTCAACTCCATGACGCGACCGCCAAAGGCCGTCCTTGGGGACGTTAGCGGAATGGGGCGCGCTAGCTCAAGGCAAGCGGCATTTGATCTTGGCTTATGGTTGAACCCGGACGCGGCGCGGGTTAATCGATGCCGATGGGCGACGCAGCAGACACCCGCAGCAAATGATCCGCTTCCTTTTCCGATTCCTCGGCCTGATCTGCCTGGCGGCCGCCTTTGTCCTATTGATCTATGACGGGACCAAGTCGATCGCCGCCAACAGCCTCTACCTCACCAGCGTGCGCACGTTGTGGGACCAGATCAACGCCGGCAGCCTCGTGAGGCTCAAGCCGATGATCGCGCCCTATGCCGGGGGCGTGCTGTGGGACCCTGGCATGCTCTACGTCCTGGCGGCGCCGAGTTGGGCCGCGCTCGGCATCGTCGGCATCCTGTGCCTGCTGCTGGGGCGGCGGAAGAAGCCGCTGATCGGCTACGAGCGGAGCTGACGAGCGCAGGGCTCGCGCCGGCGTGAAACGCCCTTGCACCCGCCTTTCCGAGACGTGATCGCGGCCGGCGTTCCGCTTCAAGCCGCGGACGCTTATATTGGGCCTATCGGTTGCCGAAAACCAACAAAGAACCAACAGAGGAAATCAACCATGTTCGGCTTCAAGAAAACTGCCATGCCCGAGGCCGGCACGGCGCTGCCCGGCCGCGACCATGAGATCCGCACCGCGGCTGAGCACTTCGTCAATCACCATCCGCTCAAGGGGCCCTATCCGGAGGGAAGCGAGAAGGCGATCTTCGGCCTCGGCTGTTTCTGGGGCGCCGAGAAAAGCTTCTGGCAGCTTCCCGGCGTCTACGTCACCGCCGTCGGTTACGCTGGCGGGCTGACGCCCAATCCGATCTATGAGGAAGTCTGCTCCGGGCGCACCGGCCACAACGAAGTGGTGCTGGTGGTCTACGACCCGAAGAAGATCTCCTATGAGGCGCTGCTTAAGACTTTCTGGGAGGGTCATGACCCGACGCAAGGCATGCGCCAGGGCGCCGATGTCGGTACGCAATATCGCTCCGGCATCTACACCTTCTCGCCCGAGCAGAAGCAGGCCGCCGAGGCCTCCAAGGCGATGTATCAGAAGGAGCTGACCGCCAAGCGCTACGGCGCCATTACCACCGAGATCGTCGACGCACCGCCGTTCTATTTCGCCGAGGATTATCACCAGCAGTATCTGGCGAAGAACCCGTACGGCTATTGCGGGCACGGCGGCACCGGCGTGTCGTGCCCGATCGGCACCGGCGCCAAGCTGGGTCAGGCTCAGCCGGCCTGAGCGCGGCGGCGACTGTGAAACGCGGCGGGCGCCCGAAGAGGCGCCCGTTTCTTTTTCCGGGTGAAAATGGTTGCCGCGATACGGCGTTACCGCCGGTAGCCAGTGGTGAGGGTTTATTAACCATATAACGCGTTAATCAGGCACCAGATCTGACCCGGCCCGGATTCGTTTGATGCGGAAACCCCGATTTTTGCTGCCGGTCTTGCTGCCGGTCCTCGCCGCGCTCGCGCTCGGCGGGTGCATGCGCGGGGATTTGGACGTCAGCGCCGCCGATTCCAACGCCGCGCAGGGGCGCGGCTTCGTCTCCTCAGGGGCCGCCTACGCGCTCCAGCAAAACTTCGCGCCAGCGCAGGCCCAACAGCAGGCCACCGCGGCGCCGCAAGCGGCCAGCGGGGAGGGGCGCGGCTTTTTCTCGTCGGGACGAACTTATGCGCTGCAGCCGGAGCCGCGGCAGCCGCAGGCCTATGCGCAGCAGACGCTGCTCGGGGAAAACAGCATCCGCGAGTTCTTCGCGTCGCTGACCGGTCCGCCGCAGCCGAAGCTGAAATCCTACGTGCTGCAATATCATCCGCCGCCGGAGGCCAAGGCAGCGCCGGAAAGTGCCCCGGCGCCGCACATTGTCGCTTCGGCTCCGGCCGCTCCACATGTCGCCGCCGCACCGCCGCCCTCGCCGAAAATTGCCGCTTTGACGCCAGCTGCTGCCCCGCCGCCCGCGCAGCATGAAGCTGCCGCGCGAGCCGTCACGCCGAAATACACCGGCAGTGTCGCTTACGTGGCCAACGAAGCTTATGCGGCTGGCGTGCCTTACGCGGCGCTGCTGGTCGCCAGCGAAGGGCCATACACGCTCGGCGCCGGCGACAAGCTGCGCGTCGTGGTGTTTGGCCAGGCCGGCTTAAGCAGTACCTACATCGTCGATGCCAGCGGCAACGTGAACATCCCGCTGATCGGCACGGTGGCGGCGCGCGGGCGCACGACGCAGACGCTGTCGCGCGCGATTGCCGCAAAGCTCAAACAGGGCTATGTGCGCGACCCGAACGTGTCGGTGGAGATCGAGACCTATCGGCCGTTCTTCATCCTCGGCGAGGTGACGACGCCCGGCCAATACCCTTACGTCGCCCACATGACCGCCGAGATGGCGGTGGCGATTGCCGGCGGCTTTGCCCCGCGCGCCTATAAGGGCGATGCTGTGCTGACCCGCAACGCGCCCTACGGCCCGGTGACGGTCACCGTTCCATTCGACACGCCGCTGCGTCCGGGCGACATGGTCAAGATCAAAGAGCGCTGGTTCTAGGCCTCGGCGAAACCCCCGCTCTCAAACGTCATGGCCGGGCTCGTCCCGGCCATCTCGCTTTGTGGGGCAAAGATTCGTCTGCCGACGTCACTTCATATGCTTGGCGAGGAAGTCCTGGGTGCGCTGCCAGGCGAGATCGCCGGCTTCCTTGCGGTAGCTGGCGCGCTCGTCGCAATAGAATCCGTGCGGCGCATCCGGATAGGTGTAGATCTCCGCCTGCGGCTGCTTGGCCTTGATGGCGGCCACCACGTCCATCGGAATGCCTTCGTCCTTCTCGCCGAAATGCATCTGCACCGCGCATTTCGGCTTCTCGTCGGCGAATTTGCCGATCATGCCGCCGTAGAACGAAACAGCGGCGGCAAAACCCGGCAGTCGGCAGGCGGCGAGGAACGACACGGTGCCGCCCATGCAAAAGCCGATCACGCCGAGCGGGCCGACGCCTTTAAGGTCGCCTTGCGCGGCAGCGACGTCGTGCATCATGTGATCGAAGTTGAGATTGCCCAGCAGGCTGCGCGCGTGGGCGATTTCGTCGGGCGTATAGCCGCATTCGAAATCGCGGGCGAAGCGGTCGAATACCGCCGGCGCCACCGCCACATAGCCGAGCGCCGCCAGCCGGTCGCACACCGCGCGGATGTGTTGGTTGACGCCGAAAATCTCCTGCACCACGACCATGCCGCCTTTGGGCGTGCCTTGCGGATCGGCGCGATAGGCGCCGAGTGAGTGCTGATCGCTGGTGGTGAGTTTGAATTGCTTGCCCAAGGAAACCTCCCGTTACTATCGATCGACGATGATTGAGAATAGGCGTGCCGCCCAGCCCCTTCTAGCACGGCGAGCCGTGCGCTGTTCAACGGGGCCGTTAGCTGGCCTGCCTCAGCGCCATCGCGCCTACAAATGCTTGGCGCCCGCCAATGTCAGATCGTCGAAGTTTGAGAAATAGGCGGCGATCAGAAGAAGCGAGATCGAAAGACCGGTGACGATCGCAATCGACACCAAAGGCCCAAGAAAGGGTTTCTGCACGAATGCGGCCGCTTTTCCGTTGCGCGGATAGCTGGCGATCGCCAAACCGACGGTGAGGGCCAGCAACACGATCCCGGGTAGAAGGTCCTGCAATATCGCCTCCCTCGCTGATTTTCGAACAGCCTAAAGCGTTACCAAAGCCTTGACCAGCAATTCGTAGGAGCGCTTTCGCGCGGCGTGGTCGAAGATCATGGTGGTGATCATCAGTTCGTCGGCCCGCGTTGCCGCGATCAGCGGTTCGAGTTTCGTCTTGACCGTTGCAGGTGATCCGACCGAGAGCCGCGTGCGGTTCTGCGCGATGCGCTGGCGGTCGACCGGGCTGTAGTCATAGGCGGCGGCATCCTCGGGCGAGGCGAGCGGCTGATATTCGCCCTTGGCGCGGCGCACGATGTTGAGATCGACGGTAGCCGCCAGCCGCTCGGCTTCGGCGTCGGTGTCGGCGCAGACCACATGCGTGCCGAGGATGGCGTAGGGCTTGGCGTGCGCGGGCGAGGGGCGGAAATTGTCGCGATAGAGCCGCATCGCCTCTTCCGCCGGGAAGGTCGCGAAGTGATGCGCGAAGGAATAGGCCGCGCCGATCTGGCCGGCGAGCTGCGCCGAATAATCCGACGAGCCCAAGAGATAAATCGGCGGCAGCGGCACGTCGGACGGCATGGCGTGCACGTTGTGGAACGGATGCCCGACGGGGAAGCCGCGCGTCTCCAGCAGCATCAATTCGTTGAAGCGGTCGAGGAAATCGTCTTCCTCGCTGATGCCCTGACGCCGGCGCAGCATGTAGGAGGTGGCGGGGTCGGTGCCTGGCGCGCGGCCGAGGCCCAAATCGATGCGGCCGGGATAGAGCGCTTCCAAAACCTTGAAGCGCTCGGCCACAACAAGCGGCGCGTGGTTGGGCAGCATGACGCCGCCGGAACCGATGCGCATGTTTTTGGTCACCGCGGCGATTTGTCCGATCATGATGTCGGGCGCGGATGAGGCGATGGCCGGTAGATTGTGGTGCTCGGCCACCCAGTAGCGCACATAGCCCAAGGTGTCGGCGAAGCGCGCCAGATCGAGCGAATTGCGTAAAGATTGCGCCGCCGGGATGCCGGCCGACACCGGCGAAAGATCGAGGATGGAGAGCGGGATCATGCCTTTCCTGTGCGCCAGCGCGCGGGAGCTGACAAGGGTGGCGCATCGCTGTCGTCCCGGCCGACCGAGCAAGGCGAGGGAGGGCCGGGACCCATACGCCGCAGTCTATCGAGAGCACACGGCTTATGGGTCCCCGCTTTCGCGGGGACGATAGCCGTGGGGCATTGCGCTTCTCTCGCGCAATGATCAGCGTATGATTATGTAGCGCCGTAGGAACAGGAGACCTACATGCCCTCATTGTCCGAGTGGAAGGTGCCCGCCGCCGCGCAGCCGCGCGTGGAGGATTACGGCTTCGATCTGGAGCGCACGCTCGCCTCCGTGGTCGGCATCCATTCGCTCGTCCCGTCCGATGCCTTCACCGCCGACACGCTGGGCACCGAGCGCGCCGGCAACGGCGTGCTGATCGACAAAGGGCTGGTGCTCACCATCGGCTACCTGATCACGGAAGCGGAAACCGTATGGATCCATCTCGGCGACGGCCGCGTGGTGGAGGGCCACGCGCTCGGCTTCGACAGCGAGACCGGCTTCGGCCTGGTGCAGGCGCTGGGGCCGCTCGACGCCGATCCTCTGCCGATCGGCTCCTCCAGCGCCGCCGAAATCGGCGAACGCGTGGTGGTCGGCGGCCTCGGCGGGCGCACGCGCTCGCTCGCCGGCCGCATCGCCGCCAAGCAGGAATTCGCCGGCTACTGGGAATACCTGCTCGACGAGGCGATCTTCACTTTTCCGGCGCATCCCAATTGGGGCGGCACCGGGCTCATTTCCAAGGCCGGCGAATTGATCGGCATCGGCTCGCTGCAGCTTGAGCGCGCGCGCGAGGGCAAGAACGAGCACTTGAACATGATCGTGCCGATCGATTTGCTGGCGCCAGTGCTCACCGACTTGCGCAAATTTGGCCGCGTCAACAAACCGGTGCGGCCCTGGCTCGGCGTCTTTTCGACCGAGATCGAGGACAAGGTCGTGGTGGTCGGCATCGCCGGCAAGGGCCCGGCGGCGCGCGCCGAGATCAAGACCGGCGACGTCGTTTTGGCGATCAAGGGAGAGAAGGTGTCGACGTTGGCGGAGTTCTACCGCAAGGTCTGGGCGCTGGGCGAAGCCGGCGTCGAAGTGCCGCTGACGCTCTACCGCGAGGGCGTGACCTTCGACGTGGCGGTGAATTCGTCGGACCGCGCCAAGTTTCTGCGCGTGCCAAGGATGCACTAAGCCGCGATCAGCTCTTCTTGCCGAAAATCTTTTTCGCGCTGGCGCGCGCCAGCGCCACGACGATGAGCCAGCTCAAGATGGCGCCGATGCCAAACACCGTGCGGCCGATGCCGTCGCTGACGCTGCCGCTGAGCAAACCCGACATGGAGAAATGCCGCGGGCCGGCGCCGAAGGCGACCCAGGTGCCGACGCCGGCGAGGCTGGCCGCCGCGATGACGCCGGAGAGCCAATAGATCGTCTTCAGCGCCAGCGGCGCGTCGGCCGGGATCTCCCGCACCTTGTCGGAAAGCCCGAGCGCGCCGCGCACCAGCACCGCAGCCCCGGCGGCGAAGAAGGCAAGCCCGCAAAAGAACGCGACCCAGAGCGGGGCGTCGCTGTGGCTCGGCGGCGGCAGCAACGCGAGACCGACGAGCATGAAATAAAACCCGCCGCCGGCGACCACTGTGCCGATGGCGAGCAAACCGCGGTCGGGACGTGTTGGAGAATCCGGCTCGGCCATGCTGTCGCTCTCTGCGCCAAACAGCGCTGCGCCACGGCTAGCACGTCATGCTTGCTAAAATGTTGCGGCGACTGCTTTCGCTCTTAACCTCTCCCATGGGGAGAGGTCGCCGCGCGAAAGCGCGGCGGGTGAGGGGTTACGGCCTATCGAGAGTCAGGAACCCCCTCACCCCAACCCTCTCCCCAATGGGGAGGGGGAGCGCGCCGAAAATGTGGCCGCGCTTTCTCTTTCGTCTAGCCCGCGACTTCCTCGATGCTGTCCACGCGGTTGGGATAGAACGCCAGGTGATCCTTGATCTCGGCCATCGCCGGGAACGGCTGCTCGTAGGACCACACCGCGTTTTCGGCGGACTTGCCGCCGGCCGAGATCGAAAAATAACTGGCGTCGCCTTTATAGGGGCAGTGGCTGGCGTTGTCGGTGCGCGTCAGCGCCTCCATCGCGGCGTCGGCGCGCGGGATGTAGAACGCCGCCGGATAGCTCGCCTCCTTGAGCACCAGCGCGTTTGCCGAATCGGCGATTGTTGTGCCGGCGAAAGTGACACGCACGCGCTTGGCGTTCCGCGTGATGGTGATGGGATGGTCGGGGCCGGGGAGTTTCATGGGGCTTGCTCCTTGTGACCCGGCATCATGTGGGAGGCGGCCAGGCGGCCCGCAATGCCGCCGTTGCATCCGCGCGCGGCGGCCGGCGGCGGGCCCGCGACATTTTCGCCCAGGGGCCGCCGGTTTGGCCCGCCGGCTGCCGTCCTGACACTGAGGGGCTCGATCACGAGAATTGCACGCCACGTGTTGCGGCCGCGCTCGCGTTCGCACGTTCTGAAAAGAGGGGATCAAAATGAAACCGTTGAAAATTATTGCGGCTTGTCTGTTTGCCGCTGTCGCGGTCGTCGCGGTCACCGACACCGCCAGCGCCCGCGTCTTCCACCATCCGCATGTCGGCGGCGCTTTGCTCGACGGCTGCTACTCCTGGCCCGGCGGCTGCCATACAAGGCGGGAAGCCAATGCCTTCTGCCGCGACCGCGATTACGATCAGGCGGTCGAGTGGCGGGCCAGCCATCGCGCCGGCCTGATCAAGACGCGGCGGCTCGGCGACGACGGCACCTGCGTCGCCTCCTGCACCGTCATGGAATTTGTCGAGTGTGAATGAGCGGCGTGCGCCGCTAAAAATTCTCTTCGTCATTCCGGGACGCGCTTATGGCTCGTGCCCCGGAATGGCTGCAGGAGACATGCGAACCGGCGCAACCCGCGCTGGCGGCAGATAATGGGACCGGCGCAGCGGACAGGATGCATTGCCCGGCGCTAGGCGCCCGCTAACCGCACGTCGACGCAAACAGATTGACTGCCCCAGGCACCTTGACGCCGTTTGCCGTGGCGAATTCGGCAAGAGCCTTGGCGACTTCGGCCTCGATAAAAGCCAAATCGGCTTCCGTGCCGTTGAATTCCTTCATGATGCGCGCGACGGGTCCGACCCGGCTGGCGATGGCGGCGGCGCCGCGGATGCCGCCCGGCGGCTCCAGGGTGATCGCCTGTTCGGTTGCGGAGATATCGCTGAGGCCGGCCTCGGCCATCATCCGGGCGACGCGATCGAGATTCGCAAATGCGAGCGGTCCGGGCGCGGTCGGGTCCGTCGCGGTCGGCGTGCCGAGCCGGGATCTGGCGACGCCGGCCGGGATGGTGAACCAGGGATTTTTCGCGGCGGCGGCCCAGGCGACAAAGACCATGCGGCCGCCGGGCTTGATCGCTTTGGCAATGTTGGCGAAGGCGTCGACCGGGGATGCAAAAAACATCACGCCGAGCCGCGAGATCATGCGGTCAAAGCGCGCGCGTTCGAAGGCATAGCTCTGCGCATCGCCCGCCGTGAAGGTCACGTTCTTGCACGCGCTTTCGCCGGCACGTCGCGCCGCCCGGTCGAGAAGCGGTTGAGAAATGTCGACCGCCACGACGTGTCCGGCTTCGCCCACTTGCTGCGCCGCCGCCAGGGTGCTGGCGCCGGTGCCGCAGCCGACATCCAGCACCGTTTGTCCGCTGCGAAGATCGGCGGCGCGCAGCAGCAAATCGAGTATCCCGGACATCGCCGTATCGAGCGTGCCTTCGTGCTCGATCCATTTTTTCCCGGGCGCGGAATTCCAGTAATCGGATTGCGCGAGGTTGGGCGGCGCGGCCTGCGTCATCGTCGGCTCCCGTGACGGCTCGAACGCGGATCATACCGCGCCGGCCGGCCTGACATGAGGGGAGATTGGCGCGCCCGAGGGGATTCGAACCTCTGACCTTTGCCTTCGGAGGGCAACGCTCTATCCAGCTGAGCTACGGGCGCTTTAAAGCCTAGATAGAGCAAAGGGCCAGGAGCGGCAACGCCCGGGGCCTGCCGCTAAGGCGCTGAAAACCCTGGTTTCTGTGGTTAAACCGGCGGAAAGACCGCGCGAATGCTTTGCTTAAAGCCCGCGAATCTCATAGGGCTGAGTTGTATCGGCGCATGATGCGCTCAGGGAGCACGAAATCCATGGCAAAATCAGCAAGCAAGCCAGTCACCTCCAAACACCTGGCCGATGCGCTGGCCGCGGAACATTCGCTGACCAAGAAGCAGGGTCACGAGATGATGGCGGAGCTGGTCAGCATGATCACCAAGCACCTGAAAAAAGGCGAGCGGGTGAAGATCGCCGGCCTCGGCATCCTGCAGGTGCGCAACCGCGCCGCCCGCATGGGCCGCAACCCGGCCACCGGCGAGCCGATCCACATCAAGGCGTCGAAGAAGGTCGCCTTCCGCGCCACCAAGGAATTGAAAGAGGCGGTCTGATCGCCGTTTATTTTTCTTGAGGGCAGGCGCAGAAAACCCCGCCGGGACGCCGGCGGGGTTTTTGGTTTTGGAGCTTGGCGTCCGAGCGTGATTTAGCGCCTTAAGTTCAATCGTAGTCAGTATTAAAAAACAGCTTTTCGCTCACGGATGATTTGCGTGCGGCGCGGAAATAATTTGTGAGAGACATTGCAAAGGCTATAGCAATCGCGACACCAATTGCGTCTGACCACCAGCGCGACGCTGCAAATCCGACAGCAATAAGCGCAATTATAAATGCCACGAAGTAGATTGCTTCACGCAAAAATATGGATTGCGAAATAACCCAATGTCTCCATTCAAACTCGTTTGCGTATGGTGCCATCTTCATCACTTTCCCCTTCCTTTCCGCCATCAGATAAATCGCTTCGCCCGAATCTTAGAATTCTGTTTAGTGGGTTTACCTATATGCGAGACGATTTGGCCAAACACAGACGCAGGTTCTTTCCTTTTGGCGTTGGTATACGCCACGCATTCGGCACAAGAAACTCCAGGGGATGCGGTTCAAATAATATAGGAATATAGTCACAATACTGCCTCAATCCGCTTCTACATCACCCTCGCCTTGCTCGGCTGAGGGCGTCTCCGCGGGACGCTGCCAAGATGGAGCAAGGTGCGGCGCCCGCGGGCGGGGCTCGTTACCCCGCACTCGGGAGGCCCGGGAAACCGACCGGGGGGCACTAGGACCCCTCCGCGAGGAGCTCGCTGGACTGGGACTGGGTTTCGGCCCTCGTCCCAGGAAGCGCGGACCCGGACCCGGCGCCTGTGCCTGCGGCGAATGCCGCCGTGCGAAGCCGCGACGGAGCGCCGAGAGGCGCCCGCGCTCTCGAAAGGGGGCGCGGCACCAAAGGATACGGACGCGCTTCACGGCGCTCCGTCCCCTCGGCATATTTGCCGGGGTCGACTCCCCCGGCCCTTGTTGCCGGGGTTGGGAAATACCGGCGCACCCGGCGCCGGCCAAAAAATACGGGTGATGGCGCTTGCCTTGGCGCGATACCCAAGCAAACCCGGCGCGAGCGGCGTTGGCTAAGGGCTGTTTGACAACAGAATCAGGACCGTGACGCGAGCGCGGCAATTAAGCGCTGGCCCTTGCGCACGAACGACGCCATATAGGCACCATGAGCAAATCACCGCGCGTGACCTTCAGACCTGAGCGCATCGCGGAAGGCGACTGGCAAATCCAGGCGCACTATCCCGACGTCGACATCCGCTATATCCCCGGCTTCAAGAGCAAGGCCGAAATCGACGAATGGCTCAACGGCGACGGTAAAATCCGCTGGCTGCGCTCGCAGGGCTACGCGAAGTAGCCGGCGGCAAAATGCCCGCGCTGTAAACGCGAACGCGCCAACAAAACTCAGCGTCGTCCCCGCGAAGGCGGGGACCCATAATCCGCAGCTTATCGAGAGGCTGCGGCGTATGGGTCCCGGGTCTCGCGCTGGCGCGCTCGCCCGGGACGACAGAAGGGAGTCTTGCCGAACCGCTTAAGGCTCTATAATGGGCAGGTAATCCAAGGAGAAACCCATGTCGCAAGCGGCCGAAAAACGCGGGGCAAAGCCGGCGATGCTGAAAGATTCAAGCTTCCAGTGGGAGGACCCGCTCGGCCTCGACCATGAGCTCACGGAAGAAGAGCGCATGGTGCGCGAAACCGCGCGCAGCTTTTCGCAGGACTACCTGATGCCGCGGGTGGTCGAAGCCTATCGCGAGGAAAAATACGACGCGAACATGCTGCCGGAAATGGGCAAGCTCGGCATGCTCGGTCCGACCATTCCGGAAGAATATGGCGGCGCGGGCTTAGGCTACGTCAGCTACGGGTTGATCGCGCGCGAATTGGAGCGCGTCGATAGTGGCTACCGCTCGGCCATGTCGGTGCAGTCCTCGCTGGTGATGCATCCGATCTTCGCCTACGGCACGGAGGCGCAGCGGCGCAAATATCTGCCCAAGCTGGCGAGCGCCGAAATGATCGGCTGCTTTGGTCTCACCGAGCCCGACCACGGCTCCGATCCCGGTTCGATGGTGACGCGCGCGGAAAAGGTTTCCGGCGGCTTCAAGCTCAACGGCGCCAAGACCTGGATCTCCAACGCGCCGGTCGCCGATATCGCGGTGGTGTGGGCGAAACTCGACAACGTCATCCGCGGCTTCATCGTCGAGCGCGGCAGCAAAGGTTTTTCCACGCCCAAGATCGAAGGCAAGCTCTCGTTGCGCGCTTCCATCACCGGCGAGATCGTGCTCGCCGACTGCGTCATCCCGGAAGACAATCTGCTGCCGGACGTGAAGGGGCTCGCCGGTCCCTTCGGCTGTCTCAACAATGCGCGCTACGGCATCGCCTGGGGCGCCATGGGCGCCGCGGAATTCTGCTGGCACGCGGCGCGGCAATACACCCTCGACCGCAAGCAGTTCAATCGTCCGCTCGCCGCCAGTCAATTGGTGCAGAAGAAGCTCGCCGACATGCAGACCGAAATCGCGCTCGGCTTGTCCGGCGCGCTGCATCTCGGGCGCATGCTGGAGCAGGGCCGGGCGGCGCCGCCGTCGATCTCGCTGATGAAGCGCAACAATTGCGGCAAGGCACTCGACATCGCGCGGGTGGCCCGCGACATGCACGGCGGCAACGGCATCTCGGAGGAATTCCACGTCATGCGCGTGCTGGCCAATTTGGAGACGGTCAACACCTACGAGGGCACGCACGACATCCACGCCCTCATCCTCGGCCGCGCGCAGACCGGCATCCAGGCGTTTTTCTGATGTCTTGTCGTCACCGGGCTTAAGGCGCCAAGCGCCGTCTTCGCTGCTAAAAGTCCCGGTGACCGCCCGCTTAGGGACGCACGGTGCTAATCCTGAGCGGGATGCGCGGGACAAGCCCGCGCATGACGGATTGAAAGTCAAAGCATCCTCTTGAAATGACCCTCCACATCATTCTGCTCCTGTTCGCCGCCGGCGTTGCCGGCGGCATGTTGTCGTCGATGGTCGGCGGCGCCGCGGTCGTCACTTATCCGGCGCTGATCGCCGCCGGTATCCCGCCGCTGGCCGCGACGGTGTGCAATATCACCGCCGCTACCCCCGGCGTGCTGTTCGCGGCCTTGAGCGACTACCGGCAACTGCCGCCGTTCAACCGCGCCTTTGTCGGCATGTTGCTGGCCTCGATCATCGGCGCCGGCGCCGGCGCGCTGCTGTTGCTGGTAACGCCCGAGCGCGTGTTCGAAATCCTGGTGCCGATCCTGCTCGGCTTTGCCACCTTGCTGTTTGCCTTCGCGCAGCAAGCCGGCGATTGGCTGCGCGCGCACGCGGCGCGGCGCGGGCGCGACATCGCCTTCAGCGTCACCAGCCTGAAGATGTTGCTGCCGGTGTCGTTCTATAACGGCTATTTCGGCGCTGGCGTCGGCGTGCTGATGCTGGGCGTGATGTCGGTGGCGACCGGCGGCGACTACCGATCCGCCAATGTGGCTAAGAATCTGGTCGGCGGTGTCAATGGCATTGCAGCGATCGCGATTTTTATCGCCAAAGGCAGCGTGATCTGGCCGCAGACGCTGGCGCTGATGGTCGGCTGCATCGCCGGCGGGGTGGCCGGCTCCTTTCTCGCCCGCCTGGTTCCGCGCAACGCCATGCGCATCGCCGTGGTGGTGATCGGCGCGCTGCTCACGGTCGCCTTCGCGCGGCGCTATTGGTTCTAGCGCATGATTCCGAAAAGTGGGAACCGGTTTTCGGAAAAGATCATGCGCCACGCTAAAGTTTCATCGCCGCGACTTGGCGCGTCATCTCCACCACGCGTTTGGTCATGGCGCTGCCCGCATCGGTCAGCGCATCGACCACGGTGAAATGGTTCTTGCCGGCGAATTCCTCGTAGCGGGTCTTAGCGGCGCCTTTCCAGGTATCGACGATGACGTGGCTCTGGCGCAGGAACTCAGCTGATTCGATGCCGCCCACCACAGAATCGAGCGAACGTCCCGGCGGTACGTGCCACGACAGCGGCGAGCAATCGTGCGCAGACTTTTCGGTGAGCTTGAGGTCCGCATTTTGCGACACGTGCAAGAGCGGCATCAGGTCGAATACGCCGGAGATCGAATAACCGGACGGCACGAGATCGACGGGCGCGTCGGAGGAAAGCGTTTTCCAATCGGTTGCCACCATGCAGGCGGCCAGATGCCCGCCGGCGGAATGGCCGTAGACGAAAATACGCTTCTTGTGTTGGCGCCATAGGTAAAGGCAGGCCGCGCGCATCTGCTCGATAATGGTGGCAATCGATACCTGCGGGCAGAGATCGTAACCGACCACGGCGACGGAAACGCCGTTGCCGTTCGCGCCCTTCGCCATCTGGCTGAACATCGAAGGGTCGAGCGTGCGCCACCAGCCGCCGTGGATGAACATGGCGAGCGGCGCATTGGCATCCTTGGCCGGAAAGAAGTCGACGGTCTGGCGCGGCGAGGGGCCGTAGGACAGGCCGAGTTGGGCGCCGGTGGCGGCCTTGCGATAGGCCTCGGTTTCGCTCGCCCAACGCGCAAAAATCTCCGGATGCTCGGGGACACGGCCGCGGTTGTCGTATTCCTTTTCGTAGTCGATCGCTGCCGTGGCCATAAAAATTCTCCCGCCGGTTTTTACTCCGGCGGGAGATTGCGGCAAACGAGCCGCAGCGGCAAGCCTAGCGCCTGACCTGCGCTTTGAGCGTTTCCGCCACCGCGCGGTCGAACGAATCTGCCATCGGCGCCGGGGCCTTGGCGGCCTGCTCGCGCACGTAAAGGTCACGCTTCTTGACGAGCGCGGCCATGCGTTCGTTAAGCGTCTTGCGCTCTGCCATTTGCTTGTCGATGAAAGCGCGCCGCTCGTCGTCATTCATGCTGCGGAGTCTTTCCGGCAGATATTCCTTTTTCACCGCGTCAAGCTCTTGCCGTCCGGTTTTGACATCGGCGACCAGATCGCCAGCGCCGGTGATCGCGGCCCCTGCCGATTTCGCCGCGTTGCGCGCGAGGTAGCCGGACATCTCGGCCGCGACAGGTGCGGGCGCGGCGGCGGCCTGACGGGTTTTGCGCTCGACGTCGCCGCGCTGCTCCCGCGGCCCGTAAGGAATGACGGTGCCGTTGATCTCGTTTTGCAATTCGATGATCTCGCTGTCGTAGGGCGTTTCGATCACCACCAGATGGCCGCCGTTTTGCGGAATCGGAATGTAGCGGCCGTGCCCGAACTGGGCGATGGAACGCCACACGCGCTCGGTGTCACGCGCGCCGCCGGCCTGCACGGCATTGACCAGGATGTCGCGCTCGCGCGCCTTGCGCAGCACCTCCGGATATTTGGTGTCCTGCGCATAATCCATGTGCGGCGGGGCGTCGCCGACCAGAAACATGATGCGGCAGATCTCTTCGCCTTGTGTCCAGGACAATTTGGTCACCGCGACGTCGAGCGCCTCGTTGACGCTTTCCGGCCAGTCGCCGCCGCCGCGCGCTTTCAGCTCCAGCAAATTGGCGTAGAGGTCCTGGATGTCGGTGGTGAGATTGAACGTCTTGGTGACGTATTCGTCGCCGATGTCGCGATAGACGACGAGACCCATGCGGATTTCGGCGTCGGGATTGGCATCGACAAGGGCCGTGGCGATCGACCAGATCTTGCGTTTGGCGCCCTCGATCAGCGGCCCCATCGAGCCGGTGGTGTCGAGCACGAAGGCGACTTCGACTACCGGCTTGCCGGTGATCGATTTGGCGGCGGCGGCGCCGGACAACACGAATGGCAACAGAAAAAACGCGAGGGCGGCCGCCCTCGCCAGATGTGCATGCATGAGCTTACCCCTCTCGAATGATCTCAAGACCGGCGAATCATCTTTGCTTTTCCTGTCGGTCGTGGGCCGGAACTGGGGCAATGCACCGGCCGATTTATGGCGTCTTTGGTCTGCCGTTCGCGGCGCTGCCGCAATTTGGCGCAGGCTTGGAAGCGCGATATGAAGGAGCCATGAAAGTCGCCGGCAAAGACATGCGCACCATCTGGGTCGAGACCGATGGGGAAAGCGTCGGCATCATCGACCAGACGCTGCTGCCGCATCGCTTCGCCACCGCGCGGCTCAAGACGCTGGCCGATGCCGCCCACGCCATCAAATCGATGCAGGTGCGCGGGGCGCCGCTGATCGGCGCCGCCGCGGCTTACGGATTGTGGCTGGCGCTGCGCGAGGACGCTTCCGACGAAAACCTGGATCGTGCCTGTGCGGCGCTTGCGGCGACGCGGCCGACCGCCATCAATCTGCGATGGGCGCTGGACGAAGTTACTGCCGCGGTGCGCAACCGCTCGCGCGGCGAGCGCGCCGCCGTCGCGCTCGCCCGCGCCAACGCCATCGCCGAAGAGGATATCGCCATCAACAAGGCGCTCGGCCGCCATGGCGCCAAACTGATCGCCGACGTCGCGGCGCGGAAAAACGGCGCGCGCGTCAATGTGCTCACGCATTGCAATGCCGGCTGGCTGGCGGCGGTCGATTACGGCACGGCGCTGGCGCCGGTCTATACCGCGCATGACGGCGGCGTTGCCGTGCATGTCTTTGCCGACGAGACGCGGCCGCGTAACCAGGGTGCTTCGCTGACCGCCTGGGAACTCGGCCAGCACGGCGTGCCGCATACCGTCATCCCCGACAATACCGGCGGGCATCTGATGCAGCACGGCTTGGTCGATCTCGTCATTGTCGGCACCGACCGCGTCACCGCGCAGGGCGACGTCTGCAACAAGATCGGCACTTATCTCAAGGCACTGGCCGCGGCCGACAACAAGGTGCCGTTTTATGTGGGACTGCCGTCGCCGACCATCGACTTTTCCGTCGGCGACGGAGTTGCCGAAATCCCGATCGAGCAGCGCGGCGCCGAAGAAGTGGCGATGATGACCGGGAAAACCAAGGACGGCCGCATCGAGACCGTGCAGATCGTGCCGGACGGTTCGGACGTTGCCAATTACGCCTTCGACGTCACGCCGGCGCGTCTCGTCACCGGGCTGATCACCGAGCGCGGCGTCTTGCCGGCAACGCGCGAGGGCCTCGCCGCCGCCTTTCCCGAGCGCGCCAGCGCATGATCCCGAAAAGTGGGAACCGGTTTTCGGATAAGATCATGCGCAAAACAACAAAGTAATAATGCTAAGATCGCCTCATGAGCCTCGCCGCCAAACAGCCGCTGGAAGTTCCGCTCGACGGCCGTCAGTCGGAGAGGGCGCTGGCCATTGCGCGCGGCAGCGCGCGGCTATTGCATGCGCACGGCTTCTGCGTGGTGAGTGAACTGGCGCTGCCGTCGGGCCGCCGCGCCGATCTGGTGGCGCTCGATCAAAGCGGCGAGATCTGGATCGTCGAGATCAAGTCGTCGGTCGCCGATTTCCGCGCCGACCAGAAATGGCAGGACTACCGCGCCCATTGCGACCGGCTGTTCTTTGCCACCTCGCAGGACGTGCCGTGCGAGATTTTCCCGCCCGACACCGGGCTGATCGTGGCGGATGCCTTCGGCGCCGCCTTTCAATGCGAGGCGCCCGAGCATCGCCTGCCTGCGCCGACGCGTAAATCGATGATGCTGCTGTTTGCCCGCGCCGCCGCGCAACGGTTGCAATCGCTGGTCGATCCGAACGGACCGTTTGGGGATGTGGCCTAACGCGTGCTTAAATCGTCATCACCCGCAAGGTGGGTGATCCAGCAATCACAAACGCTGCTGAAAATCGCTGACTCCACTGCAAACCGGGTCGCCGCCTTGGCGGCGACGACGCAGAGAATTAGCGCGGCGCACTTTTTCTTATAAGACGGTCGCGGCTAGCGTGGAGCCCTTTTGGCCAAAATCCGCTGCAGCGTGCGCCGGTGCATGTTGAGTCGGCGCGCGGTCTCCGACACGTTGCGGCCGCACAATTCGTAGATGCGCTGGATGTGCTCCCAGCGCACGCGGTCGGCCGACATCGGATTTTCCGGCGGCTCGATCGCCTTGTTGTCCTGCGCGAGCAGGGCGGCCACCACGTCGTCGGCATCGACGGGCTTCGCCAGATAATCCACCGCCCCCATCTTCACCGCGTTGACCGCGGTGGCGATATTGCCGTAGCCGGTAAGGATAATGCCGCGCGCGTCGGGACGCCGGCGCTTGAGCGCGGAAATCACGTCGAGTCCGTTGCCGTCCCCCAGTCGCATGTCGACCACCGCGTATGCGGGCGCCGACTGCTCGACCATGAGCAATCCGTCCGCCACAGACTCGGCAATCGACACGGCAAAGCCGCGGCTTTCCAGCGCCTTCGCCAGCCGCTGCAAAAACGAGCGATCGTCTTCGACGATCAGCACCGATCGTTCGCCGGGTATTTTTTCGGCAGCCGCCGGTTCGGCGACATCGGTCATGGCAACATCCACGTTTTCCACCCGTGTTTCGCTGTTATTTCAACGGCGATGCTAGCGCTTCACGGCTTGTAATAACAATTAAAATATAGTGATCACAGCGCCGATCTCAAGATGTGACGCGTTCGTGATGTCAACTTGCCGCGAACGTTAACGGCCGTTCGAAATCGCTGCGCCGCCAATGCAATTTTATTATTGCACCGCGATCCGGCAGCGCGCGGTTTTGGTATGAAAGCGTGGCGCCGGCGCGTTCGAGCAATGTCTTGGCGATAAACAATCCCAATCCCAATCCGGTCGGTTCCTCATCGCCGTCTGTTGCACTGCGGCGACGGCTGGTGACATAGGGTTCGCCGACGCGGTCGAGAATTTCCGGCGCGAAGCCGAGGCCGTCGTCGGTAATGCTCACTTCGACGCTATCGTCGTCCCATTGCGTGGCGACCACAACTCGCTCGCGCGCGAAATCGACGGCGTTCTCCAACAGATTGCCGAGACCATAGAGGATCGCCGGGTTGCGCGCGCCGACCGGTTCGCCGCCGCGCTCCGCCGGGGTGGTGACGTCGATGGCGACGCCGAAATTACGGTGTGGCGCCACCACCTCCTCGATCAGCGCGGTGAGCGGCGTGCGGTCGAACGGTTCGCCGCTCGACGACAATTCCGTGATCTTGGCGAGGATATCGCGGCAGCGCGTCGTCTGTTCGCGCAGCAGCCGCACGTCGTCGCCGTGCGGGGCGTCGGCGGGAATCGCGTTTTGCAGTTCCTTGGCGATCACCGAGATCGTCGACAGCGGCGTGCCGAGTTCGTGCGCGGCGGCGGCGGCCAGCCCATCGAGCTGCGAGAGGTGCTGCTCGCGCGCCAGCACCAGTTCGGTGGCGGCGAGCGCGTCGGTGAGCTGGCGGGATTCCTCGGTGATCTGCCAGGCATAGACGCCGATGAATCCGATCGCCAGCAAGATCGAGAGCCAGACCCCGATCATGTAGATCGGCGGCAATTGCAGCGGGTCGTCGCTGTCCCACGGCAGCGGATAATGCGCGAACACGAGCACGGTCGAGCAGGCAATGGCGAAGCCGCCGAGCATCAGCGTGAAGCGCGGCGGCAGCGCGGTCGCCGACAACAACACCGGCGCCAGAAACAGAAAGGCGAACGGGTTCTGCAAGCCGCCGGTGAGATAGAGCAGCACCGCCAGCTCCGCGATGTCGAAGGCCAAGAGCCAGGCCGCGCGGTCGGGCTCGAGCCGCTGCGTCATGTGGAAGCCGAGCCGCAGCGCCAGATTGAGCCAGGCCGACAGCGCGATCACCGCGAGACAGGCCCAGATCGGCAATTCGAAATCGAGGCCGGTATAGACCACCAGCACCGCGGTGGTCTGGCCGATGACGGCGAGCCAGCGCAGCCGCACAAGGGTATCGAGGCGGACATTGCGGCGCGGATGATTTTGGGCGAAGCCGAGCGCGGGCATGGCGGTCAGCTTACCGCCGGAGCGGCCGCGTTGATATTGCCCGCGGCGGGACACATGCGCGCGGCCTGTTTGTGCGCGGGAGGTCGGGGCTTGCGCTCATGCCGCCTCGGCGTCACATCTCTCCCAGCATGGACGCGCAAAACACCTCCGCCATCGCCGCCGACCGTCTGGTCAAGCGCTACAAGGGCTTGGCGGCGGTGGACGGCATCTCGTTTCGCCTCGCCGCCGGCTCGATCACCGGCCTGCTCGGCGGCAACGGCGCCGGCAAGACCACGACGATCGCCATGATCATGGGCCTGGTCACGCCCACCGCCGGCTCTGTGACGGTGCTCGGCGCCGCCATGCCGAATGAGCGCTACCGGGTGCTGCATCGGATGAATTTCGAAAGCCCCTATGTCGACCTGCCGACGCGGCTCACCGTGCGGCAGAATCTGTCGGTCTTCGCCCAGCTTTATGCGGTCGACGATATCGATGCGCGCATCGCTGAGCTCGCCGCCGATCTCGATCTCGACGAATTTCTCGACCGGCCGACCGGCAAGCTCTCGGCCGGGCAGAAGACCCGCGTGTCGCTCGCCAAGGCTCTGCTCAACAAGCCGGAAGTGCTGCTGCTCGATGAGCCGACCGCCTCGCTCGATCCCGACACCGCCGATTGGGTGCGCGGCCGCCTCGAGCAGTATCGCTTGGCGCAAGGCGCGACCGTGCTGCTCGCCTCGCACAATATGAGCGAGGTGGAGCGGCTGTGCGAGCGCGTCATCATCATGAAGGCGGGCCGCATCGAAGACGACGACACCCCGGAGCATCTGTTGACGCGCTACGGCCGCGAAACGCTGGAGGACGTTTTTCTCGATGTGGCGCGCGGGCGCGGCGCGCACCGCGAGGCGGCGCAATGAATACCTTGTTGTCGTCCTGGCCAAGCGAGCGTCAGCGAGCGCGAGCCGGGACCCATACTCCGCAGCCTATCGAGAAACCACGGCGTATGGGTCCCTGCCTTCGCGGAGACGAACGGAGAAGCGGTTGATGCGGGACACTGCTGTATTCGATTTTTCCCTCAACCGCGTCGGCGCCATGGTGCGGCGCTATTGGTATCTGTTGCGCTCGTCCTGGCCGCGTATCCTCGACCTGATCTATTGGCCGACGGTGCAAATGCTGATGTGGGGCTTCCTGCAGCTTTACGTTTCGCAGAACGGCGGCCTGTTCGCACGCGCCGCCGGTGTGTTCATCGGCGCGGTGCTGCTGTGGGACATTCTGTTCCGCGGCCAGCTCGGCTTTTCCATCTCGTTCCTGGAAGAGATGTATTCGCACAACCTCGCCAACATCATGATGTCGCCGCTGCGGCCGGCCGAGTTCATGTCCGCGCTGATGATCATGAGTGTGGTGCGGCTGGCGATCGGCATGATCCCGGTGTCGCTGCTGGCGATTGCCTTTTTCGGATTCAACATCTGGGCACTCGGTCTGGCGCTCGCCGCCTTCTTCGCCAATCTGCTGCTGACCTCATGGTCGATCGGAATTTTTGTCTCGGGGCTGCTGCTGCGCAACGGTCTCGGCGCCGAGAGCATGGCCTGGACCATCATGTTCCTGTTTCTGCCGCTCACCTGCGTCTACTACCCGGTGACGGTGTTGCCGCACTGGCTGCAATACGTCGCCTGGGCGCTGCCGCCGACTTATGTGTTCGAGGGCATGCGGGCGCTGCTCATCGAGCATGTTTTCCGCGCCGATCTGATGCTGGAAGCCTTGGCGTTTAATGTTGTGTTGTTCGTCGCCGCCTGCTTTGCCTTCACGCTGCTGTTGCGTAGCGCGCGCGTACAGGGCTCGCTCCTGCAGATGGGTGAATAACCGAAAAAGTCTTGCGTTTTTAGTTAGTTAGAAAATCGACCCGTGTAATTCGGGCGCCCAAGCGCTATATGCGAAGTTGACGCCATGACAGAAAAACGACACTCTGCTGCAGTGCAGCAAGGGCCGGGGATTGAATCGATGCCGATCGGCGAGTTCGACGGCGCAGCGACGCTGCCCGTCGATGACAATGGCGTCTTGCTGTCGACGCCGCTTTACTGGATGTACGAGATGGGCCACGCCGCGCTCGATCCGGCGCGCGCTTTCGCCGACGCCACGCGGCTATTCTTCAAAAATCCGGCCAATCCTTTCGCCCACACCGCCTATGGCAAGTCGGTTGCCGCGACGGCGGAATTGTTCGAGCGCACGACGCGCCGCTACGGCCGGCCGGAATGGCGCATCGAGTTCGACGACCGTCGGCGGCAGCAAGGTGCCGGTTCATATCAACACCGTCTGGGAGCGGCCGTTCTGCCGTCTTTTACATTTCGAGCGCGCCATTGCGCACGTGCCGCGCCGCCCGCAACCGAAATTGCTGATCGTGGCGCCGATGTCGGGTCATCATGCCACTTTGCTGCGCGGAACAGTCGAGGCGTTTCTGCCCAATCACGACGTCTACATCACCGATTGGCGCAATGCCCGTTCGGTGCCGGTGGCGGAAGGCCGCTTCGATCTCGACGACTACATCGACTACATCGTCTCCATGCTGCACATGCTCGGCGGCGACGTGCATGTGATCGCGGTCTGCCAGCCCTCGGTGCCGGTGCTGGCCGCCGTCGCGCAGATGGAGGCCGACAAGGATCCTTACGTCCCGCATTCCATGGTTCTGATGGGCGGACCGATCGATACCCGCATCAACCCCAACGCGGTCAACAGGCTCGCGGAAGATCGCGGGCTCGACTGGTTCCGCGGCCACGTCATCACCAAGGTGCCGTTCCCGCATCCCGGCTTCATGCGCGACGTCTATCCCGGGTTCCTGCAGCTGCACGGCTTCATGACCATGAACCTCGATCGCCACATCCAAGCGCACCACAATCTGTTCATGCATCTGGTCAAAGGCGACGGCGATTCCGCGCAGAAACACCGCGAATTCTACGACGAATATCTCGCGGTCATGGATTTGACCGCCGAATTCTATTTGCAGACCGTCGATACCGTATTCATCCGCCACGCGCTGCCCAAGGGCGAGATGACCCATCGCGGCCGCCTTATCGACCCGTCCGCGATCACGCGCGTCGCGCTGCTGACGGTGGAGGGCGAGCACGATGATATTTCGGCGGTCGGCCAGACCGAGGCCGCCCACGCGCTGTGCGTGAATATTCCGCCCGAGAACAAGGCGCATTACCTGCAGCCTTCGGTCGGACATTACGGCGTGTTCAACGGTTCGCGGTTCCGCGCCGAGATCGCGCCGCGCATCGCCGATTTTGTGCTGTCGCATAATGGCGGGCGCAAGCGCGGCAACGGCCTCGATCACCACCCGCCCAAGGCGGTTGCCGCCGCCGAACACTGACTATCCGGTACCGGCTCGAATTTGGCAGTATCCGTGGGACTATTTTGGATTCCGCGAACCATGTCGCTGCGCGCCTTGCTTTACCGCCGACCGGCCGAGCCGACGGCGATCGATATTGTCTTCGACCGTGAGGTCTATCCGGTGCGCCTGCGCCGCCACCGGCAGGCGCGCCGCTATACGCTGCGCATCCACACCGCCAGCCGCGAAGTCGTGCTCACCATGCCGCCGCGCGGCAGCCTGAAGGAGGCGCGCGCCTTTGCGCAGAAACACGGCGCCTGGATCGCGGCGCGGCTTGGCCGGTTGCCGGAGCCGGCGCCGTTTGCGCCCGGCACCGTGCTGCCGCTGCGCGGGCTCGATCACCGCATCGAGCACCGGCGCGGCAAGCGCGGCACGGTGTGGGTCGAGACTGGCGAGGGCGGCGAGCGCCTGCTCTGCGTCGCCGGCGAGGCGCCGCATCTGCCGCGGCGCGTTGCCGATTATCTCAAGCGCGAGGCCAAGAGCGATCTGGAAACGGCAAGTAGGCTTGCCGCCGAGCAACTCGGCGTGAAGATGAAGCGTGTGTCGGTGCGCGACCAGTCGAGCCGCTGGGGCTCGTGCTCGACCACCGGCGTCTTGTCCTATTCGTGGCGGCTGATCTTCGCGCCACCCTTCGTGCTCGATTACCTCGCCGCGCATGAGATCGCGCATCTGGTCGAGATGAATTATTCGCGCCGCTTCTGGCGCCTGGTCGAGCGCATCTACCCGGATGTCGCGCGCGCCAAGTCCTGGCTCGACGCGCATGGCAGCGAGTTGCACCGCTACGGCGCGCCGACAAGCGCGCGCTAGCGTTGACACTGACGTTGATGTAGTTAGCGGGCGCGCCGCGACCTCAGCCTGACTCCCTCTCCCATCCGAACTCGGGTTTACCCGAGTTCGGTAGTTAACGCGGCCGAAGTCGGATATATCCGACTTTGGCTGGGGAGAGGGTTGGGGTGAGGGGGCAAGTGACTCAATCGTAGGCCATAACCCCTCACCCGGACGCTTCGCGTCCGACCTCTCCCTATGGGAGAGGTGAAAACGAGCGTGCCGCCAGCACGTTCGAGCAACCTTTTCTCGGAAGACTTCCCCATGCTGCGTCCCGGCACGTTCGCGCTCACGGCATTGCTGGCGGGATTGACCGCGATTGGGCCGCTCACCACCGACATGTATCTGCCCTCGCTGCCGGACATCGTGCAGATACTGGGCGCCTCCACCGCGCAAGGGCAGCTCACTATATCCTCCTATCTGGTCGGCTTTGCCGTCGGCCAGATTTTCTACGGGCCGGTGTCCGACCGGCACGGGCGCAAGATCGTGTTGATGAGCGCGCTGCTGCTCTACGGCTTGGCGACGCTTGGCTGTCTGCTATCGACCTCGATCGAGACGCTGATCGTCGCACGCGCCGTCCAAGGGATCGGCGGATCGGGCGGCATCGTGCTGGCGCGCGCCATTGTGCGCGATCTCTATTCCGGGCCACGCGCCGGTCGCGAACTGTCGCTCATGGCGTCGGTGATGGCGCTGGCGCCGGTCTTCGCGCCGGTTCTCGGCGGGCTGTTGCAGGTCGGCTTCGGCTGGCGTTCGGTTTTTTTCACCTTGCTCATATTGGGCGCGGCCGGCGCCGCCGCGGCCTGGCTGCTGCTGCCAGAAACGCTTGCCCGGCGCGCCGCCGAACCGCTCTCGCTGCGCTCGATGTTTCAGTCGTTTGGCGTGGTCGCGCGCAGCCCGGTCTATCTCGCCTATCTCGGGCTCGGCGCGTTCAGTTTCGCGGGCTTGTTCGCCTGGATCTCCGGCGCCTCCTTCGTCCTGCAAAATCTCTACGGGCTGTCGCCGTTCGATTTCGGCGTCGCTTTTGCGCTTGGTTCGGTCGGTTACATGGCAGGAGCGACGCTGTCGGCCCGCCTGGTGACGCGGCTCGGGCTTGATGGCCTGATCGGATTGGGCGCCTGCGCCTGCGCGCTCGGCGGGCTCGCGATGGTGGCGGCCGTCGCACTCGGATTTACCTCGGCCCTGTCACTTGTATTGCCGGTCGCGGTCTATCTCGCCGGCCTCGGCATGGTGCTGTCGCAATCGATCGCCGGCGCGTTGACGCCGTTTCCCGAGCGCGCGGGGGCGGCTTCCTCGCTATTCGGCGTCACGCAGCAAACGGTCGCGGCGCTATGCGGCGCCGTGGTCGGATGGCTGCTCGGCGAAAGCGCTTGGCCGCTGGCGCTCGGCGTGGCGACGATGGGGATGGCGACGCTGGTGCTGTGGATTTTGACGCGACGGCTGCGCGCACGTTTGTCGCCTTCGCGCTAGCGCGTTGGTTCGTAACTGCCCGACGCATATCGACCTTCCACTCTCAGGCTGGAACGCGCAGGGCCGGCGTCGCTGCCGCCGCGAAAGCGAATGATGACCGGGACGACAACAAGTTTTCGGTTTACCTGGACCGCGACGTTCATCCGACCGCGTTAAATGACAAATGTACCTCGCCGCAACTTTGGCAAGGAGCGGGTAATGCGGCCACGACTTTCCAGCGTATGAGAAATCGAAGACGGCGTGGAACTGGCCATCAAGAGTGTCTTGCGGTCGGTCGGCGGGGATCAGCGCTCGACATATGTGGACGCATCGGGCCGGGTCCACATCGAAGTGCCGAGCGGCTCACAAACGATGCCCAGCGTGCAGACGAACCGAGCAAAATGGAATTTTGCTTTTTCCGTCGACGTTGGCTTAAAGCCGGGGAATCCCATGCTCGACGATTATGATGCCGAGCTTTGGATTGATCTCGACCCGACCGAGCGAACGAAATTTCTCAAATTGGAGTTGAAGAAATTCGCACCGCGGGCCGTGACGCCAACAACCTGCGGTGATGGAAATGCCAACGGCTTCGGCTGGTTCAACGGCGCGACGGCAGTAATCCCGGACGACGAGGGCCCCGTAACCGGACCCACAGCCTTACAAGTCACGCAAAACTCGCAAAATCTTGGTTTCTACCTTGGTCTGATCGACGCCGATCCGCATACACCCGGCCTTCAGCCTTACACTTTTGGTCCCGGCCAGTTCGATGTGGTTTTGTCCATCAAAAAGCGTGGACACTGGCATGGCCATGGCCATGAGCACGATCACGATCATGATAGCGACTCTGACGGTATGGAGTTGCACGTCGTCTTCGATGTTGTGGACACCCCAACGCAGACGCCCTGATCGCAAGAGAGACCTGGCCAAGTCATCGGCCGGTTGCTCGCATCACCTGCGGCAGCCGGCCGATAGCGGCCGGCGAGATCGACAAGCACAGTGCCCCCGGGGATCACTCCGGGGCATTTTTCGTTTGTCGTAAATTTGTGAGTGTCCTGCCTAGTTTCGGCCGCGCCCGAACAAATTATTGAGCAGCCAGTTGTCGAGGCCGCCGCTGCCATTGGTCGAGCGGTCGGCGGGGGAGCCGCGCCCGATCGTTGCCGGCGGTCGCGGCACCGAGCTGTCGGCGGTTTGTGTCGGCGCCGTGCCGCCGAACAGCCCGGACAATAAGCCGCCGCTTCGCGCGGTCGGCAGGCTGGCGACCGGCACGCTTTGATGCGCGCCGCGCATGAAGCGGCTCCATACCTGGACCGGCAAGCCGCCGCCGGTGACGTGCTTGGTCGGCGTGCCGTCGTCATTGCCGAGCCAGACGCCGGTGACCAGATGCGGCGTGTAGCCGATGAACCAGGCGTCGCGGAAATCTTGGGATGTACCGGTCTTGCCGGCGGCCTGCCAGCCGGGCAGCGAGGCGCCCTTGGCGGTGCCGATGGTCAGCGTCTGCTCCAGCATCTCGTTCATCATCGCCACAGTGCGCGGATCGACGATGCGCAGATCCTCATCGGCATAGGCGTAGAGCAGCTTGCCGTTGCCGGCGGTGATGCGGTCGATCACGTGCGGCACGACCGCCAGCCCGCCATTGGCGAACGGCGCGTAGGCGCCGACCAGTTCGAGCACGGAGACTTCCGAGGTGCCGAGCGCGATCGAGGCGTTCGGCTCAAGATGCGAGGTGATGCCGAGCCGGTGCGCGGTGCGGATGACGTTTGCCGGGCCGAATTCCAAAGTGAGGCGCACCGACACCGTGTTGAGCGACAGCGCCAGCGCCTTCGCCAGCGTCACCGGGCCGAAATATTCGTGCTTATAGTTTTCCGGCTGCCAGCCTTTGATCTTGATCGGCCCGTCCTGGCGCACGCTGTCGGGGGTGAGGCCGTGCTCGAGCGCGGTCAGATAGACGAAGGGCTTGAAGGCCGAGCCGGGCTGGCGCTTGGCGGCGACCGCACGGTTGAATTGGCTGTCGGCGTAATTGCGCCCGCCCACTAAAGCGCGCACCGCGCCCTTCGGCGTCATCGCCACCAGCGCGCCTTCGCTCACTTTGTTTTTTTCACCCTTTTGCGCCAGCTCGTCGGTGAGCGCCGTCTCGGCCTCGGCCTGCAAGCCGGCATCGATCGAGGTGCGCACCACGATGTCCTGATCGACATGGCCGAGCACATCGTCGAGCGTGTCCATCACCCAGTCGGCGACATAGTTGATCGAGCCGTTGCCGGCCTGCGCCACGATATGCGGCGGATGCGCGAAAGCGACGCGCTCGTTGGCCTTGCTGACAAAGCCGAGCTCGGTCATGGCGGCGAGCACGAGCTTGGCGCGCTTCTCGGCGGCGGCGAAATTATGCGTCGGCGCCAGCCGCGACGGCGAGCGCACCAGCCCTGCGAGCATGGCCGCCTCGGCCAGCGAAATGTCGCGTGCGGACTTGCCGAAATAGCGCTGCGAGGCCTGTTCGACGCCATAGGCGCCGGCGCCGAAATAGACGCGGTTGAGATAGAGCGCGAGAATTTGCGCCTTGGAGTATTTCCGTTCCAGCCAGATCGCCAGCAGCACTTCCTGCAGCTTGCGATAGACGGTGCGCTCTTGCGTGAGGAAGAGGTTTTTCGCCAGCTGCTGCGTGATGGTCGAGCCGCCTTGGCTGACGCCGCGATGCAGGATGTTGGTGACCAGCGCGCGGCCGATGCCGAGCGGGTCGACGCCGTAGTGGGAATAGAAACGCCGGTCCTCGATGGCGATGAAGGCCTTCGGCACGTAAGGCGGCAGGTCCTTGAGCGCCAGCACCGCGCCGGCGCGGTCGCCGCGCGTGGTAAGCGCGCGGCCGCGGAAATCGACGATCTGGATCGAGGGCGGACGCTTAGGGATTTCCAGCGACTGGATCGGCGGCAGACGCGCGCCGACCGAGACGATGGTGCCGACGCCGGCTATGCCAACCCAAAGCGCCAGCACGACGCTCCAATAAGCGAGCCGGCCGATGAGCGAGCGTTTGGCGCGCGCCTTGCGTGACTTTCGCGTGCGCGCTTTGGCGCGTTTGGCCGGCGGCTTGCCGGCTGTGGGACGGTCGCCGGCGGACACGCGCAAGTCCGGGCTTGAGCCAAACACCGGCTCGCGCCGCGCGCGCGATTTCTTGTGTCCCCACGCCATGACAACCCGCGTTGTTTTGCGGTGGCGGCTTGGCCGCCAGCCCCGCCGCAGACGCTAAGGGCGGCGGTTTAAGGGGCCGTTAAGGGCAATTTTATCGGCGCTAGGAATAGGAACAAGAATGCCGACATTTGCGCCCGCGAAACGGTTACCGCATCGTATCGGCGTGGCGCCGAATTTCGTTAACTACAGTAATTGTTTGCCGCAATTTTCAGGGCCGGTAGCGCGGCCTGAAATGCACATTAATTTTCACCTGATATGCCTGCCTATCGCGTTATCGCCGTGTATCGCGCAATTTCTCTTGGGCGGGTCTCATGGGAATCCAGCTTCCACAGTGGCTATCCCGGCGCCGCTCGTGTTCTGCGATTGCAGCAAAATTTACAAAATTAAAAATCGCTGGTCCAATTCAATTGTTTCTTGAGCTGCGCGCGGAACGGCAAAAAGCCAAACAGCTCCGGCAACAAAGTCTGCAATTAGACGTCGCCATGAACAATATGTCTCAGGGCATCGTCATGTTCGACTCGACCGAACGCATCGTACTTTGGAATCGACGCTACATTGAGATATCCAGACTCGACCCGGAATTCATGCGGCCTGGCCGTACGCTACGCGAGCTTCTTCAAGCTCGGCAAGCGCGGGGCGATTTTGCGCGAGACATCGAAGAATATCGTCATGCACTTTTGCAGGCCATAAAAAATGGCGACACAGAGAGCTTGATCGTTTGCACCAACGACGGCCGCTCGTATCAAATCGTAAACGTCCCGTTGCCGGGTGGCGGATGGGTCGGCACGCATGAGGACATTACCGAGCAGGTTGCCGCGAAGCGCGTCATCGAGAAGCAGACATTGCAGCTCGATGCCGCCCTCGAAAACATGTCGCAGGGGCTTTGCATGTTCGATGCATCGCGACGATTGATTGTCTGCAACAAACAATATGCCGAGTTATACGGGTTGAGCGACGAGCAGACAAAACCCGGTACCACGATCGGTGAAATCCTGGAGCATCGCGTTGCCAACGGCAACGCGCCGGAAGATCTCGAGAATTACATCAAGGATCGGCTCAGTGAAGTCGCGGTAAACCACTCCTATCAATTCATGTACCGGCTGTGCGATGGGCGTTACATGTCCGTCGTTCAGCGGCCGATGCCCGGCGGCGGGTGGGTCGCCACCCACGAAGACGTGACGGAAGCAAGGGACCGCGAGGATTCCTTCCAGCTGCTGTTCGAAGACAATCCGGTGCCAATGTGGGTCATCGACCCTGAGACGTTGCGTTTTGTTGCGGTCAACGAAGCCGCCATCTCACACTATGACTATACGCGCGAGCAATTTATGGCGATGACGGTGCCGGATTTGCGTCCCGCCGCCGATCGCGACCGGTTTGCGAACTATCTGCGTACGCTGCCGAACGTCCAATTGACTGAGAATATCGTGCAACACAGGAAGTCTGATGGAAACGTCATCGACGTTCTCGTGTATTCACGCGCAATGATCTACGGGGCCCGGCCGGCGCGATTGGCGGTTGCCCACGATATTACCAAAGTCACGCTGGCCAAAAACGAACTGCGCCGCACAAAGAATTTTCTCGATGCGGTGATTGAGCACGTTCCCGTGCCGATTGTTGTGAAGGACCTCTCGGGATTGGATGCGGACGGCACCAGCTGCCGATTTGCTTTGTTCAACCGGGCGTATGAAAAGCTGACCGGCGAATCGCGCGCAGATTTGGTCGGAAAAACGGCGCACCAAATATTTACAAAAGAACGCGCCGATTTGATCGCGCAGGGCGATATTGACACGTTGCGTTCCGGCCAGGTCGTGGCCACGAGCGAGCATTCGATTCAAACCCACAATGGCGAGCGCCTGGTGACGGCAACGAAGACTCCCATCAATGACGAGAATGGCGAACCGAAATATATTTTGACTGTGATGGACGATGTTACAGAACGCCGCCGCGCCGAGCAGCGCATTTCCTATTTGGCGTATATCAACTCGCTGACCGATCTGCCCAATCGGGCCACTTTTATCGAACATCTCGCCGGGACGATCGACACTGCGTCGAAGAGCGGCGCGCAGTTTGCCGTTCTGTATGTCGATCTTGACCGATTCAAAGAAGCTAATGACGTTTATGGACATCTGATCGGCGACGGCTTGCTGCGCGAGGCCGCCCGCCGTCTGCAACAGGCCGCCAATGGCGCGTTCCTTGCGCGGGTCGGCGGTGACGAGTTCACGCTGATCGTTACAAACGGTCCGCAGCCGGAGACCGCCAAGGCGCTTGGCGAGCGGTTGCTTGCTGCTTTCCAGGACGATTTTGAAATCGAAGGCCATCGAATGCAGGTCGGCTTGAGCATTGGCGGCGCCGTCTATCCGGCCGATGGCGTCGACGCGAAAGAGCTGATCGCAAACGCGGATGCCGCGCTCTATCAAGCCAAGGCGGAAATGCGCGGCTCGGTGTGGTTCTTCGACGCCGAGCTCGGCAGCCGGCTGCGAGAGCGTCACGACATGCAGAAGGATTTGCGCGCGGCGCTCAATCGCGGCGACTTCCTTTTGCACTACCAGCCGCAGCAAAAAATCGCTTCGGAAGAATTGGTTGGTTTCGAAGCATTGGCCCGATGGAAGTGTCCAAAACGCGGAATGGTCTCGCCCGGCACTTTCATCCCGATCGCCGAGGACAGCCGCATCATCATTCCATTGGGCGAATGGATTCTGCGGGAGGCCTGTCGCGAAGCTGCATCCTGGCCGTGGCCTTTAAAGATCGCGGTGAATGTCTCGCCGAATTCAATTTCATCACGGTGACCTGCCGAGGCTGGTCCATTCGGTCTTGCTGGAAACCGGGTTGGCGCCGGATCGGCTCGAAATTGAAATCACCGAAGGCCTGTTGATTGAAGATTTCTCGCGTGCGGTCTCGATCCTGCGCAAGCTAAAATCGCTCGGCGTCCAGATTGCGATGGACGACTTCGGGTCAGGATATTCGTCGCTGTCCTACCTGCACGCATTCCCGTACGACAAAATCAAGATCGACCGGGCCTTCATCGGCGATCTTGAACGTAGTCATCATTCGATGGCGATCGTGCGCGCCATTATCTCGCTCGGGCACAGTCTCAATGTTCCGATCCTGGCCGAGGGCGTTGAGACCGAGGCGCAGCGCGCTTTCTTGTTGCAGGAAGGCTGCGATGAGTTGCAGGGCTACCTGACCGGCCGGCCGCACCCAATCGAGGCCTATGCCCATTTGGTCGGCCGCGAACGGAATGCCGAACGCAACAGCGCGGCCGGCTGACAGCTCGTTACATACGCACGGTCGGAATCGCACTGGCGCGTTAGCCGGTCCCGCTGCCTTTACCGTGCCCGTTAGCCGACGCCGGCTTCAGTTCCCCAATAATAAGGCGGCGGCTTAAGCGCCCCGATGAGGGGCCTTGGGCCGTTGGGCGCGGCGGATAAGCCGCCCTGCGGCGACGCTGCCGCGGCATTACGATTAATTGCAACCGCGCACTTCTGCGCCTATGCTTTGCCATCTGGCCAGCGTGGGAAACAACCATGCGGCGACGAGGGACAATCAGGGAGGAACACGACATGCTCTACCGGGCAGGATTAACGACGGCAGTGGCAGCGGCGGCATTTGCCTTCGCGCCGGTCACCGCGCAAGCGCAGAATTGCGGCACCATCGACCTTGGCGCCGCGGTTTCTTTGACCGGCAAATACGCCGCCAACGGCAAAAACACCAAAAACGGCTACGAGTTCGCCCTCAAAAAGATCAACGACGCCGGCGGCGTTACGATCGGCGGCAAGTGCTACCATCTGGCCGTCAAATACTACGACGATGAATCGACGCCGGCGCGCGCCGCACAGTTGGTCGAGCGCCTGATCGATCAGGACAAGATCAAATACATCCTTGGTCCCTACGGCTCGCCGGTGACCAAGGCGATTCTGCCCGTCATCGAGAAGTACAAGACGCCGCTGGTGCAGGGTGAAGCCGCCTCGCGCTCGCTGTTCACGCAAGGCTACAAATATCAGTTCGGCATCATCGCGACCTCCGAGAAATATCTTACGCCGGTCGTCGATTTGGCCGCCGATCTTGCCAAGAAGGCCGGCAAGGATCCGTCCAAGGTGAAGATCGCGATGATCTATCAGGATGACGCCTTCTCGCTCGACGTGCGCCAAGGCGTCGTCGACGCGATGAAGAAATACAAGATGAAAGCGGCCATCGACGACCGTATGCCGGCGGATTTGAACGACATCACCGGCTTCCTGACCAAGGTGAAGGCGCTCAAGCCTGACGTGCTCGTCGTCTCCGGCCACGAAAAGGGCGCCGCCACGGCCGCCCGCCAGATGGGCGAGCTGCAGATCCAGGTGCCGCTGGTCGGTCTTACGCATTGTGAATCCGCCAAGGTCACGCAGGATTTCTCGAAGGTCGCCGAAGGTTTCGTCTGCCCCACGCAGTGGGACGAGACCATGAAGGCGGGCGACAAGCTGTTCGGGACTGCGGCCAACTACAACACGCAGATCAAGGCGGCCTATGGCTACAAGGTCGTGCCCTATCAGACGGCGCAGGCTTCCGCGGCCGTCTATGTGTGGGCGGATGCGTTCAAGCGGGCTAATTCGCTCGACAAGGAGAAGCTGCGTGCGTCCTTAATGAAGTCCGATCTCGAGACCTTTTACGGCCACATCAAGTTTGCCCCGGATGGCAGCAATCCCGGTAAGGAAATCATCCTGCGGCAAATTCAGCACGGCAAATACAATGTCGTTTGGCCGGCCAACGTCGCGGCGACCAAAATAAACTATCCGCGCGAAGCTCAGTACTGAGCACGATCAGTGGAAGCGGGCGGCAGTGCCGCCCGTTTCTTCCCTGGAAACTGGCCTGTCCGATCGTAACGCGATCGGGCCGCCTGTTCCGATCATTTGCACAGCGCCGAGTGCGTTCACGATGGACCATATTCTAGGCAATCTTTCGATTTTGACGGCTGCGCCGATGCTGAACATTGGCCTGTTGATCGATGGCGTCCTGATCGGCGCGATTTTCGCGCTCGCCGCCTATGGTCTGGCGCTGGTGTGGGGCGTGATGAACGTGAAGAACCTGGCGCAAGGCGATTTCATCATGCTCGGCGGCTATATCACCTGGAGTCTCGGCCGCCATGGCTTCGACGCGCTGCTCGGCGTGCCGGTCGCCTTCGTTGTGCTGTGGGGGTTTGGCTGGGTCATCTATCGCCTGGTGATCAGCAAGGTCATCACGCGCGATCTCTTCACCTCGCTGCTCGCGACCTTCGGCATCGCCATCGTGATCCAGCAGACCCTGAACCTGGCGTTTGGACCGGATACCCAATCGGCCCATTCCGGCTTGCCGACCTGGCAATTCGCCGGCGGGCTGATCACGGTCCCTTCCACCCGTGTCGTCGGTTTCGTCCTGGCGGTTCTCCTGGCGCTGGCGGTGATCGTGTTCATGAAGAATAGCCGCATGGGGCAGGCTATCCGCGCCACCGCGCAGGATGCGCGCGCCGCCCGCGTGCTCGGCATCGACACCGAAAAGGTCTATTCGTTCACCTTCTGCCTCAACGCGGCGATCTGCGGCGCGGCCGGCGCGCTGGTGGCGCTGGTGTGGAATGTGCAGCCGTTTTACGGCACCACCTATTCGATCCGCCTTTTCGTCATCGTCACCGCGGCCGGCTTCGGCAATTTGCCGGGCGTTATTGCCGCGGGATTCGGCATGGGCGTGTTCGAGCAGTTCGGCGGCTTCTTGCTGGGCGCCCAATTCCAGCAGGCGCTGATCGTGTTGCTGCTGCTGGGCGTGTTGGCCTACCGGCAATGGCAATATTTGAGTGTACGGCAGGCGGTGCAATGAACGTTGCCTCCCGACAAAAACTGCCATTTTTGCTGATTCTCGCGGCCGGGCTGCTCGCGCCGTTTCTGTTGCCCGACTACAGCAACGAAATCGCGCTGCTCTGGCTGATGATTCTGTTTGCCTCCACCTGGGACATCCTCGGCGGGCAGATGGGCTACAACTCGCTCGGCAACATCTTCTTCTTCGGCGCCGGCATGTACATCTGCGCCGTGGTGCAGATCGGGCTTTATTACGACGTGGGCATGTACACCTCGGGCGCCCGCACCACCCATATCGTGTTCACCAACGCGCAATACTTCACCGGCTTTGCGCTCGGCACCGCCGCCGCCGCCGCCGGCGCCGCCGTACTCGCCGTTGCCGCCGGCTGGATCGTCTTCGGCCTCCGCGGGCCTTATTTCGCGATCGGCACGCTTGGCCTCGCCATTGCCGCGGCCGAACTGATCTCTTCGTGGGAGTGGGTCGGCGCCGCCGCCGGCATTTCCATGCCGGTCTTTCCGGCCGGGCCGCACACGCAAAAGATCTTCTTCTATTTTCTGTTTTTCGCGCTGGCGTTCAGTCTGCTTGTGTTCCTGCGCTGGCTCTACTCGACGAATTTCGGCCTGGCGCTTAACGCCATCCGTGACGACGAGGAAAAGGCCGAGGCGATGGGTATTCACACCCGCCGCTACAAGCGCACGGCCTGGGCGATCTCGGCGGTTTTCCTAGGGGTTGCCGGGGCGATCTTCGGCAACATGACCGGCTTCATCGAGCCGCGCGACATCGCTTTCCCGACGACGACGTTCAACCTCTATATGGTCGTCATGGTGCTGCTCGGCGGCAAGGGCACGCTGTGGGGGCCGGTGATCGGCGCGCTCATCTTCCACGTGGTCAAAGAAGTGACCTGGGCCTACTTCCTCGGCTGGCAGTTCATCGCGCTGGGGCTGCTGATCGTCGTCACTATCGTCTACTTCCAGCAAGGCATCGTCGGCTGGATTGGTGAAAAATATCCAAAGTGGTTTGCGCCGAGAGGCGCAGCCAAGCGCGAGCCCGAGGCTGCGCTCGAAGCCGAGCTGGCGCCGCATCCGGGGGGCGCCGAATGAGCGACACCATCATCGCGCTCGACAACGTGACCAAATCCTACGGCGGCGTCGTCGCCAATCACGCGGTCTCGCTGAAGGTCGAGCGCGGCGGCGTCACCGGCCTGATCGGCCCCAACGGCTCCGGCAAGACCACGCTGTTTAATTCCATCGTCGGCTATCACCCGATCGATTCCGGCTCGATCCGCTTTGAGGGCCAGGAAATTTCCCAGTTGCGCGTGCAGGAGATCGCGCGGCTCGGCCTGCTGCGCACGTTTCAGGCCACCCGCATCTACGGCAAGATGGACTGCATGCAGAACATGCTGATCTCGATCCCGCACCGCAAGGCGGGCTTTCTCGACATGTTCGCGTCGGAAGACGGCGAGGTGGCCGAAAAGGCGGAGCACTTACTCGCTTTCGTCGGGCTCTACGAAAAGCGCTATCTGCGCGCGGGCAGCCTGTCGTTCGGCCAGCAGAAGCTCCTGGAATTCGCCATGGCGCTGATGAACGAGCCGAGCGTGCTGCTGCTCGACGAGCCGACCGCCGGCATCAATCCGACGCTGATCAACGGCCTGCTCGACCGCCTGCAGCGCGCCAACACGGAATTCGGCATCACGCTGTTCATCATCGAGCACAATATGCGCGTGATCATGAATACGGCCAGCAAGATCTACTGCATGGCGCATGGCGAATTATTGGCGGAAGGCGAGCCCGGCGAAATCCAGCGCGACCAGCGCGTCATCGACGCCTATCTGGGGGCGACCTGATGGCGAGCCTGCAGCCTGCGGCCGGCGGCTATCACGGCGGCGTCGCGCCGGCCATTTCGGTGGAAGAAGTCGCCCGCCAGGCCGAGGCGATGGCGCAGGACGTCGGCGTCGAGGAACTCGACGCGCTGGTCGGCGGCGCCCCGCATCTGCGCATCGACGACTTGCACGCCGGCTACGGGCAGATGGAAATCCTGCACGGGCTTAGTCTGCGCGTCGGTCACAAGCAGGCGCTCTGCCTGATCGGCCCGAACGGCGCCGGCAAATCGACGGTGCTGCATTCCATTTTCGGCTTTACCAATATCTATTCCGGAACCATCGCGACCGAGCGCGACGGCAAGCGTCTCGACGTGACCGGACTTACGTCGAACGAGAAGCTGCGCTCCGGCGGCATCGCCTACATCCTGCAGGACAAGTCGGTGTTCCCCGGCATGACGGTGGAAGAGAATTTGTGGATGGGCGGTTATTTGATGAACCAGACCGCGGAGGCCAAGCGCGCCGCCGAGAAGGTGTTCGATAAATATCCGCGGCTGGCGGCGCGCCGTAAGCATCCGGCCAAGGTGTTGTCGGGCGGCGAGCGGCGCCTGCTTGAGATCAGCCGCGCGCTGGTGATGGATCCGCAGATCCTGCTGGTGGACGAGCCGTCGATCGGCTTGGAACCGCGCTTCATCGACGCGGTATTCGAAATTTTGCATGACCTGCAGCATAACGAGGGCAAGACCATCGTCATTGTCGAGCAGAACGCCAAGAAAGGCCTCGAGTTCGCCGACATCGGTTATGTGCTGGTCTCCGGCAAATTGGCGCTCGCCGGCCGCACCCAGGATTTGCTCGCCAACCCGGACGTGAGCCGGCTGTTCCTCGGCGGGTAGGGGCTTTGCCAAAGCCGGCGAAGTGATAGGTTCGCGCCGATCCCCAGCGCGGAATCCCCCTTGGATACGCAAGTCCTCATTGTCGGCGCCGGACCCGTCGGCTTGACGCTCGCCATCGATCTCGGCCGGCGCGGGGTGCGCTGCATCCTGCTGGAGCAAAAGGAAGCGCCGCAATTCCTGCCGAAGATGGAGCGGTGCAATGCCCGCACCATGGAGATTTACCGCCGCCTCGGCATTGCCGGGAGCATCCGCGCTGCCGGCTTCCCGCGCGAGACGCCGATGGACGTGTTCATCGTCACCTCGCTCATCGAGCCGCCGCTGCTGCATTTGCCTTACCCGTCGGTCGCGCAGGCGCAAGATCAGATTGCGGCCTGCCGTGACGGCTCGCTGCCGCTCGAGCCCTATCAACTCATTTCGCAATACACCTTGGAGCCGCTCCTGAAATCGGTCGCCGAGCGCAGGCCGGCCGTCGATGTGCGCTACGGTTGCGAGTTCATATCCTTTGAGCAGGACGCCGGCTCGGTCACCGCGCGGGTCAAGTCGGAAAAAGGCGATGCAACACTGACCGGCTGCTACCTCGTCGGCTGCGATGGCGGCACCAGTGCCGTGCGCCGGCAACTCGGCATCAAGCTGGAGGGCGAAGCCAACTTGATGCAATTCCGTCAGGCGCTGTTCCGTTGCGACGATCTGTTTGAGCGTATTCCGATCGGCAAGGGCCGCCACTATCACGTCGCCGACGCGCAACACTCGTTTTTGATCGTGCAGGATTCGACCAGGCATTTCACCTTGCATGCTACGGTCGACAGCGACGAGGCGATGAAGACAAGTTTCGAGACGGTCGTCGGCATGCCTGTGTCCCATGAGATGCTGTCTTGCGCGCCATGGCGGCAGAACCTGTTGCTGGCCGACCGCTATGGCGCGGGCCGTGTTTTCCTCGCTGGCGACGCCGTGCATCTGGTGATTCCAACTGGCGGGCTCGGCATGAACAGCGGCGTCGGTGATGCCACCGATCTCGCATGGAAGCTTGCCGCCACGCTGCAAGGCTGGGGCGGCCCGAGCCTGCTCGCATCCTACGAGATCGAGCGGCGGCAGGTCGGTGCGCGCAATGTCGATGCCTCGCGCTTTGCCTCGCGCGGGCGGCGCGCCTGGCGCGCGATGTACCGGCCGAATATCCACGATGACACGCCGGAAGGCGCCGAAACGCGTGCCAACCTGACGCGCATCGCCGATGTCGAGCAGCGCAAGAGCAACGAAATGATCGGCGCCGAGCTTGGCTACCGCTATAGCGGGTCCCCGATCATCTGGCCGGAAGCGGGCGCCGGGCCGGCGCATAATTTCATGACCTACGAGCCGACGAGCTGGCCCGGCGCGCGTCTGCCGCATCTCTGGCTCGCCGACGGCGGCGCGCTGCACGACCGTATCGGCGACGGCTACACGCTGCTGCGGTTGGCCGGAACGCAGGCCGACGCCGGCCCCTTGGCGCTGGCCTTTGCCGGCACCGGCGCGCCATTGCGCGTGCTCGATATCGAGGAGGCGCATCCGCGCGAGATTTACGGCTACGATCTGCTGCTGCTGCGGCCGGACCTGCACGTAGTCTGGCGCGGCAACCGCCTGCCGGACGATCCTGGCCGACTGGCGGCGCTGGCGACCGGTCATTGAGCTTTCATCGGGGAATTGTGATGCCGAAGAAACTGAGTCTCACGCTGGCTTGCGGCGACTACGAAATCGTTCGTCCTTTGATCAGGGGCAGGGTGGAAGTCGACGGCGTCGATCTTACCATCCTCACCGACATGGATTCGGCGACGCGCCATTGGCGTTTCCTGAACAACGGCGAATTCGACGTGGCGGAGCTGTCCGGCTCGTCCTTTCTGGCGGCGCACGACAACAACTTGCCGTTCCGTGCTGTTCCGGTGTTCCTGCATCGTCGGTTCCGCCACGGCTTCATATTCGTCAATACAGGAAAGGGCATCAGCAAGCCCGCCGACCTGAAGGGCCGCAAAGTTGGCGTGAAGACGCTGATGACCACTGCCGTCCTGTGGATGCGCGGCATTCTTCAGCACGAATACGGCGTGCCGCTGAACTCGATCGAATGGGTTGCCGAGATCGAGAACGACGTCGACGTGGCGCTACCGCCCGATCTCAAATATTCCTGCCTGCCGAACGACAAGTCGGTGGACGCCATGCTGGCCGAAGGCGAGCTGGACGCGGTGCTTCATTCCGATCTGGTCAAGCCGTTCCTGGCGCATGACCCGCGCGTGGCGCGCCTCTTCCCCGATCACAAGGCGGAGGAGATGGCTTATTACCAGCGCACCGGCATTTTCCCGATTATGCACGTGCTCGCCATCCGTCAGTCGCTGGCGGACGAGCATCCGTGGCTGGCCATCGGCCTGTTCAGAGCTTTCAACGAGGCCAAGGCGCTCGCCATGAAGCGCATGGCAAACCCCCGCATCGTGCCGCTCGCTTGGTATCGCGCGGCGTGGGAGGAACAGGAGCGCATCCTCGGTCCCGACCCGTGGGAATACGGGCTGACCGGCAAGAACCGCAAGGTGCTCGAAACTTTGGTTGGCTATTCGCACGAGCAGGGCCTGATCAAGAAGAAGCCGGCGTTGGAGCAGCTTTTTCTCAACGTCGACCAGGGTCGCAAGCGCGGCGGCGAGTACCGCATCTAGGATATTCCGCGGTGTCCGCTACACTCGCCATCACTTGGGGAAAGGAACGTCCATGTTCACTTACAAAAACGCGCTGCTTGCCGGCGGCGTACTCATCGCCTGCGCCTTCACTGCCGCCAACGCACAAGAGAAAGTGTGGAAGCACGGAATTCTCGAGCCGAAGAGCGATGCCGGCTTCATCACCATGGTCGACAAAGGCGGCTTTGCCGCCAAGCGCGGGCTGAAGGTCGAACTGCTGAAGATCAAGTCCGGCTCGACGCTGATGAAGGCGCTGCTTGCCGGCGAGATCGACAGTGTCGACATGGGCGCGGCAGAATCGATCGTGGCGGGCGCGCGCGGCACCGGCGTAAAGATCGTCGGCTGCACCTGGCACGGCATGCCGCAGGTGGTCTTGGCCAAGGCGGAGATCAAGACGCCGGCGGACCTCAAGGGCAGGACAATCGCGATTTCCTCGCCCGGCTCGCTGCCCGACCTTTTGGTGCGCGGTATGCTGGACGCCGAAAAAATTCCTCACGCCGAGGTGAAGTTTGCGACGCAGGGCGCCGACCTCGACCGCTACAAATCGTTGCTCGCGGGAATCACCGATGCCGCTGTGGTGTCGAATGAGTTCGTGGCGGTCATGCCGAAAAACCTGCACGTGCTGATGCAGGCCAACGTCGTCGTGCCGAAATTCATCCGGCTATGTCTGGCCACGACCAGCAAGGTCCTGGCTGCGCGCCGCGACGACTTGGTGCGCTTTGTTGCGGCGGAAATGGAAGGCTATAAATACGCCACGACCCATCGCGCGGAGACAATCAAGGTGGCGCATGAGATGACGCACGCCAAGCCCGAGGACAAGCGCGCCGAATTCATCACCGATCAGACGATTGCCGCCAAGCAAATCGATCCGACGCTCTCGATCCCGGTGGACCGCCTCGAATGGATGCAAGCGCTGTTCATCAAGGCCGGCATCCTCAAGAAGGGCGTGCCAATCGCGTCGATCATCGATACGAGCGTTCGCGACGACGCAGCCAAGCTCGCGGGACAATAGTGGCCGACGCCGGGCCGCTTACTTGCCGGTCTTGCCGTTTTGCTCCGGCGCCGCAAACAACGCGATCAGCGCGCGCTTGATCGCGGCCTGCCGCGTCGGCGAGGTGATCTGCGCGCCCATCAGGTCGGTGACATAGAACACGTCCACCACCCGCTCGCCGAAGGTGGCGACGTGGGCGGAGCCGATGTTGAGGTTGAGCTTGGACAGCGTCGCGGTCAGCTCATAGAGCAGGCCGGTGCGGTCGAGCCCGGTCACCTCGATCATAGTGTAGCGGTGCGACCATTGATTGCTGATGGCGACGGAAGGCTCGAGTGCGAAAGCCTTGATGCGGCCCTTGGGGGGGCTGCGCTTGGCCACCACGTCGGGCAGCCGCAACTCGCCGCGCAGCGCCTTTTCGATCGAGTCGGCGATGCGGGCGGCACGCCGTTCCTCGTCCTCGTCGCGCTCGAATTCGCGCGTGAGTGAGATGGTGTCGAGCGCGCGCCCGTCGGTGGTGGTGTAGATCTGCGCGTCGACGATATTGGCGCCGGCCATGGCGCAGGCGCCGGCGATGATCGACAATAGCCAGGGATGGTCGGGCGCAAGCACGGTCAATTCGGTCACGGCGCGTGCGGCGTCGAACCCAACGGTGGTGGCGAGCGTCTTGCCGGCTTCTTCGGCCTCGGCCACGAACGTCGCGTGCACCAGCTTGTGCGGCAGATCCACTTTCAGCCAGTAGGCCGGATAGAGCCGGCCGATATAAGCCTCGAGCTTCTGGTCGGGCCAGCCTTTGAGCGAGGCGCGGAATTCATCCTGCGCCATGGCGACGCGCTGGGCGCGGTTGACCTCGGAGAAGCCGCCGGTGAGCACCGGCTCGGTCTCGTAATAAAGCGTGCGCAAGAGTTGCGCCTTCCAGCCGTTCCACACGCCCGGACCGACCGCGCGGATGTCGGCGGTGGTCAGGATGGTCAAGAGCTTGAGCCGCTCGGCCGACTGCGCGATGGCGGCGAAATTTTCGATGGTCTTGCGGTCTGAGAGATCGCGCGACTGCGCCACGCTCGACATCACGAGGTGATTTTCGATCAGCCAGGCGATGGTGTCGACATCGGCCGGGGAAAATCCGAGCCGCGGACAGAGCCGCCGCGCCACGCGGGCGCCGGCGATGGAATGGTCCTCGATGCGGCCCTTGGCGATGTCGTGCAGGAACATCGTGACGTAGAGCACTTTGCGGTTGGCTGGGCGGATCTTGTGGATCAGCTCATTGGCCAGCGTCATCTCTTTGTTACTGCCGTGCTCGATTTCCGCCAGCACGCCGATGCAGCGCAGCAGGTGTTCGTCCACGGTGTAGTGGTGATACATGTTGAACTGCATCATCGCCACGATCTTGCCGAAGGCGCGCACGAACTGGCCGAGCACGCCGGATTCGTTCATCCGCCGCAGCACGGTTTCCGGGTCGTTCTTGGAGGTGAGGATCTCCAGGAACAAAGCGTTGGCTTCCTCATTGGCGCGCAGCTTGGCGTCGACGAGGTTGAGCGAACGGGTAATGGCGCGCATGGCGTCGGGGTGGAACGCCAGATTGTATTTCTGCGCCAGATGGAAAATGCGGATCAGATTGACCGGGTCGCGCTTGAAGACGGCGGCGTTGGCAAGCCGGATGCGGTTGTTGTCAACGGTGAAATCTTTGCTGTCGGCGAGCTCGCGCCGCCGCACGGGGCGGAAACGCGCCATCAGGCGGCTCAAGACCGGCACGCTCTTGGCGTGACTGTCCTCCAGCTCCGCGCTGAGGATGGCGGTCAGATCGCCGACGTCTTTGGCGATCAGGAAGTAGTGCTTCATGAAGCGCTCGACGTCTTTCAGGCCCGGGTGCTCGGTGTAGCCGAGCCGCACCGCGATCTCGCGCTGCATGTCGAATGACAGCCGCTCCTCGGCGCGGCCGGTGATGAAATGCATGTGGCAGCGTACCGACCAGAGGAAATCCTCGCAGCGGCGGAAGCGCAGATATTCCTGCTTGTCGAATACGCCGCGCTTGATCAGCTCGTCCGGCTCGCGCACGCGGTAGACATATTTGGCGATCCAGAACAGCGTGTGCAAATCGCGCAAGCCGCCTTTGCCGTCCTTCACGTTCGGCTCGACCAAATAGCGCGATTGGCCGGCCCGGCGAATGCGTTCTTCGCGCTCGGCGAGCTTGGCGGCGACGAATTCGACGGCGGTGTTGCGCACCACTTCGCTGTCGAAACGCGTCTGCAGCTCGTCGAACAGGCTGCGGTCGCCGAGCAGAAAACGCGATTCGAGAACCGCGGTGCGGATGGTCATGTCCGCTTTCGCCTGCCGGATGCATTCATTGACAGAGCGGGTGGCGTGGCCGACCTTCAGCCCGGTGTCCCACAAGCAATAAAGGATGGCTTCGGCGACCTGCTCGCCCCAGGCGGTCTGCTTGTAGGGCAGCACGAACAGCAGATCGATGTCGGAGCCGGGCGCCTGCAGGCCGCGGCCGTAGCCGCCGGTGGCGACGATCGCCATGTGCTCGGCTTCCGACGGGTTTTGCGAAGGGTAGAGATGCGTGCGCACGAAATCGAACAGGATGCGGATGATCTCGTCTTCCAGCCGGCACAGCCGCTCGGCGCAGCGGCGGCCGTGGCGGTCCTTGAGCAGCAATTGCTCGGCCTTGGCGCGGCCGTCGATGAGCGCCCGCTTCAGCCGCTGCGCCAGCGCCGTACGCAACTCGCGCTCCCCGCCCGTGACCGACTTGGCGAGGTCTTCAAGGTCCGCGGTGACGGCACGGGCGTCGATCAGGTCGCCGGCGCTGCGGGCCGGATGCTCGGTCGCCGCGCGCGGGCCGGTTTCGAGGGCAAGCGAAGCCATGGGGCATCCGGATAGCGGAGGCGGGCGCGGAAGTCACCGCCTGCCGCATAAGATAATTTGGGCGGCGCAGCATTTTTGGGATTTTGGAACCCTTTGCCCATCAAATGCGCTGCAAATAACAACTCTCCCGGGGCTGTGGTGACACTGGGGTCGGCCGGGGTATTCTGCCAAACCAAAGCCGGGAGGAAATTCAATGCGCATGTTCCAGGTCTGCGTCTGCGGCCAGCCGTTGCAATACAACCAGGCGCCGACGCCGGAACCCAAAGGTAGCGAAGTGCTGCTCAAGGTCCTGGCCGCCGGCGTCTGCCACAGCGACCTGCATCTGGCCGACGGCTGGTTCGATCTCGGCGGCGGCAAGAAGATGAGCCTCGAAGACCGCGGCATGAAGCTGCCGGTGACGCTCGGTCATGAGAATGTCGGCGAAGTGGTTGCCTGCGGTCCCGACGCCAAGGGTGTCAAAGTTGGCGCCCGCATGCTGGCCGATCCGTGGATCGGCTGCGGCACTTGCGGCCCGTGCCTGCGCAACGAGGATAACCTCTGTATGGCTATGCGCAGCCTTGGCGTGTTCAGCAATGGTGGCTATGCCGACTACATGCTGGTGCCGCATCCGCGCTATCTGTTCGACATCGGCGACCTGGATCCCGCGCGCACGGCGCCGCTCGCTTGTTCCGGCGTCACCACTTATGGCGCGTTGAAGAAAGTAACGACGCTGGCGACCGAGCCGACGGTGATCATCGGCGCCGGCGGCCTTGGCCTGATGTGTCTGGCTCTGCATCAAAAGATGGGCGGCCACTCGGCTATCGTGGTCGACATCGATGTGGCTAAGCGCGAGGCCGCAAAAAAGGGCGGTGCCGTTGCCGTGGTCGACGGCAAGGCCGCCGACGCGGTGGACCAAATCAAAAAACTGACCAAAGGCGGCGCCTGGGCGGTGATCGATCTGGTCGGATCCTCGCAATCCGCGCGGCTCGGCTATGACAGCCTCACCAAAGGCGGCAAATATGTTATCGTCGGCCTCTACGGCGGCGATCTCACCGTGTCGCTGCCGCCGATCCCGATGCGCGCGCTCACCATTCAGGGCTCTTATGTCGGCAGCATTCCGGAAATGGCCGAGTTGATGGAGTTGGTGCGCCGCACCGGATTGCCGGATGTGCCGGTGACAACGCGGCCGCTGGAAGACGTCAACGCCGTGCACAACGAATTGCGCGCCGGCAAGATCGTCGGGCGTGTTGTGCTGACGCCGGCGTAACTTTTATTCCAGTCAAGAACACATAGTTTTGAAATCCGGCTTTCGGGCTCGCGTGCTAGGCACGCGGCCCGCAATGACGGTTGGGAATGGAGACTTTAGATGGAAGGCAATGAATTGCGTGCCATGCAGGCGCCGATCAAGCAACGCTACAAAGACGATCCAAAAGCGGCGGTCGTCACCTTGAAAGCCAAAGGCACGCTCGACGATACTAATATCGCCTGCAAGCTGGAGACCGGCCGTCAGCTTGCGGCAGCGGGCCTGCATCCGGCGACCGGCGGCTCCGGTCTCGAACTGTGTTCCGGCGACATGCTGCTGGAAGCGCTGGTCGCCTGCGCCGGCGTCACCGTCAAAGCCGTTGCGACCGCGCTCGATATTCCGCTTAAGTCGGGCGCGGTGTCGGCGGAAGGCGAGCTCGATTTCCGCGGCACGCTCGGCGTTGCCAAGGACGCAGCCGTGGGCTTCCGCGAAATTCGCCTGCGCTTCGACCTCGATACTGACGCGCCGCAGGACAAACTCGACCAGTTGCTCAAGCTCACCGAACGCTATTGTGTGGTGTACCAGACGATCAAAGCGGGGCCGCCGGTTGCTGTAACGCTAGCGAAGGTTTAGCGATGGCTTTACCTCTCCCCGCAACGCGGGGAGAGGGAGAAGAGCAAATGCCCCCCGACCTTTATTTCGTGCTCACCCTTATCGTCAAAATGGCCGTCACCGCCGGTGTCGTGGTGGTGGCGACGCTTGCCGCTGAGCGCGCCGGCCCGCTGGTCGCCGGCCTAGTGGCGACGCTGCCGCTCGGCGCCGGCCCGGTCTATGTTTTCCTTGCGCTCGATCACGGCGCGTCGTTCATCGCGCAAAGCGCGGTCAACAGCCTCGCTATCAACATGAACAACGTCATCTTCGCTCTGACGTATGCACTGCTGGCGCAAAAGCGGTCGCTTGCCGTCAGCCTTCCAATCGCGCTTACGGTTTGGATCACGATTGCCTGGGTGATCCAACTCGTGCCGTGGACGGTGACCTCGGCGTTTCTCGCCAATGTCGTGGTGCTCGGCACGTGCATCGTGCTGGCGCGGCCGCTGCGCCATGTGCCGATCCCGGCGGTGCGCACTTATTGGTACGATCTGGCGCTGCGCGCTTTGCTGGTGGCGATGCTTGTGGGTTTCGTGGTGTCGGTGAGTTTCCAGATTGGGCCCGCGGGCAGCGGCATTCTCGCGGTGTTTCCCATCATCTTGATCAGCCTGGTTCTGATCCTGCACCGGCGTATCGGCGGCAAACCGACCGCCGCGATCCTCGCCAACGGCGTGCTCGGTCTGGTCGGCTTTGGCTTTGCCTGCGTGGTCCTGCATTTTTCCGCGATGCCGCTTGGCGCTGCGATCGGACTAACGCTGGCGCTCTGTACCTCGGTCGGCTGGGGCATGGGCGTGCTGCTGGCGCGCCGCCACGGCATCGCGGTGTGACGCGGCGCGCCACTCTGCAGTCAGGCGGCCAGAATGACCATTCGGATAAAGTCGCGGCAAAGCATCACCTGACGTGCCAGTGCAACGCGCGGCGCCTGCTGCGCGCCTACCTTTCTTCAAGATCATTTCTCTGGTCGCGCGTCGTCAGCGAGCTTTAACAAAGCGGAGATCGGCTGCCAGGCTTCGTTTTTCAGCTTCACCAGCGGTGGATTGTCCAGCACGACGGCCGTTTGCGATTTCGAATTGCAGCCGGCCACGAGCCGGGCGATTTTTATTTCGCCATCGGTGTAATATCGATCGTCCTCTCCATTTCGCCCGTTAAGGGTTGGGCCGACGCCGGTCACCTCATAGATCGCCAAAACAGTCTTCACGGCTCTGAGATCATTGATAAGACCGTCACGCTCGGCATCGATATCGGGTGCAATGTGATGAGTGACCTGACCGGTATAGTGACTTAAGCCCACATCGCGGTCATACGTCACGGCTCCGACCCATACTGGCCGGCCTTCTTGGCCGCTCTTGATGGCCTCCCAAATCCGCACATGGTAGCGCCGGTCCGCGCTCCTGCCGTCGAGTTTTTCAAAGGCCAAATCCTCACGCCGACCGAGGTAGAAAAGTTTGCTGACCGGCGCGTCGCGATAGGGGCGGTCCAGCACGACGCTGCCGATGATCTCCAAACTCGAACGCAGTGTGATCGGATCGGCTGGATACCAGGCGGCTGCGTGCATGGCGCACAAGACGTCATCTTTCGCTCCGACCAGACCGACATTGATCGGATCGCCGGGAATTCCTTGCGCGGTTCGCGTCACCATCGGAAAATTCGCCAGCCCTTTTTGATGCTCGTAGTGAGTCCAGGCCAGCGGAAGCAGAATGTAGGCAAGTACGCCGTAGACGACGAAAATCGTCGCCAGGCTGTACAAGACTTTTCGTTTCTTTGAGCGGCCGGTGGTCATTGTCCGACCATAGCAGCGATTCTGGCTGCGCGACCGGGCCTAGTCTACGAGGCCTTCTTCCAGCGCCTTGATCTGGATCGCCAGATAGCGCGAGAAGATGCGGCATTGCGCAGAGACTCCCGGCGGTGAACCAGAGGCCTTCCTGTGCAGTGCGCTTCCACATGTTGCGCAATTCGCCGCCTTCGTCGAAGCCCCAGACCAGGCCGATCTTGTCGGCGATTTCGTCGCCGAGATAGGCGCGCACGGTGTCCTGCTGGTTCTTGTAGCCGGTTGCCAGCACCAGGAGTTCCGCCCGCACCACCGAGCCGTCGCGCAGCCGCGCGCCGTCCGCGACAAAGCGATCGATATCGGCGAACTGCAGCAGCTTGACCTTGCCGGCGATGATCAACTCGGAGCAACCGACGTTGAAATAATAGCCGCCGCCGTAGCGCAGATACATCATCTGGAAGCCGGTCTCGTCCTCGCCGTACCAGATCTTAAAGCCGCGTGTTTCAAGCGCCCTGATCAGCTTGCGGTCGACCATTTTGCCCTCGGTGGTGGAGAGCTGGTAGGCGCGTTGCAGCACCGGATAGGGAAACGAGGTCGCTAGCAGATCGCAGTCGTCGAATGGGATGCCCTCGGAATAGATGGCGTAGACGCTTTGCGCTTCCTTCAGGCTCACCACATAAGTCTTGCCGCGCTGGATGATGGTCACGTCGGCGCCATGCGCGTTGAGTTCCTGTGCGACGTCATGGCCGCTGGTACCGCTGCCCAGCACCAGCGCCTTGCGGCCCTTCCAATGCTCGGCGTGCTTGAAATCGCCGGAATGCACGACGGGGCCGTTGAAGTCATCAAGTCCCGGCAGATCGGGCGTGGCGGGAATGCTGCTGACGCCGGTCGCGAAGATCAAATGGCGCGGATGCATCTCACGCTCGCTGCCATCGCTACGCTTGAGCGTCACGTTCCATTGCTTGCGCGCATCGTCGTAGCCGCCGGCGGCGAGCGCGGTGCCGGTCCAGAAATTCAGCTCCATGGCTTCGACATAGAACTCGAACCAGTTCGCCAGTTTGTCTTTTGGGATGTAGACCGGAAAGGTCGGCGGGAACGGCAGATAGGGCAGGTGGTTGACGTGCACCTCGTTGTGCAGCGTCAGCGAATGGTAGCGCTTGCGCCAGTTGTCACCGACGCGCTCATGGCGGTCGATAATCAGCGTGTCGACGCCAAGTTGCTGCAGCCGCGCGGCGATGGAAAGTCCGGCCTGGCCGCCGCCGACCACGAGGACGGCGGGATCGCGATCGGTGAAACTGCGCTGCGCGGTGAGGCGGTCGGACCAGTTGGCGGCGCCGAAGTCGCGGGTCGAGTCGGGCTCCGCGCGCCTCTTGAACTCCTCTTCGTAGCCTCTGAGCTCGTGCAGATTCGTGTTGAGAGTCCAGGCACAAAGCTGTGCCGGCGCTTGCGGGTCGGCAACAAGCCGCAGCACGCCGTTGCCGGGGCCGAAGGCGGTCTCGAAGGCGAAGATCGCTTCGATCGTTTCGATGCCGGCGCGGGACACCCAGCGCGGCGGCGTTCGCTCTGCTGGAAACGAGAAATTTCTCGGTTGCGTCCGCGCCAAAGTCTCGCGCAATGTCGTCTCGATCGCCGCGCGGCCGGCCATGGTCTGGATATTCCAGGTAAAGGCCAGCACGTCGCGCCAGAGCCCGTCTGGCAGGAACATCGCAGCTGCCGCCGACGCGTCCGGCGACCGCAACGCGGCTTCGAAGCTTTCAAGCCAGGCGCGCGCCTCGGCCGGCGCCTTGGCATGTTTTCTGTCGGCGACGTTCATCATGCCTTTTTGCTCGTCTGCGCCAATTTTGCCTTCAGCGTATAGAGCGCTTCCATCGCTTCGCGCGGCGACATTTCGTCGGGATTGAGCGCGGCAATGGCGGCGGCCATCAAGTCGAGCGCGTCATCCTGCATCGGCTTGACGGGGATCGCGGGCGCCGCGAACAGCGGCAGGTCCTCGAAGCCCTTGGGCGCGGCGCGGTCTTCCTGCTCGAGCTTGGCCAGCACCGCCTTGGCGCGCTCGATCACGCTTGCCGGCAGGCCCGCAAGCTTGGCGACCTGGATGCCGTAGGAACGGTCGGCGGCGCCCGGCACCACCTCGTGCAGGAACACGACGTCGCCCTGCCATTCCTTCACCCGCGCCGTCGCGTTGTGCAGCCGGTTGAGACGAGCGGCGAGGGCCGTCAACTCATGGAAATGCGTGGCGAACAGCGCCCGGCATTTGTTGACCTCGTGCAGATGCTCGACGGTCGCCCAGGCAATCGACAGCCCGTCGAAGGTCGCGGTGCCGCGGCCGATCTCGTCGAGGATGACCAGCGAGCGGGCGCCCGCCTGATTGAGGATGGCGGCGGTCTCCACCATCTCCACCATGAAGGTCGAGCGCCCGCGCGCCAGATCGTCGGCGGCGCCGACGCGCGAGAATAGCCGGTCGACCGCGCCGATCTGCGCATGGCGCGCCGGCACGAAGGAACCCATCTGCGCCAGGATCGCGATCAGCGCGTTCTGCCGCAGGAAGGTGGATTTGCCCGCCATGTTGGGGCCGGTGAGCAGCCAGATGCGGCCGTCGTCCGTATCTTTCGGCGGCGACAGATCGCAATCATTGGCGACGAAGGGCGTACCGTCGCGCGACAATGCCTGCTCGACCACCGGATGGCGGCCGCCCTCGATAACGAAGCCGAGGCCGTCATCGACCTGCGGGCGGGCGTAGTCGCGCTCGGCGGCGAGCGCGGCAAGCGCGCTGGCGACATCGAGCGCGGCCATCGCTTCGGCACATTGTTTAAGCGGCGCGGTCTGCGCGATCACGCTGGCGACGAGCCGCTCGAATATCTCCAACTCCAGCCCGAGCGCGCGCTCGGCCGAGCTTGCGATCTTCGCCTCCAGTTCGCCTAATTCAGTGGTGGTGAAGCGCACTTGGCCTGCCAGCGTCTGGCGGTGGATGAAGGTGGCGTTCAGCGCCGCCACCATCAATTTATCGCCGTGCTGGGCGGTGACCTCGACGAAATAACCGAGCGCATTGTTGTGGCGGATCTTCAAGCCGCGCACGCCAGTCTCGTCGGCGTAGCGCGCCTGCAGTGCGGCAACCACGCGGCGGGCTTCGTCGCGCAACGCCCGCGTCTCGTCGAGCGCCGCGTCGTAGCCCTCGCGCACAAAGCCGCCGTCGCGCTTGAAGGCGGGCAATTCGGCGGCGAGCGCGGCGGACAGTTCGGCCGCCAGCATGCCGTCCGGGCTGCGGCAGGCTTTAAGGGCTTCGTCGATTTCCGCTGGCGTGTCCTTGAGCGAGGCGAGGGCGCGGGCAAGCTCGGCGGCAGCGAGGACGCCGTCGCGGATGGCGGCGAGGTCGCGCGGCCCGCCGCGGGCAACGGCCAAACGTGACAGCGCGCGCGCAAGATCGGGCGCCGCCTGCAGTCGCGAGCGCGTATCAATGCGAACCGCGCTGTCATCAACAAAGGTGGAAACCGCGTCGAGCCGCGCGTTGATCGCTTGTGGATCGGTCAGCGGCGCCGACAGGCGCTGCGCGAGCAGGCGCGAGCCGGCCGAGGTCACCGTACGGTCGATCGAATCCAGCAGCGACCCGCGCCGCTCGCCGCTAAGCGTACGCACAAGCTCCAGATTGCCGCGCGTCGCCTGGTCGATCGCCATCGTGGCGCCGGCGCTTTCGCGCAAGGGAGGCGACAGCGGCGGATGCTTGCCGATCTGCGTGCGCTCGACGTAGGTGACGCAGGCCGCCGCGGCGGTCAGCTCAAGGCGCGACAGCGCGCCGAAAGCCTCGCTGGTGGCGACCGCGAAGAACGAGGTTAGCCGCCGCTCGGCGGTGGCGCCATCGAACACGTCGCGGGTGAGCGGGGTCACCGCCGGCAACTCGCGCCACATTTGGACGAGATCGGCGTCGCCGAACAGCGCGTCGGAGACGATGATCTCACTCGGCTCCAGCCGCGCGATCTCGGCGGAGAGCGAGAGCCGATCACATTCGGTGATGCGGAATTCGCCGGTCGAGATGTCGATCCAGGCGAGCGAAAAACGCGCCTCTTCGTCGCCGGTGCGCGCGCGCGCAACGCTGAGCAGATAATTGTTGCGCTTGGCGTCGAGCAGCGTGTCTTCGGTGAGCGTGCCGGGGGTGACCAACCGCACCACGTCGCGCCGCACCACGCTCTTTGAGCCGCGTTTGCGCGCTTCGGCCGGATCCTCGAGTTGCTCGCAGACGGCGACGCGATGGCCGAGCGCGATCAGGCGGTGAAGATATTCATCGCCGCGCACGACCGGCACGCCGCACATCGGGATGTCGCGGCCCTGATGTTTGCCACGCTTGGTGAGCACGATGCCGAGCGCGCGCGAGGCCACTTCTGCGTCGTCGAAGAACATCTCGTAGAAGTCGCCCATCCGGTAGAATAGCAGGCAATCCGGATTGGCGGTCTTGATCTCGATGTATTGCTCCAGCATCGGGCTCGGTCGCCCGTTGCCGTCGCCTTGCGGTGGCGGCTCGGGCTCAGACATGCCGATGGGATGCGTGAGCGCCATGGGCGGGAAGGTTAGCAGATGCAGGCGCGGCTTCCACGCCGGAAAGCAGCGCAGGCTGTGCGTTTCTCCCGGCCTTCATCCTGAGGAGCCCGCCGAGGCGGGCGTCTCGAGGATGGGGCCGCCACGTCCTTCGAGACGCGCCCTGCGGGCGCTCCTCAGGACGAGGCGGAATAAATTACTTCGACAGCTTCGCCCCGGTGATCCGCTCGAGATTGCCGTGCCAGATCTTCTCCTTGTCGGCCTTCGGCATCTCGATTCCGTCGAGGATGCGCAGCGTCTCGCGCGTATACATGGTGCCCTTCTCGGGATCGAACGGGCAGTCGGAGGCGAATACGATCTTGTCGAGGTCATAGAAGGCAAGCCCGCAATGGGTCGCCGGCTCGCCGCCGAACACCGCGGTGTCGGCGTAGAAGTCGTGCTTGAAGTAATCGAGCGGCCGTTTCTTCAGGCTCTTGAGCACGATGCTCAGGTCTTCGTCCGAGGTGCGGGCGCCGAGCTGATCGTTGCCGGGCCCGATGCGGCCTTCTAGCATCGGCACGATGCCGCCGAAATGGTGGGTGATGATCTTCAGGTTGGGATATTTGTCCATGACCTTGGAGTATACCAGCCGTGCCATTGCCGCCGCGGTTTCGTAGGACCAGCCGAAGGTCCACCAGATTTCGTATTTCGATTTCTGCTCGCTCTGGTAGTCGGGGAAATTGGCCCCGCGTGCCGGGTGCAGCCAGACCGGCTTGTTGAGCTTGTTCATGGTCTCGAAGAACGGCTCGAAAGCCGGATCGTCGAGCGGCTTGCCGGCGATGTTGGTGTGGATCTGCACGCCGAGCGCGCCGTTCTTGATCGCCCGTTCGCACTCTCTTACGCCGGCGTCGGGGCCGCCGATCGGCGCCTCCGCCACCCAGCCTGGAAAATGCCTGGGGTTTTTGGCGCAGATGTCGGCAAATCCGTCATTGGTCGCCTTGGCGTATTCCTCGATCTGGGCGCCCTTTGCCAGCAATTCCAGCGGCGGCATCGGGTACGACAGGATTTGCGCGTAATCGTCGAACGTTTCGACCACTTTTTTGCGCGCGTCGAGATCGTGGATGCAGGGAATGCTCCGCATGCGCTTGCCGATGTCGGGATAGCCGCTCTCCACTAGCTTGTCGAAAAGGGCCTGAGGAATGAAATGGGTGTAGGCATCGATGCGCATACTTCCTCCGTGGGGCTTTCGTCGCTGCAGTCTCAGTAAGGCGTGATGACGTTAAGCAGCGCCTGGCGGCGCTCATTGACGACGACGTCGCGCGCGCGCGCGAGCGCCGCGGGCAGGTCGGCGGGCTTTTCGACACGCTCGGCGTGCGCGCCTTGCGCCTTCGCCATCGTCTCGTAGGGCGGTGCCGGATCGAGATCGGCGAGCGTGCGGCCGTCGTCCTCGCCGGCGACGCCGTCTTTGAACATCGACAGGGTCGCGCGCCGCACCGCGCCGTAGCGGCTGTTATTGAAAACGATGGTGAGGATCGGCAGTTCGTGCTTGGCGGCCACCCAATGACCGACCATCGGATTGGAGAACATGTAGGCGCCGTCGCCAAGAGTCGCGACGACGAATGCGTCGGGCGAAGCGAGCTTGGCGCCGAGCGCGGCGCCCAAGCCCCAGCCGAGTCCGCCGGCGGGGCCGAGCGCGAACAGCGTGCCGGGTTTTTCGCGCGCGCAATGGTCGGCTCGCAGTGGATATTCGTTGACGATGATGGCGTCTGCGCCGACCGCCTCGCCGATTGCGCGCGAGAGATATTCCGGCGAAATGGTGGCGCCGGCGGCGGATTGCTTGGCCAAGTCCGCGTGCCGCTTTCCCATGCGTTCGGCAAGGCGGGCGCGTCGGGCCGTGATGCGCGCTTGCGCCGGCGGCAGATGTGGCGTGACCGCGGCGGCCAAGGCCTGCAGCGCGTTGCGGGCGCCGGCCTGTACGGCGAGATCGCTGGGGAAGGAACGCATGGGATAGCGCACGTAGAACGGATCCTCACCGACATGCGCGACGCGGCAGCCGTCGGGTGGATGTTGCAGGCTCGGAATCCATGGCACGTCCGATTCCAGCACGATCACCAGATCGGCGTCCGCCAGCAACGGACCCGGCTCGAAACCGAAATGCATCGGGTGACTCGACGGCAGGCAGACACTGCGCGGATTGTGCGTGACGACGGGAACCGCGCAGCGCTCGGCGAGAGCGGCAAGCACCGGCACGGCGTCGGCGGGAAGGGTGGCGGCGATGATCAGCGGGCGCTCGGCCGCCGCCAGCCATTCGGCGAGTGTCGCAATGGCCGCCGGGTCGGGATGCGTCGCCGCCGCCTGTGGTCGCGGCGTCATGGGCGCGATCGGATCGGGCAGCGACGCCGACAGCGGCTCGCGCGGCAGCACCATGTAGACCGGCCCGCGCGGATGCGCCATCGCCACTTCCACCGAGCGCGCGACCACATCGCCGATCTGGCCGGGCACGCGCAATTCGTAATCCCACTTCACCAGCTCGCGCACCATGCCGGCCTGGTCGAACATTTCCTGCGCCCAATGGATCGGCCGCGAGCGCGAGCCGAACGAGCCCTTTTCGGTAATCGGGGATCCACCAGCGGCGAGGATCAGCGGTACGCGGTCGCGCGAGAGATTAGTGAGATTGTTGACCGTGTTTCCGGTGCCGACATTGACATGCACCATCACTGCCTGCGGGCGACCGTTCATCAGATAGGCGCCGTGCGCCATGGCGACCGCGAGGTTCTCATGCGGCACCAGCACCGGCTTGGGAACTTTGGCATTGGTCTTTTTGGCGCGAGCGATGGCTTCCACAATCGGCGGGAAATCCGTGCCCGGATTGCAGAAGAAATAATCGATGCCGTGATCGGCCAGTGCGCGCAGGAAACCTTCGGCGGCAATCGGGGCCCGTTCGCGCCCGGTTGGTGTAACGGCCATGCGTTCCGCCCTTTTGGCGCCAGACCGCAAACGGCGGACGCCTTGTTGCTTGTTGTGGGGCGTCTTTTACGCGACGGGGTCGGGGCTGACAACGCGATATATCCGCCGCTCAGGACGAACCCGCTTTACTCCGCCGCCATCGGCAGGCCGGTTTGGCTCTCGACCTCGCTCAGACATTTCGTCAGCCCTTCACCGTCGGGATCGAGCAGCGCCGCCGTGCGCGCCGAGGCGACGGCATCGGCGGCGCGTTCGAGTGGGATATTGCCCGCCAGCGCTGGACGGATCACGCGCGCCTCGATGGCGCGGTAATTGGCGAGGCCGCGCGCATGGGTGTCGCCATAGCCTTTAATCAGGCGCGCGCATTCGGCGATCTCCAGCGCGAATTCGGGAGAGCGCCGCGCCGCCTGGACGATCAAGGCCAGCCACGACTCGATCTGCTTCTGCTCCTGCGCATAGCGGATACCGTAGGGGCGAACGCTGCGCAGCTTGGCCAGCATCAGGAACCGCAGATAGCCGCTGATCGAGGTGGCGTTGATCTCCATGCCGAAATAGACGCGGCCGAGCCAGCCTTTGCGTTCGGCATAGCGCAGGATCGGCCGCGCCAGGAACGGCGGTAGCAATTGGGTGAGTTCTTCGATGCCGGGCTTGAGGAAGTCGTGCACCGAATAGGGCTCGTCCTTCACGCGCAATTCCTCGCGCGCGATGCGGCGGAAGCGCTCCGGCTCGATCTTGGCCTGGGCGACGCGCACGACGTCTTCGTAGGACATGCGGACGGCGAGGTGGCGGGCGACTTCCTTCAGGAGCTTTCCGTGCGCGCCGCTCGCGTCGTCGGCCTTGACGATGGCTACCAGCCGGTCGAGGTAGAGCCGCGCGTAGGCGTCGCTTTGATAGGCGGTGAGCCGGCGCACGCCTTCGATCGCGGTGGCCTGCGCGGCGGCAGGAAATTTCTGCGCGATTTCGTTTTCGAGCGCCTCAAGCCGGGCGGCGGCGCGCTTCTTATTGTCCGCGGCTTTCGCCGGCTTTGCTTTGGCGCGCGCGGCTTCGAGCCCGGCATGGAAGCCGCGCAGATTGCTGTCCACCGATTTGCCGTCGGCACGGATGGCCGCTTCCAACTGCTCGGCCGTCAGCGGCAAGCGCCCGCTGCCGGCAATGGCACCGAGCATCACCGCATTGATGATCGAGCCGCTTTGCTTGGCAAGTTGGTCCATGTCGATCAGCAGCGCGTCGCGCGCATGATCCTTGATGATCTTGATGAGCCTATCCTGGTCGAAGCGGCCGTCGCCCATGGCGATCTTTTCGTCCATGGCATAGAAGCGGCTGGTCGAACCGATGAGATGCGTACGCTCGGGCGTGACGAAGCCATTCGCCACGGTGCGGCCTGCTTCCAGGAGCTCGCTCGCCACCGCGATATCGATGTCGCCGACGCCGGGGGTCAGCGCCAGAACCGGCCGCTTGCCGCGCAAATCGCGCGCCGGCACCGGCAAGATCTCGATGTAGTAAGTGGTGGCGCCGGTGCGCTGGGCGACGCCGGGAATCGAGGTCGATTGCACCGGAAAGCCGGCGTCTGCCGCCGCCGATACGATCCAGTTGGTCAGCACGCCGCCACCTTCGCCGCCGAGCGCGGCGATCAGCAAAGTGAGAGGGCGGGTTGCGCTCACGCCGCAGCCCTTGCGTTATAGCCGCCGAGCCAGCCAATCACGGTCTGCCGGAAGCGAAACAGCGCGCGGTCGCGCCAGGTTGGGTTGCGCACGATTTCGGCGCGGTAGAAAGACGGGCAAAGCACGGCGGCGTGCGCGACCTCGCCGCACAGCCCGCAGCCGACGCAACTGTCGATCACGGTGACCACCGGATCGCTGCGCAGCGGATCGGGTGAGGGCTTCACCGTTAGCGACGGGCAGCCCGACAGCCTGATGCAGGAATGGTCGCCGGTGCAGATCTCGTCATCGACGCCGTAGCGCGTGCGCGTGACGCGCTTGCCTTCCTTGAGCTTGACCGCGTCCTCGGCGCGCACACGGCGCTGGCGTGCCAGCTGGCATTCGCCGTCGGCGATGATGACTTTCAAGCCCTTTTCGGCGGTGCGCATCGCCTCCTTCAGCGTTTTCACCATCACGCTGACGGAATAGGTGCGCACCGTGCGCAGCCATTTCACGCCCATGGAGCGCAGCGTCTGCTCGATATCGACGCCGGGGGTGGGGCCATCGCGACTCGTGGTGCTCGACGGGATGTATTGCTGGCCGGTGGCGGAGGCGTAGCCGTTCTGCATGACGATCAACACGCCGTCGCCTTTGTTGAACAGGTTGGAGGCCACTCCGGTAATCAAACCGTTATGCCAGAAGCCGCCGTCGCCCATGATGGCGATCGGGCGTTTCTCCATGTTTGGTGTCACCGCGGCGGCGCTGGCGAGCGACATGCCGTAGCCGAGGATGGAATTGCCGAAGGAGAACGGCGCAAAGGTCGCAAACGAATGGCAGCCGATATCGGCGCTGATATGGGTCGGCCCCAACTCGCGCTGCATCAGCTTGATGGCGGAAAACACCGGACGCTCCGGGCAGCCGGTGCAGAAGGCCGGCGGGCGCGGCGGCAGGGGCCCAAGCGCGGAGGCCGCTTTTGCCTTATGGGCGAACAGACCGCGCGCCTTTTCCGCCACGGTTTCGGCGTCGATGCCGTGCGGCTTCGCCGCCTGCAGGAAGGCCGCGAGACCTTCGAGCAGCACGTCGGAAGTATATTCGCCGGCCTGCGGCAACGGGCCTTTGCCGAGCACCTTGGTCTGGATATCGCCGCGGCGAAGCTCAACATTGACCGCCTGCTCGATGTAATCGGGATTGCCTTCCTCGACCACCAGCACGGCGCGCTTTGAGGCGCAGAAGTCGCGGATCTCCTCCGGTACCAGCGGGTAGACCACGTTGAGCACCAGAAGCGGGATGCGCGAGGTGCCGAATATATCGGCGAGCCCCATGCGCTCGAGCGCGCGCAACACGGAATTGGTCAGCCCGCCCATGACGATAATGCCGACATCGGACAAATCGCCGTCGATGATTTCGTTCAATTTGTGCTTGGCGATGAAGGCGCGCGCCGCCGGCAGCCGCTCCTCGATTTTCAATTTTTCCTGCGTGTAGATTACCGGCGGATGTGCCAGCCGCGCATAATTGAAGCGCGGCGGCCCCGCGAGCTTGTCGAGACCGGAGTTGACGCCCTTGCGATTGTCGCGTGCCGCGAATTCGCCGGTGGCATGGCAGGCGCGGATGCGCAGTTCCAGCATCACCGGCGCGTGGCTTGCTTCGGATAGCTCGAAACCTTTTTCCACCGTGCGCACGATCGAGGGCAGGTCGGGGCGCGGGTCGAGCAGCCACATCGTGGATTTCAGCGCATAGGCGTAAGAGCGTTCCTGGATAACGCTGGCGCCTTCGCCGTAATCCTCGCCGAGGATGATCATGGCGCCGCCGACCACGCCGGGCGAGGCGAGGTTGGAGAGCGCGTCGGCGGCGACGTTGGTGCCGACGATCGATTTCCAGGTTACCGCGCCGCGTAAGGGATAGTTGATCGAGGCGCCCAGCATAGCGGCGGCGGAAGCTTCATTCGAACACGTCTCCAGATGCACGCCGAGCTCGGACATGATGCCCTCGGCGTCCACCAGCACGTCGAGCAGATGCGAGACCGGGGCGCCCTGATAGCCGCCGACGTAAGAGACGCCCGATTGCAGCAGCGCCTTGGTGACGGCGAGAATGCCTTCGCCGCGGAAGGTCTCGCCGTCTCCCAGCCTGAGCGCCTGCACTTCCTTCTTGAACGAGCGTTCCATCAGGGCCTCCGGCAGATAGTTGGGGTCCCAACCATTTATATCATAGCCCGTTCGAATATGAGCAAGCGGGCCGAAGAGAATCGGCTGTTAGAACATGGTGTTATTATTAGCAGATTTCTCCGGAATTTCCTGCCGTACGTCCCAGTGCTCGACCACCTTGCCGTTTTCCAGCCGGAAGATGTCGACGATTGCCGCACCGCGCGCGCCCGGCGTCGGCACGTTGTGGACGTGCAGGATCACGTAATCGCCGTCGGCGAACACCTTTTTGATCTCGCTGTGATAGTCGGGGAACTTGGCCTTGAGGAACCCGATGAAGGCCTTGAAGCCTTCCGGCCCATCGGCGGCGCGCGGGTTATGCTGGATGTAGCGCGGCCCGAAATTCTTGGCAGCTGCCTCGAAGTCCTTCTGGTTGATGCCCTTCTCGTAGAGATCGAGAACAACCTTCCTATTGGCTTCCTCTTGCGCGGTATGACCGGCCAGCGCCGGGGCGGCGGATATCAGCAAGGCGGCAGAGATCGTCAGCATCTTCAACATGACATTCACTCCCTGTTTTCCGCGTTTCTAGTTTTGTTATTCACATATGCGACGGCAGCCAGGTCGCCAGGATCGGAAAAATGATCAGGATGGCGAGCCGCAGGATATCGGTAAGCACGAACGGCATTACGCCGTAGAACACCGTCGACAGCTTGACGTCCTTGATCACGCTCTTGATCACGAACACGTTCATGCCGACCGGCGGATGGATCAGACCGAGTTCCACCGTCATCACGATGATAACCCCGAACCAGATCGGATCGAAGCCGAGCGTTTTGATCACCGGGAACACGATCGGGATGGTCAGGATGATCATGGCCATGGCGTCCATGATGCAGCCGAGCAGCAGATACATCAGCATGATCAGCACCAGCACGCCGTAGGGGCCGAGGCCGATGCCGGTGAGGAACTCTGTGATCTTTTGCGGGGTCTGGGTGATGGTGAGGAAATAGCCGAAAATGAGCGCGCCGATCAGGATGGTGAACACAGCCGCGGTGGTGCGCAGGGATTCGATCAGGCAACGCCAGAAATCCGCGCGTGAGAGCTTGCCGCGCAGCACCGAGATGATGAAGGCGCCGGACGCGCCCATGCCGGCGGCCTCGGTGGCGGTGAACAGCCCGCCGTAGAGCCCGCCGATGATGAAGATGAACAACAGCGCCACCGCCCAGATACCGCGTACCGATTCCAGTCGTTCGGCGTTGCTGTGGCGTGGAGTCTTGGGCAAGAAGTTGGGGCGCAGGAAAGCGATGACGTTGATGGTGATGATGTACATGCCGACGGCGATGATGCCGGGCACGATGCCGGCGATGAATAATTTTCCGATATCCTGCTCGGTAATCAGCCCGTAGACCGCGAACACGGTGGAGGGCGGGATCATGATGCCGAGCGAGCCGCCGGCTGCGATCACACCGGTGGCGAAGCTTTGCGGATAGCCGAAGCGCCGCATCTCCGGATAGGCGACTTTGGAGAAGGTGGCGGCGGTGGCGACCGAGGAGCCGCAGATCGCGGCAAAGCCGCCGCAAGCGACGATGGTCGCGACCCCGAGGCCGCCGCGCAGATGGCCGAAAAATGTGTTGGAGGCGCGGAACAATTCGCGGCTCATGCCGGAAGCCGACGCAAAGGCGCCCATCAGCAGAAACAGCGGAATGACGGCGAACTCAGCATCGGTGGCGGTGCGGATCGGCGATTGCGACAACAACTTCAGTGCCGGGGTGATGTCGCCGATCAGGTAACCAAAGCCGAGCACGCCGACCGTGCCCATGGCGACGCCAACCGGTACGCGCAGCATCATCAGCGCAAATAGCGCGAGAAATCCGGTGATGGCGACGGCATCGGTGCTCATTGTTTCACGCCGAGTTTCACGCCCTTGGCCTGTTCATTCGACCGCTTGCACTTCGTGATGCTCGGCGGCGAGCTTTTCGGGCGCAAACACCAGCCGTATCGTACGCAGCACCAAGAGCAGCACGGCCGCGGCGAGCCCGATCCAGGCGACGAAGTAGTAGATCCAGACCGGCTGGCGCAGGTCGAAGGTGCCGGTGTGGGCGGCGCGGATGTCGATCACCTTCTCGGCGAACATCCAGGTGAAGGCGGCCATGCCGACGAGCGTGATGAGCGCCGAGAACACGTCCATGGCGCGTTTTGCTGGCGGCGGCACCGCGCTCCACAACAGGTCGACGCTGATGTGGTCGCCGCGATAGCTCGCCACCGCCATGCCCCAGAAAATCAGAATGCCGAGCAGCAGGCGAGTGAAGTCATAAGAATCCGGGATCGCCCAGGAGAACAGGTAGCGCAGGATCACCGATACGAAAGTGAGCAAGGTGACGACGGCGAGAAAGGCCGCCGCCGTCACCTCGATCAGATCGATGAATTTGTCGACGGGACCGCGTCCCCTCGTTGCATCATCCATCAATTAGCCGCGTTTTCTTTCTTCAGGTCGGCCCGTAGATCGGCAATGGCCTTGGCCGGATCGACGCCGGCCTTCTTGGCGTCCGCGGCCCATTTGGCCTCGAGCGGGGCGGCCGCTTTGCGCCATTCGGCGACCTGCGCCGGAGTAATCGTGTAGACCTCCTGACCGGCCTCGGCCTTGATCTTGGCGATGCCGTTATGCTCGAAGTCGGCCCACGGTGCGGCGAACTTCAACGCCCATTTACTGTTGCAGTGGTCGTCGATCACCTTCTTCTGCTTGGCCGACATGGCGTCGTACTTCGCCTTGTTGAACACCATGGCGAAGGTCGTGGTGTAGAGCGGCATCTCCAGGTGATACTTGGTCACCTTGTCGATGCCGAACAGCACGATCGAACCCCACGGGAAGGTCACGGCGTCCGCCACGCCCTTGGACAGCACGTCGCGCACTTGCGGCGCGGAAGCCTGCACATTGGTCCCGCCGAGCAAGCGCACGAATTCGGCGATGGTGCCCTGCGCCGGGCGGATCTTCATGCCCTTGATGTCGCCGGGCACCATGATCTTCTTGCTGACCGAGTGGATCGCGCCCGGATCGTGCACGAAGGCGAGGCAGAATTTGACGTCCTTCATCTCCTTGGCGGCGTAATTGCGGTACCATTCGTCGAGCGCGACCGAGCCGCCCTTGGCATTCGACATCAGGAACGGCAATTCACCCGCCGCGATTACCGGGAAGCGGCCGGGCGTGTAACCGGGATTGATGTAGGTCATGTCGGCGATGCCGTCGCGCGCCATGTCGTAATGGTCGAAGGCCTTGCCGAGCTGCTGCGACGGATAGATCTTGGACTTGATAGTGCCGCCGGAATCCTTCTCCACCGAAGCGGACCATTCTTCCAGCGCCTTCTGCAGCGGATGCGACGGTGGCACCCAGTGTGAAATCTTCAGATCGAACGTCTTTTCCTGGGCGATGGCCCCGGATGTTGCGCCGCACAGCAAGGCGGCCAAGGCCGCGGCATAGATCGGAGTCGTAAAGCGCCTTTTCATGGATTTCCTCCCTCGTTATGTGTCGGCGATGGTGCCGACCTTTTGTGGCAATTGAGCCGGATATCGCCGGGAATGTAAAGTTGGTTTGGTGCCAAACTAAATCTTTGGCGCTACGCTAGGCTAGGCCGGCGGGACAGCGGACGTGGGGGGAAGAGCGGTGAGTGGGAGCGGAGGGAGCGGCAAAGGCCGGCGCGGCCGGAACGGCGACGTTGACGAAACGGTCAATTTCGGTCCGCTGGAGTATTGGGTTGGGTTCAATTTGCGGATGGCGCAAGACGCCACCTTCCTGGCCTTTTCGCGCCGCTCGCAGGAGATCGGCGAAACCCCCGGCCGGTTTGCCACTTTGACATTGATCGCCCGCAACCCGGGCATCAGCCAGACCGAGCTGAGCCATGCCAGCGGGCGCGACAAATCCAGCCTCACGCCGGTGGTGGAGGATTTGGTGCGCCGCGGCCTGGTCGAGCGCAAGCGCATGCGCAACGACCGCCGCACCTATCGCCTGAGTCTGACTCCGCTCGGCAAGAAAGCGCTCACCAATCTCACGCGCTGCGCGCGCCGGCACGAGCGCAACCTCGACCGCATCATCGGCCGGCGCGACCGCTTGCGCTTTTTGCAGACCCTGAAACGGATCGCGGCGGAGATCGAGTGATCAGTCTATAGCTTGAACTTCGCCAACACCGCGTCCGGCACAGCTTGCGATTTGATGCCGCCTGAAGCGTCGCGCACCACCCAGACGCGCTTCTCCGCGCATTCGACGCAAAGTTCGCCGTTGAGGCTGAGGCGATGCTCGATGTCGAAACTGGAACGGCCGAAGCTGATCGCCGAATCCACCACCACGTCATCGCCGAAACGGGTCGGCTTGATGAATTTGGCGCGGGTGCGCACCAGCGGATAACCGGCGAAATCGAAGATCTTGAGCTGCTTGATTTTCGGAATACCGAGCGCGCGCTCGAACAGCATCGCTGTCGAGGCGTCGAAAATCGCGAAATAGCGCGGATAGAAAATAATACCGGCGGGGTCGCAGTCGCCCCATTCGATCCGCACCGTGCGGCTGTTGCTGAAGGTCGTCATGCGAACATCCGGCTCAGCGCGGCGCCATGCGAAGCGCGCCGTCGAGGCGAATCACCTCGCCGTTGAGGTAGCTGTTGTGGATGCAGTGCATCACCAGCGCGGCGAACTCGCGCGCCTCGCCCAGCCGCTTGGGGAACGGCACCGAAGCGCCGAGTGAATCCTGTGTTTCCTGCGGCAGCGCTTTCAGCATCGGCGTGCCGAAAATGCCGGGCGCGATCGCCATCACGCGGATGCCAAACTGCGCGAATTCGCGCGCCGCCGGCATGGTCAGCGCGGCAACGCCGCCTTTCGACGACGAATAGGCGGCTTGCCCGATCTGACCCTCGAAGGCGGCGACCGACGCGGTCGAGACGATCACGCCGCGCTCGCCGTCGGAAAGCGGCTCGGCCTTCTGCAGCCGCGCGGCCACCAGCCGCATCATGTTGAAGGTGCCGATCAAGTTGACGCGGATCACCTTCTCATAATCCTCAAGCGGCATCGGCCCATCGCGGCCGACGATGCGCTTGGCTGGGCCGACGCCGGCACAATTGATCAGAACGCGGGCCGGCCCGTGCACCGTCGCCGCCGCTTCGATCGCGGCTTCAGCGCCTTTGCCGTTGGCGACGTCACAAGCGAACGCGATGCCCTTGATGTCGGCGGCGACTTCGGCGGCGCCTTTTTCGTTGAGGTCGAAGATCGCCACCTTGGCGCCGCTTGCCGCCAGCGTACGCGCGGTGGCGGCGCCGAGGCCGGATGCCCCGCCGGTCACGATGGCGGCCTGTCCTTTGACTTCCATGGTCTGTCCTTAGCCTTTAAGTCGCGGCGATCACGTTGGAAGATAGCGGCGTCGCATAAAGCTCGTCTACCAGCGCGGCGCGGTTCTGCAACACCGCGCGCTGATTGATCGAACCCTTGTCGGTCATTTCAGCCTTATCCATGGAGGGCGGCTCCGCCAGCAGGATGGCGCGCATGACGCGGGTCGACGAGCCCGGGCTCATGGCGGCGAGCGATTGCAGCAGGCGTTTGAATTTTTCTCGTAATTGGGGCGCCGCCACGATCGCCGCTGGCGTCGCGTCGGCGCCAAGCCCGGCCAGTTTGCGGCAGGCCGCCAGATCGGGAAACACCAGGGCGGCGATCTCGTCGCGGTCGGCGCCGGCGAAGACCACGTCGCGCACGTAAGGCGCGAAATGACCGATGAAGCGCGCGCGCAGCGGGCCGACGCTCGCCCAGGTGCCGGTCGACAGCTTGAAATCCTCGGCGATGCGGCCGTCGAACAACAGGCCCTGGCGCAGGTCGTTGGGGTCGGCGAACTTGAAGGCATCGCCCAACCGGTAGAAGCCTTCTTCGTCGAAGGCCGCGCTGGTGAACTCGGGTTGGCGCCAATAGCCGGGCGTGATGTTGGGCCCGCGCACGCGCGCTTCCAGCTTGCCCTCGTTCGGCACCAGCTTGAGTTCCATGCCGGCGGTCGGCAGCCCCATATTGGCTGCGTTCGCGTGCGGCCAGGTGCGGGCGAGCGCGCAAGGCGCCGTCTCGGTCGAGCCGAAGCCGGTGAGAAACAGGATCTGCTCGCCGCAGGTTTCGACCGCAAGCTGTTGGATCTCGTCGAACACGTGCTGCGCGATGCTGGCGCCGGCGAACCAGAACAGCTTCAGCCGGGAAAAAAAGTTGCGTCGCAACTCGGCGTCGCTGCGCAGGAAGGGCAGCAGCGCTTCGTAACCCTTGGGCACCGTGAAATACCAGGTCGGCGCGATTTCACGCAGGTTGCGCACCGTCTCCTCGATGGCGCCGGGCAGCGGCTTGCCCTCGTCGATGTAGAAAGTACCGCCGTTATAGACGACCAAGCCGACGTCGTGATTGCCGCCGGCGGTGTGGTGCCAGGGCGCCCAATCGACGATCACCGGCGGCTCGTCGGCAAAATAGGCAAGCGACTGGCGGATCATGACTTGATTGGCGCACCACATACGCTGTGTGTTGATCACGCATTTCGGCACACCGGTGGAACCGGAAGTGAAAAGGAATTTCGCGATGGTGTCGGGGCCGACCACGGCATGCGCGGCATCGACCTTCGCGCTCGGCGCCGGCTTGTAAAGGTCGGAGAAGACAGTCGCCCGCCGATTAGCCGGTGCGTTGCGCGTGACCACGAGTTCGACGCCGTCCGGCAGCGCGGCATCGAGCGCGCGCGCAAACATCTGGCCGTCGCAGGCAAAGACCAGGCCGGGCGTCAGCAAATTCATGATCGAGCGCAATTTGCCGAAGTCGCCCGACATCAGCGAATAGGCCGGCGAGATCGGCGCATGCGGAATGCCGACATAGAGCGCGCCGAGTGCGAGCAGCGCGTGCTCGATATCGTTGCCGGAGAGTATGGCGATCGGCCGTTCGGGCGAGAGGTTGCGCGCCAATAGCGACTCGCCGATGCGGCGGGCGAATTCCAGCGCCTGTTCGAAAGTGATCGTGCGCCAGGCGCCGTTGGCGTCACGCTGGGCGAGGAAAATTTGCGTCGGCGTTTCAGCCGCCCAGAATTCCAGCCGTTCGGTCAGCTTGTCGGGATAGGGCCCAAGCGGCTGCGGCGAGCGCAGCAAGATCGAACCGTCGGCGCGGTGCTCGGCGACGACGTCCTGCGGCCCGAGATTGACCGGCCGGATGCCGGCGGTGGGTCGGAGCGTTGCGGCTTCGACAATCATAGTATGATTACGTCCGCCGGCGGCGGATCCGCATAGAGCGCATCCACAAGTGCTGCGCGGTTCTTCAAAACGCCGCGCTGGTTGATCGAGCCCTTGTCGGTCATCTCGCCTTTATCCATCGACGGCGGATCGGCCATCAGAATGGCGCGTTCGACCCGCGTCGACGAGCCGGGACTGATCGCGGCCAGCGTCTGCAACAGGCTCTTGAACTCTTCCCGCACCTTGGGTGAGGCCACGATCGCAGCGGGTGCGGCGTCAGCGCCAAGACCTGCCAGCTTGCGGCAGGCCTCGATGTCGGGAAACACCAGCACCGCAATATCGTCGCGGTCGGCGCCGGCGAACACCACGTCGCGCGCGTAAGGTGCGAAATGATCGATAAAGCGCGCGCGCAGCGGGCCGACGCTCACCCAAGTGCCGGTGGATAGTTTGTAGTCTTCGGCAATACGGCCGTCGAACAGCAGACCTTTGCCGGGGTCGTCCGGATCGGCGAATTTCAGCGCATCGCCGATCTTGTAGAAGCCTTCTTCGTCGAAGGCCTCGCGCGTCAATTGCTCCTGCCGCCAATAACCGGGTGTGATGTGCGGTCCGCGCAGGCGCGCTTCCAGCTTGCCGTCGTTCGGCACCAGCTTGAGTTCGACGCCGGGGCACGGCAGGCCGATATTGCCGGCCTTGTCGAAATCCCAGGTGCAAGCGAGCGCCAGCGGCGAGGTTTCGGTCGAGCCGAGCGAGGACAGAAAAATAATGCGCTCGCCGGTGGTCTCGATCGCAAGCTGGGTGAGATCGTCCCAAGTGGTCTGGTTGAGCGCGGCGCCGGCATAGAACAGCACTTTCAGCCGGCTGAAGAAGTTGCGGCGCAATTCGTCGTCGGCGCGGAAATGCGCGACTAGCGCCTCGTAGCCTTTCGGCACGTTGAAATAGATGGTCGGCGCGATTTCGCGCAAGTTTCGTGCGGTCTTCGGCACGCCCGGCGGCGTCGGATTGCCGTCGTCGATATAGAGCGAGCCACCATTGGTCAGCACCAAATAGAAATTGTGATTGCTGCCGAAGGTGTGGCTCCAGGGTAGCCAGTCGACCACCACCGGCGGCTCGTCGGTGACGAATTCGAAGCCGGCGGCGATCATCGCCTGGTTCGAGGACAGCATGCGGTGGGTGTTGATGACCGCCTTGGGGCTTCCGGTCGAACCGGAGGTGAACAGGAACTTGGCGATGGTGTCGGGCGTGACCTTCGCATGCGCGGCGGCGACGCCGCTTGCGTCTTCGGCGCCGATGAGGTCGGCAAACAATGTTGCCTTGCGGTCGGTGGGCGGATTGCGCGTCACTACCAGTTCGACATTCTCCGGCACGACGGCCGCGATGGCGCGGCCGTAGGGGCCGCCGTCGCTGGCGAAGACCATGCCGGGCGTCAGCAGGTCAATGATCGTGCGCAGCTTGCCGAAATCGCTCGATATCAGCGAATAGGCCGCCGAGATTGGCGCATAGGGAATGCCGACATAGACCGCCGCCAGCCCGAGCAGCGCGTGCTCGATGTCGTTGCCGGAGATGACGGCGATCGGGCGCTCGGCGGACAGCCCGCGCCGCAGCAGCGCCGCGCCGATGCGTCTCACCTGGTCGAGAACCTGCGCATAGGTCAGCGTACGCCAGCGGCCTTCCGCGTCGCGCTGGCCGAGGAACACTCGCTCGGGCGCCACCTTGGCCCAGTGTTCGAGCGGCTCGCTCAGCGTGTTGTGAAAGACGCCGAGCGGTTGCGCCGATCGCACCAGAATGACGCCGTCAGGGCGCCGCTCCAGCACGGCGTCTAGCGCACCCAGCCGCACCGGGCGCAAGGGCGCGGCGGCGGCCGATGGGGCCATGCGGTTCGGAGCCGGCATTTCGTCCCTAAATGATCTTATTGTTGTCCTGGACAACAATACCGTGCCGTGACGCCATGCCTCAAGTGCGCTTTACCTTGGGCCCGCGCTTCTCCAGGAAGTCCTTGAGCCGTATTTTGGCCTCGCTGTCGCCCTGCGCGATCGCCGCCATTAGCGCCTCCATGGCGTAGCCGCTCGCCGGATCGCTCTCGGCGATGCGCGGCAGCGCATGCATCACCGCGAAATTGGTCAGCGACGTGTTGCCGGCGATACGGGCCGCAAGCTCGAGGCCCTTGGCGAAGCCCTTGCCGTCATCGACCAGATAAGTCGTCAGCCCCATGGCCTGGCCTTCCTCGGCCGAATAGGTGCGGCCGGTGAGCATCATGTCCATCATGCGCGCGACGCCGATCAGCCGCGGCAGCCGCACCGAACCGCCGCCGCCGACATAGATGCCGCGGCTGCCTTCCGGCAGCGCGTAATAGGCCGAGCGTTCGGCGACGCGCACATGCGCGGCCGCGGCCAGCTCGAGCCCACCGCCGACCACCGCGCCGTGCAGCACGGCGACCACCGGCACCTTGCCGAACTGGATTTTCTCGAAGGCGCGATGCCACAGGCTGGAATGGGCGATGCCTTGGGCGATGTCGCGTTCTTCCAACTCGTTGAGATCGAGCCCGGCGGAGAAATGCTCGCCTTCGCCCGCCAGCAGCACGGCGCGCACGCCGTCGGGCAACGTGGTGAAAAATTTCTCGATACCGATGACGGTTTCGTCGTCGAGCGCGTTGCGCTTCTGCGCGCGGTTGAGCCGCAGCACCGCGACGTTGTCCTGCCGCTCGGCGCGCAGCGAAGCCGGCAGTGTCATCGCGATCCGATCAGACGCCATCATAACACCTCATAGACATCGAGCCGCACATTGCGCGCCTCGCGCTGGCCGCGCGCCAGCGCCAGGATGCGGTTGAGCCAATCGACCGCGGGGTCGGCGGTCTCGAACCGCATGACGGTACGGAAATAATAAAGACCCGGATCGACCCTGTCGCCCCGCGCCAGGCTTTCCAATACCGCCGGCGGACCATGCCGCAGTCCGTCGCTGCTGACCAGGATGCACGCGCCTTTATCGGTCTCGATGGTGTAGCGCGCCTGTATATCGGCGGCGCCGTCGGACCGCACGATCTGCCAGTCGGCGCCGCCCGGCAAAATGCGTCCCTTGAGCTTCGGCCCCGTTATGGTCCCGCCGAGGATGTTGATCACGCGGCGCTCGCCATAGGGCGTACGGCCGAAATTGATAATGGCCTCAAGTTCGGCCTGGACGGTAAAGATCGGTTCGGTGGAAAGCATGGCAAGGATCCCGTGGCAGCCCCATTTGACCCTGCCTTTGGCGGGCCGTAAATACGAACTCGCAAAACCGGGATGTTTCTTACATGGCGCGTATTTCGTCGCTTGCCGAAGCTGTCAAAGACGCCGTTCTCGACGGCGATACGGTAGCCCTGGAAGGCTTCACCCATCTCATTCCGCATGCCGCCTGTCACGAGATCATCCGCCAGGGCCGTAAGCATCTCACTTTGATCCGCATGACGCCGGACCTGGTCTACGACCAGCTCATCGGCATGGGCTGCGTCGACAAGCTCATCTTTTCATGGGGTGGCAATCCGGGCGTCGGCTCGCTGCATCGATTTCGCGATGCGGTAGAGAATGGCTGGCCGCAGAAGCTCGAGATCGAGGAGCATTCGCACGCCGCCATGGCCAACGCCTACGAGGCGGGCGCGGCGGGTCTGCCTTGCGCCATTTTCCGCGGCTACATTGGCGGCGACCTGCCTAAGGTGAATGCCAAGATCAAATACATCACGTGCCCGTTCACCGGCGAGCGGCTTGCCGCCGTCCCGGCGCATCGGCCGGACGTGGCGGTGATCCATGCTCAGCGCGCCGACAAAGCCGGCAATGTGATGATCGAGGGTGTGCTCGGCGTGCAGAAGGAAGCGGTGCTCGCCTCCAAGCGCTCGGTGGTGACGGTGGAAGAGATCGTCGACGAGCTTCCGAGCGACCGCAGCCTCAACGCGGTGGTGCTGCCGCATTGGACCGTGGGCCACGTCGTCGAAGTTCCCGGCGGCGCCTATCCGTCTTATGCGCAGGGCTACTACCCGCGCAACAACGGCTTCTACAAGGAATGGGACGCGGTCTCGCGCGAGCGCGATACGTTCCTTAAATGGATCAAGACCAACGTGCTGGACAAGGGCCCCGAGGCCTTCGCGCGTTATGCGCGCAAGCACCGCGCGGCGGCGGAGTAAAGATCATGGCCGACTACAAGCCGAACGAAATGATGACCATCGCGGCGGCGCGTTTGCTGAAGAACGACGACGTGTGCTTCGTCGGCATCGGCCAGCCCTCGGCCGCCTGCAATCTGGCGCGGCTGACGCATGCGCCCGGCATCACGCTGATCTACGAATCCGGCACACTCGCCACCAAGCCGAACATATTGCCGCTGTCGATCGGTGACGGCGAATTGTGCGAGACCGCGCTGACCACCGTTTCGGTGCCGGAAATGTTCCGCTACTGGCTGCAGGGCGGCCGCATCAAGATCGGCTTCCTCGGCGGCGCGCAGATCGACAAGTACGCCAATCTCAACACCACCGTGGTCGGTCCCTACGACAAGCCGAAAGTGCGGCTGCCCGGCGGCGGCGGCGCGCCGGAGATCGCCACGAGCTGCGACGAGATTTTCATCATCATGGCGCAGGGCAGGCGAGGCTTTGTCGAGAAGCTCGATTTCGTCACCTCCATCGGCCACGTGACCGGCGGCGACTCGCGTAGCCAACTGGGCGTCAAGACCAAGGGACCAACCAAGCTCATCACCGATCTCGCAATGTATGAGCCCGATCCGCATACCAAGGAAATGACCGTTGTCTCGCTTCACCCCGGCGTCACCCGCGAGCAGATCCAGGAAAACACCGGCTGGAAGGTAAAATTCGCCGCACAAGTCGCCGAGACACTGGCGCCGACGGCCAAAGAGCTTGAGGTGCTGCGCGATCTGCAGGCGCGCACGCTGCGCGCGCAAGCCGAGGCGGCGTGATGGCAAAAACTCTCTCCGTCATCCTTCGAGGCCCGCGCGCAGCGCGGGCCTCGAAGGATGCCCGGCCGAACTCTTCAAGATATTGGCCGTCGCCCTTCGAGGCTCGCGACCTTCGGTCGCTCGCACCTCAAGGTGACGGATTAAGGTCCGCGACCCATGGCTGAGAAAGAACGGGAAGCCTTCATCTGCGACGCGCTGCGCACGCCGATCGGCCGTTACAGCGGCACGCTCGCCAAGGTGCGTACCGACGATCTTGCCGCCGCGCCGATCAAGGCACTGGTCGCGCGTTATCCGAAGATCGATTGGGAAAAGCTCGAAGAAGTCTATTACGGCTGCGCCAACCAGGCCGGCGAAGACAACCGCAACGTCGCGCGCATGGCGCTGCTGCTGGCCGGACTGCCGGTGAGCGTGCCGGGCGTGACGCTCAACCGGCTCTGCGCGTCGGGCATGGAGGCCGTCGGCACCGCCGCGCGCGCCATCCGCGCCGGCGAGATGGAGTTCGCCATCGCCGGCGGCGTTGAATCGATGACGCGGGCGCCCTTCGTGCAGGGAAAGAGCGAGGAAGCGTTCTCACGCAAGGTCGAAGTCTACGATACCACCATCGGCTGGCGCTTCATCAATCCGCTGATGAAGAGCCAATACGGCGTCGATTCTATGCCGGAGACTGGCGAGAACGTGGCGGAAGAATTCCAGGTCAGCCGCGCCGACCAGGACGCCTTTGCACTGCGCTCGCAGCAGCGTGCGGCCCAGGCGATTGCGTCGGGCTATTTCAGCGCGGAGATCGTGCCGGTCGAGATCGCCGGCCGCAAGGGCGAGATTACCAAGGTCGACAAAGACGAGCATCCGCGTGAGACGACGCTCGAAGCGCTTGCCAAGTTGAAAACGCCATTCCGCAAGGACGGCACGGTGACGGCGGGCAACGCCTCAGGCGTCAATGACGGCGCCGCCGCGCTCATTATCGCCTCCGAGCAGGCGGTGAAGGAGCACGGCTTGACGCCGCGGGCACGGGTGCTCGGCATGGCATCGGCGGCAGTGCCGCCGCGCATCATGGGCATCGGTCCGGTGCCGGCGAGCCGCAAGCTGATGGCGCGCCTCCAGCACAAAATCGGCGACTACGATGTGATCGAGATCAATGAAGCCTTTGCCTCGCAGTCGCTAGCCTGCCTGCGGCAGCTCGGGCTTGCCGACGACGCGGGCCAGGTCAATCCGCACGGCGGGGCGATTGCGCTCGGTCATCCGCTCGGCATGTCGGGCGCGCGCCTAGTGCTGACGGCGGCGCACGGTCTGCAGGAACGGGGCGGCAAGCTTGGCCTCGCCACCATGTGCGTCGGCGTCGGTCAGGGCGTCTCGCTGGCGATCGAACGGGTCTGATAGCCCATGATCCCGAAAAGTGGGAACCGGTTTTCGGACAAGATCATGCGCAAACGCCAAAAAGGACGACACCCAATGTCGCTTATCTATCCCAGGGAAAGCCTCGACGCTTACCCCAAGCATCTGAGCCCCGGCTATCGCAGCACGGTCAAGCGTTCGCCGTCTAAGCCGCTGATCATCGCGCCGCACACGCTGTCAGAGCTCACCGGCCCGGTCTATGGCCACGACGCGGTGCAGGAGGGCGATGCCGATCTGACCAAGCAGCACAAAGGCGAGCCCTTGGGCGAGCGCATCATCGTGCACGGCCATGTGCTCGATGAAGACAAGCGTCCGGTGCCGGAGACGCTCGTGGAAATCTGGCAGGCCAATGCCTGCGGCCGTTATGTGCACAATGTCGACCAGCATCCGGCGCCGCTCGATCCGAATTTCACCGGCGCGGGGCGCACCATCTCTGACAAGAACGGCTATTACCGCTTCATCACGGTGAAACCCGGCGCCTATCCGTGGGGCAATCACCACAATGCCTGGCGGCCGAACCACATCCACTTCTCGGTGTTCGGCACCTCGTTCCTGACCCGGCTGGTGACGCAGATGTATTTTCCGGGCGATCCGCTGTTTCCGTTCGACCCGATCTTCAATTCGGTCACCGACGAGAAGGCGCGTCAGCGCATGGTCTCTGCCTTCGATCTCGACAACACCGTCCCCGACTGGGCGCTCTGCTTCCGTTTCGACATCGTGCTGCGTGGACGCGAAGCCACGCCCCTCGACACGGATAAACACTAGCGCATGATCCCGAAAAGTGGGCATCGGTTTTCGGACAAGATCCTGCGCAAAAGGAACATGTAATGTCGGACATCACGCCCTCACAAACCGTCGGTCCGTTCTTCGCCTATGGCTTGGCGCCGCACAGCCGCTGTGACTGGAAGCCGAGCGACATCTACGACTGGAAGGAAACCGCCGGCGCCAATCTGGTGACGCCGGACGCCTCCGGCAGCAAGATTCGCATCGAAGGCCGCGTGCTCGACGGCGACGGCCTGCCGATCAACGACGCCATGATCGAAATCTGGCAGGCCGATAGCCAAGGCCACTACGCCTCGCCGCGCGACCCGCGCGCGCGGCCGAACGTCAAGTTCATAGGCTTCGGGCGTACGGCAACCGACAAGAACGGCGTCTATTCGTTCGATACCGTCAAGCCGGGCCCAGTGCCGGGGCCGAACGGCAAGAACCAGGCGCCGCATATCGTGTTCTGCATCTTCTCGCGCGGCATGTTGCGGCAGATTTACACGCGCGCCTATTTTTCGGACGAGGCAGCGAACGCCGCCGACGCGATTTTGGACCTGGTGCCGGCCGATCGCCGTGGGACGCTCGTTGCCCACAAGGAGGGCGGTGGTGAACAGGCTGTCTACCGCTTCGACATCCGCATCCAGGGCGACAACGAAACTGTTTTCTTCGATATTTGAGTGCGTTAGGCAGGGCGTTTCCACCCACTTTCGCCCATAACACGGCCTGTAATGTGGGCAATTGCCCTCATAATTTAGTGAGAAAACGGGGGCAGGAAAAAAGTTTAGCCAAAAAGTCGCAGATTCATTCAACTCACGTAGGCGTCTATCTGCCCACCCATCCTGCCCATCTTTCCCAACCTAATTTTTGTGATTGACGATTAAGGCCGGACTTGGTTCGCTATTCGGTACAGCGGTCATGAGAGCCGCGTACGGGAAACGCCGCCATGAACGAGCAAATCCTTCAGGAAATCAGCGAATTCTGTCGCCGCCGCGGCTTGGCGGAATCGACCTTCGGACGTCGTGCGGTCAACGACGGCAAACTTGCCAGCCGCTTGCGCAACGGCGGGCGCATCACCACCGACACGCTCGACCGCATCCGCTCCTTCATGGCGCGCAATGCCGAAGGCGCCCCGCCGCGCCGCCGCCTGCTGTTCGACTCAGGCCCGCCGGCAGCGCTGCCGGTCGTTGCGCCGCTGGCGCCGCCGGTTGCCTCGGGCCAAGCGAGCGACGATCCGCAACGCAATTTCCGCTTCTTCGACAACCGGCAGAAATATCTGCTGTTCGTGAACACCTGTTCGGAGAAATGGGAAGTCGCCAATCGGGTCGGGCTTGAGCTCGGCAACATCCACCCACGTCCGCCGGCCGTGCGGGTGTTTGATGCCGGCGTCGGCGATGGCACCGTGCTCTCGCGCGTGATGCGCACCATGCACGACCGTTTTCCGACCATGCCGTTCTACATTGTCGCCAAGGAAATCAGTCTGGAAGACGTCCGCCTTACTTTGCAGAAAACGGCGGACCGCTTTGTCGAACATCCGGCTAGCGTCATCGTTCTGACCAATCTCGCTTATGCCGAAGCGCCGTGGCTGTCGGTGAAATCGGTCAGCGCTGCGACCAGCATGGTCTGGCATGAAGTCGCGCTGGAAGGCTCCACCGCGCACGCCTTCGAGCGGCAGATCACGGAATTGGAGCCTTTCCTCGGCGAAAACTGGAAAGCGCGCGTATCGCAGAAGAGCGGAAATCCGGTTTATGAGCGGCCGATCGTGCTGGTGATCTATCGCAACGATCACAAATTCCTGCTCGATCAGATTCTGCCCAAGCCGGGCGGCTCAACCGCCGACTACGATCTTGTCATCGCTTCGCAGCCTTATCGTGCCCGCGCCTCGCTCGAATTCAAAGCCAAGCGCGTGCTGGCGCCACTCGCGCGCGCGCTCGGGCAGGGCGGGCGCATGATTGCGATCCACTCCTATGGTCATGATCCAGGCATGGAGATCGTCCACAAGGTCTGGCCGGACGACAATCCGTTCGCGCACAGCCGGCACGATCTGCTCAAGGCGGTCAAACACGAACTCGGCGCGGCGGGCCGCGATCTCAACTTCAACGCCTATGCCGACCAGCGCTCGCTGTTCCGCTACGAGATGCATACCTTGCCCTCGGAAATTTCCTCCTCGATCGGCACCTCCACGTTGCTTGCCGCCTGGAACGCGGCGATCTACGTGGCGCAGATCGAGGACGACCGCCTGTCCGACGTGAACAGCGACCGCCGCTATATCGAGGCGACACGGGAAGTGCTGCAGCAACACGGCGGCCTGTGGTTCTACGACGAATCCTTCGTGATTTCGCACCGGCGCGAGTGAGCGGGTATTCCGCTCATGACCGCCGGATTCGCGAAGAGATTTTCGATCGAGACGACGCGTCCGACCGCGGCGGAGATCGCGTCGCTCGGCGAAACCTTACCGCCCGCGACTCCGGTTTATTTCTCGGCGGTGCCGACGATCACACTGGGCGAACTTATCGCCGCGGCCAAGGCGCTGCGCCAGGCGGGGCTTGAACCGGTCATTCATATTGCCGCGCGGCGCACCCGCGCAGCCTCCGACTTGCAGGAGTTGCTCGCCGCCTTGCGCGGCGAAGCCGACATTAGGCGGCTGTTGATCGTCGGCGGCGACGTCGATGTGCTCGGCCCGTTTTCCGACGCGCTCGCGGTGATCCAGAAGGGCCGCTTGCGCGAGGCCGGCATCGAAGAGATCGGCATCGGCGCCTATCCTGAAGGCCACCCGCGTATTCCGCTCGCGCGGCTGGAAGCCGCGCTCGACGAGAAGATCGCCAGCGCGGTTGCGCAGGGCCTAGCGGTCCACATCGTGAGCCAGTTTACGTTTTCACCCGAACGCGTCGTGGCCTGGGCCAGGCAGCTGCGCGCGTCCGGCATCAACGTGCCAATCAAGATCGGCATGGCCGGCCCAACCAGCGTGCCGGCGCTGATCCGCTATGCCCGCCGCTGCGGCGTCAACGCCTCCTTGCGCGGCCTGATGTCAGGCGCCGCCACCTCGCTGGTCGGCCAAGTCGTGGGAAATGTCGGCCCTGACCGCATCGTCGCCGCGCTTGCCGCGGCGGAGGGCTTAGGCGATGCCGCGGCGCATTATTTTTCTTTTGGGGGCACGCTCGAAACCGCACGTTACGCATGCAAAGCCGCGCATGGCACGCAAGGTGCCGGACGTGCTATGGCTCAGCCAAATTCAAATAGCGCATGATCCCGAAAAGTGGAGACCGATTTTCGGGTAAGATCATGCGCAAGTAAAACGACCCGCGGCCTTAAAACCGGCGGGCGCACCTCGGAGGAAACGATGACACAACGCACCAAGCCGCCATTTCGCGCCGATCATGTCGGCAGCCTGCTGCGCACGGCGCCGATCAAGGACGCACGCGTCAAGCGCGAGAAGGGCGAGATCACGCCGGCCCAATTGAAGGAGGTCGAAGACCGCGAGATCGAGAAGATCATCAAGAAGCAGGAAGAGGTCGGCCTGAAAGCCATAACCGATGGCGAATTCCGCCGCTCGTGGTGGCATTTCGATTTCTACGGCATGATGGACAACGTCGAAATCTACGAACTCGACCACGGCATCCAGTTCCAGGGCGTGCAGACCAAGCCGCGCTCGATCCGCGTCACCGGCAAGATCGGCTTCTCCAATCACCCGATGATCGAGCACTTCAAGTTTGTGAAGGCGCACACCAAGCAGACGGCGAAAATGTGCATCCCGGCGCCCTCGACCTTCCACTTCCGGCTCGAGCCCAACGCGGTGAGCAAGGACGCCTATGCCAGCCGCGACGCCATCTTCGACGATTTGGCGATGGCCTATCAGGACGCGATCAAGGCGTTCTACGCCGCCGGCTGCCGCTATTTGCAATGGGACGACACCGCCTGGGCTTATCTCTGCTCGCAGGAGGAGCTGAAGAAGGCGCGCGATCGCGGTCTCGACGTCGATCATCTGCAAGGAAGCTACGCCAAGTGCATCAACAAAGCGCTGGAGGCGAAACCCGCCGACATGACCATAACGACGCATGTCTGCCGCGGCAACTTCCGCTCGACGTTCATATCGTCGGGTGGCTACGAGCCGGTGGCTGAGACTTTGCTCGCCAAGTGCAACTACGACGGCTACTTCCTGGAATACGACAGCGACCGCGCGGGCGGCTTCGAGCCGTTGCGCTTCCTGCCCAAGGGCAACAAGATCGTGGTGCTCGGCCTCGTCACGTCCAAGCAGGGCCGCCTCGAGCCGCGCGCGGACGTCAAGAAGCGCATCGAGGAGGCGACCAAGTTCGTCGCGCTCGACCAACTCTGCCTGTCGCCGCAATGCGGCTTTGCTTCCACCGAAGAGGGCAACGTGCTGGCCGAGGACGAGCAGTGGGCCAAGCTGCGCATGATCGTGGAATTGGCCGAGGAAGTTTGGGGCAAATAGTTGTCATCACCGGGCCGGCGCGTAGCGCCGTGATTCGGTGATCCCGCTTAGGAAGGCACTACGTCCCTTAGCGGGATGGCCGGGACAAGCCCGGCCATGACGAAAAAATCCCGGGAGGAAAACAACAATGACCCAACGCGCCACGCCGCCGTTTCGCGCCGACCATGTCGGCAGCATTTTGCGCACCGCGCCGCTGAAAGAGGCGCGTACCAAGCATGCCAAGGGCGAGATCGACGCCGCGGCGCTGAAAAAGGTCGAAGACCAGGAAATCGAAAAGATCGTCAAGAAGCAGGAGGAGGTCGGCCTCAAGCTCGCTACCGACGGCGAGTTCCGCCGCTCCTGGTGGCATTTCGATTTTTTCTGGGGCCTCAAAGGCGTCGAGAGGATCAGCGCGCCGCCGATCAAATTTCACGGCGTCGACACCAAAGCGGAGGCGCTCAAGATTACGGGCAAGGTCGATTTTGCCGGCCACCCGCAGATCGAGCACTTCAAGTTTCTTAAGAGCGTCTGCAAGGTGACGCCGAAAATGTGCATCCCGGCGCCGTCGACGTTCCATTTCCGGCAAGGGCGGGCCATGGTGAGCAAGGAGGCCTACCCCGATCTCGACGAATTCTTCGCCGATGTCGGCGCCGCTTGGCGCAAGGCGATTCGCGCCTTTTACGACGCCGGCTGCCGCTATCTGCAACTCGACGATACCGCCTGGGCGATGGTCTGCGATCCGCACGAACAGGACGAATTGCGAAAACGCGGCGACGACCCCAACAAGCTGCCGGCGATCTACGCGCAAGTGACCAACGCGGCGCTGAAGGACAAGCCCGCCGACATGGCGATCACCATGCATTCCTGCCGCGGTAATTTCCGCTCCACCTTCATTGCCTCGGGCGGCTACGAATTCGTCGCCGAGCAATTGCTCGGCAACACCGATCTCGACGGCTACTTCCTGGAGTACGACAGCGACCGCGCCGGCGGCTTCGAGCCGCTGCGCTATTTCCCCAAGGGCAAGAAGCAACTGGTGCTCGGCCTGGTCACCAGCAAGAGTGGGCGGCTCGAGCCCAAGGACGACATTAAGCGGCGCATCGACGAGGCGACCAAATACGTCGCGCTCGAGCAGTTATGCCTGTCGCCGCAATGCGGCTTTGCCTCGACCGAGGAGGGCAATGTGCTGGCCGAGGAGGAGCAGTGGGCGAAGCTGCGTATGATCGTGGAGCTCTCGGAAGAAGTGTGGGGAAAATAGCTCCTGTCGTCCCCGCGAAAGCGGGGACCCACACTCTGTGCCCCATCGATAGACTACGGAGTATGGGTCCCGGCCCTCGCTCCGCTCGACCGGGACGACAAAATCAATGCAACGCACCAAGCCCCCCTTCCGCGCCGACCATGTCGGCAGTCTGCTGCGCACCGCGCCGCTGAAGGACGCGCGCGCCAAACGTGAGCGCGGCGAGATCGACGCCGCCGTGCTGAAAGCGGTGGAAGACCGCGAAATCGAAAAGATCATCAAGAAGCAGGAAGACGTCGGCCTCAAATCCGTCACTGACGGCGAATTCCGCCGCGCCTTCTGGAATTACGATTTCTTGGGCGAACTTGATGGCGTTGAGGCCTATCTCGGCGAACGCAAGATCAAGTTCCAGGGCCCGAACCCGAAGCCGATGATGCTGCGCGTGACCGGCAAGCTCGGCACTTTTTCCGGCCACCCGATGCTCGAGCATTTCAAGTTTGTGAAAGATCACACGCGCTTTACGCCGAAGATGACGATCCCGTCGCCGTCGAGCTTGCATTTCCGTTACGGGCGCGACGCGGTGCCGGAATCGATCTACCCGGATATGGGCGATTTCTACACGGACCTCGGCCAGACCTATCGCAAAGCCGTGCGCGCTTTCGCCGATGCCGGCTGCCGTTATCTGCAACTCGACGAGGTGAATTTCACCTATCTCTGCGATCCGAAATTGCGCGCGCAGGTCGCCAACCGCGGCGACGACCCGGAAAAGCTGCCCGCGATTTACGCCGCCATGATCAATGCCGCGATGTCCGACATTCCGCCCGATATGGCCATCACCATGCATTTGTGCCGCGGCAATTTTCAATCCACTTTCGTCGCGTCAGGCGGCTACGAGCCGGTGGCTGAGATCCTGTTCAATGCGATCAATGTGCACGGCTATTTCATGGAATACGACAGCGACCGTGCCGGCGGCTTCGAGCCGCTGCGGCTGGTGCCGAAGGGTAAGACCGTCGTGCTCGGGCTGGTCACCTCGAAAAGCGGACGGCTCGAGTCCAAGGACGAACTCAAGCGCCGTATCGAGCAGGCCGCGAAATTCATCGACCTCGATCAGCTTTGTCTGTCGCCGCAATGCGGCTTCGCCTCGACCGAAGAAGGCAATATCCTGGCCGAGGACGAGCAATGGGCGAAGCTGAAGACGATAGTGGAGTTGGCGGAGGAAGTTTGGAAGTAGTTTCTGTCATCGCCGGGCTTGTCCCGGCGATCTCGCCTAGGAAGGCACTGCGCCCCCGATCGGGATGGCGGGGACAAGCCCGGCCATGACAAGAAAAAATCGACCATAGGGAGCGAAAAAACAATGTCTCAACGCACCAAGCCACCGTTCCGCGCCGACCATGTCGGCAGCCTGTTGCGGCCGGCGGCGCTGAAAACGGCGCGCGAAAAGCGGGCGAAGGGCGAAATTTCAGCCGCCGACTTGAAAGCGGTCGAAGACCGCGAGATCGAGCGCGTCATCAAGAAACAGGAAGACGTCGGCCTGCAGTCGATCACCGACGGTGAATTCCGCCGCTCCTGGTGGCATCTCGATTACCTCTGGGGTCTCGACGGCATCGACAGGCATGTGATGGACACCGGCATCGCCTTTTCCGGCGTCACCACGCGCAACGAAGGGCTGAAGGTGACCGGAAAGATCGGCTACTCCAGCCACCCGATGCTCGAGCATTTCAAATTCGTCGCCGCGCACACCAAGCGCACGCCGAAGATCACGATTCCCTCGCCGTCGGCGGCCTATGGCCGGCCGATGCCGACGCCGATCGACAAGAATATCTATCCGAAGCTCGACGCGTTCTTCGACGATCTCGGCCAGGCTTATAAAAAATCGGTGCGCGCCTTCGCCGACGCCGGCTGCCGCTATCTTCAGCTCGACGAAGTCTTCATCGCCATGCTGTGCGACGAGAAATACCGCGGGCAGATGAAAGCGCGCGGCGACGACCCCGACAAGATGGGTCCGCTGTACGGCGATCTCATCAACACCGCCATGTCGGACATCCCCTCCGACATGACCATCACCATGCATCTGTGCCGCGGCAATTATAAATCGACCTTCATGGGCACCGGCGGCTACGAGGCCGAGCAGGAGATTCTGTTCAACCGCATCAAGGTGCACGGCTATTTCATGGAATACGATTCAGAGCGCGCCGGCGGCTTCGAGCCGCTCAAACTGGTGCCGAAGGATCGCCACGTGGTGCTCGGCCTGGTCACCACCAAGACGGGGCGCCTGGAAGCCAAGGACGCCATCAAGCGCCGTATCGACGAGGCGACGAAATATATTTCGCTCGATCAGCTCTGCCTGTCGCCGCAATGCGGCTTTGCCTCGACCGAAGAGGGCAACACGCTGGCCGAGGACGAGCAATGGGCGAAGCTGCAGATGATTGTGGAGTTGGCGGAGGAAGTGTGGGGCAAATAGTTCCGCGTTGTAAGCCTCGTCATGGCCGGGCTTGTTACCGCAAGTCGGATATATCCGACTTGCGGCCCTTAAATAAATTTGCGCAACTCGGGCAGGCCCGAGTTGCGCGTGCCATCCACGTCTTTAATGTGCGGGCCCAAAGCCGTGGATGCCCGGCACGAGGCCGGGCATGACGATAGCTGATCGGTGGGGATTCAAAAATCAATGCCAGGACTTGTCGAGAACAAAGTCGCCATCGTCACCGGGGCCGGGCGCGGCATCGGCCGTTCGATCGCCGAGATGCTGGGGCGCGAAGGCGCGCGTGTGGTGGTCTGCGACATCGGCGCCAGCCTGCAAGGCGCCGGCACCGACGACAGTCCGGCGCACGACACGGTCGCGGCGATCAATAAGGCTGGCGGTGAGGCAATCGCCTCCACGCTCTCGATCGCCGAGCCGAAGAACGCCGACCTGATCGTCAAGGCCGCGCTTGACGCCTTCGGCCGCGTTGACATCCTGGTCAACAATGCGGGAATTCTTCGCGACGTCATCTTCCACAAGATGAGCTGGTCGGACTGGTCGGACGTGATCGCCGTGCATCTGCACGGTTCGTTCAACATGAGCCGCGCGGTCGCCGGTCCCTTCCGCGAACGGAATTCCGGCGCCTACGTGCATATGACTTCGACCTCTGGGCTGATCGGCAATTTCGGCCAGGCCAATTACATGGCCGCCAAGCTCGGCATCGTCGGACTCTCACGCGGCATCGCGCTTGATATGCAGCGCTTCAACGTGCGCTCGAACTGCATCGCGCCGTTTGCCTTCACCCGCATGATCGAATCGATTCCGGCACAAACCGAGGCTGAGAAGCAGCGCGTCGAGCGGCTGGCACAAATGACGCCCGACAAAGTCGCGCCGCTCAGCGTTTATCTGGCATCGGACGCGGCCGCCGGCATCTCCGGGCAGATCTTCTCGGTGCGCAACAACGAGATTTTTCTGTTTAACCAGCCGCGGCCGATTCGCGTCATCCATCGCTCCGAAGGGTGGACGCCGGAGTCGGTTGGCGAACAGCTCAAGGGCGCCTTCGGTCCCTCGTTCACGCCGCTCGAGCGCTCGGGCGACGTGTTCAGTTGGGATCCGATATGAATTTCAACCTTGTCATGGCCGGGCTTGACCCGGCCATCTCGCTTAGGATGGCTGGGCCGGGCCAATTGATCGGGATCACCGGGTCACGCGCCTTCGGCGCGGCCCGGTGATGACAGCATGATCGTTTACGAAAAACTGCTGGCGCTCAAAATTCCCGAGGTTGAGCACACGTTCGGCAGCAAGGATTGCATCCTCTACGCGCTCGGTCTTGGTCTCGGCCAGGACCCGATGAACGAGGACGAACTTGCCTTCGTCTATGAGAAAAATCTGAAGGCGTTGCCGACCTTCGCCCTGGTGCAGGGCTATTCGCCCTACTGGCTGCGCAATCCGGACTCGGGCGTGAACTGGACCAAGGTGGTGCACGGCGAGCAGGGCTTGACGCTGCACAAGCCGGTCTTGACGCAGGGCACCGTCATCGGTCGCACCCGTATTGTCGAAGTTATCGACAAAGGCGAGGGCAAAGGCGCGCTGGTTTTTTCCGAGCGCCAGGTGACCGACAAAGTGACCGGCGAACTGCTGGCGACGCTGAAGCAGACCACGTTCTGCCGCGCCGACGGCGGCTTCGGCGGGCCGCCACGCGAGGCGCCGGCGCCGCATAAAATCCCTGAGCGCGCCGCCGATCTGACCTGCGACCTGCCGACGCGGCCGGAAATGGCGCTGATCTACCGGCTGTCGGGCGACGTCAATCCGCTGCATGCCGAGCCGGACTTCGCTAAGGCGGCAGGCTTCCCGCGTCCGATTTTGCATGGGCTTGCGACTTTCGGCGTCGCCGGCCACGCCATCCTCAAAAGTGTTTGCAGCTATCATCCGGCACGCCTTGCAGCCATCGCCGGCCGTTTCTCCGCGCCGGTTTATCCGGGTGAGACCATCCGCACCGAGATGTGGCGCGACGGCAACGTGGTAAGCTTCCGCGCCCGGGTGGTGGAACGCGACGTGGTCGCGATCAATAACGGCCGGGCGGAAGTCGCTTAGACGGGCCGGAATTATGAGTAAGCACACTCACGAAGACCACGCCGACATCCGCGACGGCGTGCGCGCGCTGTGCGCCAAGTTCCCCGGCGAATATTGGCGCGCGCTCGATCGCGAACGGGCCTATCCGACCGCGTTTGTTGCGGCGCTGACTGAGGCTGGCTATCTCGCCGCGCTCATTCCGGAAGAGTACGGCGGCAGCGGCCTGACCATCAGCGCCGCCGCCGCCATCCTGGAGGAAGTGCATGCCGCTGGCGGCAACGGTGCCGCCTGCCACGCCCAGATGTACATCATGGGCACCATCCTGCGGCACGGCAGCGACGCGCAGAAGCAGGCCTACCTGCCCAAGATTGCCAGCGGTGAGTTGCGCCTGCAGGCCTTCGGCGTGACCGAGCCGACCTCGGGCACCGACACGCTATCGCTGCGCACCACGGCGCGGCGCGAGGGCAACGACCACTACGTCATCAACGGCCAGAAGATCTGGACCTCGCGCGCCGAACATTCCGATCTGATGCTACTGCTCGCGCGCACCACGCCGCAGGAGCAGGTGAAAAAACGTACCGACGGCCTCTCGGTCTTTCTGGTGGACATGCGGCTCGCGCAAGGTACCAGCATCACCATCAATCCGATCCGCACCATGATGAACCACGCGACCACGCAGGTGTTCTTCGACGACCTGCGTGTGCCGGCGGAAAATCTGATCGGCGAGGAGGGCAAGGGCTTCCGCTACATTCTCTCCGGCATGAACGCCGAACGCATTTTGATCGCGGCGGAATGCATCGGCGACTGCAAATGGTTCATCGACAAGGCGACGGCTTACGCAAAAGAGCGCACGCTGTTCGGCCGGCCGATCGGGCAGAACCAAGGCGTGCAGTTTCCCATCGCGCGCGCCTATGCGCAAATGCGTGCTGCCGAGCTGATGGTGCACGAGGCGGCAGCCAAATATCAGGCCGGCGAGGACATCGGCGCCGAAGCCAATATGGCCAAGCTGTTGGGCGCCGATGCGTCGTGGTTTGCCGCCGACATGTGCGTGCAGACCCACGGCGGCTTCGGCTTTGCCGAGGAATACGATATCGAGCGCAAGTTCCGCGAGACGCGGCTTTACCAGGTGGCGCCGATCTCCACCAACATGATCCTTTCGTATCTCGCCGAGCACGTGCTCGGCCTGCCGCGGTCGTATTGATGTCCCTCCCGTTAGAAGGCCTCCTCGTCGTCTCGGTGGAGCAGGCCGTCGCCGCGCCGCAATGCACCTGCCGCCTCGCCGATGCCGGCGCGCGTGTCATCAAGGTCGAACGCCCGGAAGGCGATTTCGCGCGCCATTACGACTACATCGTGCATGGCGAGAGCGCGCATTTCGTCTGGCTCAATCGCGGCAAGCAGTCCGTGGTCATCGACCTTACCAAGGACAGCGACAAAAAATTGCTGGAAGCGATGTTGGCGAAGGCCGACGTGTTCGTGCAGAACCTCAAACCGGGCGCGATTGGCAAGCTCGGGTTCTCGTTCCAGCGGTTGCGCCGGCAATATCCGAAGCTGATCTGTTGCGCCATCTCCGGCTATGGCGAAAGTGGTCCTTACGCCCAGCGCAAAGCCTACGATCTCCTGATCCAGGCGGAGTCGGGCGTGTCTTCCGTGACGGGCGGACCCGAAGGACCTGCGCGCGTCGGCGTTTCGATTGTGGACATCGCCGCAGGGCTGGAAGCCTACGAAGCCATTCTGGAGGCGCTGATCGCGCGCGGGCGCACCGGGCAGGGTGCCGAGATATCGATCTCGATGTTCGACGCCATGGCGGAATGGATGACAATTCCGCTCTTGAACCAGGAGCACGGCAAGCCGTTCCCGCGTATCGGTCTCGCGCATCCGACCATCGTGCCCTATGGCGTGTTCAAGACGCGCGACGGCGCCGACATCCTGATCTCCATCCAGAACGATCGCGAATGGCGCGTCCTGGCGGAAAAGGTGCTGGGCGATGCCGCGCTCGGCACGGATGAGAAATTCGCGACTGTTCCGAGCAGGCTCAAACATCGCGACGAAACCAATGCGAAGGTCGCGGCCGTGTTCTCCGCCCACGACGTCGATCCGCTGATGAAAAAGCTTGCGGCGGCCGACATCGCGTTTGCGCGCGTCAACGATTCGGCCTTGCTCGGCAAGCATCCGCATTTGCGCCGTATCACGGTCGACACACCGAGCGGGCCGGCGAGTATCCCGGCGCCGGCGCCGATGCGCGCCGGCGAAGAGCGCAGCTACGGTCCGATCCCGGCGCTCGGCGAGCACACCGATGCCATCCGCAAGGAATTTTTACCGGCGTAACAGGCCGGATTTATTGGCCGCGGCTACGGCCGAACGTCGTCCATGCCGTGGCGATGGCCAGCAGCGCAAGAACGGCGACCGCGGCATAGGCCACATAGGCCGTCCAATACCCTCCTTGCCCGACCGCGAAGCTGAGCAGGAACGGCACGGAGAAGAGAAAGAAAACGACATTGCGTAAGAGGAGGCCGAAGCGGTCCATGGCCTGAATCTAGTCGCTCCGGCACCGCAATGCTTGTGGCGTTTTGGCGCGCTCAGTCGATCACCGCTTCCGCCGGCTTGCCGCCGTTTTGCTTACGCGCCGAGCCGATGATGAAAATCAGCGGGATCACCGCGAAGCTGAGCCACATCAGCAGCTTGTAGTCGTTGAGGTAGGCGATCATCGCCGCCTGCTGGGTGACGATCTGGTCGAGCATCGCGAGCCCGCTCTGGCTGTGCAGGTCGAGGTGCGCCACCACGTCTGGCATCTGCAGCGCGTCGTTGAACGGCGTTATCTGCGCGCCCAGTCGCTCGTGCATATAGGTCGTCTTGTCGGTCAGGTTGGCGATCACCATGGAGATGCCGACCGAGGAGCCGATATTGCGCATCAACGTCAGGATCGAGGTGCCGCCGTTGCGCAGATTTCCGGGCAGCGTGAGGAAGGCGGCCGTCGTGATCGGCACAAACAACAGCCCAAGGCCAACGCCCTGGATGATGCTGATCACCACGATGGTTTGCTGCGTGGTATCGAGCGAAAAGCCGGTCATCTGGTAAAGCGTGCCGCCGCAAAGCAAAAGCCCGGCGAGGATGAGGTAGCGCGTCTCGAACCAGCGCATCAGCCGCGGCGCCACCATCATGGTCAGCAGCGTACCGACGCCGCGCGAGCCGAGCAGGAAACCGGCGGTCTGGATCGGGTAACCGAGCAAAGTCTGCATAAACGGCGTGAACAGCGCCAAGGTGCCGAACAACACCACGCCGATCACCACCATGAAAACGGTGCCGCTGACGAAATTGCGGTCCTTGAACATGTCGAAGTTCACGAACGGCTCCGGCGTCGTCAGCGAATGCGCGAAGAAGTAATAGAAGCCGACGATCGAAACAATCATCTCGATCCAGATTTCGCTGGCGCCGAACCAGCCCACCTGCTCGCCGCGGTCGAGCATCAACTGCAGAGAGCCGATGCCGATGGCGAGCGCGATGAAGCCGAACCAATCGAAACGCAGATGCTCGTGGCGCTTGGTCTCGTCCATGAACAGCAGCATGCCGATCACGGTGAAGACGCCGATCGGCAGATTGATCAGGAACACCCAGTGCCAGGAATAATTGTCGGTCAGCCAGGCGCCGAGCGTCGGGCCCATGATCGGTCCCAGCATGACGCCGACGCCCCAGATCGCCATGGCGGAGCCGCGCTCTTCCACCGTGTAGGCGTCGAGCAGCACCGATTGCGACAGCGGTACAAGCGCTGCGCCGGCCATGCCCTGCAGCAGCCGGAACAGCACCATCTGCTCGATGTTCTGCGCCAGCGCGCACAGGAGCGAGGCAGCGGTAAAGCCGGCGACGCAGGTGACGAACAGCTTCTTGCGGCCGAAGCGATCGGCGAGCCACCCGATCGGCGCCGTCATGATGGCGGCGGCGACGATATAGGAGGTGAGCACCCAGTTGATCTGGTCGAGCGAGGCCGACAGCGAGCCCTGCATATAGGGCAGTGCGACGTTGGCGATGGTGGTGTCGAGCGCCTGCATGATGGTGGCGGTCATGGCACAGGCCGTCACCAGCATGCGCAGCACCTTCGGCGACATCGACGATGCCAGGCGCGAGGTCATTTTGTTTGCTCAGCGGACGCCGAGAACAGCGACGGCAGCCGGCTGTGGTGGGTGTCGATATCGACGTTGACGCTCATGCCGGAGCGCAACAGGCGTGTGTCCTCGTCCTTGTCGAAGGCGATGCGCACGGGCACGCGCTGCACCACTTTGACCCAGTTTCCGGTGGCGTTCTGCGGCGGCAAGATGGAAAACTGCGAACCGGTGCCGGGGCTCACCGCCACCACGGTGCCTTTGAAGGTGTGGTTGGGGAAGCTGTCGACGTCGAGCGTCGCCTTCTGGCCGACGCGCAAGTAGGTGATATCGGTTTCCTTCGGATTGGCATCGACCCAGGGGCTCTGATCGTCGATCACGCTCAGGATCGGTGCTCCTGCGACGACAAAACGGCCGAGCTGGATATTGTCGACTTGCGTTGCGGTGCCGGAAATCGGCGCGCGCAGGACGGTCAGATTGAGATTGCGCTGCGCGTCGTCAGCCGCGGCTTTCGCTTGTGCGTATTCGGGAAATTCGGCGAGCGGCAAGTCGGGATTGCCGAGCAACTGCGCGAGCGTGGTGTCGCGCTGCTGGGCGGTGAAGCGCGCCTGCAATTCTGCGGTCAGCATGTTGGAGCCGGAGGTGTCGACGTCGGCCTGCGAGCCAGCCTGCGAGCTGAGCAGCTTGCGCTTGCGCTCAAGGTCGCGCCGCTTGAGCTCGACGTTTTGCTTCGCCAGTCCGGCCAGCGTGTTGAGCGATGAAAGATTGGTCTTCAACTTTTCATAGTCGACGCGCGCGGCCGCGAGCTTGGCCTTCGCCTGCGCCAGCGCCAGCCGGTAGGGCTCGGGATCGAGCGTGAACAATTCGTCGCCGGCCTTGACATGCTGGCCTTCCTTGATGGCGACATGGATCACCTTGCCGGACACATCGGGCGTGATCAGCACCTTCTGCGCGCCGACATAGGCGTTGTCGGTGGAGATGTAGCGGCCGCCCATCAGGTAGAAGGTGGTGCCGCCCACAAGCGCGATCAGCGGCAGCACGACCAGCAGGACCATGCGCAGGCGCTTGCGGCCGCCGGTCGGGGCGGCGGCTTTTTCTGCCGCCGGGGCTTCCGCCGCCGGCGCCATCTTGGCTTCGGGGGCGGGGACGATCTTCAGGGGCTTTTCACTCATGCGATTAACCGGCGGCGACTTCTTGCTGTTGCGTGTGATTGCGGTTGATGGCGCCGCGCAAGTTTTCGCGCAGCATGCCGAGCTCGGCGAGCAGGCGCTCGTTCGACTTGGCGTCGAGACCGGCGAGCACGGTCTCCATCATGTCTTCGCCGAGGGTGGTGAGCCGTTCGAGTAGCGGCCGCGCCGCCGGCGTCAGGAACAACCGGTTGGCGCGCCGATCGTTCGGATCGGCGCGGCGCTCGATCAATCCGTTTTCGGCGAGCCGGTCGAGCAGGCGGGTGAGCGTGATCGGCTGCAGGTCGAGGATTTCGGCGAGCTCGGATTGCTTGAGGCCTTCGGAGCGATCGAGGCGGAACAGGACAGCCCATTGCGCCCGGGTCATGCCGTACTGGCGCGCCCGCTGGTCGGCGTAGGTCTTGAGCAGTCTTGCTACATCTATGATACTAAAGGCGATTTCTCGCTGGGTCGTGCGCGGCGACATCGTTCAGTCCATTGGGAATGCTCCCTTATAATAAGCATGCTTATAATATGAGCAAGCTACTTTTCGCATGGCTGTCATCCTCAGATCGCTTAGTCGGCCATGGCCGCGGAACGCGCCTTGCGGCCGGTGACGCCACCGCTGTCCTGAGGCAAAGTTGCGGCAGAAGAAAACTGACAAGGGACGGAAACGACCATGGACATCGGCTTTATCGGTTTGGGCAATATGGGCGGGCCGATGGCGCGCCGGCTGATCGAAGCAGGCCACAAGCTCATCGTCTACGACACGCGCAACGATGCGGTGGCGTCGCTGATCGCGCTCGGCGCGCAAGTCGCGTCTTCGCCGCAAGATGTCGCCGATCGCGTCGAGACGGTGATGGCGAGCCTGCCGTCACTGCATATTTCCGAAAAGGTGGCTACGGCTGAGGGCGGCGTCATCCACGGCAAGCGCGTCAAGCGCTTCATCGATCTGTCCACGACCGGCGCGCGAGTGGCGGCTGAGATCGCGATGGAATTGGCGAAGAAAAACATCGTGCAGATCGATTCACCGGTAAGCGGCGGTGTCGGTGGCGCGGCCAAAGGCACGCTGGCGGTGATGGTCTCGGGGCCAAAGGCCGAAATCGATCTGGTGAAGGACGTGCTGGCGGTGTTCGGCACGGTCTTCGTCATCGGCGAGAAGCCCGGCATGGCGCAAACAATGAAGCTCGCCAACAATTTCCTTTCGGCCTGTGCGATGGCTGCGACGGCGGAAGCGGTTGCGATGGGCGTGAAGGCCGGCCTCGATGCGGCGGTGATGATCGACGTCATCAATGCCGGCTCCGGCCGCTCCCGCGCATCGGACCAGAAATTCCCGCAATCGATCCTGCCGCGCACGTTCAATTACGGCTTCACCACCGCACTGATGCTCAAGGACGTGCGGCTCTGCGTCGAAGAATCTAGGAACCTGGACGTCCCCAATGCGGTGATGAGCGCCGTCCTCGATCAATGGGAAACGACCAATACCGAATTCGGCGGGGATAGCGATTTCACCGCAATCGTGAAAATGATCGAGACGCGCGCCGGGGTCACCGTGGGGAAGAAGTCATGAGCGACGACATCCACGAAGTCTACGCCGTCCGCTATGCCAGTCACGCGCGCATGCGCTCGGAGAACTACATCTTCGGCGATCCGCACGACGAGATGACCTCGATCGCCTATTACGTCTGGGTGATCAAGGGCCCGCACGGGATTTTCGTCTGCGACACCGGCTTCGACGAGAAGGCGGCGAAGGAGCGCGGGCGCAAGATCATCAAGCCGGTCGGCGAGGGCCTCAAAGCGCTCGGCGTCGAACCGGACCACGTCGATCACGTCATCGCCACCCACATGCATTGGGATCACGCAGGTAATTACGACCTGTTTCCCAATGCGCGCTATCACGTGCAGGACACCGAGATGGCCTATTGCACCGGCCGCTGCATGTGCCACCAGACGCTGCGCATTCCGTTCAGCGAGGACGATGTGCATGCCATGGTGCGCAAGGTCTATGCCTATCGCGTCGAGTTTCACGACGGCGTCGAGGAACTGGCGCCCGGCATTACCGTGCACAAGATCGGAGGCCACTCCAAGGGCTTGCAATGCGTACGGGTGAAGACGCAGCGCGGCTATGTCGTCGTTGCCTCCGACTGCTGCCACTTGTACTCGCACATCGACGAGGGCCGCGTGTTTCCGATCACCTACAGCGTCGGCGACACGCTGGAGGGCTACAAGACGCTGCTCAAGCTCGCGTCATCGCGCCAGCACATGGTGCCGGGCCACGACCCGACGGTGATGGAGATTTACCCGGCGGCCAAGGCGGGGCTGGAGAATTGGGTCGCGCGGCTCGACGTGGCGCCGAAGGGCTAGGCTATCAACTTCTCGGCTGCCGTCCCCGCGAAGGCGGGGACCCATACGCCGCGGTCTCTCCATAGGCTGCGGCGTATGGGTCCCGGCCCTCGCTTACGCTCGGCCGGGACGACAGTGCAGAGAGTTCACACCAACCCCAATTCCGCAAACGCATCCTTGTGGTGCTCTGCGCTCTCGTCGGCGAAGCAGCAGAACACCACCTGCGTCAGCCCACGCGGGCGCGCGGCGATTTCCGAGGCCACGGTGCCGACGGCGATGCGGGCGGCAAGATCGGCGGGAAAGCGGTAGATGCCGGTGGAGATCGCCGGATAGGCGATCGAAGCCAATGAATGCGCGGCCGCAAGATCGAGCGCCGTGCGGTAGCAGCCGGCAAGCAAGGCCTCTTCGTCTTTGCCGCCGCCGCCCCAGACCGGTCCGACGGCGTGGATCACGTGTTTTGCCTTTAAGCGGTAGCCGCGCGTGATCTTGGCCGAGCCGGTGTCGCAGCCGCCCAGCGTCTTGCATTCCTCAAGAAGCTCGAGCCCGGCCGCGCGATGGATGGCGCCGTCCACCCCGCCGCCGCCCAAGAGCGTGCGGTTGGCGGCGTTGATGATAGCCGCCACGTCGAGCGTGGTGATGTCGGCGACCACGATGTCGAGGCGTGTGTTGCCGATCTCGGCGGTAAGGGTGGTCATGGGCCAAACATAGACCTCGGCTGTCGTCCCGGCCAAGCGAGCGAAGCGAGCGCGAGCCGGGACCCAGTAACCCCGGTGGTTGCGATACTGACAAACAGGGGTTACTGGGTCCCCGCCTTCGCGGGGACGACAGCGCGGACTCACACCCGCTCCGAATAAACCTCCGCCTCGAGATCGATGCTCGAACGCACGCCGATGTCGGCGTAATGCGCATCGAGAAAGCGCCGCGCGGTGCGCTCGCCGAGCTTGCGCAGAAGCTGGAAGACTCGTAGTCGTTGCGCGCCTTGGTGGCCGAGGAGAAGCGCTCGCCCAGGCCCTCGAGCACGATGCGATGCACGTTGATGCGGCGGTATTCGTTCTCGCCGGTGCCGTGCGGCAGGCGGCCCTGGTCGATCAGCCGGTTGACGAATTCGATCGCGCGCAAATCCCCCATCAGCGAGGAATTGAAGGTGATCTCGTTGACCCGGCCCACGATCTCGCGGGTCGAAGTCGGGATTTTCTTGCGCACCAGCGGATTGATCTGGACGATGAGTACGTCCTCGGAGTCGGTCGAACGGAAGAACGGGTAGAGTACCGGATTGCCGAGATAGCCGCCGTCCCAAAAGGACACGCCGTCGATCTCCACCGCGCGAAATACCGCCGGCAGGCAGGCGGAAGCCATCACCGCTTCGGCGGAAATCTTGTCGTGCGGAAAAATATGCAGCCGCCCGGTCTGCACATTGGTGGCGGCGATGAAAATTGGCCGCGCGTCGGCGCGCAGGCTCTCGAAATCGACGTAGCGCTCGATCAGATCTTTCAGCGGGTTGATGTTGAGCGGATTGAGATCGTAAGGCGAAAGATACTTCGCCCACATGTTCAGCCAGTTGAAGGGCGGCGAGTCTTCGCCCGGCAGCAGCGAGAACAGCCGGTTGAGCACCGCGCGTTGCAGCGGCGGCAGGTCGCCGCCGAGGCTCGCCGCGCGCCAGAAATCGTCGAGCCGCTTGCGCGCTTCGGCCGCGCCGCCGCGGCGCAAGCCGTCGGCCAGCATCACCGCATTGACCGCGCCGGCCGAGGTGCCGGAGATGCCCTCGACCGCCAGCCGGCCGTCCTCCAGCAGATGATCGAGCACGCCCCAGGTGAAAGCGCCGTGCGCGCCGCCGCCCTGCAGCGCGAGGTTGACGCGCTTTTTCGCCGGCGGCTGACCGGATTTATCGCTGCCAAAAGCGCGCGAGAGGAAGTCGATCATGATTGTGTCGTCCCCGCGAAGGCGGGGACCAATACGCTGTGCACTCTCGCGAGGCTGCGGCGTATGGGTCCCGGGTCTCCTTCGCTGCGCTCAGTCGCCCGGGACGACAATTTTGTCACTGCGCGACCCAGCCACCGTCGATTGAATAAGCCGAGCCGGTAATGGTTGCGGCACCGTCGCTGCACAAGAATACCGTCAGCGCGCCGATATTTTCCGGCTTGGTAAATGAATGCATCGGCTGCTTTTCCGACAGCAGCGCGATCTCTTCTTCCTTCACCGTCTTGCCCGATGCCTTGGCGCGCGCCTCGATCTGCGCCTGCACCAAGGGCGTGAGCACCCAGCCGGGGCAGATGGCGTTACAGGTGATGCCGTCATTGGCGGTCTCGATCGCCACCACTTTTGTCATCCCGACGATGCCGTGCTTGGCCGCGACGTAAGCGACCTTCTGGCCACTCCCCACCAGCCCGTGCGCCGAGGCGATGTTGACGATGCGGCCCCATTTGCGTTTCTTCATGCCGGCCACCGCGGCGCGGATTGTGTGAAATGACGACGACAGGTTGATCGCGATCACCGCGTCCCATTTCTCGACCGGGAAGTCCTCGACATTGGCGACGTGCTGGATGCCGGCATTGTTCACCAGCACGTCGAGCGCGCCGAACTCTTTTTCGGTCGTTGCGATCATGGCGGCGATCTCTGCCGCCTTGCTCATGTCGGCGCCCGAATAGCGCGCCTTGACGCCGAATTCCTTTTCCAGCCCGGCGCGCTCCTTCTCGATCGCGGCTGCGTCGCCGAAGCCGTTGAGCATTACATTGGCGCCGTCGGCCGCCAGCGCGCGGGCAATGGCGAGCCCGATGCCGGAGGTGGAACCGGTCACCAGCGCGGTCTTACCTTTCAACATGGCATGTCCTCTTGAGCGCGAAACGGCCGCCAAATGGCCCATAAAGCGGGTGTTTCAATGAGCGCCGGAACCTGCTCTAATTTTTGTTGCAGTGCAATATATATGTAGAAGCGCGCGCTCACCTTTTCGCAAGTCAACCGGCATCGCTATATTGCGGCCATGAAGCAGTCATCGAGCAAAAAGCCCCGCCTGCGCGCGGTCTTCCCGGCGCCCGGCCACGACCACGACCGCTGCGCCGCCGACGGCCTCGTGCACGCCGAGGCGATCTGTGCGGCGCGCAAAGAGCGGCTGACGCCGATGCGCCGGCAGGTGCTGGAAGCCTTGCTGGCGAGCCACGCGCCGCTCGGCGCTTACGAGCTGATCGACCGGCTGGCGGCGAACGGCGCGAGGCCGGCGCCGATCACCATTTACCGCGCGCTCGATTTCCTGCGTGAGCAAGGGCTGGTGCATCGCATCGAGAGCCGCAATGCCTTCATCGCCTGCGTCCGCGACCACGACAGCGGCGACCCGGTGGTGTTCCTGATCTGCGAGCGCTGCGGCGCCGTCGGCGAAGCGGCGAGTGCCGCGGTCGCCAGCACCATCAAGTCCGCCTCGCGCGCCGCCGGCTTTACGCCGAAGACGCCGGTGATCGAGATCTCCGGCATCTGCGCGCATTGCAAGGCGGCGTGATTGCGACGCCCTTCGCGCCGTCATTGCCGGGCTTGACCCGGCAATCCATGAAGCAGTCCTGCCGATGCAGAATTACGTAAGGCTCAAATGCGTTGACATTCATCATGGATGCACGGGTCGAGCCCGCGCATGACGCAGTGTGTGAGGGATAGCCTCCCGCGACATCACACGCTAAAACGACCGCCCTGCCGGAAATCCTGAATGTCCACGTCCACGCCCGCCCACACTTCCACCACGCGTCCGCTCGATCCCGCCGCCGCCGCTTTGGTGGTGGTCTTGTGTCTGTCGTGGGGTTTCAACCAGGTCGCCACCAAACTGGCGATCCACGACATCCCGCCGCTGATGCAGGGCGCCATCCGCTCCGTGGTGGCGACGCTGCTCGTCGCCGCCTGGTGCAAGGCGCGCGGCACCCCGCTCTTGACGCGCGACGGCACGCTCACCGCCGGGCTCATCGCCGGCGTTTTGTTCGGCGGCGAATTCACCCTGATCTACCAGGGCCTCGTCTATACGACGGCAACGCGCGCGACGTTGTTTCTTTATCTTGCGCCGTTCTTTGTCGTGCTCGGCGCGCGTATTCTGTTGCCGGTCGATCGCTTCAGCCTGTGGCAATGGCTCGGCCTCGCGCTTTCATTTGCCGGCATGGTGTTGGCATTCGGGCTGCCGACCCCGGCGCTCGACCCACGCCAGGCGATCGGCGACGTGATGATGGTGTGCGCGGCGCTGTTGTGGGCCGCCACCACGCTGCTGATCAAGAAAAGCGCGCTCAACCGCGTGTCGTCGGAAAAAGTGCTGCTCTATCAGCTCATCGTATCGGCGCCGATGCTGGCGCTGGCGGCCATCCTCGCCGGCGAGCACATCACGCAAATGCCGTCGGCGGTTGCCATTGGCGCGCTCGCCTATCAGACGCTGTGGATCGTCAGCGTCACCTTCGCGCTCTGGTTCGCGCTGATCGTGCGCTATTCCGCCAACCGGCTTTCCGCCTTCACTTTCCTGACGCCGCTATTCGGCGTCGCGGCCGGCCATCTGGTGCTGGGCGAGCCGCTGACTTTGGCTTTCGGCGCCGCCGTGGTGCTCACCGCCGGCGGGCTCATTTTGGTCAACCGGGCGCGCTAGCGGCGGCGAAACCAAGGTCATCGTGTTGTCTTGATCCCTGGCCAGATTGCCCTCTGAATTGGCCGCCGTTGACGGCTTCCTAAGCCTTTGGCATGTCAGGGGCTGGACATAGCCGGTTCCAGCGCCGATCTAAGGCTCAATGTTCAGCTTTTAGGGCCTCCATGGACGCGTTTTCAGCACAAGCACGCCATCGCTCGGTTGCGGTCGACGTTGGCGGCGTCACCGTCGGCGGGGCGGCGCCCATCGTCGTGCAGTCGATGACCAACACCGACACCGCCGACGTGGACGGGACCGTCCGCCAGGTGGCGGCGTTGGCGCGCGCCGGCTCCGAGTTGGTGCGCATCACCGTCGACCGCGACGAGGCGGCGGCCGCCGTGCCGCGTATCAAGGAGCGGCTGCTCAAGATGGGCGTCACGGCGCCCATCGTCGGCGATTTCCACTACATCGGTCACAAGCTGCTCGCCGACCATCCGGCCTGCGCCGAGGCGCTCGACAAATACCGCATCAATCCCGGCAATGTAGGCTTCAAGGACAAACGCGATCGGCAGTTCTCCGCCATCGTTGAGTTCGCGATCAAATACGGCAAGCCGGTGCGCATCGGCGCCAATTGGGGCTCGCTCGACCAGGAATTGCTCACGCGCCTGATGGACGAAAATTCCAAGTTGCCGGAGCCACGCGAGGCGCGGGCGGTGATGCACGAAGCCATGGTGCAGTCGGCGACACTGTCGGCTCAACGCGCGGAAGAAATCGGTCTGCCGAAAAACCGCATCATCCTTTCGGCGAAAGTTTCCGCCGTGCAGGACCTAATCGCGGTCTATGCCGAGCTTGCGCGCCGTTGCGATTACGCGCTGCATCTCGGACTGACCGAGGCCGGCATGGGCACCAAGGGCATCGTCGCGTCGTCGGCCGCCATGGGCGTGCTGCTGCAGCAGGGCATCGGCGACACCGTCCGCATCTCGCTCACGCCCGAGCCCGGCGGCGACCGCACGCGCGAAGTGCAGGTCGCGCAGGAACTGTTGCAGACCATGGGCCTGCGCACCTTCGTGCCGCTGGTCGCCGCCTGTCCGGGTTGCGGGCGCACCACCTCGACCACGTTCCAGGAACTGGCGCAGGACATTCAAGGTTTCATCCGTGAATCGATGCCGGCCTGGAAGAAACAGTATCCGGGCGTCGAGAGTCTTAACGTCGCGGTGATGGGCTGCATCGTCAACGGCCCGGGCGAGAGTAAGCACGCCGACATCGGCATCTCGCTGCCCGGCACCGGCGAGCAGCCGACCGCGCCGGTGTTCATCGACGGCAAGAAGGCGGCGACGTTGCGTGGGCCGACGCTCACCACCGATTTCAAGCAGATGGTGATCGATTACATCGAACGCCGTTTCGGCGCCGGGACGCGGACCGCGGCGGAGTGAGAGCAAAACCGTTTTTGATCGGTTTTCTGGCGACGATGGCGGTGGTCGTCGCCGTTTCGGCTTACATCGGCGCGACAATTCCCAAAGCCGACAAGTCCATTACCGCGGTGGCCTCGCCGGACGGGAAATACAAGGCTGTCCGGGTTTCCATTTCTGGCGACGGCGCGGCGCCCTTCTGCTTTGACACAATTGCGATTTTCCTTGCCGTCTATCCCGACAATTTCGCCGAACGTGAAGGCAAGACCTACGAAGTCTACGGCGCGCCCTGCGCCGCGCCGGCCAACCGCGCGGCCCTGCCGAAAATCGAATGGCTGTCGAATTCGGCGGTGCGCATTACCACGGCGCCCGATCCAACGGCGGCCGATGCAAAGCCGCCGCGCATGAAGACGATTGACGCGTCGCGATTTGTGCACGTGAGCTTTGTTGCTGCGGACTAGCGATAGGAAGACGACCCGCACGACGGGATTCGTAGCCGGTCAACCGACCTCTTGCCGCTACGCCGCCACCTTCAACTTCAGCCCGAGCGCGTGGATCACCTTCAGGACCGTGGCGAATTCCGGGTTGCCCCGCGCCGACAGCGCCTTGTACAGACTTTCGCGGCCAAGACCGGTGGCACGGCCGATTTCGGCCATGCCTTTTGAGCGAGCGATGACGCCGAGGGCGTGCGTGATCAGCCCCGGGTCACCGTCTTCGAGCACGGCCTCTAGATAATCCGCGATATCTTCCTTTGTTTGCAGATAGCGCGCCGAATCCCAAGGGACGGTCTTGGGCTTCGGTTTGGTCTTGGCTTTTGCTTTAGCTTGGGCCTTCGCTTTTTTCTTCATCGCGTTCTCCTTAAAACCTTCGCGCCAGATCGCGTGCCGTCACGATGTCGCGCGCTTGGCTTGCCTTGTCGCCGCCCGCGAGCAGGATGACGAGTTCCACCGGTCTCACATCTCCCGGGTTGCCGATCGCCAAACGATCGATCCGCACCTGGATGCGCCGCTGCGCGCGCCGGCCGGCAAACCAGCGGGCAAACACCTGCGTTTGATGGATTTCCATCAGTTTATGAATGGCGCATGGCCGGGTTGACATTATTCCTACCACTTTATAGGAATATTTACCTTGTCAGCCATCGCGCGCCGCCTCGAGGGCGCTCGATGTCGGGCAGGGCGCGGTGCGCCGACAATGCGCATCGCAGTCAAGCTTGCGCAGACTGCGCACGCTTGACGGATGGAGCGCCAGGGGGGCGCAGCCCGCTTCGCCAAGCGGGCGCGCGTCTCGCCAGACGCGCGGCGGGTTTCGCCAAACCCGCCAAAGGGGGCTTCGCCAGCCCTCTGGCGCCCTCCCGGCGCTCCATTCCCCGTTTGGGGGGAGGAAAAAAGGGAAGCCGGCGGTCCCCGCGCCGTCAAACGACAGGGGCGGCGGAGCGTTGGCTATTAGTCGTCGTTCCGAGCAAGCGCGCGTCGCGCGTGAGGCCCGGGACCCATACTCCGCAGCCGATCGAATGGGCACGGCGTATGGGTCTCCGCCTTCGCGGGGACGACAGCAAAGAGCTCACATCCACCCGCCGCCGTCGGCGCCGCGGTTGGCGACGGAGGCTTCCTCCAGATCCAATTCATATTCGATGCGCCGGCGCGCTTCGTCGGTGATCTTGCCGTCGCGCAGCAGCTGATAAATAAAATCGCGCTCGGCCTCGATCAGTTCGGCCTTGACCTTGGCGGTCTGCCGCATGTGATCGAGGCCCTCGGTCAAATTCGCCGGCAGTATCTGCAGGCGGCTTTGATTGCGCGTGCGCAAGTGCGCGATCGCGTCATCCGGCAGTTCGTGCTCTTTGATCGCCTTCTCAAGCCGCTCTTCAACCCGCCTCAAGGCGGCCTGGCGCGCGTGCAGTTCGTGTTTGATCTCCTCCTCGCGCTCTGCCTTGCCGAGCCGGGTCAAGCCGAGCCAGCGCACCACCGCCGGCAACATCAAGCCTTGACCGACCAAGGTGAAAATGATGACGCCGAAGGTCACGAACAGGATCATGTCGCGATGGGGAAACGGCGACCCATTGTCCATAAAATACGGAATGGCCAAGGCGGCGGCGAGCGAGACCACGCCGCGCACGCCGGTGAATGCAATCAGAAACGGGCCCTGCCAGGGCGGCGACGGATCGCGCCGCGCCAGCGGCGGAATGATCCAGCGCGGAATATACGTCGCCGGAAACACCCAGATGAAGCGCGCCGCGATCACGATGGCGGTGACCAAGGCGGTCGCGATCAGCAAATCGGGGATCGAGAAGGCGCGCGTATCGTCCAATAGCGTGCGCGCCTGTAGGCCGGTAAGCAGGAACACCATGCCCTCGATCAGATAGACGATCAGGTCCCAGAAGAAGATGCCCTGCAGGCGCGTCGCCGACGCAATCAGGCGCGGGCCGTTCCAGCTCACGTAAAGCCCACAGGCGACGGTTGCCAACACGCCGGAGCCGCCAAGATGCGCCGGCACCCAGAAGGCGAGATAAGGGGTCATCAGCGACAGCGTGATCTCCACGCGCGGATCGCGCGCCCATTGCCGCAGGCGCAAGGATAGCCAGCCGACGCCGATGCCGTAGATGATTTCGCCCACCACGATCAGCGCGAAGGTGCCGCCGGCTTTTTCAATCGAGAACGTGCCGGTAGCGACCGCGGCGACCGCGAAGCGGTAGAGGATGAGCGCAGTGGCGTCGTTGGCGAGGCCTTCGCCTTCCAACACCACGACCAGCCGGCGCGGCAGTCCGAGCCGGCGCGCGATCGCCAGCGGCGCCACCACGTCGGGCGGCGCGATGATGGCGCCGAGCACAAAGCCAACCGCCCAATCGAACTTCAACAGGTAATGCGCGGCGGCGGCGACGGCACAGGTGGTGAACACCACGCAGCCGAAGGCCAAGAGCCCGATCGGCCGCAAATTGAAACGGAAATCGCGCCAGCTCATGGAAACGCCGGCGGAATAGATCAGCGGCGGCAGGATCACCAGCAGCACCAGTTCCGGCGCCAGCTGCACCTTCGGCAGGCCGGGAACCAGCGCCATGCCGACGCCGGCAACGACCAGCAGAATCGACGGCGCGACGTTGAGGCGCTTGGCCGCGACCGCGACCGCGGCCAGTACCGCCATCATGAACAATACGGTTTGGAAGATCGCCGTCATCGTCCGCTTTTCCGAACCCGGCACATCAGATCAGGTTCGACACGATGTTCACCATCAGTGCCAGCACCGTCACATTGAAGAAAAACGATAGCACGCCATGCATACCCGCCATGCGCCGGATCACCTTGCTGGTGATGGCAACGTCGGAGACCTGTGAGGTCATCCCGATCACCAAAGAGAAATACAGGAAATCCCAATAGGTAGGCTCCTTGTCGCCGGGAAAGTTGAGCCCGCCGATGATGCCGTCACGCCGTTCGCCATAATATTCGTGCGCGTAATGCAGCGCAAAGATGGTGTGCATGAACGACCACGACAGCAGGATGGTCGTCGCGGCCAGCACCACCTGCGCGGCTGCGACGCTGCCGGCCGCGTTTTTGGAATCGGCGAGCAGCCGGATGATGGCGATCAGGCTGGCGATGGTTGCGCCGACCGACAAACCCAGAATGGCGAAAGCGCCTTCGTCTTCCTCGGCGGCGCGCTTGCGGATGCGCTCGACATTGGCGGGCAGCATCGACGCGATGGTCATGTAAAGATAGAGCGCAACGCCGACGTCCCATCCGAGCAGCAGCCGGGTCGGCACGCGAAGGGCGTGCGGCGCCATCCACGTGAGCACGGTCACCGCAAGCCCGAAAAGCAAGGCGGTCACCAGCTTGTCGTGCAGTCTGGCGATGCGGATCGGCAGTGGCGGGCGGCGCGGCGCGCGGTTGTTCTTGGCCATGGCTGCGGTCCCCGCCGCGCGCGCCTTCTTAAGTTCTCCGATCGGCGATGAAGTGGGCGGCGGCGCGCAAAGTATCGGCCTTCCCGCCGAACGGCGCCAGTGCGGCGTCGGCCTGCGTCACCAGCGCATGCAGACGTTCGCGGGCGCCGGCGATGCCGAGCGCCGAAACCAGTGTCTCCTTGCCGGCGGCGGCGTCCTTGCCGGCGGCTTTGCCGAGGGTTGCGGTGTCGCCCTCGACGTCGAGCAGGTCGTCGGCGATCTGGAAGGCCTGGCCGATGGCGTCGCCATAGCGCTCGATGCCGGCGCGGGCCTTGGTGTCGGCCTGGCCGAGGATGGCGCCGGCGCGACAGCCGAAGCGGATCAGCGCGCCGGTCTTCATCGCCTGCAGCGTCTCGATCTCGCTTTGGCTCTGCGCGCGCTTGGCCTCGAAGCGGCCTTCGGCGGCGAGGTCGAGCATCTGGCCGCCGGCCATGCCGCCGAGCCCTGACGCGCGCGCCAATTCAAGGACCAACTCGACACGCACCGCCGGATCGGTGTGCACCTCGCGGCGCGCCATGCAATCGAAAGCGATGGTGAGCAGGGAATCGCCGACCAGGATCGCGGTCGCCTCGTCGAAAGCCTTGTGCACGGTCGGCCGGCCGCGGCGCAGATCGTCGTTGTCCATCGCCGGCAGATCGTCGTGCACCAGCGAATAGCAGTGCACGAATTCGAGCGCGGCGCCGGCAAGCAGCGCGCCCTCACGCGCGGTGCCGAACAAAGCGGCGGTTTCCACCACCAGAAACGGGCGCAGGCGTTTGCCGCCGCCGAGCACGGCATGGCGCATGGCGGCAAGCAGGCGCGCCGGCCGCGTCACTTCGCCGGGCGCGGCGTGCGCGCCGAGCAGGCGGTCGAGCAAAGCTTCCGTCTCCGCGGCGACGGCGTTCAGGCGGGCGGTGAAATCGCGATTGGGGTCGGCGTCCATGGGCGTAGTGTTTAGCCTCCGCGGGCGATCACGGAAAGCCCGCGCGGCGGCCGGTTGCGGGCTCGCAGCCGGGTTCGGTTAAAATCGGCAATGCGGCCGCACCGCCGCAAATCGCGGCGCGGATGGGTTAATGTCGCCCCGCCATGGCCCGATCCGCGCGACGGCTCAGTTTTACTCATGACGTGCTGCGGTTGCCGCGGGCGCGGTGGCTGCGCGTTGTCGTCCTCGTCGTGCTGGCGCTCCTGCTGCTGCCTTACGCGATCACGCCGTTTTACGCGGCCGGTCACCCTGTCTCCACGGTGATGCTCTGGCGCTGGATGACGGGCCAGCGCGTTGACCGGCGCTACGTGCCGCTTTCGCGCATTTCGCCGTCGCTCGCACTGGCGGTGATCATTGCCGAGGACGGCCGTTTTTGTAGCCACTACGGGGTGGACTTGGCGGAAATCCGCGATGCGATCGCCGACGCCGATGGTCTTGACGATCTTCGCGGCGGTTCCACCATCACCCAACAGGTGGCGAAGAACCTGTTCCTCTGGCAGGGCCGCAGCTTCGTGCGCAAGGCGCTGGAATTTCCGCTGGCGCTGTGGATCGACCTTGTGCTTTCGAAGCGGCGCATCCTGGAAATTTACCTCAACATCGCCGAATGGGGCCCGAGCGGCGAATTCGGCGTCGAGGCCGGCAGCGTGCGTGCCTTCGGCAAGCCGGCGCGTGATCTTTCGCGCGCGCAGGCAGCGTTGCTGGCGGCCGTGCTGCCCAATCCGCGCGATCGCGATGCGCGCCGGCCGGGTCCCGGCCTGCGGCGGCTCGGCAGGCTCTACGAGAGGCGCGCAGCGGGCTCGCCCGGCGCCGATAATTGCCTCAAAAAAGGCCGCTGAGCTTGCCTCTAGCCTTGGGCGAAACCATCCTCTATAAGCCCGCCATCAAACCGATATCTGCCGAATTTGCAGGAGTTTTCGTCCATGGCTGTGCCGAAAAGAAAAACCTCGCCGTCGCGCCGCGGCATGCGCCGCTCGGCCGACGCGCTCAAACGGCCGACTTACGTCGAGGACAAGGATTCCGGCGAGCTGCGCCGTCCGCACCACATCGATCTGAAGACCGGGATGTACAAGGGCCGTCAGGTTTTGAAGGTGAAGACCGAGGCGTGATTGCACGCGGGGGGAAGCGACCTGATGTTTTTGATCGGCTTCCCGCTCCTGATCATTCCGTTCGCGATCTATAACATCGTCGCCTTTCTGATGCCGGGCGTAAGCTGGACCGGCACGCTCACCAGCGTGCATCTGGCGTCCGGCGCCGACTGGGCCATGTCGGCCGGACAGCTTTTGATCGCGTTCGCAATTTTGTTGTTGTTCGGCGAACTGGTGAAATCGACCCGCATCAGCCTGCGCTCGGTGGTCGATCATGGGCTGTCGCTGGTCCTGTTCATCGGCATGCTGGCCGAGTTCCTGCTGGTCAAGGAAGTCGCGAGCGGGACCTTCTTCCTGCTGCTGGTCATCAGTTTCATCGATGTGCTTGGCGGCTTTACCGTTAGCTTGCGTTCGGCCCAGCGCGATGTCAGCGTCGAAGGCATCGAGCACCTCTCGTCTTAATCTTCTCTCACTCTTCCACCCGCATGCCACGCGATTTCCAACTGCCCGGACGCTCGCCTGTGATCGCCTGCGATGGCATGGCGGCGACGTCGCACCCGCTGGCGACGCTCACCGCCATCGACACGTTGCGTGCCGGCGGCAATGCGGTCGACGCGGCGGTGGCGGCTTGCGCGGTGCTCGGCGTGGTCGAGCCGCAAAGCACGGGCATCGGCGGCGACTGCTTCTGCATCATCTCGCAGCCCGGCAAACCGGTGTGGGGCTATAACGGCTGCGGCCGTGCCGGCGCGAAGGCTTCGACCGAGGCGCTGCTCAGCCAAGGCATCCACGCCATCGGCATGACCTCGCCGCACGCGGTGACGGTGCCCGGCGCCATCGAAGCCTGGGACGCCATCCTCAGGGCCCACGGCCGCTTCGGCCTCGATCGCGCGCTCGCTCCCGCCATCCGCTTCGCCGAGGGCGGGTTCCCGGTTGCTTCGCGCATTTCCTACGCCTGGGCCAATATGCTGCCGAAACTCGCCGCCGATCCCGGGGGAACCTGCAATTTTTTATTCGACGGCCGCACGCCGCTCGAGGGCGATGTGGTCAAGCTGCCGGCATTGGCCGCGACCATGAAGGCCATCGCGAAAAAAGGCTGGCGCGCATTCTACGAAGGCGAGATCGCGCAGGACATGGTGAAAACGCTGGCCGCGCGCGGCTCGTTTCTGACCGAAGAGGATTTTGCCAACCACCATGGCGAAGTCGCCACCCCAATCTCCACCAATTATCGCGGCCTCGACATTCTCGAACTGCCGCCTAATGGGCAGGGGCTCACCGCGCTGGTGCTGCTCAACATTCTGGAGAATTTCGACATGGCGGCGCTGGATCCGTTCGGCCCCGAGCGCTTCCATATCGTGCTGGAAGCAGCCCGAATGGCCTACGGCGTGCGTGATGCGCATATTGCCGATCCCGCGTATATGCGCGTGAAAGTGCTGGACCTGCTGGATAAGGCCTTCGCCAAGAAGCTGGCGGGCAAGATCGACCGCGCGCGCGTCTCGGCGCTACCGAGCGCGCCGACGCCCGACAGCGATACGGTCTACCTTACCGTGGTCGACCGCGATCGCATGGCGGTGTCGTTCATCAATTCTCTTTTTTCAAACTTCGGCGTCGGCATCTGTACGGAAAAGACCGGCATCATGCTGAACAACCGCGGCGGCTGTTTCGTGGTCGACCCCACGCATCCCAACACGTTCGGGCCCAACAAGCGGCCGATGCACACCATCATTCCGGCGCACGCCATGCGCGACGGGCGCTGCGAGATGAGCTTCGGCGTCATGGGTTCGCACTTCCAGCCCATGGGCCACGCGCAGATCGTCCTCAACATGATCGACTACGGCATGGACGTGCAGCAGGCGATCAATTGTCCGCGTTTCTTCTTCGAGGGCGACGAGACGGTGGTCGAGCGCGGTACGCCGGCGGCGACCATTGAGGGGCTCAAAGCCCGCGGCCATCGGGTCGAGTTCGCGCTGACGCCTTGGGGCGGGGGGCAGACCATCAAGATCGACTGGGAGCGCGGTGTGCTGATCGGAGGCTCCGAACCGCGCAAGGATGGCTGCGCCTTGGGCTATTGAGTGGGTTGGTAACGTTCTATTAACTCGGCGACGGTGCATAATTTCACAAACTTCTGCGTGCATTTTTCCGGAAAATTTAGGGATTGGCTGTAGCTTCGGGCTTGAATCCATTGCATTGACCCGCGCCGCTCGTGGTGCGCCGTTTCCAAAGGGGCAAGGGTGACCGATCCCGAGCAACCGGCAACTGGCCCGGACGCGGCAAAGATTCTCAAATCGGTCGGCAAGGCCGCCTACGAATGGCGGCTCGACACCGACGTCTTGACGTGGAGCGACAACGTCGTCTCCGCGCTCGGCATCAGCGACATCGGCGGCATCGCCAGCGGCCGCGGCTTTGCACAAAAAGTTGACGCCAAAGACGGGCAAAGCCGCGTCGACGCGATCCTTCATGCCGGGCAAATGGATGGCGGCGAGGGCGTCGCCTACCAGGTGCAATACGCATTCAAGCGCGACGATGGTGTCGAAAAAATCTGGCTGGAGGACACCGGCCGCTGGTTCGCCGGGCCCGACGGTAAGCCTGCGCGCGCGCATGGCATCGTGCGGGAGATCACGGCCCGGCGCGAGCGCGACCGTCAACTCGTGCAGCTGGCGCACTACGATCCGCTCACCGGCGAGATGAACCGCGCCTGCTTGACCGAAGTGTTGGCCGCGACGCTCGACGAGGCGGTGCGTTTTCGCTCGTCCTGCGGCTTCATGCTGGCGGCCATCGATAATCTCGGTCAGCTCAACGAATCCTACGGCTTCGACGTCGCCGAGGAGGTGATCGCCGACCTCGCCAAGCGCATTCGTGCGCGGCTGCGCGGCAAAGATCACCTCGGCCGCTTCTCCGGCAACAAGTTCGGCGTGGTGCTGACCAGCTGCACGCCCGACGAACTGGAGACCGCGGCCGAACGGCTGCTCACCAGCGTGCGCGAAGAGCCGATGATCACGACCGCAGGCCCGGTCGCGGTGACCGTGAGCATCGGCGGTGTTACCGCGCCGCGTCACGCCCGCACCGTTCCCGAAGTCTTGGTCCGCGCGCAGGACGCGCTCGACGCCGCCCGCGCCAAGCGGCGCGGCTCATTTGCCGCCTACCGGCCGAGCATCGAGCGCGACGCGCTGCGCAAGGAAAGCGCCCGCGCCACCGACGAGATCGTGGCCGCGCTCAACGAGCGGCGCATTGCGCTTGCCTATGAGCCGGTGGTCGAGGCGCAAAGCCGCCGGATCGCCTTCCATGAATGTCTTATGCGCGTGCATCGCCCCGACGGCCGTATCGCGCAGGCCAATGAGATCATTCCGGTGGCGGAGCGGATCGGTCTGGTGCGCATGCTCGACCACCGTGTCTTGGAGCTGGTGGTGCAGGAATTGGCGGCGGCGCCGGACTTCCACGCCAGCGTCAATGTCTCGCCCGCGTCCACCGTCGATCCGGAATGGTGGGCGGGCCTCGGCGCGCTTTTGCGCGCGCACCCGGGCGCCGCCGAGCGGCTCATTATCGAGATCACGGAAACCGCGGCGATCCACGACGTGGATGACACGCGCGGTTTCGTCACCCGCGTCAAGGACCTCGGCTGCCGCATCGCCATCGACGATTTCGGCGCCGGCTACACGTCGTTCCGCAGCCTGCGCAAGCTCGGCGTCGATATCGTCAAGATCGACGGCGCCTTTGTGCAGAACATCGTCAAGTCGGACGACGATCGCGCCTTCGTCCATACGCTGATCGATTTGGCAAGCCGGCTTGGCCTCGAGACCGTCGGCGAATGGGTGCAGAACGAGGAAGCGGCGCGGCTGCTGGCGGGCTGGGGCTGCGATTTCCTGCAAGGCGCGCTGATCGGCCTTGCCAACGACGAACGGCCGGCGGCCGCTCTGCCGTCATTGCCGGGCGTGCCCCGGCAATCCATGAGCTAGCGCTGCAATCACAGGTTTTGGCAGGGCGCTTGTCCGCGGCAAGTCATCGTGGATGCGCGGGTCTTCGTACGCGAAGACGGCGCTTCGCGCCTTTTGCCCGCGCATGACACCAATTAGGCCGTCGCGGTTTATTCCTTGCTGCCGAGCTTATCGAGGCGGTTCTGCAAATCGCTGAGCTGGCGCTTGAGCTCATCCATCTCGCTACCCGGGGTCGCCGCCTTGTCGGCCGCCGCCGCAGCAGCCTTTTGGCCGCTGGCAAAGGGCACGAACATGGCAAAGGTCTTCTCGAACATTTCCATGTTGCGCCGCACCTGATCCTCGAGCGGACCGAAGCCGACGCCGCCGAAGGCCTGCGCCATCTGCTCGCGGAATTTTTCCTGCTGGCCGGTGAAGGATTGCATCGACTGTTCGAGATAGCGCGGCACCAGCATTTGCATGCTGTCGCCGTAGAAGCGGATCAATTGGCGCAGGAAGGCGATCGGCAGCAGGCTTTGGCCTTCCTTGTTCTCCTGTTCGAAGATGATCTGCGCCAGCACCGAGCGCGTGATGTCCTCACCGCTCTTGGCGTCGAAGACGACGAAATTCTCGCCGCTCTTGACCATGGTCGCGAGGTCTTCGAGCGTCACATAGGTGCTCGTCCCGGTGTTGTAGAGCCGCCGGTTGGCGTATTTCTTGATTGTGATTGGCTCTTTTTCGTCTGCCATGGCGACCGCGTTCCCCCTGCCCCGAGACAAAGCATAGCCGCAATGGGCTGCCCCCGGCGAGTCGTTTTGTGGCAACGCGGTAAACGGGCAGGGCAGTGCGGCAACCCTTGCGGAACGGTCAAATGAGGGCCAATTCTCGGGTACAAATGCAATCTGCCACTTGTTGACAGGGCCGCCCGGCCTGCCGAACATGCGGCAGCGCCAAAACGCCCATTTTGCTCCGCACCCGCCGCCGAAAAGGAGTTTCCGATGAAGGACGATATCGTCATTGTCAGCGCCACTCGCACGCCGGTGGGCGCATTCAACGGCGCTTTCGCCAATTTGCCGGCCCATGAGCTGGGAAAGACCGCGATCCAGGCGGCGCTGACGCAGGCAGGCGTCGAAGGCGGCCGGGTCAGCGAAGTGATCATGGGGCAAATCCTCACGGCCGGTCAGGGCCAGAACCCGGCGCGGCAGGCCTCCATCGCCGCCGGCATTCCGGTCGAAAGCCCCGCCTGGGGCGTAAACCAGCTATGCGGCTCGGGCCTGCGGGCGGTGGCGATCGGCTTTCAGGCCATCGCCAATGGCGACAGCGAGATCGTGGTCGCCGGCGGCCAGGAGTCGATGAGCATGGCGCCGCACTGCGCGCATCTGCGCAACGGCGTGAAGATGGGCGACTTCCAGATGGTCGACACCATGATCAAGGACGGGCTGTGGGACGCCTTCAACGGCTATCACATGGGCAACACCGCCGAGAACGTCGCCAAGCAATATCAGATCACGCGTCAGCAGCAGGACGAATTCGCCGTCGCATCGCAGAACAAGGCCGAGGTCGCGATCGCGGCCGGCAGGTTCAAGGACGAGATCACGCCGGTCACCATCAAGTCGCGCAAGGGCGACATCGTGGTCGATACCGACGAATTTCCGAAGAAAGGCGTCACGCTGGAATCGATCGCCAAGCTGCGCCCGGCCTTCGACAAGGAAGGCACGGTGACGGCGGCCAGCGCCTCCGGCATTAATGACGGCGCCGCCGCGGTGGTGCTGATGAAAGCAAGCGAAGCCGCCAAGCTCGGCAAGACGCCGCTTGCGCGCATCGTGTCCTGGGCGCAGGCCGGCGTCGATCCATCGATCATGGGCACGGGCCCGATCCCCGCTTCGCGCGCCGCGCTCAAGAAAGCCGGCTGGAAGCATGACGATCTCGACTTGGTGGAGGCGAACGAAGCCTTCGCTGCGCAGGCCTGCGCGGTCAACAAGGACCTCGGCTGGGACACCGCCAAGGTCAACGTCAATGGCGGCGCCATCGCCATCGGCCATCCGATCGGCGCCTCCGGCGCGCGCGTGCTGGTGACGCTGCTTTACGAGATGCAGAAGCGCAACGCCAAGAAGGGCCTCGCCACGCTGTGCATCGGCGGCGGCATGGGGATCGCCATGTGTGTCGAGCGCGGCTAGACCGCGCGAACACGCACCGCACAAAAAATCGTCGAGCGGTAGCGAAGACACAACCGGTCACAAGCGTGGAGCGCTGACCTTCGCAACTGCACAACGATCGGATTCAATTGTGTCGTGCCCGGCCTTGTGCCGGGCATCCACGTCTTTAAGCTAAGCCAACGTGTAGATGGTCGGGACGCGCCCGGCCATAACGACAAAAAAATACTGGGAGGACGTAAATGGCGCGCGTTGCACTGGTCACGGGCGGAACCCGTGGCATCGGGGCTTCTATCTGCAAGGCTCTGAAGGCCGCCGGCTACAACGTCGCGGCGAATTACGGCGGCAATGACGACGCCGCCGCCAAGTTCAAGGCGGAAACCGGAATTCCGGTGTTCAAGTGGGACGTCTCGAATTTCGAGGCCTGCGCCGAAGGCGTCAAGGCGGTGACGGCCGCGCTTGGATCGGTCGAGGTGCTGGTCAACAATGCCGGCATCACGCGCGATGCCATGTTGCACCGCATGAAGCCGGAGCAGTGGACCGCGGTGATCACCACCAATCTCGGCTCGCTGTTCAACATGACGCGGCAGGTGATCGAAGGCATGCGCGAACGCAAGTTCGGCCGCATCGTCAACATTTCCTCCATCAACGGCCAGAAGGGCCAGATGGGCCAGTGCAACTATTCCGCCGCCAAGGCCGGCGAGATCGGCTTCACCAAGGCGCTGGCGCAGGAGGGCGCGCGTGCCGGCATCACGGTGAACGCGATCTGCCCGGGCTACATCAACACCGAGATGGTGCAGGCGGTGCCGAAGGACGTGCTGGAAAAAAATATCTTGCCGCAGATTCCGATCGGCCGGCTGGGCGAGCCGGAAGAGATCGCGCGCTGTGTGGTGTTCCTCGCCTCCGACGAGGCCGGGCTGATCACCGGCTCGACGCTCACCGCCAATGGCGGGCAGTATTTCGCGTAGATGGATTGTCATGGCCGGGCTTGTCCCGGCCATCTCGATTCACATAGCACAGCGGTGCCAACCTGAGCGGGGTCACAGCGGAAGTCGGCTTGCCCGACTTCCGCACGATCTAGTGCCGCAAGTCGGGTAAACCCGACTTGCGGTGACAAGCCCGGTGACGACACCCGGGGTTAAAAAAACCCAACCGACTCGCAGCCTTTTCCCGCCGGGAAGCTCGACTTGTGCCGGCGCTTCGGCGCGTCGATCACATGAATCGTTCCGTTGCCCTGGCAGCCGACGAAGATGTCGTCGCCGCGGAAGGTGAAATCCATCGGCTCGCTGCCGACGGGAACCGCGGTCTGCGCGCCGGATGACGTTTCGATCAGGCTCAGCATGTTGCTGTTCAGGCTGGAGACGACCAGCAGCTTTCCGTCCGGCGAATAGCGCGCGATCTGCGCAGGCTTGGGCACGCCTTCGAGCGGCACCGTGCGCGTCTGCTCGCTCGCCGTATCGATGAGGAAAATCACCGGGCTTTCGTCGCTGACTGCAACCACAGTCTTGCCGTCGCCGGAAACGGCGACGCCGGCGAGCGCCTGCGGCGTCTTGATCTTACCCAGCAGCTTGCGATTGGGCACGTCGATCACCGACACGGTCGCGTCTTCTTCATTGTCGGTGTAGAGGCGGCGGCCGTCATCGGCGATGGCCAGCCGGTGCCCGTTGGTCGACCCAGTATCGATTGCCGTTATCACCTTGTGGGTTTGCGGATCGATCACCGCCACCACGGCGCTGTTCTCGCAGGTGATGTAGATCAGCCCGTCGGCGCCACGGCGCACCGTATGCGGCGCGCTGTAGGGGGCAAGATCGATGCTGGTTGCGACCTTGCGCTCAATGAGATCGATGACGTGCAGCACATGGCCGGGATTTGGATTGCGGCCGTGGATGCCGTCGCCGAAGATCGGCACGTAAGCGAGGCCGGTCTCTGGGATCACCAGCAGTTCATGCACCGTGCGCTGGAACCCCTCGAGGACGGTTTCCGTCTCGAACGTCTTGGGATTCAGGAACAGAATCTTGCAGCCGAACTTGTCGACCGCGATCATTCCGCGCACATCGCTTGGGTTGTTCATTTTCCGCTGTGGTCCCGTTACTCGCTGACGATCCTACTATCGGCGGCGGTGCTTTGAGCGGCCTTTCTTGGCCGCTTTCTTGGCAGGCGGCGCCTTCTGCTTTGCCGGCCGCCAGACGCCCTCCGCTTTGTCGAGCCGCACGCTCCAATATTCCCAGGCGCGCGCCACCGGGCCGGGCTGCAGGTTGAAGGCGCCGGCCAGTTTGGTTTCTTCCGCGTTGAGCGGCGACACAGGGCCAAGCGTTTGCGCCCGGATCTGTAAGGCAGCGTTGCGCGCGATATAGATGGTGCGGAACACCAGCTCTTCCAGCGTCGTGCCGACGACGGTGGCGCCGTGCCGGCGCATCAGCACGATCCAGTTGTCTCCCAAGGCGCGCGCCAGTGAAGCACCTTCCTCCGGCTTGGCCACAATCAGCGTGGTGTCGCCGAACTCGTCGCGCGCATCCCAGAACGGCGCCGCGGCGCCGATGGTGGCGCCGAGATGATAGACCGGCTTCAGCGGCGCGCCGGAAATACAGAACGGCAGGATCGACGGCGCGTGGTGGTGGCACACCGCGTTGACCTCGGGCCGCGCCTTGTAGATTTCGCCGTGGATGACGCGCTCGCTGTAATGGCGCGCGGTCGGCGGCTTCAGCGGCTCGGAATCAAGGGTGAATTCGAGGATGTCGTCCGGCTGCACCAGTTCCGGCCCGCGCGAGCGCGACATCAGATAGCGTCCCGGATCGGTCGGATGGCGCATGGTTACGTGGCCGAAAGCGTCGAGCACGCCTTCATTGGCGATCATGCGGTTGGCGCGCGCCAGCAGCACGCGCGCTTCGTCGAGTTTTTTCGGCACCGGCGTTTCCTCTCCAAATCCGTCACGGCCGCAACAAGCGGGCATGACCGCAACTATACTTGGCCTTTCGTTGGCGACCAGTCCGCCGGCGCCAGTTCGAAACCGTCGAAGGAAAAGCCCGGTGCCACCGTGCAGCCGACCAATGTCCAGTCACCGAAGCTTTCGGCGGCCTGCCAGGCGCGCGCCGGCACCGTCGCCTGCGGCACGTCGCCGGCGGCAATGTCGCCACCGAGTCGGATGATCTCTTCTTTCGCGCCATCGACAAGTGCGAGCTTGAGCGGAGCGCCGGCGTAGTAATGCCAGACCTCGACCGCATCGACACGGTGCCAATGCGCGCGCTCGCCGCGCGCCAGCAAGTAGAGGATCGCGGTCGAGACGGCGCGGCCGTTGACCTCATGCGTGTCGCGGAAGGTCTCGCGAAAATGCCCGCCTTCCGGGTGCGGCTTGAGGTCGAGCTTGGCGATGATGTCTGCGGCGGTGGGCATCCGTATGCCAGTACCTATTTTTGTGTTGCGTGCATGTGCATATGAATGTGGTTCTGGCCGAGCCGCTATGCGCGATGACGCTGCCGTAAAATACCCGTCAGCGGCATGAGTGGTATCAAGATATAGCCGTATGATGCCGCTAAATACCTTTTCGCCGCAGCATCGGCAAATATTCAATCGCCAGTGTCCACATTTGTACATTGGCAATTTTAGCCACGCCGCAAAATTGCATGTCGAATCACAACGTTGATTCGAAAGGTGAGGGCAGAGTATCGGCGGACAGCGAAACAGACCGAGGAGCATGGCTATGGGTCGTGCAGAACCCGTCACCGAGTCCGAGTCAACACCGCGTCGATCATTCCCGGATGAGCAACATCACGCAATAGCTGTTAAATGGCAGGCGGCGCTGGCGCGCGAACAAGCCTTACGAAGGCAAAACAGTGAATTGTTGCGGGCGCAACGTGCGCGTTCGTCGGAATTCGAGCATCGGCTCTTCAATGGCCTTCAATTGATCGCCAGTGCGCTGTTGCAGCAATGCCGAAACGCGACCGCCCCCGTGGCCGCGCAATTGAGTATAGCCGCAGCGCGCATCTCCGCGTTCGGACGCGTGCATCGCCGGCTGCAACTCGTCGATGTTCAAGACAAGGTGGAGATTAAGCGCCATCTGCAGGAATTATGTGACGATCTTGCGGACCTTCTGTTCCACGATCAATTCAATAAAACCATCGTCGTCCAGAGCCCGAATTGCGAGATCCCCGTGGCGCTCGTCCTCCCGCTCAGTCTTATCGTCAACGAGCTGATCACCAATTCGGTGAAACATGCCAAAACCGACATCACCGTCCGATTTGAATCAATAACGCCGGTCACCCATTCAATATCGGTGGTGGATGAAGGGCCGGGATTGCCTGGAGGGTTCGATCCGGCCAACAGCAAAGGGCTCGGAATGCAGATTGTGCAGGCGCTGGTGAAGGAGATTGGTGGAGAGTTGCGTTTCTTTACCGGTCACAACGGACGCGGGACGCGCGTAACGCTCACATTCTATTTGCCTGGCTTCGAGACTATACCGACAGTGTAATTGATCGGAATTTAGAACTTATTCTTGCGTTCGCGGATCTCCGCGAACACCTCTTCGGCTGGTTTGCCGGCCATGCCGATGTCGCAGGCGAGGTCCGCCACGTCGGCGCGCAGGAACGGATTGGCCAGCTTCTCGTCGCCGATGGTAACCGGAATGGTCGGCGCGCCCTCCGCCAGCAATTGACTGACTTGCGCGGCGCGCGCCGCCAGGACCGGATTGTCTCTATCGACGGTGAGCGCGAATTTGATATTGGCGGCGGTGTATTCGTGCCCGCAATAGATCGCGGTGTCGTCGGGCAGTTCGCGCAGCTTTTTTAGCGAATTCCACATCATCTTCGCATTGCCCTCGATCACGCGGCCGCAGCCGATGGAAAACAGCGTGTCGCCGGCGAAAGCGATCTGCTCCTTGGGCAGCCAATAGGTGATGTGGCCGAGCGTATGGCCGGGCGTCTCGATCACATCGGCCGATAATTTGCCGACCGAAACCTTGTCGCCTTCGCGCACGGTTTCGTCGACCGCCGGGATCTTGCCGGCTTCCCCCGCCGGCGCCACCACGCGGCAATGGTATTTTTTCTTCAGCGCCTCGATGCCGCCGGTGTGATCGTGGTGGTGGTGGGTCACCAGGATATCGGTGAGCTTCCAGCCGGTCTCCTTCAGCGCGGCCTCGATCGGCGCCGCCTCGGGGGCGTCGATTGAGGCGGTGGCGCCGGTCTCCGGGTCGTGTAGTAGCACCCCGTAATTGTCCGATAGGCAGCGAAACAGGCGGATTTCGGCGGGCATGGGTCCAGGTCCTCAACGGTTAACCGTATCACGCGGATGAATTGTCTGGCACGCCTGAGGGTTCCAGGCGAGTGCGTTTTGTCGCGCAATTCATGGTAATTTTGCCAGCGCGTGATCCCGAAAAGTGGGCACCGGTTTTCGGATAAGATCACGCGCCAAGGAATATCATGTCAATCGACGTCGTCGACCTGCGCAATTTCTACGGCCAACGGCTGGGCGTGGTGGCCCGCCGCTTCGTTGCGCGCGGTATCCGCAACCTGTGGCGCGACACCGCCAGCCAACGGGTGCTCGCGATCGGCTATGGCACGCCCTATCTCGGCCTGTTCCGTGAGGAGTTGGAGCGCTGCCTCGCCTTCATGCCGGCGGGGCAGGGCGTGGTGAAATGGCCGACCTCGCGGCCGGCACTGTCGGCATTGGTGGATGAGAACGAATTGCCGCTGACCGACAGCGCGGTCGATCGCGTGCTCTTGGTGCACGCGCTGGAAATGACCAACGACCCGGCGGCGCTGTTGCGCGAGGTGTGGCGCGTGCTCGCCGGCGGCGGCCGCTTGCTGGCCGTGGTGCCGAACCGGCGCGGCCTGTGGGCGCGCATGGACACGACGCCGTTCGGGCATGGGCGGCCGTATTCGCGCAGCCAGATCAATCAGCTTCTGCGCGAGACCTGGTTCACGCCGACCGGATGGAGCGAGGCGCTCTACGTGCCGCCGGTCAACCGCGGCTGGTTCCTGCGTTCGGCCGTCGCCTGGGAGCGCACCGGCGCGTCGCTGTCGGCGCCGTTTGCCGGTGTGCATCTGGTGGAAGCGGTCAAGCAGGTCTACCGCGCGATCCCGGCGCGGAAAGAAAAGCGCCGTTTGGTGCCCGCGCTCGAGCCGGCGCTGGTGCCGTCGCCGGGCGGATAAAGACCGCAAATTGTTTGCTCGTCATGGCCGGGCTCGTCCCGCCTGCGGGCCGCAGCGGCCATTCGCAGGCCTACGCTAGAGTTTGATCCACTGAGGTTGAATTATTCTCCGGGGACGAATGGGTGCTCTGCAAATTATAGCCGAGTGAATCAGACTCTAGAACCTTTCGGCGGGCGAAGGCCCGGCCATCCACGACTTGTTCTGCTGAAATTAAGGCGTGGATGCCCGGCACAAGGACTGTGCTCGGGCCGGCCAAAGGCCGGACCCGAGTGCCGGGCATGACGAGGGAAAACTATTCCGGCTGCTGATCGCCGCCGTCGGTTTGCGGCGCGCTTTGCTGATTGAAATCCGGCCGGTCGGGACGGTAGCCGCCGCGATGGCGGCGCCTCCGGCGGCCGTAGCGGTCCTGCCGCTCGCCGCCTTGGTCGTGACCGTTCGGCCCCGCATTCTGCTGCTGCGGTGCGCCGCCGCCGCCGGTGATGAAGGACGGCAGAGCACTCGGGTCCGGGCCGCCTTGTTGCGGCTGCTGCTGCGGTTGCTGCTGCTGCGGGCGGGCATGTTGCTGCTGATCGCGCGGCGGAAACGGCTGCGCGTCGCGCGGCAGAAAGGGCTGGGCTTGTGGGGCCTGCGGCTGCGGCGCGTAGCTCGGCTCGTTCTGGCCCATGTACGGCTGACCCTCGTCGTCACCGTCGTCGTAATTATCGTCGGCCGCGCCCTGCGGCGGATTCTGACCTTGCTGCGGCTGCTGATTGTAATACGGGTTCTGCTGGCGGAATTGTTCCTGCGCGACCGCGATCAGACGAAAATAATGTTCGGCGTGCTGATAATAATTTTCCGCCGCCACCGGGTCGCCCGAGCTTTGCGCATCGCGCGCGAGCTGGATGTATTTTTCTGCGACGTGCGATGCGGTGCCGCGGATTTTCACGTCGGGCCCGTTCGAACTCGTAGACCCGCGTCAGCGGATTCTGGCTTTTGCGATGGTTGTTGTTGTTACGTCCTCGCATGCGCTTTTGACCGTTTCTCATGTTGTGCCTGTTCGCTGACCTTTCGCTTTACCGCGGCACGCGCCGCAATCTGTCTACTTCACCTGTAAGTCCATTATGCATTTCAACGACCATACGAAGCCCATTGCGCGGCGTTATCCGCGTCGAAATTCCACGCAAAAGCTCGAACGATTTGCGATCTTTGTCGCGATAGTTAATGCAACCCCATAGCCGCAGTCCTGCCGCGACGTTGCCAACCTCTCGTTACACGCATCATCAATCTTTAAGAGCTTGATGCGCCCAACCGGTGAAGCATCCGGACCCGTATCTGGCGATTTCGTTTGCCGTCTGAATTTCGGCCGTTCGTCATCTGCCTCGCGCCGCCGCCACACAGAGCCTCTGGCTCAGGGGTTCCCGGCGATGCAACCGTCACGGGTCGATTCCGTGAGGGGAAGCTAGTCGTTTCCGGGCTACATTCCAAGCGGTTTTTTCGCCTGCAAGCGAGCCCTGCGATTTTCGGCAGGCCGGAATGCAGCAGTCTCATGGCGATAAGGCGGCAACAAGCGCGCGCGGAATTCCGGCCAAATCGTTGCGCGCGTCGCGAGCGGTCAGTCCCGCTTTGGTAAACAGCGCGCGGACCGGCGGCTCCTGGCCGGCGCCCAATTCCACAATCAGCCGGCCGCCCGGCGCAAGCAGGCGCGCCGCGTCGGCAGCGATGGCACGGTAGGCATCGAGGCCATCATTGCCGCCATCGAGCGCAAGCGGCGGATCGTAGTGGCTCACCTCCGGCGCGAGGGCCGCGATTTCGCCGCGCACCACATAAGGCGGGTTCGACACGACGATATCGAATGGGCCGCTCACGCCGGCGGCGATATCGCAGGCGACGAATGTGCAGCGATCGGAGAAACCGAGGCGCGCGGCATTGCCGCTCGCGATGCCCAGCGCCGCCTGACTGATATCGGTGCCGATGCCGTTCGCGGCGGGCAGTTCGCTGAGTAGCGCCAGCAGTAGCGCGCCCGATCCGGTGCCGATATCGAGCAGGCGCAGTTGCTCAGTGCGCAAGCCGCCGCCCACGATGAAATCGAGCGCGGCTTCGACCACCGTTTCGGTTTCCGGCCGCGGCACCAGAACGTCGGGCGTAACGTTGAGCGGCAGGCTCCAGAATTCCTTGCTGCCGAGAATGCGCGACACGGGCTCACGTCGCAATCGGCGCGCGACAAGCGCCGACCCTGCATCGACTTCACGCTGCTCGAGGATACGGTCGGCCCGCGCGATGAGCTGTGCGCGATCGAGACGCAGCGCGTGGCCGAGCAAGGCGCGCGCATCCACCTCGGGCGAATCGATTCCGACGGTTTTGAAGGATTGCGCGATCAGGCGAAGGGCGTCGGCAATACAGGCGCCGGCCTTCAGCCCAGGGACGATTCTCACGTCGCGCCTTCAGCCGCCAGCAACTCGGCCTGATGCTCGGTCACCAGCGCGTCGATGACCTCGTGCAAGGCTTCGCCTTCCATCACCTGCGGCAATTTATGCAGCGTGAGATTGATGCGGTGGTCGGTGACGCGGCCTTGTGGAAAATTATAGGTGCGGATGCGTTCCGAGCGATCGCCGGAGCCGATCTGGCCGCGGCGTTCGGCGGCACGCTGACTATCGAGCCGGGTGCGTTCCTGGTCGTACAGCTTGGCGCGCAGCATGGTCATCGCCTTGGCTTTGTTTTTATGCTGCGAGCGCTCTTCCTGCACGAAGACCACGATGCCGCTTGGCAGATGGGTGATGCGGATGGCGGATTCGGTCTTGTTAACGTGCTGGCCGCCGGCACCCTGCGCGCGCATGGTGTCGATCTTCAGGTCGTCGTCGTTGATCTTGATGTCGACGTCTTCGACCTCGGGCAATACCGCGACGGTGGCGGCCGAGGTATGGATGCGGCCGGAGGCTTCGGTGTCGGGTACGCGCTGCACGCGGTGCACGCCGGATTCGAATTTGAGCTTGGCGAAAACACCGCGCCCGCGCACCTCGGCAATGATTTCCTTGAAGCCCCCCTTGCTGCCTTCGCTCATCGAGAGAATTTCCGTCTTCCAACCCTGTTGGGCGGCGTAGCGCTCGTACATACGGAACAGATCGCCGGCGAATAAAGCGGCCTCGTCACCCCCGGTGCCGGCGCGGATTTCCAGGATGGCGTTGTGGTCGTCCATCGCATCCTTGGGAATAAGCGCAAGCTGGATCTGATGTTCGAGCTTTTCCTTGCGCGCCTGCAGCGCCGGCTTTTCGGCTTCCGCTAGCTTGCGCATCTCGGTGTCGGTCTTGGGATCGGCGGCAAGCGCCTCGAGATCGGCGATCTCGGCGGTGATGGCGCGATAGGCCTTGATGGCCTCGATCACCGGACCGAGCTCGGCAAACTCGCGCGAAAGCTTGACGTAATCGTCGCGGCCTAGATTGGTCGCGAGCTCGCCTTCCACCAGCGAGTGGCGGGCGAGCAGGGCGTCAAGCCGGTGCTGCGGCAGTGCGATCAAAGTTGCAGCCCCTCGGCCGCCGCGAAGCTTTCCAGCTTGTGACGGATGGACACGCTGCCGACCGGCTCTGCGAGGTGCGGCAGGATCGCCAACTCGCCCTTGCGGCAGTCGAGATCGAGCAGCAAGGCCTTCACCGGGCCGATCGCCGAGGGCGACAGCGACAGCGAGCGATAGCCGAGAATGGCGAGCGCCAGCGCGCCGATCGGCTGCGAGGCAAGCTCGCCGCACAGCGCCACCGGCTTACCGTGCTTGCGGCCCATGTCGGCAATGTTCTTCAGCGCGCGAAGCATCGGCGCCGATAGCGTATCGAAACGCGTGGACACCTGCGGGTTGCCACGGTCGGCGGCATAGAGGAATTGCATCAGGTCATTGGAGCCGACCGAGAGGAAATCGACGCGCTCCAACAGCTCGTCGAGTTGGAACAGCAGCGACGGTACTTCCAGCATTGTGCCGATTTCCACCCGCTCAGGCAGTGCGTGGCCGTGCCGGCGCAGATGCGTGAGTTCGACCTCGACCAACGTTTTGGCCTTGTCGAATTCCTCCACCATGGCGATCATCGGAAACATCAGTTTCAATTCGCGGCCGCCGGCAGCGCGCAGCAAGGCGCGCACTTGCGCGCGCAACAGCCCAGGCCGGTCGAGCCCGAGCCTGATCGCGCGCCAGCCGAGCGCCGGGTTTTCCTCTTCGAGATTACGCAGATAGGGCAGCACCTTGTCGCCACCGATGTCGAGGGTGCGGAACGTCACCGGCCGTTTGCCGGCGGCATCGAGCACGGTGCGATAAAGCGCAAGCTGCTCGCCGGTGCGCGGCAGCGTGTCGGCCACCATGAACTGCAATTCGGTGCGGAACAGGCCGATGCCGGCAGCGCCGGTCTCGTCGAGATGGGGAAGATCGATGGTCAGGCCGGCATTGATCATCAACGCGAATTTGTGGCCGTCCTTGGTGATGCAGGGCCGGTCGCGCAGCGCGTGGTATTGCGCCTGTCGCCGAGCCCGCAGCTTGACCCGCTCGGCATAGGCGGCCTCGATGTCGACGGGCGGCCGCATATGCACGTCGCCGGTCGTTCCGTCGACGATGATGGCGTCGCCCGGCTCGACCAGGCCGGCGGCGTTGGCGATCTCGCCGACGGTGGGAATGCCGAGCGCGCGCGCCACGATCGAGACATGTGAAGTGGGGCCGCCTTCCTCCAGCACCAGGCCGCGCAGTCTTTTGCGGTCGTAGTCGAGCAGCGCCGCCGGTCCCATGGAGCGCGCCACCAGGATGGCGTTTTCGGGCAATTGCTCGCGTGACGGCGCGTGGTCCTTGCCGGTCAAGACGCGCATCAAGCGGTTGGCGAGGTCGTCGAGGTCGTGCAGCCGGTCGCGCAAGTAGGGATCGGACACGCGCAGCATGCGCGCGCGCGTGTCGGACTGCACGCGCTCGACGCTCGCCTCGGCGGTGAGGCCGGTTGCCACCGCTTCGCGGATTTTGTGCAGCCAGCCCTGGTCGTAAGAGAACATGCGATAGGCTTCGAGCACGTCGCGATGCTCGCCGCCGTCGGCGACGTCGCGGTGCTCGACCAGCCGGTCGAGATCGGCGCGCAAGGTGGCGATGGCGGCGTCCAGGCGCTTCAATTCGCGCGGCACGTCCTCGGCGATCACATCAGTGATGACCACGCGCGGCTCATGCAGCACCACGTGGCCGAGCGCGATGCCGTCGGACAGCGAGGTGCCTTCAATATGGATCGCATGGCGTGCGGCGGGCTCGGCGCCGGGGCGGGCCAGCGCCGACAATTCGCCCGAGGCGATCATCTCCGCGAGCACCATCGCCGTGGTTTGCAGCGCCTCTTCTTCCTCCTCGGTATAGGTGCGCCGGGCGCGGTTCTGCACCGTGAGCACGCCGAGCGTATTGCCGGCGCGCAGCACCGGCACGCCGAGGAAGGAGTGGTAGATTTCTTCGCCGGTTTCCGCCCGGAACGAGAAGGCCGGATGCGCCTGCGCGTCGGACAGGTTGATGGGATTGGCTTCGCTAGCCACCAGGCCGACCAGGCCTTCGTCCTGCTTCAGAACGGTGTTGTGGACGGCTTCGCGCTTGAGGCCTTCTGTGGCGTATAGCTCGAGCGTTCCGTCTACGCGCAAGACGTAGACAGAGCACACCTCCGCCACCATGTTGGCGGCGATCAGCACAACCACTTTGTCGAGACGGTCCTGCGCGCTGACCGGCTCCGCCATCACTTCGCGAAGCCGGCGCAACAGCACGCGCGGACCGCCGAGCGCGCCACGCATCTCTTGGTCCTTTAAAAGGCTGCGGCTCGGCCGCAGCCTCGTTTACGGCCCGATCATGTACGAATAGCGACCGTGGACCCGGCGTCCGGCGGCCGCATATGGGTCAGGCTATAGCCAATGGCCCATGCAAGGGGCAAGCCAAAGAACCTTGCAGGCGTCGGGAGCATGCCGCAGTGCGGCAGAGGCAAGGTCCGGTTCAGGTATTCAGCTTGAGCAATGCGTCGGCGTTGCCATAGGTGAGCTTGGCCATGTCGGCCGGCGAAAGCGAGATACGGTCGAGAAAGCGGCGGCCGGCCGCATTGGGCGCGTAAGGATAGTCGACCGAAAACATGATGCGGTCGATACCGAAAGTCTGCAGTGCCGCCAGCAACGGCGGTTCGGTGAAGATGCCGCTCGTGGTGATCCAGACCTGGTCGAGGATGGCGCGGCTGACCGGCCGTTGCAGGTGGTCGATGTCGAGCGCGAACACTGCGTCGGCGCGCGCCAGCATCACGGGCAGCATTTCGCCCATATGGCCGATGATGATCTTGAGCTTCGGATGCTTGTCGAGGGTGCCGGCTAGCACGAGGCGCAAGATGTGGATTGCCGTCTCCGAATGCCAGCCCCAGCCGGCGGCTTCCAGCACGCGGCCGGCGCCTTGCTCCAGGCCGGAGTAATAGGCTTCGCGTACCGGTGCCGGCGCCAAATGCGGGTGAATATAAATCGGCACGTCGAGCGCCACGGCCGCCGCGAGCAGGCCGTCATAGCTCGGGTGATCGAGAAAGCGGCCTTCTGTGGTGCCGTGGATCATCGCACCTGGGAAGTGCAACTGCTTGACGCAGCGCTCGAGTTCACCGGCGCAAGCCTCGGGACTTTGCATTGGCAGCGCGGCGAAGCCCGCGAAGCGGTCGGGCCGGCGCGCGACGACGTCGGCCAGATAGTCGTTCAACTCGCGCGCGATAGCGATGCCGTCGGCGCCCGGGACAAGGTCGGGGCCGGGGCCGTTGTTGGAGAGCACCTGCACCGTGACGCCGGCCTCATCCATCGACTTAAAGCGGCGTTCGCCGATCTCGGGCAACAGTTCCATGGGACTCGGCCGATCGGTGGGCGCCCGCCGCGGCTGGTAGCCGCGGCGCTTAATGGCGGCCGGATCGATGCGCTTCACCAGCGCCGGTACGTTGAAATGCTCTTCGAGTGCGACGACGCGCATGGTGATGATTGCTCCCGGAATTACTTGTCGAGGTCATAGAGCGTATGCAGGGTGCGCACCGCTATGTCTGTTTTGGCGGCCTTGATCAGCACCGAAAATTTGATCTCCGAAGTGGTGATGGCAAGGATGTTGATCTGCTGGTCGGACAACGCCTTGAAGGCTTTGGCGGCGACGCCGGCGTGGCTGCGCATGCCGATGCCGATGACCGAAACCTTAGCAACGCCGGTCGCCCCATCCAGCCGCTCAAAGCCGATCGAGCCTTTGGCCTTCTCGATGGTTGCCCGCGCCCGCTCGTAATCGGCCGAAGGCACGGTGAACGTAAGGTCGGTGGTGGAGCCATCGGCCGAGACGTTCTGCACGATCATGTCGACGTTGATATTGGTATCGGCGAGCGGGCCGAAGATCGCGGCGGCGACGCCGGGCTTGTCCTGCACGCGCCGGATCGAGATCTGCGCCTCGTCCTTGGAGAAGGCGATGCCGGTGACGGTTTGCTGTTCCACGATGTCTCCTTCGTCGCAAATGAGCGTGCCGGACGGCGTCTTAGAGGAATCGATATCCTCGGGCTTCTCGAAGCTCGAGCGCACGAAGATCGGCACGTTATGCACCATGCCGAGTTCGACCGAGCGCACCTGCATGACCTTGGCGCCGAGCGAAGCGAGTTCCAGCATTTCCTCGTAGGCGATCTTGTCGAGGCGATGCGCTTTCGGCACCACGCGCGGGTCGGAGGTGTAGACGCCGTCCACATCGGTGTAAATGTCGCAGCGCTCGGCCTGGATCGCCGCCGCGATGGCGACAGCGGACGTGTCGGAGCCGCCGCGCCCCAGCGTGGTGATGCGGCCGGTTTGCTTGTGCATGCCCTGGAAGCCGGCGATCACCGCGACCTGATGCCGCTCCTTGAAGCGCTTGATCAGCTCGGCGCCGTTGACCTCCAGAATGCGCGCGGTGCCGTGCGCGTCGTCGGTCAGGATCGGCAATTGCCAGCCCTGCCAGGAGCGCGCGTTGACGCCCATGCCTTCCAGCACGATGGCGAGCAGTCCGGCGGTGACCTGTTCGCCAGACGCCACCACGGCGTCGTATTCACGCGCGTCATGCAAGCCGGCGGCCTGACGGCTCCACTCGACCAGCTGGTTGGTGGTGCCGGCCATGGCCGAGACCACGACGGCCACGTCATAGCCGGAGTCGACCTCGCGCTTGACGTGGCGCGCCACATTGCGGATGCGGTCGAGATCGGCGACCGACGTTCCGCCGAATTTCATCACCAGACGAGCCATTGACGTTCCCGGGCGCCGCCCTTAGGCGCTAACAAGCGGCCGGCGCAGCAAGCCATGCGCCGGCCCGAAAAGCCGCGTATACATACCGGCGGGGTCGTTCGGCTGCAACAAGCGGTCCCCGCGATGAAGCGAGATGGTCGGCATGGTTAAACGAAAAGCCCGCGTTTCGAGCGTCGATAGCGCCGAGGTCGAACGCTTCTCCGCGCTTGCCACCGATTGGTGGGATACGCGCGGACCGATGGCGGCGCTGCACAAGTTCAATCCGGTGCGGCTTGGCTATATCCGCGACCGGGCCGCCAAGCACTTCGGACGCGATGCCAAGACGCTCGATAGCCTGAAGGGGCTGCGCATGCTCGATATCGGCTGCGGCGGCGGCATTCTGTCCGAGCCTTTGGCGCGGCTGGGCGCGCAAGTCGTCGGTGCCGATCCTTCCGATGAAAATATCGCGGTGGCGAGCGCGCATGCGGGAGAGAGCGAGCTTGAGATCGACTATCGCACCACCACGGCGGAGGACCTCGCCGCGGCCGGCGAACGTTTCGACATCGTGCTGGCCATGGAGGTGGTCGAGCATGTCACCGACGTTGCCGCCTTCGTTGCGACCTGCGCGTCGATGGTCAAACCGGGCGGACTGATGATCGCGGCGACGCTCAATCGCACGCTCAAGAGCTTTGCTCTCGCCATCGTTGGCGCCGAATACGTGCTGCGCTGGCTACCGCGTGGCACCCATCAATGGGACAAGTTCGTCACGCCCGAAGAACTCGAGACCGCGATCGAAAAAGCCGGTCTGCGGGTGACCGGCGAGCGCGGCGTGATCTACAATCCATTCGCCGACCGCTGGCAATTGTCGTCCGACACGGATGTGAATTACATGCTGGCCGCTGAACGGATGAACACGAAGGGAAAATCCTCATGATCCTCGAACTGGTCGAATTCAATTCGCCAAGGGGCTGGAGCCGCGCCAAGGTGGCCGAAGACGCTCGCCACGTCGTTGCGAAATGGCAAGCCAACAAGGAATTGCTGCGCAAGCATTTCCTGCTCGAGCTGAACGGCAAGACCGGCGCCGGCGTCTATATCTGGCCGTCGGTCGAAGCCGCGCAACGTGGCCATGACGAGGCCTGGCGACAGTCGGTGATCAAGCGCACCGGCGCGGCGCCGACCATTCGTTATTTTGATCTGTTCATGCTGATCGACAATGAAAAAGGCGAGGTTACCGAATTCCCCGAGGCCGTCGAGATCAAGCAGGCGGCGGCTTAGCGCATATCAGCTCAGTCATTGCCGGGCATAAGGCGCGAAGCGCCGTCTTCTCGCCACTTGACCCGGCAATCCATGACGCGGCACCACAGGCGCGGGCTTTCGTAAGGTTTTCCGATAATCGAGTGTCACTATGGATGCGCGGATCAAGCCCGCGCATGACGAGGCTGGGAAATGCTCTGGGCCGTCTTTACGCTGATCGCCGCGGCGGCGCAGACCGCGCGCAACGCCATGCAGCGCGAACTGACCGCGACCTTGGGCACGGTCGGCGCCACCCATGTGCGCTTCCTGTTCGGCTTTCCCTTCGCGCTTGTCTTCCTCGCGGTAGTGTTAGTGGCCACCGGCCGAAATCTGCCGAACCCGCCGCTCGAATTCTGGCCTTGGGTCATTGCCGGCGCGCTCACGCAGATCGGCGCCACGGCGACAATGTTGGCGGCGATGAACGAGCGCTCTTTCGTGGTTGCCTATGCCTACATCAAAACCGAGCCGGTACAGGTGGCGCTGTTCGGTCTCGTCTTCCTTGGCGACAAGCTCACGCCGCTCGCGGCGCTTGCCATCCTGATCGGGACGGCCGGCGTGATCGTGATGTCGCTCAAGCCCGGCGCGACGAAAGTGAGCACTTGGCGTTCGACCGCGATCGGTCTGTTTTCCGGCTCGTTGTTCGCGCTCTCCGCTATCTCCTATCGCGGCGCTATATTGGCGCTGCATCATCCCGATTTTGTGCTGCCGGCGACGTTCACGCTGGCGACCGGGCTAGTGATTCAGGCGGCACTGCTTTCGGCTTGGCTTGCGCTGCGCGACCCGAACGTGCTGCGTGCCATCGCCAAAGCCTGGAAGCCGTCGCTGTTTGCCGGCTTCATGGGTGCCTTTGCCTCGGAGTTCTGGTTCCTCGGCTTCGCCATCACCTCAGCGGCTAACGTGCGCACGCTGGCGCTGGTTGAAGTTCTGTTTGCGCAAGGTGTGACGCGTTTTATCTTCAAGCAGCCGACCACAGCGCGCGAGGGCGTCGGCATCGTGCTGGTGGTGATCGGCGTCGCGTTGCTGGTATGGGCTTATTGACTAGCATGGAACTTTTTCGCCGTTAAAGCCGTTGCAATATCCGACGGCCGCCTATTTCGGCAGGGCGTCGAATTTTCAAAGAGCGCATCGGCAAAACGGTGAAGGAGACCGCGACATGGGCTTTGAATATGGCGGCATACTGGGACTTATCATTCTCGCACTCGATATCTGGGCCATTGTGAAAATCATTCAGGGGGGAGGAACGACCGGCAGCAAACTGCTGTGGGTTTTGGTCATTCTGATCCTGCCCGTGATCGGATTGATTATTTGGCTCGTGGCAGGACGCAGATAGCGAGATCCCGTCCGGGTCGTGGACGTCGGGTCACCAAGGCGTCGATCCGGCCCCGACTCGTAGTTCCGCTCGTCTGGCAGGATCGGCAGCGGGTGGAATTCTATGCCTTCCTCGGCCAGTGACTTGGCGTCCTCCGGCGAGGCCTCGCCATAGATCGAGCGGTGCTCGATCTCGCCGTAGTGCATCTTGCGCGCTTCTTCGGGAAATTTCGGCCCGACGTGATCGGCATTTTTGACGAGATGATCGCGCAGCTCCTTGAGCTTGGCGCGCACCTCGCGCTCCTGCGGCGAGATTATGGCGACCGGCGCTTTATCCGCAACCGGTGCGGGCGGCGCCGAAATTTCAGCAGGCGCCTCGCGCTTGCGCGCTCCGGCGAGCCGCGGCGCCATGATCGCCTTCTCGACCTTGGCCGAGCCGCAATGCGGGCAGGTCACCAGGTTGCGTTTGGCCTGATTGTCGTAGGCGGCCGAATCCGCAAACCAGCTTTCGAAGCCGTGGCCTGTGTCGCAGGTAAGCGCGTAGCGGATCATTCGGCCCCTCGCACCACGTGCAGATGCGTCGGCTCGGCCAGTGGCTCGACGATCTCGAAACGGCGGCCATGCTGCAGCGACGGGATGCGCGCGCGCGCATTGGCCATTTCGGCGAGATCGATTTCGGCCATCACCACGCCCGGTTCGGTGTCTCCTTCCCCCAGGATACGCCCCCACGGGTCAATGATGAGTGAATGCCCGAAGGTCGCGCGGCCGTTCTCGTGCTTGCCGGCTTGTGCGGCGGCGAACACGAAGCTCCCGTTCTCGATGGCGCGGGCGCGGATGAGCACGTGCCAATGCGCTTCGCCGGTCTGTTGGGTAAAGGCAGAGGGAATCGCCAGCATGGTGGCGCCTGCCTCGGCAAGAGCGCGGTAGAGCGCGGGAAAGCGCAGATCGTAGCAGACGGTCAGGCCGAGCCGGCCCCACGGCAGATCGGACAGCACCGCCAGTTCGCCGGGCCGGTAGTTACGCGACTCGCGATAGCTTTCGCCATTGGCGAGATCGACGTCGAACATGTGGATCTTGTCGTAGCGGGCGGCGATGTCGCCTTTCGGACTGATCAAGAATGACCGGTTCACGGCTCGATCGTGCGTATGCTTGATTGCCAGCGAACCGATATGCACCGTGATGGCGAGCTTGCGCGCGAGCTCGCGTAACGTGGCAAGCGAGGTGTCGGCATCTTCTTCGACGATGACCGAAAAAAGCTGCTCACGGTTGGCGGCGAGCACATTGGTCATTTCCGGCGTCTGCACGTAGTCGGCGCCGTCCGCTTTCGCCTCGCCGATCATGCGCACGGCGGCGTCGAGATTGGCGGCGGGAACGAGCCCGGAACGCATCTGGATCATCGCCGCCTTGAAAGTCGCGTGCTTGGCGCCGTCGCTCATACGGATGGTCCTTGTCCGGCGAGCAGAGGATCGAGCTTGCCGGCGCGCTCAAGCGCGTGCAACTCGTCGCTGCCGCCGACATGCAGGCTGCCGATGAAAATCTGCGGCACGGTCATGCGCCCATTCGCCCTTTCGACCATCTCGTTGCGACGGGTCCGGTTGGCGGTCACGTTGATTTCCTTGTAGGCGACCCCTTTGCGTTTCAGCAGAGCTTTGGCCATGGAGCAATAGGGGCAGAACAGGGTGGTATAGATTTCAACTTCTGGCATGGCGTTCGCGGTTTCCGGCGGCATTTATATGGGACTGCGTAGGGTTGCGACAACCCGCGCGAATACCAGCACGTCGACGTGAGCGGCGCCGGCGCGCAGCAAAGCGCGTGCGCAGGTATCGACCGTGGCGCCGGAAGTCAGCACGTCGTCGATCAGCACCACCCGCTTACCGGCGACATAGGCTTTCTGCTCCGCAGGCACGCGGAAGGCGCCTTGCACGTTGCCGGCGCGTTCTGTTTTCGACAGTCCGACCTGTTGCGGAGTGGCGCGCACGCGCTTGAGCGCGCCGTCGTTTACCGGCACGCCGCAAAGGTCCGCGACGGCGCGCGCCAGCGCCGCCGATTGATTAAAGCGCCGCGCCCACAGTCTCAGCCAATGCAGCGGCACCGGAACGAGTGCGTCGGCATCCGCCAACAGTTCACGCCCGGCGCGCGCCATCCAGCGCCCCATCATGGGCGCGAGGTCGAGGCGGTCGCCGTATTTGAAGGTCAGCACCAGCGCGCGGGCGATGTCGTCATAGCGCACGGCGGCGCGGGCGCGGTCGTAGGCCGGCGGGTCGGCGATCGCCTCCATCGACAGGAGGCCAGGCCCGGGGTCGTAAGTGAAGGGAATACCCAGCCGTGCGCAATATGGTGGTTCGATGAAGGAAAGCTTCGACCAGCAGGGCGCGCAAAGCCCAATGCCGTCGCCGAGCGGCTCGCGGCAGGACGGGCACAGCGGCGGCAAGGCGACGTCGAGCGCGAGCCGGAACGCCGCGCGCAGTCCACTGCGGATCGGCGCAAGGCGCCGTTCATCCTGGCTTGCCGAGCCGAGCCTGTTCATGCTGCAAATGTACCAGATGCCATCAAGCCCTACCATCTTCGACCGCTCCCTGCTGCGCAGGCGGCAACAACGCGCCATGGCGCTCGGACCGGAACGCTTCCTGATCGATCGCGTCGCCGACGAGTTGGGCGAGCGGCTTGCCGCGGTGTTGCGCCGTTTCGACGTCGCCGTCGATCTCGGCACGCCCACCGACGCGGTGCGTCGCGTCCTGGCTGCCAGTGGCAAGGTCGGCCGTATCGTCGCTGCGGCGCCGACGGCGACGCTAGGAGAAGCGCCGTTGCTACGCGTTGTTGCCGATGAGGAGGCGCTGCCGTTCGCCGACGGCTCGCTCGATCTGGTCGTATCGGCGCTGGCGCTGCAATTCGTCAACGACCTGCCCGGCACGCTGATCCAGATTCGCCGCGCGCTGAAAGCCGACGGCTTGCTGCTCGCCGCGCTGATCGGCGGCGACAGCCTCATCGAATTGCGCCAAGCTTTCGCCGCCGCCGAAAGCGAGATCGAGGGCGGCGTCTCGCCGCGCGTCTCGCCGCTTGCCGATGTGCGTGAACTGGGCGCGCTCCTGCAGCGTGCCGGCTTCGCGCTGCCGGTTGTCGATTCTGACCGGCTGACCGTGCGCTACGATTCCGTTCTTGCCTTGATGCGCGATCTTCGTCGCATGGGCGCGACCAACGTGCTCAGCGAGCGCCGCCGCAGCCCGCTCAGGCGCGCGACATTGCAATGCATGACGGATATCTATGCCGAACGCTTTGCCGACCCGGATGGGCGCTTGCGCGCGACGTTCGAGATTGGCTGGTTGTCGGGCTGGGCCCCGCATGACAGCCAGCAGAAGCCGCTCAAGCCCGGCTCGGCCGCGCGGCGGCTCGCCGATGCGCTCGGCGCACAAGAAATTCCGGCGGGAGAAAAGGCCAGCGGTCCGGCCAAATCTTAGCGTACAGTCTTAGCGCGGGCGCTAAGCGCCTTAGAACATGTTCAGCAGCTTGTCGTAGTAAAGCGTGTTCATCGTCGAGCCGATGCTGGTCACCGCTACGAGGACGGCGATGCTGATGCCGCCGGCAATAAGCGCGTATTCGATAGCGGTTGCCCCGCAGTCGTGTCGCACGAAGCGGTGCAAGGCGCAGTGCCCGTAGTATGAAACGATGTCACGCATTACGTTTCTGTCTCGTTCCTAGAGTCTCAACCAAGCTCTTTGTCGCTCATAGCAAAGCCATCAGGTGCGATATGAGCGGCTCATCTGCCGGCGGCATCGGATAGTCCCGCAACCGGTTCGGTTTTACCCAGGCAAGCTGCGGCGCTTCCCTGGCGGTCACCGTTCCCTCCCAGCGCCGGCAAACATAGAGCGGCATCAGGAGATGAAAGTCCGGATAGCGGTGGCTCGCGAAAGTGAGCGGCGCGAGACAGTCTTCGCGGACGTCGATTCCCAGCTCCTCCTTGAGTTCGCGGATCAAGCTTTCTTCCGGCCGCTCGCCGTCCTCGACCTTGCCGCCGGGGAACTCCCATAAGCCCGCCATTGCCTTGCCTTGCGGACGCTGTGCGATGAGCACGCGGCCGTCGGTGTCGACGAGGGCACAAGCGGCAACCAGCAAGATTTTGGCGCTCACAGCCCTTCACCCCGAGGGTAGACGTTAGTTGGTTAAAAGGGTTTCAAATTGCCCTGATAAAGGGGAACTCCTCCCCCAAAGGTAACCGAAGCCTTAAGACCGGTAATCGCCATTAATGGCGATGTACTCCTTGGTGAGGTCGCAGGTCAGCACCCGGTCGCGCCCTTTTCCGAGGCCCAGCGCGACTTTCAGGCTGATCTCGGGCTTCTTCATCGCCGCGCTGACGGTGGCTTCGTCGTAGGAGGGGTCGCGCTCGCCCTTGTGGGCAACGCGGATGCCGCCAAACCAGATGGAGAGCTTGTCGCGGTTGGCCGGCTCTCCGGCCTTGCCGACCGCCATCACCACGCGGCCCCAATTGGCGTCCTCGCCGGCGATCGCCGTCTTCACCAGCGGCGAGTTGGCGATCGACAGCGCGATGCACCGCGCCGACCTCTTCGACACCGCGCCTTCCACCACGATCTCGACCAGCTTGCGTGCGCCTTCTCCGTCGCGCGCGATCTGCTCGGAGAGGTTGGCCAGTACGTCGCGCAAGGCTTTTCTGAACGACTTCAACCGCGCGTCGTTCGCCCGCGCGATGCGCGTGGCACCTTCCGCCTTGCCGGTGGCGAACAGCAGCAGCGTATCGGAGGTGGAAGTGTCGCCGTCGATGGTCACGGCGTTGAAGGTATCGGTGACGTTCTCCTTCAACATTGCTTGCAAGGCCGGCGCGGCAATGGCCGCGTCGGTGAACACGAAGGCGAGCATGGTCGCCATATCCGGCGCGATCATGCCGGCGCCCTTGGCGATACCGTTGATGGTGACTGTCGTCTTGCCGATGCGCGCCTGCGCCGTTGCCACCTTTGGAAAGGTATCGGTGGTCATGATCGCTTGCGCTGCGGCGAGAAAATCGCCGGCTTTTGCGCGAGCGGCAAGGCCGTCCATCACCGGCGCGAACTTGGCGGCATCGAGCGGCTCGCCGATCACACCGGTGGAAGCCAAAAATACGCCGGCCGGTTTGCAGCCGGCGGCCTTGGCGGCGATGTCGGCCGTGAGCTTGGTCGCCACGCGTCCGTTTTTGCCGGTGAAAGCATTGGCGTTGCCGGAATTGACCACCAGTGCGCGCGCCGAACTCCCCGACGATTTCAGGTGCGCGCGGCACCACTCGACCGGCGCCGAGGGGCATTTCGAACGGGTGAAGACGCCGGCCATCGTGGTGCCCGGTTCGAACAGCGCCAGCAGCACGTCCGTGCGCCCCGCATAGCGGATGCCGGCTTCGGCGGTGGCCAGCCGCATGCCGGCGATCGCCGGCATGTCCGGCACGTGTTGCGGGGCGAGGGGGGAGATTGCGGTGGACATCGGCGGCGGCCTTTCACCGTCATCCTTCGAGGCTCGCTTAGCCCGCACCTCAGGGTGACGGTGTGGAGCGACGCTTCGAATTCAGCGGCCGCGAACCCTTAAAATACGCCAATGGCCGGGACAAGCCCGGCCATGACGAAAACATTTGATGGCAATGATCGCTCTTACTTCTTCTCAGGCGCCGCGGGAGCAGCCGGCGTTGCCGGAGCCGCCGGCGGCTCGGTCTTGTAGAACTTCTCGATCTTGGCCTCGGCGCGCAGCTTGGTCACCAGTTCGGCCTGCGCCTTGCGCGTTACATATTGTTCGATCTGGTCCTTGACCTCTTCGAATTTTGGCACCGGCTTGTCGCGTTTGTCCTCGACCTTGAGCACGTGCCAGCCGAACTGGGTTTTCACCGGATCGGAGATCTGTCCCTTGTCCAGCTTAAAGGCGACTGCGGAAAACTCCGGCACCATCTGCTCCTTGGTGAAGTAGCCGAGATCGCCGCCATTGGCCTTGCCGGAGGGATCTTCGGTGACTTCCTTAGCGACGGTGGCGAAATCCTCGCCCTTTTTCAGGCGCGCGATGATCGCCACGATCTTCGCCTTGGCGGCTTCGCTCGCCTTCTCGTCGCCGGCTGCGGCGCGCACCAGGATATGGCGCGCGTGCACTTCCTTCTCGCCACTCAGCTGCTTGACGGCGTCGTCGTAAACCTTGTGCATCGCAGCGTCGGTCAGCGCTTCCTTGCCGACCGATTGGAGCAGGGCCTCCATCAGCAGCTTTTCGCGGGCGAAATCGAGTTTACGCTTGAAGTCGCTGCCCTCGCCGACCTTCTTGGCTTCGGCGGCTTTCGACACCAGGATCATGTCGGACATGAACTGCACCAGATAGTCGCGCTTGGCGTCGGCCGACATCGGCGGGATCTGCCCGGCCTCGGCTTCGACCGCGTTAAGGTCGCTCTGGTGGATTTCAGTGCCGTTGACCTTGGCCACCAGCGGGTCGGCGTCTTCCGCGTGCAGCGGGACGGCCGAAGCGATCAGCAGCGCCAGAGACGCGGCGAGGACGCCGTCCCGGCGTGAAGGGGCCGGGTTGCCGGTGCGAAGGGAAATCGTCATGGCGCTTTCCTTGGAAAAATGTCCGCCTTTCAGACGGTCGTCGGCGGATTTGTCACCCAACAACCGTGGCTTTGCAATGGCGAAGCGGCGCTCAGGGTCTGACGAAGCCGTGACCGGCCGCCCGGCAACGCCGGCGGCGGCCCCGCAATTGACAATAATCCGACCCCCTCCTATCTCTCGCTTAGCCGTGGTTGGTTTGAGTTTTTCGCGTCGAATTTGCCCGAAAAGTGCCCTATTTCCGGAGCGCCGGAAGCAAAATCCGGGCGCGACGACGTGATAAACGCACCGGCAGCATTTAGGAGCTTCTGATGATCGGCGCCGTCGCCCGCAAGCTGTTCGGTTCCGCCAATGAGCGGCGGATTCGCAGCTATCTGCCGCGCGTGGCCGAGATCAATGCCCTGGAAAAGGAATTGGAGGCGCTCTCCGACGAAGCGTTACAGGCGCGCACCGCCGAATTCAAGAAACAGGTTGCCGACGGCGCCGCGCTCGACGACATCCTCGTTCCCGCCTTCGCCACATGCCGCGAAGCCTCCAAGCGCACGCTCGGCCAACGTCATTTCGATGTTCAGTTGATCGGCGGCATGATCCTGCACGAAGGCAAGATCGCTGAGATGAAAACCGGCGAAGGCAAGACACTGGTCGCGACGCTGGCGGTCTATCTCAACGCGGTCTCCGGTCGCGGCGTACATGTCGTCACCGTCAACGATTACCTCGCCAAGCGCGACGCCGAGTGGATGGGGCAAATCTACAATTTTCTCGGTCTGAGTGTCGGCGTGATCGTGCACGGCCTCGACGACGAACAACGCAAGAAGGCCTACGACTGCGACATCACCTACGGCACCAACAACGAATACGGCTTCGACTATCTGCGCGACAACATGAAGTACCGCATGGAGGACATGGTCCAGCGCGGTCACATCTACGCCATCGTCGACGAAGTCGACTCCATCCTGATCGACGAGGCGCGCACACCGCTCATCATTTCCGGCCCGCTCGACGACCGCTCGGAATTCTACAACACCATCGACGGCTATATCCCCGCGCTCGACAAGGCCGACTACGAAGTCGACGAGAAGCAGCGCACGGTGACGCTGACTGAAGCGGGCATGGAAAAGCTCGAGCAGCGCCTGCGCGATACCGGGCAGCTCAAGGGCCAATCGCTTTACGACGTCGAGAACGTCTCCGTCGTGCACCACGTGAACCAGGCGCTGCGTGCGCACAAGCTGTTCCAGCGCGACAAGGACTACATCGTCCGCAACGGCGAGGTGGTGATCATCGACGAGTTCACCGGCCGCATGATGCCGGGCCGGCGCTATTCGGAAGGGTTGCACCAGGCGCTCGAAGCCAAGGAGCACCAGCCGATTCAGCCGGAAAACCAGACGCTCGCCTCGATCACTTTCCAGAACTACTTCCGCATGTACGAGAAGCTTGCCGGCATGACCGGAACGGCCCTGACCGAAGCCGACGAGTTCTTCGACATTTACAAGCTCGAAGTACTGGAAGTGCCGACCAACATGCCGCTCATCCGCGTCGACGACGACGACGAGGTCTATCGCACCAACAAGGAGAAATACCGCTCGATCATCGCTTTGATCGAGGATTGCAAGCTGCGCGGCCAGCCGGTGCTGGTCGGCACCACCTCGATCGAGAAGTCCGAGCAACTGGCCGAGATGCTGCGCGAAGCCGGCTGGGAGGCGCACGACTTTACCGATGCCAACGCCTTCGCCAAGCTCTATTCAGGCGACGAAGGCGCCACCAAGACCAAGGTCTTTGCGATCCTGAACGCGCGCTATCACGAGCAAGAGGCGCAGATTATAGCGCAAGCCGGCGTGCCGGGCGCCATCACCATCGCCACCAACATGGCTGGCCGCGGCACCGACATTCAGCTCGGCGGCAATTCCGACATGCGTATCCGCCAGGAGATCACCGACGTCACCGAATGGGCCGCGCGCGACAAGGACCCTCGCGCGGATGTGATCCGCGAGCAGGTGGCGCGGCTGAAGGAGAAGGCGCTCAAAGCCGGCGGCCTCTACGTGCTCGGCACCGAGCGGCACGAGAGCCGGCGCATCGACAACCAGTTGCGCGGCCGCTCCGGCCGTCAGGGCGACCCGGGCCATTCCAGGTTCTTCCTGTCGCTGGAAGACGACCTGATGCGTATCTTTGGCTCCGATAAACTCGACGGCATGCTGCAGAAGCTCGGCCTCAAGGAGAACGAGGCCATCGTTCATCCCTGGATCAACAAGGCGCTGGAGAAAGCGCAGCAGAAGGTCGAGGCGCGCAACTTCGACATCCGCAAGAATTTGCTCAAGTACGACGACGTGTCGAACGACCAGCGCAAGGTCATCTTCGAGCAGCGGCTCGATCTGATGCGCGACGAAGCTGTGGACGAGACCATCGCCGACATGCGCCGTTCGACGATCGAGCAATTGGTCGCCAAACACATCCCGGAAAATGCCTATCCGGAGCAATGGGACATCGCGGGGCTCGACGAAGCCCTCAAGAACATGCTCACGCTCGATTTGCCGGTGAAGGACTGGGCGAAGGAAGAAGGCATCGCCGACGAGGAAGTGCGCGAGCGCATCGAGCGGCGTGCCGACGAGTTCATGGCGGGCAAGGTGGCCAAGTGGAGCCCCGAAGTCATGCGCTATGTCGAGAAATCGATCCTGTTGCAGACGCTCGATCATCTCTGGCGCGAGCATCTGGTTATGCTCGAACACCTACGCCAGGTCATTGGCCTACGCGGCTACGGCCAGCGCGACCCGCTGAACGAATACAAGGCCGAGGCGTTTGCCTTGTTCGAGGCGATGGTCGCGCACTTGCGCGAGGCGGTAACCGCGCAGTTGATGCGCGTGGAGATCGTGCAGCAGCAGCCGGCCGAGGAGGAGCGCCAGCAGCTTCCCTACATGGAAGCGCACAAGGTGGATCCGGCCACCGGCGAGGATGAAATGGCGCTGGCTGCGGCGCCGCTGGCGCCCGCGCTGGTCGGCAACGGCAATGGCGCGCAGGCTGCGCGCGATCCGAACAACCCCGCCAGTTGGGGCAAAGTCGGTCGCAATGAGTCGTGCCCCTGCGGTTCGGGCAAGAAGTTCAAGCACTGCCACGGCAAGTTCGCCTGACCGGCACCGCAGCGCGCAAGCAACTCTCACACTAGGCGCGCTGCCAGTTTTTTTCGAAACTTGCGGTCGCGCTTCAAGTGCCATTCGCGGCTCATGGCTTCGCGGCGCGTCGGAAACCACTCCGAATGTAGCAGCACCCAGGCGCGTCCGCGCGTGGCGCGCGCGCCCTTGCCGGTGTTGTGCCGTGCCAGCCGGCGCATGATGTCGTTGCTCCAGCCGACATAAGTCACGCGGCGGCCGCCGCGGGAACTGCCGAGCACGTAGACAAAACAGTCCATGCGTGACCTGCCAGCGTTTATTGCGAGATGATCGGAGGTCAGCGCGCCGCCGAAAAGCGGTTTTCAAACGCGCCGGCCGGAACCACCGGCTGCGCGCCGGCCAGCAGCTTGCCGCTGTCCGGCGGTGCAAAGGCGCTGCGTAATTGCGGTGGCGGAGCCTCGCTCGCCACCTTCGTCGGCTTGGCGGGCGCGGGGCTGGTTTTCGCCACAACTTTCGGTGCCGCCGCCTGGGACGGTTTGGCATGCTGCGTGGTCGGAGCGGAGGCCGTGCGGACAGGGGCGGGATGCACAGAGGCGGCCCGTACCGGCGCGGCGCGCCTCGGTTTGGCCGTTGTGCCGTTGCCGCTGCGTAACGCGAGCGGTGCGCTCTCAGATGGCTTGGCGTCCGCCGGCGAGCCCTTGAAAATATTGCCGAACAGGCTTGCGATCGAGGTTTTGCGCTCCGGCGCGGCTTCGTCGTTCTTCGCCTCCGGCGCGGGGCGCGGTGTGGGAACGCTCGCCACCGCGACCGGCTTGCTCGCCGCCGCCGCGCGGCGCGCGATGCTGGCGGTGGACGTGCCCGGCGGATTGGGTGTCCGTGGCAGCGCGCCGGGAGCCGTTGCGCCGGCCACTTCATAGTTGGTGCTGAAAAGGCCGTGGCCCCCCAGCCTGGCTTCGAACACCGGATTCATGCCACCGTCGCCGACGCGGAACGGCACGGTTGAGACGTCGCGGGCGATGTATTCGGCCATCTGAACCTGCTCACGCCGGCGATGCTCGATCACGATATCGGCGATGGCCGGGTCGAGCCGATAGACCGGGCATTTTCCGGCCGGGCTGAACCTGACCGGCGTCGATGAATTCTCCGGCGGCGCAGCGTCGAACACGTAGCGCTTCTCGCAGACGTTGACTTTCGGCTCCTGACGGGTCGCCTCGAAGCTGTCGTAACCTTCCTTCAGCATCTTCCAGAACGCAAAGTTCGGATTGTTGCGATGCTTGGCCATGTTCAGCGCCGTCATGCGGAACGGATAGGCCTCGAATTGGAATTCCTTCTGTCCACCGAAGAAGGCGTCGCGCGCCAGCGCGTAGATTTCCTGGATCTGCTCGTCGGTCATCGCGTAGCAGCCGCGCGACGAGCAATCGCCATGCACCATCAGCTCCGAGCCGGTGCGGCCCCAGGAGCGGTCATAAGCGTTCGGATAACCGGTGTTGAAGGCGAGGTAGTAGTTGGAATTCGGATTCATCAGCCCGGGCGTGATGGTGTAGAAGCCCTCGGGTGCCTGACGGTCGCCTTGCTTTTTCTTGGGGCCGAGGTCGCCAGACCATTTGCAGACCGGATAGGTCTTCAGCAGCGCGAATTCGCCGTCCTGGTTCTTCTTCCAGACCTCCAGTTCGGATTCTTCCTTGAAGATGCGGACGAGGATCGGCAAATCCTTGTCCATACGCTTGTCGGCGATCTCCGCCACCATCTTCTCGGACAGGGGCGCCATCGCGCGGCCGGTGGTCGGAATGGTATCGGGGTTGCAGCCGGCAAGAACAACGGCACCGGCGAGAGCCGCCGACGTCAGCAGCGCGCGGACAAGCGGACGGGTCAAGAGTGAACACTCCCCAGGGCGACGGCCCCTCATTGAGTAATCGTTATCCATAACATGTGGCATCCGCAAGGCGGATAGGGAAATCACCAACCACCGCTAAGTGTATGGTGAACCAAAAGTAAATCATCGGTTACAGGGCCGGATCGCAGCCAAAAACAATAGCTTATGGCCGGCCTGCTAGGGGATGGTCCGGCCCATAGCGAGAAATTTTTCGCGCCGCTGCCGGCGAATCGCGTCCCGGTCGAGCGGCCGCAGCTCGGCCAAGGCGCTGCCGACGGCCTCGGCCATAGCGGCAATAGTGGCGGCCGGATCGCGATGGGCACCCCCGGTCGGCTCCGGAATCACGGCATCGATCACGCCGAATCGCACCATGTCCTGGGCGGTGATCTTCATATTGGTGGCCGCCTCCTGCGCCTTGGCGGTATCGCGCCACAGTATGGAGGCGGCGCCTTCCGGCGAGATCACGCTGTAGATGGCGTGTTCGAGCATAAGCACGCGGTTGGCGGTGGCGATGGCGATGGCGCCACCCGATCCGCCTTCGCCCAGGATCACCGCGATGTTGGGCACGCCGAGCGCAAGGCACATGTCGGTGCAACGCGCGATCGCTTCCGCCTGGCCGCGCTCTTCCGCGCCGATGCCAGGATAGGCCCCGGCGGTGTCGACAAGCGTGATCACCGGAATATCGAAGCGGTCGGCCATCTCCATCAGCCGCATCGCCTTGCGGTAGCCTTCCGGCCGCGCCATACCGAAATTGTGCTTGAGCCGGCTCTCGGTATCGGAGCCTTTCTCGTGGCCGATGACGCAGACGCTCTCGCCGCGGAAGCGGCCGAAGCCGCCGACGATGGCCTCGTCCTCGCCGAATTTGCGGTCGCCGGCGAGCGGGATGAATTCGGTGATCAGACTGGCGATGGCGTCAAGGCAATGCGGGCGCTGCGGATGGCGCGCCACTTGCGTCTTCTGCCAGGGCGTAAGCTCGGCATAGAGCTCCTTGAGGGCAAGCGCCGCCTTGACCTCGATCCGATTGATTTCCTCATCGACGGCGACCGCGTCGCCGGTCTCGGCCATGGCGCGCAATTCCTCGACCTTGGCCTCCAATTCGGCCACCGGCTTTTCGAAATCGAGATAGCTGCGCATGGGGTCCCGGCTGCAGTGGTAATCGGGGCGAGGTGACGCGGACTAAGCTTTTAAGTCAAACGGGTTAATAGGGGTTTTTGCGCCGTATTGGCTAGCCATCGGCCAGCGGATGTAGATCGCGCACCAGCGCCTTGAGCCGTTCTTCCAGCACGTGGGTGTAGATTTGCGTGGTGGAAATATCGGCGTGGCCGAGCAAGGTCTGCACCACGCGCAGATCGGCGCCGTTGTGCAACAGGTGGCTGGCGAAGGCGTGGCGCAGCACGTGCGGGCTCAGGTGCTCCGCGCGCATAGCGCAGGCGGCGCCAAGCGCCTTTAATTCGCGGGCGAAATGCTGGCGGGTGAGGTGGCCCTGCTCGCCGAAAGAGGGGAACAGCCATTTCGGTTGCGCATCGCGCGCGGCGTCGGCGCGTAAGGCGAGGTACTCGGTCATGGCGCGCTTGGCCTCCTTGTTGAGCGGCACCAGCCGCTCCTTGCCGCCTTTGCCGCGCACCACCAGCATGCGTTGATCGCGCCGCGCGGCGGAAGCCGGCAGCGCCACAAGTTCGGAAACGCGCAAGCCGGTGGCGTAGACCACCTCCAACAGACAATAGAGCCGCGCCGCCCGCAGCCGCGCGGCCGGCGCCTGCTTTGCGTCTTGCGCCTGCTTGCGCGCCTGCACCAGAAGGCGATCGACCTCGGCGATCGAGAGCGTCTTCGGCAAGGGACGCCCGCGCTTGGGGCCTTCCAGCACCGCCGCCGGATCGTCGGTGCGTTTTCCTTCCGCGTAGAGAAAGCGGTAAAGCTGGCGCAACGCCGACAGCCGCCGCGCCAGCGACGAGGCTTTAAATCCGCGTTTCGCCAGCGCAGCGAGATAGCCACGCAAATCCTCGGTGCTGGCTTTGGCGATATCGCGGCGCTTGCCGGACAAATGCACGGTCAAATCGGCAAGGTCGTTGCGGTAAGCGGCAAGCGTATTTACTCCGGCGCCGCGCTCGGCCGCCTGCATGTCGAGAAACAACTCGACCAGCGCTTCGTCTGATGCTGTTGGCCGTCGGGCCATCGCCTTGCCCGGTTCCGACTCTATTGCTGCTTGACGAATTTGTTGGACGGGACGGTCACGACGATTTCACGCGGATGGTATTTGACGAAATTAGCCAGCGCGAACACTGTGATATAGGCCGTCCCGCCAATGAGGCCGACGGCGATGATAAATCTGAGCAAACTCGGCATGATCGAGGTCCGGCAGCGGCCCGCACGGGGCTATTTTCAAGCGTCAACGACCACGTTCCTTAACCAGTGACAAGGGCCGTCCAAGCGGTTGTCTCAATTGCTGGTATATGGAACCGTAGAGTCGATTTGGAACTTTAGCATGGCTCATAGCGCCATTCAAAAGACCGCGGAAAACGCCGCGGAATCGGCGATCGGTCACGCGCTCGGCCGCCGCTCCGTCGTGCTGGTCGGCATGATGGGCGCCGGCAAGTCGTCGGTCGGCCGCCGGCTTGCCGTGCGGCTGGCCATTCCGTTTGTCGATGCCGATGGCGAGATCGAGAGCGCCGCCGGCATGACGATTGCGGAGATTTTCGCCAAGCACGGCGAGCCCTATTTTCGCGCCGGCGAGGCGCGCGTGATCGCGCGCCTGCTCGACAGCGGTCCGCAGGTTCTGGCGACCGGCGGCGGCGCAGTGATGAATCAAAACACCCGCGATCTGATCCGCATCAAGGGCATCTCGGTCTGGCTGAAAGCCGATCTCGACGTGCTGGTGAAACGGACCAAGCGCCGCAACGACCGGCCGCTGGCCGACAAGATCAAGGATCTGCTGCCGCTGCGCGAGCCGCTTTACGCGCAGTCCGACATTATCGTGCAGTCGCGCGACGAGCCGCACGATACCATCGTCGACGAGATCATCGCCGACGTGACCAAACAGCTCGCCGCCGAAGCCGGCGCGGAGAAATCGCCATGACCGCGCCGCTGCGTTCCGGCGAGCCGATCGTGGTCGAAGTCGCGCTCGGCAGCCGCACCTATGACATCGTCATCGGCCGCGGCGTGCTGGCGAGCCTCGGCAAACGCGTCAAGGCGCTGCGGCCGGGCGCACGATGCGTGATCGTCACCGATGCGACCATCGCCAAGCACCATCTCGGCGCGTGCGAGGCCGCGCTCAAATCCGCCGGCATCGACAGCGCCAGCATCGTGGTGCCGCCGGGCGAGGGCTCCAAAAGCTATGCGACGTTCGAGAAAGTTTGCGAAGCGATCATCGCGGCGCGCATCGAACGCGGAGATCTCGTGGTCGCACTCGGCGGCGGCGTGATCGGCGATCTGGCCGGCTACGCGGCGGCCAGCGTGCGGCGCGGCATCGATTTCGTGCAGGTGCCGACCACGCTGCTGGCGCAGGTCGATTCTTCGGTCGGCGGCAAGACCGGCATCGATTCTCCGCAAGGCAAGAACCTGATCGGCGCCTTTCATCAGCCGATCCTGGTGGTCGCCGACACCGCGTTGCTCGATAGCTTGCCGGTGCGCGAATTCCGCGCCGGCTATGCCGAGGTCGCCAAATACGGGCTGTTGGGCGCCGCCGCCTTTTTCACCTGGCTGGAATCCAATTGGCAGGATATTTTTTCCGGCGTGGCGGCGCGCGAGCACGCCATTGCGGTGTGCTGTCGCGCCAAAGCGGGCATCGTCGCGCGCGACGAGCGCGAAACCGGCGAGCGTGCGCTGCTCAATCTCGGTCACACCTTCGGCCACGCGCTGGAGGCGGGCGCCGGCTTTTCCGGCCGGTTGCTGCATGGCGAAGCGGTGGCGCTCGGCATGGCGCTGGCGCTCGATTTTTCCGCCCGCAAAGGCCTGATCGGCGCCGCCGACGCTGATCGCGCGCGCGCTCATCTTGCGGCGGTCGGTCTGCCTACTTATTTGCAAGATGTCTCCGGCGGCGTTTCGGGTGTCGACGCTTTGATGGATTTGATCGCCCAAGACAAGAAAGTGAAGCGCGGCAAGCTCACCTTCATCCTGGTGCGCGGCATCGGCCAAGCATTTGTCGAAAACGACGTCGATGCGGCCGAGGTGCGCGCCTTTCTTGCCGAAAAGCTCAATTGATCGATGACCGCGAACGACTGGTTATCCGTAGTTGTTGTGTTGATCTGCCTGCTGCTGTCGGCATTTTTCGCCGGCAGCGAAACCGCGCTGACCGCGTCGTCTCGCGCCAGCATGGCGCGGCTGGAAAAGCAGGGCAATAAACGCGCGGCCATCGTCAATCGTCTGCTGCAGAGCCGCGAACGGCTGCTGGGCGCGCTGCTGTTCGGTAACAATGCCGTCAATATTGCGGCCTCCGCGCTCGCTACCGGCGTGTTGCTGGCCTGGTTCGGCAATGCCGGCGTGGTCTATGCCACCGTGGTGATGACGGTAACCGTCGTCGTGTTCTCCGAAATTCTGCCAAAGACGGCGGCGTTCAACGCGCCCGACCGAATCGCGCTGGCGGTGGCGCGGCCGATCTACTGGTTCGTCAAGTTGTTCGGCCCGGTGCTAATGGCGGTCGAGGCGCTGGTGCGTTGGCTGCTCAAACATGTCGGCATGACGGTGGGCGAAGATCAGGAAGTGCTGTCGGCGCGCGAGGAACTGCGCGGCGCCGTCGATCTGTTCCACCGCGAAGGCGGCGTGGAGAAGCTCGACCGCGACATGTTCGGCGGCATCCTCGATTTGCGCGAACTGGTGGTGTCGGACGTGATGATCCACCGCACCAATATGATTACGCTCAAGGTCGACGATCCACCGGAGGATGTGGTCAACGCGGTCATCGCCTCGCCGGTGACGCGCATCCCGCTCTGGCGCGAGAAACCGGAGAACATCGTCGGCATCCTGCACGTCAAGGACCTGTTGCGCGCGTTGCATGCCGTGGACGGCGAGGCCTCCAAGGTCGACATTGCCGCGCTGATGACGCCGCCTTGGTTCGTGCCCGACATGCGCCCGGTGTCCGAACAGCTCAAGGCCTTCCGCCGCCGCAAGACGCCGTTCGCGCTGGTGGTCGACGAATACGGTGAGGTCGAAGGGATTGTCACGCTGGAAGATATTCTGGAGGAAATCGTCGGCGACATCACCGACGAACACGACGTCGCCATGCCAGGTGTGCGGCGTCAGCCGGACGGCTCGGTCAATGTCGACGGCGCGGTGACCATCCGCGACTTGAACCGCGTCATGGACTGGAATCTTCCGGACGAGGAGGCGACCACCATCGCCGGACTCGTCATCCACGAGGCGCGCTCGATCCCCGAGGTCGGCCAAAGCTTCACCTTCCACGGCTTCCGCTTCCGGGTGCTGCGGCGCGAGCGCAACCGCATCACCGCGCTGCGCATCCAGCCGCTGCCGCGCATGCAGCCGGCGAAAACGCACTAGGCCGAATGCGGGCGATCCTCGCGCACAGCGGCAGGCCCGTCGAGCACGCGGTCCGCGTCGCGCAACACGACGTAAATGGCCGGGATTACCAGGACGGTAAGCAAAGTTGACGAGGCGAGGCCAAACAGCAGCGAAATCGCCAAGCCTTGGAAAATCGGATCGAGCAGGATCGTTGCCGCGCCGATCATGGCCGCAAGCGCGGTCAACAGAATGGGCTTGAAGCGGACAGCGCCGGCCTCCAGCACCACCTCGCGCAACGTTTTGCCCTGACCCGCGCCGTGGCGGATAAAATCGACCAGCAGGATCGAGTTGCGCACGATGATGCCGGCGAGCGCGATAAAGCCGATCATCGAGGTGGCGGTGAACGGCGCGCCGAACAGCCAATGCCCGAGCACGATGCCGATAAGCGTGAGCGGGATCGGCGTGAGGATCACCAGCGGCAGCTTGAAGCTGCCAAACTGTGCGACCACCAGAATATAGATGCCGATGAGGGCCACCATGAAGGCAGCGCCCATGTCGCGGAAGGTGACATAGGTGATCTCCCACTCGCCATCCCAGAGGATCGCCGGCTTGTTTTCGTTCTCGGGTTGGCCGTGGAAGCGGATGGTTGGTTTGCCCAGCGCGCCCCAGTCGTGAGCCTCGACTTTCTTATCGACGTCGAGAATGCCGTAGATCGGTGCCTCGTAGGCGCCGGCGAGTTCCGCCATCACCATGTCGGCGAAGCGTCCGTCGCGACGAAAGATGGTCGGAGACCCCGCCTCCTTGGTGACGCGTACCACGTCGCCAAGTTCAACCACGGTTTTATTGCCGGGCACGCTGTTGGCCGGCACCGGCGTTGAGGCCAGAAGCTCGCTCCAGGAAAGATCGCGTTTGGGCAGGCGCACCACGATCTCGATCGGATTGCGCCCTTCGCCGCGATGCGAATAGCCGACCGCAGTGCCGCCGAAAAGGGCGGCGATGGTTTCGTAGACATCGCGCTGCTCGACACCGAAAAACTCTAGGCGGTCTTGATCGATCGAGATGCGCAGACGCGGCCGCGGCTGGCCGATTGAATTGTCGATATCGACGATATAGGGCACCGAGGCGAAGATGGTCTTCAATTCGGCGACCACGGCGCGGCGGCTCTTAGAATCGGGGCCGTAGACTTCGGCCAGCAACGTCGCCAGCACGGGCGGTCCCGGCGGCACTTCGACCACGCGGGCGACGGTGCCGGCCGGTAAAGTCACCTTCTTCAGGCGCGCACGCAGGTCGAGCGCGATGGCGTGACTGCTGCGGCTGCGGTCGTCGCGCGACGCCAGATTGAGATGAAGCTCGCCCAGCTCGGGTAATTCGCGCACATAATAGTGACGCACCAGGCCGTTGAAGTTGAACGGCGCCGGCGTGCCGGCATAGGTTTCGATCGAGCGGATCTCCGGCAATTGCCGCGCGACATCCGCGATTGCGAACAAAGTCCGTTCGGTGTCCTCGAGCGTTGCTCCTTCGGGCAGATCGACCACAACCGACATTTCCGATTTGTTGTCGAACGGCAAGAGCTTGACGGTGACGTCTTTGCTCACAAACAAGATACAAACGAGCAGCGTCGCCACGCCGACCGCGATCAGGAAAATCCAGGCCGAGCGGCGCGTGCGCACGATCGGGTTCGCCAAGCGCCGATAAAGCCGGCCGAGGAAACCCTCGCCATGCGCGGCTTCGTGCTCGTGCACCGGCTGTCCTTCCGGATGCAGGCGCAGCATCAGCCACGGCGCGATCACCATGGCGACGAAGAACGAGAACAACATCGCCGCCGAGGCGTTGGCCGGGATCGGCGCCATGTAGGGCCCCATCAAGCCGGAGACGAACAGCATCGGCAAAAGCGCCGCCACTACAGTCAGGGTCGCAACAACGGTCGGATTGCCGACTTCCGCCACCGCCTCGATCGCGCCTTGCAGACGCGAACGGCCGTCTCTCATAGCCCAGTGGCGGGCGATGTTTTCGACGACGACGATGGCGTCGTCGACCAAGATGCCGATGGCGAAGATGAGCGCGAACAGGCTGACGCGGTTGATGGTGTAGCCCATCAGTTTCGATGCGAACAACGTGAGCAGGATGGTGGTCGGAATGACGACCAGCGTCACCAGCGCCTCGCGCCAGCCGATGGCAAAGGCGATGAGGACGACGATCGACACGGTCGCCAGCCCGAGGTGGAACAGCAGCTCGTTCGCCTTGTCGTTGGCGGTTTCGCCGTAATCGCGCGTCACCGTGACCTGGACGTCGGGCGGCACCAGCCGCCCCTCGACACTCGCAAGCCGCGCCAGCAACTGTTCGGCCACCACCACGGCATTGGCGCCGGCGCGCTTGGCGAAGGCGACGCTGACCGCCGGCACGCGGTCCCAATGGCCGCCCTTCTGCGGCGAATCCATCCACACGCGGTGCTCCAGCGGGCTCGGTCCGATCACGACCGAGGCCACGTCGCGCACATAGACGGGCCGATTGTCGCGCGTGGTGACCAACAACAGCCCAATATCGGGGATCCCGGCGAGCGTCTGTCCGGCGGCGACGTTGCGCATGGTGCCGTTGTCGCGCACCTGGCCGGCCTGGAACGAGCGGTTGGCGTCGCGTACCTTGGCGACCAGTTGCTGCAACGTGACGCCGAACAGCGCGAGTTTTTCCGGGTCGGGCTCCACGCGGATCTGCTGCGGGTTGCCGCCGGAAATATAGGTGAGACCGATATTGTCGGTCTTTACCAGTTCGGCGCGCAGTTCGTCGGCGATCTGATAAAGGTCCTTGTCGGTGTAGCGCGCGGCCGCGTCGGGCTTTGGCGATAGTGTCAGCACCACGGTGGCGACGTCGTTGATGCCGCGGCCGACGATCAGCGGTTCGGGAATGCCGACCGGGATACGGTCGATATTGGCGCGAATTTTCTCGTGCACGCGCAGGATCGCGTCATCGGCCGTGGTGCCGACCAGAAAGCGCGCTGTCACCATGACCCGGTCGTCCACGGTCTGGCTGTAGACGTGCTCGACGCCGTCGATGCCCTTGATGATGGCTTCCAGCGGCTTGGTCACCAGTTCGACCGCGTCCGGCGCCTTGAGACCGTCGGCGTTGACGCGAATGTCAACCACCGGCACGCTGATCTGCGGCTCCTCCTCGCGCGGGATGGTGAGCAGCGCGAGCAAGCCGACCGCCAGCGCCGCCAGCAGGAACAGCGGCGTCAGCGGCGAACGAATCGTGCTTTGGGTGAGACGCCCCGACAGTCCGAGTTTCACGGCCGCACCAACACGTCGCCCGTTTTAAGTCCAGAGAGGATTTCAAGCGCGTCGGGCATGTCGGGGCGCGGCAGCGTGCGCCCGCGCTGCACCGGCACGTCGATCGACGCGTTGTCTTTGCGGACGCGGGCGTAGTCGATGCCGAAGCGGGTGACGATGAACGAGCCTGGCACGATGAGGCTCGAGCGCTCGCCGGCCGAAACCCACACACGGATGCGCTCGCCGACGAAATAATCGCCGAGATCCGAGACCGCTGCATCGGCGATCACGCGGCCGTCTTCGATCTGCGGATAGACCAGCCGGATGGTGCCAAACCGCGCGCCGCTCTTGCCGAGTTCGTCGCCGTCGATGCGCACCGGATCGCCGACTTTGAGGAAGCGCGCATGCCGTTCCGGCACGCGCAACCGCAAAACGAAATTCTGCTCGGCGACTGTGGCGACCGTTTCGCCGGCCAGGATCACGGTCCCGGTCGTCACCGGCACCTTCAGAACGCGGCCGGATGTCGGCGCCAGGACCTTACCTTCGGTGACCTGCTGCTGCAGCACCGAGCGTTCGGCAGTGCGCGCCTTCAACGCGTTGTTGGCGACGTTGAAGGCAGTGCGCGTCTCGTCGAGGCGAGTCCTCGGAACGGTGCCGCGCCCGAACAAATCTTCCGTGCGGGTGAGATCGGTTTGCGCCTGGGCGAACTGGGCCTGCAGACCGGCGATCTGTGCGTCGAGCGATTTCATCTGCAGCGCGAGCTTCTCATCGCCGATGGTGGCGACGACCTGACCCTGCTTAACCGCATCGCCTTCCTTGACACTGAGCTCCGCCACCGTACCGCCGATACGCGCACGCGCCGGCACGACATTGGCGCTTTCGACGGTGGCGAAAACGGCCTTTTCGTCGGCCACGGTCTTCGGCGCGATGGCGAAGGTCTGCTGCGCAAGCGCTGCTGGCGCAAAAAATGTCAGGACAGCCACTAAGACAACGCCGGCGCGCATTGGTCTTTTTCCCTCAGTCATCGGTTGACCCATAAATTCTAAAGCGGATCGCGGCCGCGATCATTGATGTGACGCAAGGTTCCGCACCCGCGCCGGCCGGGACGTTTTGCGCTTTGCCGTGGCGGCGCGGACCGGGGCGGGCGTGCAATAGGCCCGGTAGAGCGTGGCCACGAGCTCGCGTGCTGGCGCGCTTCTGATCGAATACCAAATCGTCTGCGCATCGCGCCGCGCCTTGACGATCCCGTCCTTGCGCAGCAGCGCCAGATGCTGCGAGACGGTCGAATCGCGGACATTCAGCAATTCGGCCAATTCGCCGACCGAGCGTTCTTTCTCGCTCAGCTGGCAGACGATAATGAGTCGGTGCCGGTTGGCGAGCGCCTTCAAGAGTTCGCTTGCCTCGTCGGCCGCCGCCAGCATGCCGTCGATCTTTATTTTCATAGTTGCGTATATACGAAATATCATATATATAGTCAAGGTTGCCGCGCGAATTCGGCGCGGCACCCGTATCCTTGGGGCTTGTCCAACGTCCCCCGATCAGGAGGTCGCCATGAACGTTGATCGCGCAGTCTTATCGCTCGCCGGCAGCATGGTGCTGCTCAGTGTTGTTCTTGCCTGGCTGGTCAGCCCCTATTGGCTTCTGCTCACCACTTTTGTCGGGGCAAATTTGCTGCAATCCGCTTTTTCCGGCTTCTGCCCGGCCGCCATCATCTTTCGCAAACTAGGTCTGAAGTCCGGTGCAGCGTTCGAACGCCCGCCGGCCGCGCGCTGATGGCGCAGGGTCGGATTCGCTATGAAGGCTGCAAGTCTCGCTCATTGGTCTTGTCGGTCTTATCGCAACCAAAGGATCAGCACTGAAATAGTCTGCTAGCTCAGGAACCCAACCTTGAAAACGATGCCATGCACCCCACATTGGTATCGATATGCTGGAAATGTAAATTCGTTGTACGGTACTTTCGTCCGCGACCGATGATTGTTTCGCCTATTTCTTAAGCCACTCTTCGCCATCTCTCACGATCTCGCTCCTGGCGTCCTTGCATTGACGGTAGCCTACTTCGCATCTGCTGCTGGGTGTCAGCAAGCCGAAGCGCAATAGAATTCGGGTTGGCTGAAGCGGCGTGGATGTCAGCGCCAATTCCTCAAATACAGAAAGCCCTGGCAAACAGGCGTCCAAAAGCAAGTCAATGAAATCCATTCAACGTGTAGCATTCATCGGCAATTATCTTCCCCGCCGTTGCGGGATCGCAACATTTACCCAAGATCTTCATCGGGCGGTTTCGGCAAACCGTCCAGAGGTTGAGACGTGCGTCGTCGCAATGACTGACGCCGGCTGCACTTACGACTATCCGCCTGCCGTCCGCTTTCAAATTCAGGACGAAAAAATAGACGACTACGTTCAGGCGGCCGAGTTCCTGAACAACGCCGATTTCGATGTCGTTTCCCTTCAACATGAATATGGAATTTTCGGCGGGCCGGCCGGGGGCAAAATTATCGAGCTCTTGTCGCGCCTCAACATGCCGGTCGTTACATCGCTTCACTCGGTACTCGCCGAACCAACGCCCATCCAACGCGAAGTAATGAGTTGGGTGATCGATATTTCGAAGAAGATCGTCGTCATGTCGGAAAAAGGCGAGCAATTGCTTCGCTCCGTTCACGGCGTGCCCGCCCGCAAGATTGAAGTCATACCGCACGGAATTCCGGACCGTCCGTTTCGCGAAACGCATTACGCCAAAGCGAAATTCGGTTTCGAGGGAAGGACGGTCATTCTGACGTTCGGGCTTTTGTCGCCGAACAAGGGCATCGAGGTCATGCTCGACGCCATGCCGGATATCGTCAAATCCTGCCCCAACGCCGTCTACGTCGTTCTTGGTGCGACCCACCCGAAACTGCTGCAGCAACAAGGCGAGGCCTATCGCGACGGCTTGGCGGCGCGCGTGCAGGAACTCGGCATTACGGATCAGGTCGTGTTCTTTAATCAGTTTGTCGATCAGGCAACGCTGCTGGATTTCATTTCGATGTGCGACATCTACGTGACACCCTATCTCAGCGAAGCACAGATGACATCCGGCACGCTCGCCTACAGCTTCGGGCTGGGAAAGGCGATCGTATCCACCCCTTACTGGCACGCCAAAGAATTGTTGAGCGACGGGAAGGGCATTCTGGTCCCCTTCGACGATGCCAAAGCCATCAGCACCGAGATTGCCGGTTTGATGAGCGACGACGTTCGCCGTCACGCAATGCGAAAACGGGCCTATGCGGCGAGCCGATCGATGACCTGGCCGGAGACGGCCAAATCGTATGTCGAAGCCTTCGAGTCCGCACGCATTGCGACCCGTCCCGAAATTACCAGTCAGCTGCCGGGCGTCTCCGAGTACACCGGATACGATATTCCGAAGATGCGGACCGGGCATTTCCTTTCGCTTTGCGACAGCACGGGCTTGCTCCAACACGCGGTCCATTCGATACCCGACCGCGCGCACGGCTATTGCGTCGATGACAATGCGCGCGCTCTGCTGTTTGCGAGCGCCCTTGCGAAGGCCGGCGAAGCGCCGCTGACCGACGCCACCACTGCGACCTTTGCGGCATTCATCCAGCACGCATTGAACCCGGATACGCGCCGGTTCCGCAATTTCATGAGTTACGACCGCCGCTGGTTGGAAGAGTCCGGGTCGGAAGACAGCCACGGCAGGACGCTTTGGGCACTTGGCGAATGCGCGGGCAACGACACGGATGTCTCTCGCCGCAGATGGGCTGCGGAACTATTCAAGACCGCGCTTCCGACGATCGAAGAATTTTCGTCTCCACGGGCCTGGGCCTTCGCGCTCTTAGGACTAGACGGATTTTGCGCGCTGGGCGGCGGCGACGCTTTCGCTAAACGCCTGCGCGGGCGATTGGCCGACCGGTTAATGTCTATGTTTTCTGAAATCGAAACGAAAGACTGGGTTTGGTTTGAAGACCTGCTCGCATATGACAATGCGCGTCTGCCGCAGGCGCTGATCCAAACAGGCTTGGCGACCCACACGCCATCTTATATCGAGGCGGGCCTCCGGTCGCTCCGTTGGCTCATGTCGGTTCAGACCGCGCCGGCGGGCTATTTCAGACCCGTCGGGAGCAAGAGCTTCGGCAGGATTCGCGAAAAGCCTGCGCCGTTCGATCAGCAGCCGGTCGAAGCGTCAGCAACGATTTCTGCATGCCATGCAGCGTGGCGGGTGGATCATGGCGCGGAATGGCTGGCGGGCGCGACGCGCGCATTCGACTGGTTTCTTGGCGAGAACGATCTGCAAACAACATTGATCGATCCCGATACGGGCAGCTGTTCGGATGGGCTCCACCCTGATCGACCCAATGAAAACAAGGGTGCCGAATCGGCTTTGTCGTATCTTCTCGGCCTTGTGGAGATACGACAGTTGAAGCGTGCTGCCGCGAAAGTTCGAACGAAGCCTCTGTCGAAACTGTTGCACAGTGACGCTCTCGCGATTGCACCTCAAACAGCCCCAGGGGGCCTCTTTGTCTCAATCCCAATTCCTGCACCGGCAAGTATTGTATCTGCGGCCGGATCCGACCAGAGTCGTGGTCAGGCCATTCAAACCGGCGACTGAACCGCGCGATTTCAACCCAACCGATAAAACTCGGGCGAACCATATCGTCGACCGGGTTCTTCGGCTCGATTTGAAATCGGCCACGCAGCAGTTGAGCGATGTCCTCGAAAATTTTGAGGGCCGCCACCGAAATTTACTCGAGATTTTCGAGAGTCGCGCGGCAGAGATGGAAGATGCGTTCGAACCGCATGCGGAGCTGAATCAAACGCAACGCCACCTGATCGGCGCCTATTTTCTTCACGAGTATTCGTTCGAAGCATCGGCATTGTTCAATCCGAGTATCGTTCGGCATCCCGACCAGAGCGGCGCGCCTGCGAACGGCTGTCGGTTCATCTTGAGCCTGCGCGCTGTCGGTGAAGGGCATATTTCGTCGCTGACGTTCCGATCCGGCGCCATTAGCGCCGATGGAAGCGTAAGCATCGATCAGACCGCGCGTCTCGCGTCGATCCCGAAAGTCCGAGGCAAGGCATCCGGATTCAAAGGCGACGATGTCGACGTGATTTTTGGGCCGGACGAAGAGCTGAGCGAGCGGGTGATCTTTCCAATTACCGACTCCCAGTCCAATGGCATCGAGGATGCTCGATTCGTCGAATTCAATGACGGCGGCCAAAGGACATTCTACGCAACTTACACGGCCTATAGCGGCAGGGCGATCCGCTCCGAATTGCTTGAAACGAAGGATTTTAGATCGTTTCGCATGACGCCTCTTGGTGGACCGGTGGCACGCAACAAGGGCATGGCTCTGTTCCCGCGCAAAATCAACGGCCGTTACGCAATGATCGGGCGGCAGGATAACGAGAACCTCTATCTGATCTATTCCGACGACCTCTACACGTGGGACGGGGGGCAATGCATCTTACAGCCCGAGTATCCTTGGGAGTTTGTCCAAATTGGCACCTGTGGTTCGCCGATCGAGCTGGACGATTGCTGGTTGCTGCTGACGCACGGGGTCGGTCCGGTCAGAAAATATTCGATCGGGGCGGTCCTCCTGGACAAAGAGAATCCGTCAAAGATTCTCGCGCGTTCGCGCGAACCTCTTATCCGTCCCGAGCCCACTGAACGTGCGGGCTATGTGCCCAATGTCGTCTATACCTGCGGCTTTATGCGTCACGGCGACCAGATCATTTTGCCCTATGCAATATCCGATACCTTCACCACATTCGCGACGATAAAAATAGCGGCGCTGATGCAGGCAGTTGCAAGTTGACGGCTCGGGGCATTGTGACGGTCATCGTCCCTGCGGCCGGTGAGGGCAAATGCAACCGCCCGGGCGGCCTTTGCGATCTGGACCCGAAACGAAAGAATGAGCGGTTGTTGTGACATCCATTGAGGTTCGCGCCGAGCGGCTGCGCTCAGAGATTGCCCAGCTTGAAGCACGCTACGACGGCGCATTTCCGCCAGGCGTCTATGCGGTGCTCAAACGGTTGAGAGAAGAGCTCGCCGAACTCCATCTCGATCGACAAGAGTAGGGTTTCCGGCAAAGGCTGCCACCGGGCGTCCGCTAGGAAACCTCGCCTTCGCCCGGCGCCGTTGCATGAATGGCGAGCGCGTGCACGCCGCCAGCCAACTCGTCCGAAAGTTTTCCGTTAATCATGCGGTGGCGCTCGAGCCGGGACTTCCCTTTGAAGGAGTCCGACACAATATAGACCCTGAAATGGGTTTGCCCGCCCGGCCGGTGCCCGGCGTGGCCCGCGTGTTGATGGGATTCATCAACCACATTGAGGCTTTGCGGCTCGAAAGCCTCGGTCAACTTCTTTGTGATCAAATCGGTGGTTCGCATGTTGCTCGACTTAAGGATGGGCGGCGTGCGGGTCAATGGCTGCTTCGCGGCGGAATCAAGTCGCGGCGCCGAAGTCAAGTCTTGAACCTGTCACCGGCAAAGGCGCATAGTGTTCGGTCATGAAATTCGACTCGCCCCTTTTTGATAGCGTCCGCGTCAAGCCGGACAAGGATCGCCGGCCCAAGACCGGCGGCCCGGCCTGCGAATGGCATGGCTGCAAGGAGAAGGCCACGCATCGCGCGCCCAAGGGGCGGGAGAACGACAAGGAGTATTGGCGCTTCTGCCTCGCGCATGTGCGCGAATACAACCAGTCGTACAATTTTTTCTCCGGTATGAACGACGCCGCGGTGATGGCCTATCAGAAGGATGCGCTCACCGGCCACCGTCCGACCTGGAAGATGGGAACCGGGCGCGGCGGCCCGCGCGTGGATTTCCGCGGTCTGGGCGGCGACTCCGATCCGTTCGAAATTTTGGGCGAAAGCGTGCGCGCCGAAGCGCGCGCGCGGGCGGAGAAGCGTCCCGTGCGCAATGCCGAGCGCAAGGCGCTTGGCGCTCTCGGACTCGATGTCGGCGCCAGCAAGCTCCAGGTGAAGACGCGCTTCAAGGAACTGGTCAAGCGCCACCACCCGGATGCCAATGGCGGAGACCGCTCGACCGAGGATCGTTTGATCGAGATCATTCAGTCGTACAACTACCTGAAATCGGTGGGTTTCGGCTGAGGCTACCCGGCGCAATAAAAGCAACCCAGCCCCGCCTTCCGTACAGGCATCGGAGCACCTATTTAATTGATATTATTGATGGTGCTATTCGCGGACCCTGGGTTTTTCGCATCCGCACCATCTGCTAAGTTGCCGCCACTATCAGCCGGACGCTACCTGAGTCGGGACCGCAGCAAGGCTTCAGGCGTTCTGAAGCCACGGAGGATCAATGACTGCCGCAGTACAAGAAGTCGCCGGCCTGCCCGACATGAAAGTGTCGATCCGGCAGGTTTTCGGCATCGATAGCGATATGGAAGTACCAGCTTACTCTAAGCCCGACGAGCACGTGCCGGACATCGACCCGGATTACCGTTTCGACCGGCCGACCACGCTCGCCATTCTCGCCGGCTTTGCCAAGAACCGCCGCGTGATCGTCACCGGCTATCACGGCACCGGCAAGTCGACGCATATCGAACAAGTGGCGGCAAGGCTCAATTGGCCCTGCGTGCGCGTCAATCTCGACAGTCACATCAGCCGTATCGATCTGATCGGCAAGGACGCCATCGTGATCAAGGACGGCCAGCAGGTCACCGAATTTCGCCAAGGCATCTTGCCTTGGGCGTTGCAGAACAATATCGCGCTTTGCTTCGACGAATATGACGCCGGCCGCCCCGACGTGATGTTCGTGATCCAGCGCGTGCTCGAAGCCTCCGGCCGGCTGACGCTGCTCGACCAGAGCAAGGTGATCAAGCCGCATCCCTGCTTCCGGCTATTCGCCACCGCCAACACCGTCGGCCTCGGCGACACCTCCGGCCTCTATCACGGTACCCAGCAGATCAACCAGGGCCAGATGGACCGCTGGTCGATCGTCACCACGCTCAATTACCTGCCGCACGACAACGAAGTGGAGATCGTGCTGGCCAAGGCCAAGCACTATCGCAACGAGGCCGGCCGCGACATCGTCAACAAGATGGTGCGGGTCGCCGACTTGACGCGCAACGCCTTCATGAATGGCGACATCTCGACCGTCATGAGCCCGCGCACGGTGATCACCTGGGGCGAGAACGCCGAGATCTTCAACGATATCGGGTTTGCCTTCCGGCTCACCTTCCTGAACAAGTGCGATGAGCTGGAGCGGCCGATCGTGGCGGAGTTCTATCAGCGCTGCTTCGGCGTCGAACTGCCGGAAAGCGCCGTGAACGTAGTGTTGTCGTAATTCATCTCCCCCAAAGGGGAGAAGGGCCATGGCCTCCAACATCAAGACCAAACCGTCGCCGAAGGAATTGCCGACCGAGCCGTTTAAGCGCGCGGTCACCGGCTGCCTGCGCGCGATTGCGCGCAAACCGGAGCTGGAAGTCTCCTTCGCCGCCGAGCGCCCGGGACTGATGGGTGGCAAGGTGCGGCTGCCGGAACCACCGCGTAAGCTCGGCAAAGGCGAGGCGGCCATCGTGCGCGGCCATGCCGACGCGATTGCGTTGAGAATCGCCTGCCACGACGCGGCCATGCATCGCCGCCTGCAGCCGGCCGGCCAGCAGGCGCGCGCGGTGTTCGAAGCGGTGGAACAGGCCCGCGTCGAAGCGATCGGCGCCCGGCGCATGGACGGCGTCGCCAAGAATCTCACCGCCATGCTGGACGAGCGCTTCCACCGCGGCAAATTCGACGACATCACCGAGCGCGCCGATGCGCCGATTGAGGACGCGTTGGCGCTGTTGGTGCGTGAGCGGCTGACCGGCATGGCGCCGCCGGCGGCGGCCAGGAAGCTGGTCGATCTCTGGCGGCCGCTGATCGAGGACCGCGCCGGGCGCAATCTCGACCGGTTGGATTCGCTGATCGAAGACCAGCGCCAGTTCGGCGATGCGGTGCACGATCTGCTCGATGACCTCGAAATGGGCGATGACCGTTCAAGCGATTCCGAAGAGGAAGAAGACGAAGGCGATGAGGATCGCCGCAAGCAGGATTCCGGCGAGGACGGAGACGCCGCCGATAGCGACGAGATGCAGCGGATGAGCACGGAGGACACGCAAGTGTCCGCCGAGGACATGCCCGATTCCGCCGCCGAAGCCGTTGATGCCCCGAGCGCTGACATGGCCGACGATACCGATATGGGTGACGCTGAAACGCCGGGTGAACCGCAACGGCCGCGTCACTTCGGCGCCAACGAGCCGCGCGGCCCGGACTATCGCGCCTTCACCACCAAGTTCGACGAGACGGTGGCGGCCGAGGACTTGTGCGAGCCGGAAGAGCTCGAGCGCCTGCGCGGCTATCTCGACAAGCAACTCTCGAACCTGCAGGGCGTGGTGGCGCGCCTCGCCAACCGGCTGCAACGCCGGCTGATGGCGCAGCAGAACCGTTCCTGGGAGTTCGACCTGGAAGAAGGCCAGCTCGATCCGGCGCGGCTGTCGCGCATCGTCATCGATCCTCTGCACCCGCTCTCGTTCAAGGCCGAGAAGGACATGCAGTTCCGCGACACCGTGGTGACGCTGCTGCTCGATAATTCCGGCTCGATGCGCGGGCGGCCGATCACGGTCGCCGCGACTTGCGCCGATATCCTGGCGCGCACGCTCGAGCGCTGCGGCGTCAAGGTCGAGATTCTCGGCTTCACCACACGCGCCTGGAAAGGCGGTCAGTCGCGTGAGCAATGGCTCACCGCCGGCAAGCCGCCCAATCCCGGCCGGCTCAACGATCTGCGCCACATCATCTACAAGTCGGCCGACGCGCCGTGGCGGCGCGCGCGCAAGAATCTCGGCCTGATGATGCGCGAGGGCCTGCTGAAGGAGAACATCGACGGCGAGGCGCTCGACTGGGCGCATAAGCGCCTGTTGGGACGCTCCGAGCAGCGCAAGATTCTGATGATGATCTCCGATGGCGCGCCGGTCGACGATTCAACGCTGTCGGTCAATCCGGGCAATTATCTCGAGCGCCACTTGCGTTGGGTGATCGAGGAGATCGAGACCCGCTCGCCGGTCGAACTGATCGCCATTGGCATCGGCCATGACGTGACGCGCTACTACCGCCGCGCCGTCACCATCGTCGACGCCGAAGAACTTGGCGGCGCCATGACGGAAAAACTCGCCGAGTTGTTCGAAGAGCATGCCGCCGCCGCCGAGCGGCCGGCGCCTCGCACCCGCAGGCGCGTTGCGTGATCACCTCTTGGCCGTGCGGCCGCCGTCTTGCCGCCGGGGCGTTCATTGCCGCGCTGCTGATCGCTGCCACGCTGGCGATCGCCGAGGCACGGCGCACCGCCTCGGCGCCGACGCACATCACCGTCGAGGCGACGCCGATTACCGCGTTCGACAATCGTGATCCCTCGCGCACGCGTTTCGGCGCGCTTGAATTCCGCGGCGGTTTGGCGCTCACGTCGAAATACCAGGCTTTCGGCGGGATTTCTGCGCTCCACATCGAGCCGGACGGCGCCCGCTTCCTTGCGCTCACCGATAATGGTTCCTGGCTACGCGGTCGCATCGACTATCGCGACGACAAACTCGCCGGCATTGCCGATGCCGAAATGGCCCCGATGCTCGCTTGGGACGGCAAGCCGCTCGCCGCGCACGGCTGGTATGACACCGAATCGCTCACCGAATTGGACGGCATGTTCTATGTCGGCATCGAGCGCGTCGAACGCATCGTGCGCTTTGACTTCCGCAGCGATGGCTTTGCGGCGCGCGCCGAGCCGATCCAGGTGCCGGCCGATTTCAAGACTTTCACCTACAACAAAAGCCTGGAATGCCTGACTGCGCCGCCCAAGGGGGCGCCGCTGGCCAATACGTTGATCGTCATCGCCGAGCGCAGCCTCGATGCCGAAGGCAACCACCGCTCGTTCCTCATCAAAGGCAAACAATTCGAGCGGTTCAGCGTCAAGCGCAGTGACGATTTCGACGTTACCGATTGCACCATCCTGCCGCCGGCCGATCTGTTGCTGCTGGAGCGCCGCTATTCGCCGGCGCGCGGCGTCGCCATGCGTATCCGCCGCATCCCGCTTGCCGCCATCAAACCGGGCGCGCAAGTCGACGGTAAGCCGCTGATCGAAGCGGATCTCGGCTATCAGATCGATAATATGGAAGGCATTGCCGTGCATCGTAACGCGAGCGGCGAGACCATCATCACGCTGGTGTCCGACGACAACTTTTCCCCGATCCAGCGCAACTTGCTCCTGCAGTTCGCGCTGGTGGGGGAGTAAGCAGACGCCTGCAAAAAATACGGCCGTCATTGTTCGCGAAGGCGGACAATCCAGGAGCCACTATCGATGCTGGTGAATGATGGGCGGCGAGAAAACGTCAGCTCGCCGCGGCGCCGGCGCGCTTCTTCACGATCTGGCGCTTGAGCTCAAGCATTTTCGGTGCGAGCTCGTCGTCTTTGGCCTTGATCAGGAACGCGTCGAGGCCGCCGCGATGGTCCACCGTCTTCAGCGCGTTGGCCGACACGCGCACGCGCACCCGGCGTCCGAGCGTGTCGGAAATCAGCGTGACGTTGCGCAGGTTCGGCAGGAACCGGCGCTTGGTCTTGATGTTGGAGTGGCTCACTTTGTGCCCGACCAGCGGCTTTTTGCCGGTCAGCTCGCAACGCCATGACATGATCTATTCCTCGCAAAGCGCCGGCCCGAAACAGCGCCAATCCGGTCGTTTGTGGCTAAGATGGCTGGACGTATAAAGAGAGGGCGTTGGAGCGTCAAGCCGAAGCGTTCTATGGGTTTTTGAACATTTTCGGCGCCCGGCGGACCACAGAATAGACGTATTCGGCGGCGACGAGATTGCCGCGCCGCCCACGGTACCTCATATTCATGCCAATTCGTCTTGTCCGGCGAGGGGCTTCCGCGGCGGTTTCGGTTACTCGAGTGTCGGCCGCCCGGGCCGCGAAATGTCCGCCGGCGCCGGCGGAAGGATGGAACTGGTGCTGGCTTTGCGGCAATCGAAACGATGCATGCTGCTGGCTGCTGGCGTGATCGCCTTTGCCGGCGCCGCGCCGACGGCCGTCTACGCGCAGGGCAAGCTGGAGGCGCACTATAGCGCGACGCTCGCCGGTATTCCGATCGGCAAGGGCGATTGGCGGATCGAAATCAGCGACACCCAATACAAAGCGGCGGCGAGCGGCGTCACCACTGGCTTGATACGGGTCTTCCTCGGTGGTGAGGGGAGCAGCACCGCCCATGGCGTGATGCAGGCAGGCCAGCCGACCTCGTCGGTCTACGCGTCGACAATTAAGACCAGACAAAAAGATGATGTAGTCCGGCTCAAGATCGACCACGGCGATCTATTGGAGTCCAAGGTCGAGCCGTCGCAGGACCGGGAGCCGGATCGTGTGCCGCTGACCGAAGCGCACCGACACGGCATTCTCGACCCGATGTCGGCATCGTTGATGGTCGCACCGGAGAGCGGCGGTCCGCTGTCGCCGGAATCGTGCCAGCGCACGGTGGCGATCTTTGATGGCCGGATGCGCTACGACCTGCAACTCACTTTCAAGCGCATTGAAACGGTGAAGGCTGAAAAGGGCTACGCCGGCAAGGTTCTGGTTTGTGCGGTCCGTTTTGCGCCGATTGCCGGCTACGTCCCGTCGCGGTCGGCGATTAAATACATCGCAAAGCAGCGTGATATCGAAGTGTGGCTGGCCCCGATCGAGGGCACCCGCGTGTTGGTGCCCTTCCGTGCCCAATCGCCGACGCCGATCGGTGAAGCGGTGCTCAAGGCCACCCAATTTGTCTCGGTCGCCGGCGCGACCCGGGCCTCGGCCAATGGGACGAAAACCCGGTAAGCTTGAGGCTTGACTCTTTGAGGGAAGGCGATCCTTGCCTGCGTTAACGTTTGAAGAGGTCTAACGGCGGCTTGAATCGCCTGCGGCTACTCGATCTTGTGGCGTCATGGGCGCTGGTTGCCAAATGTCGCCGTGAACGAATCCACACAGGCCCTGAGTCACCGATTCGGGCGCGATTCGTTCCAGACTCGTTCTAAGACTTAACCGCAGACGCCGGCACCGTCGCATTGTGATACAGGAAGCTCTTGGCGGGACTTGCAAATAGTCCCGCCGCCAGTCTGGACGCGTAATGGCCATTTCGTTCTCCCCGCAACCGAACCGGACGTCACGTGCCCGCGGTGCCGGCGTCACCGCCGTGCTCGGGCCCACGAATACCGGCAAGACCCATCTGGCCATCGAGCGGATGCTGGCGCATTCCTCCGGCATGATCGGCCTGCCGCTCCGGCTGCTGGCGCGCGAGGTTTACAACAAATGCGTCGAGCGGGTGGGCGCCGCGGCGGTCGCGCTGATCACCGGCGAGGAAAAGATCAAGCCGCCCAATCCGCGGTTCTGGGTTTCGACCGTGGAGGCTATGCCGCGCGACCTCGACGTGGCGTTCCTCGCCGTCGACGAGGTGCAAATGGGCGCCGACTTCGAGCGCGGTCACGTCTTTACCGACCGCATGCTCAATGCCCGCGCGCGCGAAGAAACGCTGGTGCTTGGCGCCGCCACGGTGCGGCCGATGGTCGAACGGCTGTTGCCTGGCGCGCACATCGTGAGCCGGCCGCGGCTGTCGACGCTTACTTTCGCCGGTGAGAAGAAACTCACTCGGTTGCCCCGCCGCTCGGCGATCGTCGCGTTTTCGGCGGAGGAAGTTTACGCCATCGCCGAATTGATCCGCCGCCAGCGCGGCGGCGCCGCGGTGGTGCTGGGCGCGCTCAGCCCACGCACCCGCAACGCGCAGGTCGCGCTCTATCAGTCCGGTGACGTCGATTATCTGGTGGCGACCGACGCCATCGGCATGGGCCTCAATCTCGACGTCGACCACGTGGCGTTCGCCAGCAACCGCAAATTCGACGGCTATCAGTTTCGCAAACTCAATCCAGCCGAGCTTGCGCAGATCGCCGGCCGCGCTGGCAGGGCGACGCGGGACGGCACATTCGGCACCACGGGCCGCTGCGATCCGTTCGAGCCGGAACTGGTGCAGGCCTTGGAGAGCCATACGTTCGAACCGATCCGCATGCTGCAATGGCGCAATTCCGATCTCGATTTTTCGTCGATCGGTGCCTTGCAGGCCGCGCTTTCGGCGGTACCGACTGAACAAGGCCTCACGCGCGCGCCGATCGGTGAAGATATCCTGGTTCTGGAACATGCCGCGCGTGATGAAAATGTGCGTACGCTCGCGCAGACGTCTGCTGCGATCGCGCGGCTATGGGACGCCTGCCAGGTTCCCGACTATCGCAAGATTGCACCGGCCACCCACGCCGAATTGGTGGTCACCCTCTTTGGATTCCTGATGCGAGAGGGTAACATCCCTATCGATTGGTTTGCGCAACAAGTCGCGCAAGCTGATCGCACCGACGGCGACATCGACACCCTCTCCAACCGGATCGCGCATGTCAGAACTTGGACCTACATTGCCAACCGCCCGGATTGGCTCGCCGATCCCGAACATTGGCAGGAGGTCACGCGCGCGGTCGAGGATAAGCTGTCCGACGCGCTGCATGAGCGCTTGGCCGAACGTTTCGTGGACCGCCGCACCAGTGTGCTGATGCGGCGGCTGCGAGAGAACACGATGCTGGATACGGAAATCGGCAAGACAGGCGAAGTGACGGTCGAAGGCCATGTGCTCGGCCGGCTCGACGGATTCATGTTCGCGCCCGCCGCCTCCACCGACGCCTCCGAGGCCAAGGCGCTCAACGCCGCCGCGCAGAAGGCGCTCGCCGGTGAGATCGAAGCGCGCGCCACCAGGCTATCGCAGGCCTCGAACGATCAGATCGTGCTGGCCTCCGACGGCGCCTTGCGCTGGATTGGCGACGTCGTCGCCAAGCTGATCCCCGGCGACGATACCCTGCGGCCGCGCCTGCGCATCGTTGCCGACGATCACCTGACCGGCCCGGCGCGCGACATGGTACAGACGCGGCTTGATCTTTGGCTCAAGACGCATGTCGAGAAATTGCTGGCGCCGCTGTTCTCGCTCACCGCCGCCGATGACGTCAACGGCATGGCGCGCGGGGTCGCCTTCCAGGTGGTGGAAGCGCTTGGCGTGCTGGAGCGGCAGAAAGTCGCCGACGAGGTCAAGGGCCTCGACCAGACGGCGCGCGCCACGTTACGCAAATACGGTCTGCGCTTCGGCGCCTACCACATTTACCTTCCCGGTCTGTTGAAGCCGGCGCCGCGCGCGCTGGCGACGCAGCTCTGGGCGCTCAAGCACGAGAGCCCCGACGCCAACGGCGTCGGCGACTTGCTTCATCTCGCCGCGAGTGGGCGCACCTCGATCCCGGTCGACAGCGAAACGCCGAAACCGCTTTATCGCACCGCCGGCTATCGCATCGCCGGCGAACGCGCGGTGCGCGTCGATATTCTCGAGCGCCTTGCCGACCTCATCCGTCCGGCATTGTCTTGGCGAGAAACGTCGCCCGGCGTGAAGCCGGACGGCGCCCTCGATGGCCGCGGTTTTGTCGTCACCGGCGCGATGACCTCGCTCACCGGTGCGTCGGGCGAGGACTTCGCGTCGATCCTGCGCTCGCTCGGCTATCGTATGGACCGGCGGCCAAAGCCGCCGGAGCCCGTTACGCCGCCACCGACCGAAGCGGCGGGCGTCCCGCCTGCGGATGCCGCGTCGCCGGAGCAAGCGTCGGCGGCAACGGACGCAACGGCGGAACCCGCCGCCGAAGCAACGCCGGCCGAATTGCCAGTCGAAGCGGTCGCGGAAAACATTACGCCCGTTGACGCAACACCGTCCTCTGAATTGCCGCCGGACGCTGAACCGCCGCCGCAGGCCGACGAAGCTCCTGCCGCCGAAGGGGCGCCTGTTGAAACGACGCAACCTGAAACCGGTGCTGAGCCTGTGTCAGAGCAAGCCGCGGCAACCACGTCTGAAACCGCCTCGACGGGCGAGGTCGCTGTGGAAACGAAGCCGGCCGAAGAGCCGGCAATGATCGAGGTGTGGCGCCCGGCCGGCCGTGTCGATCGGCGTCCGCACAAACCGCGCCGTCCTCCTCGCCGTGCGCAGGTCCAAGCGACCACGGACGCTACGCCGGCACCGCCAGCATCCGAAGACGCTCAAACCGCGTCCGCGACTCCAGCCGAAAGCACGGATAAGCCGGGCGAACAGCAGCGGTCCTTCCGTGAGCGCAAGGACCGCCAGGAGCGCCGCGACCGTCACGAGCGCCAGCAACGCATGGAGCGACAGGGCCAGCATGAGGGGCGCCAGAATCGGCCGCCGCGCCGTGATCGGCCGCCGCGCCGCGACAAGGGCGATCGGGTCGAGCGCGCCGAGCGCGAGCAATATTACGCCAAGCCGCATGGCAGCAATTCCGGCAACCGCGACAAGGCGCCGGATCCCAATTCGCCCTTCGCAAAACTAGCCGCCCTCAAGCAGCAGCTCGAGCAGAGCGGCAAAGACCGGCCTTGAGCGTCACGGCCCAAAACGCCGCTCGCCAACGCGTCGACAAATGGCTCTGGCATGCCCGCGTTGTGCGCACCCGCAGCGACGCGGCGGCGCTGGCCGAGGCGGGCTATGTGCGGATCAACGGCAAGCGTATTTCCGCGCCCAGCCAAAAGGTGGCGATCGGCGACGTGGTGACGCTGGCGCTCGACCGTTCGGTCAGGGTGGTGCAGGTCGAGGGCTTTTGCGAGAGGCGCGGGCAAGCCGGCAGTGCGCGGGCGCTTTATCTCGATTTGACAACCGGTTCCCGCGCCGGGGCCAGGGTGTTGGCGTCCAATTCGGTTAGCGTCACGATGGCGCAAAAGACGCAAGGTTAGGCACCGGACCGTAGCGCCGGCGCGGCTTGCGGCCTATCTCACGTTACGATAGGGAGCGCTGCTGCATTCTGCGTGCGGAGCCTTTGAATGACCTACGTCGTTAACGAAAGCTGTATCAAGTGCAAGTACATGGACTGCGTGGAAGTGTGTCCGGTGGACTGCTTCTACGAAGGCGAAAATATGCTGGTGATCCACCCGGACGAGTGCATCGATTGCGGCGTCTGCGAGCCGGAATGCCCGATCGATGCGATTAAGCCCGATACCGAGCCGGGCTTGGAGAAGTGGTTGGAATTAAACGCGGAATACGCGAAAACCTGGCCGAATATCACGGTTAAGAAGGAACCGCCGCCTGACGCCAAGGATTTCGAGGGCTTGCCTGAAAAGTTCCAGAAGTTTTTCACCCCGAATCCGGGGTCGGGCGACTGAATCGAACTCCCGCCTTGGAACCGGTTACCGCGACCCCCTATTTTGCTCGATTCCCTGTTAACCTATTCGCGAAAATGGCGCTTTTGTCCCCCGTTTGACACCATTACGACGCCATAAGGCTTTGATTTTACCCAAAAATGTGTTATATATAATAAATCACATGACTACGACCGATACGGCCACCAAAGCGCTCCCCCAGGGGAGCCTTATTTTTCGGCGGCCTACACCCAAGGGTCTGGATCAGAGGGCGTGAATCCCACGCGAGAGCAGTGGCAGGAAAACCGCGTCATAGATCAAAAAAAGGTTCTGCCGGCTCAAGCCGGAGGACGAAAAAGTCTGCCGGCACCCGGCGGACGACTCATGCCTCGCGCGGTGCCGTCCGCCATGGGGCTCCCGCAGCAAAATTGGCCGGCGGCCGTAAAGGCGCCGGTGAAGGAGTTCTGCCCGGAATGACCAGCAAGAAGACTACTCAACGACAAGGCTTCAAGACTAACGAGTTCATCGTTTATCCCGCTCACGGCGTCGGCCAGATTCTGGCTATCGAGGAGCAGGAGGTCGCGGGCGCCAAGCTCGAACTGTTCGTCATCAATTTCGTCAAGGACAAGATGACGCTGCGGGTTCCCACCGCCAAGATCGTGTCGGTCGGCATGCGCAAGCTGGCGGAACCCCCGCTGGTCAAGCGCGCGCTCGATACGCTGAAGGGCCGCGCGCGCATCAAGCGCACCATGTGGTCGCGCCGGGCGCAGGAATACGAAGCCAAGATCAATTCCGGCGACATCGTCGCCATCGCGGAAGTCGTGCGCGATCTGTTTCGTTCGGACACGCAGCCCGAGCAGTCTTATTCCGAGCGCCAGCTTTACGAGGCGGCGCTCGACCGGCTGTCGCGCGAGATCGCGGCGGTGCAGCGCGTCACCGAGACCGAGGCGATCAAGGAGATCGAGGGGGCGCTTGCCAAGGGCCCGCGCCGTGGCCCGAAGCCCGCCGACGAGTCCGGCGACGACGCGGTCGAGGAAGAAGCGGCCTGATCCGCGAAAGCCTCATAGCCAAAAACGAAAAGCCCGGCGGAAACGCCGGGCTTTTTGATTCACGGGGGTCCGGGCTTCCACGCACCAAAAATAGTCGCTAGCATTAATGCCGTTCGGGATCTCTACGGGGGATTTTCGGAAACCGTGGCGCCATTGGTGGGCCATTCGCGGCCCGGGATGGCCTGATGCCGCGAGTTCCGCGAGACAGCGCCGATGAGCGAGCCGTCAGCCGCCACCGGATCAGACCAGGGTCAAGCACCGCCGCCGCGCGGCAAGCTGACGGCGGCTGCCATTGCGCTTGCCGGCGGCGTGCTGACGGCCGGCGTCATCGTGCTGGCCTCGAACAGCGGCCCCAACACCACGGCGGTTTCTGGCGCGTCCGATCTTGCCATCGTGGCTCCGAGCGACATCGCGGCGGCAACGCCGACGCTCAATCCGTCGGCTTCGGCTCAGCTCGCCGCCGAAGCGAAGGACTGTAAAGTCCCGCTTGCGCGCGTGATGATTTCGAAGACGCCCGGTTCGTCCGGCGGCACCATCCGCATACGCTCCGGTAATTACCTTTCACTCGCTGATGAACGGCGGCGAGGAGTTTGCCGCCAAGCAGAAGTGATGGGATAGCGCAGCGATAAAATCAGGGGAGGTTTCTCATGCTTCGACGCAATTTGCTGACCGCAACGCTCGCCGGCATCGGCGGTTTGATCGCAGGCGCCGCCGGCGCGACGCAAGCCAAGGCCGCGGCGCCCGCGCCCGACAAATCGAAGGTCGTCTATCATCTGTCCGATCTCGACAAGGTCAATTTCGTGTTGGGTAATATCCGCAACCACTACCAAGGCGTGGGCGGGCCGGACAAAGTGACAATCTCGCTGGTCGTGCACGGGCCGGCTTTGAAGGCCTTTCAGACGATGTCGGCCGCGCCCGATTTGGCGCGTCACGTGGGCGAATTCTCGAAAGAGGGCCTCGAGCTCAATGCCTGCGGCAACACCATGAAGGCGCAAAAGGTCACGCTGAAAGACCTGTTGCCCGGCTTCATCGCCGCCGAGAAGGGCGGAGTGGTGCGCCTCGCGGAACTGCAGTCGCAGGGCTACGTCTATCTGCGTCCTTGAGCAGTTGCCGCCGGCGCCCAACGGGCTAAAATGGTGGTCAATCACCGATCACGACGGAGAAAGATGATGACCGCCATTCGCGGCTATGTCGCGCCGACCACAGAGACCTATGCGCTCGGCGTGCATTCGCTCGATCAATTCGTACTGGCCGTGCCCGACGCCTCGGTGGCGCAGGATTTCTACGCCAATTTCGGACTGGATATTGCGGCAAAAGGCAACACGCTGGAGCTGAAGACATTCGGTCATGAGCACCGCTGGGGCTCGGTAGTGGAAGGCGCCAAGGCCAAGGCACTGCATCACCTTTCTTTCGGCTGCTACGCCGAGGATATTGCGCGGCTGAAGGCGCGCATCGAAGGCAACGGCGTCAAGCTGATCGACCCGCCGCCCGGCTTCGAAAGCAACGGCTTCTGGTTCCGCAACCATGAAAACGTGCTGATCGAGATCAAGGTCGGGCCCAAAGTGTCGCCCGACAAAAAGTCAGAAAGCCAATGGACGTCGGCGCCGGCCGGCACCGCCGGCGCTGCTATCCGCGCCAAATGGCCGCCGGTGCGGCCGCGTCGGCTGTCGCATGTCTTGGTCTTTACCCGCGATATCGATGCCTCGATGGAATTCTATGAGCGCAATCTCGGCTTGCGCCTATCCGACCGCTCTGCCGATCTGGTCGCCTTCATGCACGGCATTCACGGTAGCGATCATCATCTCTTGGCGCTGGTGAAATCCTCCGCCCCCGGCTTCCACCATTGCAGCTGGGACGTGGCAAGCCTCAACGACATCGGGCTCGGCGCCATGCGCATGGCCGAAAAAGGCTGGAAAAAGGGCTGGGGTCTCGGCCGCCACGTGCTCGGCTCGAACTATTTCCATTACGTGCGCGACCCGTGGGGCAGCTTCTCGGAATATTCCTGCGATATCGACTACATCCCGAAAGAAGAGCGCTGGCCCTCGGCCGACCACAAGCCGGAGGATTCCTTCTACCTCTGGGGTCCGGACGTGCCGCCCGAGTTCACCATCAACTACGAGGGCGGCGAGGGCTGAACTTCTCTTTTGTCATGGCCGGGCTTGTCCCGGCCATCTCGCTTAGGGACGCACTTTGCCCACCCTAAGCGGGATGCCAGGCACAAGGCCGGGCATGACAGCAACGACGATGTTCATAGGGCGTCGCGAGAGCTACTCGACCACGGTCTTCACTTCTTCGCCGGGTTTCACGTTGTCGTGCGGGCCGAGACCGTTGAGCGCGCGGAAGCGTTGCAGACGGTGATCGCCGACCGCCATACGGTGCGCCAGCCGCGCCACCGTGTCGTGCGGACCGGCGGCCACGACTTTCAGGCGCAGCGGTTTGACTTGCGCGCTCTCTTCCAGGCTCATGCGGCGGAAGGTCGAGATCGACTCGCGGAACGAACGGTCGATCTGCGCGGACTTCGTCTTGCTGGCGAAGATGAAACGATAGACGTCGCTGCCATAGCGGACGGCGTATAGCCGGAACGACCATTGCTCGCCGTTCGCGGTCGCGGTGGCCGCCGGAAAACCGTTGATGGTGATTTCTTCCGCGCTCGCCGGATCGACATTCTCCATCCAGCCCGACTTGAGATAGTCGGCCAGCGACTGCTCGGCCGGCACGCTGACGACGTCGAGGCGCATGGCCTGGCCGCCGCCCTCCTTGAGACCGAGCACCGCCTGCGCGGTGTTGTCGAGGGTGAAGCCCGGCGGCGCCAGGAAGGTGAAGCCGAGCTTGGGATGCAGGAAGCGCCGGCCGCGCACGAGGCCCTCGCTCGGATCGTCGCCGTAGACTAGCCCACTGAGATCGCCGAGATACTCCTTGCGGTCGCGTTTGCCGCCGCCGGGGCCGCTGAATTGGCGGGCATTGGCGAGCGCGTTCTCGACCCGCTCGGGCGTCGACGGATGCGCGGCGAGGAAGTCCTGCGCGCGCGGATCGGTGCGTTCGCCTTCCGATTTGAGGTCGGCGTTGTGCTGCATATCGGTGAGGAAGCGCGAGGCGCCGAACGGATCGAAGCCGGCGCGCGCGCAAATGCCGACGCCGATGCCGTCGGCCTCGAATTCCTGCGCGCGCGAAAAGCTCGCCAGCGCCAGTTTCGATTTGGCCAGCGCCAGCGCGCCCAGTTGCGGATCGCTGAGCACGTCGTTGACGACGTGGCCGATGATGGCGGCTTGCCGCGCCTTTTCCTCGCGGATGGCGGCGTGGCGGGCGATCACGTGGCCCATTTCGTGCGCCAGCACGGACGCGAGCTCGGCCTTGTCGTTGGCGAGCGCGATTAGCCCGCGCGTCACATAGAGGTGCCCGTTCGGCAGCGCGAAAGCGTTGATCGCCGCTGAGTTGAGGATGGTCACCTGGTATTTCAAATCAGGCCGCTCCGACGCGGCCACCAGTCTGTCCACGGTCTGGCTGATCATGGCGTGCAGACGGGCATCTTCGTAGACGCCGCCATAGGAGGCGAGGATGCGCAGGTGCTCGCGCTGCTCCGCCGACTGCGTCGCGGTATCGGTCGACGACTGTAATGTGGTGGTCTGCGGAAGCGGCAGGGAGGCTTGGTGATTGCCGGGAAGGCTGCTGCAACCCGCCAGCAACAAAGCGAGCGCCATCGCGGCGCCGCGCACCTGCTTGCCCCAACCCCCTGTCAGTCGAGCGGCCATCGCCCCCGTTACCCACCCGTCATCTGCCGGTCCACGAACTCGATCTGTTCGGGGACCTCGGCGTCGATGATCGGCCCACCATGCTGCTCGATCCAACCGCGCACCCGGATGCGCTGGCCTTGCAGCATTTTCAATTCTATGCCGGCGGCGGTGAAGGACCTCTGAAGGCGCCGTCGAATGGTGACGGTGAAATCCCGCGTCCAGCGCCGTCCGAAGTTCACATATATTGTGCCCCCGCTAGGGTGCACCGACAAGACCTTGCCTTCTACTAACGCGAACTGGCCCCGCTTCCTGCGCAACAGGTCGGAACTCTCGGCCGGCAAAGGGGCGAAATTTGGATCGTCCCAGAGGCCGCGATTGGCCGTCCGCGCTCTACGCTCGGCGCTCAAGAGCGGTTCGGCGCAGGCCCTGCCGCCGGCGCGCGCGGAGACCCGTGCTAGGCCCGTCTCCAGCATGACCTGCTGCACGGATTGTTGGCCTTCTCCGGCAAAGGCGAAGGCGACCAGCCGGCCGTAGCGGTCGTGATCGGCGCCGAGCGCTTCCAGCCGCAACGCTTGCCCGGTCACCAGGCTTTGCAACCCGGCGCGGCTCGTGTCCGGCGTTTCGATGGCGGCGAGGCGCAATTCGCGGCCGTCGGTTAGCGGCAGTGTGCGGCCGTCACGCACGGCGGCGACTTGCACGGTGCCGATGGGGGTGAGGTGGCAGGCGTCTTGCGCCGACGCAGTAGGGCTAAAAATCTGCGACAGCGCGGCGATGGCCGGAGCAATTGCAAGCGCGCGGCGCGGACGGTGTCTCATGCGCGGATTGTCGGCTGTTCGCGTGGGCCGTCAATAGCGCCCGAGATCGGCCAGCGGTGCGTGGCGCGCGGCCTTGTGCTAGAACGCGCCGACGGTCCCGTAGCTCAGCAGGATAGAGCAGCGGTTTCCTAAACCGAAGGTCGGAGGTTCGAACTCCTCTCGGGACCGCCACGCAGTCTTGTTGAAGCTGTGATTTCCTGAGATTCGCGGAAAGGCCGCGAAGTGGGCGGCGTTTTGGATCGGGAATAGTCTCTACAAATATGGCGGGAGACTTCGGCGCCAGATTCGGTGCCTTCGTCTCTGTCTTCAAAGTTCGGTTTCCCGGAAACGGAGACTGCGATTGGCAGAGACCGGTTCGAATGTCCGCTTTCAGGGCAATAGCGGACGGCATTGTCCAAAGCTCCAATGTCCGTTTTTGACCCATCTGAGACATGAATCCTCCAATAAGCACTCTTGTGCGGCTTTGGGCTGCACGCCAATATAGTTCTCCATTTGCGCGGGGGCCGCCCATGACCGTCGAACACAATGTCATCGAACATTACCGTCACGGGACGCTGGAGGAGGCCTTGCTGCAAGGCCTTGCTGCCGTTGGCAAGGATCTCGACCGGCTGACGCCCGAGGATCTCGCGCCCGCCGACGAGTTCCATATCGGCGGCCGCCGGGCAACCATCGATTTCATTGCCGAATTCGAGCCGGCGGCCGACACGCAATGGCTCGACATCGGTAGCGGCCTCGGTGGCCCCTCACGTTATGTCGCGAACCAATACAAATGCCGCGTTACCGGCGTCGACCTCAGCGAGGAATACGTCGAGGTCGCCGGTTCGTTGGCCGAGCGTGTCGGCCTCGGCGGCAAGGTCAGTTACCGGCAGGCGAACGCGCTCGCGCTGCCGTTCGAGGACAACAGTTTCGACGGTGTCTATATGCAGCACGTCGGCATGAACATCGCGGACAAGGCCAAGCTATTCAACGAAGTTCATCGCGTGCTCAAGCCCGGCGGCATCTTCGCCCTCTATGACGTCATGCGTGGCAACGACGGCATCTTCAACTATCCGGTACCCTGGGCCTCGGGCGAGGACACCAATTTCATCGAGACCCCCGCCACCTACCGCGCGCTGCTCAGCGCGGAAGGCTTCGAGGTGATCAAGGAGCGCGACCGCAGTGACTTCGCGCTCGGCTTCTTCAAGGCCCTGCAAGCCAAGGGACCCCAGGCCGGCGGTCCCTCCAAGTTCGGCCTGCAGATCGTGATGGGTGCAAGTTCGCCGCATAAGGCCGCCAACATGATTGGCCTGGTCGAACGCGGCACGCTTAGGCCCATGGTGATGATTTGCCGCCGCGTCGAGGTCAATCCGCACGCGGGCAATGTGTAGCAACTTCGCCTCTCGGGACCGCCACGCAGTTCCGCACCCGTTGAGATTTCCTGGCTGCCACCAGATACTCGCGCGTTGGCGGGCTTTGTTACTCCTCTTCGGGTCTCTGTGGAGACTGCAGGAGGCAAAAAGCCTGGGTTTGGCCGCCCTGTCTCCCGCCTTGGAATCCCGTTTCCCGGCAACTAGAGACCATACGGCCTGAGACGGGTTCGAGCAGGACGGTTATGGCGCTGTCGAGCCCAAGGGTTTGGTATTGGCTGGACCATTCGGGCGGCAGGTCGAAGAGCCGGGTGATACCCATACCGCGGGGCAACCGTCCCTCAACAGCGGCTTTGATCAGATCGGGCGCAAGGAAGGCGAGCGAGATCGTCATGTTGACCTTGCGCACGCTGCAGCGTTCTCGTCGTGCGATGCTTTCGACGCTCGCGGTAGGATCGGAGATCAATTCATCGAGCCAGCGACGGGCTTGCGCGATAGCTGAAACGAGAAGCACGCGTGCCTCAGACCGAATTGGTCGGGCAGATTGAGAAGCGCCGTCTATCGGGATGAGAATCTCGCGGCGCCGGGTTGCAAGTGTCTTTCGCCAGGGTACTTCAATTCGTTTGCGCTTTTGCTTTTGTTTTGTGGCCGTATCAGCTTTTGCCGACAACTCGATGATCAGCCGATCCGGTTGAATCTCAACCCGAACAACGTGATTGCGAATCACCGAGGCGTTGTCTTTGACTTCAGACTTTCCGAGATGCGCTCTGGCCGATTTGGCGACGAGGGCTTCGACCTCGTTTGCCGGCACGCGGCCAACTGAACCAGCTTGTTCCGGCAGCGCTTGAACAAGCTTAGATGAAACATAATAGCGGTACTTGATCCCGCGCTTGCGCGCATGGCTTGGCGTCATCCGGTTGCCGCGATCGTCAAAGATGCGGCCTAACAAGAGGGCTGCCGATTTTGATTTTGCGGCTTTGTGATTCACAAGGCTCGCATCGAGCTTGGCCTGCACGGCGTCGAACAGGTCGCGATCGAGGATGGGCGGCTGCTCGCCGGGCAAGATTTCCCCTTTGAACGTCACTTCGCCGATGTAAAACCGGTTACGCAGGATGTGGGCGAGGGGTCCGCTCGTCAACGAGATGCCGCCGGTCGCTTTACCGGATCTCAAAGTCCTCAGTTTGCTGATGATGCCCCGTTTGCGCAACTCGGGCATCAGGAGGTTCAAGCTGCCCAACTTGAGGTAACTGCGAAAGATGGTTTTCACGGTTTCAGCTTCGGCTTTATTGATGGTGATCTTTCGATCCTTGGTGTCGTAGCCAAGTGGCGCCATGCCGCCGACCCAAAGCCCCTTGCGCTTGGAAGCGGCGATCTTGTCCCGTATGCGCTCAGAGGTTACTTCGCGCTCAAACTGGGCAAACGACAGCAAGACATTGAGCGTTAGCCGGCCCATCGAAGTCGTCGTGTTGAACTGCTGAGTGACCGAGACGAACGACACCTTGTGTCGATCGAATAGCTCAACAAGCTTGGCGAAGTCCGCCAAGGACCGTGTCAGGCGGTCAACCTTATAGACGACGATCACGTCAATCTTGCCGGCGCGCACGTCATCCAGCAGCCGTTGCAGCGCAGGTCGCTCAGTGTTGCCGCCAGAGAAGCCGCCATCATCATATTTGGACCGGATCAGTGTCCAACCGGCGTGGACTTGGCTGCGGATATAGGCTTCCGAGGCTTCATATTGGGCATCGAGCGAGTTGAAGTCCTGCTCAAGACCTTGGTCGGTGGAGACCCGGGTGTAGATCGCGCAGTGGACCGGCGTAGTCGTTCTGCTTTTCATGGACGGTTCGGGCCATCTCGCGAGAATGTTCTGGCTGGAGCGCGGTGGCGAGCTTCATCGCGCCATCCAACCGCCCAATTGCGCCGCCATCCTCCTTCGCGATCTCGCGCCGCTTCTGAATGTCGGGTTCGTTCGCCAAACGTTTGAGCACGTCCTCTACGTCCTTGGTGGCTTCTAAGATCTCATCACAAACGGTGTCTATGTCGCGATTTGCGTATAATCGATAACGCCGCGCATTGACGTCGAGGTCGTATCTAGCTGGGTCGCCATCGAGGCGCGAGATTACAAGCTCGGCCTCAAGCTGACGCACCCGGCGGTCCGAGATTCCGAGATGCCGCGCAAGTTCCTGCTGGTCGACGATTGTCACGGGCCACCTCCTTTGGAAGCGGAAACGCGGAAAGTGAGCCGCCCAAATATTCTCAAATGTCGGGCGGGGCGGACCTTCGGGCCCGGTTTCCTCGGATACGATCCTTTAAAGCTCCTTCACAGCGAGAAATTTTAGGTTTAAAATAATTTGCCAGCCAGAAGGACGCATTCCGTGAGCCCGCTTTGACCGTATTCAATGCAGCATATCTTGCCCTGCACCTCGGTGCGAACGGCGGGCCATGACTGACCTCGACGCCGCAGCGGTCAAGCGGCGCGCCAAGGAATTGGGCGCCGACCTTGTCGGCATTGCCAGCGCCGCGACGCTTAATGCGTTCCCGCCCGATCCACGCTGGCCGCAGACGCCGGAGCGCATTTCGCCTTACTGCAAAAGCGTGATCGTGCTGGTGCAACGCATTCCGGCCGGCGCATTCCGCTGCAAGACCAATGTTCCGGTGCAGTACATCGACATGCTGGTGCTGCGGAAAATGGACAAGGTCGCGTACCGCCTGGCGGAAGAACTGGAGGCGGCGGGCTACCCGTCCTTCGTCACCGCGGCGCAGGAAACCGACTGGAACTATAAACGTGCAAGCTATGGCAGGCTTTCGACCCGCCATCTCGGCGTCGAAGCTGGCCTCGGCACGCTGGGCCTGGAAGTGAATATTCTGACGCCGGAATTCGGGCCGCGCGTCTATCTCACCGGTATTCTCACTGAACTCGAACTCGAAGCGGACCGGCCGCTCACGGAGCAGGTCTGCATCGGCGAATCGTGCAGCCGTTGTCTGCACTCTTGTCCGGCCGATGCTGTCCTGCATTTCGGTATCGACAAGCGCGCCTGCGCCACGGAGGCGCAGGAGTTCGGATTTTCAACGATCCTTCAGTTCTTCGAGCGCTTCATCGAAGCGCCGTCGCGCGACAAGCCGGCAATGATGCGCTCTCGCGATGTCTACGGGTTTTGGCAGGGATTATTGCGCGTGGTCGGCTCGTTCGGCGATTGCCCGCGCTGCCTCGCGGTCTGTCCGGTCGGCAACGATTATCACGCGCATCTTGCCGACCCACAGAAGGCCATCCCGGAAAAGACGCCGGAGAAGGTCGCGCTCGGTAAGAAGTATCGTGAGAACCGCGCGAAAGGCGCGGAGATCTCAGGCCTCAACGACTGGAACATACGCTGGGTCGGTTCCGAGGGTTACAAGGGAATGGTGGCGCGGCAATTGCAAGAATTCAAACGCGAACAGAAACGCCGCAGCGAAGCGGCACCGGCCATCGCCGGCGAGAGCGGGCACGACTGAACATGGTATCGGCGTTCAAACAGCCGCTCACGGCGACGGAGGTCAAGGCAAAGGCGCGGGCGCTCGGTGCCGATCTTGTTGGTATCGCCGATGGCGCGCTCCTCGAGCAACACCCTCCCGATCCGCGCAACCCGCGCCGACCGTCCGATATTACCGAGCATGACGGCGGCCGGGTCATCGTGCTGGCCAAGCGGCTGAGCCGCGGCGTGACTCGCATCACGGCTTGGAACGACCGCCACAAATTTTACAATGACGAACTGGCGCTAACGTTGCTCGAGGAAGCTTCGCTTGAACTCGTCTACTGGCTCGAGGACAACGGATATCCGTCGATTATTGTGCCGCCGAGCCATGTCGATCCGTGGGCCTATAAAGACGATCCAAACCAGCATCTACCGACACTCATGTCGCTGCCGCATGCGGCGGTGGAAGCGGGACTCGGCACGCTCGGACTCAATCTGCAGCTGCTGACGCCGGAATTCGGCCCCCGCGTGTTGCTCACCGCGGTGCTTTGCTCGCTCGACATCGAATGCGACAGCAGGATGGAAACCGCGCTTTGCCTCGGGCCGAGCTGTGGCCGTTGCCTGAAGACCTGTCCGGCCGATGCCGTCGGTCACTGGCAACGCGACTGGCCTGCCTGTGATCGCTTCCGCTCGCCACACGGCTTCGCGCAGCTTAGCGAGCACGTCGCCCGCATCATCGCCGAGCCGAGCCCGGAGCGCCAGAAGGAACTGCTGCGATCGGAAGATAGCTTCAATCTGTGGCAGAGCATCCTGCGCGGCGCCGGCGTCATCACCGGCTGCCGCCGCTGTGCCGACGTTTGTCCGGTCGGCGCCGACTATCAGGCGATGCTCAGCGACGCGCTCGATACCATCCCCGAGGACACGCCGGAAAAAGAAGAGCGCGCAGCCGACATGGACGCGCAGGAACGCGCCGGGCGGCTGCCGGAAACTTATGCCGCCCAGCGTCGCTGGATCGGCGCGCTGCCGTCGAGCGAGTCCTGAGCAATGGCGCCGTCACTGAAGCTCCCGCGTTCGCACGCCGAGATCGACGCCATTCAGTCCGATCGCAAGCGGTGGGCGGTCGAACAGGCGCGGCGGGCGCCGTTCTACCAAGGCAAGCTCGACCATGTGGATCTCGACCGCCTCGACGATCCCGACGAATGGCGCAAGATTCCGATCCTCGACAAGGATATGTTGCGCGCGCTGGACGATCGTAAGTTCTACGAGGAGTTCTGCCTGCAGTCGGACGACGGCATCGCGGAATACTGGCGGTCCGGCGGAACGACCGGCGCGCCTTTGTTCTATCCGCGCAGCTTCGCGGATATCAATGCGGCGATGATCGGCTTTGCCCGCGCTTACGATTGCGCGGGATGCCAGACCCGCGGCCGCGTGCATGTCTCCTTTCCGCTTGGCATCCATCCGGTAGGACAGATGTTCTCCCGCGCCGCTTCCCTACGCGATATCGCAGTCAACTGGGCCGGCTCCGGCACGACCACACCGTCGGTGATGCAGCTTGAATTGATTGACCGGCTACGCCCGACCATCTGGATGGGTATGAGCAGCTACGGCCTGCACCTCGCCAACCTCGCCGAGGCGCGCGGCCTCGACCTCGCGTCCGGCTCCGTCGAGATGGTGCTGTGCTCGGCCGAGCCTTTGTCCGACGCCAAGCGCGGCAAGCTTTCGCGCCAATGGGGTGCTCAGGTTCGAGACACATTCGGCATGACCGAGGCGGGCCTGATGGGCGCCGAGGATGCCGCCGGCGGCGGCTTCCGCGTCTGGACCGATATGTTCCTGATCGAGGTGCTCGATCAGGCAACTAACGAGCCGGTCGCGGAAGGGGACGTCGGCTGCCTGGTCGTCACGCCGCTTTGGACCAACAACATCACGCCGTTTCTTCGCTGGAGTTCGGGCGACCTCGTTACCTGGCGGCGCGGCGAGACCGATTTGAATTTGGGCACGCACGTGCACCCTCCCGACAAAGGAGAATGCCTACCGCGCAAGCCCACGCAGTTGGCGATCAGGCGAAATTAATCACTACGTCCTCGAATTGGCATCAGGCGCCACCTTGGTGGTCCACGCGCCTCACCGACACGCAGTCGGCACCGTTTCGCAGGAGGTAACGTGCGCATTTGCACGCCGGTCAAAGCCTGTGACTAATATCCTGAGCTGAATTTCGAATTCGTCAACCCAAATCTGCGAATATCTTCCGCCATCCCCTGGATTCTTTATCCTGGCGAAGCGTTAAGTCTATCTCGAGCCAGCGCTTGGTTTTCTGGCACAAATCTGGCACAGTTGGGGGCGGAGATCCAGCGATCTCGGGCGAAAGCTGGAGAGACTAAGCTGTTGATTTTGTTGTATTTTGGCGAAGCCAGACCCTTGAGCGATGCCCTCCGAAGGCAAGGGTCAGAGGTTCGAAATCCCCTCGGGCGCGCCAGCAGTCTCCCCCTTTGCATTTTTTCATCCTGCGAGCGCGTCGAAACCGTTAGCCTATGGGCCGCTCACAACAGCAGCCCCGACCGGCTTGTGATCGGGCAAAATTTGGCCCATTCTCGGCCTCGCACAATGTGAGGCCCCGTCCGACATTCCCGCATAGACAATCCGGCGCTAAATGCCGGGCATGCGAAGCACCAGGGAGAAAACCATGACCGTTTCACGCCGTACTTTGCTGGCCGGGCTCGGCGCGCTGCCGGTAATCACGCTATTGCCGCGCGCGGCCTTTGCCGCCTATCCCGACCATCCGATCCGTCTGATCGTGCCCCTTCGCGCCCGGCGGCAATGCCGACATTGTCGGCCGCCTGGTCGGCAATCAGATGGGAGAAGCCCTCAAGCAAACGGTGGTGGTCGAGAACAAAGGCGGCGCCGGCGGTGGCGTCGGCGCACAACTGGTGGCGAAAGCGGAGCCCGATGGCTACACGCTGCTGGTCGGGTCGAACGGTCCTTTGACCATCAATCCGCTGATGCACATCAATCTCGGCTATGACCCGGAGAAAGATTTCGCCGCCGTCGCGC